>NZ_JAAVVB010000002.1 GCF_018449775.1 Mucilaginibacter sp. dw_454 | reverse complement strand
CTTTGATCGTCCGGTAAGAGATCGTCACGCTCGTTCCTCGCAATGACGTCATTTCAATTAAGTTATACAAGATTCGTCCCGAACGTTCGGGATCGGACTACGCCAGCAATGACAA
Source organism: Mucilaginibacter sp. dw_454 (assembly GCF_018449775.1). GTDB lineage: Bacteria > Bacteroidota > Bacteroidia > Sphingobacteriales > Sphingobacteriaceae > Mucilaginibacter. The sequence continues at coordinate 749,928 of NZ_JAAVVB010000002.1, read as the reverse complement.
ACATCCTACCCCTGCAACATCCTCGCTGTAACTAACAACTGCCCAACATGCCGCATCACATGCTCGGCCGCATGGGTATATAAACCAATAACCGTCGACGGTACTTGCGCGCGCCCCACTCCTCTTTTCTCGGTCAACATTAGCTCATCTGTACTGCTGAGTTGAAGGACGGCATCTTCTACCTGGCGATTAAAAATTTCCAGTAAAGTACTTACACTGTAGCCTATTTCGGGCATATGTCCTTCCAACGATAATTTATTGAGCTGATGTTGCGTAAGCAGTTGGCCTTTTGCATAAGTAAATAATCTATCCAATACACCTGCTAAATGCTGCAAATGAAAACCCGGCGAGGCCAAACCCACGGGCTTCACCCATAATAGTATTTCCGGAAAATCGGCCATAATAGCGTTTACTTCCTCCCTGGCCTGCAATAAGGCATGCGCCACGGGCTGCACCAGGGGCGGTATTCCATCCAGCGGGCCGCGTAGCCAAACTTCAGGTTTGTGGTTATCTGCCATATAGTACTAACTATTTTTTATTGAGTATATTTCAGCAGCAAATATTATGCGCTTTTTTTTATAAATGGTATATGTATTGCTATACGCCCCGTGAATTAATTTAAACTTATGTCAATCAACACTAAAAATTTTACCAAACTTACTATAGTTCTGTTTATTGCCGCAGCCGTTGTTTTTCAAAGCTGTAAAAAAAGTCGCTCAGACATGGGCAAAACCCTTTACCAAAAAACCCAAAATAAGGTTTTTAAAGATGTTACTCCCGAAGGCCTGGCCGATGTATTTCAAAAAGTATTGGCCGATGAAAAATCAAAACTTACTTACGGCTCCTACATCAGCAATTTTTATGAGCAAAATAACTACGACCCGGTTTTTGTGATGGACCACATCTTTAATAAAGACATGAATACGTCTGTCACTTATTTTCAAAATGCCGGCCAGCACGGGCTTAACCCGGAGTTATTTAACGCCAGTGAAATAGCAGCACTGATCAATAAATTTCACAACAAAAAAGGTATCAAAACATTAGACGAAGCGTATCATGACATAGCCGAGTTGGAGATTCTTTCGGCCAATTCCTTAATGCGTTACAGCAACGCTTTACAGTATGGCATAGTTAACCCCAAATCTATCTACTCAAGATATTTTATCGCTACTCCACGCCCCGATAGCAATGCGTTAGCTAAAGTTTTCCAGGTGACGGATTTAAAAACTTACCTGGATAGTATTCAACCCAAAGATCCAAATTACCTGGCGTTACAAAAAGCGCTGGCCGCCGGTACGGTAGCCGACGGCGCATCGGCAGAAGAAACTAAGCGGGTTATCATTACCAACCTGGAACGTTTAAGATGGCGCAACAGACCTAACGCTAGTAAATTCGTTATGGTAAACATTCCCGACTTTAGGTTAGATGTGATGCAGGACGGAAAATCTATACTCAATATGAAAGTGTGTGTTGGCCAGGGCCGCGACATGAATAATGGCAAAACACTAGAGAACTATGTGGATACCGATAAAGTAGATAAACCTAACCGTCACTCTACCCCGCAACTAAGCAGTATGATTCATAGTGTTGACGTAAACCCGGTTTGGAATATCCCCCAAAGCATTGCCAGTAAAGAAATTATTGTTGAAGCCAGGAAGGACCGTTATTATCTGGAGAATAAAGGCATTAACGTTTATAAAGATGGCTCACTGATTGACCCGGATGATATCGACTGGGATAAGGTTTCCGCTACCGATTATGAGTTTAAACAGAAACCGGGCGATCAGAATTCTCTAGGCAAGATCAAATTTTTGTTCAACAACCAAAGCAGCGTTTACCTGCATGACACCCCTGCTAAAGCGGCATTTGGTCAATCTATGCGTGCAGTTAGCCATGGCTGCGTACGCCTGGGCGATCCGCAAGGTTTAGCGCTAAACTTATTTGGCGAAGGTGCCAAATATGATTTGATCTCTAAAGACATGGGACAAGACAACCCCGAGCCAACGTCAATAGCCTTATCGCCAAAAGTACCGGTATTGATTACCTATATGACGGGTTGGGTAGATAGCACGGGTACGGTACAGGTACGCCCGGATGTTTATGGTTTGGATATTGTATTGTATAATGCTTTGGCGACGTTGAAATAAGCCAAATGCTATAACTGTCATTGCGAGCGAAGCGTGGCAATCGCGAATATTGCATCCCTGCGATTGCTGCGCTTCGCTCGCAATTGACATAAAAGAAGGCTCTCGGTTAAAATGTCGATAAGTTAATCATCGGTAAAAATATTATATTGCTGCCTTTATCTTATCAATTGATTAATGAGATCTGTTTTTCTTACGCTTGCTCTTATTGCAAACGCATTTTTAGCACTGGCGCAAAACCTGGTAGACAATTACGACGGACCAAAAATTACTTATGGGCTGGCCGGTGGTTCAAACTATGCATCCCTATCTGTTAAAGCGCCAACAAGTTATCAAGCTTATACCAGCCTGACCAGCCCGCTCTCTGTAGGTTTTAATCTGGATTTCCAGTATAACGACTACTTTTCTATAAGGCCCGCACTGATATACCAGGGCATGGGCGGCAAAGTTTCAGGAACAAATAATTTTGCTGTTGCCAGCATTTACAATCTCCATTATCTCGAAATTCCGGTTGATTTCATAGGCCATTTGCCCGTTGGCAATGCGGGTGCAAATATATTTCTGGGTGCAGGTCCGTTTATTGCTAAGGGTATCAGCGCAAATAGTAAAACAGAAACCGCAACAGCTTTAAGCGATGTTCAGGCTACCTATCAATATAAATTTGGTAACGGTGGCGATTTCAAATCGCTGGACTATGGAGCAACTACTGTATTAGGCTTTCAGCTCAATCGTGGATTTGCCGTAAGTATGAATGTGGATATCGGCATGACTAACATTTTGCAGAAACACGATCTGTACATCCAGGCCACCACTGCAAAAACAACGACGATTTATTTCTCAATAGGGCAATCGTTTTGATAATCTGCATTAACCTATTTAAAATTGTCATTGCGAGCGAAGCGCGGCAATCGCAAGGATGCAATGTTCGCGATTGCCACGCTTCGCTCGCAATGACAACAAAAGCAAAATGCCTGCCTCATAACGAGACAGGCATTCTTTATTATTGAAAAACAATGAAATTCTTATAAAGTCGGCGAATTGATCATTGACGTGCTATCCGCAGGCATCGTAAAATTCGCAAAAACCGAATCGTTTAAATATTTCGAGGTATAGCTTGGATTATTACCATTGATAAAAAATACCGATTTACCTTTTATAGTATTGATAACCTGATCTATTACCTGTGGCGATACCGCAGGGCAGCCAAAGCTACGCCCTAAACGACCCATTTGTGCTATAGCAGACTCGCTTACATATTCTGCAGCATGCACCACTACACCACGTGAGCGGGCGTTGGTATTAAAGCCTTGATCTAAGCCATCTAAACGTAACGAACGGCCATGTTTACCTACATAAATATCATCGGCCAGATAAAAGCCTAAACTGCTTTGATGCGACTCGTTATTATCAGAAAAACTGGTTGCCATATCGTCGCCACTACCTTGTCCGTGTGCTACCCAGGTGTTTAATAGCAAATGCTTGTTCAGCAAGTCAACGATCCACATGCGTTTTTCGCGGCTTGATTTGCTAAAATCAACCACCGTAATTACCGAGCTGTTTTGAGCCAGGTTATTTGCAGATTTGATATTGAAATAACCGGTCAGCGCTTTTTGGAAAACTCCCATATCCATACCTGTTTCTTGTAAACGGGCAGTTTGATATATGGTGCTTACGTATTGAGCAAATAGCTCTTTAGCAGTAACCGTATGTGTAGTCTTAAAATTGTCTGAATTTTTCGTCGCGTTAACCGGCGTAAAGCCGACAATGCTGATTAATAACATCAGCGAAACGCAACCTATCCACCAAAAATGTTTTCTCATATTCTTTTGAGTTTTAAATTCAATAGTTAATAAAAATCAGGTGTGAGCTGGTACAATTGGTATACAAATATACACAATATTTACTAATAAATAAATTTTATTAACAATTATTTAAAATCCAACAAAACAATTATACTCAGATTAAATAACTACTGAATATACGAAACAGGTGGACAAAAAGTTGTGCTTACGCCCACTTAACCTTTTCGGACAGCGGAATTTGCCTTACACCTTGCGGCTGCTCATCAGCATAGCCCAGGTATACCACGCCCATTACCTCATCCTCGTCGCGTAAGTTTAAAAACGTACGCATCGCGGGTTTTAGTATCATGCCGCCGGTACCCCAATAAGACGCCAGGCCCGCCGCAGTAGCGCCCAGTAAGATATTCTGTACCGCACAGGCAGTAGCCGCCAATTCTTCGAATGCGGGGATCTTAGGCAAATTGCCCCGCTGCATTACCGCTACAATTACATGCGATGCTTGATCACCCTGATGTGAAAGGTTGTCATAAACGCCCTGTGCAAATTCGTTGGGCGGTGTGTTTTGCTTGTACAATTCGGCGTGAGCCTGACAAAAGTCTGCGGGGTTTGAGTATACCGTAAAGCGCCAGGGCTCAGTTAAGCCGTGGTTTGGTGCCCAGTCGGCCAGTTCTAAGAGTTGGTTAATTTGCTCGTTCGTGGCTTTTTGGCCATTCATCATGAATGGCTTTGTGGTGCGGCGATTTTTTATAATGTTAGATATTTCAGAAAATTCGATATTCATAGGTAAATAGTTTAAAAGAAAAATGAGCGACCGGTTAGGTCACTCATTATATAAATTTATTTTTTTGTTCGATTAATATATCGGCGGATAGGTGCTTGGATTGCTATCGCTCATCATGCCATAAACTATCTCTACCACATCATCAACCGATGGTTTGGTAAAGTAATCACCATCCGAACCGTAAGGCGGGCGATGATCTTTAGCGGTCAAGGTACGCGGCGGCGAATCTAAAGCATAGTATCCTTTTTGCGATTCGATGATGTTACGCAAGATATAGGCTGAAGCTGCACCCGGTAAATCCTCGTCAACCACCAACAATTTATTAGTTTTATATAACGAGTTGCCACATATGTTATCAATATCAAAAGGATATAAAGTTTGTGGATCGATCACTTCGATATGAATACCCAGTTTTTCTAATTCAACGGCAGCTTCTAAAACCACCCGTAAAGTAGAGCCGTAAGACACCACAGTCATATCCGCACCTTCGCGCAAAATCTCGGCTTTGCCTAATGGCACCGTAAACTCGCCTACATTTGAAGGCAATTTTTCTTTCAGGCGATATCCGTTTAGACATTCTACTACAATAGCAGGCTCGTCGCCACGCAGCAGGGTGTTGTACATACCGGCAGCCTGTGTCATATCGCGGGGTACACACACATGCAACCCGCGCATAGCATTCAAAATAATCCCCATCGGCGAACCTGAGTGCCAGATACCTTCCAGGCGATGCCCGCGGGTACGTATAATAAGCGGGGCTTTTTGACCACCGGCGGTACGGTAACTTAAACTGGCCAAATCGTCGCTCAATACAGTAATACCGTAAAGCACATAATCTACATATTGAATCTCGGCAATAGGTTTCAGGCCACGCATAGCCAGGCCCATACCCTTACCAATAATAGCCGACTCGCGAATACCTGTATCGGTAATACGCAACTGACCATATTTACTTTGTAACCCCGCGAAGCCCTGGTTCACATCGCCTATGGCGCCAACATCCTCGCCAAAAGCTACGATCTTTTTATCGCGGGTAAAGTTGGCATCGAAACAGGCGTTTAATATCTCGCGGCCGTCAAGCAGCTGCGGTTCGTCTGCATATTCTGCAGGCGTTTCTTTTATTTTTAATGGCGATTGCGGCGAATTGCTGAACAGTTTTGAATTAAAGCGATCAGCATTTTTATCGTTCTCGCGCTCCAGCCAATTGCTTAAAGCATTTTTCTCTTCGGATGACTCCCTAACGGTTAATCTTAACGCTTTACGCACCGCGGTGGTAGTATCTTTTCTACCCGGGTCAACGCAAGCCAATAACTCGGCATTTAGCGCATCCAACTCATTGTGATGGGCCGATACCTGCGCCAGTTGGTCAATCAGGTTTACAGTTTCATCAATCTCTATTTTTACGCGGGCAGCCAGGTTATCCCAGGCTGAGCGCTGGCATTCGCGTACATGTTTTTTGGCCTCATCCTCTAAAAAGCTCAGATCATCCTCGGTAATAATAGCCGACTCGATCATCCATTCGCGCATTTTAAGTAAGCAATCATACTCCCCTTCCCAGGTTAAACGGTCCTTGCTTTTGTAACGCTCGTGCGAACCGGAAGTAGAATGCCCCTGCGGCTGTGTCATCTCCACAACGTGGATCAGCACCGGTACATGTTCTGTACGGCAGTAAGCTATAGCGCGTTCATAAGTCTCGCAAAGGGCTACATAGTCCCAGCCGCGAACTTTAAATATTTCGTATCCGTTGGTACCATCTTCCCGCTGGAAGCCTTTTAGTATCTCAGATATATCTCCTTTAGTAGTTTGCAGATCAGCAGGGACAGATATCGCGTAAGCATCATCCCAAACAGAAATAGCCATAGGTACCTGCAACACCCCGGCAGCATTAAATACTTCGAAGAACAAACCCTCGGAAGTAGCTCCATTACCAATGGTACCGAAAGCAACCTCGTTGCCGTTAACAGAAAACTGGTTTGATCCCGCCAGTTCTTTGTTTTGGCGATAAAGCTTTGAAGCAAAAGCCAAACCCAGCAAACGTGGCATCTGCCCGCCGGTAGTCGACATATCTGCCGAGCAATTCAGGCTATCTACCTGGTTTTTCCAGCTCCCATCCTCATTAATAAAACGGGTAGCAAAGTGGCAGTTCATTTGCCTGCCGCCTGATGCAGGCTCTACTTCAATATCCGGGTTAGCATATAGTTGAGCGAAAAAATCAGTCAGGTTACTCATGCCTGTAGCAAACATGAAAGTTTGGTCGCGGTAATAGCCCGCGCGCCAGTCGCCTTTACGGAAGGCTTTGGCCATAGCCAACTGGGCAACTTCTTTACCGTCGCCAAATATGCCAAACTTGGCTTTACCCGTCAGTACCTCACGGCGTCCGATCAGGCTTGCCTGTCGACTTTCGTAAGCTATGCGGTAATCATTAATCACCACGTTCTTGAAATCATCAAAACTCAGTTCAGCAAGATCTATTTTACTGGTACCTGGATTTGTAGTTTCGGGCATAAGCGTTTGTTTAAACGGTAAAATTAAAAAAATCTATTTGGTAATCGGTATACCTATCAACCAAAACAAGCCGTTTATGCTATAGTTTTTATTAACATTAATGGCAGATGTTTTGTTGAAACTGTGCAGCTATAACCGCCTGGCCCCGATATTGGCAAACATAAAAAAACTATTTAATGGTGCAATGCAGTTGCGGCAACTATGGCGAGGCAATTACAATTGTAAAAATTCTGTTTTAAAGCTAACAAATTACTGTTCATTGCCGTACAAGGCACAAAAACAGGCTATTAATTTTAAAATGAACAATAATAGTATGGTTAAACCTTTTATATTTGTATCAATCAAACATTCGTTATGAAAAAAATATTTTTAATGTTCGCGGTGGTTATAGGCTTTGCACTAAACGCATCGGCACAAACTACTCCTGCAGCAGCTCCGGCTCCTGACCCTAACAAACCAGAGTTTAAATTCAACGAAGAAAAACACGATTTTGGTAAAGTACCTCAAGGTACCCCGGTTACTACTGTATTTACTTTCGTTAACACAGGTGTTGATCCATTGATCCTTACCGAGGTAAAACCAACCTGCGGTTGTACTATTGCCGATTATACCAAAACTCCGGTTAAAAAAGGAGCTACCGGTAAAATCACTATTACTTACAATGCAGCAGTAGCAGCACCATTTAGTAAAACTATTGTGGTTACCAGCAACGCTAAAACCCCACAAAAATACTTAACTATCATCGGCGAAGTTGTAGCCAAGGCGGCGGCACCAAGTACCAGGTAGTGATTTAAGACTTAACCCTTTAATCTCTACAGAATAAAGGGTCAGTTAGCAAAACAAAAAAGACCCGAATATTCGGGTCTTTTTTGTTTTAGGACAATTTTATTACATAAACCATATTTTAATCCACATAAAATTCATCTTTTTTCTATTTTTGCCAAATGCCAAGTATATCCCGTAAGGGTCAGCGGATGCCCGCCTCCCCCATCAGAAAATTAACACCCTATGCCGACCAAGCTAAGCTTGACGGCAAAACAGTATATCACCTTAATATTGGACAACCCGACATTGAAACCCCTTCGGGGATGATAGATGCCGTAAAGAATATCGACTTTAAAGTTTGGGCATATACGCCCTCAGAAGGTACTTTATCTTATCGTAAACAACTCACCAAATATTACAATAAAGCCGGGTACAATATTACCCCCGAAGATATTATTGTAACTACAGGCGGGTCTGAAGCGATATCGATCACCTTTATGACCTGTTTAGATGCGGGCGATGAAGTGATAGTTCCAGAGCCGTTCTATGCCAATTATAACAGTTTTGCCAGTCAAAGCGACATTATCGTAAAACCAATATTATCGCACATTAGTAACGGCTTCGCGCTGCCGCCGATAAGTGAGTTTGAGAAAACCATTACCGATAAAACACGTGCAATTTTTATTTGCAGCCCTAATAACCCGACGGGTTACCTGTACTCTCGCGAAGAAATGGAAACCTTGAAAGCGCTGGTTTTAAAGCATGATCTGTATTTATTTGCTGATGAAGCCTACCGCGAGTTTTGCTATAACAATCAGGAGTTTGTATCGCCAATGCACTTGGATGGATTGGATGAAAACGTGATTATTATTGATACCATGAGCAAGCGTTATAGTGCCTGCGGCGCCCGCCTGGGTTGTATCATCACTAAAAATCGCAAATTCTGGAACACGGCTATCAAGTTTGCCCAAGCCCGGCTAAGCCCCGGCATGGTTGAACAAATTGCCGGCGAGGCAGCAGTAGATACACCTGACGAATATTTTGAAAGCGTGAAAGCCCAATATACCGCTCGTCGTAATACCATAGTTACCGCCTTAAATAACATGGATGGCGTTTACTGCCCTAATCCGGGCGGGGCGTTTTATGTAATGGCACAACTGCCTATTGACGATTCTGACAGATTTTGCCAATGGATGCTGGAAGAATTTAGCTATGAAAACCAAACGGTGATGATGGCCCCTGCAACAGGTTTTTACAGCACACCCGGTGCAGGCTTGAATGAGGTTCGGCTGGCATACGTTTTAAATAACGACGACCTGGCCAGAGCAATGAGGTGCCTGGAGGAAGCTTTAAAAGTTTACCCGGGGCGCGTTAAAACCACCCAGTTAGCAGTCGAAACCGTTTCATAATCATTAACTATAAAATAGCCGTTTATCCTTGTGGATGAACGGCTATTTCTATTAAGTGTGCCCTACACTGTCATTCACTTAACTTCTCATCATATTTATGGTAAGACCACTGTTTCATATTAAAATGTGTTCGCATTTGATGTGCCTTGCAATGGAGGCAGTTGCGATGGAACTTACTTCTGTTTATCCATTCATGCCAACCCAAATAGCAGCATAGTTTGTTAATGTATTTCATTTAGGTGCGATAATGATATTGGTTAGGGGTTTGCGTCCTTTTAATAGACATCGTTTAATTTGACTGTTTCGTTGGGCGTGTTTCTGTGTGTTTTGATAAGACATTGATTTTGAAAGGAATAATTCGCGGGACTAAAAAGAGGAATATTTATAGGGGCCTGCAATGGGGATATATTACTAAATTAGACAGTGTTAAAATATCACCGATACTTGTGAAAAAAAGAGCCTTACCACTATTATTAGCCTTTGCTTTAACCATTAGCCACACCATCGCGCAGCAAATCAAACGGCCCGATGGTAAAACCATGCCGGTTACTGCAATCAATCGCATCGTCAAAAAATTGATAGATACTGCCGATGTTACAGGCTTGCAATTGGGTATCATTAATAACAATGTCACCACATTTGTAAATAGCTACGGATACAAAAACAGCGCGACCAGGCAATTAAACACACCTGTCACCTCGTTATACGCGGCATCGCTGGCAAAACCTTTGTTTGGCTATTTGGTGATGCAACTGGTTGATGAAGGTAAAATAAACCTTGATAAGCCGCTTTACCAATACCTGACTAAACCGCTGCCGCAATACGATAACTATAAAGATCTGACAGGCGATAACCGTTGGAAGCTAATTACCGCCCGCATGTGTCTGTCGCACACAACGGGTTTCCCTAATTGGCGCGAATTAAGGCCCGATCATCAGCTTAAAATATTGTTTACGCCCGGCACACACTATAACTATTCGGGCGAGGGAATACAACTATTGCAATTAGTTGTTGAAACTATTACCGGCAAGCCGCTTGAAATACTGGCGCGAGAAAAGGTATTTAAGCCGCTTAATATGATGCATACAGATTTTGTATGGCAACCAAGATTTGAAAACAACTATGCCGTTGGGCACGACTGGAATGGCGACACGCTCACGAAAATAAAATACACTAAGGCTGCAGCAGCCGGATCAATGGAAACGACGATTACTGACTATACCCGTTTTGTGGCCGCGGTAATGCAGGGCCAGGGTTTGTCGTCAAAATCTAAACGCGATATATTTTCGCCGCAGATCATTATCAAATCAAAACACCAGTCTGATGAGGCAGATTCATCAATCAACAATAACAATCAGACTACGCAGTTATCTTACGGCTTGGGCTGGGGTTTATTTACCACACCGTATGGGAAAGCCTTTTTTAAGGAGGGCAGTTTAGATGGCTGGGGCCATTATGTAATTGGTTTCCCCGACAAGAAGATAGCCATTGTTATCATGTGCAACAGCAACGGCGGTGAAAGCATGTTTAAAGAGCTGGTTGAAAAATTGACCGGTGTAACTATACCCTGGTATTGGGAAAACTATATACCATATCGCCAAAACGTAAAATTGCCGGCCAGTGTACTACAGCAATATACGGGCGAATACAATGGTAAAATAAAAGCGATACTTTCTGTGGTAAATGGTCGGTTAAAAATAGAGTCGCCAACGGTTAATTTGGGTAAAACAAATTTGTACGCGCAAAACGATCATCACTTTTTTCTAAAAATTATGGACCTCGATGTAGATTTCGTAAAAGACACCAACGGTAAAGTAATTAAAGCCGTTTTCGACGATGAAGGCGAGCATTACGAACTTATAAAAACAAAATAACAGCGCCCATCGCTACTTTTTTTAGCTCCTATTTCAGTTTAACACAACAAGAGCCGCAAGTTTATAATCAGATAGTAACATTTTGTTAAATTTTCAGAAAGCAGTTAAAATTGGTATCTTTGTTGTTCTACTATCGCATACCGCCATTGGTTAGCGGTGGCTCAATAAAAATGGGGTCGACCGGAATTGACAGGATGGAGATAAGTATGTAAGCATGCAGCGCGTTGGATGAATTAGCGCTTTAATCAGAACATTCAAAACCACAAATGGCGAAAATAACTACGCCTTAGCTGCCTAATTTAGAATTAGCATAGCTTTTGTCCCGCCGGTTCTCCGTTTCATTGGATCGGCAATCGGGGCATCGAAAAATGAAACTAGCCAAGTGTAAGGTGCGGGCACCCGGCGAAACAAAGCACCTACGGGAGACGGTACAGGTAAGCTGCTGACCTTCCCCTCCCCGACAATTAAACAGACGCTAAGCATGTAGAAAGCGTACCTTATACCATGTTTGGACGAGGGTTCGAATCCCTCCGGCTCCACTGAAAAGACCTTCTTGCGAAGGTCTTTTTTTATAAAACCGCGTTTCCAGCGTTTTTAGAGGGTTTTTGAAAAAAATTGTCTATCAAATTTGACCAGTTTTTCCAAGTATAAAAGGCTATCATGAAGGCTACCAATAGATTTTAAAAAGTGGTAGCCTTTTTATGAGTTAAACTGCTGATTATATTGCCTTTAAATGAGATTGAAAAAATCCATATCAGATTCAATTAATCTCTTGAAAGTCCATTGAGCGACCCTTAAAATGGGCGTTTTAATGCTGAAATTGGTGATCAACCATTTTCGATGATTCAATGAAACCGGGTTTTGAGAGCGAATGAAAACAAATCATTCACTTAAAACCCAATTTTTATGAAAGTCAATGAAAAACTTTCCATCCTGGTTTTGCCAAAAAGTGCCAGGAAATCCAAAGACGGCAGTTTATCGCTGGACATCCGTATTACAATCAATCTTAAAAGAGCTGTAATTTCTTCAGGCCAAAAAGTGCCGGAAAATTTATGGGACCAGGAAGCTGGCAGAATGAGGGGCAATTCGCAGGATGCCCGATTGCTGAATAATGACATTGAGCGATGCAAGGTAAAGCTTCGCCAACTTTACAGCTGGCTTGAATCGCAGGGCGAGGAAGTAACGGTAGAAATGCTGAAGGATGCCTATCAGGGTAAAACCGAGCAACCTAAAACTTTGCTTAACGCCATCGATTTTGTGATCGAACGTTTTGAAAAAAAGGTAGAAAAGCACCACCGCTCGATTGCTTCATTAAAAAAGTTGCGAACCATACGTGCGAAGACGGTCAATTTTATCCAACATCAATACAAATCTAAAGATTTAAGGCTGGACAAAATCAGGTTTGCCTTTGCAGAAGATTTTGTCGATTACCTGATGTTAGATGAGGACATTAATGGTAATACGGCGAAGAAGTATTTAAAGCATGTTAAACACGCTATAAAAACAGGCGTCGAGCGGAACTGGATACCCACCAATCCGATACAAACTTATAAATGCGGGTATATCGATCCTGAACGGGATATTTTGACCGAGCAGGAAATTATGACGCTTTACAATAAGCATTTTGAGATCAAACGCTTAGAAGAAATTAAAGATGTTTATCTGTTTATGTGTTTTACCGGGTTTGCCTATAAAGACACAAGTTTGCTAACTACCGATCATATCATCGACTTTTTTGACGGTCAACAATGGGTAGTTAAAAACCGTCATAAAGTAACCAGCACTGTTTGCCGGGAAAGTGTACCGCTATTACCTATTGCGAAAGAGATCATCGAGAAATATAATGACCATCCTGTTCGCAAAACTAACGGGTTGCTGTTGCCAGTATTGAGTAATCAGAAATACAATGCCTATTTAAAGGAAATTGTAACTATTTGTGGTATCAACAAAACGCTTACCACGCATACCGCCCGCCATACGTTCGCGACGACTGTCACTTTGGCTAACGGTGTCCCTATAGAAACGGTTAGCGCTCTATTGGGCCATAAATCTATCAAGACTACGCAGATATATGCCAAAATTGTAGCGCAAAAGATTGGTGACGACATGAACGAGTTGAAGAAAAAGTTAATGGTCAAGATGCCTGCGAAGTTAAACCAGGTTTCGGTTATATCCATTGAATAGCCAATAAAATAGGAACGAATTATGTCCGCAATGCGGACGCAATTGGGCTTAACATACATGCTAATGAAACCCATGGGAAAAACTAGACAGACCTGAAGCTCCAATCTGGAACTTCAGGTTATGAGAGTACAATTAAATAATGTTAATAAACCACAAAGTCATGATGATTAATCAATCTATTATAACAGATATTAAAACGATTATCCTTAATTCAAGGGATAAAGCAATTCGTGCTGTAGATACTGAACGGGTACAAATGTACTGGCATATCGGGCAACGCATTTTTAAAGAAGAGCAGCAGGAAAAAGACCGAGCCGATTATGGCAACTACCTCACCAGGCTCATTGCTGAACAATTAGAACCGGAATTTGGCAGCGGGTTTTCTAAGCGGCAAGTGGAGCTTATCCGGCAATTTTATCGTCTATTTCCAATTGCGAATACACTGTATTCGCAATTGAGTTGGAGCCAATACAAAATCATTTTGCGCATTGGTAAACAGGATGAAAGGGATTTTTATATTGCCGAAACAATAAAAAATATCTGGACAGTGCGCCAGTTGGAGCGACAAATTCACAGTAGCCTATGGGAGCGTTTATTAATGAGTAATGACCGGGAAAGTATATTGGCAATGGCCAGGAATGAACAGCCGCCGTCTGATGCTAAGGATATAATTAAAGATCCTATGTATCTCGAATTTTTAGGGCTGCAACGGGAAGCATCTTATTATGAAAAGGACCTGGAGCAGGCTATTATTACCCACTTGCAAGAGTTCCTTTTAGAGTTAGGCAACGGGTTTGCGTTTATTGGCAGACAAAAGCGGCTGCATATTGAAAGAGACGATTTTTTTATTGATCTCGTTCTTTACAACCGTCTTTTACAGGCATTTGTCATCGTTGAAATCAAAACAACCCGGCTTACTCACCAGGACATCGGGCAACTACAAATGTATGTGAACTATTATGACCGGATAGAAAAGAAAGCCTTTGAAAATCCTACCATCGGCATTCTACTTTGTGCAGATAAAAACAATGCCGTCGTAAAGTTTTCATTGCCGGAAAATAATAAAACCATTGTTGCCAGTGAATACAAATTGTATCTGCCGACAGAACAGCAGTTGATCGATGAGGTAAATAAGGAAATAGAGAAAAGGAATGATGACCATTCCTATGAAAAGTTCATCACGGAATAAACTCCTTCAATTAAAAACACAATTATGAATAATCAAACGTCAATTTCAACCGATATAATCATTAATAAAGTCTACACGATCAGGGGGCAACAAGTCATGTTGGATTTTGATGCAGCCGAATTGTACGAAGTAGATGTAACAACACTCCGCCGCACGATAAAGAGAAATCATAAACGTTTCCCGCCCGATTTTTTGTACATCCTTACCGACCAGGAATGGACAGGTCTGAGAACGCAGGTAGCGCCTCCCTTATGGGAAGCGCAAACCTCACCACCACTGGCTTTAAGTACGGCAGGCTTGTTTATGGTATCCAGCGTTTTAAAAAGTAAACGGGCGGCAGAAGTGAGTGTACATATCATCAATTCTATTTTTGCATTTAGAAAGATGTGAGCCTGTCAACGCTTAAATTATCTATATAAATAAAAAAGCCCTTTTCTTTTGCTACTTTTCTTTGAGGCGACTGAAGAAAAGAAAAGTAGCCTTTGCGGTTTTCACACAATGACGGCAAATGAAAAAGGGGCTTGCGCCCCTTAGTTTTTTATAAACCGTTTCTTTGGTTTATTGTCATTTAATACTTCGCTTCCGTATTTATCTCTGATTTCATCGAGGGATTTTTTACCGCCTTTAGATACTTTGTATTCCGCTGTGCGGAAATACCAGGCTAATTTTTTGGAGGCAAAGAAAAATCCTGCATCCTTCAAAACCGCCCTTACGGGATAAGTGTCACCAGTAACCCAAATCCAGTAACCCACCAGTTCAATAGTGATACCGTCCAAATGGATAATTTTTTCAATCGCATTTCGATAGGCTTCCGAAGATAATATTTCGTGCTCAGTTTCTTCTTCGGATAGGTTAGCGTCTTTGATGGCTTTGGCGGAGGCGAAAGCGTATTCTTTATTGATTTCTTGCATGGCAACAGTATCACCCCCTAAGTCGGGATGATACTGTTTAGCCAGTTTTTTATAGGTTGCCTTCACTTCTTCGAGCGTCTGGCAGTCGTTAAACCATTTCATAACACTACGTTTTTTGGTGCGTGTTCAATAACTCGGCTTTCAGCACTTTTACATTTTTCGTGCTCGGGATAGTGATACGAGTATTTGTTTCCAGTTCCCTGATTGCCTCGTTGATATGTTTATGGCGGGTTTCCACCATCACCCGTATAAGGAGCAATATTTTATCCTGCATAGCCGTAAGTTTTTAAGAAGTCGTTAAATTCAAACTGGAAACCTGCGGGGTTCTCTTTTGCCAATTGTGATGCGTAGCCCTCCCAAAACAGTTGGTTGGTCAGCTCTATAAATAAATCGTACATCTTATCGTTATTTTGAGGTGAAACTATAAATGCCGCCGCCCGCCGTTTGGCGGACGGGGCATTTGCTGAATTGTTTAAGCGTTTGGGAATATGATGTTGGCTTCAATTTCCGCTAACTTCTCGTGGCAGGCATCAAAAATAAATTGTGATACCATACGGATAAGATTAGGGGTGTTTGTGGTAAACTCCCTGTTTTTATCATCTTTGATAATCAGCTTACAGCCCTGATACGGGTTGCTTTCCAGTTCATCGTTTTCCTCAACCAGTTTCACCTCGAAATCTTCCAGTAATTTGATACGCGCAATTAAGGCTAAACGCTGAATGCTCCTGCGGTGCAGGTCATTTACGGTTTTGATAGTCTGCTCCAAATTCATAGCCGGTTTGATGTACTTAATTTCCGCCTTTGGCGCTTCGGCTTTTACTTCGGGCTGTTCGGCTTGCTTTGCAATGTCAGCGGGTTGGTTACCCACTGCAGGGGCTGCACCTGCCTTTGCTTCGTTGGTTTGGGCTGCCTCAACTTCCGAAGTTTGGGCAGGTTTTTGATTGTCGGTAGCTTCATCTTTTTTGGCTTCTTTCCCTGTAATGTTCGGGCGGTTTTCAGTTTTTACTTCTTTACCTTTTGCGCCTGCACCTTGTGCAGCCTTTGCATTTTTTTCTGCTGTTTGCATTTCTTTAAAAATTTAAGAGTTAAAAAATTTGTTAATTCTTCTTCTCTTTCGTCCCTTTCCCCTAAAAAGCTTTTTTCAAAAGAAAAAGGAAAAAAAGAAAGCAATACAAGGTGCCCTTGCAAAGCCAAAAGGAAACGGAATAAGTCCTTTAGGTGGCGCGCCAAAAAAACAAACACCCGCGCCATTATGCCGTAGTCTTTTGGCTGTTTTTACAGCAATCGCAGCAATGAGGGCACAACTTGGCTGGCTTTTTTTCCTTCTTTTGAAAAAAATCAAGGTCTCCCCTTTCAAGGTCATTGAGGCACATTGATTTATAAGCGGGTGGGGTGATAAAGCAAGTGCCTGTCTACCCGATGAGCGGGATAAACCGGCCGGGTTAAGCGCAGCGTACGGTCCGGTTTAGGTTCGCGGGATCGGCAGCGGGCAGACAGGCTCTTGCTGTGCGAAGAGGTAAATGGTTGAAAGAATGAGCGCAGTTTACGTAGTAAATGAATGAAACCGTTTACCCGACCGGTCTCTTCAAATAGTGTTTGTTATATTGATTATTTTTGGACAACATTTAAATATTGTATGCTTTATTCCAAAAACATAATCAGAAACCCGATCAACATGGGTACATTACTGGATTTTGAAACAGTATTCCCCAATGAAAAACCGCTGAGGATTGAAGAATATTTAAAGGGCGGCAGTAAAGCGTCAATATTAAACGTCGCTGTTTCACTATTAGGATTTAAAAGTCATGACTCAAAATACAATGACAATAAAGAATTATTAAACTTATTCTTCGGGCCGGAGAACCAAGGACTTTCTTATCACCTTGATCTAAAGATCAAAGAATTAGAAAAGCAAGGAAAAGTAGGAATGATCAACGCCTACAGCAGCCTTAAACTCTTCGAATATTTTTTTAAAAGGCCTGCAGAAAAGGAAAGACAAACCAAAGCTGAATTTGAAGTTAACTTTTTCAAAGCTTATCTCGTCGTCAATTCTGAACGCACAGCTAAGCAGCACAAAGCTTTCGATTCCACCCAAAACTTACCAAAGGAATTAGTGTTACCGATGAAAATTTTCTGCATGAATTACCCTATGTCTGATATCCATTATTATGATATAAAGGAAATTTGGTTAACCCAGCTTTTCAAGGCTACCCTTTTGTTTCAATTTTTAGAACTGAATGCAAAAACATCAATGCTGTTCAATGCTTTCTTAAAGTATTTTGACGTAAAAAATTGGCAGGAATATCTGAAAAGCTTCATTCCATTGTCTTTTACCATGATTCAGGTGGGCAATGAAGGACATACAGACTTTACAGTAACGAAGAATGAGACGTATGAAAAATCTTGTGTTTTTTTGGATAAATTAATTATCGAAGAAACAGAAGATCTGGAAGAATATGATTTTTTGACCTTACGTTCCAGGCCGTTTTATAAAATAAGTGATGGCGTTTACAGGATCATATTTAACCTTTTTGTGGCGGAAAAAATATACAAAGGAATGTATTTCCTTTTGAGGAGTGTGAATAATACATTACCGGACGATCAAAAAGTAAAGAATCTAAAAAGTGTGATCGGCAATGATTTCTCTGAACAGGTGATTTTATACCATGTAGTCGAAGTCATCTATCCAGAAAAATGCATAAAGTTTTCCGGGGATCATATAGCAAATAAAAAAATAAAGGGCGGACCTGATTATTATGTCAGGAAGTACAATGATGTTCTGCTGTTTGAATCCAAAGATTTTCTAATTCCGGCAGATGCTAAAACATCATTTGATTTTGCACGCTACCAGGATGAGTTTGAGAAAAAACTATATTTTGAAGTAATTGATGGAAAAGAAAAGCATGTTGGGATAATGCAGTTGATCAACTTCATTAAAAAATTACTCTCCAAAGGTTTTGACCTGGATACCTCCTACGACTACCGGAAAATTTCCATTTATCCTATCATAGTTGTACATGACCACCAGTATAATGTGCCTGGTTTGAATAGTTTGATCAACTATTGGTTTCAAGCAGAAATTGATATTCTAAAAAAAGAAGGCTTTTATACTACTCATATCAAGCCGTTGGTGATCATTAATATTGATTCACTGATTTTCCACCAGGTTGGATTAACAGAAAGCATACCGTTACATCAGGTCTTGAATAAATTTGCCAATCATATTAAAATTGATTCACACCTAAAATTCAGGAATCAAAAAGAAGGAAATGACTACATCTTATCTAAACAAGTACCTTTTTCTGCTTTTATAGACGAACATTTTCATAATTTGGGATTAAACAAACGACCTCCTGTTCTAAAGATGGTTGCTCCGGAAATTTTTAAATACGATCAGATCGGAGACAACGATAATGACGAGTCATAAAAAGCCCCTTTCGGGGCTTGTTTATTAATGGACTTTTTGTTTTCGCGATTGCTGCTTTTTGGGGTTATTCTCCTGTTGGTTTTTCTGACTATTCTTTTTGCTTTGGGACTGGCTTTGGTCGGGCCTGTTTTCCTGTTTCAGCATTTGCTCACGCTTGACGGACTTCATACTGGAATCATATATATTCAGCGTTTTGTACTGCGGTTCAGCGACCAGGTAATATTTGTGACTTTGGCCGTCTTTTTCAATGGAGACCTGCTGGGCATTCCCTTTACGTAAAGAACGAAGCAATTCTTCTTTTTGCTGATTATCGTTTAGTTCTTTGATGGGGTAATTTGCCAGCGTTTTTTCGAGGTTGTAACCATACCCTTCACCAAATTTATGCAGCAGGTGATTGCCGTATTGATCCTTCTCTTTAAAATCCAGCTTTAGCCAGGCTGTATAAGGCTCATTTTCTTTATTGTAAAGCTTCTTTTCTACGGCCCTTCCTTCCAATAGATTAAATGCTTCTTTAGCCGTAACACCATGGCCTCTATTGATAAAGAGGGTTTGCATACGGTCTTTGGTCGGGTCGGCCTCGTTCTTTAGTGAAGCTTCGTAACGGTTAAAGAAATACATATCGTTTTGTTCGCCGGCCTTAAAGTGCAGCGTATAATCCATTTTCTTTTTATTGTATTCCTGCCCGGTAGTCAGGCTGAATTCCGGCACTTTGGCTGTGATCAGCTTTTCCATTTCGCCGTTGACCTTGTCGCCAAACCCCAGGTTCAGCAAATTCTTTTTGAGGTAATCTAAATTTTCCGTGTTCATGATGTTAATATTATTTAAGTTCATTTCATGGTGTTGTGATTGACTAATGCCGCCTAATTGCCGGTAGGCCTCCGCAGGCGTTGTGCCGGGTTGAAATATCTCGTGGTGCACCAGGCGCTGACCATCGAGGCGATGTTGCGGGTGGATCAGTTGGTCGTATGGCCCAAGGCTCCAGTACTTTATCTCCAGGCTGCGCGCTAGTAGGGTTCCCTGCCGGTTTTCGGCATCATGGAGTTGCTGCAACTCGTTACAGATGCCGGTGATCAGCGGGTCAGTGGAAATGATGGCCTGCAACTGGGGGCTGTAACGGGTTTCCGGGAATTCGGCGCGCTGCCAGTCAACCTTTTTCATAAGCTTTTCAAGTTCCGCACTGTTGACGTGATCGATGAACGCATGCTGCAGCGGTACCCGTATCAACCAGGCATCGGTATGGTGCTGCCAGCTTTCCAGGTGCAGACGATCTTCGCCAAACCAATAGTCCTGTTGCATTAGTGCTGGTTATTATTACGTAACAGTATCGGGAAGCCGTTCTTTAACTTTACCTTGATATGCCTGACTTTCTTACTCAGCAAGCCTTTGGCGGCATCAATGCCTGCGCTGGCGGCCTCCGTGCCAACCGTTTGATCCATACTTAGTAATTGCATATCCTGCAAGGCATTGTCCGCGCCCTGCCCCGCCGCGCCTGTGATTTCGGCTTCAGGGGCCGGGATACCCGGTAAACCATCCAAACTAAAAACGGTGAGGTTAACAGGGATGATGGCGTGGCCCAGCCGGATATTTTTAATGTCCAGTAACAGCCGCTGGTTGGTAATATTACAGAAGCCGAACAGCAACTGACCTTTCGACAATAAGCCGCCTTTTATTCGCACTGTATCGGTGAGTTTCAGCCGGACGACACCGCCCTGTAGAATTTTTTGGTTACCGTCGACGATTGCGGGAATCGCTTTGAAAGCACTATCGGCAATCGGTGCCGCGGGTTTGGCCTTGGCCATCGCAGGGTTTTGTATTTGCTGAATTTGGCCGAGCATGGTGGATAGCTGCTGCATTTGCGGGTCAGTGCCCTGATTACCGTTCATAGTTTTCATCATCATTTCCAGCTTACTTACCTCCTTATCAAAGGACTTCGTGTTAGTAGCAGCAGGCAGATTAGCCTGTGACGGCAAAGATTGTTGTTGCGGTTCTGAAATCTGCCGGTTGATCTCTGCCAGTTTTTGGTTAATTCGCAGGACATTGGGATCGTTGCCATTTTTGTTAATAAGGGGATTTTGACTGGCTTTTGCTGAATCGCGTTTAAAACCGAATTTTTGAAGTAAAGGGTTGCCGGACAACAATTTGGATCTATTGGAATCTTGTATAGCCTGCTGGTAAAAGCTCATTTTATCCAGCGTCCTGGCATGCTTATCGAATTGCGCGCCGGGTAATTGGGTATTCAGGCCGTGATTGGCAGTTTGATCTTTTGCTTTAGCTTTCGAGTGTTGTAATTGCCAGAAGATAAACACAAGTACGGGAATAATGAAAAGCGGCAAGACGAGCAATAGCTTCCTCGTGCGCTGTTGTTGAATGGTTTGATTCATGATTAATATTTAATAAAATGCTTTAATAATTAAATAGAGGCAGCCACCGCCGAACAATAGGCAGAAAAGGAATAGCGCGATCATTTTCGACGCGTTGCTCCAATACGCTGTTTTGCGGTTAAGGTAATTTGCCAGCTGTATTTGTTTGCGTGAGATACGTTTCGCTAAATGTGCCGACAACATATTGCTTCTGTCAAAACCTGCCTGGAGATTTTTTCGCTTCAATAATTTCATGGCTGCTGGGCTTTGGTACTCAAATCGTTGTTTTCCAGCGTTTCCCATCTTTCGATCAAAAAGCCATGCGGGTTATTATCGGAACGGGAAACGTTACGCAGGTAACCTTGCGTGACCAGGCTGCGGGTGACGGTCGAAGAGGTCCTGACCAATTTCTCGGTAGCGAAGCATTTGAAATAAATGGGGTACTGGTTCATATCCAGTTGCACGCTGTCGACCGTGATTTGCTGGCTGATGTTACCGGAAATAAGGTTGGCATAAAATCCGGACTCTTTCAGGTTATCGTATTGCGTTTTGGCGCTGCCATCAGCTAAATACAGGGCTTTGGTGATATTGGCCTGTATCTGTTTATCATCAGGATCAAGCGTAAAAAAATCCTCATGAAACACTTTGATATGGTCGCGGGCCTCCACGGGAATATTACTTTTACGGTCGGCGGCAAAAGCTTCCAAAGCCTTGCCGTTTGCCAGGATATAGATGTGGTTTTTAAAATCCGTCGATGACTGGTAGCTTTTATAGACCGAAAAACTGGAAATCGCTACGCAGGCCGCGATCAGCACGTAGCTGAATAGTTTAATGTGCTTAAAAGCACTGTCAATGTTTTTGAGTTGGCTGATCATGATCTTGAATTTGGGTTTGAGTTTGGTTTTTCGTCTTTCAGCTTATCCTTGAAATAGCCTTCAGATTCGCTGTTGACTGCATAGCTTTGCGTCATGTTCTCACGCTGGTTGCCGAGTGCATCTGCCTGCATGCCACCACCACCACCACCTGAGAAGGCAGAACCGACGGCTCTTGATGAGCTGCTGACCAAACTATTGATCTTATTGACCAGTGTATTACCCCCGCCCGCGTGTACGATATAATTCGCGGTGCTGGGTACGGTGAAATAGCCGACAATGCCAATGAGCAAAAACACGAGGTAAGCTACGTCCGTGCTGTTAAAGAAAGTATCGCCTGAACTTTGTATCTGCGAAATATCAATTTGCAGCATGTTTTGCTGCACTTTACCGATGACAGAGCCAAAGATATTAGCGACCGGCAACCACAAAAACACGTTGATATAACGCGCCATCCAGACGGTTAGGGTATGCTGGAAACCGTCAAAAACGGCAATACCGAATACCAGCGGGCCGAGTATCGCCAAAACAATAAGTTGGAACGTGCGGATAGTATTGATGCACAAGGCTGCCGCCTCGTATAGCACTTCTAAAACCTCCGACATCCACTCTTTAATGCTGTTCTTAAAATTATACTCTGCTTTGCTCATGGCAAACTTCATATCGTTGCCGACACTGCCAATCATGCCTTCATTGCTGTCATTTGGATCGTCCGGATGCGTGTAGGCATACCATTTGTCGCGACTTCCATCGCCATCGGCACCAACATACATTTGCCATTGCTGGGTTTGCTGCTCCGCGGCGGTCTTCTGCTGTAAAAGGGTTTGGATGGCCTGTTTGGAATCCTGTACCATGTTATTGGTGGAACTGACCACCGGTTGCAGGATGCCGTTCATTACGGCGATCACCGTCGGGAAAAGCATGATAGCAATGCCTAAAGCAAAAGGCCGCAGCAAAGGATAAAAATCAATGGGTTCGGCGGCAGCGATGCTCCGCCAGACCCTTGAGGCGATATACCAGAGCGCGGCGAAGCCGGCTATACCCTGCGCTGCGCCGATGAGGCTGCTGCACAGTGGCAACATCTGGTTATAGACTTGTTCAAGGGTGGCTTGTAGTCCTGAAATACTGTCCATAATTTTAATAGAGTTTTTGTAAAGTGGATAGATCGTTTAAAGCATGTTGCCGCTGCATGTCCAGCACGGCGGTTTCCTGGTCAAAATGCCGCAGGAAGGTGAGCTTATCATTCGTATCGTAATAAATACCATCAATAGCGCGGAGCCTTTCATCATCGCTCATACGTAGCTTACCACTTGCTAAAATATCGGCTAACTGGCTGATATTTTGGAGGCTTTGCTGTAAGAGCGTGGTATAAACGTTAGCCATATAAGCCAGCTCATCGGCGTTAAAATGGCCGCCGCTTTGGAACTGTTTATAATAGCGCGTGTACTCTGTAACGATATAGCCCTGCTCCAAAATAATGTCGGCGACATGGCCATATTTAGCGACGGCCGGGCTGACCATGAGCAGACCATTCAAAAAGGTGCTGTGCAAGTTAAAGTTGCCGCTTTCGATGCTTTTAACTTCATTGTAACCACCGTCAATAATTGTGTAGCCAGTTTTCATGTCGGACAAAATTCCCTTGAGCTGGGTCAGCTTTTCGATGTCAAGGATAAGCTGTACCATGTCGCTGCTTTGGGCTTTGGCACCCAATGCGCTAAATAACAGTAACACCAATAAGATCTTAATTCGTTTCATACAAGGATTTTAAGGTTTGTGTGTCATTAGCTCCCTGCTGCCGTTGGACGGCCAGTAAGTGCACCGAACCAGCAAAGCTTTGCGAGAACTGGTATTTATCCTGCATGTCGCTATGGATTTTGTCCAGCCGTTTGAGCCGCTCATCTTCCGTCATTTGCCAGGTGCCATATTGCAAAAGGTCTTGCAGTTTGGTCAGATCGGCATTACAGGCTTGCAGCAAATTGCTTTTAACTAAGCCGATATAGCTTTGTTCATCATCGGTGAGGCCGTTAAAAGGCTGGCTGAAACTATTGGTTATATCGCTTTGCCAGGTTAAGATATCCTGTACCTGCGTACTGTTTTTGACAGCAGTGCCCGGTGTTTTGAGCGAAGTATAATAGGCGCTGTGCGCGTTCAACTCGGCTGTATTGATCTCGGCAATGCCGGACAAGCCGTGCTTCATGACATTATAGCCCATTTTCAACTCCGACTCAAAAGCTTCATAGGCCGCGATTTGCTGTAAGTAATAATTCTTTTGCTTGCTGGTTTGGTTAAACAGGTCGCTGAAACTAAAGCTTTGCGCACTTGCGGTCGTAACCATGCTAATTAATACCGTACAAATTTTTAGTAGCCTGAATATCGTTTTCGTCATTGGCCCTTTGCAGGCTGAGCATAATGTTTTCATTGTTGAACTGTTTAAGGTCATTGTAATTCTGGTCGACGTTTTTGGAAGTTTTGTTGATCAGATCCATCCGCTTGCCGTCACTCATTTGCGTTTGGAATGATTTTATCAAAGTCATCAGCTGATCCAGGTTATTGACGCTGGTTTTCAGGATCCCGGTGTAAACGGTCGAAATGTATTGCAGCTCCGAAACACTAAAGTGCTTATCCTGCTGGGTCAACGACCAGGCGCTTTGGTATTCTTTGACCAGCGCTTCTTGTTCGAGTGTTATGTTTCGGACCTGTTCATAATCGTTGATGATATCCTTGACTTTAAAAAGCTCCTGATAATAGTTGCTGAACAGGGTTTGCTGCTGCTGGTTAACGCCGGCGATCTGTGACAGCTTCATTTGGTTGAGTTGATTTTCGATGGTTTTCTGCGCGTTTTGAAGCCAGATCGTTTTGTTTTGCGCCTTTTGCACCTCCAGGTCAATGGCGCGGATCACCTTGCCGACCGTTTCATTGAGTACGGTGCTGATCACAAACTGCGCGTTAGCTTTTTTATCAGGCAAGGCCGCCAGGACGACGACCATACTGACAGGTAATACAATTTTATAAATTCTCATAGCTTGCGGTATTTACTGTTTGCGATCTCTAATTGATGCCCGCCGGGCTGGAACAGAATGATAAGACCGTTTTGCGTGATTTGAAGAGTTTGCTTCGCCTCATCCCAAACGGCGGTAAAAACTTTGGTCTTATGCTGTGTCGCTTGCAATTGCCCGTTCAGTACCCGGCTAAAGCCGGTCCTGCGTGTAAGCTGGTAACCGTTCTCGGTAAGCGCATCAGCCTTAATCACCAGCGTATCGTCAGCTATGCTATAAGCACTTTGGGCATGGTTAACATACGTGCCGGGTATAAAGTCCCTGACCTCCCGGCTTTTGCCACCGCAGGCAGCCAGGAGGCTGATAGGCAGCAGTATTATTTTTAGAATGAATGTTCTCATGATTTGGATTTGTTTTTGTGTTCATTAGCGATGGCGGTGATACCTTTCTCCATGTTGCCATATTTGGCCGCATATTCCTGCACCCTGACCCTTTCCTTGCCTTCAGTGGTAAATGCGAAATATTCCTCCGGGCTGAGCTGATTCCGGTAGACCTTCATCACCTGGCCACCAATGTCAATGAATATCTCACGGTCGTCCTTGTTGACCGAAAGCAGGATAGCTTTGCCTTTGTCGGATAGTCCGAGGGTATCCTGTAGCTTATCGAACTTGTGCAGGAACTTCTTCATGTCCATCAATATCTTGATATCGGCATTATTGATGATGGCATCTTTGATGATGGGTGAGCTCACCAGGTCGTCCAGTTCCTGCGTTACCACGCAAGGGATACCGTTAAATTTTCGGATCGTCTTGAAGGCGTATTTGAGGAATTCGGCCATACCCGACTTGGCTATCGCCTTCCAGGCTTCATCTATCGTTAATACCTTGCGGACACCTTTCAGCTTGCGCATCTTGGACAGGAATAGCTCCATACAAATCAGCGTAACGACTGGAAATAAAATGGGATGGTCCTTGATCTGATCCAGCTCTATGACCACGAAGCGCTGGTTCAGCAGGTCCAGGTTTTCGGTGGCATTTAACAAATAATCGAATTCACCGCCCTTGTAATAAGGCCGCAAAACATACAGAAAATTGTCAATGTCAAAGTCGCGGTCCTTGACCTTGTGTGATTTGAGCACTTCGACATAATGGTTTTCAAGGTATTCATAAAAGGAATTAAAGGAAGGGAATCCAGTGTTTTGCTGGTAATAGCCCTGCAAGGCATTGGATAAGGCGACGTACTCGCTGCGGTTAAAGTTTTCGTTTTCCTGTTTCCAAAGGGCTACTAAGAGCGCCTTTAAACTCTCCTTCTTTTCGGTATCCAGCACTACGCCCTCCGGTAAAAAGAAAGGATTGAATTTGATCGGGTTGTCTTCGGTATAGGTAAAGTAATAACCGCCAACAAGTTCGCACAGCCCCAAATAACTGCCGCCGATGTCGACCGTTACGCAATGTGCCCCCTGGTCATACAGCGTGCGCAAAATGTGATTGACCGTCATCGACTTTCCGCCACCGGAGGTACCGCATACCAGCATGCCCATATTCGAGGTGATCCCTTTAGCGCGCGGCGCATCGAACAGGTCCACCAGTACCGGCTTACCGCTTAGGCGGTCGGAAAAGCGGATGCCCGTTTCGTCGCTGGAATAATTGCTTTCCAGGTTCAGGAAACAGGTCGCCTGTTCCAAAAAGGTATCGAAGGTGTCATTCATCGGGAAATCTGCCGCGTTACCGGGAATACCCGCCCACCATATTTGCGGTGCGCCGTCCGTTTCCTGTTTGGCCACTGCACCGATCTGCGCCATAGCCGACCCGACCTGGTTTTTGATATCCTGTAATTGGGTTATATCATCCGTCCAGGCCATCACGTTAAAATGCGCCTTGACCGGCAGCCGCCCCTGGCTGATCGCTTCGTTTAAAAAGTCATTGCAGGCATCACGGGCGATAGCGTTTTCCCGGCTATAGGCCGAGAGCGATTGCAGCCGCTGTTTTTTTGATTCCAGCAGCTTCATGGTCTTAGCCGCATCGTCGATAAAAATGTATTGGTTGTAACAATGGTTGCAATCCAGTAATAAATTCAGCTGCGCCGCAAAGCCAATGGGGAACCTGGTCTGGTCGGTACTGTATTTATCATAACTGATCCTGCTGCCGCAAAGTGAAGGTAAGTCTTCGGCGTCCGATAAGGTAAACAACTGGCAATGGCCGTCACCGATCTGTATACGCTCTTTCAGGTGTACATCTTTAATAAGCGGGCGGTCATTTTCGTTTAAGAGCCAGCAATATTGTTCCAGTACACCCGGCTTTATAGCAGTGCCTGCCAATTCATCGTCATTCAAACGCCGCAGTTTGATCAGGCCGCTATCTGAAAGGATGCGTTCAAACTGCCCGGCCTTTTCCATGAATTCCAGGAAGAGCCTGTTATCCGTTGTTTGCTTTGGCGCAATACTTTTGCGCATCAAACCCGAGTAGGCGCTGCTGGCCGCTTTGCGGTCCTCCGCCTTTTTGCAGAGGTAAATGGTACAGGTATGGTCAAGGAAAGGACGGCCTTTAAAATAGTTATCTGCCGCCTTAGAAAGGAAACTTTGCGCACCGGGCCCGGGCTGGAAACTGTTCCGGGTAAAAACATCCTGCTTATGCAGGATGCTATGTTTAGGCAAGACACGCAGTGCCCTTACCCAGCTTTGGTGCAGGGTATCGTAATCGGCACCGGACAAGGTAAAAATATCGGGCAAGGTCGCCCGGAAGGCGACCGTCAGATCGCCCTGCGCAGAGACCAGGCACCCGTGCTCCACTTTATAAACCGGGAATATTTTTTCGATGTTCATATAGGTTGTTAGTAAATAATTTTCGTGAACGGAATTTGAGATATATGGGAATACCGCGCTTAGCGCCCCTCTTCATCAATCCATACTGCCCGTATTTATGGCTCATGCGGAAGACGCCGGTTACCAGCGCCGCGCCTGATCCGAAAATCAGGAACAGGCACAGGTACATATTGACACCGGTGATATACAGGATGGCGAAAAGAATGAGCAGAGCAACCAGGCCGGCAGCGAGGTAACCAATGTACTGCGCCCGCAAACCCTTAAATTCAATACTTTTATTGATTCCTTTATTGATCTGATAAATGCTGCTCATAACCCAAAGAAGCTTTTGATCACCGTAGCAACCACCACCAAAAAGATACAGCTGCCAAACCAGGAGGCGGCCACCTTGCCGGTATCCGGTTCACCTGCATTCCATTTTTGATAAACTTTTATGGCACCCACGATGCCGACAACCGCGCCAATGGCATACATCAGCGTACAACCGGTACTGAAATAGCCCTGCACCATCGTAGTTGCCTGCTGGATACCCGCGTTGCCGTCCTGTGCAAGCACATTACCGGCGTTCGCCAGCATTTCATAGCAAATGAGTGTTACACTTAACAGCCACCATTTGGCTGCAATTGATCTTTTAGGAGATATGAATGGAGATTTCAAATTATTCTTCATGATTTAAATCGTTCAGGGTTTGTTTTAATTCGTTCTGAGAAAGGTTAATGGGCAGGTCGCTGTCCAATACATAGCTGATAATGGACTGGTTAAAGGAGCCGTCCAATAGTTGTGAGTACCTGGAGGCGACCAGGCGGAACAGGGACAAGAAATTTTCTTTGGTGTCCTCCGCCTCAATCGTGATGCGGATCAGTGTTTTGAGTTCCTGCATAAAATCCGCCAGTCCGCCCAGCAGCAGTGTTTTGCTTTTATCGGCTGGCGGCGCTATGAATTCTTCGTCAGGCGCAAACTCCAGCTCATCGCTGCTTACTAAATTCATTTCGGCCTCATCCTCGCGCACCAAGCCCATGACATTTTCGGGTGAAGCCTTTTGCAGCGGCCGTTCCGGTGTGTTAAATAACGCAGCGATCTCCTTATGGAAAATGATCAGGTAGTAGACCGCAAGGGCAGCGGTCAAGAGGAGCGCAAACTGCCCCCAGGTTAAATAATAATGCATAAAATTTTGATTACAGCCCGGCGACATTGCCGGGCCGCATCAAAATTGTGCTGGAAAAAATGCGGGAATAGCCGAGGGTATCAGGGGTCGGAGTAAACTTTTTTTAAAAAAAGCATGCTGAGATCAACATGCTTTTTGTCTTTTTAAGAATTGGCTAAATATCCTGACCTGTAAAAACTTTCCTTGCGAGGAATTCCATTGTACCCGCCTTGTAGTCTTTTGCAGCCCAACTGGTATCTTTGGTCAAGCTAAAAGTTTGTTTCGTCGCGTTACCGTCCGGATGGCTGGCATTCCAGGCATAACGCGCCCGGTATTGTTCGTATAAGCGCATGAATTCGGCAACATAGGCTTTGCCCAAACGCGGGCATTTGGTAATCTCCAGCAGGTTTTCATCGTTATGCCAGGTAGAATTCCCGCTTAGATTCGCTGAACCTACATAAATTGTCGGGCTATCGGTTGTGCCGTCAATGATAACGATCTTTTGATGGACAAAAACAGGTGGAATGAAATCACTCCCACTTGTTTTTGGCTTAGGCAATGACGGATCAGTCAGCACGCTGGTTTCTGGCAAAAACCCTGCCGGAGTATCTTTGGTGCTGAAACTGTCGTGCCCGACAACCATGTTATCATCTTTGGAACGTTCATATAACCAGGTAGCAGCTACGGTGGAGGCATTTTCCGCTTGATCGCCCTTGGCTGCCGGGTCTTCCTTGCTGATCGAATTCACCAAGCCCCGCATAAGTTTCCCACCATCGGCCACTGCGAGGCAAGCATCAAGCAGGGGTTTGTCTGTTGCCGAAAAAAGGCTAAACATGACGGAGCTTTTTGCATTCTTAACCGCGTTAACCACAGCATCAATAGACTGCCGTGACCCCGACAGCGGATCTCCTTTCTTGGCTGCTGGTTGTTCCGGCGCAAAGAACACACGCAGTGCGGCGTCTTCCATTATAATCTCTTTAGACCAGGCGGCACCTGCCGCTGTCTTGCTGACATCAGGATCAGTCCTTAGCAGTATCTGCCGTTCCAAATATAGAGCAGCTAAATCCGGCGACTCAAAGGTATGGATCACATTTGCCTGCTGTGTCAGCCCTTCTGTTGTAAAATTTGCCGTACCAGTCAAGACTGCCTCGGCATCCCCATCCCCATCGCCTTTTGTGCGAACGATAAATTTATCGTGCATGATGTTGGTCTTTGTACGGACATAGAATTTGATCTTATTATTGGCTTTTAAGGTTTGGAGTGTTTTGGCATTGGCATTATCGCCACCCTTACCGGTAGCCTGCGAAGGGGCTTTATAAAAATAAATGAACGACGCATCGGCATTATAATTTTGCAATGCAGGAATAACCCATTGGTTATCGGTCAGGTGGTAGGAAGCCCCGGCCATGCCGATCCCCTTTGCCTTGCTGATGAAATCAAGTAAGGCCTGATCCATTCCATTGGATAACCAGGAAAGCGCATCGACATATTGCTGGTGCGTGGTGATGTTGCCAAATTCGACGGAAAAGGCCTGGGAACTGACTACTGCGCGATTAAAATAGGTCCCAATTCCCTTCTCTTCGGTTTCCGGGATCGTAACCTTAATAGTCGTCATTGCGGCGTCGACTGTTTGCAGGTTATCAAAAGTGCCAGTTACTGGATAAACATCGTATTCGAAATTCTGGCCGCGATCTTCCGTCCGGATATTCGCGTCCCACCATTCAAAATGTTGGATCGGGTTGGTATTACTTGGCATATCGCCACCATCGGGATTTGGCCCGTTAAAGCCCAGTCGATTAGGTAGCCAGCTCGATCCTGCGGCATTGCCGCCCGCTTTAGGCTTGAAGCCGGGTGTTCTCTTGATCGCAAAACCAAGGAAATCCTTCGATTGAAAACCATCTGCCCAATCAAAGGCCAATAAGACCAGTGTGGGCGATAAATAGGGTGTTACAAGTACCTTTGTCATGATAAGAAATTTAGGATGTGAGAAATTGAAAACTAATTTAACACATTCTAAATTAATTAATTATGAAATTTTAATTAATATTTATCAACGAAGTTTGAGCGCTATTCTATCCAATAAGGCTACCTTCATTTTGTCCATGAAAATGGTTTTGTTGGCACGTGTACAGATGTAATTCCAGGTGTCATAAGCATTATCCAGCTTGGTATGAAAAACTCTCTCCATATATCTTGTGAGTCGCTCTATGGAAATGTTGCCATTGTTGACAGCTTTGGTTTCCTTGAGCCCATAAACCAGTTCAGCCAGCGCGGTCGAGGTTTCAGTCCAGGTAATTAACTCCTGTTCTTTGAGCGCCTCCAAATCCGATTCTTTCCTATTATTGGTATGGAGGATGCTTTTTTGTAACCAGACCAGGATCATCTCGTTGGCCATGATATGTGCCAGGGTAT
Organism: Mucilaginibacter sp. dw_454; assembly: GCF_018449775.1. Lineage (GTDB taxonomy): Bacteria > Bacteroidota > Bacteroidia > Sphingobacteriales > Sphingobacteriaceae > Mucilaginibacter. The sequence continues at coordinate 718,332 of NZ_JAAVVB010000002.1, read as the reverse complement.
TGTCATGGCTGGTATTAAAAGCAGGATCGCCGTCCACCAGGCTATGGTCCGGGCCGAGCTTGATATCATAAACACCCCTTACATAATATTTCTCATCCAGGTAATCCGATCCCATGCGGTTGTATTCGTAAAAGAGAACCTGCCGCTCAAAATAATGTGTCAGGATCTTCATTTCACCGAAATAGAAATCTGATATTAATTCCGTATCGCCTACCGGCGTGCGGGCTTCAATATTCAGCACCTGCTGGTAAAAGATCAGCAAGGATTTGAATTTAGGCTTCACCTCCTTAAAGAACCTGATCTCCTCTGTTTTATCCTTAGGCGGATGTTCCATGAAGAATTCCTTCAGGCGTTTCAGGTAACGAATACAGAGTACGATACATCCTTCCAGCATTTTTATCCGTTGTTCTTCATCCAGTTTCACGGCCGTAAGTTCCCCGTTCAGTTCGTTATACAACCTGTCAGCATATTTAAAAATCATAAAAATCGGTATTTGGTGAGTGCCCGTGGGGCAAAACGTTTTTTAACAAAAACGCGGGCAATGAATGAACCGGCCAACTGAGGTACTGGTATACCTAAACAGCCAGGAACAAGCACGCCCGCGTTTAAGCGGGCATTGCACTTGTCTCGGCTGTTTTTTAAAAATTACCAGTTTTCAGTTGGCCAAGAAGATGTGAATGCGACTAATTTCTATATGTTAACTGAACGTATCTCTGTGTTGTTGTTTCATTTTAAATCCTCCGTAAATATAGGTAAATGGTTCATTTTGTTCTATCCTTTTCTCCGGCAGCCTGCCAGGCCCAGCCGATGACCTGGCTGATGGTCTGCAATATGGCTTCCCGATCAGTTTGCAGGTTAGCATCTATCCCACTGACGGTGCTTTTGTTGGTCACGGCATGCAGCACGGTGTAATAGCTACCGCCCAGCAATAAGGCCAGCAACGCGCGGAAATTGATACCACTGTCCTGAAACAGCGGATCGGTCATTGCCAGTAATTTCGCCCCTTCCCGCTCGCGGGCATCCGAAATCCCCCTTAACAAAGCATTGCCTTCGCTGATCTGCCAGCGGATGATCTGCTGCATTTTACCATTCGCTGCAAAAAAGCGAAAGTTCTCCTGCATAAGCCCGGTAAACAGTTGCCTCAGTTCCTGACTTTCCGGTTTTTCGTTCAGCCGAAAGCGTTCAAAAAAAGGTGGCCAGTAATCCTTTTCCCTGATATAGGCAGCCAGCAGATCCTCCAGGCTGCCAAAATGGTAGCGGATCAGGTTTTTGTCTTTGCCTGCCCTCCTCGCGATATTATTCGTCTTCAGGCTGCTAAAACCCGAAGTGCCTAACAGATCGCCAACAGCATCCAGTAAAGCCCTTTCCGTCTGACCGCTGTCGCGCTCCTTATGCGTTTTCCTTTTGGTGACCATGCTTTTTACTGATCTTTAATTTGTTGTCCACCCATTCAAAAGCATTCAATACCTTATCCATTTGCTCGGGTGTATGAGTTGCCATTACGCTCATGCGGATGCGGGCGTTCTTACGGGCCACCGCCGGGTAACCGATCTGGTTGGCATAAATGCCCGCCTCCATGAGCAGGCGACAGACCTCTGCATTCAGGTCGGGCTTACCGGTCATTACCGGAATGATCGCTGATTGCGTATTCCCCGTATCCAGTCCGAGGCTGTCCAATCCATTTTTCAGGCGGTGGATATTTTCCCAAAGTTTGGAGCGCCACTGCGGTTCTTTATCGATCAGGTCAATACTTTCCAGGATACAAGCGGAAGCTGGTGTCGCGCTGACCGAAAAAATGTGCTGCCGGGCCTGGAACTTCAGGTAGTTCACCACTTTGGGCTCCGCCACGACATAGCCGCCCAGGTGGCCGAAAGTTTTACTGAAGGTTCCGGTAATGATATCGATGTCCTTAAAAAGATCATACCATTCAATTACGCCGCGCCCGGTTTTCCCGATCACACCCACCCCATGTGCATCATCCATGGCGGTATAAGCGCCGTAATGGTTGGCTAATTTAACCACTTCATCCAGTTTGACCATATCGGCCGGCTGCGAATAGACCCCATCAACAATGACGATACGCGTGCGGTATTTCCCCTGCGTTTCCTGCAGCACACGCTCCAGCCTGTTCATGTCGTTGTGCGGGAACATTTTAATATTCGTATGGCCGCAGCCCTCATACATGCTGGCATGGATACCCATATCTACGATCGCCAGGTCCTGTATTTTCAGCAACGACTGTATCGTCGCGCTGTTAGCCGTATAGCCGGTAGTGAACAGTACGGCACTGTCACGCTGAAAAAACTTTGCTATTTTTTCTTCTATCTCCCTGTGATAGCTGAAATGCCCGCCGATGGCGGGCGAGGCCGCTGCACCAGCGCCATAACGCCCGATACCAGCTACAGCCGCTGCCTTTACTTTGGGATGCTGGGTAAAACCCAGGTAGTCATTAAACACCATCGCTACAAAACTCCTGCCCGGATGTCCGGCCAGTTCGATTTCGGGCAGACAACCACTGAGGCTTTCCTGCCGGTAATTCCAGTGGCCACGGCTGTCCCAGTTCTTCACGTACTGATCAAACTGTTCAGCCCAGCCATAAAAGTCCATCCCTTCGATGTCTTCAAAATCTTTAAAACTTGCTTGCTCAAAATCCATAGGTCACATTTTAATTGGTTAAAGAATTTTCCCCGTGTGGGGAATTAACGGGTATAATTAATTTTTAATTAATAATTTCAAATTTCGCGCACAATACGCTAGGAAATCATAAGCAACTTGTAAAATCAGGCACGCGGATGTGCCAGCTGTTGTCGTCGAAATTCGCTGGCAGTCATCCCTTTCATTCGCTTAAAGTAGGCGCCGAAATGGGAATGGTCTATAAAACCCAGTTCAAAGGTGATCTCTTTCACCGTAAGGCTGGTACCAGCCAATAGCGATTCGGCTTCCGATAAAAGGCGGTCGTTCACCAATTCCAGAACAAGCTTGCCCGTAAGCCTAAGGGTCAGCTCATTCAACTTGCGGGTGACCATGCCGAGTTTTTCACTGTAAAACGGCGCGGTGCGCTCCGTCCTAAAATTACGCTCGATGAGCCCTTTCAGCTGCCTGATCTTTTCAGCTTGCTGCGGGTGGACCAGGAAGGGATGCAGGGGACGGAACAGCTGGTTGGCATGGTAAAGCAGGATGGATAAATAATCGGCGATCACCGCCTCATGCGGGTTCGTTTCCGCCGCCGCTTTAAGTATAGGCAGCAGCTGGTGAAAAATCATGCTTACCGGTTTGACCAGATCAACAAAAGGCTGCCGATTCAGGTAATCCAGCAAGCCATGTTGTTCGTGGGCAGGATAGCGGCTGTTAAATTGCCGGAATAATCCGGCCTGGAACAGGATCATCCAACCTTGCTGTGGCTGGCGGATCACGCGGTGTACCTGGCCTTGCTGTATGAATAGCACCCGGCCGGGCCGAAGCTGTTGACTGTGGAAATTAACCTCGTGTTCACCATTGCCTTTGGTGACCCAGAGCAACATATAAAAATCATGACGGTGGGACTGAAAAGAACCAGTACCATAAAATTCATGTGCCGGCAATACCTGTAAAGGTACATCCAGCAACATTTTTTGAAAAGGAATACGGTCTTTCAAGGCGTTTTTTAAAGGGATCAAATCGAGGAAAAAAGCGCATCCGGGGATTCCCCGGTATGCGCCCTCACTAAACTAAATTCATATCAATGAATTTTCTTTTAAACGACGCCCTTGCTCAGGGGGGCCATTTATTTAATTAACTAAAAAACAGTAATTAACTACTTTACTGATCTTATAAAGAACGGAGCATCGAAGACCATTTTATTAATCATTAATATCCTCATCTTTTGATATTTTGTAAGCCGCCGCTAACGCAATGATCATGATGATGGCGAACACGTATTTAACAGGCAGCATTCTTACTGATGTGCTTCAGCATGTCTGCGACCATTTCGTGTAGATCATATTGCGGCTGCCAGCCCCAGTCACTGGTCGCCGTTATGAATTCTATACTTCTCGGCCAGCTATCCGCAATCTTCTGACGTTCATCCGGCTTGTAATGCATGATGAAATCCGGCAGGTGTTTATTGATAGCAGCGGCCAGATTCTTAGGGCTAAAGCTCATGGCGGAAATGTTATAGGCCGTCCTGATCTTTACCCGGTCAGCCGGAACCTCCATCAGCTCTAATGCAGCGCGCACCGCATCGGCCATGTACATCATGGGCAGCGTGGTTTCTTCTTTCAGAAAACAGGTATAATTACCTTTTTCCAGAGCCTGGTGAAAAATATCCACCGCGTAATCGGTCGTGCCACCGCCGGGTTTGGCGGTATAGCTGATCAGGCCAGGATACCGCAGGCTGCGTACATCCACCCCATATTGTTCATGGTAATAGTTGCATAACTGCTCTCCGGCGAACTTGGTGATGCCATAAACTGTCGTAGGTTCTGTCACCGTATGCTGCGGGCAAAGTATCTTGGGTGAGGTGGGGCCGAACACAGCGATGGAACTTGGCCAGAATACCTTCAGCCCGAATATCTTGGCTACATCCAGTACATTCATCAGTCCCAGCATATTGATGCTCCAGGCATGAGACGGCTTTTTCTCGCCGCTGGCGGATAATACCGCTGCCAAATGATAGATGGTGGTCACTTTATAACGGGTAACGATATTTTCGATCGCCAGTTTCTCCATGACGTTCAACATCATATAAGGCCCGTCTTTCAGCAGGCTGCTATTGGGTTCCAGCAGGTCGGTAGCGATCACCGCGTCCTTTCCGTATTTATTTCTTAGCGCAACGGTTAGTTCAGTGCCGATCTGCCCTTTTGCACCTATAATTAATATGACTTCATTTTTTGCCATAAACAGGAATTAACTATTGTTTATTATACCTGCGAAAATTTCCTGGTGTCCAGTGCGACGTCGATCCTTTCCCTGACATCCTTTAAGTGATCCCGGCTTAAGGGATCTTTGATAAATGGCAGCGCAGCATCGATCTCTGTTTTTAATTTGTTCAGTTCGGTCCTGGCGATACTGGTCACATCGGAATTAGTAGGGTCGACTGATGCCAGTTCAGGATGCTCCGCCCCCTGCGCCGGTTTGACCGTCAGCTTTTCCAGGTCACTGATATATTCCTTTTGCAGGTTGCGTTTATACAAATTGATCGCAGTATGGGTATGCAGCTCCTTCCAGATCGTGCCATCCAAACCTGTTAACAGTTCGCTGGCGGTATAGGCTTTGTTGCCTTCCCTTGCTTCGGCGCTGAGCAGCTTTTTGAGTGTACCAACGGATAATAATTTAGCTAAAGGGCCATTTTGCAGGAAACGGGCGATAGCGACCGGGTTAAACCCCGTTTTACCAAGCACCGGTTCATAGAACAGCCATTGCGGGGCGGTGAATAATTTCTGGTCAAGGAAGGCGATCGCGAGGGCCTGCTTTTCCTTCGGGGTCAGCAGGTAGACCGGGCCGGGCTGCTCTACCATTTTGGGATCTTCCATAATACCGCCCACATTTTTGGTAACGTGACCCATATACCGGCCATATTGGGTAATGACTTCGGTGTACATTTCCTTCAGGTTATCATAGCCTTCATTGGGCGTTTTCGTCCATTCGCCGAGGTGCGCCAGGATATACCGAAGATTTTTAATGCCATAGCCGCTGGCTTTCATCGCGTCGTCGCCGATGTCCTCGCTCTGGCAGCGTGGGTCATCGGGATTATCCTCCCTGCCAAACCAAAGTCTTTTGTTTTTCAGTTTTTGGATCGTCCATTGATTTAAGGTGGTGCGCTCATCGTCAGCCGTATGGGTACCCGGTAAAACGCGGTAGCCCCATTCGACCGCCCATTTATCATAATCCCCGATCCTTGGTAACAGGCCTGCTTCGCTGATGTGGTCTTCCGGCTGCGCCACGTAGTTAAAGCGGGCGTAATCCATGATAGACGGGGTATGGCCATTCTTTTCAACCCAAGCCTTGTTGCGTAAGCTATCCACCGGCACGGTCGAGCTGGAACCAAAGTTGTGTACCAGCCCCAGCGTATGGCCGACCTCGTGGGAGCAGACAAAGCGGATCAGCTGGCCCATGAGTTCGTCATCAAATTCCATTTTCCTGGCCTTGGGGTCGGTGGCACCACATTGGATCATATACCAGTTATGCAGCAAATGCAGCACCTGGTGGTACCAGTTGATATGGCTTTCCAGTATTTCACCTGTCCTGGGGTCATGTACGTTCGGGCCGCTGGCATTGGGGATAACGGATGATTTCCATACGATGGCCGAATACCTGGCATCTTCCAGGCTCCAGGTGCTGTCCTGCGCTTTCGACGGCGCTTCACGGGCGAAAATGGCATTTTTGAAACCGGCCTGTTCAAATGCTTTTTGCCAGTCATTTACTGCCTGAATAAGGTAAGGCACCCATTTCTTCGGCGTTGCCGGGTCAATGTAAAAGACAATCGGCTTTTGGGGTTCCACCAGTTCTCCGCGCAGGTATTTATCCATATCCTCCGGCTTGGGTTCCAACCGCCAGCGGGTAATGGTTTGTATCTTTTTCGCGCTTTGCGGGTCTTTGTCAAAGTCCTCATAGGTGTTCCTGAAATAACCTACCCGAGCATCCGCATAACGGGGGCGCATCGGGTTTTCAGGCAACAACAACATTGAACAGTTCAGTTCTATGCTGATGGTGCCTGCCGGGCCGGGGTCACCCGGTTTATCCGGTGATCTAACATAGGTTTTCACGACCTTGATCTCCGTGTTGTTGGGATAAGTGTCAATGTTTTCGATATAGGACTTATCCGGCTGGTAAGCGCCGATGCTGAGCGCCTTCTTTACCGAGGGGTCCAGAAACAGCAGGTCATTGTCGCCGTTGAGATAATCCGTAATGTCGATGATCACGCCGTCGTTACCTTTGGAGATCGACTTGATATCAAAGATACCGGCGATGGATTGCAGGTTGGAGTTACTGACCGAACGGTACATGGATTGGGTGGAATCCCCAGGCAATTCATCATAAGATACCTGGCGGACCAGCAGCTTGTTGCCGGATATCCTTTCAAAGCGGATCTCGTTCTCGTTGATCTCATCGCCGCCATAACCCAGTGACGAGGTAGCGCTCCGCAATCCCGCAGCTGACCTGATGATGCGGCTAACGCAAAGAATATCTTTGTCCAATAAGCTGTTTTTGATCTCCAGCATATAATGGGTTTCCACTTTCAGCACGTTCAGCAGGCCTTCTTTACGGCCTACCGGGTATTTGTCCGGCAAATAATCCTTGTAAAGCGGCGGTGTGTGCTTGATGACGACTTTGGCGGTATCGGGTTTAGGCGCTTGCGCCTGTGAATTAGCTAATCCCGCTATCGTTATTCCAACCGAAAGGATATATTTAAAAGTTCTCTTTATCATTTGTTTAGTTTCAATTCTTTATCAATCCCTGCGGCAGCTTGCCGTCAGGTGTTTTAAACTCGACACCCAGCAATTGCGCGATGATCGGCGCGATGTCCGTTACGGTCAGTTCCGGTATCTCTTTTCCTTTGTTGATGCCCGCGCCCGCGGCGATAAAGCCGGTGTACATATCCAGCTGGCGGGGATCAAAGCCATGATGGCCGCCGTGTGCGGGGATAAACACACCCTCCAATGGGTTTTGCTGAATGAGCGTACCTGGGCCATGATCGGTTATCTTCGCTTTGGCCATCGCCCCGCTGAAAACGGTTCCCGAAAAGCCGGTCAGTGCCATTAAAGCCGACGAATCCGCGCCCATCTGATCCAGTTCCTTTCGGTCAATGATGCGGAAGAGCTGCCGTTTGTCTTTGGGCAATTGGTTTAGACTGTCGGTGACTGCCTTTATGATGTCCCGGTTGGCTCGTGTGCCGGGCTGGCTGGCATATAAAAAGGCCGAGCCACCCGCGGCGGTAAATTTCGCCGGGACATTTTTGATCAGCATATTGGGCCGGAATACAGTATGGATGGTGCTGAAGCCATGATCGCCTACGATAATGATAGCGGTACTATCCTTCATATTACTTCGTTGCACGGTTTCGAGGATATCGCCGATAGCCCTATCCACTGATGCGGCAGCCAGTCTGACCGAATCGGCATCCCGCCCGTAATCATGGCCTGTTTCGTCCACTTCGGCTAAATGTACCGCCAGGAAGGCCGGGCGGTGCGCTTTAAAGATATAAGCGGCCGCGCGGCCCGCGTTTTCATCGAGGCTGAAGTAAGCGGCATTCATGGTGTTGCTGTCCAGCTTGCCCGTCGCATTCTGCTCAATTTCGCTGACCAGTCCCGGTGTGGCGTATTTCCGGGCCTCGGTGATCCGGTCATAGGGCTGGTCAATGGCCCATATTTCGGGCAGGTCCCAGGTAATGTCGCTGGTGACGCTGGGCGGCCATTCGACTGAAGCTGTGGTCATGCCCGCTTTTTTCAATACCTGCCAGATGGTGGGTACTTTAATGTCTTTATTAAACCAGTTCCATTCACCTTTGCTGTTCTTTGGCTGGTTAAAATAAGTACCCGAACGGGCAGGCAGCGCGCCGGTGACCATCGCTACGTGCGACGAGTAGGTATAACTCGGAAACACGCTGAGCAGGTGATCCGCGTAAGTGCCTGCCTTCATCAGCGCCCTTAAGTTGGGCATGGGCCAGCTTTTATCCAGGTACATATCCGGGTGAAAACCATCGATGGAGATCAGGATCACATGTTTGGCTTGCTGCGCTTTTACCGAAAAAAGCAGGCAGCAGCAGAGTATTGAACTGCAAATCAGTTTACGCATAACGTTGTTTTAAAAGGTTCATCATATACAGGTTCATTTCCCATTGGTCGCTGACCGGCTGCCTGGAATACGGCAGTTCAACCAGGTAAGGATAAGGCCCGAATTCCGTGGTGATGGTCATGACTGCACCAGCTTCCTGCCGCTTTCTTTCGATCACTTTATCCCACCAAGCCAGGTGATGATCCACCGCGAACTGCCATTCAGGCGCCCTCTGATCAGGCACCTGCGGGCCTTGCGTATAGCCCACCCGCGCATGGATATGTTCGGTGCGGCTGATGGCCAGGGTCATGGCCGCTTCCTGATCTGCTAAGAAACTTTCGGCTACATTCACCCAATGCGAGGCATCCAGTGTAAGTCGCAGTTCGGGGATCGCTTCGAGGTAAGCCCTGGTGATGTGTGCCGCGAAGCTGAACTTGCCACGGTGCGTTTCGTGTACCACATTTCCGGTCAGCCGGATCAATGCGGCATTTTGTTCAAAGCTGAAATGATCCAGCCCCGTTTGTGAATTGATCTTTAGCCAGGGATAGGGCTTTACCTTTTCCAGCCAGGCCGCGTAGGTATCATAATGCAGTGCATAATCGGTCGTACGGGTATCATAATGCTGGGCGATGAGCGACAGGCCATAATGCTGTGCCAGCTTCCAGACCTCGTTCAGCTGGCTTTCCGGGGCGTCTCCGGTAATCGCCCATTCCACGCCGTCGTAACCCGCGGCCCTTACCTTCGCCAAAAAGATATTCCAGCCTAAGTCCTGGCTTCCCCATCGCGGGCAAAAGAATTGTATGGCTGGTGACTTCATTTAGCTTTTAATTCAGGGCGTAAATAAGGTTTATTGACATTGGTTATTCCCTTCCAGGCATAAGGGTCGGTCCCGGCGATCAGCACGATATCGCGCAGGTCGTCCGTTGGCTCATGCTTGCCGTCCTGGTCCCAGGGCAGCATGGATTCGGCGCTCATGTAATGGTTCACCAGCGCGGTACGGAAATGATCACTCGTTTTATTGCTCAGCGAACTGTGCAGGGTATAGCCGTTGAAAAAGATAACCGAGCCGCTCTTTACTTCCACCGGTATGATCGCTTCTTTGGGGAAGCCGGAAATATCCAGCGAATCCTTTTCATTAAATTCCGGGTTATCGGTGGGCACCCGTGGGCGGATATAGCCCGGCCTGTGTGAGCCGGGAATAAGCCACAAACAGCCGTTGTCTATCGTCGCATCATCAATGGCGATCCAGACACCGGTCAATGATTTGTCCCTGGTCGGGATATAAAACTCGTCCTGGTGCCAGGACTGACCTTTTTTACCCGGCCCTTTTACAAAGAGCATGGATTGCATACATTTCAGGTTAGAGCTGATGATCTGTGTAAGGATGTCAACAATAGCTTCTTTGAACAGGAAATCACGGATCAGGGGCGATAACTTGTGCGGGAAATGTATTGCCACGTATTGTTTCAGGACTTCCGCATCGGGCATATTTTCCGCTACCGGCAATAGTCCTTCGACCTGCCCGCGCCCGCCTTTAAAAATAGCTGCGGCTTCTTTCTTTAAGCTAGTGATCGCTTCAGCCGGTAATAGTTCTTCGGCGACCAGGTAGCCCTGTTCTTCATAAAAAAGGCGGTTGGCGGCGGTCAGGTGTTGTCGGATATAAGCGTTATCAGGGTTCATTCGGATAGTATTATAATGGGTTAGTTGGTAAACAAGGTTTCCATTTCTTCCAGCCTGCGGCCTTTGGTTTCCGGCAGGCGGTAGCAATAGATCAGGGCAATGCCGCAGCAAAGCGCATAGGCCGATAAAGTGAGCGGCGTGCCTAAATGCGCGGTCATGACGGGAAAGGTGTAGCTGACGATAAAGTCTGCGAGCCACAAGGCCAGCGTGGCTACAGATAAAGCCATACCCCGTATGCGGTTCGGGAAGATCTCGGAAAGATAGACCCAGGTGACCGCGCCCAGCGTACACGCAAAAGCGGCAACATAAGCCAGCATGGCAATCAATACAAGATCATGCGCGAAGTAGTGCCATTGAAAACAAAGGGCGATAATTAATAGGCAAAGGCCCATCACCAGACTGCCCGCCAGTAAAAAAACCTTACGGCCCAGCTTGTCAACAAAGGCGATAGCCAGCAGCGTGGCCAGTACATTGATGCCGCCCATCAGTACCGTTTGAAAAAGCGCATCGGCATGGCCCAGACCGGTCGCCTTAAAAATAACCGGGGCGTAATACAATACCGCGTTGATCCCGCAGGTCTGCTGAAATACGGCGACCAAGATCCCGCAAAGCATCACTTTGGCATAAGGCCGCCGGAACAGTTCTTTAAAAGATGGTGATTGATCAGCTGTAAAACTGTTATTAATTAAATTCAGTTCCCTTTCCGCTGCAAACTTGCCCACGGTTTTCACCAGCACTGCTTTAGCTTTGCTTGGCCTGTTCTTTCCAGCAAGCCAGCGTGGGGTTTCAGGAACAAAACAAAGGCCCACTAAAAATATCAATGCCGGAACGGCCTGCAATTCAAACAGCCAGCGCCAGTTCTCTTTACCTGTTTCTGCCAGCAAATAACTTACCCCATAAGCCAGTAAAATACCGCTGACAATCGCCAGCTGGTAAAGCGCCACCATCCGGCCACGACGTATTGCCGGAACGATCTCCGCGATATACATCGGTGAGACCATAGCCGCCGCGCCAACGCCCAGGCCACCCATGATCCTAAAGCCGACAAATTGCACAAGTTGTGTAGCCATGCCTGTCCCCAGTCCTGACAGGGCAAATAAAACGGCGCAAAAAAGCAGTACAGTACGTCTGCCATAACGATCAGCCAGTTTACCTGAGATCATAGCACCAATGGCGCAGCCGACCAGGATACAACTGACCGCCCAGCCCAGGCCTGTCGCGTTCAGCCTGAACGCACTTTGAATAAACGGGATCGCGCCGGATATGATCGCTGTATCATAGCCAAACAGCAAACCGCCTAAGGCAGCAACGATGCAGATACGGGTGATGAAATTCTTTTCCAAAATTTATTAGTTTTTGGGTTGACTTAATTGCTTTCCGCAGCCTTTAGTTTGGCCAATCGCTGTGCATACTTTAGGCCTTCAGGGCTATTCTGGATTGCAGGACTGAGCGAATGAAACAGTTTATTTAAGTCGTCCACCATCGTAGCAAAACCCGGGTTATCTTTTCCTTGCATGCCGGTCAGCGCATTCCCCATGATGGTTAACGCGGGTATAGCCAGCGGTGAACCAGGCGCATGTTTTATAAAGTTTTCGGGAATAGCATAATATACTGCCGTTTCCTGATCGTACCTTTTTTTGAAATTCGCTAGATCAGGTGAGTTATGATCTATCGCTGCATCGTATTCAAAGGCCAACCAGTTTCTGTTCTTTGCTTCCAGGCTCATCGGGGTAACTAGTTCTTCCTGGAATTGGCGGCTTAGCGTGTTGCCAGTTATTGTTAATTCGCCCGTATCTAATTTAATTACTATCGCTCCCCCGGCTAGAAAGATTGGAAAGGTATTCACCTGCTTACCCGAACCGTCCCTATCGATTTTCAGACTGACTACCTTATTGAGCGAATCTTTCCCCGAAATGGCGTACGCACCCTTATTAAATTTTGCGGTATCAGCTTTGCTTTTGGACAGCATCAGCCACACCTTTGCAGGTGGAATTAATTTAGTTCCTGTAATGGTCAGTTGGTAAGCACCTTCCTGGGCATAAGTGGACAGGGGTGCGATCAATAGTAATAATAACCTGATCTTCTTCATATTTTTTGGTTTTATTTTTATTTTTTTGGCAATGCGCGGCCAATAAACGCCCGAAAACGCTTTAAAAAAGCTTTATTTATTTTGGATTGGTTTACTTCACGGGAATACTGAAATCTACATCATCGGGTGTGACACACTTCTCCTCATTGCATACCATGTATTTGATTTTTCCCTTGACGACTGCCTGGCCCGTATTGAGCTTTACCTTTTGCTGAAAGACCACTGATTTCTCAAAGTAGCTGACCTCCATATCAAACACTTCATCATGCACCGTATGCGGAGTTGGCTCCCTCAATTTACCCTCCAACTGATAACCGGTTGAAGGGATAAATACCAAACTTGTTTTTAAAGGCCCACCGGGTTTTTGATTGATAGAGTAGATATGCCAGTTCTCATCAATGGTCGCTTTTATAAAAACAACAGCTTCCTGTTGGTTCATTTTCTTAGCAGCATAACTCCATTTTACCGGGTTTTCGATCTGGGCATATAAACCGCTGCTTATGATCATAAGTAGTGGTAATAAAAAATATATTTTGCGCATATTTAATTATCTAGGGTCTTTCCATAGTTCAACGTAGTGCCCTGTTCCCATTCTGACGTTGGCAAGAAAATTAAGTAATGGGCCACTTACCACCTGTCCGCCTACTAGTCCAATCGTATTTCCATAACAATCTATCATTACCTCCTGCGGTATTTGCCTTGATTTGCCTAAAAAGTAGTTGTATAAATCGGTATCATTTGCCATAATGGGGATACTGAGTTTCTTGCCAATCTTATTATTGGTTAAGAATTCACTTATCTGTTCTTTTGAATTTTGGGTTACCCAAATGATGAGGAGTTTATTCTTTAGTTTCTTTTGCAGGCTATCTAACACGGGCAATCCTGCAACGCATCCTCTACAGTTAATTCCTCCGAAATCCAGTAGGATCGCTGTCTTACCATCTAAATCAGACAGTTTAATAGTATGTTCCGGGTAGTTTTCAACGTTCTGAAAAGCCGTGATCTTTGTATTCCGCAGTTCGCGGGCCAATACAGATATGTAATTATTATCTTGTGCTGACAGTTTCTGAGTTAGTACTATCGTTAGTGGCAATAGCCATAAAAATGTTTTTAATGAAAATTTCATACTCTTTTTAATTAAATTAATACTGCTATTTATCTTGGATTCTGCGGCACGCCGCCTAATTGAATTACATCGGGGGGCAAAAGAAAAGCATAATGTGGATCATCGGGAGGCAAGCTATAAACAATCCCATTTAGATTACGCTTCAAGGTTACCGCGTAATTGGGGTCTTGGTTCAATCTGCGCAAGTCATCCCATCGGATTCCTCGCCAGATCAGCTCTTTTCTCCTCTCTAACAGTATTTGATTTAAGGCGTCTGTCGCACTTGCAGCGGTATAAGGCACGAAGGTCCCCGCTTTCCATCTCGTCACCAATAAGGCATTCAGATCATTCATCGCTGCATTGTTTACATTCCCCGCCCGCGCTTCACATTCCGCTTTGATCAGATATAGCTCATCCGTGGCCAAGCCTGAAAAAGTGTAAGCCTCCTGATTTTTTTCATATCCCCCGTTAAAGGTATATCCGCCCAACGCACTGTGCTTAAAATAGATAGTTTTCCTCAAATCATTGTCGGAGTATGATGCATACAATAGCGTATCCACCAACGCATGAGAAGAAGTAAGTGAACCAGCGCCAACCGGATTCGTGTAAAATACAATTTCATTATTAGTCCTGGGCGTTGGCATCGGATAAGTAGTTGAGGGATTGAGCGTATTGAAATCCAAAAGCTTATTTTGAATAGCCAAAGCGGAATTTGCAGCAGTTAAGGCATTTTTATAATCCTCCATAGAAAGATAGACTCTCGCAAGGAGGTCATAAGCGGCTTGTTTGGTGGCCAAATTTTGTGCGGGCACGGATTGCGACAATACAGCAACTCCGGTTCGCAGGTCGCTGATGATTTGGTTATAACTCTGCTGTACAGTTGCCCTGCTGGATGGGGCCGTCACTGAAGATGTTGTTCTTAAACAAATTCCCAGGTCAGTATTGGCGGTAGCGGGTTTGTAAGGTTGTCCAAATATTTTTTCAACTTCAAAAAACAAAAAAGCACGGTTAAATAATGCTTGTGCTTTTACCTGGTCTCGCGTATCGGCGGATTGATTTCCTAAAGAAACTGTGGAAATGTTATCTAGTACGACGTTTTGGTTAAATATATCAGAATAAAGAATTTCCCAATCACCATTTGAGGACTGTAGATTTGGTAAATTCCAATAGTAGTTGTCCTGATTGAAAGTACCGTTAATACTTTGCCACTGGGGATATGGCGTATAATAGTCATCGCTGCCTATTTGAGCTGTAGTTGATCCATGAACACCATAATTCAAAATGGCTTGCAGATCAGCCACAGTATTTGGGATTTCCAACGAAATATTGGGCTTGGCATCCAGGTATTTTTTACAGGATGTAAAACAAAATAAGGGCAGCCCAAAAACCAGTAAGTTTAAATATTTTATATTTTTCATTTTTTATAAATTTTATGATTAAAAATTACCACTTATACCTAAAGAAACACTTTGAGATGGCGGCAGGAATAAGTAATCCGGGTCTAAGTGTTCCTTATTAGCCCGCCAGATGATCCATTGATTATTGCTGTACAAATAAACCTGTACATTCTTCAAACCGATTTTCTTGATGTTGTCCAACTGGTAGCTCAGGCGCAGGTCTCTGAGCCTGATATTATCCCCTTTCAAAAAGTTTGGCTGTGCAAATCCGTAAAACATGTCCCTATCCGGATTAGCCGGGTAAATGGCTGAAGGCACGGTAGTATGTGTTTCATCACCCGGCTGCTGCCAGCGGTTTTGGTAATCCTTTAAATTGCCAACCTTAAAGGATGAATAAAGAGTTGTATACGAAACCGTAGGCTTCTGAAACCAATAATCAAATTCATAGGTAATGTTGACTGATAAGGTAACATGTTTATAGGTAAAAGTGTTAAGCAGGTTGCCAAAATATAAAGGAGCTGCTGACCCAAGGTAGACCAGGCTTGATTTATTCGTGCTGTAAGATGCATTCGCTATCGACGCCCAATCGGTGCTCACCTCCCCGTTCAAGTAGCCTTGCGGGTCACCTGTATTATGCGTTAATCCAGCCCATTTGTATGCATAAACGGATTCGAGTGGCAGTCCAATCTGATAATTCCCAGCAGAATGAATTCCTATCATTTGGTCTACCGTTGGGTTGAGGTTTGTTCCAAAATATTTCGTGGCTTTATCAATGGCATAATTAAAGTTTAAACCCGTAGTCCAAGTAAACTTACCCCGTACATTATGGCTATTCAACGTTATATCCATACCATTTCCTTTAAAATCTGCCGCGTTTTCAGTAAGTACCCCGAAACCTGTTGTGGGGTCAATAGGAATACCGGACTGAATTTGATTTGTGCCGTTTTTATGCCAATATTCGAAGCTACCCGAAATTATGGCTTTAGCACTTGTAAAATCAATCGCTAAATTAGTTTGTCCCACTTTTTCCCAGCTTAAGTTTGGATTAGGTGGGTTGTTGACAGTTGCATAAGGAATACCATAGGCATTATTACCTTGATAAGAAATGGTTGTAATAGCTGCCACATTAGGCAGATTGCCGCTAAAACCATAGGTAGCGCGGAGGCTTAGAACAGGGATCGCATCGAAATGATAAAATTTTTCATCGGATATTTTCCAGCTTCCACCGAAAGAGTATAACGGCACTCCTTTACGGTTTTGATTGGCTCCAAATAGATTAGATTCATCTTTCCGTACACTTGCTGTTAATGTATAGCGTTTGTCATAAGTGTATCCGGCATTTGCATAAAAGGAAGTAAATCTATTTATAGTGCCACTAAAAGGCTGATTATTGTAGTCTATTAAAGAACTATTTCCTGATGGATATTGCGTATAATAGGTCGTTGGATCGATGGCAGCGACGTTTCCTAAACCATTATAACCATAATAAACGCCGTTTTGCTGACCGGTTGTTGTTTCGCTGATGTCTGATCCGGCAAGGACAGTCAATTCGTTTTTACCCCAGTTTTTATTGTAGTTGACATCAAACCGGCCGCTTTGATCAATCGTTGTATTATTATTATAATCCAATTCATCTCCTATCGGTATTGGATAGATCGTATTTTGTGGATTCGAACGTGTGAAATCCGTAAAAGTATTCACTAAATTACGGATATGATAGCTGTTCTGATCATATAACTGATTAGAAGTGGAAGAAAGGCTTTCATACTGGTAGCCTAAAGAGGCCGTTAAGCCAGGAATGATGGTATAATTAATGCCCGTATTTAATCTGGTATCATATGTTTTTGTATTCGTCACATCCAACTTTTGTTGCACTTCCTGAAGCGGATTATATGTCCAGGGCAGGTAGCCGTTTTGCACCGCGCTGTTTACGAAAGCAGTATTGTATCCGTAGACTATAGGCAGAGGATTGCCTTTGGCATCTGCCAATTGGGTATAAGGATAAAGGCTTGTGTAACTCAATCCTCCCGCAGACGGAGCATTGGAATAGCCCGGTGCTATAACATAACTTAACCCAGCGGTGATCTCCAGATTTTTTAAGGGCCTGAAGCTATTATTAGAAGAAATGGTGAATCGGTCATTGTAACTGCCACCAATCGTACCACCACTCGCCTTGTCATAACCAACCGATAAGGCATAGGTCGCGCTATTCGTTCCTCCACTGATGCCCAATGAATATTGCTGGGCTGCTTTATCCCTGAGATAATATTTCAAGTAATCATTTCGAATATCCTGATTCCTTAAAGCATTGATTTGGGTGTTGGCGGATGCTGCGGAAATCGTCCCGTTTTGCGCCTCGTTCAGCAGGTTGACCACCGGCGAATAGGCAGGTTGCGAAGGGTCGGTAAACACCCCGCTATAAAAGCCCTGTTTAAAAAGAAATTGCTCTACATCAATATAATCACTGGATGGCAGATAGGCCGGATCATCCATGATCCGGGGTTTCCCGGTAATGCTCAGATTTTCATTGAAATGCACCTGCATAGGACTGTTCAGCTTCCCTCTTTTCGTGGTGATAACAATCACCCCGTTACCAGCCCTCGCCCCCCAGATTGAAGCAGCTGCGGCATCCTTCAAAATGGTAATATTATCCACATCGTTTGGGTTGATATTATTGATGTCGCCGTTATAGGGGAAATTATCCAGAATCACGAGGGGCGTCGAACTACTATAATATCCTCCAGATATTGTATTTACCCCCCTGATTTGCATATTTCCTAAGGTCGCCGGAAAATTATTTCCATCACCGCCTTTATTAAAAAATACACCATTAGCGATCCCGTCTAAACGACTAATCACATCCGGCCCGGTTGAGCGGTTGAAGGCGGCATTATCGATATAATCAAAAGAGCCGGTTGATCGCTCCAGCGGAATCTTCTGGTAGCCGTTGCTGACCACCACTTCCGCCAATTGGCCTGAAAGGGAATGTAATACTAATTTCAGATCAACAGGCCTGCCTGCCGATACGATGGGTTGTTCAATCTTTTTATACCCTACGTAGGTAACAACAAGCTTATAGTTTCCCTGCGGGATATTGCTAAAGTAAAAGGAACCGTTATCATCCGTAACCACATTGTATTTGGTATTCTCCAGGATCACCGTGGCACCGATCATAGGTGTACCGGTGGTATCAGTGACTGTGCCGGTGATGGTGAAGGGGGTGGCCAGGAGTTCGGCGGCTTTGGCTTTGAGGTTGTCGAGCAGTGTGGGTTGGTTCGGTTCTTTCTGTGAAATGACCACCGTCTTATGTTCTATGGTATAAGTTAAAGGGAGATCCTTAAAACATTGATCCAAAACTTCGTTAATATCCGCATTCTGCACCTGGATGCTGACCGTCTTTTGTTTTAGATCGTTATTGTCATAGAAAAACACGTAGCCGCTTTGTTCCTTGATGGATTTAAGTACCTTTTCAACGGGCGCATCTTTTTCATTCAGGGATATTTTTTGACCATATCCTTTTGCACTCGCCTGAACCAGGCCGATGGTTATTAACAGAGCTATGAGATTGATCCGCATAATTATTCTTTTAATAAGTACCGGATGCCTGCGGAAGATCTCCGCGATGGAGACCAGTACCTGTTGGGGTTGAAGCAATGCACATGGCATCGCTTTTAAAAAAGCAGTAAAATTCATTACCTTTGAATGGTTTGAGTTAAAAATTCTATCAGTTTTCCAAATTGTTTTCCCGGTATTACCGGGTAGGTTTACTCAAACTATTGCCGGGCTGTGCTTCGAACCACTACCCGGTTTTTTTATTTAAGTAACCTATGCTGCTATCTTTGTCTGCTTTTATCCATAGTCTTTCTTTTTAATGTTTTCTGATCGGGTTAATACTCGTTCTTCTCAATTAGGTGTTACTATAATTTTCTTTCCTTCAATCCTGAAGTGTACTTTCTTACTTAATAATTTCAATACCTGCGACGCATTCAGGCTGCGTTCCATTTCACCTGAGAAATCAAATGACGGAACCTTGCCCTCATATTGCACATCCACATCATACCAGCGGGAAAGCTGGCGCATAACAGTTTGAATGTCCGCATCGTTAAATTGAAAAAAACCATTTTTCCAGGCAACTGCCTGGTCCACGTCCGCACTTTTTACATTGATTAAGCTACTCCCGTTAACCGTGGAGGCCTGCTGACCCGGTTTTAAGACCGCTGTTTTTGTTCCCACTGAGATTTTTATGCTGCCCTCTAACAGGGTGGTATTGATAACCGGCTCATCATCGTAAGCATTGATGTTAAAATGGGTGCCTCTATCTTCGATGGTTTGCCCTTTAACCGCAACCCTAAAGGGTTGATCTGCTTTATGCACCACTTCCAGATAAGCTTCGCCCGTGATTTTCACTAGACGTTCTTTACCCGAAAAGGCAGTAGGAAAAGTGATGGACGATTGTGAGTTGAGCCAGATTTTGCTGCCATCCGGCAAAATCAACGGGTAAGGCGACATCTCTCCTTTTGCCGTGGTCAGGGTGTTATATTCAATTTTAGCATCCACCTGACCGGGCACATAGGCAATAGCCGATCCGCCATTAACCCGGATCACCGTGTTGCCCTGCCGGGCCAGCTGCCCACTTAAGCCTTTTCTAAGAATGATCTTCTGACCGTTGGCCAAGGTCAAAGTAGCCTGGTTCCGTCCGGGCGCTATATCCTGCTTTTGAATCAGGGCGATTTGCGGCGGTACTTGTTTATGGAATACATAGTAAGCGCCAACAGAAAGGAATATTAAAATGGAAGCGGCTGCGGCGATACGGGGCCATAATGGCCGGATGACTTTTTGCGGCCTGATCCGTTCCTGTATCTTTTGAAAAAGCAGCGCTTCGAGCTGGTCATCGTTTTGACCGGCCATTTCCGGCACTTCAATGGGGCTGTCATCGGACCTGGCCAGCCATTGATTTAGCTCGGCCTTTTCTTCGGCACTGATCTTGCCTTGCAGCATTTTATGCGCGAGTTCCTGTAAGCGTCTTTGTTCTTTGTCGGCCATTTTTTAGGGCTATATACTAACAAGTCCTTTGGGAATGGCAAATGACACGCGGGATAGAAAAAATAATTTATTTGAGCGTTTGCTGTCATTATTCACAGTTTATCGTACACTTTATTCATAGCTAATCATACACTTTTTTGATGGCAATGATCTTTAGTGTTTAATCCGTTTTTAATAAAAAAGCAGAACTTCAATTGAAGTTCTGCTTTCAGATAGCACCTTAAGTTTAAGATCAGTCGTTGGTCAAAGAAAGCATCACTGCCAGGGAATCCATGTAATCCCGCCAATGAATGATTTTCTGGTCTTTAATCGTAATAATGGAGCAAAATCGGTTGTCATACGATTTTCCGGTGGAAGGGACAAGGCCATGAACTTCATATTCCAATATGATAGCATTATCCGGCTGCTGTGCTTTATACACTTTTAAATTGTCTGCCGAATCCAGCACATTACTGTAACCGGCAAACCAGTCCATATAGGCTTTGCGGCCCTCTATTTTGTTGGTGAAACCCGGAAAATTATACCGGAATTCAAATATAGCATCCTCTGCGACCGCATCCCAAAAATGCTGCCCGTCCACTTCTCCTTTTAGCCCTTCCATGATGATGCTAAAAAATGGCTCCGCATTTTTATTAAATCCAGGATGGTTCCTGTTTAGTTCAATCTTTTTCATAATGAATAATTCCAATTCTATAAAATTACTTATTTAATGCGTTTCTTAATTCTGCCGCAGCCTGTAGCATAGACGATTTTGTTGCAGCGAGGTGTGCGAGCGGGTTAAGCAGGCCCCAATCATGAATGACGCCGTTATAACGCGTTAGCGTTACGGCAACACCGGCCTCATCCAGTTTACGGGCATAGGCCTCGCCTTCATCACGCAAAACATCGTTTTCGGCGGTCTGCACCAGTGCAGGGGGTAATCCTTTTAACTGGTCAAGGGTGGCCCGCAAAGGAGAGGCATAAATTTCGTTACGTGCATTTTTGTCAGTCGTATAATTATCCCAAAACCAAATCATCATATTCCTGGTCAGGAACCTGCCGTTTTCATAGGCATGGTAGGAACCGTCATTGAAACCGGCATTGGTCACCGGCCAAAACAGCATTTGGAACTTGATCTCGGGCCCTTTTTTGTCCTTTGCCATTAAGGCTACGACCGCCGCCATGTTACCGCCGACGCTGTTACCCGCAACAGCAAGCTTTTTTCCGTTCACGCCGATCTCTTCACCATGAATGGATACCCATTTGGTGGCCGCATAAGCCTGGTTGACGGCTGTAGGATAGTGCGCTTCTGGTGAAGGCGTATAGTCCGGAAATACTGCGGCTAATCCGCTTTCTACCACCAGGTCGCGGACAAAGCGGCGGTGCGTAGGATAATCCCCCAATACCCATCCTCCACCGTGGAAGAACATAAATACAGGGATATCTTTCTTTGCGCCTACGGGTTTCACGATGTGGATATTTACGGTAATGCCATCCTGGGTGATGGTCTTTTCAGACTCTTCGATGCCCGAATAGTCTACAGTTACCGAATTTTGCGCGCCTGTTAAAACTTGTCTTGCTTCCGCAGGTGAGAGTTGTTCCAGCGGCTTGCCGCCTCCGGAGTTTAAAGCTTGTAAAAAGGTGCGTATATCCTTTAAAATTAACGGATCGTTTTCAGGCCGGGTGTTGTTTACTGATTGTGCCATGACATTAATGGTGTTTAATGTAAGTAGTGATATAAAAAATGAATTGAGTAGGGTTAATGATCTTTTGCTTTTCATGATCGTTTATTTTAAAAATGTTCTTGGTTTAAGCAGCGTGGTAAGCCGGGGCGAACACATCCTTTGCAAATGCCTCCGCACTCGTTGGCGATGAATTTTCAGTAGTTCGCTGCTGGTAGTTCATGATGCCGTTTTTCAGGGAGGTTTCCATGTTAACGATATCTTCAGCGACGTTTTCGGAGATGCCCAGGCTGATCATGCCCGCTTTAGCTTGCTCAACCGGTAACTGCACCAGTTGCAAATCGGGCTTCCCGATCGATTTTCCGATGATGCCGGTGAGCTCCGTAAAGGAATAGTTCCGGTCGCCAAGCACGGGCCGTACCACTTTGCCGTTAAAGTCCAGGCCAGCCAACGCTTTGGCTGCAACAACAGCGACGTCGCTGGTCGCTACCATAGGTATCTGGTGGTCCGTGTCTGCCGTGGTA
The DNA here is from genome assembly GCF_018449775.1 of Mucilaginibacter sp. dw_454. GTDB lineage: Bacteria > Bacteroidota > Bacteroidia > Sphingobacteriales > Sphingobacteriaceae > Mucilaginibacter. Next base: position 696,082 of record NZ_JAAVVB010000002.1, on the reverse strand, counting down.
CCATTGATGCCCCTATCCTTGATCAGATTGATATTGAGCAGCGCATTATCCAGGAAATAAGCCGGGCGCAGGTGCATAACGTTGATGTCTTTCAATTGATTAAGCTTTACTTCCTGCTCGGCGAGGCCGGCAATTAGGCCGTTGCCTTCGTGCATATGCGCCCCGGCACTGCTCAGGTTGACCACATATTTAAGTCCTGATCTTTTGATCGCCTCAATAGCCGCATCGCCCACTTCCCGTTGAAATTCCCGGTAATTAGGAGCGGCGAAATTAGGGGGCAGCAATATAAATGCACTGTCCGCATCCTTGAATGCAGCACTCAGCAAATCAGTATCGGTGATATCACCGGGAATCACTTCCGCCTCAGTCTGACTAAACCTTTTTTCCAGATCTTTCGACCTGGCAATTAATTTTACATGGTGTCCTTCGTTTAGAAGGATGTCTGCGATCTTACCGCCAACTTTGCCGGTAGCGCCTAATACGACGATGGTCTTTTTCATAAATTTTTTCTTTTTTGTTGATGACAAATTTCTATCTTTGATTTCATAATCACCAGTACATACTAATTTGTACTATAGTATCCAAAAAGAAAGTAATGAGAAAAACGTCGTCAACCAACTTTTCTAACGAAACAGAATTAGCTGCTATTTGCCCCATGCACAATGTGATGCGGGTATTAGGCGGCCGCTGGAAGATCGCGCTCTTGTATTTTATCCATCAGGGGCATCACCGTTTCGGGCTATTGCAGAAGAAAATGCCGTTTATCACCACTAAGATGCTGAGCGCACAATTAAAAGAACTGGAGCAGGATGAACTGGTGAATAGGAAGATCTACGCGGAAATGCCGCCACGGGTGGAATATTCACTGACCGAAAAAGCACAAACTTTATTACCCGTATTGGAGGACCTTTATAATTGGGGCGAGCAATACATCACGGCTCAGGCGTAGAATCGCACAGAAATATACGTGTATGATAAACTGTGAATTATAACATTTGCGTAGATGCTATTATAAAAGATACATGCCCAGGAATGAGTTTAAAGAGGCTCTTAAGGTTTTCTTCGTGCGGACGAGACTGGCGTTGACGGCCTTTTCGCTCATGTCCAACTCCTCGCTGATCTGGCGATGGCTCATGCCTTGTTCTTTGTTCATGCGGTAGATCAGCTGGGCCTTTTCGGGTAAGGTAACGATGATCTCCTCCAGTTCCGCTTTTAACTGATTAAATGAAAGGTATTCCTGTGTGGAATCATCAAGCAGGTCGGCATTTTGCAGTTTATCTTCCACGTAAAGACGCTGTGAACGCTGCTTTGCGAGCAGCTTGATCACCCGGTATTTGACGGAAACCACTAAATAATTGGATAATTCACCACTGAGTTCCAGTTGTCCCCTACGGTTCCAGAGAGAAACAAAGACATCCTGCACCAGGTTTTCAGCATCCATGTATTCACTGGTCTTTTGCAAAGCATAGTGCAGGAGTTTTCTCCAATAACGGTGGTAAATCTCTGTGAACGCAGCATTATCGTCTTCCCGGAGCAGGGATAGCAATTCGATGTCTGTAAGTGTGCCCAGGATCGCCACGGTTTTCTTTCTTGAACGAATTTAATGAAAAATTTGCCCAAAATAAATAATCTATTGTAAATAAGCTGTTAAGGAAGCAATTTCATTTTTCTTTTATTGTTATCGGAAATTATATTTGGCGATCATTTAGCCGAATCCATATGAATTTTCAATTAAACAGATTCCACCGGGAAAAATCCCTAAACTTCACCTTAGTAACTTACCCGGCTTTTATTATAGCAGGTTTTCTTATTGTTATTGGTAGCCACGGCAACTATAACGCTATGGTAGTCGCTGCTTCTTTGTTCTTATTGGGGCCGTTGGCGGTTGTATACCTAAGTAAGAACCGCTTTATCCATCCGGCAATTGTTTTTATTAGCGCTGCAGGGTTCAAGATCGAAGAAGAAGGATTTCCGACGGTAGTAGTCAACTGGCAGGAAGTTGAAAGCTACCAGGCGGAATTTACCCGTTCACTATTGGGATCGGGATATAACCTGAAATTTCTTTTAAACGATGGGAGAAAAAGACACTTTATATTATATGAACCCGTATTTACGGGTTCATCAATCCGTGAAGACGCTGCGCTATACCAGGTGTGCATCAGCATCGGGCATTATAACGGTAATGTTCCGGATAATGGTCAACCTATTGAATTACGCCCCAATTTATTTTCGCTGAAGCCGGTAAGCCTCGTTATTTTAGTATTAGGCGCGATCCTTTTGGTGGACATCGCCATCAGACTGAGTAATCACCAGGGTTCCCGTCCATTAACCATCGGCAGCTCGCTAATGATCGCTGTAGTGATGGCAGTTTCCATATTTGGAAGAAAGAAAACGGATGATACTGTTTATGGGCAAATGCAGGAGTTAATGTCCGGCTCTTAATTTTAAACATAATTGATCATATTGCTGTTCGCCGGAGTGGCAACTATGAACACCTTCAACCAACTTCAGAAGAAAGCCGGAGCTCCTGACCCTGGTACCTGACTTTAAGTGGCTGCATATCCCGGCTGATCTTTGTATCAGTCACACGGGCATAGAGCTGCGTGGAACGGATATTTTTATGCCCCAGCATCTGTCCTACGGTTTCTATGGGCACACCATTGGTCAGCGTCACTGTGGTGGCGAATGTATGACGTGCACAATGGTAGGTCAGGTTCTTTTGCCAGCCAAGACTGCGAATGATCTCCTTGAGGTAAGCATTTGCTTTTTGATTACTAATACGTGGTAACAAAAATTTCCCGTCCGCAGTACGCGGATGGTCCTGGTAATGTGTAATGATCTGTTGCGCTGGTTCCAATAAAGGAACTCGTACCCGGTTGTTATTTTTTATACGGTTAGTTTGAATCCAGCGGTCGCCATCTTCGCCGGTGATCAGGTCACCCTGCCTGAGCTGCACAGCATCGGCATAAGATAAGCCGGTATAACAACTGAACAGGAACATATCCCGGACTATATTTAGCCTTGGCGGATGGAATTTCTTGACAGACATCTGGCGCATCTCATCGCTGGTCAGGTAGTCCCGGTGCACTTCGTCGAGTTTCATCCGGTGCGCCAGGAACGGATTACGTTGGATCCAGCCCAGTTCATAAGCCAAACGAACAACGGTGCGGACTTTCCTCACCATTTGTACAGCAGTATTATTTTTGACATTGTAGTCAGCCTTAAGATAGACTTCGTATTCCCTTATAAACTGAAAATCGAGCTGATCAAGCTTGATGTCGTCCGCCTTATAACGCAGCTTGAGATACTTTTTCATGGCATTCCGGGCAGTTTTGTATTTTTTGATCGTGCTTACCGCGTAATCTTTTCCAACCAGGCTGCAGATCTGGTTGAAATGATAGTCCCATACGTCATAAAGCGTTTTGGATGGGTTAAGTTCCTCACCCTGCATCAACTTGCGGATATGGGTAGGTGTAAAAGGCTTGCCAGCGGCATAAAGTTCCTGCCGGCATACAAATGCCCGCGCATTCAGCGTTTCCAGCCAGCCATTGGTTTCCTGTGCTACGGCCTTATTACCGCTCATACGGTTTGCGCCGACATCCCATTCCTGCTTTAAGCAACGACGCTGTGTAGACCAGTCTTCCCGTTTGCTGTTCACCGTCACCCGGATATAGATATGCCACAGTTCATTCTTCGTTGTTTTGGGTTCTTTAATGTAGAACCGGACGCTGAACGTTTGTTTTTGGGCAGGCGTTATTTCGTTTTCGGGCTTTTTTTTTCAGGGTCACTAAGCATTTTGTCAATGTCGGATTGCCTATATAAATAAGTTCCACCGATCTTATGAAAGGTAAGGGTGCCGTTGATCCGCAGATTAGCCAACGTGCCGTCGGATATTTGGAGCAGCTTGCGAACATCTTTATTTTTGAGCCATTTCTGCTGCACGAGGCCCTGGGCTTTGGTTAAAGGCTGGAGTAATTCAAAGAGTTCTTTTTTAAAGTTGTCGAGGTCTTTTCGGGTAAGCAGTTCGTCAGGGGTCATGATGATAAGTTGTACCAGGCAAATTTGAAAAGGAAAGGTTTTTTAAATCATAACGGGGATGTAGAAAATACATAACAGGAATTAAAAGATCTTAATGATCCCACATCGCAGCCTGGCGGTAACGTTCCGCGCCATACCTTAAAAAGTGTTCCTCGATTTTGGCAATCGTTTGCATACTTTTCTTCGGGCTGAAGTAACCAGAAGTGTACCCGTTGTATTCACGTGAGGAAGTGACATTATGCGTCCCATCCGGGTTTTGCGTAATAGCAAAAGCGTTGATGCCGACATATTTGGGGAAACCTGCACAGATCAACCTGGTCATTTGCTGATCGAGACCATGCCAGGGCAGCCAGTCCAGCGGTTGGGATTCGAACAGGTCCTGTACTTTTGGTTGCGGCGGGTCACCCGGCTGCCAGTCAATGTTAAGCGGGACTTTGCCCATTTTTATCTGCGTGGTCTGGTTCAATGACAATGGCCGGGATATAACGATATGCAGCAGACCCACCAACGGAAATCCATCCGCTATCAAACCATATACCTGATTTTCGCCTAATGAATTCGCGTTCCTGTTGACATTTTCAAAGCTGGGCCGCGCGATCTTGACCTCAAAGACAGCCGTCCGTTCATAAAACAGTTTATCTTTATGATACGGAATGAAAATAATATCGTAATCACCGGGCCTCCCTTCTCTTTCAATGCCAATTTCCTTCCGCAGAATATTGGTGCCGATGTAAAAGCCATGATACTCCTCCATGCCTTCATAACCTACCGGGTCGAATAAAAGGTTATAGAAAAGCGTGAGGTCAGGCATGCCGTTATGTTTGTATCTGAAATTCGTGATCTTTTCGATCACCTTCCTTTCATCCGAGTCCTGTGTAATGAATCCGTGTAGCATATCAATCTTTATTTATCCTTTGAACATTGAGCATCAGCTAATTGTATAATGATCTTTTTCAAAGCATCAGACGGGGAACGTACCAGTTGGAAGCTCATCCCTTCATCAAGCCCCTTGATACTTGTCAGCGATAATATGTACTGGGCGATATTGATCATTCGCTGGATATATTTCCGGGATACATTATTAAAAGCATATACCTGCCGGTCATCGTGGGCCAGTCGCTTATCACGCAAATGCAGCAGGTCGAGTATAAACGGATCAAGCCTGTCCATTTCGGCTAACCAGTCCGCGATGATCTCCTGCTGGACACCGACCCAGTCATAAACCCCACCAGGCTGTAACCTTTTGATCAGGTGCCGTAAATTGAACTGTTCCCGGTTATTCGTGTTCTCTTTTGAGCCGGACTTGAAGTAATACAGCTTACAAAGCTCGATCACCATGACCCGCCAGCTTTGGTGTTTGACATATTCAAAAAAGACATTTCTTTTTTTTATCGTATTGAGATAACTTATTTTTTCCGTTTTGATCAGGTAGTCCGCAATAATAAAGGACTCCTGCGTGTACAGGAGGATCTGCGTCATCCGGTCAATATCTGCTTTTAAGGAAGCTTTGTGGTCCTGCATGGTTGATGTTTGTCTAATGGGCCTATGTTAAAACATGGCATAGGCAATATAAAATGAATTAGGTAAATTGCATGAACTAAACATAAACACTTATCATGGCGATAGCACATTTTTTTGTAGATACCGAATATAATGATGACAATGCCTATAAAGAGGCAATGAAATATGCCTGTGAACTGGCGGATGCAAATGCCTCTATAAAACGTGTGATCCTGCTGGCCCGTACTCAAAATACTGTCGATTGGCTGGAGCGGGCCTTTGACACGAACACTGTCAAGCAATTGTTCAAGGGAATGACCTTCAAAAATTGCAGACCGGTATTTAAGATAGAGACCGTTAAAACTTATAAGGGTGGCTATAACGCGCAGGATGTCATTATTACGCTGGCCCTTGATGATGAGCATATACTTCCTCTGGACGACCTCTATTCAACTGTCGCTGTGATCGCGGTACCGTGGCAAAAAAGCGGGATCCAGCAATACCTGAATACCTGGAACCCTACAGATATCAGGGGCGGTCAACCTGCGGTAGCCGCACTTGCTGAGCCGTCCTGCATTGTAAAAAAGGCATTGGAACAATTAACGAATTCTATCAATCGCACGACCGGCATAAATAATCCGCATGATAACAACAGGGCTAAAACAATGGTGCTCGCCCTGCATAAATATGAACCGGAGCTTGATGAAGATCTGGTCAGTGCTTACCTGATCCGGGAGCTTGGCTGGGACACAGGTCACGCGGCAGATGTAGCCAAACTGATCGCGGCAAAAAACCAGGGAAGATCTTTTCAGGGAGGAACAAAGACCGGTCTTCAACACCTGTATAAGGCATGGAAAGAAGCATGCAAATGATCAGGCGGTTCAGAGATTCAAGCCGGAGGCTATAAATGGAGTATCCCAATGGGTCCATAAACGGGTGAAATTAGCCTCCTTTTGAGCCGCTTTCCCAATGTCATCAGCCGGGTATAGTTCCCATATCTTTTCATGATAATAATAAGCATTGCTGCTCTGTATGAACATGCACCAGGAAAATTTATCATCCGTCTGAACAAGGATGATCTCATGTACACCCTCCTCTTTCAGCAATTGCCTGAATGCGCTGATAGTTTGCTTTGTGCGCTTATCACTGAATTTATCATTACCAAAAACAGCGGTGATATTCGAGTCATACAGGATAGCGCCCCTATGCACTTCGAAATGATGTACCTGCAGAAAACGAGCCAAAGCCCTGGCTTTTTCCTTTAAAGGCTGATCATCGGAATTGAAATATTTTTCATACAGATCGGGATAAAGCCGGATGAAGTCCTTCAGATCGTGCTGATTGAAAAAAGCGCATTTCAATCCGGATCTTTCATTATCATTGGTCGCATTGAACAGATCCTTGACCGTTTCACTGACCACTGTGGTGGTAGCCAGTAAATAACGATTAGCTTTATGCTGGCTGGCTTTTGTTACAAAATTAGGGATATCGCTCTCCAGCACTGATCTGTTCTTTTTCCCTCCGGCCAAATGTTTACACTGTACGAGCCACACCTCCCGGACAGATATCTTCATATCGCTGGTATATAATCGTTCCGCGATCATATCTCTCGATTGATCGGGACCTCTTCCCGGACGGGATGTTATCGTGAAACCTTTGAGCTTCAGAATATCTTCAACTAAAAATTCAAAATCTTCCGGCGACAGTTTCTTGAAATTCATAATTTTTATGATAGATAAGGATGATGGGAGGCTAGCTAAATGGTCAGCCTTCAGACCCAAATATAAAGACTTGCCTGCTAACATACCCACCGGCATGATTTTATTAGCTTCAATATCATATCTTTGAATTTTCAGTCCATCATATGCCTAATTATTACACGAACGACGCGATCATCAATGCGCCCGGATACGAGATCTATTTCACCCGGTTCGCGGATTCGATCATCAATGACCACTTTACCGATGCCAAAGCCGAACTTGAAAAGATACTCAATACTTTTACTTTCCAGGAAAGCCAGATCATTAAAGGCGGAGGGGGGCTAAGCTCGATCACCCAATCGCTTGGCAGCTTATTAGTGGCCAGCGACTGGAAAAAGGCAAAGATCGAAAGTGAGCACCGGGTAAGAGGTAAGATATTGACCTCGGAGAGTCACGAGGTGGATCATTATAAATCCTTTGACCAGGGCAATATCGGCTTGGAGATCGAATGGAACAATAAGGACCCGTTCTACGACCGCGACCTGGAGAACTTCAGGAAGCTGCACCAGATCGGCGAATTGAGCATGGGTGTCATCATCACACGCGGAGCGAGTTTGCAAACCGAGCTATACCATGTCTATCACCGGTTCCTGGAAGAGCTTTATCCGTTTGACATGGAAAAGCTATCCACATACTCTTCCTTTTCCGATACAGCCAAGGCTGCAATAAGGACATTGATCAAATTGCCAAAAGACGAAGCCATCAGAAAGATCGCTATGGTCATGTATTCTTCAAAATACGGGCAGGCGACCACGCATATGAATAAATTGTTATTGCGCCTTGATCGTGGCGTGGGGAACCCGTGTCCTTTCATATTGATCGGCATTGGCAAGGACAGGCTGATAAAGAATGAAGGAATATAGCAGGGACAAACGCTCACCGGTACCAAAGTCCGCCATCACGTCGAAGGTCATGAGCGCGATCAAAGCCAGGCACACATTACCGGAGCTCATCTTCAGAAAGGCGTTGCGAGAGCACGGGTTGACGGGATACCGACTCCACTGGAAAGTCGAGGGACGGCCGGATATCGCGTTTCCAGGAAAAAAAGTGGCGATCTTTATTCACGGTTGTTACTGGCACAGATGCCCGGTCTGTAATTTACCCAACCCAAAATCAAATAGCCTGTTCTGGCAGAATAAGTTCGGAAAGAACGTAGAAAGGGATGAACGAAAAAGGCAGGCACTGGAACAGTCCGGCTGGAAAGTACTGACCTTTTGGGAATGTCAGATCAAAGAAGATACGGTTCCGATGATCGAACTGGTCATATCCAACGTTAACAAATAAGCCCTTGTTGATAACTTTTATATTGATTTTTTTTGTCAACATAAAAACTATCAATATATTTGATATCAATGACAACCTTAGGTTCGACGATCCGGGAATTAAGAGAAGCACAGAACTGGCCTCAGCGAAAGCTGGCCAATGAACTGGACATGGATGTTGCCGTGCTGAGCAGGATCGAGAACGAGAACAAGTTCCCAAAGAAAAGGATCGACGACATCATTGAAGTGCTTTCCCGCTTATTTAGCGTGAAGGCCGAAGACCTGAAGAAAGCATACCTGAGCGATGAGATCGCTTCCTTGCTGATCGATGAGAAAAGCTATGAAAGCATCCTTAAGGCATCAAAAGAAAAAATAATTCATTTACGCTCCAAGGAGCTGGTTAAAGAAGTATAGCATGGCAGTTATTGATCTGTATAGTGGAATTGGTGGTTGGACCCTGGGCTTTAAAATGGCCGGCGTTCCGGTTTTGTCCTCCTATGAATGGTGGAAAGATGCCAATCAGACACACAATAAGAATTTCGGGTCAGACCATGCGGAACGTGACATACGGAAACTGACCCATGCCGATCTGCCTGATCCGGCACTGATCGATTTTGTGGTCGGCAGTCCGCCGTGTACGCAATTCTCATTGGCAAACCGTGGTGGCAAGGGGGATATTGCAGATGGATTAGTAGATATCAAGAAATTCCTGGAGGTGGTTGAATATTTACAGCCACGTTACTGGGCCATGGAAAACGTGCCAAGGGTTGCCGGCATACTCGCTGGGGAGATCGCTCCCGGGGGATCATTGGAACAATTTGCCCATTTATTTGACGATATCAGGGTCTATAAAGCATCTGATTTCGGTGTGCCCCAGGACAGGAAACGGATGATCGCAGGAAGATTTCCATTTGATCTTTTTGAATCCTACGCGGGTAGAACGCCAAAATTGAATTTGGGGGATGTCCTGCATGCACTGGAACAAGACCCGATGACCGATCCCGTTTATGATATTGTACTACCCCGCGAACTGGTAACGGATCATATCCTTGAGCCTAATCTGTCTGCGGAAGAAGAGCGGATCAACCGGGATACCAAAACCTATCATCCCGTTTATAACGCCATGAGTTTCCCGGACCGCATTGACCGGCCATCAAGAACAGTTACAGCGCTCTGTACAAGAGTTTCAAGAGAAAGTATTATCATCCGCGACTCGCAGGATAATTTAAGGCGGCTGACCATCCGGGAAAGAGGATGTTTGCAGTCATTCCCGATCAATTACCAGTATTTCAGTAAGACTTATGCCGGAAAGATCAAAATGATAGGCAACGCAGTACCGCCGTTACTTACCTTTTATATCGCTCAAAGCATGCTGGGAACGCAGCTTAATGAACTTGTTTTACCGAAGAACGTGATCAGGGAACGCCTTGTTCTGGGCACGGAGCAGGCCATTTCCCATCAACCGGATAACGAGGGTGCAAATTATTCAGCCAGCCGTTCTTTTTGGCTGGCTATACCGGGACTGCGGTTCGGCAGTGGGGTCAGATTTGAACTGAAGAATGCGTTCAATAAAGTGACCAAGGAGATCAGCTGGTCTGTTAATTTCTTTTATGGCAACTCAAAGAATATCAAGGGGCACAAACTGGACAGTAATTTGTTCCATAAAGCGGTCAGCTATACTAATCTTATTGAAGATGATCAGTTATCAGGCCTTCTGAATGGATATCTGACATTTATAAGGAGCATTAATACCGATGACCTTCAAAAGAACTGGACCAATAAGGACCGTGGTGTCACAGGCCCTATTTACCTGATCGATCAGATTGGCGTCTTCGCAACCTCGTTTAAGGATCATTTAAGGTCAAATGATACCTATGTGCAAACTATCCTTTCCTTTGTGGAAGCTGAACTGACCAGCAAGGAAGGAAAGGTCGATAATAAAAAGCTGATCGAAAATAGTGCAGATGTATTTATCGGTATCCTGTTAGGAGCGGGCTTTAATGCCATTGTAGAGAATACAGGGATTGAACTGGCACCGCCCGTGCTTGATCCGGTTCTGGCTTAATATGAATTTATTCCTTATTTTTAGACCATAAACCAGATCAATGAAAATAGGGGCATATTATTCCCATCTGAACGGCTTTGAATGGATCCAATATCATCATAAAGATATGTGGGACGAGATCGTAGGGGTGATCGGATCCATTGATCTTTCGAAATACATGACGAAGGTCAGTAAGGAAAAGACGAAAATGGGCAATCTTTTATATAGCCCCGGCGAACTCAATCAGATCATTAAAGAGGGATTTGCAAAACTGGGATGGTATGAAAGCAGGACGAATTATTGGGTGACCGATGACTATGACCTGATCACTAAGACCATGCATTTGCCGGAAGCTGACCAAAAGGCTGAGATCGAGAAAGCCGGTAAGATACCGATCCGATCCTACAACCAGACCGATTTTGTGAAGAACAGGATCGCTGTTGAGGTACAATTTGGCAAATACAGTTTCATAGCCTATGATCTTTTTGTAAAACACCTCGCTTTCTTTGTAGGTAACACGATCGAATTGGGCATTGAAATATTACCGATGAAATCCATGCAGGCATTGATGTCATCGGGCCCCGGCTATTACGAAGGCGCGCTTTATGACCTGGCCAGGCAAGGGCGGGGTGTTCCGTCGGTCCCTTTGATATTGATAGGCGTCGAGCCATAACATACCACTTCTACCATTTATATTTTGTCCATCGTTCAGCAAGTTTTTCCCGGTCAGGTAACTGTCTATCCGTCCTTTCGCGAAGGGTATCCCCATCATATAATATGTAATCTGTATCCTTCAATGAAGGATGAATAGCGATCTTTAAGGTTGAAGGTTCTATCAGTAAAAGCCCGTCATCGAAGAGGTCGTGCAAGTCTGAACGCAATAATAGCGCGTTGGTCGAGTTGTTATTCCCTTTGCTGGCATGAGATTCAATATGGGCCGCCTGGAGTACATTTTCCGGACCCGTATTGGAGACACAACACTTTCCATCATACACCAGTAACAGATTATTTCGCAGCTGCGCCTGTCCTTTGCGCATTCTTCTCGCGTAGTACTGGGCTTCTTCAACATCATCATCAGTAGCCTCTTTAAGTGCGGAGACCAGCGCCTTTAATACCGTGCGCTGCCCGGCTACCCTGATAAACTTCCCGTGTTCATGCCAGTCCAGATCCGGGTGGAGAAAAACAATAGCTGCCTCTTTGGCTACAGTTTTGATCATGGCGCCTCTTCCAAGTACGCCTCCGGCCGCATTCAATGAATTTACACCCCTGATCACCGTCTCTTTGGATAAAGCCGCGACAGAGCCTGTACTTTGCCGCTCCACATATATCGTGTCTGCATCGACTCCCGATACTTTGTAATCGTTCCCTATGATCGCTGATGCCCATAAAGTATTTGATATCAATGCTTTTTCAGCAGCATTTTTAATTTTGATCCATGCGTCCTCCGGCACCAGATGAAAGTGTATATCAGGCGTAGGTGACCGCCAGAAACCTGGTGAAGAGTTGACCAGTTCACCATTTGTCTTTAGTGTTTGCAAACAATTTCTCAGGTTCCTTTTCCACGATTCTTCTCCCGTTGCCTTTCGTTTCAGGACAGTAGATGCACGGTCTGCCTTATCGAACCGGATCTGACGGATGGCTTCATTGTAAAAAACATCTATAAAAAAAGATTCGCCTTTCTTTTGATTAACGGTATCAATGATCATTTTTTTGAAAACGGAATTGGACGTGGTCATAATTGAATAAGGTTGAAGCTCAAATTTATGATTTAATATGATCTCCCGTCGTTACAAAGTTCTCCCCAAATTATTTTGGATATGATGAAACTAAACAGCATATTAGCAGGACGAGAAACCACCTATCCATTATCATTAATGATCTTCAGGAATATCACCGAATTGTCCAAAGCTATCGACAAAGCAGCCGGAATTGACTTCATCAAAGAATTTCAGTATACCAGTAAAAGATTAAAGGGCGCTTTGCGTATCAGCGGCCTTCAGCTCTTCGGTAATCCACATGATGAGGATAAGTGGGCCATCAATAAGGGCGGAGGCACAGAGATCCAATATCATATTTCGTTTGATAATGATACGGTATTTTATGGGTTAGGTTTTAGCGCCCAGTATGTGCCATTCAAAAATGCCATGTACCCTGTAGATTATATCCGGCCTTTCATGAAAGCATTCCTCGCTAAAGAAGCCGAGATCACCGCTATGCTGCCAGACTACCGGTTCGTATGGGGGAACAGATCGGAACTTGTCAAACCCAGGGACAATACCTTTACACTATTTGGAAAAGAGCTGCCGGTCCAACAGGTAAACGATAGCTATGAGCTCCAGGACAGCGATCTTAATATCCTGATCAATGACCTGAAAAGACAACTCCCGGTCTACTCGCTGATCTACACCACGAAAAATCAAAGTTTTGCAAACATGCAGGAAATAGCAAAATACACCGATCTTTTACTAACGGTCAAACCGCAGCTCATTCTGCAAGGCGCGCCAGGTACAGGAAAAACCTATACCGCCCAGGAAATAGCCCATCAATTGATATTTAAACGACCGATGAGCAAAGAAAAGGCGGCGAGAGATAAGGAGATACTCAAATTACGTGAAACCGGTCAATATGAATTTGTTCAATTCCATCCGGCCTATGCCTATGAAGACTTTATCAGGGGCATTGCTGCCAAAGCAAAAGATAATGCTATAGAATATAAGGCCGAAAACAAGACCTTTACGAATTTTGCTTTATTGGCCAACCAGAATTTACTTGACAGTAAAAAGACGGTCGAGTTAACGACCAGGGAAGAATGGACGCAGCAGATGATCGGGAAATTTCAGGGGTCACTGGAGACCCAGCTTACCGATACCGGTAAGATCAAACTGACTGATTTCGCGTATATAACCCGTATTACAAATTCTACGATCAGGTACAAAGGCGATACCTGGGACATAGACGGCGGCGTTCCCTATACAGACCTTAAAGAAATGTATCTGAAAGATGTAAAGACCTTACAGGAGATCAGGGAACTACCAACGCTTTCCCTATCCGCTAAAGGGAACAGCAGCTACTGGTTGAAAATTCTGGAGCTGTTCCGGACTTACCTGAATACCGAAGGTGTAAAAGAACCCTCCACCCCGTCTCATCAGGTAGAAGAGAAGCCGTTCATCCTGGTGATCGATGAGATCAACCGGGCAAGTCTTCCGGCAGTGCTTGGCGAACTCATATTTGCCCTGGAATACCGCAACGTGCCTGTAAAAAGCATTTACGATCTGGATGAAGGGGAAAACCTGATCACCGTCCCCTCCAACCTGTATATCATCGGCACCATGAATACAGCCGACAGGTCGGTAGGACATCTTGATTACGCGATCAGAAGGCGTTTTGTTTTCGCTGATATCACGCCGGATGTGGATGTTATCTCCCTTCCACAAGCGAAAGTATTGTTTAAACAGGTCGAGACCCTTTTTGCAAATGAAGATGACCCCTCGGCGAGCATTTATATCGCTTCAGAATTCGACGCGAAGGACGTAATGCCTGGCCATAGTTACTTTTTGGCAGACAATGTTCCGCAATTGAAGTTAAAATTCATTTATGAGATCTTACCGTTATTACATGAATACGTAAAGGATGGTATACTCACAGACCTTCCAGACGAAAAAATAAGAGCCTGTTATGACGCGCTTACTGAATAACGGGCCCATCAGTGAACACTGTGGCTACCCCAACGGACTTGATCTGAGCAATTTCATTCAGTCTGACGAACACGTTTCCTGGTCATCCCTGTTCTTCAAGGGAGATGAAAAAAAGTGTTGTTTGGAGTTGAGAGCACACTGGAATGGAAAAAGAACCATCCACAGTTCTTATTATATCGGCGCAGACTGGCTGGAAAAAGGGAAGCTGGCAGTTTATATCGAACCTAAACTGAACAGCGAAGAAAGAAGTACCGATTTTTACCGGATGTTGTTCGATGGCCTGTCCAATGAGGATATCGGAGATCATTTTTCATCTGTATTCGATATGAAGACCGGAGAACCGGAGATCGAATTACCGCACCAGCTTGACCTGCTGACCCCATTACTGGTCTATCAGTTCCTGAAAATAATGAAAGCTATAGTTTCAAAAGGGTTGAAAAAAAGCTACTATCCTGTCACAGAGGACCTGAATAACCGCATCAAGGGAAAGATAATGATCCCCAGGCAAATACGTCAAAACAACCTAAAGAACAGGCCCTTACACCATATTTGCCAGTATCATGAATTCGGCATCAATGGATTAGAGAACAGGATATTGAAAAAAGCGCTGAATTTTGCACTCCGTTACCTGAATTCATTCAGACTGAAAGAACATCGTCCCGTTATGGAGGCGTTAACGAATTACATCACCCCCGCTTTTGAAACCGTCTCCGATTCTGCCCATATCAATGACATCCAAAACATCAGGATCAATCCATTCTTTAAAGAATACCGGGAAGGGCTGAGACTTGCCAAAATGATCTTTCAGCGCTATGGTTATAACATCAATACCATTGAGACCCGTGGTAAGACCGTAAAGGTACCGCCTTTCTGGATCGACATGAGTAAATTATATGAACTATATGTATTATCAAAACTCCGGAAAGAAAGCTACGGAAGATTCATAAAATTCCAGGTAAAAGGGAAATACGGCTACCCGGATTTTTTATTGTGCCTGGAAGGAAGTAAGGCAGTCATTGATGCTAAATACAAGCCGCGTTACCATGAAAAATATGAAGGTAGTGACATACGGCAGCTGAGCGGATACGCCCGCGACAGGGGCGTACTGAAAGCGTTGGGAATAACGGCTGAGTCCGCAGATGCTGCGGTTGTGGATTGTATCATTATTTACCCGCTACGGGATGATAATACTTCAGGCTCACTGGCCTTGGATGCCCTTAAAGGGATTGCGATCGATGACTTCACCAAATTCCATCGTAAGTCTGTGGAATTGCCCTTTCTGAAGGCTCGTGATATATGATCTTATGGTTATGATACTAAATTGAATCTGTTATCATATGGAAGATATTGATTTTTTACAACAGCTTGAATTTTCTATCTGCAATGGAGTTGACGCTTTCCGTTCCTTTATAGAGCGGCAGCTGGAAAATGGCTTACCCGATGACAGATTCGAAGCGTTGATCGGCTATTTAGAAGATCTGCCTGAAAGGGAGGCCGCACTGTCAGCGCAGCTTAGTACAATTATAATGGACCTGTTCGCGACTTCTGATGACCCCTCTCGTGTAGGTTTGGTTTGGCATTTTGTCATTCTGTCGAATTTATACAAGTTAGAACCGGCAACGCTCATAAAGAACTTAAACAGGGCGCTTCATTTTTGTGCTCAGGAGCCTGTCGCTTATGGTAGCGGTCATATGATCTGCCAGAATACATGGACAACTGTAGATATAGAGGTCATAGGTGAGGATAGTCTTTTATTGATAGACAAGGCGATCATTGATTATTACCGTGCTATAAATGAAATTCCGGAAACGTTGAAATTCATTTTCCATGCTGTGAACGTATTTTCAAGGCAAGGAGCCTTTCAATCCGCCTACCGGATGCTGGATGATGCGGAAAGGATGGTAGTTGACGCGGACAGGCCTGACCTCCATATCGAGGTGATGCTGGCGCTTGCCGGAGTTTGCGTTGAAGAGAATGATAATGAATATGCGCTCGAAGTATATGATAAGGCTTTTGAAGCATTGAGGGAGGCCGATGAGATCATTCCCGAACATCAGCGTTTTAATTATGCCACATTGAATATGAGGCTACGTCATACAGAAAAGGCGCTTGGGATATTTACGGAACTTGCGAAAACTGTAACTACCGATCAGCACCAGAAATTAAGAATAGGCTATCATATTGGCATTTGTCAGAAAGACCTGGAAAAATGGGATGAAGCGTTAGTCACATTCAGGTCATTGCAAATGCTGGCAGGTGATATATCCACGGAGATCGAAAAAGATCTTGATCTCTATTTATGCGAAATGCTGATCGATTATGAGATCTGTTATGCGCTTATATTAGCTAAAAATGATGAAGCAAATGTTGCGCTGAGCTATGTAAAAAGTGCAGTCGGCCGGATCGAGGTAACGATGAGATTTACTATCAGGCCACATTTCCGACGCGGCATCCGGACAAAATATTATAGCAGGATACTGGAAGTAACGGATGGAATATTCCTCCGGGTCAAAGTTGTTGATCTTTTGCCCATACTTATCTACCTCAAAAAGAATTCACAAAGTGACTGGCTGACTATCCTTAGCTGGGTAAGTTATATGAATGACCGATCTGAGGTCTCCGATGCTGACAAGAGACGGTTAAATCATATCATAGAACGCTTGCATGATCATAGCGGGATGGTGATCAGTAATTTCAAAGAAAAATACGATGACCCTTTTGAGTATGCCAGCCAGATCGAAAACATCTTTTCCGATGAGGAACTTGCTACGAGTAAGATCCCCTGGCAGGATCTTGCGCTGCTAACAGACGAATTGACCCAAAGGTATCAGATCACGCCCCCCTTCAGCTTTAATGGACTGGAAGAATTACAACAAGTGGCGGTGAATAAGTTAAATACGGGTCACATCCTTATATTCGTATTTTTGACAAGGTCTGGTTTTACCCTTTATTCTCTTAATAGTGAACGGCAGGCCCGGAACGTTATTGAATGGTATGATATCAGGAGCTATCCAAAAGCACTGCAGGAATATAGACGGGGAGGTAGCAGGGCAAGTTTTAAAGAGGTATTTTTAGATGCTACGGCCTACATCGATGAAATTCTGACACCCACCTGGTCAGAGCTTAACATCCGGGACAAAAATGGTATATACATCTTCCCTGGTCTTTTAGATGCGTTCTTGCCGTTAGCGCCGTCGTGCTTGTTAAATGCCGGAATAATGGAAAGGACGGCCTCTGGCGATTTCAGTATTGCACAATGTCCTGTCATGTATCCTTTACAACTGACGACAGGAACATTTGAAAAATTCGTTGTCCTGATCAACGAAAAAGATGAGCTACCGTTATTTAGTGAAGAAGCTGCAGTTGTGAAAAACCTGTTTAAAGATACTTTCATACTTGAGGTAACTGAGGATAAAGACATCCAGGATGGAATGGAGCGGATCAACCCGGCAGATGCAGTACATTTCATCACTCACGGCACGCCTATATCAAATTATAAAGACCCCTACTATGCCCGTTTATCATCCGACGCCTTTTCCCTGCTGACCCTTAAAAATTTCCATACGGCCAGGCATCGGCTTTATCTGATGAATTCCTGCAATGCAGCTGATACGATCAATGGAAACCTGTTCAATATCCAGACCACACATGAAATAACCGGATTTATAACTATCCTGATGCAAAATCAAAAAGCCATGATAATTGCGCCTCAATGGCCACTCATGGATATACTGGCTTACGTTTTTTCATCGCTGTTCTATAATGACCTGGCGCAGCACCATGACATTAAGAAAGCCTTCTCAAAAGCCATTTATGTATTGGCAACAGCTGACCGCCCCTTTTTCATCAGTTTATTGGAACATATAGGAGATCAGCATATCAAGGCTCAAAAAATAGATCTGCTCCAAAAAGTCACCGATGATTTGCCTTTCAGTAATTTATTCTTTTATAGCGCATTCAATCTTTACAGCCTTTTGTAGTGCAACAGGACCAGATCAATTCAGTTCGTCCAGGATCAGTTCCTCTATATCCATTTTGATCTTTAAATAATTATTCATCACCAATGCCTGCGTTATAGTTCGCAATGCGGGTAACTGTTTATAGTGGCTTTCTTCCTGGCGTATTGCCTCATGATCGTTGATGATCTCAGCGTGAAATGCTTTTAATTTGATCCTTTGTTCCGGATCATCAGCTACAATCCCTACAAATTCGCCCGATGATAAGGAAGCGATCGTCGATACAGGAATGGCCGCATCCAGCTGACCGGAATAACTTACTGAAGTATCGCTGCTGTTAACTGAAGTACTTTGCCTGTCCTGCATGATCTTGCCAAAGCTTTCCGATAAGGCTTTAGCCGTGTCACCGGATACCTGCCCGCTGATGACATTTCCGGATATATTCATCACCACATCGGCCTGCTCCTTCCCGTAATCCCGCCTTAACTGGCTGTAATCCTGCACCGCCAAAGTGGTAGCTACTTTATTGGAGCGTGCTGTCGCCATCAGCGTATCTATACCATTGAAATAGATCGTCGGAAATTCATCAAAGATCAGACTGGATTTTAACCGGCCCGGTTTATTGACCAGTTTGATCATTTTGGTAATATATAAAGATAGCACCGCACCATATACCTGTTGTTTTTGAGGATTGTTACCCAGGCTGATCAGTTTTGGCTGCTCGGGGTTATTCAGGTCAAGCGTAAAATCATTTCCGGAAAGAACGTAGTATAATTGTGGCGAGGAAAGTTTGGCCATGGCAATACCCGCACCTGAGATCTGGCCTTCTAACTGGTCCATGGCATCATTTTCAAAAGCCGATATAAAAGGATTAATGAGCGCATCAATTTCCCGTTGCTGTTTGAGCACTGCAAACAGTTTGGCATATTCTACCTGCATGAGTTCTACGACATGCGGCAAGGTGCAATATTTGCCATCTTTATATTTCTTCAGATACCAGATTATTGCTGTTACATACATGATCGGCGATTCCACAAAAAAATCACCCTGCTTGCGGATCCATTCGCGGTTCAAACCCATCATGATGGTACGTGCCGCCTCCATTGCATCCGAAATATCTTCCATTGTGCCGGGCTCCAAAGGGTTACAGCGGTGCGAACGGGACAGGTCATCAAAATTAATGACATAAAATTGCGGTGTTACCGGGTAGGCATCTAGACTATTGATTAAGGTATTATAGGCGATCTTTGTTAAATCCGGGTATTTAAAATCATAAATGAACATGCTGAACCCTTTACGGATATGTTGCGTAATGATATGCCTGATGACAAAGTACGATTTACCGGCACCAGGGCTGCCCAATACCGTCAAGCCCCTAAATGGATTAATAATATTGATCCAACTTTTACGGGTCCTGCCTTTTAACTGGTATTGTGCCGGCAAGTTTACCGAATATTCGTTTTCTAACAGTTTTTCTTCCTGCGGGAATGTTTCGTTGCTCTTATTAAAAATGTCCTGTTTGAATTTTAAACGCAATAAACGGGAGATTAATGTTCCGCCTGTTAAAATCAGCAGGTAACCTGATCCCGTTATACCCATATAAACAATCGCTTTTATTAAAACAGCTACTTGCAGTAACAATAAAAGCTGGCTTCCCCAGAATAATAACAAACCGATGGAGATATAAGAGACGGCCGTTTTCAACCTGATCTTTTCTTCTTTTCTCCCCCGGCATCCGATGAGGGAAACCGCCAATAGAAATAAAGCTGCCGCTTTGGCGTCCATCATATTTTGAAATACGGGCATACGGGCAAAATTACCAGTGATGCGGATCACGATGGGTACCGTTAAGTGCCAGGCCTCAAAAGCGGCATAACAAGTGATATAAAAATGAATGGTCATGATCACCAGGCTTAACAGCCTTGTAAAATCAATGATGCGGCGCAAGCCGTGTTCGTTCTCTCCTGTTTGCATAGATCAATAATTTCTTTGTTGTTGCCCTTGTTTCCTTTTGCGTTTACGCTTTTTCTTTAATTGGCCCGGTAGATGATCGTCCAGCCTGCGGGTTTGCAGCAGGTCGCTTAAGATGTTATTAGTTTGCCGTAATGGTTCGTGACGATCAATAGATAACGGGCGGTTATAATTAGTTTTAGTTGATTGCTGTACCGGCTGGCCCTCACCCTGTTTCTGCCTTTGTTTGAATTCCTCGTGCTGGTATTGATCTTCTTTCATCATGCGAGCCGTCAAGGCTTTGGCAGCATAGTTCTTGCCTAAATCACTGCCGTTAAAAACCGACTTCCTGAACTGGTCGATAAAAGTGATACCGTAGATAAGGCCGTCCTTATTCTCACGGTATAGCAATTTGATGTTTTCTTTTTTCAGTAAATAATCCAGGTCGTTCCGGCTGAACCTGGGGTGGTTAGATAATACGTTGTCAATACGTTCTTTGAGCATTTCGCTGTATAGCTTGCGACTTTGCCCGTTTTTTTGAAATCGCTGTTCCAGGTTTTTCAAAGTAGGTTTATTGTAAATGGCGCTGGCCTTAATAGCGACACCCAGCTTATTGCCTTGATCGTCGGTGGCGCTATATAACAATCCGTTCTTTTGAAACATCCGGGTATCTTCGGCACCACGATCCGCCATTACGTTGTATTGTTTGAGCACAGCGTTCAGCTCCGGCAATGAGGTAAAATTGTACTGTTTTATGATGGTATTGACAATATTAGTGATGGCCCGTTTGGTTTCGGTTTGCCCGTATTGTAGTTTTTCTATGGAAAAAGGCTTTAGTGTTTGTTGTTGCTGCTTTTGTGAACGGCTCTCGGCTTGTACTAAACCATATTCCAGCTCCAATTCCTTTCTTGCGGGTTCGGAACGCTCCCGGCCAATATTGTGCAGGCTGATCGCCTGACCGTTTGTTTGGACGTTGGTCGTAACGATATGTATATGGGGATGCCCGGCGTCTAAGTGCTGGTAAATAAGGTATGGCTGATCACCAAATCCTATTTTTTCCATGTAACTGGCTCCGACCTCGGAAAGTTGTGTTTTGGTCAATTTTTCGGACGGGTCGAAGTTGAGGGAGATATGTACTGCGTTGGTTTTCACCCGGCTGTTCTTTTCCTGTAAATGCTCCAGTCGGTTAAGCTTTTGATAAAAGCTTAGGTCATTTTCTTCAACACCATAATTACCGGCAGCGATGCATTGCGCATGGCCCTGCTTCACTTTGTTTTCGTTATAATTGACGATTCCGCGTATCGTTTTACCGGTAATTATTTTTGCAACCATTTTTTTGCCAGTTGAGAGATAAGTGATAACAGCAGGCTTACTTTAGTATCCACCTGGTTGTAATATTGGGCAGCCCTTTTGATCTGATACCAGCGCTGCCGTTCACCGGCCATGCTGTTAAAATTCCGGGTAATTTGGTTAATGTTAATCCCAATGGCACGGAGCTCTTTTTGTAGGCCGATCAGGATTTCCATGGGTGCGTCCATGGTGGCATCTTTATGAAAAAAGATTATTTTATCTTTATCAATAATTCTTCTTACAACTTCCGGAATAGTCCGGCAATCGCTGTTCGACCTGATATTTTCCAGCCTGTCAAATGTGGCTTTGGAAACCCTAAGCATAATAATCTCAGTTAAATTCTCATCCGCATTTGGTGCTTGCTTCCTGCCCATTGGTTTCTTTTATAGTCCATTAAAAGGCGACTTCGGAGCCTTGGGAAAACCCTTATCCTATCGTCCCTTCAGGGCGAGATTCTTTTTGATGTAATCAAAAATACATCTCGCTAAACGCGCTGTCGCGGCGTTTTGCGTCCTTGTGGACGTTCCTCAGTGCCCTCGGATCCTCTTTCGTTACGTTGTGATCTATTTAAACCGCAAGTGCGGATTTAACAGCTTCAGTTCCCATATCCATTCATTGGCTTTGGTTTTCCAGTTACGGATGGGGTTGCCTTTTATGCCTGTCCAGCCGTTGTTTTCATAGCGCTTTAAAAAGCGATACGCGTCAGTTTCCGCGAAACCGGCTTGGTTAAAAAATATAAGAACGTGGCTGCGATCCGGCGGCACCTGCTTACCCAAGCCGGTAGAATTTGCGGGTTTTAGTTGTTTTCCCATGAAGCTGTTTATTTTCATCCATCACTTTTAAAATATCCTCGTAGTCGAAGTACAGGCAGCCGCCTATTTTGGAATAGGGTAAAACGCCATTGATACGGAGTGTTAGAAGCGTGGTGATCGAAACGCCCAGGATTTTGCAGACCTCGTTGGTCTTGAGCCATTTTTTGGTAGGCTGCCCGGTGTTTTCTTTGAGGGATTTTTTGACTTCTAAAAGCAGCTCGTTTTTAAAATCGTGGAGGTCTTTGAGGGTGACTAATTGCTCTCCGAATAGCTGGGTGTGGCCGCCGAGTTTTTGTTTTTTATCTGTTGCACTCATCTTGTTGTATTTTTTATGAAGGCAAAGATCAGGAGGTGAGGGGTCGGAAATGTCCGATGTTATGGGAGGTCGGATTATGTAAATTATATTAAAGTTTAATAAGACAACAAGCCGTCATTATTATAATTCTGCGATTTATTTATTTTATCTTAACTTTATTTTAAACACCAATTTAAATTATGCCCAAACATCTCTGGATACTGAAGTCAAAGGGAGAAAAAAGCAGTTTCGGCGGAAATGACGGTTACGACGACAAGCCGGACGCTTATTACATCTATGACAATTTTGTCCCGAATCATAACAAACTGAAAGAGGGTGATTACGTACTTATCGCAGATAAGAAATATCTGCATGGCTTTGCGGTTGTTGATCATATAGCTGTAACCGAAGGCCTGGAGAAAAAACGGTACAGCTGTCCGGTATGCGGGATCAAGGAACATTCAGCACGAAAGACAAAAACGCCGAAATACAAATGCAGAAAAGGACATGAGTTTGAAACGCTGAATGAAGAAATAACACCTATTCGCGAATACCGCGCCGATTACAGTACCAGCTTTATCAATTTGCCTGAAAAGACAAGTGTTCAATTGCTTAATAAGTATTATATGAACCGGAACCGGTATTATTCCATTCAGCGTGCGATGCCGTCATTCCTGGAGGAACTATTTCCCGATCTGCTGCGCCAGCTGGGCTCACCGGCAGGAGTTGTTCTGAGGCCGTATATGACTACGGACCCTTATAAACCTTCAGAAAAAGACGAACGGGCTTTCCGCACCGGCAGGTCATATTACCGGCCCGATCAAAGTAAATTCAGGAGCGATCTGTTCGGATACTACGGCATAAAATGTATGCTGACGGATTGTACAGTTGCCACTGCACTGGAGGCGAGTCATATCTGCTGTTATCGCGGTGATGAAGATAACCATTGCGAAAACGGACTGTTACTCAGACGTGACCTCCACGCATTGTATGATGCTGATTTACTTGGTATATGTCCGTCCGATCTGAAAGTCGTACTCAGCCGCGAGTTAATGAACACGGAATATTCGAAGTTCAACGGGGTAACCCTTGACCTTAATAATTCCGGTTGCAGGCCCTCAACTGGTGCACTGGAAATACGCTGGAAGGTTTTTCTGGAAAAGAGTCAGAGGTCAACTGTTCCGTCCTGATAATTTTTCAGTAATGTGGCTGCCTGCTCATTGAGCCTTTCAGTGAACGGCTGTCCAAGTTTCAGTCGCCGGATCACATTGCGGATAATGTTAAGCTGAAACAGATCAAAGCGACGGTTTTGCTGTCCTTCAGCCGCTATTTTTTCCCAATCATGTATGGAAAGGCCGCTGAGCGTACCGGTTGCTGCTGTTACTGACAATCCGGGCAGATCGGCGTTTTTCAGATCATCTGCAATTTGTCCAAGATCTATACCCATTTCTTCAGGACCTATTGAGGACAGCGTTTTCCAGCACTCTTCCCGCTTTGCCCATTCACTTATCAAAGCGAATTCATCAGGTTTTTGCTGTAAAAAATTATTGACCTTCCGTAATACATTTCCGATAAGTTTGTTCAAAGCCGGGGAGATTGCCTGATCTTCCCATATTTTCGCCAGATCCAGACGGCCATCGGTCTGATGATTCAACCAGGCCATTGAGTAAGGCACAGCCAGGTATCTTAAATCCCCCATTGAATTTGGTTTTTTACCGTAAATATCTTCTGCCTCCCTGTAAAGAATAGCATTGGCTACCACGTTTTTGTAATACTGACGGTCCGGTGTCGAATCATTTTCTGCCGAAACAAAAAACAGGTAATTTTTCTGACTTCCGCGAGCCACCCAATAAGGCAACATTTTCCAGCAGTTGCGGAACTTCGCAAGTTCTTCTTTCCGGATTACGTGGTTGGAAGGATTCTTTAGTTTGAATTGTGCGATACGCTGCTTGGTATGCTCTTTATTTAATTCCTCTTTATACTGACCTTTAACCCGTTCATAAAACCAACGTGTCTGCCTGTCGCCGGGTTTCAACGGCCTCGTCCATGTGGTTCTTGAAAGCTCCTCCAGCGCTATCTGGAAGGGCTGGTTTGAAGTAAGGTCGATCTCACTTACCTTGTTCTGACTATTTGCAAATTTCGATATCTGAGCTACAATCTGATCTGTTTTGGTTTCGTTATGAACCTGGGTGATTTTCATCTGAATATGTATACTGCGCAGGTCCGCACGATCTTTTTTCCGGGCATAATAAATGGAAGACGTCGTTTGTCCGCCGTTAACAATCTGCAATCCCTTTACGGTTGTTATAAACCTTTTTCCCGTTTCATCCGTGCTGAAACTGATTTCTGTTGCAGTGGCCGAAATACCGTTGTTGTAAGCCATAAACATGCCCGGATTGTTCAGAATGGTTTTCCTGATTTCGCGGTTCACTTTGCCGAGATTCTGCAGGTAGACGCGCACATTCTGTTCCAGCAGGCGCGTACCGTAAACATCATAAAGCCCGGCCAGAAGGTCAGCCGGTATTATTGCCAGGTATGCTGTGTATTGGTCATTGACCTGATCGACTGTCAGACATTCTATTTTATGACCAAACTGATCCGGAATATTAATTTCGGTCAGTTCCCGTTTACCGCTTGATACCCATAACTGATACAACCGTTGAATATCCCATACTTCGTGAATAACCAGCGGCTCGGCAGAATGACCGGAATGCACGGGTGGAGTAAGCTGATTGACTATACCATCCGTCAAAAAAATTAAACGTATTCTTTGAAGATTCCCTGCGAATTCCTGCATGTTACTTACAAATTCAGTTCCTGCGGCAGAATCTTCGAGTTGAGAAAAATCACCTTTATTCAGATACCTGAGATAATTACCAAGCAGATTAAATGCAACTGTAAGTCTGTTTTTTTCGATGATACGGATTTGTCCGTCACCATTGAAGTCTGTAATAAACAGGTCGAGTGTTTCCTGATCGTCCCATAACGAATAACCATTGATTTTACGCTGACGTTTGCCCGCTTTATTCAGATGTATACTCGTACATATCTGAAAATTACCTGTTTCCTGTGCTTCTGTAAGATAATCGGCAACCAGTTGTGTAAATGCCTCTTCCCGGAATCCTGCCCCGTCATTTTCTTCCAACTGATCGTTCACTTCCTGAGCGATCAGACTGAGATAATTCTGCAATTCAAAATCCGTTTGTGCCATTTCTTTACACCAGTTCTGTTTTTAGTGTATAATGTTCTTCTGCCTCTTTCGGATAATCAAAAAGGTCTGCCAGGAACTGTTTATTGACTTTGTATGGAAATCCTTTATCCCCTGTGATTGCAGGCAGGCTGATCGCGTATCCGGCGGCGGGGAGTGCTGAATCGTGTTTAAACTTTTTGGGGTTCAACAAATACAGAATCAGTAGGGCATTTTCATGTCCACGATATTTCCTTACAAATTTCCCTGAAGGTACTTTAGGCGGGGTTTTGGCTTCACTTGTCCGGATCGTTTCGTCCTTAGCTGCAATAAAACGGGGATCGGTCGGTTCCATATCAAGAAATTCGTGAGGCGGGCTGATGATATGCGAATTCCTGATGACATACACCTTATCATCATCGATTTTGTTACCCTGCCGGTCTTCGTCAACTTCCAGACGACTGGTATAACCGACGGGCAAATCATCTATATCCATATATTCATCCGGTAGCGCGTCTGAACTGCTGATCAGAACCACCGTCCAGTTTGTCAACGTCCCGCTTTTTTGTTGCCTCGTAATATAACCTCTTACAATGTTAGACTGAATATTCAGCTGCTGGGTCTGATAGTCGCCAAGAAATTCATCAATCAGCGGGTATCTGACATTCTCCCAGATATATTGCTGCGACTGCCTTACCTTACCGGAGGTAGCACCAAGCTTAGCTATTAAATTGCTCAGTGCGTTCAGGTTAAGCTGAAGAATGTCCTTGTTTTTACTGATACGGTAAGTTTCCAGCAGTTGTCCGGAAAGGCTGAGACTTAAATCCGTGGCTCCCCTGATTTTGGCTGCAGATGAAATCATCAGCATGCCGGGTGCGGTTCTTACTTTCAGGCCAAAGTTATCCGGCGTCCGGTCTGAAAGATCCATAATATCGAACTGTTCTTTCAGTTCCTCACTGGCGTTACCGATATAATGATACCAGCCAACCAATTGTTCAGTGGTAAAAACACGACATAAATCGGCGTACCCTGGCCGGTAACCAAACCACCGTCCCATCTGCATTAAGGTATCGTAAAACCTCGTGGCCCGCAAAAAATAACTGACGGATAAGCCCTCCAGTGTAAGTCCACGGGAAAGTTTATTTCCGCCGACAGCTATGACGAACAAACCTTCCGGATGTTTATCGTAGTCGAGCGGTTGCGTCAGCTCCTCATGTTCTTTATCTTTTTTGCCGTGAACAGCTCTTACCACAATTCTCTGAGAAGCATCTGCAAGATGAATCTGAATTTCTTCCCAGCCAAGCTCTGTCAGACCGGCATCATCGTATTCAAGTTTAGATAAGATGAAATCTGTACGGCCCTTCAGCTCGTTTTCCCATACCGATTTAAGATGCAGCTCATAATCGCCGCTCTGATCATATTTCAGCACATTCTTCGATGTGGTAAGATAGGAATCAACAATTTCTGCTATATGGTTTATCCATTTCACATACCATGACACATGCACCAGCATTGAACTATGGCTCTTATCCTGATTTCGTGCATATCTGACCGCACAGACAATGATAAAATAATCTACGGCATCTTTCAGGCTCTGTGGTATGTCTTCCGGCAATTTATCGCCCAGCTTATGCTTGTCGGGAATATATGGCTGGTAATCCTCTTTTTTGATATAAGTAATCATATCGAGGCCTTCGTCGTCCGGCATCGCCGGATTAACATTAAAAACCTTATTGTAGCCGATGTAATTTGCAGGCGGTGGTATCTGGATTACAAAACTCTCGGGAAACAGATCCTTGCCGAGCCTGTATTTTCTTTTATTGATAACCACATCCTTACCTTGGGTTTTGTTATGATCGGATATGAAGACATTAGCAAACGGCGTAGCTGTATAACCAATAAAAGCGCTTTGTTCAAACAGGCCAAGTAACGAACGTATCGATGCGTTGATTTTTGAAACATAGCTTTTATCAACATTGATGGAAGCGTAATCTGCCTCATCATCAATAATCAGCAATGGAATATTACGGATAATGCGATAATCACCATCCACCTCGCCCCTTGAGTGTAACCAGGTAAGCAGATATTTAAGAACCACGGGATTCTTTTTGATGGCCATTACATAATGATCTTTTGTGTCGAGCGGATTATTCCGAACGTTTGCTGCTCTGATGTCACCGTTCTCACCTGTCCTGGTCAAGGGGTGTACCGGCATTTCCTGGCGAAACAATCCGACACCGATTTTGCCGGTTCCGTTTTCCTCTATATTAGAGTGTGCCCCTATAAAGCCTTCGTCGAGCCTGATCTGTGTCTGCTGCCTTAAATTTTCGTAAAGGCCTGTCATCACGATAATGATCCGGAAGCCCGCATCGGCCGCTTTATTGATCAGTCCTATGTAGTTGCTTGTCTTGCCTGACTGGACATCGCCGACAACCATGCCCCGCGTCTGCCATTGTCCTGCTCTGGTCGGGTCACCGATGCGGTTGAGGATATCGTCGGTAACGCGGTTAATCTGCGCAATGGTATTACTGGCGATACCTCCACTGAAAAGATAATTCTTATAACCGTCCCAGAATGTCCAGGGCTCTTTTCTGTCGCCTACCCATTTTTTGAAGGGCTGTGGGCTGGCGAATACCTGATAATTCGGATTAGTGATCAGATTTCTGCTTTCCAATGTTGCCTGCAGGATAATACGGTTCAGTAACTGATCAAGTGTTTCTTTTCCGTAAATCACTTCGGCCCAGGCCAAAGCACCGTTCCAGGCGCGCTGAAACATTTCTTCATCAGCATTACTTCCTCTTTTCTCCAGATGGGAAACGGTCAGATTACTCACCGATTTTTTGATCTCATCGCGGGTGATCAGCTCTTTACGGAGTACTTCCAGCTCCGCTTTAAGTTCTTCCGGCGGGTTCCCTTCAAACGCTTCCTCAATCAGTTCAGCAGCCTCGTCATAGGTATCCGAATTGATAGCAAAATGGATTGCCCCCAGATAGATTACCGATCTCGTCGGCTCAGCAGTATAATTTTCACGTAACAGTTTTGCAGCAGCCTTTTCGTAATTCAAGGCGCGCTGAATGTATTTCAGATAACTGAATATTTCGTTTCTCCGTTTGGCAAAGAATGCCATTTCGGCAAGATCCATTGCATCCTCATGCCAGGAATTTACTTTTTGAATAATCTCTTTCATCTTTTGCCGGTCATTGATTTGGGGTTACTGAATTCGACTACAATACCATAAGCAGGGATTTTTAAATGATCGCTTGGCTTCGTTTGCTCCATCTTTTGTTTAAGCCGGGCAGCAATCTCCGTATCTGTTCCTTTAAAATCACCGCTGACTTCAAGTCTTGCACGCTTTTGAAAAACCAGGGTATCATCTTCTTCACCTACCCAGAAATCAAACGTTGTTCCTTTCCATGATCGTTTGACTTTCCAGCCGGTCTGGTCATTTATGATCAGTATGGCTAGACCCATTGCTCCGAACTGTGTCGCTTCTTCAACATCACCTGAGCTGTCGACAGCCATTTGATCGACAGAAATACTTTCCAGTTCATAATCAAAGGCAAGAGCGCCGGACACAGGGAAATTGACTTTTACTGGATGACCGTGCAGATTAAGGCAAACGGAAGCTGTTTCGCTGTAAAAACCTCCGGTTCTTACAGATAACCCTGTACTGTGCCCGTCTTCCAATAAGCTGATAGGTAAAGGTTTAATCATCTGATCTGTTCAATTAAGTGAGGGTAATTACTGAAAGGATCAATAAAGTACAAGTCCTCCAATGCTTTGTCGTGGGTCGTGCCATTAGCCCGGAGCTTCTGGTAAACCGCCTGCATCAGCCGGACAACTTCACTTTCCTTAACGGCAGGCATACTGCCGGAAGAGTATTCTCCCTTTAGCGTTTCATTCAGTATCAGTGACGGAACCGGAAGCGTGATCTCCAGCAGTTTAAGCAAATCATCGGTACTTTTCCTTATTTCACCGGAATGCTCGTAAAGCGCTTTTACCAGGGGATGTTGCCGGTTAATCGTAAACGTTTCCCTGCCATTGTCCTCCGACACGATCCAGGCAAATTCGAAATCGTTGCGGGAAGTTTTCTGTTTCTGCTGCTTTCCCCTGTGTCTGAAAACTTCTGTGGCACGTTTACGGATTTCCGCTCCGTACCGCTTCAGATGCTGCTGAAACATCCGTGGAGGAATGGCCCGGGATTTACGGATGTCAAGTTGCCAGCTGAAATCCAGGGTTGCATCAATCTCGATCATAATCCTGGCAAGCCGGGTGTGCTCATCTTTCCTGAATACACCAAGCCAGTCACCTGCTACCAGAATCCGGTCTTTACGATATACATAAAATCCCTGTTGTGCTGTCCAGCCTTTACTGCCTCCGTTTGCTGACCATCTTTCCGAAGACAGTTTGCCTGCATGCGGCAAAACAAATCCCTGTATTGTCACCAGACCATTTTCAAATGTTTCATCAGGGAAAATCTGGGTAGCCGGATGATCGGGCATGAACGGATTAATTGCAGTTATCTGGCGATTGTTAAGCCATATTGCCAATGACTTTTTTTCGATAAAACGATGAAAAATAACCGCCAGATGTTCTTCCACGTCCTTTACAATATCCCAGAATTTTGCTGGTGTTATAATATGTTTATGCTGATTGAATATGATCCGGTCTATAATAGTCCAGACAACAACCGTTCCGGACGTCTGTTTGTTCAGTGTTCCAAGTAATTCCTCATCATTGCAATATCGGAAAATGCGCCATACATCATTTTTCTCAACGTAATCAAGATCCCATCCCCGGAAATTAATAATCCCTTCCTGCCGCGATTTGGTGATAACATTTAAACGGCGGCATTGTGAAAATGAGGCGGTTTTAAGTCCAAGTCCGAAACGCCCCAGATCATTCCGTCCGCGCTCTTGAAGGGGATTTGATGTACCAGGTCGCAAAGCCTCGATAAGCTGTTTTTCTGTCATTCCCTGACCGTCATCCCTTATTGTAACCGATGAGTTTTCTTCAGCCCAGCTGAAATCGATCCAGACATTACCAGCACCTGCTGCTATACTGTTATCAACAATATCAGCAATCGCGCTGGGCAGATTGTAGCCGATTGCCCGGAACGTTTCGATCAACGCAGCGGGCTGTGGAGCAACAATTTCTGCGCCTACATCATCTGGTAGTTCGGCATCTGACATGGTATTCCGGTTCTGATAAGGTTTATTATTTTGTCGGCAAGTTTTTCAGCCATCAGCGGCGGTACTGCATTTCCGATCTGGCGGAAGGCGGCATTCATGGCCCCTGAAAATTCAAAGCCGTCAGGAAATGACTGCAGCCGCGCTGCTTCACGCACCGTAATCGTTCTTGCTTGGTCACTGTCATAATGAATATGAGAATAACAGTCCTTTCCCAGATGCGCCATCAGTGTCCGGGATGGCTGATCACTTTCCATTTTACGCCATTTATTTGGAAACTTTCCGGCATCATAGGGGGGTATGATACTCTTTCTGATCTGTTTATAGGTTTCAGGGTCACTTTCAGCGGTGATATTCATTTCGAGCAGCTTTGCTGCCAGCAGTGCTTCAGCCCTTTCAATGGCCTGGGGATACTGATCCCCCGGTTCCATAATCCGGAATATCTGATAGTCCCTTGGTAATATCCTGGTCACGCTGGCGGTAACACCTGTCCCTGCGGTGTAGCCGGGCCAGTTGCGCATCAAACGCTGATATTCATTTGCCGGTTCAGCCAGTGAATAGGCACTATCGGTATTCAGCTTTTTAATTCCCCTTTTCATTTTCCCGGTCAGATGCTGTGTGATCACCGGCAGGTCAGAAAGTGCGCCCTGTGCACTTACCGGCGCAGGCAGGCCCGCATTAAGCTGCAGATTTTCAAAATGCCCCGGATTGTTCAGGTCAATATGTTTCAAGGCTACGTTCCGGGAGCCGTTGTACCCCCTAGGCAGTTCGATATACCGGGTGGGTTCGGGAAAAGTAATTTCACCCTGAAAAGTATTGTGTACAGCGATCAGGAACATTCGCTCCCGCATCTGCGGCAGACCGAAAAAGGCAGTATTAAGCAATGTATATTTACAGTGATAACCATATTGTTCCAGGTCATGGCAGACAAATTCTGCAATATTGGCTCCGCCATAGTTGAGCATATCCGGTACGTTCTCCATCAGGATGGCCATC
The DNA here is from genome assembly GCF_018449775.1 of Mucilaginibacter sp. dw_454. Taxonomy (GTDB): domain Bacteria; phylum Bacteroidota; class Bacteroidia; order Sphingobacteriales; family Sphingobacteriaceae; genus Mucilaginibacter. The sequence goes on along the minus strand of NZ_JAAVVB010000002.1, from coordinate 664,048 downwards.
GGCCGCAACTCGCGTACATATTCCAGGTATCTTTTATACAACTGGCTGCGGGAATCATTAAGAAAAGCTTCGGCATCAGCATTGATCTCCCTGAGTTTGGCCCTGCCTATGCGGGTGAAGGCCTGGCACGGCGGACCGCCGATAATAACATCAATCTGCTGATCGATGGGCCCCGTTATTTCGAGGTCACGGAACAGGTCAGCGGGCGATGTGTTCTCAATATTCCGTGATTTGGCGTACTGTTCAAATAATTTATGGCCTTTGTGGAAGTTCAGTGCGTGCGACCGTGCAGCTTCCTGATCAAGCTCGACATTCCCTATGATTTCGAAGCCTGCCTTTTTAAAACCCAGTGACAAACCGCCGCAGCCTGAAAATAAATCAAGTACCCGTAAAGCATTTCCATTCCTGAACCGATCAATTTTGAGCTGCATGTATATTCCTTTTCATTAAAAAACCTTTATTCTGCTCGTTTTAAGCATAAAAAGACCTTTCCGTTTTTTTGGAAAATTAACGAAAAAAAATCATAGCCGGGAAGGAGAATAAGGTTTCAGGCTGAATGCAATGTAGCAATTAAATTCTGTAATGTTTCTTCCATCAGATTTTTTTTTAACTGACACTCCCAGACGGTTATCACCCGGTAATTTTTCGCCGACAACAGACTGTTGCTTATCAGGTCATTTTCCTGATTCCGGCTGATTTTATTCAGCCACCATTCGGTGTGGGATTTTGGTACCGTAAAATATTTACAGTCCTGGTGTCCATGCCAGAAGCAGCCATTGATAAATATGACTGCTTTATATTTAGGGAGGATAATATCCGGCTTGCCGGGTAGCTTTTTGTCATGCAGCCGGTAGCGGAATCCTTTCGAAAAGAGAAATTTTCTGACCAGGATTTCCGGCTTCGTATTTTTGCCGCGGATACGCGACATATTATAGCTCCTGGTTTCTTTTGAGTGAACATCTGCCATTGTCCGGACATCGAAGGCAACGCCTGATTATTCTTCGTTATAATCCTGAGACGGCAGCGGGATGAATTTATCCAGGCCTGTTTCAATTAAAAATATTTCCTGTGCCAAATCGTAAATATCCTCTCCTGAATCTTCACATACCTTAAAACACTGATACAATAATTGATTTCTGATTTCAGCTTCCTCCAAAGTATAGCTTGGTTCCCCTGTTTCTAAATTGACATAATTATTAAAGTCATCATCCGGGTGAAAGTTAGTCCCCTCCGATACTAACTGCCTGGTAAATAACTTTACATCTTCAAGATTTTTAATTATAGTTATCATTGCTGAGTTTCGTTGGTGACCTTTAAATATACCGCTTTTCCGAGGAATGAGCAGCATATTTTTAAAAAAAAATCCATTAAATTATTTGTAATTGTCACTTATAGTCGTCAAATCCATTTATTAAAATTGCTTAAATTTGAGTATGGATCAAACAATAATCATACCTACACGGGAAGGACAAATCTGCAAAATTTCAAACCCGATGACTGATGAAAATCCAGAGGATATTTACATAGTCTCGGAGGACCCAACGCTTTATGATGATGATGCATCTATCTATATTACAAACATCAAGGATTTGCAACGGAACATTCATGCTCCTCAATTTGCTCCCCAGGTGCCGGTCATAAAAACAGACTTAACAGTTATTGCAGAAAACATCGGGGAATATATTGCTTCCTGGAATAGGTGAACTGGTTAAGTTTATCCGTTACCAAGTCTTTTCTTACCAATGTCTGATGCACAGTCTTTTATATTAATATATTTTTTATAACCTGGCGGTGAACTTAAATCTTATTTACTCTTGTCTTCATCTTTGAAAATAAGGTTCTGATCCATATTATCTGCGGAATGATTTATAGGAATAATTTTCTGCGGATTTACTTTTAAAGCTGTAGAACGATTTGTAAATTGCATTACAAATCGTTCTATAAGATCCGGTAAAATTGAATTGATCTGAAAGGCTACCATCGAGGCTATCACTTTTGGAGCTGGTTCAAAAAACCTCATTTAAACGTTAAAAACGCACTTTTTCGCTGGGAAAAAGTCTTTAAAATAGAGCCTCCGGCTCCACCAGACGGGAATGTGTTAGAACCACATTCCCGTTTATTTTTTTAAATCGTAAGTAATTACTTACATAATCGCTTGTATAAAATCCGACAGTCTCGTTCAATTTTTATATGGGTTGATGAGATTTGAACCGCGTCTAAACTGCTTTACAACCCACCTTTAACAGCATTTCAAGTAAAAAATTAACCATAAGTTTGAACCAAACTCAAACTGTTTTAGTTTTCCTTCAGCAAACCATTATTACCCAATATAAACCGGGATTTAATGCCCCTTATAGTAGCCAAAACAGTTTAAGCCCGCTTACCGAAACACAAAGCTCCATCACAATTAGGTCAGCCTACATGGACCTTGCGGTTCGCTTTCACGATGGTCACCACCATGCCGAATGAATCGGTTTGGGATGCCAAAATTGGCAAAGCAAATACCCAAACCATCGAGTATGAAAAACGTTATACGCTAAACGGGCAAAAAGGGACATTACGGTTATTGGGCTTTTTAAATAACGGCAAATTTGGCAATTACGATTTGGCTATCGCCCAAAACCCAAAGGCCCCCAATATGGATACCACAGCCACTAATTTATGGGAAGGTGAGCCTGTTCTTGCAAGCAGTACAGCAATACGATGATACCATTATCTTGAAAGCAGAAGTGATGAGTTATCTAAAAAGTCACCAAAACAATCAATTAAAAAGCCGTAGTTCTTACAGAACTACGGCTTTTTAATTGAAACTCCTGACTGCTGCAGGTACTGCTATTTAACTGTTTATCCGGCAAACCGGCAAATATTTTTTTTGCAAGTCGTCTTCTCTCAAGTTTTTAGCTACAATCGTCCCATTCGGATCAAGGAACGCGCGTTACATACGGTACGTGAACCGTTATCAGGTAAGTGCCTTGTGCCAATAGCTGGAAAGCAAACCTTGGATTTGCGCTATATATTTGGGCAGGAGTTGGTGTAACACCAGCATCGTACTTAACAAACTGGCTCGGAATACGGTAATATATTAAATAACCATATGTCGGATCAGGTTGAAAAGGGAAAGGCGTTACTTCGAAGTTACAGGTTAACGATGTATCAGAAGCAACCAAAGGATGGAATTTAGCATAGGTTTCGAAATTACTCCGATCGCCACGCGCAATAATCTCACCTTTAAGCGGATCAAATGCCACACCATGTTTATCAACCAGTTTTAAAATAGCCTGTGTACCTGTAGTTGATAACTGCTGAATATCTACAACAGGATTACCGGTATCGCCATTGTCAGTTGTATTATCAGTGAACCATGCACTACCGCCCGTTTGAAGTACATAAGGCAACCCTTGACTTATGGTGAAGGTACCTATGTTCTTATAAATTTTTGAGCCATTTTGATTAGTGGCTTTAATATCAAATTCATAAGTGCCTAATGGCACGTTAGCTGTAGTATTATAAAATGTAAACGCACCGGTGTGACTGTTAAAATCAAAACATGGGGCGCTAATTAATTTGCGATGCGTGTTCAACAAGGCTACAGTGGTATCCACATTAGCGTTAAACAGAGAAACAAAGATGTAGCGATCCTGATTCATATACAGAGAATCTGCATGTTTGTGTGTTGTAGCATTCCTGATGTCCAGTAATTCATAGGTAACAGGGGCACTTGAACCATCGCTGTTTACAGGATTGGTTTGCACCACAAACCCACTTTGAATCTGGATGGGGCTGTCCGTATATCTTATCTGGCTACTCAAATAGCCTTGTACAGATTTTTTACAGCTCATAACACCGATACATAAGGCGGCCGCTATAAAAATTTTATATTGTTTTTTCATGTTATAAGAATTAGCTTCTAATTAATTATCAACGTTATTGAAATAAGTGAAAGTGTGATCATTACTCAGCACATGTAAAACGCCCGTAGTAGTTAAAATACCCGTGGTTTGACAGACCGTACGCAAAAACTGACTAGGATCGAGCTGCTTAACTGTGTTTGTGTCCAATACCGGTGGAAGCGTAAAATACTGGTTAGCAACAAGTTTAGTCAGATTAATATATTCGGGCTCTGTCGGAAATAAAGTGCCGGTATAGGCCGTAGTTGGTATTAATTGAATTAACCTTAGTTCTCCGTCATCTGCTGTAGCAAGTGTTCCGGTAGCATTTAAATTATCTCTCGTATATTTTCCTTTGAACATATAAGCCCTTAAAGAATCTTTCAAGGTCGTGAAATTTAAAGAGTCGAAAGTAAATTTCAGGTTCTCATCATTGTTCTGTATCTGCAATTGATTTTGTTTAGCCAGTACATAATTATGGATGTCATAATTAGTAATCGCGAAAAACGTTCCGCTTGAATTTACTTCATCTTTTAAATTCATTTTATCGATCATGATAACCAGCGTATCAAAAAGATGGTTGGTTTTCAGATAGTCGTAAGTTGTCATATTTACGTGAGCATCAAATAACTTACCGCCTATAGTGTCTTCTTTTTTACAGGAATAAAACACTGTAATTGCAAGAGCAAAGAGTATAAACAATTTATATGTTTTCATATTTTTTTAGTTTTAAATGATTAAAGCTTTCCTTGCCAGTAAGGTGTTTGTGTAAGGGTAAAATCGTCTTTAAACATACCCGGATCAACCGGCCATAACCAACCACCTTTTGGCGAACCATTCAAAAATTGTGTTGTCGGGAAATTTTGGTTATAGTTAGTAAGCTGCTTTGTGCGTACCAAGTCATAATATGATTGTCCTTCGTAAAACAACTCTCGCAAGCGTTCTTCTAAAATTGCTGTACCTAGTGCTGTTCCGGTTCCTTGATATGCGGCGGTATTAGCCCGGGTGCGTATAGCGTTAAGCAGCGGTAAAGCGTCACCATCTCTGCCTAACTTGTTAAGTGCTTCTGCACGCAATAACATAATATCTGCCAGGCGGAAGATGATGATATTGTTCGATAAACGCGGATCATTTTTCGCTGATCCATCAGCATAAGTAACATTGCTGTATTTTATGGTTTGCCCGGCACCTGATGTTGGCTGATAGAAGAATTTGCGTATTCTTATGTCGTTTGTATCGACATACAACCTATTATAATAAGTTGAATTTAAAGGCCACTCCAATATGCTTTTGTTAGCCAGAAATGGGTAAGATAAAGTTGGAACATAACCACCATAGCCTGGTGTAGCTTCGTAACCTTCGCTTTGCGAATAATCTATATTGATCTCAAAAATCCCCTCCGTTGATTTTCCGATAAATATTTTAGAGTAATTGGCCGAGTCGACAAGTGAATAACCGCCCTGTGTAATAACGGCGTTAGCAGCACTATCGCAGCCGGCGTAGTCGCCCATCCAGGCTTTGATATGCGCCTGCAATGCCAATGCAGAACCCTTATTAGCACGTACCGCTGTCTGGCTTACATCCGCATAACCAAATTTTAAATCAGCTTCTGCAATGCGTAAATCTGCAAGAGATTGGGCCAGTACAGTTGCGGCAGGCGATCTGGGGATATTTTGAGCAGTGCTCAGATCCAAATCCGGAGCTAATTTTAGTGGAACGTCGCCCCATATCCTGCTCATGTAAAAGTACATGTAAGCTCTCAAAAAGTAAGCTTCGCCTATTATCTGTAATTTATCATCCTTGTTGGTAAACTTGCTGATATCAATCTGAGGTACTTTATTGATAATCAAATTTACCTGTTGCATAAATTGATAATTGGATTGCCAGTTCCAAAATCCCGAGCTAACGTTTAATCCGGTAAATTGCCCGCTAGGTATGGGCGAATAGAATGCATCTGTTATGGCAAACTCGCCGGTAGGTGCGTCACCGTAGGTAAAGTATGAATAATTATTTAACAGTGTTGACCTTAGTAAAGCATAAGCACCGGCTATTGCCGTGTTAGCATCTTCGCCATTGGTAAAGTATGCACCGGTGAAGGTTGAATCGTGAGGTTCTAAGTCTAATACTTTTTTACAAGACACCGCACCACATATCCCTGCTATTAACGAAAGACCGATTATGGATTTTTTTAAATATGTTGTCATTTCTTTAATTTTAATTAATGTGTGTTTTACAAAGACAGGTCTAAGCCAAGTGTGAATTTTTTAGGTATTGGATAACCATTACCATTATAATCTCCAAACGCATCAACAGCTTCAGCATCAGGAACACCTTTGGCCTGGAATATATGCAGGTTATCAACCATACCATAAACGCGGAGCCTTGACAAACCTATTTTATTTACCAATGCAGGTTTAAATGTATAACCTAAGGTTACCGTTTTAACCCGTAAATAATTACCGCTTTGCAGCCAGGCCGAACTAATTGCAGCATATTTATAACGTGTACCAGAAACCGAACTTAATGATGGATATTTAGCGTTATCACCTGGATTTTTCCAGTAATTAATGCCTGACAGGTCAGGAAAAGCACTATTCATTATATCATCATATACATATGAACTTCCGTCATCTTCAGGAATCAGGTGAGACAGTTTACCAACCAGATAGTCGTTGTAAATTGTTCTGTCCAGCGTGAAGGTACAGAACACGGTTAAGCTCCAATTTTTATAAGAAAAATTGTTATTGATACCGCCTACTATGCCAGGGTTAGGGTTGCCGGATGCAACGTAATCGTTGTTATCTAACACACCATCGCCATTTTGATCCTTCCATATTGGGTCGCCACCTTTAAAAGGATAACCGTAAAAGTTTAACACAGAACCTGTCACACGATTTACCGGTACGTCAGCATCTGTTTTATAAACTCCGGTTTGTTGGAACAAAAAGTATTGATTTATTGGCTGCCCTTGTCTTAAAATGTAACTTGTTGCGCCGCCATTGATTTGAACGTCACGGCCTCCGTTTGGTAATGATGTAACGATAGTTTTATTGAATGCTACGTTAAAGTCTGTCTCCCATTGGAAAGCGCGTGTAGGTTTAAAATAATGCGCAATTAAAGTCATCTCTAAACCTTTACTCTGTGTACCTATGGCATTAGTAGTAATGGTTGTATAACCTGTGGTAATTGGCACGTTAAGAGAGAAAATACCTTGTGCAGTATTTTTTACATAAGCATCGGCCACAAAGCTAAAGCGGTTATCAAACACGTTCAAGTCAAGACCAAGGTTGGTTTCTTTTGAATGCTCCCAGGTTAGATCTTTGTTACTTATACCGCCATTAAAGTTAGGAGATATTGCAGGGATGCCGTTGTAAGTGTAAGATTGATTTTGGCCGGTTGAAGGTGTATTACTGCCGGGGAAAGAACCTGCACCAACGTTATAGTTGTTAAATGCTAAATAGTTATTACCATCATCAGGCTGTCTGCCGGTAATACCAAAGCTTCCGCGTAACTTTAACATCGAAAGCCATGATTGATCTTTCAAAAATGATTCATCACTCATGATCCATCCCGCTGAAACAGATGGAAAAAACCCCGCTCTGTTGCCTGATCCAAATTTAGAAGAAGCGTCCTCATTTGCTACGGCCGACAAAAAGTACCTGCTTTTATAATCATAATTTAACCTTACAAATTCTGTTTCTATGCCGTTTTCCTGCAAGTCAGAAAAAGCCGTCGATTGGTTTTTATTAACTACGTGAACCACACTAATCTGGTCATTTGGTATACCATCCGCTTCTGCATCTGTTGCTCTGTACTGATGATACTCTATATTTTGACCCATTAATAAGTTGATATGATGATCTTTACCCAGGTTGGTATTGTACTGCAGGGTATTGCTCATCAAATAGTTATACTGATTGTCAGCAAAACTCGCAGCATATCCTACACCACTTTGTCTAAACATACCTGGTGTATAGGTATCATGGCGGCTATTGGTTGCCTCATAAGATATAACCGTATTAAATGCCCATTTTTTAGATATCTGCCAATCAATGGTTGGGCTAAATGAGATACTGTTGCTGCTATTATCATCGGTATTTATATTGGTGTTACCGTAAATAAAGTCCTGCATAGCGGGTGATAAATACAGGTTGGATGATGGCAACGGACTGGAAGCGTAATAGCCACCAGTGAATGGGCTTTGTCCGCCACTCAAATCACTAACAGACCGGGGACGATCTAACCTGTAATATCTGATCTGTGTGCTGATCTTCAAATTGTCGGCCAAATTCAACCCGATATTGGTATTGAAAGTATAGCGTTTGAGGCCAGATTTCTTTACTATACCGTCTTCATTGTAGTAATTTAACCCATAACGGTAGGTAACCTTATCGTTTCCACCACTTATCGCAAAATCATAGTTATCAATCAAGCCGGTTTGGTAAATGCCTTTTCTATAATCGTTGGCATTATTAAACGCCGGGTTCAAAGAATCGGTTAATATTTGAGGCAGATCTTGAAGGTTACTGTAATTACCATAATGTCTGATCAAATCTAACTTGGCATCTGTTTCTGCCGTACCGGTCAATACCTTGTCTAACGTGGGCTTTTCTGTTACGCCATGATAGGTTGAAAAGTTGATTTTTGTTTTGCCGGCAACGCCTTTTTTGGTTGTAATGATAATTACACCGCTCGAACCTCTTGAACCATATATAGCGGCTGCAGAGGCATCTTTTAATATAGCAATGTCTGCTATGTCACTTATAGGGATACCCGCCAAAACATCAGTGCCGGTTCCACTACCGTAACTAACTGCTGCAATATCATCAGTAGTTTGCGGCACACCGTCAATCACATACAGCGGGCCGCTAACTGCCCTGGCCAGGCTTGCTTTACCAGCAGCTGTAGTATTGTCGCTACTTATGCTACGTGCTACTGCAGTATTACCCCTTAAGGCAACAGTACTGCTCACACCCGGCTCGCCAGAAAAATTCTGAACATCTAAACCAGCAACCCGTCCTTGCAACAATGCATCAAATGTAGGCGCCGGAACATCTTCAATAACTTTAGGGTCAAGTGTGGTGATAGCAGCAGTAACAGAACGTTTGCTCACTTGCTGATAGCCGATAGTAACTTCATTAAGTACTTTATTATCATTTTTTAACACAATAACCAAACCTGTATTCGCTTTGGTTATCGGAATTATCTGCGTTACATAACCAATCATACTAAAAGTGATTGATTTACCTATAGGGGCTTTGATCGTGAATGCGCCATCAGGATTAGTTGATACACCTGCATTATCGCCTTTTATTAAAACAGATACGCCAGGCAACGGACCTTGATCATCTTTAACAGTACCTGAAATTGTTACCACATCACCTGTACCAGTGTTGCTTTGAGCATTAACCTTTCCTGTTAATATGATTAGTAGAATAGGAATAACGCTGAGGTAGAATAGACACTTTTTTTTGTAAAATTTTTTTGTCATAACTAATTGATTAGAACATTATCAGTTGAGTCGCAAGGTTGACTATAATACAACCTTACTGAGTTTGAAATTATTTGGTAATTTATTTTCCTTTTTTATCTATCCATGCAGTATATATTAGCTTATCAATAACTTAATTGATAAAACGTTTTATCAATTAAGCAACAAATATTTTTATTTTATAAATCACAAGAACAAAATATTACGAATGCTGAACTAATGTTTTTTCGGAATGTGCTTTCTTCCGTTGTAAATTATGACTGCTGCAGAGCTGCCGGTGATAAACTCATGATAAAATGCTTTATCAATTTGTCACGATCATTTATAAATCGCTCGTTTCAAAGATAGGGGTAGTAAAATGTTTTATCAAAAAAATTTCTAAAAATATTGACTTTAGCATAAATAATTACGAATATTATAATTATCAGGAACAATTAACGTCGATAAATTAAGATAATTCTACCTCAATCGTAAAAAATTGTGAAATTAAAAATGAAAAAGTCATTTTTTAATGGGCCAAATCTTTAAATCACCAAAATAACAACGTAAAAAATTGATTTTTTTTAACGAATTGAGGACTCAAGACAAAAAATTAGCTTTTTTGCTCAAAGAAAATTCCATACGTCGTTAAAATAACGACAAACGACATTGAGTTTCTTAAAAGAATGGTGTAATTATAAAAAAATCACGCGGTTATTAAGCTCTGCTTTTTTTGTGTAGTCGAACCCCGTTCAACCAGCTGTGCAGGGATACACAGCTTTATTTTGGATATATCGTACTTATCGTTCCTCATTTGAGCGAGCAAGACATCTATTGCCGATTTCGCTATTTCAAACGTGGGCTGTTTAACTGTAGTTATTCCGGGAGGATAAAGCGTAAATATTTCGTTGTCATCAAAGCTTATCATCGCTAAATCAGCAGGGATATCTATCTTAAGTTGATTGATACTTTGCAAACCGGTAATCCCAAGATAATTCGTAGAGAAGAAAATCGCGTCCATCTCCTCATTTTTTTTAATGAAGTTTTTTATCGCCTCTATCGCTTTTGTATTCTCACTATCAAATGGCGATTTGTATACGAGTTTTTTCTTTTCTTTTATATCATTAAACTTTAAGGCATCCTTATATCCCTGTAACCGATCATGCAATTGAGCCAGGTCTGAATCGGCTGTTACAAAACCAATATTCTGGTAACCTAACCCAATAAGGAAGTTAATAGCCTTATAAGTACTATTGTAATTGTCAACCAGTACATGCGGAATATCATAGCCCGGAAAATATCCATCTATTAACACAACAGGTTTGCCGTTTTCAACGAGCGATTGAATGTCCTCTTCTAAACCTTTAACAGGTGTAATTATATACCCGTCAACCAATTGCTGTTTAAGCATTTTAATAGCGTCCCGCCCCTTTTGCACGTTATTATTTGTACTGCAGTATATCACACCATAACCAGCTTTCTCGGCTACCTCTTCTATTATTTTCGCCATAGCCCCAAAAAAGGGTCCGCCAATTGTTTCCACAATTAATCCGATAACTTTTGATACACCAGTGCGCAGGCCAACAGCCATTCGATTAGGCTCATACCCCTGGCTAAGAGCTACCGCTAATATTTTCTCAGATATTTCTTTACTAATACGTCCCTTACCATTTAGCACAAAGGAAACTGTAGTAATAGAGGTATTGGTAAGTTTTGCAATATCCTTTATGGAAATTTTTCTTTTAATCATACAATTTGCCAGGGGCAATTAACAAGGATATAAGTTGGCTGAATATTGGTTTATAATCAGCTAAATATACAAAAAATACTTATTTGTGCATTTACTGTTTTTAAATTGAAATGGGGTTATTTCCTTTAATAACATGATAAATCATTTTACTAGTTAAATTAAAATATTTATAATGCATAACCTATATTGCATTAATAAATTTAATTGTTTCTCCTATGAGTTATTAGCATTATATGACGATTATACCCAAACTTACTCGTTTTGATTTATCGATGATCGTTGTCAGCCTGGTTATAGGCATGGGTATATTTGAAACACCTACACAAGTAGCGCTTAACGTTAATAACCCGTATTTATATTTTGGCGCCTGGATTTTTGGCGGAGCAATCAGTCTGTGTGGCGCACTAACCTTTGCCGAGATTGGTGCACGTTATCCAACTACCGGCGGTTTTTATAAAGTGCTTTCTTATTGCTTTCACCCGGCATTCGCCTTTATGATTAATTGGATAGTTGTTATCGGCAACGCTGCATCAGTAGCTGCCGTAGCACTTATTGGTGCAGAATATCTTAACCCTTTGTTACTTCCGGTTAATTTGCAGCAATCCATCGGTATTAAACTAATATCTATAAGTTCAGTACTAATATTATTTGGCAACAATTTATTTGGCATAAAAATGAGTTCACGAACACAAAATGTGTTTACCGTTTTTAAAATTGCATTAATTACGGTTTTATGTTGCAGCATATTCAGTCCCCATGCCTCATTGCCAAAAACATTAATTACCACACCATTATTAAAAAACAATTTAAAGGCATTTGGAATGAGCCTGATAGCGGTGTTTTTCACTTATGGCGGCTACCAGCAAACCATCAATTTTGGGGGTGATAGTATTAACGCAAACAGAAATATACCCAAGGCCATTTTTACCGGTATGGGCATTGTAATATCGCTTTACCTGCTGATTAATTTTGCCTATTTCAGGGCGTGGGGAATTGAGGGAATGCGATCTGTATCTACCCCGGCTGCAACACTGGCAAGTTCAATTTTTGGCGAGGTAGGTTATAAGATTATTTCATGGTTAATGTTTGTATCGGTGATAGCATTTATCAACGTAAATATCATGTCTAATCCGCGGGTGTATTACGCAATGGCTGAGGACGGGATATTGCCACAAAAGTTTAAGTCTGTTAATGAAAAAACCCAGGTGCCGATATTTGGGTTGAGCTTTTTTGTTTTAACGGTAATATTTATATTATTGTTTGTCAATTCGTTTCAAAAAATTTTAAATTACGTAATGTTTTTTGACACGATCGGTTTGTCAACAGCAGCCGCATCTATTTTTATTTTGCGTAAAAAAACCAAACACCTTAATAACACCGGGATATACACCATTAAGTGGTACCCGGCAATACCAATTTTATTTATTGTTGCTTACTGGTTTGTTACCCTTACTATTTTTATTGAAAAGCCAATGGCCGCACTTGTTTGCCTTTGTGCATTTATTATAGGCCTTATTATATTTTTCGCAACAAAAAAAACCAAAAAACCAATTATCCCATTATGACAGACCTAGACCTTTCATATATACTTAATGAGCTTGGCGAAGACAGAGATCATTATTTTAACGCGGTCTCCCCGCCTATAATACAATCGAGTAATTTTTCATTTAAAACCACAGCCGATCTTCGGTCTGCGCTAACGGACGAGTTTGAAAACAATGTTTATTCAAGAGGGCAAAACCCGACAATAAATATATTGAGGAAAAAATTGGCCGCTTTGGATGGAGCAGAAAATGCGTTGGTATTTAGCAGCGGTGTTGCTGCCATCACCATCCCTATGTTATCATTACTTAAATCAGGCGATCATGTTGTAGCGATTGAAAACGCATATAACTGGACAGATAATTTTTTGAAGAAATTTCTACCAAAATTTGGCGTCACTACAACATTTGTTGCTGGCAATGATCTATCAAATTTCGAAAACGCAATAAGAAAGGAAACCAGGCTAATTTTATTGGAGAGCCCAACCAGCTTTGTATATGAATTGCAAAATATAGAAGCTATTGCTACGTTAGCCAAAAAACATAACATTATTACCTTAATAGATAATAGTTACTGCAGCCCAATATATCAGCAGCCTGTTAAACTAGGGATTGATCTGGTAGCGCAGTCGGCCACCAAATATATTGGCGGCCATTCAGATGTGATTGCCGGCGTATTAACAGGAAGCGATGTATTGATAAAACAAATTTTTGAAAATGAATTTATGAATTTTGGGCCTTCTCTTTCCCCCCAGTCCGCCTGGTTGCTTATAAGAGGATTACGAACGCTTCCCTTAAGATTGCAACGTAGCTTCGAGAGCACCAAAATTATTACGCAATGGCTAATCGAACATCGTGCAATAGAAAAGGTAATTTGGCCGTTTTCTAAAAATTTCAATCAAAGCGATTTGGCTCATAAGCAAATGAAAGGCTGCGGTGGGCTTTTTAGCTTTTCATTGAAAGACAGTTCTGTAGAAAAAATTGAAAAATTTTGTGATCAGCTTAAACATATCCTTTTGGCTGTTTCCTGGGGAGGGCATGAGAGCTTGATCCTTCCATCTATAGCCTCGCTTTCGAAGCTAAATTATTCCAAATCCATAAAAAACGCTCAGTTAATTAGAATGTATGTTGGTTTGGAAGATCCTCAATATTTAATCGATGACTTGAAACAATCGTTAAATAATATGTAATTATATAGGCAAGTATTCCGAAAATCATTATTTGCCTATTGATGAACAGCTTAAATAACCATCTATAAACAACGAACCGGCACACCAGATAGCAAAACCATAATTGAACGAAGACTACTGAATCCATTTATTGCCATGAAAAACATACGAACCAAACGTATCAAGACGGCATGGGCGCAGGCATTTCAGCTTTGGCTTCGCGCATAACAAAGGTACTTTCGATAGAGCCGATGGCAAATTTTTCAAAAAGGTTATTCATCAGGAAACGATGATACGCATCAAGATCGGCCACAGCTACCTTTAAAATAAAATCGTACTGGCCAGACATGTGGTAGCACTCCAGTACTTCAGGAAGTTTAATAATTTCTTCTTCAAAATGATTAATAATTTCTTTGCTATGATCTTTCAGGTGCACGTGCGTGAAAGCCGTAAATCCGCGCCCAATCATCTTAGGCTCTAATACCGCTACGTATTTTTTTATATAACCTTTGTCTTGCATCCGGCGGATACGGTCATTGATAGTGCTGGCACTTTTAAATAGCCTTTCGCCAATTTCTTTATTGGTTAGGCGGGCGTTATCCTGCAAAATTTGCAGAATGCGGATATCGGTCTGATCTAGTTTGTCAAGCATGTCGTTGTTTATTCGGTAAAAGCAAAAATAAGGTTAATATTTCGGATAAAAATCGACATTTATTGATAAACATCGGACATATAACGTATTATTTACCATCCTGATGGTTTCCGTCCTGCAAAGCCTGAACTTTAGGATATGAAATTGGTTACCTATCAACATAATGGTCAGGCTCATGAAGGGCAGCTTTTGGACGGTTTGCTTTATGACCTGACGACAGGGGCGCCTGTCAGCGACTACACTCTGCTGGCACCTGTACCTAAACCGGCATCGTGTCGCGATGCTTACGCCTTCCGTCAGCACGTGGCAGCTGCGCGTAGAAATCGCGGCCTTGATATGATTGCCGAATTTGATCAATACCCAATATTTTATTTCACCAATCATCAGGCTATCTATGGCCCCGGGCCAATTTATTGCATGCCGGATCATTTTGAAAAGCTTGACTTTGAGCTGGAGGTTGCTGTTGTTATAGGTAAAGAAGGCCGTAATATCAAAGCCGCTGAAGCGGATAGCTATATCAAAGGTTACACGATCATGAACGATCTGAGTGCCCGTACGCTGCAAATGGAAGAAATGCTGCTAAACCTTGGCCCGGCAAAGGGTAAAGACTTTGCCACCGCAATTGGTCCCTGGCTGGTAACGCCGGATGAGCTGGAACCTTACAAGGTTTCGCCCAAGGCAGGGCATGTAGGTAACAGCTATGATTTGACGATGACTTGCAAGGTTAATGATATCAATGTATCTCGGGGCACTATGGCTGATATGGATTGGACCTTCGCAGAAATTATTGAACGCGCGTCCTATGGCGTTGATCTTTATCAGGGCGATGTAATCGGCTCAGGCACTGTCGGTACCGGTTGTTTCCTGGAGCTAAACGGCACTGGTTTATTGCATGATCCTAAATACCCTGTTCAGTGGTTGCAACCGGGTGATGTTGTAGAAATGGAAGTGACAGGTTTAGGGGTATTGACAAATACAATAGTGGCAGAAAAATCGGACTGGTCAATTTTAAAACTTAAGAAATGAAAAGCTTTGACATTAGCGATCTAAATACTGTGCAGGTACATAATTATTTGCAGCATGCCATTGCGCCCCGGCCAATCGCGCTGGTCTCGACGATAGACCGTGCGGGCAAGGTTAATTTGAGCCCGTTCAGCTTTTTTAATTTATTTAGTGCTAACCCACCGGTGGTTGTTTTTTCGCCTTCGCGGCGTGTCAGGGATAATACCACCAAGCACACATTGGACAATCTCTATGAAATCCGCGAATGCGTAGTCAATATTGTAGATTATAGTATAGTATTAAAAGTAAACCAGGCCAGCGCGGAATATCCAAAAGGTGTGAATGAATTCCACGAAGCGGGCTTAACAGAACTCTTATCAGTAATAGTTAAACCGCCGCGTGTGGCCGAATCGCCCGTGCAGTTAGAGTGTAAAGTTAATCAATTGATGCCGTTAGGTAAAGGCCCCGGAGCAGGCAACCTGGTGATTGCCGAGGTGCAACTAATGCATTTCCGTGATGACCTGTTAGATGATACCGGTAAACCTATCCAGCAAAACTTTGACCTGGTTGCCCGGTTAGGCGGCGATTGGTATTGCCGCACAACAGATTTGTTTGAATTATCAAAACCCATATAATTATGCCAAGCTATCATACTTTAGGGAGCATCCCGCACAAAAGGCATACGCAGTTCCGTAAGCCTGATGGTTCATTATATGCCGAAGAATTAGTTTCTACCGAAGGTTTTTCCAGCGTATATTCATTGGTTTACCATGCCTACCCGCCAACTATGGTAAAGGCGCTGGGCGAATCCTATTCTGTTGAGCCAAAGATTGCCCGCGAAAAGCATTTGAAACATACCAGTTTGATTGGCTTTAATATCGCCCCGGAAGACGATTATCTAAAAAGCCGCAAACCTGTGTTGGTTAACAGTGATCTGCATATCTCGCTAGCCGCGCCGCGCAGATCAATGACCGATTATTTTTACAAGAACAGCCAGGCAGACGAAGTGATTTTCGTGCATGAAGGCTCAGGCACTTTGCATACCGGCTACGGACAACTCAAATTTAGCTATGGCGATTACCTGGTGATACCGCGTGGTACCATTTATCAGATGGAATTTAATGATGAGAGCAATCGCTTGTTTATTATCGAAAGTTTCAGTCCTATCAGGCCGCCTAAGCGCTATTTAAATAGTTCAGGGCAGTTAATGGAACACGCGCCTTATTGTGAGCGTGATATCCGCCGGCCGGAGAATCTGGAGACGCACGATGAAAAAGGCGACTTTCAAATCCTCATTAAAAAGCAGGGTTTAATCTACCCCTACGTTTATGGCACCCACCCATTTGACTTTGTGGGTTGGGATGGTTTTCATTATCCCTGGGCATTTTCCATCCATGATTTCGAGCCAATAACCGGTCGCTTGCATCAACCGCCACCGGTTCACCAAACTTTCGAAGGACACAACTTTGTGATTTGCTCTTTTGTGCCGCGTAAGTTCGACTACCATCCACTATCTATTCCGGCTCCTTATAATCACAGCAATGTAGATAGCGACGAGGTATTATATTATGTCGATGGCGATTTTATGAGCCGTAAAAGTGTCGTGAAGGGCCAGATCACTTTACATCCCGGCGGTATCCCACATGGGCCGGCACCGGGTTCGGTAGAAAAATCCATCGGTAAAGAATCGACGGATGAACTGGCGGTAATGATAGATCCTTTCCGCCCGCTGATGCTGACCGAAGATGCATTAAAAATTGAAGATGAAAACTATTATAAAAGCTGGATAGCCTAAATACCATGGAAACACAAACAATAGAAAAACAAAATATAAGTGCCGATTTTTTACCATTAAACGGCACGGACTATGTCGAATTTTACGTGGGTAATGCCAAGCAGGCGGCTCATTATTATAAAACCGCTTTCGGTTTTCAGGACCTGGGGTATGCGGGACCAGAAACCGGAATACGTGATCGCGCCTCGTACGTATTGCAGCAGGGCAAGATCAGGCTGGTTTTAACCACGCCACTGCACTCTGACCATCCAATTGCCGAACATATCAAAAAACATGGCGATGGCGTTAAAATATTGGCGCTATGGGTTGATGATGCTTTTGATGCTTTTGAACAAACCACCAGCCGTGGCGCAGAAGCCTACCAGCAACCACAGGTTATTACAGATGAGTTTGGCGAAGTACGCACCAGCGGAATTAAACTTTATGGCGAAACCGTGCACCTTTTTATCGAAAGGAAAAATTATAAAGGTTTGTTCTTGCCGGGCTACCGTGCGCATCAAACCACATACCAACCTACTGACACAGGCTTGCTTTATATTGACCATTGCGTAGGCAACGTGGGCTGGCATAAAATGAATGAATGGGTGAGCTTTTATGAGGATATCATGGGCTTTAAAAATATTCTGACGTTCGATGATAAAATGATTTCGACCGAATATTCGGCGCTGATGAGTAAGGTGATGAGCAATGGAAACGGCTATGTGAAATTCCCGATCAATGAACCTGCCGAAGGCAAAAAGAAAAGCCAGATTGAGGAGTACCTTGAGTTTTATGAAGGTGAAGGTGTGCAGCATCTCGCGTTAGCAACTCATGATATTGTAAAAACCGTTACCGATCTGCAAAGCCGTGGGGTTGAATTTTTAAGTGTACCTACCTCCTATTATCAGGAATTAACCGCACGCGTTGGGCATATAGACGAAGATCTGGGTCCGCTGGAAAAACTGGGTATCCTGGTTGACCGCGATGACGAGGGTTATTTATTACAGATCTTCACTAAACCTGTCGAGGACCGGCCTACGCTGTTTTTTGAGATCATTCAGCGAAAAGGGGCGAAATCATTTGGCGCGGGTAATTTTAAGGCTTTGTTTGAAGCAATAGAACGTGAGCAGGAACTACGTGGTAATTTATAATGAACGATTTTGGTAACAAACAAGTAGCGGCCCTGCCGCCACATTTGCGGCAATATATTGTTGAACAACATTATGACCGCTATACTCCTGTTGACCAGGCAGTATGGCGATATGTAATGCGGCAAAACTATGCCCATTTGAAAGACGTGGCCTACTACCCTTATATTCCAGGTTTGAAGGCCGCTGGCTTAACCATAGAACGTATTCCGCGTTTACAGGAAATGAATGATGCGCTCGGAAAAATTGGCTGGGGCGCGGTTACGGTGGATGGCTTTATCCCCCCGGCAGCCTTTATGGAATACCAGGCTTACCGGGTATTAGTTATTGCGGCCGATATTCGCCAATTAAAACATATAGAATATACCCCTGCGCCTGATATTATCCATGAATCAGCCGGGCATGCACCTATCATTGCCGATCCTGATTATCATCAGTACTTAAGCTATTTTGGTTCGATAGGCGCTAAAGCCATGTACTCGGCGCAGGATTATGAATTGTATGAGGCCATACGAGCGTTATCCATTTTAAAAGAAATGCCCGATGTGAACCCAACCGAACTAACGGCTGCCGAGGAACAAGTAGCTTTCTGCCAGCAAAACATGGGCGAACCCTCTGAAATGGCCCTACTGAGCCGGTTGCATTGGTGGACGGTGGAATATGGTCTGATTGGCACGCTGGAAGATCCGAAGATTTACGGCGCAGGTTTGTTATCATCCATTGGCGAGAGTGCCAGCTGCATGCAGCCCACAGTAAAAAAACTTTGGTACAACCAATACGCGGTAAATTATTCTTATGATATTACTCAGCCACAGCAGCAATTATTTGTTACGGCGACCTTTCAAAACTTAATTGAGGTATTGGACGCTTTTGCCGACAAAATGGCTTTTAGGGTTGGCGGAGGCTACGGCTTGCAAAAAGCTTTAGAAAGCGGAAACACATGTACGGTAGTTTATGATTCTGGCTTAGAAGTTAGCGGCACCTTAACTTCATTTAATGATGGCTTTCTAAAAATGAGCGGTCCTGTTGCTTTGGCTTTTAACGGGCGGCAGTTGGAAGGTCAAGGTAAAGAACATCACGCCGAAGGATACAGCTCACCTTTTGGCAAACTCATCAACGAGAAGGTCTCTTTGGCTTATCGTTCTATTCCTGTAGGGAAATTATTGGTATTACATTTCGAAAGCGGCATATTGTTAACAGGCTGGGTTACCTGTGTATTACAGCGAGATCAAAAAAATATATTAATCTCTTTTAAAGATTGTACCGTGATTGCCGATAACGGCGATTATTTATTCGAACCATCATGGGGTGTTTATGACATGGCGGTTGGCGAACGCATTGTGTCGGTTTATAGTGGCGCTGCGGATAAAAGCGCCTTCGAAGAATTGGCTTATCAACCCAAAACCACAACCTATCACCCCACCTATTCAGACCGTGCTCTGGAATTACAAAGCCTATATCAGCAGGTTAGAAATTATCGAAATAAAAAAGATATAAAAGACGAACTAAATTTGGTTTGGGAACAATTACAAAGCCGACATCCCCAGGACTGGCTTTGTGCATTGGAGATTCTGGAAATGGCCAACCCGGCATTGGTCAACATCATTACCAGATACCTGCAGGATAAAGCCACCGCAAACCCGGAATTAAGAAAATTGATATACGACGGACTCGCACTTACTCCTAATACGTAATACCGTGTTAAAGTGTCGTCAGAATCAAAGTATACATTCATTGAACGCTGGCTTTACCGAATTTAGTTTTTCAGAATTTTATTACTAATTTAGTCAGTTACCAAACCTGGTTATAAGAGAAGAGAAAAGTATTTGAAGAGATCTGAATATTGAACGAGAGCGCCCCCGAGCGATGGTATACGATTGATGTCTAAAGAAAATATAACTGGTTTGGAAGATAAAGTGCTGCTGGCACAGCTGGCCGAGGGCAGCCGCCAGGCTTTCGACGTGCTTTATAACCGTTATTGGCGGCAGGTGGTTAATCAGGCATATAAACGCATGGCCAGTGTAGATGCCGCACAGGATATAGCGCAGGAGGTTTTTTTACAGCTTTGGAAAAAAGGCTCACAATCGGCAATTGAAAACCTGCCGGCTTATCTGTTTGTGGCTGTGCGCAACGGCGTTTTCAAGCACTTTGAGAAGGAAAACAAATATGAATCGCTTTCAGATGTAGTGTACGAACTGGAGACACTCCATGAGCGTGCAGACAGCAATATACTTTACCACGAGTTTCTTTTATCTTTTTCAAAACTGGTAGATACACTGCCGGCACAACAAAGAACCATCTTCCGTCTGCGTTATGACGAAGGCCTGAGTACCCAGGAGATTGCTGATCAGCTTGAACTTTCCGTCAAAACCGTAAGAAATCATCTGGGCCGCGCGCTGGCCACCTTTCGTGAGTCTATATTACTTGCCAATTTGCTTTTCTTGCTGCTTCGACGCTAATTAATTCCATTTTTTTACCTTTCTGCTCCTTACACCCGTGTATTTTATAATTATTTAACATTTTTCTTAAAAAAATTTAAATCAGACTGGGCTTTTTTCGTTTTTTCGGATCATTCCTTTATAAAAGCTTAACATGAAGGAAATAGACAAGCCTTATTTCGCCAAATTATTAAAGCGTTACCGTAAAGGAATAGCGACAGCTGAAGAGATGCAGGTATTGGAGTCGTTTTATAAATTATTTGAGGTTCAGGAAGAGCTGATCAGCGATCAGAACGAAACAGAATTTCGCGAATTACAGGCCGGGCTAAAGCGTCGCATTGATGCAAAGATTGATGAAAGCCATGCTATACCACATATTTTCAGTTACCGCAAGTTGGCAGTTCGCCTTTCGGCGGCGGCGATATTATTACTTATTGGCGGCGGTGTTTTCTTTTGGACACGGCACGCAAATCAACAACAAACTCAGCTACAAGCTAAAAACACCATTCAACCGGGCGGTAACCGGGCTACCCTGTTATTAGCCAACGGTACCCGCATTGATTTAACCACGGCGAGTAAAGGCGTAATTGCAACACAAGCCAATATCGCCATTCATAAAAATGCACAAGGGTTATTAGTTTATACTGTTAACCCTACAACTACAGTGTCCGGATCAATAGGTAGTAATACTATATCGACACCTAGAGGCGGGCAGTACGAAATTGTGTTGCCGGATGAGACGCATGTAACCCTTAATGCAGCTTCTTCGCTTTCTTACCCGGTAGTTTTCGCGGGCAATGAGCGCGTAGTTGAGCTAACCGGCGAAGCATATTTTGAAGTATCAAAAGACAAAACACGGCCATTTAAAGTTAAATCTAACTCGCAAACTGTAACTGTTTTGGGCACCCACTTTAACATCAACGCTTATGCCGACGAGGCCGCGGTAAAAACAACTTTGCTTGAAGGCTCAGTTGAAGTATCAGCAGGCAATGCAGCCGAAAGAATTATTCCGGGCCAACAGGCTGTTTTGGGGCAAAACGGGCAAATCATCAAAAAAACAGTTGATCTGGATAAAGAAATAGCCTGGAAAAATGGTTTGTTTGCTTTTGATGGCGATGATTTAAAAACCATTATGCGACAAATATCGCGCTGGTACAATGTTGACATTGATTACGCCGGCAGTTTCCCGGAAGAACGTTTTTACGGGGAAATTGCCCGCTCTAGTAAACTTACAGACGTACTCCGCATCATGGAGATAAACCATGCTCATTTTGAAATTGAAGGACGACGTTTAACCGTCTCTTACGCACCGCCTACTAACTAAAAATTAACATAAGCTATTCACTGATTAAACCCAAGAGCATATGAAAAAGATATACTAATCTCTCTTCTCAAAAACAAAGCCGGCGGCATTAGCGTGCCACCGGCAGTAAAAAGGTTAGCAGTAGAGCGTTCACAGCGTGCTGCTTTTTAGTCACCTAATTCTGTTCAAAAATATGAAATTAAATTTTCTTTGCACCCCTATGCAATTTATTGGGGTAGCAAAGCGCAAATTCTTTGTAGTTATGAAGTTGACTACCATTTTGTTATTGATAGGAGCTTTGAATATCTCCGCCGCAACTTTTGCGCAAACCGTAACAATATCCCGGCACCAGGCCACACTTGAAAACTTGTTTAAAGAGATCAAAAAACAAACAGGCTATACTTTCTTTTATACCGAAAAAATTAATGTAAAGCAGGTTAAAGATGTTGACATTAAAAATGCACCACTGGCAGATGCTGTACGTACATGTTTACAAAACCTTGATCTTGATTTTACTATTGTAGACAAAACCATAGTTATTAGCCCCGCAAAAAGCAAAACTGTGGTAGCACCTATAATAATATCTCCCGTCAAGGTCCCAATCATCGCCGAGGGCAGAGTTATAGACAGTGCAACTCGTGAGCCATTGATAGGTGTAAATATTGGTGTTAAAAACAAACCTATCCACGTGCAAACCAATGCTAACGGCGAGTTTAAGGTTGGTGTTGAACAAGGCGATGTTTTGACATTTAGCTATGTTGGTTATAACTTCAAGGAAGTTACAGTTGTAGACGGCAAACCTATCGAAGTACCGCTATCTGCCAAAAACAACCACATAAATGATGTTGTTGTCACCGGTTACCAGGTAATCAAAAAAGATAATTATACAGGCTCGGCCATTACCATTAAAGGCGAAGACCTGCGACGGGTTAATCCTCAAAGCTTAATTGCCAGTATCGCTACTTTTGATCCATCTTTCCGTATTGCTGATAACAATTTATTGGGATCTGACCCAAACTCTTTACCAAAAGTTACTGTACGTGGCTCGACAACCCTACCGTCGGTAAATAATAGTAATAACAGCACATTTATCGATCGTAACAGTCTTTCGAGCACTTATAATCTGCCGGTATTTATATTGGATGGATTTGAAGTTTCCTTAGAAAAAGTGGTCGATTTGGACATGAACCGAATCTCCTCAGTGAATATCCTGAAAGATGCTGCGGCCACCGCAGTATACGGTTCTAAGGCTGCCAATGGTGTAATAGTAATTACCACCAAGGCACCGTTACCGGGCAAACTACAGCTAACTTACAATTACGAGCTAAAAGTTCAGGCGCCTGACCTAACAGGTTACCATGTTCTCAACGCTTCTGATAAGTTGAGATATGAACAGCTGGCCGGACTATACAGTGCCGTTAACAGCACCGCAGAAACACAAGATCAATTAGATCAGGAATACTACAGCAAATTGCGTAACGTAGTGAGCGGGGTTAATAGTTATTGGCTATCTCAACCGCTGCAAAACGCTTATGGCATGAAGCATTCTTTATATGCAGAAGGTGGCGATTCTACTTTTCGTTATGGTATTGATTTGCGCTATGAAACAGCTCCCGGCGTAATGAAAGGCTCGGGCCGCGACCGCTACACCGGTGGCATGAGTTTTTTTTACAACCCGACTAAAAGTTTGCTCATCAAAAACGAGGTAACGATAAGCCAGATCAAGGCAACCAATTCAGAATATGGCGATTTTTCTACTTATGTAGCCATGAATCCTTATTATCCTATAAGAGATGCTAACGGAAATTATTTAAGAGAAATTGCTAACTGGCGGGTAGATACGCACCAAAGCGGCCCAAATCAGATTCAAAATGAGCCTGTTTATAACCCACTGTTTGAATCGACGCTGGGTAGCTTCGATCGGTCATCTTACCTGGAATTTCAGGACGATTTAATGGCCGACTGGAAGCTTTTACCCGGGCTTCGTTTGATCGGACTTTTCAGCATCATTGATACAAAGAATACAGCCGACAAATTCATTTCGCCATTGAGCAACACTTTTTATTATGGCCCAACCAGCGATATTCAAAATCGCGGCAGCTATGATTATACTAATGACAACGTACTTACACTTAATGGAAACCTTAAACTGGCCTACAATAAGCAAATAGGCGATCATTCCATCAACGCAGTTTTAAGCTCGCAGGTTTACACTTCTAACGAGGATTATAAGTATTTCCAGGCTCGTGGGTTTTCTAATGATCACTTTACCAACATAGGCTTTGCCCGTACTTATACACCGGATTCTTCGCCTTCAGGTAATGTCGCCACTACCCGTACTTTATCAGATTTTTTTAGTGCAAACTACGCGTATAAAAACAAATACCTGTTTGATGCTACATTGAGCGCCAATGGTTCTTCTTCATTTGGTGCTAATCAACGTATCGCTCCGTTTTGGGCAACTGGTATAGGCTGGAATGCACACTACGAAAGCTTCATTAAAAATTCAATGCCGGAGTTGTCTCGGTTAAAATTAACGTTTACCACTGGCCAAACAGGTTCGGTTAACTTTCCTCCGTCATTAGCTAATACCACTTATAGCTATCAGTCTTCTAACTGGTATTCAACCGGTGTTGGTGCTACTGTTGACGCATATGGCAACGAGGATTTAAAATGGCAAAAAACAACCAACTACGATTTTTCGATGGAGCTGGGCTTCCTGAAAGACCGTATCGTTATCAATCCGCATTATTATTACAAACTCACTAAGGGCTTAGTAAACAACATCAACATTGCGCCATCAACCGGTTTTACAACTTATGATGCCAACCTGGGCGACATGAGCAACAAAGGATATGAGCTCTATTTAACCATTAACGCCTATCAAACCAAAGATGTTAATATCAACATTATAGGCAACCTGGCGCATAATAAAAACACCATCGTTAGGATCTCTAACTCGCTAAAGGCCTACAATGATGCTGTTAATGCTTATCAGTCTAATACGGCTAATAACGCGCAGGGAGTTCCTTTACTGCATTACCAGGAAGGGCAGTCGCTATACACCATATGGGGCGTCAAATCATTAGGTATCGATCCGGAAAACGGTAAGGAATTACTGGTTAAACGCGACGGAACGCTGACTTACGACTGGAATGCTGCTGACGAACAGCCTATAGGCGATATGGAGCCTAAAGCTGAAGGCTTTATAGGAAGTAATATTACTTACAAGCAGTTTTTAGTAAGCTTCCAGTTTCATTATAAATTCGGTGGACAGGCCTTTAATCAGACCTTAATAGATCGCGTTGAAAATGCCGACCCAAGGTTTAACGTAGACAGCCGGGCTTTGACTGAACGCTGGCAAAAACCAGGCGACCAGGCGTTGTTTAAGAACGTGGCAGATTTAGGCACTTCCTATGCTACATCGCGTTTTGTACAGAAAGAAAATACGCTCGATCTGCCATCAGTTACACTTTCTTACGATGTTAAAAAGTCATTTGCCAAAAAAATCGGCATGCAAATGTTGCGCGCCACACTTACGGTAAATGATGCCTTTTATACATCAACCATACAGCAAGAGCGCGGTATTGATTACCCGTATGCCCGCAGTTTAACTTGTTCGTTACAGGCTACTTTTTAAATAATCCAGACATGAAGAAATTAATATACTTAACCGTTTTAATCGCTTTAACATCCTGCAATAAGTTTCTGGATGTTAAACCGCAATCTCAGGTGGACAAAGACCAGCTTTTCACTACCGAAGAAGGCTTTGAAGAGGCGCTCAACGGTATATACACACTTTGCTCATCTACTTCCCTTTACGGTGGCAACCTGACGTTTCAGAACGATATCCTTTCGCAGAACTATCAGTTTAATGACGTGGTTTTGCAGCAAACTGCAAATTTCAATTATACGTTACCCTCTGTAGTTAGCAAAAACACCGATACCTGGAACACGGGTTACCGGGCCATTGCAAATTGCAATTACCTGCTGGCTGCAATTGATGACCCCAAGGTACAATTCTCGGGCGCTAACCGCGATTTGATTAAGGGCGAGGCCCTGGCATTACGCGCTTACCTGCATTTTGACCTGCTACGCAATTTTGCACCGGCCTATGTTACCGGTGCCAGCCAGGTTGCTATCCCTTATGTAACGCAGGTAAGTACCAAAAGCACACCAAATTCTACCGTGCAGCAAATCATTGATTTGGCTTTGACGGATTTAGTAGCCGCGAAAGTATTGTTGAAAAACGATCCGATCCTGTCTGCTAGTTATAAAGTAGGCTATCCACCAACTTCGCCGCCACCTTTAACCCCACTACCAAGCACGGGTACTGAGCTGGCTGCGAATGACTTATTTAGTCAGAATCGCCGTCATCGTCTAAACTATTATGCGGTATGTGGCGAAATGGCCCGCGTTTATTTATACAAAGGAGATAATGCCGATGCACTTACCAGCGCACAGGAAGTAATCAACGCCAAAAAGTTCCCTTTTACCAATCAGGATGATTTTTTTGCGAGCGACGTTCAAAAACGAGACCGTATTTTTTATCCGGAATTAGTGGCTTGCTGGTATATTGATAATGCAGGCGAAGTAAACATGCTGCAAAATCTTTATACCGTGTCTAACCCCACCTATAGCGCAACAGTTGACCAGGTAGGCGACATTTACGAAATAGGCGGTGATGGCGCAGAAGACTGGCGCTATAAACAATGGTTTTTATCAACTGCTTCGGTAAGTGGTGGTGCTAACCGTGCTGTCCTGCAAAAATACGTTGAGAACGGTGCACCCCAGGTTAATCTTCATCCGCTGGTTGCGCCTGCCATTCGTCTAAGCGAACTGTATTACATTGCGGCTGAGGCGAGTTTCACAACTAATCCTACCGCGTCGCTGGACTATTACAATACCATACGAGCCAAACGTGGCATCGGCAATGCCCTGACTATTGTGCCCTCTAAAGATGCTTTCATAACACTTTTATTAACCGAGGCACGCAAAGAGTTTTATGGCGAAAACCAGCTATTCTACATGTACAAACGGTTAAATCATGCGGTGGTATTATCCTCTACACAAACCATCCCGCCGTCTAACTCGATTTTTGTATTCCCGAAACCGCAGGATGAACTTACTTATAGAACTAATTAAATGAAAGCAGCCATGAAAATATCAACTTTAATTTTGTTTTTGGTGAGTGCAATTGCGCTAACCAGCTGTAAAAAAGAAGGCTTAACTACTTATAGTTCGCCAAATGGTAAAGACAACATTTATATAGGACTAGGCGTAGCAGACACTGCAGCTTATACTTATACTTTTGCTTACAATCCATCGCAATTGCGCGATACGGTTTGGGTGAAAGTCACCACATCCGGCGACCGGGTAAGTCATGCACGCAGTTTTATATTAGCGGCAGACCCTAAAAGCTCAACAGCTGTTGCCAACCTGCATTACGTGCCGCTCAAGGCAAGCTATGATATGCCGGCTGATTCCGGCGTTATCCATATACCGATAATCCTATTAAATACGGATACCGCACTGCAAAATAAGTCAGTAAGCTTATCTCTGGTTGTAAGTGGTGGTAGCGATTTTAGTACTAATCTGCCCTTAGCCATACGCAGCGAAAAGATCAACTTTTCCAATCGATTAGAAGAACCTGTGTGGTGGCATTATTGGGGTCAATTAGGTGCTTACAGTCGCGTTAAACATCAGTTGTTCCTGATCTCATCGGGTACACGCGACCTGGTTATTCCGGATGGCTCCGTAGATCCTAATTATTACTTACAGATCCCGCGGACCCTATATTACATCGAGAATGTGCACGAGTTTTTGCAAGATCCTTTTACCTGGATAACTCAAAATCCTGATAAAGGTTACGTGCTGACAAAACGCAGCGATAGCACCGGCGACTATGATTTTTATAATTCTAGCGCGCCTGATAAAAAGTTCTGGCTTAAATATTTCCCGTCTGTGAATAAACTCATTTTCATTGACGAATATGGCAACCAGATATTGATTTAATTTTTAAACACAAGGCAATGAGAAACAAGCTATATTTTCTTTTGATATTCCTGGCCGGTACTCTTTTTTCTTGTAAAAAAGACCTGGGGAATTATACCTATCATACCCCGAGCGAACCGATATTAACAGCGTTCACAGACTCCACATTCAACGCCCTGGTGGGCGATACGCTAACACTGGCACCTAAAGTAACCATCGCCGGCGCTAACTATCTAACAGACCTTAGTTATCAATGGGATATTTTAGTTGCCGAAGAAGCGCGAACTGAAACTTTTACCGGTTACCCGCTCAAATTTGTTTATAATCTGGCACCCCAGCTGCGCGATGCTAAGCTAACCATTACGGATAAGCGCAACGGCATTAAGTATTTTTTTCAGTTTAAGATCCTGGGTGGCACTCAATTCTCTACCGGCACTACAGTATTAAGCGTTGATAACGGGATAACTAAATTATCTTTTATCAAACCTGATAACTCTGTTATATCCAATTTGTATAAATCTTTAAACGGAGAAGATCTACCTGTAACGCCGACGCAACTGTTTGCCAAACCTTTGGCGTATCAACCCGGATCGGTAGAAAACTACTGGGTAATTTGCCAGGACCCGGCTAACCCTGGGGTTGTGATTGACGGCAGTACTATGCTGCGCAAAAACTACTTTAAGGATCAGTTTTTCATTGCACCGCCAACCATCAATTTGGGAAGCTTTGAAGCGTCAAACGGTACCCCTACCGCCGAGATTAATGGCAAGCTATATTTATCGGTAACGCAAACGGCGCCGTTTGCTCCGGACTTTGGTAAATTTTCAAGCGCCCAATCTGGCGATTACACACTATCTAAATTCTACACGCGTACGCCCAGCTACTTCTTTGGCTTTGATGCAACGGCACAATCGTTCATCACTTTTGATGGTGGTGGTAATTATATGGGGAATGATTTTGCAACCGACGGTTCAGCTTTCGACGCGAAACATATTGGCACAAGCAACATGCTGTTCATGCAGGCCCAACCGGGGCAATCTTACGCTTACATAAAAGGCACCGATGGCAAAATTTATGAATTGTCTTTTTATATCGATATGGACGACTACTCGCAACGCTCCATTCACATCTATGGCAAACGCGAGTTTAAAGGCGAGGCATTTGTAACGGATGATACAAAATGGCAAAAATCAACAGTTGACATTTTCTATTTCACATCTAACGACAAGATTTACCGTTATAACCCCCTTAACCAGGATCTGCGCACGCTTGACGCCAATATGAACGGCAACAAGGTAACCATGATCAAGCTAAGTGCCGATGGTAATACCTTAACCGCTGGAACTAATGGTAGCTTATATACCCTAGACGTAAGCGTAGGTAAAAACGGCACCATTACTAAAACTATCAATGGTATACCCGGCTCTCCGGTCGACATGGTTATCAGATAAATCAACAACATAAAATCAACCAAATACAAATGAAAAAGATATTAAATTTATTGTTATTAACCGCGTCGTCATTAGTGGCCACTGCGCAATCTTCGCATTTTACCATTACTGGTCATATTGGTAACCTTGGCGCACCCGCCAAGGTTTACTTTGACTACATGACCGACAATAAAGGCCACGGCGATTCTGCCATTGTAGTTAATGGTAGTTTTAAATTTACGGGCCACATGAACCCTTATAGCTCGTGTCGTATGGCGCTTGACCATAAAGGTGCAGGTAAGGACATGGCAACGCACGGTCTTGATGTGCTTTATTTCAATTTTGCTGATGAAAATATGGAGATCAATTCTAAAGATTCATTAACCGATGCGAAAATCACAGGCTCTAAAACCTATGACGAGTATTCAGCTTATGTAAAGGAAGTTGGACCAATGCCCTGGGATATTGATAGAATATCTAACGCCCAGATTGCAGCCGCGCCAGAATTGGTTGGCGATACCGCTTTCACCAACCAGGTAGCACGTCAGCATTACAAAATGGTAGCCGACTATCAAATTAAAAACTTTGAATTCGCTAAAACGCATCCCGACTCTTATTTCGCGCCGATAGCGTTGTTTGGCGCTGCATCCAATGAACATTCGGTTGCCAAAGCAGAGCCTGTATTTAAAGCCATGAGTCCTCAAATACAAGCTACTGACGCCGGTAAAACTATCCAGGAGTTTATTAATGCACATTATCGATTAAAGGTTGGTGGTACCGCGCCAGACTTTACCCAGGTAAACGTTGCAGGCAAGCCGGTAACCTTATCAGCTTATAAGGGTAAAATTGTATTGATCGATTTTTGGGCAAGCTGGTGTTCGCCTTGTCGCCAGGAAATACCTAACCTGGTAACTCAATACAAAATGTATAAAGACAAAGGTTTGGAGATACTATCAGTATCATTGGATAGCAGCCGCGACAAATGGCTGAAAGCTGTACAACAAGAAGGCATGGCATGGCCACAGGTTTGCGATCTGAATGGTCAGAGCAACAGTGTGGCCCGCTTGTATGGCGTGTCGGCTATCCCGGCTACATTTTTGGTTGACCGTAATGGCAACCTGATTGAAACCGGCTTACGTGGCGAAGACCTGAATAAGAAACTGGCTGAATTATTTAAAGACTAGTGATGACTATTGTACATCAAAGTTTTAAAATAGTGAAAGTTATTTACCGGTTAACGTTTGCCGTGGCGCTGGTACTCTGCGTCTTTTATCCGCAGGTTTCATCTGCACAAAAAAGCCAGGCTCTAAAACTACAGGAGCAATTATCCTCAGTAATTAAACGGGTTAAACCGGCCTGTGTACGCATGTGGGGATTTGATACCCTGGCTCAGCAACGCACAAGCGCACAATTTAGCGCCGTGGTAATTAAGGATGGTTATATATTAACAGCCGCCCATGTTTCTGCCCCGGGAAATACCTATCAGGTTATGTTTCCTGACGGACGCGTGGGAATTGCCACAGCATTAGGCAAGATTGAGCTTTCAGAAGATAAAACCCGCCCCGATGTGGCGCTTATGAAGATGGTAAGCATCGGCGACTGGCCATATGCAGAGATGGGTAATTCGGCCGAGCTTAAGCCAAACCAGCCATGTTTGAGCATTTCGTATCCGGAAACGCTTAACCAATCACCGCCAACCGTAAGATTTGGCCATATTACAGAGCCCCGCGTAACGCGGGGTTTTATTAAGTCTACCTGTATGATGGAACCCGGCGATTCCGGCGGCCCGCTATTTAATGCCGACGGCGAAGTAATTGGCCTGCACAGCGCTATAGAAATACCGGAAGCAGACAACTATGACGTGCCGGTTAACTCTTATAAAAAATATTGGGCGGCATTGAACGTGGCCATGGTATACCATACGCTACCCGAGGCAACCAATACTATGGACGAGTTCTCCGGAAAAAAACAACCGGCAGGTACTTCTTTACTTCAGGATATGGCATCGTTTACCGGTGTTGGTAAAAGTTATCAAAAAAGTATTATGTCCATCTCCAGTGTTTTACAGGGCAGAAATCAGACGATAGCGGGTACGTTGATCTCTCTTAAAGGGACTTCACTAGAAAAGGCTTTAGGATCTTTTGTAGTCATTTCCAAAAGCTCCATGGTTGGCGATACAGATATCACCGTCGCCGGTAAGAAGGCAACAGTAATCAAGCGGGACAAAGAAACCGACCTGGTGATGCTGCGTCCGGGTGTAAGTTTTCCTGGCGGCATTGATTTGAAAAGGACATCTTCGGGAAATATAGCTGAAGGCACTTTTTTGATCTCGCCAGGGATTGATACTGCTGCTGTAGTTGGCATTTTGGGTAGCGATCGTTTTGATCTGCCTAAAGTAACCGGCGCAGGCTTTTTGGGTGCTACAGCGCAACATGCCAGCCAGCCAGCTAAGTTGTATTTTGTCCGAGCAGGATCGCCCGCGGCAAAGAATGATTTCCGGGTGGGCGACATCATTGCCCAGCTCGATGGTAAACCCGTCGAAAATGCAGCCGGATTTTTAGACTCGATGTCAACCTATTGGCCGGGAGATATAGTCACCATAAAATTGAAAAGAGGGTCTGAGGAATTTGTAAAGTCAATTGCATTAACTTATCCACCTCAGATAAAGCATGACCACCCCGCCGAGAACTTCGCAGGCGGCAAAAGCCTGCGACGCGACGGTTTTAATAGCGTCTATGTGTATGATGCTGTTTTAAAAGCCGACCAGTGCGGTGGTCCTGTGTTCGACATCAACGGTAATTTTCGCGGGATCAATATCGCACGATTTAGCCGCGCTTGCACCGTAATATTAAGTGTAAGTGATGTCATTCAATTCTTGAATAATAGCGTTGACAACACCAAACCGAGAAGTTAATAAATAGTAATAGTTAATAGTGTGCAAAAGCCATAAGTCTTACGATTTATGGCTTTGCTATTTGGTTGACGATGTTAAACCGTCTCAAATTTGGCAGTAAAATGTCTCAAAAACGGAGTCTCGTAAGTAATTTTCAACCCTTTGATGGCCGACCTGTTCTCATAAACTGCAATGATAACTTCCGCTAAGTAGTCCATATGACTTTGTGTATAAGTTCGTCGCGGGATGGCCAGTCTGACCAGTTCCATAGCTGATGGGGTTAGTTTTCCATCGGCATCATATTTTCCAAACATAACAGATCCTATTTCTACACCACGTACGCCACCTTCAAGGTAAAGGGCGCAACTCAACGCCTGCCCGGGATATTGATGCGCAGGGATATGATCTAAAAATGCTTTAGCATCCAGATAAATGGCGTGACCACCTGTCGGCTTTAGAAACGGAATATTGTGGCTCTCCAGCTTCTCTCCTATATACTCAATGCTGCGAATGCGGTATTTCAAGTAATCTTCATCAACTATTTCCGTCAGGCCTATAGCTATTGCATCCAGGTCGCGGCCCGCAAGGCCACCATAGGTTGGGAAGCCTTCAGTAATGATCAATAGGTTACGGCATTCCTCCGCCAGTTGCGCGTCATGCAATGCCAGGAAACCGCCGATATTGGCAAAGGCGTCTTTTTTGGCGCTCATGGTACAGCCATCGGCATAACTAAACAGTTCTTGCGCTATTTCCAAAACTGTTTTATGCGCATACCCAGCCTCGCGATGTTTAATAAAATAACAGTTTTCGGCAAAACGGCAGCAATCAATAAAAAATGGGATATGATGTTGGTTGCATATTGCCCGGGCTGCCTTGATATTTTCCATACTTACCGGCTGGCCGCCACCCGAATTATTGGTAACGGTAAGGATCACCATAGATATATCAGCCGGATCATGTTGCCCGATAAACGCAGTTAACGCGTCCAGATCTATGTTTCCTTTAAAAGGTGCTGCTACCGCTGGATCATGTCCTTCAGGACATAACAAATCAACGCCCGTAGCTCCTGAGAATTCAATATTGGCGCGGGTGGTATCAAACAAGGTGTTGCTTAATACATACTTGCCTTTTCCACCTTTGACAGTAAAGAGAATCTTTTCTGCAGCTCTCCCTTGGTGAACCGGGATAATATAGGGCATAGCTGTAAGGTTCCGTACAGCCTCTTCAAAGCGAAAAAAACTGTCACTGCCGGCGTAACTTTCATCGCCATTCATGATGCCGGCCCATTGAGCACTGCTCATGGCACCCGTACCGCTGTCTGTAAGCAGGTCAATAATAACGTCGCGGGCTTTTAATAAAAAGGGATTGTAGGCTGCTTCCTGCAGCAATTGCCGGCGTTGCCCGGCACTGGTAAAATGAATCGGCTCAACCGATTTAATTCTAAATGGTTCTATGATGGTTTTCATGAAAAAATAAATTAATACTGAATGAATAAACTGCAAGTTGATACAGCTTTCAATCAGGACGCTTAATGATATTTTTCCAGTGAGATTTCATAGGTTTTAAAAAAAACATCCGCTTCAGGAGATGCTTTTCAGGGGGTCTATTAACTACTAACTTATCTTAAGAACGATTGAAGACTTTTTATTGTTGTTTATGGTAGGCGGTTAATCCGCTTTGTAGGTATTTCAAATAATTGATCGGGTCATAATTTGCACCTTGAGGTGGTACCATCGCTGTTTGCGTTTCGGGGTCTAACAATACATAAAAGGGCTGCGAGTTAGCTTGAAACTTACTGGTTTGCAAATAGCTCCATTTGTTACCTATGGTTTTAATAGCTCGCCCCTCGGGCGTAACCGTTTGCTCGGCCGGAGCGAGATCCGTTTTATCATCTACATATAGTTGTATCAAAACATAGTCTAGGTTAATGGTTTGCCCTACTTGTTCATCTGTCCACACATTTGCTTCCATTTTGCGGCAGTTTACACAGGCATGGCCTGTAAAATCAATCATCACCGGTTTGTGCATCTTTTAGCGTAAGCCAAACCCTCGTCGTAATCAAAATAAGGATTGAAGCCTTTGGGTTTGTCAAACAGGTTTGTGTACTTATGTGGAGTTGTATCGGTACTTACAAAAGCGCTTTGCCCGGTATTAGCCGACAAATCAAAATCCTGCGTAGCCATTGGCGGTAAGAACGCGCTTACAGACTTTAGCGGCGCTCCCCAAAGGCCCGGCATCAGGTATAGTGCGAAAGCTAATACGATTATAGCCAGAAACAAACGCGGAACACTAACAAAGTTCATCTCACTATCATGCGAGAATTTCAACTTACCCAATAAATAAAATCCGCCCAGCGTGGTAATTATAATCCAGAGGACAAGGAAAATCTCACGGTCGAATAAATGCCAGTGGTAAGCCAGATCGACATTACTTAAAAATTTTAATGATAGGGCCAGTTCCAAAAAGCCCAGTACCACCTTTACGCTGTTTAACCAACCACCGGATTTAGGCAGCGCGTGCAACAGCGAAGGAAACAAGGCAAAAACAGTAAACGGAATTGCCAAAGCCAACGCAAAACCAAACATACCTATGGCAGGGCCCAGTAAAGCGCCGGTAGTGGCGGCTTGTACCAACAGGGTGCCGATGATTGGCCCGGTACAACTAAATGATACCAGCGCAAGCGTAGCCGCCATAAAAAACATTCCAGCCAAGCCTCCTTTGTCGGAATTTGAGTCCATTTTGTTAACCCATGAACTTGGTAAAGTAATTTCAAAAGCCCCAAGGAAGGAGGCTGCGAAAACAACCAATAGCAAGAAGAAGAAAAAGTTAAAAACGCCGTTGGTAGACAAGCTATTTAGTGCATCTGCGCCAAATATTACAGTAATAATCAGCCCCAATATCACATAAATAGCGATGATAAAAAAGCCGTATAAAGATGCTTTGCCAACTGCCCCGCTTTTTTTACCTGCGCTTTTAGTAAAGAAGCTCACTGTAAGCGGTAACATCGGGAAGATACAAGGCATAAGCAGTGCTACGAAGCCGCCTACTAATCCTGCCAAAAAAATAGCCCATAAAGATTGTTTCTGCGCATGATCTGCCGAAACAATAGCAGCGGATGTAATTTTTTTGACCACAGGTTTTACAACAGCAGCCGGTGTATCTGTGCTAAAAGTAACGCCTGCAGTATCCGGCTTTTGGGGAACCGCCCAAAATGCCGGAACAATCAACAAAATAAAAACAAAGAGAAACTTCCTCATGCTATTTTACAGGGATGCTAAATTCAATATCGTCTGGTGGAAGGCATTGCTTGTCATTGCAAGTCATGTATTCCAGTTTGCCTTTAACTACAGCCTGACCTGCTTTAAGCTTGATTTTTTGTTGAAAGATAGCTTCGTGCTCAAAAAAGCTGACATCCATGTTAAAAGCTTTTTCGTTACGTGTAATAGGGGTTGGCTCCTGCGTGGTACCAACCAGCGTATATGCTTTAGAGGTATCGAACATAAAAGTGGTTTTAACCGGGCCGCCGTCTTTTACAAATTGGGAATACAAGTGCCAACCATCATCAATGGAAGCTTTCATGAAAACAACCGCTTCATGAGTATTGATTTTTTTGGCGCCATAGCTCCAACGTACCGGGGTTAATATTTGTGCCGATGTTTTTAAAACAGTGCCGGTTAATAATAAGGCTATTGCTAGCAGTAATTTTTTCATGTTTTAGTAGTGTTAGTAGATTTATTGATTCGGTTCGTTTAAACGGGGCATAGGTTGATAATTCACAAACTCGGTGTCGGTTGAGTAATAGCCTGGTTTAACCGGCTCCTCACGAACAAGGTCTGTACTCAGGTATTTTTTGTTACTATCACACAGAAGGGTAACCACCACAGCGTCATCGCCCATTTCTTCTCTAAGCTTTATAGCTCCGATTACGTTGGCTCCGGACGATATACCCACTGCTAATCCCAATTGCTTACTTAGTTTTTGAGCCATGATAATTGCATCACCGTCGCTGGCCTGGCTAACTTTATCTAATTCATCTAAATGAACAATGGCTGGTATAAACTCGTCAGAAATTCCCTGAATACGGTGACTGCCTACTTTATGGCCAGTAGTCAATGTAGGAGATTCGGCAGGTTCAAGCGGATGGATGCAAACCTTAGGATTAAGCATTTTTAAGTAGCGCCCCACCCCCATCACGGTGCCGCCGGTACCTACGCCGGCAACAAAAGCGTCGGGCATTATGCCGTTAGCAGCCAACTGCCGCCAAATTTCACGGCCGGTTGTTTTCTCATGCGCTTCGGCGTTGAAATCATTTTCGAACTGACGCGGCAAAAACACGTCGTCACTAGCTCTGGCCATTTGCTCGGACAGTTGGATACTACCCAGGAAACCGCCTTGCGCTTTACTTACCGGAATAACCTCGGCTCCCATGCTTTTAATAATATCTACACGCTCCTGGCTTAACCAGTCGGGCATGATTATCTTTACCGGGTGGCCCAGCGCTTTCCCTATCGCGGCAAAAGCGATGCCGGTATTACCCGAAGTCGCTTCAACAATGGTATCTCCCTTTTTTATTTTTCTTTGCAGATAGGCCTGATATAATATATACAGCGCCATACGGTCCTTAACACTACCTGTAAGGTTATAATGTTCGCATTTTGCGTAGATCTTTCCTGGCTTGCCTTTAAAGGTGTAACTAACGGCAATCATGGGTGTGTTTCCCACCAGGTGCCATAAGTTTTTAAACTGATTTTCCTCTTCGGGTGCCAAGGCTGTTTCCGCTGTCAATTTCATGATATTTATTTCAGTAAAAATCAGCAACGGTAATTATTCTAACAATTATTTCTCTTAAATCCGAAAATTTTACGGATATTTATTAAAAAATTAGTTGTATTTACAGTTTGCGGTATTAATTGATCTCTAACTTGTTTCTATTTCCAAATGCTCACCATAAGTTCTCTTGACGCGACTGACATCGCCCTGCTTAAATTACTGCAAGTTGACGCCTCGCAGACTCATAAAGAACTGTCCTTTAAACTCAGAAAATCTGTAGCCACCGTTCATGAACGTACCCGCAGACTAAAAGAACAGGGTTATATTAAAGGCGTTGTGGCTATCCTTGACCGCAAAAAGATTGACCGCAGCCTGATTGCCTTTAGCCAGGTATTATTGAGCGATCACGCCGCGGAGACGTTGGGAGGATTTGAGCAGGAAGTTGCCAAATTTCCGGAAGTGATGGAGTGCTTTCAAATGACTGGGGCGTTTGATTTTATTTTACGTATTGCCACTCCCGATATGGATGCTTATCATGATTTTTACCGGCATAAACTGGCAATCTTACCCAATATCAAAACGGTGGAAAGCTTTTTTGTGCTCTCGCAAACTAAAAGCGATACTGCTTATCCGCTTTAAAGGTATTAGGGTGCCAAACAACACTTTTTACTTAAGCTTAACCTCATTGAGCGGTTTTTAGCTATTATTGGTAAATTTCCTTAAATTAATTGCTGTAAAGTAGCATGACTGAACAGGTTGAAAATATTGAAACGCATTGGACCAGCGATTAAAACCCCGCGCCCCCGTTTAATTACATCCAGTCCACTTAATATTGCGTATCTTTGCCCTCCATGAGACAACTTAAGATCACCCAATCTATTACCAACCGCGAATCGCAATCCCTTGATAAATATCTTTCAGAGATAGCAAAAGTCGAACTGATTACCGCGGAGGAAGAAGTTAGATTGACACAAAAGATCCGTGAAGGAGATCAGGTTGCGCTGGAACGTCTCGCCAAAGCTAATTTGCGCTTTGTGGTTTCGGTTGCCAAACAATACCAAAATCAGGGACTTACTTTAGGTGATCTGATCAATGAAGGCAACTTGGGTTTAATTAAAGCTGCCGGTCGTTTCGATGAGACGAAAGGCTTCAAATTCATATCTTATGCAGTTTGGTGGATCCGCCAGGCTATCCTGACAGCCGTAGCAGAGCAATCAAGAATTGTGCGTTTACCGCTAAACCAGGTAGGTTCGCTTAACAAGATCAGGAACGCTTCATCCAGGCTGGAACAACAATTCGAACGCCCGCCTACTCCCGAAGAGGTAGCTGAGGATTTGGAAACCAGCGTTGATAAGATCACTGACTCTATGGCTAACGCCGGTCGTCATATCTCTATGGATGCTCCTTTCGTACAGGGAGAAGAAAATACGTTGCTGGATGTTTTACAAAATTCTGAACCGGGAACGGATAGCGATTTATTGACGGATTCTTTGGCTCAAGAGATCAGACGTTCACTCGGTTCATTAGCAGAACGCGAAAGAGAAGTATTGGTACTTATATTTGGCTTAAACGGTGTCGCATCGCATTCGCTGGAAGAAGTAGGTGAAAAATACAACCTTACCCGTGAACGTGTCCGTCAAATCAAAGATAAAGCGCTTAACCGCTTACGCCAGGGCACTAAAGCTCAATTGCTCCAATCTTATTTATAAATTATTAAAATAAAAATACGTTCACTTAAAAAGGGATGCCTCTCAGCATCCCTTTTTTAATAACATTTTTATTATCTATTCTACTTCAGCGGCGGCGGCGTCATTCACGTAATTTTCGGCTACCTGGGTTAAAAGGGAATCAGCATTTTTCTCTTCGGCTAAAGTTTCATCCAATAAGCTTTGCGCTTCGCTTAAACCTAAAGTGCCTGCTAAGGTACGCAGGGTGCCATACGAAGCTATCTCGTAATGCTCAACCTTCTGTGCGGCTGATATGATCGCTACATCACGTACTTCGGTGCCCTTTTCGGTATCTTCTAATAATTCGGTAGCTTCTTTCAGCAGTCCTTCCATTGCCAGGCATTTTTTGGCTACCGCTTTTTCACCTATCGAATCAAATACACTTTCTAAGCGAGTAATCTGATTTTTTGTCTCTTCAAGGTGCGTAGTAATGGTTTGTTTTAAATCTTCGGACGTTGCGCCTTTGATCATTTTAGGTAAGGCAGAAGCTAAATGTTTCTCGGCCCAATAAATGTCTTTTAACTCGTCAACGAATAATTCTTTTAAAGCGCTTTCGGCTTCTGGTGTACGTGTTGCAGCTACTGCAGACGCTTTCTTGTTTGTTTTTGTAGGCATAATGTTAAGTTTATTTTATGTACCGCCATCATGCAATTCGCGTTCCATTTTTACTATTAATTTATTTTTTTAATTCGAAACATAGTTTATCACCAATAGTTGTATCAATACGTCCGTTCCAGATCTTACTAGCCGCTGCTGATATCAATTTAACACACTAAAATTTACTATTATGTTTCATCATGTAAAAGATTTACAATTTAATGCAAGGGTATCCCGCCCCGATCCACGTTTTGCCAATTTATTATTAGAGCAATTCGGTGGCGAAAACGGAGAATTAGCTGCGGCTATGCAATATTTCACCCAGGCATTCGGCGCTAAGGTTCCACATCCTGACAAATATGATATGTTGATGGATATTGCCACCGAAGAATTCAGTCACCTGGAAATTGTGGGCGCAACCATCCAAATGCTGCTCAAAGGTGTTAACGGCGAACTAAAAGATGCTGCCGACCAAAGCGAGATCATGCAGGTAATGGATGGCAAAGCTGCTAAAGAAAGCATTATACATGCAGCATTAAGCGCTAATCCGCAGTTTCCTATCATTACAGGTGGTGGTGTAACGCCGCGAAATAGCCAGGGCATCCCCTGGTGCGCGTCTTATATCAACTCAAATGGCGATCTGACGGTCGATCTGCGCAGCAACCTGGCATCTGAGTCGCGAGCAAAATTGGTTTACGAGCACCTGATGAAATTTACCGATGATCCGTATATTCATGAAACCCTGTCTTTTTTGATGACCAGGGAGGTAACACATTATAAAATGTTTGAAGCAGCGTTGGATAGCATTCCTAATAATTTCCCGCCGGGCGTGTTGGCTGCCGATCCGCGTTATCTGCAAAACACTTATAACCTGTCTGACGGCACCGTACGCGGTCCCTGGAATCAAGGCGAAATAAAAGGCTTGGGTAAAGACTTTATTTATGTTGAAAATCCGTTACAACAGGCCAGAGGAACTCAAGGCCAAACCAAATTGCCGGAAGACTTCAGTAAAGAACTGAAAGACAAAGAGAAATTAGATAAACAAATGAGCGCCGAAAAAAGTGCAGAAGTGAAAGACGCAGAACCAAAAGGTATTGCGCAATGGAGTGATTACAAAGGTTAAACTTATTGAAGTTAGTGTCCTGGCGGCGCTGTAATAAACATAAAAGGCTGCCTTAAATAAGGCAGCCTTTTATAATAAAACTCGATTTATTTAAAATCCACTATCATCCAGCGCAAAGGTATTTTTCTTGGTTTTCCATTTACCCTGGGTAAAGTCCGGAAACTCTTGCGGTGCATTGCCTTCTTTTAATGATTTTGTAGACAATGGTGTAATTACACTCATGGTAACAGAATCATAAACATCAATAGGGGTTTGTTTCTTTTGCTTAACAGATTCAACAAAGGCATTAAATACAAACCAGTCCATACCGCCGTGGCCCGCGCCTTCGGCAAACTTTTCATATTTTTTCCATAGTGGATGGTCATACTTGTCAAACCAGGTTTTCGCCGGGTCCCAGGCATCGTCTTCTTTTGATTTATGGTCGATATAAACACTATTGGCTACGTCCATCCAAAGGCCTTTAGTACCCTGTACTCTAAAACCTAAAGAATATGGCCTTGGCAAGTGTGTATCATGGCTCAACAATACGGTTTCGCCATTGGCGCAGTTAAGCATGGTGGTAGTTACGTCGCCATTTTTAAAGTTTATCTTGGCGGTTTTATTGCCCGGCGATAACTCCTCGACGTAAGACGACAATCCTCTGGCCTTCGAACTTACCGACACCAGGTTGGTGAAACGGTTTCCCGCATTAATATTAGCGTAATGCATACAAGGGCCTGCACCATGAGTAGGGTAAATATCACCGTCGACATCGATATTAAACTGGGTACGCCATTGCGCCTCGCTTAACGCGTTAGGGCCATATTCAACTCCGCCGCCGTAATATTGTTTACCGTTGTTGAACAATACACCACGGAGGTTATGCTGATAACCACCTTCTAAGTGAACAATTTCGCCAAACAGATCCTGGCGCTGCATGTTCAGGGCAGCCATCACATCGCGGCGATAGCACACGTTTTCAAGCGTCATGTAAGGCATCCCGGTTTTCTCTGAGGTATGTACAATATCCCAATGATCTTCGACGGTAAGGCCTGCAATCACCTCACAGCCCACATATTTGCCTGCCTTCATAGCATCAATGGCTTGTGGATGGTGAAACTGCCACGGCGTGGCTATAATTACCGCATCAATATCTTTACGGTCAAGCAACTGCTTATAAGCATCCAGCCCTCCGGTATATTCTTTTATTGGTGCATGGCCGCGCTTGGCTACAAACTCCCGGAAAACTTTTAATGAGCTTTCCTGGATATCGCATACAGCTACAATTTCCACGTCATCACGCAGTAAACCTTCTGTTACGTGGTTCATGCCGCGCGCGCCAACGCCTATGTAACCTAATCTGACTTTTTGAGGTGCAGACGCAAAAAGGCTTCCGGCAGGCAGTATGGTTATACCTGCAGCGGCAATTGCACCGGTTCTTAAAAATGTTCTTCTTTCCATATTCAGTGTATAAATTGATATACCATCCGTTGAGGCGAATGATATTGATTTTTATTTATTTAAGCTTTGCCCAGAGTATCCTTATGACCCGAAACAGCGTAATAACATATATAAGCGTAACAGGGCACTACCGTGCATAAAAACGCCAGTTGCGTTGGCAACGATTTAGCTAAAGCTGCATAAACCTGCGGCAGTACGGCCCCTCCTGCTATACCCATAACCAACAGGGCCGAACCCAATTTGGTATATTTACCCAACCCTTTTATGGCCAGCGGAAAAATGGCAGGCCACATTAGCGAGTTAGCAAAACCCAACAGCGCTATAAATACAATACTGATATAGCCATGGGTAAGGTAAGCTGCAATGCTAAACAAGATACCAACAATGGCCGAGATCATCAAAGCTTTTTCCTGGCTTATATATTTAGGAATGGTTGCTATACCGATAATATAGCCTACCACCATTGACGCAAGCGTATAAGAGGTAAAAATCTTGGTTTGATCAAGGCTCATACCTAATGACTTGCCGTAGGTGCCAATCACGTCGCCCGCCATAACTTCAACCCCTACATAGAGAAAGAGACACAACACACCTAAAGTAAGGTTACGATGCTTAAAGATGCTGGTTCTGGAAGCTACAACTGCTCCGTTTCCATCAACATGGTCTTTCTCGGTATTAATCTCTGGCAGCGATGAATATTTAACCAATAACGCCAGCGTAGTCAACACTACGGCTATAATTACATATGGTAATACTACACGCATTGCCAACTGACTCAATAAAGCCTCTTTTTGAGCTGCGTTTGTAATTGTTTTTAGTTGATTTTCAATACCCTGTGCGCCTTTTAGCACCAATGCACTTAATATCAACGGGCTAAGCGCTCCGGCTGCCTTGTTACAGATACCCATTATACTGATACGTTGTGCAGCACTTTCAATAGGGCCTACAATGGCTATGTATGGGTTAGATGCAGTTTGTAGTAATGACAAACCCATCCCCTGTACAAAAAGTCCGATTAAAAACAGTGAAAACGTACGGGTATTAGCAGCCGGTATAAATATCAACGCCCCAATAGCCATAACAAATAAACCAAGCGACATACCATTTTTGAAGCCCGTTCTTTTCAGGATATGCGATGATGGTATCGACAGAAAGAAATAAGCCATATAAAACGCCGATGTTACCAGCAAAGCCTGCGAAGTATTGAGTTGGCAAGCCAGCTGCAAAAAAGGAATGAGTGTACCATTTAGCCAGGTAACAAAACCAAAAACAAAAAAGAGCGCCCCAATAATAACTATAGGGTTGACTGTTTTTTTGATTTGCTGTGGCGGAAGCTGAGCTGTTGTCATCGAAAAATATTAAGCGATTTAATTTATCGGGTAAAATAAACCCACACCAACCCTGCAATACAGAGTCCGGTGTGGGTTTGGGGTTGTTATATCTTATAATTTTATTTGTAAAAATGCAGACGTAGCCGAATTATTAGAAGGGATAGCTCCTAATTGCGCATAGCCCGATGTACTTTCAACAATGCACAAATTGATTGCTGTTTTTAAAGTACCAAGTTTTGCTTTGGGTATAGAAAACTCTATAACATTTTTACCACTTACAGATTTTATGGCAGAATAATGCAATACATCGGCAATGTCAAATATCGGCGAGAATGAGAAACTGGCAGGGTCGCCGCTATGTACATATAAACTGCCCCAGCCGCCAACCAAGCTGCCTTCAAACAAAAACTCGGCACCTGCACCTGCAGGGTATTGTGCGGTTACAAAACCTGTTTTAGCGTTATTGTCGGCATCTATATACATATCCATAATAGCAAACTGCATAGCCGGGGTGCCTTCCAGGTAAACATTAATATCTGTTGGCGAAGCAAAAGTTTTAATAGCTAATAAAGTACCGCCGTTCACCACGTCAGTATTGGTATATGCATAATCAACATATTGCCAATCTGAGAAATCGCCATCTATCTTGATGTTTGGGCCAATGATGCTAACCGTATCTGTAAATTTACTCACGCTAGAGCCTTGCGTTGCGGTTAAAGTAACCAGGAAATCGCCCTTGCTTTTAAAGATGTGTTGCGGAGATCTTTTGGTTGATGTTTC
This sequence comes from Mucilaginibacter sp. dw_454, assembly GCF_018449775.1. Classification (GTDB taxonomy): domain Bacteria; phylum Bacteroidota; class Bacteroidia; order Sphingobacteriales; family Sphingobacteriaceae; genus Mucilaginibacter. The sequence continues at coordinate 619,829 of NZ_JAAVVB010000002.1, read as the reverse complement.
GCCACTTTGATCACCAAAATCCCAACTGTATGTCGATGCATTTTGCGAGAAATTGGTAAAATTAACGTTAAAACCATCGGCAACGTAACTAAACACGGCCTTGGTGCCGCTGCCCCCGTCCGTCTTTTTACAGGCGTTTATGCCCAGCGTAATTAACGCTATACAGCATAGGTATATAAAAGTCTTTTTCATTGTTTTAATATTTTAAAGATTACATAATTTTTAAAGTCGATTTCAAATCATTCATCCCGCCATTATCTTCAACCCAGGTACCCACATTGCCCAACCTTACAGCATATTCTATCCTGCTTTTTAAGTTTGGAGCCTGATCTGCAATACGCAGATATAGTGAGTAAGTACCTGCAGGTATACCGCTCAGGCTTACAGACTCATCCAACTTAACCGTAGCAGCCGGCTTTATACCGCGGATATCATAAGTAAGCGGCGCTTCATAGTAAGTACCTGTTGTGGTGTTTTTTAAGATGATACTGGTGTTCTTTTTGTTGTAAAGGGGCGCATAACCTACATTGGTGATGTTTATGCCCAATTTTAAACTTCCGTTTACAGTGGCCTGGGCCGGCAATACCGCGTTAACTAATGCCAGTCGGTACCCCAGGTTTCTCAGAAACTCGTTAAAACATCCTGATGTTTTCCATGCGCTAAGTGTTGGCTGGTAGTAATCCATGTTCAGGTAGGTCCAACGTAAAAGTTGCATCTGAGTTCTGGCCTGGTCACATCCGTTTGCGTAGTCACCAATCGGCGGGCAGGTTTCGCCGCCTACCGGTACATATAAACCCTCGTTGTTAATATATTGCTTCTCTAAAGTGGCGTTTACATAAGTGCCGTAATCGTCGGCGCTTGATAAGAAACAATCGTTATGCTGTCCTACCCTCGCTATATCCGTTCCTGAATAACCCTGAGCTGCAGTAATAGCCACCGCGGTACCAAAAACCTGTTGTTTTTGTGTCGGGGTACGTACCTGTACCATTATATCAGTTGGTACCACACTCAGTAACTTAGTAAGTATGGTCTTTTCGTTATCTGGGGTAGCTAAACCGTTGGTCGAGTCATGCCATTCGCCATAATCGCCAATAAAACCTGCCTGCACAAATGCTATCACATCTTTGTTTGCTTCTAAAATAGGCTTTAGCTGATCCATGTGCTGCTCAACTATAGCAAGTGGGGCATCGGTATCAGTTTCAGTATAGGCAAAGCGTACAACGCCTTTAAGGCCTGCATTGCGAATTGTGTTTAGGTCTGTCTGGATAAAATCGAGGTAGGTTTGATCAATTGCCTTGTTTTTATAATCTGACAAATAGAAATCTCTGACTACAAGCGTTGTATTTTGATTTACACGAAAAGTATTTAATGATACCGGATCGAGAGGGGTATTTGTGGTATATGTTTTTGTAAATCCCCGTTCAGGGTTTGGGAATATATCTGTCGAAAGGTCAAATTTAACGCCTTCGTCTGTTGTAACAACAGGAGGATTACTTCCGCCACCGGCGGCGCTCTTTTTACAGGCTACAAATATGCCGCAGCTCAGTAAAGCAACTATAGCGCCCGCGCCAATTAGTTTATTAAAATTCTTCATCTTCATCATCTTATAGTTTTAGTCTTCTAATCACAATCACTTAAAGCAATCCTAGTTATATCCCGGGTTTTGAATAAACTTACCCTTGCCTTCGGCAACGCGATTCGGCGAGAAAGGATATAGCACTTTATAAGGGGCAGTAAGTGTTGAGTGTTTAACTTCCTGGCAGCGTGATATAAACTTACCCATCCGGATTTCGTCTGCCCGGTATTGGCCATTCTCGCACCAAAACTCATGGCTTCTCTCTAATAAAATCAAATCGTTAAATTGAGATAGTGAGGCGTAATCTCCCAGCGCTTTCGGCGCCAGCCCGGCTCTTTTGCGAATAACGTTCACCAAATCCATAGCTTCCTGAGTTGGCGCGCCGGCGACATTGGCCAGTGCTTCTGCTTTTGACAACAATACATCGGCATAACGGTACATAATAATATCAACCGTAGTTAAACCGGTGGTACGATCAGCATCCTGGTTTATTTTTAGCGGGATAGGCCCGTAATTGATCAGCGTACCCGGGTTAGCCCTGCTGTAAGTAATACCATCTGTGCCGGTAAATTGCGTTATCATCATTGTTTTGCGGATATCGGCATCTTCAAAGCTGTCATAAAAATACCAGGTGCTTTGTATGGTACCGAAGCCGCCTTTTGGAGCAAACACTGCAGGCAATACCATTAACTGCCATTGGTTTTCGCTGGTACCTGCATAATCGCACGGTATGGCCCAGATAACTTCTTTACTGTTTTTAGCGCCTTCCAGATCCCACATACCTACATAATTAGGATCAATGGTGTAGTAGTTGTAAGCAATAATGTCATTACATAAAGTTGCAACCTCGGCGTAGTTTTTTTCGTGCAGATCTAATCTTATCTGGATCATTTTTGCCAGCCCTTTACTGAAACGGCCGTATTCGGCATCAGCAGGTGCAGGCAAATCGGCTGCAGCTGCAACCAAATCGGCTTTAATATAAGCTACCATATCAGCGTTTGATAAACGTGGAAGTATGGTCTCTTTTAAAGGGTTTTGCAAAGCGCTAAGCGGTGCTATTACAAGCGGACCGTACAAATCATACAAAGTATAAGCTAAGAGGCCGCGTGCGCAACGCACTTCGGCAATTGCTTTTGTTTTAATGGCATCACTCACTGTTGATCTTTGGATCAGATCAATGGTGTTGGTCATCATACTTATCTTATTATAATAATCATCATAATAATGGGTGAATGCATTATCAGCCGGCAAATAGCTTTGCAGCGTTGCCTTGTTTTGATCACCGTAAGGTCCATACAAAATTTCTGTGGTAGCATCTGATATATACATCACCCCTGTTTCTGCAGTGTTGAAAATGCCATCAGCGTAGCCACCTCTTAAAGGATGATATGCGGCGATAACCATAGCTTCAATATCGGCCTCTGTTTTAGGGAAAATAGCAGGGTTTATCTCCGAATAGTCGACAGATACAAGATCCTTCGTACAACTGCTTAGCAGTATGACTATCGACGCAATTATAAATTTATATCTTTTCATCTTTATAAATTTTAATATTAATTAAAATGTAACGTTTATACCAGCTAAGAACGACCTGATATTAGGGTAAGCAGCTGTATATGAGTCTGTTTCCGGATCGACACCTTTATATGGTGTTATCACAAACACGTTTTGACCATCTAAATGGAAGCGGATAGACGAAATCGATCCTTTTGCCCATTTAACCGGGATATCATAACCTATTGAAACGTTTTGCAACCTGATGAACCAGGCGTTCTCCATAAAGAAGTTACCCACCGGGTATGGCGAAAATCCGTAGAAAGAACTAGGCTGCGAATTAGTTGGATTGGTTGGTGTCCATCTGTTTTTAACCGTTTGCAAAGCATTATACCCTTGTGAATATATACCGTAAGCGCTCACGCCGTAATTTACGTAATTAGGGTCTTCCATTGACCTGCCTAACAATCCGTTAAAATCAAAATTAAGCGAGAACCTTTTATAAGTGAAAATATTGGTAACACCTATCATTGCGCTTGGGTCTGTGGTACCGAATAATTTTTCATCGGCGTTATCAATAATACCGTCAGGTTTGCCTGTTAGCAAGAATCGGCCATTGGCATCAACCACCGGGTTGCCGTTAGCATCGCGGACATAGCCATTGATATCTTTGACTTTGATCATGCCTGGTAATAGGGCTGGTTGCGAAACCGGCGGTGTTTCGCCGATCTGTAAAATACCATCAGAAACGTAATTAAAGTTAGCTCTGATAGGATCAGTAGCACTTTCATAAACATTAGGTTTCCAATCCGGCGAACGCGTTCTATAATTATTTTTATATTTCGAAAAAGTATATAAAGTTCTCCATTGGAAATCTTGTGTTTTAATATTACGAACGTTCAAGCTCACCTCAATACCCTTGTTCAATGTCGAGCCTACGTTGTATAGAACGGTATTGATTGGCTGATATGAGTTCAATGGCTTAACATCCAGCAAGCCAGATACTATACTACGAAATACTTCGACCGATCCATCAACTCTGCCGTTAAAAAGCGAGAAATCTAAACCTAAGTTGGCAGCGGTGGTAGTTTGCCATTTCAAATCAGGGTTTTCAAGTCTTGACAGCGAAACGCCGGTAAGCTTGGCGTCTGAACCAGACAAATAAGCGTTATAAGCGGTATAAGCAGCGAATGAGTTAGCATATTGAATATTGTTGCTTACAATAGATGCATTACCTGTTTGACCGTAGCTGAATCTAAGCTTTAATTGCGATACTGTATTCTTCATTTTAGCGAAGAATGATTCTTCGGCTATATTCCAGGCAACGGCTGCCGAAGGGAACGTACCCCATTTATTATTTTTGGCAAAGACGCTGGAACCGTCTGTACGTACAGTGGCGGTAAATAAATACCGGCTATCGTAATTGTAGTTAAAACGACCAAAATAAGAAGCTATCTCGTTGTTATCGCCAAATGATGTTGGCGTTTGTTGATTAACACCTGCACCAAGATTGTTCCACAGAAAAGCATCCGTAATAAAGCCGTTAGCACCTGCAGTAGAGCTTTGATCAATAAATTTTTGCTTAGATACACCACCTAACACTTCAAAATTATTGTGGTAAGCAATTGTCTTTTTGTAATTTACTGTAGCCTCTAACAGATAATTATCGTTACTGGTATTGCCAATAAATGCCGAGCCGTCCACTTCGGCACCCGCCAGTGTGGAGGTTGGTATATAGGTTTCGCGCAGCGTAGAGCCTCTGTCTACACCAGCTTTCAGGCGGATAACCAGGTCTTTTATTGGTGTAATATCCAAAAATGTATTTAACAACATACGCTCAACCCTACCCTGGTCTGTAATAGTAAGTAAAGAGTATGGGTTAGGCTGTAAGGCTAATTGCGGGTTAATTGGATAATTGCCGTCTTCGTCTATAGCCTGAATATGCGGCCCCTGCTGAATAGCAGCTCTTAAAATCCCAGAGTTTTCATATTGCTGTCCGCCTAGCTGACTATTTAAATTATCAATTCGGCTGGCCGTTAAATTAACGCTCAGCTTTACATACTTGCTTAATTCCTGGTCTATGTTGGTACGTAAAGAGTAGCGTTTTAAACCAGAGTTTTTAATAACACCATCTTGGTCATAATAATTAGCTGATACAAAATATTTAGTTGCTTGCGAACCGCCCGAAATAGAAACATTCTGCTGCAACGTTTTACCGTCACGGGTAACTAGTTTTATCCAGTCTGTACCGCGGCCCACGTTATTAATTGCATTTTGGGTATAAAGCTTACGATAAGGCGTAACTCCAGATGCGATAGCATCTGCGGCAGTATTTGTTCCGTAAGGCGCAATGTGGTTATCAAAATTCCATTGCTCCTGCCCCTGATCATTCCGCACCTGCATCCACTCATTAAGCGGCAGTACATCAAACGGATTTTTAAATTTCTGATAAGTAAAGTTTGCGCTATAATCAACTTTAGCCTGGCCATTTTTTCCGTGCTTAGTAGTTATCAAAATAACCCCGCTGGCAGCACGCGAACCATATATAGCAGTAGCACTCGCATCTTTTAATACCTCAATAGATTCTATATCATTCGGATTAAAAGAGGTTAACACGCTTTGGGTACCGCCATCGTATCTATTGTTGGTTCCTGGTTGTGTTAAATCTGAGATAGGGAAACCATCGACAATATATAATGGCTCTGAACTGCCGTGCACGTCATTGTTACCATTACCATTACCGCGCACCAATATATCCAAACCACCGCCCGGCTGTGCACTGTTTTGTACTATAGTTACACCCGCAACCTTACCTTTCAGCATGTTACCAATCTCCGGGCCTTGTTCAAGCACCAAATCGCTGGTTTTTACAGACGAAACTGCACCGGTAAGGTCCTTTTTAGTTGTTGTACCGTAACCAATTACCACCACCTCATTAAGGCCGGTATTTGATTCTTCAAGCGCAATGTTTAAGGCAGCGCTACCGCTAACCGCAATTTCCTTAGTAGTAAAGCCAATAAGCTTAACCACTAAAATATCGCCTGCACTCGCCTCGATGGTAAAATTACCTTTTACATCTGTAGTGGTAGCCGTTTGGGTACCCTTAACAGAAACAACCGTGCCGGGAAGTGGCTGCCCTTTTGCGTCGGTTACCGTGCCGCTGATGGGGCCCTGCCGGCGTTCATCAGCTACAGCCCTGGCTCTGGTTTTAGCCATTGCCGGTAAATACTGCAAGTTTAAAAGCAGCAGTACCGCAATAAAGGGCTTCATTTTGTGTAAATAATTGTTATACATACTTGGTTTTTTAGGTGGTACGTTAGTAAAAATTAATTCATTAATTGTGTGATAATTGTGTATTGATTCCTGTTAAAATTTCTTTATTGGCAGCTACCGTATCGGCAATGATCTGTCTTAGCTCCGGACTTTTTTCGTGCAACTTTTCAAATAGGCACAACTGGGCTTTAGTGCGTGTTAGGTTATGCTCCGGATAAGCTATTTTATAATAAGTATCGCCCTGTAAATAATCGGTTAAAAACCGCACGCCCTGCATATAAGGCAAAAGCAACATCCCCAATGAAAGCGACTCTATTTCCTTTTCGGTTAAAAAACCTATGGCTGTTTTGATATACCCCTCGGTGTAGGCCCTAAATAAGTCTACGTTTACCTGGATCTTTTCCAGATCAGGCTCGTCTTCGGCAGCGGTATTGGTTATAGTTCTGATCGCGTCGCCAAAATCAGATGCTACATAACCTGTCATAACTGTATCCAGGTCTATTACACAGATAGCGTTGTCATCCGCGTCAAGCAAAACGTTGTTTAATTTGGTGTCGTTATGGGTAATCCGTTTAGGTAACAATCCGGCGCGGCCCCATTGATTAATTGTACTCATAGCCTGCTCATGGTGGCTGATGGTAGCTATCTCTGCGCCTACCGTTTCAACCCGGCCAGCTTTATCAGCTTTTACCGCTTCATGAAAATCTTTAAGCCTTTTCTCAATATTATGAAAGTCAACAATGGTTTCTGACAGCAGCGTCGGGTCCATATCTGATAGCATGGATTGAAAGCGACCGAAGGCAGTACCTGCCTCATAAGCTTGCCGCGCTGTTTCTGCTATATCATAACTTTTGGATCCGGGGATAAAAAAATAAAGCCTCCAATAATTATCGCCTTCGTCCCGGTAAAAGGTATTGCCGTCTTTGGTATCAATAAGCTGTAATAATTTCTGATTATTGTCAGCGCCGAGTTTACTTTGAAGATGTGCGGTTACCCTGGCTATATTCTCCATCAAACCCAACACATCTTTAAACACATGATGATTGATCCGTTGCAATAAATAATCCGGACCGGCAGGGTTACTGTTTTTTAATAAGAAAGTATCATTTATATGCCCGTTACCGTAATTCCGCACTTCAGAAACCTCTCCCGTTATTTGGAATTTAAGCGCAATAGCGGCTATATCAAAGTCATGTGTGTTCATTAATACTATTTGGTTGTTTTTACTGATAAAATACTTTTATGTGTTCGTACACTTAAATACTATATACCAGTTTGTTATATATTTCTTAAATATAGTGTGTTCGCACACACAAATGCAAATTTATTTTAAAAAAAAGTTAACATTACGTAAATATAATTCCGCATATGGCTATAATTAGCCATATTTAATATGGAATTGAACTTAAAAACATCCTGTAAACGAACACATTTACATTTCACAGACATCCGCTCGCAACCTATTTTAAACGAAAAGAGGTTGTCAAAATGAATTGACAACCTCTTCTGTAGATTGTAATGATTGACGGTGTATCAGCTGCCCAGGTAATGCTGTATATCTTTAATGATATTTTGAGCTAATTCATCGGCGCTTTGCATGGAGTCAGACTCGGTATAGATCCTGATCACCGGTTCGGTGTTTGACTTGCGCAGGTGCACCCATTGCTTGCCAAACTCTATTTTCAATCCATCAATAGTACTATAGGGTTGTTGCTGATATTTTGCTTCAACCTTTTTAAGTAAGCCGTCAATATCCATCCCCGCTTCTAAGGTGATCTTGTTTTTCGAAATAAAATATGCGGGATAAGTTTCTCTTAAAGCTGAAATACTTTTTTCTGATTGAGCCAAATGGGTAAGGAACAAAGCTATACCTACCAGCGCATCCCTACCGTAATGCAACTCAGGATAGATAATTCCGCCGTTGCCTTCACCACCAATTACTGCGTTAACAGCCTTCATTTTGGTTACTACATTAACTTCGCCAACAGCCGAAGCTTGATAAACGCCACCGAGTATCTCGGTAACATCGCGCAAAGCACGGGTTGATGACAGGTTGGAAACTGTGTTACCGGGCGTATTTTGTAAAATATGATCTGCAACGGCAACCAGCGTATACTCCTCGCCAAACATGCTGCCGTCTTCGTTCACAAAACACAAACGATCAACATCCGGATCTACTACTATTCCCAAATCAGCCTTTGTCTCCAAAACCCTTGCCGAAATAGCACCAAGGTTTTCCGGTAGCGGCTCCGGGTTATGCGGAAAATCGCCATTTGGCGTACAGTATAGTTCTTCAATCTGCGTTACACCTAAAGCATTCAGCAAGGGAGGTAAAAAAAGTCCTCCGGTTGAGTTTACGCAATCAATAACTACTTTAAAATTAGCTGCTTTTATAGCGCTGACGTTAACCAATGGCAGGGCCAGTATTTTGTCAATATGCTTTTGCAGATACGAATCATTGTTAGTTACTGAGCCTAATTGATCTACTTCGGCAAATTGCCAGTCGGTAGCTTCGGCAAGTTCAAGTACCTTTTTACCTTCGTCGTCGTTAATAAACTCGCCTTTAAAATTAAGTAGTTTAAGTGCGTTCCATTGTTTTGGATTATGGCTAGCCGTGATAATGATACCGCCACCGGCTTGTTCATCAGGCACAGCAATCTCTACAGTTGGGGTGGTTGAAAGGCCAAGATCTATTACACTGATTCCCAAGCCCATTAAAGTGCCGGTTACCAGGTGGTTTACCATTTGGCCCGAGATCCGTGCATCGCGACCTATAACTACTTTGCGGTTGCCCGTAGTTTCAATAACCCAACGACCGTAGGCTGCGGCGTATTTTACAATATCGGCGGGCGTTAGTCCGTCACCAATAGTACCGCCAATAGTACCCCTGATACCTGAGATTGATTTTATCAGCGTCATGATTAAAGGGTATCGTTAAATTTAAATCGCACAAACGCTTCCATTGCCTCATATTCGGCCAGACCGAGCTGGTTGTAAATATTTGCAGTTTCGCTGGTGCGATCTTCTGCCCTCATCCAAAATTCCCGTGCATCATCACCCGGGAAAACCGGCCTGTCTTTTTGCGATTGGTGCTTAAAAATAGCTACACGTTTGCGTTCTACCTCTTTTGGCGATAGCGGCACACACATTTCTATTTCATAGGTTTCAAATTCATGCCAGGCTCCGCGATACAGCCACAACCAGCAATTTTTAACCCAATCTTCGGTTTCGCCAAGGCGCTTTAACGATTCATGTAAAATATCAAAACAGGTTTTATGCGTTCCATGCGGATCGGCAAAATCTCCCGCCGAATAGATTTGATGCGGTTTTACCTGTTGCAGAAGCGCCATGGTTTGTAGGATATCATCCTCATATGATACTTCCCTGCTCGTTTTGCGCTTATCATAAAACGGTAGGTTTTGAAAATGGATATGCGCGTCGTCAAGGCCTACAAACCGGGCGCCTGCTATGGCTTCGCCTTTACGAATCAAACCTTTAATGGTTTCAACTTCCTGCGGATCTCTTTGATTAGGCTGTTTTGTTTGAAGGAAGCTTCGCATGTTCTTGTAAATCTCCTCCATCTTTTTGTCTTCGATATTTTGCGAGCGCGAAAAATCAATCGCAAATTCTACAAAACGCAATGCATCATCATCCCAAACCGCGGTATTGCCGGATGTTTGGTAAGCCACATGCACATCATGCCCCTGATCTGCCAGGCGAAGAAAGGTACCACCCATAGAGATTACATCATCATCAGGGTGCGGCGAAAACACGATAACGCGCTTTCTTGCCGGCTCTGCCCGTTCTGGCCGCTGTGTATCATCAGCATTGGGTTTACCACCCGGCCAGCCGGTTATAGTATGCTGCAATTTATTGAAGATGTGTATGTTAATATTATAAACTGGCCCCTTTTCCGTCGCCAGTTGCGCCATACCGTGATTGTTATAATCATCATCGGTTAATTTTAAAATAGGCTTATTCAATGTCTTAGCCAGCCATATCACCGCTTTTTTAATCAGTTGCTCATCCCACACACAATCTTTTACCAGCCAGGGCGTATCAAAGCGGGTTAGTGCCGATGCTGCTGCGGTATCCAATACAAATTCTACATGGTCTGAATGCTGCAAATAAGTTGCCGGAATATCGGCAGAGATCTCTCCTTCTACCGCTTTTTTAATGATCTCAGCTTTTTTAGCGTTCCAGGCCATTAATATAATTTCGCGGGCCTTAAAGATGGTGCCTATACCCATGGTAATGGCTTTGGTAGGCACGTTGGCTTTACCGCCAAAATCATGTGCGGCGTCGCTGCGGGTAAGTTCATCTAAGGTTACCAATCGCGTACCTGAGTTTGGCGCAGAACCCGGCTCGTTAAAGCCGATGTGGCCCGTACGGCCTATTCCTAATATTTGCAGATCCAGTCCACCATAGGCAGTTATTTTTTGCTCATAATCCAGGCAAAAAGCGGCTATGTCGTCCTGCGCTAAAGCACCATCAGGAATGTGTACATTTTCAGGATCGATATCTACGTGGCTAAACAAATGCTTATACATAAACACTTTATAGCTTTGTAACGCATCCGGACTCATGGGATAATATTCGTCAAGATTAAAAGTCACCACGTTTTTAAAGCTTAGCCCTTCTTCGCGGTGCAGCCTAACCAATTCATTATACACGGCTATCGGCGTTACCCCTGTAGCCAGGCCAAGTATCACCTGTTCTTTTTTTTCTGATTTTTGCTTGATAATACCTGCAATACGTTGTGCTACCGCTTTTGACGCAGTAAGCATATCTGAATAAACCTTAACAGGCAGTTTTTCAAATCGGGTTTCTTCTAAAAGATTTAAGCGTGGCATAGTTTAATTGTAATGTAAGAAGGTGATTGATTATTAGTTAGCCGGCAATCATTTCGGCCCCGGTTTTTGATGTGTTTTTCAGATTTAACCATTCATTTTGGATGATACCGCTTAGCTTCTCTTTACTCATTTCCAGCATTTTAAGCAGTTGTATCTGTGCACGTGTGCGTTGCAGGTTATGCTCCGGAAACTGTGTTTTGTAATACACATCGCCTTCCAGGTAGTCAGTCAAAAAGCGGACGGCCTGCATGTAGGGAAGCAATAGTACACCCATCATCAGCGATTTCAATTCAGCTTCGGTTAAAAATGAAATGGTTTGGCTTAAATAACCTTTAGCAAAAGCCTCAAACAGCGGGATGTTTAATTGTATAGCATCAAGGTTCTTTTCATCCTCAGGAGCCATATTGATAATACTGCGAATGGCATCGCCAAAATCATACGCCACATAGCCGGGCATTACGGTATCCAGGTCAATAACACATTGAATTTCGTCGGCTTGGTCAAGCAGGATATTATTAAACTTAGTATCGTTATGCGTAATACGCAGCGGAAGTATACCGGCTTTGCCTTGTTGCAAGATCTCGTTCATGCTGTCGGCACGGCTTAGCAAAAATTCAATCTCCTCCGTTACAGACGATAGCCTTTGCGCGCTGTTATTTTTTATCGCACTATTAAAATCGTTTAATCGCTTTTCAATATTCAAAAAATCAGGTATGGTGCTCTCCAGCAGGTCTGGATGCAAATCGCACAGTAAATTTTGAAACCTGCCGAAAGCTACGCCGCCTTGCTGCGCTTGTTTAATATTGGTTACCAGGTCGTAGCTTTTTGTATTATGTAAGAAATTGGTCATACGCCAATAGTCGCCCTGCGCATCCTGGCAATAGTATTTACCGTTATTGCATTTAATTAGCGTTAGTACTTCTTTTTCGGGGTTACCGGTTTTGGCTATTTTTTGTTTAAGGTGATTGGTGACATAAACCATATTGTTCATCAGGCTGTCTATATCCTTAAAAACAAACTGATTAATTTTTTGAAGCAAAAAGTCGGCTCCATTCTTAGCTTTCGATTTGATGATAAACGTATCATTGATATGCCCGGACCCAAAAGTCTTTACCTCAAATTCACTGCCTCCGGTATTAAATTGTGCAATAATATCTGCAAAGTTGTAAGCTGCTGCTCTGTTATCCATTACTAAAATTCGGTATTTCAAGATCGCTTTAGGGCGATTTGAAGATTATAAAAAGTTACACTACAAATATAACACATTTTTGCGTGTACGTACACGCAAATTTCAAATATTTATTTCTTTAAAAAAATTGAGTCAGTTTAAAGAGAATTGGCGTTCATTACCTTCACCTCGTAAGGCGTCAATTTCACAACGATGGTTTTCCCGGCGTATGTTTTTCCATCTGATGATGTCCGGGCGTCATAGAAACTATAGTTATCGCTTAAATCTGCGGGGATTTCAAATACCTGTTTTACATTGACACTTATTGACTGTGGTATTGCTGTTGGGTTACGCAAAGTAAGTACGCCTTTATTATCGGCCCAACCGGCGTAGCCATATACCTGACCTTTTGCCGGGTCGCCGCCTACCCAATGTATATCTGCCAATTGTTTCTTGTGGGCTTTCGACCAATTTGCCGCGTCGCGAATAGTATTCCAGTCGTTACTACTTAGTTTGTGTGGATTGACATAGAGCTCCTGCAAGCCTGTACCCGTTCCAAAAAATGCCCAGATCTCGTCAGCGACATCTTTATCGTCCATTTCTAATTTTCCGGGCAGCCCGTTATCGGCGATACAAATACCGTGATACATGATGGAGTTAAGCGGAAAAAGCGGCGCACGTTTTACAATATTCTTGTAAGCCTGCGCATCCTTGTAAGTTATCCATTGCTGTCTTTTAGGGCCATCGCCTGCAAGGCCGGTATCATCACCGGCACGCCAGATGGCATCGCCATATTTTAACCAATAAACCGATGGCCAGGTGCCTACCGTTAAGCTTAGGTATAAATCAGGCTTATTACTTCTTAACTCGGTGATGAGTTTTAAAAATGCCTCTATATCTTTTTGATAAGTGATACTCGCCCCGCTGGCGCCGTTGCCGGCCCCTACTCCATCAAACTTAAACATCGATACATTATAGTCTTTAATGAATGATAACGTAACGTCTCTAAAACGATTGTAGTAAACAGGCCCGGTTAATGAGAATCCATTCTTGTTGGTTTCGAACGGGGGATTTTGTTTTTTACCATACGCCAGTCGTTGTGCCTTGGGTTCGTCATATCCGCCCCATGGCGAGATCCATACGCCCAATTGCGCGTTGACTGCTTTGGTTGCTTTGCTTAAGTTGGTAAACCCGTCGGGGAAACCCGGATTAAACTGCCAGAGACTTTTATTGTTATCCCAGCCGTCATCAAACAAAAAGGCGTCCAGCTTTACGGCCCTTTTGTTGATGAGACTGTCTGCAAAGATTTTTATCCGGTCTAAACAAACACTGTCGCTTAGTTTTCTGTCCACCCATGAAAGATCAAACCACGAGTTGTAATGCAATACCTGGCGATATGGATGGGCGCGTTGACGTTCTACATAATATAAAAACCCACGGCGCAACTGCCCGGTGGGCACAACGCCAAATACTGAGGATATGGTTAGAGGATTATCAGATCTTAACGATTCTAACCGCGGCAAATAAGCCGTGGTGTAAGCTTTATCAGTTGAGATTTGGCTCATTGGGTGCTCGACCGAAAAAAACATATTACCATGCACCAATGGTGAGCCATCTACGGTGCCTACTTTTTTTGCGGCTACAGCACCTGGTAATTTGATCAACGTGATCTTGCTAATCTTTATAGAATCTTTAGTTTCAAAAGTAAATACCTGTTTTACAAAATTGTCGTCGTTTCTTAATGATGCTTCCCAGTGTACTTTTAAGTCTAATTTACTGCTTTGAAGGTTTGCTGCGTAAATCTCTTTGCCTGGGCCATTGCTTAAAATCGGCGAACCATTCAGCGTAAAATCATTGGAGTTAACAACAGTGCCGTTGGCCAACAAAAGTTCAAAAACCGGCGCATCTAATAATACACGCTCGTGGCTTTGCTTATCCTGAAAACTGCTCAAGGTTAGTTTATCCGCTGCGCTTTTAAGGCTTAAACTAAGCACATCGTTTTGTAATAATACCGTATTACTTTGCTTTTTTACAATTGGCTTTCCAGGAGCAATGCCGGGGTAAACCACCTGTGCATTACTGTATTGTAAGCCTAGAAAAAGATAGGCAAGCCCTGCTAAAATGTATTTTCTAAGATCGATCATCGTTATCTAAAAAGGATTTTCGTTTATATATTTTTCCCATGCCCAGGCAGATGCCAACATCTCGTCAAGGCCTGATTGGGCAGTCCAGTTCAATTCATTTTGTGCTTTGGTAACATCGCCCCAAATTTTAATAATATCGCCTTCACGGCGGTTGCCAATACGGTAATTTAGCGTTACGCCTGTTACACGTTCAAAAGCGTTAACTACTTCCAATACAGAATTACCCTTACCTGTGCCTACATTAAAAGTCTCGTAAACGGCTTTCGTCTGCCTGGCTTCCATGCGTTTAATGGCTGCAACATGAGCTTTGGCCAAATCTACTACATGAATATAATCACGAATACAACTTCCATCGGCTGTATCATAATCGTCGCCATAAACAGTTATCTGCCCGCGTTTACCAATGGCCGATTGGGTAACAAAGGGCACCAGGTTTTGTGGTACGCCAATAGGCAGTTCGCCAATTAACGCCGAAGCATGAGCGCCCACCGGGTTAAAATAACGTAGTGCAGTTACTTTTAATTTCTGGCCTGCATTAGCTGTTTCTCTCAATATTTCCTCGCCAATTTGTTTGGTATTACCATAGGGCGATTCGGCCGTTTTTACAGGCGCCACTTCGTTCACAGGCAATACATCCGGCTCGCCATAAACGGTACATGATGAAGAAAATACAAAGTTTAATGGCCGGCCTTTAATAGCGTTGAGCAGGTTTACCAAAGTACAGATGTTATTATCATAGTAAAGCAAAGGCTCTTTAACCGATTCGCCCACCGATTTGGATGCTGCGAAATGGATAATACCCCCCAGATTAGGCAGCGACCGGATAAACTCAAACACGCCTATTTTGTTCCGCAGATCAAGTTTTTCAAAAACGGGCATTACACCCGTAATGGTTTTTATCTGGTCGAGGATTTTGATATTGGAATTGGACAGATTATCTATGATTACAACCTCATAACCGCTTTGCTGCAGCTCGACAACCGTGTGGGCACCAATATAACCTGTGCCGCCGGTAACTAGTATTTTGCTTTTTTTTGAGCCGCTCATTCTTTATTTATTATTTAATTCACTTGTATAGTCGCATTCAGCTTGTTGTAACCGGTTTCGGTTTCCCACAGGCCATTGTTAGCCAGCTGGATGCTATATTCGGGCCTGGTAGAAATACTTGCAGCAGCATCAGGCATATTGAGATAAACCTCATAAATTCCCGCTTTTAAAGCAGCAGGTAAAGCCAGTTTTTGATGCAGATTCACGGCTCCTGTAAACCATCTGCGGATATCGGTTTTGAAAGCAATTACTACTATCCTGCCATCTGCTTTGTTTTTCAATATCAATTGCACCGGTCTGGCGTTAAAGGGCGAAGCATAGCCAATATTGTCCATATTCAAAGCCACCTCAACAATACCGCCCTTTTTGGCTTTGTTTGATATTTTTGCGGTACGCAGTACAAAACGATAGCCCATTTTTTCTTTGATCTCGTCCATACAGCCCCCGGTAACCCAATCGTCATTTACACTGGTATTATAGCCCGAATTAAGGAAGCTATAGTGAAAACCTGCAAACTCTTGTTGAGCACGACCGGTTGGCCCGCAATCATTTTGGGGGCTAAAAGCGTCATCGCAGGTTTCGCCACCTACTACGGTATAGCGACTGTCGGCCATTTCGAATTTTTTCAAAGCAGGGGTCGCATCTTTTTGAGGCGAGGCAGAGTTACCATAGTCGTTATAAGTACCATAGTCTGTAGGGCCTGATAAAAAGCAATCATTATGAAAACCTATGCGCGCCTTGTCGGTCTCACTAAATGCTTCTGCCTCAGTAAGTGCAGCCGACTCCACACCGGCTGAAACACCATATACAAAGCGCTGTTTCAACTGGGGCACACGCACCTGGATCATTCTTGATTTTGGCAATGCGTTTAGCAGGGCTTTAAGCACTTCGGTACGGTCGCGCCAATTGCTGTCAAGCACCTTTCCGTTGCCGGTTTTCGAGGCGTCGCCAAAATAGTCAGAATAATAATTTTCTCCCCAGATACCTATAAAGCCCATCTGCATGCAGGCTATGATATCTACATTTTGCTGCAAATAGGGTTTTAACTGTTTAATGTGGTTAAGCACCACAGCCTTAGGCGCATCACCATAAGGCGGGCAAATACCATCGCCACAATCGCCTCCGTGCGCCTTGCTAACATAACAAAAACGCACAATAAGTTTCACGCCTGCCGCGCGGGCTGTGGCACAATCGTTGTTAAATTTTTTCAAAAAGTCTGCAGAAATAGGCGAGCCTTTAAAACTATCCAGCACGTATTCTACATAAATCAAACTGGTAGCTGCAGAATATAAAGCCTTATTAATTTTTTGGTCTGTACGATAGGCCATTAAAGTGTTTTTGTCTAATGGTTCATAGTGCGACGCAAACACATTTAATTGATGGTAAAATCCTCTTTCGGGATTCACTATGTCTACTATACTTTCGGTATAGGTTATAGTGGTGTCTGCGCGCATGGCCAACGCATTTTCACTGCTTCCGACAAGGCATAGCAATGCTATTACTATTGAATATCGCTTCATAGCTCAAGTGTGTTTTTTTAGCCAGGCAGTTTATTCCGCAAGGCGATTTTATATTGGAATTTTTATTATATCTTAATAAAGATCTTATTACGGCTTAACCAGTAACAAATACCCCACTCTGCAAATAATGTAACCACTGCAGATACCAGTGCAACTGACGGCCCCGCAACACCCACCAGGCCCAAGCCACCTTTTATAAATACGCCCACCGCACCGTTAAACCACTGCGCACCAACCGTTTCAAAAAACAGATACAGAAATATGGCATTCATACCTACTACGGTAAAGATCCACGCCTGTTTGTTTACCTGTTTAACATCTACCAGCCAGTATAAGAAAGCCATTAATAATAAAACCCAACCGGCAGACGCCAGGGCGAATGAACTGGTGCTGATCCTTTTTATAATAGGCGTAATATTTACATAATCAAGCCCAAAACCTAAAACCAGGCCAGCTATGCCTGCTATAATTAAATAAGTTATTTTCTTTTTAGCAGGTATTGATGAGATCAGCAATCTGCCCGCCAACACACCCCAGATTGTATGGGTAGCGGTAGGTATAATATTGATGGCCACCCAGCCATCTGTATTAATCTTACCCATGAGCACGGTGTCAAAGTAAGCACCGAAATTATGATATTCGACAAAAGGCTGGTTAAAACCCGGCATCAGGATGGTGCGGTATAAGATCTCGGTTATCAGCAGCAATACCACAGTAAACCCTACCTGGAACCAAAATGATCTGTTAATAATTAAATAAGCTATTACCGTAGTAAAAGAAAGCTGTGTTAGCACGTTCCATAGCTCAAAGACTAATTTACCTGCGTAAATACAATGAAGACCTGTACCTAACAAAAACAGCTTTACCGCCCTTATGGCAATGTGTTTGAAATTTTGTTGCCAGCTTATACCCTTTTTTAATTTTGATTGATAGGATATGTACATAGCCGACCCGGCCATTAACATAAAGGCAGGCTGCACCAGGTCCCACAGGTGCAAGCCATGCCATGGATGATGGAAAAATTGGTCTATAACCATATCCGCCCCTTTGCCTATGTGCATATTCCTTAATGACTCCCAAACTAAACAGCTTTCGCCAGCCAGCAAGATCATAATAAGGCCACGCATCACATCAAGCGAAACCAGGCGTTGTGTTGGTGTTTTAACCTCTTTTTCCATGTACTAAATCAACTAATCAACAAATCGTCTTTAATAAATATATTATTTATAAACTCGTAAAAATCAGTACCAAGCGATTATTAAATCGTTAAATCAAATATATAAACATTTTGCGTGTTCGCACACATTTTTTAAAAATATTTTTATTTATCTTATTTTAACAAAACTTTAAACTGAAAAATGAGGCTATAGCACCATTTTAAACAAGGCTTGATTACATAAATTTAATGCTTCCAAAGAATTCCGGAACGTGGAAATTAGGCCTGCTGCTTAAGATATTGTTCCAGCTCAAGTAATGGGGTTCGGGCGTTTCATCGCCGCATTTATAAAAGTTGGCTTTGCACGCTGTACTTTTAAGCGATGTAACATTCTCGTAAATAAACACACTGAAAGGTATATCAAGGCTAATTTCCCATTCTGTAACCCCCTCGATCTCAACATCATTTATAAAGGTTGATACTTTTATTTGATTTACCACATCAACCGGAAGCTCTGCCCGGCCAGGATTACCCGCGCCATAAGCGCCGTACGGTGTACCCAGGCAGTTAAACTCCAGATTATAATAATTGGCACCATTGTCAAAGGACACAAAAAATTCTACGCAACTATCTTTATACACCAGGTCGTTAACCTGCGTATGGGTGGCTACCGGGTATTTTTCTTTTACAAAATATTTTAAGAGGAAGCTGTGCGCTGTATAGGCCATACTAAACTCAACCTGAGGGAAATAGCCATTATCGCTCCACAATAAGTTATCAATTGCCTGCCTTGGGTATTCATTCAATAACGATGAGACATCGTTGGTTAGCTTTTCATCCGGAATAAACTGGCAATCAAACTGTTTGATCATTGATGGAAACTTAAGTGTAATATAAACGACACAAGCAGACATCTGCGTGTCCGAACACAAATTTAAGCTTGTTTAGGAAACAAACAAGTTAACAGTTGAAAAAATGATAGGTATTTTAAATTTCGATGAACAGCTGATCCTTTTCGTCCAGGAAATAATTCAGGTTCTCTTTGGTCACCACATCTAAAGGCAGGTATTTAATAATGGGCACTTCTCTTTTAAACACCAAATGCTCGGCCAATTGATAAATACCCCAATAGCCTTGCCCCTTAGGATTTTGATTAATTAAAAAGCTGATGGCGCCATTATTCAAGTAATGTAGGTTAGGCGGTATCAAATCATAACCTATCAGCTTTATATGGTTAATATGCCGTTGCTCAAGGTATTTAGCAATGTCATAAGCCTGCGACGTGGTTACAAAAATCTGTTTAAGGTCAAATGTGCTTTCAATCAATGCGTCCAGCGTTTTAATAAAGTTAGACTGGCTTGCGCGGGTAAGCTCAACGCTTTCGATCTTATATTTATGGTCTAGATTGTTTTGGGCAAAATAGTTTCTGAAGCCTTGTTCTTTTTTAACCAAATGCTGCGCATTGCTTATTTTCTCATCAATATGAGCAATAAGCATAGAGCATGAGTCAGGATTGCCATAATGCGCCAGTTTAGCCGCCAGCAAACCACTTTGATAAGAATCTTGCCCAATATAGCTCAAAGGGTCAAAATCGGCAATTTGGGTATTAAACAACACAAAGGGGATTTTATCGGCATTCCATTTTTCAAAAAAGGACAACGTCTCTTTATAGTAAATAGGCGACAATAAAATACCATCAGGCTTTTTGCGGGTTAACTCATTCGCTTTTTTAACGTAGTCATTGACATCCTGCGGGTCAAATACATATTGCTCTACAAAGACGTTATATTGCTTAAAATCCTGCTCGGCCTTTTCAATGCCCGATTTTGGTGCTGTCCAGAACGCGTCATAATTGTGATCCGGAAATAAGGCAGCAAAGTGATATTCTTTTTTCGAGCCCAGCATGCGGGCCATCAGGTTAGGCTCGTAGTTTAACTCTTTGATGATCTTTAAAACCCGGTTCTTTACATCTTCTGCAACCCTACCCCTGTTATGAATCACCCGGTCAACCGTTCCAGTAGAAACGTCGGCTTTAAGCGCGATATCTTTTATGCGGACAACAGTATTTTTCTGCGGGCGATCTTTTTTCATTTGTGCGTGTTAAAGTCAAAGTGTTGAATAGGTATCCAACTGATCATTATAAGCAATCTTAAATTAAAAATGCAGTTAAAACATTCTGTAACAGCTTTTCAATCAATATTTCGCTAAAACGGACAAAGTAATGAAATAAATACCGAAAGAAAGGCTGTTCATTGCTAAAATATAGATTAACTTTTTTGCTATCAAAATTTGGTATAAAAATGATTTGAATCCATCAGGAATGCTTAAAAATTAAGTCCATACATTTGCAATCGCCTACAACTAATTAATTATCAGTATTTAGCTATATTTATCCCATCGGTTTAAAAATGTAACCTTAAACCTTTTTCACAACCGTCTAAATACTCATGGGCAGATTTAAGTTTTGCTTATTGTTACTATTGCTGCCATATAAGCTACTTGCTCAATCATTTACGCCTGATCCTGATTGGCGGTTTGAGAATTTTAACAGCCAAAATCATTTCATTAACGACGAGATCCTTGACCTTGCAACAGACAAGTATGGCTACATGTGGTCTTGCAGCCGGGGTGTGCAGCGGTTTGATGGATATAAAACAACCTTTTTCAACAGTTTCGATGAAACTAAGGGCACAATAAGAACTAATAATACCGACGTTATAACAGACAATAATGGGCGAATTTGGGTAAACTCATCCGGATTATGTTACTATGACGATGCAAGCAACAGGTTTGTTTACATAAAAAACGATGCAAAACACACCATACTATATGTTAATAGCTTTTTTGTTCAAAAAAACTACCTGTGGTTTGTTTGCAACTACGGCCTGGCTAAAATAGATGTGAATACCTTGCAGGTAACTTATACTGCTTTGAATGAAGTTGTTAATCCTTTGGGTGTTTTTTTGCTTGATGATAATACCTTATTGGTATCAAGCCGCGAAAAAACCTATACCTACAACATTCAGAAAAATACTTACGCAGCAAATACCTTGCTTTATAAGGGATCATTGCTTAAAGTTTTTTCCCTTGTTAAAAATGGTGCTGCAACTTTTATAGGTACCAATCATGGGCTATTTATTTATAGAAACCTGTATGATGTTTCGCTGGCCACGCCTGCAATACAAGATATCGAAACAGATGACTTGTTGTTTTTACCACAGGATAAGGAGAAAAAATATCTTTTTATAGCTGCCGATGAAAGAGGTGTGATTGTTTATAACACGCGGTCAAAGAAAATTGAGTTCGACTATCTCCATGATGACAATAACCCTTATAGCCTGCCCAGTAATATCATATCGAAGTTTCTGGTAGACAAGAAACAACGGGTATGGATGAGCACAGCCTTAGGGATAAGCATGCTTGATATATCTAATCAGCAATGGAAAACGCGTTATATCAACCAACGTAATACCGACGGACTATACATCAGTAAAATAGCGCGGGATAAGTACGATAGCACAAAGGTCTGGATGTCGAGCTATAGCCAGGAAATGATTTGCATGAACTGGAAGACTAAAAAAATCGAAAGCACTTACCACATCGGCCAGGACATACAAAAACTAATTGACTTTGAACAGATAGCTAAAAACAAATGGCTTTTAATAACACAGCAGTACATCATAGAATGGAGCCCCCAACAAGGCATTCTCGCAAAAAAAAGCCTGCCTGAAACTGATGTTAGTCAGCTGGCCTATTATATCCATAAAATAATTATGGCTGATGCAAATACCTGCTATATAACCACTAACCTGGGCTTATTTAAATATGATTTACTAACCCACAATATTACTTTGGTTGCTGAAAAAGATCCCGCAAAAAAAGGGGACGACCTAAGTTATGATCTTATTAATGGTTTTTATGATGATGGGGTACTTTGGATAGGTTCAAAAGATGGATTATTTAGTTATAATACGGCTACCAGATCAAGCGCGATATATAAAGGAAAAGGCAACAATGCCGATTACTATTTCTTTCATATCGCCAAAGCGCCCAATAACCAAATAGTGTGCGCGTCGGGCGATGGAATAGCTATTTTTAATACACAGACCAAGGCCTTTAGCATAGTAAACAAACTGGCCAATTTTAATAAACCCGATTGTGAAAGTATTGTCGCCATAAATAATACGGCATGGATAAATACCGATGCCGGAATATTAAATTACGATCTGGCTACTCACTCTTCTGAAAAAGCTGTGTATGAAACACCTTTAACGCCAATTTTTCCCGGTTCGCCATTTGCAATTGTAGGTAATGATATTATATTAGGATTTAGAAACGGTTTTGTCTACTTCACACCGGGCCTAAAAAATGCTTCTGTTCCTTCCGATCCGGTTATTGAAAGTGTACATGTAAACAACAAACTGGTTCTGCCCCAATATCCAACCTGTCAAAATACCGGCAACTTAACCTTTAGTCACACAAATAATGCTGTAAATATAGCCTTTACTGCTTTTTTATATACTGATCCTGATCATATCAAATTCAGGTACCGGCTTAAAGGCGCAGAACCGGCGTGGCAATATACTACAGATCAACGCAGCGCCAATTATGCACAGTTGCCGCCAGGCAATTATACATTTTATGTGCAAACCGGTAATAAAAATGGGGTATGGAACAGTCATCAAGCCGCTTTTAATTTTATAATTACTCCACCCTATTGGGAAACCTGGTGGTTCAGAGTATTGGTAACTCTGGCAGTTGCGTTAATTTTATACCGGCTATATCGTTATAAGATTGATCACATTTTAGCAATTGAAAAAATAAGGGAGCGGATAGCTTCAGACTTTCATGACGATATTGGTTCGGCATTAAGCAGCATTTCCATATTTAGCGAGGTGGCGGACAAACAGTTACAACAACAATCGCCACCGGAAGACACCAGGGCAATTATCAGTCATATTTCTTCCCAATCGCGCGCCATGCTTGATGCGATGGACGATATTATCTGGGCCGTAAATCCGAAAAACGACCATTTTAATGACCTTGCGATACGCATGCGTGAGTTTGCGATACCGCTGTTAGAAGCCAAAAATATAAAGTTCGATATTAGTATATCTGAAGACATACTAAATACCCGGCTCAAAATGGAAGCCCGGAAAAATTTATTCCTGGTATTTAAAGAAGCCATAAACAATATACTTAAACATGCCGATTGTACGGTGATGAAAGTAACAGTCAGCAAACAGAATAGTCAACTCGAACTGATTATTAACGATAATGGAAAAGGTTTTGACATTGACGCACCGCACATACGCAATGGGTTAAAAAACATGCACAAACGCGCAGCAGAAATTGGCGGCACATTAAATATAACCTCACAGCAGGGGGCAGGCACTACTATTACATTGTTGCTCAATATCATATAAACATATTATTGAACAAGCAATTAAGCCGCGTTATCTTTGCTTATTAACTGTATAGAATTTGGACATCAGGGTTTCGGTATTTGACGACAATAGCTCTCTACGCGACAGTTTATACTACCTTATCTCTGGTACGCCGGGCTTTAAGATAGCCGGTATCTACCCGGATTGCAATCAGGTGCTGGAGCATTTGCAACATGACGAGGCAGATGTTATACTGATGGATATTGATATGCCAGGCTTAAACGGCATTGAAGCCACCGCCTTAATCAAGAGTCATTTTCCCCATATAAACGTATTAATACTCACCTCATATGACGATAGCGCTAAGATCTTCGATGCGCTGCATTCCGGCGCTACAGGTTACCTGTTAAAAAAAACCACACCCGCTAAAATAATGGAAGCTATTACAGAGGTGAGCCAGGGCGGCGCGCCAATGAATGCCAGTATTGCCCGTAAGGTACTCGAGTTTTTTAGTATAAAGAAGAACATTACCGAAAACGCTTACGATCTTTCTACCCGTGAGAAAGAAGTACTAAGCTGCCTGGTAAAGGGCGATAGTTATAAAATGATTGCCGCCCGGTGCTTTATCAGCATGGGGACAGTTTGTACGCATATTACCAATATCTACAAAAAGCTTCATGTTAACTCCAAATCAGAAGCTGTGGCAAAAGCTATCCGCGAACGCCTGACAAACGACAGCATTTAAAGCCTCTCTCCCATTCTTACCCCAAATATCATAAGCTTATATGATTGACCGACCTTGGTATAATCCACACTTTCGTCTTTATAAAACAACCAACTCATAACTGCTTATTAATCAATACCAAAACCAAACACGTGCGCTGTGTATCATAACGCACGTGTTTAATTATTAAACATTCTGTACCAATATGTACCTAACACCGATACAAAAAAAGACCTGCAGGGATGCCTTAATAACCTGCATTGTACTCATATCTGTATATGTACTCATTTACTTTTTAATTTATTAGCCAAGCCTTTAACCACCATTCACACTTATAGTATATGGACAACACCATTACCCAACCCACCTCAAAAAAATTATTGTTGCTCTTGGCAATGATCTTTATATCTATTTCTCAGGCTCTTGCCGCCCCCCCTGCAGTTGTTTCATTTAGTCCGACCAGTGGCCCTGTGGGCACATCGGTAACCATAATCGGCAGTGGGTTCAACACAACGGCCGCAAACAATATCGTTTTTTTTGGCGCCACTATGGCCCAGGTGACGGCAGCAAGTGCCACCAGTCTTACTGTAACCGTTCCAAACGGTGCAACTTACCAGGCTATTAGCGTACTAAACGGCAGTACACACCTTATTGGTTATTCGGCTAAGCCATTTGCAGTAACATTTAACTCTAAAAATGTCATTACAGCAAATGACATTGCAGATCAGGTAGATTTTACATCCAGTGGCAGCACCTACACCGTTGTGGTAAGCGATATTGACGGCGATGGTAAAGCCGATATCATTTTAGCAAATGCCAATGCTAATTCAATATCGGTATTTCGTAATACTTCAGTAAGCGGCAGCATCACCATATCCTCTTTTGCTGCCAAAGTCGATTTTGCTACCGGTTTATATCCTACAGGCTTAGCCGTTGGTGATATTGACGGCGATGGCAAACCCGATGTCGTGATTTCAAATCAAAGCGCCAACACCGTTTCTGTGTTGCGTAATTCATCCACGCCGGGCACCATCAATTTTGATACTAAAGTAGATTTTGCTACAGGCAGCGGCCCTGGCAGCGTAGTTATTGCCGATTTTGACGGCGACGGAAAATCAGATCTGGCAGTAACCAACAATTATGGTAACTCTTTATCTGTTTTACAGAATAATTCGGTAAGTGGTATTATTACCAGTTCTTCATTTACCGCGCATGTTGATTACACAACAGATTTGCATGTTTACAGCCTTACCGCCGGCGACCTTGATGGCGACGGCAAACCAGAAATAATAGTAGATAATATTTCGCAAAGCACTATATCGATATATCATAATCAATCGGCAAGCGGGTCTATCTCATTTGCTGCTAAGGTTGATTTCGCGACAGGCGCTCAGCCTGAAAACGTTGCAATAGGCGATTTGGATGGCGATGGAAAACCCGATATGGTGGTATCCAATTTTAACGGAAACTCAATTTCTATATTACAAAACACATCAACAAGTATTGGTATAGACGCTTCAACTTTTTCGGTTAGAGTAGATATAGCCACCAATCATGGCCCGGAATGGGTTGCTATAGGCGATATTGATGGCGATGGAAAGCCGGACCTTGCCGTAACCAACAATAATGGCGGCGCGGGTAATACGGTATCGCTATTTCGCAATTTAAGTACAGGCGGTACCCTTTCAGCATCATCTTTTGCTGCAAAAGTAGATTTTACTGTAGGGTCAGCACCTGGTGGGGTAGCTATAGCAGATCTGGACGGTGACGGAAAACCGGATATTATTGTACCGAGTAACCTCACCCCTATTCTGGCTGTATTGCGTAATAGTCCGTTACATACGCCGGATATACCGGCAAGTAATATCATTTTCACAGGTACAACCTATACCTATACTACAGCCACCTGGACAAATGGAAATGGCACATCGAGAAGAGTATTTGTATATGCAGGAGTAGCCAACGGCACGCCAACGCCGGTTAATGGCACGCCTTACACAGGCGTTTCTACCTTCTTAGGGGGAAACGAAATTGATAATACAGGCTGGTATTGCGTTTACAATGGCACGGGTAACACAGTAGATATTTCTGGCCTTAACCTGGGATCAGCCTACACTGTAATGGTGATGGAATATAACGGAACACCGGGAAATGAACAATATCTAACAACAGCCGCCGCCGGCAATCCGGCAACTATAACAACCATTTCGCCCGTTATTGCATCGTCAGGCATCCCTTCGGCATTAAGTACGGTTTACGGGACAGCGTCGGCGGTTAGCAGTTTTAATGTATCGGGCACTAATCTGGTAGATGGTATAACCGTTACGCCGCCCGAAGGATATGAGGTAAGCGATAACCCCACCACAGGATTTGCCGATAATGTAGTTATAGGCGGTGCGGGTGGCGATCTTCCATCTACGCCTGTGTACATCAGGCTATCGGCTACCGCGCCGGCAGCTGGGTATTCTGGTGTCATAGCGCTAAGCAGCTCCTATGCTACCGAAGTTGATGTTACAGCAGTACCAAGTACCGTTAGCAAAGCGCCCTTAACTATTTCGGTTGGCAATACCACAAAAGCTTACGGAACGGCCCTGACTAGCGGAAGTGGGTTTACCGCATTTACAGCAACCGGGCTACAAAACGGACAAACTATAGACAGTATAACCATCACTTACATCACCGGCGGCACTATAGGTGCGCCGGTGGCAAATTATACAGGTGCTATAGTACCAAGCGCACCTATCGGCCAGCGACCTTTTACAGAAACTAATTATAATATTACCTATACTCCCGGCGATATTACGGTAACGCCAATACCGCTAACTATTACTGCCACTGGTTCGCCCAAACCGTACGGCACGGCGCTTACAGCAGGCGTGGGTACTAACTTTACACATACACCAACTTTATCGGGCGACACTGTAACCAGCGTCACCCTGACTCCAGACGCAGCTGGTATTGCGGCCAATACGCCTGCCGGAGCAACTTACCAGATAACCCCATCGGCAGCAACCGGGTTAGGCGGTTTTCTGGCAGGTAATTATACCATTACCTATGTGCCATACAATGGTACGGTAAGTAAATCAGCTTTGACTATTAATGCAACCGGGGTGAACAAAACGTTTGACAACACTACCAATGCAACGGTTACCTTAACCGATAACCGGGTTAGCGGAGATGTATTTACAACAAATTATACAGCGACGTTTGCCGATAAAAACGTTGGCACCGGCAAGCCGGTGAATGTTACCGGCATAACTATCAATGGAGCGGCGGCAGCCAATTATACAGTAAACGCCACCGCCACCACAATGGCAAATATTACAACGGCACCGGTTACCGTCACTGCTCAGGCAGATAGTAAGGTATATACTAAAACTACAACGTCGACAGTTGCCCCGGTTGTTAGCGGTTTATTGGGCACAGATGCAGCATCCACCCCCGCTATACAAACTTTCAATAATAGTAATGTGGGTACTGGCAAAACACTTACCGCAAGCGGATTGATAATAAATGACGGCAATAGCGGTAATAACTATGCTATAACTTATGTATCAAATACGTCAGGCGTTATAACGCCGGCTGTGGCCACTGTAACCGCTCAAGCCGATACAAAAGTATACAGTGCCGATGTGGTTTCGACAAAAACACCTGTGGTAACCGGTTTGCTTGGCTCAGATGCTGTTTCTGCTACACTTACACAAACTTTTAACTCTTCCAGCGTTGGTACAGACAAAACTCTTACCGCAAGTGGCTTAGTTATAAATGATGGCAACAGCGGTAATAATTACAGTATAAATTATGTACCAAATACCACAGGCGCAATAACTGCTGCTACCCTAACTTATACTGCCGTAGCTGCATCCAGAAATGCAGGAACCGCTAATCCAGCCTTTACGGGCACAGTAACCGGTTTCGTCGGTTCAGATACACAAACGTTGGCCACAACCGGCACACTTAGTTTTATAACTTCGGCTACTACAAACAGCCCCGCAGGTAGCTATGATATTACCGGTACAGGTTTAAGCGCTGCAAATTATGTGTTTATACAAGCCGCTGCCAACAGCACCGCGTTAACCGTTTTAGCTACAACTTCTGCTAACGCGATGCTTTCCAACCTTGCCATCAGCAGTGGCTCTTTATCACCGGTATTTATTGGCACTACACAAAGTTATACTGCTGCCGTAGATAATAGCATCAGCAACATTACACTTACACCAACACTGGCAGATGCTGCAGCGGCTGTGAAAATAAATGGTGTGGCAGTAAATAATGGATTGGCAAGCGGCCCCATCGCTTTAAACGTGGGCGACAATATCATCACCACGGTTGTAACCGCGCAAGACGGCATCACCAAAAAAACCTATACCCTGACAGTAACCAGGGCGGATTTGCAAAAAACAGCTGTAGTACCCAACAATTTCATGTCGCCAAATGGCGATGGTAAGAATGATACGTGGGTGGTTCAAAACATTCTTAACTACCCCAATAACACGGTGACCGTTTTTGATAAAACAGGTAAAATATTATACCAGAAAAAAGGCTACACCAACGACTGGGACGGTACATATCATGGAGCAGTACTTAACGAAGACACTTATTACTACGCCATAGACTTAGGACCCGGCCAAGGAACCGTTAAGGGCTTCATTACCATTTTAACAGATAAATAGTACATCAACATTAAAAACAAATGCTACAACCTCACCATATTTCTGAAATTAAAATGATCATATCGCCAGTAAAAATATTTAAATGGCCGGGCCGTTTGATATGCCTGATTACCGTTATCATACTTGGCGCAAAACAGGCCAATGCGCAGTCGGCAGATTTTCAGTCGGTATATTTTCAAAACCAATATTTGGCCAACCCCGCAATGGCTGGTATCGACAAAGGCTTAAAACTAAATGCCGGCTACCAACAGCAATGGACAACCATACCGGGCAACCCGGTTTTGCAAAACCTTACTGCCGAGTACAACGCAGGAAATCGTGTCGGCGTAGGGCTAATGATTGATAATAATAGTGCCGGCCTGATTAGCCGAACAAGGGCCATGGCCACATATGCCTATCACTTGCCGTTAAATGAGGATGACCAGAAGTTAAATTTCGGCGTATCCTTAGGTTTTAAGGATAATCATGTCGATTACAACAAAATAGTAGCCGACCCTGGAGATCAATCGGCACAGAGTTTTAACCAACGCGGCGCGTATGTAGATGGTGATTTGGGCCTCGCTTATACCAGTAACAGTTTTAATGTTCAAGCCGCAGTGCCTAACTTAAAAAGTTTGTTTTTTCCAAACCAGACAGATAACCTGGATATCAACAGATCTACCTTTTACACCGCTGTGAGTTATAAAATAGATAATGGGCAAAGCACCAGTATTGAGCCTAAAATAGCATTTCGCGGAGCAAAAGGGCTCGGTAATATTGTAGATGCTGGTGCAAATGTTGCTGTGGATGAGAACCACTTCGATATTTCGGGCATATATCATTCAGACAAGAGTGCTACACTTCTATTAGGGTTGAACCTAAATGCAGTTGGTATCATGATTTCATATACCAATAATACCGGGCCATTAAGAACCTATGCCAATAACACTTTCGAGCTTGATTTAAGATATGTGTTATTCAATTAATGGCTAACAAAGAACGAAACCGCCGGTCTATTAATGTGTTACAAATAAGCAATAGTGCTTAACCCCTAAAAAATGGACTTATTTTTGGAGAACAAGCTAGACAACAAAATAGACGAGTTAGAGTATATTATGGAAGAGCTGACAGAAAACGAGCAACATATCCAGGATTTAAGATCAGACTTTTTGTTGATGTCGGCTGATTTTGAAGCGATCATAGCTTCCTTTAAAACTTCGCGGAAGGTAAAATTATACGTTGATTATTATCAGCCTATAATTGCACCGGCTTAAACCCGGCATTTTCTATAATCGCTATAAAAGGCTATTAAACCGTGAAAAATCCTATATCTGCCGCAAATGATACATTGTGATATAACGATTGAGCAGCTTACTTTGCATAACTAAAGCATCAATCAAAATACACCACCATGAAAACAGTATTAATTACCGGCGCAAATAAAGGAATTGGTTTTGAAACCGCCAGGCAATTGGCGCAATTAGACTATTTTGTTTATTTGGGTAGCAGGAATAAAGAAAACGGATTAGAAGCTATCAAAAATCTTAATGACCAGGGCATAACCAACGTAGCTTTGGTAGTGATAGATGTTGCAGATATCGTATCGGTACGCCAGGCAAGGGAGGAGTTAGAGAATAAACAGCATTCTTTAGATATTCTGATCAACAATGCCGGTATTGCCGGTGAGCAACCACAAGATTTCGCCACGGGCGATGTAGATAATTTGCGCAAAATATTCGATGTCAATTTTTTTGGCGTTATACAAACCACCTATGAGTTTTTGCCGCTGTTAAAAAAATCCGGGCAACCGGCCATCATCAATGTATCCAGCGAATTGGGTTCTCTTGCCGTACATACTGCAACAGAACGAAACCCTAATCGTGCTAAATACCACTCTTACGGGTCATCCAAAACTGCGCTAAATGGTTTTACGGCAATGCTGGCAAATGAGCTCGCCGACGAAGGCATCAGCGTTAATAGTGTTACACCTGGCTACACCTCTACAGACCTTAACCAATTTCAAGGCGCAAAAACCGTGGAAGAAGGTGCAAAGCCAATCGTCAAACTGGCAACACAACTATTGCCTGCCGGTATCGCCAGATTCTTCAAAGACGGCGGTGAAGTACCCTGGTAAACAGCATTACTAAATCGCCCAAAACACACAAGGCTATCTTAAAGGGATAGCCTTGTGTGTTTTGGGATAACGCCCGAAGGCATTTCTAATAAACGCCACTGCGCGTACAAAAACAGGCAATGTAAACAAAACCCAATTTGTTAACATAAACTTAATGTCTACTAATTTGATAGATTAACCATATTTAATTATAATTGTCGTCGATAATACTTAATCTTAAAACAAAACAATTATTATGACAACAATCAATACTGAAACAACTGAATCAAAACCCTCGGGCTGGTCAGAATTCTGGTCGAAAGAAGACTGGTGGGCTGTTTGGCTTGGACTAAGCATCGTTGTAATTGCCTATGCATTTTATTTGGGCGGCTCAAGCATCGGCTGGATTGCCGTATCGCCGGGCAAATGGTCTACGCTGTCTCAATTGGGCACGCAGCTATCAAAGAACGGCATTAAATATGTGGCATTGTTGGCCGCTTTCCTGGTACTTTTCACCATCGTAACTTCGTTTGTTGGGCAGAAAGCCAAAGCGTTTATCCCCGCCTTCATTTTTATATTTGTAATTTCTTTTGTCATCTACATTATAGGTAGTTGGGATCAGGCTAATAAGTATAATCTTGAACCGCCATTGCTGGCATTAGGAGTAGGGCTTATTCTCTCTAACGTTGTAGGTTTACCCCGCTGGCTGGATGCAGGTTTCCGCGTTGAATTTTATATTAAGCTAGGTATAGTACTATTAGGTGCGACATTGCCTTTTACCTTAATTATATGGGCCGGCCCGGTAGCTATTTTACAGGCTTCTATAGTATCTATCGTTACGTTTGCAACTATCTTCTTTGTGGCCAGGAAACTGGGATTAGACCATAGACTAGCAGCAGTTTTAGGAGCAGGCGGCGCTGTTTGCGGCGTTTCTGCATCAATTGCCGTTGCAGGTGCGGTACGTGCCAAAAAAGAGCATCCGCCAATAGCTATTAGTTTGGTAGTGTTTTATGCTATCATTCTTATTTTCACATTGCCGTTTGTTTGCAGATTGCTTAACCTGCCTACAGGCGTAGCCGGAGCCTGGATAGGCACCTCAGAATTTGCTGATGCCGCTGGTTTAGCTGCCGCACAATCTTATGGCGGCCTGGCTGGCTCACACATAGTTGCCGGCACCGCAGACCAAGCTATCGCAGCTTACACTTTAATTAAAGTTATTGGCCGTGATGTATGGATTGGTATCTGGTCTTTAGCTTTAGCACTTATTTCGGTAACTTATTGGGAGCGTAACGAAACTAAATCAAAAGTTCAGGTTGGCCAGATCTGGTGGCGCTTTCCTAAATTTGTGATCGGCTTCTTAATCGCGTCAATATTAACGTCTTTGATTGTACATAGCAATACACTGGGCGAGTATAACAAAATAGTAAAGCCATCGCTTATACTGCCAATCACCGCATTACGCACCTGGGCATTTACCTTTAGTTTCCTGAGTATTGGCCTAACTACTCGTTTCCGCGATTTGGCATCTGCCGGTATTAAGCCTTTTGCTGCTTTTACGGCTGGTGTTGTGGTGAACGTGGCTTTAGGTTATGTACTGTCGATATTGGTATTCGGCCATTACTGGGCCTCAATTGTCACACACTAAGCAATGAAACTTTTCGACTTACTTCAGCTAGGCACTTCGGGACCAACTTGCAAGCAATGTGCTCATTTTGAGAATGATCCGGCGTTTGTAGAAGCGGTTTATCCCGGGCTTAAGACCATGAGTTCGGGGTATGCTTCCGTGCGCGACCAGGATGGCTTTTGCAGTTATAATGAGCTTTATCTTTCTGCCCATGATAGCTGTCCCCACTTCACACACCGTAGGTCCGAGTACAACCAGGCAATCGAAGAGAACATGAGTTGATAAATAAAAGCTTAAAGCTTTGCATAAAAACGAAAGACCGCCCTAAAAGGACGGTCTTTCGCTTTTATAGTCTATTTCGCTATCAGCGCCTGCCCTTCAAATGCTATCCCATCCCAACCATGAGCCATAAACTGCCTGATGTTTTGATGGTCTGTACCGCCCGGATTGTCCAACACTGCCTGGTAGTGTTCAGCAAACAGGTAAAGCGTATCGGCTGCACTTAGGTTATTGAGTTGAGCAAACGCGAAAACCTTAGCACTACCCTGGTTTTGGGTGGCTTCATTATAGACATCGCCGTTTTTGAATGCGGTTGGATGGTGTGCGTAGTGGGCTTCTATAAAGTCTATTACTTCTTTGAAACTTAGCGACTTACTCTTTGACTTATTGATGAGGTTAGCTACTTGTGCTGTCATGCTGATTGTGTTTATATTGCCTTAGCGGCGCACAAAACTACGAAGCTACGCTTGATAATGTCGCCCCAAATTGAAATTACAGCTTGTTCGAATTCAACTTAGGGTTTTGGCTGGCATTAACCTGGTAGGTATTGATCTCATTATTAGCGCTTACTTCAACTATGCGGTAGCCTTTATAATCAGTACCCCAGTTGCCGCCGAAGTGCGAATCCCACAGATGTGGCAACTTGCCGGTATAGCGTATACCGTCTAATGTATGGTCATGGCCATGGAAGGTGGCTTTGATATTTGGATAGCTATGCAACAGTTCGATAATCTCCGGGCAATCAACAAAGATGGTCTTCTCCTCGGGTGTCCATTGGTGTGGGGGGATATGCAGGATCACAAATACAATCTGCTTGTCTTTATAGGCGTCCAGCGCCGATTTCAGGAAGTTATAATCAGGGCATACATAACCACCTTTGGTATCAGCGGTATTGGCAAACACTAAGCCTATATCTCCTTTATCTACCGAATACTTGTCCTCATAACCAAACACACTCTTCCAAACAGCAGCATCGGCAAAGTCGTGATTGCCGGGAATGGTATAATAAGGCACAGGGAACTTGTCAAGGTACGTCTCCTTCACCTTCTTCAACAGGTCGGGGCGGTTATGCACCAGATCACCGTTGACAATGATAAAGTCGAGATGGTTATCTGCATGCTCCTTGTTCATCCACTTCACCAGGTCGGTGTAGAACTGGTCAGAGTCGGTATCCGGTTGTGCGTAGTGACCATCGGAGGCTATGGCAAAACGTAACTTAAACTTGTCGGCTGATGGTTTAGTGGTAGCCTCGCCGGCAAAGGCGTTTACGGCCGGTAACAGGTTAAGGCCGGCTACGCCTACAATGCCGGTCTTCAGGAAATTACGTCTGTTGCTCATAGTTTGTGCTATTATGGCGATAAAGATATCATTGGTATGTTAACTTAGTTTTAAGTGTCACGGCCGCCGACTGACTGTTGTTTTGTTTCACGTGGGTGTATAACAAATGAAACAAGTGAAACACTATTTTAAGTTAATTTATTGATTTACAATGCTTTATAAAAATACAGTGAAACAAAATGAAACAGCAAAAAATACTTTTAAGTCATTTTTTGTTTCACTTGTGATCTTGACGCAACTCACTCGCCGCCACGTCATCGTGAGCATAGCGTGACGATCTCTGTACAACAAGAAGGTAAACAAGCGATCCGGAGATCGCCACACTCGTTCCTCGTTCGCGATGACGTGGTGGTAATGGGGCAATCTTAAATCATTTAAAAACCACTTGAAACACTTTAAAACACTAAAAAACAAAAAAAGCCCGCCATAACAGCGGACTTTTACCCTATTAAACTAAAAACTAAAATCTATTTCTGAGCTTCGGCTAAAACTTCTTTGTTCAGGCGGGTATACTCTTCGTCTTTATCTTTTGTGGCCAGGTTCACGCCTTCTGTAGCGGTGGCTATGGCCGCCTTTTTATCACCCATTTTCAATTGAATGCGAGCAATCCAGTACTTAATATTATCTGAGTTTGGTTGCGCTTTGTCGTAAGTCTGCATCCAATCTAATGCTTTTTGTAGGTCTTTATTGTTGTTGTAATAGTATATCGCCGCAAAATAATAAGGCTTCTTTGCGCCTTGCATGGCGCGGTCTATATTGGCCATGATCTTAGTATCTACATCAATTTTCAAATGCAGCCCGGTGTGTACGTGCTCCCAGTTCAGTTGCAAAAAACAGTCGGTTATACCGGCATCGGCAAAATCCATGGTCAGGCTTTCGGTAATGGCAGGTGTAGTCTTAACAGGGACAGTAAAGCGTATCACATCATCACTTTCTTTGTAAGTATAAGCGCCCCATTGCTTAACGGTTTTATTCAGGATAAACACCCATTCTTTTTGCCCGGGGATACTAAATAAAGCATACTCACCGGCAGCAACCGGTTTGCCTTCTATGGTTACATCGTCACTAAATTTTATGGTGGTGGCCCAGTTAGCACCGGTGCGCCAAACTTTGCCGTAAGGCTCCATGTAACCAAAGATCTTACGACCCTTAACATTTGGGCGCGAATAAGTTAAAGTAACCTGCCCCAGGCCAAAGTTTTGAATAATGGTTTGTTGTGTGCTGGGTTGCGGAATGGTCAGATCCTGCGCCTTAGCAGTAAAAATGGCGGCTGATAGTAGCATAGCTACGCCTATGATAAATTTCTTCATTTAATTATAATAAGATCAGTTAATCGGTTACCCGTAAAACTACAGGATTTATCAGTAATACGTAATATCGATCTAAGGAGTTGCTTTATTAGGCTAATTTTATAAAAGCCGTCATTGCGAAGCCTTTTAAATAACTTGTCATCCTGAACGGAGTGAAGGATCTTATATGCCATGCTTACTATGTGCTTTTATAAGATTCTTCGCTACGCTCAGAATGACAAATCTTGAAATAACCGATACCCTGAACACTCGCTATTGGCCATTGCGCTCATGCTTCGAGTGCCTCAGCATGACACCCCACTTTTTTTTCACAAAACCACCATCCCCCAAAAAACAAAAAAACGGGACAAGGAATTCCTTCCATTGTCCCGCTTTGCATGCATTACATGCGCTATCAACTTATCAACAAAACAATTCTTATCATTTTCAAATCCAATTATCCAATTGGTGCGCCGTTAGGCATTGCTTCTGCTTTTTCAGGAACAAACTTGCTTGGGTCCTTTTCAAACTCTTCGATCATTTGTAAAGCATATAAGTAGTCGGCTTTGAGCATAGGGTTAGCTTCCGATGCTTCACCAGCCGACGCCCATTTCTTAAACTCTTCTACTTTAAGCAAAGCGATAGCCTTTACGCTGCTGGCAGTTTCTTCAGAGCCTGCAAGACCCAACAGATGCTTCAGCATGGTATAACGCACCACGCGCTGCAATTCGCCAGGGTAGCCGGTAACTGTCGGTGTTTTCCAGGTCTGATCTATGATCTTATCCAACACAGGCACTAAACCCGGCTGGGCCTCATCGCGTGCATGGTATTCAATCAAACGGGCAGCACGTTCACCATCGAACAAACCATCCAGGGTCGCGTCGGCTATACTCTCGGCTGCACCTATAGGGTCGAAAGTTACTCCTGTATAGCCATCAAAATCCTCTTTTGAGCGGGTGTAGCCTATCGGTGTCGGCGGAATCATTTTTATCACCTTTTCGGGGATAGCCAATTCTTCAGGTTTTAACGTGCTCATCAGCGCGTCGAATGCGTTCCATTGAACTTTAGGGTCAACCATTTCAGTCACCAGCTGGCCATCGCCACGCACCGCGTATCTGAAGTTCTGACCACCTATCAGGTATGATGCAGCCTCTATCTGGTAGCGGTGCAACAGGTAAACAGGTACCAACACATCTTCGATGGTAGACATTGGTTTACCCATCGGGATTGATTTTTCTGAGAAATTAGCCAAAGCATGCTGGCGCACGTCCATTAAACGGGTCAGTTCAACTCCGGCATCTTTGCCGTTATCCCACTGTGCCGAGTTTGGATGAACACCCATATCAAACATAAATACCAAACCCATTTTGATAGATTGTTGCATGATTTTTTCTAACTCAGCTTTTTCATCAGAGCCTTTAGGAAACTGGGTATAGCCCCACATCACCGCACGTTTGTCGTAAGCCCCTATTCCTTTAGCATAAGCCTCAGAAACATCCAACGTACCGTCTTTTTTTACCGTGATCTTAGGGAACGGATAATCATCAACAGACGAACGATCTTCTGAGCTACCCATGTGGTTATGATAAAAACCAAGGGTGTGGCCAATCTCGTGCGCGGCCAGTTGTCTGATACGGGTTAACGCAACTTCTACTGCTTTTTTAGGCGCATCTTTATCATCGCCATAAATTTGTTTTAAACCTGTCTGGATCAGGAAATCCTGGCGATCGCGCATCGAGGTCAGTGTAACCTCGCCTTTAATGATCTCGCCGGTACGCGGGTCAAAAATACCCGCACCGTTTGAGAAACCACGCACCGGGTGGTGTACCCAGTTGATCACGCTGTAGCGGATATCCATTGGGTCGGCGCCTTCAGGCATTTCTTTTACCTGGAAAGCATTTTTAAAGCCTGCAGCTGTAAAAGCTTCGTTCCACCAATTACCGCCTTCAATCAGCGCTTTTTTAACATCGGCAGGAGCGCCACGGTCAACATAATAAATAATAGGTTTAACCGGTTCGCTCACTGCGGCGGTCGGGTCCTTTTTTTCAAGACGCCAGCGCCTGATGTACTTTTTAACCAGGGGTTGATCTATAGGGGTTGCAAAATCAAAATACTCGAATGAGTTAAAGCCCGAGCGTGGGTCGAACTCGCGCGGCTTGTAATTATTGTCAGGCAGTTCAATGAAAGACTGATGCGTACGTACCGTCATTGAACTTGGGTCTGGTGCCGATGGTGGGGTACCCGGGCCACCGCCAAAGTAACTTTGTTCGCTGCCGCCGTTGCCAATAAAGGTCAACATAGCCTCAAACTCGCTGTTTTTCGGAAAGTCTTTGGTGTTTTCGATGTATACAGATGAGCGTGTTTCGTCTAAACGGAACGCACCGCCACCTGCAGCACCACCGCCGCCACGACCACCGGTAACACCGGCACCTGCGCCGCCTGCTGCTTCGGCGCCACCACCACGTCGGCCGCCACCACGACCACCCCTGCCACCACCTTCGCCACGACCAGCGGTCTCGGCTATATGATGCGTATCGCGGAACAAAAATGGAGTTAAATCAACCAAATATTTACCATCCTCAACAGCCAGGGGAGCAAAACCGAAGATGATAGACATAGGGAAAGATTCCTGAACGGCCTTCACTTCGTACGGGTTATCGCTGATAGCGCGATAATCGTAATTAGGTTGTTCCATCAGGATCTTGTTGCCTTCTTTGATGAACTTTACGATACGGAAACCACCGATATTACCACGGTTAGGCCCCGATGGCAGGGTATTGACGTACAGAAATTCAAAATCAATTTTTTCCTTCGGGATCTCTAATAAAATGCGGGCCGTTTTTTCATCATAATAGAAATTAAAAAAGCCATCAAATTTTTTCATGTTTGTGGTAACCGCCGCTATAGAAGTTGCCGGGCCTGCGCCCGCTCCTCCTCTTTCGCCACCACCGCCGCCACCGCGACCGCCCTGTGCCAGGGCCAAGCCACTGCTTGCCAGAAGCAGGGCTATCAATGTTGATTTTAGTTTCATTTTAAAGCCTTTAGTTTAGTGTTTATGTGTTGATCAGTTTCTTCTTATGGGTTTGGAGCGCAGAGCTTATTAATAGCCAGCTCATTGGTTGATATTGGCCAGATATAGTTAGATGCGGCTACGGCTACGGCAGGTGCTGTAGCTGCACCGGCAGATTTTGCCGGCAGAGGTTGCAGCAAACGTTGCAGATCAGGCACGCGGAAACCTTCGCCCAGCAGCTCTATTTTACGTTCGGTTAAAATGGTATTAACTATATTTCCCGCAGCCAGATCTGTCGGCGAAAAGACGTAAGTAGGATCAGACCGGTGTCTAACCGCATTCAGCATATTTATAGCAGTACCCATATCACCGG
Source organism: Mucilaginibacter sp. dw_454 (assembly GCF_018449775.1). Classification (GTDB taxonomy): domain Bacteria; phylum Bacteroidota; class Bacteroidia; order Sphingobacteriales; family Sphingobacteriaceae; genus Mucilaginibacter. The sequence continues at coordinate 580,809 of NZ_JAAVVB010000002.1, read as the reverse complement.
TTTGTGCAGCGGCTTCGGCCAGGTTAAGCATTACTTCTGCGTAGCGTATCACCGGGATATAATCCGGGTAAGGCGAAGCTCCGTGAAATTTATTCAGCCACTTGTTGGCGCCGTTTGTTACCACCATGGCTTTGCGGGTATCTGTAGATGCAACACCATAAACCGGGTTGGAGATCGTCCCCGCAGGGTTTAAATAATACTCACCATTACCTGGTGAGTTGGTATACAAATAAGCTAGCGCACTGGTTGTACCCGGCACGTCAGCCGTAGTGAATGGGAAGAATAATACCGCTTCAGCGCCGGTATAACTGCCGGTAAATACGGCTGCCTGGCTTGCATCTAATTTATTGTTTACGCCGGTAGCTGCCTGGTACGGCGCTGTAGCAGAAACTATTTTATTTGCTTCGGTCACCACGCTGGCATAATCGGCCATGGTTAAATAAATACGGGTTTTTAAAGCTATAGCCGTATTTCTGTGAGCACGGGTAGTGTTTAAAAGCGGGGTGCTGTAAGTAAGTGGCAGGCCGGTTTCAGCGTCGTTTAAATCGCTTAAAATTTGTGCGTAGATCTGTGCAACCGTGCTGCGCGCCAGGTTATTATCGTCGTTGGTTTTTTCTGACACTAAGCGCAATGGTACACCAGGACTTTTGCCGCCATCTGTAGTATATGGGCGGGCATAAACTTTTACCAGATCGTAATAGCAAAGCGCGCGCAAAAACTTAGCCTCGGCAACATATTGCGTAAATAGGGCATCGCTAACCTTGGTTTTATTTAAGGTTAAACCTGCTATAAAGGTATTTACCTTATTAATTACCGTATAAGGGTTTGCCCAGGTTGCAACTACCTCATCGGTACTTGAGCTTACGCTTTGCCCCCAGGTGTTTAGGCCGGTAACGGTATTATTTTTTGTTTCGATGAATTCATCAGCGCGGGTCTCGTTGTATAAAATATAACGTCCGCCTAAAAAAGTACCTGTCTTAGCGGTGGCATATAAGTCGTTTACCTGCGCCAGGATCCGATCCGGCGTATCAAAGGCATTCGCGTCAGAGATCTGAGTCAGGGGAACCGTATCCAGAAAGTTTTTTTGACAAGACGCGAGACCTAATATCAGCAGGCCCGCCAAAACACTTTTGGAAGCCCGCATATTGAATAAAGTAATTAGTTTTCTCATGTTAATGTTGATTAAAATCCGATGTTAACGCCTAAGGTTATTGTTCTGGCTTGCGGTGCAGCGTTTTTCTCGACACCTGCGGTGGTGTTCGAATCGCCGTTTGACGAAACCTCCGGGTCTGTACCTGTGTATTTGGTAATGGTTAACAGGTTAGTGCCCTGTACATACACACGCATAGAAGCTATGCCTGCTTTGCTTAACAGCTCTTTTGGTAAACGATATCCTAATGATGCGCTTCTCAATTTCACGAAGCTACCATCCTCAACAGATGCGCTGTTAGCCAGCGATGATCCGCTTGAAAAGTTGTCGTTAAATACCACCCGCGGCACGTCAGTAACCTGACCGGGGTGTGTCCAACGGTTTAATATGTCTACGCTGTTGTTGTAAAAACGACCGTCCATTAAAGTAGTCTTGGTACCATTGTACAGTTTATTACCACCAGAGAAACCAATATTCAGCGCCATATCAAAGGCTTTGTATGAGAAGTTGTTATTGAAGCCACCGTAGTACGTTGGTATTGACGGGCCTTGTATTCTGCCATCGGCTTTAGAGTCCATTGCCGGTGCCGGGGTACCGTCCAGGTAGGTCCATTTTTGGGCGGCTGCGTAGTTGTATTGAACAATCTGGCCGTTGTGGTTAATGTACATGCGGTCGCCATTGGCGGGGTTAACACCCGTAGTTTGTACCACATATATCGAGCTTAAAGAAGCGCCAACAGTAGTAATGTTCGATGGATCTAAACCTGTACCGTAAATAGGTACGCCATTGGCCAAAGCAGTTACTTTATTTTTAAGGGTACTGATGTTGAAGTTAGCCGACCATTTAAAAGCACCCTGCGTAATGATATGAGCATCCACACTTAGCTCAACACCACGGTTATACATAGAACCAATATTGGTTGTAATGGAGTTGGTTGGGATACCTTTTGAAGGTGCTTGCGCTGCTGCTAAGATCAAACCATCAATGTTGTTGTTGTAATAATCCAGATCAACTACGATGCGATTCTCAAAAAAGCCTGCGTTAATGCCCGCATCGGTTTTTTTACTGGTTTCCCAATGCAGATCAGGATTACCGGCCTGGCTAAAGCCCAGGGTTGATACCGCGCCATATAAACTTGAATTATACAGTGATAATGACGGATAATTACCCAGGTTAATGTTACCAACCTGGCCATAGCTGGCACGTAGCTTTAACGAAGTCATGACGTTAGCCAGCGACAGATCTTTATAAAAATCTTCTTCTGCGACGTTCCAACCTATCGAGCCGCCACCAAAGTCACCATATTTATGATCCATGGCTAAGCCAGAATAACCATCGCGTCTGAAACTGGCACTAAACAGGTACTTTCTATCGAAATCATAATTAAGATTACTGAATAACGAGCGGAACCTGTTATCGCCCTGGGAATTGCCCGACACCAAAATAGTACTGTACCCACCCTGGAAAGTATTGTAATAGCTATCTGTTAGCTTAGTACGGGTAGCGCCCCAGCCTACGCTGGTAGTTTGAATCTCTTCATAACCGCCTAAAACACTTAAATGGCTTTTTTTGCCGATGGTTGGGTTATACACGATGGTATTTGTCCAGTCCCAACGGTTATTTTTAACCGATGCGTTAATGGCCGAGCCGCCCGCATCATAACCCGGATAGCCTTGTACGGCACTGGTAAACTGCAGGTTTTCAATAGTACCCTGATCTAAGCTGTAGCTGGTTTTAACTTTCAGATTTTTAACAATCTCCAATTCGCCAAATACATTGCCAATCAAAGCGTTGGTTTCTGATGAGTATTTATCTTTATCCAGCAAGACCACCGGGTTATAATAACCGCTGATCAGGCTCGGGTCGCTGGCGCCGGGGCCGATTGAGTTGCCTACGATGTTGTAAGATCCATCTGCATTATATGGCGATACGTTTGGCGGTAATACCATAGCCTCGCGCGCTAAACCTGTTAACTGTGCCGCCTGTCCGGGAAGGGAGCCGGTACTTGGCGCACGGTTCATCGAATTATTGATAGAGAAGTTGGTACCAACGGTTAATTTGCTGGTTAGCTTATGTTCTATGTTTACACGGCCAACTTTACGCTCAAACGTATTCTCAACCAGGATGCCTTGCTGATTACTGTAGCCTAATGAAATAAAGTAGGAGGTTTTGTCGGTACCGCCGCTAAAGCTTAAGTTGTGGTTGTGCGATATACCGGTGTGGTAGGCATAATCATACCATTTGGTATCAACCAAACTACCGTCGGGGTTGTACTGCAGTTTGTAACCGGGAGCCAGGCCTGCATTTACCAGGGCCTCGTTTTTTATGGTTACGTACTGTTGCGCATCTAATATTTTAGGCAGGTTATAGGCTGTTGTTGAGCCTACCCAACCATCGTAACTTGCTTTTGAAGTACCTTTTTTCCCTTTTTTGGTGACGATAACCACTACCCCATTAGCAGCACGCGATCCGTAGATGGCTGTTGCCGACGCATCTTTCAACACATCAACCGACTCGATATCATTAGGGTTGATATCAGACAGCGGGTTGTTGGCTGCAAACGAACCATCAGTACCGGTAAACAAAGCCACCCCATCTACAATAATTAATGGCGATGAACCCAAAGAGATGGAGTTAAAACCACGAATACGAAATACCGGGCTGTTGTTTAACACGCCGCTAGGCTGTATAACGTTAACGCCGGCAGCCTGGCCGGCTAAGGCCTGCTCAAAACTTTGCACCGGTTTGTTAGCTATTTCGTCGGCACCTATGTGCGATGCAGAGCCGGTAAACTCGGCCCTGTTTTGCGTGGTATAGCCTGATACCACCACCTCATTTAACTGGCTATGGGCTTCTTCAAGTGTTACACTAAAGGTTTGTTTCCCACCAACAGACGTCTCTAAGGTTTTAAAACTAACCATGCTAAAAACCAGCGTACCATTTTCAGGCACGCGCAATGAGAATTTGCCGTTGAAATCGGTCTGGGTGCCTATTGAGGTACCTTTGATCATCACGGTAACACCTGGTAATGGCTCGCCTTTTGGATCTTTTACCTGGCCGGTTACGTCAACGTTTGGCGGCGCTACGTAAGTTATTACCGGTGCTTTTTTTAACTGCACAATGATCGTTTTGTCCACAATACTATAGGTAAGCGGCTGATCTGCGAAAGACAGGTCAAGCACATCTTTTAGTGGTGCATTTTTTACATTGATATCAACCTTTTTTGAAAGCTTTATCCACTCTGGGTTATACACAAAAAGGTAGCCCGTTTGGCGCTTTACCTCGGTAAGGATTTTTTCAATAGAGGTGTTACGCTGATTAATTGTAATGTTTTGTGCAGAAGTACTGGCGTGTACCTGCATAAATCCAACAAATAACAGCGCAATTATTATCTTCATTTGTAACAGTAATTTTTTATCGATACCAAATCCTGCTATCGCGTTTATTAAGTATCTAAGAGTGTCTTTATACTTAATAGCTATTGTTTTTTGCCCGGCGAGTGCCGTATTTTCTTTTGAGAGGACCGCATTTGGTGTTTTTAACAACACCGCCGGCCCAGACCGTTTGTAAAATTTTACACGGTCATTTGTGCAAGTAGCATTTAATTGCATAAGTTTGCATTGCTTTAGGGTTAAATATTAGACTGCTTCAACGTTTTCTTTGTTTACCCTCAATCATTTAACCGGGGATGGTGGTACGTTCCCGGTTTTTTCATGAGCTTTTTTTTGATTACTTCATGGGGTCATATTTTTAGGGGGATTAATTGTTAAACACTTTAATTTTCTTGCCGTAGATTCCAATTTTAACGCCGCTTAGCTCCAGCATTTTTATTACCTCTGGTAAATTTGAGCTGCGCGATATATAGCCTGTTATCTGGTTGTCTGGTACCGCGCCCTCATATTCTACCTCTACACTGTACCATCTTTCTATTTGCCGCAATACGGTGCGGATATCTGTTTTGTCAAAGCTGAACAGTCCATTCATCCAGGCTACTGCTTCTTCCGCATTCACCTCGCGCAGGTTGATCTGGTCTGTTATCCTGGCTTCCTGCCCCGGCACCATCATTTTACTCAAGCTTCCGCGCTGTACATTGATAGATCCTTCCAGCAGCGTAGCATTGATACTGCTCTCGTTAGCATAAGCCATAATGTTAAAGTGCGTGCCCAAAACCTGTATCGATGTATTGTTAGCCATCTTTACTTTAAAAGGCATTTCTTTATTTTTTGCCACTTCAAAGTATGCCTCGCCATCCAACTCAACTATCCGTTCTTTACCTTTAAAAGCGGCCGGGAATTTTAATGCAGTCAGCGCATTTAACCAAACCTTGCTGCCATCCGGCAGCGTGATTTGATATTTGCCACCTGCCGGGGTACTTATGGTATTAAGTTCGGGCGGTGCCTCTGCCGCTGTCTGTCCGCTGTTGTAAATCACCTTACCGTCCTGGGTTTTGCTGATCTGGGTATTACCTTGTTTAGCTATTAATCCATTACCGGCATTATCCAGCACCACTTTTTTGCCATTAGCCAGTGTTAACACAGCCTGGTTTGGATTAGGCGCTTTAATCTCTGCTTTTGTCAAAGCATCAACAGCAGCAACCGGCTTGCTCTTAATTGCCGATATGTAGTAAAAAGTCGCTCCAAAAGCCAGCGCCAGTATAGCTGCTACCTGGTAAACCATTGGCCGCTTATAAAGCGGGCGTACCGGTGCTTCGGCTTTTTGCACCTGTGTTATATGATATAATAGTCGCTCTCTAAGCTGCTCTTCGTCCGCATCGCCGGCCTGCCAGTTGATATCTACATCAGGTTGTCGGTTATACCACCCCTCCAGTAGCTCCAATTCTTCGGCTGTAATGGTTCCCTTCAACCATTTGTCCGACAATTCCTGTAGTTTCTCAAAAGATAGGTTTAGCATTTTTTGTTGCATTTAATACCATAGCGTGTAAAAGCATGGCGACACCCTTAGTCGATATTAAAATATTTTTAATAAAATTTATTTTTTGATACAACTCTTATCAATCAAAGCCACATTTCTTATATTTTCCACAACCACTTCTTAGTAACTATTGTGATTTTACTATTTGATAAGTTTGCTTTTCACGCCACGATTCCGAACAGACTGTGTATCAAAAACGTACGCTTAGCCAAATAAAAACATCTACAAACAATTGGTTTACAATCAGTTGAAATAATGGTATCTTAATTGAATCTTGAGATTAATTTTTGGCACAAACACGAAAGCAGCATTATCATGATCAAGAACTATTTTAAAATTGCCTGGCGAAATCTGATTAAAAATAAAGTTTCAGCTATGATCAATATAGGTGGCCTGGCTATAGGCATGGCAGTAGCCATGTTAATTGGCTTGTGGATCTATGACGAACTAACCTTTGATCAATATCATGATAATTACGACCGGGTAGCGCAGGTAATGCAACATGAAACATTTAGTGGTTCTATCAATACCGGAACCGCCGTTTCGCTACCGGTTGAGGCGGAGCTGCGCAAAAGTTATGGAGCCGATTTTAAGCATATCGCGCTCTCGTCCTGGCCGGAGAAACATGTTTTCAGTACAGGTGATAAAAACATCAGCTATGAGGGTAGATTTATGGGCGATGAAGCACCGGCAATTTTTTCGCTCCGAATGCTCAACGGTTCTGCCAGCGGCTTGAAAGATCCTTCCGCGATCTTACTTTCGCAGACGGCTGCTGCGGCTATGTTCGGAATTACGAATGCTGTGGGCAAAGTGATCAAGATAGACAATAAAGCTGTTTTTAAAGTTGCGGGTGTTTATGAGGATCTGCCAGAAAACACAACCTTACACGGCATGGCTTATATGGGCAGTTGGGATTACTATATCCATGCGCCGGGTAATGAACGGTCGCCAACTAATTGGGGCGATAATTCATTGTTTGTTTTTGTGCAATTGGCAGATCAGGCAAACCTGGCCGCGCTATCAGCTAAAATCGCCGATATCAAACTGCGGAATATGCCGTTAGAGGACAAAAAGTTTAAACCCGTCATCTTTTTGCAACCGATGGCTAAATGGCATTTGTATTCTGATTTTAAAGACGGCATTAATACCGGTGGCGCTATTCAGTATGTCTGGCTGTTTGGGCTGATAGGCGTATTTATCCTGATTTTGGCCTGCATCAATTTCATGAACCTGAGCACGGCCCGCAGCGAACGCCGGGCAAAAGAAGTAGGTATCCGCAAAGCGGTTGGATCATTACGTGGACAGTTAATTAAGCAATTTTATTGCGAGTCTTTATTAACAGCGGCTATTGCCTTTGTATTTTCTATTCTTCTTGCTGTATTGGCAATGCCATGGTTTAATGACATAGCGGGCAAACATTTAACACTACTTTGGAGCAATCCTTTATTCTGGGTTACAGGGATTGGCTTCGCGTTATTTACAGGCGTAATTGCGGGTAGTTATCCGGCTCTGTATCTTTCATCCTTTAACCCAATAAAAGTTTTAAAAGGGAATTTTAAAGCAGGTCGGGCCGCTGCATTGCCACGACGAATATTAGTGGTTGGGCAATTTACCGTCTCCATGCTACTCATCATCGGCACTATAGTAGTGTACCAGCAAATCCAGTTTGCAAGGAACAGGCCGGTTGGCTATAACCGCAACGGACTAGTCAATATAGAAGTCACCAACGACGATTTGCACCGGCAATTTGCCGCCTTTAGCGATGATCTTTTAAAATCGGGCGCGGTATCTGCTGTGGCCGAATCTTCCAGCCCTGTAACTGCGGTGAATAATAATCGTGGGGATATCAGCTGGCAGGGTAAAGACCCGGCTATGGCGGCATTCTTTGGCAATATCCATATATCCATGGGTTACGGAAAAGCAGTTGGTTGGAGATTTACAGCGGGTAGAGATTTCTCTACTCAAACCATGACCGACTCTTCGGCTATTGTATTGAACCAAACTGCTGTTAAAACCATGTCGCTAAGCAATCCGGTTGGGCAAATTATTCAGGTGGGTAAAAGAAGCCTGACGGTAATAGGCGTGATCAAAGATATGGTGATGGAATCGCCATATGAAGAGGTGAAACCAATGCTGTTCGCCATTGGCCGTGGCCCGTTAGAGGATGTTATCATCCGGATCAATCCTGCTACCAGCACACATCGGGCGTTAACAAAAATTGCAGCTATCTGCAAAACTTATTCGCCGTCAGTACCATTCTCCTACCGCTTTGCAGATGACGATTACGCCAAAAAATTCGGTAACGAAGAGCGTGTGGGTAAACTGGCCGATAGCTTTGCTTTGCTGGCGATATTGATCAGTTGCATCGGTTTGTTCGGTATGGCTTCTTATACGGTAGAACAACGGGTAAAAGAAATTGGTGTTCGTAAGGTACTTGGCGCATCTGTGTTTAAGCTTTGGAGTACAATGTCAACCGACTTTGTGCGGCCTGTGGTTATAGCAATACTGGTAGCTACGCCATTAGCTTATTATTTAATGTATCGCTGGTTGCAGCATTACGCTTACCACACAACTTTATCATGGTGGATATTTGCAGCAACGGCATTAGGCTCAGTGCTACTCACACTAATAACGGTAAGCTATCAAAGCATTAAAACAGCAGTAGCCAACCCGGTGCGGAGCTTACGAAGCGAATAAGCCATAAGTAAGATTACATAAACAAACTACCCAGGCTTACCCGTAAAATCCTGATCGCTTTAGAGATATGTGCCTCGACAGTTTTGTGAGAGATGTTGAGCGTGTCTGAGATCTGCCTGGCGGTGAGTCCTTCTTCGCGACTGAGCTTAAATACAAGCTGACATTTATCGGGCAGGGCTTGTATGGTATTTTGAATTTGATCTTTCAGTTGCTCAAAATCCAGCCATTCCTGCGTAGAGTGATCGGCCGGGTTGGCAAAAGTGATATCCTCAATATACAAAGGCTGTTTGTTGCGGTTAGCCATTTTCGCCATCACTTCGTATTTTACGACAGAAGCTATGTAAGTATGAAAGCTGTATTTGAGTTCGATGGTCTCCCTGCGTTTCCAGAAACTGATAAAAGCGTCCTGAACAACCTCTTCGGCTAACTCGTGTGATTGCAGTAAAGAGAAAGCTTTAATCAACATGCGGTCCCAATAACGGTTATAAAGCACGCGGAATGCCTTATTGTTATTCTCCGCTATTAAAGCGACAAGTTTTTCGTCAGAAAGCTTTTTGAATAACTCCATTTTGCTCAATTAAATAAACCGGGGCATTTATCAATCAATATTATTAAGCAACCAAGCTTAACGATATAAATTTAACAAAATATAAAGCCAAATTTTATTTTCTTTTGAGATAAAAGCCAATTTTTATTAAAATTTCATTTTTAAATGGCAATTATTTCAAATCATTTTAAAAAACAATAAAAATAACATGATTAGATGAATAATTTTCAACATTAATTTTAACAAACCACAAAAACAGCACGCCAAAACCTTAAATATTTACAATAATTTGGAGTATTTGATACAAATAACTGAATAAAAAATACCTAAATATCAAATTCAAGATAGCAAATGAACAAAATAAATGAAATCCGTGTACTATTTACACCTTTAAACTTTCAATAAATTATTGTCATCTCGAACGATAGTGAGAGATCTATACACGCGCATTCTTAGCAAATGGGTAGATTCTTCTTGTTCCTCGTCAAGACAATTTTGATAACTCAAGCCTCTCCTAATAAATGCAGCGTCGCATTGTCCATAGCACCATTAAAAAACTTATCCAGTACAGATTTAAAAACCGGGTAGGCATCCGGTAACGAAGCAAACAGGGTCATAGATGAGCGCAGTTTCATATCATCAGGCGCACCAAAAATCTCATAAGCGTCATTACTATCTAAAGCAAGCAACGCCATACAGATCTCTATTAAACGCTGGCCCAATACCGGATGATTTAAATAAGCTTCAGCCTCATCTATACCTTTAATAGCATATCGTTTTGACATTTCGCTAAAACCCAATCCCTGTATTTGCGGAAATACAAACCACATCCAATGGCTGCGTTTACGGCCGTGTTTGATCTCGGCCAGCGCATCGGTATAAGTTTCTTCCTGCGCGCCAATAAATCTTTCTAAATCGTCCATAGCTTATTAACCGCAATAAATCTGCCAGTTTAGAGCATTAACGCTAGTTTTCCGGCACCAGCAATACAGCATCAGCTATTACGGCCCCATCCGCATTTTTATTGGATATAGACACATAGGCATTTTTACCAGTGGCAAACTGCTGCGCGCCCATTGATACCCATTCTCCTGAGGTTTGCCCCACCACCTGAACATCGCTTTTATTAATTGTTTTTGCGGCGATGTTCTGCCCGTCAAATATCTGCACCTGAGTAATGCTTGCCGTATGCGACAATTTTGGGCAGTATATATAAATGTGGTAATTGCCGCTCTTTTTTATTTGGGGGATGAACTTGATTTCGGCAGCGGTGTTTTTTGCAGTATCAATCAGGTAAGAAGGGCCGTAACCACCATTGGTTTCCCGCTTCCACTGGCCTATCTTTATTATATTTTCCTCATCGGCATCATCCACCAAAATCTCCGGCGTACTGCCATCAACTAATGGATTATCAACAAGGGTTGATTGTAGTTGTTTGATATCTATTTTTTGAACATCGACATTTTTATCAATAGCCTGGCAGGCCGCCACAGCAGCAGATTGAGCCAGCACCATAAATACAGGTTCCATGCGAATAGACCCATAGGCCATATGGCTGGCCGATAAACAAACCGGCACCAATAAGTTACCGCACTCGCTATTTTTTGGGGTGATAGACCGATATGCTATAGGATACGGATTAATGCCGCGCAGCTGTACATCACCCTCGTTCTTGACCATGCCGTTTACTACCAATCGCTCAGCATTATGCGAATCCATGTTGTAGGCACCCATGCCTATTTTATCGTCGACTACTTCTTTGCGCAGGCAGTTGGCTTCGGTCATCACATAAGCGCCTAACATTCGTCTCGCCTCGCGGACATAAAGTTGCGGGGTAAAATGATTAGAGTTTAAATATTCATCTTTAGGGTAACCCCATTTTAACATCTGTGCGCGCAGGTTAGCCGGCATGCGTGGATCATGTCCAATAAAATACAGAAACCCTTTAGTGTAATCCTCATGCGCTTTAATAATGGCTGCACGGGTAGCGTAATCGCCGTCGGGATAGGCATAATTCATACCGATCATATCGGTACTAAACGGACCGTTATTGTTGATGTCTGTTTTATGATTAGGCATCAGATCCGGTTTCAGAAAAGCGCTCCAATCTTTGGCGGGTTTGGCTTGCAGATATCTTAACAGCAGCTCGTAGTGTGTCGAATCGTAAGTAGCCGGGCGGGCTATCTCGATTTTGTTGGCAGGATCATTAGTCAGACAAATTCTGAAATTATACGCCTGGATCTTTTTATCGCCGCTACCCATAGGGGCCAAACTTTCATTGCTGATACCCCAAAGCAATCCGCTCTCAGGCTTACCCGGAATTTTATAGGGATCGATACCATTTGGGAATTGATGCTGATCCTTCAATTGCACCCCATCCACAGTTTCATTATAAACCGAATTGGCTTCGCGGCCGGTGGTATACCTTACACCCGCTTTAGCCATCAGATCACCCTCGTAACTGCAATCTATGTATTGTTTGGCTTTAATAGTTTTGGTTGGAGCGGATGGACTGACGGAATTTTCCAGTTCGATATTGGTAATATGGCTACCTGCTTTATTGACTTTGCGCAAGCGGGTTTCATATATCACCTTAAAATTGCCCCGCTTTACATAACCGAGGAAGATGGCTTCGGCAACTTTTGGCTCAAAGGTCCATTGTTCAAACTTGCCGTAGTGCTGCCCCACGCGGCGATAAAAATCTCGCGCCAAGCCGGTTACTACATATTTATTGCCAATATCGGTAAAACCTAAACCGCCGCTTGACAAACCGCCCAACCGACTTCCCGGCTCGATCAAAACTACGCTCTTTCCCAGTTTAGCGGCTGTATAAGCTGCTATTACTCCGGCCGAAGTACCGCCGTAGACGCATACATCGACCGTTGATGAATTATGCTTAGCCTGGGCATTTGCCGGGTAGTATAAAAAGATCAATAAGAAAAAGCATAGAACGGCAAATCTGTACATAGGCTTGTTAATTGGTTGATACAAAGCTATGATTGATATGGTTATTATCAAATCAAAATTGGGTGTCACCCTGAGGCACTCGAAGGGTGAGCGTTGGGATTTCCGCATGACAGGCCTCTGCCCTCATGCTTCGAGTGCCTCAGCATGACAGCCCGCGCTTTTCTATTTATTAGTATCCGCTACAAACTTATGCTCCCCCGTCTTCACATCAATGCTCCAGGGCTTGGGTTCATTTAACCAAAGTTTGCCGTCGCCAATTTCTAAAGGCATCCATAAATATCTTGAATCCCATTGGGCGTTTGGTTTCCATTGGTCTGCCATAAAAATTACGGTGGTGGTTTTGGTGCCCACAACCTTCAACATCATGGTTGATTGTGAGTGGTAGGTTTTAGTTTCGGGCGGGGCGATATCTTTAAACTCGCTCCAGGGGCCTTCCAGCGATGTGGCGGTAGCGTATTTGTTTGGATTAGGGTCCCAACCTGTTAAAGATGAACCTATAGCATAATATAAACCATTATAATGCACAACTGCACCGCCCTCTAAAGGCATGTGCACCAGGCTCATTTCTTTGGCTACGCTCATGTAGTCGTCGGCCAGTTTTACAATATGAAAGCCCAGCGCCCTATCTTCAAAGATTAAATAGGCAGTCCCGTCATCATCAATAAACTGGCCGATATCGCGGCTCTGATGATCCAACGGACGGAAGCTTTTAACGAACGTATAGTTACCATCGGGCTTATCGCTCACGGCTATACCCACCCGCGCGTATTGATAGTTACGCGTATCCAGGTGAAAGTACATCACATATTTTCTGGTAGACTTATTATAATAAACTTTGGGGCGCTCTAAGATCCAACCGTCGCCTAAATTCTCGGGATCAGACATTTTTACTACATCGCCTTTAAACTTCCAGTTGGTCAGATCTTTTGACGAATAACAGCTCACATACCGGAATTTAGGATCAAGCCCTTGCGCGCGTTCCTCGCCATACCAGTAATAAGTATCCTTGATTTTGATAATGCCGCCGCCATGCGCTTGCACGTGGTTACCTCTATCGTCAGGCCAAATGGCGCCGGGGTTGATTATTTTGTTTTGGGCGTTGGTTGTTATTGCTGCGATGAATATCAGGAAGCAAATAATGGTTGATCTGATCATAGGATATAATTTATTTTTTGTCATCCTGAGCGACAGCGAAGGATCTTATTATAGCGACTAGCAAGGCGTATAAGATTCTTCGCTGTCGCTCAGAATGACAATATGGGCTATTCAATCACCCTATCCAAATGCGTATAACCGCCATCAACATGTATCAGTTGGCCGGTAGTATGGCTTGACACTTCCGACAATAAGAAAACTACCATATTGGCTATCTCTTCAGCAGTTGTCATTCGATGACCAAGTGGAATATTTTTGACGATATCTTTTAATTTGGCTTCAGGGTCTTCCATAGTAGCAATAAAAGCCTCATAAAGTGGCGTCCAGCACTCGGCCACAATAACTGCGTTTACACGGATGCCATATGGTAATAATTCAACTGCCCATTCACGCGTAAGTGCATTACGCCCGCCATTTGCAGCAGCATAGGCAGAGGTATTACCCTGGCCTGTCTCTGCCACTTTAGAGCCGATGTTGACGATGTTTCCTTTTGATTTCTTCAATTCAGGTAACGCGAATTTTGCCATCAGATAATAATGCGTAACGTTACGGTGCAGACTGCGCACAAAATCGTCATAGTTACCGTGCTCTAAGCCTACGCCATCATTCACGCCTGCATTATTGATCAAACCTTCAATTCGGCCAAACTTGGCTATCACGGCGTTCACTGCTTTTTCACAGTCTGCCGGGTCGGTTAGTTCTGCCACTACCTGGAAGCTTTCCACGCCGCGTGCCTTCAGGCTGTCAACCACTTTTAAATTATCTTCTTCTTTACGGCCTATTATAACTGGTATAGCACCTTCGTCGGCCAGCACGTTCACAATACCTTCGCCAATGCCTTTTGCACCGCCGGTTACTATTACCACTTTATTTTTTAACTGCAGATCCATATTTTGATTTTATAATTGTTCTTCTCTTTTAAAATAACGGTTGTCATTTCGAGCGATAGCGAGAAATCTTATACGCTTTGCACATTGACTACATGCGTGGTGTTCAAGATTTCTCCCGTTGGTCGAAATGACAGAATAATTAGTTATAACCCATAAAACTCCACCGCATTCCCACCCCAAAACTTTGCCTGTTCATCAGTGGAAAGTTTAGCCGCATATACCTCCGGTATCGACAACATCTCACCATAAGTAGCCGCAACGCGACATACCGGCCAGTCGGAGCCATACATTACCCTGCCTGCACCAAAAGCTTCAAAAACTACATCCATATAAGGTGTAAAGTCTTCGGGTTTCCAGGCTTTCCAGTCGGCTTCTGTAACCATACCCGATAGTTTACAGCTTACGTTTTGATTATGAGCGATGGCCTTGATGTCTTTGGCCCATTGCTCAATTTCATGCTCCTTTATTTTCGGCTTCGCCAGATGGTCGATCACAAAGGGCTGATCCGGAAACGCTGCCGCAAATTCATTGGCAAACCCCAGCTGATCTGTATAGATCAAAATATCATAGGTATAGCCAAACTGCTTTAGTTTGCCGATGCCGCGTTTAAAATCGGCATTCAACATATAAGCACGATCGGCTTCTCCTTGTAAGATATGCCTGAAGCCCTTCATTTTATCAAATTGCTTATAATAACTTAATCGATCTTCAACATTTTCGGCTTTGAAATCTACCCAACCAACCATGCCTTTTATAAAGTCATTATTAATGGCTTGCTCCAGCATGAAATGGTTCTCGGTTTCAGACTGGTCGACTTGTACAGAAACGCAACCATTAAAACCATATTCCTGCAATATCGGCTCCAGATCATGCGGCAAAAAATCCTGCCGGATGATCTCCATATCATCGCTGATCCAGGCATGCGCTACCGGGTCGTAATTCCAAAAATGTTGATGCGAATCAATTCTTTGCATAAGCCTTCACTACTTGTCTCGATTCGCCCAAGCCATCAATACCCAGTTCCATCACGTCGCCCGCTTTCAAGTAAATCGGTGGCTTAAAGCCCAGGCCTACGCCTGCAGGCGTACCGGTTGAGATAATATCGCCCGGCAACAAAGTCATAAACTTGCTCACATAGGCAATCACAAATGGCACATTGAAGATAAAGTTGGAGGTATTGCCATCCTGCATGGTCTGGCCATTTACCTTTAACCAAAGGCGCAGGTTATCAATATCGCCCAGCTCATCTGGTGTAGCCACAAAGGGGCCAACCGGCGCGAAAGTGTCGCAACCTTTACCTTTATCCCAGGTACCGCCGCGCTCAATTTGGAACTCGCGTTCAGAAACATCATTGTGCAAAGCATAGCCGGCCACGTAATCTAACGCTTCCGACTCTTCCACATAACTTGCTTTTTTACCTATCACCACAGCCAGTTCCACTTCCCAATCGGTCTTTACCGAATCGCGCGGGATAACCACGTCATCATTCGGACCAACCAACGCAGTGGTCGATTTCATGAACAATACCGGCTCGGCAGGTACCTGTGCATTGGTTTCGCGGGCGTGGTCGGCATAATTCAGGCCGATGCAAAGAATCTTTGACGGCCTTGCAACCGGACTGCCCAGGCGTTCGCCATCGGCAACTTCAGGTAGTTTACTTTCGTTTTCGGCCAGGAATTTTTTCAATCTGTTTAAGCCGTCGTTCGCAAAAAACTGCTCGTTATAGTCCTCGCCGAAAGCAGAGGTATCGTATTTGGTATCGTTAATAATTACGCCGGTTTTCTCTTTACCGGCAGCGCCGTATCTTATTAGTTTCATAGTATAGTTTGTTAATGCACACCGGGGACTCACCCCGACGTCGTTTCACTCGTCGGCCCTCTCTTCACCTTCGGTGGAAAGAGGGTTGTATTATTGGTATTTATTCTATTCCATTTTTTCAGTTACCCTCTTTACGCCAAAGGCGAAGAGAGGGTGATCCAGCGAAGCGCAGATCGGGTGAGTCCCGCCGCCCTGCTCGCTGAAATGGCTGCTAATTATTCAACTTCACAAATCCGCCATCCAGCAAATAATCGCAACCGGTAACAAAACCGGCTTCGTCGCTGCATAGGTATAGTGCCAATGAAGCTACCTCTTCTGGTTTGCCCATGCGGCCTATCGGCTGGCTTTTTGATAGTTTGTCGAATATTTCCTCCTCTTTACCCGGATAGTTTTTGGCGATGAAACCATCGACAAACGGGGTATGCACCCTTGCCGGCGATATGCTGTTGCAGCGAATATTATCATTTAGGTAATCGCGTGCTACAGACAGCGTCATGGAATATACCGCACCCTTACTCATAGAGTATGCAAAACGGCTGGTAATACCCACGGTGGCCGCTATCGAGGCCATATTCAGAATAACGCCCTTGCCTTTGCTTTTCATCAACGGAATAGCTGCAAACAATGAGTTATAAACGCCTTTTACATTCACGTTGAAGATCTTCTCGAAATCTGCCTCGCTGGTAGTTGTTACCTCTCCCACATGGGCTATACCTGCATTATTTACCAGGATGTCTATCTCTCCTATTTTATTATAGATATCCAACACCTGCTGCTGGTCGCTCACATTACAGCTATAGGCTGTGGCTTTGCCGCCTGCCCCGGTGATTTCCTTAACGGTATCTGCCGCTGCGTCGGCGTTTAACTCCATGATATGTACGGTTGCGCCTGCTTTGGCAAACAGAACCGAAATGGCCCGCCCAATGCCGCTGCCGCCACCCGTAATTACTGCTGACTTTTCTTTTAAACTAAACATTTGTATTTCTATAGATCAAAAATTTTATTCATTAACACCCATTTCTCGCCGGGCTTTGCATTAGGCAGCCCCTGTTGATATTTCCACATCAGTTCTTCCCACTCCTGCACTTTTGGGTTTGAGGCGTCCATTGCTCCTTTTTTGTCAAAGCTGAACGTAGCGTCGGTTTCCATGATCATGACCAGGCGATTAAAAACGCGATAGATCTCCAACCCGGTTATGCCCGAGCTTGTGATACTATCGTGAATCTCAGGCCAAATCGACTCGTGATATTTCTCGTACTCGGCAATTAGCTGTGCGTCGTCTTTCAAATCGCATACTAAACAATATCTGGCCATATTATGCTTTTACAACTTTATGGCCTTTAACACCATAATATAATACAATCGCGAAGCAGATCAACGGTACAATGTAGGCCATTTGTATGCTGCTTGTTTTGTCTGATATCAAACCCATAAACAATGGAGCTACGCCACCGCCTATAATAGACATTACCAGGAATGACGAAGCGATTTTAGTTTCTTCGCCCAAGCCTTTTATGCCCAAAGCAAATATAGTAGGGAACATAATTGACATAAAGAACGGCACCGCCATTACTGCGTATAATGCCACCGTACCGTGTGTTGTTAAACCTATGGCCAATAACAATATGCTGATGGCCGCGTAGATACTCAGTAATTTTGCCGGGTCTATAAATTTCATGAAGAAGGTGCCCGCAAAGCGGCCCACCATAAAGCCCCCCATGGCTATCATGCCCCAAAAAAATGCAGCATCTTTTTCGCCTACGCCGGCAACAAATTTTGCGTAGCGAATAAAAAAGCTGGCTACACCAACCTGCGCACCTACATAGAAAAATTGAGCTACTACCGCCCATGACAAGTGTTTGTGCTTTAATACCGATATGGAGAAATCTGATCCCGGAGCATGACTTTCAATCGCGCTATCGTCTTCTTCAACATTAGGCAGGTTTGTAAATATAAAAAGCAGCAACAAAATTAAAACGGCGATACCAATTACCAGGTAAGGTAATTTTACGGTACTTGCTTCTGAATGCAAATAAGCCGCTACTTGTGCGGCAGACATATGTTTAAGCTCGTCCGGTGTGTGCTCAACGCCTGTAAGGATAACATGCCCGCCTATGATTGGAGCCACGCATGCGCCCAGGCCATTAAATGATTGCGCAAAGTTTAGTCGCTGTGCCGACGTTTTTTTATCTCCCAAAACAGAAACATAAGGGTTAGCTATGGTTTCTAAGAACGTAGCTCCGCTGGCTATAATAAATAACGCTACTAAAAAGAAGGTATAACTTTGCGCGTTTGCTGCCGGAATAAATAATAGCGCTCCGGTTCCGAAAAGCGAAAGTCCTAAAATAATACCCTTTTTATAGCTGTATTTATGCACAAATAAGCCAGCAGGTATAGCTATTAAAAAATAGCCCAGATATACTGCCGAGTCAACAAATGATGATTGCGTATCGCTTAACTGACAAACTGTTTTTAGGTGCGGAATTAAAATAGCGTTAATGTTGTGCAAAAACGCCCAGAGAAAAAATAACGAGGTCACCAAAATTAATGGGAACAGGTATTTATTTTTTGACATAATTAAGTATGGTTGGTTTTTAATTGGTTATAACAAAGAAAGCACATTCAGCTATTAAAAATGGTATTTTATCATTAAAATATTACACAATTTTGGCATGTTTAAGCCAATAACGCCGTATATCCTGCCAATTGATAACTAAAATTCAATGCAAACGTTACCGATTTCACTTTTTTATGGCACTCCCTTTAATTAGCCGTATTATTGTATTTCGCTAATTAAAAATGTATAAGCCCGCCACCATAAAAGATATTGCCTTAGCGTTGCACCTGTCGCCTTCGACGGTGTCAAGAGCGCTGCGCGATGGCTATGAAATAAGCGAGGAAACCAAGAAGCTAGTGGTGGCTTATGCAGAGAAAGTAAACTACCGGTCAAACCCTATAGCATTAAGCTTAAAAAATAGGCGAAGCTATTCTATAGGCATTGTAGTGCCTAAATTGGCTAACAGTTTTTTCTCGCAGGCGATAGCGGGTATTGAGTCTATTGCCTATGAGCGGGGTTATCACACTATAATTACGCAGACCCATGACTCGGCCGAGCGCGAGCGAATAAACGTTAATCACCTGGCGCAACGTTCGGTTGATGGTTTATTGATCTCCATGTCGGCAGAGACCTCTGATTTTAGTTTCCTGAAGTCTTTACACGATGACGGCTTGCCGATTGTGTTCTTTGACCGTATTATTGACGAGATAGATACCTTTAAAGTAACTTCTGATAATTTCAAGGGCGCCTACAATGCTGTAGAGTCGTTGATCAAAGCTGGAAAGAAAAAGATCGCTTTACTAGCTAATGCTCCCCATCTGTCTATTACCAATGAGCGGCTGGCGGGCTATATGAAGGCTTTGGCCGATAACCATATCCACTTTAAACCTGAATTGATTCGTAACTGTAATAAAGGCGGTAACGATTACCAGGAAGTTGAAGACGCGGTGAAAGATTTGCTGAATGCTGCTGATAAACCCGACGCCATATTTGTAAGCAGCGACCGCATCAGTATATCCTGTGTGAGGGCGTTGAAGAATTTAAATTTTGATCCTAAAGAAATTGCTATAGCAGGCTTTGCCAATTCTGATGTGGTAGATCTGCTGTACCCTTCCCTGTCCTACGTTAAGCAAAAATCATTTGAGATGGGACAGATTGCTGTGGAGATGTTACTCAAACTTATCGAAAGCAAGTATCCTATCACCGAGTTTGAAACAAGGGTATTGGATACGGAATTACATTTACAACAGCCCCCTCTAAATCTCCCCCGGTAGGGGAGACTTATATGCAAGGCTTTGAAGTCCTCCCTACCGGGGAGGATTTAGGAGGGGCTACAACATTTTCTTCTCCACATCTGCCAACTTAACATCAGCTACCCCGTCACTATTAAATACCTTAAAATTTTTCACCGTATTGAGCATGAAGGTTGAACCGCCATCAGCTTTTTTTGCGCGCACATGCTCAAAATCGGCACCTGTTACGTTATCTAAAGCAAAAGCCGGGCGTGCTTCTTCTTTCTCATAACTTACTTCAACATCGCTCATTTTTAAATCTTTTACGTTGCGGATAAAGAAGCCGTAGGCAGGCGTGGTGCCAAATTGATCGGGCTCCGGGTAGCTTTTAATCAGATCGGGCACTTTGGTGTCGATTTGCTCTTTGGTACCACCTCCTTTAAAATAGATGCGAATGTTGCTCAAAGTCAGATCCTCAATATCATGGCCGGGGATACCGCTGATAATAGCACCCTGTTTTGCCTCGACATTGTAAGCTACCACATTGCTAATAATAACACGATGCAGTTGGCTAAACTGAAAACCTTCTGGCCCACGTTGCCTTGCGCCCAGGCGAACAAATATCGGCGCGTTCTTAATGTCGCGCATAGTAAGGTTGGTAATGGTGATATCTGATAAATCGGCTCCATCAACAGTCTCTAAACATAGGCCACGGCAGTAATCGAAAGTACAATTAGAAATGGTGATGTTTTTGTAACCACCGTTAGATTCTGTACCTAGTTTGATACGACCAGTTGGCGATCTGCCGTCCTTTACAAAAGTACCATCCAGCAAAGTGCCTTCTTTATAGCCTGACACGCCGCAGTTAGTAATGGTTACATTCTCTAAAACGCGTGGGTAGTTTAGCGAGAAATCACATTTCAATACAATACCATCATCATTGGGCGAATTAACGGTACAGTTAGAGATATGTACGTTTTTACTGGAGATCAAATCGATGCCGTCGCGGTTGGTATCCATTTTTATGCCGTCGATAGTCATATTGTCGACTGCAGTTAGCAGGAAGCAAAACCAGCCGCCGTGTGCAATGGTAAAATCTTTAAATATAACGTTGCGGCAAAGTTTCAGACTGATAGTTTTGTTACCCAGGCCCTCTTGTGGTTTCTTATTATCATTATTAACTAAACCTTTGCCCCAGATCCGGCCCGGGCCCATGATAGAGATATCATGCAGATTCTCGCCTACAATTAAACTGTTATGGAAATGGCAGTGGCCATAATCCTGGTAAACCTCATTCTCTCCTTTTTCAGGCAGATCGTATTTAACATCGTCACCCGGTGTAGCGGCCTCTATAGTGGCGCCCTGGTCGATATATAAACCTACGTTACTTTTTAAGTGGATAGTCACCGACAGGTATTCCCCGGCAGGGAAATAAACGGTACCGCCACCGGCTGCTGCGGCTTCATCGATAGCTTTATCAATGGCTTTGGTGTCCAAATGCTGGCCATCGCCTTTGGCGCCATATTTTTTAACGTTATAAACAGGGCCGTTATCTGCCGATGCAGACAGAGAACCAAACAGCAAAAAAGCCGCCGCCAGGTTTTTATACAATGTTTTCATATTTAAGCTATAATGGTTTACGCATTGCGTTTATGCAAAGCGATATTAATACTTTGACACTATAAAAGCACTGCAACGTGGCCTAAAAATCTACGCAATCGTTACCGATATCTTATTGCGTAGATATAGTTAACGTTTGTCCCTTTTTCAAATCTGCATCACTGATAAAATAGCCCTTAACTTTTTTGCCTGTCCAACTGATGTCGGTAATTTTACGACCATGACCCTTCTTAATAATGGTGGTTGTTTTATCGTTTAATTTCAACGTAACCTTATCAAACAGCGGTACGGTAACAATATAACTCGGATCGGCCGGCGAGAAGGTGTAAAAACCCATCGCATTAAACACAAACCAAGCAGACATCTCGCCTGCGTCGTCCATACCCGCATACGCCAGGTGATCTTTGCCCATATCATAATAATGGTTCATGATGCTATCCAGATATAGCTGCGCTTTGGGTTGATTGCCTGTAAAGTAATAGTAATAAGTGGTGCTATGATCTGGCTGATTACCCTGGCAATAGTTACCAATAAAGCCCGACATATTATCGGCTTCGTGACCATCATAAGGGGTGGCATACATGGCGTCCAGCTTTTTCTCGGCAGCAGCCTTGCTACCGAAAAGCGAGATTAATCCATTAGGGTCCTGTGGCGCAAAGAATGTCGACTCCCACGCATTTGATTCACGGTACATATACTCATAATACACATAGTTAGGGTCGAAATTCCTGACCCAGCTACCATCTGCCAAACGGCCTTCCATAAAACCGGTCGCCGGGTTGAAAACGTTTTTGTAGTTCTTGGTGCGCTTCATCAGCATTTCGTAATTAGCGTTGTCGCCAAGGGCTTTTCCTAATTGGGCAGTCGCATAATCATCATAGGCATATTCCAGGGTCTTGGTAACTGCCGCTTTACGCACGGTGTTTACCACGGGGTGTTCAACTTCATCCTCTGCTATGTAGCCTTTCGTGTTATATTCATCCACATATTTGCGGGTGCCTTCTACCGTCGCATTTTTTAGCATCAGCTGATAAGCATTTTTTGCGTCATAATCGCGCAGCCCACGCGTGTAAGCACCAGTGATGATAGCCGAGGCATGGTCGCCATGAAAGAAAGTCGGCATAAAGCCTTTGGCGTTTCCCATGTCGATCATGGTTTTAATTACATCGTTCATCACCTTTGGCGATAGCAAGCCCAGTAATTCGTCTTTATTGCGGTAATCATCCCAGATTGATGGCAGGGTATAATAGTTAAAGCCTTTGTTTACTACATTTCCGTTGGCATCGGTAAAATCGCCATTGATATCGCTGCGTAGCGCGGGCCATAAAAAGGAACGGTAAAAGGTAGAATAGAATAATCCTTTCTGTTTAGCTGTACCGCCTGTAACAGTAATTTTCGACAACAAGTTCTCCCAGGTTTGGTTAGCTTCTGATCTTACCTGTGCAAAGGTTTTGTTCAGCATTTCTTTCTCCAGATTGGCTTTGGCATTGGCGACGCTAACGAATGAGAAGCCGATCTTCAGTTCCAATACATCAGATCCGCCATTAGCAAAACTGAGCACCGGTGTTTTTTTAGGCCCCGGAGGCGATAAGTTTTTTTGGCGAGCACCAGCCGGTCTGCCCATTGGATTGGTTGCCGATGTCAAAGTATCTATCGAAATTATTTTATGATTGGCGACTGCATAGAAATACATTTTTTCGCCTGCTGCCTGGTATCCGCTGATGATATTGTCGCTTTCTTTATTGATCTTCCAATCGTGCACGCGTTCGTTTGACATGGCCAGATCAGCGATCAGTTTTTTATTGGCGCCCGGTTTGTAGGTGTATTTATGGAAAGCGCAACGCAAGGTTGAGGTCATTTCGGCATTAACACCGTAACGCGGCAGGTAAACCTGGTAATAGCCCGGATGCGCGGTTTCATTTTTATGGCTAAAGGCCGATTTATAATCGTCGGCAGTAAAGTTACTGCCAGATGCCGGCATTAGTGGGATATAACATAAATTCCAGTGACCTTTACTGGTATGCGCAAAGCCGTAAATCACGGTATCTTCATACTGATAACCCGAACCGCTATGAAACTGGCTCACCGGCGTTAATTGCACCATAGCATTAGGTACCGACGAACCCGGAAACACTTCGGCACCCCAGCTGCGATGTGTAGGCACGAAACCCAGATCCTTCGGGTCCCACAATGTGGCGGTACCTAGCAATGGATTAACATAGGAAGTTAAAGGTTTTGATTTGGCCGATTTTTGGGCATAAGAAAAACCCGAAATCAGCAAAATCATGGCAGCCAGCGCAACTCTTTTCATAGTATCAAGAATTAGATTTATTGGTATTTGGTTATAATAGCAACCCGAAGGTAGGCAGTTTTGTTGATGGTGTTTTGTAAAATTCCGGGTACAGTTGGACGTCAATTATAAATTGTCATTGCGAGCGTAGCGTGGCAATCGCAAGGACAGAAGACAACAAGTGCATAGTTCGCGATTGCTTCGTCGTTCCTCCTCGCAATGACATAATAAAATCTACCCTTTCAAATCATAACGCTTCTCCAGCCAGGCATATCTTGCCAGTATCTCCAGTAAACCACCATGGTCTACCAGGTTACGCACACCGTCGCGGCCGGTGAATAAACCTATGTCGTTCTTTTGATTCTGCAAGGTATAGTCTAAAGCTTTTTTAAAGCCAATGATGTACTTAGTGTCTTTGTTATATTTAAGCAGATGCTGATAAGCTCTTAACAGTACTGCATTGAACCAATAATCGTCACGAAATTTACCATTACCATAAAAGAACGTCAATGATGCATCGGCAACAGTATTAGCCTCGTCCAGGTATTTTTTCTCTTTGGTAATCTCATACAAATAAATATAAGCTTCCAGCGGGGTACCGGTATTGTAGGACAGGATGCCTTTGCCAATGCTTCCATCTTTGGTACGGATATTATCCCAGTATAAATTCTCAGGGCTTTTCAGTTTGGCGTCGGTCCAGTTAACAATTTTGATGGCGGTGTCCAGGTAGGCTTTGTTTTTGGTAGCTTCATACAATTGCAAAGCCACCAAAGCACCAGGGCCATTGGAACAGGTGTTCTTTGAGCTTAAATCGCCCTCCTTCCAATAAATGCCGCCGCCCAGCACCTGATCATGGCCGGTCATGATAAAATCGTACATGGCTTTACCTAAATCAAAATCTACTTTCTTTTTAGTACGGTCGTAAGCATCTAAAGAGGCTATGCCGATCCACTCGTTATCGTCATAATAACGCTCACCGGGTTTTAGGTTCATAATGTAGTCGGTAAATCCCGGAGCAGGTGGCGCGGGGCTGTAATACTCATACATCAATTTACGCATTGGCTCCATCAGGTTTGCTTTTGGCTCCAGCTTTTCAATCTCGTTTGCCGCCTGGTACATGGCGCAGTACGACCATAGATAAGTATAATCCCGAATGTAACCGTTTTTATGTTCGCGCTTCGCAGGATCAAGTTCTACAAAGTAATTGCCTGATTTTGGATCATGGAAATTAGTTTCGATAGCCGTTTGTAGCGACTTCATTTCTTTATAGTAATGGCCGTCTTGCGCTTGCGCCGAAGACACCAAGCCGGAAACAAACGTTAGTAATAAAGCAAAAATTAAGCTGCGCTTTTGGGTATTCATATTTTTTAGTTTAGTATAGATTATATCGTTTTCAATATTTTTAAATAAACGCCGGGATCAAAATTACCAGCTTAAGGTTATTTTTATGCCGTTGGGATCATTATCAAAACCCAGAAAAAGTGTCCTGGTAGTAGTATTCCAGGATTGTTTAACATCCGCCAGCGGTTTGCCGTTCGCGTCAGACACCACAACCTTTTTAGGCTGACCAGGCAGCAGTACGCGCATGGCATTCATAGTATTCAGCGGGCTTTTAGCCACAAAGCTATATTTGCTTTTGCTTAGCTGTTCGTCATAAATACGAGCAGCCGTAGCCAGCACCTGTGGTTTTTGTTTATTGGCGACTCTGTCAACGTTATAAAAATAGCCTTGTTCGCCAGGTTTGATCTGCTTTTCGCTGATAACAGGCAGGGTAGGATCATACAGATCAATCAGCTTACCTTTAATAGTATACGGCTCATCACTCATTCCCTCATTCATTACCGATACAATATCATACGGACCACGGGCCAGGTACAGGCTATTTTTGTATTCAATCTTCTGGCCCGTAGCTGTCTGATATAACGGCTCTACATGCTCCAACAATTCGCCATCGCGATCGCTTTCCATTACATATTCTTTCGGGTCGCGTCGAATAATACAAACCTTACCTTTACCCACACTATAAGTTCCGGCTTTTGGACTAGTGCCGATGCCTAATTTTTCGAACAGGTTATCAGCCGGGCAACGATATTTCTCGCCGTCTTTGTTCCACCACTCCTGCACCGTTTGGAACGGATCATCATCGCGACCAGAATAGACAATCACGCCGCCACCTTTAACCCATTTAACCAGTTGTTCATGCGCCTGTTCGGTCGGTGGTTTCATGTTCGAGTAACTCATTAATAAAACCCTGGTATCTTTCAAAGCTTTTTCAAAACCCAAATTTTCTATGTGGACAATGTCAACCGGCACTCCCCTCTCTAAAAAAGGCGACGCCTCGCCGAAGAAGTTAGACAGTTGCGGGTCCATCAGCTTATTATTGCTTGGCACGCGGTTAAACATGCCTGATGTCTCATAAAAATTAGAAAAATAAGGGTCGGCCCAGGCCTTGCCGTCATCATGCGTTGGCAGGCGCTGAAACATCATGGAGTTACCCATCAGCACACTCACGCCCTGAGAGCCTGAAGTTTTATTAGCGGATACGGGCATATCCAATAAAGAATTAATCATCACCATCATTTGTGTCGAATAGCTCTTTGGCATTCCTGCACGCTCATTACTGGTTTGGCTCACAAAGTATTTGCCGTCAAAAATGCGATCGGGCCATGGCATTACCTCGTAGTTGTTAATGTCGGGGAAGAAAAGTTCGGCCGTAAAGGTGGTCTGATAATTCTTTTTATAATCGCTCCAATCGCGGCGGGTATCTTCAACCGGGTCGTTCTCAAAAAACAGTTTCCGGCCGGTTGGCGCCGTCATAGATTTCATGCAGCAATATTCCAGGAAAGCGGTCTCGAACGAACGCTCTTTGGCTACGCCATTAAAATAAGTTGGTTCACGCGCGGTACCTGTCCACGATTGAACGATGTAACCGTCCACACAATCCAATGAAGCCAAACTGGCCTCCGGACTAACAATTTGCCACATAGAATAATTGATCAAAGAATGCGTAGGCACATAACAGCGCACATTCATGCCCTTGCTTTTACCATATTCTTTGGCGTAAGTAAACGATTCCTTTAAAGCCCGGTAAAACAGGTAATATTTCAATTTATTAGACAAATAAGTATTCTCTGCCGATTCGTGCTGCGGACGCCATTCAAATCCATAATAGTCTTTCCACTCACGTTTAAAGGCTTCGCTGTAGCCGGATTTTGCCCAAAACTCAGGCTCTTCCAGATAAATAGCATCTACACCGGCATCTATCACTTTTTTGATTACCTGCTCTTTATAGTATTTCAAAAAGTTCATCGTCGGCACTACGTAAGGCATATTTTTACCATGCCATACGGTATCGCCGTTCATCATTTTCTGGCCTTCGTCAAAATGCTGCTTGCCATCCCACTTACCGTTAAAATAATCCTGGTACCCGCCCCAGGCCATACCCGTCATGAAAGCCACTTTATAACCATGGTCGCGGAATGATTTTATACGTTGCTCAAACTGCCCGGGCTTGCCGCCATCGCCATAAACAATAGCAACGTCGGCACGTAAGTCGGTGGTCGGCTTCCAGGTTCCCCCGGTTTGAAAGGTTGTTTTTTCGGTGTTGGGAATGGCCGGTATAGATTTATCCTGCGCTTGTACACCTGAAACTGCAAATAGTATAATAGCGGCAATAGCTACAGTAATTATTTTTTTATGCTGATGAATAGCTGACATTAAATATTGTACTAGTTTATATTAGGCTAACTGGAATTAATTGTGGCAATATATTCATCGAAACAATTAGTCAGCAATTCTACCATTTATACGCAAGCATCCAAAATAAATTCTGCAACATTGGCTTTACACAGAAGTTTATATCTATTAGTTCAATCGTAACAGTTTTACTACAGGTTAGGCAGCTAAGTTTAAATTTCTAAATTTGAATCTCCAGTTTAAAACCAAGTAAAAATTATTATTGATATGAAGAACTCTCAAATATCCAGACGACGCTTTCTGGGCACTGGTGCCCTTGCTGCTACTGGCATGGTATTTTTGTCTAAAGCATCATTTGCCAGCCGTATTTTAGGTGCCGATGGTAAACCAAACTCAGTAATTGCCGGTGTACAGATAGGCGTGATCACCTACTCATTCAGAAGTATGCCTTCGTCTATCGATGATCTGCTGAAATACTGCCTGGCTTGCAACATCAACGCTATCGAACTAATGGGTGATGCTCCGGAAGCGTACGCAGGAATACCTAAACACGAAAAGGGCCAGTCGCGCGAGGACCACGATAAAGCTGTTGCTCAATGGCGCGCTACCGTGTCAATGGATAAATTCAAAGAGATCCGTAAAATGTATGCCGATGCAGGCGTGACCATTTACGCATGGAAACCAAGCGCGCTTGACCCACACAATACCGATGAGGAGATCATTTACGCATTCAATGCCGGTAAAGCCTTAGGTGCCAGTCACTGCACTGTGGAGTTAGGCGATTCTGCCCAAACCAAACGCCTGGGCGATTTGGCAACCGAGCATAAAATGAAAGTGGGCTATCACGCCCATACCCAGGCTACCCCTACTTTGTGGGATACGGCTTTGAGCCAGTCGAAATACAACTGCATTAACCTGGATGCAGGTCACTACGCATCAGGCACCAGCAGCAGCCCGGTGCCGTTTATTGAAAAATATCACGACCGTATTGTGAGCATGCACTTAAAGGACCGCAAATTCCATGACGGACCAAACGAACCGTGGGGACAAGGTGATACGCCTTTGGCAGATATACTGCATTTGGTAAGAGACAAGAAATACAAGTTCCCGGTTACTATCGAGCAGGAGTATGATATCCCTAAAGGATCTGACGCTGTTGCCGAGGTTAAAAAATGCCGCGACTTTGCGGAGCAAGCTTTGAAAGCGTAAGCTTTTACCCTTTGAAATAACTAATAAGAAGCCGTCATCGCGAGCGAGGTACGAGCGTGGCGATCTCTGATGAGGGCCGCTTATCCGGAGATTGCCACGCTACGCTCGCAATGACGTGGTGGATAGGGTGGATTTTATTTCAATTAACTGTAAAGAATATAACAAATCGTCATCGCGAGCGAGGTACGAGCGTGGCGATCTCTGATGAGGCCGCTTATCCGGAGATTGCCATGCTACGCTCGCAATGACGTGGTGGAGAGGCTGAAATTTTATTTCAGATTGCCACTTACAAAATTACGGCTGTACTCTTTAATCATATCCCGTACATCGCGAAACTGCACTATCACTTCCTCTTCTGATCCAACAGCTTTTGCCGGATCAGGGAAATTATAATGAAACTTAACGGCATTCGAAGGAAAGTATGGGCAGTTTTCTTTGGCATTATCGCAAACGGTAATAACAAAATCAAAGTCGACATTTATATATTCGTCGATATTATTAGAGGTGTGTTGAGAGATATCTACACCGTCCTCTTTCATTACTTGAATAGCTTTGGGGTTGACACCATGGGTTTCAATACCTGCGCTGTAAACATTGGCTTTATTACCTGCGAAGTGTCTTAGATAACCCTCGGCTATCTGGCTGCGGCAACTGTTGCCGGTACAAAGTACTAGTATATTTTTCATGTTAATTTTAAACAAATAACCAGATCAGGTTGATGATGCAAAACTTAGCATCCCAACCAAAAATGAGCTGTAAAACCATTACCGAAGACGTAATAATGATTGGCTTTTTATATCTTATTAAACTATCAACCATCTTAACAACAACCTGATGCCGGGGTACAGCAACTATTATTTACTGCAAGATTTTTTAACTCAACTTTAGTTTTTACCGCTGGTGTACCGCATGTTTGTCCCCTACCGGTTGCCTTGCATTGCGTGCGATCCGGATTTAAGATAACTATCAAATTTTCACCGTCGATCTCCAACTCGCCCGGATACATTTGCCGGGTATCAAATTCTGAATTACCAAACTCAATCTTTACCACAGCAAGTGGATCTAACGGCAACGCTTTTTCAACAAGATTAATGATAGACATTGCCTTGGTTACTTTCATTGCCTGCTCCGACTCTGATGAGGATGGCTCCCACAACTGAACGATAACTTCTGTCCAGGCATCGAGCTTACCACCGCAATCTACCGAGGTTATCTGCGACTGTTTAATCTCTGTGATGTGGTATGATGCCTCCACCATTTTGTCAGGCGCGTATTGAAATTGAAGTGTGAGGTCTGGATTAGTTTGCAAAGTTTCTTTAAAGCTTCGCCAGTTCATGAATGTTGTATTTTCCATATCTATTGCAATATTACGATGAATAAATTCAAATTTTTTTAACAGCAGTTTTGGCTGCCTTTATAAGCTTCTAAAAAGCCACCTAGCTGCGCCGATATCAATTGCCATGTTTCGGGATTGATACAATAGCAAGTTTTTACGCCTTCAATTGTTCCCTGTATAATACCGGCATTTTTTAATTCTTTTAGATGCTGCGATATCGTGGCTTGTGCCAGGCCTAATTCGTCAACCAAATCGCCGCAGATACAGGCATTTGCCGCAATAATGTGCTGCAAAATGGCAATACGTGCCGGATGCGCTATGGCCTTTAGCAGCATTGCCAGCTCATTTTGTTCGTTCGAGAATATTTCCGTTTTAGTAGCGCCCATATATCAATCGCAATATTACGATAAATATCTTAAAATAAAAACTTTTTAAAATAACACCCGTCATCCCGAGCGAGGAACGAGCGTGGCGATCTCTGATGAGGCCGCTTATCCGGAAATTGCTACGCTCGCAATGACGAGATTGAGAAAGAAAACAAAAAAAGCGGATAACCAAATGGTTATCCGCTTTAAATAGCAGTTTAGTCTTACTATTTTGAAGCGCCCAGCGGGTAATCAACCGGTGGCTCAGCACCCAGCAAATTCTTTACAAAATAATCCCAACGGCGGCGCATCATGTAGAATGAGTACTGGCCATAACCGTGTGGGCTGTTTGGAAAGATTACTAAATCAAAGCTCTTATTAGCTTTCTCCAAGGCCTCGGCTACCAGCAGGGTATTCTGCGGCGGCACATTATCGTCCATTAAGCCATGAACCAGCATGAGTTTGCCTTTCAGGTTTTTTGCCAGATTCTCGTTGGCTTGCTCTTCGTAATTGGCATTTTCTAACAAACCATTGTAGCGTTCGCCCCAGTTATCTTCGTAATTGCGGTTATCATGATTGCCTGATTCGGCTATACCCACTTTAAAGAAATCAGGATATCTAAACATTGCGCCCGCAGTAGCAAAACCACCACCTGAGTGTCCCCAAATACCAACTTTATCCAAATCTATATATGGATATTTAGCAGCCAGTTGTTTAATGCCGGTCACTTGATCTGCCAAAGTATTTGCAGCCATATCGCCATAAGCCATGTCATGGAAACTTTTTGAACGTAATGGATTGCTGGTACCTTCAATTTCAACAACCACAAAGCCTAACTCGGCAAGCGCGCCATTGTCGCCGCGCGTAGCCACAAACGACCAATTACCCACACTACCACCCTGCGGGCCAGGATAGATATAGTCAATAACAGGATATTTCTTATTGGGGTCTAACTTGGCAGGCACATACATTAACCCATAAATATCGGTTTTGCCGTCTGCAGCTTTTACTGAGAATGGAACACAGGGTTTCCAACCCGTAGCTACCAATTTAGAAATATCGGCTTTCTCTAATTCAATCAACTGCTTACCCTTCGCGTCGCGGATAACAGTTACCGGCGGAACATCAGGCTTTGAATAAGTATCTACGATATATTTGCCTTGCGGCGATAAGCTGGCGGTGTGATTACCAGCGTTTGGAGTTAGTACTGTAAATCCTTTACCATCCAGACCTACTTTGCATAGTTGGCTAAAATATGGGTTCTCGGCTTCCAACCCGTCAGCAGTAAAATACACCGTGCGTGTCTTTTCATCAACCTTCACTACGTTAGTAACTACAAAATCGCCTTTGGTTACCTGGTTCTTTAATTTACCGGTGGCAGCATCATATAGATATAGATGTCCCCAGTTATCGCGCTCAGAGAACCACAGTATCTCGTTGGTTTTGCTTAGATACCTCCAGTTCACATCATCCCAGCCAGATTCGAATTGCGTTTTAGATGTCTCGGTAAATATCTCGCGCACCGCACCGGTAGCAGCATCGGCCATACGTACTTTTTCAACTTTATGGTCGCGGTTGGTTGATGCAAACACCAGTTTGGTGGCATCATCGCTCCAATATACATCAGCCCAGCCATCACCGCCTTTAATATCATCACTTACGGTAGAGCGGTGCGGATCAGGGTCGCATTGCAGTTTAATCACTTTCGGATTATCTACATCAATGATCACACGGGTAAGCATCGGTATTTCTGTATCACCAGGGAATGGATACTTCCATTCGCTTAGCTTTGGTGCGCCTACTTTGGTGCTTACCAGGTACATATTGTTTACCTTACGCTCGTCCTGCTGAAACGTAGCTATCTTTTTTGAATCGGGCGACCAAACCAGTATCGCCATATCGCTTTTTGCCCAGCCTGAGTTGTCGGTGGCATAGCCGTCGTCTTTAACGCCGTTAGTAGTTAGCTGCGTTTCCTGGCCGCTTTTTACATCGCGTACCCATAAATTAAAGTCCCTGATGAAAGCTACCTTTTGTCCGTCCGGCGAAGCCACCTCATTATAAGCAGCACGACGTCCGCCTGTATGTGTTGGTTTTACCGGGCTGGCATCAGCAACAACTTTATCATCCTCATATTTCCATTGTTTGCCTTCTGCGCTAAAGGTTACCCCTTTGCCGTTGTCTGTAAAAGCGATTTTGACAAAAGGCAAATCATTAGCGAGATATTTCTTTCCGGTAGCTGCAGATAAAGCTGCGGCCAGTTTCTGGTGATCAAAAGCCGGAGCCTTTTTGCCGGTAGCGGGATCGACCAAAATAAACTGGCTCCCTTCAGAAGCACCGGTATGGTAATAAAACCGATCATCGGGCAACCAAACCGGTCGCGTGCCGGTGCCTGTAATTAAAGATGAGGTATTGTAACCCAAGCGGCTTTCGGCCCGGGCGTAGTCCTGGGCAGTTATAGCGGGAGTTTGTTGCGCGTCGGCAGTCAGCGCTACGGCCATAGGTATGGCCAGAAGTAGAAACTTATTCATTGCGTTTAATAAGACAGTTATTTTAGGAGAGCAATATACGGCTATTAATAATTTTTTCAAGGCTTTATCGTCGGGGACTCACCCGATCGGCGCGTGCCAAGTTTTCACAAAAAAAGCGGATAGCTTTTCAACTATCCGCCTTATATAATAATCCGCTTACTATTAATTTGTAGTAATGGTGCCGCCAACTTTGGTAACTACGCTGCCAGTGGTAAATGTAGCGGCAGACTTAGTACCGGCAGTATAAGTACCTGCAGTAAAGAATCCATTAAAACTAATACCTGAAGCAATACTACCTGCGGTATAAACATTATATGATGTATTGGTTTTAAGTTTAGCACTGGCAAAAACTAATGTGCCGTAAGCAACCGGTGCCTGGAAAGTTAAAGCCTCAACACCACTTACCGACTCGATATGAATTAACTGTGCAGTACCTGCACCTAAAATAACAGAGTTTACGGTCGAACTGGTGCTTGGGGCACTGGTGCTGCCTCCGGTTGCAATTACCTGGCCGCCTGTGATTTTCAGCTGGCGGGTATCGCAATCTAAGCCTGACTCTGTTACCGGAGCGCCAATGGCTACTACAGTACCACCGTTAATATCTAATACACCGTTCGAGTCAAATCCGTCATTGGCCGAACTCAGTGCATACATTTTACCACCGTTAATAAAAATGGCAGAGTCTGCTTTAAATGCGTCGTCGCTGGCGCTTGAGTTGATGGTGCCTTTATTAATAGTTAAACTGCCTTTGCTTGAAATACCTTCGTCTGTGGTTGATTTGACGATGATGTTACCACCATTGATGATAATGTAACGGGCAACAGATCCATCAGTATCATCATATGAGGTTACAATGCCTTTACCTACTGAAGTGATATTTAACGCGCCACCATTAATAATGATCTCGCCTTCTTCAGCTTCAATACCATCGCTGGCAGAATTGATTACGATAGTGCCTCCGTCAACAATAACGCCGTCATTAGTATGGATGCCATCGCTTTTCGAGTTTAATACATTGATTTTACCGGTGCTTACACGAATGTAATCATCGCTGCAAATAGCGTGTTTGTTGTTCCCTGTGACATTAAGTGTACCATTTCCGCTAAATATCAGTTGGCCTTCTGTGAAGATGGTACCTTTTTGATCTTCACCATTAGGCGCGGTTGCGTAAACGGCGCCATCGGCAAGCGTATTTGTTGTACCGTCGGCCACCACCAGGAATGCTCTTTTTTTAGATTGCAGGTTTATTGCAGGGCCTACCGGGTTAATGAGGTTAAGATTATTTAAAGTAACCAAGTATTTTTTGTCGCTATAAACTTTAAAAGAGCCGGTAGCCGATGTACCGGTTAAATTATAAGCTACACCCGTAGCTGTTGCGGTAACCACTACATTGCCGCCTGTTTGAGCAATAGACACGCCCGACGTAGTAGCCGGGCTGATAGTAGCGTTGCCGGTGGCGTTAAAAGTTATGGTAATTGTGGTAGGGAAATCAGTCGAAGCATAAGTATCGTCAACATCGGCGCCGGTATAATTTAAACCTTCGGCTGTGCCGGTAGTTATGCCGGTGCTGTCAATTGTTGCCGTAGCAGGTTTTTGCGTGCCACCATTGTTGGGGGCCGTGCTTTTTTTACAACTGGTTACGCCAATTAAAGCAATACCAAGTACAGGGAGCAATACCAGGTTACGCAGGGAGTAAAATTGGTTTTTCATTTTTAATAGATTTAAATTGATAATTGTAATTGTTTAGATCAAGAGCCGTTGACGCTCTGTGATTTTGGTTTTAATTGGTTAAAGGTATATCTAATCAATAAGCCGCTATGTAAAGTTGTTGTTAGTAACTTACGTGGCGTTAGGTAACCAAAAAATGCATGTAGCATAGTTTGCACGCCTTTTCGGTTATACGTAATTAGGGGGGTATTATTATATAAGCGGGGTATTTCTAATATTGTTTTAATCTGTTAATGAGCGGTTAACAAGCTTTGTCACTTATCTAAAAGTACACTTCGTCAACCAATTCACAACAAATTTGGGATGAATATAAACATTAAGAATAAAATAAAAAGTCTTAAAACTATTAAGCCCCTTACTGGTTTAAATTTTTATGGAAACCAACAGATTATCACCTAAAATTGCCCAAGCTCTTAATGACCAAATGACCAACGAAGCGCATAATGCTCAGATCTACCTGGCATATGCTTCATGGGCCGCCGATAAAGGTTACGACGGCATATCGAACTTTCTGTTCAGACATGCTAACGAGGAGCGTAACCACATGATGAAATTTCTGGAATACATTTTAAAACGCGGAGCAAAAGTGGTAATCGCAAGTATCCCTGCACCAGGCCCCGACCCGCTAAGCGTTAACGATTGCTTTGAGAAAGTTTTTCAATCTGAAGTAGAAAATACAACCAAAATATACGCCATAGTTGATCTGAGCATGGCCGAGAAAGACTGGGCCACCTGGAACTTTATACAATGGTTTGTAAAAGAACAAACCGAAGAAGAGACTCTGGCGCTTGACCTGTTAAGTAAAATTAAAGTGGCAGGTGGTGCTAATGCTAAAAATGACGCGCTTTATCAATTGGATATGGAATTAAAAAACACGCCGGACGACGCCACCCTGGCACAAGATGTTACGGTAGAAAAACCGTAATTACAGCTATCTGTAAATGTTTTGTAAAAAAGGGCGAATGATAATATCATTCGCCCTTTTTGATTTTTTTATTCTGACAACACAGACTTCCAGCCAATGTAATTAAAATAAAAAAATATGTCATTTCGACCTAGGAACAAGGGAGAATTGCTCTCTTGAGCGTAGCGAAAAAATCTATACACACGCAATTAAACAAACCGTCCGATGCAAATGTATAGATCTCTCACTATCGTTCGAGATGACAGAGTTCTTTAACTTAACGAGTTTACCCTACCGGCAATTCAAATGTAAAGGTTGAGCCTTTACCCAGCTCGCTATCTACCCACATTTTACCTTTATGGCGCTCAATAATTTCATGGCTGATGTATAAGCCTATACCCAGACCGGACATATGCGCGGCGAGGTTTTCTACCCTGTAAAACCTGGAGAAAATACGATCGTGTTGATCCTTATCTATGCCGATACCAAAATCGCGCACAGACACCTTAACCTTCTCGCCTATCAGCTCGGCATTGATAATGACTTTGCCTGCACCCGGCGAATATTTAATAGCATTGGTAATGAGGTTGATTAACACCTGCTCAATACGCTGCTGATCTGCATTGATATGAATAGACTTTTTATTGTAATGAAGTTCTATTTGATGGGTGATATGACTTTGCTGCATCATATCAGACACCTCTGTAAGTATAGTTGACAGATCAAATTTGGCATAAGACAGCGGAAGTTTTCCTGTTTGTATTTTAGAAACATCCAGCAAATCGGATATCAATGAGGTAAGCTTACCTACCTGCGCAAGTGCTTTTTTGATAAAATTCTTATTGCGGTCATCGGCAGGCATACTGCGTTCTATGATCTGCAAATACCCGTTAATGCCGGTAAGCGGGGTTTTTAACTCATGGCTGGCTAAACCAATAAACTCGTCTTTTTTAGCATTTAAAACTTTGATCTCGCCATACAGTTTGGCATTATCTAACGCCACGGCAGCCTGTGCAGCTACCCCTGCTGCTAACTGTTCATGCTCTTTTTTAAACATAGCGGCTTTGGGATGACCAAAAAATAACCCGCCTATTACCTCGCCGTTTTTAGAGCGTACCGGCACTGCAAGGTAACTCACAACAGGTAAGTGGCCGTCGGGCATACCTTTATGTGGTTTGTTTTTTCCGTATCGAGGGTCTTTAGTAATATCATCCACCCGCACAATTGCATCTCCACTAAATGTAGGCGCAAACACTTTGGTGTTTCGTGGCATACCAAATTTTTCAAAAGCTTCACGAGGGGCACCGGATAGCGTATACAACGTATATGACTCGCCTTTGTCGTTAACCAGGTTATGGAAAAAAGCGCCGAATGCTGCACCGGTTAATTGCGTAGTAGCATCGGTTACTTTTTGGAGGATGCCTTGTGTGTCCAGATCGGCAGAGATAGTTTGGCCAATAGTGTTTAAAATCTCCATGTGCTCGGCATAGCTTTGTAAACGTTCTTCAGCTTCTTTTTGCCGGCTAATATCTCTCGCTATTTTTGATGCACCTATTACATCCCCTTTTTCATTACGTATCGGTGATACAGTTAGCGATAACGGTACCTCGTTGCCCGCTTTAGCCCGGCGCATGGTTTCAAAATGCTCCACGCGTTCGCTGTTACGCACTTTGCTGATGATCTGCGTCTCCTCGGCCAGGCGGTCATCAGGAATGATGATCGATATATGTTTACCTACAGCCTCATGTTCGCGAAAGCCAAACATTCTTTCTGCAGAGTTATTCCAACTGGTGATTATGCCATCCAACGTTTTGCTCACAATCGCATCTTCCGAAGATTCAATAATCGCGGCCAGCATGGCTTGTTTATCCTCATCACGTTTACGATTGGTGATATCCATCAGCACACCCGAGTATACGGTTATGTTATCCTCTTCATCAAAAAACAAACGCCCGGTAGCACGTACCCAGTTACGCTCGCCTGTTTGGATATTTTTTATAGGATATTCTATGTCGCTGTCTTTACGTTGCAACATGGCATGGCTCAAAATAGTGGCCAAAGCCTCCTGGTATGCCGGGTCTATCGTTTCTAAAATTTGCGCCACACTAATCGCGCCTTCTGAGGGGAAACCAAATAGCTCTCTGATGTATTCAGACATGGTAACCTCGTAGCTCACCGGGTCGATACTCCAGGTACCCATATTGCCTGTTTCAATAGCCTGCTGCAGTTTGGCGTTTGCCGATGTTAATTGCTTCAGCAACTCTTCTTGTTGTTTTTGAGTTGCGGCTAACTTTTCGTTGGCCAGGGCAAGGTCCTTATTATAAATTTGTTGCAGGCGCACTATTTTTTGCTCCCTGACAAGCTCACTTTCAGATTTGTTTTGCTTTTCAGCAGTATCAAGATGAAAGGCAATCAGCTCGGCAAATAAAGTAAACATGCCAATAACCCGCGGATTGTTCAGCATTTTAGGTTCAGGGTCTATGGCGCATAAAGTACCAAAAAACTCATTGCCTCTCCTAAAAATCGGTATCGATATATAGCTTTTAAGACCATACATAGCCGGTGTGTGATGGTCTTTATAATCTTTATCCAAAGCAACGTCATCAATCACCACCATTTGATGACTTTGGCGTATTTCGTCACAAATAGTAGTGGTTAATGGTAGCTCATCGCCCGGCTTAAGGCCAAAGTTTATCAGGTCCTTCGTGGCGCAGGTAACCCATTTTGTATCAGTTACCCGGGCAACAGCAGCAAAACGCATTCCTGTGGTTTCACAAATCACATCTAACAGTGTATTTATTAGTGGGATTTGAGAAACTGCCGCAATATCGGCCTGGATATCGTCTGTCATAATGTGGGGTCACGGCGTAAGCTTTCTGTTTTGCTTAACACAATTTAATACTCTTCGCGAAAAGAAGAAAATTTTTAGTCTCTCTTGCTTTAGTAACAGTAATTGTACAACAATAATAGCGCTTTATGGTTTGTTAATTAGAAACTATTTCTTGACCATGGAAAAATTTGAAATTTCGGTAGTTGTAGATCATGAAAATCAGCATTTCGAGGTCCGCGATTATATGCATCATGAAGATGATAAATGCAAGTATGAGGTTTTTAAAGACGGGCAATTTATTGGCAGCTTTGAACCCGATCATCATAAGATATTGCATGTTTGCCAAAACCCGGGTGTTGTTTCAGAAAATGTGCTTAACCTTATTGCTGAGCAGTTGGAAGGGTATCATATTTAGTTGATTTGAAATTTTACGTTACATTTAGGATATGAAAAAATATTATATCCTGATTTTCTTGTTCATAGCCGGATTGGCGATATCTGCTATTAAACCTCACGATTATTTTACCTGGATACTGGAAGTATTTCCTGCAATACTTGGTCTGTTTGCCTTGATCTTCACTTTCAAAAACTTCAAATTCAGCACACTTACTTATGTAATGATATTGCTTCATTGCTATATTTTGTTTATTGGCGGACATTATACCTATGCACAGGTACCTCTATTTAACTGGGTTAAGGATGTTTTTCATCAGTCGCGTAATAACTATGACAAACTGGGGCATTTTGTACAGGGCTTTGTACCGGCAATGATAGCCCGCGAAGTGTTTATCCGCCGAAACGTCATCGCCAAAAAAAACTGGTTACCGGTGTTAACGGTAACGGTGTGTATGGCTATAAGTATGTTATATGAGTTTTTAGAATGGTTTGTTTCTATAACCTCCGGCCAATCCGGCGACTCGTTTTTAGGCACGCAGGGCGATATATGGGATACACAATCAGATATGCTGTTTGCTACCATTGGAGCCATTTGCATGGTTACCTTTTTTGCTAAAATACAAGACAGGATCATCAAAAAAATTATCCAACCTAAAAGCCACTGATAATCAATTATTTATTTTGATTTAAGGCAAATTTTGTTTAACATTAATCATCCTTTAACGCTAAACATCACAATTATGCCTAACCACCTTTCATTATTAGGAATTATCCATACTGCAATTAGTGTACTTGCCTTGTTTGCCGCCGCTTATAGTTTATTTGCCGATGGGGAAATAATACCAACGAACAGCCGCGGGCGGTTATATATTTTGCTGACCGTTATAACCTGCTTAACCTCTTTGCCTATTATGAAAACCGGGCATTTTACTGGCGCGCATAGCGTTGCAGTTGTAATTTTGGTATTACTGATATTTGGCACTTACGTTAAAGCAATGCGCATATTTGGAAAGTTTGCAGACTATTTGCAGGCTATCGTTATGTCGGCGTCCTTATTTCTTTCCTGCATCCCCGCGGTTGTAGAAACATTAACCCGGTTACCCATATCGCACCCCATAGCAAGCGGGCCAAATGATCTGCCGATACAAAAAGGGCTAGGTATATTGACACTTTGTTTCTTCGCCGGTATAATTTACCAGATCATCAAAATCAAAGCATCAAAAAAATCTGTAATTGTGCCCGGGGGCGAGGCAAGGCCTAATTAGCGGTTAGCTGTTGTCTTTAATCAACCCCGTAAATGTCCCGTCTGCACCCTATTTATAATTCGGGTAGGGGTTAACTTTGATTTAAACAAAACAAAAGATTATGAGCAAGATCACCCCATTTTTATGGTTCGATGACAATTTGGACGAAGCCATTAAATTTTATTCTTCAGTTTTCAAAAACCATCGTCTATTATATGAAGTTCAATATGGCGACGCCGGGCCGGGGCCAAAAGGCACCATCATGACCGCCACTTTCGAGCTGGAAGGTCAGAAATTTATGGCCCTTAACGGTGGCCCGATGTTTAAATTTACAGAGGCTATCTCCATGTTCATCACCTGCGACAAACAGGAAGAAATAGATTATTACTGGGAGCGCCTGTCAGAAGGTGGGCAGAAAAGCCAATGCGGATGGCTAAAAGATAAGTTTGGCCTGTCATGGCAGGTGGTGCCTTATAACCTGGGCGAATTGCTGGCCGGCACCGACCGGCAGAAAGCTAATAAAGTGATGCAGGCCATGTTGAAAATGAGCAAACTGGATATGTCTGCATTAGAAGAAGCCGGTAAATAATTTTATATCTTTACCGGTATGGAAACGCCGGTAAAGATGCAATTGAGACAACTTTGGTTGCAGGTATTTATAAATGCTTGTATGACATTGTATGCACTAAGTATGCTATTAAATGCTTTTTATACGCACGTCGCCTGGCGGATATTG
The DNA here is from genome assembly GCF_018449775.1 of Mucilaginibacter sp. dw_454. Classification (GTDB taxonomy): domain Bacteria; phylum Bacteroidota; class Bacteroidia; order Sphingobacteriales; family Sphingobacteriaceae; genus Mucilaginibacter. The sequence goes on along the minus strand of NZ_JAAVVB010000002.1, from coordinate 539,982 downwards.
ATATCAGCTACCGCATCGGTTTTCTTCCCTTATGTGTTGGTTAACACTATCTTGAAAATCACAAAGCTTCGTCGTGCGGAGCGTGAGGAATTGTAATACGCAAGCCCCTCGCCTTTCTTACGTGGCAACCAAATGCTGATAACTGATATTTTTTTTGGAGATTTGCGACACTGTAAATAAAACCCGCGTTCTCATCCATGAAAAAAATAACCGAACAAAACGCTGCCAAATATACCCTGATATTAATCATCCTGACATTTATTGCCAGGTTGTGGATTGCAGCGTATACCGGTTTAGGTAACGGCGAGTCGTATTATTTTCGTGGCGCTATTCATTTAGACTGGAGTTATTTTGATCAGCCACCTTTGTTCTTTTGGTTAGGCGGCGCAAGTATCCGTCTTTTTGGTTTAACCAATTTTGGCCTGCGTTTCCCGGATGTGCTGATGTTTGCAGGAACAAGCTGGCTGTTATTTATATTGGCCCGTAAGTTATTTACCGCTGCCGCGGGATTTTGGGCAGTAGTTGTGATGAACCTGAGCGCCCTGTTTACCGTGGGCGTAGCTTGCTGGTATCAGCCAGATGCCCCATTGATGTTTTTTTGGCTGCTAAGCACCTGGTACATTGTAAAAGTACTGGGTATTGGCGAAGCTAAACCCCTCGACCCCAAAACCGACAGAGCCAAAGTTTACCAATTATGGGTCATCATTGGTATCTGCATGGGCTTGGCTACTTTAAGTAAATACCACGTACTGTTTTTATTTGCGGCGGTGTTTATATTTATCCTCACCAACAAAAAACAACGCCATTGGCTGGCACACCCGGGGCCTTACCTGGCTATTGTCATCACCATTATTATGGCTACGCCGGTAATTTGGTGGAACTATAAAAACAACTGGGTATCGTTTGTGTGGCAAGGTTCAAGAGCCGGCACCAGGGATCAGCCTTTTCAACTACATATCGATTGGTTTTTGCGCAGCATTGCAGGGCAAGCAGTGTGGTTGCTGCCCTGGATATGGTTTCCTACTATTCGCCAAATGTTTATCGCCTATAAAAAACGCGTGCAGGCAGAGTATGGATTTAACTTCTGGATGTCGGTTTTACCAATCGTGTTCTTTACGGTACTAACACTTTGGGCCGATCTGCAATATCACTTCCACTGGCAGGCTCCTGGCTATATGATGCTTTTTATTCCGCTTGGATTTGCTATAGATAAGGCCTTGAACGGATTGGACGAGCGTCGCAAACGCCTAACCCGTCGCTGGTTAAATTTCTCTATATGCTTTACGGTGATAACCATTGCGGTACTCGGCCTGCACGTGGTTACCGGTTTTTGGCAAAGCTACGGGCCTAAATGGGTAGCCAGCCTGGGTGGCGGCAAAATAGACCCAACCATACAAGGCGTAGACTACGACGACGCCATGACCCGCTTTGAAAAAGAGGGCTGGATCAAAAACAATAACGTATTTGCAGGCAGCACCCGCTGGTGGCTGGCCGGCAAAGTAGACTGGGCACTGAAAGGTAAAAAAGAAATTATCTGTTTTAACCGCGACCCGCGAAACCTGGCTTTCCTGGTTGATCCGAAGACTTTATTGGGTAAAGACTGCGTAATGATTGGCGAAGCACATGCTTACGACGAAACTATTTACAAAGACGCTACACCGTTCTTTGACAGCATTACCAAACTACAGGATATCCCCATTATTCGCGGTGGCGTGGTTGAGGAGCATTTGCAGGTTTATTATTGTAAGAATTTCCACCAGTCGGCTACGCCATTGCCTGATTACCCGTTGTACAGGCAATTGAATGGTTTGGTGCCGTTTGGTAAATAATAAAACAAATTTGTCATTGCGAGGAGGAACGACGAAGCAATCGCACGCGTTATCCGCCTTTCTCCTTGCGATTGCCACGCTGCGCTCGCAATGACAGTTTTAAATCACTTCGGGCTCCACCTAAATTTGTTAATCCCTATACCCGCAAACACTACAATGTAACCCAGCGACAATAACAATGCGGTTGTAGCATCTTTATTCCACGTCGCAGGATTCATGCTGGCGGCTATCATTAATTTAACCGAGCCATAAGGTGTCCAATGGATACCCTCTTTTACATAATTGCCAAGCAGGCCAAGTTCGCCAAACATACCTATCATGATAAACAGGAAGTAAACCAGGCGCACAGTAGCATTTACCGTTTCGGGGTTTTTTACCAGGCCCACAATGAGCTGGCCCATGCTTAGGTATACTGCACCGCCCAGAAAGGATACAAAAAAGGCTGCCACATAACCCGATCCGGTCAGCGTTACTTTATCTACCTGATATCCTACGATAAAAATAGCCAGGTTCAAAATGGAGATCATTGCCAGCTGAATAGCGATACGGCTAACCATAATTGCCCAGCTAGGCAACGGCGCTACACGCAGGCGTTGAAAGATCCCTTTATCACGGTCGCGCGCTATGGCAAGCGAATAACCCATCAAGCCGATGGACATCAGACCTATGCCGATAGCGGTAGACAAGGCATAAGCGCCTCCTAATTTTTGAGCGATATCTTTCCATGATATCAAAATCATGATGGGTACTACCAGTGTGATAATCACCGAGCGTCGATTACTAACCATGGTTGCAATATCCGCACGAAACAATGCGGCTAGTGCTGTAGAAGTTTTTGGTATGCTGACGTTATTATTTTCCATGTCTCTTTTTAATTAATCTCTTACGGCTTTGCCGGTAAGACCGATAAATACATCTTCTAAAGTTATTTTTCCGCGTCGCGACACGGCAACTACTTCCGGGTCATCGCGGTGTTTATCTATCATTCCCTGCGGGGTATCAATAGCAATCACACGGCCGTGATCAATAATGGCAATGCGGTCGCACACGGCTTCTGCTTCCTCCATAGAGTGGGTGGTTAGCAATACGGCGTGTCCGCGTGCTTTAATAGCTTCTATACGCTCCCACAATTGGCGGCGCGATTGCGGGTCGAGACCGGTAGTCGGCTCGTCCAATAAAACTAATCTTGGATTGTGGATCGTAGCAATCACCAACGACAAACGCTGTTGCTGCCCGCCCGATAACTGGCTGAATTTCTTCTGGCCGGCATCTTCCAGGTTGATCTCTTTCAATACCGTTTTAACGCCATCTACACTAAGTGGTACGCCATAAATGCCGGAGAATAGTTGTAAGATCTGGGTAACGTTCAACTCGGCCTGAAAACTGGTTGACTGCAACTGTACCCCCATCGAGGCTTTAGCCTGCAAAGGTTGCTGCAGTACATCAAATCCGTTTAATACAATGCTGCCGGTTTTAAATTTCACCAGGCCTTCTATAGCGCTTAGCGTACTGGTTTTACCGGCACCGTTTGGGCCAAGCAAACCAAAAATTTCTCCTTGTAATACGTCAAAGCCCACGTTTTTTACGGCCTCGACAGCGCCATAATTAACGGCAAGCCCTTCAACTTTTAAAATATACTTATCCTGCTCAAAAGCCATTTTGTTAGTTTTTTTATTTAGAGTGCGATGTTGCAATATAATTACAAAAACGATAGCAAAAAATGGGTGGGTGATGTATTCTAAGTTTGTCATCTCGAACGTAGTGAGAGATCTATACACACGATAAGCGCCAATACTCAGCGTGTGTATAGATTTCTCCCGTTGGTCGAAATGACAATATGGGTAAGGCTATTACCCCGAGCCTGTCGAAGAGTGCGCGATGGCCTGCAGCGCGTTCATTAGCCCTTGCCCTCATGCTTCGAGTGCCTCAGCATGACAGCCCTTTTGGTATCCCCTAAAACTCAAACCAAAGCGTATTGCTTACCGGTTGCCCGTCAGCATGCGTTTTCTGGCTTTGCGGGCCCATTTGTTTGGCCGCCTGAAACTTGGTGCCTATCGGGCTTATAGCATTCAGGAAACCAATCTGGCCATCCGGGAATGGCGGCTCCACGTTGTTATTCTTCAGCGCGTCCATTTCGCGGGCGGGGCGATACATCTGTAAGTAAATGTTCTTATTATCAGTATAAACCGTAAATGGCGACTCCTTATTTTCAATCACAGCCCAGTTAACCTCGCTGTGATAGCCTTTAAACTCCGGGTATCCCCAGTTCTCGCCGGTAATGGTGTTGTTGTAGTCTTTGTGCCAAACGCCAAACTGCTGGCCCGGTATACGGTTTTTCCAGGTACGATATGGGCCGCGACCCAGCCATTTCATACCCGTAACTTTCTCTTCGGGATAGTTAAAGGTGATACCCATATAATCAAAATCGCCGGTTTGGGTGTAGGTATAATCGAGCCTAACGGGCTTACCTTTTTCAAACGACCATTGCACACGCATCGTAGCGTCGCCAGCATAATTAAACCTGATAAAGCATTTTTTCTGTATACCTGCAAAGCTGGTACTCTTCAATGTCATATTGGCCCCCGCCAGTAACGGCCCGTCTGACAAGGATATCGTAGTGTTACCTTTTACCACTTTTTCAATACAGCCCGTGGTTTTGTTGAAATAGTATTTTTTGCCGTCCGCATTAATAATGATTTGGGTATCCGTTTCAGTTTTAATGATGTTAGCTTTTGACGCAATAACAGGCGCTTTGGGGATACTTGCCGGCGATTTAATGGCCCAGCTCCAGGTACACAGCTCTTCGCCATGCGGGCCGTAAGCCGTCAGATAAAGCGCATCATTTTTGGCCCAGGTGGCAGGCAGATGTAAATTAAGCACACCCTTTTCGCCGGGTGCCAGTTCTAACGGCAATGGTGCGCCGGTTAGTGTTGTGGTTGATTGGGTGGTTTTGGCTTGTGCCGATGGTAGCTTTACCAACTTCCACACAAACTTACATTGGCTCAGTTTGGTAAATACATAGCGGTTCTCTACCGCAATCTTGCCGTCAAAAGTATTATCAATAGGTTGCGGTTTAATATAAACCGGCGACCAGATCTCTTTTATAGTATAAAAGCTGGCTTCCTTTTCGCGGTGCGGGCCTAGGATGCCATCGGGAGCATGATTACCATCGCCATCATAAATATTATTCTTATCGGTACGGATTACAGCCTCATCCAAAAAGGCCCAGATAAAACCGCCTGCCGCATGCGGATATTCCAACATCTTACTCCAAAAATCTTCCAGCGCTGCTCCGGCCCCACCATCGTACAAGCCGTGCATAAATTCTGTCGGCATGAAAACATCTTTACCGCTGGCTACTGTTTTGAGGATATAGTTATAGTCAGGGTAATGATGCGCATCCATATTGTTAAAGTCTGACCATGGGTGCAGCACTACGCGTTTCTGCGGATCGTACAGCGCATAATCGTTATCCAAACCAAAGTTAAATCCGCCCTCGTTACCATTATCCCAAAATACAACCGATGGGTGGTTCACATCGCGCACCACCATTTCTTTTACCAGTTTGCGGCCAACTACCGTATCGTATTTAGATTGCCAGCCGGTCAACTCGTCCAACACATAAATCCCCAACGAATCGCACACTTTCAGAAAGTCCTGATCGGGCGGGTAATGCGACATACGCACCGCGTTGTTATTCATTTCCTTCATCAGCTTCACATCCATCACCTGCACCGCATAACTTAGCGTGCGGCCGGTTTCGGGCCAGAAACTATGACGACAGGTACCTTTCAAGATAGTCTTGGCGCCGTTTACATAAAACCCATCCTGCGGGCGCAGCTCGATAGTACGGAAACCAAATTTTTGCCTGATAGTATGCACTATCCCTTGTTTATTTTTTATGCTGACGATAACCTGGTAAAGGTTTGGATACTCCGAACTCCAAAGGGCTGGTTTATTAAAGTTGTCCTTCAGCTCCATATGCTCTGCGGATGCATCGGCAGCTACAGTCATAGGCTGTCCTACGTTTACACTGTTTAGTGTTTGTACTTGCGCCTGGATAGTTTCGTCGTTGTGTAGATTATTGGCGTAAACATCTAAATGGAAAGAGCCATCAGCTTTAGCATCAATGGCTACCCTATCAATATAAGTATCAGGTACCACCTCCAAATAAACCGGACGATAGATGCCGCCAAAAACCCAGAAATCGCTGCGATTACGTTCGGCTGCATTTACAGAAGCTTCTGCAGACATTTTATCTACCGTAACCTCTAACAGATTTTGTGCATTGAATTTTACCAGATCGGTGATATCATATTTAAACCGGTAAAAACTGCCTTGATGGATCGGACCAGCCTGTTTACCATTAATCATGACTTTGGTATCGGTCATTGATCCTTCAAAAACAATAAAAACGCGTTTGCCGGTCCACGCGCCTACCGAAAACTCGTGCTTATATTGCCCTTCTTCATGCGCCTTATTTCTGTCGCTACCGTAGTTGTATGCGCCAAAGCCCTGCAGTTCCCAGCACGATGGCACGGCTATTTTTGTCCATTTGCCGCTGTTACGGCCTTCGGTACAAAAAAAATCCCACTGTACGGTATGATCTTTATCAGTACCCGATAAGTATTGGGTAATAGTGGTTTGTGCAAAAGAACTAAGCGAAATAAATAAGCCCAGACAGGCTATATAAAACTTCTTCATGGTATAAAAGCAATGGTTTATTTACTGCTAAGCTAACCATATCCACCCGGAATATCCAAGTGTAAACTACGGCATCGATTGCGTAATGAAGATGTTGCTAAAGATTATTTGTCATTGCGCGGAGGAACGACAAAGCAATCGCACGCGTTCGGCTTTTCTCCTTGCGATTGCCGCGCTACGCTCGCAATGACAAAAGTGCCTACCTAAACTGCAACACTGCATTCTTGTATGCCGCCTTCTCCACCTGGCTCTTCAGCATCTTAAAACTCTGCATGGGGCCTGAGGATACAAACAGATTGATGATCCAGGCCGGTGCACCGCCATCCGGCTCGAGCGTGAGGTAATAAGTTACTTTGGTTTTATCTTTCCCATCAGGTGTAAGCACCCATTTACCGTTTGATTTTTTTACGCGGACCAGCTCCTTTTTTTCAGGCACCAGGTCGGCTACTGATGGGGCGTTAACGGTGATCACTTTAGTTGCCGGGTCCTCAACCGCGTAAATATGCGCGGCAAAGTCGCGATCTGTAGTGGGCCAGGGCATGTCAATCTCGGCGTAGTAAGACAGGTCTGTCGGCGATGTTTGTTTAATAATGGTGGCCGATTTCATTTTATAAACCCAATCCGGATAATTTTTGATATCCATTAAAACCGCTGCCAATTGCACGGGCATAGCGTCGAATGTACATTCTACTTTAATGGGCTTAACCTTCATGCCCGATTTATTGTCGACATAAACTTTTATGCCGCTGCTTTCTGTTTTAAAGCTCCACTCTTGCGCAAAGGCCAGCCGGGTAGTCAATATTAAGGTAAAGACGAAGAGTAGTTTTAGTTTCATTTGTTTGTTTTTGTATTCAATGATGTTGGATAACAGGCGACAGTTTACAACCCTGCCAGCCATTTGCCAACCCAGGGCAGTTTACTCAATAGCCATACCAATAATAGCGATATCAGGAAACAAATAATAGCCGTTACAGGAATACCCAGCACGGGCACCCCTAATTTAAAGTTGATGCCGAAAGGATCGTCCAGAAAATAAAGGATTAAGGCGTGGCTCAGGTAAATGCCGTAATTGTACGCGCAGGCGAAGTTTTTGAATTTGAGGAGGATTAGTGGCAACTGCAATTTGGTAAATCGCCCTAACAAAAATACACTCGTGGCCAGCAATACAATAATTGGCCCAAGTGGTTCATACAAAGTAGTGCCCAGTGTAGTGTATTGATATAACAGGTAAGTACCGGCGGTGATAAAAGCCAACAGACTAAAAAACAAAATCCACATCCATACTACCAGCTTCCTGCTGTAGTCAACGTTAAAAGTAAGGTAATGCCCCAGTACCAAATATCCGGCGTAGCCGCTAAAATAATGAATATCAACCTGCGGGTTAAAACGCGACAAGCCAGGTTCTGTAATGAGCATAGCAATGAACCACATTGCCAAAAAATATTCTAATTGCCGTTTAGTCGCGTTACGCACAAAAATGCTGATAACCGGGATCAGGAAATACAATCCGATCAACATATACACATACCACAAATGGTACGATGCGCTGTATTTTAGTTGATGCAGGATGAGTTTAATATCCGTCCAGGTATTACCGGTAAAAACCAATACCTCAATATACCAGGAGTACCACACATAAACCAGGCTCCAGAATATAAACGGGGCCACTACCCTGCTCAATCGCTTTTTGAGGAAGGCGCCCAACTCATATTCGCGGTGCAAGGTTAGCGCGCCGGTTATCATCACAAACACCGGCACCGCAAAGCGCACCATGGCATTGTAAAAATCGGCCGTGAGCCAGGTATTTAGCGGGATGTGACCATATTGCCCCAGCGGAATAGCAGATACGTGCAGCACGATGACAGCCAGCAAGGCAATGAGCCTTAAGCTGTTTATCCAGTCGAGGTTGTGGGGTTTTGCTGCGGGCATGGGTTAACGGTATTACAGGCTAAAGTAAGTTATTTTACCGTTAATACAGGTAAAGTTAATTAGGTACACAACTAACACTAAGTTAATCAACGCTTAACATTCCGGCCTTACTTTTGCAACATTATTCAGATGATGTACTAACCAATCGTTCTTTTTTCATTGAACTAATAAGATCAGTTAATAGTAAAGAGAGCTACGTCAAGCTCTCTTTATTTATTTAAAACCATTTGTAATTAAAACCATTTATAAATAAGCCCATGAAAATTTTATACGCCATACAAGGAACCGGCAACGGACACCTGAGCCGATCAATGGATATTGTGCCGCTGTTAAAAAAAATGGGCGATGTTGATGTATTGGTTAGCGGTACCCAGGGCGACCTGAACCTACCTTTCGAGATTAAGTATAAGATGCATGGCTTTGGTTTTATTTTTGGTAAAGCCGGTGGGGTTGATCTGTGGGCATCGTTCCTGAAATCACGTTTTAGAAAGTTCATTAAAGAGATTAAAAACCTGCCTATAGAAAAATACGACCTGGTGATTAATGATTTTGAGCCGGTATCTGCCTGGGCCTGTTATTTAAAAAACAAGCCTTGTATCGGGCTGAGCCACCAGGCAGCAGTACTGCATGACAAAGCACCAAAACCTGAAGAAACTGACACCATCGGCAGGTTGATTTTGAAAAACTATGCGCCGGTTACGGCGTCGTACGGCTTTCACTTTAAAGCTTTAGATAAAAATATATTTACACCTGTCATTCGCCAACAAGTGCGCGAACAGGAGATCAGCAATAAAGGCCATTACACGGTTTATTTGCCTGCTTATGATGACAAGCGCCTGGTTAAACGCCTGGCCGAGTTTAAGGATATTACCTGGGATGTTTTCTCGAAACATAACCGTAAGGCTTTTACCCAAAAGAACGTCACCATACAACCAATAGAGAATAAGGCTTTTGTTAAAAGCATGGCGCAAAGTGCTGGTGTGCTTTGCGGCGGCGGTTTTGAAACCCCGGCCGAGGCACTTTTCCTGAAAAAGAAATTGATGGTGATACCGATGAAAAACCAGTACGAGCAACAGCTGAACGCAGAGTTACTGCGCGAAATGGGCGTTCCGGTAATTAAAAGCTTAAAACCCAAACACGACGAAAAAATTCTGGACTGGCTGGAAAACGGAAAAGTGATCAAAGTAAACTACCCAGATAATACCCAACAGGTACTTGACTTGTTATTTGAGCAATTTGCCGAAACGAGCTACTATAAGTCTGAATTGGCAACGCATTAATAAATTCACAACTGAAAGACTTGCTCTAACGGGATGGCAACGGGGGAATTGTCCGGGTTAACATCCATCAGATCGGCCATGTAGGCCCACCAACGTTCTAAATTTTCGTCTTTTTGAAAAATGGCGCTTTGTTGGTCGACATTATGTACGGCAAAGAGGATATCGGTTTCCTGGTCATAAAAAATATGATACTCGTGGATGCCACCATCTGCCAGTAACCGGCGAATCTCGGGCCAGATCAGGGCATGCCTGCGCCGGTATTCGTCCTTAGCACCCGGTTTTAGTTTCATTTTAAACGCTACCTGGTTCATATTTACTTTAGCTCGATCAGTTTAACTGCAAAGGGTTTTAGCCCGACGTTATCGCCATCAACGGCAGAGGTTATCGCCGCGTTATCGCCAGAGTCGCCGTCTATTGTGCTTACTTTTGCACCTTTAAATTCGGCAGGTAATTTTAGAGTGATGCTTTTATTTCTTTTGTTGAGGATCAGTACGTTTTTCACACCCTTATCTTCAAAGCTTTGGGCCAGGATGTTGTCACCATCGTTGCCATCAATATCTGTCCTGATTATTTTGCTGCCTGCTTTGATGTTATCCTTGATCAGTTTCAAAACCCAAAAGCGCGCGTTAGGTTTATTGTTGAGGTAATTGATCATGCTCACATCCGGAAACTGCGTAGGGAAACCCACCAGCTGAGATTCGCCGATAATATCGATACCTCTTTTACTCAGCTCGATAAAGAAATACGCATACACACTTGCCGACAGGTTCCAATAAGCTGGTTCAATGGGTTGGTTGCGCATGGCATCGCTTACAAAGGTGCCAAGTTCATCAACATCTGTTTTAGTATTTGGCGATAGTCGCTTACGGATACTTTCTATATAATTAACCGAGTTAATAAAGCTTTCAGCCTTGTCAAAAACAGAATATTCGTAAGCATCAAATTTTTGTCCGCTGTTGGCATTAGCATAGCAATGGTAAGATATCATATCCAGCGGGATACCGGCATTGTGGTGCGCAGGGTCCAAAAAATATTCAAACCATTGCGGGCTTTCATTAGCCAGCGCCATCCCCACAAATTTCACATTTGGCAGCACCGACCTGATAGCCGTAACCATAGCATCATAGATTTTAGTATAATTTTGTGGCGACATCTGGTGTTCAAGGTCGGGCTCATTTAATACCTCCCAATAAGGAATATTGTAATGATAGCCCGATTTATGAAATTTGCCTAACTCATCAGTAAAGCCGCCTTTGGTGTACCAGCTGATTAATCTGGTGTAATAACCGGTCAGCTCCTTCATCGTAGTATCGCGCAATTGCGTTCCGCCGCCATAGCCCCAGCCTACCGCGTTTGCATCATCAGGATATGTAACCCGGTTATCGGTTTTAAACATCCATTGGGGTATGGTGCTAAAGTTTAGTATAACCGAATGCCCTTTGGTGTTCTCCAGGAAATCAATAGTCATGGGGTCGATCAGGCTAAAATCCCATAAAGTTTTATCTGCAGTAGGTGGTTCCAGTTCGGCAACCGCCAGTTTTGGGTATGGAAACCAGGGTACGTACCGCACATAGTCGGCATTCAAATCTCTTAATGCGCTGAACGAAGCATCGTGCATAGCAGCGCCGCGGCGTAACATAGGGTTGCCCACTACCTGCAGTGTAGGTGTTGACTTTGATGTCGATACTACATCACCCCAATTTACGCGTAACGATTGGCTCTTAGCACAGTAAATATTAAGGCATAACATGCCCAGGATGGTAATGGCTACTTTTTTCATGCGGTAAAATTTAAAACCTAATCAGGTTAATTGGTAAATGCAAAGTAGCGCATTAATTATAAGCAACCGTCCTTAACTATCCTTATCGCAGAATGGCAGGTTTACTTCAGCACAACCCTCGTTGCGCCATAGCCAAATTTTTCTTTCAGCGCATCCATAAAGGTTTGTACTTTGACGTGTTTGCTCAGCGTCTTATGGATTTCATGGCGAAGAATGCCATTGCCCGCTCCGTGGATAAAAACAATATCCGACAATTGGTGCACAATAGCAGCATCCAAAGCTTTGTTGAAGTACGTCATCTGGACCTTCAAGATCTCGTCGCTGCTTAAAAACTGGTAGTCGTCACGGAGTTTTTCTATATGCAGGTCAACCTCGCGCATGGGTTTGTCAATTACCACTTTTTCTTCGGCAGGTTTAAAGAAGCTTTCCTTTAATTTCTGCGGATCGATGACAAACTCCGGCTCATCCAATTGTATCAACCATCCAGCCTGATTCAATACCGGTATATTTTTCTTACTGCCTGCAAAATCTTTAGCCTTAAATTTTTCAATAAAACTTAAGGGCGCAGGTGCCTCTATATTTTGAGTAGTGTAATACAATACATTGATCAAAAACTTTGGCCATAACTGCAGATCGGCCAGCTGGCCCGAATACATTTTAACTGCCGAATTTGGCGCGATGATACCGGCATATTCGCCTTTAAAAACTTGTTTATCTGTCGTCAGCGTCGCCAGCAATTGGAACGAAGTATCGTTTATCAAATTAAAATGAACTACCGAGTTTGCTTTGGCATCGGCCACAACGCCGAGGTAAACGCCTTTGGTTTTAAACTCGCCTTGCGGGGCTTGCGGCTCGTCGGCTGCGGTTTGCGCTTCTGTGCCGGCGGGTTTATAGCCATGCACCAGGGTAACTTTGCTGGCCGGTACCGGTATTTCAAAATCGTCCTCGCCGGTTACACCTATCATTTGCTCATCGATAATGCGGGTGATAAAACCCTCCATCTTCTCGTCAACAAACCTTACAAAATCGCCTAATTTATATTTCATATACTTAATGTTGAGACAAAGCTACCTTATCTGAACTCATTATGGCAAACATTACGCTTTTTAATTGTTTTACTGACGTATAGTTTTTTTAACATCGACTATAACCACCACAATGAAAAATACAACCGAATTAAATGATGGTCATCTGCCTTACAAAGTGTTTGTCCATAACCTTAACAGGCTATATTTTGCCAAAAAATATCTTGACGACAAAATGCTCAACCTTATTGACATGGCTTCATTTAAGGCACTACAACATGGTTTGAACGAATTTTGGGAGGATGTAAAGAAGCAGATCAAACGGATGGAGGAAATTTACGAGATCATTGGCGAACAACCGTCCGACAAAAACTGCAACCCCATTAAGGCTATTATTAAAGATGAGTTTTGTTTAAGCGAAAAACATGAGATAGCCATTTTGAACGATATGGACCTGATCATGTATATCCAGATCCTGGAACATATCAACATGGCTACTTATCAATTATTAAAAACGGTAGCACATCGTCTTAATTATGACCACATTGAGCAGCTATTAACAGAATGTTTTGATGAGAGTACAGATAACGAGGAGTTATTTGAGCTGATAGCTAAAGAATATATCAAATAGCGGGGGGCTATAAAAAAATTAAGCCGCTTGCATGAAACAAGCGGCTCGTTATAGCTATTTAATACCCCTATTAAAATAACCTGATGTAAAGTAAGGCAATAATCTTTTTCGCTCCAAACAATCGGTCCTACTATTATCAAAATCTGACGAGTAAGTCAGTATTATAGCATTTTTTCGATGATAAATCGACCAAAAAAGAACAACGAACAGTAAAATCAGTCTTTTCAGCATTTCATTTTTATCAATTAGTATACTATTAATAGGCCTTAAAATCCTATTTTTAGCGCCGCTAAACCACTATGCAAATAGTGGCAGCAAATGTGTTTAAGATAAATAAAAATGAAAGTTTTAAAATTTGGCGGAACATCAGTAGGTAGCCCCGGGCGCATGAAAAAGCTCCTGGATATTGTTGATGCTTCCGAAAGGCAAATTGTTGTGCTGTCTGCCGTATCGGGCACAACAAACAGTTTAGTTGAAATTGGACAGGCCTATTTAGCCGGTGATAAGCCCAAGGCTGCGCTTTTAATTTCTGCCTTAAAGGATAAGTACGAAACCTTTATCAAAGAACTTTTTGCCAAACCTGAATTTTTAGCGCAAGGTAAAGAGGTAATTGACTATCACTTTAGTTTACTGAGCAATCTTGCTAATGATCTGTTTACGCCTTTAGAGGATAAAATTGTATTAGCGCAGGGCGAACTGCTGTCGACCACCTTATACCACGTTTATTTAAAAGAGATCGGTGTGCCGTCGGTGCTGTTACCTGCGTTAGAGTTTATGAAAACCGACGAGGATAATGAACCCGATGTAGATCATATAACTACCCATCTGACACCACTATTGAATACAGCGCCTGATAATAAACTATTCATCACCCAGGGGTATATTTGCCGCAATGCTTTTGGCGAGATAGACAACCTGCGTCGCGGTGGTAGCGATTATACTGCTTCGCTAATTGGTGCGGGTATCCGCAGCGAAGAAGTGCAGATCTGGACCGACATTGACGGTATGCACAATAATGATCCGCGCATTGTTAGCGGCACCAAACCTATCGCCCAGTTATCATTCGACGAAGCAGCCGAGCTGGCCTACTTTGGTGCAAAAATTTTGCATCCGCAAAGCGTGTTTCCGGCACAGAAATATAAAATACCGGTGCGTCTGCTAAATACGATGGACCCGCAAGCCAGGGGTACTTTAATTACTAACGACAGCGAAAAGAACCAGATCAAATCTATAGCCGCTAAAGATGGCATTACGGCTATCAAGATCAACTCAAGCCGTATGTTATTGGCTTATGGCTTTTTGCGCCGCGTGTTCGAGGTTTTTGAGCGATATAAAACATCAATAGATATGATCACCACCTCGGAAGTGGCTGTATCATTAACTATTGACGACACCACCCACCTGGACGAGATCCTGGGCGAGCTGAGAGCCTTTGGCGATGTAGAGATAGACCGGGACCAAACCATTATTTGTGTAGTAGGCGATTTTGCCGCCGACAAGCATGGCTTTGGCTCACGCGTATTGGAGGCCTTGAAACACCTGCCATTGCGTATGATTTCTTACGGAGGCAGCAATCACAACTTGTCTGTACTGGTTAAAACCGAAGATAAGGTTGAGGCGCTGAGAAGCCTGCATAGCAGGCTGTTTTAATAAAAGCGATTGTCATTGCGAGCGTAGCGTGGCAATCGCAAGGATGCAATATTCGCGATTGCCACGCTACGCTCGCAATGACAACATAAATAGGACTTTACCACAATGTTTACCCAAGATACAATTACCCGTTTTAAAAACGCCGAAACACCCTTCTACTATTACAATTTAGAGGTGCTTCGTCAAACTTTGCAGGCTTGCCATAATGCTTCGGCCAGGTACGGCTTCCATGTGCATTATGCTTTAAAGGCCAACTTTAATCCAAAGGTGCTGGACATGATCCAGCAATTTGGTTTTGGCGCCGATTGCGTGAGCGGCGGCGAAGTGAAAGCAGCTATCAACCATGGCTTTAACAACAAGCAGGTGGTATTTGCCGGCGTGGGTAAATCAGATAAAGAAATTAATTTGGCCTTGGACGCTGATATTTTCTGCTTTAATGTAGAGTCTGTACAGGAGTTGGAGATCATTAATGAACTGGCGCTGGCTAAAGGCAAAATTGCCAAAGTTGCTATCCGCATTAACCCAAATGTCGATGCACATACCCATCATTTTATTACTACCGGTTTAGACGAGAACAAATTTGGCGTTAACACCTGGCAGTTAGATGATGTGGTTACCGCTTTACGCGCCTGCAAAAACATCCAATTTTTGGGTGTACACTTTCACATCGGCTCGCAAATAACCGACATGGAAGTTTACAAAAGCCTATGTGTACGCATAAACGAAATAGCGACCTGGTTTGAGGACCATAACTTTACCGTTAAAGTGCTGAACGCCGGTGGTGGCTTAGGGGTTGATTATCATCATCCGGACACCAATACCATCAGCGATTTTGAAAGTTATTTCAAGGTATTCAAAGACTTCCTGAATGTACGTGCCGATCAGGAAGTACATTTTGAACTGGGCCGCGCGCTGGTTGCGCAATGTGCTTCGCTGATATCAAAAGTACTGTACGTTAAAAACGGACAGAAAAAGAATTTTTTAGTACTGGATGCCGGTATGACCGAGCTGATTCGCCCCATGCTGTACCAGGCTTATCACGAAATTGAGAACGTTACCCGTGCCGAAGCCGCACACGATCTGAAATATGACGTAGTAGGCCCTATCTGCGAAAGCACCGACTGTTTCCGCAAAGATGTCGAGCTGCCAGAATCGTTCCGCGGCGATTTGATTGCGGTGCGTACTGCGGGAGCTTATGGCGAAGTCATGGCGTCAGGGTATAATTTGAGGGAGCGGGTAAAAAGTGTTTATACTGAATAATAAAGTTTGTCATCCTGAGCATAGCGAAGGATCCTATAAAAGCGACTAACAAAACGTATAAGATCCTTCGCTATCGCTCAGGATGACAAAAAAAGTTTTAGAACTTATACCCCAGCCTTAACATAAACGCACTGCCTACCTCTATTGTACCAAAGTAATCTTTGTAATTAACAAAGTAACTGGCCTTGGGGAAAATATGGCGAAACATGCGGGTGGTGGCGTCTTCATCTCTATAGTAAGTATCGTCCAAATCATTATGGCCAAATGTGGTGCCTAAAAAACCACGGATACCGTGCTGAATGCTGGCATCGTCTCGGCCATGAAATATAACTTCGGTTGTTAGGCCCAGGGTAAACAGGTCAACCCTTGGGTCGACATAATAGCCACCCAATTTTTGCAGCATTTGCCGGTAAGGGGCATAGTCGCCAAACTCATGGCTGTAGGCGGCTTCAACGCCAATAAATCTAAAGTCGGTGCGGTCTTTATGCACAAAAGCATTAATTGAGGCACGGCCACCCACAGCGCCAAAATATTTATCTTCGAAGTAACTGGCCTGGCTTTTATCGGAGGACCCGTTCTGGAAATCGCCAAATTCTGCAAATCCGCCGTAGGCGAAATTAAAATTGTTAAATACAAAGCCCTGGCTCAAGTTTGCCTGCCCGCTAACCACCACATCATTTAAACTGCTGTTGGTGTAAGCATTTAAACCAGCCGATGCATAAGTGGCGACAGTTTGTTTGTCGAACGAGGTGGGTTTGGGCATATAAGCTATGTCCTGGTGATACATAGCCGGCGAATATAACCTTGTGCACGATGCAGACATTACTGCAAAAGCGCCTAACAGAATGAGGTATTTGTTTTTCATATAGGTTTGATAAACTAATTCTAAGATACAAATAATTGTCGTCGACAAATGCTTGCGCCTTATTTACTAAAGATTAAATAATAACTAATAGATTAAATTTGTACCATAAAAGTTACACAAACAACACTTATTATAAGGTATAATTTAAAAACTTAACAATATCTTCAAACGTATTTATAGCATTGTTGCAAACGCATTCTAACTCCCTAATCGCGAATAATATGAGTAACGAACTTTACCGTATTAATGCTGTAAAAAGATTTATGCAGCCAAATGCCGCAATCACAAAGGATCTGAATGATATTGTAACACTGGCAGCCCAGATCTGCGAAACACCGGTGGCTTTAATTACGCTGCTTGACGAAGACACCCAATGGTTTAAAGCCAGCAAGGGGGTAGATATTGACTGCACCGCACGCGAGCTGTCATTTTGCAATTATACTATTCAACAAAACGACATCAATATTATTACTGACACGCTTTTAGATGAGCGCTTTATCAGTAATCCGTTGGTTATTGCCGAACCTTTTATCCGTTTTTATGCAGGTTGCAGCTTAGTAACTAACGATGGGCACGCTATAGGTGCACTTTGCATAGTTGATTTTAAACCACGTGATATAACCGAGACACAACAAAATACATTACGGATTTTATCAAAACAGGTAATGAATTTACTGGAGCTTAACTATGCTTTACGCGCTAAAGAACAGCATCAGGCCGAAACTGAAAAACAAAAAGCATTGATTGCTGAATCAGAACTAAAATTAAATGCCATTTTTGATAGCACAAAGGATTGTCATATCCTGATAGATAAGGACCGGAACATTATTGCTTATAACCGCGCGTCTGACCTGTTTGTGCAGAAGGTTTACGATAAAAGCCTGCAAAACGGAGTTTCTATTTTAGAGTACTTCGATGAAGATGTTAAAGAAGACTTTGCTAAATATTTCCACAAAGCTTTTAATGGTGAGGCCTTAAAGTTTGAATGGCACATGCGCCCGGATACAGAACAACCTATTTGGAAAGAGTTAGAATTTGTGCCGATAAAAAATAGCGCCAACCAAGTTGTCAGCGTAGCCTTAAACTCTGCCGATATCACCGACCGAAAAATCCAGGAAGATCAGATCAATATTCAAAATGCGGCACTTACGCGGATAGCCATTATCCAATCGCATGAGTTAAGGCGGCCGGTTGCTTCTTTACTGGGTATCATGGCCCTGCTTAAATTGGAGCAAAAAAATGCCGACCTCGACTACTTCGATATCCTGGAACATACCGTCAATGAACTGGATGCAAAGATTCGCGAAATAGTAAAAGATTCTGAAAGTACCATTAGCAACCAGTTGGCTATTGTGGCGTGATTTAAACAGTCACTGGTCATTAGTCACTAGTAAATTTACCGCATTGAAGCACTAATGACCAATTACAAATAAACTATTGAACCTTTATCTGCGCAGGGTCAGTGACCACAATCTCGGGCTTGCCTTTATAGTCTATAACTTGTCCGGTTACACACACCAGTTTATGTTTTAAACTAACTTCGGGCGCATCTTTAAACTTTTTGCGGTCATCGCCTTTAATTAACAGCGTAATCAATTCATTGGGATGATTGCCGCCCATGTCTATCAGGGTGATATTAGCGCTTTCTAAAAACTTACCGCCATAAACAGTATCACATACCGTAACTTTTTCGTTGATGTGTTTGGCAGCTTCTTTTGCCGGGATACTGGTTTGCGCAAATGATTTAACAGCAGCCGATGCTATGATAAAACCTGTAAGCAGGATAATTTTTTTCATATTGATGATTTGGATATCGTAAAAATACAATTTATAACGTTGACGCAAAGGCAGGTATTGTTATTGTGCTGCTTGTTGGGCAGTTTGTATTGTATTTTTTACAGGTTTATTTGATCTGCTTTATTTTTTTGGTCAATAGGTTGCTTGGCACTGTTGTTGTATTAACTCCGTCAGCTACATAAAAAATAAAAACATGAAAGATCAATCAAAAGTTTTAGCAGCCGTTTTAGTAGGCGCTGCAGCAGGTGCGATATTAGGATTATTATTTGCGCCTAACAGCGGAGAAGAAACCAGGGGCAGTATAGCGGGCTATGCTGATGACCTTGCCGGAAGAGCAAAAGACGGAGCACGTTCAGTGTCTGACCAGATAAAAGATTACGGCAATAACGCTTACGAAAAAGCAAGATCAAGATTTAGCAGCGCTGCCGATGATCTGTATAATTACCGTGACGGTATTTCTGACGAGATCCGCTCAAAAGGCAATGACATTGCCGACGAAGCACAAAATCATGTAGACCGTGCTAAATCAAAAGTAAAAAGCGCAGCTAATGACGTGAATGACTCTATCCAGGAAGCATAATACTACACACACATAATAATAAGATCAGTTAATTACAAGAAAGCCACTGCGCGATGCAGTGGCTTTCTTGTTTTATATAAATTGTCATTGCGAGCGAAGCGCGGCAATCGCAAGGAGAAAAGCTCGAACGCGTGCAATTGCCACGTCGTTGCGAACGAGGTACGAACGAGTGTGGCAATCTCCGGACCGGTCGTATAGAGATCCTTACACTACGCTCAGGATGACGTGGTGGAAAGTCGTTGTTAATGTTGTCACCAACTGCATCAAATTGCTTATCCGCAGTAATTAAAAAAACTTAAGTGTATTGAATGTGCTTTAAAAAGTTTTAACTGCTTTTTATTTGTTTTATGTGGTTGTTTCGGGCTTTCCCCACGCGTCATCGTGAGCGAGGTACGAGCGTGACGATCTCCGGGTCGCGTGTATAGACATCCCTACGCTGCGCTCAGGATGACGTGGTGTAATAAAGTTTCAGCGTGAAACAAAAAAACACTTAAAAGTCAGGATTGCTGTTTCATGCTGTTTCACTTAATTTTCACAACAAACTGCATATCTGTTAGTTACATAAAAATTCTGTTTCATCTGTTTCAATGTTGCATACTCACGTGAAACAAAACACGCGTCACAAACAGCGCTATTTCTTCTCCGATATTACCATCAACTCCTTTAAATAATCGCCCCATATGGTTGGGTTAGAGTGCGTGCCATGGCCCGATGTCTTATCGGTTATAGGCAGCAGAATATACCTGCCTTTAGCAACCCGTTTAATGTCTTTATCTATCAAACCCAACTCCGGCGGATTGATCACATCATCGGCCGAATTAATGGCAAACAATGGCGCTTTGATCTGCTCCAGGTGTGGCTCCGGGTTATAGTAGCGCGACGCATCAAACGCGTAGATCACATCATTAGCATCTAACAGATGGTAATAGCGGTCCTCGGTTTTAGCCAGTAAGGCGTCTTCCTCATCGCGGGTTGGCGCTGCTTTCTGCATTTGTAGTGAGCTGCTGCCCATAAACAGTAAAGACGCGGTGGCACCTAGCAGGCCTTCTTTGGGTTGTGTTTTGTATTCGCCACCCATCCAGGCCGGGTCATTCTCAATCATATCAATGGCCAGCTTGCGCATCATACGGTTGCGCCCTGCAATCTCTACAGGGTTGCTGGCCAGGGGCATCAATGCGTCCATAAAGTCGGGATAGGTATAACCCCAAACCCAGGTATGCATCGCCCCCATCGAGGTGCCCATTACCAAACGCAGGTGGTTGATGCCCAAATGCTGTGTTACCAACAGGTATTGCGCCTTCACCATATCGTTATAGGTATACTTGGGGAACTTCATATGCAAGCCGTCACTAGGCTTGCTTGACTTGCCGTGGCCTATGCCATCCACAAAGACGATGTAGTACCTGGTAGCATCTAACACAGCGCCTGGTGCAAACAGGGTATTAGAGAATCGCTCTATGCCTATCAGACCTTTCGAGTCGCCGGTTGTGCCATGCATAATGAGTATCGCGTTGTCGGTTTGGCCCATGGCGTCTTTATGCTGTTTGCCTACAGTAATGCAATGAACGCGCAACTCGGGTAGCTTCTCGCCGCTTTCAAAGGTGAAGTCTTTGGCTATGTAGTCGCTTTCTTCGGGAGTTGGGTATTTGATTTGGGCCTTGCCGGTAATAGCGATAGCCAGCAGAGCGATAAGCAGGATGTTCTTAAGCATGGTTGTCAGTTAATGTTATGACTAAGATACTAATTTTCCATTGCGTCTTAAACCTGGTGTTAGCCCTCTTCATCGCTTGCGAAAGAGAGGGCGGTCAAGCGAAGCGATGACCGGGTGAGTCTTCGCCTGTCAATGAAGGCGCGCCGGTGGACTCACCCCGCAACTCTTCGAGCGCGACCCTCTCTTCGCCTTCGGCGGAAAGAGGGTTATAAACAGGAAAGCCCCCGATTACTCGGGGGCTTTCAAATATTAACGTTCGGCTATTATAATTTGCCAATCTCTTGAACAAGGTCAATCAATTTGTTTGAATAACCCCACTCGTTGTCATACCAAGATACAACCTTAACAAAGTTGTTGTTTAATGCGATACCTGCTTTAGCATCAAATATTGATGTGCGTGCATCACCTTTAAAGTCTTCAGATACAACTTCGTCTTCAGTATAACCTAGGATACCTTTAAGGTCACCTTCAGAAGCATCTTTCATTGCTTTTTTGATATCCTCGTAAGTAGCAGGAGTTTTCAAACGAACAACTAAGTCAACTACAGAAACGTCAGCAACCGGAACGCGGAATGACATACCGGTTAATTTACCTTTTAACTCAGGCAACACCAAACCAACTGCTTTAGCAGCACCTGTTGATGAAGGGATGATATTCTGGTAAGCACCACGACCACCTCTCCAATCTTTCGCAGATGGGCCGTCAACAGTTTTCTGAGTAGCAGTTACCGCGTGGATAGTGCTCATTAAACCTTCTTCGATACCAAATTTGTCATTTAACACCTTAGCAATAGGCGCTAAACAGTTAGTAGTACATGATGCATTTGATACGATAGTTTGATCAGCTCTTAGCAATTTATGGTTAACACCCATAACAAAAGTCGGGGTATCGTCTTTTGCTGGTGCGCTCATTACTACTTTTTTAGCACCGGCGTCAATGTGTTTTTGAGCAGTATCTAATGTTAAGAATAAGCCGGTTGATTCGATCACAACCTCAGCACCTACTTCACCCCATTTAAGGTTAGCAGGATCTTTCTCAGCAGTTACACGTATAGTTTTACCGTTTACAACCAGGTTGCCACCTTCAACAGCGATAGTGCCTTTGAATTGACCATGAGTTGAATCGTATTTTAACATGTAGGCCATATAATCCGGCTCAACAAGGTCATTAATACCAACAACTTCAATGTCTGGTCTTTCAACTGCAGCTCTGAAGGCAAGGCGTCCAATACGGCCGAAACCGTTAATTCCTATTTTCATGATTTTTAGTTTTTATTTGAATAATACGTTAATAGATTGTTTATAGGTTCTTTGATAATGCCCGCTATAGTAAGCCCGGCTTCGGCAACAGTTTCGTGCAGGTATTCCTGAAAAGCGAAAGCTACCGAGCCCTCAAAATGTAGTGGCGCTTGCGGATATTGCTTATGTAAAGGTAATAAGTATGTGGCTATTAGTTTGTTGAAACCTTGTTTTATGACGCTCTTAAGATATTCGTCGTCATGGTTTTCGATATAAAATTCGCTGAACGTACTTAGGTATAATGCGGTCTGTTTTTGGCGATAGACTTTCTCCAGTAGAGTCTTTCTATCGGCCTCATATTTATGTACAAACTTCTTACGCAAATGTTCAGGCAAAGTCTCATTCATAAAGTTTTTGATCAGCTCCCGGCCCAGCCAATTGCCAGATCCTTCATCAGCCAAAATATAACCTAAACCGTAGTTGTTAGATTTAACCTTACGTCCATCATACCAGGCTGCGTTTGATCCGCTGCCGCAAATGCCGATAATGCCGGGCGTATTTTTGCAGCAAGCTATAGCCGCACCTTCAATATCATGCGATACGGTGACTTTGGCAAACTTGAAGAACGATTCAAACGCCTGCTGAACCACAGCCTGCAACTCTTTAGACGAAGAACCCGCCCCAAAAAAGTAAATGCGTTTAACCTCTTCGGCGTGATGGATGAGGTTGATATTTTTATTTAGCAGTTGTACGATGTGTTTCTCATCAATAAAATAGGGATTAATACCATTAGTTTTGAACGACGCAACAGTACGCCCTTTGTCTGACAAGCGCCAGTCTGCATGGTTAGATCCGCTATATACAACCGCAATCATTATATGGAAAGTACCTCCACCATTTGTAAAAGGTCCGATTCCAGCTTGAAATCATGATGACTCAATGCCTCGTCAAGCGGTGTCAGTTTAATGTGGTTTGCCTCAAGGCCCACCATTTTTTGACTTTGGCCCGCTATAAGCGCATTTACAGCAGCAAAACCTAAGCGGCTGCCCAATACACGGTCAAAGCTACTTGGTGCACCACCGCGTTGCAAATGGCCCAGTACGGTTACTTTAATATCGTAATGCGTAATTTCATTTTGTACTGCTTTAGCCAGGTCATAAATACCCCCGGTTTTATCACCTTCGGCAACAATTACGATGCTCGACGATTTTTTATTGGTAGCGCCATTCTTAAGATGGTCAATCAAGTCTGCCAACGCAGTTGATTTCTCAGGCAACAAAATAGCTTCTGCACCGCAAGATATACCGGCACGCAAAGCAATAGCGCCCGAATCGCGACCCATTACCTCTACAAAAAACAAACGATCGTGAGAATCTGCGGTATCACGTATTTTGTCGATAGCTTCAATAACAGTATTGGTAGCGGTATCAAAACCTAAAGTATAGGTTGAACCGTAAAGATCATTATCAATAGTTCCCGGTACACCTATTACCGCGATATCAGGATATTTTTGCGAGAAACGTAAAGCGCCGGTAAAGGTACCATCGCCACCAATAACTACTAAACCATCAATACCTTTTGCTTTAATGTTCTGGTAAGCGGTTTCCATACCTTCGTCTGTACGGAAAGGCAGGCAGCGGGCCGTTTTTAAAATAGTGCCCCCTAAATTTAATATATTACTAACAGAGCGGGTGCCCATCTCGTACATATCGTTTTCGATCATGCCCTTGTAACCCTGTTTTATACCAACAACTTCTAATCCGTTGAATATAGCGGTACGTACCACGGCACGAATACACGGGTTCATTCCCGGTGCGTCGCCGCCTGAAGTTAGCACTCCTATTTTCGAAATTTTACTCATCTTTTTAACCAAAAAAATTTTGCACGAATATAAGGTGTGAAAATTACACCGTTAAATTTATTTTTATTTATTTTTGATGCCAGTAAAGCATTTATCGTAATAAAATAACATCTTAATTGTAACGCTATTTTGGAAGAGAAATTACCCACGTTTGAGTCGATTTTCAGTATCGACTGTCTTATTTTTGGGTTTGAGGCTGGTGAACTTAAAATACTATTAATTGAACGTAACGAAGAGCCTTTTGGCGGCTGGTTTGCGCTCCCCGGATATATTGTAAAGGAAGACGAAAGCCTCGATGACGCTGCCGACCGAATACTTTATGAGCTAACCGGCCTGCGAGATTTGCAGATGAAGCAGTTCCACACTTTTGGCGAAGTTAACCGCCACCCTCAAGGTCGTGTTATTACGGTTGGCTACTACGCCTTGATCCGCATTAATGGGCAAAAAGAACTGAGACCAATAAGCCAATATGCCCGTAAAGCAGTATGGCACCCGGTTAAAAGTTTACCAAAATTGGCGTTTGACCATACCGAGATATTTAAAAACGGCTTTGGCAAGATCCGTCGCCGTTTAAATTATCAACCCATAGCATTTGACTTATTGCCTGAGAAATTCACGCTTACGCAACTGCAAGGCTTGTATGAAGCTATATTGGATAAGAAACTGGATAAACGTAACTTCCGCAAAAAGATGCTGAGTTACGGCTTCTTGAAAGAACTGGTTGAAAAACAAAAGGGCGTATCCTATCGCGCAGCAAAACTTTATAAATTCGATCGTCGCAAATACGCCAAAATCTTTCAGAATGAGCTAACAGCGGAATAGATTCGAGAATCGAGAGACAAGAATCAAGATTTTTACCTGGTTAATCTTTGCTCTTTTAAATATCACCTAACAAAAAATGCAGACCAATATGGTCTGCATTTTTTGTTAGTCTTAAATCCCGGTTTGGTTTCAGTCTTGATTCTTGACTCTTGATTCTTGACTCTTGATTCTTGATTCTTGTCTCTTTATTAATGTGCTTCCTGAGCTAATTCCTGGTGAAACTTAACCAGGCTATCTATAGGCGAGCGGATAATGTTACCCACCTGCATTCCGTTTTCCAGGCAAACTTCTTCCAATACGTTACGGAAGTTGTAGCCTACAGAACCTATACAGTTGAAAGTATATTTTTGATAATCAGGGTAATGGGTTACCAGGTTTTTAAAGAAATCTTCGAAAGATGTTCTAACCAGGTTACGCGAATATTCAATGTGTACGTTGTTGTCATAAACAAACTTGCTAAAGCTTGCGCAGAAGCGGTTTGCCAGCGGTTTGGTGTAAACTTGTTCGTTCACATCATCGGGGGTAAGTTGGAAAGTCTCCCAAAATAAGCTACGTACCACTTCAGGCATATAACCGCGAATATAGTCGGTCAGCAATTTTTTGCCGATATAACAACCGCTACCTTCATCGCCCAAAATATAAGCGCCAGAGTCGATATTGTTAACAATGTCTTTACCGTCATAAATACAAGTATTGGTACCTGTACCCAAAATAGCAGCAAAACCTGCATTACGACCCAGTAAGGCACGTGCAGCGGCTAACAGGTCATGACCAATGTTAACAGTAGCACTGGTAAAAACCGCACTCATGGCTTCTTTAACCAGGTCACGCTTCTCTTGAGTTGAGCAACCCGCACCGTAGTAGTTTACCTCTGTAATTTTTTTTGTATCCAAATCAGCAGGTAAACTTTCATTTAGCGAATTAATGATGTATTCCACACTTGAGAAATACGGATTGTATCCTTCAGTATTGAAGTATACTTTTTTACCCTCCTCATTCAGTAGGCACCAGTTGGTTTTGGTTGAGCCGCCGTCAGCTATTATGATCATAACTTTAAGTTTTAAAATAGTGCGCTAAATGTATAACTTCTTATTGTATTTTAAACACTTTGTGTCCAAAAAAATATGATGGGCCTTATGCTTTATATTAACATGTCATTAAGTTTTTACTAAAAAACGCCAGGCAAGCTATGTTTTGCGGGTAGAATAATTATTAATTGTAAGCTAAAAAACTTACTTCACTATTCGTAAGCATCCATAAATCGTCATGCTATAAAATCAACTTACCACCCGCGTGCTTTCGTAAATGACAAAGCTCATGACGTGTTATTTTTATTTTAGCTTCTATAATTTATGAGATTTTTGCATCTTTGCACCACTAATTCGTGCTGGTCCTATAGCTCAGCTGGATAGAGCAACAGATTTCTAATCTGTAGGTCTTTGGTTCGAATCCAAATGGGATCACAAGCCTCCGGTTAAATAACCGGAGGCTTTTTTGTTGTTATACATTTCGTTATTATCAAATATAAATCAAGACAGACAGCAATCAATTGACCTGAACTTATATCTTTACTGCCGAGGATTAGAGCATGGGGTTACCGCTAAGAATAACATTTAAAGACAATGATTACGTTTATCAAATCATTGATAGTAAACAAATAAATCATAATACTACCGAAATTCAACTGTTGTTGAATGGTGAAAAACTAGGTATTGTAAGAGATATAAAGCTTGTCTGGACACAAAAAGATGGTCTAAATAACATCGATTCTGAATTGGTTCAGGCATTAGGTCGCTCAATTTCTTTAAGGTTGCGTATGTAGTTTTACACTTTATAAGATTTAGTAAAACAAGGCCTTATTATAACCTTCACAAAAAATCCCCTTGTAGCTTTCGCCGCAAAGGGATATTACAATTTATAGTTAAAACAAAGGTCTTAAGAAGCTCTTGCCAATAAGGTTAATGGAGAAGACAATTCTGGTTTTAAAATTTCTTGTTTTACCCGGGCATCTAACTCAGCATATTTATCTCTTAGTTTTCTGATAATTTCGAAACTAAAAGCATCGGCTATCGGTAAATGGTACTTGCCCACTGTTTTAGCGTGTAGACGTAAACTCTCCGCCGGCACGCTTAAGTTTTCGTGATTAATACGTGTAAGCCCGGTTTCTTCATCTGTAGCAAAAATTACAAAAGTATCTATCTGCCTTCCCTCAGTATCTGTATATACAACAGATACATTTTCATCAAATCTTTTCATATCGTTTGGTAGAATTTATTTTAAACAACTAGCACAAATTGAGCGCCTTTTGTTTTATTAGTTATTATATCAATTAAGCCGCTTTTTTAACCAACTGTTGGTTAATAGCATTGTTGGCTTGTTGTTGATCTCTGAATTTTTTAATATCTGCCGATAACATTTTTTTCAATTCAATGTCCAGGGCCTTCAATAGTATTTGCGTGCTTTTCATATTGGCTGATATTTTCATTTGTTTTTCATGTTTACATAAATAAAAATTGTGCCATGGCGGTTTCAAGCTCAAAAAAGGCCTTTTTAAGTGTCTGACGTATATTTTTTCGTACACACACCTGGCAAAAAGCGTACAATAAAAAATAATTTGAAGGTCATACGGAGAGAATGGCGCCTAAACGCCGGGCAATCGATTACAAGCTCACACTAATATTGAAGACATCTTTTAAAGCTCTTTTAGCAGCATTGTAGCCGCACATACCATGCACTCCCCCGCCGGGCGGCGTTGACGACGAACAGATGTACAAACCCTTAGCCGATGTTTTATAAGGCGACCAACGCAGTGCCGGCCGTGTAAATAATTGGCCTAGATTCATCATCCCACCGTTAATATCGCCACCTATGTAGTTGTGGTTATGCGCCTGCATTTGTTCGGTATTCATGGTGTGTTTGGCCAGGATGAGATCCTTAAATCCCGGAGCAAAACGTTCTATTTGATTTTCAATAATGGAAGTCATATCCTGCTTTGACCCATTGGGTACATGGCAATAGGCCCAAGCAGTTTGCTTTCCTTCAGGAGCACGGGTGTTATCAAAAAGACTTTGTTGAGCCAGCAGTACAAAAGGTCTATCAGACTGTTTGCCCTGACTGGTAGAAAGTTCGCCGGCGGCAATTTCTTCGAAGGTATTGCCCAGGTGAAGAGTCCCTGCGCGGCGACAATCGGCGTTGGTAAAGGGTATTGGGCCATCCAGCGCCCAATCTACTTTAAATACCCCCATGCCATATTGATAGCGTTCTAACTGCCATTTATAGATCGACGAGAACTGATGTCCGGCTATTTGAAGCAACTGTTTTGGTGTAACATCAAACAAAACGGTATGGGCAGATGGCAATTGATCTAAAGATTTAACATAAGTACCAGTTTGTACCTCGCCACCTATCAATTTAAAATAACCAGCCAACGCCCCGGCAATACTAGCCGAGCCGCCTTTGGGTATTGGCCAGCCCTGCATGTGGCCGGTTGCCATTAATACCAAACCAATAGCCGTAGTGCTTAAATTATTTAAAGGCTGTATAGAATGTGCCGCCATGCCGCCGAAAAATCCGCGTGCTTCTTGCGTTTTAAAACGATTAACAAAGCTGGTAGCACTGGTTAACGCTTTCAATCCAAAACCTGCCATTGCAATGGGGTGTTTAGGATAGCTTAATGGACCTAGTGCGTCCTGATCAATCAGCGGCCAGGCTTTGGTTACCGAATTCATCAGGTCGATATAAGTGTCTTTATCGACACCAAGATGCTGAACCGTATTTTCTATAGAATGATCCAGTATCGCCGCGTTACCATTATCAAATGGATGGGCAGCGGCCAAATCAGGTTGTAGCCATTTTAAACCATGATCTGCAAGAGGCAGTGTCTTAAAAAACGGCGAGGCAAGCGCCATGGGATGAATAGCCGAGCAAACGTCATGGATAAACCCAGGCAACGTTAATTCGGCCGAGGTTAGGCCCCCACCTATAACATCTTTACCCTCTATCAGTAAAACCGATAGCCCCTGCTGCCGCATTAAAATAGCCGCTGCAAGGCCATTAGGGCCAGATCCTACTATAATGGCGTCGTAATCTCGTTTTTCTAAGCTCATGCTTACGCAAATATACAGGATTAAAACGACTGAATTAGTCGTCTTTAAAACAAAAAGTCCCGACTAATTGGCCGGGACTTTAAATCTATGTATTTAAATTTATTTCGATATCGACAATTGCTTCAACAACAAGCTTTTCCACTCCTGGTAAATTGGTTCGAAATCATCAGCATTCGGTTCGATAAGCTGCAACGGCTGCATCTGCTTAAACGCCTCCTGCGGCGATGTAAATATTTGTGAGCCTATCCCGGCACCCAAAGCCGCGCCTACACTGCCATCGTTATTATACAATTCGACCGGTATACCGGTAGCGTTAACAAAGGTTTGGGCAAACAGATCGCTTAAAAACAAATTGGCTTTACCCGCGCGAATCACCGTTGGGTTCATGCCGTTCTCTCGCATAATATCAACCCCATAGCGGAATGCCGAAGCTATCCCCTCTTGCACAGCACGGAAAATATGCGCCTGGGTATGCAGGTTTAGGTCGATGTTATGAAAATGAACGCCTATCTGTTCATTATTCAGCATCCTTTCGGCACCGTTACCAAATGGCAAAATACGCAAGCCGTTGCTGCCCAGTGAAACCTTAGCCGCCTCGGTATTCATTTGGTTATAACTCACTGCCGAACCGAACAAATTTTTCGTCCAACGGTATAAGCTGCCGGTGCCATTGATACATAATAACACACCCAGGCTTTTCTGCTGTTCGGTATAGTTTACATGCGCAAACGTATTTACGCGCGATTGCGGATCGTAAGTCAGCTTATCGCTAACGCCATAAATAACGCCCGATGTACCGGCGGTGGCTGCCACCTCGCCTGGGTTAAGCACGTTTAATGAAAGGGCATTATTAGGCTGATCGCCGGCTTTGTAAGCTATCGGAATGCCTGCTTTTAAACCCAATTGTTGAGCCACCGACGCGAGCACACCGCCATGGTTTGAAAACACAGGCTGTACCAGTGGGAACAAGCTCTCGCTAAAGCCATAATGATTAATGATATCTTTAGATATACTGTTATTTACAAAATCAAAGAAAACGCCTTCTGAAAGTGCGGATATCGAAGTGGTGATCTCGCCGCTTAGTTTCATGGCGATAAAATCGCCGGGCAGCATGATCTTGTCTATTTGCTCATAAACCCTGGGTTCGTTTTGCTTTACCCAGGCCAGTTTGCTGGCGGTAAAATTACCCGGCGAGTTCAAAAGATGCGACAGGCATTTGTCATGGCCTATGGCATCAAAGGCTTTCTCGCCTAATTCAACCGCACGGCTATCGCACCATATAATACTATCGCGCAGCAAATTTTGATTTTGGTCAACCAAAACCAAGCCGTGCATTTGATAGGCAATGCCAATAGCGGCAATATCTAATGGGTTATACTTACCGCTTTGGTTACAGGCTTTTAAGGCCTGTTGTACATGCTGCCACCACATATCCGGCGATTGCTCTGCCCAACCGGGCTTTAAAGAGGTAATGGGCGACTCGGTTTCGGGGTATTGTGCCGACGCTACGGTTTTTTGGGTTTGGGAGTCGACAATTGATACTTTAATTGAAGACGTGCCTATATCAATTCCTAATAATAACATGCTGTGATGGGCTGATGGTGAAATGTTTTATAACTGGTTGCTGATTGCAGCCCGCAAATTAATTTTTTTAACGTTTAAAATACAATCGATTGCAGAATTAATTTTTCTTTCTCTTACCATTTACTATTACCACTTAACGTAGTAAGCCAAAACGCGCAGAATTTCGACGTTCAAATCATTTGTATTTTCTTTTTTTTGATCGATAATTAGAATTTAAATTATAAACAACTAAAAATCAGATATTTATATTCGATAAAAAATGTTGTATCTTTTTTGTTACAACAAAATAAATGCTTTATACTTGTATCTATAAGCCCTAATTAATTTAAACTATGCGATGCCCAAACCGTTTACTACGGGCGGCTATTGTTATTTTAGTTTTTTGCGCAGTGTCATGCGCCAAAGAAACTAAAATACCAGTATCCGACCCGAATAGTAACGATAGTACCGTTGCAACTGCGCCCACCACAACGAAGGTTGCCGGAGGCACTACTACCAGTACCCACAGCAGCCAATCGCCTGTTGTACAAAGCAATCCTGATAACAGCACCCCGTATAATGGCTGCTGCGCTACCCAAAACGTTATTATCATCGTAATGGATGGCCCTCGTTACAGCGAAACCTGGGGCGATTATACCTTTGCAAATATCCCAAACGAGTTTGCTTTATATGGCCATGGCGTAATGTTGGCCAATTTCCGCAATCTGGGTACCACTAACACCGACTCGGGGCATGATGCAATTTGCACCGGCAATTACGAAAACCTGGAAAACACCGGACAGGTGCTACCAATGTATCCTAGTATTTTTCAAGAGTTTTTAAAAGCCACCGGTAAGCCGGCCGAAAAAGCATGGGTAGTTGCCTCGAAAGATAAGTTACAAATATTGGCCAACTGTCAAACTGCGGGCTGGGCCAACCAATACATGCCCCGTGCAGATTGCGGCATCAATGGTTTGTTTAGCGGCTATCGGTCAGACGATACCACATTTGTACATTCAGAACGGGTACTTGCAACTTATCACCCCAACTTAATGCTAATTAATTTTAAAGATCCTGATGTTCACGGGCATTCATCCGATTGGCCCGGCTACATAGCGGCAATTAAGAAAACCGACGAATACATTAAACAGATTTATGACTTTGTTGAAAACGATAACGTCTATCGCGGTAAAACCACTTTTATTATAACAAATGATCATGGCCGTCATCTGCCTAATGTAGCTGATGGTTTTATTAGTCATGGCGATGGTTGTGATGGCTGCCGCCATATAGGTTTCCTGGGTTTAGGCCCTGATTTTCAACAAGGTATAGGTTTTGATACCCCTTATGAACAGGTGGATATTAGCGCCACCGTTGCCAAACTGCTTCATTTTAATATGGATTATGGACAAGGTAAAGTAATCACAGATATTTTCAGATAGTATGACTATCAGATAAGCCCCTAATTATCTCTCATAATTGACAAACCTCCTGTTACGTAACCATTTTGTTATAGTAACGGAGGTTTTGTTTTATAACTCAAAATAATATTCGGGATTGCCTAAAAAAACTTACTTTTAGCCCCGACATTTAGTTATAAACCAATTACTATTATGAAATTTTTGAACAAATTTGTCTGCTGCATATCGTTGCTTTTAATAGCAACAATACAATTGCATGCAGAAGGCAAGCCCATTAACCTGGTATCGCCAAACGGCGAAATCAAAGTAGCCATTACCATAGGCGATAAAATTTACTACTCGGTATCTGGCCAGGGCAAAGAGCTATTAAGCAAAAACCATTTAGCTATGAGCCTGCGCGACGGCGTTTTAGGCGAAAACCCTAAACTGGTAAACACTAAAAAAGGAAAAGGCGATGAGGTTATCAAACCTTATCTCCCTATAAAATTCTCGACTGTTCACAGCGTTTACAATTGGGTGCTTTTAACTTTTAAAGGCGATTATGCGGTTGAATTTCGTGCTTTTGATGATGGTATAGCTTACCGTTTTGTTACGACTAAAAAAGGTGATGTTGAAGTACTAAATGAAGACTTCGGAATCAATTTCCCTGCAGATTACTTACTGCATGTACAGCAGCCGCCGGGCTTTAAAAGTGCTTACGAAGAAGCATATACTCATATTTCGTCGGCCGACTGGAAACCAACCGATAAAATGGCTAACCTGCCGTTTTTGATCGACACCAAACAAAATTATAAAATACTGATCAGCGAGACTGACCTGAGCGATTACCCGGGCATGTTCTTAAAAAGCACCGGCGATAATGGCGCTGTAGGTACATTCCCAAAAACGCCGCTTGAGTTTGGCTTTGACGGAGATCGTAGTCAGAAAATTCTTAAATCTGCAGATTACATAGCCAAAACTAAAGGCACACGTAATTTTCCATGGCGCTATTTTGTCATCACCAGCAACGACAAACAGATCCTTGAAAATACCATGAACCTAAAGCTGGCGCCAAAAAGCGTTATTGGCGACCCAACCTGGGTTGTGCCGGGCCAGGCCAGCTGGGAATGGTGGAACGATGCTGCGCCTTATGGACCAGATGTAAACTTTGTATCGGGCTATAACCTGGCTACTTATAAATATTACATTGACTTTGCTTCAAAATACGGTATTAAGTACATTGTGATGGACGAAGGTTGGGCCAAAACCATTGAAGATCCATACACACCTAATCCGGATGTAGATGTAAAAGAGCTGATTCGTTATGGTAAGGAAAAACATGTGGGTATTATACTATGGCTAAGCTGGTTAACGGTACACAATCATATGGAGCTGTTTAAAACCTTCCACGAGTGGGGTATCAAAGGTGTTAAAATAGATTTCATGGAGCGCAGCGACCAGTGGATGGTTAACTATTACGAAGACGTAGCTAAAGAAGCTGCTAAAAATGAAGTTTTTGTTGATTTCCACGGCGCATTTACACCCGCTGGTTTAGAGTTTAAATATCCTAACCTGGTATCGTACGAAGGTGTGCGTGGTTTAGAGCAGATGGGGGGCACCAGGCCAGACAATAGCATTTACCTGCCTTTCATGCGTAATGCAGTTGGCCCCATGGATTTTACGCCCGGCTCTATGATTAACATGCAGCCTGAGTCTTACAGGGCCGAGCGCCCTAACGCAGCTAGCATAGGCACTCGGGTTTCTCAGTTGGCGTTATATGTAATATTTGAAACCAGCATCCAGATGTTGTGCGATAACCCTACACTTTATTACCGTAACCCTGACTGTACCGAATTTATAACAAGTGTACCTACCATCTGGGATGAAACCAAAGCTTTGGTAGCCGATGTTGGCCAGGTAGCCGTGGTAGCAAAACGGAAAGGTGATAAATGGTTTATTGGCGGCATTACCAACAATCAAGAAAAAACCAGAACAATCGAATTGAATTTCGACTTCCTGGAAAAAGGTAAAACTTATACCATGACTTATTTTGAAGATGGCATAAACGCCGGCCGCCAGGCTATGGATTATCGCCGCAAAACCGCACAAGTTAAAGCTGGTGATAAAATGACTATTAAAATGGCGCGTAACGGTGGCTTTGCTGCTGAACTTCAATAAATTATTATAAGTAAAATTATTATAAGTTTTTTTTGGAATCCGGCCATTTTACGATGGCCGGATTTTTTGTTTTGTTACTTTATTATTATTAATTTAGACTTAACCTTTTAAACCTGATACCTGTCATGAAGAAACTAAAAACCGTCTCCCTTATTTTTCTATCTGTTTTAGCTATTGCCTCTTGCAAAAAAGCAAATCGACTTTGTTGCGTTGTTATGCCTCCTTCTACCAGCTATGTGGTGGAGTTTGCTATTCTTGATAGTGCAGGTAATAATTTATTTGCAAACGCAAATTCAGCTCTGATGAAAGGTTATATTTATGAAACCTATCAATATAATACTAATGCTGTTACCTCCAAATCAATCACCGATTCAATGACGGTTAGCTTTGCAAAAGAGTCTGGCTATCTAATTACTAATGAGCATAACCAGCAAGCTTATCGTTTTACTGCTGATCATGAGCACAACCCGTTTATTATCGGCTTCGGAAAACTAAAAAAGGATACTATCACCAGTACAACCACCGACGACAACAAAATAGATAAAATTTGGGTTAACGGTGTTTTAAAGTATGATGTAAGCTATCCGTCGCAAACAGGGTTCCCCTATTTTACAATCGTAAAGTAATTGGCGCTATTATAAGAACATTCAGACATTTTTAGGGTTGATAGTGATATACCGTCAACCATGAAAAAGATATTACTCGCCTTCGGCTTAATAAGCAGTGTCGCAATAGCGGCTAAAGCTCAGGATAAACCACTTGCGCCGTCCGAATATCGTAGTCATTTATACAAAGAAGCTACGCTGCGCGATGTTGTTTATCAGGTAAAAATACTGAGTGACACCGTTACTTATCTTTATATGGGTGGTAATGTCCCTCACGAAAAATTCACCATTGCTGTGAAAGGCAATAAACTGCAACTGGATTGGGCCAATCTTAAAACCAAACATCTATGCGTAACAGGTACACTTCTACTCTACAAAAACACCATACAGATTATTGCGTCAGAGCCTAACCAGATCACGATTGATAAGTGATATTTACCTTTTAGTCAGTTTTTGTAACAATCGGCACTTATCGTTTGAAAAAGCGTGATATAAAGTTTATAATTGCCTAACCAATTTATAAACTTTAAAAATGAATAAGCTGACAACCGGCGACTATGTAGTATTTGCAATTTATTTTGTAGTAGTTGCGTCTTACGGATTATGGGTTTACTGGCGCAAGCGTAAAGCCGAAACCGGATCTAATGATTATTTCTTAGCAGAAGGTTCTTTAACCTGGTGGGCCATAGGCGCTTCACTAATCGCTTCAAACATATCGGCCGAGCAATTTATCGGCATGAGTGGCTCTGGCTTCAAAATGGGGCTTGCAATTGCTACTTATGAGTGGATGGCTGCAGCTACCCTGATTGTTGTAGCGATATTTTTTATCCCCGTATATCTCAAGAACAAAATATTTACCATGCCGCAGTTTCTGAACCAGCGGTATAACGGTACGGTGGCCATGATCATGGCTATTTTCTGGCTTTTACTATACGTGGTGGTTAACCTCACCTCAATATTGTTCCTGGGTGCTCTGGCAGTTAGCGCAATATCGGGTGTTAACTTAGAAGCCTGTATTTGGGGCATGGCCATCTTCGCGGTGATCATTACACTAGGCGGTATGAAGGTTATTGGCTATACCGATGTTATACAGGTATTCTTTTTAATATTAGGTGGTTTAGTAACCACCTATATAGCTGTTAACCTTGTGTCAACCCATTATGGTGCGCATGGTATATTAGGCGGCTTAAACGTTATGAGAAGCCAGGCGACAGATCACTTCCATATGATTTTTAGCCATGACAATGCCAACTACCTTGACCTGCCGGGTTTAAGCGTACTGATTGGCGGTATGTGGATTGTGAACCTTAACTATTGGGGCTGTAACCAATACATTACCCAACGTGCTTTAGGTGCCGATTTAAAAACTGCCCGTGGCGGTATTTTATTTGCAGCTTTCTTGAAATTATTGATGCCGGTTATCGTGGTATTACCGGGTATTGCGGCTTACATTTTGTACAAACAAAACGTATTTGGATTTTACGACAAAATAGGTATCGGCGCAGATGTTACGCCTGACCGTGCTTACCCTGTCTTGCTAAACTTATTGCCATCTGGCTTAAAGGGCCTTTCATTCGCCGCATTAACTGCTGCTGTGGTTGCTTCATTAGCAGGTAAAGCAAACAGTATCGCTACCATTTTTACTTTAGATGTTTATAAAAAGATTAACCCGGGCATGACCGAAAAACAAACCGTAGTTGTTGGTAAAATAACTGTTGTTGTAGCCATGTTACTTGGTATTATTTTATGCCGTCATTTAGGCATTGATAAAAAAGGTGGTTTCCAATACATCCAGGAGTATACGGGCTTTGTGTCGCCGGGTATTTTTGCCATGTTTATTTTAGGTTTCTTCTGGAAAAAAACAACGTCAAACGCGGCATTATTTGCAACTATTGGCGGTTTCATTCTTTCATGCGGGTTCAAGGTTATGCCTAATTACATTAATCTTGCATCATTGGCGCCTTATGGTTTCTCTGCTAAAAACGCCGCTGGTGTGTACGAAATGCCGTTTATTGACCGCATGGGTTTCGTGTTTCTGATCTGTGTAGTTGGTATGTATATCATTTCCATGATTGAAAACGCTAAGGGTGATAAAGTTCACGGATTAGAGGTTGATACCAAAATGTTTAGAACATCAAAAGGCTTTGCTGTAGGTACAGTATTAATTTGCGGCATCCTGGTGGCATTGTACTCTATGTTCTGGTAAGATATATTAATGCTCGTGCATTTTCAACCCTCTTGTTAAAAACAAGGGGGTTGTTTTTTATAAGTGAAATACTGTTTATTTGTATCTCAAAACATCACGCTGAATGATCAGTAATTTAGAACAGACCTTCCGTTGGTATGGGCCAAACGATGCCGCTACACTGCAGGCCATTAGTCAGACCGGTGCTACGGGCATTGTCAATGCCCTGCACCACATCCCTACCGGCGAGGTATGGAGTTTGGAAGAAACAAAGAAACGTAAGGATATCATTGAGACGGCGGGCTTCCGCTGGTCTGTTGTCGAAAGCGTGAATGTGCATGATACGATCAAGACAGCTTCTGCTGGTCGCGATCAGCATATCAAAAACTATATCGAGACTTTAAAGAACCTATCTGCCGCAGGCGTTAAAACGGTTTGCTACAACTTTATGCCTGTGTTAGACTGGACGCGGACCGATATTGATTATCGGTTGCCAAACGGTGCCTCTGCCTTACGCTTTCATGCCCCTGCCCTTGCAGCGTTTGATCTTTATATTTTAGAACGCCCCGGTGCATTTGATGAATTTTCCCCAGAACAGCAACAGGCGGCCAAAGCGTATCTGGATAGCATTACTCCCGAACAAAAACAACAACTCATCAACAATGTAATGGCCGGCTTACCGGGCACCAAAGATGTACTGACCATTGACCAATTTAAAGAGTTTTTAAAACGTTATGCCGATACCGACGCGACTGCGTTAAAGGCTAACATGGCTTACTTCCTGCAAGCCATAGTACCTGACGCGGAGAAACTGGGCATTAAAATGTGCGTTCATCCTGACGATCCGCCGTTCCCGATCTTTGGTTTGCCCAGGATAGTTTCGACCGAGCAGGATCTGAATGACGTGGTGAATGCCGCGCCATCTACCAGCAATGGCATTACCTTCTGCACCGGCTCTTTAGGTGCCCGTGGCGATAATGATTTACCGGGTATTGTTGAGCGATTGGGGCAGCATTTTCATTTCCTGCATTTACGCAACGTTAAGCGCGAAGCGGATGGCAGTTTTTATGAGGATAATCACCTGGAAGGCAGTACCGACATGTACGCGGTGATGAAAGCACTGGTGCTGGAGCAACAAAAAAGACAAGAAGCCGGTCGCGATGATGTAGCCATACCCATGCGCCCGGATCATGGACATAAATTATTGGATGACTTCAACTACAAAACTTTCCCTGGCTATTCGGTTATTGGCCGCCTGAAAGGTTTGGCAGAGTTACGCGGTTTAGAGTTGGGCGTAAAACGCGGCCTGCTGTAATGGGCATAAAAACAAACGAAGAAAGATCTGTACGTTGTTAATGTGCCGGTCTTTTTCTTTTATAGGGTCTAATCAAACAAATATCGCCTATCTTGCTTGTCTATGGGCAACTAACGCTCATAAAACGCCGTATTTAAAGTATGCCCCATATAGCAGCAGCATCTACCATAGATCTACCTTACAAAACAAAACAACAAGATGTTAAGCAACAAGCGCACGAGCTTTTTTCGGCTAACTTCCCACAGACTGACCGACTGATCTTCGCGTTCGATAACACAGAGATCATCACCCGCAATTTCTGTAAACCTTTGTCTTACTACGCCGAGCCAAATAGCTTTGAACAGCGTAATAATGACTATATAGAAAACGCACTGAACTATTCGGTACAAGCTATCGGGGAGTGCATTGTAAAAGCAGGCATCAGCAAGGAAGATATCACAGACATTTTCTTTGTATCTACAACCGGTTTGGCCACACCCAGTCTCGACGGTTTAATCATCAACAAGATGCGATTGAACCCGCATGTAAATCGTAGCCCGCTATGGGGTTTGGGTTGCGGCGGCGGGGTATCGGGCATGGCTAAAGCTAATATGGCGGCCATTGCTAACCCTAATGCGGTAGTGCTGTTAGTAGCAGTTGAACTATGCTCATTGACGCTGATTAAAACCGATTACAGCAAGAGTAATTTTATAGGTTCAAGCCTATTTTCGGACGGTATAGCAGCTGTTATTGTTAAAGGCGATAATCATACTCAAAAACAAAACAAAGTGGCCTACGTGGCAGCCAGCAGTAAATTATATTATGACTCGCTGGATGTGATGGGCTGGGATTTTAACGATACTGGCTTCAAGGTACTTTTCTCAAAAGATATCCCTACATTCATTCATGAAAATGTGAAGGCTGATATCACTGATTTTTTAGGCAGGCACAATTTGCAGCTCGGCGATATCAAAAACTTTATATTTCATCCAGGCGGTAAAAAGGTTTTAGACGCCTATGCCGATGCCCTGCAGGTTGAGGGAGATTTTCTAAACAAAACCCGTGCAGTAATGAACGATAACGGCAACATGAGCAGTGCTACGGTACTCTATGTTTTAGAACGATTTATGACCGAGGGCTTTACAGACGGTTACGGATTAATGATGGCCATGGGGCCGGGGTTTTCGAGCGAGATGGTGTTGTTAAAGTTGACTAACGATTAAAATGTATTTTATCGTATTCATTTCTTTCCTGATCCTGCAGCGACTATCAGAGCTTTACATCGCCAGGCGTAACGAGAAATGGTTGCTGCAAAACGGCGCCATTCAATACGGTCAAAGCCATTATCCGTATATGGTTTCTATGCATACGCTCTTTATTCTTTCTATTATAACCGAATATAACTGGCGTGGCGGCGAACCTATCAGTTGGATCGCGTTGAGTTCATTTTTAGTGGTGCTGTCCTTCAAATTCTGGGCACTGTCATCGCTGGGCAAATATTGGAACACCAAAATATACCGCATACCGGGCGTTTACCCGGTTAAAAAAGGGCCTTACAAAATCTTCAAACATCCTAATTATATGGAGGTAGTTTGCGAGATAGCCATCATCCCGCTGGTGTTTCATCTTTACTATACCGCAATAGTTTTCTCGCTGCTTAACGCTATGATGTTAACAGTAAGAATAAAAGTCGAAAATAAAGTGTGGGCGCAGTAGCCTGGGTTAGTTCACTACTTTCTTGCGGCCATTATAGGTGCGATAAGCCAGGTAATAAAAAATCAGGAAAACCACAAAACTTAATGCAACGGTAGGATCTTTGATGTAAGGAAAAATTGGAATAGCAGTGTAAACGGCAAATGCCAATGAGGCTATAGCGGCTAAAGCAAAAATTAGCGATAGGAATAATTTCATTTTATTAGGGGTTACTACCCTAAATATA
The DNA here is from genome assembly GCF_018449775.1 of Mucilaginibacter sp. dw_454. Taxonomy (GTDB): domain Bacteria; phylum Bacteroidota; class Bacteroidia; order Sphingobacteriales; family Sphingobacteriaceae; genus Mucilaginibacter. The sequence continues at coordinate 499,750 of NZ_JAAVVB010000002.1, read as the reverse complement.
ATCACCTAAATCGCTAAAAATCAAAATTTTGGTAAAAATATAGTCTTGATTTAAAACAGATATACCTTTAGGCAAAATTTTACCTAAAAGTATATCCAGCCTACCAAAAAATGTAATTTCCTTGCTATCTGTTTATATTATATAATCTTAAATATAGCTGCGCCCAATGGAGGCAAAGCGATGTTTATTGAGTTGCTTCTGCCGTGCCAGCTTTCCTTTTCGGTTGTTACCGGTTTAACATTCGCCGCACCACTACCCCAGAATTTCTCCGCGTCCGAATTAAAGATCTCTACCCATTCGCCCGCTGTAGGTACACCTATGCGATAATTATGACGCGTAACCGGTGTCATGTTTAACACTACCAGTAAATCATTTTTAGGGTTGTTACCCTTACGCATGTAAACTACGATCGAGTCGTCAGCATTTCCGCCGTCAATCCACTCAAAACCGTCAGACGAGAATCCCTTTTCATATAGTGCAGGTTCCGCACGATACAAATGGTTCAACGCTTTTACAGTTTCGCTGATGCCTTTATGGTTTGGATAGTCGGTAACATACCAAGGCAATGCGGTTTGGAAGTTCCACTCATCACCCTGGCCAAACTCGGCACCCATAAATAATAATTTAGTGCCGGGATGGGTAAACATATAGCTATAACATAAGCGCAGGTTGGCAAATTGCTGCCATTCATCGCCGGGCATTTTACGTAGCAAAGAGCCTTTGCCGTATACCACCTCATCATGCGAGAAAGGCAGCATAAAGTTTTCGGTAAAGGCATAGATCAAACTAAAGGTTAGTTGATTATGGTGATATTTGCGGTTGATAGGATCTTCTGCAAAATACTTCAGCGTATCATGCATCCAGCCCATCATCCATTTCATCCCAAAACCCAATCCGCCTAAAAATACAGGGCGACTTACGCCTGTAAATGAGGTAGACTCTTCGGCAATGGTTTGTATATCTGGAAAGTGGCTATACACCGCTTCATTAAATTCTTTTAAGAAAGATATCGCCTCCAGGTTCTCGTTACCCCCAAAAACGTTTGGCTCCCACTCACCTGCTTTACGCGAGTAATCCAGATACAACATTGATGCTACCGCATCCACACGTAAACCATCCACATGGTAACGATCAAGCCAAAATATTGCGTTACTGATCAGGAAAGCCCTAACCTCATTACGGCCGTAGTTAAATATGTATGATTTCCAATCGGGGTGAAAACCTTTGCGGGCATCTTCATGCTCATAAAGGTGCGTACCGTCAAATTTATAAAGCGCCATCGCATCGCCGGGGAAATGTGATGGAACCCAATCTAAGATCACACCAATACCTTCCTGGTGAAAAAGCTCTATCAAATACATCAGTTGCTGCGGTGTACCATAGCGGGATGAAGCCGCATAATAACCGCTAACCTGGTAGCCCCAGCTTGGATAATACGGATGCTCGGCAATCGGCATAAACTCTACGTGGGTAAAGCCCATATCTCGCACGTAAGGCACCAGCATGTCGGCCAGTTGCTCGTAAGTATAAAACTCGTCTGGCTTGTCCCAATCACGTGCCCATGACCCCAGGTGCATCTCGTAAACCGAGTATGGTTTATCTAAGGCATTATGCTGATAGCGGTTAGCCATCCAGCCGGCGTCTTTCCACTCATAAAAAGTATCTGCTACGATTGAGCCTGTGAGCGGTGGTATTTCCCAGCGTAAAGCAAAGGGGTCACTTTTTTCCAGGTCCTCGCCGGTATTTGAATTGATGAAATATTTATAAACCTCGCCATTACCTACGTTAGGTATAAAGCCTTCCCAAATGCCCGAGCCATCCCAACGGTTATATAAAGGGTGCGATCCGCGATCCCAATAATTAAAATTAGCTATTACGGCCACATATTGTGCGTTTGGCGCCCAAACAGCAAAGTAAGTACCCACTACCCCATTATACTCCACCACGTGCGAACCCAACTTCTCATACAACCTGTAATGTTTGCCCGACTGAAACAGCGCCACATCAAAATCTGTAAAACGGCTATAAGGAATAACCCGCCGAACATCATTTAAGGATTCGGTAGCATTAACCACGTTTTTTGCAGCTACAACGTTTTTAGTTACTGGCTTTTTGGCTGCGGCCTTCGGTTTTGCCGGGGCTTTCGCTGCAGGAGCTTTTTCTTTAACGACTTTGGTTGTAGCGGCTTTTTCCGGTTTCGCTTTCGCAGATTCGGGTTGTGTAGTGGTGGTCTTTTTTGCCATGGTGGATAGCCTTTGCAGGCGTTTAGATAAACTCAATTAAGTTAATGAGTTTAGTAATAACAATCAAATATATCATTATTGTTTGGTGCACAATATAATTAACAATATATGTTACGAGCCGGGGCAATTTAGGCACGTTAAAAAATGTTAATGTTTTCATTCCTTAACAGTTAGGGTTTAACTTAGTTTAAAACCAAACACTTATGCTGCACAATTACTTTATCATTGCCTGGAGAAACATTCTTAAAAACAAGGCATTCTCGCTGATTAATATTTTTGGATTGTCTATCGGCATTGCCTTCACTTTATTGATCGGTGCTTATGTGTGGAGCGAACTCCAGGTAAACCGGCAGCTTAAAAATGTCGATAACCAATACATTATTATGAACAAGTTTATCGATCCTAATTTCAGCAATGACGTTGGTACAGTAGCTGAGCTGCCAAAAGCTTTGAAAGACAACTACCCCAACCTTATTGCCAACTACTACCGGGCCGATTTAATAACCAGCTACGTAGCAAAAAACGATAAACATTTTAGAGAAGACCTTCAAATAGGCGACAGCACGCTGCTAAAAGTATATGGATTTAAACATATAAGCGGCGATGTTACGACAGCGCTTAAAGATCCTTTTTCGGTAGTCATCAGCCGCAAAATGGCTGATAAGTATTTTGGGCGTACAGATGTAGTGGGGCAAACCATAAATTTTGAAAACTTCAGCTCAGAACGGCATGATTTTACTGTTAGCGCCGTGTTAGATGATATCCCCAAAAATTCTGTAACCGGCATTGTTTCTGACAATGGATTTTTCTTCAACATTGAAGCAGGTAAATTTTTTAAGCGCGATATTTCAAGTTGGTGGAATTTAAATATGGCTTGTTATCTGGAATTAAAACCTGGCGTCGACCCAAAAACTGTAAATGCAGCCATGAAGCAAATTCTTGCAAAGTATGAACCCGACAATACTATCAAAAAGCAGGTGACACCCTATCTGGTAAAATTGACGGATTATAATCTTGAGTCCAATAACGGGCTGATCAAAAAAATGGTTTATACCTTATCATGCATAGCGCTGTTTATATTATTTATGGCGATAGTCAATTTCGTCAACATCTGTATAGGACGTTCGGCGGGGCGTATGCGCGAGATGGGGATTCGCAAGGTACTGGGCAGCTTGCGCAAACAGATTATCCTACAGTTTCTGATTGAATCTATCGTTTTGGTGATGATATCAACTTTGATTGCAGTGATTATTTACTTAGTAGCCAAACCTTATTTTAGTGATGTTTTAGGTAAAGAAGTTCCGGGACTGTTTTCGTTCCCGGCATACATAATCCCGATACCGTTTGTATTTGCGATGTTAGTTGGCGCTTTGGCCGGCCTGTATCCGGCATTTGTACTATCGGCTTCAAAATCTGTTGACGCCTTAAAAGGGGAATTAAGCTCGGTAAAAGAAAGTGTATTACTTCGCAAAACCTTAGTTGCATTTCAATTTAGCATAGCCGCTGTGGTATTAATCAGCGCCATTGTTATTTCGCAACAGATTAGTTTATTTTTTGGCGATAGTTTGGGATTCAATAAAGAGAACGTGGTCTACGCTCAACCATCGCGCGACTGGTCGCCCAAAGGGGTACAAAAAATGGAATACGTTCGTTCTCGGTTGTCGCAACTGCCCGAGGTACGTAATGTATCATTATCTTATGAAATACCTGACGGACACAACGGCGGTAATTATATTATCAATCGCCCCGAGCTACCCAACAAGGTAATTAGCAGCACCGGCATGGAATGCGATGACGGCTATCTGGCAACTTATAAAATCCCGCTAAAAGCCGGGCAATTTTTCAATCCTGTTTATGCCAAAGGCGATAGCTTAAAAATCGTCATCAATGAAACAGAAGCTAAAATATTGGGATGGGACCGAGCCGAAGATGCCATTGGCAAACCATTAATGATCTGGGCTTATTCGTCAAAACCTTTTATTGTACAAGGCGTTACAGCTGATTTTCATTTCGGGTCGATGCATAATAAAGTTCAGCCAATAACCTTCATGAACAATAATTATATTTCCATGTATCGGTATTTCTCTATCCGCCTAAAACCAGGCAATCTGCAAAGCAACCTGGCCGCTGTCCAGAAAAAATGGACCGCGTTAATGCCAGGCACGCCGTTCGAATATAAATTTATGGATGATGCTTTGGCAAAAGTTTACGCTACCGAGCTTCAGTTAAGAAAAGCAGCGTCAATTGCGACTGCACTCTCCATCATCATTGTGTTGTTGGGCGTATTAGGGCTGATATCTTTAAGCGTACAAAAACGCACCAAAGAGATTGGTGTGCGCAAAGTGTTGGGTGCATCTGTAAACGGCATAATGATGCTGTTTATGAAAGATTTCCTGGCGACGGTGGCGATCGCCGGCATAGTAGCCTGTCCATTGGCATATATAATCATGACGCATTGGTTAGACAGTTATGCATCCCGCATAAATATTACCCCTTTGCCTTTTTTAATTACCATGGGGCTGCTCACAGTTTTAACGGCGATACTGATAGGCTTGCAAACAGTAAAAGCGGCATTAGCTAACCCGGTAAATAGTTTGAGAATAAACGGCTAGGAATGCCTTTAAACTTAAATAATGGGTGTCATGTTGAGGCTCTCGAAGCATGCGGGCGGGCCTTGCAAAGCGGCGGGCCTTTACGCTCATCCTTCGACCGGCTCAGGATGACACCCGGCATACAAAACAAAAGCCTTGCCCATTTAAACAGGCAAGGCTTTTGTTTATGATAACAATTAACCTTAAGCTATTTCGATCCGCTTAAAGTTTTTGCTGTATTTAAATTCTAAGAGGCCACCTTCTATGGTAAAATCTTTAATGGCTTTACTATCAGCAGTTATCTTTGACGGTTTAAATGGCAGCCCTGATATAGTCAATGCATAAGTTTCATAGCGTGGGGTATACAAACCTTCCAGGCTTTGTTGTATGCTCATACCGGTTTTGTTGCCGCCTACTACAAACTTTTTCTCCGAATAGATATCCTGCTCGTAGGCAAAAGTTTCGCCGTAATCTTCAAAGAAGAAGGAATTCACTTCAATTTCGCTGAAATAGATGTTTAGTTTAACCTCTTCAATCTCTTTTTCGCCAACATATTGTTGCACCGGGTACTCTGGTATTACCGCGCCGGCTTTAATAAAGATCGGGATGGTTTCTAACGGTGTCTGTACTTCTACCTCTTTACCGCCTTCAACAATCTCCAAGGTCCAGAAATTGTACCAGGTGCCGGTAGGCAGGTATACACGGCGGCTTTTCTGACCTGCTTCCAGTACCGGACAAATCAAGATCTTATCGCCATAAGTAAACTCATCCTGACGGAAGTAGTTATCAGACTCCAACTGCTCTTGCATTACAATAGGCCTCAAAATAGGGAAACCATAGCGATGATGCTCCCAAAAAGTTGAGTATAGGTAAGGCAATAGTTTATAACGTAGCTCAATGAATGTACGGTTAATAGAGGTATAAGGCTCGCCAAAGCTCCACGGCTCGCGCTCCTTGGTGTCGCCCGCAGAGTGCGCACGCATAAACGGCGAGAAGGTGCCTAACTGGATCCAACGCGTAAACAGTTCGCCATCAGGCTCGCCGCTAAAACCACCTATATCGGTACCGCAAAAAGCAATACCAGACATTGACAAACGCTGCAATTGGATATTACCCAGTTTCAAATGCTCCCAGGTAGCTACGTTGTCACCTGTCCAAACAGACGAGTAACGTTGCACGCCCGAATATCCCGCACGGGTAATGGTAAACGGACGTTTGTTTTTCATTATCGTACGCAAGCCTTCGTAGGTGGCGCGCACCATTTGCATACCATAAACATTATGTGCCTTACGGTGCGATCCTCTGTGACCATCATATTGGTGACGAACATCATCAGGGAAAGTTTGGGTGCCAAAAACCGCCGGCTCGTTCATATCATTCCAAACACCCGCTACGCCAGCATCTACCAGGCCCTGGAATAAACCACCCCACCATTCGCGCACCTCTGGGTTTGTAAAATCAGGGAACTGGCAGCGGCCCGGCCATACATGGCCCTCCATAAAGTAATCATCACTTCGGCGACAGAAATAACGTTTCTCTTTGCCTTCTTTAAATACCCAATAATTATCATCAACACGGATACCCGGGTCGATAATCACGACCACTTTAAATCCGTCGTCGGCTAATTCCTTCACCATTTTCTTAGGATCAGGGAAATATTTGTTGTTCCAGGTAAAGCAACGGTAGCCATCCATATAATCGATATCCAGGTAGATCCCATCGCAAGGAATATTTTCTTCGCGGAAGGTGGTAGCAATCTTTCTCACTTTAGCCTCAGGATAATAACTCCAGCGACATTGGTGATAACCCAGTGCCCAAAGTGGCGGCATAGGGTGCGTACCGGTTAATGTATGGTAGTTTTTAACCACGTCCATCATATGCGGACCGTGGATATAATAATATTGTAATTCGCCACCGTCTGCCCAGAAACTGGTTTGGGTATTATCTTCGGACGCGAAATCAAAGTGCGATTTAAAGGTATTATCGAAGAAAATACCGTGCGAAATACCTTCGTTAATGCTAATGTAAAAAGGTATGGTACGATAAATCGGGTCTTGGTTCCATTGGAAAGAGTAAGCGTCGGTATTCCAGTTTACAAAACGCTTGCCTCTTAAATTAAGCTCGGTCGGTTTATCGCCTAAACCAAAAAATGCTTCTTTAGCCAGAGCTACCTTGGTACAAAATACATAATACCCCCCGGCAGCTACGTTTTCTTCCCAGTGCATAGGCACCGCGTCAGAGCTGGTAATATTATCGTTCTTGTCCGAGAAAGAAATAAAGAAATCGGCCTTACGGATATGGCAATTTACAACGCCTGTAGATACGCGAAATTCGGTATCGTTTTCAAACAAAGTAAAGGCTGTAGCGGTGTTAGGCACCTTGGGTACCCCGTATGAGAATTCCTCAAGGAAAACACCGTGGGGTGCCAGTCTTACGCGGATAATCTCATCAGTAACAACAATTATCTCAACCTTGGCCTCCCCATCGGTAAAATAAAATCTATTTCCTATCTGGTCGGCATGATTTGGCACGCCCAGGTATTTTTTGATGATGGGTTTTATCCCAACTATAGGGTTATTTATATGCTGAAACGTATCGTCATCAGCAACAACTTTGTTTATATCTAATTCGGGGTCTATCGTATTCTCTTCCATATAACTATTCAGATCGAGTCGGCACCATGCATACAATTCATCGCACTAACAGCCAAAAAATTGACGGCAATTGCCTGTTTCAACAGCTAATAAACGACTTTTATTCTATAAAAAGACTACAATACAGCCGGAAAAGATTGACAAGTGTGAAAAATTATGAAACTCATAATTTTCAGTACTTTAAAGTAAGGCTAACAGCAATGGGCTTAAAACCCACTGCTATTAAACCGTTAAAAACTTTATAATGCGCTTAAAGCAGATTTAAGGCTAACTACCGCTTCATCGCTGCTTTTACCGGTTTCAAAGATCTCTGCAGAAGCTAGTTTGTTATTATAAAATGCATGATTGGCATCTTTATCAATAGCCAGGTTTGAACCATGGATGCTGATACCTGCGAATAAACCGCGGCTGCGCGAGTATGAATATACTTCGGCTTCCAGCTTATAGTCGGTAGTAGCCTGCGAGCTGCGACCAACCGGACCAGCGGCTGCAGAGATATCGCCGCCAATAGTAAAGTCGCCATTTTTAACCTTAGCAAGCACACCTTTATGGCGGAATACCAGTACCAGATCTGTAGACTGCACGCCAATTTGCAAGCCAAGGCTGCCGCCGGTCATGGTTATAAATACCGGGTCGCTCCATTTACCATCAGGTAATTTTACCAGGGCTACACCTTTACCGCGTTTGGCGCCTATGCCAAAGCCAGCGTTTAATAAGCCCGGAATGATGACCACACCTTCGTATTCGGCAATCAAATCATGCGGAATGCTTTCCTTCATTTTACTAAAGTCTTTTAATACCTGAGTAGATTTGTTGACGCGTTCTGTTTCTTTACTTACATCGGTTGCAGATGCTAATACAATAAATACGCTTAAAAGCATCGGCACTATAAATAATTTGAATGTTTTCATTTTGTTATTTGAATTGTTTCTTGAAAAACCTGTAAACCTATCAGTTGTTTTCGTTAATATCAGATTGATTGGTCATCAAATTATCCTATCTGAGTTTGGTTTCGCTCAAATATTTCAGTCTCACTATCTTTGCGGCAATGAAGCCCGACAAACAGCAGGTATTTTGTATTAATAGTGACGAAGCATTTGCCGAAACAGCTTTGCAGATTTTCAGGCATCAAGCTGAAAGTTGTAAGGTTTACAACAATTTCATTAGTGGGCTGGGCGTTGATCCACAGACCATTAATACCGTTAAGCAAATTCCATTTTTACCCATTGAGTTTTTTAAAGGCCACCATATTTTGAGTTCAAAAGACGAAATGCAGGTAACTTTTACAAGCTCAGGCACCACTGGAATGATAACCAGCAGTCATTATGTAACGGATGTGAGCTGGTATGAAGAAAGTTTCCGTAAGGCGTTCAATTTATTTTATGGCGATATAAAGGATTACACGGTATTGGCCCTGCTGCCCTCCTACCTGGAACGGCAAGGATCGTCACTAATTTATATGGCGCAGGATCTGATCACCCAGTCCAACAACCCCGCTAGCGGCTTTTACCTTTATAATTACGATGAATTAGCAGTACAATTAGCCAAACAACAAGCAGCCAAAAAGCCTACCCTATTAATAGGTGTGACCTTTGCCTTATTGGATTTTGTGGAACAGCATCAAATTAATTTCCCCGAACTGATTGTGATGGAAACAGGCGGCATGAAGGGCCGTCGCAAAGAAATGATTCGGGAAGAATTGCATGAAGTTTTGTGCAATGGGTTTGGCGTGTCGGCTATTCATTCGGAATACGGGATGACTGAGTTACTATCACAAGGATACTCCAAGGGTGAAGGTATTTTTAACTGCCCACCCTGGATGAAGATCATTACCCGCGATACCAATGACCCGCTGAGCTTAGTTACCGATGGTAAGGTTGGCGGTATCAATGTGATTGATTTGGCTAATATTAACTCCTGCTCGTTTATCGCCACAAAAGATTTAGGCAGGGCTTATGCTGATGGTAGCTTTGAAGTTTTGGGGCGTTTTGATAATGCCGACATACGCGGCTGTAATTTGCTGATAGCTTAAAACTTAACATACAACTAACAGAATTTATATATTTTTGCAGCTCATAATAAATACTGATTCAAAATGATGGATAAATTTTTGCGTGACGAGCAGGACCCGAAAGCTTTAGAAAAAGTTTACACCAGACTGGTGGACCTGCTTACAACCGGAGAAGAAATTATATACATAGCCGTACAGAAAAAACCTTTGGTAAACATATTGCCAGACTGTATTGCTATCACCAATAAACGTGTGTTATTTTTCACCCCGGCAAACCTGGGCCTTTCTATAAAATTTGTTGATTTTGTTTGGAAGGACGTTGTGGACGTTTATACCAAGGAAGAAATCATCGGCGCTATATTCAGCGTAAAAACCACCAATGGCGCCGAAATGGGGGTTGATTACCTGCCTAAAATACAAGCCCGGAAGTTGTATCAATACGCACAAGAGCGTAAAGAAGCCGAGCGCGAAGCCCGCCGTCTGCGCGACCTGGAAGAAAAACGCGCAGAATCTGGCTCTGTGCAATATGAGCAGCCCTTTCATCCAACACCTGCTGTACAAACGCCACAATTTCAACAACCGGAGCCCGAAGTAAAACCAGAACCGGTAGTATCTCAACACGAAGAAGCAAAACCGGATGTATTAACCGAGAAATTGAAAAAACTGAGAACATTGTTTGATAACGGTTTGATCTCCCAGGAAGAATATAACGCTAAGAAATTAGAATTATTGAGCGATTTATAATCGTTTAAGTCAATCTCGAGTCGAATGCAAAAGGCTCGGTTGATATGATCTTTGCTTCGCCTGCCTTAGGATGAAGAGGGTTAAATAAAAAATTAAACTCCTGCTTAACCAGCGCCGATGGCACTTTAAGCAGGAGTTTTTCTTTTTTTAGCAAGAAATTATTTCCTATTTGTTTGAGTGCGTATTGATCGTCATAACGCTCCCATGTGTTAGGTAGCAATTTAAGATCAAGTTCGACATAGTTTTCAGGAACGTCTACCACCATCAGGCACAGATCGTCAGGAACATTCGTCGGGCTTAAATGCGCCAGCGCTTCCAGCATAGCTAATGAGCGCGAAGAGGCTAAATAAACCGCCGCCTTACCCTCGCTGTTCCAACGCCCGCCATATAGGCGTGAGCCTGTTCCGCTCAAGTCTGCAAAGTCTTTCCTGGTAATACGATAAAGAAGCATCAGGCAAAAATGCCGTGCTCAATACGGCCCAATTCTTTAAAAACGATATCAAACCCCACAGAAGTATCTAATAAGGATACCGGAGCCTCGCCGCTAAAAACATAAAGCGGGGTTTTCATCCAGGTTTTAAATTTTTCTAAAGAGCCAAATACTTCTTCACCACGAGTATAAAGGCGTGCAAGCTCAACAGCTTTTTCTGCGTATTCAGTTTTAATGATAGCATCATCATCGTAGCGTTGCAAAGTACGCTCAGATATATGCATGATGTTAGAAAACTCCTGGATAGTAAGAGAGATCCTTTTAGCCAAAGCCATCAAACCGCGCTTTGGCAAACCCTGGCGACTTATTTTTAAAAGCTCCTGGCTACCCATGCCATTAAACTGCCTCACAGCCTGCCCTAACACCGTTGCAAACAGATTAGGTTGCGCACCATAAGCCATCATAGGCTCATTTAACTGGTTATTTGAAGTATCGTCGCTCATAATATTCAGACATTTAATCAAAAATAACTACAAAATGTCTGAAACACAAATTTATTCCGCAATAATTAAAAAATAATTCTTCTTCCCTTTTTGTGCGACAAGAAATTTACCACCAATCAAATGATCAGCAGTATAAATATCTTCAGGAGTACCTATTTTATTTTTGTTGATAGCAACACCACCACCTTGAATCATTTTTTTAGCTTCGCCCTTTGATGAGAAAACTTGTGTATTACCAGCTAATAAGTCAGTAGCGCTAATACCCGCCTGCAAATCACTCAACACGATTTTAAAATTAGGAACACCTTCAAATAAGCCAATTACTTCGGCCTCATTTAGCTCATTCAAAAACTCAATGCCGGTATTACCAAACAAAAACTCTGATGACTTGATGGCTTTCTCATACTCGGCCTCTCCATGTACGCGGATAGTGATATCTTTAGCTAAAGCTTTTTGCAATACGCGTAAATGCGGTGCAGTATCATGTTCGGCTTCCATTGCTTCTATAACCTCGCGGTCTAGAAGGGTAAATATGCGTATATATGATTTAGCGTCAACATCGGTAGTATTTAACCAAAACTGGTAAAATTGGTAAGACGATGTACGTGCCGGATCAAGCCAAACCGCACCACTTTCTGTTTTGCCAAATTTGGTGCCGTCAGCCTTTTTTATAAGCTGGGTAGTTAACGCATAGGCTTCGCCGGCATCTTTACGGCGGATCAGTTCTGTACCGGTTACTATATTCCCCCATTGGTCTGAGCCACCCATTTGCAGCACACAATTATTGTGCTTCCATAGGTAGTAGAAATCATAGCCCTGAACCAACTGGTAAGTAAACTCAGTGAAAGACATGCCGGTATCGCCTTCAAGGCGTTTTTTTACCGAGTCTTTCGCCATCATGTAATTTACGGTAAGGTGTTTACCCACATCGCGGATAAAATCCAGGAAGGTGAAGTTTTTAAACCAATCGTAATTATTAACCATTTGGGCACTGTTTGTACCGCTATTAAAGTCCAGGAATTTTTGCAACTGCGCTTTTACTGCTTCCAGATTATGTTGCAAGACATCTTCAGAAAGCAAATTACGCTCTGCCGATTTACCCGAAGGGTCGCCAACCATACCGGTGGCACCGCCAACTAACGCATAAGGCTTGTGGCCGGCACGCTGAAAATGGATCAGTGTCATGATCTGAGTTAAATGCCCAACATGCAACGAATCGGCAGTTGGATCGAAACCGATATAGCCAGATGCCATACCTTTATTTAACAGCTCCTCAGTTCCGGGCATAATATCATGCAGCATGCCCCGCCAGCGTAATTCTTCAACAAAATTCATCGATGTAATATCTTTTTAAATACCCTATAATTAGCGGGCCGCCAAAGATAACAGATTATACACTTTTAAACAGTTTTATGCAGAAAAGATTAACCTGTCGGGCATTTTAATCCATTTAAAAACTGTTAAAAGCAGTTTATGTTAAATATTAATATCGCCCAATCAAACATTTTCTTTATTTTTAGCTGAGGCCCGTTTATGAATTTTTTATCCCACTTTTATTTTGACCGAGAGGTTACCGACTGCTACTTTATACTAGGCACGGTACTGCCCGATCTTTTAAAGAATGCGGATAAAAGCATCGTCCTCCATCCCGAAAAACTACATCACCCAAGCCCCAACGTAAACAGCATTGTTGCCGGTTGGAACAAACACCTGGATGTCGACCGCTATTTTCACTCAGCCGATTTTTTCACTACGCATTCGCATCAGCTTAAAAAACAATTGATACCTGCTATTGAAGGTTCGCCGGTTAAACCATTCTTTTTGGGACATATCGGGGTAGAATTGATTATTGATAACCTATTACTTACCACCGGCAAAATAACTGTCGAAGATTTCTATGATCATTTAAAAGGCTGCAATACCGATGTTATCCAGGAATTCCTTACTGCAGCAGGATTAAAAGACAGCACCCGCTTCTTTCATTTTTTTGAGGGATTCAAACGTTCTGCTTATCTCCACACCTATTCAGAGACCGAGCAAATTGCTTATGCCCTGAAACGGATCTGTATGCGCGTTTGGGAAAATCCGTTTACTCCCGAACACGAAGCGCGCATGAATGAAGTATTGGTTGCCTATCGCGAGCTTTTACTACCCGATTTTATGTCGATTTTTCAAGAAATCGAAAGTAAACTATAGCCTAATTTTAGTGCTTTTTTGATAGGTTAATAGGTTGACGGTGAAGAATATCGCCAAAAAACACCCATTAGTAGGCAAAAACCCCTAAAAATCAGCATTTAAGATCAAATTAAATTTTTCAGAATAAAATATAGTCGTACCTTTGCAGTCCCAATTAACAAATTGGGAAAAGGAGATAAATCATTTAATGGCAAAAAAACAAGAAGCAGAAAAAGAATTAAAAGCTAAAGAAGCAGAGCTGGGAACAGTTACCGCATCTGGCGAAAAAGAAACTATTGAATCAGAGGCTGATTCAATATCAATCGAAGAGATCAAATCTCAAATTGTTACAGCACCCCGCGAAGATTTCGACTGGGACGCTGACGACAAAAAATTTGGTAACTACAGCGACAGCGAGCGCGAGAAAATGGAGAAATTGTATGATGGAACTTTTAGCTCTATCACCAAAGGCGAAATTATCACCGGTACTGTTGTAAATGTTAACAATAAGGATGTAGTATTAAACGTAGGATTTAAATCTGACGGTTTGGTATCTGTTTCTGAATTCCGTGATACACCTGATTTGAAAATCGGTGACACAGTTGACGTATTTGTTGAGTCGCAAGAAGATGCTAACGGTCAGTTAGTACTTTCTCGTAAACGTGCAAAAACTCAAAAATCATGGGAGAAAATTAATTCTGCATTAGATAACGATGAGATCATTACCGGTTTTGTTAAGAGCAGAACTAAAGGTGGTCTGATTGTAGACATCATGGGCGTTGAAGCCTTCTTACCAGGTTCACAAATCGACATTAAACCTATCAGGGATTATGACGTTTATGTGGGCAAAACAATGGAGTTCAAAGTTGTTAAAATCAACCACGAGTTTAAAAACGTGGTAGTATCACACAAAGTGTTGATCGAGGACGACTTAGAAAACCAAAAAACCGAAATTGTTGCCAAACTTGAAAAAGGTCAGGTATTGGAAGGAACAGTTAAAAACATTACAGACTTTGGTGTATTTATTGACCTTGGTGGTGTTGACGGTTTATTACACATTACAGATATTTCATGGGGCCGTATTGAGCATCCAAGAGAAGTTTTGGCATTGGATCAGAAAATCAACGTTGTTGTGTTGGATTTTGATGACGAGAAAAAACGTATCGCTTTGGGCTTAAAACAATTAACTCCTCATCCTTGGCAATCACTTGACGAAACTTTGCAAATTGGTTCGAAAGTTAAAGGCCGCATAGTTACTGTTGCAGATTACGGTGCTTTCTTAGAAATCATCCCGGGTGTTGAAGGTTTGATCCACGTGTCAGAAATGTCATGGTCTCAAAACCTACGCAATCCACAGGAATTTCTGAAAGTTGGCGACGAAATTGAAGCACAAGTATTGACATTAGATCGCGACGAGCGCAAAATGTCTTTAGGCATCAAACAATTAACCCCAGATCCTTGGCAAAATGCTGCTGAACGTTACGCAGTTGGTACAACCCACGTAGCTACAGTTAAAAACATGACCAACTTTGGTGTGTTTGTTGAGCTTGAAGATGGCATTGACGGTTTGATCCACATCTCTGACTTATCATGGTCTAAGAAAATCAATCACCCTAATGAATTCACTAAAGTTGGTGAAAAATTAAACGTGATTGTATTAGAATTGGATGTTGATAACCGCAAACTGAGCTTAGGTCACAAACAATTAGAAGAAAACCCTTGGGATACTTTTGAAACTATCTTCACCCTGGATTCAATCCACGAAGGTACCGTGATCAAAGTAACTGACAAAGGTGCAATTGTTGCTTTACCTTACGGTGTTGAAGGTTTCGTACCTACCAAACACCTGGTTAAAGAAGATGGCAAAAGCCTGAAAGCTGAAGATACAGCTGATTTCAAAATCATCGAGTTTAACAAAGAAAACAAACGTATTGTAATTTCACACTCACGTATATGGGAAGAAGCTCGCGCTGATGCTCGTGTACAAGACTTCGAAAACCGTAAAAAAGAAGCAAAATCTGCTAACAATGCGGTTAAGAAAGTGAAAGAATCGGTTGAAAAATCTACACTAGGTGATTTATCTGTACTTGCCCAATTGAAAGAACAAATGGAAGGTGCAGAAACTAAAGCTGCTAACAAAAAAGCTGCAGCTAAAAAATCTGAAGAAGAAGCTAAATAAGCTTTAACCGAATATTTTACCAAAGCCCTGTCAAGCAATTGACAGGGCTTTTTTGTTGAGTTGGTTGCTTTACGCTCTATCCTCGCGCGTCATTGCGAGGTACGAAGCAATCTCCACACTTGCTAATCAATGTCCGTAGTCATCGTGCTGGCTATCGCCGACGAGATTTTTCTTATTGACTGTCTGTTGTATAGATTGCGTAGTGGCCGCGCAATGACGTTTTTAGTTTGTAGCTTCAAACAAAGGATACCAGCCGCTCACGCCGCCGGGAACGAGAAGTAAAACGTAGTGCCTTTGCCCTGCTCGCTTTCAAGCCAGATGCTGCCGTGGTTAGCCGCAACGAACTCTTTGATGAGGTTAAGTCCCAACCCACTTCCTTTCTCGCCTTTAGTACCGTAGGATACCTGCAGGTTTGAGGTCAGAAATTGCTGCTGTTGCTGGTTAGAGATGCCGGTGCCGGTATCTCTAACCATAAATACCACTTTAGTATCCTGCCGCTTTGCACCAAGCTCAATGCTGCCATGCTCATACGTAAACTTAATAGCGTTCGACAGTAGATTACGCACAATGAAATCAAAATGATTCAGATCGCCAATAATGCCTGATCCCGTCGGTACACTGTCAATAACCGATATATTCTTTAATGCTGCTTGCCTGGCAAGCAGGTTAATATTCTTGTCGATAATTGCTTTAGTATCCAACTGTTCGGGCTGCACCTTGATACCCTGCAATTGCGCCCTACCCCATTCAAACAAGGTTTGCAGCAACTCGAAGGACGCCTCCGTTTGCTTGCGAAGATCTGATATTATAGCTTTCAGCTCCTCCTCGGTAAATTCCTCCGTTTCCATTAGCGCGAACAGTTGCGCTGCACTGCCGGCCGGCCCCTTTAAATCATGCCCTATCACCGAGAACAGCGTATCTTTCACCTGGTTAGCTGCTTTAAGCTCTTTGTTTAATCGCCTTATTTTGTGTACGTAGCGGTAGATCAGCACTAAAGCTATGGCAACCATGGCCAGTATTACAAAGGTAAGATCGAGTTCCTTTTTCTCCACTTTGCTCACCTGCTGCAGGTTTCCAATCTTTTCGCGCGACGACTCCAGCGCGTAACTGCTATCTATCGCAGCTATATCTTTGGTGGTATCGGCATTGAGCAAACTGTCCAGCAACCTGTGGTTTTCCTCCAGCGCAGCCATAGCTTCTTTATAATCTTTTTCCTGTTGATATACGCCGGCCATAGCCTCATAAATATTAGCGGCTAAGCGCGGTTGTTTTAAGCTGTCGGCAATTTGCAGTGCCCGCTTTAAGTCGGTTAAACTTTGGCTGGTGTTGTCATTTTTTAATACGCCTGCTATATCAATCAAAGCTTCGGCCTGTTGCTCCGGGCGGTTATACTTTTTAGCTTCAGACAGCGCCTCTTTATAAGTGGCCAGTGCATGCGCAGCCTGTCCTTCCTGTTGATAGATCTTGCCTTCTTCATCAAGCATGTTGATCTCGGTATCACGCTGGGCAGGTATGCGGCTGTTTTGAACACCTTCTTCCAAGTATTTGACAGCGGTGCGGTTGTCGCCTTTGCGCAGGTACAAATGGCCTATCCTATCTAATAGAATGAAATAGGCTTCGGGTTTTTGTTTACGATGTTCGTACTGAACAAGTGTTCGCAGATAGTATGTCAATGCTTTTTCTACATCTCCTTTCTCTTCATAAACCTTGCCTAAACCATTGTAAGTATCCAGCACACCTAAACTATCATGGCTATCTTTATAAAAACTAAGCGATTTATCTAATTCTGTAACCGCCATGGCTACGTTCTTCCCTTCGCCATCCAGCAGCCCTAGTTGATCATAAGCTATCGCTACGCCCTCTTCATCGCGCAGATTTCTAAAAACAGACAGCGCCTCATTAGTAAACCTGCGGGCCAGATCATCATGATGATGCAAAATATTGATGTGCCCCAACTCTATTAACAGAATGCCCTGGCTATGATGGTCGCCGGCCATTTCTGCCAAACGCATGGCCTGATTACAATAATGAACTGCCGAATCGGGTTGGTCGGCCTCATAAAACTTACCTATTTCAAGGTAAGTGGCAATTTTCTGAGGATCGTTTTCGTTTTTTAAACGAGTGCGCAAGGCTGACAATGGCTGCTGTGCAAATGCGGCGCTGCTGATGAAAAATAAAAGCAGAAAGTATTTAAATTTCGACATATGACGCGTTTTACGCAAATGAGCCAACAAGGTTTACACTTTTCAGGAATACAACAAATTAACACAATATTTGCAGATAAGTTCTGATTATTACCCTAACACATTAATCACAAAAATTATTACCTTTGCCCAAATCCACCCACACGATGCAAAATCTTACGCTGCTCGACGGTCAGAAATTTCAAATCACTATACAGCGTTTATGTCGTCAGTTAATCGAAAATCATAACGATTTCTCGCAAACGGTATTAATTGGTATACAGCCAAGAGGTATTTACCTGGCCAAGCGTGTCGCCGAAGAACTCCGCAAGATCCTACCTAACGATACCATCGAACAAGGCAATCTGGACATCACCTTTTACCGTGACGATTTCCGCCGCCCTGGTGCCCCACTGGTACCTAATCAAACCAAGATCGATTTTATTATTGAAGGTAAGAAAGTGGTTTTAATGGACGATGTACTCTGGACCGGCCGCACCATCCGCGCGGCTATGGACGCTATGCTGGCCTTTGGCCGCCCTGAAAAGGTTGAGCTGCTGGCATTGGTTGATCGCAGATACTCGCGCCATATACCGGTAGCAGCAGATTATGTAGGTATTGAGGTCGATTCTATCGCGTCGCAAAAGGTAGTGGTGAGTTGGAAAGAGACGGATGGAGAAGATAAGATAGTATTGCTATCGGAGGTAAAATAAATTAAACCTGTCATTGCGAGGAGGAACGACGAAGCAATCGCGAACTTCCTACCTCCTTGCGATTGCCACGCTATCGCTCGCAATGACAAACAATATATTCGAAATATAAACATATGCCAGGATTAAGCACACGTCACCTACTTGGAATTAAAGGTTTAAATGAAGCTGATATTCAGTTGATTTTTGAAACAGCCGACAATTTTAAAACGGTTCTTAATCGTCCTATCAAAAAGGTGCCGTCATTGCGCGATGTGACTATTGCCAATATCTTTTTTGAGAACTCAACCCGTACACGTTTGTCGTTCGAATTGGCCGAAAAGCGCCTGTCGGCAGATGTGGTGAACTTTGCGGCATCATCGTCATCAGTTAGCAAAGGCGAAACGCTGATTGACACCGTTAACAACATCCTGGCTATGAAAGTGGATATGGTAGTAATGCGTCACCCCTATGCCGGTGCAGCCACCTTCTTATCTAAGCATGTAAAGGCCCAAATAGTAAATGCCGGCGACGGTGCGCACGAGCATCCAACCCAGGCTTTGCTGGATGCCTTCTCTATCCGCGAAAAGTATGGCGACGTGGCCGGTAAAAAGGTGGTGATTGTGGGCGATATCCTGCACTCGCGTGTAGCGCTGTCAAATATACTTTGTCTGAAACAATTGGGCGCAGAGGTTATGGTTTGCGGACCAACAACCTTAATCCCTAAATATATTGGCGCTTTAGGCGTAAAAGTTGAGCATAACCTGATCAAAGCCCTGAACTGGTGCGACGTAGCCAATATGCTGCGTATCCAGTTGGAGCGTCAGGATATAAAATACTTCCCCTCACTGCGCGAGTATACCATGCTGTATGGCTTGAACAAACAAATCCTGGACTCGCTGGACAAGGAGATCACCGTGATGCACCCAGGCCCTATTAACCGCGGCGTAGAGATAACCAGCGACGTGGCGGACAGTAAACAATCCATCATATTAGACCAGGTTGAAAACGGTGTAGCCATCCGTATGGCGGTTCTTTACCTGCTGGCCGGTCAAAACCCTGAATAATCATGACCAAGGTGTTGCGTGGCATATTGATAAGTTGTTTTGGCTTATTGTTAACCAGCCAGGTAAATGCACAGGCACGCCAGCTCCGCAAAACAGATTCAGTTTTTAAGCTCATCAAAAAACATATCTACACTAAAGATGCAGATGCTATCTATGACCTGGCAGATACACGTTTCAGGCAATCCATTAGTCAAGGCGTATTTCGCGACTTTCTATTCCGGGAGGTATTTTCGCTGGGCCTTATTAAAAAAGATTCACTGGTTAGCTTTGTTAACAATGTAACCGCTGCTTATAAAATACAATACGAAAACGCAGCGTTTCTATTAAGTCTTAGTTTGGACGATGGTGATAAACTTGATCTATTTAAACTCGAGCCTTATACTGAACCCGTTAAAAATAAAAAGTCGCTTGTACCATCAACCAATTCTTTAAAAACTAAAACAGACAGCGTAGTTGATGTGGTGGCCCGTAAGTATATTCAAAAAGCCAATACGGCAGGGTTAAGTCTTGGTATCTTAAAAAACGGCGCCATTAGCACTTATAACTATGGCGAAACCAAGCGGGATAATGGTCAGCTGCCAACTGTTAATACCATTTTCGAGATCGCATCCATCAGCAAAACATTTACCGCTACCCTACTGGCCTGGTATGTAAACGAAGGAAAGCTTAACCTGAATGATCCTATTACCAAATATCTGCCAGACTCGGTAGCGGCTAATCCGGCGTTAAAAGACATCAAACTGGTTAACCTAAGTAACCATTCATCTGGCTTACCGGGTTTACCTGGCAACTTTTCGGCACAAATAAATTACAGCGATGCTAACCCGTATCGGTACTACACTCGCGAAATGCTGTTCGGTTATTTGAAAAACTGCACGCTAAGAAGTACCCCAGGCACTAAATATGCCTACTCAAATCTGGCAGTTGGGTTATTAGGTGTTATACTGGAACGCGTTACCGGTAAACCATACGAGCAACTGGTTACCGAGATTATTTGCAAGCCTTTAGGCATGAAATCGACCGAACAACATTTAAACGTGCAGACAGCGCCGCGGTTCGTTACAGTTTATAATGAGAATGGTGTACCCACCCCACCCTGGGATTTCGACGCTTTGCAGGCCTGTGGTTCGCTTAAATCAACTATTAATGATCTGTTGATATATGCCAGGGCTAACATGACTAAGTCTAACAGCAAGCTCTCTAAAGCTTTCCAGTTAGCACATCAGATAACTTTTAACAACGGCGATAGCGAAGTAGCTTTGGGTTGGCATATCATTAAAGTGGATGGTGTGAGCTATATCTTCCATAATGGCGGCACCGAAGGCAGCAGTAGTTTCCTGGCTTATAATATCGAGAAAGGATTGGTGGTGGTGATCTTGTCTAACTCAGGTGCCAGTACCGATAATACAGGAGTTGGTATTATTTCTAAATTACAGTAAAAATTACGCCGAACCCTTTTCAACACCCCATCGTCGCAGCTAAACAATCCTCAACTAGCAACACACTACAATAACGGGATGCCGAAAATGAGTCCGGCGCGACTGTATATTGATATCTAAATACTAATCGTTTACTTTTTGGCCATCTCTGATCTCATCAGTAGCGTTGATGATCACTTTGTCACCGGCTTTCAGATCGCCATAAACTTCTATTCTATCTTTAGCCTGGAAACCTTTTTTTACATCCACCCATTTGGCATGATGATCAACCACTTTAACCACAAATACTTTTTCTGTTGATGATACAACCGCGGTGCTTGGCACGTTCATGGTGCTATCATTTGATGGTAGCGGAACTTCCACATCCGCATACATATGCGGTAATAACTTTTTGCCCTTGTTGTAAACATCCATCTCCACACGTTCAGAACGCAGTTTTTCGTCAAGCGCACCGGCAAGGCGGGCTATCTTAGCAGTAAAGTGTTCGCCGGGTAATTCGCGTACCGTAAACTTCACCTCGTTTTTTTGGCTTAATCCACCAACATAAGCTTCAGGCACAGATACTACTAAACGTAGTCTGCCTTGATCTTGCACAACAAACAGTGGGTCAGACCCTTTACCGCCCGGGCCAACATATGCGCCTGCGTTGACATTACGTGCCGTTACAATTCCATCAAAAGGCGCCTTAATTTGCAGGTAATCCAAATTTGACGCTACTTCTTTATAAGCAGACTTAGCAGCTTCTACATTGGCGTAATCTGCATTCTTTTTAGCTTCGGCTTGTTCCAGGTCATTTTGCGAAATGGTACCGGGTGTTTTGCTGGTGCTCACCAAGCGGTCATAAGTAGCTTTGCTGGCAAAGTAAACAGCTTCCTGCTGTTTGATACGCGATTGAGCGCCGGCCAATTGTGAGTTGATCTCGGGAGCATCAAGCGTAGCTAAAAGCTGGCCGGTATGTACCTGCGACCCGATATCGACATTTAGTTTTTTCACATAACTATTGATCTTAGCAAAAAGATCAACTTCCTGATAAGGTACCAGCTCGCCGGGAACGGCGATGTTTGAACTCAGGCTTCCTTTTTCGGCAGTACCGGTTTTAACCGCCGGATCATCCAATGCGGCTTCTTGTGCCTGTGCTTGTTTTGCCTCTTCCTTTTCTTTTTTATCAGAGTGGCAGGCACCAAGCATCAGGGTGCAGGTTATAGCCATTCCGGCTAATAAGGCTATAGATTTAGTTTTCATGATGGTGCAGGGGAACATAGAATTTGCTTTCTTTATCTTCAGGGTCTAATGAAACAGAGTCGGTGGTAGTATTGCCTTGTACCCAGGCAAACACCAGTGGTAATATCAATAACGCAGCAAAGGTAGAGGCTACCAGGCCACCAATTACCGCGCGGCCTAACGGTGATGTTTGATCACCACCTTCACCCAGGCCTGACGCCATAGGTATCATACCTACCACCATGGCCAAACTGGTCATTAACACCGGGCGCAGGCGCAAAGCTACTGCTTCACGGGCCGACTTTAATGCATCGCCATTATGTTTACGTAATTCTTCGGCGTTGGTAATGAGCAGCACCGCATTGGATATAGATACCCCCACGGACATGATCATACCCATGTATGATTGCAGGTTCAATGTTGAACCTGTTATTTTAACCAGCAATAACGAGCCAAACAATACCGCAGGCACTGTTGACAATATTACGAAAGACATTTTAAACGATTGGAAGTTAGCTGCCAACATTAAGAAAATCACAATAACGGCTACCAATAAACCGCTTTGCAAGCTATCCAATGTATCAGTTAGCGTAGTGCTTAGCCCCCGTGGTTCTACGGTCAATCCGCGTGGTATTTTACCCAACGAGGCAATAGCTTTATTAACATCCCTGGTTGCGGTACCCAAATCCATATTGTTCAGGTTAGCGGTAACAGTTAGCATAGGCACAGCACCAATGTCGTCGTTTTCGCCAAAAGTAATGCCGGGTGTTACGGTCGCGACATCGCCTAATACCGGGCGGGCCTGGTTAGCAAGTACCGGTATCTCATTAATATCATTGATGCTTGACATTTGATATTCGGGCACCTCAACCTGTACCGCATAACTTTGACCGGCCTTTTCATCCAGCCAAACATTTTTCTCGGTAAAGCGCGATGACGAAGTTGACGCCGTTAACGAGCGCGATATATCATTTAAACTAACGCCCAATTGCGAAGCACGTTGTCTGTCTATATTGATATTAATAGTAGGATATCTGAACGATTGACCAATCTGCACATCGCGCAGGTAAGGGATCTTTTTTAGTTTATCTACTACTTTAAAGGCAAAATCGACATTCTGCTGTTTGTTTTTGCCCGAAAGAGCAATCTCAATAGGCGTTGGCGAGCCCTGGCTCAATATTTTATCAGTTAAATCTATCGGCTCGAAAGACAGCGCAACGTTGGGTAGTTGTTTATGCATTGCCGCCCTGAAACGCTCTTTCAACTCATCCAGGTTAACTTTGTAATCTTCTTTCAGGTTTACCTGTAATACAGCCTCTTGCGGGCCAGCCATGAACAAATAAATTGGACTGGTTGAAAACTGACCCGGGTGCTGACCCACCATGGCCGAAGTAACTTCAATATTTTCATGCCCAACCAACTGGTCTAGTATATGCAGACTTGTAATGGTTATGGCTTCGGTACGTTCCAAACGGGTGCCATCGGCAGCCCTAAGGCGCACCTGGAAGGTACCTGAGTTCACTTTAGGTAGTACGTCACGGCCTATAATGTTCAGCATCAGGAAGGCTAATCCACAGGCACCAATGACATAAACCAATACAATAGGTTTACGCATCGGCATCATCCGGTCCATCAGCCCTAAAAATTTCAATCTGAATTTATCAAAACGGGTTTGATGGCCGTCATTCTTCGTAGCGTTTTTAATTGCCAGCTCTTTTTGTTCCCATGCATCGCCTTCATCCTCTAAAGCAAAACCATCTTTGTGGCTTTTGTCTTCGTGTTCGTTTTTCATCACCCAGTTAGCCATAATAGGCACAAAGGTTTGCGCCAGCAGATACGAGGTGATCATAGAGAAACCAATAGCCAAAGCCAGCGGCAGGAACAATGCGCCCGGAATACCTTTCATGGTAAAGGCCGGCGCAAATACCGCCAGAATACAAAACAGGATCAGTAACTTAGGGAACGCAATTTCCTTACAAGCATCCCAAATAGCCAGGGCCTTGGGTTTACCCATATCAAAATGCTGGTGAATATTCTCTATCGTTACCGTGGACTCATCGACCAAAATACCAATAGCCAGCGACAGACCACTCAGCGTCATGATATTGATGGTTTGATGGAACAAGGAAAGGAAAAGTATCCCTGATATAAGTGCAATCGGTATGGTCAGGATCACAATGAAGGCACCGCGTCTATCGCCTAAAAACAAGAGTACCATTAAACCGGTTAATACCGCACCGATGGCTCCTTCTTCTGCCAAACTTTTTACGGCGTTAATTACATAAACCGATTGGTCAAATACATAAGACAGCTTAACATCCTCAGGCAGTAAAGACTGAAAGTGAGGGATAGCCTTCTTTAAATTTTGCACTACCTCCCAGGTAGATGCATCGGCCGACTTGGTAATAGGCAGATAAACCGAACGCTTACCGTTAACCAGCGCGTAACTTGAGGTAATATCCGCGCCGTCTTCCACCGTAGCTACATCCCGCAAAAATACAGTCTGTATACCATTTTTATATATGGCGATGTTACCAAAATCAGAGATTTTTTGAACCGTAGTATTTGAAGGCGCAAGGTAGTTAAAATCGCCAATGCGGACGTTACCTGCCGGGCTGTTCTGGTTATTATCGCGCAGGGCGGCAACAATCTGATCGGGCGTTAAATTGTGTTCGCGCAACAATTGCGGATCGGCCTTAATTACGATAGAACGCACGTTACCACCAAATGGCGCCGGCGCAACCAGTCCGGGAATTTGCGTAAACGATGAACGGATATAGATATTTGCCATATCCAACAGTTCGTTATTGGTTCGGCTTGGGCTGGTTAATACCAACTGACCTACCGGCAAGGTAGAAGCGTCAAACCTTAATATAAATGGCGGTTGCGAACCCGGCGGAAAACTGGCCTGGGCCCTATTGGTGTACGCCGTGACCTCCGCCGCGGCTTGTGCCATATTAGTTCCTTCGTAAAATGTCAATTTCATCAGCGTTAAACCGCTGATATTTTTTGTTTCAATGCTCTTTACGCCTGATACGTAAAGCAGCAAGTTTACATATGCCTTACCAAAATACGCCTCCATTTGGTTTGGTGTAAAACCACCATAAGGGTGCGAAATGTAAATTACAGGCAAGTTTAGATCGGGGAAAATATCAATTTTGATAGTCCGGATAGCGTTGATACCGAAGAAAAACAATCCCGCCACTAATACCAGTATGGTAATTGGTTTCCTCAGCGCACTTTTAATCATTCCCATTGTGTATGTACCTGTATCTTAATTAAAAATTATTCATAAACACATTCATATCGCCCGTGGCAGCTGCTTTTGAGAGCACCGCCTGCCATACGTTATTAGACACGATGTCCCGGTCAACCTCTGCCCTGTTCAACACAAAAAGCGCCTGGGTGAGATCAACAATGTTTGAAAGGCCATTTTTGTAAAGCGCCGTCTTTTGATTATAAGCATCACTGGCTGCCTTAACTTCGACAGGAGCTTCATTAAAGTTTTTTAATGACGTAGCTATGCGGATATCGGCCAGCTGGCTTTCGTCCTGCAAACGTTGGCTCACTAAATCGTAATCATTGTGTAATTGGTCTGACGTAAACTTTTGCGATTGCACCTGGTAATGGGTCCGGAATACATTGGTAAAATTCCAAATCACACCTACCCCCAGCAGGTAGTTATAACGGGTAGGATTTGCGCCCGCGCCGTAGCTTGAACTATAGTCGTCAAGATTATTGGCACCGTAATCGGTTTTAAATCCGGAACCCCTACCCTGGTAAACACCAAATAAACTGAAGGTGGGTAAAGCGAAGGTACTGTAGTATTTAGCCGCCTCATCGCTTACGCCTATACGGCTGCGGTAAAACCGCAGTTCGGGATGTTGATCTATTTGTATACCCGGCGCGGCATTTGGCTGCGGCGGCGCCTTAGTTACAAAAATGCTATCTAAAACAAAGCCCTGGTGAGGCAGACCTAAGTACTGCGACAATAAATTGCTTTGATCTTGTACAGTTTGCTGCGCATTGGTTAAAGCTATGCGGGCATTTGATACTTCGGCATTGGCAAGCGAAGAGTCGACACCCGGATTAAGACCGCTTTTTACACGGGCAACCACTACAGTTTGTATCTGTATGGTACGATCCAGGTTATCCTGTTGTGCTTTATACAATTGCTGCGCCACCAATAAATTTAAATAAGTACTGGCTACACGCACCTGATGCTGAAATTGCTCTTGTACTAAATCAGTTTCATCTAAAGCAACTACGGCGCCTTGAACCTTTGTTTTTTCGCGGGCCTTACCAAATGAGAAAAAATCCCAGTTGATGCTGCTTGAATACAGCGAGCCAAAACCGGCATTATAATTTTGATTAGCTAAAGCCGGACCCGATGAAGCTACAGCAACGCCTTTGTAACCATATAAAGGACCGGTTGAGCCATTTACAGTACCATAATCTTGCTGCGCAGACAGATTAAAATCCGGCAGTTGCTCGGACTTGGTTTCATTGAACGATGCTTTCGAAGCGTTTAGCTGGTTAGCTTTGGCTTTGATGGAAGCGTAGTTATTTAGTGCGGTTTGTTCGGCTTCTTTTAAACTCAAAACCTTTTGTTGACTTTGGGCCGAACCGACAGATAATAATAAAATGATACCCATTATAGGATATCTTAAGTTAGATGCAGACATACCGGGGTGTTATGTAAAGCAAATCTAAATATTAGTTGACCATATAAACTAATGTTTTCACTTTGTAACAAAAATATCGCTATAAAACAGACGAATTAGTATGTATAAATAGCGATTTAGCTGTAAACAAAAAACGGAGAGAAAATCAGGCTTAAAGTATTAGTCCTAATTTCTCTCCGCTATCAAACAACTACGTATTTTATTTAAAACTTTCTGCCGGCTGATGTGCAAATTTTTCGTTTTTACTTAGCCAGGTTGCAACATACTCGGCCACTTCTTCCCAACCGGGTTGTATACAAATGGCATGACCACGCGCAGGGAATTCTTTAAACTCGGTTATACTTTCCTCATCGGTGTAAGCTTCCGCATTTTTCTGATTTAAAGATGGAGGGATGATTTGGTCTTCAGATCCACCAATAAATAAAAGCGGCGCGTGGGTACTCTCTACGTCTAACTCGCCATCCTCACCCATACAATCGCGCAATACATTACGGCTATCATTAACTGCATATTTTGACCATAACGCGTCCGACTCCCCGGCACTTAACGTGTTAGTGAATGATGAGTGAAAGCTTTCAGGGTCCATCACAAACGGATCATCGCCTTTAAAAGGATTGGCAATCAGCGCGCTGTTTTTCATGAAACCCCAATCTAAGGTAAGCATAGCATTAGGTGCAACAGAGTTTATAGCGATGCCCATTTTAGCAAAACCTCTATTTACAAGTAGTTGCGCAATAAGCCCACCTACAGAATGGCCTATTACAATTGGCTTCTCCCCCGCTGAGGTGGCTATATCTTCCATTAAATTTACGATACTTTGCAATTCCAGCCCGCCAAGGTCTTCGGGCGGGAACGAGCGCAAATCGGCAGGTTCTCCGTCGTGCATTGGCCAGGCCGGCGCTATACACTCATAGTCTCTGGCTTTGAAAAATTTAATCCAGTTCTCCCAACTTTTAGGATTCTGGAACATTCCATGGATAAATATGACGGTATTTTTCATTACGGTTGATTTTCCTTAAAGTACAGAAAAATTATACCAAAGTTTAATTCAATTAAACCTTTAAGAAAGGTTAATCACAACTGCCAGGCATATACACTAATAATCAAATAGTTATATTATCGCCAACCTTATAAACATTATGGAATTTAATACCTTGTTTATCAAAGTGTTTGGTATAAGCCTCGTAACGCTGTTTAATAAAAAACTCTTTAGCGTAGCCATCGTGCACAGGTAATATTTGTTTAGGTTGCAGTTTATCGGCAAAAGCAGCTATTCGCGGTTCGTTAGCGAAAGGCGCCATACTTACCATAATCAATAGTTCGATATTCTTAAATCGCAATAGCTCATCTTCCATAGAATCTACAGGATGCAATACAGCATCATTGATTACAAATCCCATCATTTGCGGCAACGGGTTATCCATGATCAATTCATGCGCCACGGTCATGGCCTGCAATTTAAATGGACCTAATTTATAAGTATCATCCTGCCAAATGGTATGGTCAATAGCTTCTTTTTGTAAAGCCATACCTACCTGGGCATTGGTATAAACCGGCGCATCGCTTAGTTCTACAATTTTTTTAAGATTGTCAGTATCCAGGTGATCAGGATGAATGTGTGTGATAATGATTGCATTGATATCACCAAACATTTCGGGCATTACCTCTCCTTCAGCAAAACTAAACTTACCGGGGTCAAACAGCAGCTTATAGCCGTCTAACTCAAAAACTAAACAAGAATGCAGGTATTTAGTAATTTTCATATCGATAATGTTATATTGATTAAACCTATTATCGGGTTGAAAGGTTTGCAGCTATAATATTTCGGCCAGTTCAGTTAACGACGATGCAGTAGCCACCGGCCCTTCGTCAACCTTGCCAAAACCATAATCTACAAAAATAAAAGGTACGCCGGCTTTGGTTGCGGCATTGTAATCGCCCAAAGTATCGCCTATATATACCGGAGCTTTTAAATCATGATCATTAATGATATCAATAATATTCTCGGCTTTCGGCTGATTTTTGGTACCGTAACATTGATGGCCCATAAAATATTTTTCAAACCCGCTGATCTTAAAGAAAACCTCGATATAACCGCTTTGGCAGTTGCTTACTATAAACAGTTTGTATTTTGCCGAGAGTTGTTTTAGCATGTCTTCTAAACCCGGATAAAGCTCGCCGCCACGTTCGTATAAAATCTCCAGTTCGTATTTGCCGGCAATAGCTTTAAATTCTTCGCGCTGCTCTTCATTTAAGTAAGGCAGTAAAGTTTCGAAGATGGCTTTATAGGTCATCCCGGTTATAGAATGGATCATGGGGCGGGTAAAGTCTTCTCTAATATAGTTTACCTGTTCTTTAGCGGTTTGCCAGGCTATTACTACATTAGCCGAACTATCCCAAAGCGTACCGTCCAAATCAAAAATTATGCTGTCGTATTTGTCTTTTATTGAAGTATCCATTGCGCGGCAAAAATAGGCTTTATTTTGGTGGGGCTTCTTCAAATTTTACTCAAAATGTATTCGTAATTTTATCTAAATAACATTCTTTTGAAATTACTCATCATCGAAGACGAGCCGGGACTGCGCGAAGGCATAGAAAAATACTTTACCGAAGCCGGCGTGCTTTGCGAAAGTTGCGGCACTTTAGATAGCGCTATCAGTAAAATTTCTTTGTACGATTACGATTGTATACTGCTGGACATAGGCCTGCCAGATGGCGAGGGTTTTGCAGTATTGGAACACTTGAAAGCTAATGGAAAGAATGAAGGCGTGCTCATTATCTCTGCCCGCAATTCGCTCGACACCAAGATCAAAGGATTGAATTTGGGTGCGGATGATTACCTGATCAAACCTTTTCACCTGGCAGAATTAAAAGCAAGGATCGATGCTATTTATCGCCGTAAGGCATTTAACACCAATAATTTATTGGTTCATGATCTGATTAATATCGATTTAGCTGCACGCGAGGTAAAAGTTAATTCTATCGATCTCATCTTTACCCGTAAGGAATATGATATGCTGTTATATTTTATTGCCAACAAAGGTAAAGTTATATCCAAAAACGCTATAGCCGAACACCTTTGGGGTGATGAAATTGATCTGGCAGATAGCTTCGATTTTATCTACACCCATATCAAAAACATCCGCAAAAAACTGATGGAAGCTGCTCACAAAGATTATATCAAAGCAATTTATGGCGTTGGCTACAAATTTATATAAGCTATGAAGTTAACCAGGCGATATAACCGGGCCACCTTAATCATCACCGTAATTGTGTTATTGATTGCGGGCACAGCCTATTATACCTTTATTAATTACATTGTTAATAAACAGCTTGATCATGATTTGATGGAGGAATTAACAGAGATTCGCGACTTTGTAAAAACTAACCAGCGCCTGCCCTTGCCCCTGGATTTTGAAGGGGACCAAACCGCATTTACGCTCACTAATGAGCCAGTGGCCGGGATTAATTTTTACGATACACCTTACCATAAAAAGCGCAATAATAAAACCGAACCGG
Organism: Mucilaginibacter sp. dw_454; assembly: GCF_018449775.1. Taxonomy (GTDB): domain Bacteria; phylum Bacteroidota; class Bacteroidia; order Sphingobacteriales; family Sphingobacteriaceae; genus Mucilaginibacter. The sequence goes on along the minus strand of NZ_JAAVVB010000002.1, from coordinate 469,417 downwards.
GCAGGGCTGTGCAAACCTCAATTACTTTACGGGGTAAGAGTTATCTTGCCGAGGTCGCAATTTCCAAAGAAGCATCAGAAAACATAACGCAGCTGGTAATTGGCATCACCATTTTGCTCACCGCATTTTTGCTGGTTATTTTATCGCTCACCAATCGTTATGTTTTTAGCGGTATCTGGCAGCCTTTTTATAGCATACTACAGCAACTGAAAGCTTTTAACGTAGCCGACACCAACAATATCAAGTCGTACGACACCAACATCGACGAATTTAAAGAATTGAATGATGCGGTATCTGTCATGTCGACAAGGGTGAAAACCGATTACCAGAATTTGAAGGCATTTACAGAAAACGCTTCGCACGAAATGCTGACACCTATTGCTGTTATCACTTCAAAGCTGGATACGCTGATTCAGGACGAACAACTAAAGGCCGATCAGTTTGCACAGATCAACGGCATTTATACCGCCGCAAATAAGTTATCGCGATTAAACCAGTCGCTTTTATTACTGGTTAAGATTGATAATGATCTGATAGACGATAAAAGCACATTTAATATCAAGGAGGTGATTCTCGAAAAAGAGCATCAATTACAAGAACTGGCCCAAAGCAAAGGCATTGAGTTAATAGATCTGTTAGAGGACAAACCGATTACGGCCAGTCGCTATTTGATTGAAATATTGGTGAACAATCTCTTCAATAACGCCATTAAACATAATCTGCCGCAAGGTAAACTGTATATAAGGCTTACCCAACGCGCGCTGACATTTCAAAATAGTGGCGCTGTTAAGTTAAACGACCAGGAGATTTTTGAACGATTTAAACGCGGCGCAAACTCGGACGGCACCGGGTTGGGCCTCACTATCGCCAAAAATATTTGTACGCAATATGGTTATAAGCTAACCTATAACTTTGAAGATAACATGCACTTATTTAGTGTGATGTTTTAATAGCAGGATCAATCATCACCACTTGCATTTCGGTAAGCTGTTGGGCGCGGGTTGCTTTGTTCAGGAATTTTGGTTTCAACCGGCTCACCCAATATCTCTCGAAAGATTTTACCCGCTTAATTTGCCATCCCAGTTCCCCCAGTTGCTTGATTCTGGCGGCCGTAGCATAAAGAATAAACGGTTGGGTTGGATAGTTTTTGGGATTGTCGTCGACGATAGTAATGATCGGGCTGTCTATATAGAAATTTACTGACGACACATACTCATCATTCAACTGCACCACCGGCAAATGCTGCGGGTTGTTATGATTTATCCACATCGCAGCCTCACTACCGGCCTGGTATTTTAAAAGTGAACTGTAAAAAACCGTATTTAAATAGATATTGATAAAGAAGGATGCCAGCAAAGTGCGTAGCACTATTTTGGATATTGTTTTATCAGCGATGGCTTGCGGTAAAAAGATCAATGCTATAAATAAGATCAACAGGCATAGGCCGATAAGTACCGTCAAGGTTTCTGGCCGATAGAAATAATGCAGCACACCAATCACTACCAGTAATAATACAACAATGACCGTTTGAGCAGCGCGGATAGCCCGAATGCTTTTAACCTGCTGCACATGATACAAATACTGCGCAGTGATGATGGCGAACAATGGATAAACGATATTCAAATAATGCGGCAACTGAAATTTCGACGCCGAGAATAATAGCAAAGTCAACAAGGAACCAGAAATACAAAACCATTCTGTAGCCCGAACCTGCTTACTGCCTTTTTTAATGAACTGAAATATCGCCACAAATAACAATAACGACCAGGGCAAAAAGGCCCAAAGCGTGGTATGGATAAAGAAAGTAGGATCGCCATGGCCTTTAATAGGGCCGGTATTGAAAAAGCGCCCAAACTGGCTATCCCAAAAGAAAAATCGAACGCTGGATACGCCATGCTTATCAAACACCAGCTTCTCAGGATGCAAATCAAATTGCTGGCGAAGGCAATACAGCTCGGGCAGGATGAAAATCAGCACTAAAACGATAGCTACCAGCCAACGCAGGTTAAACAATTGCTTCCATTGTCTGGTAATAACTAAATGCCCAACTATAGCGCCACCTATCGGTATCAACGCGAACATGCCTTTGGTCATTATCGCGCAGGCTGCAAAAATGCACCCCAATAGCAGTTGCCAATAATTGTTGCCAGTCTGTGCTTTATATAAATGATAAACCGAAGCAATGATGAGTCCCGTTAAATAAGGCTCTGCACGGACATCGTTGTTGGAGAGGATAATATGCTGGGCCGTCAGTAAGATCAATGTCGCCCATAAGCCTATTTGTTTATTGTAAAGTGCCTTACCAAACAGGTAGGTATAAAAAGCGCCCATCATCATAAACAGGATACCCGGCAACTTATAGGCCCAGGTATTGATACCAAATAACTTAAATGAAAAGGCGGTTATCCAAAACGGAAAATGGGGCTTGTCAAGCCAATCTTTGCCGTACGCGTACAGGTCAACAAAATTGTTACTTTGAGCCATGGTTTTGGCAATGGAGGCGTAAAGCGTACCATCCGGACCAATTACCGGGACAAATAACCCGCTAAAATTCACCAAAACAGCTATACCGATAAACAGGTAGAGCCACTTAGTATCAATCGCCGGGGTTTGATTATCCATTTGGGGCTAAAGGTAAGCAGAGTTTTGCTATTGCCTGATAAATGAGCGTTGATATTTAAACGCAAGCAATTGCTTATACCCAGATTATTTATTGGTGCTGTTTAAGCTGCGGTAACCAACCAGCTCATCCCACCGTCCGCTGACTGATCGATAATAAACTAACAGCTGATATTCGTTCTCCGTCTCAAAATGATTGCCTTCAATGGGAATGTCGTCGGCTAAGCCCGTATTCTTATCCACCCAAACATATTCGTAATCATAAACACCTTGTTTCAAGAACAGGCTGGTAAAAAACCTGCCTTTAATGGGTTCGTATTCCAGCTTGCTATTATCATCCAGTTTAAAGTCGTTAAATTTTCCTACTATGTAGGCCGAGCCTTCTTTATCTGTTTTATTGGCGAAGAGACTAAAATACATATGTGCGTAATCGGCATCGCGCTTAGCGTCATTGTTGCCATCCTGATTAATGATAAAGAACTTGCCGTCGTTATCGTACTGAAAACTGTAGCCATCCTGGTTACGTAGCGGATCTGTCAATAAAGTAACCGTATAGGCCGTATCGCGATAGATGTGCCCTACCCTTTCTGAATTTAAACGCAGACTCCGTGTGTCAAAGCGCCGAAACTCATTCCTACCCGGAAAGTCGTTCGTATTTATCCCGTCATAAATAAGTTGTGTGCCGCGGATGCTGTTTGGTGTAGTATTCCAGATGCCGGTTTCATAGCGATGATTTTGCATCACGAAAACTTTAATATCGGTGTTTGGATTTTGAACGATCAAGCCACCAAAGCCAACCTGAAAATTGATTTTCTGATTGGTTTGCCGTAAAGACGGATCATTTGAAGGCACAATACTGGCCGCTACGCTAACTTTATTGCTCAACACATACAAACGCCGCGTCAATATCATTTTGGTTTGATCGGCATCCTCATAAACCTTCAGGATGTAGTTACCCGATATTTTGGGCTTCATGTTATCGTTAGGCACTTTTAGCTCATAATGCGTATATTTTTGCAGCGTAGTGATGGAGTAAGTATAATCTAACAACTTATCATCCTGAAAACCTTCAAGAAATTCGGCCGTAGCCAGGTTGGATGGTTGCCATTTGCTATCGCAATGCTCTAAAGAATAATAGTAGTTACGGGTACCACCGCGCAGATCATCAAAAGTCAATAAAGCTTGCTCTGCCGATTGCAGCACAATAACCGGGAAAGACATTTCCTTTTTTGTATTGTAAAACTGCACCGTTTTAATGTGCGCATTGTAAACGCTGTCGCTATAGGTTTGCTGAGCCAGGGTTTTAAGGCTAATGAACAGGAATAGCAATACAACACATTTTCTCATAGGGCAATATTAATAAAAAACAGAAGCAGTTGATATAAGGTGCAAATAAAACAATAGTTAGACCCAATTGCGCTCTTACTCTGCGCAAATCTTCTAAAAAAGGCGTCATTACGCGGCCACTACGCAATGACGGATTGGCTATTAGATCGTCACGCTCGTACCTCGCTCACGATGACGTGGAGGATATATACCCTCCCCCTATACGTCATTGCGAGCGTAGCGTGGCAATCTCCGGCGCGCCGTTTTGATCGCACGGTCAGAGATCGTCACACTCGTACCTCGCTCACGATGACGTGGAGGATTTATACCCTCCACTATACGTCATTGCGAGCGTAGCGTGGTAATCTCCGGCGCGCCGTCTTGATCGCACGGTCAGAGGATCGTCACGCTCGTACCTCGCTCACAATGACGTGGTGGGTATATATGCCCTCCCCTGTACGTCATTGCGAGCGTAGCGTGGCAATCTCCGGCACACCGTTTTGATCGCACGGTCAGAGATCGTCACGCTCATACCTCGCTCACGATGACTTAGAGGGTATGATTATTTACGAAAGCCCTTACTTTTATTTTTCAGAACGATAAAAAGCGGTTGTTTAACATCCCTGGTGGTATCTTTTGCAAAATAGCCATTACCCAACAGTATATCCGGCTTGCCGTCACCGTCTATATCGCCCACATCCATAGTGGTACCGTTATGAAATGGCGTATTTACAGGCATCGTATAGGTTTGAAAATTAAAGTTGCCTTTATTTTCAAAATAGATGAATGACTCCCAGGGTGTACCCGCTCCCGGATAATTGCTGATGGTAGCGATGTCCAGATCACCATCGCCGTCAAAATCTTTGGCAATGGCTTTATAGCAACCGTTTATCGGATAGAAATATTTTTTGCTGAAATGATCATTTCCATCATTAAGGTAGATGTATAGCCCATGATAAGGTTTTAAGATCTGGCTGTAGTCGCCATTATCGCCACAGGTATAAATGATGTCTTTATGGCCGTCACCATTAAAATCAACCAGGTCAAATGAGCTGGAACCGTAAGATGGCGGGAAACTAATCAGCTCTGTTTCGGTAAAATTGCCTTTACCGTCGTTAGTGTAATGAAAAATACCTTCGTCACCCTGCGCAAAAAGCGCCCAGATGTCCGGGCCATTTTTACCTTTGGTGATGATAGTTTTGATGCAACCGGGCTTATCTCTCAGCACATGCTCTTTTAAACCTTGCGGTAATTTTTCAACCCAACTTAAGCGTCCCTCCATTTTACCAAATTGCGCCACCAGGTAATCTTTCTTGCCGTCACCGTTCAGGTCGACTATTTGCACAGACAACGGCCGGCCCAGTTTGTAGAAGATTGGTTGAGGTTGTTGCGTCAAGGTTCCGCTTTTATCTATAGCTATCTCTTTAATAAACCCATTTTTAAAATTGTTGGCCCAAAGATTTTGACCAATGGTGGTAGCCGTAATTTTGCTATTTTGAAACAGCAGATCGACAACCGGTCCATCTATCGGGTTTGATTTTAGCGTTTGCCCATTTTCGTCGAGGATGATCAATTTGTTATTTAGGCCATCGCATACAATCATTCTGTGTGGCTTTACACTCTCATCAATTTTAACGTACGATGCCAGTGTTTTTGATAAGGCCCATTGCACCGGTGCCGGCTGTATATCAAATATAGGCAGCTGATGAATTGGTGTTGGTCGGTTTGGTGCTGGTAGACGTTCCGGCGCTTTGGTAATATAATAAGCCTTGATCTGTGCCCAGGTTGCTGAATCGACCACAGGTTGGCTTGGCAGATAACTTTCGTCGCTCTCCATGGACTGCAGGTTGCCCCCGCCGCCTCGTTTAATACCCAAATAAGTACCCATAACCGGCAGCAGATCGTTACCCCAGGTTTTTTTGTCTAACAATGATGGATCAGGCAGTTGATGACACGACTTGCAATAATTTGCGGCCAGGGCATGCCCCTTAACTACATCTGCAGGGCTAAAATCTTGCGTTGAGGCAGCGGGCTTACCGGTTTTGCTATTGCATTGAACAAGTGCAAACACCATTAACACCAGGCACGAAATAACTACACTATGTTTAAGCCAACGCATAGATTTATTTAAATTGATTGCCATAAAGGTATTAAAATATACTATTTGCTACAGCTGGCCGTAAACAAGAAATGCCACCCTTTTCAGGATGGCATTTCTTGTTATTTATCGATTAGAAACTAAGCTTCCAGTTCCATGATCTGCTCGGCCAGCTCTTCCCACTGTTGCTGGGTTTGCTTAAGCTCGGCATTTTTTTGACTGTAAGCAGTGTCGGCTTCCTTTAACTTGGCCGGGGCGTTATATATTTTTTCATCAGCCAGTTTAGCTTCCAGTTCTTTTACTAATTTTTCTAAAGCGGAGATCTGCTCCTCCATTTTGGAAAGATCCAGGTTCAGCTTTTTTAGCTGCTGATGTTTATTTTCTGATGGTTGCTGTTGCTTCACCGGCTCAGGCTTTTTCTCTTCCTTTTTTGGTTGAGCGGCAGGCAAAGCTATTTTTGGCTCTAATTTGCGTTTTGCAAACCATTCGTCGTACTCTGCATAGGTGCCCGGGTATTGTTTGATCTTTTGATTTTCGATAAACCAGATCTTGTTAGCCACATTATCCAGAAAATATCTATCGTGAGATACCACGATCACCGTACCTTCGTACTGTTGCAAAGCCTGAATCAATATATTTACTGATGCCATGTCCAGGTGGTTGGTAGGCTCATCCAGTACCAGGAAATTCGCGTCGGCAGTTAAAGCTTTGGCTAAAGCCACGCGCGATTTCTCGCCACCCGACAATACTTTGATCTTTTTAAATACGTCATCGCCTGTAAACAGAAACGAACCTAAAATAGAGCGCAATTCGGTATCGGTATGTTTCGGTGCGAATGACTGCAACTCCTGTAAGATCTGGTGTTCAAGGTGCAAGCTCTCTAACTGGTGCTGCGCAAAGAAAGTTTGCGTAACGTTATGGCCGGTTAGTGAGGTACCTTCAAATTCATGATCGGCACCGGCTATGATACGTAGTAAGGTTGATTTACCACGACCGTTAGCACCGATCAGTGCTATTTTATCACCTTTTTCAATAATAGCTTCGGCATCATCCAGGATATCAATTGTAGGATATTTTTTGGTGATGTGCTCCAGCGTCACCACATGGCGACCGGATTGCTTGCTGAATTTAAAGCTGAAGTTAACTTCAGGGTTATCATCATCCACATCATCAACACGCTCCATCTTATCCAGCATTTTGATACGCGATTGCGCCATTTTTGCCTTTGAAGCCTTGGCACGGAAACGCTCGATCAAACGCTCCTCCTGTTTTATTTTTGATTGCTGATTTTTGAACTCACCGCGTTGAATCTCGGCACGTAAAGCTTTTTCTTCCAGATAGAAAGAATAGTTGCCCGCATAAACATTCAGCTTGCCCTTGCGCGACTCGACCGTACGGTTAATTACCTTATCCAAAAACCATCTATCGTGCGATACGATGATGATAGCACCAGAAAACGCCTTCAAATAATCTTCCAGCCATTGGATAGACGGTAAGTCTAAGTGGTTGGTAGGCTCATCCAGCAACAAAATATCAGGTGCCTGTAACAGAATTTTGGCCAGCATTACGCGCATACGCCATCCACCCGAAAAGGTGCTTAGCTTACGCTCATTATCCGACTCCAGGAAACCCAAACCGGCTAAGATCTCCTTTGCTTTGTATTCGATGTTATAGCCATCTAATAATTCAAACTCGTGTTGCTTGTCGCTAAGTTTGTGCAGCAGGTCTTCGGAGTAATCGGTTTCCAGCTTTTTAAGCAGTACTTCTATCTCGTCATGCAGTTGGTTTTGGCGCTCAAAAGCCTCCATAGCCACATGCACAATATTTTTGTCGGACGAGTAAGACAGCAAATCCTGGTTAAGGTAGCCCATGGTAAGGTCCTTAGCCATTGATATGGTGCCCGATGTTGGGGCATACTCGCCGGTAATAATTTTTAAGAGGGTGGTTTTTCCGGTTCCGTTAGCGCCTATCAGGCCTATTTTTTCTCCCGGTTTAATATGCCAGTTGGCTTCGTCATATAATGCCCGCGCACCAATCTCGAACGTAAGGTTATTTATAGCAATCATTTGCGCGCAAAGATACGGTTTTTGCGTGGCGCTTTAAAGTGTGATTGGTGATTAGTTTATTAGAAGTTAACCAGGCAATAAGAAGCACAATGAGACGATGTAGAGACGCAATATTTTGCGTCTTTTTTACCGCTCGCCGGCAGACGCAAAATATTGCGTCTCTACGGATAGGATTACCCCTTCACCGCCTCCAGCCAGGTATGCGCCATCAGCGCAGCGCCTGCAACAGAAGGGTGCACGCCGTCACCTGTCCAATAAGCGGGCGGGGCCTGGGTTATGGCTTTATCAAAAGCGGCTTGGTAAGGCACAAAAGGCGCGTCGTATTGCTCGGCTATATCGCGGGCAGCTTTTTTGAATAGGTTGAAAGTTGGATACCAGGCATCGGTTACTGATTTTACGCCCAGCACACCGAACGGTTCGCAGATGATTAGTTTTACATTGGGCAGGGCCGCTTTGGTACGGTCGAGCAATTTTTTATAATCGCTGATGTAATTATCTATCGTACCGGTATAGCCATTGGTGAGGGTATGCCAGTAATCATTTACGCCAATATGAATACTCAGTATGTTAGGCTTAATGGCCAGGGTATCGGCGTCCCAACGATCGGCCAGTTGAAACACTTTATTGCCGCTTACGCCTTTGTTGTAAATTTTGAGGTCCTTGCCGGCATTGTTCATTAACAACTGACTGGCAGCTATCAAAGCATAGCCATCGCCCAGAGCGCCTGCATTATTTGCCGAGAACGCGTTACGGTTACCACGCCCGGAGTCGGTTATAGAATCGCCCTGGAACAAAATTACATCGCCCTGATCAATACTTACTTTTTTGCCCTTTGGCGCAGCAGCCATTGCCGACGAAACAATTTGAGGAATGCTGATGGCAGCTATAGTACCTATTGATGCGTTCTTGATAAAACTGCGACGATTATTAGCCTGATTTTCCATAAGTTTAAAACTGGTCGATTCCTGAACGGATTGACCGAATTTACAGATTTATTTAAAAAATCAAATCTAACACCAACTTAATTATTTAAGGTCAGCACTAAAACTGCTAACTTCGCCGCATGTACCAGTTGATCAAACCCATCTTCTTCCAGTTCGACCCCGAAAACATCCACTATTTTGTAACCCGCAATTTAAAACGTTTTAATAAATTCCCGGGGGGATCTGCCTTAAGCAGGGCGATTTGGGACATCAAAGACCACCGGTTAGAAAAAGAAGTTTTTGGCTTAAAGTTTATTAATTCGGTTGGGCTCGCCGCGGGTTTCGATAAAAATGGTGAAGTGATAGGCGAAATGGCTAACCTGGGCTTTGGCTTTATTGAGGTGGGTACGGTAACTCCCCTGCCCCAACCCGGCAATCCTAAACCGAGGATGTTTCGCAGTCCGGCCGATAGGGCCATTATTAACCGCATGGGTTTTAATAACCTGGGTGTTGATGTGGTGGCAGAGCGCATAGCCGCTTATCGCAAAAAGATGCCGGCTGCCCACAAAGGATTGATCATTGGCGGCAATATCGGCAAAAATAAAAACACCCCTAATGAGGACGCGGTAAGCGATTATATTAAATGCTTTGACCGCCTGTTTGATGTGGTAGATTATTTTGTGGTAAATGTCAGCTCGCCCAACACACCGGGTTTACGCGCACTTCAAGAGAAAGAGCCGCTGATGGCTATTTTAAACACGTTGCAACAGCGAAATAATAAAGACGGGGCGAGTAAACCCATCCTGCTAAAAATAGCGCCGGATTTAACGGATGAGCAATTAAATGATATTGTTGAAATCGTCCAGGAAACTAAAATAGCCGGGGTTATCGCTACCAATACAACGATTGATAAATCATCGCTATCTGATCCCACACTCAAAGAAGAAGCCGGCGGCTTAAGCGGTGCGCCGTTAACTAAACGATCTACAGAAGTGATACGTTACCTGGCTGAAAAGTCTAACCGTTCATTTCCAATTGTTGGTGTAGGCGGCATACATTCGGCAGAAGATGCTTTGGAAAAATTGGAGGCAGGTGCATCGTTAGTGCAATTGTATACTGGTTTTATTTATGAAGGGCCAGGGTTGATTAAGAAGATCAATAAGAAATTGTTAAAACAATAACCGTAGAGACGCAATATTTTGCGTCTCCCGCCATGCAAATATAGCTCACGCATAACGAGGCACTGCAAAAAGAGACGCAAAATATTGCGTCTCTACATCAAAAACATTATTCCACAAAAAATCCCGCCGGTAAATTACCAGCGGGATTTTTTTATAGCTAAATATCTTAAAATTAAGCTTTAAGAGCGGCAGCAGCTTGAGCTAAAGCAACATTATTGATGTTGATTTGGCTTTTGGCTGAGTCGTGAGAACGGCTTCCTGCTTCCAGGTTAGTAGCGTTCTTTAAAAACTGAACTTCTAATCTTGAGAAGGTTTTGTTTCTTCTATCTTTTCTTTTTAAACGTGTTACGCCCATGATCTTTATTTTTAATGTCTTTGTTAACCCTGTGAGGTCGGGAGCGGATTCGAACCGCTGTAGGAGGTTTTGCAGACCTCTGCCTAGCCACTCGGCCACCCGACCATTTTTAAGGACTGCAAAAATAGTAATTATTTGTTGCCTATCAAGATTTATTTAAGGTTATTTCTGCTTATTTCTGAACAAAAAATGGCCGTGGCAATGGCAACGTTCAGTGATTCAGCTTCACCACCCCGCGGAATGGTGATTGCTTTAGTTACCAATGCCTTTACTTTTTCGGTTAAACCGTTGCCTTCGTTACCCATTACAATTAGTCCTTCCGTGCCAAAATTGGTGTTATAAATATTTTCGCCGTCCAGCAGTGCGCCATATACCGGCAGTTTGGTTTTGGAAAGCATATCCTGCAAATTAGCGTATTGCACGTTCACCCTTGACAGCGAACCCATGGTGGCCTGCACAACTTTCGGATTATATACCTCTACACAGTCCTCAGAACAGATAATATTTTTAATTCCAAACCAGTCGGCAGTGCGTATAATGGTGCCCATATTACCCGGATCTTGAATACCATCCAACACAATGGAGAATTTTTTGTTAAGGGTAGCATGAACTAAGGCCGGCCATTGGGGTATACTTACTGTAGCCACAACGTCGGCGGGGGTTTTTAAGGCGCTTATTTTTTCAATTATGGCAGATGATATCTCTAATGAGTTTATTTTCTGCGATAAATTGAGCATTTTTGGGGCCATGGCGGCCGTATAGTAAACAGCTTGAACCTGGTAAGCCGAATTAACAAATTCGCTTACAGATTTAAAGCCTTCAACTAAGAACAAGCCATGTTCCCTGCGAAACTTTTTTTGCTGTAAGGACTGTAAGAAACTGATATTTGATTTTGAAAGCATATATAGGCACCACTAAATACCGTATTGCAATAATAAGTATTCTTCTGCTTTTTATAGGCTCAGGCTGCAGTTTAACACGCGGACTTAAAGGAAATGAAAAACTGGTGCGCAAAGTCACCATCAAAGGGATGAATAAAGACTTTGTGGAGCAGGCCCTCAATTTTGTCGACAAACAACAGCAGCCCAATAACAAATTTAATCTCCAGCTATATTACTGGTTCAATAAAAATGGCAAAAGGAACATAGGCGAGCCGCCCGCTATTCTGGATAGCAGCCTGGTTGAGTTTTCGCGCGTTCAAATTGAAAAATTCATCCAAAGTAAGGGCTATTTAAAAGCTAAGGTTGACGATAGTATCAGCACCAAAAAGAAAAACGCTTATTTACTTTTTACCGTAAACCAGGGCCCATTATTCAGAATCCGCAAAATACAGGATAGTATTCCCGATGCAAAAGTGCGCGGGCTGTACCGTAAAGCGCGTACAGACTTTTCGCATTTACAACCTGGCGGCCGGTTTGATACCGATAGCTTAGCTTATGATCGCGATGCATTTTTCCAGGTGATGAAACGTAATGGCTATTATGATTTTTACCGGCAGTATATCAATTTCACAGTCGATTCGACCTATAACAGTGGTGTGGTTGATTTAACGCTTTTTATAGACAATCCGGCAGATAAAACCGAGCACCCCATCTACAAAATGAATAATACGCTGGTTACCATATCAAACAGTTATGATAAGATGACCGGCAAGGCAGATACCATCAAGGTAGATTCGCAGTTTAAATTTGTTGATTATTCGCACCGGTTTAAACCACATCCGGTGGTTGATTACGTGTTGCAGAAAAAAGGCGACCTCTATAATTCTGACATGCAAACGGCTACCACCTCGCGCCTGTCTGAGCTTAATGTTTTTAGAAACGTACCCAATCCTGAATACCAAAAAACATCTGATAGTACCAATCGCTTAAACACGGTGCTGCACCTGGTGCCGCTTAAGCGAATGTCTGACCGGGTAGAAGGTGAGTTTTTGTTTGCCGATGGCCGGTATGGTTACAATATCGGCAATACATTTACCGACAGAAATATTTTTAAACGCGCAGTAACGCTCCAGATAAAGCTCAACCTAAGCGTTTTATATGATAACGGCACCACGGCATCTGCCAATGCCAGCAGCATAGAGAATCAGGATTTTAAAATAGGCGCCAGCCTGATCTATCCATGGTTACTTACACCTTTTACCATTGCGAAACCGGGTAAATATGGGGTGCCGCATACTACGCTGTCTACCAACTACTCTTTATTTTTCCAAAAGGGATTAGTTACCCGCACCAGTTTTGTAAACTCCATAACTTACGATTTCCTGGAGACGGCCAATAAAGTGCACAGCATAACGCCAATAGACATAGAGTTCTCTAAAGGCACTATCGACCCGGTTGCTTATCAATTATTGCTGCAACAAAATCGCTATTCGTATATATACCTGATTGGCCGTACCATTTTTACAACCGGTAGTCAGTACACCTATCAGGTAAACGGCAATTTGTTAAACAGCTACCATAACTTTACCTATTTTAAAGGATCGTTGGATGTTGGCGGCAATTTTTTATCGGCTGTTTCTAATTTAGCTAATACTAAGAAAGACACATTAGGTAAACGCACTTTGTTTGGTTATACCTTTGCCCAATACACAAGGGCCGAGATAGACTTTAGATATTACCATAGCTTTGGTGGCGAGCGCCAGTTTATTTTCCGGGTTAATCCGGGTTTAGGCGTGCCTTATGGTAACAGCAATCAATTGATATTTGAGAAAAACTTTTATGCTGGCGGCGCTAACGATATGCGTGCGTGGCTACCCCGTACTTTAGGTCCGGGGCAGTTTAACCGGGGTACTGCTTATGGCGGCGATACAACATTGCGCAGCCGTTTAAAATACATCGATCAGTTTGGCGAAGTCAAATTCATCACTAATGCCGAGTATCGCTACAAGCTAATCAATGATTTTTTTGGTTCGAAATTAAAGGGGGCTGTATTTGTTGATGCCGGTAACATCTGGCGATTACATAAAGACCCTGATAATCCTAATGGCGAATTTAGGTTCAACAACATTCTGCAATCAACCGCTATTGGCATTGGTACCGGTTTGCGTTTCGACGTAAGCTTCTTCGTATTCAGGTTAGATGCTGCCTTTAAGTTTAAAGACCCTCAATTTGACGGCTCAGATCAATGGGTGTTGCTCAAACACGCTGACGAGCTTTTCCGCCCGGGCGCATTTAAGAAAGCTTACCTGGATGCCAACAGAACCGGCTTGATCAACGGACAACCCGTAGGCGACACCTACAACTTTATGCAGCTAAACTTCGGGATAGGAATGCCGTTTTAGACGGATGCATTTAGATGTGCAAATATGCGGATGTGCAGATATGCAGATGATTTTTTGATTTGCTGATTTAGGTAGAACTGTTCAAATTCCTAAAATATTATTGTCATTCTGAGCGGAACGAAGAATCTTATACACTTCACTAATCGCGTACAGAAGATTCTTCGCTCCGCTCAGAATGACAAATATTCATCTGCACATCCGCACATTTGCATATCTGCACATCAAAAAATCAGCATCAAAACAATCCCTTCAACCCATCAAAAATGCTTTCAAAGAAGGTTGGCATAGTAAGGCCGTTGTGATGATTGAAATATAGAAAGATGATGAATATCACTACCGCGATGATAATAAATCGCTTAAACATATAGCCCAATAGTATCAATGCCAGTGGGATGATAACCAGCAGCATCCAGCTTATATGAATGGGTTTTAATTTACCATCTTGCTTATAAACGTAATACAACAGGCTGTGTGTACCACTGTTGTTGATATGTTTCACATAAAAAAAGCTCGACTTATCTAATTTATGGCGATAAAAAGCTGTTCCTTTTTCAAAAGTCATTTGTTCCTGGAAACCGTTGATGGTAAAAGCAAAAACACCGCCTACGTTTTCCTGGATATTACCCAAGCTATCAGTAGCTACCAAAGCAACTTCGCTATCGGCAAACGGATTTTCTTTTACCACGAAGTGATTAATACTAACAGTATCAGCCAGCGCAAAATGGCCGGCACCCAATAACATAGCAACAACAAATAATATCTTTTTCATTTTTTAGTATTAGGTTTGAATTCAAAACAACCCGCAATAAATTTAGTTAATATAATCTTATCAAAAAGCGATTATAATAAACCTGTTGTAAACTGAAGCTATAATGCCAAATAACCTATTAATGTTTAAATTTTTAGCCTTAATTTTCTTAACAAGTTTTACCATCAAACCAATTGATGGAAACGACGCCGACCTTATTTGCGGCAAATGGATATCGTCGAATAAAAATTTAATAGTGCAGGTTTACAAAGCTGGTAACGGTTATCGCGGGCGCATGGTATGGTTTAAAAACACCGATAATAGCAAAGCGATGGATGAGTGGACCGACAAGCATAACCCCGACCCTGCCCTTCGTAATCGTAAATTGATTGGAATGGACATTTTAAGGGACATGGAATATGACCGTGGCTCGCACAGTTGGGAAAATGGAAAGATCTACGAAGCGCAAACCGGGCACGAGTATAACGCTTCTGCTAAGCTTGATAAAGACGGCACTTTAAAAGTAACCGGATACTGGCACCTCAAATTCATCGGTAAAACCATGACATTTAATCGCACCCAATAATCAGAATTTGTCTTTCATTCCCAGCAGGCCCCACAAACCGCCGGTATGTATTGCCAAAATGCGGCTGCCTGGTTTAAAGTAATTTTTAGCTGCCAGATCGTATAAAGCATAGAACATTTTGCCGGTATACACCGGTTCAATCAAAATCCCTGTTTCGGCCACAAATTGTTTAACAAAGCCTATCAGCTCATCTGTAGTTTTGCCGTAGCCACCAAAATGATAATCTGTGTGAATTTGATAGCTCGCGGGCGCAGGCAGTAATTTATCGATCTCGTCAACCATAAAACCACCATTTTTTAATACCGGGACGCCGTGAAAAACGGCATTGAGTTGATGATTCGTCAGCCCACTTATAATACCGGCTGCGGTAGCGCCCGTCCCGCAGGCGCAAAATATGTGGTCGTAATGCTCGCTTAGTTCGTCAACAAGTTCGCTGCAGCCTTTTACAGCCTCGGGCGAAGTGCCGCCTTCGTCAATAAAAAAGGCCTGATCGTCATCGCCAAAATAATTATTAAATAACATTTGCTTATCGCGATAACTTTCCCTGTCGGTAAAAATCAGCTTCATGCCATGCAAGCGGCACATAAACAGGGTGTCGTTGTTAACCTCTTCGCCCCGCACTATACCCGTAGCCTTAAAGCCAAACCTGGCGGCCGCAGCGGCTGTTGCTAATAAATGATTGGAGTAGGCCCCGCCAAAGGTTACCAAATGGTTTTTATGCTGACGTTGCGCCTCTTTAAGCAGGTATTTGAGTTTGCGCCATTTATTGCCCGAGATAATGGGATGGATCAGGTCGTCGCGCTTGGTATAAACAAATAAGTCCCGTTCATCAAATAACTTATTGTTAAGTTGATGAACGGGACTAAAAATTTCTAAATCGATATTCACTAATACCGATTAGAAACCTAAGCCAATACCGGCATTGGCCGAATTATAACCAGTGCTGCTTACATCATAAGAAGCATATATTTTTAGAACAGTAAGGCTTAACTGAAAACCAATATCAGCACGTGTGCCGCTTAAACTTGAACCTGAACCACTGATTGTGATAGGGTCGGCATACGAAGTGTAAGTTGGAGTACCTGCATTGGTAGCACCTGTTACAAACGGGAAATTGCCTTTTAAAGATACATTGGTGTTGGATTTTTGATAACCAACAGATACAAATGGAGTAAAGAACAATATTTTTTTCGACAAGATCACTGATGCATTAATGCCATTGAAATTGCCTTCTAATCGTTGATTACTGAAATCTGTATTACCGGTAACAAGCGCGTTCTCAGGTTTTACGTCTAATGTTTTGTTGTAGCTTAAACGGGTGTAACCAAACGCTATAGCTAAATCAAAAGGTTTTTCAGGTCCTTTTTTAATAAAGTCCTGTATAATATCGTGTTTTAAACCAAAACCGAACATACCTACAGAACCTACGTCATCAGTAATTTTAGTTGTAGGTATAAAACGTATTGTCAAATCTGTGTATTTAACCAGGCCTATGGTTAACTGTATTTGCGGCGCAGGGATATACTGGGTAACACCCTTAGGCAAACTGGTTGAATACTTTGCAGTAGGGTTATTTGGATCGGTATAAGTAATGCCTGTCTCCAGGTTTTTGTCGCCACCAAAAGTTGGAGCAATTGACTGGCTTGCATTAGTAGGTTTAATATTAGCCAAACCTAAAGCATTAATATCAAAAGATTTGTCTTTAGAAGGAACCATACTTGCCGAGGCGCTTATTCTGATAACAAAGCGCAAGAATTTTTGAGTTTTAGCTGTATTTGTCCAGCCACCATTTAAGCTGTTACCAAAGCCTTTAAATAAAGGGTTTGCATAAGCGTTAATTAATTTATTTACGTCGCCGGGGCTACCTTTAAACAAGTCAGAGATGCCGTCGTCTTGTGCACTTGCGTTAAAGGCTACTGCCGTTAAAAATGCAATAAAAATGAATGAGTAGAGTCTTTTCATACAGTTTAATTATGTTAGGGTTTTACAGTGATAAAGGTAATATATATTTCTTAATAATCAATATCACAACACTTTAACGCTATATCATTTAAGAATGCTAATTGATTATAAAACAGTTATTTTTGCCGCTGATATGATAAATGAAGCCGAAGCCTTTGAGCAAGATGAACAGGATCTGTATGAACACCTGCGTGTAGTGGTTGATAAAGGCCAGTCACTTTTGCGTATTGATAAGTTTTTGATGCATCGCGTTGAAAACGCGTCGCGTAACCGCATACAGAATGCCATAGATGCCGGGAATGTACTGGTTAATGAAAAGATTATCAAAGCCAGTTACCGGGTTAAACCCCAGGATATCATATCCGTAGTACTGCCACACCCACCGCGCGACACCGAAGTTTACCCGGAAAACCTGCCCATAAATATTGTGTATGAGGATGACGACGTGCTTATTGTAAACAAAGAACCCGGCATGGTGGTGCATCCCGGATATAATAATTACACCGGCACACTGGTTAACGCTTTGGTTTATCACTTTCAGCAATTGCCTACGTTACCGGGTAATGACGGCCGCCCCGGTTTGGTGCATCGCATTGATAAAGATACTTCGGGCTTATTGCTTATAAGTAAAAACGAGCGCTCCATGACCTACCTGGCGCGCCAGTTTTTTGATCACTCTATTACCCGCAAATACATTGCCCTGGTTTGGGGCGACCTGCCCGAAGATGGCACCGTTACCGGCTACATTGGCCGCAGTGTAAACGACAGGCGGGTTATGGCTATTTATGATGACGAAGAGAAAGGCAAATGGTCTGTAACGCATTATAAAGTTTTAGAGCGATTGGGGTACGTCACACTGATAGAATGCCAATTAGAGACGGGCCGTACGCACCAGATCCGTGCGCATATGAAACACATTGGGCACCCGCTATTCAGCGATGCCACTTATGGCGGCGACAAGATCCTGAAAGGCGCTGTTTATAGTAAGTACAAGCAGTTTGTTGAGAATTGTTTTGAGCTGATGCCACGCCAGGCGCTGCATGCGCAAACCCTGGGTTTCGTGCATCCGTCTGCCAAAAAATATATGCATTTTGAAGCACCTCTGCCACAGGATTTTGAAAGCGTATTACAGAAATGGCAAAAATATATTGGTGCTAATGCCACACAAAATGGTGAAATTAGCGATTAATTGACCATGGCTTTACTGTATATTAATTTTAACGGCGAGATAGTACCCTCGGATAGCAAATTGCTGCCGGTGGGCAACCGTTCGTTTAAATATGGCGATGGTTTATTTGAAAGCATGCGCATGCTTAAGGGCCAGCTCAAGTTTGCCGACTTGCATGCCGATCGCCTGCAACGGGGCATGAAAGCCTTGAAAATGGACGGCTACTCGCAAATGGATGCCTATTTTCTGAAAGAAAAGGCAGAACAGTTGGCCGTACGCAATAAAGCCAGACATGGCCGCATCCGGCTAACCGTTTACCGCGACTCAGAGGGTTTTTATGCACCATCGCAAAACAAAACCGGCTATTGCATGGAATTTGTGCCTGCCGATGAGCCGCGTTATTTCCTGAACGAAAAGGGTTTAATCGTTGATATTTTTACAGATCTGCCTAAACCGTCAAACTACCTGTCGAACATTAAAACCTGCAACTCGCTTACTTATGTAATGGCAGGCTTATATAAAGCTCAGAATAACCTGGACGAAGTTTTCCTGCTTAATCAAGCCGGTTTTTTGTGCGAGGCCAGCAGTTCCAATGTTTTTGTATGGTACCAGAATCATTTGTATACCCCGGCTTTAAGTGAGGGTTGTGTAGAAGGTGTTATGCGCCAGGTGATCATCAATATCGCCAAAAAGAATAACATCCCCGTTATGGAGGCCCAGATCAATCCTGAAATTTTATATGAGGCCGACGAGGTTTTTCTGACCAATGCCAGCAAAGGCATTCAATGCGTTATGGGTTATGGGATAAGACGCTACTTCAGCAAGGTGAGTAAATTGCTGCTGGACGAACTCAATAAAGCCTGATTAAAAGACTTGTCATTCTGAGCGATAGCGAAGAACTATTTTCTTGAGCATAGCGAAAAATCTTATAAAATTGACAGGCGAAACGTATAAGATCCTTCGCGATAGCGAAGGATGACAACTTCAATTATTGATAGACCCTTACGTAATCGATATAATATTTAGCCGGCAGAATGCTATCATCCTGCAAACCGCCCCAATCATCCGTACTGCCCAGCGCCAGATTAATTAGCAGGTAGAACTTTTTCTTAAACACGTTGGCATCGGCATTTTTCATGCCGGCATAATCAAAAGTGAAATACTTCAAGTTATCGTAATAAAAGGTCATTCCTTTTTCGTCCCAATCGACGGCGTAGATATGAAAACCGTCCGCAGGTTTACCAACCACCGGACCAACACCCTGCTGCTGATGTTTGCCCAAAGAATCAGCATAATGGACAGTGCCATGCACCCGCGTCGAGTCGCGGCCCAAATATTCCATAATATCTATCTCGCCGCAGCGTGGCCAGTTGATATCATGAAAGCTGTCGCCTAACATCCAGAACGCCGGCCAGGTGCCGCTGCCGGGTGGTACTTTAGCCCGCATTTCAATTCGCCCATATTGCCATGAATATTTGCCGGAAGTATTGATAGATGCCGAGGTATAAGGCGCAAACTGCTGTTGCTCCTCGCGACGGTTAGAACCCGCTTTGAAGCCGGGGTTAGGAAATTGTTCTTTAATTCCCTCTATCACCAACATGCCGTTTTCTACCCGGCAGTTCTGTAATCTTTTTTCGGTATAGTATTGTGGTTCTTTTTCACGGACAAAGCCTTTTTCGTAACCCCATTTGGTGGAGTCGGGCAAGCCGGAGTAGTTGAATTCATCGTCAAAAACCAGTTTGCGTTTGCTTGTTTTTTGGGCGGATGATAATATGGAGAGGCATAATAATGCAATCAAAAAAACGATGGTTTTCATATATGCAATTTATAAAAAAGGATGTCATTTCGACCAACGGGAGCAATCTATACATTGCAAGTCTGAACTCCGTATAAATGCACGTGTATAGATCTCTCGCTATGCTCGAGATGACAAGATTACAAGGATCATTTCTTACAACTTCACTCCTCTCAAAAACTCAGCAACCTCCATACGCTTCTTACCCTCCAGCTGCACGTCAGTTACACTGATGAAACCATCTTTGGTAGCAAATTTCAGGTACGTTTTATTGTCGCTTAAAAATGCGCCGGGTTGTATACCGGGTTCTGCTTCCTGGTATTCTGCACGGTAAATTTTGAAAGTTTTACCGTTTAATTCGGTATAGGCAGTTGGTACCGGGCTTAAGCCACGGATAAAATTATAAATATTAACAACCGGTTGGTTCCAGTCTATTTTGCAATCGTCTTTATAAATTTTTGGTGCCGATTTTAGTTCTGTATCATCTGCATGTAATGCAGTTTGCGGGTGCTCATTATATCTGCCACTCTCTACAGCCTTAACCGTTTTTACCAGCAAGCCTGCGCCTTTATTCATCAGG
Source organism: Mucilaginibacter sp. dw_454 (assembly GCF_018449775.1). Classification (GTDB taxonomy): domain Bacteria; phylum Bacteroidota; class Bacteroidia; order Sphingobacteriales; family Sphingobacteriaceae; genus Mucilaginibacter. The sequence goes on along the minus strand of NZ_JAAVVB010000002.1, from coordinate 448,727 downwards.
CGATCATGCAGTTCGCCGGCTGTTTCTTTGCCGGTAAGCGTTACTTTTTCGGTAAACAGTACATTGCCGGTATCTATCTCATGCTTTAAAAAGAAAGTGGTTACACCGCTCTCCTTCTCGCCGTTAATCAGCGCCCAGTTTATTGGCGCTGCACCACGGTAATGCGGTAATAAAGAAGCATGTAAATTGATGGTGCCTTTATCGGGCATGTTCCAAACTTCTTCGGGCAACATCCTGAAAGCTACCACTACTTGTAAATCAGCATCTAATGATCTTAGTTCGGCCAGAAACTCCGGGTCTTTCAGGTTAGTGGGTTGTAAAACCCGTAAGCCGTTAGCCACTGCATATTCCTTAACGGCCGACTCGTTGATTTTCTGCCCACGGCCCGCAGGTTTATCAGGCGCGGTAATGACACCGACGATATCTGCACCGGATTTTATCAATTCATCTAACGATGCCACAGCAAACTGTGGCGTACCCATAAATACAAGTTTCATGCTGATAATATCGTAATTTAATCTAATAAATTGCGTCGGGATTTGGTCAAAACATCAAAAATTATTTAAATGATAATGCCTCGCCAATGCCCATTATTGATATAGCAAATATTTACTTCTCGTCGCCCTGAATTTGGCTAAACCAACCTCCCAACCCTGCCTGATCTGCACGTCGGTCTTGCCCGCCTCTATCTGTTTTTGTAGTTGATCTGTGCCGGCCAGTTTAGTAAAATATGCATTAAAAAAATGTGCTTTGTCAGGGAATGCTTTGTACATTTCTATCAGCCAGCCCAAGTTAATTTGGCCGCTACGTTTTAAACTCGCGGTATCATAATCTTTCAAATCAATACCATAACAAACCTGGTTCTTTTGCGGCGGGTCCTCGCTCATGCCCGGGATGCTCACCGGTTTAAAGGAATAATTATACTTGCCTTTTAATGCAGGATGCCCTACTTCGGTAAAAGGCACCATCGTACCCCTTCCTAAGCTTAAGGCTGTCCCCTCAAACAAACATACGCTGGGATACAACAAAACAGACTGCTCCGTATTTAAATTTGGCGACGGGCTAACCGGCAAAACATACCTGTCAGCATGCTTATAGTTGGCCATTTTAATAATCTTCAGTTTGCACTGAATACCATTTTTAAGCCAGCGCTCGCCATTGACCATTTTGGCATATTCGGCAATGGTCATTCCGTGCGAAATGGGGATTGGGTGCATCCCCACAAAGGAACGATACGCCGTATCCAGTATCGGCCCGTCTACAATAGTACCATTGGGGTTCGGCCGGTCAAGGATCATCAGCTCTATATTATTTTCGGCGCAGGCTTCCATTACATAGTGCAGGGTTGATATATAGGTGTAAAACCGTGCGCCTACATCCTGAATGTCAAATATCATGAGGTTAATCCCATTCAAATCGGCAGGCGTAGGTTTAAAATGTTTACCATAAAGCGAGATCACCGGCAAGCCGGTTTTGGTGTCGACAGCATCGTCGACTTTAGCGCCGTTACTGGCATTGCCCCTGAAACCATGCTCCGGGCCGTACACTTTTTTTATATTGACGCCCAGCTTCAACAAGCTATCCACCAAGGGCGTTTTATTTTTGCCGATGATGGATGTGGGGTTAACCACCATGCCTATGTTTTTACCTTTTAAATAGCCGAGGTATGATATGGTTTGGTCGGCTCCTGTAACTATCGATGCAGACATTCGATGATGAACGCGTTTTGACGAACCAATCGGTTTGCTGTAGCCGCCAGTAGTGCAAAACAGACACCCGGTTATTACTATCAACAGAAACAAAAATTTTATCCGCATCATAAATATTGATCCCCCTTAAATTAAAATACCATTTTAGGCGTTAAAACTGCATATTTGCTAAGTTACAAAAAACAACACATCGCATTGAATTTTGCTTCTTTCATAGCCAGCCGGATCTCCTTTAAATCTAAACGCACCTTCTCTAAATTGATTGTGCGCATAGCCATTGCGGGCATTACGCTGGGCTTAGGGGTGATGATTCTATCACTAGCTATTATTCGCGGTTTTAAAGGCGAAATCCAAACGAAGGTGCGTGGCTTTGATGGCGATATTACCGTCGTAAAGTACGATCTCAATGCCTCTTACGAGAACTCGCCCTTTGCGCGCGCGGACACTTTTGAAAACAAGGCAAAAGGCAGCCCGGCCATTAAACACCTTGCGCCCTTTGCCACCAAGCCGGGTATTATCAAAGCCAATAACGAAATTGAAGGGGTACTGCTTAAAGGGGTTGATAAAACCTATAACTGGGATTTTTTAAAGGCCAACATGGTGGCAGGTACGGTCATAAATTTTGCCGACACCAGCGAATCAAAACGCGAACTAATGGTATCGCAAACGCTGGCCGACCGCTTGCGCTTAAAACTGGGCGACAACCTAACGATGTTTTTTGTGCAGGAACCATTGCGCCGCCGGCCATTTAAGGTAGTTGGCATTTTTGATACCAGCGTTGAGGATATTGATAAGATTTATGTTATTGGCGATATTAACCTGATTAAACGCCTTAACGACTGGAAACCCGACGAAATTGGCGGTTATGAATTACAGGTAGCCAATTTTGATCAGATTGACGAGGTGGGCCATTTTGTAGATAATAACCTCCCTCCCCGGTTAAAATTTACTACCGTATTTGAAAATTTTCCGCTGATATTTGAATGGCTGCCTTTATTGGATATAAATAACCGTATTATGGTGGCATTAATGCTGGTTGTAGCGGTAATTAACATGATATCGGCCCTGTTGATTATGATTTTGGAGCGTACCGCCATGATAGGTATACTAAAAGCAATGGGCGCTACTAACTGGAACATCCAAAAAATCTTTTTGCTGAATGCCTCTTACATTATTGGCCTGGGCCTGCTGTTTGGCAACATCCTGGGTTTGGGCCTGGGTTTGCTGCAATACCACACACATGTTTTTAAGTTGGATGCCTCGTCTTATTACATGTCCTTTGTTCCGATAAAACTCACCTGGCTGGATGTGGTGTCGCTTAATATTGGCACTATGATTATTTGTTTACTGGTGCTTACCATTCCATCAATGCTGGTGGCAAAGATCTCTCCTGTAAAAGCTATCCAATACAAATAAAAAGCTTACCACCACAACGTCATTGCGAACGAGGTACGAGTGTGGCAATCTCTAGCCTATATGTATCAAGCAAATTATTTAGAGATCGTCACGCTCGTACCTCGCTCACGATAACGAATGTTATTAATTCTTTCTGAATCGTTCTATAACGTTAGGAGTAGCTGTGTTAAGCATACCCCAAAAGGCCAATAAACGCTCGATAGTGCCTACGCTTCTACCAGCTCAAGACGGCAGCCCTTTTTTCTTTAAAATATTGATTTTTTTCCTTCTGTAGAAGGACTGCTCTTTCAAAATTTGATCCCTTTCACAAAAAATTTTCAAATAAATTTGCGCAACTCAAAAGTTGCACATAAATTAGCAACTCAAAAGTTGCACGTTAAATAAAAATGAAACCAGATCTATTTCAGGCCATAGCCGATCCAACCCGCAGAGCCATCTTAACCTTAATTGCCATTCAGGCATTAACGCCTAATGTGATGGCCGAAAAATTTGATATGACCCGGCAAGCGGTATCGAAACACATTAAAGTATTGCACGAATGTGATTTGATTAAACCTGAGCATAGTGGCCGGGAGATCTATTATCATTTTAACGCCAAAAAGATGCAGGAGTTTGACCATTGGTTAGCCCAGTTCAGACAAAACTGGGAAACTCAATTTAACCAGCTTGACCATTTATTAAAAACAATTAAAGAACAGGAATAATGAACAACGATTTGCTATTTGATTTTAACGTTGACAAGGCAGCGAAAACGGTTTATATAACCAGAGAATTTAATGCCGGACAGTCTTTAGTATGGGATGCCTTTACCAAAGCCGAACTGCTGGACCAATGGGGAGCACCTGCACCTATGCGCGCCAAAACCAGGTATATGAATTTTGAAGTTGGCGGGCGGCGGGTTTACGCGATGATAAGCCCCGATGGGCAGGAACGTTGGGCGGTGCAGGAATTTACATCGATTACCCCAAAAACCAATTTTAAAATGTACAACGCTTTTGCAGATAAAGACGAAAACCGTGAATTGCCGGGTTCTGAATGGGATTACAATTTCAGTGAACAAAATGGCATTACCAAGGTGGACATTGTCATTTTTAATGAATCGTTTGAACGATTGGAGAAATTATTAGAGGGCTTCAAAATAGGCTTCACCATGACGCTAAAAAACCTGGAAGATTTGCTGGCCACATTATCGTAGAAAACATAAGAAGAAAATTTATAATCACTTTTTTAAAGAATTAAAAATTATGAGAACAATCAATCCGTGGATCAACTTCAATGGCAACGCCGAAGAAGCATTCACCTTTTACAAATCAGTTTTTGGCGGAGAGTTCACAAGGATCATCCGCTTCAAAGATCTGTCGGGTCCTGATTTTCAGGTTCCGGAAAACGAAGTAAATAAAATAATGCACATTGGTTTACCTATTGGCAAGCACAATCTATTAATAGCCAATGATGTTCCGGAATTTATGGGCCGGGTAAACGAAAACGAAAACAGGTCTAAAATATTAGTGAGCGCAGAAAGCCGTGAAGAAGCCGACCAAATATTTAATGGATTATCAGCAGGAGGAGCGGTTGAAGGACCCATTGGCGACAGCCCATGGGGTACCTATGCCGGAATGTTCAGAGACAAATATGGTATTGAATGGATTGTGGAATTTGACCCCAGCTTATAACGGACGAGTTTAATAATAAACCGAACCCGCTCGTTTAAACGCATAATAAATGGTATATCTCTCAACGCTATTGCGAGGTATACCATTTTAACAGCTTCTTAGTATTTTTTATTTAAGTGGTAGATGTATTGTAAAGTGTCAGACGCTTTGTTATCCACTATTTCCAGGTAAGAGCCGTTATAGCTGTACTTGTAGCTGCCCATCAAATGCGTTTTATGATCATAAACGTGTGCCGGCCAGGTAACATCATGGAATGACATACTCATGTCTGTATAATCTTCGCTAAAGCTACCATAGCTGCCTGCGTGAAACACAGAAGTATCGCCGCTTACATAGAAACCCGTATTGGTTGACAGCATCAACTGAATATCCGTTTTAATGGTATCAGTTTTCCTGGTTTGCGGATCGATATGCACACGCATAAACTTGCCGGTGAAAGTACCCAGCGGATAATTGTTATTCCGCGGATCGGTATCGGGATTGTGATCGGTTTTAATACAGCCGGCTATCAGCATCGGCACTAAAAATAACAGAATATAAAACTTGCTTTTCATGATTTTGAGCCCTGCAAACTCAAATTAAATTATTGATAAGCGACACTTATAATTTCTTGGCCTCCTCCCAAAAAGTGTCCATTTCGGCAAGGCTCATATTATGTAATTGCTGGCCATTTTCGGCAGCTTTACTTTCCAGATATTGAAACCGTTTGATGAATTTGCGATTGGTTTTCTCCAACGCATCCTCCGGGTTGATGTTGATAAACCTGGCGTAGTTGATCAATGAAAACAGCAGATCGCCAAATTCGCCCTCTGCCCGTTCATGATCTATCGTAGTTTCATCCTCGGCATTAAATTCATTCTTGAACTCTTGCAGTTCTTCTTCAACCTTGGCCCACACCTGGCTTTTCTCTTCCCAATCAAAACCCACACCGCGGGCTTTTTCTTGTATGCGCGATGCTTTTACCAGTGCGGGTAATGATGCAGGCACACCGCCTAAAACAGATTTATTGCCTTCTTTAAGCTTGATCTGTTCCCAGTTGCGCTTTACATCATTTTCATCATTAACCTCTACATCGCTGTAAATATGCGGGTGGCGGTTAATCAGTTTCTCACATATACCATTCAGTACGTCGGTAATATTGAAATGGTTGCCTTCTGATGCTATGCGCGAATAAAATACCAGGTGCAGCATAATGTCGCCTAATTCCTTCCTGATCTCCGGCATATCAGCCGCCAAAATAGAGTCAGACAGTTCATAAACCTCTTCAATAGTCAGGTGGCGCAGGCTCTCCAGCGTTTGCTTTTTATCCCATGGACAATTAAGTCGCAGGTCGTCCATGATGGTGAGCAAACGCTCAAAAGAAGTAGCCGGTGTTGATGCGTGCGGAGGTGGAATTAGTGCCATGTGTTTTGATGTGCGTTTTTGATGTGCAAATATAGGGATGTGCAGATATGCAGATGTGCGGATGTGCAGATTATTTTAATGAGTGATTGGGGGATCATATATAAAATTGTCATTGCGAGGAGGTACGACGAAGCAATCGCGAACTTTTCTCCTTGCGATTGCCACGCTACGCTCGCAATGACAAACGATTTTCAATTCGTCGTAAGTGAAAATACCACTTACAAACGTGCCCTTAACATCTCCCGCTTGCCTGCCGCACCCGGGATCTTCTGGATCTTTAACCCCAGGCCCTTCAGCATCCGCTTTAAATTGCCGGTGATGGCATAAGTTACAAACACGCCGCCGGGTTTCAAAAATTTGATGGTATGACCTATGGCTTCTTCGCCCCACATTTCGGGTTGATGCGCGGAGGCAAAGGCATCAAAATAGATCACATCAAATTTTTGTGCGGACTGAAAGTCCATTAATGGTACATGGGCGATGTGTAAACGGCAAAACTCATTTAAAGCTGTTGGTTGATTTAATCCATCTTGATAGTTGCTCAAAAACTGCTGCCAGGTTGCGCCAGAGGTATATTGATTGTAACCTGTATCGCCAATCAACTCATCAGTAAGTGGATAAGCCTCGATACCGACATAATCAAGATTAATTTTCTGCTCGACGCAATAATCGGCAGTTAATAGAAAGTTTAACCCGGTGCCGAACCCCACTTCCAGAATAGAGACCGTTTGTGCGTTGCGCTCATCTAAAAAATAACGAAGGCCGGCGTTTAAGAATACATGCTGACTTTCTTGTAAAGCGCCATTGATGGAATGATAATTTTCGCCAACTGATGGGTTGAAAATAGTTTTTGAACCATCGGCAGTAGTCACTATTTGCAAATCCGGGTTCATGCAAATTGGGTTATGGCGTCGCTCAAATCATAAACCGGTACCGAATTTATTTTATTGGCGATGATGCTTACAGCCGCCGCAGAGCGATACCCGGCAGCGCAATGCACCACAATTGGTTTTCCTGTCGGGATTTCGTGCAAGCGTTTTCTTAGTTCGGGCAATGGGATGGTTAAAGCATCGGCAAAGATCTTTCCATGGCTAACTTCGTTACGATTTCTTACGTCGATAACGGTGTATTTATCGGGGTTCGACTTGAAGTGGCCTAATTCAAAATCAGAGGATTGTAATTCAGCACCATTAATTATTACGCCCGCTTTGATATTTGCTTCGTATCCAATCTTAGCCGCTTTTTCAATTACCGTATTTAAAGCCACTTCACTATCTGCCAATAAATAAAACGATTCATAAGGTTCGACAATTGATCCCAGCCAGGTTTCAAATTTCCCGGCATCCTGCAAGTTAATGGCGCCGTTTAAATGGCCCTGCCTGAATGCTTCCTTTTTTCGGGTGTCGATAATTAAAGTCCCTGCTTCTATTTCATTCGCCTCTATGATGTTAATGGCCTCAATAGAGGGTCCCAAAGTCGGCGCGCCTTTTTTGTTTAAGTCGACATCAAAGCCGAAATAATGCGGCACAAAAGGCTGATCGGCAATAATTACTTTTATAAATTCGTCTCTGTCTGCTATCTGCAAAGCATAGTTTTCTTTCAGCTCACGGCTTAGGGTGCTATACAAATCAGGACTGGTAGTTTTACCGCAAAGCGATCCGGGACCATGTGCCGGATAAACGGTTATATGCGGCGGTAACTGCATCAACTTATCGCGTAAGGAGTGATAAAGCCGGGCAGCCAGTTCTTCTTTCTTAGCCGTTATATTTCCGGCATCCTCGCGCAAATCCGGCCTGCCAACATCACCAACAAATAAAGTATCGCCGGTAAACAAGGCCGTTTCATAGCCATCTTCATTTACCAGTAAAATACAGATCGAGTCGGGCGAATGGCCGGGTGTATTGATGGCTTTTAATTGGATATCGGCCAGGTGAATAATATCCTCATCATCAAAAGTTTCATGCGGATACCCTGCCCCCACCAGCTTGCTGCAATAAATGGTAGCGCCGGTGGTTTGATGGATCTCTAAATGCGAGCTTACAAAATCGGCATGCGGGTGGGTTTCTATCACGCCGACGATATCCGCCTCATGCAGTTGGGCAAAATCATAATATGGTTGCGGATTGCGAGACGGGTCGATCACTATCACTTTATTATCGCGCACAACGGCGTACGACGCCTGGGCCAAACCCTTGTCATAAAACTGATGGATGATCATAAAAGCAAAGATAAGATTTTAAGTATGTGCTTTAAACAGCAAAAGCCGCCCTCAAAGGCGGCTTTTGCTGTTTTTAATTGTTTTTAAATGCTTTTAAATGTTTTAAATTTTAAATATTAGATCATCAGCAATGAAACAAAAAATGACTTAAAAGTATTTTTTACTGTTTCATTTTGTTTCACTAAATTTTAACAACTAATTGATATACAAAGCATTAACAAGAAATACTGTTTCACTTGTTTCATCTGGTACACGTTTACGTGAAACAAAACACGGGCCCTTACCAAACTCTGATCCGGTCCTCTGGTTTCTTGTACAGTTTGTCGCCGGGTTGCACGTTAAATGCCTTGTACCAGGCATCAATATTTGTCAATGCAGCATAAGAGCGGTATTTACCCGGAGCGTGCGGATCTACCAATACCAATTGCGCTGCAGTTTCAGGGCGGGTTGAACCGCGCCATACCTGTGCGAATGACAAGAAGAAACGCTGATCTGGCGTAAAGCCGTCAATCTTAACATTTGATTGCCCTTGCTTGGTTTTCTTGAAAGCTTCGTAAGCAACGTTAACGCCGCCTAAGTCGGCCAGGTTCTCACCCAAAGTTAAACGGCCGTTAATATGAATTGTATCATTAACGGTATAAGCATTAAACTGATCAACTACCTTATCAGCACGCGATTTGAACTTGTCCGCATCAGCTTTCGTCCACCAGTCATGTAATGAACCATCAGCATCGTATTGGCGGCCCTGATCGTCAAAACCATGCGTCATTTCATGGCCGATAACCGCGCCTATAGCACCGTAATTAACAGCGTCATCAGCATCAAAGTTAAAGAACGGCGATTGCAGTATCCCTGCCGGGAAGGTGATCTCGTTTTTGGTTGGACTGTAGTTAGCGTTTACAGTCGGCGGCGTCATGTTAAAACGCTTTTTATCAACCGGTTTACCCAACTGACTTACGTTGAAGTTATAACGCCACTGGCTGATGCGGCGCAGGTTACCTTCGTAATCATTACGAACAATAGTTAAGCCTTTATACTCTTCCCATTTGTCGGTATAACCAATTTTAACACTGAATGCAGCCAGCTTTTTAAGGGCACGTGCTTTAGTTTCCGGACTCATCCAGTCTACACGTTTAATCCTATCACCCAACACGCTTTTCAGGTTATTTACCAGGTTAACCATGTAGATCTTTGCGGCAGGCTTAAAGTATTTAGCTACATAAAGCTGTCCTAACAACTCGCCAAGGCTACCGTCAATCTCAGACGCCATACGCTCATCGCGTGGGGTTTGCACTTTCTGACCGCTTAATACGCTGCTAAAGTCAAACTGTGCTTTAACAAATGGCGAGCTTAACTCACCAGCCGAGTTCTTAAGGATTTGCCACTTCAGGTATACTTTCCAGTCATCTACCGTGGTCGATCCTACCAAATCATCCTCAAACTTAAAGAAGTCAGGCTGGCCAACCAAAACGCTATCCTGACCGGGGGCTTTTAGATCAACCATCAGCTTCACCCAATCAAAGTGCGGCGTGGTCTTGCGGAAATCCATCACGGCAAACTTGTGATAGGTTTTGTTTGGATCGCGCATTTCGGTACGGCTTAGCTGAGCTTTAGCCATCTTAGCTTCAAGGCCGAAAATAGTGTTTGCGTTCTTATCGGCGTCTTTAGTATCCCCTGTAAATGTGAACAGGTTAGCTATGTATTGTTTGTAAGCATTTTGGATCTTTATGGTACGCGCGTCGTCTTTGATGTAGTAATCGCGGTCGGGCAGAGAGGTACCGCCCTGGTAAAAGCCGGCAATGTTTACATTAGGGTGTTTTGAATCTGGCCCAACACCAAAACTAAACAGCGGACTTGCTAAACCATGTGTACGTTGATAAATTACTTCGGCAACTACGTCGTCAGTAGTTTTGATGCCCTCGATGCGTTGTAGATCAGATTTAATTGGGTCGTAACCTTTTTTCTCGATGGCTACGCTATCCATACCGCTGGCGTACATATCTCCTACACGTTGGGTAACGCTGCCTTTAATACCGGTTTGTTTGCTGGTTTCATTGAGCAGGCCAACCAGACGGTCAACGTTCTCCTGCGCCAGGATGTTAAAAGCGCCCCAACTTGTTTTCTTAGCAGGAATAGTGTGGTGTTTAACCCAGTTACCGTTGGCGTACTCCCAAAAATCGTCGCCGGGCTTTACAGATTTATCCATGTTTGCCGGGTCGATAAACTTGGGTTTTGGCTTTACAATAACAAAAGCGCTGGCAGCAAGACATACGCCCCCCGCCACAAACAGATGTGCAATTTTTAATTTCATGTGAATAATTGAGTCAGTTATTAATACAATATTAGTAATTATTTAAAGCAAAAGCACCTGTGTAACATAACAATTGCAAGCCCCTACAATCTATCTACGAAGTTTTGCGGCAAAACGTTATTTTTGTGCCCTTATGAGTATTGCTAAAACATATTTGCCTAAAGAGGCCGAAGAGAAATGGTACAGTTACTGGTTAGAAAACAACTTTTTCAGATCGGTACCCGATGATCGTGAACCTTATACTATTGTGATGCCTCCGCCCAATGTTACCGGCGTGCTGCACATGGGCCATATGCTAAACAATACCATACAAGACGTACTGATCCGTCGCGCCCGTATGAAAGGCAAAAATGCCTGCTGGGTACCGGGTACCGACCACGCCAGTATTGCTACCGAGGCCAAGGTTGTTGCCATGCTCAAAGAAAAAGGCATCAGCAAAAAAGACCTGAGCCGCGCCGAATTCCTGGATTACGCCTGGGAATGGAAGGAAAAATACGGCGGTATCATCCTTGATCAATTAAAGAAACTGGGTGCATCGTGCGATTGGGATCGTACCCGTTTTACGATGGACGATGACCTGTCTGAAGCGGTAATTGATACTTTTATCCACTTGCATAAAAAAGGGCTGATCTACCGCGGCGTGCGCATGGTAAACTGGGACCCGCAAGGTAAAACCGCGGTGAGCGATGAGGAGGTTATTCGTAAAGAGGTAAATCAAAAGTTATATTATATTAACTATGCGATTGTTGGTGGCGCTGGTCATTTAACTATCGCTACCACCCGCCCGGAAACCATTATGGCTGATGCGGCTATTTGTATTAACCCTAACGATGAACGGTATACCCATCTGCATGGCAAAAAGGTGTTCATCCCACTAATTAACCGTGAAATACCGGTTATACTGGATGAGTACGTAACCATGGATTTTGGTACCGGCTGTTTAAAAGTTACCCCTGCGCATGATTTAAACGACTATGAGCTGGGCCAGAAACATAAGCTGCCCGTTATCGATATCTTAAATGACGACGGTACCCTAAACACTAAAGCACAAATTTTGGTTGGCGAGGATCGCTTCGCTGCGCGTAAAAAGATAGCCGTGATGCTGGAAGAAGCGGGTGCGCTGGAGAAAGTAGAAGAATACAAATCGCAGGTTGGTTTTTCTGAGCGTACTAACGCAGTTATTGAGCCTAAACTATCTATGCAATGGTTTTGCAAGATGGAAGAAATGGCCAGGCCAGCGCTGGATTATGTATTAAACGGCGAGATCAAGCTGATCCCCGAAAAATTCACAAATACCTACCGTCATTGGATGGAAAATGTGAAAGACTGGTGTATTAGCCGCCAGTTATGGTGGGGACAGCAAATCCCGGCTTATTATTTACCAAACGGACAGCATGTTATTGCCAAAACTATTGAAGAAGCTTTAACAGAAGCTAGAATCAATAATCCGGAATTGACTATTGATGACCTGCGCCAGGACGAAGATGTTGTTGATACCTGGTTCTCATCATGGTTATGGCCGATATCTGTATTTGACGGATTCAAGGACCCTGACAATGCCGACATTAACTACTACTACCCTACCAACGATCTGGTTACCGCACCGGAGATCTTATTCTTCTGGGTAGCCAGGATGATCATGGCCGGGCACGAGTTTAAAGGCAAAATCCCATTTGAGAATGTTTACCTGACGGGTATCGTTCGTGATAAACAGGGTCGTAAAATGTCAAAGTCATTGGGCAATTCGCCTGATCCTTTGGATTTGATTGCTCAATATGGTGCAGATGGTGTGCGCGTAGGCATGCTGCTAAGCTCGCCCGCCGGTAATGATTTGATGTTTGATGAAAGCCATTGCTTGCAGGGCCGTAATTTTTACAATAAAGTATGGAACGCGTTCCTATTGGTAAAAGGTTGGGAGGTTGATGATAGTTTAAGCAACCCTAACCAGGTAGCTATTGATTGGTTTGACAGCCGCTTTAACCAGGCTTTAATAGAGATTGAAGATACATTTAAACAATACCGCTTATCAGAAGCGTTAATGGCTACCTATAAACTGGTATGGGACGATTTCTGTGCCTGGTACCTGGAAATGATCAAACCGGTTTACCTGCAACCGATAGATCGTGGTACATACAACAAGACCATAGCCTTTTTTGAAAACATACTGAAAATCTTACATCCGTTTATGCCGTTCATCACTGAAGAACTGTGGCATGACGAGTTGTTTGGAAATCGCGGTGAGCAAGATTGCTGCATTGTTGCACAATTGCCTGCTAATGGGGAAATAAATACACGACTGTTGGCTGACGTTGAAAACGTTAAACAAATCATTACGCAAATCAGAAATGTTAGAAACAGTAAACAGCTCTCGCCTAAAGAAGCTTTACCACTTTCGGTAAAAGCAAATTCGGGAGTTGATTATCTTAACTACCAAACAATTTTAACCAAGCTTGCAAACCTTAGCGAGCTTACATTGGTTAATGATAAGTTAACAGGCGCAAGCAGCTTTTTAGTATCAACAGACGAGTTTTATATACCTCTGGATGAAAATATCGACCCGGTAGCAGAGAAAGAAAGATTACTAAAAGAGCAGGAATATCTCCATGGTTTCTTAAAATCTGTTGATGCCAAGTTAGGTAATGAGCGGTTTATGGCTAATGCTAAACCTGAAGTTATTGAAGCCGAGCAGAAAAAGAAGGCTGATGCTGAAGCAAAACTAACAATCATACAAGCAGGATTGGCGGGATTGGCCGATTAATTGCACATGTGGTCTGCATGTTAGTTTTGAAATTCGGATTATAGCTTAATCCGTTATCAATTGTTAATTTTCAAAATTTTCATTGCATAGCTTCAGCTAAACCACTGGGTATGACCAAAAAAGTAGGCTTTTTTAATTTATCACTGCGAAGAGTATTAGCCGACGGCCTGTCGATACTGGATGGTGCGCGCCTGCGTATGCTTTATTATGGACTAGCCTTAGCTTTCTTTACTCTTTTTGTTATCCTCGCTGATGTTTTGTATCAACATCACGTTATCCTGAGTATTACTACCGGGGTAATGTTTGTTTCGGCGGCTGTTTTATTCAAATTTTTAACCTATCGCCCCCGGTGGACACTTATCTCCCACCTTATCCTTATTGTTGGCACAATCGCCAATGTTGTTGACATCTTTGTTGCTATCCAAAACGTTGATGTAGTTACTGCCGAGGTTATTATTTTAATCATGCTTTTCAGCTTTTACATGCTGGGGCAAAAACCAGGTTTAATTTACTCTTTACTTAATATTGTACCGGCATTAGCCTTAATGTTACTGCAATACAGCAACAACTACGTTATACCTTTAAAGCCCGAAAAGGTTGATCAAAATACATCCATTGTGGCCATGTTTGCCTGCTTTGTATTGATTGCCATTATTATAAGCCACTTTTATAATGCCTTTATTAAAACCTTTACAGAACTCAAAGAAACAAGCGAAAAACAAAACGGGCTAACTTCCGAATTTGAAGATGCCATGCGGAAGGCGCAAAAATCATCAGAAGCTAAGTCTGAATTTTTATCGACCATGTCGCATGAGATAAGGACACCACTTAATGCCGTAATTGGTATGAGTAATTTGCTTATTACCGGCAATCCCCGTCCGGATCAACGCGAAAACCTGGAAGTCTTAAAGTTTTCAGCAGGCAACCTATTGTCTATTGTTAATGATGTGCTTGACTTTAATAAAATAGAATCAGGAAAGCTGATTTTCGAGAATATTAAATTCAATATGGTTGAGCTCATGCAAAATATTTGCGGCGGGCAAACGCTCACAGCACATGCCAAAGGCCTTGCCTTTAAGCTGGATGTAGACAGTGGCCTTAACCGTAAGGTATTATTTGGCGACCCAACCCGTATTACCCAAATTGTATTTAACCTCATCAGTAATGCCATAAAATTTACTGCAGAAGGATCGGTATCTGTACGGGCAACTTGTATTGAAGATCGTCATAACCAGGTAACCGTTAATTTTGCAGTGAAAGATACCGGTATTGGCATTGACCAAAGCCGCCTTGACCTGATCTTTGAACCTTTTACACAAGAATCTATCAGTACAACACGTCAATATGGCGGCACAGGTTTAGGTTTAGCCATCGTTAAACGATTACTGGAATTGCAGGGCATTAAGATTAAAGTAAACAGCACGCCAGGCACCGGCTCTGAGTTTACATTTAATATGATCTTCCCGGTATCGACAGAAATATATGAGCCGGCACCTAAACAACAGCAATTGGCCGAAGACAACGACAATTTAAGCGCTGTACGCATACTCATTGCCGAAGACAACCCCGTGAACGTTATGCTGATGAAAAAACTTTTATCTAAATGGGGTATTACACCAACCATTGCAGAAAATGGCGAACGCGCGGTCGAACTGGTACAATACGGCAATTTCGATATCATCCTGATGGATTTGCAAATGCCCGTGATGAACGGTTTTGATGCAGCTAAAGAGATCCGAAAAATGCGCGATCATCAGAAATCCGGCATCCCTATCATCGCACTTACGGCGTCGGCATTGTTTGATATCAGGGAACGTGTGCATGACTCGGGCATGAATGATTATGTGTCTAAGCCTTTCAAGCCGAACGAGTTATTTGAGAAAATACAAATGCTTATGAAGTTCCCAACCAGTTCATTCAAATTTTCTGATACTCCGGTAGTTCCTTAATAAATTCGTAGTTATTCTGATCGAAATTAATACGGCAGTAAAAATGCTGTAATCCATTGGTTACTGCCAGTAAACCAATTTTGTGCACCATATTGTAACGGGCTACCTGGTCGAACACCTTTTGGTCGATAGCCACAGATGGTGCTTTACACTCCACTATTAAAACTTTCTCGCCTGCCGAATTAAAGGCAATAATATCTGATCGACGTTGCTTACCATATAGCTTATGTCCGCCTTCCAGTTTCAGCAGTGATTTAGGATAATTTTTATGGCCGATGAGATACTGCACAAAGTGTTGCCGCACCCATTCTTCGGGCGTGATGATGATATTGCGCTTGCGGATCTCGTCAAACAAGCTGAGCTGCCCATCCTGTTCGGTTATCTTAAAAGCATAAGGCGGCAGATTTAAGGGTTGGAGCATTTGAAAGTTAAAAGTCAAAAGTAAAAATTCAAAACGGTGATTTTAGACTTTACTTTTAAACTCTAATGCTTTTTGACTTTTGAATTTTTACTTTTGCTTTAATGAGTGCTGTCGATATTATTAAGGATCTAAAAAATAGAAAATTCAAACCTATTTATTTATTGCATGGCGATGAGCCGTACTTTACTGACCTGGTAAGTAATTACGTAGAACATCATTTATTGTCTGATGCCGAAAAAGGTTTTAACCAAACGGTTTTGTACGGTAAGGATACCGATGTAATGATGGTATTGAATGCCTCTAAGCGCTATCCGATGATGGCCGACTACCAGGTTGTTTTGGTAAAAGAAGCGCAGGACATGAAATGGGGCAGTGAGAGCGACGACAAGAAAAGCATCAATCCGCTGCTAAACTATTTAGAAAATCCGCTGCCAAGCACTATCCTGGTATTTTGTTATAAATATGGCAAGTTTGATAAACGCAAGAAAACCTACAAAGCAATAGAGAAAAGCGGGCTGGTATTTGAATCGGCGGCTTTGTATGATAGTAAAGTACCGGCCTGGATAGAGGGTTATGTTGCAGAGAAAGGTTACAAAATCAACGCACAGGCTTCTGCTATGCTATCAGAATATCTGGGGAATGATCTTTCCAAGGTGGCTAACGAACTGGATAAGTTAATGCTGAATGTATCTATCGGTCAGGAAATCAACCTGAAACTAATTCAAGACAACATCGGTATCAGCAAAGAATATAATGTATTTGAGCTGCAAACCGCCCTTGGCCGCAAAGATGCATTGAAAGTTAACCAGATCATTAATTACTTCGAGGCCAATCCCAAAAACAACCCCATTGTGTTGATGCTGGGTAACCTGAATAACTTTTTCACCAAGGTGCTTATCTATCATTACGTTAAAGATAAATCGCAGCAAAACCTGGCGAAAGAGATGGGCGTAAATCCATTTTTCGTAAAGGATTATGAGCAGGCGGCAAGAAGTTATCCCTACGGTAAAACTATGCAGATCATCAGTTACCTGCGTGAGTACGATGTTAAAAGCAAGGGAGTAGAATCAAACACCGACCATGGTGGTTTGATGAAAGAGTTGATGTTTAAGATATTGCATTGATGCTTGAACGCCCAAATTTGCTGGTGATCTGCGGAAAAAATAAAAGAAGGAGTCGCACCGCCGAATACCTCTTTAAAAACGATAATCGCTTTAACATTCGCTCGGCCGGACTAAGCCCCAAAAGCGATCACAAACTGTCGGAAAATGATCTGGGTTGGGCCGACCTGGTCTTGGTGATGGAAACCGATCATCGCTCAAAAATCAAAAAGATTTACAGGCATATAGATTTACCTGATATCCTGGTTTTAAATATCCCTGATGACTACGCATACCTGGATGATGAATTGATAACGATCTTAGAAAGTAAGATCAATGATATCTTACGGTTAAGTTATAACCTATGAAACTTTGTTTTACGGTTTGACATATTAGCTTTGAGTACCTTTTATAGCCGATTTTTTAATAATTTTACCGCACAATAGCACACAACACATGAACTACTGGTTAGTCAAATCCGAACCGCATAAATATAGCTGGGAAAAATTCAATCAAGATGGCCGCACCTTTTGGGACGGCGTACGCAATTACCAGGCGCGTAACAATCTGCGTGAAATGAAAGAAGGCGACCTGGTTTTATTTTACCACAGCAATGAGGGTAAAGAAGTTGTGGGCATAGCCAAAGTAGTCAAAGAATCTTACCAGGACCCAACCACTACCGATCCAAACTGGTTGGTGGTTGATCTCTCCCCTGTCGAAACCCTAAAAAAAACGGTAACCCTGGAGCAAATTAAAGCCGATGAGCGCCTGAAAGACATTGGCCTGGTGCGCCAGGGCCGTCTATCCGTTATGGGTATGAAACGCGAGGAGTTTGATCGTATTATCGAGCTGGGAAGTTAAGCTTTATTTGGATCACCCATAAACAAGGCTTTTAATTCAGTAGCGTCGTGAGCATTCATTTTGCCGGCTAACACTAGTCGTAATTGGCGGCGGCGTAATGCTCCGGCATGTAATTCTATCTCCTGGGTAGTTTCAGGTACAAGGCCGGGCACTTCTGCTTTACGACCTTCTGCATCCAGCGCTACAAAGGTGTAATACGCCTCATTACTTTTTACTAACGTACTTGAAGGCACGTTTTGCGCCCAAACATCCAAACGTACTTCTACCGAAGTATTGAAAGCCCGGGTAACCTTAGCTTCTATGGTTACTACATCGCCCAGTTTAATACCGTGCTTAAAAGAAACATTATCTACCGAAGCGGTTACGGCAATTTTATTACAATGTTTTTGTGCTGATATAGCAGCGGCAATATCCATCCAATGCAGCAGGCGGCCACCCATTAAATTGTTCAGCATATTGGTATCATTCGGTAATACCAATTCGTTCATGATGGTCAGTGAGTCTTTGGGCGTTTTTGTGTTCATAGTATGCGATTACGGTAAATATACAAGCTAAAACGCATTAAGTTCGGATAAATGCAGCAAACACCTTAACTTTAGGCAAATTGACTGAACTATGAACAAAACTCATGCACAATATTTGTGCGTCGCGCTCATATCATTGAGCATTTTCACCACCGCCGCAGAGGCACAAAACAAGACACAATACAGCAATCTAACCGATGCACTATTTGGGGCAGGTAAGCTAAGCGGCAAACAAGGCCCGGCTAGTGTAAACTGGATCAACGATGGCCAAAAATACTCTTACATCGCCGGTGAAGAGATTCGTTCCATGGAGCCTGCCACTTTGAAAGACGAGTTGATCTTTGACAAAAAAGGGCTGACCTTCCCGGGAACCAAGAACCCGTTCGCTTACGATTCTTTCCAGTGGTCGCATGACTCAAAGAACCTCGTATTTCAATCTAATTTCAGACCTATTTACCGTAAATCGGGCATATCAGATTACTATGTATACAACCTGCAAAGCAAGCAACTAAAACAGGCTGCTAAAGATGCGCGCACCGCCGAACTATCGCCAAACGGCAAAAAAGTTGGCATTGAGCGTAAAGGCAATATGTACGTGTATGACTTTACCACTGGTAAAGAAAAACAGTTAACCAACGACGCCACCGGCGATAAAGGCATTTTTAACGGCCATTATGATTGGGTTTACGAGGAAGAGTTTGGCCAGCCGCAAGCCTGGAACTGGTCGCCCGATAATAAATATATCGCCTATTGGCAGTTTGACGAGCATAAGGTACCCGATTTTGAAATGACCAATTATGAAGGTCAGCATCCCGACATTGTCCACATCAACATACCACAGGTGGGTGATCCAAACCCAAGTGTACGCATTGGCGTGGTTGATGTAAATACCGGCAAGAAGATCTGGTTAAAGCCTGACGAAACTGGTGATTTCTATATCCCGCGGATCTATTGGACCAGCAACCCTGACGTATTGGCTATGATGACGCTTAACCGCGAGCAAAATCACATGAAGCTTTATTTCTTCAACGTTAAAACCGGCGAACACCACGTAGTATTGGATGAAAAGAACAATGCCTGGGTGGCGGTATTTGATTTTTATACCAACGTGAATGACATGATCTACTTCCCCGAAAAAACTAAGGAGTTTTTCTGGGTTTCAGATCGCTCTGGTTACTACCACATTTACCGTTATAACTACGATGGCAAACTGATTAACCAGGTAACCAAAGGCGATTGGGATATGATTAAAGTGGAAGGCATTAGTGCGAAAACGCAAAGCATCTATTATTCATCTGCCGAAACATCAGGATTATCACAGGAGCTTTACAGTATCAATTTTGATGGCAGCGGAAAGAAAAAGATCAGCGACGTAGATGGTTTTCATAATATAGATATGTCGCCGGATACGAGGTACTTTATAGACCGTTACAGTAATATCACTACGCCGCTGCATGTTGGCTTGTTTGACAATACGGGTAAAGCGTTAAAGATGCTGGAGGATAATAAAGCAGTAACTACCTACTTGAACAACCACGCATATTCTGCACCCGAGCCATTTAAAGTAAAAACCGGCGACGGCACTACGTTGGACGCCTATATGATCAAGCCGTTTGATTTTGATCCGGCAAAGAAATACCCGGTTGTGTTTACCGTCTACGGCGGTCCGGAATCACACTCGTTTTACAATAAATTTTCGGCGAACGGCTGGCAGCAATGGCTGGCTCAAAACGGTTACATTGTGGTTGATGTAAACAACCGTGGTATATCCAACTACGGTAGCGCATTCTTAAAGATCGGCTACAAACAATTGGGCAAATATGAAAGCGCCGACTTTGCCGAAACAGCACAATACATGAATACACTGCCGTATGTCGATAAAGGCAAAATAGCGATAATGGGTACCAGCTATGGCGGTTACTCAACCATTTTTACACTATTGAACCATCCGGGGGTATTTACCGCCGGCATAGCTAATTCGGCAGTAACCGATTGGCGTTTGTATGATAATATCTATACCGAGCGCTATATGGGCCTGGCTAAAGAAAATGCCAAAGGTTACGAAGAAACCTCGACACTTTCGCATGCTGCTAACTTAAAGGATCATTTGCTGGTGATCCATTCAATGAGCGATGACAATGTGCACCCTGCTAATACCATGCAATTGCTTACCGCATTTATTACGGCGGGCAAAGATGTTGATTTACGAATCTTCCCTAAAGGAGCACACGGTGCGGCTTACGATTTGGCTAGTTATGTATTGATCGCCAATACAGAGTTTCAATACCTTGAAAAACATTTAAAAGGCAAAACAGATTTGCCGAATCTTAACGACAAGAAATAGATAAGCAATTAACCATGTAACGGCCTTGTGGATTTAGCAATTAAATCCACAAGGCCGTTCTTTTTTGGGTGATTTCTGTCGCTTTCAATACTCTTCGACAAAAAAGATTTTAATACCAAACCCGGCATCGGTACAAAAACAAGGTTTAAACAATTTAAACCCTGATTTTGACGCATGGGTTCAAAAACCGCTTTATTAGCTATTTCAGGGGCTTTTTATTAAATTTGATAAAAGCGTAATTGTATGTATAAGCTATCTGTCGCCCCCGAAAATGTTATCGAATCATTAAACAAACATGTACTGGCCGATGGCTTCGACCTTACTTTCGATATGGAGAAAAGTCAGGGCGTACATATTTACGATTCGAAGAATAAACGTACACTGCTGGACTTTTTCACTTGCTTTGCATCGGTGCCTCTGGGTTATAATCATCCAAAGATGCTAAACGACGAAGCATTCAAGAAAAGCCTGATGCTGGCTGCGCTCACCAATCCATCTAACTCTGACATTTATACCGAGCAATACGCGCAATTTGTGCAAACCTTTGAGCGCATAGGCATTCCTGATTATTTGCCGCATGCCTTCTTTATATCCGGTGGGACACTAGCGATAGAAAACGCCCTGAAAACAGCGATGGACTGGAAGGTGCAAAAGAACTTTGCCAAAGGATACACTATCGAAAAAGGCACGAAAATTTTGCATTTTGAAAATGCCTTTCATGGCCGCTCAGGCTATACCATGAGTTTAACCAATACCCTGCCCGTTAAAACCAAGTGGTACGCTAAGTTTGACTGGCCACGGGTGTCGTTCCCAGCTATTAGATTTCCGCTGACGGATGCTAATCTGGCCGACCTGATTGCGCGCGAGGAAAAATCCATCGCCCAAATAAAACAGGCATTCATCGACAACAAAGACGATATCTGCGCCATTATTGTTGAGCCAGTACAAGCAGAAGGCGGCGACAATCATGCCCGCAAAGAATTTATGGAGCAGTTACGTGTACTGGCTGACGAGAATGAGGCTTTATTGATTTACGACGAAGTGCAAACCGGCGTAGCTTTATCTGGCAAATTTTGGTGTCACGAGCATTTTGGCGAGAAGGCCCGGCCAGACATTATAGCTTTTGGCAAAAAGATGCAGGTTTGCGGTATACTGGCCAGCCGGCGGGTAGACGAAGTTGAGCATAACGTATTCAATGTGTCATCGCGCATTAATTCAACCTGGGGTGGGAGTTTGGTGGATATGGTACGATCATCAAAAATATTGGAGATTGTCGAAGAAGATGGGCTTTGTGCAAAGGCTGCGGAGACCGGTCAATATCTACAGGAGCAATTATTAAAAATAGCCAACGACAACCAGGTGATAGGTAATGTGCGCGGTAAGGGCCTGCTCACTGCCTTTGATTTTGCCGACAAAACAACGCGCGATAATTTTATCCGCATGGGTATGGAAAGGGACGTAATGTTCCTGGGGTGTGGTACCAGCACTATCCGTTTCAGGCCGGCACTTATTATCGAAAAAAATAATATCGACGAGGGATTAAATATCCTGGCAGATATTATTAAAAAGCTATAATGTAATAATTTCGCTACAAGTAGCGGTTTTTAGTTGTATCCCGACAATTATTTTAGGCAAACTATACTATAATCGTATGTTTGCGTTAACATCTATTATCACTATTTCTGTCAACAGAATAATATCTCCCCTAGTATTGCGCTGTTACCTTTTTCCGGAATAATACATTCACCGTAGCCTATAATATATCATGAGCAAACCCATTGAAAAACTGAAGAAACAATTGATAGAAATATCAGAGGTTGTAAATGCATTCCAATCAGAAGCCGTTCAGGTAAAAGTTGTCGACAAGCTGTTAGATGCAATGATTGAGTTTGAAAGAGGAGATGCAGAAGGTTTGGAGTTTTTACAAAAGAAAGCAACCAAAATAAAGTCTGGCGACAATGGTGTTTACAGTAATGCCATAAGCCGTAAAAAACCGGGAGCCACCAAAATACTGAATCAGTTATTAAATACAGATTTCTTTAAAGCGCCACATTCTATATCCAGTATAGCAGATTACTGCAAAGAGCATTTCAATTCTGACTTTAAAACATCTGAATTGTCCGGCATCTTGTTAAAACTGGCAAAAGAAAACAAGCTTATTCGCCAGCGTAACCACGATAATAATCGTTTTGAGTACGTAGCGATTTAAGGGTTAATAGTCCATGGACCATAGTCGATAGTGGCTATTTGGCGACGATTATTTTAGCTGATCACAAACAACCATGGTCTATGGACCATCGACCATGGACTAAAAAATCTACTTCAGATCAAACAAATTATCTACACCTAAAATTTTGCGGGATGTAAAGCCTTCTGCAAATTTTACATGGATTGCTTTGCCAAATTCGCGGGCGCGGCTCTCAACCACTGCAATAAATTCGGGCGACGAAATGTAGGTTTGTGGTTCGTCCCCCCATTCGGGATTATGAAATTGCGATCCGTAAGCAAAAATGCTTTCCAGTTTTTTGTCCCAATGCTCCGTCACGTCTATCACGATATCGGGTTCTATATACATATCTTGTATAAAATGAAGCAGTAATTCAGGGCGCCATGGTTCTTGTAACTGGCCATCCTGGTAAGTTTCTATTTTGCGCAAGCCGGATAAGAAAACCGAATCAGTTATCAGCTTACAGGCCCGGCCATGATCAGGATGGCGGTCATGATAAGCATTGCCAATTATGAGTTCAGGTTGAAATTTGCGAATGGCTTCAATTACTTTAAGCTGATATTCTTTAGTGTTTTCAAAAAAGCCATCGGGTATAGCCAGGTTTTCACGCACAGCTAAGCCCAATATTTCGGCGGCGGCGGCAGCTTCTTTATCCCGGATCTCGGCCGAGCCGCGTGTTCCTAACTCGCCACGGGTTAAGTCAACAATACCTACTTTTTTACCTGAGGCAATATGTTTTAATATGGTACCCCCACACCCCAACTCGGCATCGTCAGGGTGTACGGCTAAAACCAATATATCTAATTTAAGCATTTTTTCTGTGGATGATTTATTGATCGGCAGCTAAAAGCTTATTGATCTTTTTCTTAATTTTTGAAGATGTTGGATTGGTAAACGGATAATAAAAGTCTGTAACCTCCCCTTTTCTGTTGATCAGGAATTTATGAAAGTTCCAGCGTGGTACCGAGCTTATTTTACCATTCTGCTTCTTATCTGCAAAAAATTGATATAGCGGATCGGCATACGGCCCACGCACCCGTATCTTATCAAACACCGGGAAATTCGACCCGTAGTTCTCGCAAAAAGCAGCTATAGCTTCGCCTTCTAAAGGCTCCTGCCCGCCAAAATCGTTTGATGGAAAAGCCAGTATTTCAAAATCCTGATCAGAAAATTCTGTTTTTAACGCAACCAGATCTTTTAATTGCGGTGTAAATCCGCATTGAGATGCCGTGTTAACTATCAGCAGTACTTTGTTTTTATATTCTGACAAATTGATTTCATCGCCCGAAATTTTGTGGGCTTGAAATGGGTAGATTGTTTTATCGCTCATTATTTAGTAGGACGCTGGTTTGTAAGCGTCATAATTGAACTCTTGCAGTATTGATTCAATATCGCGTTGCTCATCACGATCGTAGGTCTCTTTTAAATCATGCCCAAAAACATGTGCAAGCCCGTTCATCCAAAATGCGTTGAATGATCCTTTTAGCTCTTTTACCACAGCATAGGTAGTCACATCAGTTTCGCGATTGATTAACTTGATCAAAATTTCACCCTGACTAATTGTCAGGTCTTTGATGTTTTTATTAAACATGTTCTTGATCTCTGTATTACAGTTTTCAATCAAGGCTTTTTGTTTGTCTTTATCACCGGTTAAGGCCAGGTCGCGTTGTAGTTTACGATACCTGTCGCCGGCATAGTGGGCATACGGTATAACTTTACTCACATTATAACGCAATAAATTATAGGCACGGCGGTCGGCATCGGTCTTAAATATCCGCGATGCGCGTATGATAACCTCGGGCACAACAACCCAGGGCACCATCTCGCCATCAAGAATAGTTACATAGGTCTTAATGGTATCATTTTTGCCAGTTACAGGTAAAGGAGGACGTGATTGGGCACAAACAGTACCCACCAAGCAGCAAAACCCTATTAAAAGCCCAAATAATTTCATAAATTTACCTAATACAAAATTAATGCAATTTTTTTTTGCATCCCATAATAACCTGCAATTTTATTATTTATTGTGTGTTAATGATGTGTGCTGATACAGCCTTATAAATGAAAGAATTAGTAATTGACCTGGAAGCCGAGAAGACCGAGATACTAAAGCGATATCGGGCATTGTTGCGTGCAAGTAAATCGACCCTGCAAAAGGGCGACAAACGCATGATACGCAAGGCCTTTGACATGGCATTAGAGAGCCATAAAGATATGCGCCGTAAAAGTGGCGAACCCTATATATACCACCCTATTGCCGTTGCCCAGATAGCTGCCGAAGAAATTGGCCTGGGTACTACTTCAATTGTATGCGCCTTGCTGCACGATGTTGTTGAAGATACCGATGTAACGCTTGATGACATTGAACAGGAATTTGGTAAAAAAGTGGCCAAGATCATTGACGGCCTTACCAAAATATCGGGTGTATTTGATACCAACAGCTCTTTGCAAGCCGAGAACTTTAGAAAGATGCTGCTTACTCTGGCAGACGATGTTAGGGTGATCTTGATCAAACTGGCCGACCGCCTGCATAACATGCGTACCATGGAGTTTATGCCGCGCGACAAGCAGTTAAAAATATCTTCAGAAACAATTTACCTGTACGCGCCGCTGGCTCACCGCCTGGGTTTGTATGCTATAAAGTCTGAAATGGAAGACCTGTCTATGAAATACATGGAACGGGAAACTTACCAATTCATTAAAAATAAACTTAACGAGAAAAAGACCGAGCGCGAGAAATTTATACGTGATTTTATTGAGCCGGTAAAAAAAGTTTTATCGGCACAGGGTTTGGAAGCCGATTTGTTCGGCAGACCGAAATCTATCCATTCCATCTGGAACAAGATGAAGAAAAAGTCTGTTCCGTTTGAGGAAGTGTATGATCTTTTTGCCATCCGTGTAATTCTGGACAGCACACCTGAAAACGAAAAAGCGGACTGCTGGAAAGCGTACTCGATAGTAACAGACCTTTATCGCCCTAATCCGGACCGCCTGCGCGACTGGATCTCGTCGCCAAAGGCAAATGGCTATGAGTCACTGCACACCACAGTAATGGGGCCGCGTGGCCAATGGGTTGAAGTACAGATCCGTACTAAACGCATGAATGAGATTGCCGAAAAAGGTTTCGCAGCGCATTGGAAATATAAGGAATCATCGACCGATAGCGGCCTTGACCAGTGGGTACAAAAGGTACGAGATATGCTGAAAAACCCCGACTCAAACGCACTAGAGTTTCTGGATGATTTCAAGATGAATTTATTCTCTGACGAGATTTTCATTTTTACGCCTAAAGGCGCGCTTATTCAACTGCCTTTAAATGCCACAGCGCTCGATTTTGCTTTTGAGATTCACACCGATGTAGGTGCAAGCTGTATTGGCGCCAAGGTTAATCATAAACTGGTACCATTAAGCTACAAACTGCAAAACGGCGACCAGGTAGAAGTTATCACTTCGAGCAAGCAGGTACCTAAAGAGGACTGGCTGAGTTTTGTGGTAACCGCGAAAGCTAAAGCCAAGATCAAATCGGCACTTAAAGAAGAAAAGCGTAAGATTGCCGAAGACGGTAAAGAGATTTTGGAGCGTAAGTTAAAATCGTTAAAGATCACTTATAACTCCGAAAATATCCATAAGATCAGCTATTTCTTTAAACTGCCATCAACGCAGGATTTGTTCTTTAATGTCGCCAAAGGATTGATCGACATGAAAGATCTGAAGGAGTATCAGTTATCTGAAAAAGTGGTTGAGAACAAGCCACAGGATAAGATTGATAACGAGCAATTACAAGGTTTGCTGCGTAATATCAAAGCTAAAGACAGCGACATACTGCTTATTGGCGAGGATATGCAGAAAATTGACTATAAGCTGGCTGCTTGCTGTAATCCTATCCCCGGCGATGATGTATTTGGTTTCATTACGGTTAGCGATGGTATCAAGATCCATCGAACCAATTGCCCCAACGCTACTAAGCTAATGGCTAATTATGGTTATCGTGTAGTAAAGGCCAGGTGGACGAACCAGCAGGAACTGGCTTTCTTAACCGGTCTGCGTATTACCGGCATTGATGATGTAGGTCTGATTAATCGTCTAACCACCGTTATCTCGCACGACTTTAAAGTAAATATGCGTTCTATCACAGTCGACAGCGATAACGGCATCTTTGAAGGCTCTATCATGGTTTACGTAAATGACACCGAACACTTAGACAACCTGATCAAACGTCTAAAAACCGTAAACGGAATTACTTCGGTAGCTCGTTTTGATGCCATTGATAAAGCGTCTTAAGTTAGAAACAAGAGCCAAGAATCAAGAGTCAAGACTATAGTTTATCAAAAAATTGTCTGTTCTTTCAACTCTTGATTTTTGCTTTTCAAGTCTAATAATTGACATTTAACAGATTTAGGTCTTGAATCTTGGCTCTTAATTCTTGATTCTAATCGCTACCTTTGATACTTCAATAAAACAGTATGTCCCAACAGGAAACTATAGATATGGTTAAAAAGATTTTCGAGGCTTACCTTGAAAATAAAGCTTTGCGTAAAACCCCTGAGCGCTTTGCCATATTAGAAGAAATATACTCACGCAGTGACCATTTTGATGTGGAATCTCTTTATATCCACATGAAAAATAAAAAATACCGAGTTAGCCGCGCTACGGTTTATAACACGTTAGAATTGCTGGTATCATGCGATTTGGTGACCAAACACCAGTTTGGTAAAAACATGGCACAGTTTGAGAAATCATACGGCTACAAGCAGCATGATCACATTATTTGTCTGGATTGTGGTAAGGTAGTTGAGTTTTGCGATCCGCGCATTCAGCAGATTCAAAGCATGATGGGCAGCTTGTTAAAATTCGACATCAAACACCACTCTTTAAATCTTTATGGTAATTGTGAAAAACTAAAAGAGGGCTTTTGCGATAGAAAAGTTTAGAGTATGAATAAACCTGCAATAAGCAAACAAGCATTTTGGGATGTCGATATGGATAATATCGATTACGAAAAGAACGCGCGATTTGTCGTTGAAAAAGTGATTGAAAGAGGCAAAGCTGAAGATTTTGAAACTCTATTAGCTTATTACGGCTTTGAGAGGGTAAAACAACTAGCTCAGCAGGCGTTATGGCTATCAGACATCAGCATAAACTTTTGTTGTACTCTTTTTAAAATTAAACCGACCGATTTTAAATGTTACGAGAAGAAACAGTTGAATCATCAACACTGGAACTTCTAAAAAATATTGTTGCTTTGCCTGAACTTAAACAATTCAGGTTAGTTGGCGGTACAGCATTATCTCTTCTTTTTGGACATCGCAAATCAATCGATCTCGATTTTTTCACTGACCAAACTATCGATAAAGAGAATTTAATCGAAGCTTTAAGAGATTCTTTTGGAAATATAGTTACTATCAATGATAGAAGCCCGTCTATTTATCAATGTATTATTCAAAATGTAAAGGTTGATTTCGTGTCTGTGCGCGATCCGTTTTTACATCCGGTACAGGTTATTGATAATATCCCCTTTGCTGACACCAAAGATATCATAGCATTAAAACTTAACGCTATAAAAGGCCGCGGAGTTAAAAAAGACTTCTGGGACCTGGCAAAACTATTAGAGACTTATACCCTGGACAATCTTTTTCAATTTTATCATGATAGATATAATTATGATGATACCTTTGCGGTAATTAGGTCAGTGATTTATTTCACGGATGCAGAAGATGATGTCGACCCTTATTGCTTGGAGGGGATGACTTGGGAACAGGTGAAAGCTACTATAATTAAAGCATTTGACGATTATTACAATAGATTAAAAAATTAATGGCTGTTGACGTATTATTAGGCCTCCAATGGGGCGATGAAGGAAAAGGAAAAATTGTTGACGTACTGAGCGCAGGTTATGACCTGATTGCCCGTTTCCAGGGTGGCCCGAATGCCGGCCACACACTGGAGTTTGACGGTAAGAAGTTTGTACTAAACACCATTCCTTCAGGTATATTTTTTGATAACACATTAAACCTGATTGGTAACGGTGTTGTTATCGACCCAATCACTCTGAAAAGAGAGATCGATAAATTAAAAGATGCCGGACATGACCTGCTGGCGAAAAAGAATTTACTGATCGCTAAAAAAGCACACCTGATATTACCTACCCACCAATTGCTTGACGCTGCTTCTGAAAAGAAAATGGGCGAAGGCAAGATCGGATCGACTTTAAAAGGTATTGGCCCTACTTATATGGATAAAACCGGCCGTAACGGTTTGCGTATTGGTGATATAACCCTGCCTGACTTTAAAGAACGCTATCAAAAACTGGTTGACAAGCACGTATCTATGCTGCAATCATTATATGGCGAAGTTGCCGATTTTAGCGAACGCGAAGCAGCTTTCTTTGAAGCGATCGAAC
Organism: Mucilaginibacter sp. dw_454; assembly: GCF_018449775.1. Lineage (GTDB taxonomy): Bacteria > Bacteroidota > Bacteroidia > Sphingobacteriales > Sphingobacteriaceae > Mucilaginibacter. The sequence goes on along the minus strand of NZ_JAAVVB010000002.1, from coordinate 419,412 downwards.
TGATTCGTCAGTTCCCGCTGGTTGATTCAGAACATTTTGTAAACGACTACCTTAAAAAAGGTAAAAAAATACTAGCCGAAGGCGCACAGGGTACCATGCTGGATATCGACTTTGGTTCATATCCTTTTGTAACCTCGTCAAATACAACCTCTGCAGGTGCCTGCACAGGCTTGGGCATTGCGCCTAATACAATTGGCGATGTCATCGGTATTTTCAAAGCCTATTGCACACGTGTTGGTGGTGGCCCCTTCCCTACCGAGTTAAACGATGAAACCGGTGAAGAACTGCGTAGGATTGGCCATGAATTTGGTGCTACTACCGGTCGCCCGCGCCGTACCGGCTGGATTGATCTGCCGGCTTTAAAATACGCTATTATGCTTAACGGCGTTACCCAAATGGTAATGACCAAGGCTGATGTACTGAGCGGTTTTGATAAGATCTATGCCTGCACCCACTACACTTATTTAGGCGAACAAATAGATTATATGCCTTACGATATCTGCTCTGTGGATGCCGTACCTGTATTGAAAGAAATAGATGGCTGGCAGGAAGATTTGACCGGTATTACCGAGCTATCTGAAATCCCTGCTAAACTGCAATCATATATTGATTACCTGGAAAAGGAACTTGGTGTACCCATTAAATGGCTGTCGGTAGGCCCGGACAGAAAACAGACTTTAGTACTACACTAAATCATAAAAAGTCCCGCACCCGCGGGACTTTTCTTTTCAAAGTATTCGACAAGGCAATTACGTAACTTTACCAAGTGATTTTACAGGTAACTGATCTGGATTTATTTAAGCACAAAGCACTGCAGTGGGCTGCCGGTTTTGATGTCTGCGCCTACCTGGACTCCAACAGCTTTAATGACCCTTATTCAAAATTTGATACGTTGATAACGGCTGGCGTTCAGGATAGTGTAACGCTAAACGCCGGCTCGGCATTTGATGAACTGGAGAAATTCAGGGCAAGGCATCCGGGTTGGTTAACAGGCTTTTTCAGCTATGATTTAAAGAACGAGATCGAGCAACTATCCTCAAAAAATCCTGATCATCTGCATTTCCCTGATTTATTTTTCTTTGCTCCGCGATATCATATTTTGATTAATAACGGATTGGTGGAAATTATCGGCGATGATGTCCAGACTGCTTTTGAAGCTATTAATTCACAGATATTAGCGGATTATCAACCTAACGATATTAACCTGCAAGCCAGATTCAGCAAAGCTGATTATGTAGATTCCGTTAACCAAATCAAGGATCATATCGTCCGTGGAGATATCTACGTAACCAACTTCTGCCAGGAGTTTTTTGCAGACGACGCCAATATCGACCCGGTAGCCACCTTTTTACAGCTTAGCAGGGTATCACCTACCCCATTTGGTACATTCTATAAGTGGCAGGATAATTATATCCTCTGCGCCTCGCCAGAGCGTTTCCTGGCTAAACGTGGTGATAAATTGATATCGCAGCCCATTAAAGGCACAGCAAAACGCGGCCAAACACCGGAAGAGGACGAAGCTATCAAAGATCAGTTACGTCATCATGCTAAAGAGTTACAGGAAAATGTAATGATTGTCGACCTGGTACGTAATGATTTGACACACTCGGCCAAACCAGGTACGGTAAAAACAGAAGAGCTATTTGGCATCTATACTTTTAACCAGGTACATCAGATGATATCAACTGTAGTATGTGAATTGAACGATGGCATCAGTGCAGTACAAGCGATCAGAAATACCTTCCCTATGGGCAGCATGACGGGGGCGCCTAAAATACGCTCTATGCAGTTGATGGAAAAATACGAGCGTAGCAAACGCGGCATTTATTCAGGGGCGATAGGCTATTTCAGCCCAAATAATGATTTTGATTTTAACGTGGTGATCCGCACACTCCTTTATAATACTACCGATAAATACTTATCTTTTCACACAGGAGGGGCAATCACCTATAATGCTGATGCCGAGAAAGAATACGATGAATGCCTGCTTAAGGCTAAGGCTATTTTAGAAGTTTTGGGGCAGTCGCTTAATTAATCTTCTGCAGTTGACTTATCGTCGATAACTGTCGGTTTTTTCTTTTTAAAGAGATTAACCTTATTCTCGGTGCCGCGTATCAAGCGTTCAATATTTTTCTGGTGAGTAACCAAAATCAGCAGGCACATACACATGCCATATATTACTACAGATCGGTTGCTGGGAAAGATAAATGTCACCCCAATCAAATAAGTAAATCCGGCTAAAATAGAGCCTAATGACACATATCTGAATATCAGCAATACGATAATAAACACTATTACGCAAAGCAACGCAGCATGAAAATGTATGGCTAGCACCATACCTAATAAAGTGGCAATCCCCTTGCCACCTCTAAACCCTGCAAATACTGGAAAAAGGTGCCCCATAACTGCCGCAATGCCCAAGGCAAGTGCATAGTTGCTATAAGAGTTTGAATTTACACCACCGGTGGTGGTAACCCCGATAAAATAAGCCAGGTTGGTGGCAGTGAATCCTTTCAAAATATCAAGCAGCATTACAGGTATGCCGGCTTTTTTGCCCAATACCCTGAAAGTATTAGTTGCCCCTGCATTACCACTTCCGTATTCTCTAACATCAATTCCGTAAAACGCCATACCTATCCAAACAGCCGTTGGGATAGAACCAAATAGATAAGCAAGTATGAGCGCCGAGAGAGAATAAGGGGTTATCATATCAACGCAATATTAAAAATTGATGAGCGTACTAGCAAGTTTATTCATATTTAGCGTAACCGGATAAAATGCTGACAATTATCGCAACAGTTTACTTGACTGCTTTTAAACTCAAATCCAGGCATTTAACCGAATGGGTAAGTGCGCCTATAGAAACATAATCGACACCACAGTTTGCGTACTCGCGCACATTATCAACGGTAATACCGCCCGAAGCTTCGGTAATATAACGTCCTTCAATAATATTAACGGCTTGCTTAAGGTCGGCAAAATTAAAATTGTCTAAAAGGATGCGGTCAACCCCGCCTGTTTGAATTACCTCGTCCAGCTCTTCCTGGTTACGTACCTCAATCTCGATAGCCAATTTCTTGCCTGTCGTTTCGATATACTGATGTGCATTTTCAATAGCTCTGGCAATGCCGCCCGAGTAATCTACATGGTTGTCCTTGATCAGGATCATATCATACAAGCCAAACCGATGATTAACACCGCCGCCTATACGTACCGCCCATTTCTCCAGGTAACGCATACCCGGTGTGGTTTTACGGGTATCCAGAACCTGGGTATTAGTACCTTTTAACAGATCAACCACATGGTCTGTATTGGTAGCAATGCCCGACATACGCTGCATACAATTCAGCACCAACCGCTCGGCTGTCAATATACTGATCACATTACCTTCAACTTCTAAAACAACATCCTTAGGTTTAACCTCGGTGCCGTCTTTAATGAAGATATTTACTTTTAGGTTTTTATCTACGCGGTGGAAAATATATTCGGCCAGCTCAACACCGGCTATGATGCCATGGTCTTTTACTAATAATTTTGCTTTACCGATAGTATCTGGCGGAATGGTTGCCAGTGAAGTGTGATCGCCGTCGCCAACATCCTCTTTTAAGGCGTTATCAATAAACGGCTGTATTAGTTCTATATCCAAATCAGTTATTTTTTTAGAAGGTTCAAAAGTAATAACTTTTTTTGGGATGTGATAGTTTTGATGAAGGCTTATGCATCCCTTCTACGTTTTCAAATGTTAGTTGCCCCCCAACATCTCTACCATGGCTTTACGGGCATCGCTATCACCATAACCACCGGCTAAGTGGCCCGCGTCGCTATCAATCAGTACCAGCCTGGCCGGCAGCAATTTTGAAAACGCGATGGCCGGAGCCGGATTCACCATTTGATCTTGTTTTGACGATATGATCAGCATCTTTGCCTTAACATGCGCGGCAGCCTCTTTCATCGAACCGTTGAAGGCCTTGCTAATGTCATGGTTTATTACCGCCGTCATTTGGTACACTGTATTATTCCAATCATTGCTGGACTGGTTTTCTACACTTTTTTGCCATTCGCCGAATTTATCATGCGGATAGCTGCGAGCTTTCTCTGTAGGGGTAGTTAAAAACATTGCCTCCAACAAGTTGCCATTTACTATGCGTGGATTTACTTTATAGTTGCCATGGTTATAATCGCTATCTGTCTGTATGATCCGGCGAAAAGTAGTATACTCCATCAAATCAAACCCTGTAGGTTGCGGCGAACCTACTACCGGTGCCAGCAGATCCATAAAATCAGGGTAGCTTACCGCCCATTGAAAGGTCTGTATTCCACCCATCGAAATACCAGTGATAGCCTTAACATGTTTGATACCGAACTTTTGGGTAAGCAGCAGGTGTTGGCTCTCCACCATATCTGCAATAGAAATTTGTGGAAACCGGGTACCATGTTGTTTCACACTATTTGATGGCGACGAAGATATACCATTGCCTAAAGCGTCAATAATAATCAGGCAAAAGCGGTTGGTATCTATCGTGCTGAAAGTATCGCCACCGGCATTATTTGCAGACACTCCGCCAAACCAGGTCAGGAATACCACAGCGTTGCTTTTATCGGTATTAAGCTTGCCAAACATACGGTAACCAATCTTACAATCGAGTATGGTACCACCGGTTACTTTAAGGTCTCCGATATTGGCGATTTGTAAACGGTTATCTTTTTGGTTTTGAGAATGAGCCTGATTTAAGAAAGCACAAAGTATAAATAGGGTCTGCAGAATTTTTTTCACGATGTAGCTATTTGGTTGGTTAAAGCTACATAAAAGAATAAAAAGCAGCTAACCTATTTAACCGTAAATGTAGCGCTTATTTGATTTAATGCCATTTGGTTAAAAACAACATTTTCACTTGGTTGTGCTTCGTCATCTACCTTAGAAATCCCCACCGAAATATAGCGCTGCGGGCCTTCATAAATTGCCACCGTGATGGTGGTTGATTTTCCTTTGGGGAGGTAGATATAATTAATAGTTGAACCCGGGCCCAGATTATCTATGGTTTTGATATCTGGGCCGCTAATGCGGTATTTAATCAGAACAGGTTCATCTGCATTTGACACCAAATCTGGAATAACCCCCACTACGTATTGAGATTTATCAACTGTTTTATCCTTTCCACAGCCAAAAGCTATAAAAGCAATGCAAATAATCAGGATAAGGTTTTTCATACCCAATAATACGAAACTTATTATAAACATCAAAAATGTCTGCTATAACAAAACCCAACTAAATTATAATCTATCCCGCATGGCGGTTATATTTGCGTCGTGGAAAATAAAAAGAAACTTGCATTAATTATATTGGACGGTTGGGGTTACGGCCGCAACGACCAGTCTAACGCGATATTGGCTGCTAAAACGCCATTTTTTGATTCGTTAATCGAGAAATATCCTCATTCAAAACTGGAAGCATCGGGCATGGCCGTAGGTTTGCCTGACGGACAGATGGGTAATTCAGAAGTGGGCCACATGAACCTGGGCGCCGGGCGTACGGTATACCAGGAGCTGGGCCGAATTAATAAAGCGGTTGATGACAATGAGCTGGTGACCAACCCGGTATTAAAAAGCGCTTTCGACTACGCTAAACAAAACAATAAAGACGTACACTTTATCGGCCTGGTGTCAGACGGAGGTGTACACTCACATATCAAACATTTAAAGGGCCTTTGCGATGCCGCGGTTACTTCAGGCTTAAGCAATGTATTTATTCACGCTTTTTTAGATGGACGTGATACCGACCCGAAATCGGGTTTGGGTTTTATTACCGAGCTGGAGGATCATATTGCCGGTACGCCTGTTAAGTTGGCCTCGGCAATTGGCCGTTACTATGCCATGGACCGCGATAACCGCTGGGAACGCGTTAAACAAGCTTACGACGTGATGGTTAATGGCATTGGCGAACCGACCGACAGCATAACACAAGCCATCAAAGAATCATACCTAAAAGATGTTACCGACGAGTTTATGCCACCCATTGTTAAAACCAATGGCGATGGCCAACCAACCGCAGTGATTAAAGAAGGCGATGTGGTGATCTGCTTTAATTTCCGTACAGACAGGGGCCGCGAAATTACCGTAGCACTTACACAAAAAGCTTTCCCTGAATATAATCTTCATCCGTTAAGCTTGTATTACGTAACTATGACCACTTATGACGAAACTTTTAAAGACGTTAAAGTGGTATTTACCAAAGAGGACCTGACCAAAACCCTGGGCGAGATCATTCAGGATGCCGGTAAAAACCAGATCCGGATTGCTGAGACTGAAAAATATCCACACGTAACCTTCTTTTTCTCGGGCGGTCGCGAAAAAGAATTTACTAACGAAAAACGCCTGATGGTGCCATCGCCAAAAGTTGCTACTTACGATCTGCAACCAGAGATGAGCGCCGAAGGTATTCGTGACGCCATCTTACCCGAATTGCAAAGCGGTTGGGCTGATTTGATTGTACTTAACTTTGCCAATACCGACATGGTTGGCCACACCGGTGTTTTTAGCGCAGTAGTTACGGCTGCCGAAACTGCCGACCGTTGCACCAAAGAGGTTGTTGAGGCCGGTTTAGCTAACGGTTACTCATTTATTATCCTGGCAGACCATGGTAATGCTGACTATATGATTAACGAAGATGGCTCGCCAAATACGGCACATACCACCAACCTGGTACCGTGCATCGTTATTGATAAAGATGTTACTACCGTAAAAGACGGTAAACTGGGTGACGTTGCACCAACTATCCTGCACATTCTGGGTGTTACTATCCCGCAGGAAATGGGTGGCCATGTGTTGGTGTAGATAAGATAAACCAAACTCAAATTGTCATTTCGAACGGAGTGAGAAACCTATATATATGCTTTTAGGATAAACACATGTGTATAGATTTCTCCTTTCAGTCGAAATGACAACAGTAAATAATCACAATAAATAAATGGTAGACAATTCAGCTCAACGACCGCATAACCGGACAGGCCTTTTCTTAAGGATGCATTACTATCGGTTAGCAGGTGTTGTTGCTATAGTGTTAGTAGCGTTTTTCGCTTCCTGCAAGCCTGACAATATCCAAACCGGTGTTAAGCAAAAGTATTTTGACCTGGAGGGATATTTCAAAGCTGAAACAGCCAGGTTGAAGAAATTAAACCACCTTGTTTTAAAAACGGTAAAACACGACAACACCACCGAAACCAAAAAAGTGCATATTGATGATTGGGGATTAGAGTTGAGCTCGTTTATCCAATCGGACATTAACAAGCCGGCTTGGCGAGATGGTTATGGCGAAGTAAAAGGCGAGAATGGCACCGTAATAGATACAGCGCTAACGCCCGATCTTAAAACCCGCGAAATTGCCATTACCCGCAATAAAAACAACACCATAAAGTGGATAATGATAATTAATTACAGTAAAAATATGTTGTACCAAACAACAGAAGCGTTGGCATACTACCCCGACTCGTTATATACCATCAAAAAAACACAACACGTGCGCTTATTGGGTACCAACAAATATTTTATAAAAGGAGCTTTGAATTAGTGGTGACCCACCACCGTAGCGAGTTTTTCTTTGCAGACATCCATAAGTGCTGCAATATCCTCCCGGCTTTTATCAGCATCCATTATTTTCTGAAAATCGGCAATGGCGGCTCTTAATGAGCTGGCACCACGATTCTTATCGCAAAAACGGCTGTTTGGCTCTAGCCGGAAAAAACCATATTCTTTATAAGCTATACCCCTGTTTTGGTAAAACGTAGTGATCTTGGCTTCGGCAGGATTGATTGAAATAGCTTTAGTTAAGTCAATAATAGCGCCCAGTAAATATTTTTCTTTGTCGTTAGGCACCTGGCTATCCAAACCTAAGCGGCATTGCGCTTTAGCACGAAAGTAATAGGCATGTGCGTCGGCAGGATCAATTGCTATCTCTTTAGTAAAAGCAGTAATAGATTTGGCGTAATTGTCGCTGTGGAAATAAGAATAACCCAGCATCCACAATGCATTGGCATTGGTCGAATCAATTAAACGGCCTTTCTCTAACTGTGCAATGGCGGTTTTAAAATTACCTTCCAGGTAGGCTTGCTGCCCTAACTTGATGTACGCATTCTGACCTGCAGCATGCTCAACAGCCGAAAAAATCAGAAAAGACATTAAGACCGGTAATCTCATCAAAAGTTTAATTTTCAAACAAACTGTTTACTATTAACTGTGTATCAGCAATTTTATTATAAGCGGATAACAATTTTATTTCTTTGGTTTACTCAAACCTAACGTTGTAAGAGTATGACTTTTTTTCATCTTTACCAATAAAAACAAACACATTTAGTAAAAACGCCGTAACTTTGTAAATCTCAAATAATCAAGCTACTATCTACCCGACCCGGGCTTTATATTTATATTGCCTTAACTTGGCATAGCTCTTGAAACATAACAACAGGTAAGTAATAGCCGTTATTTAAGCCATGTTTAACAGCACGATTTGATCTTAGCCTGACAACATGACGTTTATTTTATAAAGAAAGTATTGATGAGTTTTGACCCGTTTGATTTTAATAGTGCGATGCCCGTTATAAACGAAGATTCGGAGTTTTTTCCCTTGATGTCATCAGAAGATGAAGAGGAAATGAACAATGAACAAGTGCCGGAGATTTTGCCCATTCTGCCATTGCGCAATACCGTGTTGTTTCCGGGTGTCGTGATTCCCATTACTGTGGGCCGTGATAAATCCATCAAATTAATACGCGATGCCAATAAGGGCACCCGCATGATTGGTGTGGTATCGCAAAAAGACGTAGCTATTGAAGACCCTGCTTTTGCCCAATTGAATAAAGTGGGTACGGTGGCTTTGATCATCAAAATGCTGCAAATGCCCGATGGCAATACCACTGTTATCCTGCAAGGCAAAAAGCGCTTTTATTTAAAGGAAGAAGTTCAGTCTGAACCCTATATAAAAGCGACCATTGAGCCTTTTAAAGATGCTAAAAAAGCAAAAGAAGACAAAGAATTCAAAGCGCTAATCTCATCTATTAAAGATCTGGCGATGAATATCATACAGCTGTCGCCAAATATTCCTAGCGAAGCCGGGATAGCCATTCGCAATATTGAGAGCACTTCGTTTTTGATGAATTTTATTTCATCGAACATGAATGCCGATATGTCGGCCAAACAAAAGTTATTGCAGATCACCAATCGCCATGAAATGGCCAATGTGGTGTTGGAGCATTTAACTACAGAGTTGCAATTGCTCGAGCTTAAAAACCAGATCCAAACCCGTGTACGTGTTGATTTGGATAAACAGCAGCGCGACTACTTCCTGAATCAACAGATAAAAACGATACAGGAAGAATTAGGTGGTAACACTCCCGACCTGGAGATTGAAAATCTCCGTCAGCATTCTGCCAAAAAGAAATGGAGCATAGAGCTTAAAACCCATTTTGATAAAGAGGTAGAGAAACTGGCCCGCACCAACCCTGCTGCCGCCGATTATTCGGTACAAATGAACTACCTGGAGCTGCTGCTTGACTTACCATGGAACGAATTCACTAAAGACAATTTCGACCTTAAACGAGCACAAAAGGTATTAGATAAGGATCACTTTGGTTTAGATAAAGTAAAGGACCGTATCATTGAATACCTGGCGGTACTGAAATTAAAGCATAACATGAAGGCGCCTATACTTTGCCTGGTTGGGCCTCCCGGAGTTGGTAAAACCTCGTTGGGTAAATCAATCGCTAAAGCGTTGGGGCGTAAATATGTGCGTATGGCTTTAGGCGGTATTCGCGACGAGGCAGAAATCCGCGGTCACCGTAAAACATATATTGGCGCTATGCCGGGCCGTATTATTCAGTCGGTAAAAAAAGCCGGTGCTGCTAATCCGGTATTTATATTGGATGAGATTGATAAAGTTGGTAATGATTTCCGTGGCGATCCGTCATCAGCTTTACTGGAGGTATTAGATCCTGAGCAAAATTCAAGCTTCTATGATCATTATGTAGAAATGGATTTCGATCTGTCGAACGTAATGTTCATCGCGACAGCAAACTCACTAAGCTCCATACAGCCGGCTTTGTTAGACCGTATGGAGATTATTGAGGTTAACGGTTATACTATCGAAGAAAAAATTGAGATAGCTAAACAACACCTGGTACCTAAACAACGCGAGGCGCACGGCTTAGCAACAAAAGACATCACGCTTAAACCAGATGTACTGGAAAAAATAATTGAAGATTATACCCGCGAATCGGGTGTACGTGGTCTGGAGAAAAAGATAGGTTCAGTTGTACGTGGTACGGCTAAGAACATAGCGTTGGAAGAACCCTACAATACTGTAGTAAGTAAGCAGGACGTTGAAAAAATCTTAGGGGCCCCGATATTTGATAAAGACCTGTATGAAGGCAATAACGTTGCCGGCGTAGTTACGGGCCTTGCGTGGACCTCGGTTGGTGGTGATATTTTGTTTATTGAAGCCAGTTTAAGCCCTGGTAAAGGCCGTTTAACATTAACCGGTAGCCTGGGCGATGTGATGAAAGAATCGGCTACTATTGCGTTGGCTTACCTGCGTGCGCATTCTGCTAACTTTGGCATTGATCAAAAGCTGTTTGACCAATGGGACATCCACGTACACGTTCCGGCTGGCGCTACGCCAAAAGACGGCCCATCGGCAGGTGTTACTATGCTTACAGCGTTAACGTCGGCATTTACCCAACGTAAAATAAAACCGCATTTGGCTATGACCGGCGAGATTACCTTGCGTGGCCGTGTGCTACCGGTAGGTGGTATTAAAGAAAAAATACTGGCCGCTAAACGCGCCAACATTAAAGAGATCATTCTTTGCAAATCAAACCAGAAAGATATCCTGGAAATAAAAGACAGCTATATCAAGGATCTGCAGTTTCATTACGTTACAGAAATGCGCGAGGTGATAAACCTGGCATTACTAAATGAAAAAGTAATTGATCCGATAGATTTGACAGTAAAAGAAGATATTAAACCTATTTTAAATTAAATTAGCGGCCCGTAACAACGGGCCGTTTTTATATAACCTATTATTCTATTTTAATGAAGAGACTATTTTTACCCCTGATTTTAGTTTTAACTGCTACCTGCACTTTTGCCCAAAATTACCGCAGCGAATTTGGCATCCAAACTGATAATGACTCTTACCTGGGCCAGGGCAATGATCGCTACTATACCGACGGACTATATTTTTATTTCAACCATGCACTTGATGTTAACGGCAGCAGCACTTTACAAAACAAGGTATTGGGTTTTGAATTAGGTCAGAAGATATTTAACCCTCAAAATGGTGCGATACCTTCCGCTGCATACGTCGACCGGCCGTTTGCAGGGTATCTATATGCAGGTGCGAGCATGAATTACTTGTATAAGAACGAGAGTAACTTAAAATTTGGCGCCCAGATGGCCGTTGTCGGCCCTGCCTCAGGTGGCGAGACCGCACAAAATTGGGTGCATGATAATTTCGGCTTCTATCATACTGCCGGCTGGCAATATCAAATCAAGAATGATGTTGAACTAAACCTGTCTGCCGAGTATAACAAGTTGTTAGGCAGAACTGATGGTGTCGACATTTCCTTTGAATCGTACGGAAACCTGGGTACCGGTATTACCGGCGCAGGAGCCGGCGTATTATTGCGTTTGGGTATGTTTAACCAGTTATTTAACTCTGCCAGTACGCAAAGCTCAGTTACAGCAAGCACGACGCAACCGACTAACAAGCACGAATTCTTTTTGTACTACAAACCTATGGCAAACTTTGTGGGCTATGATGCTACTATACAAGGCGGCCTTTTCAATAAACATGATGACCCCAATAGCTTAGAGATAACAGGTAACCCGGAACGCTTTGTGTTAAGCAACCAGATTGGTGTAACCTATTCTACCAGTCGCTGGTTATTTGATGCTGCTGCGATAATCCATTCAAAAGATACCAAAGAAATGGTTCATTCTGATGCATGGGGTTCTGTAACGGTATATTACAAGTTTAACTAATAGTCGAAGTTTCTTTTTCGGCCTTCTTTCCTGGCCGATTGTTGCTTTTTCTCATCCAGGCGCCTGGCTTTGGCTGCTTTGCCGGGTTTGGTGGCTGTTCGTGGTTTTTGAACTTGCAGTGATCGCGTTAGCAAATTAAGCAAGCGGTCTAATGCTTTGGCCTTGTTGAGGTATTGGCTGCGCTCTTCATCGCAAATAACTTGTACATAGCCGTCTTTATTTAAGCGATTAGCAAGCTTTTTACTAAGCAGCTCTTTTTCATCGTCGTTGAATAAAGCCGAGGTGCTTACCAAAAACAGCAATTCGACTTTGCTGGATACTTTATTTACATGCTGTCCGCCCGCGCCGCCACTACGCGAAGTTTTATATTTAACTTCCTTCTGCAGGTCGTCTTTCGAAAAATTCATGGCTAAAGGTAATGAAGTTTGATCTTTTAAATTATCAACAGCGACACCCTCCTATCAATTAAATATCAAATTTTACTAACTTAGTACCCGTTATGAGCAGCAATATAGTAGTAGCTATCGACGGATATTCATCGTGTGGCAAGAGCACTTTAGCAAAAGCTCTGGCAAAAAAACTCCATTTTATTTATGTTGATAGCGGCGCCATGTATCGCGCTGTTGCCTTGTATTTTATCCGTAATAAGGTAGATAGCAAAAATCATGAGCAGGTAGCCGAGGCCTTAAAAAACATCCACCTCAATTTCCATTCGCGCGATTACCAAACACATATTACTTTAAATGACGAAGAGGTTTCGGCCGAGATTCGCCAGATGCCGGTGTCAGATAAAGTGAGCGAAGTGGCCGCTATAAAAGAAGTGCGTACAGAGATGGTTCGCCAGCAGCAGCGCATGGGTAAATTAAAAAATGTGGTGATGGATGGCCGTGATATTGGCACTGTGGTTTTCCCACATGCGCAAATCAAACTGTTCATGACTGCTGATCCTAAAGTCCGCGCAGAGCGACGTTATAAAGAGCTTTTGCCAACCAATCCGGACATGACGCTGGAAGATGTGTTTGAGAATCTGGCTCATCGCGATTATGCGGATACTACCCGAGAAGAAAGCCCGCTTACCCGTGCCGATGATGCGATAATACTGGATAACACCGATCTTACCCCCGAACAGCAATTGCAACTGGCAATTGACTTGGTTATGCCATTTGTAATTGCGGCTAAATAATTAATTAGCAAATTGATGGATAACACTTATTACCTGGATAAATTTCAAAAAGGCGTTGATCTATTAAATAAGCAACTCTTTACCGAAAAAAATCTGGAACTACGGGTTGGTGTATGGTTGGATTCTGTTTGCTTAAAAGTTCAAAAGCCTTCCTGGTATAATCATTCGTTAGCAAAGCAGGCTATTTTCTTTTCTGTTTGGGTGAGTGATGGGTGTATCGCCCAAAACAAATTGTACTACAATATCCACGCTTTAAAATTAAGAGAGCTTAAAGACTACAAAATTAAAAGCCGTGATTTTGCAGAAGCTTTCAGAGCTAAATTCAAATCATCCGAAAGCCAATGGCCCAATGTGAGCACGAAATTTGGACCGCTTACTTTGATGGAAGGTTGGGTGAAATTTGATGATAATAATCTGGAAACAACAATAGCCGAGCTGGCGACAAGACTCACAGGTATCGACGTTATCATTGACGATCTTTTGGAGGAAAGAAAAATAAAGAGGTTGGACTAATTTAAACTACTTCCTCGTCTTCCAACATTAGGGTAGGCACACCAAACTTATTCAGAAAATCCACACCCTCATCGCTCGGGATGCCCTTATATTTAGCGTAAGATTTACTGAAATATACCTGCTTTATCCCTGCCGAAAATATCAACCTGGCGCAAGCAATACATGGCGATAGGGTTGTATAGAGAGTAGCTCCCTCCAACTTGGCGCCACTTTTCACCGCATATAAAATGGCATTTTCTTCAGCGTGTAACGCTAAAGAGCAGCTGCCTTTTGAATCGCGGGCACAGCCGGTTTCAGGCCATTCTTCATCGCAATTATGCGTACCCGCAGGCGGGCCGTTATAACCTATAGAGATAATCCTTGTATCTCGCGTTAAAACCGCCCCAACATGAGCCTTCACGCAATGCGAGCGAAGGGCAAGGTCGGTAGCCAGTTTCATGAAGATATGATCGAAAGATGGTTTCATGTTAGTGATTAGAGGTTGGAGATTATTGATTAGTTGAAAAGACTAAAGATCAGTGATTATAAAATAATAGATTCAAACCTAATCTCTAATCACTGATCTCCAATCACTACACATTAATGCCCTCCTGCTTTTTCAACTTGTACGTGGTCGATGTTGATGCCTTGTTTAATCAACTCAACGCGTACTTTCCAGGCGAAGAATACGATGTATGCAAAACCTATTACCGGAACAACATACGATTGGTGAATGCCTACAGTATCGGCAATTAAGCCTTGTACCGGTGGGATAATTGATCCGCCCAGGATCATCATGATCAGAAATGCAGAACCCTGGCCGGTATATTTACCCAGACCTGTGATAGACAATGAGAAGATTGAAGGCCACATAATTGAGCAGCACAGGCCACCGCTAATAAAAGCGAATACCGCAACCATGCCGGTAGAGAATAAACCTATCAACATAAATATTACACCCAATACACCCAATGATACCAAGGTACGCACAGGTTTTTGCTGGCCGATGTAGAATGCCACAATCATGATAGCTATGCTTATTGCATAAACAAACAAACTGCTTACATCAACACCCGATGACTTGTTTACTAATAAAATACCTGCAAATGCCGCGAACGGAACCACCAGTGTAAGTATGTTTTTTGTGGTCTTTGATAAGTTGAAAGCCCCGATAGAACCAGTCCACCTGCCTATCATTAAACTCCCCCAATAAAGCGAGATATATGGTGACATCTGGTTCTCTGTAAAACCACCAAATAACGGAGTTTTTAACAAAGCGCCCAGGTTACTTTGGATAGTTACCTCGGTACCCACATAAGTAAAAATAGCAATCATACCCAAAATCAATTGCGGATACTGCATAGCGCCCCAGCCCTCTTTATTTTTTTGAGCAGATAATAATGAACCAACCAGCGTAAAGATGATAATGGCTAAAGCAGCATAAATAAAGTCGGCTTTTGGAACATGGGTAATGTTCGCTAACTGATCGGCAATCATAATTAAACAGAAGGCCAGAAACATAATGATAAGCGGCAATGTGGGCTTTTTGCTGGCCTCTATTTTTTCATCGGTGGTTACAACCGGTAATTTAGAAACATAAAAGAAAGCTGCAACTGCAATAAATAAGCCTGCTAAAATATAATACAAAGTATCAATTGATGAAAGTTTAACAGTGCTTGCATCAGCAGCGCCTTTGGCTGTGCCAAACAAAACTATGCTAACTACCACCGGGCCTAATAAGCCACCGATGTTGTTAATAGCGCCGGCAAAATTCAAACGATTTGAACCTGTCTCTGGTGGACCCAGCGCAACCACAAATGGGTTGGCTGCCGTTTGTTGCAGGGAAAAGCCTAAAGCTATTATGAAAAATGAACTCAGTATGAACAGGAAGGAACCGGTAGCTACTGCAGGTATCATAACCAAAGCACCGGCGGCAGAAATAATTAACCCTAAAACAATACCATTTTTATAGCCTAATTTATTTAAAATATCAACCCTGGTAATTTGCGAAGCGAAGTATAGTATTAACGAGCCTATAAAATACCCACCATAAAAAGTAAAGTCAATTAACTGCGATTCGAATTGGGTTAAGTGAAAATGCGATTTACAAAAAGGAATAAAAATACCGTTTGAGGCCGCTAAAAAGCCCCAAAAGAAAAATACGGTAACCAGCGTGTATAGCGCCGATCCGTAACTTTTGGTGTTGTTTTCTTTCATTATATATTGGTTGTGTTGAAATTGGTTTTTCGAGCACTAACATAACTATTTTTTATAATTCTATTACGTTAATTTAATAAACATACCACATTAAAGTTTCGTTATATAAGCGATAAAAATCGCATCTTCGCATACTTTAAACTGACCAAAGGTTACAGATTAATGATAGAAGCTGTTATTTCGGGCATTGGGATTGGCATAGTATTAACATTTTTAACAGGCCCGGTATTTTTCGCATTGATTAAAACCAGTATCGAGCGCGGTTTTCATGCAGGTGTTTTCATGGCACTGGGCGTGGTTTGCAGCGATGTGGTTTTTGTGGGTTCGATATTATTTGGCTCTCAATTTTTCGAGGTTAGTACCGAAACTAAAACTATTGCAGGTGTTATAGGTAGTATTATACTGTTTGTCGTCGGCATAAGGTATATCATCAAAAAGGCTAAAGTCAATTATGACAATACCCAGCCTACCGGCCTTAAGCGCACCGGCTACTTTTTCAAGGGATTTTTGATGTGCATTTTTAACCCAACACTGTTGTTTCATTGGATCACGGTGATTGGTACTGCCAGCACAATTTATCGTAGTGATACACATAACCGCTCTTTTAAAATTGCCATTATGTTTTTAACCATCCTGGTAGTGCAATTTGGTTTGGATACCACCAAAGCCTTTTACGCCAACAAACTGCGCGACCGCATATCTGAAAAGTTTGTACACCGCTTAAATGAAGTGGCTGGAGCTGCGCTTATCATTGCGTCGCTGATATTATTGGATAAATTGGTAACTCAC
The DNA here is from genome assembly GCF_018449775.1 of Mucilaginibacter sp. dw_454. Classification (GTDB taxonomy): domain Bacteria; phylum Bacteroidota; class Bacteroidia; order Sphingobacteriales; family Sphingobacteriaceae; genus Mucilaginibacter. The sequence goes on along the minus strand of NZ_JAAVVB010000002.1, from coordinate 402,701 downwards.
TTCGTTTTCCCGGCGCCAACGGTTTAACTATTATCTTCGCCGCTTTCTTATTAATTAATGAAAAGTATTTTCAATGTCAACGATAATGCCGAATTAGTTGCTCGCATCAATCAACTACAACCACACATGAAACCGTTGTGGGGCAAGATGGATGCAGCGCAGATGATGACGCATTGTACCAACAGCATGAATATAGCTTTTGGTAAGACCAGGTGCTACCGGCACCAGATCGGCATTTTATTGGGGAACATTGCCAAGAGGCGCTTATTAAAGGTTGATCAATTTGACCGCCACATACCAAGTTTTTACAAATTGCGGATATATCACGACTGTAACTTCGATGAAGCAAAAGAAGACTTTTTAGACATTATAAAAACCGCGCTTGATAACGGCGAACCCAGCCTGGTAAAATATCCCCACCCCTACTTCAAAACTTTTAAAGCGGGCGAATGGTGCCAGCTAAACTGGAAGCATTTAGATCATCATTGAGGCAATTTGGGGTCTAATCTACTCTGACTTTAAACTCTTAACCGGATTTGCGATTGCTGCCTTAAAAGCCTGGAAACTAACGGTAAATAATGCTATTATGATGGCTATAACTCCAGACATAGCAAACATCCACCAACTGATATTAACGCGATAAACAAATGCCTGCAACCATTTATTCATTGCCCACCAAGTGATAGGTGATGCAATCACAAAAGAAATGATAACCAATTTTAAAAAGTCTTTTGATAACAGGTGTACAATACCCGATACACTCGCACCTAATACCTTTCTGATACCAATTTCTTTGTTACGCTGCTCTGCACTAAAGGCAGCTAATCCAAACAGGCCAAGGCACGATATTAAGATTGCTATTAGCGTAAACGAATTGATAATGTGCGATAAAACAATATCTGTTTCATAAGCCTTTTGCATTTTGTCAGTCATAAAAGTATAGTCAAACGGGGTTTGAGGCAAGTTTTTATGCCATATCCTTTGCACGTTTGCTAAAAACGACTCGTAATTTTTGCTGTTAGTGTTAATAATCAAACTATTCACCTCATTGGCCTTCGGGGCGTAGATGATCATAAAAGCGCTCAGGTTGTCATGTAAGGATTTATAATTAAAGTCTTTTACAACACCGGCTATTTCATATTTTCTATCATCCTGGGCAAGTAGTTTGGTACCCAAAGCTTTAACCGGGTTAATTGCCAGGCGCTTAGCTAAAGTTTCGTTGATTAGCACTTTGCCCGAATCATTTTTCATAAAATCTCTCCCGCCTATTATTTTGACACCCATCGTCTTGACAAAATTTTCGTCGGTATATAAATTTTGCTGATCGATGCCTTCCGCCGGGTTAGTACCTGGTAAATATACCTCCCAATCAAAATATTCGTTGGCGCCAAACGTGTTGCTGGTTCTTGATATGGATCTTACTTCCGACAGTTGCTGAAGATCGATAGCTAAAGCGTCCATTCTCTTCTGAGTTTCATTGGTATGAAAGGTCAGGATAATTTGTTGGTCTTTATTAAAACCCAGGTCACGGTTTTTAATATAATTTAACTGGCTGTAAATAATGATTATTCCCGTTATAAGGATAATAGATATAACAAATTGAAACACCACCAATGAACGCCGTAAGCCTGACGCCGAAACCTGGTTATTAAAGTTCCCTTTGATAACTTTAATAGCCATAAAAGCCGACATATAAAATGCCGGATAGCTACCAGCGACCAAACCGGTAATCAATACTAGCGCCAGAAGCATTAACCACAACGTTGGGTTACTTAAAAGCGTCAGTTGGATATTTGCCTGTGTAATTTGATTTAAATAAGGCAATACCAGCCATAATAATGGCAGGGCTATTACCACACTAATAAAAGCAAGCAAAAAAGACTCACCTAAAAACTGGGTTATCAAGTCGTATTTTCCGGCGCCTATAACTTTTCTTACACCAACCTCTTTGGCTCTCTTTGACGCCCTTGCAGTTGATAGATTCATAAAATTGATGCAGGCAATAACCTGAATCAATACAGCTATTAAAATTAACACATATAAAAAGGAAGAGCTTGTAATTTTTCCTTCCTCCGCCTCATATCCAGTCGTGGTATGAATAGTTAATAGCGGCTGCAAGTGTAATACTTTGGTCATTCCCGTGCTTTTCAACTGCTCCTTACCATACTTATCTAAAAATGCCGGTAACTTTTTCTCCAGCGCGCTAGCGCTCGCTCCGGCACGCAGTTTGACGAATGATTGTGCGAAATTATTACCTGCCCAGGAGTTGTTAGTCAGCATGTTGCCACCATATCCATTTCTGTTAATGCGGATAAACATATTTGCCGATAATTGCGATTTGCCTGCGCTTTCATCAACCACACCTGTTACCCTGAAATTATTTTTCCCGTCGGCATCATCCATAGTAATTACTTTACCAATAGGATCTACTTTGCCAAAAAGCTTATCTGCAACTGGTTTTAATAATATGATGGAATTAACCTCTGTCAATGCGTTTGATGGCGATCCTTTTACAAAATGATAGGTAAATACATCAAAAAAAGTAGAATCGACCATAAAGGCCCCTTCTTCGTAGAATGACTTTTCCTGGTAGCTGATTAAGTGTTCTTTTATACCTAAAGTGCGAATGACGCGGGTATACTGTATTACCTCCGGGAAATCACTTTTCATTGCTGATGCTATGGGCGGCGATGCGGTAGCCATATTTTTTGAATCGCCGGCAAAGGTGGTGGACGTAGTAATACGGTAAATATTTTTGGCATCTTTATGATGATGGTCATAACTATACTGTTCCTGCACGTACAACAATATATACATACAACATAAAGTACCGATAGCTAAACCTACGATATTGATTAAACTAAAAAATCGATTCTTTAATAAAAAACGAAGCGATACTTTTAAATAGTTTTTAAACATGACCCTATAAATTAAAAGTTTACATGTTCTACCTGACCATTAAGATGCCACCAAGATAAAAATCTCATTATCAAACAAATATAAAAATAAGACATACAGCAATTGTTCGTTTTTGATACAACAAATGTGCGTTAACGTACTGTGATTGGCGCTAAAAAGAAAAGCCATTATCAACATTGATAATGGCTTTTTAGCTTTAATATTTGACTCCCCTTCATGGGTGTTTGGGCTACATATAAGCTCTTTGATTCTTACCTTCCATCCAGTTAACAAATGCGCGGTTTACCACTTTGTTACCACCCGGAGTAGGGAAATCGCCAGAGAAATACCAGTCGCCGGTATGGTCAGGGCAGGCTTTATGTAAGTTATCCAGCGTTTGGTATATAACCTGTACTTCGCACTTAATTTCTTTTGGTGTGATAATCTGTGCTATGCGATCAGAAATTTCCTGATCTGTAAATGGCTCATAAATAGCTTTCACATGATTGATCGCCTCTTCTTTTGGCAATGTATCACTGAGTTTGCATTGCTTGTAAACGTCAGCAATAATAGCTTCTTTACCTTGTTCTTTCAATAAACTGATAGCAGCTTCAAACGCAACAAACTCGCCCATACGCGACATATCAATACCATAACAATCCGGATAACGGATCTGTGGTGCTGATGATACCACTACTATTTTTTTAGGGCCTAAGCGGTCTAATATCTTTAAGATACTTTGCTTAAGCGTTGTACCCCGTACAATAGAATCATCCAGAACAACCAGGGTATCTGTGCCATTTTTGATCAAACCATAAGTAGTGTCATAAACATGGGCTACCATTTCAGAACGATCTGCGTCCTGGGTAATAAAGGTGCGCAGTTTAACGTCTTTGATAGCTATCTTCTCAACACGTGGCGCCATGCAAAGCACTTCCGTCAATTCTTCTTCACTAATCTTATCCTCACGATTTAATAGACGATCGCGCTGATATTTTTTGATGTATTTGTGTACGCCTTCTACCATGCCGTAAAAAGCAACTTCTGCAGTGTTAGGTATGTAAGAGAATACGGTATTTTTCACGTCGTGATCTACAGCATCCAGAATCTGCGGGCAAAGTAAGCGGCCCAATTGTTTACGCTCGCGATAGATAGATGCGTCGCTACCTCTGGAGAAATAGATCCGTTCAAAAGAACATGCTTTCTTCTCCTTTGGTTCACTGAACATATCTTCAGTAACCTTGCCATTCTTTTTAACAATCAGGGCATGACCGGGGCGAATTTCTTTAATTTCCTCAATAGGGATATTGAAAGCGGTTTGGATAGCAGGGCGTTCTGATGCAGCTACGACGATCTCATCGTTATAATAGTAATATGCCGGGCGTATGCCTACCGGGTCGCGCATTACAAATGCGTCGCCGTGGCCAAGCATACCGGCAATGGTATAACCGCCGTCCCAATTACGGGCAGATTTGCGCAGGATCTTGGCCACATCCATATCCTTGGCTATCAGCTTGCTTATTTCGGCGTTATCGTCTAACCCTTCGCGTTTGTATTGGTCAAACAGGCCCTGCACTTCGGTATCAATAAAGTGGCCCATTTTTTCCAGTACAGTTACGGTATCGGCTTTTTCTTTTGGATGCTGACCAAGGTCATACAGTTGTTGCAGCAGTTCATCAACATTCGTCATGTTAAAATTACCGGCAATAACCAGGTTACGGGTCATCCAGTTGTTTTGACGCAGAAACGGGTGGCAGCTTTCAATACTGTTTTTGCCGTGGGTGCCATAACGTAAATGGCCCAATAACACTTCGCCGGTAAAGCTTACGTGTTCTTTGAGCCATTCGGTATCAGCCATTTTTTCTGGCGATTCCTTTTGTATGTCTGCAAACTTTTTCTGGATATACTCAAATATATCAGCAACAGCATTTGATGCCATCGATCGGTGCCTGCTAATGTATCGCTTACCCGGAGCAACATCCAATTTAATGGTAGCAACCCCGGCACCATCCTGGCCCCGGTTATGTTGTTTTTCCATTAAAAGATAAAGCTTGTTTAAGCCGTACAGTGCTGTACCGTATTTTTTCTGATAATAAGACAGTGGCTTTAAAAGGCGGATAAATGCCACACCGCATTCATGTTTAATCTGATCGCTCATGATTGATTATGGAGCCACAAAGTTATAACTTTAAACTAAAGTACATCCACACCAATTGTCATTAAATCGTATTAAATATTAACAAGATATAAACATAGTATTACCGCATTCTCCAATAAAAAAAGGCGACCGGGAAGTCGCCTTTCTAATTATGGTCTATAGATTGTTTAGTTGATTTTGTGTTGATTATAACTTTTCGCCATGCTGGCTGATATCCAAACCGATAACCTCCTCCTCTGCCGACACGCGTAATGGCGAGATCATATCAGTGATCTTTAACAATAACAACGAGCCGAAGAAAGCAAATATCGATACCAAAACCAGCGCAAGCAGTTGGATCAAAAACAGGTGATGCTCGCCAAAGAACAAACCATTGCCCGTTGTATTTGCCGGGTTAACGTTCCGGTTAGCAAATACGCCGGTAAGCAGCATACCCACCATACCGCCCACACCATGGCAAGGGAAAACGTCTAATGTATCATCTATCGAAGTGCCGGTTCGCCACTCAACCACCAGGTTACTGATAACCGCCGATATAATACCAATAGCCAGTGAATGCGGAATAGAAACATAACCTGCAGCAGGCGTTATAGCTACCAAACCTACTACGGCACCGATACAGGTACCCATAGCCGATGGTTTTTTGCCGCGAAGCATATCGAAAAATATCCAGGTTAAGCCGGCAGCAGCCGATGCGGTGGTGCTCGTTGCTAAAGCTATTACCGCCAGATGATTGGCGCCAAAAGCCGAACCTGCATTAAAACCAAACCAGCCGAACCATAATAGTCCCGTCCCTATTAAAACATAAGTTATACGGGCAGGCGAATGGCTTACTTCGTTTCTTTTCTTTAGATATAATGCTGATGCCAACGCGGCCCATCCTGCCGACATGTGGACCACCGTGCCACCTGCGAAATCAAGTACACCTAATTTAGCCAATATGCCATCCGGGTGCCAGGTGGCATGCGCCAGCGGCGAGAATATAAAGATGCTAAACAGTACCAAAAAAATAATATAGGAGTTAAAGCGAATTCGCTCTGCGAAAGCGCCGGTAATTAAAGCAGGTGTGATGATAGCGAACTTTAATTGATACATGGCAAACAATAACAGCGGAATGGTTGGTGCCGAAGGCCAGGTGGCATCGCTTAACATGCCCTTCATCATGAAGTAGGTGGCCGGATTGCCTATGATGCCATGAAAGCTATCGCCGAAGGCCAAACTAAAACCAAAGATGCCCCACATTACGGTGATGATCACCATACAGATCACGCTTTGCAACATGGTGGAGATCACATTTTTTTTATTGACCATTCCACCATAAAAGAAAGCTAAACCCGGCGTCATGATTAAAACCAATGCGGTCGACATCAACATCCAGGCTATATCGCCTGTGTTAAAATGGCTTTTGCCGGTATTTTTAAATTCGACAGACGGGAAAATAAAGGTTAAAGCTAAAATACCAACGATGAGTAAAAACGGAAAATAGCGCTTCATAGAAATATTATACAATAATTTGAAAAAACGCCTGAAATTATGATTAAAATCATAATAAAATGAAAAAAATGTCAAATTTTTATTAAAAAGATGACAAGTTGATCTGTTTTTATAAAAAGCTGTTTAACCAATCAGGAAAAATCCCGAATAAAACCAACACAACTGATATGATAATTGAAGCAACCAACAGGTAAGGTAGTTGCGGAAGAGGCTCTTCGGTCTCCGCACGTTTTAGAAACAGATTAAGAGGAATTTTGATATAATAAAATAACGATACTACGGTAGTAACTGCGCCGGTTATGGTTAAAATAAGGAGCCAGATGTTATGATTGGTGTCATAAGTACTATAAACAGCAGAAAAAACCAGCAGTTTTCCGGCAAAACCTGCGCTTACCGGCAAGCCCGTTAATGAAATGAGGATAATTACAAAACAAATTGAAGCAGCCGGGTAACGCAGCCCTAAACCTTTGTAGCTATTAACATCTTCAGACCCCGTGATATTTGTAAAATAAGATACCAGCATTAGCGCACCAATATTGGCGAGTACATAAACGGCCAGGTAGTAATCTAACGCTTTGATGCCTTGCTCATTAAAAGTAACCACAGCCATTAACGCAAACCCGGTATGTCCTATACTCGAATAGGCCAGCATGCGCTTTACATTTTTTTGCATAACGGCAGCAAAATTACCCGCTATCATGGTAACAACGCCTATAACAGAAAGGCATAAGCCAAAATCAAAGCTCTGCCAGTACCGCGATATAATAAATGGTGTCAGGAAATTGACCAATAAAGCAAAACCTGCGATCTTGGGCAAAGTGGAAAGAAAAGCTGTAACAGGTGTTGATGCGCCTTCGTAAACATCGGGCACCCAAAAATGAATGGGCACAAATGAAAGTTTGAAACCTATACCCACCAAAATCAATACAATTGCAAACGCCGCTGCAGGTTGATTTGCGGCAATCAAATTGTTCATGAATAAGTGATTAAACAAACCTAAAGTGCCGGTAAAACCATACAATAACGACATCCCGTACAACATCACTGCGGATGACGCAGCGCCAAATAAAACATATTTCAGCCCGGCTTCTGCGCTGAACGCGTTTTCAGAGCGATAGGCTACCAATAGATAAGATGCTATGGAAACCAGCTCAACGGCCAGGTAAATAGACAGTAGGTTTACCGCCATCGTCATTAAATGCAGGCCGAAAACTGCGGCAATGGTTATGGAGTACAGATCTGATAATTTCTTTGGGTGCGATTTGAGCTGCCTATCCCAGCCAAAATATAACAACAGGATGAATGCGGCAGCATCAATGATTATCCTGAATTTGATGGAAAGAACCGTTTCCATCAGCATACCGCTAAAGAGCCGTGGGCTTTGGTTTACTACCAGGGGAAGTTGCGCCAGGTCTTTTGAGATGACGAACAACATCCCAACACAAGCAACTATACGGCATAACTTTTCAGAATTTCTGCCGAAGAGCAGATCGGTTATAATAACCACAAGAAATAACAACGACAGAAATATTTCAGGCGAGATGAATTTCATATCGCGCAAAATTTCGGTTAACTGTATGCCAATATCTTGTGAAAACATATTATTTGGTAACGTGTAAAAGTTGCACCAGGGCAAGCACCGAATCGTTGATCTTATTAAACACCAGCGATGGCATTATCCCTAAGGACAATACCACAATAGCCAGCGGTAATAAAGTGATGATTTCGCGGGCGTTCAAATCTGTCAAAGCTATTTTCCAGACTTCGCCGCCTTTTAAGGATACGGAGCCGAAAAACATCCGTTGCAATGTCCACAAGAAATAGCAGGCGCTCAATAATATACCTATGGCACCACATACTGATAACCAATAAGGCAACAGCCCATTTACGGTTGGCGATTTAAATGAACCGGCCAGCGAAAAAGCTTCAGCTATAAAAGCAGAGAAACCCGGTAAACCCAATGATGCAAAGAAAGCGATCATCACGAAAACCGTATACTTAGGCATAATTGAACCCAGTCCGCGGAAATTGTAGATATCACGATCATGTACCCTATTGTAAATCACACCTACAATGAAGAACAACATGGTCGATAGAAAGCCGTGGCTCACCATCTGGATTACCGCGCCGCTTAAACCTTCGGCGGTTTGCGAGGCGATACCCAACAGGACAAAGCCCATTTGCGACACCGATGAGTATGCGATAACCTTTTTCAAGTCGCGCTGTGCAAGGGCGTTTAGCGCTCCGTAAATAATGGAGATCACACCAAGCAGCCCCAACCAGAAAGCGCCGTGGGTGGCAACCTCCGGGAATATGCTAATGCAGATCCTGATTATCCCGTAGCCGCCAATTTTCAAAAGTATAGCCGCCAGTATAATTGACACCGGCGTAGGCGCCTCCACGTGTGCGTCGGGCAGCCAGGTATGTAGTGGTACTACCGGCACCTTGATAGCAAAAGCAATAAACAGTACTATAAAACCCACGGTTCGTGCAGGCATACCCAACAGGGTATAATGATTGACGGTTGAAAAAATGCTATAATGACCGTAGTTAGCCGGGTTCATCATATACACCATATTGAAGGTATGCGAACCTGTAACGGGATCTTGAACCGACAGGTACAAACCTATCATTACCAGCAACATAAATACCGATCCAAATAAAGTATACAGGAAGAATTTAATAGCTGCATACTCTCGCCTGGCTCCACCCCACATACCAATCAGGAAATACAATGGCAGCAACATCAACTCATAAAAAATATAGAACAGGAAAAAGTCCAGTGAGCAGAACACGCCCATCACGGCCATATCCAGGATCAGGAATAGCACAAAAAAACCTTTGAGGTTACTTTTGATCTCCCAGGAAGCTAATGCTGCAATAACCATTACCAGCGACGACATCATCAATAAAGTAATAGATAAGCCGTCGATCCCAACAAAATAATCCATTTGCATGTGGCCCAGGGGGCCAAGATCCAGGTTTATCCAGGGCAGTTTTTGCACAAATTGAAACTGGCTCTCGTTAGCCACACCGGCAAAGTTTGCACCTGCTTTAAAATTAAGATACAAACCTATACTCATACAAAACTGCACCAACGTGGCCAGCAGTGTAATATATTTAAAGCTATTGCGCATACGCGATGGCAACACGGCTATCACCAGGCCAAACAATAGCGGTATAAATATAAGTAGCGTTAATTGGTTCATTCTATGAGCAATGATATCAAAAAGATAAGTAAATAATAAGCGCCAGCACTACCGCCAGCATACTAAACAAATAATACTGTACACGACCGCTTTGAAAATGGCGCACAAAATTACCGGTTATCTGCACAATACCACTAAGTACGCGCGATATTCCGTCTATAACATGATAATCAAACCACGATGCAGCTTTTCCTAAGCCGACTAATGTATTTGCTAAACTATTGATAAAGCCATCAATCACCACGCGGTCAACCCAGGATAGTGCTTTACTGATGCACAATACCGCTTTTACGATAACCCGGTTATAAAATTGATCAATATACCACTCGTGGTATGACAGGTGGAAGAAAAAACCGGTTTGTTTAAAGATCAATATTTTGCGCCCGGTATAAACAGACCAGGCCCAATAAATCAAAAACAGGCTCAATATATTTACCCCTACGGGGATAATGGTATGGTAGATGTTTACCCGTTCCAAATGGATAGAGCCGAAACCACTGAAGATCCAGGCACGCTCATAGAGTAACGGATTTAAAGAGAATATCGGAAAAAGAGATGCCACGCCCAACAAAATTAACGGCACCCGGTATTGCCACCCACCATCACTAATATGATATTGAACGTGCGGATGAAATTGCTCCAGCCTGAATTGGCCAAAAAAAACTTTGGCAATGAGCCTGGCTACATAAAAGCCGGTTAGCCAGGTGGTCAGAATAGCCCCTATCGGGATCAATCTGAATAACGGAGCTTTATTATCCGACCAATCTACCGCTTGCACCAAGATACCATCTTTCGATAAAAAACCGGAAGTGAATGGTAAACCAATCAGCGCCAATGCTGCAACAACGGCTACTAAAAATGTGAGCGGCAGCTTTTTGCGCAGGCCACCCATGTATAAAATATTTTGCGGATCGATATCCAGCTTGTTTTCTTCTTTAATGTGCTGCATCTCGTGGATAACCACACCGGCCACCAGGAACAGCGCACATTTGAAAAATGCATGTGTAACCAAATGAAACAGCGATGAAGCATAAGCGCCAATACCCATTGCCATCACCATAAAACCTAATTGCGATATGGTAGAGTAAGCCAGGATACGTTTCAAGTCATTTTGCGTAAGGGCAATGGTAGCTGCCATAAACGCCGTAAAACATCCTACAATGGCCAGGATATCCAATTCGAAAGTAGTAAACATGGGGTAAACGCGACCCAATAAAAACACGCCTGCGGCCACCATGGTTGCGGCGTGGATCAATGCGGATACCGATGTTGGCCCTTCCATGGCATCGGGCAACCAGGTATGCAGCGGAAATTGTGCCGATTTAGCCGCGACACCTAACAATATACCGGTGAACGCAATGTATTGCCAAACGGCAGGCATACTGCCGGTGGGACCAATCCAAACGCCATTTTGCACAGTTGATTGACTAATCAAGCCGCCATCCCCAAAAAGCTGAACAATATCAAAAGTATGATATTGAGCAAACAGGGTCATGATAGCGGTGAGTAAACCGATATCGCCTATCCTGTTCATTAAAAAAGCTTTCTTATTGGCTTGCGCGGCCTTCTCACGGGTAAACCAAAAACCGATGAGTAGATAAGATGAGAAACCTACCAGCTCCCAAAAGCCATAGAGCAACACCATGCTGTCAACCACTACCAGCGCCAGCATGCTAAAACAAAACAAACTCAGGTAAATGAAGTAGCGATCGTAGTTCTCGTCGTGCTTCATGTAGGCGGTAGAATAAATGTGTACCGGCAATGCAATCAGGCACACCAATAGCAGCAATATGGCCGACAGGTTATTAAGGAGTATGCCCGCGTATAACGGTGTACTACCAATAGTAAACCACAATTGCTGAATATGCACCTGCGGCGCGTTCCAGGTTTTGCTAAATACAATCACCGACAGCGCCGCTGCCACCAACATAGCCAGTGTAGAAATAGCGCCTGAAGCTTTATTACGTTTACCCGGCAAACAGCAATTTACCAGGCAGGCAAACAACGGCAGCAGTACCGCTGCCAAAGCAAAGTAAATAGTGGATAGCTCCTGGTATGGTAATGGTGTTTTCAAATATTAGTCTTTCAAACTATTGATCTTATCCGGGTCAATAGTTCGGTATTTTTTATAAACGTTTAATATAATAGCTAACGCGACGGCAGTTGTCGCGGCAGCCAAAACAATAGCAAATAGTGCGAATACATCGCCGCCATTCAAGATCTTATCGTATTTACCAAAGGCTACCAGGTTCAATATCGCAGCATTCAGCATCAGCTCAATACCTATTAAAATCTGGATGGCGTTACGCTTGGTAATGATCATGTACAGGCCGATGCAAAATAACGCAATGCTCACCATCAAAAAGTCGTTCAGGCTAATCATATCGTTCCGCGCTCCTTTCTGGCCAGATGGGCCGCTCCTATTAATGCCATCATCAGCAAAATAGATATACTCTCAAACGGCAACAAGTAAAATGTCATCAAATTTACGCCTATGTTCTCCACGGTAGAGTCGTTAGCTTTAGGGAACGGCATAAAATTCTTCGTCATCTGTACCCATTGCAGGTTATCAACGTCGGCTTTACCCAGCACGTTTACCATCACTATGAAAAATAGGCCGGCCAATAATAAAGCCGGAAGTTTACCCAGGCTTATAAATTTATTATCTTGCTTTTGGAGCAATTCCAGGTTTTCTTTGCCCGACAACATAAAGGCAAACAGTATCAGCACCAACACGCCGCCCACATAAATTACAATCTGGGTAACGGCCACAAAATCTGCCAGACATAAAACGTATAAACCAGCTAAACCCAGCAACGTAATAAAAAACATAAAAATAGATCGCACCAGGTTTTTAGTACTCGCCACAAAAAATGCAGAGCCAACCACTACGGCAGCCAGTACGTAAAACATCACCTGCACTAAGCTCATGCGTCGCCCTCCTTTTTATTTAGGGCAGCTAGTTTAGCGGCCTGGCGCTCGGCCAGTTGATTCTCCAGCAAACGACGTTTTTCATCAGCAACCTCGGGCGCCATGTCGGCAAACTCGTAATTCAGATTCTTCAGTTCGAAAACACTTTTGTCGTACTGGTTGGTCATTACTATGCACTCGGTAGGGCAAACAATGGTACACAAACCACAATACATACACTTAGCCATGTCTATATCAAACTTAGCCGCGTAAATACGTTTGGTTGTCCCGTCGGATGTTTGGCCTATGGCTTCGGTGGCTTTTATGGAGTCGATAGTAATGCAATCAACCGGGCAAATTTTGGCGCATAGATCGCACACAATGCAGTCATCCATCTCCACATCCAGTTGGTAACGGCCAACCTCGGGCACCGGCAGTTTTTGGTGCGGATACTGGATGGTATTGGTAGTGCCTTCCAGTTGCTTGAAGTAGTTATTATCACTAATAGAAATTACCTGCCTTTTCGAGTTATCCGAAAACACGTGCTTCAAAGTAAGGGAAAGCCCTTTCCATGCCGTGGTAACTCCGTTTAGTGCTTTGTTCTTCAATTTATTCTTTTTGATTACATCGATGCGTTTTGATTGCACCGATTATCTTTCTAATCTCTAAATAACTAATCTCTAACCTCTTCCCCCTACATCAACCACAATCGCCATATGCCTGATATCAGCATACATAAAAATGCTAATGGTGTAAGCACCTTCCAGCACAAGTTCATAAGCTGATCGACACGTAAACGTGGTAAAGTCCACCTGATCCACATTTGTACAGCTATTAAACCAAAAGTTTTGAGCACTATCCAAAAAATGCCCCAGGCAGTCCCGGTTGTCCAGGTAGCCAATGCAACCGAACCAATATTTGGCAGCGGCGTGTTCCAGGCACCCAAAAATAGAATTACACCAACCATCGATACTAAAAACATCATGGCATACTCGGCCAAAAATACCAAAGCAAATTGCAATCCTGTAAACTCGGTATGAAACCCTGCCACTAATTCTGATTCAGCCTCGGGTATATCAAACGGCGCGCGGTTACTTTCGGCTAATGACGCTATAAAATAAATTACAAATGCAATGATCAGATGCGGAGCGCGGAAGATATTCCATGATAAAATTCCGCCGGTATTCGACACATCCAGGAAACCCAGGAATTTTGTTTTCTCGGGCGATAAAATGCCTTGCTGCGCCGAGATCAGTTGGAGATCCATTGTCTGCGCAATCATCACTACCGATATCAGCGCGAAACCTGCAGGTATCTCATAAGAGATAATTTGTGCCGCCGAACGCATAGCGCCCAGTATAGAATATTTATTGTTTGATCCCCATCCGGCCATCAGAATGCCTAATGTTTCGATGGAGATAATCGCCAGGATGTAATAAAGCCCGATATTGATTTTAGCAGGCACCAATTCCGGAGCCCATGGCAATGCCGCGAAGCCAAGGTAAACCGCCACAAATATGATAAGCGGCGCCATTAAAAACAGGACTTTATCGGCAGCGGCCGGGATGATCAACTCCTTTTGGATGAGTTTCATGATATCGGCCAGGGTTTGAAACATTCCGTATTTTCCCACCTCTGTAGGGCCAAGTCTATCTTGAATAAAAGCCGAAAGTTTACGCTCGGCATAAACGCCGAAAAGAGTAAACACAGCCACAAAGACAAATAAGCCTATTGCAATTAGGAAATATGTAGTATAAAAGTTCAACCCGTTTGCTTTAGCTGCAAACTTAATAAATTTTGAGGTGATTGAATTGATTAGATTGTTAAAACCTACCAAACTGGTAGTGTTTAACCAAAAAAGGAAAAACGAATTACAGGCGCTTACTTGCAGCTAAACTCTGTAACCGATACAAATGACGATTTAACCGGCGCCGAAAAGAACCGCGAAGCATGGTGATCAAACTCGGCGGTATCATCTGTGGTGGTATAAAATTCGCGTTTGCCGGTTTTAGTTAGCTTCTCTTCCAGCTCGGGGTGACGTTGCAAGTAGTCAACCAAGCTTTTGGCAACAATATCGCCTTGGGCTATCACATTAATACCGGCAGGCAGGTGCGCTTTAATTTTATCTTGCAATAAAGGATAATGGGTGCAGGCCAGCAATATTGTATCGATTTTGTCGGATTGCTCCATCAGCTGATCCAGATATTCCTGAATAAAATAATCAGATCCGGCTTTCTCATACTCGCCACTCTCTACCAGCGGTACCCAAAGCGGGCAAGCTTGCTGGTAAACTTTAAGATCAGGGAAGAATTTTTGTATTTCGATAAGGTACGACTCTGATTGTACCGTGCCCGTGGTACCCAGCACACCAATTTCTTTGCTGGTCGAGTAATCGCCAATCACCTCAGCAGTTGGGCGGATAACACCCAGCACCCTTTTAGATGGATCAAGGCCCTGCATATCCTTTTGCTGGATAGTACGCAGCGCCTTTGCCGATGCCGTATTACAGGCCAGTATAATAAGCGGGCACCCTTGCTTAAATAACCACTGCACACATTCCCAGGTATACTGATGGATGGTGTTAAACGACCGGTTGCCATATGGCGCGCGGCTGTTATCGCCCAAATAAATATAATCATACCCCGGCAGTTGCTCTGCTATGGAACGGAAAACGGTTAGACCGCCTATCCCCGAATCAAAAATACCTATGGGTTGATTAACTGGCATGTGCTTGTTTATATAATCAAAAATAAAAAAAGCGCCCCGGATAGAGGCGCTTTTGTAAATCTTATTACGTTAAAATTATTTAGTGGTAGTAGAAGTAGGCGTGCTACTGATACCTAATTTAACTTTTACTGCAGCCATAATATCATCTGATGGAGGCGATACCAACAATTGAGTAGTTGATGAGTCAAATACGTAAGTTAAACCTTTTTCTTTAGCTACTTCGGTAACTGCGGCACGTGCTTTATCCAATAATGGCTTCATCAAATCGTTACCTTTTTGCTCAACTGATTGCTGAGCGGTATTTTGATAATCTTGAGCGCGTTTTTGTAAATCAGCTAATTCAGATTGTTTAGCAGCTTTAACAGCATCAGTCATGGTAGCTTGTTTAGCCTGGTAATCTGCGCCTTTAGTTTGTAGCTCATTGCTTAATAATTGCAACTGGTCAACAAAGGTTTTTTTGAAAGCCTCAATCTGAGTATTTACGGTTTTGTATTCTGGCATAGCCGGAATCAAATCGTTATAAGAGATATATCCGATCTTAGTTTGTGCTTTGGCAAAGTTGCCTATGAATAACATGCAAACTGCTACTAAAGCAACTTTAAATACTTTTTTCATTTTGTTTTGTTCTGTGTGGTTAATTTTAATAATTCGCGATTATATATATAAAATTTTTATTTAGCAAATACCCCCGGCTTTAATCCTAAACGGGTTATAACTTCGGCGCTTTTATCATAACGAGGGCTTGCATATAACATGATCACCTCGCTGTTTTTGTCAAAAATCATATCCAGGTTGTCTGCCTCTGCTACGGCTTGCACCGCTTTAGCCACCCTGTCCTGAATGGGTTTCATTACTGCGGCGCTCTTAGTCTCTAACTCGCCATCCGGACCAAACTTTTGACGCTGAAAATCTTTAGCTGCTTTTTCTTTGGCAACAACCTCATCTTCACGACGCTTTTTCATATCAGCCGACAATAAAACCTGGTCGGCCTGGTATGATTTATATAAGCGGTCAAGCTCCTGAAAACGGCCATCAACCTCTTTTTGCCATTGATCTGACAATGCTCCTAATTGTTTTTGTGCCGATACATAGTCGGGCATGTGTTTCAGAATATAGTCAGAATCAACATAAGCAAATCTTTGTGCCAATGCCGCTGTGAAACCTAGAAACGTAAAAGCCAGTACTAAAATTACCTTCTTCATTGAATTTTTGTTCTATTTAGTTAAAGCCGCCTTGTAAGCTTTGTGCTATAGAGAAACTAAATTGTCCTTTATTAGCAGACGGTATACCTGGTATTGCATCGAAGCCATAACCATAATCCAAACCAAGTAATCCAAAAATAGGTAAAAATATTCTAGCTCCAACACCTACTGATCTTCTGACATTGTACGGATTAAATTGCGAGAAATGATCCCACACGTTACCACCCTCTGCAAAGGCCAGCATAAATATAGTGGCTGATGAACTGGTAATTACCGGGTGACGCAATTCGAAAGTTAATTTATCATAGATAGCGGCACCAGGGTTAGTACTTTCAGTATAATTTGTTCCAACCGGTACGATAGAGAAGTTTTCATAACCACGTAGGCCTATGATATCACTACCTTGTAAAAACTGGTAGCTCTGCATACCATCGCCACCCAGCTTAAAGCGCTCGAACGGTGAACCCGGTACCACCGAGTTATACTCGCCCAGGAAGCCAAAACGGGTTTGGGTCATCAAAGTAAACTTGCCGGCAAGGTGTATAAACCATTGCGCATCAAACTTAACCTTGTAATACTCTACAAAGTGATACAATTGCTCTTGCGTTGGTGGCAACTTGTAGTTGATGTCGTTAAACAACGAGTATGGAGGCGTTCCCTGTAGTGTGAACTTGATATTTGAACCACCTGTAGGGAATATCGGGTTACCTTCTAACGAGTTGCGCGAAAGCTCTTGCGTTAATTTAATGTTGTATGATGTACCGTTAGTGAACAAATACCCAGGGTAGTTATCCAGATTATAATGGTCAAAGTTTAAAGAGTAGTTTAACTGAAACTTGTTATCAGGCCATTTTAAACGTTTACCCAAAGTTACACCTACACCATTAATACGCAGATTGTTATAGTTAGGGTCGGTTTTGGCATAGTACTGACCGGTAGAACTTAACTGGGTATACGCAGTAAATGAGAAGAATATTGGCTTTTTACCGCCTAACCATGGCTCAGAGAACGTAAACGAGTAGTTTTGGTAGCTACGACCGCTTGATTGACCGCGTAAGCTCAGCTTCTCGCCATCGCCTTTAGGCAGTGGTTTGTATTCTTTTAAGTTGAAAATATTTTTGATAGAGAAGTTGTTGAAGGTTAAGCCTAAGGTACCTACAAACTGCCCGCCACCAAAACCACCGGAAAGCTCAACCTGGTCTGATGGCTTTTCAACCACGTTGTAGATCAAGTCAACTGTACCATCGGCGGGGTTAATGTTAACCGGTCTTGGCTCTGTTTTCTGGTCGTCAAAGTTTCCTAACTGGCCAATAACACGGGTACTTTCAATTAAATAAGCTTTATTGAATTTTTGCCCCGGAACCGTTATCAGCTCGCGTAATATTACTTTATCATTGGTAACATCATTACCTTTTACAGTTACGCGGTTTATAGTGTATTGCGGACCCTCATAAATACGGATATCCAGATCCACTGTATCATGAGCAACTTTGGTTTGTACCGGGTCTGAGTTAAAAGTTAAGTAACCGTCATTTAAATATAAAGAAGATACGTCATCACCTTCAGGGCCACCGCCACTCAGGCGTTTGTTTAGCAATTCCTCACTAAATACATCACCTTTTTTAATGCGTAGTATCCCACTTAAAGTTCTTACGTCATATTTAGCGTTACCAGACCATTTAATGTTACCGAAGTAATATTTAGGGCCTTCGTATACTTTAAGCTTTACATCAACAGTTTGCGCATCGTGCTTGGTAACAGTATCGCTTATCAATACCGCATCGCGATAACCTTCACCCTGCATTTTTTCTACCAGGTTTTGCTTATCCTCAATGTATTTATCGTCTTTGAATTTTTTAGACCCAAACAAGTTGTACCACTTACGGCTACGGGTTTTTGACAAATAACCGCGCAATGTGCCTTCAGAAAACGCTTTATTACCTTCAAACGTAACCGAGTTGATCATTACCTTTTTACCCTTATCAATCACCACGTCCAGTATCAAACTGTTCGCATCCCCAGGGTCAAGCCTTTGTTTAATAGTTACGGTAGTATTTAAAAAGCCTTTTTCATTAAAGTAACGTTTAATTACTGCTGTAGTGCGGCTTAATAAGTTAGTGTTTACTATTTTACCCTTATCATCTAATTTCTTGTTGATGTCTTCAATCTCGCCTTTATGAATGCCCAGTAAACGCAGGCTTGATAAACGTGGCAATTCTTTTACCGCAATTTGCAGGTAAACTGTATCCATATTCATTTTGGTTACAAACAGTTGCACATCATCAAATAAATTTTCTTTGTACAGATTTTTAATGATGGTAGCACTTGCATCGCCGGGTAATAATATTTTATCGCCCTTGTTAACCTTAGCAATTTGTGCAAGCACGTCTTTATCCAGGTGTACCGCGCCAACAATTTCAACCCCACCCACTATATATTCTTTGGGGTTTAAGTAACTCAATGTATCAGACGTTTGCGTTCTGTAAAACTGTTGAGCCGGTCTGTTCTGCGCCAATGCAACGGTGCCTATAATGGAGAAGAGAATAGCAAAAAGAAATTTATTCATTCGTATATTTTAGTGGGCTAAAAATAATTTATACAGTTGTTAAAATTTGTTAAAAGAAAAAATTTAGTTGACTTGCTCACTTGTCATCCCAAAACGACGTTCGCGTTTCTGGTAATCCATGATAGCTTCAAACAAATCTTCCTTCCTAAAGTCGGGCCATAATTTGGGTGTAAAATACAATTCTGCATAAGCAATCTGCCAAAGCAGGTAGTTACTTATGCGGTACTCTCCGCTGGTTCTTATTAACAACTCCGGGTCGGGCATATCGCTTGTATACAAGTTATGTCCAAAAAGTTCTTCATTTATATCGTCAATATCAATTTCGCCAGATTTTACTTGTTGAGCTATATTTTTAGCTGCTGATACTATTTCGCGGCGCGAGCTATAACTCAAAGCCAATGTCATCGTCAAACCCGTATTACCGGCTGTAGTTTTAATAGCATTCTGCAATTCGTCGTAACATTTTTTTGGTAGCATATCAAGATCGCCTATAGCATTAAGCCTAACGTTCTTTTCCATAAAGTTTCTGATTTCTTTGTGGATGGTGCTTACCATTAACTCCATAATGGCCATAACTTCCAGCTTGGGGCGGTTCCAGTTTTCTGACGAAAAGGTGTATAGGGTTAGATATTTAAGTCCCAAATCAACACCACCCTCAACTACATCCCTTACAGAAAGCACACCATTATGATGGCCGAATATTCTTAATTTGCCTTTGCCTTTAGCCCATCTGCCATTACCATCCATAATGATAGCAATGTGCTCTGGTAACTTAAACAAATCAATCTGGTCCTTATAACTCATTTCCTTTGCCGGTTTAATAAAAGCTTTGGCGTGTTGTTAAAGCATTTCAGAATAAATACCTTAACTATAATTACGCCTTTTTTTGATGCTCTTATTAAATAATGCCCAATTTTTCAGGTGACAAAGGTAAAACTTACTTTGTACTTTTTTAGTATGCAGTTAAAAAGAAAGTTTGCACAAAAAACAGACTGCTTTTTAGCTTGCTATTGATAATTAAAAGCTTAGCCGGCAACAATACTAAACTAACAATAGCGCAATAGTGGCTTATTCATAATAGCATTTCTGCGTGATAAAGGTGTAAGAGATAGAGAAGCCGGTAAAAAAGTACGTATCGTGCGGGCGCAAGTCGCCGCGCTGCGTACCTGCTGTACCAATTTGCGTAGCAGACCGATCTGACAACGCTACAGACACCGGATTATTCAATTTTGCTTTATTAGGATAAACACCACTCACATCGTCCAGATAGTCTGTATAAGCCGTGCGGTAGCCCAGGCTACCCGCCAGGGTTAGCCTGCCCGCAATGTTATATTTAATACCCACACCAAAAGGTACAGCTATGGTAGTATTTTTATAAGCTACCCCTTCGGTTTGATAATCGCGCAGATTATAAGTTTCGCCCATGTAATTAGCCTGCGGGTTGTAGTTTGTATAAGCTATGCCGAACAAAATATAAGGCGTATACAGATTTTTTGATACCGAAGGCACAAATTCCATAAAGTTAAACTCGGCAGTAAAACTGGTTTCCAGCAACCTGGTAGTAAAACTTAAATTACGGATACGATTTTGAAGGTTTGACGAAAGGCTGTCTGCCGCGCTGATGACACCATAATTAGCGCCGATGCCCAGCGATATATAGCCGTTAAAATTATACCAGGCAAAAACACCGGCAGCAACCCCCGAAACTTTAAGCGGATTTTTTTGATTCAGATCGCCCATATAACCTGCACCACCGCCAAAGCCGCCTACCTCCCACGCTTGCGCATGCAGGTTAAGTGAAATAGCAGTAAATAAGACTATAAGTAACGATTTATACATTCAACAAATTTAGTAATTGCGGGCATCAAGGCCCCACAACAATTTGTTTCTTAACGTTGATAAGTAGCTTTCATTATTTAAGCGGATGAGATTAAGCTCAAAACTTGCTTTTTGCACCTTGAAGCGCATGGGTTTGTCTATAACTTCGGTCTTCGAATCGCAGGACAAAATATAGTTAGCGCCGCGCGAATCAACCTCAAACGACAGCACACTCGACTCTGGCAATACGATAGGGCGCACGTTTAAATTATGCGGTGATACGGGGGTAACTACAATGCTGTTTGATTCCGGGAATATAATTGGCCCGCCACAGCTTAATGAATACGCTGTTGAGCCTGTTGCAGTGGCTATGATAATCCCATCGCCCCAGTAAGAGTTCAGGAACTCGCCGTCTAAAAACATGCTGGTGGTTATCATAGCCGAATCATCGCGCTTGTGAATAGTAATATCGTTTAGTGCGAAATTATCCATCCCCAAAATATTCATTTCAGACTCTACACTTAACAAACCACGGCCATCTAAAGTATATTGATGATTAACAACAGCGTGTATAGCAGCCGCAATGTCGGTTTTATTTACGCTGGCCAGGAAACCCAAACGGCCAAAATTGATACCGATAACAGGTACACATGAATCGCGGATAACACTTACCATGTCCAGCAAAGTACCATCGCCGCCCAGCGTAATAAAAGCGTCAATAACACCTTTAATATTGTCGCCTTCGTTTAGAATGTTATAGGTGCCGGTATTTATTTTATCAACCAGGTAATTATTTAGCTGGTGATGAACGTAGATCTCTACCGAATGCAGCGAAAGGCTGTCAAAAACCTGTTGTATAAAAGGCATTACTGCCTGGTCATTAAACGGTCGTCCGTATACTGCTATTTTCATTGGGGATTCTTTGAGCCCATAGACCATGGTCAATGGTCGATAGTATTTAAAAACTATGGTCTATGGTCCATCGACTATGGACTAAACTATAAATTAAGATAATTCATCAGTGCAGCATATCTGTCCATCGATCCATCTTCGTGCTCACTGTTGTTAAACGTAGCTTTTACATCGTACTCGTAACGTAAAAACGTAGCTACAATATTTGAAATGTCGGTTTTGTTTACCTTAAGTGTAACTTCCATTCTGGTTGAATCCGGGAAGGTACGTACGTATGAACTTAAGATTTGCGCATTGTCCGACTCGACAATTTGCGACATATGCGCCAGCGAATTGTTTTTATTATTGATATCCAGAATAATAATACCGCCTGGCTGCGACACCGCAGTAATTGTGGCAAAGTATTCATTCATCCTATTAATAGGTATCAACCCCAAATAGTTCTTTTTAATGTCCAGCACCGGCACAACGCTTAGCTGCTGCTCATAAAACAGACGAATTACATCGTACACATGCTGATCTTCGCGCACGTATGGGTTTATTAAAGATAATCCTAAAGCGCCAACCTGAGTTTGGGCATCCGCCTCAGGCAGGATATCGCTTTCTGCCAGTAAACCCAAAAACTGCTCTTCATTAACAATAGGCAAATGGCGAACGCGAAACTCAACCATACGGTCAAGCACCCGCTGAATGGTATCAGAGGTGTGTACCGGTGGTATAGAATCAATTATCAATTCGCTTGCGTACATGCGTTATGCTTTTATTTTCTCTAAAAATCCTTTTAACAAACGGTTAAACTCCTGCGGATGCTCCATCATGGCAGCGTGGCCGCATTTGTCTATCCAATGCAATTCCGAGTCGGGCAGTGCCTCATGGAACTCGTCTGCTACTTCCGGCGGCGTTACTTTATCGTTCTTGCCCCATATCAATGAAACCGGCATATGTATTTTATGCAGATCTTTTTTCATGTTATGGCGTATAGCCGATTTCGCCATAGCTAACAACCTGATCACCGAGTGACGATCGTTAACCAATTTATAAACTTCGTCAACTAATTCGGGAGTTGCAATTTTGGGGTCGTAAAAAGTATATTCAACTTTTTCTTTTACAAAATCTATACTTTCCCTTCGCGGGAAGGACCCTCCAAAAGCATTTTCATATAAACCCGAGCTGCCGCTTAAAACCATAGCGCGCAATTTTTCAGGATGTGCCAGCGAATATATTAACGCTACATGCCCGCCTAGCGAGTTACCCAGCAAAATAACGTTCTCCAGCTTTTTATACTTGATAAACTTATGTAAGTATTTAGATAACGTTTTTACTCCTGTTGTTATTACCGGCAAATCATAAACAGGCAGCATAGGCAATATTACCCGGTATTTGTGCCTGAATTCTTCGATCACCTCTTCCCAATTGCTTAAGCCGCCCATTAACCCGTGCAGCAGCAGCAGCACCTGGCCTTCGCCCTCATCGATGTAACTAAAACCATGTTCCTCTTTAAGCACGAAACTCATATAGATAATTGTATAAAGTTAATTTTATAGAGCCATTAGCTCTGTTATTCGGTATAAAAATAGCTTATTGCCATTTACCTGCAATAAATAAAACAAATAATTTATGCTAACAATTGTTTTACTACTTCTGATATGGTCTTACCATCGGCCTGACCGGCCAGTTCTTTATTGGCCATACCCATTACGCGGCCCATATCTGCCATACCTGTAGCTCCAATGCGGCCAATCAACTCCTGGATAAAGCCTTCAATCTCAAAGCGGCTCATTTGCTGCGGCAAGTAAGGTTCGATAGTAGCAATCTCATCCATTTCTACCTGGTACAAATCATCGCGACCCTGTGTTTTATAAATATCTGCCGACTCTTTACGTTGCTTAACCAGGCGCTGTAAAACCTTGATCTCGGCCTCATTGCTTATTTCTTCGGCAGCGCCTTTCTCGGTTTTAGCCAACAATAAAGCTGCTTTAATGGCGCGCAAGCCTTGTAAACGCTCGCTTTGTTTAGCCAGCATGGCTAATTTTATATCCTGATCTATTTGTGTGATTAATGACATCTCTTTAATTGCGATTATTGAATGAATGAAAATTTTTATTTCGGATGTCGGATGTTCGATATCGGAATTTGCGAATTTATTAATTTATCATCTGCAAATCTGCACATCCGCATATCTGCACATTAAATTACTTTCTAAAGATATTAGAAGCCGTGGCCTGCGCGGTTGGCATAATCAACAGATCATTAATGTTGACATGTTTTGGTCGCGATACCACAAACCAGATCGTCTCGGCAATATCTTTCGCTACCAGCGGCTCAAAACCTTCGTATACTTTTTTAGCGCGCTCTTTGTCGCCATGAAAACGTACCTCTGAAAATTCAGTCTCCACCGCACCCGGATGGATGGCGGTTACCTTAATACCATGTTGCACCAGATCAATCCGCATGCCTTTGCTCAGCGCATCAACAGCGTGTTTGGTTGCACAATATACATTACCATTAGGATAAACCTCCTTACCGGCTATCGAACCTAAATTAACGATATGGCCCTTACCGTTATCAATCATCCAGTTAGACACCACCCGGCTTACATACAACAAACCTTTAATGTTAGTGTCTATCATAGTATCCCAGTCATCCAGATTTCCTTTTTGTATAGGATCAAGGCCCTGGCTCAAACCGGCGTTGTTAATCAGCACATCAACCTTTTTCCATTTAGCAGGCAGGCTTTCAAAGTTGGTAGTTACCTGTTCGCGGTCGCGTACATCAAATGCGCAAACGGCCACTTCAGTATTATACTTTTTGTTAAGTTTTGCGGCCAGTTTCTCCAATCTGTCGGCGCGGCGGCCAGTCAGGATCAAGTTATAGTTTTCGCGTGCAAACAGTTCTGCACAAGCCTCGCCAATGCCGGCGGTAGCTCCGGTAATCAATGCTATTTTAGCCATGGTATACTATAAATTCACCGCGAAATTAGGTTTTTTCCCTCGGTTTTTAACACTTTATCGTCCAATAAAAAGGGGCACCTATTCAAAATAAAGGCTAAACATCAACGTGTGTAACGACAATTTGTTTATAGGTGCCGAATAAGGGTGATCTTCATGCAGCAGTACATTACCAAACGAGTTGGAAAGTTTTATTTCTGGCGATAATTTGAAAAACTCAAAATAGATATCGCAACCTAAACCAACATCGTAAGAGCCAAAACCGCTGACGTTTTTAAGCAATTTATCTATCGGCGCCAAGGCAGCATCGGCATTTGTTTTGGTGCCGATAGCCTGGGTATATTTGATACCTCCTAACATATAGGCCCGGAAATCGCCAATACGGTCAGACTTGATTTTGACCCCCAAAGGCAAATCAACCGAGGTAGATTGTACCGTTTTGGTGGTATTTAATGAGGGGTCCTGGTAAGTGTAGCTGGCAATTCTATCGGCAAAAACCAATGAAGGCGTGGTTCTTACCTCGATATGGTCGGTTAAAGTATATCGGTATAAAAAGCCTACCGCAAAGCCCTGAGAACTTGGCGAGCCGAGGCTGTTCAACGAATCGGTCACCTTAACGCCCTCCTTATCAATGTAAGGTTTGCGCCAATTGGGCATTTTATCAATCTTGTAATAGCTGCTAACGTAGGTGAAACTAAAACCAAAGCTCCAGTCGTTCTGATCTGCACCACCACCCCACTTAGGTACCGACTGCGCAAACACACCGCTCCCACAAAAAAGTAAAATTACGATGAGCAGGTATCGGGTTTTAATCATTTAACGCCTGTATAAATTGAACAAATACCAAACGCTAAAGGCCTGCATTTGGTATGCTTAAAGCCAACCTTATCCATCACGGCTATGAAATCTTCACCATCAGGAAAAGCAGCTACCGACTCGGGCAAATAAGAATAAGCTCTTGAATCTTTAGAGAAAAGCTTGCCAATGCCCGGGGTTATGTAATTAAAGTAAAACTTATACAATTGTTTTATGGGGAATGCCTTAGGTTTTGAAAACTCCAGCACCACAGCTTTACCACCCGGCTTTAAAACACGGTTAATATCAACCATGCCCATTTCTAAATTCTCGAAATTACGCACACCATAGGCAACAGTTACGGCATCAAACTCATCGGCCTCAAAAGGTAACTTTTCTGAGTCACCCAGTTTAACCTCGAACTTAGAGTCCAGGTTACGTTTAGCTATTTTTTGCTTCGCGATATCCAGCATGCCCTGCGAAATATCAACCCCTACAATTTTATCTGGATTGAGGATAGACAGAGCCTCGAAAGCAAAATCGCCGGTACCGGTGGCTACATCCAGGATCAATTTGGGCTGATCTTTCTTTAACTCATTGATGGCTTTTTTGCGCCAGATGATATCGATCCCCAAAGACATAAAATGATTCAAAAAATCATAGGTTTTAGAGATGTTATTAAACATATCGGCCACCTGCTCTTTTTTGGTGCCCTGCTCCTGACTATACGGAATTACGGTTTTGCTCATAGTATTGGCGGCAAAGATAGGGATTAGTGATTAGAGGTTGGAGTTTAGTGATTAGTTTTTTGACGATCAGCGAATGACTCACCCGGTCTACGCTTCGCTGGACCACCCTCTCTTCCGCAAGCGGGAAAGAGGGTAAAAGAAATTTGTCATTGCGAGCGTAGCGTGGCAATCGCAAGAAGAAAAGCTTAAACGCGTGCGATTGCTTCGTCGTTCCGGCCGCGCAATGACAAATGATAAGTTCACCCTCTTTCCGCCGAAGGCGAAGAGAGGGTCGACAAGCGCAGCGACGTCGGGGTGAGTCCACAGCTTGCAAAGCCGACTTACAAGAACAACCCTCTTTTGAATTTTTACTTTTGACTTTTTAATTCCTTAGTCATCCAAATTGTACAGGCAAAATGCCCCGAGTTACCCAATGCATGATCCAGCGATTCAAAACCAGCCTTGTGATACAAACTAACCGCTTTAGACAATTGCGGGAAAGATTCCAAATACAAATGCGTATAACCCAAATCGGCGGCAGCCTCAAAGCATTTATCCATCAGGATCTTACCGATGCCCTTGCCGCGACTTTCGGCCGTTAAATAAAGTTTTACCAGTTCGGCATAGCCTGTGGGCAGGCCGTCGGTTGGATAAACGCCGCAGCCGCCTAATAACACACCATCCTCTTCGGCAATGAAATAGCAACTGCCGGGTGAAGCGCTGAATAGTTCAAACAAAGCATCGGTTGTTGGGTCAGAGTAAACCGTGCCCTGTTTAGGCACATTAAATTCTTCAAGCGAGGCGCGGATGATCGCTGCGAGATTATGGTTATCGCCAGCTTCTATGGCTCTTAAAGTTAAGGGCATATCTATTTTATTTATCAGGTTGGTTCTTAATATTATTAGCTGCCATCAGGCTTAGGGCGCGCTGGTACATCCCTTGCAGCTCCATTTGTTGCTCTACCTCTTCTATGGCTTTCATGAGGTTGGTTTTTGTATCTATTAACTGGGTGGCGGCGGCTGTTATAATTTGCCAAACAGGTTTCATCTGTTCTATAAGCGCTTTCCCTTTTTCGGTTAGCTGTACCAAACGCTTTCTCTCATCAGCTTTATCTTTTCCTGATTTGATGATTTTCAGCTTTTCAAGCTCTTTTAATAAAGTTATGGTAGATGGGTGTGCGTAGCCAATCTCATTGGCCAACTCAACCACGCTTAAAACAGGCTTAAAATGTAACGTATATATAATGGGGAACCACTTTGGCTCAAAGTCAATACCATGTGCTTTGTATATCAACAGGCCATCTTTACGCATTTGTTCACTCAATCGCTGCAGCCTTGTGGCCAGGGCCAATACACCCGATTCGTCGATTACACCCATGTTTATTTCTATTTATCCAAATGTAAATGATAAAACATATTGTCGGCCATCATACGGGGGAAATATGCCGGGAAGTCGTTAATATCCGTCAGCACAAAACCGTTACGCTCATAAAACCGGTGAGCAGCTTTTAACAGGTCTACCGTACCCAGGTAAACGTCGGCAATGTGTTTGTCCCGGCAATATTGCAAAAGCACCTCAAGCAGTTGCTGCGCGGCGCCCAACTCTTTACCCCGATATTCTTTTTTTACAAACATCTTACGGATAGCGCCGCCATTTTGCCCTATGCTTATTAAAGCAATGGTACCAACTAACTCTTCGCCCACAAAAGCCCCCCAAAAGTTACCGCCGGTTTGATGATAGTTGGTTTCTATATCCAACAGATCGGGTTGCGCTTCGAGCGTTACCGGTACGTTAAACTCAATTTGCTGGATAGGCAAGATAATATCAATTATCTGTCTGCAAAAGTCATTATAAATTGGTTTGATGGTGAGTGCCTTTTTCATATATGTACAAATATACGTAGTTGACTACATATATTTTACATTTTATTTCATTTTTTAGAAAAACCTCTTTTTAAACTGCTGAATTAAGCGCTAATAAACCTTCAATATCCAACCTGCCGGTAAACATTTTGATATCGCCGTTTGCCTCGCGTGGCCATTCTTCGCGCGGGCGATCCCAGTATAGTTCTACACCGTTCTTGTCCGGATCGTCTAAATAAATAGCTTCAGACACGCCATGGTCTGACGCACCGCTGATGGGATATTTGGCTTCGATTAATCGCTGTAAAATAGCTGCCAGATCTTTACGTTCGGGATACAGGATAGCAGTATGAAACAAACCAGGTGCATACTCAGGTGCCGGCGGAGCGCCCTTGCTTTGCCAGGTGTTTAAGCCAATATGATGATGATAACCACCGGCCGAAATAAACGCGGCCTGGTCGCCATACATTTGCATTTTTTCAAAGCCCAGCAATCCGCAGTAAAAATCAAGAGATTTCTGCAGATCGCTCACTTTTAAATGTACGTGGCCAATGCGGGTTTGTGCGGGTATTTTATATTCGGACATTTCCTGTTATCGATTAAATTAAAATTACATGTTTAAACATCAAATATAACTATATTTGTCGAGGTAGTAAATATCATAGATAATGTTGACAATTAGATGATGGCGCGTTACAAGCTCCTAACCTCTAATCACCAATCTCTAATCACTAATCACTACCTTTGCCAAATGATAATTAAAACGGCCGAGTTTATTTGCAGCAACACCCAGATCAGCAAGCTACCGCCACCGGTAAAGCCTGAATATGCTTTTATCGGGCGGTCCAACGTGGGCAAGTCCTCGTTGATCAATATGCTGGTGAGCAAAAAAGGACTGGCTAAAACCTCGCAAACACCGGGTAAAACGCAGCTCATTAATCATTTTTTGATCAATGATAACTGGTACATTGTTGATTTACCGGGCTATGGTTACGCAAGGGTATCTAAAAGCAAAAAAGAGGATTGGAACAAATTTATTCAAACCTATCTGAATAAGCGTGAAAGCCTGCAATGCGTGATGGTGTTGATTGACAGCAGGCTGGAGCCGCAAAAAATCGACCTGGAGTTTTGCAACTGGCTGGGCGAAAAGGGGCTGGCTTTTGTACTGGTATTTACCAAGGCAGACAAACAATCCAGCATTAAAACCGACCAAAACGTAGCTAAATTTAAAAAAGCGCTTTTAGAAAGTTTTGATGAGGTGCCAAGGATTTTCATTACCTCGTCTGAGCTGCATACCGGGCACGACGAGATATTAGGCTTTGTGAGTGAGATAAACCAAGGATTTGAAGTACCGGATTATAAGACGTTTGAATAAGTAAAAAACACAACTGTCATTGCGAGGAGGAACGACGAAGCAATCGCAAGGTTGCAATGTTCGCGATTGCCACGCTACGCTCGCAATGACAACAGGAATTGAATATACAAACAAATGAAAAAATATCTATCACTAGTAACCTTCTCGCATACCATTTTCGCTATGCCATTTGCCTTCATTGGCTTCTTTTTGGCGGTGACCACCACCAGCTACACCTTCGAGTGGCAAAAGCTGCTGATGATGGTGTTGTGTATGGTTTTTGCGCGTAACAGTGCTATGGCCTTTAACCGCTACCTGGACCGCGACATTGACGCCAAAAATCCACGTACCAAAGTGCGCGACATCCCGGCGGGGCGCATTAGCGCGGCATCGGCTTTGACGTTTACTTTAGCTAACTGCGCTTTGTTTATAGCTACTACCTGGTTTATTAATCCACTCTGCTTTTACCTGTCGCCGGTGGCTTTGCTGGTGGTGTTGGGTTACAGCGCGACTAAACGCTTTACCGCGCTTTGCCATTTAGTTTTAGGGTTAGGTTTGTCCCTTGCGCCTATCGGTGCTTATTTGGTAGTTACCGGTCATTTTGATTTGTTGCCGATCTTCTTCTCGCTGGCTGTATTATGTTGGGTAAGTGGCTTTGATATTATTTATGCTTTGCAGGACGAGGATTTTGATCGCGCCGAAAACCTGCATTCTATCCCGGCTTATCTGGGTAAGGTGAATGCTTTAAGATTATCTACTTTTCTGCATTTGCTGTCGGCTACGTTTATCGTATTGCCCGTGTTCTTCACCACCGTTGGTTTGCTTTACTATATCGGCATTTTGTTTTTCTGTGTGATGCTGACCTATCAGCACCTGCTGGTAAAACCAAACGATTTAAGCCGGGTAAACTTTGCTTTCATGACCACCAACGGTATTGCCAGTGTGGTATTTGCGACTTTGTTCTTATTGGATAGAGTTTTGCTACCACATGGTTTATTTATGGGGATAAGACTTTAAATTTAGCGTATGGACAGCTCGACCGCACTAATTACATTCAGAAAATCGCTCGAAAAGTTTGTAACGTTTAATGAGGCTGAGTGGATTGTTTTCACCCAACATTTAACCTATAGCACACTCAAGAAGAAACAATATTTCGCTGTCGAAGGTAAAGTTTGCGACAAAATAGCCTTTGTTGTTACCGGCTCGGTACGCTACTTCCATATTAAGGATGGGGTTGATATAACAGGATATTTCAGTTTTGAGAATGAGTTTGTTAGCTCTTATAAAAGCTACCTCACCGGTATGCCTGCTTTAAATTATATCCAGGCATTGGAGGATACCCGCCTCATCAACATCAGCAAAAAGGACATGGACGCCATGCTGAACAACCCACTGCTGGCTTATAAAATGGAGCGCTTCGGTCGTTTAGCCGCCGAATATTATTTATGCTGCTATGAGGACCGCGTAGCTGCCTTCATCACCCAAACCCCTGAAGAAAGGTATTTGGATCTGCTCAGCACCGGTCGCGAGATCCTGCAAAGAATGCCGCAGCACTACATTGCCAACTTCCTGGGGATAACCCCGGTATCGCTTTCCCGCATCCGCAGAAGATTAATGGCGCCAAGTAAATCCGCCTGATCTCTGAACCTTTCCAGAAGCATTGTCTTCAAATTAAACAATTTTGTCATCTCGACCAACGGGAGAGATCTATACATAGAAGTGTCGCCGACCTGTCTTGTATAGATTTCTCCCTCGTACCTCGGTTCGAAATGACATACTTTATTTTTTTATCCTCTTAACTTAATAACATTGCGCCAGGAGGCTGTCGAACGCTAACCTCTAATTTCTTATCTTAAGATAACGTTTTGGCTCTCAAGGCTGATCTACATTTGTATCATACTAAAACAAGAAAGATCATGCATACTATACTAGGAGCCGGCGGACCGGTAGCAAACGCACTAACCACCGAATTATTAAATCATGGCGAAACCATCCGTTTGGTAAGTCGTCGCGAAACAAAATTTAAAGGCGATAAACTGAGCTGGCAAAAAGCCGACCTGTTGAATTATCCGGAGCTGTCGGCTGCGGCTAAGGGTTCAACCGTTATTTACCTCTGCGCAGGTTTGGTTTATGATGCGAATGTTTGGCGTGAGCAATGGCCCATACTGATGCACAATGTCATCGCGGTAGCAAAAGAAAACAAGGCCCGTTTAATATTTTTTGATAACGTTTATATGTACGGACTGGTTGACGGCCCGATGAAAGAGAGCACGCCTTACAAGCCCAGCAGCGTAAAAGGCGAGATTCGCGCCGGTATTGCCGATATGCTGATGGCCGAAGTTAAAGCCGGCAACCTGAAAGCCAGCATAGCCCGCGCCGCCGACTTTTATGGTACCGACACCACCAACAGCGTTGCCGATATGATGGTGCTGGCCAAATATGCCAGGAAACAAACCGCACAATGGGTTGGCAATCCTGATTGCAAACACAATTACAGCTATATCCCCGACATGGGCAAAGCCATGTTCCTGTTGGGCCAAAACCCTGACAGCGACAACCAGATCTGGCACCTGCCTACTGCGCCGGCCATAACCGGTAAAGAATTTATGGAAATTGCAGCCAAAATCTACGGCGTAAAACCAAAATACATGCGCATTAATAAATTGATGATGATTTTATTCGGACTGTTTGACAAATTGACCAGGAGTGCCGTTGAGATGTATTACCAGTTTGATCATGATTATAACCTGGACAGCAGCAAGTTTGAAAAGGCCTTTAATTTTAAACCGACAAGTTATGAAGAGGGGATCAAGCATATGTCGGAGACTTTGTATAAAGGATAGAGAATTGATAAATCTCCACCTCGTCATTGTGAGCGAGGAACGAGCGTGACAATCTCCGGATCGCTTATCCTTTGTCTGTCGTACAAGAGATCCTCACGCTACGCTCAGGATGACGTGGTGGTGAGTGAAGGATTTAAGAAACATGGTGAAACAAAAAATACGCTGTCCGAAGTTTATAACTTCAGACGGTTATGCGAGTAGTTTGTAACTACTCGCAAACACCACGGTAGTCTGAAGACTACCGGCATAGTGGTCCGAAGTCACAGACTTCGGACAGCATAATTTTCTGTCATTGCGAGCGTAGCGTGGCAATCGCGGACTTTGCAGCGTGCGATTGCCACGCTCGTTCCTCGCTCGCAATGACAAATTAATTACTATTTACCAACCAACGGCTCCACATGAATATTATCGAACAGATTATGATTATAGGTACTGGCAATAAAAGCCATACCTTTTAATCCTGATTGCGTTGTGGTGGTTGTCAATTTCTTGCCATCCACAAAACCAATAACCTGGTCGCCTTTCATTTCCAGGCGCAGGTGGTGCCAGGCTGCGGGATTGAATTGCTCAATTTGCCCGGAGGCTAATGTGGTATATTGCCAATTTAGCTGCCAGCGTCCATCACGGGTTAATATCCAGCGGTAGCCAAGCTTATCCCTTTCCGCGTAGCGTCCCCCAATTTCAACGTCGCCGCCGTCCAATAAAACATCGCCATCAATGCTATAATTTTTCCAATTAGCGTCTCCAAACAACGAGTGCGGTTTCAATAACCAGTTACTATACCACAAAATGCCCTGATCCGGCACAACCTGTGCCAGGCACATGCCGCCGTTGGGGTACTGGTAAGTTTCGAACGTGCCTTTCTGATCAGAGAAATAGCGTGGTGTTTGGCCTTGGCTATAGCTGGCAAAATCTTCTGTATACGGCAGCGGAAAGGGCTTGCCTGGCGGCGGGATACCGAATGAACCTTTTGTTTGCCCGGTGGTGCTGGTTAAGGTGTAAATGGCATCCGGTTCTAATTCAATTTCTACGGTACCTTTATTTATGCGTAAGGGTTTTTGTTTGATGAATTGCTCTTTTTCGGTAGATTTCCATAAATAAACAGGCCCGTTTTTAAGTCCTGCGCCAACATTGAATTTCACTTTTCTTTTATCGCCGGAAACCATCACAACCGACCAATCACCGGTGTTGGGATTACGTAACGAAACATAGCTGCCGCGCCAGGTGGTAGCATCAAACTGGCCGCAAGCGCTATCCATATATACCCAGCCGGGTTCTGCAAATTGGGTAGTATGCGCAATTGCCCATACAGACGACCATATGGTATAATGACCACTCCAGGGCGAGTCGGCTTGTAAGGCGCCGGTATCGCCCCAAATAATTTGATCATAAATACCATCAACCGGGCACCAAATCTCAAATTTAGTGATACGATCGCGGGTATAAAGCTTGTTCATTACACGCGCCAGGTAAAGCGCACCTTTGCCGCCCCACTCTTTTCCGGACTGGCTCCATTCCTCACTTGCCCATAATGGCTTACCCGACTGCTTGGCTTTTTCGGTTGCGTTGTGACCGGTCTTTTGGTCAATTGTCCAGGGCTCGCGTCCATCTACATAGTGGTAACCAACTGCGTCAATCAGCTTATTAAGCTTAGGGTTAGTTTCCAGTTTATCGAAGATCTGCCAAAACTCGCTGTCATCGTCAGGAGCCTGGAGTTTAACTTTTGAAAAACCGTGAGCGTCTAAACTCGGGCGCAAATTGTTGGCAACCCAATTCAAATCTGTTCCGTTTTCGTTTTGGGCGGCAGAGATCCAGTTAATGTCAAGCCCATAGTATTTTTTTGCTGTTTGCAGGAAAGAAACAAACCAGTCGGCCGACGCTTGCGAAAAGCGATTGCCAACCCAACTTGGATAGCCCCATGGAAGGCAGTCCAGTATTATTTGCGGGTTGCGTTTACGCGCTTCGGCCATTAACCAAAATTCATAACCGCGGGGTTTAGGGTCGGCCAATTCTGCCTGGGTAATAGCATGCGAGGGTTCGCTGCCACAGGTAGAATTTTCGCCACTGCCTATCTCGACTTTAAGATGCTGAAAACCGGCGCCAAATTTCGGCTTGAATAGAAAGTCTAGCACCTCAGCGCGTTGCTTTTCCGGGTAGTCAACCAGGTTACGGGTAGAGGCTCCGGCACTCACCGCGCCGATACCTTCAAAGGCTCTGCCCTTATCATTTCCATTTAAAGAGATTGTTGTTTGCGCGTTGATATTCGAGGAAATAAAAAATATCGTCAAAAAAGCTATAAGTTTATTCATCTAATTAAATTGGTTTTAAATGCTTTCAGGTAGCTGTATAAATGAAAATTAGCGATTTAAACCGCTTTTAAAATTTTATTGTAGATATACGCAAATTTGAGATCAAACCTGTAAAGTAAATCGCCGGTAAAAAATGGACATTCTTATTTAAAAGATGGATTATATTATCTCCAAAAGAATATGTGATTAAGCTTAAAATTGATAAACTTAAAATTATCTGGTGAAACAAAAAAATACTTAAAAGTCATTTTTACTGTTTCATTCTGTTTCACTAAATTTTATTAAAAAGTTGATTAACAATTAGTTATTTAAAAATACTGTTTCACTTGTTTCATCTGTTACATACACACGTGAAACAAAACACGCTCCCTGCTTTCACTCCTGCCTACTAATTCGCACATTTGCATAGCTACATATTTGCACATCAACACATCATGATCCACAAGAAAACAAGAACATACATTCCGGCCAACCTGGACATAAAATGGGAGACGCTGGAACCTATTTACAAAGACCTGGTAGAGCGCCCTATCCATTCGGTTGACGAGTTGGAGCGCTGGCTGCATGACCGCAGCGAGTTGGAAGCCGCTTTAGAGGAGGACTTTGCCTGGCGCTATATCCGCATGACCTGCGATACCAACAACGAGCAACTGCTGGCCGATTTCCAATACTTCGCTACTGATATCGAACCTAAAACCGCGCCTTACAGCAATGAGCTTAATGAAAAGCTGGTAGCCAGCCCATACCTGGACCAATTGAATAAGGACAAGTACTTTGTATACCTGCGCGGCATCAAGAAGTCGTTGGAGTTGTTCCGCGAGGAGAACATACCGCTGCAAACCGAGATCCAGGTGGAGCAGCAGAAGTACCAGTCTATCAGTGGTTCGCTATCCGTACATATGGGCGATAAGGAGTATACGCTGGAGCAAGCAGCCGTATTCTTAAAAGATACCGACCGCACCAAGCGCCAGGAAGTATGGGAGAAGATCACCGCGCGCCGCCTGCAGGAGAAGGAAAAGCTGAATGACCTGTTTGACCACCTGCGCGTACTGCGCCATAAAGTAGCCCTTAACGCCGGCTTCGAGAACTACCGCGACTACATGTTCCAGGCACTGGGACGTTTTGATTATACACCACAGGACTGCTATGCCTTCCATGAGGCCATTGAGTTAGAAATCGTTCCCATCCTGCGCGAGCATGCTCACCAACGCCAGCAAAAGCTTGACCTGGCCACCCTGCGCCCATGGGATATGGATGTTAACACTTCAGGCAAACCGGCTTTGAAACCATTTAACAACGGCGAAGAGCTGATCGAGAAGTCGATCCAATGCTTCCGCAACATTAATAGCTACCTGGGTGAGCGTTTAGAGATCATGAAGGACAATAACCTGTTTGATGTAGAGAGCCGCAAAGGCAAAGCGCCTGGTGGTTATAACTATCCACTATCAGAAACCGGTGCGCCGTTCATCTTCATGAACTCGGCTAATACCTTCCGCGACCTAACCACCATGGTGCACGAAGGTGGCCATGCGGTACATACCTTCCTGACTGCCGACCTGGAACTGAACGATTTCAAGCATTGCCCATCAGAAGTGGCTGAGCTGGCTTCAATGTCAATGGAGCTGATCTCGATGGATAACTGGGATGTGTTCTTTGATAACGAAGAGGACCTAAAACGCGCCAAACGCGATCAACTGGTTGACGTATTGAAAACGCTGCCATGGGTAGCCGTGATTGATCAGTTTCAGCATTGGATCTATACCAACCCGGATCACTTGGCATCTGAACGTGCCGAGGCATGGTTAAAGATCTATGAACCATTCGGCGCCGGCTTTGCCGACTGGAGCGGACTGGAAGAAGCCGAAGCCAACTTGTGGCAAAAACAGCTGCATATCTTTGAGATTCCGTTCTACTATATCGAATACGGTTTTGCACAATTAGGCGCCATCGCCGTATACAAAAACTATAAGGAAAACCCGGAGAAAGCCCTGGAGCAATACCTGAGTGCCCTAAAATTAGGTTACACCAAAACCATCAAAGAGATCTATGAAACGGCAGGCATTAAGTTCGATTTCAGTGCCGGCTATGTCAAAGAACTAGCCGATTTTATCAAGGGTGAGATTGATAAGCTCTAATGTCATACCGCTGTTTATCAGCTAAATATCATTTAATACATTAGCTAAGGCGTGGTTGTAAAAAGCCACGCCTGAATGTCTATGCCAGTGTCATAAACCGGCCGAAAACGCCATTTTGGTACGGTTTTAGGGCTATAAGGTGTATGAAAAAGTTATTTTTAATTTCCGCATCATTGATATTATCTGCCGTGGCCGGCTTTGGGCAGGCATTAAAACCGGTAGCTATTGATAACGCAGTTACCGTGTCATTACCCGTAGCTTATCAAAAAACCGATACCTTGGGTCAGCAGATATATTCATCAAACTCTGAGTTGGGTTATGTGGTAGTAATGCGTACGCCTAATGCCAAAGCTACACCACTTCAACATGAACGCGACCTGGATAACGTCATGAAACAAAACG
This sequence comes from Mucilaginibacter sp. dw_454, assembly GCF_018449775.1. Taxonomy (GTDB): domain Bacteria; phylum Bacteroidota; class Bacteroidia; order Sphingobacteriales; family Sphingobacteriaceae; genus Mucilaginibacter. Next base: position 365,431 of record NZ_JAAVVB010000002.1, on the reverse strand, counting down.
TACAAACCATCCAATCTGAAACCCAGGATGCCAGTGCACAGTTTGTAAGAGATACTACCATCGGTAAGCTAAAGGCAAAAACCTTTACCCTGCAAACGGATAATGGCCAGGGCGATATCCAACTTCGAAACATCGTATTGCTGTATACTAATGCAGCTACTTACGTTTTCGAGTATGTATATCCCAACGCTCGCAGCGGAATGATCACCGGTGAGTATAAATCGTTTGTCAATTCCATCAAGTTGGCGCCTACGTTAGATCGTCATAATCAATACTTGTCTAACGCTAAAGGATTTTCAGTAACCTGGATAATTGTGATTATAGGTATTATGGTGCTCATTGTAGCAAGTATTGTCTGGTATCGCCAGCGACAGAAGAATTTAGAGTTTGAATAAGATTAAAAGGTCTCGCTACCAGCGAGACCTCTTTTTGTCAATTGCGAGGAGGAACGACGAAGCAATAAAAAGGATGCAATAGTTCGCGGTTGCCACGCTACAATCGCAATGACATGATTATTATCTTTTTAACAATCCCTTATCCCATTTCGGCGACTTCAAAAACTGTCGGTTCTCGGTCCACCACAACCATATCACAGTTACCAGAACGCCAATCACAGAACCGGCAGTAACGTCCTCAAAAAAATGCTGACTCAGGTACATGCGTGAATAGCCAACCAGCATGGCAAGCAATAGTAGTGGAAATCCCCAAAACTTATTATTCGCCCAGTAGGCAATGATAATAGTTGTAGAGAAGGCAGTTATGGTATGTCCCGACGGAAAACTATGATAACTTAACTGGTCAATCCCTTTAACAAAATGGATTCGGCTTAGCTGATCATGGAAATACAGTTTGGGGCGGGGAGCATCAAATAAAAACTTTAAACCCTGCGCCGCAACGCCCGAGGCAAGCGCATAACTTCCGGCCAATACAAATGCCTTCCGGTAACTAAATAGTAGCAAGATCAGTGAAATGGTAATGGTAGTCCAACCATCGCCAATATCTGTGATGCACTGGGCTATAGCATCGGCCCATGTCCAGTTGCGGGCGTTTACGGCGAAATAGATCTCTTCGCGGGTATGCGTTAGCTTAATGACAAGGCAAAGAGCTATCAGTATCAGGTAGGGTATAAAAAAGAATCTTACTTTGTATAAAACGTCCTTTATTCCGATATTCATGGGTGCAAAGTAAGCATATCCTAACAAAAAAATAGTTATGTTTGGTAGGTTTGAAGCAAATTAATAAGAATGTCAAAGAGTATATTTCGTAAAAAATCAATCAGTAAAATATTAGCCGACGTTGCATCCGGGTTTGGCGACGGCGAACATTCAGGCTCACATCTTAAAAAAGAGCTGAATGTGCGCGACTTAACCCTGATGGGTATCGCTGCAGTAGTAGGCGCCGGGATCTTTTCGACCATCGGCGAGGCTTCTTTTTACGGAGGGCCTGCCGTTAGCTTCTTATTTATTATTACCGCCGTTACCTGTGGATTTTCTGCGCTTTGTTATGCCGAGTTTGCCTCGCGCATACCCGTTGCCGGCAGCGCTTATACTTATGCCTACGCTTCTTTTGGCGAGCTCATTGCCTGGATCATCGGCTGGGATTTGTTGATGGAATATGCCATTGGCAATATCGCGGTAGCTATATCATGGAGCGGCTATTTCCTGAATTTGCTGGAAGGTTTTCATATCCATGTGCCCGATTATCTGACCATGGACTATTACTCGGCGTTTAAAGCGCACGGGCAGGTACTACAGCTTACGGCAAGTCATAATCTGGGCCAGATTACCGATGCTATGAAAGCCGGCGCCACCGCCTGGGCCACGGCACCAGGTTTTGGAGATTTTAAGCTGATAGCCAACATGCCGGCTTTGCTTATTGTTATTATCATTACCTACCTGGTTTATATCGGTATTCGCGAAACTAAGCGCGCTACCAACGCTATGGTGTATTTAAAGATCGCCGTTATTATTGCGGTTATATTGATCGGCTTCTTTTATGTTACACCGGCCAACTGGCACCCGTTTATGCCTAACGGCTTTAGCGGGGTGATGAAAGGTGTTTCGGGAGTTTTCTTTGCCTATATCGGTTTTGATGCGATATCAACCACTGCCGAAGAATGTGAAAACCCGCAGCGCGACCTACCGCGCGGCATGATCTACTCGCTCATTATTTGTACTGTATTATACATTTTGGTGGCCCTTGTGCTTACCGGAATGGTTAATTATAAAGATCTTCAGGTTGCAGATCCGTTGGCTTTTGTGTTTGGTAAAGTAGGTTTAAGCAAAATCAGTTATGTAATTTCTATCAGTGCGGTAATAGCTACGGCAAGTGTTTTGTTGATTTTTCAATTGGGTCAGCCACGGATCTGGATGAGCATGAGCCGCGACGGTTTATTACCCAAAGCATTTTCGCGCATCCACCCCAAATATCATACCCCGTCATTCGCAACCATTGTTACCGGCTTTGTGGTAGCTATACCTGCATTATTTATGAACCTCACCGAGGTTACCGACTTAACCAGTATTGGGACCTTGTTTGCTTTTGTACTGGTGTGCGGTGGCGTGTTATTATTACCGAGAGAGGCCGCACATAAAGGCCGCTTTCATTTACCCTATGTCAACAGTAAATTTATTGTACCGGTATTATTTGTAGTAGGGATGGTAGTTTTCTGGAAGCCCATAATGGAACTGTTTTCTGGTGAGAACGCTCATGAAAACTTCCCGATGTTTTTATTCATTATCCTGGCTGCGGTGTTGACGGTGCTGTCGTTCATCAAAAATCTGTCGCTAATACCTGTTTTAGGTCTGATGAGCTGCTTTTACCTGATGACTCAACTTGGCTACACCAACTGGTTGCGCTTTTTGATATGGCTTGTAATAGGCTTGGTGATCTATTTTACTTACAGCTACAAAAATAGCCGTTTGGGTAAAGAGATTAATTAAAAATATCATAGTGTAAATAATACACTATCTATTTGTATATTTGTGTATCCTATAGCAACACAATGACTTACATTGATTTAATAGGCTTCGCCGCCGCATTTTGTACCACCATATCGTTTTTACCGCAGGCGGTGAAAACCATTCGCACCAAAAATACCACCGGGATATCCTTGTCTATGTACGTGGTGTTTACCGTTGGGACATTTTTGTGGCTAATGTATGGTATTATGTATCATAGCGCACCGGTTGCCGCCGCTAACTTTGTCACCTTTATTTTTGCCGGGACGATATTGGTTTACAAGTTGCGTTATAAATAATTTATAGCTGCATAGCAAAGGACATCCCGGGAATGCCATCCTGATAAGTCGGCATCACCATAACGCTTTTACCTTTTTTATCGGTATGAGTCAATGCATTACGGATATAAGGATAAACCAGATAAGAAAGCTTGGTAGAGATAATACCCACGCCTGCACCGGCAACTACGTCACTGAACCAATGATCGCGATTATACATCCTAAAAACTCCTGTGGTGACCGCAAACGAATAGCCGATAACGGTGTATACAGGCGACTTATTTGAATATTCCTGGGCTAAAAACTCGGCGCCCATAAATGCCGTGGCGGTATGGCCAGACGGAAATGAAAAATAGTCGCTTCCATTTGGCCTTAACCTATGTGTAAAATGTTTAGTGCCGAAAGCGGTCACCCCTAATATACCCGCAGACAGGCCTAGTAAAGCCGTACGATCAACAAAGGTATTTTTACCACTTACCCCAACTAAATTCAGACCGTAAACCATCACCACAGGCGCAAATTGAAAATAACTTTCGGCCTTAGAATGGAAATTTGCTCCTGTTTTGTTTGTCTCAGATTGAATGAAATAGTCTATCCGGCGTAACGGATGGACACCAAAAGTTAAAGCACCATAGGTTATAGCAATAGCAGGAGCAACCAGCGCCCATGGTTTGGTGTGCAATTTCTTAACTGTGTCTGGCGCAGTTAAAAGATCCTTTTTAATGGTGTCACCGAGGTTTTTCCTGGCAGTATCAGCACCCTGTTGGGCATTGGCACGCATAGAAATAATAAATAAGAAAGAAACTATTAGATACTTCATAGACATACTAATACAAATGGCCAAATTAGCTTGACATTCTGTATTAATATTGAAGTAATATTATCTTAACATGTGGTTTTTAGAAAAATTAAATAACGCGGCTAATTTCAACGCTTTCAGGTGCAGCCAGCATCAGCGGAACTTTCTCTATGGTTACAAAGCTCAGATCCAAACCAAAACCCCGCTCTTCTGACAAGCTAATCTTTTTGAGATAAGTATAAAACGCCATAATAGCCTTTTCATAGAACGATAGGTTATGCGAGCGCGAAAGCACTTTCTCGATCACCACGAAACGGAAGTCGCCCACAATTTTGTGTTTGTTAAGCGATTCATATCGGCTGGTGATATCAACCTCGCCGTTTTTCACCAGGTCTTCAACAACACGCCTGAATAACAAATTAATTTGTTGCTCAATACGGAAGCCCAGTTTAAAGTCAATACGGATCAGTTTATTAGGCACCAACACATCAACCTCATATTCTTTTTTGTAAGGCTCGTCAACCACGTCAACATGTACCAGCCAGTAAACGTCGGCACGTTTAGGTTGCTTTTGCAGGATGGAATAAATGATCTTTGATTCAACTTCAGAGTTAAAGTTAGCGCTGGTTAAATAAACCAGTTGCGAGGCGTATTTTGGAACAGTTTCGTCGTCGCTTAATTCTTTAATGATATTGTAGTAATCGTCAATCTCAACAAATTTAACGTAGCGGTTTCTGATTTTACGGGCAGTATGCCAGGTCCACATTACAGAGAATAAGAAAGCGCCTATAGACAAAGTAAACCAGCCGCCATCGACAAACTTATTCAGGTTACCATACAGGAAAGTACCTTCAATTAACAGGTATAAACCCAGGAAGGTATTCACCATGTAAGTCGGCACTTTTTTACGACGGAGGAATCGGGACACCAAAATGGTCGTCATTAACATGGCTACCGTAATACTCAAACCGTAAGCTGCCTCCATTCTGTCTGAATGTTTAAACAGTAATACCACACCAATACAACCGGCGCATAACAACCAGTTAACGCTTGATACGTATAGCTGGCCTTTTTGCTCGCTTGGGTAATGGATTTTAACTTTGGGCCATAAGTTTAAACGTACAGCTTCTGCTATCAGGGTAAATGAGCCTGATATCAAAGCCTGGCTGGCAATAATAGCAGCCACAGTTGCTATACCAATACCAAATATCAGGAACCACTCTGGCATGATCTTGTAAAAAGGATTTAGCAGGTTTAAATCCATTACCTGTCCGTTGTGTTTTAGTAGCCACACAGCCTGGCCCAGGTAGTTTAATATTAAGCAGGTTTTAACATAGATCCAGCTTATCTGGATGTTTTTACGACCGCAGTGACCTAAGTCAGAGTATAACGCTTCGGCACCTGTAGTACACAGGAAAACCGCACCCAGGATAACAAATGCATGGTAACTATGATTTGTCAATAGCTCAAAAGCGTAATAAGGGTTTAGCGCCCTGATAATGGTAGGATCTTGTACAATATAACTGATACCCAGCACACCCATCATGGTAAACCAAATGAACATGATAGGGCCAAAAGCCTTACCTACGGTTGATGAACCGAATTGCTGAATCAAAAACAACCCGCCTATGATGGCAATAACCACCGGCACTGTATGCAAATGAGGGAACTGCGGCACCAAGCCTTCAATAGCTGATGATATAGTGATGGGGGGCGTAATAATACCGTCGGCTAATAAAGCACAACCGCCTACTACGGCAGGGACGATGAGCCAATGAGCCTTGCGCCTAACTAAAGAGAAAAGAGAGAAAATCCCCCCCTCGCCTTTGTTGTCTGCACGTAACGTTATTACAACATATTTTAAGGTGGTTTGCATGGTCAGCGTCCAGAAAATACAGGACACACCGCCTAAAACCAGGATGTCTGAAATGTGTTGGCTACCAACGATGGCTTTGAAAACATATAGCGGAGAGGTACCGATATCTCCGTAGATAATTCCTAAACTGATGAGGAGGCCAGCGGCCGTCAGTTTTTGTAGATCTTTATGATGCGACACTATCTTGATTGTAAACGCACAAAAGTATTAAATTATTTGAGTTACAACTTAAAAATTGTTGAAACGTATAAAGAAATTAATTGTTACACATGTATGAGGCATTGTTAAATTTTGTTAAAAAACAGCATCACGCTGAGAATATCGAAATTGATGAAAACTTTATTTATACTTTTGTAGCCATAACTAATTGTAAGGCATGAGGAGAAATTTTACCTCTTTTTATTCGTGGATGTTACTAATTGCGCTGGCGATATCCGTGAATTGTGCTCTTGCTACCCCTGTTAAACCATTGCGCGACACCATTAGCTACTCTTTGATAAAACGGAAGCCCAGGAAGAGCCCGCTTAATCTTTCCTTATCTGTACCGCCTGTAAAACCCAATACTACCTCAAACGCGCATGTGGTTTTACTTTCCGATAAATTGTTAAGCAACGTCGAGGTGTTTCCAAATCCTATAACAGACCAGATCAATTTAAAATATGTGGTATCGCGCAACTCAAACGTCACCATTAAAATGGTAGATGTTTTGGGTAATGACGTCCTCACGCTGTTTTCGCAAAGGGTTGAACCCGGCGAGCAGGTACTTAACCGCCAGATTAGCAATAAGCTTAACCGCGGCTTTTACTTTATCCGCGTAATTGCCGGTACAGAGTCTGTAATTAAGCGGATCTCGCTTTTGTAGTTAATGAGTGATTGAGTGAATGTTTTTTAATAATCAATTTTATCGCTATACTACTCATCTGTCTATCCACACATCCATTCATCCATTTTTATTAAATTAGCCGACTATCGAATAAGTGCATTCACTCATTCGCTAAAACACTCATTCACTCATTAAAACCTATGAAAATCATTGCCATTGGCCGCAACTACGCCGAGCACGCTCATGAGTTAAATAACCCGGTGCCAACTATTCCGGTTATATTTTTAAAACCCGATACTGCTTTACTGAAAGATAACAAGCCTTTTTATCATCCTGAGTTTTCTGAGGACGTGCACCATGAGCTGGAGATTGTGCTCAAGATCAATAAAGAAGGCAAACACATCAGCGAAAAATTTGCAGCCGGTTATTATGAGGAGATTGGTCTTGGCGTAGACTTTACCGCCCGCGATATCCAATCGCGCCATAAAGAAAAAGGCCTGCCCTGGGAGTTGGCTAAAGCTTTCGACAGCTCGGCCCCGGTAAGCAACTTTGTGCCCAAAGCTCAATTCGCCAATCTGTATGATTTAAACTTTCATCTGGATATTAACGGGCAGCGCAAACAAACGGGTAATACCAGCAACTTGCTATTCTCTTTTGAATATATTATTGCTTTTGTTTCTCAATACTTCACCCTAAAAAAAGGCGACCTGATCTTTACAGGCACTCCGGTCGGTGTAGGCAAAGTAAACATAGGCGATCACCTGGAAGGTTTCTTAGAGGGCGAAAAACTGATTGACTTCTATATTAAATAATAGTCATTGGGCGTTAGGTACTTAACATTAACTCAATTTTTATAAAACTCCTGGCTCGTTTCGGCTGTATATCTTTTAATGAATAAATATTGCTACCCCCTACTGTTCTTATTGAGCTTTCAGTTTGTTTACGCACAAAAACCCATACAAAGCCGCGATTACCCGCAGGATTACTTTCGGTATCCGTTGGATTTACCGCCCGCTGCCGCCGGTGGTTTCGCCGAGCTAAGACCCATGCACTTCCATGCCGGTATTGATTTCCGTACCAATCAGCGTACGGGCTACCCGGTACATGCCGCCGCAGATGGATATATCTCGCGGGTACGGGTACAGTTTGGCGGAGGGGGTAATATCGTTTATATTAATCACCCCAACGGTTATACTACCGTTTACATGCACAATCTAACTTTCGCCCCTGAAATAGCAAAGGCCGTGCATGATTATCAATATCAAAACCAATTATTTGAGGTCGATTTTAACCTGCAGCCTAATCAAATCACTGTTCATAAAGGCGATGTGATTGCCATTTCAGGGCAGTCGGGCGCTGTAGCGGGGCCGCATTCGCATTTTGAAATCAGGGAGACTAAGACAGAAGAAACTGTTAATCCGCAATTGTTTGGTATTACTATCCCGGATCATATCCCACCGACTATTACTGCCGTTGGTGTTTATTCGATGGGCAACCGTCCGTTTAGCGAATACACGCCGCATCAATTTATGGCAGTAGCCGGCGCGATGGGTAATTACCACTTAATACGACCACAAGTTATAGAGGTTAGCGGCAATACGGCTTTCGGCATTTCAACTACCGATATGAACAATGCTTCATCCAATAGAAACGGGGCTTATTCCATCCAATTAAATATTGATGGCAAAACGGTTTACACCTTTGCTGCCGAGCGTTTTGCTTTTGACCAGACACATGCCATTAATGGCTATATTGATTATCCATCCTTTTTGCGCGAGCATAGGTTCATGCAAAAATGCTTTGTACCACCGGGTAGTCATATCTCGCTTTATCCGCAGTCTATCAACCGCGGTATTGTAAATTTTAATGACGACCAGGTACATGATGTGCAATACGTGGTGAAAGACGTAGCGGGCAATACATCAACCATTAATTTAAAAGTCCATTCAAAACCTGCGCCACCTGTAGCGGCGGCCAAACCACCGTCGAACTTGTTTTATTATGACAGGGTGAACGTGTTTACTACTTCCAGATTAAAGGTTATTGTTGATCCGGGTAATTTATATGACAATGTCGAATTTACTTATGATAGCCTGGCCAAAAAACCGGGAGCCTACTCTATCACTCATCGCATCCATAATAAACTAACACCCATACACGACCGTTACGACATCTGGATAAAGCCGGACTTACCGCTGGGCGACCTGGCCGGCAAAGCCGTAATAACCGGCAGTGGCGGCCTGTGCGATAGCTGCATTTATGAAAATGGGTACGTTAAAGGCAAAGCCCGTTCCTTCGGCGATTTTTATGTTACAGTGGATGTTACACCGCCCTACGTTATTCCGCTTAATATTCATAATGGCGCAACCATGGCTAAAGCGCACGGCATATTTTTCCGCATAGGCGACAATTTAACCGGCGTAAAAACCTATAATGGCAAGATTGATGGCAAATGGGTTTTGATGGCCTGGGATTATAAAACTAAGGTGTTAAGTTATACCTTTGATGACAGCGTCAGTCGCGGCAAGCACAATTTTGAACTTGTTGTTGGCGACGCTAAAAACAACTTTACCCAATACACAGCACAATTTACAAGATAATGGCAACACCTACAGCAGGCAGCAAAGCCCCCGATTTTACAGCTAAAGATCAAAACGGCAACACCGTTTCTTTATCAGATTTTAAAGGCAAAACGGTTATCCTATATTTTTATCCGAAGGATGATACGCCGGGTTGTACTGCCGAGGCCTGCGATTTCAGAGATAATTATCAATCGCTAATTGGCAAGGGTTATGAAGTTGTTGGTGTAAGCACCGACGATGAAAAATCGCACAAAAAATTTGTAACCAAACATAACCTTCCGTTCCCGCTGATAGCCGATACCGACCACAGCATTGTTGAAGCCTATGGCGTTTGGGGCGAGAAAAATATGTACGGCAAAAAGTATATGGGTACCGTACGCACTACTTTTATTATTGACGCCGATGGTGTGATCAAAAATGTAATTGATAAGGTAGATACCAAGGCTTCATCACAGCAGGTGTTGGATTTGTTGGCCTAAATTTTAGTAGCATAGCGTAAGGACTCACCCGGTCTAAGCTGCGCTGGACCACCCTCTCTTCCGCAAGCGGGAAAGAGGGTTGAATTCAGCCTTGATCCAACAACCCTCTTTCCGACGAAGTCGAAGAGAGGGTCGACAAGCGAAGCGATGTCAGGGTGAGTAATCGCCGATATACATTGCCATCAAAAAATAATTACCTATTTTAGCGCAAATAGTCATCTAAAACAAAAACTTTAAATAACTATTTATAGTAAAAATAATTTCACAGAGCCATGCCTACACAGGTTGAAGATGCAGAAATACTCAGTAAGTTCCAGGATGAGCGCACCCGGAACGAAGCATTTAACCTGCTTCTGAATAAATATCAGCAAAAAATTTACTGGCACATTCGCCGTATGGTGATTGACCATGATGATGCCGACGACCTGGTGCAGGACGTTTTTATTAAGGTTTGGAAAAACCTGGCAGGTTTCCGCAGCGACTCGCAATTGTATACCTGGATGTACCGCATTGCCAGCAACGAATGTATTACCTTCCTGAATAAAAAGAAACAACGGAACAATATTTCTATAGAGGACGAAGCTTATAATTTGGCTGATACCCTGGCCGATTCCAGCTACTTTAATGGCGATGCAGCACAAAAAAAATTGCAGCAGGCCATATTAACCCTGCCCGAAAAACAGCGTTTGGTGTTCAACATGAAATACTACGAGGACATGAAATACGAAGAAATGTCGCAGGTTTTGGGCACCAGTGTGGGTGCGTTAAAGGCATCGTTCCATTTGGCGGTAAAAAAAATAGAAAACATTTTACTTGCAGCAGATTAATTTAAAAACATGATTAAACCTTTTCATCAAAATTTCATCTATAGGTAATCATGGCAAGGGATATGGAAAATAAAGAGTGGCTAAATGACTATGAGCAGCTTAAACGGATAAGCACAACAAATCCGTTTAAGGTACCTGAGGGCTATTTTAATGAGCTTTCAGATCGTATCAATATGGCAATTAAGCTGGACGAAATGAAAAACACTATTTCGCCTGATCACTTCACCGTGCCCCAAAATTACTTCGAAAATTTAGCAGATAACATCCAAAGCCGTATTGTGGTTGAGGAGCTATTGAATCTTGAAAATACCGGCTTAACCGTTCCTGAAGATTATTTTAATGAGTTAAGCAGCAATATTCAAAGCCGCATAGCTGTTGAAGAAGCGTTATTGAACTCAGATGAAGGCTTAACCGTTCCTGAAGGTTACTTTGAAACCTTAAACGATAATATCCAGGCCCAGCTAACCGTAGCTGAATTGATGATGGCTGATAGTGGCCTTACCATTCCCGAAGGTTATTTTGAGAACCTGAGCAACAGCATTCAAAGCCGTATTGCAGTGGAAGAAGTAATGGCTGGTACAACAGATACATTCACTGTTCCGGAAGGGTATTTCAATCGTTTAAATAAAGAGATCTTAAATCAAACAGTTAACAAAGACGTTGTAAAACGCAAAGGCGCGGTTATCCGCATGCTATCAACAAACGCGTTTAAATATGCTACTGCTGCTTGCTTAGTTTTAATGGTGGGCGGTGGCGTATTTTTAAAAGTAGAATCGCCAGAAGCTATTCACGATCGTTCTTTTTTACATAAAGAGTTGTCAACTATTCCGGTAAGCGATATTCAAAACTATCTTGAACAAAACATGGATGGTTCTGATACGCAACATACCGTGGCTACCGAAGATCTATCTGTTAATACAGATGATCTGAAAGCTGCCTTACAAGATTATACCGACCAATAATAATAAGCAATGAATATCTTGTGTAAGCACATTTTTGTTATATTATTACTTTCAGTCGTTAGCTATACAGGTTATTCGCAAGGCATACACGCGGAAATGCGTCAGCAAAACCAACTCTTCAGAGCAGCCCGGCCGGCCAATCCGGGTATGCGCCGCATACAGGTAGTTAAAGAGTCATTCATCAGTCAGCAATTAAATTTAACGCGCGATCAGGCTACCAGGTTTTGGCCGCTATATCGCCAATATCAAAATGACCTGATTGAGGTTAGACGCTTAAAACGTTTGAACACTACCGACTCGCAGGCTAATGGTGCCGAACAAGTAAAAAAAGATTTGGATTACGATAGTCAACTCGTAGAGATCCGCAAACATTACAACGAAGAGTTTATGAAAGTACTGCCACCGGAGAAGGTGGGCCAGCTTTTAAAAGCCGAGCGCGAGTTTAACGATGAACTGGTACGTAAGTTACACGAACAAAATCCTAATAAACCGAGATAATTCGGCAACCGCCGTCTTTAATACACCTGTCTTTTAATAAAAATGTCATCTCGAAACGAGGTACGAGTGAGAGATCTATACACACGCTAAGCGTCGATCGAACTCGCGTATAGATATCTCGCTATGCTCGATATGACATTTCTGTTTATTTATCAAACCAAGCTACTTTCATTTCGTATTTTTGGGCGATATGTTAACCCTTCGCCAGTTATTTTTAGCCAACAACGCGCAAACGACCGATTTCCCGCTGCTGCTTGAATTTGAGCGGGCCGAAGGTGTGCATTTGTATGACTCGGCCGGTAAAGGCTATATCGACCTGATCTCTGGTATCGGTGTAAGTAACCTGGGGCACAGTAATCCAAAAGTTATCCGGGCAATCAAAGACCAGGTAGACAAATACATGCACCTGATGGTTTATGGCGAATATGTGCAAACCCCACAAGTGCGCTTTGCCGAGAAATTGACGTCTATATTACCCGGTAACCTGCAATCGGTATACTTTGTAAATTCAGGCGCCGAAGCAGTTGAGGGAGCATTAAAACTGGCCAAACGTTACACCGGTCGCCAACAAATTATCGCTTGTAAAAACTCTTATCATGGCAGCACCCACGGCGCTTTAAGTGTAATGGGTAATGAGGATTTTAAACAAGCGTATCGCCCTTTGTTGCCCGGCGTTGGCTTTATCCAATTCAATAACATTGATGATTTAAGTTTAATCACCGACCAAACCGCTTGTGTAATCATCGAAACAGTACAAGGCGAGGCCGGTATCCGCGTACCTGATTACGCCTATATGCAAGCCCTGCGCAAACGCTGCGACGAAACCGGCACCTTACTGATCCTGGACGAGATTCAGGCCGCTATGGGCCGTACGGGTAAGCTCTTCGCTTTTGAGCATTTTGATATTGTTCCTGATATATTATTATTGGCTAAAGCGCTGGGCGGCGGTATGCCGGTAGGTGCTTTCGTGTCGTCCAACAAAATTATGAGCGCTTTAAAGGAAAATCCTATTCTGGGCCATATCACTACGTTTGGCGGTCACCCGGTTTGTTGCGCTGCGGGCCTGACAGCTTTAGAGGTTTTGTTGGATGAAAAGCTGATAGATACCGTAGCCGAAAAAGAAGCGTTGATGCGCAGCTTGCTTGTTCATCCAGCCATAAAAGAAGTAAGAGGCAAAGGCCTGATGCTGGCCGTTGAACTCGAAAACTTCGACATCAACAAAAAAATTATTGACCGATGCATTGCCAATGGGGTTATTACCGACTGGTTTTTGCATTGCGACAACGCCATGCGTATTGCTCCTCCCCTCATCATCACTACCGATGAGATTAAAAAAGCTTGTGGTGTAATTATTGACGCTGTTAGCTTCTATTGTTAAGCCTGCGTTAAATTTTCCTGCCAGCTATAATTACAGCTGTTTTCCACAATTCTTGGTATGGTTTATGCAAATATAGGGCATACTACCGAAAAGTGCATTTAAACTAATAAAAAGCCGTTTTTAACGGCACAAGTGCACTCTTTTTTAGTCACTATAGAAATATTTCGCAGGAAAAACATACTGACCCATGACCAGATCTACAATACTACCAAAAAACATGAAAATAGCTTATATATCAACCTACCCACCCCGAGAATGCGGAATTGCTACTTTTAATCAAAACCTGATGCGGGCCATTGGCTCAAATTTTCCGGAGCGCAGCGGCTTGCTAAAAGGCGATTTTGTAGTTGCACTGAATGATTCTGAAGATGTACATCAATACGAATATCCTGAAGAAGTTAAATATATCATCCGTCAAAATCACCAAAAAGACTATATCCGCGCAGCAAATTATATCAATACCAGTACGGCCGATGCAGTAATATTGGAGCATGAGTTTGGTATTTATGGTGGCGAAAGCGGCATCTACATTCTGCCATTGATCAATCGTTTAGAAAAACCATTGATCTCTATATTACATACTATTTTAAAAGATCCGAGTTACGTACAACGCGTTATTATTCGCGAGATAGCTGAGCAATCATCCAAGATCATTGTAATGAGCCAGCGTGCGGTAGAATTCTTGATCAACATATATGATATACCTGCCGACAAAATACAGATCATTGAGCATGGCGTACCTGACGTGGAAGCACCGGAAGACAACCCGGTTAAAAACTTAACGCCGTTTAAAAATCGTCGCGTATTATTGACCTTCGGTTTGATAAGCCGTAACAAAGGTTTAGAAACCGTAGTACGTGCGTTGCCGCGGATTGTTAAAGACCATCCGGATGTTATGTATGTGGTATTGGGTAATACCCACCCGGGCGTTATCAAAAACTCGGGCGAGGAATATCGCGATCACTTAAAAACTTTAGCTAACCAATTGGGCGTAGCGCAAAACCTGGCGTTTATCAATAAGTTTGTAGTCGAGGAAGAATTGATTCAATATCTATCTGCCTGCGAGATCTATGTTACGCCATATCTGAACGAGGCCCAGATTACCAGCGGAACTTTATCTTATGCAGTTGGTTCGGGTGCCGCAGTGGTATCAACCCCATATTGGCATGCACAAGAATTACTGGACCATAACCGTGGTCGACTTTTCGATTTCAAAAATTCTGACGCTTTAGCCGATATAGTTATCGAGCTGTTAGATCAGGAAAGAGTTATCAATGAAATGCGCCAAAATGCATACGAATATGGATTACATTTACGGTGGCCGGTTGTTGGTGCAGAGTTTATCAGAGTTGCGCAGGAGGCCAGCTACGAGCACGATTTTAGAGATAAGATCCTGAAAAACAGCATCGTCGATCCGGAAATCATGCCTAAGTTCAGCCTGGCACACGTGCTGCGTTTAACTGATGACACTGGTATTGTACAACATGCTAAATACGGTATCCCTAATCTGAAAGAAGGCTATTGTTTAGATGACAATGCCCGTGCGTTGATCATGGCCTTAATGGCTCATAAACGTAGCGGCAGTCGCGAAGCATTTGAATTGCTGCCAATTTACCTGAGTTACATTCACTACATGCAAACCGACGACGGTAACTTCCGCAACTTTATGAGCTTTAGTCGCCAGTATCTGGACGACGTTGGTTCTGAGGATTCATTCGGCCGTACGGTTTGGAGTTTAGGTTATTTGATAGCAAAAGCTTCCAGCAATTCATACAAAGAGTTTGCTACCGAAATTTTTCAGGCTTCGTTCCCTCACTTCAAACGATTGGTACACTTAAGAGGTATGGCCAACACTATTATCGGTATAGCTTTGTACCTGGAAGTGCATCCAACTGATGAGGGCATGACCAACGAGATGATCAGGCTAACTACACCGCTGATAGACGCCTACGATGCAAATCACGCCGACGACTGGCATTGGTTTGAAGAAACCATGACTTACGACAACGCTATCCTGCCATTGGCTTTATTGCACTCATCACAAATAACCGGCAACGAGCGTGTTAAGGAAGTGGCTTTAAAAACCATGAACTTTTTGGATAATCTTACCTTATCAGCCGGCTATTTAACGCCGGTTGGTAATGAAGGTTGGTATACCCGCGGTGGCAAATTCCCGCTGTATGACCAGCAGGCTATTGAAACGATGGCGATGGTGCTGATGCACTTCCAGGCTTATCAAATTTTCAGAAAACCGGAGCATATCGAAAAAATGTTCTTGTGCTATAAATGGTTCCTGGGCGAAAACAGCCTGCGTGCCCCATTATATGATCACGAAACCAAAGGTGGCTGCGATGGCTTACTGCCAACCGGCATTAACCGTAACCAGGGCGCCGAAAGTACACTGGCCTACCTGATATCGCACTTGACTGTGTTAGAAGCATTTGAGCTGGAATACGAATACAACCGTTTTCCGCAAAAATTAGTGGGCGCAAAATAATGAAGGCTGCTGTTTTATCACCTGTTGCCTGGCGCACACCGCCCAGGCATTACGGGCCGTGGGAGCAGGTATCGTCAAATATTGCTGAAGGACTGATTAAGCTAGGCGTTGAGGTTACACTGTTCGCTACCGGCGATTCTATTACTGCCGGCAAACTGGAATCGATCTGCGAAAAAGGTTATGAGGAAGATCGCGGGCGCGACGCCAAGGTACTGGAATGCCTGCACATTAGTAACCTGATGGAAAAGGCCGGCCAGTTCGATAT
Organism: Mucilaginibacter sp. dw_454; assembly: GCF_018449775.1. Classification (GTDB taxonomy): domain Bacteria; phylum Bacteroidota; class Bacteroidia; order Sphingobacteriales; family Sphingobacteriaceae; genus Mucilaginibacter. The sequence goes on along the minus strand of NZ_JAAVVB010000002.1, from coordinate 349,207 downwards.
CATTCATAACAATTTCGACTTTTTACCGCTTACTTATTCGCGGTTAATCAAGACGCCGATGATTACTACCATACATGGTTTTTCATCCAAGCAGATCATCCCGGTTTATAAGAAATATAACGATATCAATAATTATGTATCGATAAGCAATAGCGACCGTAGCCCGGATCTAAACTACCTGGCCACTGTATACAATGGCCTAAATACTGCTGACTTTGAATTTAACGATAGGCCGCAAGATTACCTTTTGTACTTCGGCCGCATCCATCCTGACAAAGGCACTGCCGAAGCGATTGAAATAGCCAGGAAAAGCAAGCGTAAACTGCTAATTGCAGGTATTATCCAGGACGAGAATTATTTTAAAGAGAAAATAGAACCGCAGCTTGATGAGGATATAGCCTACGTTGGTAGCGCCGGGCCAGAAAAACGCAATGCGCTTTTGGGCAATGCCATCGCCCTTTTACATCCTATCAACTTCGCCGAGCCATTTGGTTTAAGTGTAGCCGAATCGATGCTTTGCGGTACGCCGGTTATCGCTTTTAATAAAGGCTCTATGCCGGAATTGATCAAAGATAACGAAACAGGCTTTCTGGTCAACACCGTTGATGAAGCGGTTGAAGTAGTAGACGAATTAAAAAACATTAATCGCAAAACTTGCCTCGATTGGGCGTCTTCACAATTTTCGACAGAGAAAATGGCTGGTGATTATTTTAGATTGTATCAACAGATATTGGAAAAATAAACCAAGAAGCGTTGTCATGCTGAGCCCGTCGAAGCATAGCGGGTAAGGCCCAACGCTCATCCTTCGACGGGCTCAGGATGACACCCACTTTAGAAACTCACAACAAACAAAAAAGCCGAAGCAAAATAAATGCTTCGGCTTTTTGCTTAGTAAATGGCTTTATTATTTAGCAGAGCATCCGCTTTTTCTTTAGCGGCTTTTTCTTTGTTTACTTTCTTCATCTCTTTTCGGTCTTCGATCACTACAGCACCATCCTCTTTAAATTTGGCAATCAGCTCATCAAGATCAATCTCGGCAAACGAGGTCGAGTAATCAGACAATCCGTAAGGAATGATCAGTTTATTATTGTTGATGATTGATCCACATGAATAAATTACGTTTGGTACATAACCTTCGCGCTCGTCGCTGTTTGGGATCAGGATAGGCTCTTTTAGGCGACCGATTTCCACTTCCGGGTCATCTAGCTTCAGCAAGCTTGCGCCTAACACATAACGACGCATTGGGCCCACACCATGTGTAATCACTATCCAGCCATGTTTGGTTTCAATTGGTGAGCCGCAGTTACCTATTTGTACAAATTCCCAGCTAAATTTGGGTTTTTGCAGCAAGATTGGTTTCTCCCAGATATTGATCTTGTCCGAGTACATGATGTAGTTGTTGCAACCATCAATACGCGATATCATAACATATTTGCCGTTAACTTTGCGAGGGAAGAGCGCCAGGTTTTTATTCTGCGCACCGTCGCCGTATAATGGCATGATCTTGAAGTTATAAAAATCGTTGGTCTGCAATAGTTTTGGCATAATCAATGCACCATCGTAAGCGGTATAGGTGGCGTAATAAACGCAGCTGCCATCCTCATTTATAAACTCCACAAAACGCGCGTCCTCAATACCTTTGCGCTCATATTCTGATATCGGGAAGATCACCCGGTCAGATATATCAGTATCCAGCGAGAAAACGATCTCGTAGTAAGAATCGGCCAGCCAAAGTACTTTATCGTACTCCAGTTTCTTCATATCACTTTCCTGCAGCTTCTGCGAATCAAGAATGATGCGGCGCAGGTTAGAGTATTCAAAGTGATGATCTAATTTTGATTCCAGCTCATGCAGCACATCAATATTGATCTGCGTGATGGCTGCTTTGTCAAAAAACAACTTCTTATTATACACCGCGTTACGCACAATTTCGGCTTCGTCAATATAATTACCGGCCGGTAAAACGGTGATATTATTATTTTTGTCGATGAGCGCGCGGCGGAAGGTAATTGAAGAAATGTGCCCCTCGCCCACTGCCCTGAAGCTCATGATCACGCGGCGTTCGCCTTCGGTTAGCTCGGTTTGATCCGGGTCCTGTACTATCGACGGGTTAAAAAATGCCGCCGACTCGATAGAATACTCGTGCGTGAAATAAGAGCCTATCAATAGTTTGCGATAAACAGTAAGTGTATCGTAATCTATATTCAATTCTGAAAAGAAAGGCTTTAGTTTGCTGCAGTGGCGATTGAGTACGCGGGTAATATTACGGTGCCGTTTAGAGTACTCCTGTAACAACGGCGATATGATGCTGAACGCCTCTTCTTCGCTGATGCTGATAACGCGCTCAAGGACTTCTTTGGCGCGGTCATTACCGTTGAAAAAGAATCTTGCAATAACACGTTTGGGATCTGGATTAACTCTTACCGGCTTTCGTTCAACAGATAACTTCATAAATTGTATTAAGTGGGTTCAATGTTTTAACACACGCATGCTCAAATTGATTTGGCTAATTTGCTTTTTTAGCGCGAAAAACAGGTTTATTTATCAGGCTCAGGCATAAATGGTTTTATACCATGCTGTTTCGCTTGATCAAATATGATTTAAGGATATTATAATAACCATCACTTATAGCGGCATCTACCAGGTCAATATGGTATTGCGCGCACTTCAGCTCTAATTGATGCTTATAGTTATGCAGGGCAGATTGATAAGCTTCGCGGATTTTGCCTGGATGAACCTTAACCTCTTCGCCACTCTCTATATCTATAAAATGATGCGGGCGATTATCAAAATTAAAATCGTGCTCCTTGGGTTTGTCGGTAACGTTAAAGATCACCACCTCGTGCTTATTGTATTTTAGGTGCTGAATAGCGGCAAACAAGTCATTCATTTTTTCTGAATCGAGGTTATTCTCCAACATGTCGCTAAAAATAATCACGAGCGAGCGTTTGTGAACCTGGTCGGCCACCTGGTGCAGTACTTTGGTAATATTTGTCGTAGTGTTTTTCTTTGGATTATTGTATAATTTCTGTAGCTCGGCATACAAGTAAAATAAATGTGCTGAAGTCGATTTTACGGGACTAAGCCAATCCAGCTGATCTGAAAAAAGACCCAAGGAAAAAGCATCGCGCTGTTTTTTGAACAGGTACATCAGCGACGCGATAGCATTAATAGAAAACTGTAGTTTATCGGTCCCTTTTTCAGGGAAATTCATAGATGATGAGGTATCCAGCAATAAATAACAGCGCAGGTTAGTCTCCTCTTCAAACTGCTTTACAAACAGCTTATCGGTGCGGGCCATCAGTTTCCAGTCGATGTTTTTTACCGACTCGCCGTTGTTGTACAGCCGATGTTCTGCAAACTCCACCGAAAAACCGTGAAACGGGCTTTGGTGCAGGCCGGTTATAAAACCTTCAACCACCTGGCGGGCCAGGAGTTCAAGATTGGCTAACTGCCGTATTTGCTGATCGTCGTTTAACTGAGACATAATAAACTAATGTAGTTATACCCGCCTAAATTGCATAAAAAAAGCGTCACAATACTTGTAACGCTTTTTTATACTTTAATATATAAAGATTAAGCTAATTGCTTATCTAATTTACCTGCTAATACAGATTTTGGAACGGCGCCAATTTGTTTATCAACGATCTCGCCGTTTTTGAAGTACAATAAGGCGGGGATGTTGCGGATACCATATTTTACAGAGATACCCGGGTTGTTATCAACGTTAACTTTACCTACAACTGCTGTATCTGCGTATTCTTTCGATATTTCTTCAACTACCGGACCAACCATACGACAAGGGCCACACCATTCTGCCCAAAAGTCAACTAATACCGGTTTATCTGATTTTAGCACAAGCTCCTCAAAGTTTGCGTCTGTTATTTCTAAAGCCATGATTTTTTAAATTAAAAATTTGTGTTACAAATATAGACTATTCAAAAGGCTTGCCACAACTGCTTACCTGACATTCTGACAAAGAAATTACTAACAATAGGCCATTTATACACTTTGGTGATGAAGTGGCTAAAACACTCACCTATTTTGTCATTTCGACCAAAGGGAGAAATCTATACACGAGCTATTCCGAGCTACTTAGCGTGTGTATAGATCTCTCGCTATAGCTCGAGATGACAAGTAAATTAAATCAATTCAGCACCGGCTGCGCATTCGTCAAATTAAAAATATCAGCCATCAAATCATCACTTGGGTTAACCTTGTACGCTTTTGAAGGCATTTCTACATGCATACCTTCGCCGCTTATTCGGAAACGGAGCGTACAGTTACGCATAGGGTATTTTTGAGCATTCATTTCGACGATTTCCTGGATACCGGTTAGCAGATCATCATTCAAAGCATTCAAATCCAGGTTAACGGTGATCGACTTAGTCAGTTTATCGCGCATCTCTGTTAACAGAGCCACAGTACTGATCCGCAAATCCCAGTTATCTTTCTGGCGAAATTTCTCTTCGATATTACCTTTAATGTGCAGGAAATAGCCATTAACCATCAGAGCCTTGTGTTTGATATAGTCATCGCCAAACAAAGCAAACTCGTACGACTCATTATAGTCCTCCAAAACAAAGGTACCGAAAGGCTTGCCGGTCTTGGTCATTTTATGCTGGGCGTTACCTACCAGGCCGCCTATGGCAACCTCGCCACGCTTGCGCAATTGTGCAAAGGCCGCCATTACTTCTTCGCCACCCTCGCCCGAACGCGCTTTCTGCATGTTCTTCAGGTCCTTGATATCAGTGTTGCAATAACGCTCAAGTTCCAGTTTGTAATTATCTAATGGGTGACCGGTCAGGTAAATACCAATGACCTCTTTTTCGTATTTTAACTTTTCTATCAGCGCCCACTCTTCAGCCTCGGGCATAGCCGGTTCCGGTATATAAGATGCTACCGAACCACCAAACAAGGATGACTGTGAGCTATTCTGCGTATTCTGATAATCGTTAGCGTATTTAGTTAAACGCTCTATGCCCGTCATCTGTACGGTTTCAGATTTGGCAAAGAATTGCGAGCGGTTTAAGCCGAAACTATCGAAAGCGCCACCATAAACCAAATTTTCATAAGCTTTACGGTTAACGTTGCGCGTATTCGATCTTTGTGCAAAATCATAAACTGTTTTGTAAGGGCCGCGCTCAATGCGTTCTTCAATAATGCTTTCAACCGCTTTTTCACCCACACCCTTAACGCCTGTCAAACCAAAGCGAATAACGCCTTGTTTATTAGGCGTAAACGCCATATAACTTTCGTTAATATCCGGACCCAAAACCTCCAAACCCATGCGGCGGCACTCTTCCATAAAGAAGGTGATCTTCTCCATGTTATTCTGGTTATTTAAAACCGCTGCCATATACTCGGCTGGGTAGTGGGCTTTTAGGTAGGCCGTTTGGTAAGCCACAAAAGCATAACAGGTGGAGTGCGATTTATTGAACGCGTACTGGGCAAATGCTTTCCAGTCGTTCCATATTTTGGTGAGTTTATCTTTGGGGTGACCTTTGGCAATGGCGCCGTCCATAAACTGAGCCTCCATTTTGTTCAGTACCTCAATTTGTTTCTTACCCATGGCCTTCCGCAACACGTCGGCGTCGCCTTTACTAAAGCCGGCCAGTTTTTGCGACAAAAGCATCACCTGCTCCTGGTACACGGTAATACCGTAGGTTTCGCCCAGGTATTCCTCCATATCCGGCACGTCGAAGGTTATCGGTTCGCGGCCATGTTTACGGTTAATAAAGTTGGGAATGTACTCTATTGGTCCCGGTCGATAAAGCGCGTTCATGGCTATTAAATCCTCAAACTTATCGGGTTTCAGATCGCGCAGGTACATTTGCATGCCGTCACTTTCAAACTGGAAAGTACCGTTGGTATCGCCACGTTGGTAAAGCTCAAAAGTCTCCTGGTCATCCAGTGGGATGTAATCTATATCTATTTCAACACCATGATTCAACTTGATCAGTCGCAGCGCATCTTTTAAAATGGTCAGCGTTTTTAAGCCCAAAAAGTCCATCTTAATTACGCCTGCATCTTCAATTACACGGCCGTCATATTGCGTAACTAACAGGTCAGAATCTTTAGCTGTAGCAACGGGTACTATATCCGTTAAATCATAAGGTGCAATAATAATACCCGCTGCGTGTACGCCGGTATTACGTACAGAGCCTTCCAGTTTTTCAGCCTCGCGAAGTACGATACCTTTTAGATCGTTCGATTTATAGATAGCATCCAGCTCCGGCACCTGCTCAATCGCCTGGCGCAAGTTAATGCCCAGCGTGTCGGGTACCAGTTTCTTGATAGCTGTAACGTCAGACAACGGCATATCCAGCACACGGCCCACGTCCTGGATACTGGTACGGGCAGCCATAGAGCCGTAAGTAATAATCTGTGCTACCTGGTTCTTGCCGTATTTATCAACCACGTAATCAATAACTTTCTGGCGGCCGGCATCGTCAAAATCCGTATCAATATCGGGCATCGACTTACGATCGGGGTTCAGGAACCTCTCGAACAGCAGGTTATATTTTATAGGGTCGATATTGGTGATGCTAATACAATATGCTACTACCGAACCCGCCGCCGAACCACGTCCCGGACCAATGAATACGCCCATGTCGCGCCCGGCTTTAATGAAATCGGCAACGATCAAAAAGTATCCCGCAAAACCCATAGTACGGATGGTAAACAGCTCGAAGTTGATCCGTTCTTCAATTTCGGCAGTTAAATCGCTGTAACGCTGACGTGCCCCTTCAAAAGTTAAGTGCTTCAGGTATTCCCACTGATTCAGTGTGTCATAATCAGGTGTAAGTTCGCTGTGAATCTTAAACTCGTCCGGGATAACGAAATTGGGCAGCAGGATGTCGCGCTTCAATTTCAAAACTTCTACCTTGTCTACAATCTCGTTGGTGTTATCTAATGATTCAGGCAGGTCATGAAACAGCTTGCCCATTTCTGCCTGGGTCTTAAAATAAAACTGGTCATTCGGGAAACCAAAGCGATAGCCTTTACCACCTTCTTCGTCGGTAGCTATTGGCGTGCTTTGCATATCGCCGGTGTTTACACACAGCAAAATATCGTGCGCGTTTGAGTCCTGCTGATCCACGTAGTGTGAATCGTTAGAACAGATAACCTTTACATTATATTTCTTAGCGTATTTTAATAATACATTATTGATGATTTCCTGCTCGGGGATTTCGTGGCGTTGCAGCTCGATGTAGTAATCCTCACCAAACAAATCTAACCACCATTTAAATTCGTTTTCAGCTTCTTCGGGCGTCCCTTTTAAGATAGTTTGCGGTACAGATGCACCAATACAGCAAGTGGTTGCAATCAACCCTTTGTGGTACTTTAATATCAACTCCTTGTCAATCCTCGGCCATTTGCTATACAAACCCTCCATGTAACCGTAAGAACACAGCTTAACCAGGTTTTTATAACCTTCGGGATTTTTAGCAAGAAACAGCTGGTGGCGGCGTATGTCTTTCTTTTCTTTGGTGAACTGCTTTTTGTGCCTATCTTCAACCACATAAAACTCACAGCCTACAATAGGTTTAACATTATGCTTACCTGCCTCTGCCACAAACTTAAACACACCAAACATATTACCGTGGTCGGTAATAGCCAAAGCCTTCATGCCATCTGCTGCTGCCTTTTTATATAGCTTGGATATATCAGCAGCACCATCAAGTAATGAAAACTGGGTATGTACGTGTAAGTGCGAAAAATCGGGCATCGTCTGTTCTATCTCTATTTTTTGTACGAATACAAATTTACTAAAAAACAACTTGGCGTTTCGGGTTGTTGAAAAAATAGAATCAAGAGTCGAGAATCAAGAGTCAAGAAAGATTGGCTATTATCTTGACTCCTGGTTCTTGGGTCTTGCCTCTAAATAGCACGCTATTTGTGTAAGTAAGACACATCACCGTTTAACCTTTGAAAATTATATAAAATTGGGACGATTTGGACGTATAGCTCTAAAAACTATTCTTTGGATAATTGCAAGTGTTACCTTTCTGGTGCTGCTTGTAGTTATTTTGATACAGGTACCTGCCGTGCAAAACTTCGCGAAAGACAAGGCGGTAAGTTTTTTGCAAAATAAAATCCATACCAAAGTTAAGATAGGCCACATCAGCCTGGGCCTGCCCAAACTGCTTGTTTTAGGCGATGTTTATTTTGAAGATCAACACAAAGACACACTCATAGCCGGCGATAAGCTGAAAGTAGATATCAGCATGTTGCAGCTATTGCACCATAAGGTGGAGATCAACGAGATTAACCTGCAAGGCATTACCGCTAATATCTACCGCGGCAAAGACAGCGTTTTCAACTTCGACTATATTTTTAAAGCGTTTGCCGGCGAACAGAAAAAAGAAGTTAAGCCTGCCGACACTACGTCGACCATGAAATTCTCGATGGATAAGATCATTTTGGATCGTATCAACATCAAATATAAAGATTTGACTACGGGTAACGATGTCAAGTTTATCCTCGGCCATTTTGATACCCGCATTAAGTATTTTGATCTGGATAAGATGAAATTTACTATCCCAAAGATCAATCTATCAGGTGTACAGGCACAGATCATCCAAACACCAATAGGTTCGTCGATTGCACAAGCTGCCAAGGTAGACACCGCTGTTAAGCCATTAAACATGGATTTGAGCCTTGGTACAATTGATGTATCCAAGATCAATGTGGTTTATCGCAGCGGCGAAATGGCGGCTAATGTAAATCTGGATAAATTTTTGGTGGAGATGGACAAGATCGACCTCAAAAATCAAAGGGTTGGTATCAAAAGCATTGAATTAAGCGACACCAAAGCAAAGCTTACTTTAGCTAAACCAAAAACGGTTACTAAAGCAGTGGTGAAAGCCATTAAGAAACTGGACACCATCGCCGCCAATCCGCAAAGCGGGAAGGGTTGGTCGGCTACTTTGGGCAAGATCGTTTTTGCTAATGACGATATTCAGTTTGATAACGACGCACAGAAACCTATTGCTAAGGGGCTTGATTTTGGTCACATGCACATTCGCGCCCTGAACGCCGATGCGGAGAATATTTCTTATAACCCCGATACCATTTCAGGTAATATCAACGCGTTTACTTTCAATGACAAAAGCGGGCTGGCAATCAATAAGTTTCATACCAAATTTTTCTACGGACCAAAGAATGCTTATTTGAATGATCTATTGGTTGAAACACCGAATTCTGTTATTCAAAAACAGGTACAGGTTAGCTATCCATCCATAGCGGCGATTTCTAAAAATATCGGCTCGTTGCATATCAATGCTAATGTAGACGGCACTAAAATCAGCCTGAAAGATGTTTTATTTTTGATGCCTACCATGGCCAGCATGGAGCCATTTAAACATTCATCAAACTCAATATTCAGAATTGATGGTAAGGTTGAAGGTGCGGTAAATAACCTGGATATCCCTGAACTGGAAATTCGTGGATTGAGTAATACCCATATCAAGGCATCGGCTAAACTGAAAGGTTTGCCTGATATGAATAAGGCTTACTTTGATGTAAACCTGGCCGATTTCACTACAAGTGCCAGCGATATAGCCAAACTAGCTCCGGCGGGCACCATTCCGTCCAGCGTTAGTGTGCCGGCGAGCATGAATTTGAAAGGCACCTTTAAGGGTGGCATGTTCAACTTTAACACTAAGCTTAACTTACGTTCTACCTATGGCGCGTTGGATCTGACTGCGACTTTAAAGAACGGTAACAATAAAAACAACGCCACTTACTTTGCCAATATCAAAGCAGCCAATTTAAATGTAGGCGCATTAACCAAGCAACCTAAAATGGTGGGCATGGTGACCATGTCGGCCAATGTGAAGGGCCGCAGCCTGGATCCTAAAAAGGCCAGCCTGCAGTTTGATGGCAAGGTAGCCCAGGCGTATGTTAAAGGCTACAATTACAAAGACTTGATTTTAAAAGGTACGGCTACTAATGGCAACTATGCCGTTGTATCAAGCATGGCCGACCCTAATATTCACTTCAAGCTGGCTGCCAGGGCTAACATGAATAAAAAATATCCGTCTATCAAAGCTAATTTGGTGCTGGATAGTTTGAATTTGCAGGCCCTACATTTCACCACTACCCCAATGCGCATTCATGGTACAATTGTAGCTGATGTGCCAACCGCAGATCCCGATTACCTGAATGCCAATGTTAAAGTAAATGATCTGTTAGTGGTTAATGCGGATCAGCGCATTCGCATTGATTCCATCAGTTTAGTATCGACCGCTAACGCAGATAGCAGCTCGTTGCGCTTAAAAACGCCATTCCTGAATGCACGTCTGAGCGGCAAATATAAATTAACACAAGTTGGCGACGCCATGCAGGATATGATCAATAAATATTTTGACACCAGCCTGGGTTCGGCTAAGCCAAAAGCCAAACCAACTTACTCGCCGCAACAATTTACGTTTGCGCTACGCGTGGTGAAAACCCCACTGGTTGCTCAGTTTGTGCCGACATTGAAACAGCTCGACCCAATCAATATTACCGGCAAGTTTAACAGCAGTACCGGCGAGTTTACCGTGAACGGCACCATGCCTAAAATTGTTTATGGTACCGATATCATTAATAACGGAAAACTAAATATCAACACCGCCAACAACGCTTTAAACTATAATTTAACTGTCGATGAGGTGAAGATGTCGTCATCGCTGGATTTACTGTTCCCGAGTATTAGCGGTAGTGCTAAAGACAACAAGCTCAACATCAGCGTGCAGGTGCGCGATGCTTCACGCAAAGAACGTTACCGAATTGCAGGCGTTTTTAGCGCCATGCCTAACGAGTACCAATTTAGCTTCCTGCAAAACGGGGTAATGTTTAATTATATCCCATGGGCCGTTAATGCTGACAACTCGCTTCAATTTGGCGGCAAAGGCATCCTGGCGCATGATTTTAGCTTGACCAACAGTAACCAGGTATTGAGCGTTAATAGCGCCTCGACTGAATATAACTCGCCGATAAAAGTAACCTTCCGCGACTTCCATATCGAAACATTAACCCGCATGGCGCAACAAGATTCGTTGCAGGTTGGCGGTGTGATTAATGGCGATGCCAACATCAGCGACTTTCAGAAAGCAATGAAATTTACTGCCGATTTAAAGATCAGCGATTTCAGTTTTAAAGGAGATACCGTAGGTAACATCGCCCTAAACGTAAATAACCAGACCGACAATGCTTACGCTGCCAAAATGAGCATCACCGGCAAAGGCAACCAGGTTGATCTGCAAGGCGTGTATTACACCAGCCCTGAAAGCAAATTTGATTTGGATCTGAACATTGTGAAGCTGAACATGAAGAGTATCGAAGGCTTTAGTTTTGGCAATATCCGCAATGCCAAGGGTACCATTACCGGCGATCTGAAGATTACTGGAACCACTGATGCGCCGGTAATACGGGGCGATGTCAACTTTAACCAGGTGGGCTTTAACGTGAGTATGTTGAATTCTTACTTCACCATGCCTAAAGAAACCATCACCTTCAATGAAGATGGCATACTGTTCAGGGACTTTACTTTGGTCGATTCGACTGGTAATAAAGCTGTGGTTACAGGTACGCTCTATACAAAAACCTATACCGATTTTAAATTCGGTATTGATATTAACGCCACTAACTTCAGGGCGGTTAACTCAACTGCTGCCGACAACAAGCTGTTTTATGGCAAGCTATACATCGACACCAAAATACAGGTCCGCGGTACACAAAACTCGCCGCGTGTTGATGCGAACTTAACCGTGAATGATAAAACCGACATGACCTTTGTGTTGCCTCAAACCGATCCGGGTATAGAGGACAGAAAGGGTGTCGTCGAGGTTATCAATGAGAATGCACCGAAGATGGACTCCATCCTGATGGCGCGAAAACTTGACTCGCTGAAACAATCCAGTTTAAACGGACTGGATGTTAATGCGACTATCAACATCAACAAGGCGGCTAAATTTACTATCGTGATTGATGAGCGTAACGGCGACGTGGTGCAACTACAAGGCGAGGCTAAGCTAAACGGCGGCATTGACCCAAGCGGCAAAACAAGTTTAACCGGTACCTATACTGTCGAAGATGGCTCATACAACCTGGCTTATGCCACCGTGAAACGTACTTTCAAGTTTAAAAAAGGCAGTTATATTACCTGGACCGGTGACCCTACCAGTGCAGATGTAAACCTGACTGCTATCTACGTGGCTAACGTCCCTCCTATCGATTTGGTAAATCAGCAGGATGACGGCAGCACCAGCTCAACCATGTTGAAGCAAAAGCTTCCGTTTAATGTATTGCTTAACCTAAAAAATCAACTGCTTAAACCGGATATCAGCTTTGATATTGTGTTACCTAACGACAATTATACCGTATCGCCTGATGTAATTTCTCAAGTTAACACCAGGCTACAGCAAGTGCGCCAAGACCCTAACGAGATGAACAAACAGGTATTGGGCGTGTTGGTGCTGGGCCACTTTATTGGCGATAACCCATTGCAAAGCCAGGGGGGCGGTACAGGCATTAACGGTGCTATCCGCAATAGTGTGAGCGGTTTATTATCAGATCAATTAAACAAACTGGCCGGCAATCTTATCGGTGGCGTGCAACTAAGTTTCGACTTGACATCGGGTGCTGATTATTCTACCGGGACGCAGCAAAATCGTACCGACCTGAATGTGGGCTTATCTAAACAGTTCCTGAATGATCGATTAACCGTTTCCATCGGTAACAACTTTAACCTGGAAGGTCAAAATCAACCGGGCCAAAAAACTACCGATATAGCCGGCAACCTGTCTGTAAACTATAAGTTGACGCAGGACGGCCGCTATATGATTCGCGCTTACCGTAAAGACGAGTTTATTGTGGTTGAGGGCCAGGTGGTTGAAACCGGTGTGGGCTTCTCTTTAACGTATGAGTATAATCGCTTTAAAGAATTGTTCCGCAAAAAATCCCGACAAGACAAACAGTTGCAGAAAGAATATAAGGAAAAGCAAAAAGAAGACAATAAAGAGAAAAAAGCTGCCGACAAACAACATGACGAAAATGTAGCACCTGTAACGCAACCAAGCGACAAACCTGCGGAACAAAAAGAAACCTCAAACTAACCTATGACTAAACTTAGATACATACTTGTTATTTTATTCGTTGGCTTGGTAACCGCCTGCAGCACTACAAAATACCTGGCGCCCGGCCAAAAACTGTATACCGGTGGCGAAATAAAAATTACAGATAAGCAAAATTCTAAAAAAGGAGATATAGGCCCCATAACTGCCGACCTGACCTCATTGCTGCGCCCCGCGCCTAATGCTACCATATTGGGTATGCGCTATAAGCTTTGGATCTACGATAAAACACGTACCAATAAAGTACGCGGACTGAAACACTATTTAAACACCCATTTAGGCGAGCCACCGGTACTGATCAGCTCTGTGGATCTGGTGAAAAATAGCAGCATTCTGCAAAACAGGCTGCAAAACAAAGGCTACTTTTTAGCACAGATAAGTGGCGATACCGTCAGCAAAAAAAAATCAAAACTGGCTAAAGCAGTTTATACCGTACAAACCGGACCGGCTTATCACTACCGCCAAATCAGCTTCCCTACTGACAGGGACGATTTGGATACCGCCGTTGCCGGGACAGCCAAAGAGAGCTTGTTAAAGGTTGGCGATCGTTATGACCTGGACGTGATTAAAAACGAACGCATCCGTATAGACGCCAAGCTGAAAGAAAGGGGCTTCTTTTATTTCTCGCCCGATAACCTGATCATGCGTTATGATAGCACCAAGACCGATCATGGCATCGACATGTTTGTGCATGTAAAAGAAACAACGCCCGATCAGGCCCGTTGGATCTATAGCATCCGCAACATCTATGTTTACCCTAAATATTCGCTGAGAGATACCTCACTTAAGTTGGATTCGGCACAGCATTATGCCTGGTATAACGTCATCGACCCAAAGAAAACCGTGCGTCCGTTTATATTCAAAAACACCATTTTACTGCACCCTAACGATATTTATAATCGTACCGAGCATAATAACAGCTTGAACCGTTTTATAGAATTAGGTCCGTTTAGTTTTGTGAAAAATCGTTTTGAAGACGTTACGCCCGATTCGCCGAAATTGGATATTTATTATTTCCTAACGCAGGCCAAGCGTAAATCACTGACCGCCGAGATCATTGCCCGCCAAACATCGGCCAACTACGATGGTACGCAGTTTAACCTCACCTTCAGAAACAAGAACGCCTTTAAAGGCGGCGAGCTGTTTACACTGAATTTCTTTACCAGTACAGACAAACAGTTTGGCAGCTATAATAACGGTTTTAACGTGTTTCAATTTGGTGTGCAGCCGTCATTGGTATGGCCGCGTATTGTGGGTCCGGTTGATATAAAAACCGACAATGCCTACATCCCAAAAACTATCCTGACTACGGGCTATACGCTTATTGATAGAACAAAGCTATACCGGCTAAACTCTTTCAATGCTGCGTTTGGCTATCAATGGAAACCTAATTTACATAAGCAGATCAACCTTAATTTATTAGAGTTTACTTTCGTCGATGCCGAGCACGTCAGTCAGCTGTACCAGGATAGTATCCGCAAAACGCGTAACCCAACACTCACGCACGTTATTAATAACCAGCTAACGTTTGGGCCAAGCTACAGCTATACCTATGATAACTCGACCGAGGAATTCAGGACCAATAGTATTTATTATAATGGCAAGGTCAGCTTATCGGCCAACCTGTATGGTATTATTACCGGGGCAGATACCCTGGCCGGCAAACCTAAAACCATATTTGGTACGCCATTTAATCAATACGTTAAGTTAGAAAACGAGATCCGCTTTTTTCACAAACTGACACCGAGCCTTAAACTAGCCACCCGGGCATTGGTTGATGTTGGCTTACCTTATGGCAACTCCACCATATTACCCTACTCACAACAATTCTTTATTGGCGGGCCTAACAGCTTACGCGGCTTCCAGGCACGGTCAATTGGCCCGGGTTCATATTATCCGCCAACCTCGGTAACCAATGGCACCCAGTTTCTGCCGGACGAGTCGGGCGATATCAAGTTAGAGGGCAACATCGAGCTTCGCCAAAAACTGTTTAGCATTGTTGAAGGAGCAATATTTACTGATGCCGGTAATATCTGGCTGATGAAGAGCCACTATGGCCTACCCGGCGCAGCATTCAGCAAAGATTTTCTAAAGCAAATGGCGGTTGATGCAGGCTTCGGTTTGCGTTTTGACCTGTCTGTACTGATATTACGTACCGACTTTGGTTTCCCATTAATTAAACCGGGATCATCCAACACGGGTGTTATTGATGGTGTTGATTATACCGGCTCGGGCTGGCACGGATCAAACATGGTGTTTAACCTGGCTATTGGTTATCCATTTTAATTTTCTAATGAGTGAATTAGCGGATGTGTGATTGAGTGAATGTTAGCACACAGCTTAATTATTTAGTTAAGGTCCTCATCGGCATGTCTTTATATAACTTGTAGTAGGTTATAGAATGCACTATGGCGATAAAAAAAAGAAGGGTTAAAGGATAAGCGCCTAAATTTATTTTTATTGAGCTAAAACATACAGAGTAAACAAACTTGACGATAGTATCTAAAAGGATTATTGCCATCCCTAGCCAGCCCACATTTATGTTTTCTATCCAAGTTCTGGCATCTCCCATATAATCTGGCGTTACTTTAACATTGTCGATCCCAAATACCCGCTTTTTGATAATCATTGTTCCTTGGATAAATGAAGGGATTAGCCAAATTGCTACTTCTATCGCTGTAAATCGAGTGTCGTTATACGCCACATTTCGTATCAGCATATAAAATCCAATAGTACCGAGCACAATTATCGGTGTTACGAAAGAAGTTAAGCATCCGGCGGCAATAGTGAAATAGTCTTTTATAAATTGCTTTATGGCAAGCCCGCGGTATTTGGCTTCTATTTTCTTTAAACCGTTGGTGCCGCCCAGTTCGCTTTCAACAATATTATTTAAGGCATCGTCAATATCTATATCTTGAGGTAACGTCTCAAGCGAAGAAAGTATATGGTCATATACTTCATCATACGTGTCTTTATATTTCAACAGGCTACGTAATTGCTGCCGTATGAGTACTAGCTGACTTGGCGTAAGTTTCATGGAATATATCGTGATAAGGTTTAGGTTGGGTATTGATAAACAAGAATGTTTATATAAAATAAACAATTTGCTTTTCGTCTGTATAAAGTTTGTAATAAGCCATCATACTTAATGCCCCTATAAAAATCACGACTGTTGAAACCTTATTTGGCAGTACCTGATTTGGTGTTTTGTTATAATAACAATCTACGATTTGATACAATAAGAACGGGAAAAAGGCTATGACAACGGATCCCGCGGATATGACATTCGACTTAAAATAGCCAAGCAATGGCTTTGATTTAACCGGTCGCGTTTATTTATCGCTATCTTCTTCATCAAGAACACTAAAACTGGTGCCATTATACAATACAAATTAGATCCATGTTGAACCTGCGCAAATAACGGTTTCATCCATACACATAATAGCGTAATCATAACAGCTGCAGCTAACAAGGGCAAAGAACTCAGGCATTTCCATACCGAGTTAAAATATTCACCGATAAATTCTTTAATCATAGTGTTTATTCGCCTGGCTTCGAGCGAATAGATATTGTTTAGCCCTCCAAAATCACGTTCAATGATGTGATGCAGGGCAGCTGTAAAGTCGGCGTTGCAGGGCAACTCCTCTAACGATGATAAAATATGATCATACACTTCGTCATAAGTTTCCTTGTATTTAAGGACAGGGCGTAGTGTTTGCCTGATAGATTCTTGCTGGCTTACAGTTGGTTTCATTATGATATCCGGTTTACTGTTTGCGCAATCAACCTTCTTGACGATTGGATATAGCTTGAATTGATCATCATAAAAAACACCAGGATGGTCATCATCACTACAGGCGGCAGATGTTTGATTATTTTAAAATTGTCATCCTCTCCCATTAGCTCGGTTACAATCATGGGCAAATAAATTACACTGTTAAATAAAGTCATCGGTACCATCATCTGTGCCATTAAGTATTTTTTAATCAGCGAATGTTTACCCTTCATGGTTCCGATTTTGCCGTAAAGCGATAGAAATACTACCAGGATTGGCGTTATGGCCATTAAAAATATTGCGCTGGCAAAAATTCTGTTTACCAGTCTTACATTAGGTAATTGAAAAGCGATAGCCAACAAAACCACAGCAATCAAAAGCGTTTTCCAGTTAAATTGCTCTTTTAAATTATCGTAGAAAATCTTCCTTATTTTTTTATGATATAGTTTTTCCTCTTCTTCTGCCAATGACTCTATCCCGACGTAGCCGCTAAAATCATCGTCAACTACATTTTGAAACAAAATGTCAATAGCTCTTTCATCGCCTGCGCTGCGTCTTTCCTCAATGGCTGTCAAAATATGATCTAATATTTCATCATAGATCTCCTGGTATTTAATCACGTAGATCTGCATACGCTCTTTTATCCAAATTATTTCTTCTGTCGATAGTCTCATTTCACAGCAGGTTTAAGGCTCAACAAGGTTTGCAGCTGATCGATAAAAGCTTGCGCTTCAGTCAGCTTGCTGGTTACTTCTTTTCCCCCTTCTTCGGTAAGGCGGTAGTATTTGCGTACACGGTTATCAACTACCTGGGTAAAGGTCTCTAAAAAACCGTCGGCTTCCAGTTTGTGCAGTGCCGGGTACAAAGCGCCCTCGGTAAGCATTACATCGCCTGCCGAGATCTCTTTTACTTTTTGGGTGATTTCATAGCCGTACATCTCGGTATTATCTTCCAACAACTTCAGGATGATGGTTTGTAATGATCCTTTTAAAAACGGATTAGTGCTCATATAGCACAAATATATAATCATTTTATATACATAAGCAAATTATGTATATAATTTTTAAAGCTTAGATAGTAACAAATGCGCTATTGATTTAAAACCGGGGCTACATTTTATTAATATTGATGGCCGATCTTAGCCGACTTATTAATAACCATCATGAAAAAATATCTATACCTTTTATTTGCTATCGCCATTCAAACCGCTACTGCGCAAAACAAAATTATGGTTACCGCTCATCGCGGCGATTGGCGCAATGAACCAGAAAACTCTTTAAGAGCTTTTCAGTTTGCTGCGGCTTTAGGTGTGGATATGGTTGAACTGGATCTGAAGAAAACAAAAGATGGCGTGATTGTGATCATGCACGATAACACCATAGATCGCACCACCAACGGCAAAGGCAAACCATCTGATTATACTTTAGAGGAACTTAAAAAATTCAGATTGAGAAATGGGATGGGACGTGTTACCGATAACAATGCTATACCTACGCTTGAAGAAGTTATGCTGGCGTTGAAAGGCACAAATACTATGGTTAACCTGGATAAAAGCTTTGATTATTACCAGGAAGCTTACGACATTTTGATAAAAACCGGCACCTTAAAGCTTGCACTATTTAAAGCCGAGGTTACTTTTGCTACCCTACAAGAAAAGTATCCGCAGCTAATTGGCAAAATAACTTACGGACCGGTAGTTAACCTGGATAAGCCCGAGGCTAAACAAATCATTGTAGACTATCTGAAAAACATGAAGCCGTATTCGTTCGAGTTAAACTTTACCAAAGATACCTCGGCAATATTGGCTGATAATAAATTTATTACCAAAACCGGGTCGAAGATCTTCATTAATTCGCTTTGGGCATCGCTTAATGCCGGGCATGACGACGATACCGCGGTTGAGCTAAACAACAAAAAAGATAGCTGGGACTGGATCATGGACCATGGCGCCACCATCATCCAAACCGACAGACCGAAATTGATGCTGGAATATTTAAGAAGCAAACACCTGCATAACTAAACAACACGGAGCTTTTAAAACCAAGAAAGCCGCTCAATGAGCGGCTTTCTTGTCTATATCAAATCCGAAATCTTAGATATCAATCTTAGCATATTTGGCATTTTTCTCAATAAATGCACGGCGCGGAGCAACCTCATCGCCCATTAACATAGAGAAAGTATGATCGCACTCGGCTGCATTTTCAATGCTGGCTTGTTTCAGCGTACGTTTGCTTGGATCCATGGTGGTTTCCCATAGCTGTTCGGCATTCATCTCGCCCAAACCTTTGTAACGCTGCACGTGTACGCTATCTTCTTTACCGGCACCTTTAAGGCGTTGTATAGCTTTATCGCGTTGCTCGTCATTCCAGCAATATTCAAACTCTTTACCTTTTTTAACCTGGTAAAGCGGTGGCGATGCAATGTAAACATAGCCGGCTTCGATCAGCTCCTTCATATAACGGAAAAAGAAAGTTAAAATCAGCGTGGTAATGTGCGAACCATCCACGTCAGCATCCGTCATGATCACAATTTTGTGGTAACGCAGCTTAGTAATGTTTAAGGCTTTATCATCTTCGGGCGTACCGCGGCTCACGCCCAAACCGGTAAACATGTTCTTGATCTCCTCGTTCTCATAGATTTTATGCTCCATGGCTTTCTCCACATTAAGGATCTTACCCCTTAACGGCAATATAGCCTGAAACTCGCGGTCGCGGCCCTGTTTGGCAGTACCACCCGCCGAGTCACCTTCGACAAGGTATAATTCGCATAATGCCGGGTCGCTGTTAGCGCAATCAGAAAGCTTACCCGGTAAACCCGAGCCGCCCATTACACTTTTACGCTGCACCATTTCGCGTGCCTTACGCGCAGCCGCACGGGCCGTAGCGGCCAATACAACCTTGCTCACAATCATGCGGGCCTCTTTAGGATGCTCTTCCAGGTAGTTACCTAAAATTTCGCCTACGGCCATATCCACTGCGCCCATCACCTCGTTGTTACCCAACTTACCTTTGGTCTGGCCCTCAAACTGCGGCTCCTGCACTTTTACAGAAATTACGGCAGTTAAGCCCTCGCGGAAGTCATCACCTGTAATTTCAACTTTAAGGTTCTTTAACAAACCTTCTTTATCGGCATAGCTTTTCAGCGTACGGGTTAAACCTCTGCGGAAACCAGCAACGTGTGTACCACCCTCATGCGTGTTAATGTTATTTACGTAAGAGTGTACGTTTTCTGTATAGGTATCATTATACTGCAAAGCCAGCTCAACCGGGATACCTTGTTTTATACCATCAACATAAATAGGCTCAGGTATGATAGAGGTACGGGTACCATCTAAAAACTTAACAAACTCACTTAATCCACCTACAGAATAAAACTCTTCTGTTAAGAAAGAACCATCTTCGTTAGGCTCGCGCTCATCGGTTAAAGTTAACCTGATACCTTTATTCAGATAAGCCAGCTCGCGTAAACGGGCGGCCAGTGTATCAAATTTGTATTCGGTAGTCAGGGTAAATATCGTAGCATCCGGCTGGAAAGTCTGGGTGGTACCGGTACGATTTGATGTACCAATTTCTTTCACCTCAAACAAAGGTTTACCTTCAGAATATTCCTGGGTAAACATTTTTCCTTCGCGCTCAACCACGGTTTTCATATGGGTTGACAGCGCATTAACGCAACTTACACCCACACCGTGCAAACCACCGGATACCTTGTAAGTATCTTTATCAAACTTACCACCTGCGTGCAGCACGGTCATTACAATTTGTAGTGCCGATACTTTTTCTTTGGTAGTGATGCCGGTAGGGATACCACGGCCATTATCGACAACGGTTATGGAGTTGCCTTTGTGTATAGTAACATTTATAGTATCGCAGTAACCTGCTAAAGCCTCATCAATAGAGTTATCTACAACCTCATACACCAGGTGATGCAGACCTTTAACGCCTGTGTCGCCAATGTACATGGATGGGCGCTTACGTACCGCCTCTAAGCCTTCTAAAACCTGTATATTATCTGCCGAATAATTTGATTTGTCTATATTTTCTTCGCTCATATTTGGTTAAAAAAATAACGTTCTCCAATACGGAGTTGCTAATCAACAAAAATACGAATTTTGGCGCACATTACCACTACTGTTGATAAAATGGGCCCGTGTTAATATACTTATACGGAGGCCAAAAATCAAGTTCAAATTTTTACTGTTTTTGACGATGATTACAGCCTTGCAAATGATTAGGATACTTAATTTGAAAGTTTATCTTTGTGAAATTTTTTATTAAAAAAACTGCCCGAAAGGGCTCAGTACAGATCATCAAAAACAATCCCATTAAATGAAAACTACAGGTTCTATCGTTACAAAGATCACTTTAGGTTTAGCGGTTGCTGCAAGCGTTGTTGCCTGCAATAACAACAAACCTGCCGCGGCTCCGGCTGCTGCAATCGGCACCACTACCCCCTCAGAAAAAGGAACAACCGTATATATCAACTCTGACACCTTATTGGCGCAATATAACTACGCTAAAGACATGCAGGCACGTTTAACCGAAAAAGGTAAAGCTGCTCAAAGCGAAGTTGCTTCAAAAGGACAGGCTTTACAGCGTGAAATTGCCGACTACCAAAAAGTAGCTGCAACTTTAGCTGCCGATAAACGTCAGGAAACAGAGCAACGTTTACAGCGCGAGCAACAAGAGTATCAGCAATTTCAACAAAACGAAGGACAGGCTTTCCAGGCCGAACAAGCCAGCGAAACCAACAAGCTGTTCCAAAAAACTGCCGATTTCGCTAAAGCCTACGCTAAAGATAAAGGTTACAAATTGGTGTTAACTTACTCAAAATCTGCTCCGGGTGTATTGTATGTAGATCCAAGCCTTGACGTAACTGCCGACGCGGTAAAACAACTGAACGACGCTTACACGAAAGACAAAAAATAATTGGTGGATGTGCAAATATGCAGATGTGCGGATGTGCAGATGCTGAGCGCTTCATTAATTTCGATATTTAAAAACCTCAACCTAACGTTGGGGTTTTTCTTTTAATTTGCAAGTATAATACCCTCTTTCCGCCAAAGGCGAAGAGAGGGTCGACCAGCGAAGCGTAGTCGGGGTGAGTCCTCGATAGGCAGGTTAACAAAGCCGCTTCAATGACTCACCCGGTCTTTGCTTCGCTCGACCACCCTCTCTTCCGCAAGCGGTAAAGAGGGTTATGGGAGACTTGTTGTCTTGTCTCTTGATTCTTGACTCTTGATTCTAACTATGGACCACGAAAAATTTATGCGGATGGCGATTGAGCTTTCCGAAAACAGTGTAATACAGGGCAAAGGTGGCCCCTTTGGCGCGGTGATCGTAAAAGATGGCGAGGTGGTTGCCGGCAGCGCTAACATGGTGGTACCTAATAACGACCCTACCGCACATGCCGAAGTATCGGCCATACGCCTGGCCTGCCAAAAACTAGGCGATTTCAATTTATCAGGCTGCGTGATCTATACCAGCTGCGAACCCTGCCCCATGTGCCTGGGTGCTATTTATTGGGCACGATTAGATAAGATCTATTACGCTAACACCAAAGTTGACGCCGCAGACATAGGCTTCGATGATAAATTTATTTATGAGGAACTGGATTTGCCGATGGCAGACAGGAATTTACCGATCGTACAGTTGCTGCGCGATGAGGCTTTGAATGCCTTTAGGATTTGGAGTGAGAATGCGGGGAAAACGGAGTATTAATAACCCCGGCGAACTGCGGGTGTCACCCTGAGGCACTCGAAGGGTGAGCGCAAAGGCCTATCTGTTTGACAGGCCAACGCTCATGCTTCGAGTGCCTCAGCATGACAGCCGCGCCCAGCCCTCTTTACCGCTTGCGGAAGAGAGGGCCGACCAGCGAAGCATAGTCGGGGTGAGTCCCCGTAGACAGGTCAACGAGCCGCCGGAGACTCACCCGGTCATCGCTACGCTCTACCACCCTCTCTTCGACTTCGTCGGAAAGAGGGTCTTACTTGCGATTGCCACGCTACGCTCGCAATGACAATTCCTTATTTTTTTTCGGTCTCTTCACCAGGTTCCTTCTCAAAAAAATCCCCCTGCAAACCGTCGATCTCTCTCCTATCCCGCTTGGTTGGCCGACCGGTACCACGGTCGCGTTTTAATATCGGTGCGTGGAACATGGATTTAAATCCGGGAGTTTGCTCAACCGGGGTAATGTCTTCATAATAACCCGCGGCGGTTTTAGCATCGGTACGGCTTTCCAGTATACCGGTTACACGGATGGTTTTCTTATCCGGTCCTTTAGACACGGTGTATACCTCGCCCAGCTTCACTTCGTGCGATGGTTTGATGTTGGTGCCATCCAGCTTAACCCTGCCCGCCTTGCAGGCATCAGAAGCCAGCGTACGCGTTTTAAACAGGCGGATGGACCACAAGTATTTATCTATTCGGAGTTTTTCTTTTTCTGGCATAATTCTCAGTGCAAATTTAAGAAAAGCTTATAAGTTATTCCCATTGGTTTTTCCTCCACGTCATCGTGAGCGGAGCGTGACGATCTCTATACGACAGCACGGGGAAGCGATCCGGAGATCGTCACGCTCGTACCTCGCTCACGATGACGTGATGGGTTAGGTTTTAGAGATTGGCACACTGCCACATCAACAAATTCAAACAAATCTCCTTAAAATTCCTTTAATTTGTCGAAAGTTTAAATACCGATGCAAGATCTGAAAAAATTAATCGAAGCCGCCTGGGAAGACAGGAACCTGTTACAATACAAAGAATATACTGACGCCATTGAAACCATTATTGAACGATTGGACAAAGGCGAAATACGTGTTGCCGAGCTAATTGGAAGCCGCTGGCACACTAACGAATGGATCAAGAAAGCCGTTATATTATACTTCCCTATTCGTACCATGGAAGAGATTAAAGCCGGCCCTTTTATGTTTCATGATAAAATGAAACTAAAAACCGACTATAAAAAAACAGGCGTACGCGTAGTACCTGGTGCAAGTGCGCGTTTTGGCGCGTACCTGGCTAAAGGTGTTATCATGATGCCTAGCTATGTAAATATTGGCGCTTATGTTGACGAAGGTACCATGGTTGATACCTGGGCCACCGTAGGTTCATGCGCACAAGTGGGTAAACACGTACACTTAAGCGGTGGCGTTGGCCTGGGCGGTGTTTTGGAGCCGATACAGGCTGCCCCTGTTATCATAGAAGACAACTGTTTTCTGGGTTCAAGAGCTATTGTGGTTGAAGGCGTACACGTAGAAAGCGAAGCCGTATTAGGTGCTAACGTGGTATTAACCGCATCAACCAAAATTATTGACGTTACCGGCAGCAGCCCGGTCGAATACAAAGGACGTGTGCCTGCCCGCTCGGTTGTTATTCCGGGTTCATATACTAAAAAATTCCCTGCCGGCGATTACCAGGTGCCTTGCGCCCTGATCATCGGCCAACGTAAAGAATCAACCGACAAGAAAACGTCGCTAAATGATGCCTTGCGCGAAAATAATGTAGCTGTTTAGGTTATAAGTTGTACGTTTTACGTTGTACGTTTCTGACATACAACGTAAAACGTATTACGTTAAACGTACAACGTAAATGAAAATCCTGGTAAGATTGCCTAACTGGCTTGGTGATGTAGTAATGAGTACGGCGTTCATCGGGGCGGTAAAGCAGTTTTATCCTACGGCGCAGATTGATGTCATCATCAAAAAAGAGTTAAGTGCCATTGCGTCCCTCATCCCCGGTTTAACCCACGTCCATTCCTTTTCTAAAGCCGAATACCCGGGCCTTGGCGGTGTTTACCGTTTTGGCAAAACCTTGCGTGCCCAAAAATATGATATCTTTTTTACCCTGCCAGATTCTTTATCATCGGCAATAATGGGTAAAGCTACCGGGGCTATACAACGGGTAGGTTATAGTAAAGAGGGCGGCTTCTTCCTGCTCACCAAAACCTGTAAACGACCGGTTAATGTGCATAGGGTTGATGAGTATCTGGCGATACTGCAGCAGCTGAACCAAATGCCGGTAACGGGCCGAAAGGTTGAACTGACACCGACTGAGGTAAAACACCGTAACCTGGTGCTAATCAATTTTAATTCGGAAGCCGAATCGCGGCGCATGCCGCTGGATAAGGGAAGGGAGATTCTTAACCGCTTAACACACCTTTTTCCTGAACACCAATTCGGATTACTTGGCGGACCCAAAGATCAACTATACGGAGAGGAATTACTAAAAGGCGCGCAGCATCTTGATAAAATTGAGAACTACGCAGGCAAAACCACGCTCGTTACCCTGAGTAACCTGATGGCCAGCGCTAAAGTTGTGTTAAGTGTAGATTCCGGCCCGGCGCACCTGGCTAATGCTTTGGGTATACCGGTAATAGCCCTTTTTGGTGCAGGTAATGAGCACAATACTGCACCCTACAATAAATCAAACCTAACGGTGATTCGCTCCGGACAACTGGAATGCGAACCCTGCGTACGCAACGAGTGCAAATTATACGGCATACCAAAGTGTATGCAATTACTAGACGAACCACGAATTGTTAATGCCTTAAGCCTATATTTAAACCATGCTTAAAGACGAAATAGCCAAAGCGCTGAAAGTTATACAAGAAGGTGGTATCATCCTGTACCCCACCGACACCATTTGGGGCATAGGCTGCGATGCTACCAATACCGAAGCCGTTCAAAAAATTTATAAGCTAAAACAGCGCGCAGAAAGCAAAAGCATGATTATTTTGCTGGATACCGATGCCAAGTTGCCCAGCTACGTACAAGAAGTACCCGAGCTGGCCTATAACCTGATTGAGTACGCCGAAAACCCGCTCACGCTGGTGATGTCGGGCGCCAGGAATATCTCGCCGGCCCTGATAGCTGCCGATGGTAGTGTGGGCATCCGGGTATCAGATCATCCGTTCTGCCAGGGATTGATCCAGCGCCTGCGTAAACCTTTGGTATCAACTTCGGCCAATATCAGCGGTAAGCCATCGCCCCAATATTTCTCGCAGATTGACCAGGAGATCATAGACGGGGTTGATTACGTGGTAGACATTGATCAGCACAGCATGGAAATCAAAACACCATCGACTATAATGCGTTTGGAGCCGAGCGGTAGGTTTGAGTTTATCAGGCGGTAGTACAGTTGTCATTGCGAGCAAAGCGTGGCAATCGCGAACTTTACAGCGTGCGATTGCTTCGTCGTGCCGGCCGCGCAATGACAAAAAGTCTTTATCTCATCCTAATCTCTAATTAACTAATCTCCAATCAGTGCGTTACCTTCGGTCCGCGCTCTCCGTTCATACGCCGCAAGGCCTTAGGCGCAAGGCCGGTATCCACTTCGATCGCTAACGCGGCTACTGATATGCGAACTTTGCAAATTCGGTCCGCAGTATTTAAAAAAGGTTGTGTTAACGATAAAAAAATAAACCGCTAATTACAGTCATTAAAAAATGAAAATAACGTTTTTTTCTGCATCTAAAGGCAAAAGGATAATTAAGCAAGATTGAAACAAAAAAATACTTAAAAGTCATTTTTACTGTTTCATTCTGTTTCACTCAAAAAGTATAAATTACTAACTATCAATTAGATAATCAAAAATATTGTTTCACTTGTTTCATCTGTTACACATGCATGTGAAACAAAACAGCATCCCGGTTTTAAACGCTATTCGGCTAACAACCAACCACTAATCTTCTATCTCTCATCTCTACTACCAATCTCTGACCCAAAATCCTTAATTTTGCGCAATCCTGCGGGATACACGTACATGATCAAACACTTACAACATCCGGTTTTCAAAACGCTGTCGGCCATAGCCGGCGAGCGGAACCTGGCTGTGTACGCCATTGGCGGCTTTGTACGCGACATCTTCCTGGAGCGGCCATCGAAGGATATCGACATCGTCATCATCGGTAACGGCATTGCCTTTGCCGAGGCCGTGGCCGAGAAGCTGAAGGTTAAGCTGGCCGTTTATAAGAACTTTGGCACTGCATCACTCAAATACCAGGACCTGGAGATTGAGTTTGTCGGTGCCCGCAAGGAATCGTATCGCGCCGACTCACGCAAACCCATCGTAGAGAACGGAACCTTAGAAGACGACCAGAAGCGCCGTGACTTTACCATTAACGCGTTGGCTATATCCCTGCATCCCGATACATATGGTAAACTGATCGACCCATTCAATGGCATCGAGGACCTGAATAACAAACTGATCAGAACACCCCTTAACCCTATTGAGACCTTCTCTGATGACCCACTGCGGATGATGCGCGCCATTAGGTTTGCCTCACAACTGGACTTTAAGATCGACGAGGTGGCTGTTGAGGCTATCAGGAACAATATAGACCGTATCAGCATTGTATCGCAGGAACGGGTAACCGACGAACTGAATAAGATCATCTTATCTAAGAAGCCGTCAATAGGCTTTAACTACCTGTTTGATACGGGTCTGCTCCACACCATCTTCCCACAAATGACGGCGCTATATGGTGTAGACTATATCGACGGCCGCGGCCATAAGGATAACTTCTACCATACCCTGCAGGTGCTCGACAACATCTGCGAAACTACGGACGATCTTTGGTTACGTTGGGCGGCAATTCTGCATGACATAGCCAAACCCGCCACCAAACGCTTTGAACCCGGCCACGGCTGGACCTTTCATGGGCACGAGGATAAGGGGGCACGGATGGTGCCTAAGATCTTTGCGCAACTCAAGTTGCCGCTTAATGAAAAGATGAAGCAGGTACAAAAGCTGGTGGCGCTACACTTGAGGCCAATTGTATTGTCGCAGTCTATTGTGACAGACTCGGCCGTAAGGCGTTTGCTTTTTGAGGCAGGCGACGATATAGAAGGGTTAATGTTGTTGTGTAAAGCAGACGTTACCACCAAAAACGAGTACAAGGTCAAGAAGTATCGCAACAATTTCGAGCTAGTTCAGCAAAAGCTGAAGGACGTTGAAGAACGCGACAGCATCCGTAACTGGCAGCCGCCCGTAACCGGCACCGATATCATGGAATTATTCGGGATAAAGGAGGGCCGCGAAGTAGGTATTATCAAAAATAAGATCCGCGAGGCCATACTGGAAGGCGACATCCCGAACGCCCGCGAAGAGGCAGTTGCATTTACAATAAGGGTTGGCGAAGAAATTGGCTTAAAAGTTGTGGCAAACTCAAACATCAATTAAAATATTAATTTTACGCAATAATCTACTATACCACACATTACACTACACTACACAATGGCACTATACAGGTTCAGAGTTACTTTTGAAGATTACGACGATGTGACCCGAGAAATCGACATCAAATCAACGCAAACATTTGAAGATCTTCACCGCGCGATACACCAGTCGACCGGTTATAACCCCGAATATTCTTCATCTTTTTATGTAAGCAATGATCAATGGATCAAAGGTGAAGAAGTAACCTACTTACCAAACCAAAGACGCATTGATCGCGGCGTGGCGCTTATGGAAAAAGTGAAATTGAGCAGCCGCATTGACGACCCTCATCAAAAATTCTACTACACCTTTAATTTCGATCGCCCTTTTGATTTTCATATCGAACTGATGAAGATCATTTTAGATGAAACTCCGGGTGTTACCTACCCTGCCATCATCAAATCTGTAGGTGATGCGCCAAGACAGTTTGTTACCGTAGCCGATGCTGCTACTGCTGCAACAGCGGATGATGGTGGCGATTTTGACTTCCTGAATGAAATGGGCATGAACCATGACGATACCGACGATTTTTCTGAAGTTGACGAAACCGGCGAAGCAGTTACCAGCCATAATGAGGAAGAAGGAGAAGAGGAAGACGAATTTGGAAGTGAATTTGCTGACGACGACAACTTCGAAGAAGACAACAAATCATCGCACGACGATTATTAATATTAAATCATAACTGTCATGCCAAATTTATTTCGGCATCCCACCATAAAGGAGTGCGTTTACTTAGCGCGTGGGATGCTGAAACAAGTTCAGCATGACAGTCCTTTTTTTGGGATATTAACGTTTCAAGTACACAGAGTATAACCGTGAATCATCAATCTCCAAAGACGCTAATCGTCATTGCCGGGCCTACGGCATCGGGTAAAACCGCGGCGGCCATTAACCTGGCTCAGCATTACAAAACAGCCATCCTTTCGGCCGACTCAAGACAGTTCTATCGCGAAATGTCCATCGGTACCGCCAAACCCAGTTGGATTGAACTGGCGGCAGCTAAGCACTATTTTATCGACTCGCACTCCATCACTGAATCGTTTTCTGTCGGCGACTTTGAAAAACAGGCTTTAACATTGCTCGACGAGCTTTTTAAGGTTCATGACGTGGTGATATTAGTTGGCGGTTCGGGTTTATATATTAAGGCATTAACTGAGGGTTTCGACGATATTCCGCAAGCCGATCCACAAATTCGCGAACGGCTTAATAAAGAACTGGCAGCAAAAGGTATCGAACCCCTACAAAAAAGATTAAAAGAAGTTGATCCTGATTATTATGACGAGGTTGATATCAATAACCCACAACGTATAATCCGCGCATTGGAAGTGCATAATGCTACTGGTAAGCCTTTCTCATCATATCGCAAAGCCAGCACCAACAAACGGCCATTTAATGTATTAAAGATTGCTTTAGATATGCCCCGTGAGGTTTTGTATAACCGGATAAACCAGCGGGTTGATAGCATGATTGAGCAGGGTTTGATTGCCGAGGTGCGTTCGCTTATTTTCCAACGCGATTTAAATGCGTTGAATACCGTGGGTTATAGCGAGCTATTTGATTAT
This sequence comes from Mucilaginibacter sp. dw_454, assembly GCF_018449775.1. Classification (GTDB taxonomy): domain Bacteria; phylum Bacteroidota; class Bacteroidia; order Sphingobacteriales; family Sphingobacteriaceae; genus Mucilaginibacter. The sequence continues at coordinate 319,533 of NZ_JAAVVB010000002.1, read as the reverse complement.
TTTGATGACAAGATAAGCCTGGAATCAGCCATAGACAAGATCAAACAAAACACTCGCAATTTCGCCAAGCGCCAGTTAACCTGGTTCAGGAAGGACGCAGCGATACATTGGCTCAAGCCAGAGGATATCCGGCCTGAGGTTATTGACAGGTTGTTACTTGATCAGGCGAAGTAGATACTGCCCATAACCACTTTTGATATACTTTTGGGCAATATCATGCAATTGCTGCCTGGTAATAAAGCCCATTCGGTAGGCGATCTCTTCAATACAACCAATTTTGGTATCCTGACGCTTTTCAATTACCCGTACAAATTCACTGGCATCGCTTAACGAGTCGAATGTACCGGTATCCAGCCAGGCGGTGCCACGATCCATTACGCCTACCTGCAGCGTGCCATTAGCCAGATAGTGTTTGTTAACATCGGTAATTTCATACTCGCCTCTTGGTGAAGGTTCAAGATTAGCTGCGATTTCAACTACAGCATTATCGTAAAAATAAAGCCCGGGAACAGCATAACTAGATTTTGGGATTGTCGGTTTTTCTTCAATTGACAGGGCCGTAAAGTTTTCATCAAATTCTACCACACCATATCGTTCCGGGTCTGCAACGGGGTATGCAAATACTGCGGCTCCTTCCACGTTTGTAAAGCTTTGCAATAATTTACTAAAACCGCTTCCGTAGAATATGTTATCGCCTAATACCAACGCCACTTTATCATTGCCAATAAAGTCTTTACCTATTACAAAAGCCTGTGCTAATCCGTTCGGAACCTCCTGTATAGCGTATTTAAAGGTACAGCCTAATTCTTTTCCATCACCCAGCAAACGCTTAAAGCTCTCATTATCCTCGGGTGTTGTGATAATCAATATCTCTTTAATACCAGCCAACATCAATATCGATAATGGGTAGTATATCATCGGTTTATCATATATGGGCATTAGCTGTTTGCTAATTGCCCTGGTTATAGGATAAAGACGGGTACCTGACCCACCGGCTAATATTATTCCTTTCATGTGTAAGTTAGCTATTATTGATTTTGCCTATGCACGTTATAAGACTATCCCTCCAATAAGGAATTTTTATGTCAAATGTTTGTTTTGCCTTGCTTTTGTCCATCACCGAGTAACCAGGGCGTCTGGCCCGGGTTGGGTACTGATCTGTACGAATCGGATTAGCCTTCACTTTAGCGCCTGATATATCAAAAATAGCCCGGGCAAAATCAAACCACGAGGTTACGCCTTCATTACTATAATGATAGATACCATAGGCTTTGCTTTCGCTGTTGATCACTGTAAAAATAAATGTTGCCAGGTCAATTGCATAAGTTGGTGTACCCACCTGGTCGGCAATGATGTTTAGTTCATCGCGCTCGGCGCCCAATTTAAGCATGGTTTTAGCAAAGTTGTTAGCATATTCTGAGTAAAGCCAACCTGTACGAATAATGAAATGATCATTCAAAGTTTCGGCTACCGCCAGCTCGCCATCTAATTTGGTTTTACCATAAATGCTGACAGGTTTTGCTTCATCTGTTTCAATAAGCGGATGGGCAACATCGCCTTTAAAAACAAAATCTGTTGAAATATGAATTAGAGTTGCACCGTGAGTTTTGCAGCTAACTGCCAAGTTATGTGCTCCGATGGCGTTTATTTGGTGAGCCCGTTCGGCATCGTCTTCAGCTTTGTCAACCGCTGTATAGGCCGCACAATTAATAGCATAGGCTGGTTTATACTTGCCAAATAACTTCTCGAGGCCATTTGTATTTAAAATATCTGCTTCTGCTTCTGATAAAAAAATAACATTGCTAAGCTGTTGTAACTCAACAACGTTTTTTATGCACTGCCCTAACTGACCCGATGCGCCAAAAACTACAATGTTATTCATAGAGGTGATGATGTTATTTAACTAGTGGCGAAGTTATTAATTATTTGCCGCCCGGAAAAACCACCTGTCCAACTAATATAAGATTCCATTCAAGCCCCCCTGCAAATTTGTGATTAATTAAGCTAAATTTGCTCAACAATAATCTGGTCAGTTTGAAACAACGTATACTTGGCGCTTATCATCAGTTAAAAAAAACCAATATCCTGGCTAACTTTTTTAACCTTGGCAGCATCCAGGTTTCTAATATATTGTTGTTGCTTTTTACCATCAGACTAATTACTGGTGTGGTTGGTATTGCCGAGTTTGGCATAGTGATGTTTGCCAACCGCGCAGCTCAGTTTACGGGGATAGCCATCAATTTTGGCACTAATCAATCCGCGGTTAGAGATACAGCCGCCAACATTAATGATCATGAGAAATTATCGGGTGTGTTTTATAATACTATTTGGTTAAGAGCCATTATCTTTCTAATAGTTTTATTGACACTATTGTGCTTGCACAGTTTACCCATTCCTTATTATAACACGATATTGATGGCCACACCTATTGTGTTGGCCGAGGTATTTAATCCGCTTTGCTTCTTCATCGGCATTGAAAAATTAAAAATATTTAACGTTTACAACCTGGTGTTTAATGTTATTGCGGTGCTGGCTTTAATTTGCTTTATCAAAGGCCCCGCAGACGCCAATTGGATAAATTTTATTTTAGGATCTGGCAATGTTATTACTTATGTGGTTTTGCTGGTTTATTTGCTCAAACGATACAAATTGCCATTCCGTTTCCCGGGAAAGGACGAAATGATAGTACTGTTTAAAAGCAATTTTTATTTGACGGTCAACAATGCATCAGTTAATCTGCAGCAATCAATTATTGTATTTGCACTGGCTAACTGGGGATCAGCTTATGTTTTAGGCGCATATACCCTGTGCGACCGTATTATTGGCCAATGCCGCAATTTATTGATTACTTTATCAAACGCCATATACCCTAACGCGGTACACGTTTATAATGCAGATAAAGCGCATTGGAACACTTATCGCCGTAAAACAAAATACGTGCTGGCGGGCTCTTTTTTTGCAGGGGCCATTCTCTTGTTCGGCCTGGCAGATTTTATAATTTGTCCCATTCTTTCCAAACAACCCGACCCCACCGCTGTATTGTTTTTACGCATTATGGCCTTCGTTCCGCTCATATCAGCATTTAACGTATTAAACGTGCTCGATCAATTATTGAAAAACAATACGGTTTACATATTCAGAATTGCTACCGTGTTATTGCTACTTGCGTTGATATTAGCTTTTACTGCCGTACGAATAAACAATTACCTGTTAACTGGTGGTTTTACGCTTGTCATAGAGCTGGCAGCCCTGTTAATGTATGAATACTGCATAAAAAAACCCGCTATGCAACATGCCTAAAGCCGTAGCATTGATATTACTTAACTGGAATACACCGGTGTATACAGACAATTGCATTGCTTCATTAAAGCAGTATTGCAATGAGGCTTTGTTTGATATTATTGTGGCGGATAATGGCTCGACCGATAATTCGCTCGAAATATTAAAAGCACAATACCCTGATCTTATTTATATCGACAATAAAGAAAACCTGGGATTTGCCGAGGGAAACAACCGGGCTTTAAGGTATAGCATTGAAGAAGGTTATACTTATTCATTACTGTTAAATACAGATACTTTGGTTGATGAGGATATTGTTTTTAAACTGAGACAACATCTGGATAAGCATGCTAAAGGCGCGGCAGTACAGCCTGCCATATACTGGATGCATGATCATACCAGTATATGGAATGGGAAAGGCAGCTTCAATAAGCTAAGCGGTAATACGCCATCGTCAAAAAAATTACCTGATCCTGGATTAGTTGAAGGTTTTGAGCAGGCTGATTGGGTAACCGGTTGTTGCGTGTTGCTCAGAAATGACGCCTTGCAAAAAGGCGGGTTACTTAACAAACGCTTCTTTTTATATTATGAGGATGTAGATCTGTCTTTCCGACTACGCGAGTGCGGATATGAATTACACTACCTGCCCGATTGTAAAATGTATCATGAAGCCGGTGCATCCGCAACTTCTAAAAATAAAGAAGGCTCTTTAAGCCCTATTATTCACTACTATGTTTGCCGAAATCATATCTGGATATTGCGCAGGTATGGTAATGCGTTGTTTTATCCTGTTAACTTATTATATAATGGCGCTTATTATCTGTCTCTGCTGGCTTATTTTATTTTACGCAGACGCAAACAGAAAGCGGGCTTTTTAATTAAAGCCTTTAAAGACGGATTTTTCACCCCAAAAAACTTAATTTGGGCCAAAGACAATACTAGTATCAGTTAATAATGCTCATCATCTTTCCCCTTATATATCTGGTTTCCTTTATGATGTCTGTAAGAGAGATCTATAAAGGCCGTGTAGAGGGAGTTTTGTTGTTTATGATCTTCGGCCTTTCCATGTACACTACAGCTATGTCTGTATCCTTTTTGTATGGATTGAAGGGGTTTATTCCATTTTTTCAGTTTTTTAAGGAAATATTGGTTTTAAGTGTGTTGGTTTTAAATATTGTCAACCTAAAATATCGCCCCAGATTACATTTAGTTGATTACCTGATATTTGGATTTTTTGCTTACACACTTATTTATGCTCTATTGCCAATTGGACAGCAAGGCTTTGTTGACCGGCTGGTAGCTTTTAAAAGCACCTCATTTTATATTCTTGTTTACTTTGCAGGCAGATTTTTTGATCCTAAAACCATCTACATTAATAAATATTTTAGCTACGTAGCTTTACTAACCATTGCTGCTGGCGCAGTATTGGTTGTAGAGGTATCTATGCATGTACAACTGCAGATATTTACCGGCTATGCCGAGTATTGCTATTACTTTTTTAATATAGAGCCTAGTGGTGTTTACGGTTTGAGCACAACTTTCGACTCGGATAGCGGGTTGCGACGCTTCGCCAGTTTCTTTAATAATCCGCTGGAGCATGCTGCAGCTACCTTACTGGCGCTATCAATTGTCATAGCCCTATATAATCGCGACGACAATAAATTTAAACCAACCCTTATAGGTTGGTTAGCACTTGGAGCCTCGCTCCTATCCATCACATTCGCGCTGTCGCGTGCGCCGCTTATTGCCTACTTTTTGATCATCTACGTATATGCGCTGGCTACTAAAAAGAAATACATCACCAATACGGTACATGTAGCAGTTGGCCTTTTAGTTGTCTACCTGATATATTTGTTTAGCCAGTATGAAAGTAGTAATCATAAGGATGGATTAATAGCGGTATTGATGAATACGGTTGACTTTAGCGATCCGTCGAGTGTTGGGCACCTGGTACAATGGGTGGAAGGTATAGCAGCCATGATAGCACATCCACTGGGTTTGGGTTTGGGTTCGTCGGGCCGGGTTGCGGGTTCATTAGGCGAAAATGTTGGCGGCGAAAATCAATTTATAATTATTGGTGTACAAGCCGGAGTAATTGCTTTACTTTTATATTTAGCTATTTATGTGATATTTATTAGAACCAGTATAAAATGGTTTCCTAAACTAGGAGGGAAAGAAAAGAAAATATGTTTGGCGATTTTGTTGATTAAGGTGGGATTTTTTATCCCGATGCTTACTTCAGAGGTCGAGTCGTCCTCCTATCTTTCCTATATGGACTGGTTCCTTTCAGGGATATTTATCAGTATGATCATGTATCCTGTTAAACCGCAATTACAACCGACAAATGATAATTGAAAAGCTAATAAGGCGATTAAAGAATGACCCGGATTACGGATGGGAAAGCAGCTATACCGGTCGTGATCTTTTTGTGGTAGCCTATGTGAGATTCTTTCAACTGTTAAGAGGTTTATTTTTGAAACCGTTTTTAAAGCAATCTGCGGGATTAGTTTTTATTGGTACCCATGTAAAAGTGCGCCATGGCTATCAGTTAACCGCCGGAAAAAATATGATACTTGGCGATAACGTCGAAATAAATGCACTCTCGACGAACGGGATAAAATTGGGCGACCACGTTTCAATAGCCCGCGACTCCATTTTATTTTGCACCGGCGTGATCGCCCAAAAAGGTATAGGGATAACTATTGGTAATCGTACCGGCATAGGTGCACGTGCTTTCCTGGCCGGGCAGGGTGGTATAACTATTGGCGATGATGTAATTACCGGGCCTGGTGTGCAGATATTTTCAGAAAATCATAACTTTTCAGATCTGACTCAAACTATTAAACAACAAGGGGTTACCAAACAAGCTACAATTATTGGCAATAACTGCTGGATAGGTGGCTGCGTAAGTATTTTGGCCGGTGTTACTATTGGCGATGGATGCGTAATAGCGGCGGGTAGTGTGGTAAATAAATCATTTCCGGCTAATTCGGTGATAGCCGGCGTGCCTGCCAAATTGATCAAAAACCGCGACAGCGCTTAGTTTATGCCAATGCCTTTAACCATAGGGGTAGATGTCCGCGATCTCCGGGTCGCCAAAACCGGCACGCGTACGTACCTGGAAGAAGTGTGTGCAGCGTTTAAACAGTTACAAACCGATGAAATACATTTCAAGTTTTTGGATACCGACATTCCGGTTTATGCCGGCAGCAACCGGGTTTTAAACTTGATAGAACATGCCCGCTACCAGCTATGGAAACAAGTGGGGTTACCGTTAAAGGCTTTTTTTAGCAGATGCGACATAGTTTTTTGTACGGATAACTTTGTGCCACTAATACATTTAGGCTACAAAACTATCCCTGTTTTTCATGACGCTTTCTTTTTTGAAAGCCCGGAAGCATACGGGCGATTATGGCTATGGCTGTACATGAAAACGGCAATACCCGCGGCCCGGCGTTCGCCTTATGTGGTTACCCCTACTCAGTACGCCAAAAAACAGATTAGCAATTACACCAAGCTACCTGATAGCAAGTTAGCAGTGGTACCCGAAGGCCCCAAGAATTTACCTTTTACCGACTTGGGAGGAGATGATCTTTTAGACAAGCTATCATTGGCCCGTGGTAAATATATTCTGCATGTAGGCTCTTTATTTAAACGTAAAAACGTTCCTGCTTTGATTCACGCTTTTAGCAAACTTAGGGGTCTGGGTTATGAAGATTTGAAACTGATTTTAGCAGGCCCCATTCCCTCAAGCAGCTATGAAAATGGTATTGACGAGATACGTAAAGCCATCGAAGCCACCCATATGGACCAATATATTATTATTCCCGGCTATATGTCTGACGATAACCTGAGCTTGTTGTACAAGAACGCATTGATGTATGTTTTCCCCTCAATAAACGAAGGGTTTGGCATACCCATTTTAGAGGCCTTTAAAAACGATCTGCCTGTACTGGTAGCCAATAATACCTGCCTGCCAGAAGTTGGCGGCGATGCTGTTGTTCAATTTGATCCGTTTGATACGAATGATATCTTTCAAAAAATAAGACAGGTAGCCGATGATGAAGACTTAAGATCAGATCTTATTAAAAAAGGCCGCGCACGTTTGCAAGATTTTTCATGGCAAAATACCGCCTTGCAACTCATAGAAATATTTAAAAAAGCAGTCTAGCTGTTGGCGAATAACTCAATGTGCTCATCAACAACCTTATCCCAATTAAAGACACTTAAAGCACGATCGGAAGCTTTTTTGGCAAGTATTTTCATCTCGTCATAATGTTCTTCGCAAAAGTTGATTTGCCCGGCTAAAGAGTTGATGTCACCCTTTTTAAACGTTCGGGCTGTGTCTTGAACGGCATACTGATTTTCTTCGATATCACTTACAATGAGCGGCACATTTAACCCCATAACTGTTAATACTACCGGCGATAGCCCCTCAACATCAGAAGGTTGTATATAACAATATGAGTTACGCATTAATATATTGGTGTCGTCGCCATAAACGAAACCGGGAAAAACAACGCTGTCATTAGCCATAGCCATGATTTGTTCTTCGTAAGGCGATGGATTAGGCGATCCGCCTATCAGCACCAACTTTTTATTAGATATCGAATTTATAAAAGCGGGTACCAGGTAATGTAATCCCTTATCGGGTATAAATCGTCCAACAAAAAGATAATATTCGCCTGTTTTCAGGTTAAATCTTTCTAACACGTCTCCATTATCTTCCGGTACATCTACTTCGCTACCAAAGGGAATAAACTTATATTTCTTATTAAATTTATCTTCAAAAAGTTTCCTGGCTATTACGTTATCAAATATTACTTCATTAGGTAAATAAGCGGTTAAGATTGAAGAGAATTTCAGGTAAAGCCGGGCATACCAGGTCCATTTATCGCGTTTCCAATCAACTCCGTCCTGGCTAATAAATACCTTTTTGCCAAATAAGCGTAACGGCAGCGCAAAAATACTATTGCCACCATTTTGGATATGCACAATATCGGCCGTGTTATTTACAATAATATCCCAGGTACATTTGAAGGAGTGCAGAAGGGTGTCAAAACCCGGGCTGTTAACGGTAGAAAAGGTTTTTATTTTAACACCTTTATACTCAGTAACATTATTAGAAACGTCTTTATAGCGCCGGTTATATGCAATAACGGCATGTCCTCTGGCAACTAATCTTGGTAGTAATTCGAGTACAAATTTATCTGCTCCGGCAGCACCCTTTGCAGGTGGCAAAGACCGGAAGCCAAATGCTGCTATACGCATTAACGAAAGTAAATATTTATAAAGTAATTTTTTCCTTTACTAAATAAATGTTTTTTTCTTTTAAATAATCTGAATAATAATCATGAACATATTCCTGAAGTGCTACTTTCCAGTCACGCATAATATTCATGCTTCTCAAATCCAGCTTTTTGTTCAGTAGTCGTTCAGAAGGAGGCCTCGGCGCAAAATAGGTTTCGTTGAAATAGCTCGATGATACTTCATTCAAAGTTACCTCATCACTCAGGCCTAATATGTTCACCATTTCTTTAGCAACTTCATAACGGCTGGTCTCGCCGTTACAAACCATGTTATAAAGCCCCCAATACTCGCGCTCAAGTAATAGCTTGACATTTTTGGCAAAGTCAACAGTAAAAGTTGGCGTACCATCCTTGTCGTTTACAATATATAAATCGCGGTTACCATCCGTTAACTGTTTGATAATTTTGTTGATGAATTTCTTGTCCTTTTCGGGGCCGCCTCCCATCATCCAGCCAGCGCGGCAAATAATATAACGTGTAGCATTTTCCCGCACATAGCGCTCACCCATATATTTTGAACGAGCGTAATGTCCCAGTGGATTTGGCTCATCCCAATCGTCATAAAAATCTTTGGTACCATCAAATATCCCCGCTGTGCTAATATATAGCACTGGTATATTTAATTTATTTGCAATAAAAACAGCGTTTTCAACCGCGGTAGTGTTAGTTAGATAAGTATCATCAAGATTCAGTTCGCAATATTCCAGATCGGTATGTGCACCCAAGTGAAACAGGTAGTCGGGATTAAAGGCTTCAACGTCTTTTCTGTAGGCTTCAAAATTGCGAAAGTCGAGGAAACTAAGCCATTTTTCATTTACATCTTTGTCAGTACATTTAATTTCGTAATCATCCTTAAATATGCGATAAAAAGCTTCTCCAAGCATTCCACCAGCACCGGCAATGTAAATTTTTTTCTTCATATTAAACGTTAAACCATAATGGCTACATTTGGTAGATGTTATCCATTGATAATAGACTTATCTATTAATCTTCAACTTCCAAAACTAACCTTTTTTTGACTGATTAACAGCATTTTTGTTAAAAGTTATTTGAAGACTTAGAATATTTTCGTTAGATTATATACTAAATTAGCATCAAAACACACCTTAAATTACAAACAAAAGCAATTAAAGGTTATTGTCATTAACAACATAAATGCCGGGTTATTGTTTTGTAGATTTAATATTAATATAATTTAAACATAAGGTTAATCAACAACTGCAATAGGAGAAGATCACAATTAAAATACTACAATAAATACGTAGTAGCCCAATTTTCAACATAGCGTTAATTCGTTATATAATAGCGGGGCTATTGCACCCGATGATATTGGTCGGCTAGATATGGTATTTGGGTTATAAAGCATAAAATATTTAACTTCGGCGTCTCCTAACCTCTTGGAAACAAAGAAACATTTAACAGATGAAAGTTGCATTTATTGTACGCCCAAACTTATATGACATAGCCGGCGGCGATACCGTACAAATAGATCAAACTGCAAATTGGTTGAGAAAGTTGGGCCTTGAGGTCGACATCTTATTCTCTAATGCAGTGATATTTCATGACCAATATGATGTGTTAAATTTTTTCCATATTACCAGATCTGCGGCTATTTTACTCCAAACAAAAAGCACCGATAAACCGGTGGTGGTATCAACTATACACTGTCCTTACGGCGATTATGATAAATATGGAGCTTTAAGCGTCAGGAGGTTATTTGCTGCCATGTCAGAGGATGCAAAAGATTATCTCAGAACTACTTCGCGTTGGCTCAGGGGACGGGAAGGAATACCACTAAATTACATTTGGACAGGTCAAAAACACAGTATTAACCAGGTTTTAAAAAAGGCAGACATGTTATTGCCTAATTCATTATCCGAGTTAAATCGCATCAAAGAGCGTTACGATTGCCCTACGCCATATGCCATCGTTACTAATGGCATAAATCCGGACAAGTTTGTGTACAACCCCAATGAGCCTAAAGATGAGAAATTAGTAATTAGCGTAGGCCGTATTGAAAAGCGCAAAAACCAACTTAATGTGATTAGGGCACTAAGCAATACCGATTATAAATTAGTACTGATCGGCGCTTCGACACCGAGCCAACAGAGCTATTATCAGCAATGTTTAGATGCTGCCGGCCCCAACGTGAAAATTTTAAACCGAATACCTCACGACGAAATGGTAAAATATTACCAGATGGCCAAGGTACATGTGCTAGCCAGTTGGTTTGAAACAACTGGATTAAGTTCGTTAGAGGCTGCTATTATGCGATGCAACCTGGTGATTACCGATAAAGGCGATACCCGGGACTATTTTGGCGACGACGCCTTTTATTGTGAGCCAGAAGATATTGAAAGCATATGCAGCGCGGTGGATTTGGCTATTAAGGCGCCAATAAATGAATCGCTGGCTGAAAAGATATTGACAGAGCATACCTGGCAGAAAGCAGCAGAGCAAACTTTGGCTGCTTATCAATCGCTTTTATAGTTTTTAATATCAGGGTTTAAAACTTATTGAGCAATTATTGGTTTTAGGTGCTTGACAGCTAATGTGGCTTAACACTGATATATAATTTTATATTTGCATACTTAGATTAACATCATTTTTTTCATGCGCATCAAACATCTACTTTATATATTATTTGCCGTCTTTATTTTACTCGCTAAACAGAGTACTGCTCAAGGAATTTCCATGAGCAATCTAAAAGACATGAAGGTAAGCGACGCTACTGACGACCAAATAACACAAGCCTGGCAAAAAATGCAAAGTTCGGGTTTATCAGAACAGCAAGCATATGCGTTAATGGCAAAAAATGGCGTATCGGCAGATGAAATACAAGCCTTTAAAGATCGTGTAACACTGTTGGGTTTAGATAAAAGCGGACCGGCCAAAAAGCCGGCTGCAACTGCAGAAAAACAAACAACAGGTTCATCGCGCGACATAATTGATGAGGTAAAAAAACCCGTACCGCTTGAACGGCCAAAACCCGATACTACTAAGCATCCTCTGGAAATATACGGATCGCAATTTTTTAGACAAGCCATAACTTTTGAACCTAGTTTTTCTATCGCTACGCCAAAAAGTTATGTATTAGGCCCTGGCGATAAAGTTATAGTACTGTTAACAGGTTTGAACGAGAAAAACCTTGAAGCCACGGTAACGCCTGATGGTAACCTGCAAATACCATTTGCCGGTTTGGTTTACGTAAACGGCTTTACTATAGAACAGGCTACCTCGTTGATCAGGAGTAAAATGGTAAAAATATACCCAGGCCTATCTTCTGGTCAGACTCAATTAACCGTAAATTTAGGCACTACCCGTAGTATTAAAGTAACTGTTAAAGGTGAGGTAAAGACACCGGGCTCTTACACCCTATCATCGTTGGCTACTTTGCCTAATGCTTTATATAACTCGGGCGGCCCTAATGCTAATGGGTCTTTAAGATATATCCAACTCATAAGGAATAATAAACTTTACAAGACGATAGATTTTTACACCTATCTGCAAACCGGGATTCAGGAAGGAAACATCCGTCTGGAAGATCAGGATGTAATACAAATACCTGTTTATAAGAAACGTGTGAGTATAAGTGGCGAGGTAAAAAACCCAGCTATTTATGAGCTAAAGGATGATGAACATCTGGATGATCTGATTAAATATGCCAGTGGCTTTACGCAGACAGCGTACACAGGGATAGCCAAGGTTGACCAAGTTAATGACCTGCAGCGCGAAGTTAAAGACGTGCCAGCAAATCTATTTGCTAACTATACCCCACGTAATGGCGATAAGGTGTCCATTGGCGCTATTACCAATCGATATACCAACCGTGTGGTATTAGAGGGTTCTGTTTACCGCCCTGATGTTTATGAGCTGACTGCGGGCTTAACATTAAGTCAGTTATTAAAATTAGCGCAAGGCTTAAGACCCGATGCCTACATGGCGAGGGGCTATATCAACAGGACGCTGCCTAATTTGGATAAACAGAGCATTCCGTTTAAACCAAATGAGATTATTAGTGGCGTAAACGACATTCCATTGCTGCGTGAAGATACCGTAGTTATCCTAAATCGCGAAGCATTTGTGTCTAACCAAACAGTTACCGTTAGTGGGCACGTTAGGCGTCCTTCAATCATCACTTATCGTAAAGGGCTTAAACTGGCTGATGTTATTGCGATGTCTGGCGGCTTTGGGGATGAAGCGGCCGAACATCATATCGAAATAAACCGGGTTATTAAAAACGAATCGGACAGCGTAGCAAATCAACAGGTTAATACGTTTGTTGTTGATTTGAGCAATAACAATGATGCAAATGGCAATATTGAACTCCAGCCAATGGATGTTGTAAATGTACCTCGTTTAGTCAATTACCGTTCTTTGGGCAACGTAGCCGTTAAAGGCGAGGTTGCTTTCCCGGGAGATTATCCGGTCGAAAAAAGAAGTGAAACCGCGCTTGATTTTTTGCGCAGGGCAGGAGGTGTAACGCCATACGGCTCGATTGAAAATGCACAGGTTTACAGAAACAACGTTAGGGTAAATCTTGACCTTTCATTAAAAAGTAGCAAAACCGAAGCCAATAAAGACATGATATTGTTACCGGGCGATAGTGTGTATGTTCCCCGCGTAATATCGTATGTAGAAGTATCGGGGGCGGTAAACAACCCACAGTATATAAGTTTTCATGGTGGCAGATTTAAGTATTATATCAATGCTGCAGCGGGTACCACACAAAACGCCAGGCTAAAAGGCGCATATATTAAATATCCCGACGGGCTAAATCAACCTATAAGGCATTTCTTGTTTTTCCGTGTGTATCCTAAAGTTAAACCGGGCAGTAAAATTGTGGTACCTGAAAAAGCGCCGGATAATAAAATTAAAATAGGGTTTGGCGATCTTGGTAGCATAGCAGCAGCCTTGACAGCACTGGTAAGTATTGTAGCTATTTTACATAAATAACATGAGCCAGGAAAATACGCAATACCCATACGAGCCTGAGTTTACCATCAAAGGGCTGATCAAAGATCGGCTGGGTGATATAGATTATGTTTTAAAATTTAAAAAAGCTATAGCCGTTGTTTTTATAGTTGGCGGCTTAGCAGGTGCACTAACAGCCTGGTTATGGACACCAAGCTACACTGCTACGCTAACATTCGTTGTAGACGACTCTAAATCGTCTGGCGGCGGCGGCATATCTGCTTTAGCGGGGTTGGCTGGCCTGGATCTTAACAGTATAAGTGGTGGCAGCGGTATGCTGGCCGGCGACAATGTACAAGAGTTGGTAAAAAGCCATAACCTCATCAAATCAACGCTCGTTACAGCCTATGACAGCACCAGAACACTTGCAGATGTATACGGCGCAGTAACTAAACTCAGCAAAAAATGGCTTAAATATAGCCCAGATGGTAAGGTGATTCGTTTTCCTTTAAATGGAGTAGGAAACAACAGGCTACAAGACAGCTTGCTACATGACATGACCGAACGAATATTATCCAGTGATTTCGGAATTGCCAAAACCGACAAAAAGCTTGGTTTTTTTGAGGTGAATACTACCATGAAAGATGAAAGGCTGGCCCAGCTGTTTTGCATCAGGATGATAAATCAGTCAACTGATTTTTATGTAAGAACCAAAACTCAAAAACTTAGAGACAATGTAAACCGTTTGCAAAAACGTGCGGATAGTATTGGCAAAGCACTTAACAGCAAAACCTATTCGGCGGCCGCTGCTAATAGAAGCACGCTTGATCTAAATCCTGCTTATACAGCCTCGAACGCGGATATAGAGGTAAAGGAGCGTGACAAGATTGTGCTATCAACTGTATTTTCTGAAACGGTAAAAAATTTGGAGGCCAGTAAAACTATGCTCGCCCAATCAACCCCAACCGTACAGATTGTTGATGAACCCGAATTACCGTTGACAAAGAATAAGCTTAAATATTCTGTAGCTATTATAGGCGGCATATTGCTAAGCGAATTGATATTGTGCTTTTATTTGCTGTTTAGCCGTAAAAAAGTCTAAAACCGATAGGTTATCCCCAACTCGCCATGAAAATTGAACGCGTCATTATTGGGGATGTAATATTGACTTGGGTTATAGTCTTTCAACAACCATTCATAATTAAACGATTTTACCGGTTGCAATTTTGCATTAAAAATGAAGTTTTTATAATTCCATTCTCCATTTAATGCTATTGACATGTCTACCCACTTGCCGCTATTGCCGTTGACATCAGTATAAAATCTTTGATAGAAATCTACTGAATGTTCATAGCGTTCAAAACTTAAACCTAATTTCTTAAGTCCAGATACCCAACTTATTTCCAGCGACTCTAAATTACCTCCTGGGCCCACGCCCGCTCCAATTACTTGCCCAAGATTAGTTTGACCATCCCTTACCTGGCTATGTGTATACCAGCTTCCAGCCGGACGCACCGCTCTATCAACCGACTGCGACATCTGTGTTATTTCTGCTCCTACTAATATATTAGCATCCTTATTACTTAACGGCACCATTTTACGCAGGCCAAATATGTAAGCTCTTGAATGTTCTGGCGAGCCTATAAAATCGGCTAGATTATAAGAGTTATCGTTAAGCCCGTACTCGAAATATACCTCTGCATTAGCTTTGGTAAAA
Source organism: Mucilaginibacter sp. dw_454 (assembly GCF_018449775.1). Taxonomy (GTDB): domain Bacteria; phylum Bacteroidota; class Bacteroidia; order Sphingobacteriales; family Sphingobacteriaceae; genus Mucilaginibacter. Next base: position 304,314 of record NZ_JAAVVB010000002.1, on the reverse strand, counting down.
AGCCAGCGAGCATAAAATGAGGTTAGTTGATCTCGCCCGAAACCGTCACTTCCTGCGTTATCAAGCTTAGTGTATCTCGTAAAAAATGGAACATAGCCACTAAAACCTGACACATCGCTATGATAAGCATTAAAAGACCTGATTAAACCCAATGTTAAACCAGATATCCACTCGGGGTGGTAATTGATATTAAACCCGGCATAATAACGCCAATCATGTTCTTTGGGGAGATATAAATTTGTACCGGTAGAGGTAGTAGTTGTAAGCAAAGGCGAGTAACCCGATCCATCTAAGCGCGCTGCAATAATTTGCCCTTCAAACCTACCTAAAAAAGTTTTTAAAGGCTTTACCGTATTAAAGGTAGCATGCTTAAAACCTGGCGCATTATCTGATAAGATCAGCGCATTGCGTATACCCGGCCCCCACCAAATACTTTCGTTAGATAACCCAAATGCCACAGAACCAAATGTCAACATGATATTGCTTTGCCCCCAAAAAGCTTTGGTGTATGCACCATTGCCAAATCGCTCCGGTAGATCTATATAATTATAAAAGGCATAGTAGTTTTTTAAATCCTGGTCAGAATGGCCCGTAGCAAATCCGGTAAAACCGGGATTAGCCGCGTAAACAAATTCCGGTCGTAGTTGAATGCTTAGATGCCCGGCTCTAAAATAAAATCCAGCGCTCACCAGTGTTTGATAACCCTTTGCCGGAATCATGGCTTCATCATTCCAACCGTATGGATGGTCGGAGTTATATTCCTGCTGCCAACTTAAGGGTAGTATCTTAAAAAATAATCCGTTGTGAGCATTCGTCGACGTTTTTGGCAAATCATGTTCAGGATCGTATATATCCGATATTTGAGGGGCATTAAACGTTAACGGACGAATGGCGAACGAGATATTAGTATCGATTTTACCCTGTAGTTGAACTCGTCTGTAGTAATCGTCTAAGACAGGGGTACCAACCGGAAGTGATTGCGCAAATGTTTTAGCATATAGCATAAAACAGATAGTGACACAAGCGCTTATTGATTTTAACATTTTTATCATGGTGCATCAAAATCTATAGGTAACACCCAACTCACCGTGAAAATCATATACATCATTATGTGGTATGTAATATTGTCCCGGATCATAATCTTTTAATATCCACTCATAATTTAAAGATTTTATTTCCTGTAATTTAACATTAAAAAGGAAATTTTTATAATTCCATTCGCCATGTAAAGCAAAAGCAAGATCTACCCAATTTCTGCTGTTACCGTTAATTGGCGGCAAATAAGAAGTGGCAAAATCGGCATCGTGCTCATACCTTTCAAATTCAAAACCTATCTTTTTCAACCCGGATACCCAACTAACATCTGCAGATTGAATATTACCGCCGGTGCCGGTACCTGCACCCAATATTTGCCCATCATTTGTATGCCCCTGAAGCAATTGATAGTTTACATACCACAGCCCAACCTCTCTTATACCAAGCTCAGCATGTTGAGAGGTTTGCGTAACCTCTGTGCTAAATAAGATATGCTGATTATCGCTTCCGTTTACTGAGATCATTTTTCGTAAGCCAAATACGTAGGCCCTTGAGTGTTCAGGTGATTGAGTTAGATCTGTTAAATTATATAAATTGTCCTCCCATCCATATTCCAGATAAACCTCTGCCTGAGCTTTATTGAATAACCATCTTCCGTATAATGAGGTTATCTGGTCGCGTGGAAAAAGATCGCCTACACCATTGTTAACGTTGTTTTTAGTGTATGAAGTAAAAAACGGCACATAAGCGCTAAAACCACCTTTTTTAACGTCATCATAATAAGCATCAAACGTTCTTATAATTCCTAAGGTTAACCCCGGAATCCATTTTGGATGATAATTGATATTAAACCCGGTAAAATAACGCCAGGAATCTCTTTTAGCTTCGTATAAGTTTGTTCCATCAGGTAATGCTGTCGTTAATAAGGGCGGGTAGCCAGAATTATCTAAATGTCCCGCTATCACCTGGCCTTCAAAATAACCTATATAAGTGTTAATGGGTTTAACCGTATTTATAGTAATATGCTTGAAACCGGGAGCATTATTTGTCAATATTAAAGCATTTTGTATGCCTGGTCCCCACCACAAATTCTCATTGGATACGCCTATTGACATCGGTCCGAATATTAAACTGATACTACTTTGCCCTAAAGATGCTTTATGATAGGAACCGTTACCAAATCGCTCTGGCCAATCTTCCAGATTATGAAAGGCATAATAATTCACTAAATCCTGACCGGTATGTCCCGATGCAAAGCCATTAAAAGAAGGGTTTGCAGCATACACATATTCTGGCCTAAGTTGTATGCTAAGTGGGCCGTATTTGAAATAAACCCCACCGCTTATCATTGTTTGATAACCTTTGGCGGGTATCATTGGTCCATCATTCCAACCATACGGATGATCTGAATTGAATTGCTGTTGCCAGCTTAACGGCAATATTTGAAATTCGCCGCGTTTATTGGCAAAATAAATCGGCCCGGTTTTTAATGTACTATCAGGATCATATATGTCGGTGGTTTTGAGTTCTGATTTTGAAATTAGCGGCCTTACAGCAAATGATAGATTAGAATCCACCTTGCCCAACAATTGCGCTCGTCTGTAATAATCGTCCAAAAGAGGCGTCCCCACCGGAATTGATTGCCCGACAGCCATTTCAGCGAGTAACAAGTCAGCGCAAAAAATCATTAATACAAAAAATATCTTTTTCATATTTAACAATTTTAAAATCTATAGGTTACCCCTGTTTGCAGTAGCAAATTAAATACATGCGTTTGGTGCGCAAAGGTAACGTCGTCTCCCGGTTGCGATAACCCCCATTGATAATCTAAAGAATTTGTTAATCCAATTTGAGCATTGAAAATTAGGTTTTTGTAGTTCCACTCGCCGTTAAAACTCATGGTTAGGTCAACCCAATGTCTGGTATAATCTTTACTGTCTTGAAATGCGTAGTAATAAAAATCATTATCATGCACATATCTTTCAAGTTGTAAGCCTATTTTTTTTAGCCCTTTTACCCAACTTACTTCAACTGATTGTAAGTTACCGCCCGGCCCTATACCTGCGCCCAGCTCCTGGCCTTGATTGGTATAACCTTCTCTTACGTTTTGGCTTACGTACCACTCTTGCCCTTGTATGTCTTTAGTAAGACTAGTGCCCTGTAATTGCGTAACCTCTACACCTATTAAGATATTTTCGTCCAGCCGTTGCTTGAATGGCAATAGTTTGCGAACGCCGAAAATATATGCACGCGAATCATTAGGATTAAGTAATTTCTGAAGATAATCTTGTGTATTATTATAATTACCGTATTCAAAATAAATCTCGGCATGCTCTTGTGGCCATAGCCAGCGCATAAACATAGAGCTTAACTGATCCTTACCACTTATAGAATTATCAGGAGCAGTTGTTTTCTTTACCTGAGAAAAAAATGGCAGCAAATCTGTTATGCCATTTATGTTCTTACCATACATTTGTTGGGTTTGATCAATCCCTAAAAATAAACCGGGTACCCATTTAGGTTGCCAGGTTAAAATGTAGCCAGATAAATATCTCCAATTAGTGGGTTTAGGTACATAAAGATCCGTACCGAAATAGGTTTTATCAGGCACTAAAGGTGCGAATCCGGAGTCTCCTGGTTTTCCGGCTATAATCATTCCTTCAAACGAACCGACTGCCGTTTTTATGGGCTTTAACGTGTTTAATACTAAATGCGTAAAACCCGGCGCAGTATTACTCATTAACAACGAATTTCTAATACCGGGCCCCCACCACAGGTTTTCTGTTGATATACCTGCGGATACTGATTTATAATTTATCCGAAGACTACTCTGTCCCCAATATGCGTTACCGTAAGCTCCGGTTCCAAACCTTACAGGCAAATCAATATTGTTATATATATCGTAATACCTTGCAAATATTACGTCATATTGGTTTTTATCAAACGTGTCAAATGCAGCGTTTTCTGCTCCAACAAACTCCGGCTTAAATTGAAGTGTTAATATCCCGTATTGAATAAAAATACCGCCACTAACTAGCGCCTGTAAGCCCTTGGCTGGTATCATCGCACCATCATTCCAGCCATAAGGATGGTTTGAGTTTCCCTCTGTTTGAAAGCTAAACGGTAAAATCACTGTTCTTAATTTTCCGTTTTTACTTACCCAGGTGCTGCTGGTATCAGGTTTTTGCTCTGAAGCGTCCGGAAAAAAGATATTTGTTTTTAAATACCCCGGATATATTGGACGGATGGTGAATGAGACAGACGTATCTGCCTTGCCGAGTAACTGCATTCGCCGGTAATAATCTTCAATAGCTTTGGTTCCCACAGACAAAGACTGCGAATACGCTTTAGATTGGATACAAATCAGCAATACGTATACAAGAACCAGCTTTAAAACCTTCATAAAGTTATTGCTTTGATAGTTATATTATCCACAGACCAACTTTCGTCGCATTTCTGATCAGGCGCGTTAGTTTGAACCAGTTTGTCTAAACATTTTAATATCACCGTTCGGTTTGTGTGAGCAAACGTTTTTGTGATTTTATATTCGGTTGTACCATTAGGGCCAATTGCACCGCAAACTCCCGGCAGGTCTGTCCGGTACGCGCCTGTTTTAGGATTGCTGTAGTTGTTTGGATAATTAAACGGGTAAGATTGTGGATTAGTAAAATAGCCGGGGGTAAAAGTTTGATTGGAAAACGTAGTGTTAATAAAAGTATTTTCATCTATCGTCATTTGCCAAATGTCCGGGCCGTCTGGTGCAGGTTTGTTACCGTCCCAGGTGTCATGAATATAAAGATCGAACGATACGGTAAGTAAATCGTGTTTTGGCAAATCGTTAACCGTTAAGGCAAAATAACCGTTATTATAACGCCCCAAAACCGCTGTATTGTTATACTGCTCTATTGTTCCATTGGTTATGTTTTGCAAATTATTTGATTCGAAGTCATTACTATATACAGTCACTTCAGTCTTAACATCTCTTTTGCAAGAAATACTAAATACAAGGAATCCTATTATTACTAAGAAATGCTTCTTCATCAATAAATTTTTAATAAGCGTTTTCCTCTCCTGTTACCACATTCCAAACGGTAAGGAAAATAATTTTAAGATCAAGTAGAAAAGACCAGTTCTCTAAATACCAAACATCTGCTTCGACTCTTTTTAACATCGCTTCGGTAGTTTTTGTTTCGCCCCTTAAACCATTAATTTGAGCATAGCCTGTAATACCTGGTTTTAAAAAGTGCCTAACCATAAATTTGTCTATCAGCTGCGAGTATTGTTTTGTATGGCTAACCATGTGCGGCCTTGGGCCAACTACAGACATGTTGCCAATTAAAACATTTAAAAATTGCGGTAATTCGTCCATGCTGGACCGTCTTAAAAAAGCCCCGAGTTTAGTAACGCGTAAGTCGTTCTTAGTAGCCTGCTTTTTGTTTGAATCAGAGTTAACGCGCATACTTCTAAACTTATAACATTTAAAAGGTTTGTTATCTCGGCCAGATCTAATCTGAACAAATAAAACCGACCCCTTTGATCCTAGTTTTATTAAAATAGCTAAAATGGGGAAAAGCCAGCTCAACACAAACAATATGATAAATAGCGAAAAACCAATGTCAAAAACACGCTTTACAAAGCGGTTTAGCATATTTTCAAGTGGTTCTGATCTTATAGATATTACCGGTATGTGTCCAAATGTTTCAACATATGTAGGCCTTTTGGCAAAGTCATAATACTCTGGCACAAATTTAAACCTTATCAGGTTTTTGTCGGCTTCGATCATCAATTGCTCAACTTTCGCTGATTCAGAAATAGGTAATGTGCAAAAAATTTCGTCGACACTGTTTGCTACTACAAATCTCATACAATCTTTTATAGGCCCCTCATAAAGTTCTGTTTGTTTTACGTTTTCTGGATTATCGTCAAAAAATCCCATCAATTTATATCCCAGTTCCGGATTGGCTGAAAAGTAACTGTAAAGATCATGACCAATGCGCCCCCCGCCTGCTATCACAAAAGTGCGGGTATCAGTTAACGAAGCACGCTCGCTTTTTCTAATACTTAAAAAGATAAGTTTCCAAAAGCTTAATAAAAACCCAAACAACACTAACGAGTAAATTAAATACTCGCGTGTTACGGTATAAGACCTGTTACCAATTAGTATAATTATTGCAAAACTCGTGAAACTTAAAAACAGCAAATAGGTCTGTATAACCCCTTTAAAAGTTCTGATAGAGTCTTTGGTTATTACATGCTCATATAACCCGGTTGTATTGGCCGCCAGCAACCAAATTAAGTTGAATAAAAGTACTACCGGAAGATAATGGTTGTTAGTCCAGGATGAAAATGTATTATCAATTACCAGGTACGATATAATCATACTGATGTTCAGCATGATATAATCTACCGTTAGGTTAATTGCTTTTATAAACGTGGTATATCTGTGAACCATTTACAATTAAAATTGAATCTTGCTTAAGATGCAATGAGCATATTGTTAAATTTGAACACAAATATGCTAAAATAATCGCTTACAGGACAAAGATAAGCAAGTAATAAAACCCCGCAGTTATTATAGTATTTCAGAAAAATACGGACTGTATTAGTTTAAGCGTTTTCTTTCAACCATGCTACAGTGCCCTTAAGCCCTTCTGTGATTGAAAATCCGGGTTCAAAACCCCAGCTACGTAAAACTCCAATATCCGCCCGCCAGTTAAGTGGATCGCCGGGCTTAGTTATTTTATTAAACTTGACTTTTATCTTTTTGTCAACATATTCGCAAAAAACCGTAGCCGCTTCTTTAATGGTAGTTTCAATGCCTGAAGCAACATTAACAGATTCGCCATTAAACAGGCCACGTTTTACAATGCAATCTATCGCGTGTAAAAGATCGCTAACATATATAAAATCTCTGGTTTCATTACCAGTACCAAACAACTCGATTTCTGTGGTATGTTTACATTTTTGATAGGTGTCCCAAAATAACTGCTTTTTTAAGTTTTCTCCATAAACAGAAAATAATCGCAGATTAATAGTATGCAAATCATAGAGGTAATAATACTCTTTGCAGATTTGCTCGGCATATAGTTTATGCCACCCGTATGGTGACATTGGGATCAGCGCTGTATTTTCTTCTATAGGCAAACTAACCGGATTGCCGTATACAGCGGCAGACGACATGCTGATATATTTACATGTAGGGTTATTTATACGTATGGCATCAAGTACTTTGAGCGTATTAGTAACATTTAATTCAAAATCAAATACCGGGCGGTTAAGCGATATAGGCACGCTTCCATTACCGCTGGCATTTACACACACATCAAATTGGTTATTGTCAAAAATTTCCTCGTACTGGGTATTTTGCCGGGAAAGCAGGAAATAATTTTTCGCACTCTTATCTTCTATAATGTCAGCTCCCCAAACTTCATGTGATTTTTTGAAATATTCATAGATATGCGAGCCTATAAACCCTTTCGACCCAATTACCAATATCTTCATAATAAATTTTTATTTAATTAAGATTTTCTAAATACTTTGCGCTTAGCAAGCTGATGTCATAGTTTCCCTTTACCTCCAGGCATCTTGTTGTATAGTAATCGTAGTTTTCTTCTAATTCATGGACTTTAGCAACAAGATCTTTAATGTTAGGGAGTGCTACTAATCCAATATCTTCTTGTTTCACAAAGAACTGAGTGCCGTTGCCGGGAAAATCGGTAGTAACCGTCGGGATTCCGTATGACATTGCTTCTATAACCACGATAGGCAGGCCCTCTCGTTCTGATGGAAATATCAACATCCTCCCGTTTGCCAAAACTTCAAGTTTTTTTTCTTCATCAACAGCACCCAAAAAATTGATAAATGATATATGGCCGTATTTTTTCTTTAAACCTTCAAGCATATTCCCTCCTCCTACTAACATCAATTGCATATTTTGGTTATACGTTTGGTTATAGCTGATTACAACTTCGATAGCAACTTCAGGGTGCTTGTGTTCTTCCATGCGGCCCAGAAATATATAATTTGTTTTGGATTCAGGTTTAGATTTGTTTGTATCAACAAAACTTGGTATGACATATAGGTTATCTTTCCGATACATCATAGCGCATTCTTTTACATGTTCACTGATGCATACCACATTATCAGCAGCATTAATAATAATATTATTAATAAACTTCCACAATTTTGAGTCTCTATATTCAACAAAGTCTAAAACTGTTTTATCATGTTTTTTATATAAATAATGATAAATCACCTGTGGTAACATCGGAAACTGGCCAAAAATAACCAAATCCCAATCTTGTTTAAAGAAGGATTTTAGCTTATAGGTATATTGCAGGATAGTGCCGGTTTTGCGACCAAATCGCCCTGATTTGTAATAATTAGGGTCTTTCATCACCCTATTATATGTAACACCATTTATTACTTCCTGTTCAGGTAGATTGCCTACATGATCGATTGCTGTCATAATTACTGTATGACCAGCTTTAGCCCATTGCTCTGACAAATCTTTAAATCTTACTTGTATACCACCTAACGGATAAAAAAGTTCGTCTACAATCAATATTCTCATAATTTACTTATCTGTAGATTGAATGTTATGTTTTCCATTTAATCTATTAACTATTTTTTTACCCAATCTCACGCATGGCTTTTCTACGAAAAAATAACAGAGCGTTGCACTAACAAATGACAAAACAAAGAAAATAACAACATATAGATAGATATTATTTGTTTTTAAAAATTTTAAAACTATCACCGTAAACTCTAAGCCAAATACTGCATGCAATAGATACAATGAATAGCTTATACTACCCAAATACAATAACACACTGTTTACGAACTTATAAAATGAGAATACAAAAAATATACCCAGCGCTAATAAGTACGAAAAAAAATATCTATACCAGGTTTCATTATAACCGTAATCTTTAGAATAGGCCAGTAACGTTATTGGGAGTAATACTACTATAAAACCAAATAGAATCTTATATACAAGGGGCTTCGTAATGAATGCAGATTTATCTAAGGTAGCGCGCCGCCACATTAATCCTAAAAACATTACTATCAATGCTAAAAATAGTGCTACTGGTAATTTTTTATCTAACTCAAACCGTAAAAAAGCAATAACCAAAGTTAAACCTATAAGAACTACTATTGTTTTGAATATAAATTTGTCGCTTTCCAATAATTTAAAATAATGCAATACAGCACAAAAAATATAAAATATTAGCTCTATTTGTAAAGTCCAAAATGCACCAATTAAATCGTTTACACCCAAGAATCTTTGAAACATCGTGATATTTGCCAACAGATCTTTTATTGGCGGCAAGCCGATAATTATGATCAGCGATAATATGGAAACCCAATATGCCGGATATAATCTGAAAAATCGATTTAGAAAGAACTGCTTATTTGTCTTCCCTCTAAAGCTATAAGGAATAACATAGCCACTTATTAAAAAAAATGCTACTACCCCAATTTTCCCAAAATCCAGATAACCAAATATGAAATATGATATTATCTTTAAAGAGCCTGTTAAGCTTAGTTTATAGATTGATAGCAACGAAAGCCAGAGGTGTAATACAACAACCATTAACGCTGCGATACCTCGTAAACAGTCTAACCACTCCAACCTATGCTTCGGAAGCGAAATTGAATTCATAATTATATATAATTGTTTATTAATGTCTTAAGCTTATCGCCCGAAAGTTGCCATGAATATTTTGAAGCATTTTTTGCGCCGGCCAAAATGTATTTCGCTCTTTGATCTTGATTTTCTATCATCGTATTTATACTTGCAGCGATATCATTAATACTTAACGGATCGCAGTATAATGCGCCATCGCCACAAACCTCTGGCAGGCTTGAAACGTTACTTGTAACTACCGGGCAATTGTTCATCATAGCCTCAATTGGCGGAATACCAAACCCTTCGTACAAAGACGGATAAACAAAACATAACGCATTTTTATATAAATACGTGAGTTCTGCATCTGTACGGTAGCCCAAAAAAACTATCCTATCTTTATTATTATTTAGCAGGATACCTAATTCAGGATCACTTTTAAAGTTTGTATGGTGACTGCCCGTTAGCAAAAGTTTAATGTTCTTGTTTTTTAATAATAAAAACGCTTGAATCAGTCTTTTAAGGTTTTTACGTAAATCCATTGATCCCACAGATAATATAAACGGCTTGTCTAAAACCATTTTCTCAATTTCTGTAGCATCTGTCAGGGTGTTGGCTATAAACGGCGCGTTGTAAATAACTGATATTTTCTCGCCAGGGGTGCCGTAAGCACTCATGATCTCTTGTTTTGAAAACTCGCTAACGGTAATAACATGGTGGCTATTTTTTATAACTTTCGGTATCACCGTTTTATAGAACGCACGAAAACTGCGACTGTGCCAGTTACCACGCATGTAAGCAATGTCATGAACTGTAACTATTTGATTCTTGTAAAATAATGGCGCAGTATTGCAAAGATTTAACAACAGGGGCGAACCGTTTTTTCTTAAATAAGAAGGTAAATCTATTTGCTCCCAGACGTGTGATTGATTTTTGCCAATCTTTTGCAGGTCAATTTGTTGGTCTACTTGATACGTGTTATTTACAGGTTGGTTTGGCAAAAAGCATCTAAAATCGAGTTGGCTATTTGATAATTGTTTAAACAATTCATACCCATAGCGCTGCACACCGGTTAAATTTTGAGTTAAAAATCTGCTATTTAAAATAAACATATATGATATAACAAATACCTGCTGACAATTTATCAGGCTAATTATTTTAATTTAAACCTAAACATATAAAACAAGAACACCAAAATGGGTGGTATGGTGTACATGGAAAGTATAAAAAAGTAAGGTAAAGACTCGAACACCGCTATGTTAATAGACATTACAATAATAATGACAAGTAATGACTTATGTTTATTTACCCAATACTTAGTATATTTTATAATTGCTCCTCGCGCAAAACCAGATAGAAAACTAAATATAGCCGCACCAGGCCATTGAAATGAAACATACCCCCACATAGGTGCGGGTAGCCTGACACCTCCCGAAATTACTTCGTTTACATCTTGCCCCATAGTTATAACCCGTAAAGTGTATACTGATGGATTCCAATAATAATGGCCGGGTATCAATCCTCCATAAATTGTCTGCCCGTAGGTCCACTCTGGGTTATTGTTAAAATACCTCAAAAAGTCTAACTGTTCGTTAACATCGTTAGAACCAGATGACAACACTCTCCAAAAAACATGATCTGTTTTTAATGCGAACCCCATTTCAGAATAGTCTCTGATGCCGGTTATGAAATAAAAAACCGAACTAAACGCATACAAACCAAAAATCAGTAGAATAAAAGCAACAAATAACTTTTTGCTTTTAAAAGACATTATCACGGCTACTGTTAAAACTATACCGCTAAAGGCGGGGCTTCTGGCTAACGACAACATCATAAGCCCAACCGCGGTAACTATCAAAAAAAGAAATAAAACCTTTTTTTTATTTTGATACCATATCATCAAGCCAATAGGTACAATTGTGCTTAAAATAAAAAAAGAAGATAGGTATATAGCAGAAACGTAAGCTGGTACAGCATATGGCCCTCTAAAGAATTTGGCGGCAAGCGGGTCTGCAGCAAACATAGGAACAAACCCCATTAACAGATAGCCCAAAGTTTCTCCAATTATACCGGATATCAATAAGATCTTCGTTATCCTTATAACCCTGCGTTCATAAATCTTAGTCTCTAAAACGTCAAACGAAAATGATGTTGGGCCCGCTTTGATTTGGAAACCTGTAAATAAGCCAATTACATAAAAAATGGCGCCAACTATAAGTAATTCTGTATATAAAGTAACTAGCTCAGGCGCAAAATCATTCTGATTTTCTAAAATAACAGCCGGGACAAAAAAAGCAAGAAAAACAAAGGCCAAATTAAGATGCGCTGTTATATTATACCTGCTTGGCCATATTAAATATGAACCGCACATGTACACAGCACTTCCAAGAAAAATTATAACACCAACCATTGTATCAACTAATAGAATTAATGATTTTATTATAATTAATTGCCATTTGCTCAATATCAAATTTGTGTTTGATATTGAGGCGCGCGTTTACCCTTAAATCAGTAAAAGAATTATGTTTAATAATTATTGTTTCAATAATATTTTTCAGCTCTTCATTATCATCAGGACCATATAAAAACCCATTTTCTTTATCAGATATAATTTCTGGCGATCCGCCCAGATTTGTTGCAGCAACGATTTTTTCGAATGCCATAGCCTCCAAAATTGTTGTACCCAGGGGTTCGCTTCCTTGTGCGCTACTGTTGTTAATTAACACATCTATTCCATTATATAATGGCAACATGTTACTGACTTTGCCTATATAAGTTATTTTATCAGAATGTTGATTTACGGCATCTAAAAATGCCCGATAATAGTCAGGGGTATCTTCTGACAAACTACCGGCAAAAACTAATTTAATGTTATCGTATCTGCTTAACAGTTCGCCAAATGCCTTTATCAAACTTAGCTGTCCTTTTCGCGGAGAAATCACACCTGCTATACAAAACAAAAGCTCGTCATCTTTTATATTATGCGCTTGTCTAAACTGCCGCCTTTCATCGTTATTTTTGTTAAATTGGTTTAAATCGATGCCATTATACAGGACGATAATATTGGATTTGTTCGGATTAAATTTTTTCTTTACCGCAATTGATACAACTAAAGTTGCATTGTAAAACCTGAGACACCAATTAGAAATTAAATGATCAAGCCTTGAAAAATATTTAATATCGTGGTCACTCCAAATCCATTTAGTTTTTCTGAAGGTAAGTTTTGAAAAAAAAATCGCTGGCAGTAAATAAGATGCTGGCACTACCGTGTTGGCATGAACAATCTCAATTTTATTTCTCTTTACATAATTTAATACGGCAGCAGAAACTGCTATATAGTTCTTCAACGCCTTAATAATAAATCCAATCCCTTCGGTTCTTCCGCGATTTAGCTTTTTTAATTGGTCTAATAAAGTTATTTCGCAGAGTTTGTTTTTTATAGCTTGTTCGGCAAATTGTCCGGGTGCCACAAATAAGTGTGCATCAACTGCCCCCTTGTTGTATTGGATTAATCTTTGGATAACCAGTTCCGCTCCGGATGCTTCTTCACCGCCAAAAACGTATAAAACTTTTTTCATTTAACTTTATTCGCTAAGTCCGGTTTTTGATAAACGATGCTGGCACACCGCCAATAATAGTATAAGGGGCCACATCTTTTGTAACAACAGAGCCGGCTGCTACTATTGCGCCATCCCCAATTTTTACTCCCGGCAATATCGTGCTACCGCAACCTATCCAAACATCATTTCCGATGACAACTCCTGTTTTTATATCGTCCCAAAGTTGATCTTTTATAGTTTCGTTTTTATTAATAGAGTGATTACTACCAATAATATTTACAAACTGTGAGATAAGGCAATTTTTTCCAATAATTACCTCGCCTCCCGAAGCTCTTATGCTATTCATCTCTCCGAGCGATGTACCATCGCCAATTTTCAATTTTGACCTGGTCCCTTTGTTTTGTTCATTTGTACAAAATATAACATTGTTTATCCCAATTGAACAACCCTTACCTATTTCGATGTCAGTTATTTTTTCGTAATAAAATCCAACCGAATAATGTATGTAGCAATTAAAGTAATTAGATACATAGGCTAACCGGCATTGCATTTTAAAACGCGACAAATATTGGCGGAGCAATTTTAATAAAATCATAGTATTAACAGTTTAAAATACTCAACGTATTAACGTATAAATTCTAGTAGCCACCTTAGGTAATTAGTATAAAAATGACGGTAACGGCCATTATAATATACTTTTATCAGCCAATATTGCAATCTGCTTTTTACGATGGCAGAGTCTTTGTAATTTGTAACAAGGTCATTAAAAATATGTTCAAGTTCATTATTTAATATCCTTAAAGAAAGCTTTTTTACGGTGTTATTATCATGAATTCGGTAAGAGACCGTTTTTTTGTTAATATAATAAAAGTCAAAATACAAGCTTGCCTTAAGCCAGTACTGCCAATCAACAATATAAGATAACGCAGCGTCGAAAAGGCCAATTTTATTTAACACAGAAGCTCTGAACATTACAGCAGGCATACAAACAAAATTATTTGCAACCAGCATTTTGTGATACATCTCTTTTGGAAATGCTTTGCTTACAGCATGCATTTTTGCCCATTTTTTGTAGACTTTAAAAGAGTAATGATTGTTTGATATTATTGATCCATTTTTATCAATCGTATTGATATCTGAATGCACCACACCGATCTCCGGATATTTGTCAAGAACGCCAACCTTGTCTGCAAGACAATCTGCAAGCATGATATCATCATCGCTGAACAGATGGATATATGTGCCTTTAACAAGTTTTAATGCCTCATTGTAATTGTTTACCGACCCAACGTTTTCTGGATTTTTTGAATATACTATTCGTGGATCACTGAACGACTTAACAACATTTTCCGTATCATCGGTTGAGTTATTGTCGGTTATGATTATTTCATAATCAGTGAAACTTTGACTCAAAATTGAATTTAAAGTTTCTTTTAAATATATCGACCGATTATAAGTTGGGACGATAATTGATACTTTAGGCATTGTCGGTCGTTAATAATTATTAGCATTATGCCACTCGGCTTTCTTTGTCTTAAAAATTAGATAAGCCCATGGCAAAGAGATTATTATGGTAATAAATGCGTAACCGGTTACCAAACCAAATATACCAAAATATCTTCCTAATAGCATTGTTGACAATGCGCAAAGTATTCCGATAACAATTGAATTTATCAAAAATGGCTCTTGCTTATGACAGCGTAAATAGGTGGCCCACGAGAAAACTAATTGATTTACAATAGTAACGCAGCAAAGTAATGCCAACGGTACAGGCGACAAAAACCTGTTTGCGTAAGAGACCTTATCTATAAAAAGCACAATATACAGGGCGTAAAAGAAAAGTATCATTGCAAAATTAACGCCTAATAAGTTCTTTAGCGTTTTTTTAAACACTTTATTTAGCTCATTATAGTTTCCATGCGCAATAAACGATGAAAATAGCGGCACTTTGGTTGTTATCCAACTCATGGACAAGCCCGATATACCATTCAATATCTGCAATGACATACCCATTTGGCCAGCAATCACAGCCCCTGAATATGCAAAAAGCACTGGGTTAAACAGTTGAAAAATAAAATATCCACTTATCCAGCTCAAGGCAATGCGCCATTGGTAAGGAAATATTTCTTTTACATAATTGATTGTCGATTCTCCATGTAATCTCCATATAGTCGTCAATCTAATTCTGCGTTTCGCAAATAATAGCTGTATAAAGTTAATTCCTATAGCAATTAATGAGGCTAAAGCGGCTGAGTATAATTTAAACCCAAGGGCAAAAAACAAGAAAAGTAAAATTACATTCGCGGTTTTTTGAACCAGTCTAAGCTGCGCCATATCCTTTACTTCGCCCAAGCCTTCTATAAAAGCCAGAATCGGATCAATAAATAAATTCAGCGATGTGGATATACATAGAATAATCCATGGGTTTTGCCAGCTTACATGATCATTAGCATTATATTTTGAAAAAAAAACAAAACCTGCTATCATTAATATAAAAAATAAAATGATGCTTATTATTCCGAACCATTTTACACAAAATCTAAGCAGCGACGACACACGCGATTTATGATAATCCTGTCCGTCCAGATCATTATCAACCCACTTTAAATGCGCAAATTCATGTGCGGTATATTGGGTTATAATACCGCTCAATCCTAATTCAAAAAAAATCTGTATTGCCAAAATACTACTAAATGTGTAGTAATAACCTTGTTCATTGCCAGACAGAAACTTGGCTATAAATACAATGGAAACTATGCCACCAAAAGCTTGAATTATTCTTGCAAGTACAGTAAACGCGATGGCCTTATCAACGCCAATTTTTCTAAAAAAATCTCTAATAATTAATAACACGTTAACTGTTTATATAGGCATTAATAACATCAGCCATATAATCATAATGAGTTTCATTTAGGCCCGGCCACACACCCAACCAAAAGGACTGATTCATAATGGTATCCGTATTCGGAAGGTCACCAATTGTACGATGTTTGATACCAGCGTAGGCCGGCTGACGTAACAGATTACCGGCAAAAAGCAACCTGGTTCCAATTTTCTTTTCTTCGAGATGTTGTACCAGCATATGCCGGTCGGCAGCATCGCCCTCACGAAGCGTAAGCAAAAATCCAAACCATGACGGATCACTGTTAGGGGTTGGCTCGGGCAGTACAAATATCTCCTCAAATTGTTTCATACGCTCATAAAGCGCTTTATAATTTTCGCGACGGCGTTGCACAAAATAATCAACCTTCTTTAATTGAGACACACCAAATGCAGCCTGCATATCTGTAACCTTTAAATTAAAACCTATATGTGAGTAGGTATATTTATGGTCATATCCGTATGGCAGGCTACCTAATTGCTGAGAAAAACGACAGCCACAGGTGTTGTCTTTACCAGGCTCGCAATAACAGTCTCGCCCCCAGTCTCTAAAGCTTTCGGCTATCTTTGCCAATTCAGGATTATTGATAATTACAGCTCCACCCTCACCCATGGTAATATGATGAGCCGGATAAAAAGAAAACGTCGCTATATCGCCATAAGTTCCGGTTTTTTTATCCCGGTAAGTAGCGCCTAACGAGTCGCAATCGTCTTCTACAACCCAAAGGTTATATTTTTTTGCCACGCGCATCACTTCATCCAGGTTAAACGGATTACCTAATGAATGCGCTATCATAATAGCTTTTGTTTTTGGCGACACTGCGGCTTCAATGTCGTCGGCCTTAACATTATGTGTAGCTATATCAACATCTACAAACACCGGTACACATCCATACTGTAACATTGGATTAACGGTGGTTGGAAAACCGGCAGCCACAGTTATTACTTCATCGCCCGGAAGCACTTGCCTATCGCCCAATTTTGGCGAAGTTAATGCGTAAAACGCTACCAAATTGGCAGATGATCCAGAGTTTACTAACAGTGCTTTAGGGACGTTAAAATATTTAGCAAATTCATGTTCGAATTGATTTGCGTATCTTCCTGCAGTTAACCAGGCGTCTAATGTCGCGTCAACTCCAAACAAAACATCTTCTTCATCTAAAACCTTACCAGTAACCGGAATATAATTAGTTCCTGGTACAATTATTTGGGTAGTTTTTTGTTTTGCGATTTCTCTCAAGCTCTTTTCAAGCTCAGGATTTGTAAGATTTTTAAACATAAGGGATGTAAATTATATTTTTATGTGATTGATCAGGTACCTTCCATTTCTATTGGCTGGGCAAAAGGCTCCATTTCTGTAATAGGCCTGCCAAAAGCAATTTTAGGATAAGTGTTGGTATATGGATCAATCATTACCTGTAACAGTACTGGTTTATCAGCATTTTCAGAATTCCAAAGCCATTTTGCTGCATCTTCTATTTCTTCATCGGTATTAATTGTAAGGCTATTTATTTCATAAGCCTTAGCAACTTTTTCAAAATCCGGCGCACTGTATCCCCAGTAAGTAGACTGATATCTTGATTCAAAATAGCTATCTTGAAACTGGCGTATCATTCCCAGATTCTTATTGTTCATCACAACAATTTTAATAGGTAAATTGTTGCGACTAATTGTTTGTAATTCTTGAATATTTATTTGCATACACCCATCGCCTGCGATAACAACTACAGGTTTGATGTTATTGGCGAAACACGCACCTATCCCAGCGGGTAATGAATAGCCCATGGCACCCATTCCTGCAGACGTCAGGAAAAGTTGATCTGCATTTAAATCAATTGATTGTGCTGTCCACATTTGATGAGCACCCACATCAGCTATATAACACCGGGCTTTTTCTGCATATTTTGACAGTTTATGCATAAAATAATTGGGGTTGATACCTTTAGGCTTCAACTCGGCAGTGTCTGGCCAGTTTTGTTTTAACGTATTAAAGTAGTTGTACCAATCCGTTTTTTTATCAAAAGCAGTTTCCTGTGTTAAAGTGTTAAACGCCTTTAAAAACGCCTTTACATCAGCTACAATTGGAACGCAGCCTTGAACACGATTATTGATTTCGCCCGGTTCACAATCAATATGGTAAATAGTCCTGTTTTCAAAAAATTTGGTATCGGCTCCTGTTTGTCGTATATCAAGTCTGCTGCCTAATACTATCAGCAGATCGCATTCACCAAAAGCAATATTTGCCCACCTATTACCGTAACTTCCAATGAAGCCAACGCGCGCAGGATGGTCGTGCTCAACCGCGTCAACCGCAAGCAGTGTAGTAATAACTGGCAACTGCGTGTTTTTTAAAAATTGCTTTAGTTCATCGATTGCAAAAGCAGATCTCACCCCGCGGCCTACCAACACCAACGGTTTTTGAGCTTGTTTTATACTTTCAATAATATCCTTTAACTGATTTTCTGCCGGGCATAATACTTCTATCGTTTTTTCAGTCACGAATGGGGCGTCTATTTTTAAACGCTGTACATCCATAGGTATATCAATCAGAACAGGCCCGGGCCGCCCCTCTGTTGCTATCCAAAAAGCCCTTTCAAGCACTTCTGGTAACTCATTTTGGTCTGTTATTTTGAAACATGCTTTAGTTATTGGGCTGGCCATCGCTATAATGTCTGTTTCCTGAAACCCAAGTTGACGTATTGCCCTGTCACCTTTTTGCTCATGGCGATTAACCTGCCCTGTTATAAATACCCCTGGCACTGAATCGAAATAACAATTACCGATACCTGTAAGCAAATTTGTTGCGCCGGGCCCGCTGGTTGCCAGCGCCACCCCAGGCAAGCCGGTTACACGCCCATAAGCATCAGCAGCAAATGCCGCAGCTTGCTCATGATGCATCGTAATGACGTTAATGGATGTTTTTTGATTTAATGAATCGAGAATATGAGTGATCATACCTCCTGACAATTCAAAAACGTGCTTAACCCCTTTCCGTTCCAAAAATGTTGCTATAAAATCAGATGCTTTCATTAGCTTGCTTTATTTTGAACTGTCCTTTAATACTATCGATGGTTAAAGCCAATGCTTGTTTGAAATCAGATAACTCAAACTCACCAAACGCTTCTATAAATTTAGTAACGTCGCCCTGTATGTGCATGGCCTGGTTCTCCCTGTATTCTAATTTACCAAAATGCAACTCAAACTTCGGATTAACCTGATCTCGTATTGTAGTAACCAAATTTTTAAGCGAAACTGGTTGTTTAGCAGAAATATTGTAAACACCAGATTTACCTTTATTGACTATGATGTTATTTATTGCTCTACCTAAGTCATCAGCGTAAAGATAAGCGTATTTCTGTTCGCCGGGAGTAAGATCCATATAGTTTGATGTAAGGAGCTTATTAATTAACGTAGGAATCAACCAATTTTCAGACTCTCCACTCCCAAAAACCGAAAATAGTCTTAACCAATACCAATCAATGTTATTACTGTTACAAAATTGCTTTAACAGTTCGGAACATACTATTTTCACAGATCCATAAGCCTCTGTTGGCTTTAATTGATGTGATTCTGCGACACAACCTTCAAACATCCCATACTCAGCTTGCGACCCTAATGCAATGACCTTTTTGGTATCGGCACTTTTTGCTATTAACAATAATTGCTTAACAAATTCAATATTTTCCAGTTGTTTATCCCAGATATTTCTTTCCAGATGACTTACACCAAGCCAGGCACTGTGTATAATAATTTCAGGAGAAAATTTCTCCGCCTTTTCAGTCCAATTACTTTCATCTTGTAGTATCCAATCAATCTGATCTTCAAAGCCCGCGCATAATTTCTTTGACGACGTACCTCTATAGATTGCGGCTACTGTATGGCCATCTTCTATTAAATACCTGCCAATATTTGATCCTAAAAATCCAGTAATACCTGTTATAAAAACTCTAGACATCGAAAAAAACCTTTATCTGCTTCTCTGTAAATTTTACAATATCGTCCGAATTACTATAAAAGACTTTATACCACTCAATTGTTTTTGCAACAGCCTCTGATGCGTTCATTTGCGGCCGCCACCCTAAGTCATTTATTGCCTTGCTGATGTCAAGCTTTAATAAGCCCGCCTCATGTGGTTGGCCGGCAACATGATTTATTTCGTATTCTCCCCCTCCCCAACTAGAAATAGCCATGTCGACCATGTTAGCTACCGGCAGGGCATCATTAACATCAGGGCCAAAATTGTAGGCCTGAGAGAACAGTACGGGGTCTTTATATAATTTAGCGCCAAGCAACAAATAGCCAAACAAGGGCTCTAAAACATGCTGCCATGGCCTTACCGAGTTGGGGTTTCTTATCTCAATTTTTTTTCCAGCAGCTAATGCTCTTGCAATATCGGGTATCAACCGGTCTTTAGACCAGTCGCCACCGCCTATAACGTTACCCGCACGACCAACAGCAACCGCTTTTTTATGCTGCTGATAGTCCTTTACGTTAAAAAAAGAATTACGGTAAGAGTCTATTACTAATTCTGCACATGCTTTGCTGGCACTGTAAGGATCATACCCACCTAACTTGTCGTTTTCGCGATAAGGATATTCCCATTCATTGTTATGGTATACTTTGTCTGTAGTTATTAAAACGCAATAACACGGGGTAGATAATAAGTTTACAGCATCAAGTAAATTTGCCGTACCGATGGCGTTTACCTCAAAAGTTTCAGATGGTATTTGATAAGACAGCCTTACTAACGGTTGTGCTGCCAAATGAAATACAAAATCTGGCTGAAAATCAGTTATCGCAAGCTTAAGCTGATCACGGTTACGTAAATCTGCTATTATTGAATCACAAAGCGTGTCTCCTAGTATAACATCATATAAATTCGGTGTCGTATCAGGCGCAAGTGCATAACACTTGACATCTGCACCAAGCAGAGACAAGGTTTTAAGTAACCAAGATCCCTTAAAACCGGTGTGGCCAGTTAAAAAGACCTTCTTCCCTCCGTATACTTCTTTCAGTTGATCAAACATCATTTACCAAATTTTCCACGGTGCATTACCAGTGCTCCAAAGTTGTTCCAATTCAATACGATCTCTTAAGGCATCCATTGGTTTCCAAAACCCATGATGTTTATAAGCTGACAACTGCCCATCCTGGGCTATTTCTTTTAATGGTTTTTTTTCCCATTGTACATCATCCATATCCTCTTCAAGGTATTTGAAGATTTCTGGCTCCAGCACAAAAAAACCTCCGTTTATCCACATACCATCACCTTGAGGTTTTTCAACAAAATGTTCAACACCGCCATTCTCGTCCATTTCTATGTTGCCAAAGCGTCCAGGTGTTTGTATGCTTGTTAATGTTGCCAACTTACCGTGTGAGTGGTGAAATTTAACTAATTCAGCAATATTAATGTCAGCAACGCCATCCCCATAAGTAAGCATGAATGTTCCACCATCAACATATTTTTTAATTTTTTTTATTCGCCCCGCTGTATTGGTCGTCAAACCGGTGTCTACCAATGTTACTTTGAATGATTCAGAATTTGAGAAATGTACGTCAACCTTGTTCTTTTCCAATTCGATAGTCACGTCTGAATTATAAAGGTAATAGTTTAAAAAATATTCCTTTATTGACTGTTGTTTATACCCCAGACACAATACAAAATCATTGTAACCATAGGTTTCATAAATTTTCATGATATGCCATAAAATTGGCTTACCACCAATTTCTACCATAGGTTTGGGGCGCGCTTCTGTTTCTTCCATTAATCGGGTACCCAATCCACCCGCAAGTAGTACAACTTTCATTTACAACTTATTAATTAATTTCAAATATAATATTGTTTGTTAGGGGATAGCTGCAGCACAACAATCGCTCATTTTCTGATAATTCATGATCCATCTTCTCATTACCTATTTTCTTCACTTCGCCCGATACAAGTGTAGCTTTACATAAAGTACACGTACCAGTTTGACATGAATAAGGTAAATCAAGCCGCGTATCAAGTGCTGCTTCCAGAATGCTTTTACCACGGATCACTTCAATACTGTTTTTATTACTGTTGTTGATTAGTGTTACAAAACGTGTTTGTACATCTTTTAGCTCAACTTCATTGATTATATGCTCAAAATCTTCAAAAAATATCTGTGTCAACTGTACTCCATTCTCCAACAAGGCTGTCTTAACTGTTTCTTTTAATCCGTTGGGACCACATATATAATGCAGGGTGTTAGCAACATCTAAACCACTAAGCGCTTTCTCCACATCATAGGCATTGATGCGCCCAAAATTGGCTTGAGCTATCTGCTCTTCAGTGTAGAAAAAGTTCAACCCTAATTTTTGTTTATTATTTTGTTGAAGTTGCTGTAACTGATTAAAAAAAATGGTGTGTTGGGTTGTTTTATTGCAATAAAAAAGATTAATCTGTTGGGAATTATTTACCAAAGCTGTTTTCAAAATCGACATCAATGGAGTTATGCCACTACCGGCACCCCATAAAAAAACAGCTTTGTTATGATGCATATCAACATCATACAGAAAGTTGCCCATAGGCTCAATTACTTCCAGCATATCACCTTCTTTCACCACATCAACCAAATGATTTGATACAACACCATGCAATAATTTTTTTACCGTAATATTTATCGTGCTATCTATACGAGGAGATGATGATAATGAATATGGCCTTTTATATTTCCGCCCATTTACATTAACTACTACCGTGATATATTGACCAGCCAGGTATTTGATTTTTTTTAAGCCCGGCTGCTTAAAAAAAATCGTGGATGTATCCTCGGTTTCTCGTACAATCTGAACAATTTTTAAAGTGTAAGTTATCACGGCTATGAGATAATTGTTTTGTAAAGTTTGTTCACAGATAATAAAAAGACAGATAAAAACAGCCCCACAATTACGCCTACAATAAGACCTTTTAAGGTGCCGACTTTTTCTCGTTCTAAGGGTAAAATTGGAGTGTCAATAGTTTGTATTAACGGCGTTTCATGTAATAGGGACATTTTTGCCAGCTCCAGATTTTTAACTAGTTCACTTAAAATAGCTGTATTAGCTTGTACGTCTACCTGCCGTTTTTGCGATGGAACGCGTAAAGTCTGCATAAATGGGTTAGCGTTAGGTGCCGCATCTACCGATGAGGCTACTCCTGATATAGCGTAGTTCAAAGCAG
The DNA here is from genome assembly GCF_018449775.1 of Mucilaginibacter sp. dw_454. Classification (GTDB taxonomy): domain Bacteria; phylum Bacteroidota; class Bacteroidia; order Sphingobacteriales; family Sphingobacteriaceae; genus Mucilaginibacter. The sequence continues at coordinate 281,027 of NZ_JAAVVB010000002.1, read as the reverse complement.
CTCTTACCGAGTCTGTCTGGCGTTGCAACACGGCTACATTTTTTACTTCCTTTTCTGTTTTGGTCTTGATGTAAAAATCAGAAACTACTTTAGCTAGTACTTCAGTAAACAACTTGGAAAATAGTTCGTTTTTTGAATTGACTACGACTGAAATTATACTTAATTTTTTGTCGACCTTGTCAACCAATAGATTTCTTTTAATAATGTCACGATGAAAGACACCTAAAATACTATCTTGCTTCAAAGTAAATTTCGACCTATCAGCATTAGGAGGAAAATGGACGTTCTTGAAATCGTTCTCGCTAAGGCCATTGAAATCCATATAAAGCTCAGCAAGAGTTTCTTGTTTTCCATTTATTGTAACGGTTGTTAACAACGTTCGCTCAACCATTGACCTTGAACGCATCAACTGTAACAAGTTATCGCCAGAAAATTCATCACCGCCGCCACTACCGCCTACATCAATACCAAATTGACTTGCCAAGCCCAAAGCGCCACTTAAACTACCGCCCGATTTTTCGTCTTGTAAAGCAAAACTCAGCTCTGCCTTATAAATAGGTTTACTAATAAGACCATAAGTTACTCCAATAATCCCGCCCAATAAACATGCTAACAGTACCACTTTCCATTTTGCAAAAATATAGCTTCGCCAACGGCCAAGTTTGAGAAACATGTCTTTTATTGAGACTTCGTCAGCATCATTATTTGTGTTTTTATCAGTGCTATTGGTCATTGAAAGAAAAAATTTATTTATTTTTTTAGACTTAAAATACCCAATATTATAGCGCCTAAAGATGCTAAACCTGTTGTGTAGCCTAAAATAATTTGTGCAGAATCTCCTTTTCTCGGCGGCTTTTCGGGTACATAGATTTCACTGCCCGGCTTAACCCGTGGATGATTATTAAAGAAAAGAAATTTGGTGGTTCCTTTCACCGTACCGTTAGGATAAACAACATACGCACCGCGTTTTAACGCATTTGGCGAAAATCCACCAGCATTTAACACATATCCCCGAAAACTTTTTGACTGCTGATATACCACAGCACTTGGATATAATACCTCGCCATTTACTCTAACTGTTTGTTGTTCTTTCGGGATTCTCAATACATCGCCATTCTCCAGAATCAAATCTTCGCCTCCCGCCGGGTGAGCTAAAATCTTTTTCAGATCTATGCCGACGTAGTTATTTCTGAATTGGGCAGTATCGATTGACACGCCTGTAGTATCTTTATAATTACGTTGTAGCCGCCTTAGGCGTTCGTTACGTTCTCTATTTAAAGCAAGTGTATCTAATTTAGTTTTATCTACGCCTAATACGGCTGCATTATCCCTTTTCAAACTACCGCCCTCCACGTCAGCTGATTGGGTTAAACCACCAGCGCGCCTCACCAGGTCAGATATCTTTTCGTTCTTTTTCTCGATCGTATAATAACCCGGAAAAATAACCTCCCCTTCTACTTTTACTACTTTCTGTGTTTCATAACCCGGCAGGCTGTAAATAGACACAATGTCGAAAGGCTTAAGCGAGAAGTTGATATTTTCGAACTTCAGATTTGCATCTACATTAATACTAAACACCTGTGCAACACGGCTGTTTTTTTGGCTTGGATCACTGTCAAAAACACGGCGCGATACTTCGATCCGCTTGGCGCTGGCACCTTCGGCAAAACCGCCTGCTTTTACAATCAGGTCAGCAACTTTCATGCTGTCGGCATAGCTAAAATCACCCGGTTTTCTTACTTGCCCTTTAATGGTTACTTTGTATTTGTCATGCAAATCAAATACTGAAGTAATGGTAACACTATCTTCTCTTTGCAGGGTTATGTCATCAGACGGGTTGGATAAGGCGTCTTGTACATTAAATGATAGTTGCTGTGTAGTATTATCTGAATTGAGCCTAACAATGCTTCCGCGGCCAGTAAAGGCGTCTTCTTTTAATCCACCCGCATTTTTTATCAATTGCGAAACTGTTAACCCTTGTTGTAATTCAAATTCTCCTGGTCTAAAAACCGCACCATTAATAACTACACGGTTCTCAAAACGATTAAGAATACGGTCAACCGTATAGATATCACCACGACGTGGCGCGTAAGTAGCATAATCTTTTTCAAAGATATCAGCTATACGTTTCTGCCTGTCGCTGGTTTGAATAACTTTGATATGCGCTGTATAGGCTTGATCGGTAAATCCGCCGGCATAATCAATAATATCCTGTAACTTTTCATTAGGTAGCGGTTCAAAAACAGCCGGCACCTTTACTTCGCCACGCAGCTCAACGTGCATCAGATATGGTGGCACATGAATTTCATCCTGATCACGCAAAACAATATCGTCCTTGTGGTTACCATGAACCAGATAGTCATATAAATCAAGCTTTCTGATTACCTTATTATCTCTAATGATCTCGATTTTACGGAAAGACCCAATATCATTTGGACCACCGGCAGCATAAAGCGCTTCAAACGCTGTTGATAATGACGACAGCGTATAAGTGCCAGGCCTAACCAACTCACCCTGTACACGTACGCTTATACTTCTTATATCACCTAAACTAACCTGTACATTGGTACCATTGCCAATGGCATATTTGTTGGTAGCTAATCTGCTTTTTATTGATGCGGTGGCTTGTTCAATAGTTTTACCCGCTACGTTTAAAACACCAACGCCGGGTATGTTAATATTTCCTTCTGGCGAGACCGTCAACGCCCAATTAGCCACCGAGTTGCCATATACATTTATTATCAGCTTATCATCTGGCCCGACAATATAATTTACGGGGGTCGCTAGTTTTAAATTTGGCTGAAAACTATTAGCCCTGGCATTTCTAAACAAACTGGCACCAAATATTTTAGGTTGAAGGTTGCTAAAAATATCTGTCCGGTTTTGATCTGGCAACGTGTCGCCGCTTTGGATTTGCTTGCGCGCCTTGTTTAGGTTAGATGAGGTGTCTGAAGTACCACTATAGCTTGCAGTAGTGCCGTCCTTTTTCCGTATTTCATCAATCTTGACTTGTAACCGCTGCGCTTCACTGGCAGGAAGATTCCTGCTTTCAGCCATTTGAATTAATTGACTGTCTGTAAGACCCTGTGACTGGGCACTTTGCAGAAGCTGACGGATTTGATCGTCAGAGTAATTATCGACATTAAAATTGGACAGGTTTTGAGGTAATGTTTGCGCTGATGCAGGATTATATGCTAAGATGCATACTATAACGCTCAGCAACGTCAAACATATTTTTAATTTATTCATGTTTTATTGTGAAGCACTAATTTCAATAATCTCTGATAGTTTTATTGAATAAATAACAGGTACAATTATAAGCAATTTTAATCATTCAAGCCTGACGAAAAAGTCATTATTAAACTTAAATGATCGGCTAAATTGTCTTCCAAGAACAAATGCTAATGGTTAAAGTTTGGTCTAAATAATATTTTGTTACTATTTAATATTATTTTTTAAAAAGTCTTGATAAGCTAATTTGATGCCCTCTTCAAGCCCTATGGTATGCTGCCAACCTCTGTTATGCAATTTACTAACGTCCATTAATTTACGGGGTGTTCCTTCTGGTTTAGAGGTATCAAATTGTATACCGCCCTCATAACCTAATATCTTTTTTACAAGCAATGCAAGATCATTAATCGAGAGGTCTTCACCAGTTCCGACGTTTACCAGCCCTGATTCATCGTAATTTTGCATAAGGTAATAACAGGCAGCGGCTAAATCGTCTGCAAATAAAAACTCCCGTTTAGGCGTGCCGCTACCCCATATGGTTACTACCGGTGCTCCCTGTTCTTTTGCTTCATGAAATCTTCTGATTAAAGCAGGCAAAACATGCGAGTTTTGTGGATGGTAGTTATCATTATAGCCATATAAATTAGTAGGCATAACAGAAATATAATTACAACCATATTGAGCGCGATAAGCATCGCACATTTTTATGCCAGCAATTTTAGCTATTGCGTAGGGTTCGTTAGTTTCTTCAAGTGGCCCGGTTAATAAATAGTCTTCCTTAAGGGGCTGTGGCGCCATTTTAGGATAAATACAACTCGAACCTAAAAACATCAGTTTAGTTACACCATTAAGGTATGATGAATGGATAACATTGTTTTGAATTTGCAGATTATCGTACAAAAAATCAGCACGATAAGTATTATTAGCTACAATTCCGCCTACTTTGGCTGCTGCCAAAAAAACGTAATCGGGCTTCTCCTGTGCGAAAAAATCGGCAACCTGTTGTTGATTACGCAAATCTAATTGGGCCGACGTGCGGGTAAGCAGGTTTGTAAAACCTTCGTTTTCAAGTTTTCTGTATATGGCAGAACCAACCATTCCTCTGTGGCCTGCAATGTATATTTTGGAGTTTTTATCCATTATTATATATTTATTCTGCTCAATTAAAATGCGTTTTCTTCGCCTTTTATCACGTTCCAAAATGTAAGGAAGATAACCTTAAGGTCCAGTAAGAACGACCAGTTCTCCAGGTACCATACATCTGCTTCCACTCTTTGCAGCATATCATCGGTAGTTTTAGTTTCGCCTCTAAAACCGTTTATCTGCGCCCAGCCTGTAATACCTGGCTTTAAGAAATGACGAACCATAAACTGGTCAATTAGTTGAGAATATCGCTCGGTGTGGCTAACCATGTGCGGCCTCGGCCCAACCACAGACATATTGCCTATCAAAACGTTAAAAAACTGCGGAAACTCATCCAAACTGGTTTTACGTATAAATGCACCGATAGGTGTAATACGAGAGTCTGATCGTGTTGCTTGCTTGCTTTCAGAGTCTGAATTAATGCGCATGCTTCTAAATTTGAAACATTTAAACGGCACATTGTCCTTGCCTGAACGCGTTTGCGTAAAAAACACAGGCCCCTTTGATTGTAATTTTATGATGATAGCTAGTATTGGGAACAGCCAGCTTATTACAAATACAATTACAAATAAAGAAAACGCCATGTCAAATGCTCGTTTGATTGTACGATTAAGCAAGTTTTCCAGCGGCTCAGGCCTAACTGATATTACAGGTATATGATCATAGTTTTGAACCTGCATTAATTTTTTTGATTTGATGTACTCCGGGATGATCTTGAATCTTATCAAATGTTTGTCGGCTTCAATCATCAGGTCTTCTATTTGTTCAGACTGCGACGTTGGCAAAGCGCAAAATATTTCATGGACATCATTTTCTAAGGTAAAACTAATCACGTCAGATACACTGCCTAAATACAAACCTATCTCTGCTATGCGGGATGCCTTGTCGTCAAAAAAGCCTATTACTTTATAACCGCTGTTTTTATGATTTTCGAAATATTGAAAAATATCCATGGCTATGCGACCTGACCCGACAATAACAATAGCACGCGAATCTAAAAGTATACTTCGGTTTGTCTTTCTTATCGTTAAGAAAACAACTTTCCATACCCCTACCAGAAACCCAAACAGCACAACCGAGTAAAGTAAATATAGCCGGGTAACCAGGTATGATTGTATACCAATTACTATAATGAAAAACGACAATAAAAAAATAAAAAGCAGATATGCCTTAAGAAAGTCGCGGTACGTGATCAACGAATCTTTATTCAACACGCTCTCATAAACTCCCGTAAGATTAGTTGAGAGAAGCCATAGCAAGTTAAAAAGCAAAATAATTAATAAATACTTATTATCTGCCCTCCATGTTTCCGGACTATCAATAAGCAAATAAGATATAAACATGCTTATATTAAGCATGAGATAATCAATAGTTAAATTGATTGTCTTAAAAAATGCAGCGTATCTATAACTCATTTTTTATCTGTATAAGCTCAGTTTAAGTCGTTTATTTCACTTAACGTAGCTACAGCGCTTCCAAATTTAGCTACTACTATAGCTGCTGCACTATTGGCAAAATCACAGGCCTGCGTTATTGATAATTTGTGAGCCAGTGCAAAAGCTAAAGCGGCCACTACTGTGTCACCTGCACCTGTTACGTCATAAACGTCAATAGCTTTGGTAGGTTTCTTGGTTAATATATTGTTATTGTAAGCAGCTATACCATCCTCTGATAACGTAACCACTACTGTTTCGCAAGCTGTGGTCTGCGCTATTTTTTTACAAGCCGCTTCTAAGCTTTCATTATCAACTATTGCTATGCCAGAAGCAAGCGCTGCTTCTTTTTTATTAGGTTTAATTACTGTTGCACCGCGATATTTTGATAAGTCTTTATTTTTTGAGTCAACTAATGTTATAATATGATGCTCATTACATAACTCAATAGTATTTTTTACCAACTTATCACTTAAAACGCCTTTGCAATAATCAGATAATATCAATACATCAATATTATTAATATTTATCCGAAGATAGTTAAACAACTCATTTGCAATAGCGTCATCGCAATAAAATTTATCCTCTTTGTCCAGCCGGATCAGCTGGTGTTTATTTACTACCACTCTGCTTTTTACAGTAGTGCGTCGTTTAGTATCTCTTGCCAGATAAATAAATCCGGGGTTTATAGCCTCCAATTCGGTCTCAACGATTGTACGATAATCATCGTCACCTGTTATACTTATGATGGAACCTGTGCAGCCAAAAGCATGCAGATTTTCCAGTACATTACCTGCACCACCCAGCGTATAGGTATCGCTTTTAACATCCACTATCTGTACTGGCGCTTCTGGTGATATCCTATCGCATGAACCATTAATATAATGATCGATCATAATATCGCCCATTACCGCTATTTTTACTCTTTTTGGATCAGGAAAGTTAAACGCTGGCATATTTTTTTCTTAACTACGACAAGAATATATGGTTTATATCAAATATTAAGCCTGCCCCATTGTTCCGCCAAAATTCATCGGAAAGCCTGATGGCTCCGGCGACGTTTTAATGCGGCCATTTATCGCTTCATATTTTTCAATATTATCTTCGAGCGCAATTAACAAACGTTTGGCATGTTCGGGCGTAATAATGATGCGCGATTTTACTTTGGCTTTAGGTGTACCAGGCATAATTCTAACAAAATCAAGTACAAATTCTTGATTTGAGTGAGTTATAATAGCAAGGTTTGAATAAATACCTTCGGCTACTTCCTCAGAAAGTTCAATATTTAATTGGTTTGCGTTTTGTTCTTCCATAGCGTAAAAATAGCAAAAGCCTTCTGTTTTGCAGAAGGCTTTGCTTATTATTATTATTTGCTTAAAATCTAAGCTTCTACTTCTTCAGCTTTTGATGCCATTAAGCGATCAAACTCTTCCTGAGAACCCACACGGATATTTTCGTATTCGCGTAAACCGGTTCCTGATGGAATTAGGTGACCAACAATAACGTTCTCTTTCAAGCCAAGCATGGTATCTCTCTTACCTGCAATTGCCGCCTCGTTAAGTACTTTGGTGGTTTCCTGGAAGGATGCTGCCGAGATAAACGATTTAGTACCTAATGATGCACGGGTAATACCTTGCAGCATAGGGCTTGAAGTAGCTGCGATAGCATCGCGCACTTCAACCAGTTTCAAATCTTTACGTTTCAAGATCGAGTTTTCGTCTCTTAACTTTCTAAGAGATATAATCTGACCTGGTTTAAGATTAGCTGAGTCGCCTGGTTCAGTAACAACTTTCTTATCAAAGATATCGTCGTTTTCCATCATGAAATCCCAGCTGTCAACAGCTTCTTTTTCTAAGAAACGAGTATCACCAGCATCTTCGATAGCCACTTTTTGCATCATTTGGTGAACGATTACTTCGAAGTGCTTATCATTGATTTTCACACCTTGTAAACGGTAAACCTCTTGAATACCGTTAACCAGGTATTCTTGTACCGCTGCAGGGCCTTTAATGGCCAGGATATCAGCAGGAGATATTGAACCATCAGATAATGGCATACCAGCTTTCACAAAGTCATTATCCTGTACAAGGATGTGTTTAGACAATGGAACCAGGTATTTTTTAATTTGGCCGTCTTTTGATTCAATAGTGATCTCACGATTACCACGTTTAACACCACCTAAGGTTACCACACCATCAATCTCAGTTACTACCGCAGGGTTTGATGGGTTACGCGCTTCAAATAACTCTGTTACACGTGGTAAACCACCGGTAATATCCCGAGTTTTACCTGTAGAACGAGGTATTTTTGCAATGATTTGTCCGGTTTGTAATTTCTCGCCTTCATCAACTGCAATGTGCGCACCTACAGGGATGTTATATCCTTTAATTAAGTTGCCTTTGTTATCTGTAACCTGGATAGAAGGGTTTTTAGTTTTATCCCTGGTATCAATGATTACTTTTTCACGGTGACCGGTTTGCTCGTCAGATTCTTCGCGGAAGGTTATACCTTCTAATACCGCTTCAAACTGCGTTACACCCGCAAACTCAGATATAATAACCGCATTGTACGGATCCCATGAACAAATACGATCGCCTTTTGAAATTTTAGAACCGTCTTTAACATACAGGTATGAACCGTAAGGAATGTTGTTGGTAACAATAATTTTATTGCTGCCTTCTTCAATAATACGGAACTCGCCAGAACGACCTAATACTACATCAACAGCACCATCTTCGGCAGTTTGGTAAGAAACCGTACGTACGTTTTCAAACTCAATGATACCATCAAATTTAGCGTTGATCTGTGATTCGGCCGCGATGTTTGACGCGGTACCACCCACGTGGAAAGTACGTAATGTTAACTGTGTACCCGGCTCACCGATTGACTGTGCTGCAATTACACCCACAGCTTCACCTTTTTGAACACGTTTGCCACTAGCCAGGTTACGGCCGTAGCATAATGCACATACGCCACGTTTGCTTTCGCAAGTTAATACTGAACGTATTTCTATACCCTCTAAAGGCGAGTTTTCAATTTTCTTAGCAACTTCTTCAGTAATGTCATGACCTGCTTCGGCTAACAACTCGTTAGTGATAGGATCAAACACATCATGTAATGAAGTACGGCCAAGGATACGGTCATAAAGTGGCTCAACAATGTCTTCGTTGTCTTTCAACGCAGTAGTGTAAATACCTCTTAAAGTACCGCAATCAACCACACCAACAATCATATCCTGCGCAACGTCATGTAAACGACGAGTCAGGTAACCAGCATCAGCTGTTTTCAACGCCGTATCCGCCAAACCTTTACGAGCACCGTGAGTTGAGATAAAGTACTCTAATACTGACAAACCTTCTTTAAAGTTTGAAAGAATAGGGTTTTCAATGATCTCGCCACCAGAACCTGATTTTTGAGGCTTAGCCATCAAACCACGCATACCTGCAAGCTGACGAATTTGTTCTTTTGAACCACGAGCACCAGAATCCAACATCATGTAAACTGAGTTAAATCCTTGGTTATCGTTACTCAAAATGTCCATCACATTCGCGGTTAAGCGGTTGTTGATACGGGTCCAGATATCGATGATCTGATTGTAACGCTCGTTGTTGGTAATGAAACCCATGTTGTAGTTACCCATTACTTCTTCTACTTGTTTAGAAGCTTGTGCAATAAGCGTAACTTTTTCAGCAGGGATATTAATATCCTTCAAGTTAAACGATAAACCACCCTGGAACGCCATTTTAAATCCTAATTCCTTGATATCATCCAGGAACTGGGCTGCACGTGCCATACCGGTAATTTTCACTACCTCGCCAATAATATCACGTAATGATTTTTTGGTTAACAGCTCGTTAATATAACCTACCTCTACCGGTACATGTTCATTAAATAAAACACGACCAACAGTGGTATCAATTATCTTGTTTACTATAACGCCATCGCGCTCTTTAATGTTAGTTTTAACTTTAATGAATGCGTGCAAGTCGAGTTTACGCTCGTTATAAGCTATGATAACCTCTTCAGATGAGTAGAAAGTTAAGCCTTCTCCTTTTACAACTCTGCCTTCATCAGTTTTACGGCCTTTGGTTATGTAGTACAAACCAAGCACCATGTCTTGAGATGGTACAGTAATAGGCGTACCGTTAGCAGGGTTCAAAATGTTGTGAGAAGCAAGCATTAATACTTGTGCCTCTAAAATTGCCGCGTTACCCAGAGGTACGTGTACCGCCATCTGGTCACCGTCAAAATCCGCGTTGAATGCTGTACAAGTTAATGGGTGCAATTGGATTGCTTTACCTTCAACCAGTTTTGGCTGGAATGATTGTATACCCAATCTGTGTAGCGTAGGTGCACGGTTTAATAATACCGGGTGGCCTTTCAATACGTTTTCTAAGATATCCCAAACCAATGGGTCTTTACGATCAACAATTTTCTTAGCTGATTTTACCGTTTTAACCACACCACGCTCAATCATTTTGCGAATGATAAATGGTTTAAACAGCTCGGCAGCCATATCTTTTGGCAAACCGCACTCGTGTAATTTAAGGTTAGGACCTACAACAATTACAGAACGGGCAGAGTAATCCACACGTTTACCTAATAAGTTTTGACGGAAACGGCCTTGTTTACCTTTCAGAATGTCTGAAAGTGATTTCAAAGCACGGTTACCTTCAGTTTTTACCGCGTTAACTTTACGTGAGTTATCAAATAACGAATCTACAGCTTCCTGCAACATACGTTTTTCGTTACGCAAAATCACCTCTGGTGCTTTAATCTCGATCAAACGTTTTAAACGGTTATTACGGATAATTACACGACGGTAAAGGTCATTTAAGTCAGACGTTGCGAAACGGCCACCTTCCAGTGGTACTAACGGACGCAATTCTGGCGGGATAACCGGAACGATCTTAACGATCATCCACTCAGGGTTATTTTCAATACGTGTTTTTGCTCCACGGAAAGCTTCAACAACCTGTAAGCGTTTTAACGCTTCGTTTTTACGTTGTTGTGAGGTTTCTGTAGCTGCCTGGTGGCGCAGATCATAAGATAGCTGATCCAGGTTAATACGTCTTAATAATTCCTCCAGAGCTTCGGCGCCCATTTTGGCAACGAATTTCTGTGGATCTTTATCATCAAGATATTGATTTTCTTTCGGCAAAGTATCCAGGATATCCAGGTATTCTTCTTCAGTCAGGAAATCCATAGTATTGATACCATCAGATTCCTTAACACCAGGCTGAATAACTACATATCTTTCATAATATATGATCAGATCCAATTTCTTGGTTGGCAGGCCCAGTAAGTAACCAATTTTGTTAGGTAACGAACGGAAATACCAGATATGAGCAACAGGCACCACCAAATTGATGTGACCCATACGCTCACGACGTACCTTTTTCTCGGTTACTTCAACACCGCAACGGTCGCACACAATACCCTTGTAACGGATACGTTTGTATTTACCGCAATGGCACTCGTAATCTTTCACCGGACCAAAAATACGCTCGCAAAATAAACCATCACGTTCAGGTTTATAGGTCCTGTAGTTAATGGTTTCTGGTTTTAAAACTTCACCGCTTGAACGCTCAAGGATAGCCTCTGGCGAAGCCAGGCTAATGGTGATAGTAGTAAAATTACTTTTGATTTTATTATCCTTTTTGTAAGACATAGTCTCCTTCTTTTTAATGCGTGAATGAGTGAGTGGTGAATGAGCAATACAAGTTGTATCCGCTCATTCACTGATTCACAAATTAGTCTAACGTGATATCCAAACCTAAACCTCTAAGCTCATGAACCAATACATTGAATGATTCCGGAACTGATGGTGTAGGCAGGTTTTCACCTTTAACAATAGCCTCATAAGTTTTAGCACGGCCTACAACGTCATCCGACTTAACAGTCAAAATCTCTTGCAGGATATTTGCTGCACCGAATGCTTCCAGTGCCCAAACCTCCATCTCACCAAAACGCTGACCACCAAACTGAGCTTTACCACCCAATGGTTGTTGTGTAATTAATGAGTATGGCCCAATTGAACGTGCGTGCATCTTATCGTCAACCATGTGGCCCAGTTTCAACATGTAGATAATACCTACAGTGGTTTGCTGGTCAAAACGGTCGCCGGTCAAGCCATTGTATAAGTAGGTACGGCCTGATTCAGGTATGCCGGCTTTCTTAACCCACTCTTCTACTTCTTCATGGCTTGCACCATCAAAAATCGGCGTAGCGAATTTAATGCCCAGCTCTTTACCAGCCCATCCTAATACAGTTTCATAGATCTGGCCCAAGTTCATACGTGAAGGTACACCCAGTGGGTTCAACACAATATCAACCGGAGTTCCGTCTTCTAAGAAAGGCATATCCTCGTCACGTACAATACGTGCAACAATACCTTTGTTACCGTGACGGCCTGCCATTTTATCACCTACTTTAAGCTTACGCTTTTTAGCGATGTAAACTTTAGCCATTTGTACGATACCTGATGGAAGCTCGTCACCTACACTGATCGCAAATTTATCGCGACGGTAAGCGCCTAGTTCTTCATTAACCTTGATGTTGTAGTTATGAAGCAACAATTTAATCAAGTCGTTCTTGTCATCATCAGTTGTCCATTTAGTTGGGTTGATGTTTTCGTAGGCAAGCTCAGCTAATATTTTTTGGGTAAACTTAACACCTTTAGGTACCAACAGCTCTTTGTAAACGTTGCTCACACCTTGCGATGTTTTGCCATTTACAATTTCGAATAACTTCTCGATCAAAGTATTCTTAAGATCTTTGATAGCTTTTTCGTGTTTAGTATCTAATTTTTCAATCTGTGCTTTTTCTTCTGCCTTAGTAGTTTTCTTAGCACGAGAGAACAATTTGGTATCAATTACCACACCGGCAATTGACGGTGGAGTTTTCAATGAAGCGTCCTTTACGTCGCCTGCTTTGTCACCAAAGATGGCACGTAATAGTTTCTCCTCCGGTGAAGGGTCAGACTCACCTTTAGGGGTAATCTTACCAATCAGGATGTCGCCTTCTTTAACCTCAGCACCAACACGGATGATACCGTCTTCGTCAAGGTCTTTAGTAGCTTCTTCAGAAACGTTAGGGATATCAGGTGTTAACTCTTCTTCACCACGTTTGGTATCACGTACTTCTAATTCAAACTCTTCAACGTGTAATGAAGTAAAGATATCCTGAGATACCACGCGCTCAGAAATTACGATCGCATCCTCAAAGTTATAACCTTGCCAAGGCATGAATGCCACTTTAAGGTTACGGCCCAGAGCAAGCTCACCATCCTGAGTTGCATAGCCCTCGCAAAGTACTTGTCCTTTTTCAACGCGTTCGCCTTTTTTAACAATTGGCTTCAGGTTGATGGTAGTGCTTTGGTTGGTTTTCTTAAATTTAGTTAAGATATAGCTTCTAGAATCGCCTTCGAAAGACACTAAACGGTCAGTCTCATTACGATCATATTTAATAACAATTTGGTTTGCATCCACATACTCAACTATACCATTGCCTTCGGCATTGATCAGAGTACGTGAATCTTTTGCCACACGGCCTTCCAAACCGGTACCTACAATTGGCGCTTCAGGGCGTAATAGCGGAACGGCCTGGCGCTGCATGTTTGAACCCATCAAGGCACGGTTAGCATCATCATGCTCCAGGAATGGAATCAATGAAGCTGCGATAGATGTGATCTGGTTTGGAGCGATGTCCATTAAATCCAATCTCTCCGGCTCAATGATCGGGAAGTCACCCTCAAAACGGGCTTTAACCTTTGGTGTAGCAAACTCACCTTTATCATCATAAACCGCATTTGCCTGGCCAATGGTTTTACCGTCTTCATCTTCAGCAGATAAATAGATAACCGGCTCGTCAACTTGTACTATACCTTTAATAACACGTTTGTACGGTGTTTCGATAAAGCCTAAGTTGTTGATTTTGGCATGTACGCAAAGCGATGAAATCAAACCAATGTTCGGTCCTTCCGGAGTTTCGATGGTACACAACCTACCGTAGTGGGTATAGTGAACGTCACGAACCTCGAAACCTGCACGCTCACGCGACAGACCACCGGGGCCTAAGGCTGACAGACGACGCTTGTGCGTAATCTCTGCCAGTGGATTGGTTTGATCCATAAATTGTGACAACTGATTAGTTCCGAAGAACGAGTTGATCACAGATGATAATGTACGTGCGTTGATCAGGTCGGTTGGCGTGAACACCTCGTTGTCACGAATGTTCATACGCTCACGGATGGTACGAGCCATACGTGCTAAACCAACACCAAACTGAGCATATAACTGCTCACCCACGGTACGTACGCGACGGTTTGACAAGTGATCAATGTCATCCACCTCGGCTTTTGAGTTGATTAATTTGATCAGATATTTAACTATCGCAATGATATCTTGTTTAGTTAATACCTTAGTCTCTTCTGATGTATTCAGTTGCAACTTACGGTTAATGCGGTATCTACCTACATCACCCAAGTCATAACGTTTGTCAGAGAAGAACAAACGGTCAATGATACCACGAGCAGTTTCCTCATCAGGTGGTTCAGCGTTACGTAATTGACGGTAGATATGCTCAACCGCTTCTTTCTCTGAGTTTGAAGTATCCTTTTGTAAGGTATTGTATATAATAGTGTAATCACCACTGGTAGCAGCATCTTCCTTGTTCAGGATGATGGTTTTAACACCGGCGTCAATGATCATATCAATATGGTCATCTTCCAACACGGTTTCACGCTCCAGGATAATTTCGTTACGGTCAATAGAAACTACTTCACCGGTGTCTTCATCCACAAAGTCTTCAACCCATTTCTTTAAAACTCTGGCAGCCAATTTACGGCCGATGAATTTTTTAAGACCTGACTTGCTAACTTTAACCTCATCGGCCAGTTCAAATAACTCTAAGATGTCTTTATCAGAGTCATAACCAATGGCACGTAATAAGGTAGTTACCGGGAATTTCTTTTTACGGTCAATGTAAGCATACATTACGTTGTTAACGTCTGTAGCAAACTCAATCCATGAACCCTTGAAGGGGATAACACGGGCAGAGTACAATTTAGTACCGTTGGTGTGGCGGCTCTGGCCAAAGAACACACCAGGAGAACGGTGTAACTGTGATACAATTACACGCTCTGCACCGTTGATAACAAATGTTCCTTTTGGGGTCATGTAAGGGATAGTTCCCAGATACACATCCTGAACAATTGTTTCAAAATCCTCGTGCTCTGCATCATTACAAGACAGGCGAAGTTTTGCTTTTAACGGTACACTGTAAGTTAACCCGCGCTCAATACACTCGCGTATATCATAACGTGGCGGATCAATAAAATAATCAAGAAACTCCAGGACGAAGATGTTTCTTGAATCTGAAATTGGAAAGTTTTCGGCAAACACTTTAAACAAGCCCTCTTTGTGGCGATTGTCTGAAGTTGTTTCTAATTGAAAAAATTCCTGGAAAGATTGCAACTGCACATCCAGAAAATCCGGGTATTCAAGTACCTTTCTGCTGGTTGCAAAGTTTACTCTTTGTGCTTTTTTGTTTGCCAAGGTGTTTTAATTTTAGTTAATTAACTTTTGTAGAACTGAGTTATTAGATGTGAGATACGAGATAAATTTTAACATCTAACGCCTGATATTCGCCAATTTGTTAACAGCCTAAGATCTCATATCTCAAATCAACTGTCCCAAATCTATTATCAAACCTTTATAAACAGCAATAGACCCCGACCAAATATGGTCGGAGTCTGATGCTATACGTATTATGGTTAATTACTTAACCTCAACTACTGCTCCGGCTTCTTCTAATTGAGATTTCAGAGATTGAGCTTCTTCTTTAGTTACACCAGTTTTAACTTCTTTTGGTGCACCGTCAACAAGATCTTTAGCTTCTTTCAAACCTAAACCGGTTAAGTCTTTTACTAATTTAACAACAGCTAATTTTGAGCCACCTGCTTCTTTCAGGATAACATCAAATGCTGTTTGCTCAGCTGCAGCAGCAGGAGCGTCATCGCCACCACCAGCAGCAGGACCTGCAACAGCAACAGCTGCAGCAGCCGGCTCAATACCGTACTCGTCTTTTAAGATCTGAGCTAATTCGTTTACTTCTTTTACTGTCAAGTTTACCAACTGTTCAGCAAATGCTTTTAAATCCGCCATTATATTATGTTTTTTTACTTTAATACTTTGTTTTAAATGTTCAAACTTTAAGGTGTTTGAATTAACCTCTTTCTTGTAATGTTTTTACTAATCCTGCCAATGTGTTTCCGCCTGATTGCAGTGCAGATACAACATTTTTTGCTGGTGATTGCAATAATCCAATGATCTCGCCAATTAGTTGTTCTTTCGATTTCAATTTGATCAATGCATCTAATTGATTATCGCCAACAAATATTGCAGAATCAATGTAAGCTGCTTTTAAAACTGGTTTATCACCTTGTTTTCTTAATTTCTTGATCAGCTTTGCCGGAGCAGTTGCTGACTTTGAGAAAAGAATAGATGATGAACCTTTTAATACATCATACATTTCTGTGTAATCACCACCGGCAACTTCCATAGCTTTTCTAATCAAGCTATTTTTTGCTACCTTCATCGTAATGTCGCTTTCGAAACATTGACGACGGATGTTGTTGATTTTTGCAACCGTTAGGTCTGAAGTATCGGTAATATAAAAATTACCAAATTCCTTCATTTGTTCAGAGAGGGCAAGAACAAGGTCGTGTTTTTCTTCTTTATTCATGATTAAATTCCCGCTACTGATTTTGTTTCTACTGTTATCCCCGGAGACATAGTAGAAGAGATATGAATACTCTTGAAATATGTTCCTTTAGCTGATGATGGTTTTAATTTAGAGATGATTTGCAATACTTCTAATGCATTCTCATAAATTTTATCAGCAGGGAAAGATGATTTACCTATTGAGGTATGGATAATACCGGTTTTATCAACCTTGAAATCGATCTTACCACCTTTTACCTCAGTTACAGCTTTACCAACGTCGGTAGTTACTGTTCCTGATTTAGGGTTTGGCATTAAGTTACGAGGACCAAGCACACGGCCTAATCTACCTACTTTAGCCATCACACTTGGCATAGTGATGATAATATCAACATCAGTCCATCCACCTTCAATCTTGGCGATATAGTCGTCCAAACCTACAAAATCTGCACCTGCATCTTTAGCTTCTTGCTCCTTATCCGGAGTACAAAGAACTAAAACACGTACAGTTTTTCCGGTTCCATGAGGCAATGTTGCAATACCACGTACCATTTGATTGGCTTTACGAGGGTCAACACCTAAACGCACATCTATATCAACTGATGAATCAAATTTAGTTAAGGATAATTCCTTTACTAAAGATGCTGCATCTTGTAATGTATACGATTTATTAGCCTCAATTTTGGAGAGCGCCACTTTTTGATTTTTTGTTAATCTAGCCACTGTCTTAAACTGATTTGTATAAATTTAATTAATTCCAGGGTGCCGTACCTGATACGGTTATCCCCATACTGCGGGCAGTACCTGCTACCATTTTCATGGCTGATTCTACTGTGAACGCGTTTAAATCAGTCATTTTATCTTTAGCAATTTGCTCAACCTGTTCCCAATTTACATTGGCAACTTTTTTACGGTTTGGCTCTGCAGAACCACCTTTTAAACCTGATACTTCCATTAACTGGATAGCAACCGGAGGTGTTTTAATGATAAAATCGAATGACTTGTCAACATAAACAGTAATAACTACAGGTAACACTTTGCCAGGTTTGTCCTGGGTACGTGCGTTGAACTGTTTGCAAAACTCCATTATGTTCACCCCTTTTGCACCTAATGCAGGTCCAATTGGAGGTGATGGATTTGCAGCACCGCCCTTCACTTGCAGCTTAACCATTGCACCGACTTCTTTTGCCATTTTGCTTGTTATTTAATTATTCAATGTTATAAAGTGGAAGCTATGTAACATTTTTTATCAGGTTGTTACGCCCAATGTCTTTGTTTATATAAAATCCGAAATCGAAAATCCGATATTCGAAATAACAATTACTCTTTTTCTACTTGCATGTAATTCAATTCAAGCGGCGTACGGCGGCCGAATATCTTTACCATTACTTTCAATTTCTTTTTCTCTTCGTTAACCTCTTCAATCACCCCGCTAAATCCGTTGAAAGGACCATCCATTACTTTAACGTTCTCGCCAACGTAATATGGTACATTCATGGTTTCGCCTTGCGCGCTCATTTCGTCAACCTTACCTAAAATACGGTTAACTTCAGCTTGACGTAACGGGATTGCATTACCTTGTTTATCGCCCAGGAAACCAATAACGCTGTTCACATTTTTAATAATGTGCTCTAACTCGCCATCTAATACAGCTTCCATCAATACATATCCCGGAAAATAGTTACGCTCTTTAGCTATCTTTTTTCCATCGCGCATTTGGTAATACTTTTCGGTAGGTATTAAAACCTGAGGTACCAAATGGGTTATGCCTAAACGGGCAATTTCCGCGTCTACGTATTGCTTAACTTTCTTTTCTTTACCACTTATTGCACGTACAACGTACCATTTTAACTGATCACTCA
This sequence comes from Mucilaginibacter sp. dw_454, assembly GCF_018449775.1. GTDB lineage: Bacteria > Bacteroidota > Bacteroidia > Sphingobacteriales > Sphingobacteriaceae > Mucilaginibacter. The sequence continues at coordinate 262,634 of NZ_JAAVVB010000002.1, read as the reverse complement.
TCCTTATTATATATTAAGCTAGTGAACTATAAAATTTATTCAGCAATAAGCCTATGATCTGATCCATACCAAATATCACCATGGCAATTATAATTGCCGCTACCAATACCAACACTGCGCTGCTCTGCAACTCGCGCCAGGTAGGCCAGGTTACTTTCTCGGTCAGCTCGATGTAAGACTCTTTAATATATTCAGATACGTTAGCCATTCTCTTTATTTGCTATTATGCACGGGAACAAGGATTCGAACCCTGATCAAAGGTTTTGGAGACCTCTATTCTACCGTTGAACTATTCCCGTGTGTAAAAACCCCCGAAATATCGAAGGAACTTTATAATATTGATAAAGTACCCTGGCAAAAGCCGGGGTACTTTACAAAAAAATTAACCGTTTTTAATTCCCTTAAAAGGGTTTGAAATTATTTTAAAATTTCAGTTACCTGGCCAGCACCTACAGTTCTGCCACCTTCACGGATAGCGAAACGTAAGCCTTTTTCCATTGCGATAGCGTTGATCAACTTTACAGTGATGGTAACGTTATCACCAGGCATAACCATTTCTACGCCTTCAGCTAAGGTGATTTCACCTGTAACGTCTGTTGTACGGAAATAGAATTGCGGACGGTATTTGTTAAAGAATGGTGTGTGACGACCACCTTCTGCTTTTGACAATACGTAAACTTCTGCTTTGAAATCAGTGTGTGGGTTAACTGAACCTGGTTTGCAAATAACCATACCACGACGGATATCAGTTTTTTCAATACCACGTAACAATAAACCTACGTTATCACCAGCTTCGCCACGGTCAAGGATCTTGCGGAACATCTCAACACCTGTTACGGTTGATTTCAAGTTCTCAGCACCCATACCTAATATATCTACTTGTTCGCCTGAGTTGATAACACCACGCTCGATACGACCAGTTGCAACAGTACCACGACCAGTGATCGAGAATACGTCCTCAACAGGCATCAAGAAAGGAAGCTCAGTTAAACGTGGAGGAATTGGAATGTAGCTATCAACAGCGTCCATCAATTCCATAATTTTTCCAACCCATTTCGGATCAGCATTTAAGCCACCCAAAGCAGAACCTTGGATTACCGGGATATCATCACCTGGGAAATCATAGAATGATAAGAGCTCACGGATTTCCATTTCTACTAATTCTAATAATTCCGGATCATCAACCATATCCACTTTATTCATGAATACAACTAATGAAGGTACACCTACCTGACGAGCCAAAAGGATGTGCTCGCGAGTTTGTGGCATAGGGCCGTCTGTTGCAGCAACTACGATGATAGCACCGTCCATTTGAGCAGCACCTGTAACCATGTTTTTCACATAATCCGCGTGACCTGGACAGTCAACGTGTGCGTAGTGACGGTTAGCAGTTGAATACTCAACGTGCGCTGTGTTGATTGTAATACCACGTTCTTTTTCTTCAGGAGCTGAGTCAATTGATTCAAATGAACGGGCTTCTGATAAACCTGCATCAGATAACACTTTAGTGATAGCTGCGGTAAGGGTTGTTTTGCCGTGGTCAACGTGACCGATTGTACCGATGTTTAAGTGCGGTTTACTGCGGTCAAACTTTTCTTTTGCCATGATTTATTTTATTATTTGTAGGTTAATTTATATGCTTTATTAATAATACGTTTTAACGTTGAGCCAACAATGGGATTTGAACCCATGACCTCTTCCTTACCAAGGAAGTGCTCTACCCCTGAGCTACGTCGGCTAATTTTTTGATTTCGAATCTCGGATGTTCAATTTCGGATTTATCATCCTTACTAAACACTTTGACTCTCTATCTTTTCAGTCCGAAATCGAAATTTCGAAATCCGACATCTTTTTGAGCGGAAGACGAGGTTCGAACTCGCGACCTATAGCTTGGAAGGCTATCGCTCTACCAACTGAGCTACTTCCGCTTTTTTTAACGAGTGAAGTGAATTAGCAAATGTTATCCATTCACTAACTCACTCAATGATCACTCATTATTATGTGGGGGGAGAAGGATTCGAACCTTCGTAGCCGAAGCAACGGATTTACAGTCCGTCCCATTTGACCGCTCTGGTATCCCCCCAGTTTTATTTCGGATATCGGACTTAAAACTTCGGATTTAAAAAATCCGAAATCGAAATTTCGACATTCGAAATTAAAACAGAGCCTCCTATCGGGATCGAACCAATGACCTACTGATTACAAGTCAGTTGCTCTACCAGCTGAGCTAAGGAGGCTTATTATTGAACCTATTTCACTGTCGGTCACGTAGACTTTTCAGTAATTAATCGGCGAAGATGCAAATTAATTTACAAGGCTTGATAATTTTTATTTTAAAGAACCGTCCGTTTCGTTTAAGGAGTGCGTTACATACCTCTCCGAAAGGGATTGCAAATTTACAAATAAATAACGCCCAACAAAATTTTTTATCAAAAAAAATCGACAGCCTTTTGAGCTGCCGATTTTTCATAAATATTATGGGTTTTTAAACGTTAAAATTCCTCGTTGGTTGATGCCAGTACGGCCTTTTTAACCTGTTGAGCAGCAATCTCTTTCTTTGTTTTATGCTTGGCAATTTGTTTGCGCAGGCTCTCAATGGCAAGGTCTGTGGCCTCTTCGAAAGTTTTACATTGTTCCTTCGCAAAAATTTGATTACCGGGTAACTGCAGCTTAATTTCAGCTATCTTATTGGCTTCGTCTTCTACGTTTTCAAGCTTTAAATAAACTTCGCCATTTATAATGTTATCATAAAAGGTTTCCAGCTTGTCTGCTTTTTTCTGAATAAACTCTAATAATCCTTTGTCTGCAGTAAAATGAATTGATTGCACTGTAATTTTCATGGTTCCTCCTTTTTATGCCTTTGGATGGGCAAGTTTGTAAATAGATTTTAATCGTTCAACAGAGTTATGCGTATAAATTTGGGTAGCGCTCAGGTTGGCGTGACCCAGTAATTCTTTTATCGCATTCAAATCGGCTCCTGCATTTAAAAGGCTGGTGGCAAACGTATGCCGCAGCACATGGGGGCTTTTTTTATTTTGGGTTGATATGTGAGATAGATATTTGTGCACTGTCAAATAAATTAGTTTTGGATATGCATTTGCCCCTTTATCTGTAACGATCAATGTTAATGAATTGTTACCGAAATTTTCACTTTTCTTTAAGTCATTGTATTTCAATAACAAGTGGCGCAGCTCCTGGTTCATGGGGATAATGCGCTCCTTATTACGCTTGCCCAAAACCTTTACTGTGCCCTCATAAACATTGATATCGGTGTCTTTAATCCCTAGCAATTCAGACAGACGCATGCCGGTGCCAAACAGCATCTCGACGATTAGTTTATCACGCACGCCTTTAAAGTCGTCGCTAAAAACTTCGCCGCTGTCCAGCATTTGGGTTAGGCGCGCATCTTCTACCACAACGGGCAGGTGTTTGGGTATTTTAGGCGTATTAATTTTTGAGGCAGGATTAGCGGTAATAATACCCTCTTGCACCATAAACTTAAAGTATTTGCGCAGGGTAGCAATCTTACGGTTGATAGAACGGGCGGTAAGCCCCTGGTTCATGAGCTCCACCATCCAGTTACGAATCTGGTGATGGGTGATTTCTTCGGGATGTGCGGTGGGCTGCTCAGGATCGCTTATAAATTTAACGAACTGATCCAGGTCTGACCGATAGGCTGATACGGTATGCGGAGAGTACCGTTTCTCGAATTGGATATACTGTATAAACCGGTCTAAAAACATAAAAACTACTTGCGCATCCAAAAGAATGAATGTACAAATAGTTTTATATATGTTTACAAGAAAAACTGAAATTCTTTTTACAAAGAATTAAGCAGTAATATCAAGGTTCATGTTTTGTTTGTAAATGGCATGCTTAATCTCGTGACGACGGGCCACAGATTTTTTCTCGAATGCCTGACGGCTGCGTAGTTCGCGCAAAACACCGGTCTTCTCAAATTTCTTCTTGAAGCGTTTTAATGCTTTGTCTAATGATTCGCCTTCTTTAACGTTGATTATGATCATATTCCAATATACCTCCTTTCGGGATGGCAAATGTACACACAATGTTTTGATTTTCAAATAGGTTTTTTGGAATTAAAAGAAACGCGCCTGGCAAAATTGCTTTAACTGCAGGTGTCCTTGTAAAAAAACATTAACATATCCTCAAATTTACAACCAACAGGAAAACTATTTTGTGCCACATATGTTCAATCTACTTATCTTTAGCTCCGACTTTTTATCGATCCATGACCACAAACAATAGCGCCAAAGCATCATATAGTTACTATTTACAGGGCGGCGGCGAAATGGGGCAGCTAACCCGCGATTTTGATTGGGAAGGTACTTCATTGGGTAATCCCGAGGGCTGGTCGCAAAGCTTGCTAACTACTATCAATATCATATTAAACTCTAAGTTCCCTATGTTTTTATGGTGGGGTCCTGAGTTGATACAATTTTATAATGATGCCTATCGCCCAAGTTTGGGGCAAAATGGCAAACATCCAAAAGCTTTAGGGCAGAGAGGGCTTGAGTGCTGGCCCGAGATCTGGCCGGTAATAAAGCCACTGATAGACCATGTACTGGAAACCGGCGAACCAACCTGGAGCGAAAATCAGCTCATACCTATTTATAGAAACAATAAATTAGAAGATGTTTACTGGACTTTTGGTTACAGTAAAGTAATGAATGGGACCGGAGAACCCGGTGGTGTATTGGTAGTATGCACCGAAACAACCGGGCAGGTACATTCTTATAACAGTGTACAAGCCGCCAAGAATGAGCTGGAATTTGCCGTTGAAGCGGCAGATTTAGGCACCTGGGATCTGAACCCTGTCACTTATAAATTCATTGGCAATAATCGCCTTAAACAATGGTTTGGCCTGGACGGCGATGAAGAAATTGACTTAGAGAATGCCTTAGCTGCTATCGTGGAAGAAGATCGCGAGCGTGTGTCAGCAGCTATTGCTAAAGCCTTAGAAAAAGGATCTGACGGCAACTACAACGTAATCTATACCATACAAGATAAGCAAGGCAACAGCAGAATTGTTGAAGCTACAGGCCGCGCCAAATTTGACGCCAACGGTAATCCACACCAGTTTAGCGGCATCTTACAGGATGTTACCGAAGAATACCAGTTGCAAATGCGTAAAGACGAGTTTATCAGCGTGGCCAGCCATGAGCTCAAAACACCAATAACATCACTAAGCGCCTCAATACAGATCTTACAAAAATTGGTTAAGACCGATCCGGGATCAGAGAAGGTGCCCATGTTTGTAAATAAAGCCAGTAATAACCTGAGCAAGCTTACCCATTTATTAGACGACTTACTTAACGTAACCAAAATACAACAGGGCCAACTGGCGCTTAATATAAACCGCTTTGATTTGGTTGATTTGATCAGAGATTGCTGTGAGCATATTAACCCGGTTAATGATTACGAGTTTGTTTTTATGGGCGATGAAGAACTAATGATCTATGCAGACTATCGCCGGATAGACCAGGTAATGATTAACCTGATAGGTAACGCTATCAAATATTCGCCGCAAAAAAAGCGTATTGAGATTACCATTTTTCATGACGACAAAAATGCTACTGTGAGTATTCGCGACTTTGGTATCGGCATTAATCCGCAGAAATTACCGCATCTGTTTGACAGGTACTACAGGGTAGATGCTTTTGGTCACCAGTTTTCGGGCCTTGGCCTCGGGCTTTATATCAGCTCAGAAATTATTAACCGCCATAACGGAAAGATAGGCGTTGACAGCGAAGTAGGCACTGGCAGTAACTTCTGGTTCTCTATCCCGCTGGACGATACGATAGAGTTGTAAAAAGCGCAAGAATCGGGTTTTATGGCATATCTGAGCAGGGTACTTTTGTGTCAGTAAATGATAACGATCATGGAAACACAAAACGAAATTGATTATAAAAGAATAGCCGAAGCGATAGAATTTCTAAGGCTCAATTACAAACGCCAGCCCACGCTTGACGAGGCTGCAGAACATGTCAGCCTTAGCCCCTTCCACTTTCAGCGGATGTTTAAAGACTGGGCCGGCGTAACCCCCAAGCAGTTTTTGCAATACCTGAGTATTGAACACGCCAAATCTATTTTAAAAGATAAGCAAGCATCTTTATTTGACACTGCCTTCGCGACCGGCCTTTCAGGTACCGGCCGCCTACATGATCTGTTTATTAAAGTTGAAGGCATGACGCCTGGTGAATATAAAAATGGCGGCGAGCACCTCAATGTCAATTACAGCTTTGCCGAGAGTCCTTTCGGGATCATCATCGTCGCTTCGACCAACAAAGGTATTTGCTACATGGCATTTGTTGATGGCAGCAATGACGAAGCATTTGCCGAGCTAAAAAGCAAGTTCCCCAATGCGCAATACACCCAGTTCCTGGATGTAATTCAACAAAGTGCCCTTTATATATTCACGCAGGACTGGAACAAGCTAGGCGACATTAAACTACATTTAAAAGGCACGCCATTTCAGCTAAAAGTTTGGGAAACACTGTTAAAAGTTCCTGTTGGCGGGTTGACCACTTATGGCAGTCTGGCCAGTGTCCTGCAGAACCCCAATGCAAGCCGGGCGGTAGGTTCAGCAGTTGCCGACAATCCGGTAGCTTTCTTGATTCCGTGCCATAGGGTGATTAAGTCGACCGGTGAGATTGGTCAGTATCATTGGGGCAGTCAACGTAAAAATGCTATGATTGGCTGGGAAGCGGCAAAAGCCCAGGCTTCATGATTAACCATTTGGACTTAGGCCCCACTCCTTTCTCTCGCTTTAGAACATTGCAATTGCTTATTATAAAAGACGAGATAACGTTAGGCGGCAACAAAAAATTAAAAATTTACGGCGAACTAACTTGTAATGCAGGCAAGCGCATGAAGACAGTGAACAGGGTATTTTTTGCCGATGAGCAAGAAGCAATCAATGCTGGTTATCGCCCTTGTGGTATTTGCATGCGGGATATGTACAAACTTTGGAAACAAAACAATGGAACTCAATAAACCCAACCATATAACTAATCTGCTGCCCTACGATGGCATTGTAAATTATTATGGCAAAGTGATGCCAAAAGAAAATGCAGATAACTATTTAAATACCCTGCTCGATACCATCCAATGGAAAAATGATGAGGCCGTTATTTTTGGGCGACACATCATCACTAAAAGAAAAGTGGCGTGGTATGGCAATGAGGGATACAGTTACACCTACAGCAATACCACCAAACAAGCCCTCGGCTGGACCAAAGAGTTACTGGAATTAAAAACACTGGTAGAACAATTAACCGGCGAGAAATTCAATTCATGCCTACTCAACCTATATCACGACGGCAACGAAGGGATGGCCTGGCACAGCGATGACGAAAAGTCTTTAGGTAAAGACACTTCCATAGCATCATTAAGTTTTGGAGCCGAACGAAAATTCGCGCTCAAACATCGCGTTAGCAAAGAACCTGTGGCCTTGGCACTGGAACAAGGCAGCTTGTTAGTAATGAAGGGCGCAACCCAAACCAACTGGTTGCACAGCTTGCCAAAAGCTACAAAAATTAAGACACCAAGGGTTAACCTCACTTTTAGAACAATGATGTAAAAAACGGCCATCGTGCGCTCCAAACGTCATTTTTTTATTACGAAAACCAACTAAAACGCTAGTTTAAAAGCAATATTATATAAAATGAGTTGTTTGAAAATTTAATTCAAAAAACGCAACAATAACGTACAACCGACAAAATATCGCCGCAAAACACCCGTTATACCTGCTCATTTAAACAACTTATCACATGAAAAAAATTATCGGGCTTTGCGCGGCCTTGCTATGCGCTTACCAAATTTCGAACGCTCAAACTCAAAAAGGAAATCAAAATTTATCCCTTACCCTTGGATACACGCACATTGACGGTTCTAACACCAGTACTGTATCTGGTTTAATGATCAATGGCAACAAAGACACATACTTATCTATTGCGCCTGGCTATAGTTTTTTTGTTTCTGACGGATTAGAGTTTGGTGGTTCACTTTCGTACAACCATCAAAATCAAACTACAACTAACGATGGAATAAACGGTTATTATATGAATGAAACTAAAAGTGATAATTACGGCGCAAGTTTATTTCTAAAGAAGTATGTACTCTATCAAAACAAAGTGGGTTTCAGGGCTGGGCCATATATTGGCTACATGTATGGTAAAAATACAACGAATGGCTTTCCTGACAATGGCGGCTATGGTACAAGTAATACTAACAGCTACAGCGCCGGCGCTACTTTTGATTTGGTATTTTACCCCACCAGCAGATTGGGATTGGCAGCAAATTTGGCAAACTTAGGCTATACACACGCCAAAGGCGACGGTATAACGTCTTCCAAAACCAATTCTTTCAACTTTAATTTTATTAACTCTGGTTTATACCTGTCCTTATTTTGGGTACTTGGTAAATAGCAAATAAAAGGTGCACTCATAAATGAGTGCACCTTTTACCCTTTTATCGTAATATCTCCCGGCTGATAACGATCTTTTGAATTTCTGAAGTGCCCTCACCTATGGTACATAGCTTGGCATCGCGATAGAACTTCTCTACCGGAAAATCCTTAGTGTAACCATAGCCACCAAATATTTGGATAGCGTCGGTAGCTGTACGTACCGCAACTTCAGATGCATAGTATTTAGCCATAGCCGATTGTTTGGTAACCGGCAAATGGCGATTTTTCAAATCGGCAGCCTGCATGATCAATAATTCGGCGGCTTCAATCTCGGTAGCCATATCGGCTAGTTTAAATGAGATCCCCTGGAAATTAGATATCGGCTGACCAAATTGCCTGCGTTCTTTTGAATAAGCCAACGCTGCCTGAAAAGCTCCTTTGGCAATTCCCAGCGATAAGGCTGCTATCGAAATACGCCCACCGTCTAAAACCTTCATGGCTTGCATAAAGCCCTGCCCTTCTACACCCAACAAATTCTCTTTTGGCACCCGGCAATTATCAAAAACCAATTCAGTAGTTTCTGAAGCGCGCATGCCCAGCTTATTTTCTTTTTTCCCGTGGGTAAAGCCTGGCGTGCCTTTTTCAATTACTAAGGCAGAAATCCCGTGCGAATCGCCTGTTTCACCGGTGCGTACCATCACTACCGCTACATTGCCTGATTTACCGTGTGTGATCCAGTTTTTTGACCCGTTCACAATATAATGGTCGCCGTCCAGCACCGCAGTGGTAGCCATGTGTAAGGCGTCAGATCCGGTGTTAGCTTCGGTTAAACCCCAGGCGCCAATCCATTCGGCGGTCGCCAGTTTAGGTAACCATTTTTTCTTTTGTTCGTCATTACCAAAAGCCAGGATATGGCCGGTACAAAGCGAGTTATGTGCAGCAACCGACAAACCGATTGATCCGCATACTTTAGCAATTTCCACTATCACGGTTACGTACTCAAAATAGCCAAAGCCTGAGCCGCCATATTCTTCGGGAACTAAAACACCCATCATGCCCAGTTCGCCCAGTTGCTTAAACAACTCTACAGGAAAAGTTTGCGTTTCGTCCCATTCCATTACATGCGGGCGTATGTTTTTTTCGGCAAAATCGCGCGCCATTTGCGCAACCATTGCCTGGTTGTCATTCGATGAAAAATTGTATCCGGCAGATACATCAGTTAATAAAGCGTCCATAATTTACGTTAGATATATCACAAAGGAACGATAATTATTACCCAATAGTTTCGCTGTAACCCACTGTAAAAAGGGACCATTTTAGTATACGGTACAGATAGTAGGTTTAGTTGATTTAAAGGTATTTATTGCCCCTATAAATAATTAAAAATATTTTTCTTTCCCACAGCAAAATTCTGTCGAATTCGTCAGATTCTAACTTATAGCTGAAACACAAACTTATCATAAAGTGTTGTCCAAGATATATTTACCTGAATCTTGCCCAACAAAGAGTAAACCTTCTGCGTATACCTCTCTTTCCCCTTCTGTTTCTCCTGAACGAGCAAGTAAACCGTTATAAAAACTAAATTATTTATTATGAAAAGAGAACTAAACTTTAACCTTCCGAAACCTTACACATTCTTTAAATCAGGCACAAAAACTCTGGCCATTGCGGCTTTAAGTTTAGGCCTTACTATGGCCGGCTGTAAAAAAGACAATACCAGCCAATCTATCTTAAAAACAAGCACTACGAGTATAGGACTGCCTGGCACACCGCCACCATTTCCGGCTCGCAGCGAAGCCCTGCTGGCCATGCAGGTTTATGACAATCACTTTTATAATCAATACGGCACTTACGGGCCGGGTTATAAAGCCTACTATTGGAAAGATGACGGCCATACCGGCCGTATGGATTTCTGGACCCAGCAGGAAGCTATCGAGATGCTGATAGATGCTGACGTGGCAAACCCAAGTACTGATTTTGTTAACAAGATCCAATCGCTTTACAATGGTGTCCGTGATGGGTACGGTACCTTATGGAGCAGTAATACTTTTAATGACGATATAACCTGGGGAGCGATCATGTGTATACGCGCATACCATATTACCGGTGATGGCGGGCAACTGACAATGGCTGAAAACAATTTCAACCTCATGTATAACCGAGCCTGGGATACTACTGCCCTGGGCGGTGGTTTATGGTGGGATACCGACAACAACACCAAAAACACCTGCGTAAACGCCCCGGCTGTAATTTGCGCTATGTTGATATACCAGGCTACAGGCGACACAACCTATAGAAACAAAGCCAAACTAATCATGGACTGGATGGTAAGTAAGCTGTTCAATTCAACCACCGGAGAAGTAGCCGGCGCCATCATACCTAATGGAACCATTACCCAGGGCGCTTTAACCTACACACAAGGTACTTTTATCGGCGCTTGCGATTTGCTGCGCTCTTCGTACCCTACGGTTGATTACCTGGGCATGGGCGAAAAGGCAATGAACTATGCCATGGCCAGCCTATGCAGCTCGCCTAATGGCATCTTAAACGATGAAAACGGCAGCGGCGATACGCAAGGCGGCAAAGGCATTTTTGCACGTTGGGCCTGCCAATTTGTACAGCATACCGGTACATCAGGCACCTACGGCGCATGGTTAGATTTGAACGCCGGCCAAGCCTGGTCTATCCGTAACTCATCAGGTTTGATGTGGAATGTTTGGGGCACTCGTACATCAGATACACAAGTGCTGAATGCGTTCCAAACCTCTGCCGGTGTTTCTATGATGAATAATGCTTATTTGTATCATTAAAACCCCGCCCAACCCTCCCCAAAGCGGAGGGCTTTAAAAACCTTGCTCGTTTAGTGATTACTATTAATAGAAAAGTCCGGGTCAAAAACCCGGACTTTTCTATTTAACTAATGCGGTTATTTTTTTAACCCTAAAGGTAACTGCAGGCTATTCTTTGCCTTACCCCTCAAAATATTACTGGTAGCTTCCGCTAATTGCAAATACCAATCCGATGGAAGAATTAGGCCATCTTGGTCTAACGATAAGAACTTCTCATCAGCGGGGCGCTGGGCAGCGGTTGGAGCTGCTTTATACATGGCTGTACCTTCGTCAACCTCATCATACATGGCTATATATACCATCTTCACGCCAGCATTAAGCACATTATAACTTTGGTGCCAGTAAAACTCACCGCCATTACGGGGAATCTGATTAAAACGGCTTTTACCATGCTGTAAATTATACCATGAAAACCCCGGAAAGATCACCGGCATATAGGCTATCTCATGCGCATCGCAATAAGCTTTGTCAGGCATGATAGCCCGATCGCGGAAGCGATCAGCCCCGTTAGTATCGCCAAAACGCCCAACCGCCCAAGGGCTGATGATATCCATTTTATTATATACCGCTTTCCAATCATCGGTATGCTTCAGCCAGGTGTCATTAATACCGCCCATAATAGTAGCCTGGTATTTCTTTGGTGCATTTTTATGGAACCAATCTAACAATGAATCTGCCTGGGCTGTAGAAGCAAAAGGTGTGGTATGGTCAAAGCCCAATCCCCAAATAGCCAACAGCGGTTTACCGTTGTGATGCAGATATGATTTGCCTTTAGTAACGTTCAGTGAATCAACCAGGAACATCCAATCGGCTATCAGATCCTTTTTCCAGTTAGGGCCGGCGCCAGATATATCGTACATCATACAATAAACGCGTTGATATTTCTCGCTGGCTTTTTGCACGTTGCGAACCACCTGGTTAAAATGCCTCCGCCCGCCGGCCCCTCGAATATCACTGATAAAGCGTTGCTCAAAAACACCGTCCAGCTCGTGCTCCATCATCCACTTAAAATGCAGATCGACCGCACCATATTTATAAGCCGAATACAACTTAGCCGGCGAGCCATCCGGATAATGCATGTTGGTGGCCTCGGTTACATCGGCGGGATATTCGCGCATATCCGGCCATACATCAAAATCGGCATGTTGTGCGTCGGGAGTTTTGCCGCCAAAGTAATGACGCCAAACATTATTATTTGAACCATCATTTGGGGTAGCCTGCCAGCCCTGGTAGCCAAACATCACTTTCCCGTTTAGCGTAGAGTTGCCGGGCACATATTTTTGTGCGATGCCGGTTATGGCCATCAGCACAAAGGCTGCAACGATAGCTGCTGATTTCATGGTTGCTATAATTTAGTAATCTGCCAATACAATAATTTTATCGCTTATAGGGGCTATGCGTTCTTTTCCATTTAAAAATCCTAGTCCGACAACAAAGCTGAAACCGGCTACTACGCCGCCCATCTCCTTTATCAGATCGCTGGCTGCGCATACGGTGCCGCCGGTAGCTAACAAATCATCATGTAATAAAATATGCTGACCAGGTTCAAAGGCGTCAGTATGCATTTCGATTGTCGCAGTGCCATATTCCAGGTCATACTTTTTCTGACGGATAGTATAGGGCAGCTTTCCAGCCTTGCGTATCGGAATGAAAGGCACACCCAAACAGGTAGCCAACGTCAGCCCAAATAAAAAACCACGACTTTCTACACCGGCAATAGCATCAATACGAGTGCCCTGCAATTGCGCCACAAAAGCATCAACTATATCGGCACAAAGCTTAGGGTCTTTTAAAATGGTGGTAATATCTTTAAATACGATACCCGGCTTCGGGAAATCAGGGATATCTCGTACGGCTGCTTTAATTTGCTGGTCTATCATTTAAAACTTAAATATGGCTCAATTTTACGCAAAATTAGTTTATCCAATATAGCTATATTCTGCATATCGTTTATTGAATGATAATTGCCATGTTGTGTGCGATATTGGATAACGGCGTTAGTTTGTTTATTGGTGAGATATGGAAATTTGCGTAGGCCTTCAAAATCAACCTCATTGATCTTAATTTTGGTGATGTGTGATGTATTAACTGTAACCTGATTTTTAATGGCGGCGTACCTGGTCGTATCAATACCGTAAACTTCTTCAAGTTGCTCCTTATTTAAAAACCCGCCCAATCGTTGACGATACTCAATGATTCGCTGCGCGAAAGCCGGACCGATGCCATGAACGCGGGTTAGCTTTGCTGAGTCGGCGCTGTTTAGTTCAATGGTTTCACCGGCGGCTAATTTATTACTCTCGTATCCTTCGTCAGGGATGTTGATGTATGGCTCTATTCGTTTATAATCTGAATCAGCGATGCCATAGATCTTTTTCACATCCTCTTTTCGATTAAAATGCCCGCCCTTGGCTTCATAGTTTTTGATAATGCCGACTTGCTTATCGCTAAAACCCAATTGTTTCCATTGCTCGGCAGGCAGCTTATTGGGGTTAAAAACAAAAAGAGCGGGCTTGGCTATTTTGGTGTCCGATAAATGCTTGTCAGTTTCGAAATCTTTGCCGCCATTGGCTTGTTTAAGCAGGGTTAGATCATTATTAAATTCTTTCAGATCAATGGGTTCGTCTTTACGAAAATATTGATACAGATAGGGTGCCGCCAGCACTATTGCTATAATAAATAGCAGGACCACCATTCCATTCCACTCTTTCTTTGTGATGGAAAGGTAATTTTTTAGGCGTGATTTCATTGACCAGGTTGAAAAACTCGATTAAAGTAATAATTTTAGAAGATATTTGATGCTACAAATCTATTTACCGAATGAAAATCATAACTACCGAAGAATTTGCCAAGGCCACCAAGCTTGACAGGCTCAAACTACCCGGGCTGGCTTCCTTCTTGATGGAGTTAATGAAAATAAACCAGGTGAACGATCTGTTTGCCCAGGCACAGCCTAAACAAGGCATTGAGTTTATTGATGCGATATTGGCAGGCTGTGGTGTGGAGATTGAATACGATGAGGATGAGTTAAAAAACATACCAGCAAACGGTAGTTTCATCGCGATAGCCAACCACCCTTATGGGGGCATTGAGGGTATGGTTTTGTTAAAAATGCTGTTAATGGCGCGCCCCGACGCCAAGCTGATGGCTAACTTTATTCTGAAGAAGATCCCTAACCTGAGTGATTTCTTTGTAGCAGTAAACCCATTCGAAAATATTGAACATTCATCAAGTATCAGCGGGTTAAAAAGCACTTTACAATTACTGGCAGATGGTACGCCAATAGGCATTTTCCCGGCCGGCGAGGTATCTACCTTTAAACTGGACAAGCAAGAGGTTACCGACAGGTTATGGCACCCAGTAGTAGGCAAGATCATTGCCAAAGCTAAAGTACCGGTAATACCGGTATATTTCCATGGAAACAACGGCTTGTTGTTTAACCTGTTGAGCATGATCCACCCTACTCTGCGTACAGCTAAATTACCATCAGAGCTATTCAATAAGCAAGGTCAAACCATCAGGCTGCGGATAGGCAAACCTATCAAGGTAGAAGACATCCCTGATAATAACAATGCCACCAAAATACTGAGCTACCTGCGGGCCAGAACTTATGCACTGGGCTCTGGATTGGAGGAAGAGAAGAAGATCTTTAGCCCCCGAAATCTCTTCAAAATAAAAAAAAAACAAGAGGAAATAGTTAAGGGCATTGACCCGGCTGCGTTAGAGAAAGAGGTTGGCAAGCTGCGCGAAAACTATATTGTTTGGACAGAAAAAAACTATGAGGTATTTATTGTACCGACATCGACTATCCCCAACATTATTCGTGAAATTGGCCGCCTGCGCGAGGTGACTTTCCGGGAGATTGGCGAGGGCACCAATAAAGCTACCGACCTGGATGAGTACGACATTTATTACCATCACCTTTTTATTTGGGATACCGAGGCTAAAATGATCGTAGGCGCTTATCGCATTGGGTTGGGCGATGAGATTTTTTACAGCCTGGGTAAAGAAGGGTTCTACATTGCCGAGCTGTTTAAGATAAAAGAGCAATTTACCCCGGTACTGCGCAAAAGCCTGGAACTGGGCCGTTCGTGGATCCGTAAGGAATATCAACAAAAACCACTTCCACTATTTTTGCTGTGGAAAGGCATATTGAAGTACTTGATAGACAACCCGCGTTACCAATATCTTATTGGCCCGGTGAGCATCAGCAATACTTTTTCTAAATTCTCAAAGTCTTTGATTGTCGATTACATTAATCGTAATCACTTTGACCATGACATGGCGCAATACGTTAAGCCGCGTAAGAAATTCAAGGTTGATTTCTCGAGTATTGACTCTGACATATTGATGAGTGCTGAAGACAGTTTCAAATCGCTCGATCAATTGATCTCGCAGGTTGAAACCCACAACATGAAGGTGCCGGTGCTATTACGTCAATATATCGGGCTTAACGCCAAGATTATCAGCTTTAACATCGATCCTAAGTTCTCTGATGCGCTGGATGGTTTTCTGGTGCTGGACCTGGAGAACGTGCCGCAGGATACTTTGGATAAGTTGGGGAAGAATTTGTAGAACCCTCCCGGCCTCCCCAATGGGGAGGATAAATAAAACTGTATTATAAAAGAGAAGGCTTTACAAAATGTAAAGCCTTCTCTTTATGCTCTTCAAACTCCTCCCCATTGGGGAGGCCAGGAGGGGTGTTAATATTTCACCCCAAGCTTCTTCAATACCAAACTCAACAACCACATTGGCGCTGTCAGCATAAACTTAAACTCGTTGCTAAACGTCGGCTTTCTACCTTCCAAACGGTAGCCTATAAATTGCGCAACATTGGCCATCGCAAATAAAAACACGCATACTTGCGGCACCAGGTATCCGCCGGCCTTACTGGCAGTTTGTAGCTGGATAACGATGTACACTATCACAAATAAGATCAACAATAGAATATAAGACAACATTGGCGATAAGCGCATGTAGTAATAAACCGAAAAAGCAATCAGGAAGGATCCCCAATTAAGGAAAGCAATATAACTGCCCAAAAACTTTAGCTGTGGGAAAGGTATCGACCATACAAACCCAACTATGCTAAACATAATCAACGGGATGCAGATGTAATTAAGCACCCGGTTAGCCGGCTTTTGGTGAAAGCTTTCGTATTCTTCGATGACCAGATCAACAGGTCGTTTTTCTATTTTTGGTTTTTTCATGACGATTAATACCAGCCTGTCATGCCGAACTCGTTTCGGCATCCCACAGAACAAGCAATTTACTACTTAGCAAGTGGGATGCTGAAACGAGTTCAGCATGACTTCAGGATGTATTTTACTTAGCAAACGCCACCGCACGGGTTTCCCTGATCACTGTAACTTTGATTTGACCCGGATAGGTCATTTCTGTTTGGATACGGTTAGAGATATCGGCAGCCAATACCTCTGATTCGGCATCACTTATCTTTTCGCTCTCAACTACTACACGCAACTCGCGGCCAGCCTGGATAGCAAAAGTTTTCTCGACACCAGGGTATGACAGCGCAAGTTCCTCCAACTCTTTCAAACGTTTGATGTAGCCTTCAACCACCTCGCGGCGTGCGCCCGGACGGGCACCAGAGATAGCATCGCACACCTGGATGATTGGTGACAACATGGAAGTCATCTCTACCTCATCGTGGTGAGCGCCAATAGCGTTACAAACTTCCGGGTGTTCTTTATATTTTTCGGCCAGTTGCATGCCTAAAATTGCGTGTGGCAATTCCGGGTTATCATCAGGCACTTTACCAATATCATGTAGCAAGCCGGCACGTTTTGCCAGTTTTACATTCAGGCCCAACTCGGCAGCCATTGTGGCGCAAAAGTTAGCTACCTCGCGCGAGTGTTGTAGCAGGTTTTGTCCGTAAGACGAACGGTAACGCATACGGCCAACCATTCTGATCAACTCTGGATGCAAACCGGTAATACCTAAATCTATCACGGTACGTTCACCGATCTCTACGATCTCTTCTTCGATTTGTTTTTTAGTTTTAGCAACCACCTCCTCAATACGAGCAGGGTGGATACGACCATCTGTTACCAAACGGTGCATAGCCAAACGGGCTATCTCGCGACGAACCGGGTCAAAGCCTGAAAGGATAATAGCTTCAGGTGTATCATCAACAATGATCTCAATACCGGTAGCAGCTTCCAGCGCGCGGATATTACGTCCCTCGCGACCGATGATACGGCCTTTGATCTCGTCGTTCTCAATATTAAAGATAGATACCGTATTCTCGATAGCGGCCTCTGTAGCGGTACGTTGGATAGTTTGGATAACTATCTTTTTAGCTTCTTTAGTGGCGGTTAGCTTAGCCTCGTCAACAATATCCTTGATTTGGGCCATGGCTTTAGCACGGGCATCCTCACGCAGGTTTTCAACCAATTGATTTTTGGCGTCCTCGGCAGATAAGCCGGCAATGCTTTCCAGCTGAGTTACGTGTTGATTTTTTAGGGCGTCAACCTCTTCTTGTTTCTTTACAACAATTTCTGTCTGGCGCTCCAGATTTTGTTTTACTTTATCTAAATCACCTTCCTTGCGGGTTAGGTTTTCTAATTTAGAATTGAAAGATTGCTCTTTTTGTTTAACACCGTTTTCGCGCTGATTGATATCGTTATTTTTGGCATTAACCTCTTGCTCGTGCTCGGCTTTCATTTGTAAAAAGCGCTCTTTAGCTTCCAACAATTTGTTTTTTCTTAATATCTCGGCATCGTTCTCCGCGTCTTTAAGAATCTTTTTTACTTTGTTTTGAGCGTTGGCTTCCTGATCTTTAAACAGCTTGCGTAGCAGGAAACGCCCTACGACAATGCCTGTGGGAATGCCCGCGAGCAGCCCGATTATAATGTATAAGAATGCATTCATTTTATATTTGGTTTGTTGTTTTGGTAATGGTATATAATAAAAAAACCGCGTCTAAACTTTACGTTTCATGTATTTTAAAAACTTCGATACAGATATTTTAGAATCATGGGTTACCGTTAAACAAAATGAGTAACGCACGCCTCCTTGATCCGTAGATATTGAAGTGTTAAGTTTTTAATAGTGAACGTAAAATTCAACCGCGGTTAAATCTTAATTGGCTCGTTTTAAGCTTTAAGCGAAAAGACCAAAGCTAAAAGCACCTGTATATTGGCAGCTTTGAGCTTTACGCTTTCATCTTTCAGCTTATATTTAAAGAACGTTATTACGACTTTGAAAAAAACTCGGATAATAAATGATCTAACTGATAAACCTTGTCGGCCACTTCCGAATCCTCGACAGTAACCTTTTTCTCTGCCTTTAATGATGATGTTGCATAATGCAATACACTCATGGCCAGCAGATCTTGTTTATCTCTAACGGCATAATTCTCCTGATATTCTTTGATACGATCGTTTATCAGTTTTGCCGCCCTGCGTATTATTTCCTCTTCCTCCATGTTTACCTTTAATGGGTAAACCCTGTCAGCAATATTTATTTTTATTGAGATTTCTCCCATTTGAGCTTGTTCACTTTCTGTATTACTTTTTCAGCAATACAATGCACTTATCTATTTCTTGCACAAATTCGTTAATTTTTTGCTTAATGTCAACACTTTTTTCATTTGTTTCAGAAAATGACTTCGCCAGCTTCACCGCGCGCATCTTTTCATCGAGCTCTTTGGTCTTGTTTTTACTGGCGTTTAGCGCAGCAACCAGGGTATCATTCTCCAGCTTCAGCAAATCGTTCTCCTCCTGCAAGGCAGCGCAAAGCTCTATCAGGCGTTGGGTTTTTTCGATTACTGTGTTAAGCTGTGATGCTGTTGACATTGTTATAATGAGTGATTGAGCGAATGTGCGAATAATTTAATATTGGATATCAACTGATCTCCAATCACCAAACTCTATTTGCGTATCTCCGCTCCTGCTTCTTTCTCTAAGTTATAAATTAGTTTTTGCATTATCGCGTCGATGGCTTTATCGGCCAGGGTTTTCTCTGCGTCTTGTAACACAAAACTCAGTGCATACGATTTTTTGCCTTCAGGCAACTTATCGCCCTGGTAAACATCGAATATCGCCACGTCTTTTAGCAACTTACGCTCGGTGCGTTGCGCTATTTGTTTAAGCTGACCGAAGGTTACGTTCTTATCAATCAGCATAGATAAATCGCGTTTTACGGCCGGGAACTTCGAGATATCCTGGTAAACGATCTTGTTCTTCTTAACCAGCTGCATGATCTGGTCGAAACTAAAGTCGGCATAGAATACCTCTTGGCTTACATCTGCCTTTTTCAAAGCATCTTTAGCAACTAACCCAAACTTCACTAATACTTTGTTGTTTTTGGTGTAGTTCAACCCATACGCCAATTTACTACAGGTAGCCTCTTCGGTTACTACATCATTGATGTTTAGCTTTTGCAGGATACCATCGACAATGGCTTTCAAGTTATAGAACGTGGCTGATGCCGGCTTTTGATTCCACTGCGCAGCGCTGGTAGCACCACTGATAAAGATAGCAAAGCGCTGGCTCTCGTTGTACTTATCTTCCTTGACACTGTAAACCTTACCAAACTCATAGAACTTGATGTCACCGTTCTGGCGGTTGGCGTTATAGGCAATTGCCTCCAGACCCGAATACAACATGGTCTGACGCATCACATCTAAATCGGAGCTTAGCGGGTTCAATATCTTAACCGCCGTTTCCAGATCTGATGAATAAGCCGACTTAGTGAGCGAGTTCGACATAATCTCGTTGAAACCATTGGCGGTAAGCAGGTCGCTCAGTAGGTTTTGTACGGTGTCCTTCTCCGGGCGCGGTGATGCACTTAACGACGCGCGTACTTGCGTCGGGATATAAATGTTGTTATAGCCATAGATGCGCAGGATGTCTTCAATCACGTCCACATCGCGGGTAACGTCCACACGGTATGGCGGCACTTTAAGTATCAAGCCTTCGGCAGATTCACTGACGATATGGATATCCAGCGCAGTGATGATGTTCTTGATCTCTTCGTGAGGGATAACCTGGCCTATCAGACGGTGAACCGTTGAATAGCTCAGATCAACATCAAACGGCGAAACGGGGTTTGGATACAGGTCGATGATGTTTGATGAGATCTCTCCACCGGCTATCTCCTTGATGAGCAAGGCCGCGCGTTTCAGGGCAAAGATTACCATATCCGGGTCGGTACCACGCTCAAAGCGGAACGAGGCATCAGTCTTCAGTCCATGTCTTTTAGCGGTCTTACGTACGGAAACCGCGTTAAAGTAAGCGCTCTCCAGAAAGATAGCCGTAGTTGTAGGTTTAACGCCCGATTCAGCACCACCAAACACACCGGCAATACACATCGGCCCTTCGGCGTCGCAGATCATCAGGTCGTCGGCAGAGAGCTTTCGCTCTACATCGTCAAGGGTTTTGAACAGTGTGCCTTCCGCGCAGTTCTTCACCACTACCCTGTTGCCCTTAATGGCATCGGCGTCGAAAGCGTGTAGGGGCTGGCCCAAGTCATGCAACACATAGTTGGTAGCATCAACCACGTTGTTGATGGAACGCACGCCTATAACAGCCAAACGCTCCTTTAACCATTGCGGCGACTCTTTAACTTCGATACCCGATATAGTTAAGCCGGCATAGCGCGGTGCCGCAGCTGGGTTCTCTACCACTACCTCTATCGGGCGGCTGGTGTTGTCAATCTTAAATGCGGCTATATCGGGCTTGGTAATACCAATCTTCAGGAAGGCAGCAATATCACGGGCGGTGCCCAGGTGCGATACTGCGTCGGCGCGATTGGGGGTTAGCCCTATCTCGTACATGTAATCGTCAGCGACGTTGAAATAGTCTTTTGCCGGTGTGCCTACTTTGGCATCGGCTGCCAAAACCATAATACCGGCATGGTCTGTACCCAAACCTATCTCGTCCTCGGCGCAGATCATACCTTGCGATACCTCGCCGCGGATCTTTGACTCTTTGATCAGGAAGGGTTCGCCGGTTACCGGATACACGGTTGTACCTACGGTAGCCACAACCACCTTTTGTCCGGCAGCTACGTTAGCCGCACCGCATACAATTTGCAGATCCTCTGTGCCACCTACGTCAACCTTAGTAACTTTAAGGCGGTCGGCATTGGGGTGCTGGGCGGTTTCTTTGACGTAACCTATTACCAAACCTTCCAGTCCGCCGGGGATGGCTTGTACTTTATCCACACTCTCTACCTCTAAACCGGTGCCGGTTAATATGGTCGAGATCTCTTGCGGAGTTTTATCTGTTTTAACGAATTCTTTGAGCCAGTTATATGATATCTTCATTACGATGATGCGATAATCGGCAAAGATAGGATTTGGAGGCGAAAGGCGAAAGGTAAAAGGTGAAAGGTTGTCGTTGGTTTATCATACGGTTTAAGGAGGCGCCTACGGAGCCATTATTCGACGTATGTTTGGCTATAAACAGGCAACTCCTACGGAGTTTCCAAGTTAAGGTAGCATCGATCGGTTCCGTAGGAACCTCCTGTTTGTAGCTAATGTATAAATGAGTAGAGGCTCCGTAGGTGCCTCCTTATTATCAGGCGTGTTTTGTTTCACGTGAGTGTACAACAAATGAAACAAGTGAAACACTATTTTTAGCTAAGTATTTAAAAATAAAACACTTGCAAAAATACAGTGAAACAGAATGAAACACCAATCCTAACTTATAAGTCAGATTTTGTTTCACTCTGTTTTTGATAATGCTTAATCTTCGTTCAGATCGTCATCATCTTCGCCCAGGTCCAGCTCGTAAGATGATTCTGACGCTTCATAAGCGCGGGCCAATGCGTCCGACTCGTCAATAGCGGCATCGTCATCTAATTCATCATCCAGTCCGTTAGAATGGATATCCTGCTGGCTTAATTGCTCATCATCTTCGCTTTCAGCATCGTCTAATGGTAATTTATCGTTTGGAGTTATCATGGTAGTGGGTTTTATTTATTGAACTGTCAAATTTAGGGTATGTTTACGGTATCTGCTATTTATCAACGACACAATATATAAAGTGCATACCAAACTATTGGTAGCCACGGAAAAATAGTAAGACTAATTCTTAAAAAGTTGTTGCCCTTGGAAGCATTCCCGCTTTCTTTTTTAAGAATGACCACGATTGAAATTACTAACGCAATTATATAAGCCATCAGCGAGATTACGCAAAGCGCGGTGTAAATCGTCTCTCCTGTACCTTTTAAAACATTCCAAAAAAACGGGACCATCCCAACCAGCATTGTTAAGCCCAAAATTGACGCAATTCTAGGCTTATAGAGAGCGATTACTGACGCTGTGGTAAAAATAATCAATGCTGAAATCAGCGATAGATGTAACCAATCAAAATCGGCATCTTCAGCTGCATTTGAGGCTAATACAACAATCAGTAAACTGAATACAAGTGCCCCCACAATTAAATAACTTGTATATAGCTTTAACATCAAATATTAGATAACAATTCTAAATCTAAATCACCCCCTCATCTGCAAAGCTATAAAACCCATCATTGGTCACTATCAAATGATCCAACACATTAATGTCAAGCAGTTTGCCAGCATTGGCTATTTTCTTAGTGAGGTCGATATCCAACTGACTTGGTTTTAAATTTCCTGAAGGATGATTATGTGCCATCACCACCGACACGGCATTATGCTGCAAAGCGATATGGAAAATAATCTTCGGATCGGCCACGGTGCCGGTTAAGCCACCTTTGCTGATGAGTTCTTTGGCGATCACCTTGCCTCCCTGATTCAATAGCAAGATCCAGAACTCCTCATGGTTCAGATCCATCATAAATGGACGCAGGATTTTGTAAGCATCTTTACTGCCGGTAACGGATTCGGGCACCTTACTTTCGGTATCGTTTCTACGTCGACCAACTTCCAGCGCGGCAATAATAGAAATGGCTTTTGCTTCGCCGATGCCTTTAAATTTCGACAGTTCAGCTACGGAAGCTCTACCCAAATTATTCAGGTCATTACCGTAATGGTGCAAAATACGCTTGCTCAGCTCAACCGCCGACTCGGTGCGACTACCCGACCCAATCAATATGGCAATCAGTTCTGCATCCGTCAAAGCGCGGCGGCCCTGCGTGCTTAGCTTCTCGCGCGGCCGGTCTTCTTCGGCCCAGGCCTTGATACTGATCTTGTTCTCGTAGTTTTCCACGAGGGGAAGTTAGGGAATTTTTGGAAAATTAAAATGAGGATAGTTAGCGTAAACTGTCGCCGAAGGACTCACCCGGTCTTTGCTTCGCTCGACCACCCTCTCTTCCGCAAGCGGGAAAGAGGGTAAAAGAAATTTGTCATTGCGAGCGTAGCGTGGCAATCGCAAGGAGAAAAGCTTAAACGCGTGCGGTTGCTTCGTCATTCCGGCCGCGCAATTACAAATGATAAGTTAACCCTCTTTCCGCCAAAGGTGAAGAGAGGGTCGACGAACGAAGTGATGTCGGGGTGAGTCCCCCCGCGTGCAAATAAAAAAGGCGATAAGTATCAACTTATCGCCTTTTCGCAATTAAAAATATCTGTAATTAAGCTATTAGCTTAAAGTGTTTACAAATTTAGTAAGCTTCGATTTATTGTTTGAAGCTTTGTTTTTGTGGATAACGTTTTTCTTAGCCAAACGGTCAAGCATAGAGATCACTTTAGACAAAAGAGGAGCAGCGTCAGCCTTGCTGGTAGTTGTTCTCAATTTCTTGATAGCGTTTCTGGTAGTTTTAGCTTGGTAACGGTTACGTAAACGCTTCGCAGCGTTAGCTCTGATCCTTTTTATTGATGATTTATGATTTGCCATTTTAGCTTGTTATTCTATTCGTTATTTAAGGACTGCAAATATAGGGACTTTTATTATAATGTCAAATGTCTTTTTAAAATATTTTTTATTATCTTTTTTGTCATTGCGAGGAGGAACGACGAAGCAATCGCAAGGATGCAATATTCGCGATTGCCACGCTACGCTCGCAATGACAAAACAACAATGCTTTTGTAAGTTATTTTCCTAAATTTACCCTACATCTACCAAAATTACCAATATGAAACAAAAATTCCATTACGCCACCATTAGCGAAGCTGTAGAACAACTCAAAGCCCAGGGCTTTACGCTTGACCTTAGCTTAGAAAACGATCATTTTAAAGCTGATGGTGCTGTATATCCGGCAGATGAGTTTGAGATCGTCGATCTGTACCGCTATGAAGGTGCGTCTGACCCGGCCGATGAAGCAACAGCTTATGCTTTAACTTCAAAATCGGGCTTAAAAGGAATTTTAGTAACCGGCTACGGCGCCACGGCCGACGATGAACAAGCCGAAGAAACGCTAAAGGCTTTGCACTATAAGTACCAGCAGGCGCAGCAATAAATGAGCTCTAAGTCTGAAAAGAAAAAACTGGCCAAAATAAGGGAACAATGGGGCAAGCCTAAATACATCAACCGAAACTTTAATTTAATTGCCGGTTATTTAAATATCCGGGGCCAAAGTGCTATAGCAGAAAGTACCGCCAACGATCTCGATGTTGACGGTATATTTGCCTATTTCGATCGCACGTCGTCTAAACCCGGGCAGCAGTATCTTTATCAAAAACTGCATCAGCCTGAAATTTCTGAGGCTTACTTTAAAAAGCTCGAGGATCATATCGCGATAGTTAATAAGGATCGGGATCTAAGAGACCGCGCACAACTCAAACTGTCGAACTTAAGCGACAGGGACGCTTACAATCTGCCCACTTTATTCAATAAACAGCAACACCCCATTTTTGGACGGCTGGCAACAGCCTATATATGTACCGCACCCTGGTTAACCGGGTTATTGATCATCAGCTTATTTATCAAATTAAACCAGTTTGCCTTTGCGGCAGCGCTAATTTTAGTGGTGATCAACGTAGGGATGCATTACTTTAATAAGTTTAAGGTATTGGCCTATACGCATTTGTTACCGCAACTTTTGATATTGTATAACACATCAGAGTGGCTTAACGACAACAAATTAGTACAAGACGATATTGATGAAAGTTTAGCCAATGTAGCCAAGTTGAAAAAATCGCTGGGGTTCATCAACGTTGAAAATGCCATGAATGCCGACCCGACGAACCTGACCTTTATGGTATCTGAGTGGTTTAAAATGTTCCTGGCTATTGAACCTTTGGTATTTGTATACTCTATAAGCCGGGTTAATAAATACCTGGACGATATAAAAGCGCTGTATGAAGCCACAGCTAAAGTTGATATGGCTATAGCCATTCAATCTGTACGAGACGGAGTAACGCATTATTGCCTGCCGCAATTTTTGCCTGCCGATGAAAATATTACCATCAAGGATCTTTATCACCCATTAATTGAAAATTGTGTAGTCAACTCTATTACGATTGACAACAAACAAGGCGTTTTAATTACCGGCTCAAACATGTCGGGCAAAACAACTTTTATACGGTCGGTAGCTATCAATGCTTTACTGTCGCAAACTATTAATACCAGTTTCGCTACAAGTTACAGCGCGCCGCCTTTAAATATATTGACCAGTATTGATATCAATGACGAGCTTGACGAAAGCAGAAGCTATTTCCAGGTAGAAGCTATATCGGTAAAAAACATGATGGATAGTGTGGCAAACAGCAAGCCAGTTAATAGCCTGGTAATTATTGATGAGATTTTTAGAGGGACAAATACCATAGAAAGAATTGCAGCGGCAAAAGCCGTACTGAGTTACTTGATAGCCAATCAAAGTTTTGTGTTTGTATCTACCCATGATTTAGAACTTGCCGGCTTACTGGGACAGGACTACAAAGTATTTTCTTTTGAGGAGCTGATTGGCGATGACCGGTTGATCTTTGATTATAAGCTTAAAGAAGGGCTGCTTAAAAACCGTAATGGCATAGCGGTTTTAAAAGCTTTGGGGTACCCGGATAGTGTGATTGATGAGGCCAATAATATCAGTATTACGTTGCGTAATAAATATGATTTGTAAATTTATAAGGTAAGTATAGCCAATAAATAAACCCGGATCTATGAAGAGGTGTCTTTCGATATATCTTACAGCAACTGTTCTGGTTTTACTTTGCTCTTCCTGGGGATTTTTTGCGCATTACCGCATTAACCGATTGGCTGTTTTTACGCTGCCTAAAGCCATGACGGGTTTTTATAGGGCCAACATCGATTTCATTACCCAGCATGCCATCAGCGCCGACAAACGGCGCTATGTAGACTCGCTGGAGGCGCCCCGCCATTATTTAAACGCCGATCATTACGGCAAGCAGCCATTTCGTTTTATTCCGGAGCGATGGGATGACGCGGTAGTAAAATATTCGGAGGATACGTTGAAAAAGTACGGCACCGTGCCCTGGACCATCCAATACAACTATTATAAACTGGTTAATGCCTTTAAAGGGCATGACACCACGGATATTCTTATCGCCTCATCAAACCTTGGGCATTATGTAGCCGATGCACACGTACCTTTACATCTCACCCAAAACTACAATGGACAATTAACCGGGCAAACCGGCCTGCACGCACTATGGGAAAGCCGCCTGCCCGAACTTTTCGCCGCTAACTATAACTGCTATGCAGGTAAAGCACGCTATATTGAAAATCCGCTTAAAGAAGCGTTCAAGATCTGCCAAACGTCTTTTAGCGAGGTCGATTCAGTTTTACGAATTGAAAAGACTTTAAGCAAATCCTACCCCGATAGTAAAAAATATATGATGGTCATGCACGGTAAGAGAGCGGTTAAGGATTATTCCGTAGCGTACAGTCGCGATTACCAGCACTTACTGCATGGCATGGTGCAAAGGCGCATGCGCTCGGCAATTTTGTCGGTAGGTAGTTTCTGGTACTCGGCCTGGGTAGACGCCGGGCAGCCGGATTTGAATAAGTTGATTAAACGGCCGTTAATGCGATCTCAGCTACAAAAAATCCAACAGGAGGAAATGATTTTCCGCTCGGGTAAGATTGGCCCTTTTGAGATTCAAAAGGAAGAGGAGTAATTATAGGGGACGCAAGATTAGCAGGAGACGCAAAATATTGCGTCTCTACGTAGTTTTTCTTTTTCCACCTTTTACCGCTGCTATAATCGCCGGAATAACTGATACCAAAATGATAGCGATCCCAATCAGCGAGAAATGTGCTTTAAAGAAAGGCACGTTACCCAGCATATATCCGGCAAACAAGAACAAGAAAATCCATGCCGAGCCACCTATAATATTATACAAACTGTAGCGCACCAATGGCATACGCCCCACCCCGGCCACAAACGGCGCAATGGTGCGAATGATAGGCATAAAACGGCTAATTATTACAGCCTTACCACCATGTTTGTCAAAGAAAGCTTTGGTTTCCAGGTAATAATCCAACTTAAGTATTTTGTTTTTTTCCTTAAACACCTTCGGCCCCAGGAATTTCCCGAGCATATAATTAAGCGTGTTGCCCGTAAAGGCTGCTACAATTAAAATAAAGGTAAGCAGGTAAATCTCCAAGCCTGAGTTACCGCCGGCAATCAAGGCACCGGCCGCAAACAATAATGAGTCGCCGGGTAAAAATGGGGTTACCACAAAACCGGTTTCGGCAAAAATGATGGCAAAAAGTATAAGGTAGGTCCAGCCCTGGTATTGACTGGTAATGAGCACCAGGTGCTTATCTATGTGTAATATAAAGTCGATTACGGATTTTATCAGTTCCAATATGATTGATTTTGGCGCAAAAATATAAATATATCCCGGTAAAGCTTAGCGGTTATTAATTATACCGGTTCCAAATTTCACCGAATCGGCCCCACCGGCCAGCCCGCGGCAATAAAGCGTATATACTTTGCCGTCGGCAATAGTTACGTTCGGGAAATCAGATATAACCGAGGTTTGGCCGTTTGGTATTATTTTAAAGTCGTAATTACCCGGTGGCACCTGTATAAATGAAGTAACACTTTTGTATCGCTGTTTTTGAAATGCCAATGTACCATTGGCAAAAACATCAAAAGAGTTAGAGTCTGGCGATGCATTAACAAACCTTAGTTTACCGCGGCCCGCAGTTGGTGGAGCCGCTGTATCTGTGACAAATATCCCGGCAACGCTGTTATCGGCGCGGAAACCACTGACAAATAGTGTGTATTTATAATTCCGTTTCAGTTCTGCATTGATCGTTATCAAAGGATCAACAGCTATTAACGGGTTAAAAGATTTAATCTGTATAGGCGGATCAACTCTACTTAATGAAAAATATCCCGAAGGATAAGAATATGAATAAGCGGTCAGATTTTGTTTAACAAGCCCAACATATAAATAAATAGGTTGCAAATCGGGGCTTACGTTAACCACCTGGAACTGAATTCCGGAGGTAGTAGGCGCCACATTAGCACCCTTGCCGCACGATGCAATAAAAGGCACTATTATAACCCCTGTACAAAACAGGAACACAAAAAATATGGGTTTAATTTTGGCGGTCATTGTCATAGTTAATGTACGGTTGGTAATATCCGCGCCCCCAGCGCATTGGCACCCGTGCCTTTGATCAATCCTTTTGAAAACAGGGTGTATGACACACCGGCAGAGAGCGTTATATTGCCAGATGCAAATGGTGCAGATTCTCCCTGCCTTGTCATCGAATAAAAAACCGCACCGGCGGGTACTTCAACAAACGAGGTAGCCGATTTAAATGCGCAGCTTTTAAATATTGGATAGGTACTGATGGTAAAATCAATATCCCCCGCGTCAGGCGAGGCATTTACATATCGTATAAAGGTATTGCTTGCGCCTTTCGCGGTGTCAACGAAAAGTACGTCTTGTAATAGAAATACGTTATCGGCCGATTCGCCAGCCACAAACAAGCTATAAAAGCTTGAGTCATTAAGGCTAAGCGGCAAATCAATCAAAGTGTTTACATTGCCTGCCTTTTTAAATTGGTAACGCTGAGCACCCGCGGTAATTTCCAGATTTTGATATTGACCAAACGGCACCAGGTTTGAACCGCTGTTTATACGGGTACCGTTTTCGTAAATGTTCAGTGTATCGCTACTTGCGTTTACCACGGTTATGAGGTTGTTAGTAACAGGTGCAAGCTGCTCACCATCTTTCTTACAAGAGTAGAAGACGCCGATCATCGCCGCAAACACTACTAATATTATTATTCTGTTATTCATAAATCACCAGATGCTATATAACTGCATAATTACAGCTTTTGTTATCATGGTCAATAAAAAAGTCCGGTTTTTAAGACCCGGACTATGGTTTTTATATTTTAATTTCTTTTAAAGCGATATTTATGCGTAGCTATTCAGCATAACCGGCATCACCAGCATTAGTACATCTTCGTTTTCATCACCGCCCTGTGGTAGCAACAAACCGGCACGGTTAGGGGTCGACATTTCCAAAGTCACTTCTTCGCCGCTCAGGTTTTTTAGCATTTCTATCAGAAAACGGGCGTTAAAGCCAATTTCCATGTCCTCGCCTTCATACTGGCAGCCTAAACGCTCATGAGCCTCGTTAGCAAAGTCAATATCTTCTGACGAGATGTGCAGCTCGCTGCCGGTGATCTTTAAACGCACCTGATGCGTGGTTTTGTTAGCGTAAATAGCTACACGGCTTAATGAGCCTAAGAAAGCCACACGATCGATACTTAATTTATTAGGGTTATTCAACGGGATAACCGCTTCGTAATCCGGGTAGCGCTCGTCTATCAGGCGGCACACCAGGTTAATGTTGTTAAATTTAAAGAAAGCGCTGGTACTGTTGTATTCAACAGATACATTCACGTCATCGCTTGGCAAAGCCGACTTTAACAGTGTTAAAGCTTTCTTTGGCAGGATGAACGAAGTGGTAGACTCTGCTTTAGCATCTAAACGGCGATAGCGTACCAATTTATGCGCGTCGGTAGCAACGAAAGTTAAGTACTGGCTTGATAACTGGCAGTAAACACCTGTCATGGCCGGGCGCAGTTCGTCATTACTTACCGCGAAAATGGTTTTGTTAATCGCCTCGGCTAAAACTGAAGCTGGCAGGTTAACAGACGATGCATTCTCAACCACCGGAATTTTAGGGAAGTCCTCACCGTTCTCGCCGCTTAATTTATACTTTCCGTCGCCGGCGTTAATCTCGATAGCAAACGTAGCATCATCAACAGAGAAAGCAACCGGCTGCTCAGGCAATGATTTTAAAGTATCTAACAAGATGCGCGATGGAATTGCAATTCTGCCGTTTTCTTTCGACTCCACAGTAAGCGAGGTAGTCATGCTGGTTTGCAGGTCGGTAGCAGAAATGGTTAAGTTTCCATCCTTTATCTCAAACAAAAAGTTCTCCAGTATAGGCAATACGGTACTGCTGCTTAGTGCACCGCTCACAGACTGTAGTTGCTTTAGTAATGTCGATGTGGAAACTATGAATCTCATATATAAATTAAATGTTAATTAGTCAAAAGTATAAAATTTAATGAGCATACTTTCGCCTGCGGATATAATGTTGAAAAATAGCAAATATTAACACTAAAAACAAGGGCATAGTTGTATTTACAATTTGCCAGAATAATTTTTCGTTACGCACCCGGGCGCGGTTTAACAGCCGCAATTTAATTTCTTTATTACGTAAAGTTATCAGGCCCGAGTCGTCAGTCATATAGTCGGCAATGTTGAGCAATAAATTTTTGTTACCGAAGTTCTGGCGGGTATACCGATCATACCCCAGCGGGAACGGCGAGCCATCGGCAGCTACCTCATTTTTAAATACATCGCCATCACTAATGACGATCTGTTTGGTTTGCACACTCTCTGATTTTTGCGCGATAATCTCCCCTACGCCTTCCGGCTCGGGACGATTCTTAAAGTCGGACTGAAACTTACCTTCCAGCAAAACCCCGGTAACTTTTGGCACGCTTTGAAAAGCTTTGGGATCTGGCTCCTGCTCAATGGCTTGTAACGACAGCAAATGAGGCGCTTTCAGGTTTTTATTATAGGGCGATGAGTTCAATAATACGGTCTTGCTCACGTCGCGAATGTCTAGCACATCAATGGTACTGGGGAACTCACTGTAAATACCATCCAGGTTTTTAACAATAGGGTGTTTTGAGTAAGGGATAAATATCGGATAAAACAGCCATGGCACCATCTGGATCTGAGCCTGCCCGCCAACATTACCCGTACTGATAGGTATTTGCGCGGAACTGATATCGGCTATCAGATCATAATTAATGCGTACGCCGTACACAAATAACTGATCGTCCAAATTAAGTTGTTTCGGGAAAGCCAATTGCTCGCCACCGTGACCGCGCAGGCTATCCAGCTCGGCGCTTACCTGGTCTATCGTCCATACTATTTTGCCGCCGCGCATCAGGTATTGATCCAGCTTAAACTTCTCGGCTTCGGTAAATGGCTTTTCGGGTTTAGGCACCACCATCAGGCGGATCTTTTGCAAGCTATCAAACGGGATAGTTTTCAGGTCGACACGACCAACCAAAAATCCATCCGAAAGCGACTTCATCGCATCGTTCAATTGCACATCATTCAGCTCATCATGCCCGGTGGTAAAGCCAATTTCGGGCTTGCCGCCTTTGGTAGCTTTTTTTATGGCTGATATGAATGCATACTCCAGGTTTTGGATAGAATTATTCAGCACTTCATCGGCAGATAAACCCATCAAGCTTTGCTGATACAGCAATTTAACCGGGATATCTTTGCCATTAGCAGACACCATAGCGCCCGGGAATATCGTTTTTTGCGTAACACCATCGTCGGTCTTCACGCTTAAGGCAGTAGGCTCAATGCCGCGCGACTGCAAATCTTGAATTGCTTGATTTTGTTGATCGCTTGCCAAACCTTTCAATGGGTCTACAAATTCAAACTGCAGTTTGCGATGACTGTAAGCTTGCAGGTCGCTCAGCATATCGTTGCCGGCGCGTTGCAGACGTTTCATACCACCGGTTAAATCGCCCTGTAAATAAACAGTAACTTTTACCGGCTGCTGCAGGCTATCTAAAATACCACGACTCATGGTTGAGATGGTATAGCGGCCCTCTTTAGTAAAATCAAAACGGGTGAAACCAAGGGTGCTTAATATAGCTATCGCGATGATGGCCGCTAAGCCGGTTAAGCTTTTTTTGCCGACAGTTTTTTGTTGTTGCTTAAACAGTACGAAAACAGTAAGCCAAATAAACAAGGCAGTTAATACGACGAAGTAGCCCAGATCGCGGGTATCTAATACCCCACGACTAATGGATTGATAATGATCATTAATACCCAGGCCTTGTATTCCGGTTGATTGCAGAGAAAGCAGCCCGCTCAATGAATCAAATCCGCTGTAAAAAAAGAAACAGATAAATACTGATACGGTGAATGCAATGATTTGATTTTTGGTAATAGCCGAGGCGAAAAGGCCTATCGCCGCGAAAGCGGCACCCAATAAAAACAAACCAATGTACGAGCCTATTACCGCCCCGCTATCTATATTGCCTTGGGGCGTACCCAGTACGTAAACCGAGTAGTAATAAATTAGGGTAGGAACCAGCGCAAACAGCACCAATATTACTGCCGCGAAGTATTTGCCTAATACAATTTGCAGATCGGTAAGCGGCCGGGTAATCAATAATTCGAAGGTACCTTCCTTACGCTCCTCGGCCAGCGACCGCATGGTAATGGCCGGAATCAGGAACATGAACAGGTATGGCGCAGTGCTAAACAGGCTGTCTAATCCAGCGTAGCCGTAATCGAGAATTGATGAATCGGGGAAAACCCACAAAAACAGCCCCAGCACCAAAAGGAAAACGCCGATGGTAACATAAGCCACCAGCGAGCTGAGGTAGGTTGTTATTTCTTTTTTGAGTATGCTATACACCTTAAAACCTTGAACGCCGAAATTACAACAATATTTGCTATCGGCATATCGGCAGTATTAAAAAAACAAAAGGCCTTTGCATCGCAAAAGCCTTTTTGATATGGTTAGCGTTTAGTTTAAAAACTATAAGCTAAACGCAGCGCTACCTGGTTAATGGTACTGTTGTTTTGCAACCAGCTTTCAAACCTGATACCGATATCGGCATGGGTATCAAAGCGGTAACCAACACCCGGCGAATAAGCAAACGCCGTACCGCCCCCGGTAGCGGTTGATATGGCTGCGCCTGCCTGTCCTTCAGCATAAAACACATCGCTAATAAAGTATTTAACACCACCTTTTAAAGGGATGTAACCCTCGCCTTTGTTGGTGGTGCCGTAGCCCACGAAAGGAATGGTAGCATCGGCACGGTAAGGGAAATAAATATAACCGGCAGAGGCAGTAAGCGAAACTTTGTCATTAATAGTAAAGTTATACTTCAACGAACCACCAACCGTAAAAGTTGAATAAGCACGCGCCGAAGCCAAAGGTATGCCGCCTTCAAGGCCAATACTAAACTTTTCCGGGTCGGCTTTTTGGGCAAATGCAGTTGTTATGCTGCCAATTAAAATAAGGGTTAATAAAATTTTTCTCATGATAGTAGGGGTTTATAATTGCGGTTAAAATAAAAAAAGGGTTTTCTACGCAATAAACTCAATAATATAAAAAATATTATGAGCAAAGAATGGCGTAATACCATTTTTTGCAAGACGGAAAATCGACTGGCAAAGTCTGCATGTTATAGTTTATTAAAGATTGGTAAGCTTAACAAAGATATCCTCAAGCGATGTGGTTGTATTTTTGCCTTTGAGATTAGCTAATGTATCATCGGCAACAATTTTACCTTTATTGACGATGATCACATGATCGCATACGGCTTCAACCTCCTGCATAATGTGGGTTGACAGCACCACAGTTTTGGTTTTACCGAGATTAAGTATTAGCTGGCGGATGCTGATGAGCTGATTTGGATCAAGACCTGAGGTAGGCTCGTCCAAAATAAGAACCTGCGGATCATGTAAAATAGCCTGCGCCAGGCCAACACGCTGGCGATAGCCTTTAGACAGTTGACCGATTTTTTTATGTTGTTCCGGACCAAGGCCGGTCATTTCTATAACATCGGCTATGCGTTTACCAGGATCGTTAAGTTGATGGATATCGGCGATAAAACCCATCGATTCTTTGACGTACATCTCGCCGTAAAGCGCATTACTTTCGGGCAGGTAACCAATGCTGCGCTTAACTTCAATGGGTTGCGTAGTTACGTCGAACCCACATACTTCTGCCTTACCCGCAGTTTGCGGTATAAAGCAGGTCAATATCTTCATGGTGGTTGATTTACCGGCTCCATTAGGCCCCAAAAAGCCCAGCACGCCGGGCTTAGCCTCAAAGCTGATACTGTCGACCGCCTTTTGCTCGCCATAAATTTTTGTTAAACCTTCAACACGGATACTCATGGTGTAAATGTAGAAATTTGGGCCGAAATTATTGCTCAAATCTTAATTCAGACCCACACCCTGTAAAGGATCCTGGCCATTTAATGTACCCTGACTTGATATAATTGTGAAGCGGGTAAACATTTCTTCGCCTAACCAATTCTCCTCCCGGGCGCGTTTGATCACGTCGGCATGATTTCCGGGTTTATAGGCAAATGCTTTCATGTTGTCTGCATTATCCCATACAGAAAATGTAGCAACCCGGTGGTACGTTTCGCCTATAGGGATAGATGTTAGCCGGCCCGGCGCTATATTAAGATCATCATTCACCGCTTCAACCGACGACCAGAATGCTTTAAATTTGCCCAATCTTATCCGTGCACGGGTAAGTACTGCAACAGGCCCCTCGATATTTTTAACAGGTTCGATATCATTAAAAGGATCGACACCGCCCCATTTGCCATGACTTTGGTTCGGTTGTAATAATAACGTCCATTTTTCATAGGCAAGCGCATTCCACCATTTGGAAATGAATGAATTGTTGTTGAAGCTATTAAAATCGCTTTCACTGTTCCATACAGCAAACAGCCCCCATCGTTGCCAATCGGGCTTCATGCTAAAGCCGCCGTCGCGGCCGCTACCCAATAACCTCCAGAAGGTACAGCCTTTTTGCAGCGCTATCGGAATGCGGTGCGCAGCCATTGCCATCAAGGCAAAGGGTATAAAACGTTTTTTGTAACGGATGATGGTAAGGCTTGCGATCATGGACGAAGAAGCAAACTTAGTAAATTATAACTTGCTTTATTTGATTTACACGGATCATCCTGAACTTGTTTCAGGATCTCCGGCGGCAGTCCGCCTCGCCTAGCATGTGGGATGCCGAAACAAGTTCGGCATGACATCATGAAAGTTTAATCTTTCTTATCCTTCACAATCACAAAAACATCTTCATTGTCTTTGTGCATAAGATATTTTTCGCGGGCAAATTTTTCGAGTTTGGCCGGATCCGAGTTTAGCTCGTCCAGATCTTTAGTTACTTTTTCGCTTTGGGCTTTGTAGAAATCGCGCTCAGTTTTCAGTTTGCTAACTTCCTGGTGATACTGGTATTGCGACAACAGATCATTCTTATCGAAAAAAACCATCCATACCACGAATGCCACCGTAACCAGGAAAAATTTGTTTTTAAAAAGATCTATCAGTCGTTGCATAAACGTGGCGCGATAATTTTATTTAAAATTATTAAAAAAGTTTAACCGGTGCAAATATGCTTATTAACTTATTAACAATACAACGGTAAAACAAAAAGAGACGCAAAATATTGCGTCTCTACCTTTTATCACTACCTTCTGTTACCACCCGGCTTTCCGCCGCTTAGGTTGCTATTTTCTGAACGGCCACCGCCGCCTTGACGTTTATCACCCGACGGGCGATCGCTACGGCCAAAACCACGGCCGCGCTTTTGGCCGCCACCTTTACCTTTAGGCTTCGCAGCAGCAGATGGGCTTACCGTCAGCGGATTCATTACATACGGATGTTCCTCATTAACCGGGATCTGTTTGCCAATCAGCTTGTGAATGTCTCTTATAAATTCCAGTTCCTCTGCATCGCAAAACGAATAAGCAATGCCATTGGCTCCTGCCCTGCCTGTACGACCTATACGGTGTACATAAGTTTCGGGTACGTTTGGTATTTCGTAGTTAATTACGTGTGTCAACTCGTCGATATCAATACCACGCGCTGCAATGTCCGTAGCTATTAACACACGGGTATCGCGGTTCTTGAAATTGGTCAATGCACGTTGTCTTGCATTTTGCGATTTATTACCGTGAATGGCCTCGGCAGTGATCTTTAAGCGGTGCAGATCTTTAACCACCTTGTCTGCGCCATGTTTGGTGCGGGTAAAAACCAGCGCAGTTTTAATGCCTTTATCTTTTAAAATATGTTCTAACAAGGCGCGCTTGTCATTCTTTTCTACGTAGTAAAGTTCTTGCTGTATGGTATCGGCTGTTGATGATACAGGCGTAACCTCAATTCTTTCAGGATTGGTTAAAATACTATCTGCTAAATGCTGGATCTCTTTTGGCATAGTGGCCGAGAAAAACAACGTCTGTCTTTTTGCAGGTACTTTGGCAATTACTTTCTTCACATCGTTTACAAAACCCATGTCCAGCATACGATCGGCTTCGTCTAATACCAGCATTTTGATATGCTCGAGGTTGATGAAGCGTTGGTTCATCAAATCCAGCAAACGGCCCGGTGTTGCCACCAAAATATCCACACCACGACGCAAGGCATCAACCTGTGGGTTTTGAGATACACCGCCGAAAACTACCAAATGCTTCAAACCGGTATGACGGCCATAAGCTGCCAAACTTTCGTTGATCTGGATAGCCAGCTCGCGGGTTGGGGTTAGTATAAGGGCCTTAATGGTTTTCTGCTCTTTGTGTTGCAGTTTGTCCTGGTAAAGCAATTGCAAAATAGGTATAGAGAAAGCAGCCGTTTTACCGGTGCCTGTTTGCGCGCAGCCTAACAGGTCGCGGCGTTGCAACACAATAGGTATTGCTTGTTCTTGTATAGGTGTTGGGGTAGTATATCCCTCAGTTTTTAAAGCCCTGAGAATTGGATCAATTAAATTTAAATCTTGAAATAACATGTATTGTCTTTTATATTTTGTGCTAACGCGATTGCATAGCGGATCTGAAGAGTTTGTCGGTGATCAAAGCCGTAAAGCTAACGGGTATTAATTTATTTGCGCAAAGATACGCTTTTATTAGTTAGCAATGTCTTTGATAAGCAATAAGTTGATAATGAATAATTTAGGTAGGGACATTTTATTTTAAGATATAAATGATGAAATAATCTTTGATAACTATTTGGGCGTTCCCTTCGGGTCAGTCCGCCTTTAGGCGGATCATACTGCGCAGGGCCTTAGTCACGGGCCGGTATCCGCTGTAATCCTTAACGCGGGGGGACACCCGGTCTTTGCTTCGCTCGACCACCCTCTCTTCCGCAAGCGGGAAAGAGGGATATTTGGTTAAATGTCAAACAAAAAAAGGCCCCGAACCCGGAGCCTTTTCAATATCAATGTAGAGACGCAATATTTTGCGTCTCCTGGAATATTATTTGTTGTAGTATTTAAAGTTCTTACCGATAAACTTAGCGTTCTCGCCCAGTTCTTCTTCGATACGTAACAACTGATTGTATTTTGCTATCCTGTCTGAACGTGAAGCCGAACCGGTTTTGATTTGACCACAATTTAAAGCAACGGCTAAATCAGCAATGGTAGCATCCTCAGTCTCGCCGCTACGGTGGCTCATTACTGAAGTATAGCTGCTGGTTTGTGCCAGGCTAACCGCATTGATGGTTTCGGTTAATGAACCAATCTGGTTAACTTTTACCAGGATAGAGTTTGCAGTCTTCTCGTCAATACCTCTTTGTAAACGCAATACGTTGGTTACAAACAAATCGTCACCCACTAATTGAACTTTATCGCCAATTTTGTCAGTCAGGATTTTCCAGCCGGCCCAATCATCCTCAGCCATACCGTCTTCGATAGAGATGATTGGGTATTTAGCGGCTAATGAAGCCAGGTAATCTGCCTGCTCTTCGCTGTTGCGGATGGCACCTTTTTCGCCTTCAAATTTAGTATAGTCGTATTTGCCGTCTTTGTAAAACTCAGAAGCAGCGCAATCAAATGCTAGGCAAATGTCAACACCTGGTTTGTAACCTGCTTTTTCGATAGCTTTTAAAATGGTTTCAACACCATCTTCAGTACCTTCAAAAGTTGGTGCAAAACCACCTTCGTCGCCTACTGCAGTTGAAAGACCGCGGTCATGTAAAATCTTTTTCAGGTTATGGAAAACCTCGGTACCCCAACGTAAAGCTTCAGAGAAAGACGAAGCCCCAACCGGCATGATCATAAACTCCTGGAACGCTATAGGCGCGTCAGAGTGTGAACCACCGTTAACAATGTTCATCATTGGTATAGGTAATGTATTAGCGTTAACACCACCAATGTAGCGGTATAAAGGCTGGCGGCTTTCTTGCGCAGCAGCTTTTGCAGCAGCTAAAGAAACACCTAAAATTGCGTTAGCGCCTAATTTGCCTTTGTTTGGGGTGCCGTCAAGATCAATCATGATCTTGTCTATGCTGTTTTGATCAAACACGTCAACACCTTGCAGTTCTTTAGCGATAATGTCATTTACATTTTCAACGGCTTTTAAAACACCTTTACCCATGTAAACAGACTTATCATTGTCACGCAGCTCAACAGCCTCATGTATACCCGTTGATGCACCTGATGGTACAGCGGCACGGCCTAAAAAGCCATTTTCGGTTAATACATCTACCTCGATAGTAGGGTTTCCGCGCGAGTCAAGGATCTGGCGGGCGTGAACGTCAATTATTAAACTCATTTTTCTTGCTTATTTATTCAGTTAAGATCTTAGTGTAGATAGTACACCAGAAACATTTAGTTTTTCAAAGATACAATTTCAAATAAATAAGCTGCAAAATTGTTTAATATTAACATAAATTTAATGTTACAAAGCGTGTTTTTAAACAATTTATTAAGCCTTTTTTACTTCGGCAGCCATCACCATGATATGTGGTTCCTTTAGCGAAGTAATGATATGAGAAGTGATATGCACCGGAATCAAAGTGCCATCCTTTTTACGGTGGGTCCATATGCCAGAGTCGTTATAAGTGCCGGCAAGTTGTTTTACTACCGTATGCACCTTACCGACATCGCTTTTAGGACGAATGTCTAAGATTGTCATATTCATAAACTCATCTGCGGTGTAGCCATATTTAGATATTGCGGCATTATTTACAGCAGTAAAGTTCAGGGTACGTTTATTATAGATCCACATGGGCGATGGGTTGGCCTCGAAATAGCTGCGGTATTGCTTTTCGCTTTCGTCTAATTTGGCATTGTAGTGAAGGATGAGTCTATAAAGGATAAAGCCGGTAAAAATCATATAGCCAACCCCTTTGATGCTGCCTATAAATAAGATCACAGATACATCAAGCCGCGCCTTTAGTAAATCCAGCACCTTGTCGCTAAGAGCGACCCACGATACACCGGCTACGACATAAATTATTGCAATTTTTAATGCCCCGGATTTCATCTATCAGCTAAATAGTTAAATGCTTAAGCGATTTAACTATTTATAAGCAGAAATACAAGAACTAAATCGCCATAGCTATAAAAGTAAATGAATAGGTAAATCGACGTTGACCGATGTTTACCTGGCTATTCCCACTTAAACGTTTTGGTAGCTACCACATAAATCACCACGCCCCAAATGGCCATAATTAAAATCTGGTGCGATACATCCATTAAGCTTGCGCCCTCAAAAGCAACCTTACGCAAAGCGTCATTCAGGTAGGTTAAAGGCAGCGCCCTGCTGATAGGCTGCAACCACGCCGGGAAAACATTGATAGAGAAAAACGTACCCGATAGCAGGAACTGTGGCAACGTGATCAAATTAGCAATTGGCGGCACCGTGCTCTCGTTTTTAGCAATACCCGACACCACGAAACCAAAACCCATAAAGACCACTACCCCAATGAGCGAGAGCAGCAGCATATTGAGCACCGTGACAACACCGTGGACCAGCGTAAAACCAAATGCGAAATGACCGATGCAAATAATAAACAATGCGCCAATTAACGCGAAAGAGATCCGCGCAATAGCCTCGCCTATAATAATACTATAACGTTGCACAGGGGTGGCAAAAAAGCGTTTGATTACCAGGGTGATCCGTAGTGATAAGAAAACGAATGCAGTACCAAATACACCAGTGCTTAATAAGGAAAAGCCCAACTGACCGGGCAAAATAAAGTCGATAGTTTTATACTCGCGGCCTGCTACCGTATCTTCCTTGATAACGGCAACCGGCGGCGGTGCATTGGTTACATGCGAATTGATCTCGAAAAAAATATTATTTAAAGCCGATCTTAGAATCGCCATCTTATCGCCGGATGCCTTGCTTGACTGTACATTCACCGTGAAGACAGGTGGCGTAGCATTTTTCTGAATATTCAGGATTGCATCGATGCTCCCCTTTTTCAGATTGGCTTCCATCTGCTCCGGTGTTTGATCGTGGATCAGATGCACCACGCTTACTTTCTTCAAAGCCTGGTAAACCGGGTTCAAGGTATCATTAGTTTTAGCCACACCAACATCAACGGAAATAACTCCGCCCCCGCTAATAAAGCCGAAAACCAAAATAAATATCAACGGAAAAAGCAACGTAAACACCACCGTAGATGGCGTACGTATAATGGAACGGAAACTTGCCCGGGTGATAGCCAGGGTAGCTTTAAAATTACTGTACGGTTTTTCTTGGTTTGTCATGTTCATTAGACCTCACCCTGCCCTCTCCAGAGGAGAGGGTTCTGACGAGCATGTTTTTTAATTTTATGTTTATCTATTAATCAGTATCAATATTGTCGATAACGTTATTTAAAGCCCTCTCTTTTGGATAGGGTTGTGAGATGTTTACTCAGCCCGCCACTCTTTACCTGTCAAATTAATAAATACATCTTCCAGGTTGGCCAACTTAACTTGTTTTGGTCGTTCAAATCCCGAGGCTACCAGTTGATCGATAAAATGATCTGGCGTATCAACGCCTATGATGTTTCCGTTATCTACAAAAGCTACGCGGTCGCATAGCACTTCGGCTTCGTCCATATAGTGGGTGGTAATCACTACGGTAGTGCCCTGGTCGCGGATTTCGCGAATCAAATCCCAAAGGTTACGACGTGCTTGCGGGTCGAGTCCCGTTGTCGGCTCATCCAAAAACACAATGCGCGGATTGTTTATTAAGGTGGTAGCTATCGAGAAACGTTGTTTCTGCCCGCCTGATAATTCTTTGTATTTGGCTTTGGCTTTGTCTGTCAGCGCAACTTTTTCCAACATTTCCAGCGGACTGCGTTGTATGCCATACAATCCCGAGAAGAGATCAATCAACTCTGTAAGATTCAGGTTCGGGTAATAACCCGCTGCCTGCAATTGTACACCAATGCGTTTTTTAATGCTTGCAGCATCAGTATCAATATTAAATCCGTCGACAGTGATCTCGCCGGAGGTTTTTTCACGCAGGGTTTCAATGATCTCGAGGGTGGTGGTTTTACCCGCGCCGTTAGGGCCCAGTAAACCGAAGATTTCGCCCTCGTAAACTTCAAAGCTAATGCCTTTTACAGCTTTAAAATCGCCATAGTTTTTAACCAGGTTTTTTACTGTAATGATGGATTGTTTTGCCATGCCGCAAAGGTGTGAAATATCAGCGATTTTTTTGACGTATCAGTACGATTATTACAATAAGCAGAAAGAGCTTCATAACTTGTAATTATTTTACCAGGTGACCAATTAAATGGATAGCAGATACTACATGCGCAAAAAAATGCGTGACGATAATTAATGCCGGTACGGTGAATAAAGTTGTCATTGTGTGATGATTTTATGATTCAAATTTGCATCGGAAATCAAAAATGGCACACGGTTATTAGGTAAGTTAAGGGAAATTGTCGGTGAATGGATGAGGGTTTCGGTAAAACACACAAAAAGGGTTGTCATTCTGAGCGTAGCGAAGAATCCTATAAGCGCGACAAGTATTACGTATAAGATTCTTCGCTACGCTCAGAATGACAATTATTATTAAACCAAAAAAGACGCCATCGGGCGTCTTTCTATTTATTTTCAATCTGATTACTTCATCAAATTAATAAAGTCGTCAAACAAATAGCGGCTATCATGCGGGCCTGGTGATGACTCGGGGTGATATTGTACCGAGAATGCTTTTTTACCTTTTACACGGATACCTTCAATAGATTGATCATTCAGGTTAACGTGGGTAATCTCTACTTTATCAGACGCTCTAACTGCTTCAGGTACTACGCCAAAACCATGGTTTTGAGAAGTAACCTCGCAGTGGTTAATAATGATATTTTTAACCGGGTGATTTAAACCGCGGTGGCCGTTAAACATTTTTTTGGTTGGGATATCATTAGCCAAAGCCAATAACTGGTGACCTAAACAGATTCCGAACATAGGTTTATCAGAAGCCAGGATCTCTTTAACCGTTTCAACGGCATAAGGCATGGCAGATGGGTCGCCGGGGCCGTTGGAGATGAAGTAACCGCTTGGTGCAAAATCTTTCTCCATTTCGGCAAAAGTGGTTTTGGCAGGATAAACTTTAGCATAAACCCCACGATCATCAAAATTGCGCAGGATATTTTTCTTTACACCTAAATCTAACACTGCAACACGATATGGTGCGTTTTCTTCGCCGAACGTATAAGTTTCTGTAGTCGATACTTTTGATGATAGCTCCAACCCATCCATTGACGGCACTTCGGCCAGTTTAGCTTTCAGCTCGTCAATATCCGTAATTTCCGAGGAGATGATGGCATTCATCGCGCCTTTATCGCGGATATGGCGAACCAACTGGCGGGTATCCACATCAGAGATCCCTACTATATTTTGTTGTTGAAAATAATCCTGGATAGACTCATCGGCTTGTTTACGGCTGTAAGGGATATTATAGTTTTTACAAACCAGGCCGGCAATCTGGATATTGCCAGATTCAACTTCGGCATTGGCTATACCATAATTACCGATGTGCGCATTGGTAGCCACCATAATTTGCCCAAAATAAGATGGGTCGGTAAAAATTTCCTGGTAGCCGGTCATACCGGTATTAAAACAAATTTCGCCGGCGGTGGTACCAATTTTTCCGGCAGCTTTGCCATGAAAAACAGTTCCGTCTTCTAATAATAATACCGCAGGTAATTTGGTGAAATAAGTCATCTGTTTAAATAAATTGAATAGTGAAAATTGCGGCTGGTCTGGTGCGATGCGCCGTAAAATTGGACTGTAGAAACGAAGTAAGAAACTCCTTTGTTCACGGCGCAAAAGTAGGAAAAGATTTCGGATATCGGATGTGGAATTTCGGATTTTTTTGATGTGATATTAAGATGATAAATCCGAAATCAAACATCCGAATTCCGAAATAAAAATTATCCTACCTTTGCCTAACAGTAAATCAGATCTAACTATGTCTGTTCACAAAGAAGTAAAAAGAATAACCACCCATACCGTACAGGAAATGAAGACCCGTGGCGAGAAAATTGCCATGCTAACTGCTTACGATTACTCGATGGCGGCCGTAGTAGACGCCTCAGGTATGGACATTATATTAGTTGGCGATTCGGCATCGAACGTCATGGCCGGTCATGAAACTACCTTGCCGATAACGTTAGATCAGATGATCTACCATGCATCGGCAGTAGTGCGCGCGGCTAAACGTGCGTTGGTAGTAGTCGATTTGCCTTTTGGCACTTACCAGGGCAACTCTAAAGAAGCCTTGAACTCGGCTATCCGC
This sequence comes from Mucilaginibacter sp. dw_454, assembly GCF_018449775.1. Classification (GTDB taxonomy): domain Bacteria; phylum Bacteroidota; class Bacteroidia; order Sphingobacteriales; family Sphingobacteriaceae; genus Mucilaginibacter. The sequence continues at coordinate 218,710 of NZ_JAAVVB010000002.1, read as the reverse complement.
ATCATGAAAGAATCGGGCGCTCACGCGGTGAAACTAGAGGGTGGTATTGAGATTGCCGAATCTGTAAGCCGGATCCTGACTGCAGGTATCCCGGTGATGGGGCACCTGGGTTTAACGCCACAATCTATTTATAAATTTGGCACTTATACTGTTCGCGCAAAAGAGGATGCAGAGGCTGCAAAATTGAAAGAAGATGCTTTGAAATTACAGGAACTGGGTTGCTTTGGCATTGTATTGGAGAAAATACCGGCGCAGTTAGCTAAAGAAGTATCTGAAAGCCTGCTTATCCCAACCATTGGTATAGGCGCCGGGCAGCATTGCGACGGGCAGGTATTGGTGATTCATGATATGCTGGGTATTAATAAAGGTTTTAAGCCACGTTTTTTGCGTCAGTACGCTAACTTGTATGATACCATGAATGGCGCCATAGAAAATTATGTGAGCGATGTAAAAGGCAGAGAATTCCCTAACGAAAAAGAACAATATTAAATTAGTCCATGGTCGATAGACCAGAGACCATAGTAATAAAAATATAATCAACCATGGACTATGGACCATGGACTATCGACTAAATAATGGCCCGACCTGAATTTCATTACGCCGACCACGATATAACAGATAAGGATGTCCTTTATGAGGATAATCACTTGATTGCTGTAAACAAGCGCGCTGGCGACATTGTACAGGTTGATGATACCGGCGATGAGCCGCTGGACGAAAAGGTTAAAAAATACATCGCCAAAAAATACAATAAACCTAACGGTGCCTTTTTAGGCGTTGTACATCGTTTGGACCGCCCCGTTAGTGGCGTGATCTTGTTCGCCAAAACCAGCAAAGCTTTAGAGCGTATTAACAAAATGTTTAAGGCGCGAGAAATGCATAAAACTTATTATGCCGTAACCCGCAAACGCCCTTACCCCGAAGCCGGAACCCTGGTGCATTACCTGATCAAAAATCCGCAGAAAAACGTTACCAAAGCGCATGATCATGAGGTAGCCGGTAGCCAGCGGTCAGAGTTACACTATAAGCTGGTAGGCGAACTGGAAGGCTATTACTTAATAGAAGTTGACCCGATCACCGGTCGTCCGCACCAGATCAGGGTGCAATTATCAACCCTGGGCACGCCTATAGTTGGCGACAATAAATATGGTTACCCGCGTGGCAGTTTGCGCAAAAGCATTTGCCTGCACGCCCGGCGGCTGCAGTTTATACATCCTATAAAAAAAGAACCTATCCTCATAACTGCCCCCGTACCTAAAGATGGATTTTGGGAAAAGTTTGAAGGGATGATGGGATAAAACTATCAAACCAAGCCGTTTCTAAAACTTGAATGTGTAATAATTGTGTACTTTAGGGCTACCAATTATCACCATGAACCTAAATCGTACGCTCATCTTTTTATACCTGTTGTTTGCAGGTATCTATAATTTATCGGCTCAAACTTTACCTGCAAAAACCACCTGGGAAGCGCAATCTATGGGTCTTAATTTGACCTTACATATAGGGGAAGATAGCCTAACTAAAGAAAAAAGGATAACGCTTGACGTACCGCAGCAAGCCATCATAAATTTAAAAGCTTCTATAATAAATTTTTCCGGCGATAGTCTCAGGTTGTTTTTCAAAACCATGCAATCAAACTACATAGCAAAATTTAATACTGATAAAACAGAATTATCGGGCAACTGGGGGCAAAACGGAGTTTATGAGCTTCTAAAGTTTAAACGTGTTGCAACTAAGCCTGAGTTAAAAAGGCCGCAAACGCCAAAGCCTCCATTTCCGTATAGCGAGGAGAATGTACTTTATTATAATAAGGATAAGTCAATAAGATATGGCGCTACTTTAACTATTCCCAAATCAGAAAAAAAAGTACCGGCAGTAATTTTGATAACAGGCTCTGGTTTGCAAGACAGGGACGAAAGTTTGGCGGGACATCAACCATTTTGGGTGATTGCTGATCATTTAAGCCGCAATGGCATTGCAGTTTTAAGGGTTGATGACCGTAGCATTGGCGAAACGACAGGAAATATCATCAATGCAACCTCTGCAGATTTTGCTAATGATGTGCTTGTAGGTGTTAACTATTTAAAAAATCGTGCAGACATTGATGTTAAACATATTGGTTTGCTGGGGCACAGCGAAGGTGGCATGATAGCCCCCATTGCCGCCGTACAATCTAAAGATGTAGCCTTTATAATATGCCTTGCCGGCGTGGGTATTAAGGGAGAAGATATAACTATTAAACAATTTAGCGATGGTAGTCGAAAAGCCCATCTTTCTGAAGAATATATAACCAGAATGACTGCGCTTTTCAGCGGCATGATTAATCTTGCCAATCAATACACTAACTACACTGATGACAGTGAGCTTAAACCGGCTTTTGCAAAATTTATGGAAGCATGGCTTAAGCAGCAGCCAGTCCAATTTTTAAATGACGCGGGCTTTCAAGGCGAAAATGGAAAAAACTATATAAATCAGCTGGCCGGAAATATCTACTCTCCCTGGGAGCGCTATTTTAATGCTTACGACCCGGCAACTACTTTGGGTAAAATAACAATCCCGGTTCTTGCTTTAAATGGCAGTAAAGACACACAGGTAAGCGCCAAAGAAAACCTGGCCGGATTTGACAGTTTGCTGACCAGCGCCGGCAACAAACACTTCAAGACCATGGTCATGCCAGGTCTGAACCACTTATTTCAACACGCCGGCACCGGTGAGACAAATGAATATGCTAAAATAGAAGAAACCATCTCGCCCGAGGTATTAGACATCATTACGAAGTGGATACAGAAGTACGGGCGTTAAGTAGCTTATAAAGCCCGCACCTCCGCCCAAATCTTCTCATCCACCAACACACCTTTGGTCGTATTTTCCCTGCGGGTTTTCAACGTGCTTTCGCCCGGATAAGCCACCGGTTTATTCGCATTAGTTTGATGACTGCTTTTAGTAAAGTTTATTATCTCTTCGATCAGATCGTCGGTTTGCTGCGTGTTTTGTGGCTTTATAGCGATAAATACCTGCGATATGCCTGACTCTATAGATTGATCACTAATCTGTTTCGTGGATTTTCCCTGGCTCAATACCGATGCCAACAGATCAAGCACTAAAGATAAGCCTGATCCTTTCCAGAAACCAATTGGCAAAACTCTTTTTGAATCGAGGATAGCAGCGGGGTTAGTACTTAAATTACCCTCTTTGTCATAGCCCCCACTTACAGGCAATTGCTCGCCATAACTTTGATATTGCTGTAATTTACCGATCGAAAATTGCGACACCGCCATATCCAGCACCACATGTCCTTCCTTTCGCGGCACCGAAATTACCAGCGGATTATTCCCCAATGTAGGTGTAGTACCACCCCAGGGTGCTACATTAGCAATGGTATTGGTAAAGTTAATGCCGATAAAACCCGCATCGGCAGCTTGCCAGCCGTAAGTGCCGCCCCGCATCCAATGATTGGTGCCTCTGATGGCCACGCAGCCTATTCCGTTTGTTTCGGCCAACTCAACAGCACGATTCATACAGAAAAGCGCGTTAATAATGCCCGGGCCTAAATTGCCATCCCACTGCTCCAAAGCACCAAATGCATTAACTAACGTTGGCTCCGCATCGGGCTTAATTACCCCTTGTTTAACGTACTTCACAAAAGTTGGGAAACGGTTTAGCCCGTGAGTGTAAACGCCATCGCGACTATTCTCGGCAAAGATCTGTGCGCACTGACCGGCTTTAGCTTCCGGAAAATCAAGCTTGATTAGCACTCGTTTAAATTCGGTTTTCAGTTCTTCAAAAGGTATCCGCATAAGGCAAATATAGGTGGCGATAAAATAATACAGTAGTAAATACAGTTATAATTCCCTTAGGTTATAGGCTTGGTTAATTAATTTCTATTTTTGCAGCATTATAAATGAAAAATAAGTTCGCATACGTCATCATTCCGGCAGCCATATTAATTGGCTTTTTTGTTAATTCATGTAAAAAAACGTTGGATAGCGACATACCTGACCTACTGGTAAGTGGGCAGTGGAATTTATCCTCGGTAACAGTTATGGTGACCCACGGCGATACCTCGTTGCTGGACACCACTTATGCTATTAACTGCGATCAGGTTTTTACTTTTAATGCAGACAAAACCTGTACCTATACCAATTTCGATTGCCCGGCACAATCAACAATCTCCAAAGGTGATTGGGAATTAACCGGAAATCGCTTGATCCTTGCGTCGAATATTGTTGTTCAAGACACTACATTAGGCAGTACAAAACCCTTTCTTTACTCTACCATCAGCAGTTTGGGCAGGTACTCTATGGTGCTTTTAACCGGCGACGTGATCAATTACAACAATTCTGCAATACGGCGGGTTGTACGCTATGGCTTTGTACGACAAAATACTACAACTCAATAGTAAACAAACCTGTAAAAGTTTATATTTGGGTCAACAACAAATTTATTAACCGCCATTTTGAAAAAACGAATAGCCATTTTTGCTTCAGGATCAGGATCAAATGCTCAGAAAATTATGGAGCATTTTAAACGTAGTGCCGAGGCTGAGGTTGTATTGATATTAACTAATAATCCGCAGGCTTATGTACTGCAACGTGCAGATAACTTCGAAATCCCATCGCATATATTTAACCGCCAGGAGTTTTATGATACTGATGAAATTATCCGCATGCTTAAAAACCTGCAGGTTGACTTGATCGTACTGGCAGGTTTTATGTGGCTGGTTCCAAAAACGTTATTGGCGGCATTCCCTAATAAAATAATTAACCTGCATCCTGCCCTATTACCTAAGTTTGGTGGCAAAGGCATGTATGGCGACCATGTGCATAAAGCGGTATTAGCAGCCGGCGAAGAAGAATCAGGCATTACCATACATTTTGCCAACGAGCAGTTTGATGAAGGCGAAGTGATCCACCAGTCCAAATTTAAAATTGAACCCGGCGATAACCTGGAGATGATCAAATTTAAAGGCCAGCAGTTGGAGCATCAGCATTTCCCGAAGGTGATTGAAAACTTGCTCAAAAAAATGAAGAGCTGATTGTACGAGATCAAACATTGTATAAAGCCGCCTCATGAGTCAAACATGAGGCGGCTTTATCTTTTTTATGGTTGTTTTTGAATAAGGCAGGCTGCTTTTTGAACCAATATCTGTTATAGCTCTACAGTATTAGTTATGCCTTGCACTGTTTTCAAATTTAAACCGCCCGATGTTGAAGAAATTTCACCTGTATATAAACAATAACTATAGTAGATATCCCGGGCTATATTGTAACTTTACTTAGCATAAGTAGCTAATACTTAATGCTCGCCATTATAAAATACAATTAGTATCCTATTTATTCATTAACTAAAATCTGATATGGAAACAAAATTATCCTCCAAATTTATTGCAGAGCTTTTTGGCACGCTGGTGCTTGTTTTAATGGGTTGCGGTAGCGCGGTAATTGCCGCGGCAAACGGTGGTAATATAGATGGTGTCGGTTTACTCGGTATATCTTTTGCCTTTGGTTTATCGGTTGTGGCTATGGCTTATGCTATAGGCCATGTATCGGGCTGCCATATTAATCCGGCTATTTCTATCGGCATGGTTGTGGCAGGCCGGATGAAGGCAAGCGAAGCTGCAATTTATATAATAGCCCAAATACTGGGAGCCATTGCCGGGGCTGGTATCCTGTTCCTGATCGCATCGGGTAAGGATGGATATAGTATTGCGGCAAACGGATTAGGGCAAAATGGGTATGGCGCTTTATCGCCCGCGCATTATAATTTGCAGTCGGGGTTTATTGCAGAAACTGTTTTTACATTTATATTTCTGTTTGTTATTTTCGGATCAACATCTACAAAAAATATACATGGTGGTTTTGCAGGCATATCTATAGGCTTAAGCCTTGTGCTTATACATATTGTGGGGATCAGGGTTACCGGCGTATCTGTAAACCCGGCCCGAAGCATCGGCCCGGCATTGTTGGTTGGCGGCGAGGCTGTTAGCCAGTTATGGTTATTTATTGTAGCGCCTATTTTAGGCAGCATACTAAGCGCGGTGGTTTGGCGCTATCTGTTAGACAAGAATTAGAGCTAAGGCCTTATCTGGTTGCCTAAAGAAGAGGCTGTTCTGATAGTAGGAACAGCCTCTTCTTATTTTGCAAAAAACCCCGACACAAGCTACCCCATAACATTAAAGTTTGATTACAAACATATATGCCAATGATAAATAAATATATTAGCCGCCTGAAAACCAATTAACAATTTCCAATGTCTACCAAACCCTCTACCAGCATTTTCCAACTTGCCGTAATTGTAAGCGCCCTAGGTTTTTTTGTTGACACCTATGATTTGCTGTTGTTTGCCATCATCCGCAAACCCAGCCTCACAGCATTAGGTTTAAGCCCTGCCGATATCGTTTCAAAAGGCGAACTGCTCATCAGCGTACAGATGATAGGTATGGTTATCGGTGGCGTTATCTTCGGAATTTTGGGTGACAGGAAGGGCCGGCTAAAAGTTTTATTTGGGTCGATACTCCTTTACTCTATCGCCAATGCCCTTAACGGCATGGTCACCAACATAGATCAATACCTTATTTTACGTTTTGTTGCAGGCATAGGTTTGGCCGGCGAACTCGGTGCGGGGATAACCCTGGTAAGCGAGCTATTGCCAAAAGAAAAACGGAGCACCGCTGCCGGATTTATAGCGGGTTTTGGTTTGTTTGGTGTGGTGGCGGCATCAGTGATTAGTAAAATGGTAGACTGGCGGATGTGTTACTATATTGGTGGCATACTGGGTGTTATCCTTTTGCTAATGCGGATACAGGTACAGGAGAGCAAGATCTTTAAAGAGGTACAAGAAACCAGCATCAGCAAAGGTAATTTCCTGATGTTTTTTAATAACCGCCGCCGCTTTTCCAAGTATATGCAATGCATTTTATTGGGCCTGCCGGTTTGGTATATCATTGGCATATTGGTTACTTTTTCAGATCAGTTTGCCAAATCTATGGGTATTAGCGGGGTTGAGCCGGGCACCGCTATTATGTTTTTATATATGGCTATTGCCGCAGGCGATTTTAGTGTGGGTTGGCTTAGCCAGCGCTTGCAAAGTCGCAAAAAAACGCTGTTTATATTTTATGCCATCGCGGTTCTGTTTACTATTCTTTACTTCCTGCAGCACAATGGCAGCGCTATCTGGTTTTATGTTATTTGTGCCGGATTGGGTTATGGCGCGGGACTAAACGTAGTTTACATTACCAGCAGTGTAGAGCAATTTGGCACCAACCTGCGGGCGTCGGCCGGTATCAGTATCCCGAATATGGTTCGCGGTACTTTACCACTGATGATTCTGCTTTTTAAATTTCTGCGGACGCTGTTTGGTAATTACTTAATTGGCGGTTGGGTAACCGGCTTAATCATTTTTGCTATTGGTATTACTGCAGCCTGGTTATTAGATGAGACTTATGGCAAAGACCTGGACTTTACAGAAGTTTAAGTCAATTAAAACAACAAAGAACTGTGAATTATTTCGTAAACTACAAGTTCGGTATCAGTAATTCTAAAAGCGATAACCCAATCATTAAAATGACTGCAAGAATATTTTAACGATGCGAGAACATGATGATTACAAAGGGCATAATCTACATTAGGTAGTGCCAGGCTCTCAATAGCCAATTTGAATTTCAAAGCGAATCTTGCGCCACTACCACTTGTATTTTTTGACTCTACAAAATCAGCAACTGCGTCAATAACCCGTAACGCCTTTGGCGTTATTTTCACCACCAAATTCAACAGAATTATTTTTGATTGATGTATTTGGAGAATGCATCTTCTAAACTAATAGGTGAAGCTTCAGTATCCTTAGTAAGATAATCAATTAATTCCTCATCTGTCGCTTTTCTACCTATTCCGGTTACCATAGCATTCACATCTAATTCTTCAAAATTTTGCATTTTAGCAGACAGTCCTAATTCTTCAGCCAATTGAATTAATAATTGAGTCTTTCTTTCTGAATTTGATTTGATAATCAATGTTGTCATACTCTAATATACTAATTTATATATAACCTATAAAGTTATTTATTATTACGTTTCAGTTTATAGACAATCATACCACCGCCCTTAATAAACTGCACCTTCGGGGAGGTGGGATGCGCAGGTTGGCATGTGCAAAATATCTTCTTTTAGCTTCTGCCGGATCTAAAAATATTACGCGGCTAAACCCGCTCATTTTTAGTTGATCTTCGAGCGCTTCAAAGTCAAAATGGCTTATCCACGGTTCTCCGGCCTGGGCCACTTTCTCTGCCGCTATAACGGCCCACATATCCGTACGTTTTTGCGATGCTGTAAAAACAAATTCAGTCTTCCCGGGCAATGAACCAATAAATCTGAATATTTTGGCGATAGCGTCACGCGTCAAATAAATCATCACGCCCAAACAAGCTATATACATAGGTTTACTTAAATCGAGCTTACTTTGTTTAAGAACTTCGGCAAGGTCATCCTCCTCGAGATTGATTTTAATAAAGGATACATTTTGCGGGATCTCTATACCAGCATCAATCAAATGATCCAACTTATTAGCCTGGCTGGCGGGATGATCAGCTTCAACAATAGTCAGCCCGCCGGCCCATTTGGGTTGGCGGTAGGCGAAAGTGTCCATACCGGCGCCCAGGATCAAAAACTGCGTTATACCCGCGTTGTAAGCATCGTATAGACAATCTTCCGCATAACGGCTTCTCAATACCACATGCGTTCGCATAGCCAAGGTACCGGGCAAATAAAACTCTCTTTTACGCTCAAGCAGATGCTGAATAGCATCCTCACCTATCAGTTTGAGAATAACCGGATCATCAAGCAATTTATCGTTACCATCAATAATCTGATGAGCCGCCCTTAGCATGGCTGCGCCTACCGCGGTCGAGCTGGGTATATCGTCATGCATCTTACGTCCCTTGTTGTAATATCACACAAACATCGCTTTTATCGCGCAAGGCTAGTTCCTTTAAACCCCAGGGCTGTAGTTTTACTTTGTTTAAGTTAGGATGAAAAAGTTGAGTTTCTTTTGCTGCCAATTCATTATACAATGCGTCAATATCATCCGTATCAATTCTTATTTCGGGGCGATCTTTTTTGGCAAATTCATCGTCCTCTACCAAAAACAGAGTTACGCCATCCCGGTCAATAATATAGAAAGGGGGGGCGTCTTCTTTGTACTTCACCGTAAAACCCAGGCAATCAACAAAGAGTTCAAGGCCTGCTTTAATATCTGAGTAGAAGATCTTTGGAATGACTTTATTGAGTTTCATTTTGTCGGGCAATCTAAATTGCTCTAAGTTCGCCTTTAGCAACAAGATAATACTTTACAATTGTTAAGAAATTATATTCGGTTACGAATGCGGCTCAATGATACCGCTGTAATACCCAGGTAAGAAGCTATGTGTTGCAGGGGTACGCGCTTAATGATTTCTGGATTTTGGTACAGCAGCAGTTCGTACCTTTCTTTTGGCGTATCTCTCAAATAAGAAAAAAAATGGCGCATAAACTCGGCTTGTTTATCTACGGCGCGCCTAATCATTTCATTATATAGCAATAAATCTTCGCGTATTAACTCCATGTCTTTCTGACTTAGCCAACGTAAACTAACCGGCTCAATGGTTTCAATGGTATATACACTCGGGATATTCTTCCGGAAACTTTCGGCCGAGTATACCACATCGCCCTCAAAAAAAAATTGAAAACTAATTTCCTTTCCATTGTGATTGAACCAGTTACGCACGCAACCTTTTTCTATCATATAAACTTTCCGGCTGATATCACCTTCCTTTAAAAGTACGTGCTTTGCCCCTACGTCTTCGCGCTTCCATAGGTGGTAATATTTTTTCCACGCGGCTCTGACCTGGTCGGGATGATTAATGGATACTGAAGACATATTAGTTGCTACTGGACATCTAATATAGCAAAATCATTCCATCCGTCTTATTTTGGCTTGCTAACCATGCTTTTCATTTTTCTCAAAAAAAACCAATCACCAACCTCCAATCTCTAATCTCTAATCACTACCTTTGCGGCTCAAAAAAATACCTTTCAATGAGTCAGCCCGTTGCTATTAAAAACGCCCTTATTTCAGTTTATTACAAAGATAATCTGGAACCCATTATTCGTGAGTTAAACCGTATTGGTGCCAGCATTTATAGTACCGGTGGTACAGAAACTTTTATCCGCAGCCTTGGGGTTGATGTGATTGCTGTTGAGGACCTTACCTCTTACCCATCAATTTTAGGCGGTCGCGTTAAAACACTGCATCCAAAAGTATTTGGCGGCATATTGGCCCGCAGAAGCAACGAGAGCGATAAAAAACAATTGGGGCAGTATGAGATCCCTGAAATTGACCTGGTAATTGTTGATTTGTACCCGTTTGAAGAAACCGTAGAAAGTGGCGCAGGCCATGACGATGTGATCGAAAAGATTGACATCGGCGGCATCTCCCTAATCCGCGCAGCGGCAAAGAATTTTAAAGATGTAGTTATCCTGGCCTCGAAAGATGACTACACCGAATTATACGAAATGTTAAGCTCTCAAAATGGTACTACCACTATTGATCAGCGTAAGCGTTTCGCTCAAAAAGCATTTAATATTACCTCGAACTACGATACGGCGATCTTCCAATACTTTAACCAGGACGAGCCGCTGCCGGTATTTAAACACAGCATACAAACCAGCCAGACCTTGCGTTACGGCGAGAACCCGCATCAAAAAGGTGTATTCTACGGTAACCTGGATGCCATGTTCAACAAATTAAACGGTAAAGAACTATCATACAATAACCTGGTTGACGTTGATGCTGCCGTAGCTTTGATTGACGAATTTACCGAGCCAACCATTGCTATACTAAAACATACCAACGCTTGCGGTATTGCTTCGCGCTCTTTTATCAAAGAAGCCTGGATCGATGCTTTAGCATGCGATCCGGTATCGGCTTTTGGTGGAGTGATCATTGCAAACGCCGAGATTGACGCTGCAACAGCAACCGAAATTGACAAAATATTTTACGAAGTACTAATTGCCCCGGCATATACCGACGAAGCCGTACAGATATTACAAGGCAAAAAGAACCGCATCATCCTGGTTCGTCAACCTGTTGAATTACCGGCCAAGCAATTTAAAACCCTGCTTAATGGCGTGATTGAACAAGACAAAGACAATACCGTTGAAGGCCCGGAACATATGACCCCGGTTACCAACCGCAAACCAACCGAGCAAGAGCTGAAAGATTTATACTTTGCCAACAAGGTGGTTAAGCATACTAAATCAAACACTATTGTATTTGCTAAAAACAGCCAGTTGATGTCCAGCGGGGTGGGCCAAACTTCAAGGGTCGACTCGTTGAAACAGGCGGTGATCAAAGCAGAAAGCTTTGGCTTTGATTTGAATGGGGCAGTAATGGCATCTGATGCTTTCTTTCCCTTCCCGGACTGTGTTGAGCTGGCGGCAGAGGCAGGTATATTGGCCGTATTGCAACCTGGTGGATCAATCAACGACAAGCTATCTATCGAAAAATGTAATGAAAAAAACATTTCGATGGTAACCACCGGTGTGCGTCACTTTAAACACTAATTTTTAATGATTGGTGATTAGTTGATTAGCGTTTAGTTAGGATAATCGTTCATTTAATCAACACTAATATTGATGGGTTATGCGTTGTTGATTGATTGGATGGCTTTTTTTAAATATTTTTAAAATAAACCATTCACCTAATTAACTTATTGCAACTTAATCAACTAAATTTAACAACTTTGCAAATTATTTGAAGCAAACGACAAATGGGTTTATTTAATTTTTTCACGCAAGAGATAGCGATAGATTTAGGTACCGCGAATACCCTCATCATACATAATGACAAAGTTGTTGTTGACGAACCGTCGATAGTAGCTTTTGACCGCACAACCAACAAAGTGATAGCCATTGGGCGCCAGGCCATGCAAATGGAAGGCAAGACCCACGATAATATCCGTACGGTGCGTCCGCTTAAAGATGGTGTAATTGCCGACTTTAACGCTGCCGAGCACATGATCCGCGGCATGATCAAAATGATTAACCAGGGTAAAGGATGGTTCTTCCCATCGTTACGTATGGTGATCTGTATTCCTTCGGGCATTACCGAGGTTGAGAAACGCGCCGTGCGCGACTCGGCCGAGATTGCCGGAGCCAAAGAGGTTTACCTGATCCACGAGCCAATGGCCGCTGCCGTAGGTATTGGTATTGACGTTGAGGAGCCTATGGGTAACATGATCATCGATATTGGTGGTGGTACTACCGAGATTGCGGTTATCGCCTTGTCTGGTATCGTTTGCGATCAATCCATCCGTGTAGCCGGTGATAACTTTGACTCTGATATTGTTCAATACATCCGTCGCCAGCATAACATCATGATTGGCGACCGTACTGCAGAGAAAATTAAAATTGAAGTTGGTGCTGCATTGCCTGAACTGAGCGATCCACCGGCTGATTTTGCTGTACAGGGCCGCGACCTGATGACAGGCGTGCCAAAACAGATCATGGTATCGTATACCGAGATTGCACATTGTTTAGATAAATCTATCTCAAAAATTGAAGAGGCGATATTAAAAGCATTGGAGATCACTCCACCAGAGCTTTCTGCAGATATTTACCAAACCGGCATTTACTTAACCGGCGGTGGCGCATTATTGCGTGGTTTAGACAGACGTATATCGGCCAAAACTAAACTACCGGTACACGTTGCCGAAGATCCGCTTCGTGCCGTAGTTAGAGGCACCGGCACTGCGCTAAAAAATATCGGTAATTTTAAATTTTTAATGCAGTAAATTAGAAGCAAGAATCAAGAGCCGAGAATCAAGAGGTAAACATTTACCCGTTTCTTGTCTCTTGATTCTTGACTCCAATCTCAAATAACAGATGCGTAATCTTTTAATATTCATTACAAAATACAACGCGTTTTTTCTGTTCATTATATTTGAGGTGATTGCGTTGGTTATCTACATCAAATACAACTCTTTCCAAAAGGCAACTTTCATTAATAGCAGTAACCAGGTTACCGGTAATCTGTACCAACAGGTTGGCAACTTTAAAAGCTATTTACATCTGCAGGACGTAAACGACAGCCTGGCGCGCGAGAACGCCCGCTTACGTAATCAGCTCAAAACATCTTTTTATGTCGATTCGGCTGCCAAGCATAAAGTGGTTGACACCGTTTACAAGCAGCAATATGAGTATATTGATGCTGCTGTGATCAATAACTCTATCAATCGTCGTAATAACTATCTAACTATCAATAAAGGCAGCCGCGCAGGCGTGGCTAAAGGCATGGGGGTAATTTGTCCGCAGGGTGTAGTGGGTAAAGTTGTTTTTGTGGGAGCGCATTTCTCGGTAGTGCAATCATTGCTACATAAAGAAACGGTAATCAGCGCGGCGCTTGCCGGCACCAAAGATCTTGGCTCATTTATTTGGGGCGATAATCTTGATCCGCACGTAGGCTTATTATACGACGTTTTAAATAGCGCCTCGCCAAGGCTCGGACAGCAGGTAGTTACTTCTGATCTTTCTTTATTTCCCGCCGGGGTGCCCATAGGAAAGATCTCAAACCTGCACTCAAAAAACGCCAAAGGCTCATTCCTGAATATGGATGTGATCCTGGCGGTTGATTTTAGCAAACTGCAATACGTTTATGTGGTAAACAACAAACTAGCCGCCGAGCAATTGGGATTGGAGGCCCAGCAGAAAAAAGATGAGTAGAACTATCATAGTAAACCTGCTGCGTTTTATACTGCTGGTATTTATCCAGGTTTTCCTGTTAAAAAACATTAGCCTGTATGATCTGTCTACGCCGTACCTGTATATTCTTTTTATCCTGCTGCTGCCATTCGAAACACCTAATATCTTGCTGTTTGCACTGGCATTTATACTGGGCTTAACTATTGATGCTTTTTATGATACCCCCGGCTTGCACATTACCGCTTGCGTGCTGCTTGCTTTTGTACGCATACTCTTCATCAGCATCACCGTACAAAAAGATGGTTTTGATAACGAGCCTGAGCCAACGTTAAGTAACATGGGTTTCAGGTGGTTTTTTACCTACGCGCTTGTACTTACTTTAATCCATCACTTCTTTTTGTTTATAATGGAAGTTTTCAGATTCGACGAGATACAATACACCATTGGCCGCGCTGTGCTAAGTACAATATTTACTGTATTTTTGATCTTGGTTTCGGGCCTGTTATTTTATAAAAGTAAAGAGCGTAAATGAATCAGTATTTTGAGCGGAGATACATTATTGGCGGCATATTTATTACCCTTATACTCATACTTCTTGGCCGGCTTTTCTATATCCAGATCATTGATGATAGATATGCGCTATCTGCCAGCAAAAACGTTATCCGCCCGGATATTATAAACCCGGCCCGCGGGACAATCCTTGATCGTAACGGAAAAACTTTGGTTACTAACGAACTGGTTTACGACGTTGACGTTACTCCTAAAGAAATAAAACCATTTGATACTATTGAGTTTTGTAAGTTGCTGGGTATAGACAAAGCCGAATTTGACAAACGTTTGGCTAAAGCCCGTAAATACTCGCCAAATCTGCAATCACCATTTGAGAAGCAGCTGTCGCCACAATTATACGCTTCACTACAGGAACGGCTTTCCGAGTTTCAGGGCTTCAGAGTTGTGCCCCACCCTATCCGCAGTTACCCCGATTCTACAGCAGCACAATTTTTAGGATACATTGGCGAGGTAAATGATAACACCATAGCCAAATCGGGCGGTCGCTATCGTTTGGGCGATTACATCGGTATCTCGGGTGTAGAGAAACAATACGAGAATGTTCTACGCGGCCAGCGTGGCGTAACAAACTGGATGGTCGACTCGAAAGGCAATCAAAAAGGATCGTATGCCAACGGAGCTTACGATACCTTGGCTGTTCCCGGCGAAAAACTGACTTCTTCTCTGGATATCCAGTTACAAAAACTAGGCGAAAAGCTGATGAGAAATAAGGCAGGCAGCATAGTGGCCATTGAACCATCAACCGGCGAGATCCTGGCCTTTGTAAGTACGCCCAGTTATGACCCTAATTTATTGGTAGGGCACGACCGCAGCGCTAACTACAGCAGGTTAAACGACAATCCATACAATCCATTCCAGGTGCGCCCAATTCAGGCCTTTTATCCGCCGGGCTCTTCATTTAAACCGTTGGACGCACTTATAGCCATACAGGAAGGCCTCATTACACCGCAAACTACCTATAACTGCCCGGGTTATTATGTGGCAGGTAACCGCCGCATACCGTGTTTTCACGGCGAGCGCCATGGATTAGTTAATCTGAGCAGTGCTATTGCCCAATCGTGCAACGGCTATTTTGATATGGTATTTGAAAAGCTCATCAATCGCCTGGGGCCAAAAAAAACCGATAGTGCCTTCACCGCATGGCGAAACAAAGTGGCTATGTTTGGGCTGGGCGGGAAGCTTGACCTGGATTTGCCGGGTGAACTCGCCGGCCTTTTACCCAAAGCATCGCTTTATGACAAAATGTATAAATATGGCGGCTGGCGTTCAAGTACAATTATCTCATTAGGTATTGGCCAGGGCGAATTAGGAGCTACCCCATTACAGTTAGCAAATATTGAAGCGACGATTGCCAATCGCGGCTTTTTCTATAGGCCGCATTTGATAAAAGCTATAGGCGACAAGCAGATCATCAGAAAAGAATACACCGCGAAAAATTTTGTGGGTGTAGATTCAGAATATTTTGCGCCGGTTATTGACGGCATGCAGGCTGTGGTTGATCACGGTACGGCTGCTGCCTCAAAAATACCCGGTATAATAATGTGTGGTAAAACCGGCACGGCACAGGTAAATGGCGAAGATAACTCTGTTTTCGTGGCATTTGCACCCAGGGATAATCCTAAAATTGCCATAGCTGTTATAGTAGAAAATGGCGGACAAGGTGCCAGTTGGGCTGCCCCAATAGCCAGTTTCATGGTTGAAAAATATTTACGCGACAGCATTACCGCGCGCCCTTCGGGCATTGACCCGGAGCGTTATATAAATGCTAACCTGATGCCTGATATCAATTTATATATCAGCCAACAGAAAAGACGCGCCAGGCTGGATAGCGCTCGCCGGGCCAGGGTTGATTCGATTAAGAAAGCAAAAGCCATCCAATCTGCATCAAACAAAAATAAAAAACCGGTGGTCCCAAATTATCTGACAGCTATAAAACCTAAAGATGATGAGTAACCCGCAACGCAGCTTTTTTTTTAATGTCGATTGGCTCATGGTTTTTATATACCTGGCGCTTTGCACCATTGGCGTGTTCAGCATCCACTCAGCCGTGTTTGATCCAAAAAACCCATCACTAGTAGATCTGGACACCAACTATGGCAAGCAGTTTGTCTTTGTCATGGTCGCTATTGTACTGGGGATATTTATTTTATTACTTGAAAGCAGATTTCTCTCGGCATTGGCACCCACTGTTTATGGCATTTCTGTGCTGCTGCTGCTACTGGTACTCGTTATAGGCAGAAACGTTGGTGGTAACCAGGCCTGGATCTCTCTGCCGGGCGGTTTCAGGCTTCAGCCTTCAGAGTTTGCCAAGTTTTCCACCTGCTTGTTGCTGGCGCGATATTTAAGTGCCACCAACGTTAAAATAACCGAACTCAGATCATTTGCTACCGCGGCCGCTATTATTTTCCTGCCGATGGTTCTGATCTTGCTGCAACCCGATGCAGGCTCTACGCTGGTGTTTAGTTCGCTGCTATTTGTATTATACCGCGAGGGATTATCGCCTTATTTCCTGATACTGGAAGGATTGTTCATTGCCTTGTTTGTCCTCACTATTAAAGTTGGACACCTGCCTATAATTATTGGCTGTATTATCGGTTTATCGATAATCATTATTTTGCTATTCAGACGTAACCGCAAAACTCTCGTTACCATAGGTGTCGGCACGGGGATATTAGTTGCTTTTGTATTAAGTGTAAATTTTTTATACACCAAAGTTTTAAAACCCCACCAAAAGGTACGTATTGATATTGTATTGGGTATAACCAAAGATTTGAGGGGTAAGGGTTATAACGTTAATCAGTCTAAAATTGCCATAGGCTCAGGTAAGCTTTGGGGTAAAGGCTATATGCACGGCACGCAAACCAAATACTCGTTTGTGCCCGAGCAAAGTACTGACTTTATTTTTTGTACCGTGGGCGAAGAGTTTGGCTTTGCAGGATCAGTTGTGGTGCTGGGTTTATATCTGCTGCTGGTACTGCGCATTATTTACGTCGCTGAAAGGCAACGATCGCCATTTTCGCGCGTTTATGCTTACGGCGTGGCCTCGGTTATCTTTTTCCACGTGGTGATCAATATAGGTATGACGATTGGAATTGTGCCCTCTATTGGTATCCCCTTACCATTAATTAGCTACGGCGGGTCGTCGCTATTGAGTTTTACGGTCATGCTGTTCATCCTCATCAAATTAGATTCGAACAGGATGGGTATGATCTATAATTAAAAACCCCACCCAACCCTCCCCGAGGTGGAGGACTTAAAAAACTTAAGAATATAATTTTTAAGAAGTCTCCCCTTCGGGGAGATTTAGAGGGGTGTTAACTATATCGTCTCTTCAATATCGCGTAAAACTTGTCAGCAGTTTCAGGTTTACTGTCCCAATCATTTTTTAAGGTATAGTTTTTTGTCAGGAAGCGGTTGGCCTCTTCAAAAGTATTAAAGCGATTCAATATCTCTATAGCCTCGCTGTAAGCCAGGCTATAGCCGTTAAACAGGTCTTTAATAAAGCTTAGTTTATCATTCAGGTTAATGGCAGCTTTCAGGTTGGTTACAGGCTGCGCAGCTTGCTCTGTATAACCTGGCGAGCTGGCACGTTGTGCAGACATGCGTTGATGAATGGTCAATACCTCTTCTTTATCTTGAGCCGGTTCTTCTTTTTTCTCAACTGCTTTTACTTCTTCTTTAACCGCTATCTTTGGTTCTTCTACGGCTTCAATTTCCGGTTCTTCAGCTTTCACCGGTTCTGATACAACTTCTTCAATATCTTCAACGGCAACAATTTCTTCCTCTGTATCATCATCGATATCAGCCGGATCAATTTCCAATTCATGACGAATTACCTCGGGCTCTTCCATCATAAAAGAATAGCTGTCTTTCGGTGTATCTGATGACAGGTCAATTCCCGAAGAAACTTCCTCTGTTTCCGCAGGCTCATTACGTTTTGGTTTTGGTTGCTGCACCAGGGGTTCGAAAAACTTCTCGGAAGTAGGAGCTGGTTTGGCCGGCGTAACCGGCTCTTCTGTTTTTATCGGCTCGGGTTTTGGACGCTCGGCAGGCTTTGGCGGAAATTCAAACCTTCGTTCGGGTTTCTCTACCGGTGCCGGCGGAGGCAATGCATGAATGTCTGCTTTTGTACCCACTTTGTCTGCACGGGTTTCTTCGGCTTTCTCTGCTTTAGTACGCTGATTAAGCTTGTTTAAAATCTCGGCATGGTCTGTCAGGAAATGCGCATTGGCAACAAACAGCTCCATTTCCAGGTCGTTTATAACTTCAGGATTAGTTTGGATATATTGATATTGCTCATTAAGCTCCTTCAGGATGCCACCTACCTTATTAAATACTTCCAGTTGCTTCATTACAATACTTTACGAAATGCTTACCAAAATTAAGCATTAAATTCTGATATTAGGCCTTTACAAAAAGTTTACCATGCAGCTCACCGAGGAGATTTTTAAGCGAAAGAGTGAAAACGGTGGCGGTATCGAGGTTATTTGCGGTTCGATGTTTTCGGGTAAAACCGAGGAGTTGATTAGAAGAATAAACCGTGCCCGTTATGCCAAGCTGAGCGTGCAAATTTTTAAACCAAAGCTTGATGTGCGTTACGATGAAAGCGATGTAGTATCGCACAACTCTATCGCCGTTAAGTCTACACCTGTAGGCAAATCATCAGAAATATTATTGTTAGCCGGCCATGCCCAGGTTGTTGGTATTGACGAGGCCCAGTTTTTCGACAACAAATTACCAGACGTTTGCACCACCCTGGCCAATAAAGGCATCCGCGTTATTGTAGCGGGGCTGGATATGGATTTTAAGGGCCGCCCCTTTGGCCCCATGCCTACGCTCATGGCTATAGCCGAATCTGTAACTAAAGTGCATGCCGTTTGCCTGCGGTGCGGCTCGCCTGCGCTTTACTCGTACCGACTGGTGCCGAGCAAAGAAAAAGTATTGCTTGGAGAGAAGGACAGTTATGAGCCACGTTGCCGTGTTTGTTATAATAGCAAGACTTTTTAAACGTCACCAATATAGCGCTGTCATCCTGAGTTCGTCGACGGATTGGCGCGTAATGGCATTTCCGCATCGCTCTTCTACAGGCTCAGAGTGACACCCTCCTGTTAAAATGACGAAAAACAAGCCTTATTCGTCATAATTATCACTAAAATTCGTCCCCATCCAAAACAAAACACCTATGGTTCGCTGTTATTAGTGTATATTACACCTACACTACAATGGCCAAAAAGATATTAGTAATTGAGGATGACAGAGACATTAGAGAATCTATTGTTTATGTATTGGAAGAAGAGAACTACGAGGTGATATCCTCTGAGGATTCTAAAATTCTGAGATCAATTAATGAGATCAAGCCGGATATTATATTGCTTGACAACTGGCTTACAGAATGGAAGAGCGATGCTAATGGCGAGCAATTGAGTCGCCAACTTAAGAGCGATCCATCCACCAGCCATATCCCTGTTATCATTATATCGGCAGTAAGTAATATCAAAGAAATTGCAGAAGCAGGCCTGGCCGATGCCTATCTGAAAAAGCCTTTTAACTTGACGGAATTAACAGACATTATTAAAAAGCATTTAAAATAACTATTCTTTACTTCAATATCTTACTGCTCCATTATTACTAGCGCCGATCTTGGGGGTACTTCTACATTGCCATCTGTTTCAATAGCGTCCTGCTGTTCGGGTGATGCTACAACCAATTTGCCCTGATTGTGCATATTTACTTTACAATTTACCGCTTTACGTACCGGGTTCACCAACACAATAGCCCTCTTGCCGGTTGACGTTGTAAATACCGAATATTTAAAATCGCCATTGCCGCTTACCGTCGCGCCTAAAGTGTCATGAAATTCACCATCCCATAAATAAGTACGGTACCGTTTACGTAGCGCGTCAATTTTTTTGCCATAATCAAGCGTCATTCTAAAATCAGTGATGTGGCCCTTAAAGTTATAGGGTTCATAGCTGATGATATACCTGTCCATCAAGATCAAATTCAACATCTCGCGATCATCAAATCCGTTTACCGCAACAATCAACGGCGAATGTGAATCAAGATACCGGCAAACCGGTATCGATCCGCCATTGATACGGAAATAAGACGTTGAATAATATTGCATTAGCCAATCCATATGTCCTTCGCCTGCGAATAGAAAATCAGGACTTATCTTGTCGGCTGCAGCACGCAATTGCGAAGCCAACGGCATATCGCCACTGTAAATATAGCCCGGCGCGGTGTATCCATGATCTGTCGCAAAGCTATATTTAACCGGGCCATGATGACAATTCTCATCAAACAACCATCCCGAACCACCAAGGTCTAACAGTTTTTGAAATTCTTTTGTAATGCGGTTGCGATATGCGGGGCTGACAAAATCCATTACCGCACGGCGGCGGGTATTAATGCCCGCCAGTTGCGTAGGTGTATAGTAGCTGTAGCCCCCATGCTCATAAGGTATACCATAAGGGTCGGTAGCGGCATATTTGTAAAGCTCTTTTTTGTACCAATCTTTTGTTTTATCTGCCCAGTTTAGCTTACCAAACATAATCATCTTCACACCCATCCCCTGTACCTTTTTGATCGCATCCTTCAGATCCTGAGTAGTACCCAAATTAGGATCTGTATTTTGGCTTGGGTCGCCGCCGTCCTGGCCATCTTCGTTCCAGCCTACTAATTGTATAGCGCCTATGCCGTTTTCTGCGCATTCTTTTCCGTACTGCACAATATCCTTGTATTTAACGCGATAGTCTTGCTCTGGCGAATTGATCTGTAACTGGAACCATGAATGCACATCCTGAACCCAGGCAGGCTCATGTGGCGCTTTGAACCAGGTAGCGCGCCATTTTTTGTAAATGTCTACGCCGTTATGCCAATCGCCGCTGTAGCATTGCATCACCACCGGTACCAGATCAAATTTTGTATGTGGGTGCGCAAAAATAAAATGACAGGTTCTGAACTCCATGTTTACGGCGTGCCCGTCAATCTCATCAACCTGCGGCACAGGCGAATTAACGGATTGCTCTACACCCGGATTCTGTACGAAGGTAAATTCCAATAAATATTTCTGCAGCGGATTGTGCATTTCAACATACATACCCTGCCCCGGCGTCTGTATCAGGCAAAACAAACTGCGGTTGGTGTCGAATGTTTTTATTGGCGTAAATGTGCCCCAGTAGCCTTTGTCGTTACCAAAGTTTGGAAATAGTTCTGCCGACTCTAAGTTGCCGTACCACATGGTTTTAACCTGCATTGGCGATGTTTTAGCCGGGCGGGAGAAATCGCCCAGATACGGGTAGTCAATTGTCTCAACCGTTAAATCGGAATTATTTTCTAACGATCCGCTAAACATGAGCTGACCATTATTTAAAGTTACCGTGCCTGTAAACTTCATGGGTAACAAACCACCATGATTACTGGTCAATTTATCCCAATGAATACGAACCTCATGATCAGATATTTTTTCAATACGAGCCGGCTGTCCCTGCCCCATGACGTAATTGCTTCGCTGTTTAGGCAGTGGCACCAGCATCCTGAAAGTAGTACCAAGGTCGGGTCGCCGTTCAATTACCCAATGGGTGGCTTTGCGTTCCATTCTTATCAAGGCACCCGTAGTCGCGTCAAAAGCCACCAGTAATGAGTCATCTTGAATCACAACCTCATTGGGCATAACAAATTTTGCTTGTGCATTAATAGCCGCGCATAACAAGATCATTGCTATTACTAACCGTGATACTATTTTCATGAAAACAGGTGTAAATTGGTTCAAACGCCTTTACAGACAAGCGTAAAGTTAATGATTTAGTTTAATTACGAATACTTTATCATTCACCTTGTTGGTGGTGTGTAAGCTGTCTACCGGGACGGTGTTTTCAGTTGCAATAGTTTGCAAAATCAACCGTCTTTTCTTCCATGAATCCGTATCATTTTTGGCGAGACTAACGGTGTCAGCCTTACTGTAAAATTGAGTAATATTATCTTTTAGCTGCTGCGTAAGCGCTACATATTTACCTTGCGCAAGCTGATCCAGCAGATCATTGTAAGTTTTAGTGGCCAGGCCATATTCTCCGTAGGTGGTTAACACACCGGTATCAAAATCAACATTTGGCAAGTGCGGCTTTTTATAATCCAACATTGCTAACGCTTCTTCGTAATGCCGTGTAACTTCATCAAAGCTCTTAATAAAAATAACCTCACCTTCATGACTGATCGGTTTAAATTTAAAAACCTTAAACGGACCAATTTTAGGCACTATCTTTAAAAAGAAAGCCAGCAGTTGCTGCTTAAATTCTATCTTGTCGCGGTCGCGGCCAAACTCGCCATAGTATTTTTTACGCTGCATGCGGTAATGAAACTTACGGCTGGTAACACCTGGTTCGGTCTTTTTAATTTCATCCTTTTTTAAAACCCAGGCACTACGGGTTACCGTAGGCATGAGGCTATTAATGGCCCACCTAAAGTTGTTAATGGATCGGTCGAGATTTGGAAAGATGGTATTAATATCTTGCCCGTAAGTTTTTAGAAAGGCTTTTTCAAGTACCGGCTTGGCAACATTAAACCCAATAAAATCATGATAAGCCTGCGAGGCATAATTACCACGGGCCACCTGCAAAACATCAAAGGCTATCTCTACCCGGCTGTGAGCGGTATGGTCTTCGTCATAAGTAGCAACCGGGCCAAATTTCTTTTTTACGTCCGGATACGTCATTGGCACCACTACGTTAGTGCCAAGCGAATGGCCATATTGATCGGCCATATAATGACACAACGCACCTAATGCGTAAGCAAACTCATTTGCACTTTCAGACTCTGAGATGAGGTTATTGACAAAATCGCCGGTGCGTACATAATGGATCAGGTTGGTAAAATACTCACTACCAAAAGGCGAGTAACCTATATCGGCCATCAAGCTTCCCCCGTAAGCATAAGAATGCGCCAACCGGATATCAGCCTCTGATAGCCCGGGGTAACGTTTTTGAATAAGCGGCTTTAATGATTTTTCCCAACTGGCATCAATGATAGCCTCGTGAGTTAAAACCGAATATGCCTTGCCTTGAAAAGGCATCAAGCACACTATTAATAAAACCGGTAACAGATATTTTTTCAGGGGCATCAAACACAAATTGTGCTGTGTTAACACAAAGTTTAAATGTATGTTTAATTATCCATGCATTTTTATTTGTGACGATGATTATCCCGCTCAAATATTAGTCATCATTGTGCCCAAGCCTAATCATATTTTTTATCGCGCCGGCTAAAAATATTTTTTGCTGCGGATTTAGCTGCCGCAGTTTTTGGCTGTCGTTTATTTGATAAGTGATATGCCCAGCATAATCGC
This sequence comes from Mucilaginibacter sp. dw_454, assembly GCF_018449775.1. Classification (GTDB taxonomy): domain Bacteria; phylum Bacteroidota; class Bacteroidia; order Sphingobacteriales; family Sphingobacteriaceae; genus Mucilaginibacter. Next base: position 195,068 of record NZ_JAAVVB010000002.1, on the reverse strand, counting down.
TTTCGGCAATTAATTCCTGGTCGCCGTTACTATATTTTACAAAACCTTTGGGGCTGATGTAGGTGATAGCCGTTCCGTCACTATTAAAATCGGCACGGCCCGAGTATTCAATTTTTGTCTCGCCATAATTATCGCCGGTTTTAATAACTACGTGCCTGCCCGTTCCGTAATGACAAGACGCGATACTTGCAGCAAGGTACACGCCTATTAAGTTGATTGTTAAGCTTTTCATTGTTCTATTATTTAATTAAACAAAGATATATTATTTATATAGTACTATGCAATACATAATACTAATTATTTTTTCGAATCTTTCGCACATTGGGTGTCTTTGTCAACCTATTATCAGAAATATCTTTTTTGCTGTAAGGAAAGCATCTTTACCACGACTATCTTCGTTAGTTAGATATATATGAAAAAGATAATCTGTTTTTTAATAATGATGCAAGTGGGCGCTATGTCGCTTTTTGCATCGCCGGTTAAGTCAACGCATTTAAAAGCGGTTGTTGATACCGCAACGTTTGCTATGGGCTGTTTTTGGTGTACCGAAGCAAAATTTCAGCAATTGCGCGGGGTTAAGAAAGTGATCTCGGGTTTTAGTGGCGGGCATGTAGCCAACCCAAGCTATGAACAGGTTTGCACCGGCACTACCGGCCATGCCGAAACCTGCAACATTATTTACGACCCAAAACAAATCACTTACGACGAGTTGATTGAGGCCTTTTTTGTAGCGCATGATCCTACTCAGCTTAACAGGCAGGGTAATGATGTGGGTACACAATATCGGTCGGCTATTTTTTATCATAATGCCGATCAAAAAAATAAAGCCAACTATTACATCGCGAAGCTAAATACTTCTAAAGCCTATCCATCAAAAATTGTAACACAGGTAGTGCCGTTTACAGTTTTTTATAAGGCCGAAGATTATCATCAAAACTATTTTAATTTGAATGGCAGCCAACCGTATTGTAAATATGTGATACAGCCCGAGCTAGAGAAATTTAAAGCAGCGTTTAAAGACAAATTGAAACCATGAGAAAACTAATGATATTAAGCGCCCTGCTTTTGGGATGGATTGGCGCGGCCAATGCACAGCACTTAAAGACCAAAAGCGGCCATGAGAATAACCCTTATTACTCAAACACCGATACCAAAAAGTTAAGTGTATCAAACGCCGAATGGAAAAAAATCTTGCCGGCTGATTTATATGCTACCGCCCGCGAGGCAGCTACCGAGCGCCCTTTCACCGGCAAGTTCTGGAAAAGCAGCGACAAGGGCACTTATTACTGCGCAGTGTGCGGTAACAAACTATTCCGCTCTGACGCCAAGTTTGCAAGCGATTGCGGTTGGCCAAGCTTTTTCGAGGCCGTAAGGAAGGACGCCGTTATTTACCGCGAGGATAACTCGATTGGGATGGAACGCACCGAGGTATTATGCGCCAGATGCGGCTCTCACCTGGGTCATATTTTTGACGATGGACCGCCGCCTACTTATAAAAGATTTTGCATGAACTCTGTTTCATTGGATTTTTTGCCGGACGGATTTCAACAATAAAAAAGGGGCCAAACAGGCCCCTTTTTTATTTATAGCTTTTGCATGATATGCAGTTAATTTCTATTTACTCACTGTAAACTGCGATTTTAAACGAATATCTGCAGAAGAACTGCCCACCAGCACATCTATCGGCTCGGCCTCAACTCTGAAGTCATGAATCTTTTCGTCGTAGAAAGCTAATCGGCTGTTTGGGATGGTCATCCTAATTGTCCTGCTTTCGCCCGGCGCTAATGTAACACGCTCGAAACCGCGCAACTCCTCTTTAGGTCTTACCAAGCTGGGCTTCACATCGTGAATGTACAGCTGCACCACTTCGTCGCCAGCCATTTTTCCGGTATTTTTAACATCCACAGAAACAGTGATATCGCCATTGGTTTTTATTTGTTTGGCCGATAATTTGAGATTGCTGTAGGCAAAGGTGGTATAACTTAAGCCATGCCCAAACGGGAACAGCGGAGCGCCGTTGATATACATATAAGTGAATCCTTTAGTTACATCATATTCATCCTGCGATGGCACTTGCGCCTCAGATGCGTAGACCGTCAGCGGCATTTTACCGCCGGGGTTAATGTTGCCAAACAGCGCATCGGCAATGGCGTTGCCGCCTTGCTCGCCCGGCCACCAGGCCTCTAAAATGGCCGGTGCATTTTCTTTGATGTATGGAATAGTAAGTGGACCTGCATTCATCAACACCATAATGGTGCGTGGATTAACGGCTAACACCGCTTTCACCAATTCTTCCTGGTTACCGGGTAAGCCCAGCGAAGTGCGATCCTTACCCTCTGCCTCTACATTTAAAGTGGTACCAACATATACTATAGCTACATCTGCCTTTTTTGCAGCGTCCACGGCTTTTTGCAACTCGGCAGCTTTATCAAAAGCCGGGGCATTTCTACGAGGCGGTGTGATTTCCGCACCGGCAGCATAAATAATTTCGGTGCCCGGCGCCATGCGGTTTTTTATACCCTGCATAGGGTTTATCGCATCTATCGGCTTGCCGCTATAACCGCCGGCAGTGAATATATCAGCATGCGGACCAATTACAGCGATGGTTTTGATCTTGCTCTTATCCAACGGTAAAATATGGTTCTTGTTAGTGAGCAACACCATAGATTCTTGCGCAGCTTTTAAAGCCAAAGCAATATGTTCCGGGCTGCCTATAACGCTCATGGGTATTTTGCTGTAAGGATTTTTTTCCTGCGGATCAAATTCGCCTAATAGAAAACGATCACGCATAACCCGGGCCAGCGATTCATCAAGCTTAGCCATGCTCAACAAACCTTTATTAACCGCTATGGGGATGTATTGCATAAACTCTTTATCAGAAAAATCGCAACCGGCATTGATGGATTTAGCTACGGCCTCTTCATAACTCATCTGGCCCTTTTCGTGGCCATTAACCATGGTATTTACGCCGCCCAGATCAGACACTACAAAACCTTTAAATCCCCATTTATTTTTGAGGATATCGGTCAGCATCATATGGTTAATATTGTTAGGCACACCGTTTATAGCGTTGTATGATGCCATGACAGATTGCGCGCCACCTTCGACAATACAATCCCTGAAATGCGGCAGCCAAAACTCGTACAACATCCGTTCGCTAACCGTGGCCGAGCGACTGGTTCTATCTGTCTCCACGTTGTTAACCGCATAGTGTTTTAGTGTGGATACCAGTTTCAGGTAGTGCGGATCATTCCCTTGCAAACCTTTAACATGTGCTACACCAATGCGTCCATCCAAAAATGGGTCCTCGCCAAAGCACTCGTTAATACGGCCCCAATAGGGGTTGCGGCTGATGTTGATAACCGGCGAGCGGTAGATCAAACCCTTTTTTTCGCCCTGGAAATTGGAGTCGTTATGCCAGCCGTTGTAAATAGCACGGGCTTCGTCTGATATAGCGGTAGTTTCATTATACACCAATTTTGGATCCCAGGTGGCGGCCATAGCTATCGAAACCGGGAACATCGTAGTTGGTCGCGTCCATACTACACCGTGCAAGCTCTGGTTCCACTTGTCTGATTTAATATCAAACTTCGGGATATCCGGACCGACGTGATCCAGGTATTCGGCTTTTTCCTCCAGCGTCATACGCGATATGAGATCCTTCACCCTTGCTTCAACAGGCTGGTTATAATCGAGATATAGCGGCTTATTGGTATTTTGAGCCATTGCGCGTTTACCGGCTATTGATCCGAGTATAAGCAGCGCGACGGCAAGTTTACTACCGCGAGGATTTAGTTTCATTGTATCTGATTTGTTGATAATTGGTTTGGCCCAAGTGTATTAAACTGGCTTATAAACAAATATAGTTAAAGCCCACTATGCCACTGTTTTTGCACAAAATTATTACGTGTAACATTTATAATATTTAATTATTTAACGTCCCCACCCAACAAATAACTGATACAGCACGAAGTCTTAGTAAAATAGCCATTGCTGCCAACCTTAAACTTTGCTTTGAAACAATTATTTATGACCAAACAATATCAACTGTATTGCCTGCTATTGATTTTATTATTTGGAGGATGCAAAAAAGCCGATAAAGCTATCGCGCCTAACAACACTATCACCAGCCAAACAGGCGATAATAATCCTCCGGTAGTAGCATCCGGTACCCCCAAGCTGCTAAAACTACGCATTAATGGTGCTTACTGTGGTTTTGATGCTACCAGCAACTGCTATTATTTCCCGGTTAGCCCGGGTACCACGTTATCAAGTTATACCGTTGGTTACGATAGTGTTGCCGCTGCTGCTGTTTATATTAATGGCATTAAATTAAAAAGTGGCGATGTGCTTAAATATCAGCTTCAAACTAATCAACAGCTCAAAATAGATGCTGCGGGCAGCGACGGTGCTACCGTCTCTTACATTTTAGTTGTTACAGGCCTGCCTATGGTTTTGATAACTACCCCGTCTATCAATTATGTTATCGACGAAACTAAAAGTGATGCAACAATGAACCTGGTTGATCCGGACTACCAAAGTCATAAAGTCGACTTACAAACACATTCAAACATCACCATAGCCATACGTGGCGCTACCGCACAGTACCTGCCCAAAAAGTCGTACAAAATAAATACGGTCGATGCAAATGGTGTTGCGCGCGATATACCCTTACTGGGCCTGCGTAACGACGAAGACTGGATATTAGATGCGATGTATATTGATCAGGCCCGTATGCGTAACAGGGTGTGTACCGATCTTTGGAATAGTTTTAATAACGTACCCTATATAGCCAAAGAACCTACAGCCTTAAACGGCACGCGGGGATATATGAGCGAGGTGTTTGTAAACGGTCAATATGCCGGTTTATACTGCTTTACCGAAAAAATGGATCGCAAACAACTGCAAGTTAAAAAGCAATATGGCATGGTTTATAAGTCAGACGAAGTGACAGACGAAACTACATTTTTAGATAAAACCGGCTACAGCAACAGCTCGGCTACCTGGGCGGGCTGGGAGCTTTCTTACCCCGATTTGGGCGACACACCGGCACCCGATTGGAAATATCTCCATGATTTCGCGCAATTTGTAGCCACCTCAGCCGATCAGGATTTTTCGGGTAATATAGCCAGCAAAGTGGATATCAATAACCTGGTTGAGTATTTCATTTTCATGAATGCGATCGACGCAACTGATAATATGGGCAAAAATCAATACTTCAGCTTTTATGATTATCGCACCAACGGCAATTTCTTTTATACACCATGGGATATGGACAGCACGCTGGGCCGCGATTGGAAAGGAATGTACCTGGATAATGCAATTTTGGGGGTAAGCAGTAATTACCTGTTTTGGCGCTTAATTAAACTTAATGCTGCAAACTTTAAAGATTTGGTAAAAACCCGCTGGGCATCATTAAAAAACAACCAGCTAAGTAAAGTAACTGTGGCGAACCGAATAGAGTTCTACCGAAACTTGCTTGCCGGCACACTTGCGTTTAACAGGGAGGCTGACAGGGCCGGCAATATCAGCCAAACGCTAAATAACGAAACACAGTACATGAACAATTGGTACTCAAAACAGTATGACCTGGTTGATGATTACGTAAACAACCTGTAAATACATTATCGATTCTATATCTTCCTAAAAGCCAATCGCACAAAACGATTGGCTTTATTTTTTGTCGATAAGTAATATGTAATAATTCAGTTTATTCAAGATGATATCAATGGGGATATCTGCATCAGGATCTATAATGACGGATTCATACTGATCTTTGGGCCTCACGCCCTCCATTACCGGCTGCAGGCTTTTATCCAGGCAGAAACCCATTTTTAACTTCTTTTTATCCAGCCACAGGTAAGCCAGCTTTTTGCCTTTGTAAGTAAAAAACGGGATCTGGAACTTTCGCTCATGGCTAATATCTGCATTAGCGCTCAATATAATATCGCGCAAAGCCAACAGGCAGCTTTGGTAAGGTTCTGGTTTTGAGAGATAATAACCTTCGAGTGTTTTAATCATGGCGGTGTGGGTACTTAAAGCTAAATTAGTTTTTTAGAGATTGTAACCAACAATTGACCCAATTTTATTGATTGCTTAGCCGATAAAAAATATCTTTAAACTTCTATTTTCAATAAACCAATTATGTCCTTTATAAACAAACGAAATACTTTCCTATTAGCCTTTTGTTTTTTGATTAGCCTGGCCGCAAGCGCGCAAAGCAAGTGGATTCGGCCAGACGCAACATCAAACAAACAGCTATGGGGCATACACGACGGTATTGTTTTTAGCTTGTGGCCAAATGCGGTTGAAACCGGCAATACAGGGAGCGGCGGCCCACGGGGGTTGATACAGGTTGGCTATGAGTACAAGGGCAAAATCTACCTGATCAACTACATCGCTATTGAACCTATTGTTGATGGCAAGATCGAGTTTAGCGAAATCTCGCCATCGGCTACAGACGGCAAATGGGGAAAGTTATTATGGGCGAGTGATAAGAAAACCGATGATGCTTATAACCCGTCCCTTAAACCTCTGGGAGTGATCACTCACCCCGACCCTGCCAAACCAGCGGTAGAACAACTAACCTTGTTTGTCTTTATGGAACAGTATTCAGATAAGGCTGCGCCTTATCTGAAGATCAGCATCCGCAGCGACCGGCCCGAGGAAATCTGTTTTGAAATTAACAATAAAGCCAACAGCGCCCGTATGGACAGATGTGCGCTTACAGCCACCATGGGTAATTATTCGCGCCTGCGATTGCTGCATTTAAATAATGAGATAGTAGACTCGCGCAAATTATACAGCAATTTCAACGGTATTGATTTTATTGAAAAGCAAAGCTATCCCGTAACTCAGTTTTTAAAACTAAAAGATGGCAGCCCTATCGCGTTAGCCGAACAAAACGAAAGCCTGGCCGAATTAACCTCATGGCCAACCGACAGCGCCTATCAAACTAAAAAAGGCTGGCGCTATCGCCCCGATTTTAAATTGACGCAATACTGGCGCAAAGATAATTCAGGTTACGATCCATCCTTACAGGTACGTGTAAACGGCCGCGCTAAATACTGGGCCGGTGCCAGTCCCGACCCTAAACAATACGTAAACCTGCCCGGCGGGCCAGCATTTGAAAACTTTGAGCTGCGCGAAAAATATTATCCCGGCCAAAAGTTTATCTATGGCTTAAGCCGCAAATCGGTCGCGGAGATTTTAAAGGAATAGTATGCAGGTGGAGACTCACCCCGACATCGCTTTGCTCGTCGACCCTCTCTTCGTCTTTGGCGGAAAGAGGGTCGATAAATATTGAATAATGAATGATAAAGTACTTCGATGTTCGAAATTCAGAATTCATTATTCGATATTAACAATTACCCTCTTTCCCACTCGTGGAAGAGAGGGTGATCCGGCAAAGCGTAGATCGGGTGAGTCATTACACCATACCGGTTAACTTAAATCATGTGGCGTCGAACAAAAGTTTAAGGCAGCGTAATTCGGGAATTTAATTGTTGCTTTTCAATTAAAAGTTTTAATTTAGTATAAACCTATTTTAAATCTTCTTTTATGAAAACAACCTTATCCCTCATGGGGTTGCTGGCATTTGTTGTCTGCACCCAATCCTGCAAAAAAAACGATTCCCCTAAAACTGACACCCCTACCACCAAAACAATATATATATCGTCAGCAATCACCATATTTATGGGTTCGACCTATAATACCAGCTATACTTATGATTCGAAAAAACGGATGGCGAGTTCGACACAAAACGACGCGGGAGGTAAAACTGTAATACTTTACGGCTACGATGACAACAACCGCTTAATAAGTTTAGATTTTAGTCAAACTCAAACAACCGGACTCTATAGAACCCTAACAGAATATACTTATGATGATACCAAGTCTATAGTCCATGCAGCTACCACAAAATATGCAAATACTACAGTAACCGCGACAAGTGCTACGGACTACCTTTTTGATGGCAACAGAGTTAAAGAAGTACACACCGATAGCGGCATTGTAACTATTAATACGTACGATGCAAACGGCAACAACATAAAAACAGAAGTTAACGACGGGACGGTTATTACCAATACTTTTACCGACAAAAAGGTTGTGGGTAAACCAATTCAATACCCTTCTATAAACAACTATGTAAGTCCCAACCTGGTGGCAGGCAGTGTTACCACAGTACCCAATAGTCCGGATCAGGTTACTAATTACACCTACACATTTGATTCAGATGGGCGTGTAGTAACTGAAACACAGGTAAGGCCAAACGATACACAAAATAATATCACAGTAACAAATGCTTATGATGAGGATGGCTATGTCACAGCAACCTCTTATGTATATCCAAATAGCCCCACCGCCACTACTAAGTATGCATATACCTACATCGAGCTTTAATAATTTATAAAATGTCAATAAAAAACCTTTAATCATTGCGGTTAAAGGTTTTTTATCGGGCTTAAGCCGGAAATCGATCGCGGAGATTTTGATGAAACTTAAGTATGGAAAACAGAACCTTCCATAGATTGCTACCCCCTGCCAAAACCAACCGTAGTACGATAAATTTGCGGAGATACCCGGGCGTTAGCTTTAAAAAAACGGCTGAAATAAAACTCATCATTAAAACCTAGTGCGTAAGCTATGGCCTTTACCGGCTTTTCGGTTAAATAAAGCTCGCGCTTAGCCTCAATCATAATACGCTCGTTGATTAAGTCGGTAAGCGTGCGGCTAAAATGCGTTGTGGCTAGTTTGTTAAGCGCTTTGGTAGAAATATTTAACAGTTCGGCATACTGCCCGGCCCGGTGTTTAGTTTTATAATACTCTTCAATGGCATCTTTCAGTGTTTTCAAAATAAACGGTTCTTTGCTTGAGCTAAGCGCTATATCTGGCCGGCCATTTATCTTATAACGCGAAGCATTGATTAGCAATATTTTAAGGTAAGATACCATCAACTCGTACTGTGCCAACTCCGGGCGGCTGATTTCAGCTTTTAAATGCGAAACAATGGTTAACAACTGTTCCATCTCCGTTGCTTTTAATTGTAGCACTGGCGGCTCATAAATATTATTAAACAGCACGCCACTGCAGGCTACCTCTTCCTGATGTTTATGAATACAGAAAAAATCAGGATGAAAATGAATCAGGATGCCTTTCAAACCATTTTCGGCCGATATGGTAAATGGTTGATAAACAGAAAAGCACAAAAGCGCCGGAGCCTGGAACTGGTAAGTCGAAAAGTCGGCCTTGAGCCTGCCACCGCCCTCGGTTATAAACAAGAGTGAGTAATGACCATGCCGTTTAGCCTCTCTGAAATATTGGTCATCCTCAAAAGAAAACAATTCAAAAGCCAACCCCTGGGTGTTAGGGTTAATCAACGTGTATGATGTTTGAGCAGTCACCTTTTTTAATTATATAATCAGCTTAGCTTTTATTCTGTTTATTATTTAAAACATGGGCCGGTTAAACCGGCCCATCATCCCTTAAACAGCGGCTATGTTTGCTAAAGGTACGGCAGGAAAATCAACTACCACCTGTGCTGCTATATTAAAATAATTGGTTAAAATGTTTAACCCCACGTGTGCTATAATTTCGGCAACTTCTGCATCACCAAAACCGGCGGCTTTAACTGTTGCTATATCCCCGTCACTTACCCGGCCCTTTGTTGATATCACCAACAGGGCAAAATCAAGTGCGGCTTGCGTTTTAGCATCTGCGGCTTTCCCTTCGCGGGCATCTGCAAGCGTGTTTAGATCAATATGTACCAACTTTTCGCCAATAAAACTGTGGGCGGCATTACAGTAGTCGCAGCCATTGGCATTAGCTACCGTCAGCGCAATTAACTCTCCCAATTTCGCTCCGATGTTACTTTCGGTTAAGGCTGCGTTAAATGATAAATAGCCGTTTAACGCCGCGGGCGAGTTACCCATAGTACGCATCATGTTGGGTACCATACCCAGTTTAGCCTCAAGGGCATTAAATAATTCTTTAGTTTTCCCGGTAGCAGTTGCCGGCTCAAGTGCGATTAAACGTTGCATAAATCTAATTTTTATTTGTCTTTATTGACACCTCAAAATTGCACTGTTAAGCGCCCCTAATCCATGGACAAAGGGCGCTTGTACATGGATGAATGGACGAGATCCAACTATCTGTTACGCTTCTTTACGGCCCATGCGCCACAAGACAGTGCAGGACGGTTAATAAAAACAGATGAAATACTTTTAGACTTGGATGATTTTGGCATGCGCCGGTCATTCCTGCCAATTTTAACCTGTTTAATTATACCTTAGTATAGTCAATATTTGATCTATGAAACTCAAAATCGTTTCCGTTTTAGCTTGCACGCTCTTTTTCGCACTTACCACATCAGCCCAAAATAAAAATTCAACCGCCAAACGCCACTATGATGTAGCCGCATTTTTATACCCGGCTTATGCCAGTGACGATCCGCGTTTGCGCCCATTCTGGCCGTCGGGTATTGGCGAGTGGGAAACGGTAACGAGTGTACAGGAGCGCTTTCCCGGCTTTTACTGGAACCGTAAACCGTTATGGGGTACTATTAACGAGGCTGATTCGGCCGTCATGTCAATGGAAATTAACCAGGCTGTTGACCATGGGGTTAATGTGTTTATATTCGACTGGTATTGGTATGATGGCCGCCCGTTTATGGAAACCACGCTGGACAATGGTTTCCTGAAAGCCGGCAACCGCGATAAAATGAAATTTTATTTAATGTGGGCCAACCATGATGTGGTTAACGTTTGGGATACCCGCCTGAATAAATACAACGAAAACAACGTGATCTGGACAGGCCGGGTTGACCGTAATGAGTTTGAACGCATCTGCAAACGCGATATCGACAAATACTTTAAATCACCACAATATTATAAAATCAACGGCAAGCCGGTGTTCATGATCTATGATCTGCCTAACCTGATCAACGGGTTGGGCGGTTTACAGCAAACTATCGACGCCCTGAAATGGTTCCGCGAGGAAACTAAAAAAGCGGGCTTCCCGGGACTCGATCTGCAATTTACCATGTGGGGTGCCAACTTTAACTTTAGCGGTGTAGATGCCGATAAGGGCGAGAAACCCCAAAACGCCGTATTGCAAAAGCTTGGCTTCACCAGTGCCACCCATTACCAGTTTGCACACTTTTTAAATGTTAATGATGATTACCTGAACATTCTGGAGCAAATGAAGAAAGAGTGGGCCAAGATCGATGCCGAATTTGACATCCCCTACTATCCGCATATCAGTGTAGGCTGGGATAACAGCCCGCGTACCGGTAAAAGCGCAGTAGTGAGAAACAATACGCCCGAGAATTTTGAAAAGGCCCTGCGTATGGCAAAAGATTATGCCGATGCTCATCCAAAACAAGTTCCGCTCATCACCATAAACAGCTGGAACGAATGGACAGAAACCAGCTACCTGCAACCCGATAATGTGAATGGTTATGGTTATTTAGAGGCTATTAAGAAAGTATTTCTACTACAGTAAACCATCATTGCCTGTATTTTATTCTATGAGAAAACTTACCAATATAGTTGCAGTTTTAGGTGTCGCTCTTTTTTTGCCGTTGACGATATTTGCTGCAGGTAAACCTATAAAGCCTGAATATCCCGCTACAAAACAAATTACCATATCAAGTCCGGGTAATCCTGTTGGGCTGGTCATTGGCTATTTAAAAGGTGTCGTCATAAAACAGCTTACCATTAAAGGGGTAAATATGCTTTCGCCTTCGGGCATTTTTACGGGGGTGTCGCTGCAATCGGGCAAAGGCGGTACCAGTTACAATAGCAAACCTGTAAGCATCCGCCAGGAAAAAAATAAGACCACTATCTCCGGTATTATTTATGGCGATAACGATCTGCAGGTTAATGAAACCTGGGAGTTTATGACAGACAGCCATAAAATCAACTGGCGCATAACCCGCGAATATAATAACGATGCGGAATTAGACGATACCGCTTTCCCAAAATGGAGCTTCAACAATACTAGCACCTGGACGGGTGGTATTTTAGATAATGGCGGCATGGTATGGTGCAAATACCTTAAAGGTGTAAACGATACCTATGGCGTACATACCGGTGGCGTGACTTTATGGAACGCAAAAACTGGCGTTGGCCTGCGGATAAAAACACAAACCGGCAACGGACAAACCGCAGCCCGTTATAGCCATAGCGATAAAAACGAGTTCACCATTAACCATGTGGTTAGCGATGATGAGCTGAATCAGCGCTATAACCTGAGCCGATTTGTAAACGGCCGCGAGTTAATTTTTGCGCCTTTTAAGGTACACAAAGGTAAGGTGGTGGTTAATTACGAGTTAGCATATGTGAACTATGACAAACAATACTCAAGAGGCAAACTACCAGGGATTGATGCTATTGCAGTACGCGAATTGCTCAACACCACAGCGCGTTATGGCGTGGTTGATAGCCGTATTACCGGTGGTAACGGCTGGCTAAGTAATTGGAAGTGTATGCATGAACCATTTTTTGCGCAGATTGGCATGGCGGTGGATGATCCGAATTATACTAATAACCTATCAGTCACTTTGGACCAGGAACGCGACGAGGCTATTAAACCCGATGGCAGGGTTTTATCGCGCTGGCACAATGTTCAAGGCGATGAGATGCCGGGCACTTATAATAAAAAAACAGGTTACTATGAGGCTATGTGGGGATACACTGTCGACTCACAAACCGGGTATATTATTAACGTTTGCGAACAGTTTGATGTCACCGGAAAAATAGACTGGCTAAAATCTCACCGACAAAGCTGCGAGAACGCGCTGGGCTGGCTCATAGCACGCGACAGCGACCATAACGGTATTTTTGAAATGATGAACAATAGCCGGTTCGATCATACATCAAGCGATTGGCTGGACATTGTTTGGGCCAGCTATGAAAATGCTTTTGTAAACGCGCAGATGTACCGGTCGTTGGTACTTTGGGCCGATTGCGAGCAAACTTTGGGCGATACAGAAAAAGCAAAATACTACAGCTCGCTTGCGGCTAAGTTAAAAACCGCGTTCAATAAGCCTATTGAAGACGGCGGGTTCTGGTCGGCAAAAGCCGGGCAGTATGTTTACTGGCGCGATAAGGACGGCAGCACCCATGGCGACAATATGGTAACGCCGGTAAACTTTGCTGCTATTGCTTTTGGAATATGCGATGACCCTACTCGCAAGAAAATCATCCTGGATAACATTGAAAAACGCATGCAGTCTGAGCACCTGTTCCACTGGCCACTATGTTTTGATTCATTTAAACAGGATGAAGTTTCGGGCGGTAACTGGCCCTTCCCCAAATATGAAAACGGCGACATCTTCCCTACCTGGGGCTACCTGGGCATCCGCTCATATGCCGAATATGACCGTGCAATAGCTCTAAAATATATCCATAACATTCTGCAGCAATACAATAAAGACGGATTGTCATCGCAACGATACAGCCGCGTTACCCAATTAGGGCAAGGCGACGATGTACTATCAGGGATCTGCACCACCATTACCGCGCTCTATAGCGACATTTATGGCATCCGCCCAAAATGGAACAGAATGGGTTTAGAACCCAACATGTCTCCTGAACTTAACGGTACCGACTTTTATTATACGCTGCGCGATACTGCCTATCGCATACGGCTAAGTACCGGGGAGTACAATTTAAGTACTAAAGGCTTTGCCGTGAGTAGCAAAGAGGATTTTGGTGCGTCGCAAAAGGGTAACCACCTTAGCTATTACCATCTAAATAAAGACAGCTGCATATTAAATATTGACGCGACTGCGAAGTCAATCAATTTAACAGTTAACAAATGGAGCAGTGATAAGCTGTCGTTTACCATCAAAAATCCGGGAAGAGTAAAAGGAGAAATTAAAGGATTAACACCTAATAGTTATTATGAAATAACTGCAGGAAACGCAATTAAAAAAGTTAAAACCACAAATTTGGGTGTGTTGTCGTCGGTATGGTTTAGTTCTGGTAAATTGGATATCGATCTGCAACGCCTCTAAATAGCACGGCGGCCTGCTGTTTCACTTGTGTTTTAAAAATGATCTGTTTTGGAGATTTAAAATCATCAAAAAAGCCTTTAGCTATAAACTAAAGGCTTTTCTATTAATTCTATTTTATTTTTTGGTGGTTGTATCGTGCATTTTAGTGGTATCGACAACAAGATTGGTATGTTTACCCACCGTGTCAACATTTACATCCCAGCCGGTTTTTATCGAGTCTTGCGGCGTTGTGCCTGCGTCGCCACTATTAACACTGCCTTTGCAGGCAAAAATACCGGTGCTTATACTTAATGCCACTAATAAAAGTTTGATTTGATTTTTCATATTACAAGAGTAGTTGATTTCTTATAATAATACAGCATCATACCAAAAGGTTTTAATTTACTAATTGCGAAAGCCAATGTTATCTAAAGTTCTTCACAACCGAAGTATTATTAATTGATCGTGATTATTATTGTAGTACGATGGCTGAGACGAATGCAGCAATGAAGCTGGCAGGTGATTATTTGGAGAGTACCAACACGGTTGTGTTTTTAACGGGTAAAGCGGGGACGGGTAAAACAACTTTTTTACAGCAGCTCAGGCAAACATCAAAAAAGAAACTGGCCGTGGTTGCGCCAACTGGTGTGGCTGCTATCAATGCCGGGGGCATGACCATCCATTCGTTTTTCCAGCTTTCGTTTGCGCCTATCATCCCCAATGGCTCTGAGCAGCCCGACATGCATTACAGCGCAGAAAAGCGCGAACTGCTGGCTAACCTGGAATTACTGATTATTGATGAGGTAAGTATGGTGCGGCCCGATGTACTGGACCAGATCGATCTGATTTTGCGAAACGTCAAAGGGTCTGCTCATCCGTTTGGAGGGGTACAACTTTTATTAATTGGCGATCTATCTCAATTAAGCCCCATCATCCGCGATGAAGAGTGGGGTATTTTGCGCCAATATTACAATACGCCTTATTTCTTTAGCAGCCAGGTATTACAGAAAGCGCCTTATGTACGCATTGAGTTGGATCATGTATACCGGCAAAAAGAGCAAGCCTTCGTAGATATCCTGAACGAAGTACGCAACCAAAGTTTAAGCAAAGAAAACCTGGGGCTGTTAAATGCACGATATATTGCGGATTTTAAGCCCGATCCAGCAGATCCGTACATTACATTAACTACCCACAACAACATCGCGCAGCAAATTAATACCGAATGGCTGGAGGCATTGCAGGGGCAGGAACACGAATTTATGGCCACCATCCGTGGTGAGTTTCCGAAAGATGGTTACCCTACCGAAATAAGCCTTAAATTAAAAGTAGGCGCACAGGTGATGTTTGTTAAAAATGACAGTTCGGCCGAGAAGTTGTTTTATAACGGGAAAATTGGTACTGTTACCGCGGTGAATGATAAGGTAGTTTATGTACAATGTGGACGCGAAGACAAAGAGATTGCCGTGGAAGCTGTTGAATGGACCAACGTTAAATACCAATTAGAGGGCGAGGCTATTAACGAAACCAATGCCGGCAGTTTCGCCCAAATACCACTCAAGCTGGCCTGGGCCATCACCATCCACAAGAGTCAGGGGCTTACGTTTGATAAAGCCATTATTGATGTGTCCGAATCTTTTGCGCACGGGCAGGCCTATGTGGCGCTGAGCCGTTGTCGTAGTTTGAGTGGCATGGTACTGCGTAATCCGATTGCTGCGCATAATATTATTGGCGATCCGGCCGTCGCCCGGTTTAATGATAAAGCCACAGAAATCAAACCCGATAGTCAAAAACTGGAACGCGACCGCGAGCTATACCGTTTATACCTGCTTAGTGAACTGTTTAATTTCGCTCCGTTAAAAGTCAAAATGAAAGGTTTTGCTTTTTTATTGCCGACGTTTCAAACTGAAATTTTAAATATAGCTGAGAAATTTACGAGGCAGTTAAAGCCTGAACGCAGCCAGCAGGCAGCAGGCTATTTTTTGGAAAAACTGCGTATGGCGGTAGAGGATCTGCATACGCAACTACCGGCTTACATCAATCAGTCGAAAGAAAATGCTGCTAAAGCAGATCAAATGATTATCTGGATGATGAACCGCATTCGTTTACTGGAACATTTTGCAATAAATCCTTTCGATACCGATGCTTATTTAAGTCTCAGTAAAAATAAACTGAATAGCCATGACCGCTCCTACCTTAAAGCCTTAAACGCATTAGCAAACGAAGCGCTGTACGAGCGATTGCTGGAATGGCGTGAAACAAAGGCGGTTGATGAAAAGATAATGCCCAATATGGTTTTATCTGAAAAAACAGCTGCTGCCATTGCAGAGAAACTGCCGGCAACTTTGAAGGCATTGAGTACTATTAAAGGTGTAGGCACGCAAAAAGCTGCAGCTTATGGCGCAGATATCATCGGTTTGATTCGCACTTATCAGCAAGAATTACAAGGGCCGGGAACAGAACAGGCCAGCATGTTTTAAGCAGACGATTCCCCGTCGTCTATCCTTTTATGGATCTCGTGAATGTCGGTGCTTTCTTTCATTTTCTCCAACTCTTTGTCGCCTTTATCCTTAATGCCTAAATGATGTTGTATTTCATGGAGCATACTCAACGTTTTGGTGATCTCGTCCTCCGCGCGAACATTTACCTCAAATTCTATCTGTTGTTGCAACTTTTCTATTTTGCCCTGCCGGTTTTGATTAATCAATACCGAAACGGATAAAATAATGGCAAAAAGAGACACCAGCATCTCCAGAATCTGAAATGGGAAAGGATCAAAAGGCTTGAGATTAGGAACGATGTGGCAGTTCAACACGGCCCAAACCACAAAAAACAGGATACAGCAGATCAAAAACGTAAAACTACCAAATGCGGATGCTACCGCATTTGTAAAACGATCTGCAGTGGTTTTATTGAAATCCAACGAGGATTTTAATTCAGTATTTGTTTCGCGTCTCCTCATCTCAATTAAAATACAAGGTTAATCAAGGCCGGGAGCCAAAAGGTCAGGATTAACGCTGCCGTCATTGGCATGCGTTATTTTATGCAGGTTGTAAACCAGGCCGCTATCAGTTTCATTTCCGGCTATCAAACCTTTTTGATAAAGTTCTGATAATACCCTATGCACATCACTGATGACAGGTTTGTGAGGCTGCTCAGGCTCCAGTTCTTCTAATTTCCGCGCAACCTCATCGGCCATCGCTTCATTTAGTTCTGCCAGGGCAAATACCACTTTGTCTTGCAGGTTAGCAGCATCCTCAAATGATGAAGGCACATGTACCGGTTTAAATTGTTCTCTGAATTCGGCGTCGTCCATGGTATGTTTATAGGGATAAGCGATTATTAACCAAAATGTTTGCGTTGGTGATGCCGGCTTTTGGGTTTTAGTTTGTTTTGAGTTATAGCTGATTTCAAGGTTGCGAAACAATCATTAAACCTTACGCGTTATTTTGCATCATTATAAGTATGAAAAATAATTTCTTAGGCATTGGGATGATTGTGCTATTACTAACGGCAATCGTTGGTTGTGGTGAGTATCGCTCCTTAGGTAGAAATCCGGAAGGCGAAGAACTTACCCGGTTGGACACAATGTCTAACTACAAAAATGGCAGTTTTCAAAACCTGGTAATACGCCCAGACTCTACTTTCAAGCACCATCGCCTGGCTGCCATGTTTCGCGACCATGTTGGCCCTGTCAGGCCTACATCGGCAATACCATGGGTTAATACCGATCTGAAGAAACTGACTTCTCCCGCACCTACCGTCGTTTGGTTCGGGCATTCGTCTTTGCTCATTAAAACGCTGCAGGGTAATATCCTCATTGATCCGGTTTTTAGCAACCATGCCGGCCCGGTGCCCGGTTTAATTAAGGCATTCCCGGGTACTAAGAATTATCACGCCAAGGATATGCCGCCAATAGATGTGCTGATCATTTCGCATGATCATTATGATCACCTGGATTATCGCACCCTTATAAAATTGAAAAATCAGATTAGAATGGCCGTGGTGCCGCTAGGCGTGGGTGCAGATTTAATTTACTGGGGATTTGATCCTAAAAAGGTCATCGAACTAAATTGGAACCAATCAACCTTACTAGCCGGCGGTATCAAAATCACAGCTACTTCTGCACAGCACCACAGCGAACGTACTTACAGCAAAAAAGCAGACAGAACGCTTTGGGCATCCTACGTAATACAAGCGGGTCAATACCGACTGTTTTACGGTGGCGACGGTGGTTATGGGCCGCACTTCAAACAAATTGGAAAGCAATATGGCCCGTTTGACCTCGCATTTCTGGAGTGCGGACAATACAATCAGCCCTATGTTCATTTAGGCCTTGGACAGCCAGCACAGGCTGCCGTGGACCTTAAAGCCCACATGCTGCAGCCCGTTCACTGGTCAAAGTTCCCGGAAGCTGGTCACCCATGGAATGAACCCATAAAAACCCTTGTGCCTGCTGCCCAAAAAACAGGGATGCCGCTAAACGTACCTCGCATTGGCGAACCTTATACTTTAGGCGATGTGCCTAAGACTTTGGTTTGGTGGAATTTGAAATAGGGCAATAATTCATAATTTAGTTCAATATTTATGGCTATGTGGAATTTAACCGTCCTTTAGCTTGCTGTAAATTATAAACGACTATTGCTCAATAATATTAAACCGGCTAATTTTTCAGCAGTGGATGAACTTTTAAATGAAATAAGATTATGTACGGTTTGTACAAACTATTTACCTAATCTACCAAGGCCCATAGTACGGGCAAGTTCCAGCTCTAAGATTGTTATAATAGGCCAGGCACCAGGGCAAAAAGTGCAAAATAGCGGCATTCCATGGGATGATCAGAGTGGCAACGAGTTAAGAAGATGGCTTGGTGTAAATAAAGAACAGTTTTATAACACTCAATTGTTCGCTTTAATACCTATGGGCTTCTGTTACCCGGGCAAAAGCACCTCAGGCGATCTGCCGCCACGTTCTGAATGCGCCCCTTTATGGCACGGGCAATTGCTACGCCATATGCCCGAAGTTAAATTGATTATCCTTATTGGGCAGTATGCGCAAAATTATTACCTAAAGGATTTAAAAAAGCAGGTATTAACAGAAACCGTAAGAAACTTCAATGATTATTTACCGACATACTTACCACTCGTACATCCATCTCCGCGTAATAAAATATGGCAAAAGAGAAACCCCTGGTTTGAATTAACCGTGGTACCTTTATTAAGGCAGTTGATAAATCAGCTTATTTAATAACCGATATTCATTTCTTAAAATGCAGGTTAAATAAAAACCCTTAACTTTCGTTAAGGGTTTTTTGGTGGTATCGGCTGTACTTAAAATAACAACACATCTAAAATATTAGTTAATCCTAAAATGAAGCCCTCAATTTCGATTTTCCTATTGGGACTAAGTTCAATTTCAATCGTCTCGCTTCCACAACAAAAAACTCTTAATCGTTAAAAAACAAATGTTTAGACTTTTTATTTTAAAGCACGGTGCAAATTAGAGTACAGATATTTGTTAAGACAGGCACCCATCAATGAAAATTGATTAAAACCTTCACTGATCTGTATATATCACTTGAAATTCGTTTTTAGATCCCCCGCATACCGGACATTCGTAATCTTCAAGTAACTCAAAATCCACACCTTTCTCAATATTATTAATAGGGTCACCATACCGCTTGTCGTAACGTGTAAGACAGCTATTACATTGATAGACGGCCATTTCATGCGGTGTTAAACTTGCTTCGTCTGATAAAACCGAGGCTGGCCACAATTGCGGATCTGCCTGCTGTTTATAAAAATCATTGCACAGGTTAATCAACTTTTTACTTAGCAAATAAGGTCGCACATCTTGAGCATATATTAACTCTTCTTTTGAATTTGGATTAAAATCCCGCATATGCAATATGTCGTACTTTCCTGATTTGTTTTTTCTGATGACAATAGAACCCTGCAATCCGGTTTTAGATTGTGTTTTAATGGCGAAGCAAAGCTGATAAGTACGCAAGTCTGCGTCTTCAAACTGACGCACCAGTTGTTGCTTTAATTCCAGCCCTTCCTGACAAGTATCTTCTATCTGCCAGTTCAATTCATTGGCAGCATGCCGAATATTAAGTTGATGCTTGCTCAAAATCAGTCCCCATTGATTACGATCAACCTGTTCAATACCTTTAATGATGATGGATTTCCAGGGTGTGATGTAAACCTGGCCAATACGCGATTTTAAACAAAGCAAACAGGCGTCCTTCAAAAAATCCAAAGGGAACAATTCATTACGCCGGTAAATGCCCAGCCAATATTTATTACCATATTTATTAAAGCCTTCGTAGTACGGCAAATAAAAATCTGGTAGTTTAAGCGACTCCATAATTGGCCGGAAAGCCAAATCTATACTATCGACAAGTGTCTGGTAAAACAACGCTTCGTCAATATCGGGCAGCCCGTAAAATAATTCTTTTTGGTGCAGAATAACTTTTTCTATCGCCTTGGCCAGCGCGGGTATATCTTCCGAGTAAACCAACCTGGGCAGGCAGTATAATTGATTAGTTTTAGGGAAACGAACGTAGGTAAACCAATAATTATTAGTACCCGAAGCGATAAAATTAATATTGCCGCTAAAAAAAGAAACAAGCGTTTGGTTGCTGTCTACCAAATTTACTTTCAATATAGGCTGATGATCAAAGGCATCAAATATATCTTTGTATACACCTTCACGTAACCAGCTTTCGTAGTGGGTAAATATAGAATCGGCTACGTACGAGCTTATAATGTTAGCATACTCGTCGGTGTCAATCTCATAAGTGATTTCCGATTTAAGCATATCCAGCTCCAGATCTTCCAAACTATCGGCTGATATTTCAAAATACAATTGCTGCCTATTACCAAAACGAATACAGGAAGCACCGGCACTCTCTGCTATCAATAGTATTTCGTAAAGATCGCCGGCTGATATGAAACCACCCGGCAGGTTAATTTTAATGAGATGCTTCATGTGCTTCTTGCTCCGGATAAACTGACTAATGTTTCTTCTAAAATGCGCTTAACTTCCGGTCGGCATGACCCGCAACCCATGCCCGCACCACTCTTTGCACACAGGTCGCTCAAATTATCGCACCCTTCCGTAATTTTTTGACGAATATTTTCGCTGCCCACGTTATTACAACTGCATACTAATTTACCCAGGACCGGATCGGCCTTGTTACCGCTACGAAGCAATTGCAGGCGCTTCTCGCTCAGTTCTGTTTGGTTAGCTATCAGATCGCGAAATTCCAGGAACTCACTTTTATCGCCAATCAGTATGGCGCCTACCAGCCGGTCTTGCGTGATAATGCATTTTTTATAATAGCGCTTGGCTTTATCGGTAAAAACAACTTCCTCGTAATTATCGTCGTCGGGGCATTCAGATAAACCAATACTGCATAAATCAAACCCATGAATCTTAATGATATTCATAAACAGGCTACCTTTATAATAGCTGGCTATATCGCCGTTCATATAGGTAGCTACTACATGAGCCTGTTGTTCGGCAGCGGCAGTTATGCCGTATAAGGTGCCGTTAAACTCGGCTATTTCGCCAATGGCGTAAATGTTGGAGTCGCTGGTTTGCAGCCGTTCATTCACTATAACGCCGCGACGACATTCCAATCCACATTCTTTCGCCAGTTCATAATTTGGCGTGGTACCAATGGCCAGGATCATAGCGTCGCAATTGATCTTGCGCCCACTTTTAAGGCCGATGCCCGTCAGTTTTGAACGCCCATAAAATAGTTGGATCTCGTCGTCGTAATAAATGTCGCAACCTTGATCCTCCATTTCCTCATGCAACAACTGGCTACCCAGAGCATCCAGTTGTCTATTTAAAAACCTGGAAGTTCGTTGGATGATAGTAACCTGTTTACCAATCTCGCGTAACGAGGCAGCCATTTCCAAACCCAATAAGCCACCGCCCACTATCACTACATGGCCATCATGTGGAATATGCTTTTTAAAGCTATCGGCATCATTACGGTTACGCATGGTAAAAATGCCCGGTAGCGAGGGCACGTGTTTGGGAACCGCCGCCCTGCTGCCCGTAGCAATCAACAAAACATCGTAAGGCGTTTTCACTCCCCTTGAGTCTTTTACATATTGATTAGCGCGATCAATCAATTCAACACTCACGCCGCGCAGCATTTTTATTTTGTATTCGGGTTCTTCTTCGTCTGTCATCTTCACCAATTGCTCCCACTGCTGCTCGCCGCTTATATAATCGGGCAGCATAACCCGGTTATAAAAAGGGTAATTTTCTTTACTGAAAATGGTGATTTCATCGTCCTGATTTAACTCGCGATAAGATTTAACAAACCCGTACGCGCCGGCACCTGCCCCTATCACCACAATACGTTGAAAAGGCTTTTTAAATTTGGCCACATTAACCGCGCAATATTTAAAATCAGGCTCTTTTGAAATAGGGTCCACCATATCGCTGGTTACATTATTGGCCCTATTCAGGTCATTACCTAAGATCTTTCCCCAGTGCATCGGCAGAAAGATCACGCCTCTTTTTATTTGTGCCGATATTTTAGCTTTCACCTGTACTGAACCGCGTTTAGATGTAATCACGGTAACATCGCCTTCGTTAATTTTTAATTTCTCCGCATCCGCGGGATGGATCTCTACAAAAGCCTGTGTATAATGCTGGTTAAGCTTATTCACCTTACCTGTTTTACTCATAGTATGCCATTGATCGCGGATACGGCCCGTGGTTAGAATAAACGGATAGTCTATATCTGGCTGCTCACTGGTCAGGGTATCAGGTACCGGATGAATAATAGCTTTTTGCGATGCCGTGTAAAATTTCCGGTCAATAAATAAGCGTGGCGTACCGTTAGGCGGGCTTTTCTTTTTATAGGGCCATTGCACCGTTTTCCGTTCCTTCAAAATCTCGTAACTCAAGCCGCTGATGTCAATATTAGTTTTGGCGGTAAGCCTGGCATGCTCGGCATATATCGCAGCATTATCTTTAAAATCAAATCCCTTGTAGCCCATCTTACGGGCGAAACGGCAAATAATCTCCGCATCTGGCAAAGCCTCGCCAGGCGCATCCAATACTTTATTCAAATAACTGATGCGTCGCTCGGAGTTAGTCATGGTGCCTTCTTTTTCCGCCCAGGCAGCGGCGGGGAAAATCACATCGGCATATTTCAGGCATTCAGATTTATTGGTAATTTCCTGCACTACTACAAACTTGGCTTTCTTCAGAGCCTCCTCTACCAAACGTACATTAGGCATACTGGTAAGTGGGTTGGTACACATAATCCAAATGGCTTTTAACTTTCCGTCATCCAGCGCCTTAAACATTTCAGTGGCGGATAGGCCCGGCTTAGGGCTGATTATAGTGCCTCCCCAAAACTTCTGTACTTCTTCGCGATGCGTGGGGTTACTCAGATCGCGGTGCGCGGGCAGTAGGTTAGCTAATCCGCCCACCTCGCGGCCGCCCATTGCGTTGGGTTGCCCGGTGAGCGATAGCGGCCCCGACCCTGGCTTACCAATATGCCCGGTAATTAAATTCAAATTAATGAGGCTCAGATTTTTATTTACGCCAATAGCACTCTGATTAAGTCCCATTGTCCACATAGAAATAAAGCCTTTTGCTTCACCTATGTATTTTGCCGCCAGGCGGATATCAGCCTCGTCGACGCCGCAAACCTGCGCGGCTTCGGTAATAGTTTTTTCGAATACCACTTTGCTGTAGGCTTCAAAACCTTCGGCGTGATTGGTTATAAAATCGATATCGATATCGCCGTTTTCTATCAGCACCCTGCCAATAGCATGGTTAAGGGTTATATCCGTACCGGGATTCAATTGCAGGTGCAGATCGGCTACGCTTACGGTATCGGTAGCCCGCGGGTCTACGACAATGATCTTAACATTTGGATTGGCGGCTTTATGTGCCTCTACCCTTCGCCATAAAATAGGATGGCACCAGGCGGGGTTAGCTCCGGTGACATAAAATAAGTCAGCCAATTCAATATCGTCATAGCAAAGCGGGACAGAATCTTCGCCCAAAGCCATTTTGTAAGCCGCTACCGCACTGCTCATACACAACCGCGAATTGGTATCAATGTTATTGCTGCCAATAAAGCCTTTAATGAGTTTATTGACTACGTAATATTCCTCGGTAAGGCATTGGCCCGAAGCATAAAAGGCTACCGAATCCGGCCCATATTTATCGATAAAAGTTTTAAATACTGCAGCAGTACGATCAAGTGCGCCATCCCAGCTCACCCGTTGCATGGGCATATTTTTATTATACCGCATTTGCGGATACAATAGCCTGTCTGACTTGTCATTTATTGTATGATGCAGATTCAGGCCCTTGCTGCATAGCGCGCCTTTATTTACCGGGTGGTCTTTATTGCCCTCCAGGCTAATAGAGCCGTTTTTCTCTTTATTTAAAAGCACGCCACATCCAACTCCGCAATAACAGCAAGTAGTACTTAGTTGAGTGTTGGCGTGCCTTGAATTTGCCATTTTATTTTTTTGTAAGCGATTATACTACGCCTGCTAACTTACGGTCCATAGCTTCATCAGCCACAGATTGCTTTTGGAAACGGGTGATAAACACTATAATAGAGACAATAATGACCGTGTAGCCGATATAGGTAAACGCCTGTACATAAGTAATTGTAGATGACTTAAATAGAAAGCCAAACAACATACCACCCAGGTTGCCGCCGGCGCCAACAATTCCGCTTACTAAACCAACATTTTTTGCGTTAACAAACGGTACGATACCATAGGTAGCCCCGTTTGACATTTTCAGGAATAAAGCGAAAGTGAGCATACAAACAATGGCCATCATTAACGACCCCGCTTGCGCAAACAATATCAGACCGCAGCCTTCCAATAACAACACACCGGCAAGCAATAAACCTTTACCACGCATACCGAATTTTTTGCCAACTTTGTCTGAAGCTATACCGCCTAAAGCCCGGGCAAATAGGTTCATGAACCCAAATATCCCTGCCCAAAAACCAGCCTGGCTTTGGCTTAGATGGAAATTATCTACAAAGTGCAAAGAGGCCACATTATCAAAGGTTAGCTCCATGCCAAAACACATGGCATAGGCCATGGTTAATGCCCAGATACGCCAGTCGGCCAGTATGGACCAATCTGTTTTAGTTGCGTTGGCTTTGGTGTACCCTATTTCGTCGTAATTACCTTCCGGCGTATCCTTGGTGTACTTAAAATAAAGGAAAGCGATGACCAGCATCATTACCCCCGGTACAATCATGGCATAGCGCCAGGCTTCGGCCTTGGTATAGCCAAAACCTACAATAGCAGCAAAGATCAACGGCATTACCATATTGGTTACGCCCCCTCCCAGGTTACCCCAGCCACCTGTAACTGCATTTGCCGTGCCTTTTATATTAGGCGCAAACATCATCGATGTATGAAACTGTGTGATTACAAATGAGGCACCAATAACACCGATTGCCAAACGGAATAATATAAAGCTGGTATAATCATGCGCCAGGCCAACCAAAAAAACCGGTATCGAACCAATAAGCAATAAACGGATGGCCGTTTTACGCGGACCCCAGTTATCGCAAAGCTTACCTATTAAGAGGCGGGCAATAATGGTGGCTGTTACTGAAGCTATAATTGTATTACCCACCTGTGCTTTGGTTAAGTGTAGTTCGGCACGGATGGTAGGCATTAAAGGAGCCAGGCCAAACCAGCCGAAGAAACACACAAAGAACATTAACCAGGTGATATGAAAAGTGCGCATCTGCACGCCTTTTAAAGAAAATATGTTGAGTTTTTGAAGTTGATTTTTCATGACTACCGGAGTTTACTTGTTTAAAAAATCGGGTTTGATATTTAGCTGTAAATACGCCCATACAGGATTTAGTGCCGACGTATTAGGCGTAATACCTTTAGCGTATTCCATACTGCGTGTAGCTGCCATGTAAGATATTCCTACATCAACCGAGGTAAATTTATTGAGCTTATAAGCGGTTGTCAAATCAAGCTCGGTACCCAGATGTTTGTCTATTACAGCGCCCGTCGTGTTTTTTTGGTTATCGGCTAACATAAAATAATGCCCGGCCAGCTCGGTACTGAACCGCGTATTAGTGGATATATATTTCAGTTTCAGGTATGGGTCGGTCAATCCGCCGGTTGGCGATCCGCTGGCGGCATAGAAATAGTCCATAGATCCCCAGAATTTATGTGGTGTGCCATATAGCGGGTCAAATCGATGGTTGACTGCCGAAGTAGAGGTAGCATCGTTGCCTGATAGTACATCAAGGCCGCCGGTATATCCCCAATTAATGTCTTTATAAGTTAAACTCAGCGTGTAAGTATAAGCGCTTAGTTTTAAACCATCTTTATCATGTCCGCCCTGGTAATAATAACCGGCGGTGCCCGCCCATTGATTCTTATCGCCAAAGGCCGGATTTACCAGCAAGCCGGTAGTTATTCGCGTATTTATGCCAGGCTGATTATAACGGCGGCCATATAAATAGCCAACATCCGTACCTGCTGTATTTTTAACCGAGTCAAGAATGTATTTGCCAAATTCGTCGGTTACAAACAAACCGGATACTTTAGTACTACCAAATTTTTTAGCCGCGTATAAATATTGTAGTGATTTATAATCGGCTATGAGCGCATTAGTTCCGGGCGGATTTAAAAATGCGGGCGAGCCATTTTTAGCGCTTATCCCCGCGGCATTAATCAAGGGGATAAAGCCGGTTGGCGTATTCATGAGGTTGCCTTTACTATCTTTAACTGTAGCGGGCACATTGGCCGGCGTGTAAAAGGTGCCGTTATAATTAATAGCATCGGTATTTTGGTTAAATGCGCCACCGAGATCAATCTGCCAGCCTTGCTGCATCAGCTTGAAAACTATAGCGTCATGCCGGCGGGCCTGGGTAAGCCAGTCAGACGCGCCAAATAATCGCTCATCATCATATACAAGTTCCTGCCGGCCTACTTTAATAGCAAAATAATCAACGGGCGATATTTTAAATGAGGTGTCTTTTTTGTTAGATAGGATAATTTCGGCCCAGGCTTCGTGGACAGCTAATTTTGAGCCGTCGGCCGGGGTAATTGTTGAGGCGTCTTGCCCCCACAATCTTACGTCCTGAATTGAAGTTTGAAAAATAAGCCGGCTCGATTTGTAGTTAAATATGAGCCGCGTTCGCTGCGCTATCTGGGCAGCGGCTTTTGCATCTTTAGGCTCTAATGTGCCGTATCCGTCGCGTAACTCTCCACGGGTACGTATTTGCCCCGTTAAAGAAAGTTGTGCATTTGCATTTTTCACAGCAAAACACGACGTACACAATAGAATTGCCGCAATTATGCGCGGATTTAATTCCTTTTTGTACATTTGGGTTGGTTTTTTTTGTTAAAGCGATTAAAACTATCTGCCTTGTCTGGAAATGCGACCTCCCGGCAAGGTTTTTTTCATTTTATACCTGTCTGTTTCTTGTCATAGTTGATTTTTTAAAATTTGCGACCTTTTTATATTGTAAATATATTCAATACAATGTAAAAATTGAATTATTGTCTAATAATTTGATGACTTTTATGATTTATCTAATCAATTATCGTTTTTTTTAATAAAAAACCAATAGAGCAATTACACAAAAGCATATAAATATGATTTTAACAAAAAATTAAAATAAAAAACTTACAATAAAATCAATTTATGCCTGCTTATTATCGATTAAACAATTTAAAATCTATATAAAAGTCAAAATACAATAGAAAAATATGATATAAATCGTTAAAAAAATAACTATAATTACATTAATAGTAAATTAAGTCAAGCAAAATGAAGAAAGTTTCAATAATTGAGGACACAGATACCTGTTTTTTATGCAAAAACTGCCTGAAAGAATGGATTCCGACAATTTTAGCGCATAAAAAGAACTACAAAGTCAAAAAAGGCGAGTCAATCTTTAAAGAAGGCGATGCAGTTAAGGGCATTTTCTTTGTAAATAGCGGAATAGTAAAGGTTCATAAACGATGGGGAGCCGAAAAAGAATTGATTTTAAGATTCGCTAGCGAGGGGATGATATTTGGCCACCGGGCATTAGGCGGCGACGGCATTTACACCATATCAGCTACTGCAGTACAAGCAGGCATAATAAGTTTTGTAGACACTGATTTTTTCGAGACAACTTTAAAGGTGAACGCTGATTTCAATTATAATTTACTCATGTTTTTAATTCACGACCTGCGGGTGTCTGAACAGAAAACCCGCAATGTGGCACATATGCCAGTTAAAGGGCGTGTAGCAGATGCTTTAATTAGTCTGAAAAACCAATTTGGTTTAACCACCGACGGCTTTATTAATATCGAATTAAGCCGGCAAGATCTGGCATCTTTTTCAGGCGCCACTTACGAGACCGTTTTTAGGGTGATCAATGAAATGGTGCAAGAAAAACTGCTCAAACTTTCCGGCAAAAGCATTTCGATAATTAACCACGATAAATTAAACAAGCTTACTGAAGAAGCGGCCTAAAGACAAATAAAAACTTTATTATCCTCTACCCTTACCTCATAAGTTTTAATTGACAATTCTTCGTTAGTTAAACACCGGCCACTTAGCAACGAAAATGTGTTTTTATGAAACGGGCAAGCAACTTTGGGCTCACAATTTTCTCCTGTACTGCCGATCATTCCTCTTGATAAAACCATTTGTTGCCTGTGAGGGCAAAGATTCTGCGTTGCAAACCATTCGCCACGACGCGTAAAATTAAAAACTGCTATTTGTTCGTCGGCTAACTTTACGCAAGCACCGCCGTTTTCGGGGATATCGGTTGTGTAACATGCCAGCACCCAGTTATCTATTAGTGTTTCCATTTAGTATCTTTTACTTAATTACTACCATTTTGCTTTTACCTGTTCGCGCATTGGCTCGAACGTTACTGTTGGATCTTTCTCTTGGGGCGCATTTACGAAATGGCTAAAACGCTTGCGAAGTGCAGGATCTTCAATAACTTCTTTCCATTCGCAGTGATAAGTATTTACCAGGGCCTGCATTTCTTCTTCCAATTGACCACATATACCCAAACTATCGTTGATCACCACATTTTTGAGATAAGCCATACCGCCATCCATTTTGTTAAGCCAGGTAGCTGTACGCGATAGAGGCTCGGCTGTTTTTATATAGAACATTAGAAACCTGTCGAGATACCTTACCAGGGTATCCTTATCTATATCGCTTGCAAATAATTGGGCGTGCTGAGGTTTTGAGCCACCGTTCCCGCAAACGTATAGATTCCAGCCCTTTTCGGTAGCGATTACACCAAAATCCTTTGATTTAGCCTCGGCGCATTCTCTTATACAACCACTAACGCCACCCTTTAATTTATGAGGCGCGCGGATACCTTTGTATCGATCTTCAATTTCGATAGCAAAAGTAACGCTATCATGTAATCCAAATCTGCACCAGGTGCTACCTACGCAGCTTTTCACGGTACGCAAAGCTTTGCCATAAGCATGACCACTTTCAAAGCCTGCTTCAATCAACTCTTCCCAAATTGCCGGCAAGTCATTTAAGTGCGCGCCGAACATATCAATGCGCTGGCCACCCGTAATTTTAGTATACAATCCGTAGCGCTTAGCCACCTGCCCAATTACAATGAGTTTATCCGGAGTAATTTCACCTCCGGGTATGCGTGGCACTACAGAATAAGTCCCGCCTTTTTGAATGTTGGCTAAAAAACGATCATTACTGTCTTGTATGGTATCCTGTTTTACAATCACGTCATTCCACAAACTTGAAAGTATGCTGGCCACCGCGGGCTTACACGTTTCACAGCCATCCCCTTTACCGAAATGATCAAGTACCAGATCATAGTTTTTAACCTCATTGATCTTGATCAGATCGAATAGTTCCTGGCGCGAGTAGTCAAAATGCTCGCAGATAACCTCTTTAATATATTGGCCGTTGGCATTCATCGTGCCGGCAATCAGGTCCTTCACCAAAGGGATACACCCGCCGCAACCGGTACCGGCCCTGGTGCATTTTTTTACACCATCAATATCTGTAACGCCCAACTCTGTTACAGACGAACAGATTGCTGCTTTGTCAACCGCCTCGCATGAGCAGATCAGCGCATCATCGGGCAAACTCATTACGCCAGCACCTTCACTTTCGGCACCACCTCTTAGCCCCAGGATCAGATCTTCCGGATTAGGAGGCAATACCAATTTATTATTAACCGTTTGCAGCAACATATTATAAGCATCCGCATCGCCGATCAAAATACCACCTAAAAGATATTGACCATCTGTGCTGATATTGATGCGTTTATAAATACCCTTGTGCGTATCTTCAAAAACTATCGTCCGGCAATCAGGCTCTGTCACAAAGGCATCGCCGAAGCTGGCCACATCAACGCCAATCAATTTAAGCTTGGTACTCATGTCGTAACTATAAAATAGCTTACTGCCGCCGGTAAGTTGAGAAACAACTATCTCAGCCATCTCATAACCTGGCGCAACCAGTCCGTATATCATCCCTTCGTAAAGAGCGCATTCACCAATAGCGAAAATGCTTTCATCGCTGGTTTGCATTTTTTCGTTAACAACAATACCTCCCCGACTACCAACCTGCAATCCCGACAGTTTAGCCAACTCATCGCGCGGGCGTATCCCTGCCGATATAACCAACATATCTACCGGCAACAAAGTATCGTCGTTAAAATGCAGCGCATCAATTTTCTTTGCGCCGCCTACGTGCGAAGTGTTTTTATTTAGATGGATTGTAACGCCAAGCGTCTTCAATTTGGATTGAAGCATTGCACTGCCGGCCGAATCAATTTGCCGCGGCATCAATCGCGGAGCGAATTCAATTACATGGGTATCCTCAATACCCAGATCGATTAATGCTTTTGCCGCCTCCAGCCCGAGCAGGCCGCCCCCCATTACCGCACCACATTTAGCATTAACTGCGTAAGCTTTAATTAAATCGAGATCTTCAATAGTCCGATAAACAAACACACCGTCTTTTTCAACACCTGGAATATCAGGCACAAAAGCGGATGAACCGGTAGCCAATACCAGGTAATCATAATTGATTTTTAACCCCAGCAAAGAATGTACTGTTTTATTGCTACGGTCTATTTCTTGTATAGGATCTCCTAAGTGCAACGCGATGCCGCGCTCGTCATACCAATCACGGGTAGACATAGAAAGATCGCCTGCCGACTTGCCGTTAAAATATTCACTAAGGTGTACTCTGTCATAAGCCTGACGCGGCTCTTCGCCAAACACGACGATGTTGAACTCTGGCGATCTGGATATAAGTTTTTCACAAAACTTATACCCAACCATGCCATTACCAACCACTATTACAGTAGGTTTTATCATGACGTTTTTATTTGTTAAAGCGTTTTTATTTCAGCAAACACAAATAAAGAGCGACCTAAATTGCATTTACAAGAGCAATTATAACTAAAAAAGTCAAAAAATCAAATTATTTAATTATTTTGGCAATATAAAATATATAAATATTGATATTTAAAGCACATATACCGTGATATAAATCATTTAAAATTCAATTTTTCATACAAAAATCAATTTTAACTAAAAAAAATACCGACACCCTGGCCTACAAACTAACTTTTTTACCAATACGTTAAAGTTAATGTCTTTAAATAGCTATAAAAAATAAACAAATCGACTATTTATTTATGAAAATTAGAATTAAAGGAAATTCCTTACGATATAGATTGACAAAAACTGATGTCGACAATTTTTTAAAGAATGACTACCTGGAAGAAAGAACCAATTTCGGTGATCAACAATTGATATATGCTTTGCAAAAAAGTGAGAGCAATATGCTGGAGGCCATATTCAACAACAACAAAATAACCCTGCTTATGCCAACCGCATGGGCTAAAGAATGGGAAGCAACGGGACGTGTTGGTTTTCGGGGCAACCATGGCGAATTATTTTTATTGATAGAAAAAGATTTTAAATGCCTGGATGATGTTACTGAAGATCAAAGCGATAATTATCCTAACCCGCTGGCACAATCATAAGATAGGCTAAATAGGGTTCATTTAGGTTATAGAGAGATTGGTGTAGCTCGAGACACTTTAAAGCACAAAAAAACCTCCCAGCAATGCTAAGAGGTTTTTAATGGTGTGGTATCAGCTGGGATCGAACCAGCGACACAAGGATTTTCAGTCCTTTGCTCTACCGACTGAGCTATGATACCATCGCCCGTTTCGGGACTGCAAATGTAGCGTTTTTTTTATTTATCGATATTTTTTTTTCAAATTTCTTTCGGCGGCTAATTAAGTCATCAGTAAATCAAATACTTAATTTCATAAACAAACTTTTAAGCCGCGTTTTGCATTGTATTATTTTGTTAGATGACAGATAAAACTATCTTTGATCAAATTACTATGCACGCATAATGATTTCTCAACTGATCTTCATTCTCCTATTGGCAGCGGCCATTTACCTGTTTGTAAAAAACGCAGGGAAAATACGCCGTAATATATTGTTAGGGAAGGCTGTCGACCGCTCAGACCGCCGCGCCGAGCGCTGGGCCATTATGGCTAAGGTTGCGCTGGGCCAAACCAAAATGACCAAACGGCCGCTGGCTGCCGTAATGCATTTCTTTATCTACGTCGGCTTTATCATTATTAACCTTGAGGTGCTGGAGATTATGATTGACGGCATCTTCGGCTCGCATCGCATTTTTTCAAAACCATTAGGCAGTTTATACGGATTACTTATTGGCGGCTTCGAAATACTGGCGATATTGGTATTACTAGCCTGCGTAACCTTCCTTGCCCGCCGAAACATAGCCCGTTTAAAACGCTTTAGCGGCACAGAGATGACCGCCTGGCCAAAAAGCGACGCTAACTATATCCTACTCATAGAAATTTGCCTCATGGCCGCTTTCCTGACCATGAATGCTGCCGACTATAAATTACAGGCCCTGCATTTTGACCATTACATCAAAGCGGGCAGCTTCCCGGTGAGTAGTTTAATTGCGTCTATTCTATCCAACAATCCAATTACACTAGCTATTACCGAGCGCGCTTGCTGGTGGTTCCATATTGTGGGTATACTGGCGTTTTTAAATTACCTGCCCTATTCTAAGCATTTCCATATTTTACTGGCTTTCCCTAATGTGTGGTACTCCAATTTGGAGCCAAAGGGAGAGTTCACCAATATGACGTCGGTAACTACCGAGGTTAAGGCTATGCTCGATCCATCATTTGTTCCGGAAACTTCTGATGTTCCGGCCCGTTTTGGCGCGAAGGACGTAACCGACCTGACCTGGAAGAACCTGATGGAAGCCTACACCTGTACGGAATGCGGCCGCTGTACGTCGGTTTGCCCGGCAAATATTACGGGTAAGTTGTTATCTCCCCGTAAGATCATGATGGATACCCGCGACCGCATAACCGAGGTAGGCAACAACATAGACCAGCATGGGAAGGATTATAACGACGGTAAAGCTTTGCTGGATAATTACATTACCCGTGAGGAACTTTGGGCCTGTACCAGCTGCAATGCCTGCGTAGAGGCCTGCCCGGTAAACATCAATCCGCTGGAAATTATTACCGAAATGCGCAGGTACGTGGTAATGGAGGAATCGCAGGCGCCGTCAAGCCTCAACAATATGTTTGGTAACGTCGAGAATAACGGTGCTCCCTGGAAATACAGCAATGCCGACCGCTTTAACTGGGCGGATAAAGAGTAAGATAATAAACATAAAACAAGACAAGATGCCACAAGATATTGCCTCAATTGAATCAAGTTATAAGCTGTTTGTAGAACAGGTTGTTGCTTCAAAATTAGTATGGGGCCTGCAAAATAAAAAGGGCTGGGCAAACTCGCATGCTGATGTAAACGAGGATATTACCATCGTTCCGTTTTGGTCGGAACGCGCCCTTGCCAAAGCCAGCGCTAAGGATGACTGGCGCGATTATACCGCGACCGAAATTCCGTTAAATGAGTTTTTAGAAAGCTGGTGCATTGGCATGGCCGATGATGATATTTTGGCCGGCATTAACTGGGATGCAGAGATGTTTGGTAAAGAAGCCGGCGGTTTGGATTTGGCGCTCGATATTTTGAATAGGCTGAAAGAGATCCAGTCGGCTATTAAGTTTACTAAATTTGATAGTCTCGACGAGTTTATAGCCGATGTGAGTGCATCCCTGGATTAATCATTAATAATTAAGACTGATGAGTTTAGCAGTACCAACCATGGCGCAAATGCTTGCCGAAGGCAAAGAACCCGAAATTCTGTTTTGGGTTGGCTGCGCCGGAAGTTTTGACGAGCGTGCGCAGAAAATCACGCGCGATATTTGTAAGATTTTGCAACACGTAGGTATCAGCTATGCGGTGTTAGGTACCGAAGAAAGCTGCACCGGCGACCCAGCCAAACGTGCAGGTAACGAGTTTTTGTTCCAGATGCAAGCCATGACTAACATTGAGGTACTAAATGCCTACAACGTTAAAAAGATTGTCACCGGCTGCCCGCATTGCTTTAATACTATCAAGAACGAATATCCCGGCTTGGGTGGTGATTATGAAGTGATCCATCATTCGCAACTCATTCAACAATTGATTGATGAAGGCAAGCTAAAAGCCGAGGGTGGCGAGAGCTTTAATGGCAAACGCATTACCTATCATGACCCTTGCTATTTGGGCCGGGGTAATGGTATTTACGAGGCCCCACGCAGGGCGCTGGAGATCTTAGATACCGAACTGGTTGAAATGAAACGCTGTAAAAGCAACGGCCTGTGCTGTGGCGCCGGTGGCGCGCAAATGTTTAAAGAGCCTGAGAAGGGTAATAAAGACATCAACATGGAGCGTATTGACGAGGTGATATCTATCAACGCGCAAATAGTAGCTGCTGCCTGCCCGTTCTGCATGACCATGTTAAGTGATGGTGTAAAAAATCATGATAAAGAGCAGGAGATAAAAGTCCTGGATATTGCTGAGATTACTGTGCGCGCAAATGGTTTATAAATTAAAAAGTTCCCCTCTTGAGAGGGGCGCGATTAACAGTGCGGCTGCAGGGGTGTGTCTGAGCGCTCTTAAGAATCACAGTTTATTTATAGTCCCTTAGATTTAAAGTAAATAAGTGCGTGCTGCAGGCTGTCCAAACGTTCAGGCTCCATATTTTTTACGGGGATTTTCAGCACACTGGCCATCGAGTCGACATTGCCTTGGCGGTCGTTATAGGTTTGCACAATAATATCGTCTGATTTGGCTTTGAGTTCCAGCGTTCCATTGTTGACATTACCCAGGTATTCCATATCATCCATCTTTTGCAGGTAAAGCGAAAAGTATTCTTGCTTACCGTTCTGAAAGGTTTTGCGCAGGCGGATAAAAGAATCGTCGGTTAAAACCAACTCCCATTTTTTTATTTTAATGTCTGATGATGGATCGAATGATTCACTCAAACATTTATTTCCCCAATTGAGCCAGTCCTGGTCGGCCATGCCGGCCACAAAGCATAAGCTTACCGCAGCGGCAGCTATAATTGAAAAAATAAACGCAATCTTTTTATTTTTTGGCAGAACTGATTTTACCATGACAACAAAAGTACGCTCTAAGTTAATAAATTGATAGTTTTGTACATGCAATTTTCTGAAAATTCGAGAGTATGGATCTACCAGTCTGACAAAAAGCTGGCAGACGACGTAGTACAGCAGGTACAACAGCGCCTAAATGTGTTCACGGCCGAATGGACTGCGCACAACAATCAGCTAAAAGCCAAAGCCGAAATCCGCTATAATCGCTTCTTTATTCTGATCGTTGACGAAACCCAGGCAGGTGCCAGTGGCTGCTCTATTGATAAATCAGTAAATTTCATGAAACGTTTAGAGCAAGAGTTCGGCCTGAACCTATTCGATCGTTTTAACCTGGCCTATCGCGATGCTGACGAAGTGCTTTCTCTGCCCCGCCATCAGTTTGAAGAAAAAATAAAGGAAGGCAGTATTGACAAAAACACTACGGTATACAACAACCTGGTACAAAACCTTACCGAGCTAAATAACAAGTGGGAAGTTGCCTTTAAGGATAGCTGGCATATACAACTGTTCAGGGATCTGGTTAGTCATTAGCTGCGCTGTCATTGAGACATTAAATCGGGCTGTCATGCTGAGGCACTCGAAGCATGAGGGTAAAGGCCTACGCTCACCCTTCGACGGGCTCAGGGTGACACCCATTTTTGCTTTGTTATCCTAAGCATAGCGAAGGATCTTATACACAATCGCTAGCGTGCATCCCTAACCATCACGTCATTGCGAGCGTAGCGTCGCAATCTCTTGCCGCTTATCCGGAGATCGCCACACTCGTACCTCGTTCGCGATGACGTGGTGGAGTTATCATCCTTAAAAATCCAACGGCCCCAATCTCCGCATATTTTTCAAGATCAAATACTGGCGATGTTGCACATACTCACTCGGATTAGTTGGCGACCATTTCAAGGGACTGGGGAAAATAGAAACGATAGCTGCCGATTGCGACCGCGTTAAATCAAAAGCATCTTTATGGAAATAAGCTTGCGCAGCGGCGTTAGCACCGTAAATACCGTCGCCCATTTCTATCACATTCAGGTATACCTCCATAATACGGCGCTTACTCCAGAAAATTTCTATCAATAAAGTAAAATACGCTTCAAAGCCCTTACGCACATACGAACGGCCCGGCCACAAAAAAACGTTCTTAGCTGTTTGCTGCGATATGGTACTGCCGCCAATCAGCTTATTACTTTTTGAGTTTTTTTCGATAGCCTTTTCAATGGCATGAAAGTCAAAGCCGTGATTTTCCAGGAAACTCTGATC
This sequence comes from Mucilaginibacter sp. dw_454, assembly GCF_018449775.1. GTDB lineage: Bacteria > Bacteroidota > Bacteroidia > Sphingobacteriales > Sphingobacteriaceae > Mucilaginibacter. The sequence continues at coordinate 158,244 of NZ_JAAVVB010000002.1, read as the reverse complement.
TTCGGCTGCAACAGCGGCGCGTTTCATTCCGTCGGATATATCATCAAAGTCGCGCCATTGTTTGTCTATCTTAAAATCTTTGCCGTCGGCTTTGCGTTCAAAGCCGCGGGTTATCATGAGCCAGGTAATAGGCGGGTTTACAAAGCGGTAAACAATCACCCAAAAAACAGTGATTCCGATAAACAGTATCAGGAATAATTTTACAAATCGCCAGATGAGCTTGCCCAAACCTTTCATGGCAACGAAAATATTACTTTTATTTGGGATGAAGGAAATCTGTCTGACAAAATAAGCTATTTGAAGTTGTGTTAAAGAGTTTGGCTAAAGCCCCTGTTAGCAGACCAATCTCCGTCCCATAAATGGGACGGCAATGAATTTAATAATCTTTTAAATTATTGTCTTTTTTCATCGCCGTTTGCTTTAACAAACCGAGGGGTTAATTACCAAGTCCAAATCTCCTCTCCATAAATGATACGGCAATGAATTTAATTATTTTTTACACCACCAATATTTATTCATTGCCGTTGGCTTTAGCCAACGGATAATAGAAAAACCAGATTTGGCTTTAGCCAAACTTTATCAAGCTGAAGTTAAGCCCGCGATTTAGACACCCAATAAATCGTCATTAAAGCAAATAATTGTAATTTAGCGGCTCTAAATTTTTTACTACAATGAGTACGCGCATTAAGATCAAAGCATTATTAGAAAGCACACCAACAGACATTGATGTTATCGTTAAGGGTTGGGTTCGCGCCTTCCGCCAAAACCGTTTCATAGCTTTAAATGATGGCTCGACCAATAATAACGTACAAATTGTGGTTGATTTTGAAAATACCGACCCTGCGCTTTTAAAACGCATTACCGTTGGTGCTGCCGTTAGCGTGTCTGGTAAATTGATTGCTTCGCAAGGCAAGGGCCAAACCGTTGAGGTTATTGCCGAAACCGTAGAGATATTGGGCGACAGCGATCCGGAAAAATATCCTATTCAGCCAAAAAAACACAGTCTGGAATTTTTGCGCGAGAACGCCCACCTGCGTTTCCGTACCAGTACGTTTGGGGCGATATTTAGAGTGCGCCATAGCCTTGCATTTGCTATCCATCAGTTTTTTAACGAACGCGGCTTCGTTTATTTGCATACCCCAATAATTACAGCAAGCGATGCCGAAGGTGCAGGTGAGACTTTCCACGTTACCAATTTCGACCTGAACAACGTACCGAAAGGCGATGACGGCGAGATTGATTATAAACAGGATTTCTTTGGTCGCAGCACTAACCTGACAGTTTCCGGCCAGTTAGAGGGCGAATTGGGTGCAATGGCGCTGAGCGACATTTACACCTTCGGTCCTACTTTCCGTGCAGAAAACTCAAACACTACCCGCCATTTGGCAGAGTTCTGGATGATTGAGCCTGAGATGGCCTTTGCCGACATTACCGACAATATGGACACCGCCGAGGCTTTACTAAAATATGTAATTGCCTATGCGTTGGAGAAAAACAAAGACGATATTGAGTTTTTAACGCAACGCCTGCAGGAAGAAGAAAAGCAAAAACCGCAGAACGAGCGCTCAGAAATGAGCCTCACCGAGAAACTGCAATTTTGTTTAGATAACAACTTTGAGCGCCTGACTTATACCGAGGCTATCGAAATCCTGAAAGAATCCACCCCGAATAAAAAGAAGAAGTTTCAATACCCGGTTGAAGGCTGGGGTACCGACCTACAATCAGAGCATGAGCGTTACCTGGTAGAGAAGCATTTCAAAAAACCGGTGATCCTGACAGATTATCCAAAAGAAATTAAATCGTTCTACATGCGCCAGAATGAGGATGGTAAAACCGTAGCTGCTATGGACATTCTGTTCCCGGGTATAGGCGAGATCGTAGGTGGATCGCAACGCGAGGAGCGCCTGGACAAGCTGGAGCAACGCATGGACGAGTTGGGCATACCAAAAGACGAATTGTGGTGGTATTTAGACACCCGCCGCTTTGGCTCTTGTCCGCACGCCGGCTTTGGGTTAGGCTTTGAGCGCTTGGTGCTGTTTGTTACCGGTATGGGTAATATCAGGGATGTGATTCCTTTCCCCAGGTTCCCGAAGAACGCGGAGTTTTAATAGAAATAACATAACTGTCATTGCGCGGCCGGAACGACAAGCAATCGCAAGGATGCAATATTCGCGATTGCCACGCTACGCTCGCAATGACAAAACTTTTAGAAAGCGCATGCACCATGCGCTTTTTTTATTTGAAAATCTGACGGTTCTGTCTAAATTAGAGCATGTTCCAGAACGCTATCATCAAAACACTCATCCCGACGGCTAAGCCCGACGCGGCTAAGACCTTTTACGGAGATATTTTAGGCTTTACTTTATTATCTGAAGATGATTATGGCATCGAGTTCGATGCCAATGGTATTTCTTTAAGACTAAGCAAAATGCCTGAATTCACTCCGCAGAATTTTACTGTATTAGGCTGGGAGGTACCGGATATCGAAGAAGACATTATCGAGCTAAACGGCAAAGGCATATTCTGCGAAAAGTATAACCTTGACTTTATGCAACAGGATGATCTGGGCATCTGGGTCTCTCCCGGCGGCACCAAAGTAGCCTGGTTTAAAGATGTGGATGGGAATGTGTTGTCATTGTCGCAGGTATAACAATTTGTCATTGCGAGCGTAGCGTGGCAATCGCAAGGAAGTATTACCGATTTCCTGAACGCTTGCGATTGCTTCGTCGTTCCGGCCGCGCAATGACAAAAGGTAAAAAACAAACTGTTTTAAACGCTTTTTAAATGCTTTTTAAACGAAAAAAAATAAAATCCCGTTTAATATAAATGCTAAAACAAAGCTTTAACTGCCATTACAGAATCAGGAAGTTTTGATTAACCCTGTTTCACCGTGAAACAAAAAAATGACTTAAAAGTCCAATTTACTGTTTCATTTTGTTTCACTCATTTTTCATAAAATTTTAATCATCAGCACTTTAATTAAACCCACTGTTTCACTTGTTTCATTTGTTGCACACTCACGTGAAACAAAACGCCGGTGTTGTACTCTAACATCTGCTTAGCTGCCTCAGTTGTAAGCTATTCTGTTTTTCATTATCTTACGCCTTGAAATTAACTTATCATGAAACGATTCTCCCTGATTATGGTGCTGATCGGCATAGCTGCGTGCCGTTTATCTGCACAAACCCACGCTATGTGGATGCAGCAACCCGCTATTTCGCCTGACGGCAAATGGATAGCATTCGAGTTTAAAGGCAATATCTTTAAGGTGGCCGCCGCAGGCGGTAGCGCCGTACCGCTAACCATTAATAGTTCATATAACGGATACCCGGTTTGGAGCCATGATGGCAAAACCATCGCTTTCGCGTCTGACCGTTACGGTAGCTTTGATGTTTATACCATGCCTGCTGATGGCGGTATGGCTAAACGCCTTACCTTCGATTCAAGCCGCGACATCCCTAACGAGTTCTCGGCCGATGACAATACCATTTATTTCGGCAGCCGTCGTCATGACGTAGCAAGCTCGGTGAGGTTCCCGGAAGACGGATACTTCATGAAACTGTACAAGGTGCCTGCTAAAGGTGGCCGCAGCATCATGGTGAATTCGGCCGGTACCGAGTTTGTTCACTTTAACAAAGCTGGTGATAAGTTCATCTTTCAGGATAGTAAAGGCTATGAAAACCCATATCGTAAACACCATACCTCAGGCGTAACCCGCGATATCTGGATCTACAATACCAAAAGCAATACTTACACCAAAGTATCAGATTATAAAGGCGAGGACCGCGAGCCGGTTTGGGGCGATAACGGAACGTTCTACTATTTGAGCGAGCGTAATGGTAACCAAAACCTGTATCGTTCATCAGAAGCTAATGCAGCCAAGGTTACCCAGTTAACCACCTTCGAAAAAGACCCGGTACGTGGCCTGTCACGTGCAGAGAATGGCACCTTTGCCTTTATTCAAAACGGCGAGATCTATACCTTAAAAGAAGGCAGCAAACCACAAAAAGTTACTGTTGATATCAACGCCGATTTCAATAGCGACCAAACCCAAAACTTAACTGTTAGAGGCGGTGCTTCTGAAATGACGATATCGCCGGATGGCAAAGAGATTGCTTTTGTGTATCGTGGTGAGATCTTCGCTGCGGCTGCCGAAGGTGGTATTGTAAAGAGAATTACCAACACACCATACCAGGAGCGCATGATCAAATTTGCGCCTGATGGCCGCAGTATTATCTATTCGGTTGAGAACGCAAAGTCATGGGATATCTATAAAGTATCTATCGCCAACAAAAGCGAACCTTACTTCTATGCTGCCACTACGCTAACTACTGAGCCGGTTATCGCTACCGATAAAGACGAGTTCCAGGCTATTCCATCTCCTGATGGTAAGAAGATAGCTTACCTTGAGGAACGTAACGTAATTAAGGTATTTGATATCGCCAACAAGAAGACCGTTGATATCCTACCTGAAGGGGTTAACTATTCGTATGCCGATGGTGATCAGAACTTTGTATGGTCGGCAGATAGTAAGTATATCCTGGCACAGTCATCAGAGGCTAACGCTTTAGGCAGCAGCGAGGTTGTTTTGATTAAAGCTGATGGCTCAAAAGGCCGCGTTAACTTAACCCAAAGCGGTTTTGACGATGGCAACCCGCAGTTTGGCATGAACGACAAAATGATGTACTGGACCAGCGACAAGCAAGGCATGAAGAACCTGAGCCATGGCGCGCAGGGCGATATCTTTGCGATGTTCTTTGACCAGGCTACCTGGGATAAGTTCCAACTGAGCAAAGAAGACTTAGGTATCAAAACCGAAATCGAAAAGCGTGACTCGGTAGACATTAAGAAAGCTGCGGCCAAAGCGGATAGCATTGCCAAAGCCGAAAAGAAAAAGATCACTCCGCCTGCCATCCCTGAATTTGCGCCAAACCTGGATAACCTGGAGGACCGTACTACCCGCCTAACGACTGTTTCTACATTTATCGGCGACTCGAAACTATCTAAAGACGGCGAGAAGCTTTACTACCTGGCCCGCTTTGATAAAGGCTATAACCTTTGGGTGCTATCAACCCGCACACGCGAAACCCGTGTACTGGCCGAGATCAACTCGGGCGGCGGTTCATTAGAAATGACTAAGGATGGTAAGACATTGTTCCTGCTATCGGGCGGCGGTATTATGCGTATTGGTGTTGATGACGGTAAGGTTACCCCGGTGCCTATCAACTCAACCTTTACGTTGGATGCCGCAGCAGAGCGAGCTTACATTTTCGAGCATGCCGCTAAAGAGATCCCTAAAAAGCTGTATGACCCGAAACTGAACGGCGCAGACTGGGCCTATTATACCGAGAACTACAGAAAGTTCTTACCATACGTTAGCAATGGTTATGATTTCCAGGTGTTATTGAGCGAGTTATTAGGCGAGCTTAACGTATCGCATACCGGTGGTATTTATACCGGCGTTTCAAACCCGAACGGCGAGCGTACCGCGGCTTTGGGCCTGATCTATGATTACGCCAAGGGCGGCGACGGCTTAGTGGTAAAAGATATCATTACCGGCGGCCCGTTTGCCATAGCTAAAACGCAATTAAAACGCGGTTATGTTATTGACAAGATAGATGGCATTGCTATTACAGATGATGAGGACTGGGCTAAACTGTTAAACAACAAAGCGGATAAATACACGCTGATCACATTTCATGATCCGGCTACTAAAGCCACCTATAGCGAAACGGTTAAACCTATCGGTGTAGGTACAGAGAACAACTTGTTGTATAACCGCTGGACCCGTAAGATGGAGCACCTGACAGACAGCTTATCTCATGGCGAAGTGGGCTATGTTCACGTTCGCGATATGGATGAAGCCAGCTACCGCGTTACTTTTGACAAGGTATTAGGTAAAAACATCAACAAAAAAGCACTGATTGTAGACACCCGCTTTAACGGTGGTGGTTGGTTACATGATGATTTGGTTACCTTCCTGAGTGGTAAACGTTATTTCGAGCTACGCCCGCAAGGTCACAAAACCTTAGGGGGTGAGTCGGCTAATAAATGGGATAAGCCAAGCTGTGTACTAATTAGCGAAGGCAACTATTCTGATGCCTTTATGTTCCCTTATGCATACAAAGAATTGGGCATCGGTAAACTGATTGGCATGCCGGTTGCAGGTACGGGCACGGCGGTATGGTGGGAAGATCAGATCGATAACTCAATTATCTTCGGCATCCCGATGATATCAAGCTGGGGTAACAACGAAACCCATCCGACAGAAAACCACGAGCTGGAGCCGGATATCCGCATTAACAACGATTACAATAATGTACTTACCGGCGAGGACCAGCAACTGGAAGCTGCCGTTAAAGAAATGCTGAAAGAAGTAAGCGATAAGTAGGACTAAAGATTCGCTAACGCGACATAAGAAGAGCCTGACCGTTAAAATGGTCGGGCTTTTCTTATTTTATCCAGTCATGCCGAATTTATTTCGGCATCCCATCATAATGGAAGACTTAGCATGTGGGATGCTGAAACGAGTTCAGCATGACAACGGTTGTTATTTATGATATTCTTTCTGAACAATCAGGAAACTGGCCCGTTCCTCTTTATGGAAAGGCACATTCCAGGTGCCTTGATAGCTGATCTTGCCGGGGAGTAGTTCGCCGTTAAAAGGAAGTAATTCGATATTCATCTTCACGTCGAAATCAAACAAGAAGTTGCTGTATTTCATATCTACATAACGCCCTAAGATCTTAAAGGTGCGCATATCGAATATGGTAGTCAGCTCGCGGATCATGACATCGCCATCGGCAACACTTGGCTTTTTGATAACTTTAAAGCGATATACGGGTATCGAATCCAGATATTTGCCACGTGCAAATTCGTAGTAGTAAAACTGGCGCATATCATTGCCAAAAATCTCTGTCTTACCGCTGATGAATGGGATGCCGGTAACCTTACGGCCCGGTGTGAAGATGAGCGTTTTGAGTTTGTCTTTATATGATCCGTTCTTACCAGCACCAGCTAATGGGTCGGATGCAGAGAAGTTAGAATTATAAGCATTGTTAAATATATAATCAAACATCTCCACGGTATACAACTCGTATTTACCATTGTGTTTGTAGACATTGCCTTTGTCCTCTTTAAAAAGATATTCGGTTTTAGGTTTACCGTTTACAATAGTATGCTTAACGCGACGATGGATCTCGCCGTCGATCTTGTTCTTTTTATCGTATGTATAAATGTCATTAGCAGCCAGGAAACCATAGCGTTTCATATTGCGGAAAGCTTTATAAAAGCCGGTATCCGCTAGTACAGCATCAATAAAATCCTGCGCATTTAAACGGTGCGAATGGATATTCACTGCCGAGTCGATCACTACATTCAGGATGGTGTCCGGATTGAAGCGGCGCTGCTGTGCTTTTAAGCTGATAGCGCAAAGCAGAAGGCAGAAAGCAATAAAACTCTTTTTGATCATATTAAAAGATCATGGTTCATAGATCATGGTAAATTGTAAATCGAATTAATAACTATGATCTATTAACCATAACTATTAGCTAACCTATCTAATTACCCAACTGTTTAACAGCCAGGTAAGCCATCAAGCCAATACTTTGCTCTAATGCAGTTTCTTCGATATCAAATGTTGGTGTGTGTACTGCCGAGGTAATATTTCGACTTTCGTTACGGGTACCCATGCGGTAAAAACAAGCGTCAGATACCTGTGAGTAATAGGCAAAATCTTCGGCAGCCATCCAAATGTCCAGGTCGACTACATTTTCTTTACCCAGGTAATCTTCGGCGTGAGCACGGGTTGTATGAGTAAGTTTTGGCTCGTTAACCAGAAATGGGTAGCCCTTCATAATGTTGAACTCGCAACTGCCTCCCATACTTTCAGCAATACCCTCGGCCATCTTTTTCATTTTGATATGAGCCTCGGCGCGCCATTCTTCATTCATTGCACGGAAAGTGCCTTCCAGCTTCACCTCATTAGGGATAACATTGGTTGCCCCATTAGCTATTACTTTACCAAATGACAACACAGTGGGGTTTGCCGGATGAGCAGAACGACTCACTATGGTTTGCAGTGCCACCAATATATGCGCGGTGATGATCACCGGGTCGATATTTTGCTGCGGCTGTGCACCGTGACCTCCCTGCCCTTTTACGGTAACATATAATTCGTCAGTTGAAGCCATGTATTGACCGGCACGGAAACCAAATTTACCTGCATCAATCAGAGGCATTACATGCTGGCCCAATACTGCATCCGGTTTAGGGTTTTCCAATACACCTTCCGCAATCATCAGGCTTGCGCCGCCGGGTAGTTTTTCTTCGGCAGGTTGAAAAATCAATTTAACGGTACCACCAAAATCGCTTTTTAATTCAGTCAAGATCTTTGCTGTACCCAATAGAGATGAAGTGTGCACATCATGTCCACATGCGTGCATCACACCTACGTTTTGCGATTTGTAAGGCACGTCATTAGCTTCAGTGATTGGCAAAGCATCCATATCGGCACGAAGGGCTACAACTTTATCAGAAGGCTTCTCTCCTTTTATCAGGGCTACCAGTCCGTTGTCGGCCATGCGCTCCCAGCCTATACCCAGTTCGTCTAGTTTTTTGGCAACAAAGGCTGATGTCTCAATCTCGTGAAAAGAAAGTTCGGGGTGGCTGTGAATGTGGCGACGGTTGGCCACTACTTCATCGAAAAGGTTTTTAGAAAGTTCTTGTATCTTCTGCTTAATCATCTCCTGTAGTTATTTTTGGCGGGTTGATCTTTCCCGGTATAATAAAAAGTCCGGTAAATTTACCTTTTAATTCTTGTACTAGTTTCTCAGCTTCAATGCGTGTTCTGAAATCTCCTACTCTTATTTTGTAATCCGGTTCGGCATAACTGATGTAGGTACGTGTTCCCTGATGATCGTTAACAAAGCGGGCCTGTGCGTCGTAAGCTTCTTTTCTGCTTGATCCATTGTAGATCTGTACCCGATAGCCGTTTCCCGATGTCGAATATACCGCAGAAGCCGCGGACGTCCCGGTTACTTTTATCGTTGATCGGCGTGCGGCCAGCGTATCTATCCTGGAATCTTTAACAACGTCAACGGTGCCACGGGTTTGTGCGTGGGTAATAGCCGGGATAAATATCGCCATAAAAAAAAGGCACCCGACTATAGCGCTAAGTTTTGCTTTATAATCGGGTGCTTTTTTCATATTGGTTCTTCTAATGTCATTGCGAGCGAAGCGTGGCAATCGCAAGAAGAAAAGTTCGCGATTGCCACGCTCGTTCCTCGCTCGCAATGACAAATAAGCGTTTACGCCTGGCCTATGCCATGGCAGCTTTTGTATTTTTTACCGCTACCGCAAGGGCAAGGGTCATTTCTACCTATTTTTTGTTCAACGCGTATCGGCGTAGCTTTTTGTTGTTCGCGGGTATCTGCAAATTCAGGTAAACCGCTGCCACCGTCGCCAACTAATTCTGGTTTCGAGGTGCGCATTTTACGCATATCTGTTTTTGGCTGGGGTTTGGCCTCCTGTACATCGCCGGCAGACTGCTGTACCGCAATGCCACCTCTGAATAAGAAGCTAACAATCTCTTTATTCACGGTAGCTAACATAGCACGGAACAGGTTAAATGCTTCGAACTTGTAAACCAATAGCGGGTCTTTCTGCTCGTAAACGGCATTTTGTACCGATTGCTTTAACTCGTCCATTTCGCGTAAATGCTCTTTCCAGGCATCGTCAATTAAAGCAAGGGTGACGTTTTTCTCGAAAGATTTAATTACCTCTATACCGTTATTCTCAACTGCCTTTTTCAACGGGACAGTTACTTGTAAACCACGTAAACCGTCAGTAAATGGAACAACTATGCTCTCGATAACATTACCACGCGTATTATAAACGTCTTGTATTACAGGAAATGCCTGCTGGGCAATTGCTTCTGATTTACGTTTGTAAAACTCCGTTACCTCAGCAAATGTCTTATCAACCAGTGGGTTTAATGAAGTAGACACAAATTCATCATGCGTAATTTCTACATCGACAGAGAACAAACGGATGATTTCCAAACGGAAACCTTCAAAGTTGTTGATGTCTTTATATTCAGTTACTACATCTTCAACAACATCAAAAATGGTATTGTTCAAATCCACGTCTAAACGCTCACCGAATAACGCATTTTTACGTTTAGTATAAACCACAGTACGTTGCGAGTTCATAACGTCGTCATACTCCAGCAAACGCTTACGGGTACCGAAGTTATTTTCTTCTACTTTCTTCTGAGCACGTTCAATAGAATTTGAGATCATAGAATGCTGAATCACTTCGCCTTCTTCAATACCCATACGCACCATCAGGTTTGAGATACGCTCTGACCCGAATAAACGCATCAGGTTATCCTCTAACGATACGAAGAACTGAGATGAACCCGGGTCGCCCTGACGACCTGCACGACCGCGCAATTGTCTGTCAACACGGCGCGACTCATGGCGCTCGGTACCTACAATGGCCAAACCACCAACCTCTTTAACACCTGCACCTAATTTAATATCCGTACCACGACCCGCCATGTTAGTCGCAATCGTTACCGTACCGGTTGTACCTGCTTCAGCAACAATGTCCGCCTCTTTTTGGTGTAATTTAGCGTTCAATACGTTATGTTTAATGCCGCGCAGCTTCAACATACGGCTCAGTAATTCTGAGATCTCTACCGAAGTTGTACCAACCAGCACCGGACGACCGGCTTGGGTAAGTTTAACAATCTCATCGGCAACAGCATTGTATTTTTCGCGAACGGTACGGTATACCAAATCCTCCATGTCTTTACGACTGGTTGGCGTATTGGTTGGTATTTCTACCACGTCCAGTTTATATATTTCCCAGAACTCACCTGCTTCTGTAACCGCAGTACCCGTCATACCGCAAAGCTTGTGGTACATTCTGAAATAGTTTTGCAGCGTGATGGTTGCAAATGTTTGCGAAGCATCTTCTACTTTCACATTCTCTTTAGCCTCAATAGCCTGGTGTAGTCCGTCAGAGTAGCGGCGACCATCCAAAACACGGCCGGTCTGCTCGTCAACGATCTTAACTTTACCTTCGTCGATGATATACTCGGTATCTTTTTCGAATAAGGTGTAAGCCTTTAACAATTGATTAACAGAGTGAATACGCTCAGACTTGATAGAGAAGTCGCGCATCAATTCATCTTTTCTGGCGATCTTTTCTTCGTCGGTCAAATCAGATTTTTCAATCTCAGCAATTTGCGAACCTACGTCTGGCATCACAAAGAAGTGAGGATCTTCGCCCGATGCGGTGATTAACTCAATACCTTTTTCTGCCAGCTCAACCGAATTTTGCTTTTCGTCAATCACAAAGAAAAGCTCGGCATCAACCTTATGCATTTCTTTGTTCTGATCTTGCATGTAATAGTTCTCAGATTTTAACAAAGTTTGCTTGTTGGCACCTTCGCTCAAAAATTTGATCAGGGCCTTGCTTTTTGGTAAACCACGGTAAGCACGTAATAACGACATACCGCCTTCATCAGGACCAGTTTTGCCCTCGGCTAAAGCTTTTTTCGCTTCGTTTAATATGGTGTTGATGTAAGCTTTCTGTGCGTTAACCAAACGCTCGATACGCGGTTTCAACTCGTAAAACTCATGCTCATCGCCGCGAGGTACCGGGCCTGAAATGATCAAAGGTGTACGGGCATCATCAATTAAAACCGAGTCAACCTCATCCACCATGGCAAAGTGTAGTTTGCGTTGCACTAGCTCTTCCGGGCTACGTGTCATATTGTCACGCAGATAGTCAAAACCAAACTCGTTGTTGGTACCAAAAGTAATATCAGCTAAATAAGCAGAGCGACGTTCTTCGCCATTTGGCTCATGTTTATCGATACAATCAACAGATAAGCCGTGGAATTCATACAGCGGGCCCATCCATTCAGAGTCACGACGCGCCAGGTAGTCATTCACGGTTACAATATGTACACCTTGTCCGGCTATGGCATTTAAATAAGCAGGAAGCGTAGCAACCAGGGTTTTACCTTCACCAGTTGCCATCTCAGAGATTTTGCCCTGGTGCAAAACTATACCACCAATTAACTGAACATCGTAATGAACCATGTTCCAGGTAACCGGTGTACCGGCAGCATCCCAGGTATTATGGTGAATAGCTTTATCGCCTTTGATCAAGACATTGCTCTTTTTAGCAGCAAGTTCGCGGTCAAAATCGGTAGCTGTAACTTCGATGGTTGGGTTATTGGTAAACCTGCGGGCAGTTTCTTTTACTACCGCAAAGGCTTCAGGCAAAAGATCTAACAAGATAACTTCCAGTTCTTTATCTCTGTCTTTTTGTAATTTATCTAACTGGGTATAAAGCTCAACCTTTTCGTGAACATCCATATCGGGATTGTTCTCGGTTTGCGCTTTGATAGTCAGTATCTCTTCATCTATTGACGCTAAGCCTTCCTTAATGGTCTGCTTAAAGTTTAAGGTCCTGGCTCTTAGCTCGTCGTTAGTTATCTGGTCAAGCTTGGCAAACTCTGCCTTTACTTTCTCAACTAAAGGCAAAATTGCCTTTACATCTCGTTCTGATTTGCTTCCGAAAAGCTTACTTATAAAATTTAGCATATTTAGTTTTATATAACGGCTCAAACTCAATAATTAAGCCATTGTATTTTTAAAGTCATTATGACAGTCAAAGATAAGATTAATGTGCAAATATGTGGATGTACAGCTATGTAAATACTGTTAAATCTTCCGTTTTGAGTTGATATATTACTAACAGTTCTATTAATCTGCACATTTACATATTTGCACATCCGCACATCAAAAAATTCTATCTTTGCCCGCATGAATATCCTGATCCTCGGCTCAGGCGGAAGGGAAAGTGCCTTCGCCTGGAAATTAGCGCAAAGCCACAAATGCAGTCATCTTTTTATTGCGCCTGGTAATGCGGGCACCGGCCAGTACGGCACCAATGTAAATATCGGCGTAAATGATTTTGAAGGTATTAAACAATGTGTTTTAACTAACGATATCGACCTTGTATTGGTTGGCCCCGAGGAACCATTGGTTAGAGGTATTCATGATTTTTTCCTGGCGGATGATCAGCTTAAAAAAATTCCGGTTATTGGTCCGCAGCGCGAAGGCGCGCAATTGGAAGGCAGTAAGGATTTTTCTAAGCAATTTATGAATCGCCATAACATCCCTGCGGCAGCATCAGAAACCTTCACTGCCGATACTTTGCAGGAAGGTTTAGCGTATCTGCCAACCATCGGCCTACCCATCGTATTAAAAGCCGATGGCCTGGCAGCCGGTAAAGGTGTATTAATTTGCGCCAGTCTTGAAGAGGCTGAACAAGAATTAAAAGAAATGCTTACCGAAGCCAAATTTGGCGCAGCAAGTGCAAAGGTTGTTATAGAACAATTTTTGAGCGGCATTGAGCTTTCTGTGTTTGTGCTGACTGATGGCGACAGTTATAAAATACTGCCATCGGCCAAAGATTATAAACGCATTGGCGAGGGCGACACCGGTTTAAATACCGGCGGTATGGGTTCGGTTTCACCGGTACCTTTTGCTGATGCTGATTTTATTAAAAAGGTTGAGGATCGGGTGATCATCCCAACCGTTAACGGATTGAAACAAGAAGGCATTCCTTATAAAGGTTTTATCTTCATCGGTCTGATGAATTGTGGCGGCGACCCTTACATGATAGAATACAACTGCCGCATGGGCGACCCGGAAACGGAAAGCGTACTCCCACGTATTGAAACCGACCTGGTTGACCTATTATTAGGCGTAGCCGAAAGCAATCTCCACAAGGTCGACCTAAAAATTTCTGATAAAGTTGCCGCTACTGTAGTATGTGTAGCCGGTGGTTATCCCGGCGAGTATTTAAAGAATAAAGCGATAACCGGTATAGAAAATGTACGCGGATCGCATGTGTTCCAGGCAGGAACTACTCAAAGCGGCGAAGATATTTTAGCAACCGGCGGCAGAGTATTGGCTATTACCTCATTACAGGATAATATGTTCGATGCATTGCAGCAAGCAACCGCCGATGCCAGCCGGATCTATTATGATGGCTGTTATTTTAGAAAAGATATTGGGTTTGATTTAATATGATCCCCTCCCGGCCTCCCCAAAGGGGAGGAGGTTTAAATAATAAAGTAAGTAAAACAAGAAAAGCTTCACAAATGTGAAGCCTTTCTTGTTACGTCTCTATATCCAAGCTCCTCCCCTTTTTGGGAGGCCGGGAGGGGGATTTTACTGTGCTGACAACGCTGCCGCGCCGCTTACAATCTCTGTAAGCTCGGTGGTGATGGCTGCCTGGCGTGCCTGGTTGTATGAAAGTTTTAAGGCTTTCAACAAGTCGCCTGCGTTTTCTGTTGCTTTATCCATTGCTGTCATACGTGCACCATGCTCAGAAGCTACCGAATCTAAAACCGCACGATACAATTGGATCTTGATGTTTTTAGGGATCAGCTCTGCAACAATTTCCTCTTGCGATGGTTCCAATATGTAATCAACCTGGCTTGCTTTTTTCTCGTCTTCTTTCAATTCAGTTTTTGGTACCGGTAGTAATTGCTCGGTAAATAAAAACTGCATTGCCGCATTTTTAAAGTGATTGTAAACAATCTCCACACGATCATACTGGCCTTTCAGAAAACCTTGCATAATGCTCTCGGTAATCAAAGATGCATTAGCGAAGTTAAGGTTGTTATATAACTCGGTATTGTTACCAATCACGGTGTATTTACGACGCTCATAAAACTCCTGCGCTTTTTTACCAATAGCAACGATGGATACGTTACCGGCTTTAAACTGCTCGCTGTATTTCTCAGAGATCAGGTTGTTAGCGGTTTTAATAGCATTGGCGTTGAAGGCACCGGCCAAACCACGGTTTGACGACACCACTACGATCAATACACGTACCGGTTCGCGCTGCTGCAAGAAAGGTGATGAACCATCTTCTAAACTTGACGACAAGTTTGATAACAATTCTTTCAGCTTATTTGCGTAAGGGCGTAATTGTACAATAGCGTTAGTAGCGCGTTTTAACTTAGCAGCCGAAACCATTTTCATAGCCTTGGTAATTTGCTGAGTTGACGATACCGACGATATCCTGTTTCTTACTTCTTTTAAATTAGCCATTCTTGGAGATTTGAGATTTGAGATTTGAGATTTGAGGCGCTAGCCTCATTATCCAATCCTCAAAAACTTCAGTCTAAATTTATTTTAAGATATGAGTATTGATAATCTCAATACCATATCTCACATCTCATATCTTAGTTATAGTTTGCTGATAACTCTTTTGCTACAGTCTCTAACACGCTGGTTAAAGAATCGTCAAATTTACCTGCTTTTAAAGCTGCCAACACTTCAGGATGACGTTGCTCTAATTGCGTAGTAAACTCGCTTTCAAACTCGCGAATTCTGTTTACCGGTACGCTGCGCATTAAGTTTTTGGTACCTAAATAAATAATAGCAACTTGTTTTTCAACCGACACTGGTGAGTATTGACCTTGTTTCAAGATCTCTACGTTACGTGCACCTTTATCTAATACGTTCTTAGTAGAAGCGTCCAAATCCGAACCGAATTTAGAGAAAGCCTCTAACTCGCGGTATTGAGCCTGGTCTAATTTTAAAGTACCGGCTACTTTTTTCATTGATTTGATTTGCGCGTTACCACCTACACGTGATACCGAGATACCTACGTTAATAGCCGGACGAACACCTGCGTTAAACAAGTTAGACTCTAAGAATATCTGACCATCAGTAATTGAAATTACGTTGGTTGGGATATATGCTGATACGTCACCTGCTTGGGTCTCGATAATAGGCAAAGCGGTTAATGAACCACCACCTTTAACGATACCTCTGATAGATTCAGGAAGATCATTCATTGCTTGCGCAATAGCATCATTAGCGTTGATTTTAGCGGCACGCTCTAATAAACGGCTGTGCAGGTAAAACACGTCACCAGGATAAGCCTCACGGCCCGGTGGACGACGTAGCAACAATGAAACCTCACGGTAAGCAACTGCTTGTTTTGACAAGTCATCATAAACGATCAAAGCCGGACGGCCAGTATCGCGGAAGTACTCGCCAATTGCAGCACCTGCAAATGGTGCGAAGAACTGCATGGTTGCAGAATCTGACGCGTTAGCAGCTACGATGATTGAGTAAGGCATTGCACCTTTCTCTTCTAACGCGCGAACAATGTTGGCAACGGTTGAAGCTTTTTGGCCACAAGCTACATATATACAGATAACCGGTTTGCCGGCATCATAAAATTCTTTTTGGTTGATAATGGTATCGATACAAACCGCAGTTTTACCTGTTTGACGATCACCGATAACCAACTCACGTTGTCCGCGGCCAATAGGGATCATCGCGTCAATAGCTTTGATACCGGTTTGTAAAGGCTCGGTAACCGGCTGGCGATAGATAACACCCGGAGCTTTACGCTCTAAAGGCATTTCGTAAGTTTCGCCGGTGATTGGGCCTTTACCGTCAATTGGAGCACCTAAAGTGTCAACTACACGGCCAAGCATACCTTCACCTACTCTAATAGAGGCAATTTTTTTAGTACGTTTTACAGTATCACCTTCTTTAATTTCGTCAGACTGGCCTAATAATACAACACCAACATTATCTTCTTCTAAGTTCAATACAATGCCTTGTAAGCCATTGTCAAACTCAACCAACTCGCCTGATTGTACTTTTGTTAAACCATAGACACGTGCAATGCCGTCACCCACCTGGAGTACAGTACCCACTTCTTCTAATTCAGATTCTGACTTGAAACCTGCCAGCTGCTGACGCAAAATGGCCGATACTTCGTCTGGTCTTACCTCTACCATAGTTTTATTTAAATTTTGAGATTTTTACGTAAATGTTAAACAATGCCTTGGGCAAAGTTCTTTTTTAATTTCTTTAAGTTACTTGCAATGCTGGTATCTACCTGTCTGTCGCCAACGGTTAAAACAAAACCACCAATTAATGACTCGTCTACTTTAGCATCCAACGTTACCTCGCCACCTACTGCAGCTTTAACCTCAGCCAATAACGCAGCTTTGTTAGCATCTGATAACAGTGTAGCAGATACTACGGTGGCCTGTGTAATGTGTTTAATCACATCGTACTGGTTAACAAACTCATGAGCGGTAGTATACAAAACTTCGCCGCGGCCTTTGTTTATCATCAGTTTAAAAAACTCGAGTGTTACTTTACTCATCTTGTCCGCAAACAAAGCAGTAAGTACAGCTAATTTTTTTTGATGTGATATAATAGGATTACTTAAAACCGCAGCTAACTGCGAGTTTGCCTTTAAGGTTCTCAGGAAAAACGCCATATCATTATTTACTGCCTCAAGAGCGTTTTGCTCCTGAGAAAGGTCAATAATTGCTTTGGCGTACCTGGCTGCTACCGTTAATTCTGACATAATTTTGATTTCGGAATTCGGGTTTTCGATTTCGGATTTACCTACGTCTTAGCTTCGAACTCGTTTAATTAATTATATAGTTTTCTAATTCCGAAATCGTAATTCCGAAATCCGAAATTTACAATTTAACTTCTTTTAAAAGCTGGCTAACCAACTCGTCTTGCTTATTCTGATCGGCTAATTGTTGTTTTAAAACCTTCTCAGCAATCTCCAGTGATAAAGATGCCACCTGATTTTTAACATCAGCCATAGCAATAGCTTTCTGGTTGTTAATTTCAACACGGGCCAGTTCAATCATGCGTGCACCTTCAGTATGTGCTGCTTCTTTAGCTTCGCTGATAATTTGGTCTTTAACCTTTTTAGCTTCGTGTAAAATTACATCACGCTCGGCACGGGCTTGTTTTAATAAAGCTTCGTTCTCGCTGGTTAAACGAGACATTTCTTCTTTAGCAGCCTCTGCTTTAAGCAATGAATCTTCTATACTACGCTCTCTTTCGTCGATAGCCGACATGATTGGCTTCCACGCAAATTTGGCAAGTAAGAAAAACAATACAGCAAACGATACGGTGGTCCAAAATATAAGGCCAATTTCCGGGGTTACTAATGGATTCATTATTTATATATATAATATCAATAAAAATTCAATTTAAATAACCGTACCTGCTGCCAACCGCTGCAGGTACGGTTAATGTTGTGCCTTAGGCGTTTGAATTATTTCAAACCTAAGAATGATACCACCACACCGAATAAAGCAGCACCCTCAACAAGGGCAGCAGCGATAATCATTGCAGTTTGGATCTTTGCAGCAGCTTCTGGCTGACGTGCGATACCTTCAACGGCTTTACCACCGATTTGACCGATACCAATGCCGGCGCCGATTACTGATAGACCTGCACCAAGTGCAGCGATACTTCCAATCATTGTTTTAAATTTAAAAGTTAATATATGTATTATAGTTATTTACTAATTAGTGGTGAGCTTCTTCAATTGCTGTACCTATAAACAAGGCTGTAAGCAATGTAAAGATGAACGCCTGTAAAGCAGCAACCAGCAATTCCAGCACATCCATAAATACTACGAAGGCTACTGATACCGGTGCAATGTATAATGATTTGAAAACAAATATTAATGAGATCAAGCTCAATACGATAATGTGACCTGCGGTGATGTTGGCAAACAAACGGATCATCAATGCAAATGGACGAGAGATGATACCCACCAGCTCGATAACCCACCATAAAGGCCAGATCCAAACCGGTACATCAGCAGGAATAAAGATGTGTTTCCAGTAATGTTTGTTACCGTTAAGGTTTACCATTAACAAGGTAATAACAGACAACACTAAAGTTACCGCGATATTACCGGTTAAGTTAGAACCACCCGGAAAGAAAGGCACCAGGCCAATTAAGTTGTTGATCCAGATAAAGAAAAATACGGTTAACAACAAAGGCATAAACCTTTGGTATTTGTAACCGATATTAGGGCGGGCAATATCGTCTCTTACAAAAATGATGATTGGCTCCATGAAAGACTGCAAGCCTTTTGGCGCTTTACCCTCGCGTTTTTTATATGCAGATGCAACAGCAATGAAAATAATAAGCAAAACAATAATAGACATAAACATACTTACCACGTTGCGGGTGATAGATAGATCAACTACCGGGCTACCCTTAAACACTGAAGCACTTTCTGTTAAGCTATTAGCCGGGCCAACTACATTTACTTTATCATTTACTAAACGATAAGTATAATATTTACCTGCATAATCAGTATGACCATGCTCCAGCTGCGATGAAGAAAAAACTTCTAAACCTTTGTTAGTATATAATATCACAGGCAACGGAAAAGAAGCCTCGCCACCTAAATGGAAGTAATGCGAATCGGCAATGTGCTCTAAGATTACTTCGCTGGGCTCGAATTTCTTTTCAACGCCTTTTTCAACCTCTTGAGTGGGTTTATCCTGGCCAAATGCCGGGCTTAAAAACGCTGTCAACGTTAAAAAAACGCAGAAAATCTGTAAACCTCTAAATATTTTTGATTTCAAAATTGAGCTTTTATACATCTAAATAAAGTTTTTTACTTTAAATTTTGGTTGCGCAAGTTACGCAACAAAACATATATTTCAAAGCCCGTATTTAAGAAATATAAATAGAAAAAATCGGCCATGAAAACGGGCTTGTCAACCTTGTGTTTTAGCACAAAAACCAGGATAAAAGTAAGGCATGCCAGCAACTTAAAAACAGTAGCACCCATAAACGCCTGGGCATACATTTCAGGGTCTATAGACTGGGCTGCCAGCACGGCTATCAGCGCTAAAAGGGTAAGCCCGCCCACAAAACTAAATAATAACCAGAACTGCGGTATTAATAAATTGTTATATCCGGAATAAGTTAAACATACAGGCCCTAAAGCCAATAATAGGCTAAATATTAAAAACGGGAATATTTTGGTAACGATTTTCAATTTTTTAAAGATCTGATGACGATAAATAATGCAATGAATACACCGATTAATGACAACAATGCCGTAACCCATTTGGTAGCATGGCCTGCACTTTGATCAATTTTATAACCGGCAAAAGTAAATATGCCGATGATGATGAGCATCTGGAAAGCTACGCCGATATATTTGGAGTAATTGGTGGCGATATCTTTGTTATCCTGTTCAGTTTTGGGCATCCGCAAATTTATTAAATCCTATTGCATAATGTTTACTAAATTAGCAATGCTTTTATAATTCCCATTTTAACTTGAGGCGCTTCTACATATCTACTATAAATAAGCCATTTAATTTCTTTGGATCGGTGCTGATTTTATTATTGGCGGCTTGTTCTTTTGAAAAAGAAACCGGTTTTAACCGTTTTATGCAAAACGTAACGGCACATTATAATATAATATATAATGCCAACGAGATTTTGCGTCAAAAACAAGAAACCTATGCCGGCACTTATGTCGACCAGTATTCTAATATACTAAGTGTCTATCAGGATACCGTGGCGCACAACGGCTCGCCCGATAAAGATCTGGATGCTGTAATATTTAGAGCCAACACCATTATTAATGAAAAAGAACAAAGCAAATATATTGGCAGTGCTTACCTGTTAATGGGCAAGGCGGGATATTTAGATGGCAGGTATTTTGACGCGGTGGAGCTGTTTAGTTATGTGATCCGTTCTTTCCCGAAAGAAATCCCGGTAACTCAAGAAGCTTATGCCTGGAAAATCCGTGCATTACTTTATTTGAATAACAAAAAGGAGGCTAAATCTACTTTAGATTCAGCTTTTTTGGATGTCGAACCTAAAAAGCACCTGCCCGCCGGGATCTACGCCGCAGCACTACAGTACGACATCAATACAAAAAACTATCCGGATGCCGAGATATCTGCTAAAAAGGCTATCGGCTACGCCAACACTACTGCCGAGAAATTACGCTGGACATTTATATTAGGCCAATTGCAGGAACTTAATCATGAAAACGATGACGCGCTGGCAAACTATAATCGCATTATTAAAAGTAATGCATCTTTTGAGATGGCCTTCAACGCCAATCTTAATCGCATACGTATTCAAGAAATGCGCAATGGCGTCAAATTAAATCGTATTGCTTTATTATTGAGCTTATTGAAGGATGATAACAATGTTGATTTTAATGATCAGATTTATTTCCAGGTAGGCGAGATCTATGCCGGCAATAAAGACATTCCCAATGCATTAAAATATTACAAACTATCGGCCCGTAGCAGTTTAAAAAATCAAAATCAAAAAGGCCTGGCTTACCTGCGCATTGCTGACATTGACTTTAATGACCGCGCAGATTACGTCAACTCAAAAAAATATTACGATAGTACTTTAACTAATTTATCGCCAAACTATCCAGGTTACCAGGCTATCCAAAAAAAGGCTAACAACTTGCAGGTATTGGTAGATAAATTGCAGATTATAGCCCGCGAGGATACCCTGCAGCGCTTGGCCAGGATGGATGAAGCCACCCGTACAAAAGCTATCGACTCGTTAGTGAGCGCGCACATATTGCAACAACAAAACGCGGCTGCCACGGCTCTTGCCAATACAGGTAGCGCTACAGCGGCTGGATCACGTAATAATCCATTTGGCAAAACAGCTGCCCAATCTGGCGGGCAAGCGGCTACCGGCAGCAGTTTTTACTTTTATAATACAAGTGCCGTGAGCCAGGGTTATAATGACTTTAAACGCAAATGGGGCGACCGTAAGCTGGAAGACAACTGGCGCCGTGCTACCAAAGCCAATGATGCTATAAATAGCTCTAACGCGGCAACCGCTGTAGCAACAAGCGATCCGGATGCACTGCCTTCCGACTTGCGCAAGGGTGGCAACACGATACCCGCAGGCAAGTATCGCCAAAAACTATTAGCAGATTTGCCGCTTACTCCGGCGGGTGTAGAGCAATCAAACGCCAGAATCTACAATGCTTATTTAGACATCGCCGATTTTTATCGTGATATTTTGGATGATAAAAAGGCTGCTATCAAAAATTACGAGTTGTTGCTGGCCAAATATCCGAATGATCCAAACAAGGCACCTATATATTATAGTCTTTATCGTTTATATAGTGATCTTGATGCTGCTAAATCTGCAGAATACAAAAACCGCGTCTTAAAAGAATACCCGGAAACCGTTTATGCCAAAGTGATCATCGATCCGGATTACAGCAAAAAATTGAATGATAAAGACGCACAGTTAACCGATGCTTATAATAAAATATATAATCTGTATAGAAGCAAAAACTATGCGCAGGTAATTATTAGTGCCGATACCTTATTAAATCAATATCCTGCCAATAAATATGCTTCACAGATCTATTACCTGCGGACAATAGCTTCAGGTCACCTGGAAAAGGTAACGCCGTTCCGCGCCGAGCTTCAACAAATTGCCACAGCTTATCCTAACGACCAGTTGATAACACCGTTAGTAAAAGAGCACATGGCATACGTGGATAACAACATGACTGAACTTGCTGCGCAACCTGTTGCTATTATGAACGCCGATACAGGCGCGCTGTTTACGCCGCCTGTGCAGTATCAGAAAGATGCGGTATTTAATCGCAATCGTCAGTTTGTAGCCGTTGTTGATAAGCCTGCCGAAAAACCAGCTGAAAAACCGAAAGTTGAGTCGAAAAAAGAAGAAATAGCGGCTGTAGCGCCGCCTCCCGCTGTTGCAATAAATAAGCCTGCAGATAGCGTCGCGGGCAAACCGCCAATTGCCATATCGGCCCCAAAAAAGATATCGACGGTATTTAATGAGCGCGATAGCACCAATTATTATTTTGTAATAAATGTAAATAGGGGTACAACAGATCTGTCCTCATCGCGTTTTGGTATCGGGCAGTATAATCGTATCAATTTCCAGGCAAATACCATTAGCCACCAGCTAAAATTTGTGGGACGCGACAATCAATTGATCTATGTAGGCAGGTTCAGAAGCCTGAATGCAGCTAAAGATTATGCACGGGCAATTATCCCCTTAATGCCGCAAATCATGAAGGTACCTGCAGATCAATACAGCTTTTTTATCGCTACCAAAGAAAATCTGGGTAAATTAGCCGACAGAAATAAGTTGGATGATTATGTTGAATATTATCAAGAAATTTTATTGAAATAATAATGACTGAAAAATTATCACCCCAAGATATTAAGAGATACAACTGGTACATCTGGAGGTTTTTTATAGGCTGTTTTGCCCTGGTGGTCATCATGATCGGATTGACCGCTCTCGGGGTATTTGGCCAGTTGCCATCGCTGCGCGATCTGGAAAACCCTAAAAGCAACCAGGCATCAGAAATCATATCATCTGATAAACAAATTCTGGGCAAGTACTATTTCGAAAATCGCTCAAGCGTAACCTATAGCCAGATATCGCCTAACGCTATTAATGCATTGGTAGCTAAAGAAGATAATCACTTTTATAGCCACTCGGGCATTGATTTTTGGCGGACATTCTCGATCATACCCTATAACCTGATCAATAAGAAACAAGGCGGTAGTACCATAACACAACAGCTAGCTAAGAATCTATTTTCAAGCGAACCACCTGCCCACAACCCTATCAGGCGTATTGTTCAAAAATTACGCGAACTGATTGTTGCGGTACGTATTGAGAAACATTACACCAAGCAAGAGATCATCACCATGTATTTGAATACGGTGGATTTTGGTGCCAATACATTCGGTATCGGGTCGGCAGCGCAGACTTACTTTAATACTACAGCCGCTAATTTGACACCGGACCAAGCGGCTGTTTTGATCCAGATGCTTACATCCACTACCCGTAACTCGCCGGTTAGGCATCCAGCAAGAGCTATTGCTAACCGTAACTTCGTATTAAAGCGTATGGCTGATGAAGGCTTTATCAGCGAAGGCCAGGCGAACGAGTACAAGGCTAAACCATTGGGTCTTGATTATCATCAAACTAACCATACCGATGGCTTGGCTCCATATTTCCGTGCTGTTTTGAAAGACGATGTAAAAAGGATTTTGTCTACAGTTACCAAAGCAGACGGCACACCTTATGATATAGATCGCGATGGGTTAAAGATCTATACCACCATTAACGCAACCATGCAGGAGTATGCAGAGGAAGCGCAACGTGAATATATGCGCGATCTGCAAGTTCAATTCAACAATCAATGGAAAGGCGTTAAACTTTCTGAGAAGATCAAAAACTATAAACTCTTAATAGATCAGGGAATGCACCAGTCTGACAGGTACAAAGAGTTGAAGAGCGAAGGAATGTCGGAGGAAGATATAGTGCATAATTTCTACACGCCCGATACCTTAGACATGTTTACCTGGCGAGGTGATACAGATATGGTAATGAAGCCTATCGACTCAATAGTATATTGTAAAATGTTATTACGCAATGCAGTAATGAGCATGGACCCAACAACCGGCTATGTAAAAGCCTGGGTAGGCGGCATTAACTTCGAGCATTTTAAATATGACCAGGTAAAACAAGGCGCGCGCCAGGTAGGCTCTACCGCCAAGCCATTTACTTATGCAGTAGCTATTGATAATGGCTACTCGCCATGTTACCAGGTTAACAACGTCCCTATCACTATTAAAAGTCCGGGGGCACCAGACTGGACGCCCAGATCATCCCCTCTGGAAACGGTCCCGGGCATGATTACTCTGCGCACGGCACTTGCTCACTCACAAAACTGGGTTACTGCCTATATGATGAATGAGGTTACCCCTACACCGGTGATGGAACTAATCAAAAAAATGGGCATACATACTGCTGTACCACCATATCCAAGTATTTGCTTAGGTGTATTTGATGCCACAGTAATGGACATGACTGCTGCTTATAGCGTATTTGTAAATCACGGCATTTGGACAGAACCTACCTATTTGCTACGCATTGAAGACAAAAACGGTAACGAGATTTATAACTACACGCCAAAGGTAAAACAAGTCATGAATGAGCAAAATGCTTACGTAATGGTCGACATGCTGCGGAGCGTAGTGGATATGGAAGGAGCAACAGGTTACAGGTTGAGATACCGCAAAGGCTACGGCGGATTTACTAACCCTATTGGCGGTAAAACAGGTACTACAGACGACAACTCAGACGGTTGGTTTATTGGTATTACGCCTAAATTAGTTACGGGCGTATGGACGGGCTGTGAGAACCGCGACTTTCACTTCCGCACAACCATGATGGGCGAAGGTTCGAACTCAGCACTGCCTATTTTTGGGTATTATTTAAAAAAGGTATATGCTAATCAGTCTTTAGGCATTAAACAAAATCTAGACTTTGAACCGCCAAAAGGAGGCGTGAGTACCGTACTGGATTGCGATGTATACAGCCAGCAGCAAAAAGGTACAACAGAGGTTGATAAGAAATTAAGTTTCTAGATAGTTCATCCTCGCAATGACGCGTGCGGATTATTCAATCCGCAAAACTAATGAACCATTGAACAAATGAACCATTTCGATTACCGTGCGGCCTTAAAGAATATCCCCCATAATCCAGGCGTTTACCAATACTGGAATGAGGATAACGAGCTTATCTATATAGGTAAGGCTAAGGACCTGCGTAATCGTGTGAGTTCTTATTTTGTTAAAGATCTTAATGTAAATGCTAAGACGCGGGTATTGGTATCTAAGATTCGCAAAATAACCTTTACTATTGTTGATACTGAGGTTGATGCCTGGCTGCTGGAAAACAGCATGATCAAGAAGCATCAGCCGCGTTATAACGTAATGCTCAAAGATGATAAGACCTATCCCTGGATCATTATCAAGAATGAAAATTACCCCCGCATATTCTGGACGCGCAGGATAGTAAAAGATGGTTCAAAATACCTTGGCCCCTATGCCTCGGTAAGTATGATGCATGCCATCTTGGGTTTGATCAAGGAAACCTATCCCCTGCGTACTTGCAACCTGGCACTTACCCGGCAAAATATTGATGCCGGCAAATTCAAGGTTTGTCTGGAGTATCAGTTGGGCAACTGTAAAGGCCCTTGCCAGAACTACCAGACCGAGGACGATTACGACAACAGTATCGAAGAGATCAAAGATATTTTAAATGGTAAGATCAGTTCTGTGGTTCGTAACATGAAAGCCGAGTTGGATAATGCCATCTCTAATATGAACTACGAACTGGCACATCGCCTGAAACGTAAGTTTGATTTACTGGAGAACTATCAAAGTAAGTCGACTGTAGTTAACTCGTCGATTACTGATGTGGATGTGTTCAGCATCGCATCAGAAGAAAAAATTGCTTTTGTGAACTTCCTGAAAGTGATGAATGGTACCATTATCCAAACCCAAACTATCGAGCTAAAAAAGAAGCTGGATGAAAGTGATGAGGAGTTACTGACGCTGGCTATTGTGGAGTTTAGAAGCCGCTATAACAGTACGTCTAAAGAGGTCATCGTTCCGTTTAAGCCTGATTTGGATGATTCCGATATTAAGTTTACGATCCCGAAGTTAGGCGAGAAACGTAAGCTGTTAGACCTTTCGCAAAAGAACGTACAGTTCTTCAAAAAAGAACGCATTGATCAATACGAAAAGCTGAATCCGGAAGTCCGCACCGAGCGTTTGCTTACGCAGATGATGAAGGATTTGCGGATGAACCAGTTACCGCGACACATTGAATGTTTTGATAACTCTAACTTCCAGGGCAAATACCCTGTGTCGGCAATTGTGGTGTTTAGGGATGGGAAGCCATTTAAAAAAGACTATCGGCACTTTAATGTAAAAACTGTTGAAGGTCCGAACGATTTTGCCACTATGGAGGAAGCCGTATTTCGCCGTTATCGCCGTTTGCTGGATGAAGATACCGAGTTGCCACAATTGATCTTGATTGATGGAGGCAAGGGTCAGCTGTCATCAGCGATGAAAAGTTTGAGGTTGTTAGGCATTGATAAGCAGGTAACTGTTATCGGCATTGCCAAGCGTTTGGAGGAGTTATACTATCCGGGCGACCAATACCCGCTATATCTTGATAAGAAATCAGAAACACTAAAAGTGATTCAGCACCTGCGCGATGAAGCTCACCGCTTCGGCATTACCTTCCACCGTAAAAAGCGTGACAAAGGAACTCTGGCTACCGAGTTGGAACTGATTGAAGGCGTTGGCAAAACTACGGCAGAGAAGCTACTCAAATACTTCAAGTCGGTTAAGAAGATTCGCGAAGCTAACGAGGAGACTTTATTGGAGGTTGTCAACCTAAAACAGGCTAAAGCCATGCTGGCTTATTTCAACGGCACTAACTAACTTGTTACAGTACATTCTTGTAGGTGATTATAAATTATTGCTACCTTACCGCAACCATTTATAATACAAATCTTCATTTATGGAAACTAAACACCTGTCTCGCCGTGGGTTTATTGGTAGTAGTGCATTGGCCGCTGCCGGAATGCTGTTTTTACCTAAAAGTAATTTTGCAAGGTCTTTCAGCGGTGCCGATAAGCCCAACTCGATTGTAGGTGGGGTTTTGATTGGGGTTACTACGTATTCGTATTCTCACATGGTAATTGATGCCGAGCATATGTTACAGTATTGCCTGCAAGATAATATCAGTGGTGTTGAACTACGTGGTGATGCTGCCGAAGCCACTGCCGGTGCACCTAAAAAGGCACAAGGCCAATCTGGCCCGGATTATGCTAAAGCTATGGCCGACTGGCGCGCAAGTGTTTCCATGGATAAATTCAAAGCCATTGGCAAAATGTATAAAGATGCCGGTGTGCAGATCTATGCCTACAAGCCCGTTGTCTTCGGACCAAACAATACTGATGCCGAGATAGATTACGCCTTCAACGCCGCCAAAGCGTTAGGCGCTAACCATTGCAATTGCGAAATGCCCACAAGCGACGCGCAAACCCAACGCATAGGCGACATCGCTACCAAACATACAATGCGCATAGGCTATCATGCTCATACACAGGCTACACCTACGCTTTGGGATACTGCCATGTCGCAATCAAAATACAACTGTGTTAACCTGGATATTGGCCATTATGTTGCCGGTACCAGCACCAGCCCTATCCCGTTCATTGAGAAGAATCATGAGCGCATAACCAGCATGCACCTCAAGGATCGCAAGTTTCATGACGGGCCTAACACCGAGTGGGGTCAGGGCGATACGCCAATCAAAGAAGTATTGGAGCTAATGAAGAAGAACCACTACAAGTTCCCTGCGACTATCGAGCTGGAATACAAGATCCCAGCTGGTAGTGATGATGTAAAGGAAGTGGCCAAGTGCCGTGAGTTTGCAGCTGCTATATTAGGCGCCTGATCTAATTTACCTATTGGCAGGCACTGGGTAGCTGTCCATTGTCAGGTATCTAAAGCTATCCTTATCGGCAACCAGTTTGGCCGGTTTGTCTTTGCTGAAAGCCAGTTTGATCACCGCCGTTTTACGGCGTTGCACTTTGGTGTTGCTATAGTGCGTATGCATTACGTAATATAGCTGCCCATCCTTGCCAATAAACACATCGCCATGCCCTGTACCATTTATCCCGATAGTATGGCGACTAATAATTGGGTTATCCGGATTCTTTGTCCATGGTCCCATTGGGGATTTGGATGTGGCATAACCAATGGCGTAGTCGATATTCTGATAGTCATTACTGGAATACATAAGGTAATACAAGCCGTTGTGTTTGATGACCGTCGGTCCTTCGCAAACCGGCCATTTGCTATTGGCGGTGTTCTCCCAGGGCAGGTTAGAGTTTGCGCATTCTTTAGCGGCGGCGGTGTCTATGTCTGACAGGTCGTCTTTCAACGGTGCCACAAATACCCGGTTGCCGTTCTGCAAGCGTACAAAGTATAAATACAGTTTACCATCTGTGTCTTTAAATATAAACGGGTCTATCTGGTGTGTAGGGCCGGAGATCTTTTTGATGTCTTGCTGTTTGAACGGCCCCAACGGGCTGTCACCTTCTGCTATCGCGACATCTTCATTGGCGGCATAGGCCATATAGTATTTGCCTTTGTTTTTAAAGATCTGCGGCGCCCAGAACCCCTTGGTACCATAGCTATCGCCCTTTGCTAAGGCTAAGTTATGTGCTGCTTTACCAACTCCGCCTTTCCAATTCACCATATCTGATGATTGATAGACCGGGAACCCACCAGCGCTGCCGGTGCCGTACAAGTAATACTGACCGTCTTCGGCAAATATAGTAGGGTCGGCTAATAGCAGGGTGTCTTTATGGGTTGATTGCGCCTTAACAGTCATTGCGGTTAGCAATGCGCATAGCAAATAGAGGTATCTCATTGGTTTGGAATTTGATGCTAAGATATGAAGTTGCTTCAATTCGCCAACTATCTAAGAGGTGTCATGCTGAGGCTCTCGAAGCATGAGCGCAAAGGCCAATAGTCGCTTGACAGGCCACCGCTCACCCTTCGAGGACCTCAGGGTGACAGCCCGAATATGTGCTACAATCGATCCCTGATCACCAGCGTCTCTGCAACCCTGTCATGCAGGCATTGCTGTTGTTTGTTGAAGAATGCGTACAGGTAACCAACAAACAACGTCAGCACCGACAATAGTTTAGCTACGTTTCTACCCGCAGCGTGCGTTAGCGTCAAGCGGTTACCCTGCATATCGCATACCTTGACCTTGAGCAGTTGCTTGCCGTAAGTGGCTTGTTTAGGCGAGCTTTCCATTACGATGTGATAAACCAAATTAACCAACGGGATCAAAGCAAACATGCTTAATGCCAATCCCAAGCCAATCAGTTGATCTGATATGAAGAACGTAATGGCGAACGAAGGCAGAATACACACCGCCGAGGCTATCAGCCAGTCTACCATAGCAGCGGTAGCGCGTTGGTCGAACGAGGCATAGTATTGCAGTAGCACCTGTTGTTTGAAGCCGAAGAGCTCGCGTAGCTCTGCTACTTCATGGGCCTCTTTGTAGTCGTCCATGGCGGTGGTTTTCACGAAGTCGGTGGGTTTGATTTGGCGGGTCTTGAGTTCATCGATGGAAAACGGCCCTTCGGGTTTACCGTTAATGACCAGGATGTAGGTATTTGTAATTGCTGCCATGCGGGGTTAAAGATAGCGTTAACCGACCGCCCGGCAAAGCGCCTTATATTAATGTGTTGTTTTGTTTCACGTGCGTATGCAACAAATGAAACAAGTGAAACACTATTTTTAATTAACTATTTTATAATCAATAATTTACAAAAAACAGTGAAACAAAATGAAACAAGGAAAAATACTTTTAGGTCATTTTTTGTTTCACTTGACCTAACTGTTTAACGGTGGGTAAGGTGTCATGCTGAACCCGTCGAAGCATGCGGGTAAGGGCCTGCGCTCACTCATCGACGAGCTCGAGTGACACCCATTTTTATTAGCAGGAGAAATTACTCTTTCTATTTTTCATTTTAAAAGCAGTAAAAATCATTTAAATACTTTTTATCACGCATAATGACGGTTAATTTCAATAAACATAAGCGAGCGGCCCATCCTTTGCCACCAATACCGACCAGCCCGGTTTAGAACCCGAAGCAACACAGGCTATAAATTTATCACAAATAAAAACCGCGACTTCTATCAATCCATCATTTGGCGATTCTGTCCATTCGCACCGCACTTCGCTTTCATCCTTTATTGGCGCTATAGATGCGTCTTTCGAAAGATATTCGGTTGGGTTTAGAAACGGCATATCCTCAGTTCTCCAAAAAGAAATAGCCGGGGCTTGCTCTTGGTTGTATAACCAGACATCACCAATAATGTCCTCGTCTTCGTATAAATAGGCATAGGCAACACGGCCGTCATCCTGTATTACTACGGAGTAATGGCGGTCAAATTCGCAGTAAACTTGTAAGGAAAATGTTGACATACCAATTCATTTATACCATTACGTCATGCCGAATTTATTTCGGCATCCCACGTGCTAGGTTTACGCGCGGCCTATATCGTGGGATCCTGAAACAAGTTCAGGATGACAAGTGGGGAGATTAAATTTAACCACCTATCCCCATCATCTCCCTATACTCCACCTGCAATTCCAGCAAACACTTAGCACACATACAGCCCTCGTAATTCTCGCTGATATATTGCACCTCGTTAATAGTTAACTGTACCACACTGCACTGGCATTTACTGTAAGAGTTGGCCTTACATTCAATGCTGGTACCGCAACGGTCGCAGGGAATTATTTCGTGTTTGGTCATTGTTAGTCCATGGTCCATAGTCGATAGTCCATGGTAATTTCTTGCAAAGTTAGCGAATAGCCTTATTGTCTGTAAAATAGAAATGTCATTATTTGAACCATAGACCATTGTCAATAGTCCATGAGGCGATCTATCGTAATAAAAAAGTCCATGAACTATAGCGTTAAAGCTATGGTCCATGGACTATCGTCTATGGTCTATCGACTAATTACTATGAAGAACAAGTAACGCAGCCTTCTTCCATTGAGCAGCTTGGGCCTGCTGGTATTTCGTCAGCCACTTGTTGTACCACTTCTGGTATAACCGGGTCCATGTTTTTACCGCCCTGGTTCTCAACTGTAAATTTAACCGCTTGCGATGCTGCTTGTGTACGCAGGTAGTACATACCTGTTTTCAAACCTTTTTTCCATGCGTAGAAGTGCATTGAAGTTAGTTTAGACGCATTTGGCGAGTTGATGAACAAGTTCAATGATTGCGACTGGCAGATGTAAGCGCCACGGTCGGCGGCCATATCTATAATGTCGCGCATCTTGATCTCCCAAACGGTTTTGTAAAGGTCTTTCAAATCTTGAGGTATCTCAGCAATATCCTGAACAGATCCGTTTGCAGTGATGATCTTATCTTTCATGCTGTTATCCCATAAACCAAGGTTTACTAAATCGCGCAGCAAGTGTTTGTTAACAATGATGAACTCGCCACTCAATACACGGCGGGTGTAAATGTTTGAGGTATATGGTTCAAAGCACTCGTTGTTACCTAAAATTTGTGAGGTTGATGCAGTTGGCATTGGCGCTACTAACAGTGAGTTACGCACACCATGGTTCATTACATCTAAACGCAGGTTTTCCCAATCCCAACGGCCGCTTGTTGGTTTTACGTTCCATAAATCAAACTGGAACTGACCTTTTGACAATGGCGAACCTTTAAAGGTTTCGTAAGCACCTTCTTTAATAGCCAGGTCTTTAGAAGCCGTCATGGCAGCAAAGTAAATGGTTTCAAAGATCTCTATGTTCAATTGTTTTGCTTCAGGGCTTTCAAACGGCATACGCAATAAAATGAAAGCATCGGCCAAACCTTGTACACCTAAACCAACCGGGCGGTGACGCAAGTTTGAATACTCGGCCTCTTTAACCGGGTAATAGTTATGATCAATAACTTTGTTCAGGTTTAAAGTTGCCTGGTATGTTACTTCGTATAATTTATCGTGATCAAATTTACCATCGCGTACATAACGTGGTAACGCTAACGATGCCAGGTTACAAACTGCAATCTCATCAGCAGATGTGTATTCTAAAATCTCGGTACATAAGTTTGAGCTTTTGATAGTACCCAGGTTTTGCTGGTTTGATTTGCTGTTGGCAGCATCTTTATATAACAAGTAAGGTGTGCCGGTTTCTACCTGGGCGTCTAACACCGCAAACCAAAGTTCTTGTGCTTTTACCGTTCTGCGGGCACGGCCCTCTTTTTCGTATTTCTTGTATAGTTTTTCAAAGTCTTTACCAAAGCAATCTGCCAGGCCCGGTGCTTCGTGCGGGCAGAATAAGCTCCAGTCCTCATTAGCTTCAACGCGTTGCATAAACAAATCGCTCACCCAAAGTGCGTAAAACAAATCGCGGGCACGCATCTCTTCTTTACCGTGGTTTTTACGCAGGTCCAAAAATTCAAAGATATCTGCATGCCAAGGCTCTAAGTAGATAGCGAAAGCGCCTTTACGTTTACCACCACCCTGATCTACATAACGTGCAGTGTCATTAAACACACGCAGCATTGGGATAATACCGTTGCTGGTACCGTTAGTGCCGCTGATGTATGAACCGGTAGCACGTACGTTGTGGATGCTTAAACCGATACCACCTGCACTTTGAGAGATTTTAGCAGTTTGCTTCAGGGTATCATAGATCCCATCGATGCTGTCATCCTTCATGGTTAACAGGAAGCATGATGACATTTGTGGTTTTGGTGTGCCTGCGTTAAATAAGGTTGGCGTACCATGTGTAAACCAACGCTCGCTCATCAGGTTGTATGTTTTAATTGCGCTGGCAATATCCTCTTTGTGGATACCTACCGCTACACGCATAAATAAATGCTGCGGGCGCTCGGCAATTTTGCCATCCAGTTTTAAAAGGTATGATTTTTCAAGCGTTTTAAAGCCGAAGTAGTCAAAGCCAAAGTCGCGGTCATAAATAATGCTGCTATCCAGTTCTTCAGCATTTTTTTGAATGATCTCGTAAACATCATCGGCCAGTAACGGTGCTTTTTTGCCGTTTTTAGGGTCGATATAGTAATACAACAAGCCCATAGTTTCAGAGAACGACTTGATGGTGTTTTTGTGCAAGTTTGATACGGCAATACGCGATGCCAATAACGCGTAGTCCGGGTGCTTGGTAGTTAACGATGCTGCAGTCTCTGCGGCAAGGTTATCCAGCTCTGACGTAGTAACACCGTCAAACAAACCTTCAATTACCTTTTTCGCCACGTCAACCGGGTCAACCAGTTGCGGGTTTAAACCATAGCACAGTTTCTCAATACGTGCGGTTATTTTATCAAATTTTACAGACTCTTGCTTTCCGTCTCTTTTTACTACAAACATAATTTCTGGCATTTATGGTTGGGACTGGACCCAACCGGGTTACTACTTATTTATTAACTGGATATTCTTATTATAACTTATCGATTAAAAGTCCTCATCTAACGAGAACG
This sequence comes from Mucilaginibacter sp. dw_454, assembly GCF_018449775.1. GTDB lineage: Bacteria > Bacteroidota > Bacteroidia > Sphingobacteriales > Sphingobacteriaceae > Mucilaginibacter. Next base: position 124,435 of record NZ_JAAVVB010000002.1, on the reverse strand, counting down.
ATTTGCTATCCTGCGTGGCATTCAATACGCCGCTTTTCTGGTAATCGCCAACTCGTTTTTCGAAGAAGTTGGTTTTGCCCTGCAGCGATATCATCTCCATAAAATCAAATGGATTGCTGGCGCCGTATACTTTATCATAACCAAGCTCGCCTAACCATCTGTCGGCTACAAACTCAATATATTGGCTCATTAGTTTTGCGTTCATGCCTATTAAGCTAACCGGCAGTGCATCGCTGATGAATTCTTTTTCAATTTCTACCGCATCAGTAATAATAGCTGTTGCAGCTTCTTTTGATAATTTGTTCTCTAACATTCTGTAAAGCAGGCAGGCGAATTCGCAGTGCATACCTTCATCGCGAGAGATCAACTCATTGCTAAAGGTCAGACCCGGCATTAAGCCACGTTTCTTTAACCAGAAGATAGAGCAAAAACTACCTGAGAAGAAAATCCCCTCAACCGCTGCAAAAGCAATTAAACGCTCTGCAAAGCTTCCGTTATTGATCCAGCGTAACGCCCACTCTGCTTTTTTACCTACACACGGTACGGTATCAATAGCATGGAACAAGCGGTCTTTTTCGGTAGCATCTTTAATGTACGTGTCGATTAAAAGCGCATAAGTTTCAGAGTGGATATTCTCCATCATGATCTGGAAACCGTAGAAGCAACGTGCCTCGGGCAATTGCACTTCGCTCATGAAATTTACCGCCAGGTTTTCATTCACGATACCGTCGCTGGCAGCAAAAAACGCCAGGATGTGCGATACGAAATGGCGCTCGCCATCACTTAAAGCCTCCCAATGTTTCATGTCATCCGACAGGTCAATTTCTTCGGCGGTCCAGAAGCTTGCTTCGCATTTTTTATACATTTCCCAAATGGCGGGATATTTAATAGGAAGAATAACAAAACGATCCTTGTTCTCTCTTAATAATAATTCTGTTTCTTCTGCCATGCGCTTTTACTTACTTTTTTTATTCAATTCTAAACCTTTTTCAAACTCTGGTAATTTTAGTCGACAATGCCGCCTAGCAGTTGATCTTTACCGGCGATAATGAAAAAATCATCGCCTTAAACTACTTTAATATCACCCGCACTAATCGCTACTAAACTACTTCTATCCAGTGTATGTTGGCGTGACCGCCATTTGATATATTGAAGCCCTTTTTAAACCTTTACCGACAAGGATCGCCGATATTTCGGAGCGTTTTAAAGAACTTATAATTCAAAGATAGGCGATGATTTTTCTGCTTGTTAGTGATAGTTTTACACATCACCTATAAGTTATAAACAATCTTTTTGTTAATAGTCTTATTATCTGAAAAAGAGCTTGTTAAATAAACATTACTGGAATGTGAAATTTTTGGGCGATAATTTGTTAAGTGCCGGGAACAAATTTCATGGATACAGAATTAACGCAATGTCTTACGTTTTTTGGGGTCAGATATTCGCCCTCGAAAACGTGGCCCAGGTGGGCGCCACAATTTGCGCAAACTATCTCTACTCTCCGGCCGTCGGCGTCGGGAACGCGTTTTACAGCACCGGGGATTTCATCATCAAAACTTGGCCAGCCGCAATGCGACTCAAATTTAGAATCAGAAGTATAAAGCGGGGTATCACAACGTTTGCATACATACACGCCGTTTGCATTATTATTTAAAAGAGAGCCTGTAAATGGGCGCTCGGTACCTTTATGTAGTATTACCCACTCTTCGTCTGGGGTTAATTCGTTGTAGTTCATGGTGTTGTTTTTTTGTGGCAGATGAAAGATCAAAAACCTGGTGTTTTTAACCGTTTGTCTACTACAAAATACGACAATTAACGCGGGATGATTGTTTTTAAAAAGGATGTTTACATGAGGGTGACACCCCTCCCGGCCTCTCGTAGATAAGAGATTAATAGCATATTTGCCTCCACGTCATCGTGAGCGTAGCGTGACGATCTCTATACGCCCAGTTGCGCACCGGAGATTGCCACACTCGTTCCTCGTTCGCAATGACGTGATGGGGACACAGTCGAATTAAACGGCTCCCAGCATCCCCATTAACTCTTCATCACTAATAATAGGGATATTCAACTTCTGCGCTTTTTCTAGTTTTGACGGACCCATGTTATCTCCCGCTACCAGGTAATTTAGTTTGGCCGATATGCTGCTCAGTATCTTACCGCCGTTTTGCTCAATAATATCCTTCAACTCATCGCGAGATTTTTCGAAGGTACCTGATATGATGAAGGTCTTGCCGGCCAATGCCTCGCTTTGCAGTACCACTTCTTTCTCTTCGCTTACAAACTGCAAACCTGCTGCTCTTAGCTTTTCTATTTCCTGGCGATGCTGCCCGATGCCAAAGTATTCTATCAGGCTGTGTGCTATACGCTCGCCTATCTCCTCGGCTACGATTAGTTCATCCAGTGTAGCGGCAATGAGATTGTCAATATTTTTAAAGTGGATGGTGAGTTTCTTAGCGACCGTCTCGCCGATATAACGAATGCCCAAACCAAACAGCACTTTCTCAAACGGCATCTGTTTTGACTTTTCGATACCATCAAGCATATTAGTAATAGACTTCTCGCCGAAGCGGCCCATCTGCTTCAACTCATCAGCATGCTGATCTAAGGTATAAAGATCACTGATGTGGCGGATAAAACCCTTACTATATAATGTCTCAATGGTTTCATCGCCCAGGCCATCAATATTCATAGCCTTACGGCCTATAAAGTGCTGCATCTTCCCGGTGATCTGTGGCGGACAGCCTCCATCGTTAGGGCAGTAAAAGGCAGCTTCGCCTTCTACCCGGGTTAATGGCGTGCCACAGGCGGGGCATTCTGTTACATAATCTATCGTTGGTGCGCCGGCTACTCTTTTCTCCAGGTTTACATTGATGATTTTGGGGATGATCTCGCCGCCTTTTTCAACAAACACCCAGTCGCCCTCGTGCAGGTCGAGGCGCAGCATTTCGTTGGCGTTATGCAGGGTGGCGCGTTTTACCGTGGTGCCTGCCAATAATACCGGCTTCAGGTTAGCCACGGGGGTAACTGCACCCGTACGACCCACCTGGTAGGTAACCGCCAGTAGTTCGGTTTGTACCTGCTCTGCTTTAAATTTATAGGAGATGGCCCAGCGCGGCGACTTGGCGGTAAAGCCCAGCTCCTCCTGCTGCCCATAGCTGTTTACTTTAATAACTATACCGTCAATATCATAACTTAAATCAAAACGGCGCTTATCCCACTCTTTAATAAAAGCCATTACGCCGTCTATATCATTACATAAACGGCTATGCTCATTAACATGGAAGCCCCAGCTTTTTACGGCTTGCAGGCTTTCCCAATGGGTCTTGAACAACGGCTTCTCGGTATATAAAAAGTACAGAAAACAATCCAACGGGCGCTTGGCAACCTCGCTTGAGTCTTGCAGTTTTACGGTACCCGATGCAAAGTTGCGCGGGTTAGCATAAGGCTGTTCGCCGTTCTCCACGCGCTCGTTGTTCAATCGCTCAAAAGCTTTTAAATGCATAAATACCTCACCACGAATTTCGAACTCGGCCGGGTAATCACCACCCTTTAATTGCCTGGGGATGCTTTGTATGGTGCGCACGTTGTTGGTCACTTCGTCGCCTTGCGTGCCGTCGCCGCGGGTTACGGCGCGCAGCAGCTTGCCGTTCTCGTAAGTTAGGCTCATCGAAAGACCATCGAACTTCAGCTCGCATACATATTGGAAATTATCGCCTATAGCTTTGCGGATGCGCTGATCGAAATCCAGCAATTCCTGCTCATTATAGGTATTGCCTAACGACAGCATAGGCCAGCGGTGCTTAACCTGTTTAAACTCTTTGGTAATAAAACCACCCACGTTTTGCGTAGGCGAATCGGGTTCCAAAAACTCGGGGAATTGCTTTTCTAAAGCAGCCAGGGCTTCCAGCTTTTTATCAAACTCAAAGTCGGATATGGCGGGCATGGCCAGCACGTAATAATTGTAGCTATGTTGTTTTAATTCGGCCGATAACGCCTCAATCTGTTGTTTTGCTTCTGCGGGTGACATAAAGCGAAGATAAGGATTTGCCCAATCACGATGCCAAAATTTTAACAATCTTAAACAACAATAAATCAACCGGTTATAAACATTTCGTTAAAAAAAACACCGGCATAAATTAAACTTTTTTTTCGGCGCGTTGTCTTTATGGTAATTAACAACAAACAAACAATCATGAAAACGTTAAGAAGAATTTTATTTGCAACAGCAGCTTTAGTGCTGTTCTCGACAGTTAATAGCAGTGCCCAAATTGTAGTAAGAGCACGCCTGTATCACCGCGGACCAGCTTTCGTGCGCCCGGTGCGCCCATCGGCAAACCATGTATGGATTGAAGGAGAATGGGTACCAAGAGGCCGTACTTATGTAGAGCGCCCGGGTTATTGGGCAGCAGCACCACGCCCGCATGCGGTTTGGATTGCAGGTCATTGGGATCGCCGCCGCGGCGGTTATGCCTGGGTACCTGGTTACTGGAGATAATATTTTAGGCTGATTATAGAGTCCGCTTTTTAAGGCGGGCTTTTTTGTTGGTTAACTGTCGTGTAGACTCACCCCGACTGCGCTGCGCTGGTCGACCCTCTCTTCGCCTCCGGCGGAAAGAGGGTTATTTTTAATATCGAATAATAAATTTTGAATGTCGAATATCGAAGTAGCTCCCTTCATCATTCATTATTCAACATTCGATGTTCGATATTCCCCTTACCCTCTTTCCCGCTTGCGGAAGAGAGGGTGATCGAGCGAAGCGATGATCGGGTGAGTACCCCCGCGTTAAGGATGGCAGCGGATACCGGCCAAGAGCTTAAGGCCTTGTGGCGTATAAGCGCACAGCCTGACCCGACCATCGGGAGGGAAACGCCATAATTCATCCGCTTAAAAATCTCACCAATAATCGTATTATTGTTATAATGAAACGATTATATACCAACCTTACCTTCCAGGTGCTTGTGGCCATTGTGCTGGGTATTATTGTGGGGCTTTATTTTAAGGGCTTCGCACCTGCTGCTCAACTGATCAGCAAGACTTTTATCAGTTTGATTACGATGCTTATAGCGCCGATCATTTTCTTCACCATTGTGCTGGGCATTGCCGGTATGAGCGATATGAAAAAGGTGGGCCGTGTGGGTGGTAAGGCGCTGTTGTATTTTGAGATCGTCACTACGTTTGCTTTAATTATAGGGGTAACGGTAGCCAACCTGGTTAAACCCGGCGAGGGCTTTGTAACCACTGTTAAGGCCGACACGAGTAAACTGTTGGTATACCAGAAAGCGGCTGCCGACATGCATTGGACGGATTTTTTAGCTCACATTGTTCCTGGTAACGCTTTTAAGGCTTTCGCCGACGGCGATATTTTACAGATTCTTTTCTTCGCGATATTGTTTGGCTTTGGATTGAGCCGTATGGGCGATACAGGCAAATCGGTTATAGATCTGTTTGAGAAGCTATCGAAAGTGTTCTTCGGGATGATGCACATTGTCATGAAGGTTGCTCCTATCGGCGCTTTCGGCGGGATGGCCTATACTATTAGTACTTATGGCATTAAAACCCTGCAACCACTAGCTTTACTCATGGCATCGGTTTATATTACTATGGCGCTGTTTATTTTTGTGGTGCTCAACATCATTTGCCGTATTTATAAATTCAGCCTGTGGAAATATCTGAAACATATTAAAGAGGAAATCCTGATTGTGCTGGGTACCTCATCCTCAGAATCTGCCCTGCCAGGCATGATGGAAAAGCTCGAAAAATTTGGCTGCTCGCGGTCAGTTGTTGGGTTGGTGATACCCGCGGGGTATTCTTTTAATTTGGATGGAACGACTATTTACCTGTCGATGTCGGTGATATTTTTGGCGCAGGTGTTTCATGTACCTTTATCTATAGAACAGCAGCTGGGCATTATTGCCATACTCATGATAACTTCTAAAGGTGCCGCAGGCGTAACCGGGAGTGGCTTTATCGTTTTGACATCCACCCTTGCAGCCATCAAAGTCATCCCGGTTGAAGGCGTTGCGATATTGCTGGGTGTCGACAGGTTTATGTCGGAAGCCAGGGCCATAACTAATGTGATTGGTAATGGTGTCGCTACGATTGTGATTGCGAAGAGTGAGGGAGAGTTTGTGGCAGGGGTAGAATAAAAGATAGTTGTATGTATATATTTTTAACGATACTTGAAGCATTCATAGTTATAGTTGGGATGATATTTTTCAATATTTATTTTTGGCCTGGAATCCGTGGTGATAAAGTAAAAATGAAAAAAGCCATTTGGACATTTGTTTCTATATTCTTTTTATTAATTGTAATCACCGGAATTGAGTTTGCAATCGCAATAAACAAGTAGCTTGTTCTTTTCTCACGGCATCTCAACATTGACAGAGGAAAACATATTGCTTCACTTATCGCTTTTAGACGCTCATGGCCGCTAAGGCCTAGTTCTTTTTCCTTAGATGAAAAAGAACCAAAAAATCAAGTCAGCAAAAACCTTCCCCCCCACAGGCCAGACTCCCAGGCCCGGTTTGCTGACAGGCCATTGCGCGCTTTTTTTGTTTTTACACAGTTTGCAGAATCTACATCAGAAGCAAAACGTCAGACGCAGAGCTTCGGGCGAAAGCGGGTAAAACAATGGTGGGCAAGTGCGGCTGCAGGGGCCTTATAGTTTTGCCTGAAGCGGTGACCAAGAGCGAAAGGGGCAAAAGTATCGGTCCCCAGGTTTTACTCGCTTTGCAGGGTAAAGGCCATGAGCGCAAGAAGCCTTGCGCCTGACTTGATTTTTTTGTTACTTTTTTCATCAAGGAAAAAAGTAATGGGCCTCCGCGGCCAAGAGCGGACAATCTTGAAAGTTGGCGAAAACCACATCTTAACCTAAATCGCTTTGTAAATTTTTCATCATCAAACAAAAAATTCATCTACCAAATCCCTAGCGGGCGAAAAATAATTTTAGCTTTGCGATATAAAAGAAATCAAATACCAATGAGTGTTCTCGTAAATAAAGATTCTAAAGTTATAGTTCAGGGTTTTACAGGTAATGAAGGTACTTACCACGCATCGCAAATGATCGAGTATGGTACCCAGCTTGTTGGCGGCGTTACGCCGGGTAAAGGTGGCCAAACCCATCTTGATCGCCCTGTATTTAATACCGTTGCAGATGCTGTTAAAGAAACCGGTGCAGATGTTTCTATCATCTTCGTTCCGCCGGCATTTGCTGCCGACGCGATCATGGAAGCTGCCGAAGCAGGTATAAAAGTTATTGTTTGTATCACTGAAGGTATCCCGACTAAGGATATGATTGCGGTAAAAGAATATTTAACCGACAAAGATGCCCGTTTAATCGGACCAAACTGCCCGGGTATTATCACTGCCGACGAAAGCAAAATTGGTATCATGCCTGGCTTTATCTTTAAAAAAGGTAATGTAGGTGTGGTTTCAAAATCAGGTACGTTGACTTATGAAGCGGTTGACCAGGTGGTTAAGGCCGGTTTAGGAATTACTACGGCCATAGGTATTGGTGGCGACCCGATCATTGGTACCCCAACCAAAGAAGCGGTTGAGTTATTAATGAATGACCCTGACACACACGGTATCATCATGATTGGCGAGATTGGTGGCGGCATGGAAGCAGAAGCTGCCCGTTGGATTAAAGAAAACGGCACAAAACCAGTTGTTGGCTTCATTGCCGGCCAGACTGCGCCTCCGGGACGCCGTATGGGCCACGCAGGTGCAATTGTTGGCGGTGCCGATGATACTGCTGCTGCAAAAATGAAGATCATGGCCGAGTGCGGTATCCGCGTGGTTGCCTCGCCTGCTGAAATTGGCGCTGCAATGGCCGAGGAATTGGCTAAATTAGCTTAACGCTGAAAGACCAAAGCTTGAAAGCTTATTTAACATATAATCCTGGCCTTGTGGCTGGGATTTTTCATTTAATTAGATTTAGCGACAATTAAACTTCTTTATGTAACGTTTGACCACTAAACTACATCTTAGTATAAATATCTGCCTTACATGCGTTTTACCTTCCTATTTATCCTGGTTTTAATAACCGGTTCTCCCTTATTTGCTCAACAGTATACCATCAGCGGAAAGATCACCGACGATGCCGGCAAGCCTGTATCCTTCGCCAGCGTTTATACTCAAAACACTACCCGGGGTGCGTCGGCCAATAGCGAGGGTGAATATTCCATCTCGCTGAAACCGGGTAAGTACACTTTGCAATACAAGGCTGTAGGTTATAAGCAGGAAAGCAAAGAAATTGATGCCACCCAAAACAGGACTATTGACGTTACGCTCAATATAGAATCATACCAACTACAGGCCGTTAACGTGGGCGGCAAGGACCCTGCATATGCTATTATGCGCAAGGCAATTAAAAAGCGAAAAAGTTACCTCAACGAAGTTAAAGCCTACAGTGCGCTGGTTTATATCAAAGGGATGCAGAAACTGTTGCAGGCTCCCAAGAAATTCCTCGGTGCCAATATCGACCAGATTGGTAAACAGATCGGCCTGGATTCTAATCGCAGGGGGATTATTTATCTGTCGGAGTCTGAGTCAAAATACAGTTTCCAATCGCCCAATAACGTACATGAGGAAATGATCTCTTCGAAAGTATCGGGCAGTAACCGCGCGTTCAGCTTTAACCGGGCCAGCGACTTGAAGGTTAATTTCTACGAGAACTTTGAAGATTGGCGCGGCATCAGTTTGCGGCCTTTAATTTCGCCTGTGGCGGATAATGCCTTTTTCTACTACAATTATAAATGGCTGGGCCAAACCGTGGAAAATGGCAAAACCATCAATAAAATTAAAGTTATCCCACGCCGCGAGCATGATCCATGTTTTGAAGGTTTCATCTATATCCAGGATGATAGTTGGCGATTAGTGGGCGTTAACCTATACATCACCAAAAAAGCTAATATCAGTTTAGTAGATACCATCCGCATTAACCAGCAATTTGTACCGGTAAATGATAAGGCCTGGATGACTTCGACCCTGCGCTTTGATTTTGTGGGAGGATTGTTTGGCTTCAGAGTCGGCGGTTATTTTATTTCGGTTTATAAGGATTACGATCTCAACCCCATATTCAATAAAAAAGATTTTAATGAAGTATTGCGTATCACCAAAGGCGTCAACAAAAAAGACAGTACCTATTGGGCCGGCGAGCGTCCTATCCCGCTAACGGAAGAAGAACGAACGGATTATAAAAAGAAAGAGGCACTGGCCATCAAGCGCGAATCGAAACCTTATCTGGATTCTATCGACCACATATTTAATAAGTTCAAACCCATCAATTTATTGATTGGCGGTATTAACATAGGCAATCGCTATAAAAAAGAATATTACCACTTCGACGCATTAACTACCAATGTGCGCTTTAACACCGTGCAGGGCTTCAACTTAAACTATGGCGCATCATTCACCAAACAAATAGACTCTATTAATAACCGTTATTTTAGGGTTGGGCTGGATGTAGGCTATGGCTTTTCTGATCACCTGTTCAACGCCGTAGCCAGTGGCATGATGCCTGTCGGCGATAGCTTTACATTGTCGCTAAAAGGAGGATCGGACGTTGAAGATCTGAACGATCTGCAACCGATATCTTATTTAGCCAACACCGTTCACAGCTTATTTGCCAAGCAAAACTTCGAGAAATTTTATCAGAAGCAATTTGTGGCAGCCTCAATTTATGGCCGTATAAGCGGCGGATGGCAGGGTAGCGCCAGCGCAGAATTTGCCGGCCGTACGTGGCTGGAAAATACAACCAATTACAGTTTCTATGGTTCGCGCAATTTTACTTACAACAATCCCTTAGCGTTGAATACCGGTGGTGTGTTGTTCCCGGAAAATCAATCTTTTAAAGTAACGTTGCGTACCAGTTATGATTTCAGCAACAAGTACGAAACCTATCCAAACGGCAAACATTACATTCCTTCACCATATCCTGCCATTGGATTTAATTATACCAAGGGAGTTAAAGGCGTGTTTGGGTCGGATGTTGATTACGACAGGATCTCGGCAGATATACAACAAGCAAATGTAAGCATGGGCGTTTACGGCCGGACGTCATTTTATATTGGTGCGGGTAAATTTCTGAATGCTAAGAGCCTGTACTTCCCGGATTATTCGCAATTTCATGGTAATGAGGCTTTGTTTTACCAATCGGAGCCTAACAGTTTTTTATTGCTTAATTATTATACTTACAGTAACCGTACAGAATATATCGAAGCACACCTCGAACATAATTTCTCTGGCTTCATCCTAAATAAGATACCAGGCCTGAGAAAACTGAAACTCCAGGAGATCATTCATGCAAATTACCTTACATCGCCCGAGTTGAAAGACTATTATGAACTGGGCGCAGGTATTAAATATCTAAACTTGACGGTGCTTTATGGCGAGTCGCATAACAGTGCGGCAAACGTGCATTCTGCGTTGCGGGTGAGTTTGAATTTTTAAGGTGTAGTTATCAGCTTCCATTACTATCTCCTTAGGGTTTGGCTAAAGCCGTCATTGCTATTACTTAAAGTCCGTCCCATAAATGGGACGGCAATAAATTTATATCATCAGGTTTTATTCATTACCGTTGGCTTAAGCCAACGGTTGTTAAATACATAAAAGGGGGCTTTAGCCAAAATTACCGATTAAGTTTTAAACGGCAATTTTATAGACATCTGCCTTGGTAATTGCCAAGCCTATGCAATAAATTATTATCTTAGCAGCCATTTTATACATACCATGAACAAATTTTACGGAACGGGGATAGCGATAGTTACTCCTTTTCTTGCAGACGGGCAAGTGGATTATGACGGTCTAAAAAAACTCATTGACTATTTGGTTGATGGCGGTGTGGAATACATCGTGTCGTTAGGTACAACCGGCGAGAGCGCCACATTGACTGCCGAAGAGAAGAAGAAGATCTTTGCTTTTACTGCCGAAGCTGTAAATGGCCGTATTAACCTGGTTGCCGGTATAGCAGGTAACAACACTGCCGAAGTTGTGGAGCAGGTGAAAGGTTTTGATGCAACAGGGTATGATGCTATACTTTCGGCTAGTCCGCAATATAACAAACCTACTCAGGAAGGTATTTATCAGCATTATAAAGCGATAGCAGAAAATGCAAAACTGCCTGTCTTGCTGTATAACGTACCAAGCCGTACCGGCAGCAATGTAAGCGCAGCAACAACCGTGCGTTTGGCTAATGATTTTAAAAATATCGTAGGGATTAAAGAAGCATCGGGTAATTTCGACCAGATTAACCAGATCATGCGCGACAAGCCTAAAGATTTCCTGGTAATTTCCGGTGACGATCCTATCAGCTTCCCGATGATTGCTTTGGGTGCTGTGGGTGTGATATCGGTTATAGGCAACGCTTTACCGCGTCAAACTTCTGACATGATTCGCAAATGCTTGAATTACGATTTTAAAGGTGCCCAGCAAGGTCATTATGACTTGTTGAACTTTACCCGCCTGTGTTTCATCGAAGGCAGCCCGGCAGGTGTTAAAACCGCATTGAAACAACGAGGTATTTGCGGTGATGGCGTACGTTTGCCATTAGTACAGGTAAGCGAAGGTATAAAAGCAGAGATCATTGCCGAGATCCAAAGATTCAGCAAAAACTAATCTTGATAGATTAAGGATAATCATATTAAAGATTTTTTCATCTCGAACGATAGTGAGATATCTATACACGGTAGTACGCCAACCTATCATGTATAGATTTCTCCCTCGTACCTCGGTCGAAATGACAAATTTTATTTTTTCTTTAATTCAATCAGGTTAGCATTTAATATAAAAAGAAAAAGGCGAATTAGCGTTCGCCTTTTTCTTTTCATAAAAAAACCTGCTGCATACAGCGGGCTCCGTTAGCACAGATACTAGCCGTATCTTACTCTTTGTTTTTTGTGTCCTGAACTTCCAGGCGGATAGCTTGTGCAAGGTTTTTCAAATCCTGCATCCCTTTGCGAACGCGGGTACCGGCTGCGCTGTTACCCTTGTTGTAAAACTTGTCGGCATCAGCTTCCAGCGACGCGATAAGGTTCTTTACTTCAGTAAATTTTTTCATCAGTTAACTCCTTTTTAAAATACTTTGAGGTTGTTTGTTTTATAAAAGCTAAGCTAAAATGTTTTTATTGAAAAAAAAATACTTAAAAGGGCTTTCAATACGGTTTTTTTCCACATTTGCCGCCGATTTTAGCTATGTAACCAATCGCTTTTTTAGCGTTTCAAACTATTATTTTTCAGTATTATAATATTTTTTTCTTTCTAAATAATAAAAGACCGTTCCGGCATCAAAACAGCCTAAAAATCAGCATTATACCAAGTATTTATACCTGGTATTAAAAAACCTCATAAAAATAAGATCCCCGGCAGGTTTTGCCGGGGATCTTATTATGATAGGTAGCTTTGTTTAAACCTCCGCAACTTTTTCGCGGTAGTGGCCTGCTTTTAATTTCTCGCCCATAACGCTATAGGCATCCAGCGTGCGCTGTACGTCTTCTAAAGTATGTACGGCAGTTGGTATAAGCCTTAACAAAATTAGTCCCTTAGGGATAACCGGATAGATCACAATCGAGCAGAAGATGCCGAAGTTTTCGCGCAAGTCGCGGGTTAAGGCAGTAGCTTCAGATAAATCGCCTTTCAAGTATACCGGGGTTACCATGGTATTGGTAATGCCGATATCAAAACCCCGTTCTTTTAAGCCGGATTGCAGCGCGTTAGCTATCACCCACAATTTCTCGCGTAATTCAGGTTGCGCCTTCAGCATTTCGAAACGTTTCTTTAAACCAATAACCATTGGCATTGGTAAAGCCTTAGCAAAGATCTGCGAACGCATGTCGTAACGCAAGTAATCAATAATTGGTTTGTCAGCAGCTACAAAACCGCCAATGCCTGCCATAGATTTAGCGAAGGTACCGAAGTAAACATCCACACCATCAATACAGTCTTGCGCTTCGTGTGTACCGGCACCTGTTGGGCCCATGGTACCAAAGCCATGCGCGTCATCCACTAAAATTCTGAAATCGAATTTCTTTTTTAGCTCGATGATCTCTTTCAATTTACCTTGCGCACCGGACATACCGAAAACACCTTCGGTGATCAGCAAAATACCACCGCCAGACTGCTCTGTTAAACGGGTAGCCCTTTCTAATTGCTTTTCGCAGCTCTCCAAGTCGTTATGCTGGTAAACAAAACGTTTACCCATGTGCATCCGTAAACCGTCAATTATACAGGCGTGCGACTCAGCATCATATACAATAACATCATTACGGCTAACCAGCGAGTCGATGATTGACACCATGCCCTGGTAACCATAATTTAGTAAATAAGCGGCTTCTTTGCCTACAAACTCGGCCAGGCCGTTCTCTAATTCTTCGTGATGGATGGAGTTGCCAGACATCATACGGGCACCCATAGGATAGGCCATACCGTAGTCGGCGGCGGCTTGCGCATCGGCAGTTCTTACTTCGGGATGATTGGCTAATCCTAAATAGTTATTCAAGCTCCAAACTAAATGCTCTTTACCATTAAATTGCATGTGCGGACCAATCTCACCTTCTAATTTTGGATACGAATAATACCCATGCGACCATTTTTGATGTTGCCCCAAAGGGCCTCCCATACTGCTGGTAATTTTATCAAATAAATCCAAATCAATCCCTATTTATCGTTGTCAAATATGCAAATATACGCTTTTGAGAGTCAAGAGACAAGATTGAGAGTCAAGAACCAAGAGACAAGAATCAAGACGGTATCTACTGTCGCAAATTTTATCAAACATCCATCATAAAAAAAGCCAAGAACCAAGAATTAATACATCTTGATTCCTGGCCCTTGATTCTTGACTCTACTCGACTAATCTACGTTGTCGTGCAAAAATGAGTTACTATCACGAATTTCAATCTTGCCATCGCTGTCAGGCAATAAAGTAAAGCGCGATACCTGGCTCTCGCTTGATGCAGGGGTATCCTGCAAAGCCACTTCTTTACGTTTATAAGCCGGAACGTTTTCTAGCTCCTGGATATTACCGGTGCGCAGCTTCATGCTCAGATCTTTCAAGCGCATAATGCGCTCACGAGATTTACGCAGTTGCTCTTCTATCGACTCATCAGTTTTGTTATCATCAGCATTAACAACCGGCTCAGGTTCTAAAGTAGCAACCGGCTCGGCAACAACTTCTGCTTCAAAGTTAATGATGGTTTCTGTTTCCGGCTCCGACAGTTTAAAGGTAAATTCAGGCAGCTCGGTTTCGTTTTCGGCAATCGGCTGCTCATCCAGTTCCTGGAAATTATATTTAACCACCGGTTCAGCTTCCTGCTCTTCAGGGCGGGTAGCTGCGAAGAGGTCAAATAAACCGGTTTGTTGTTTTTGTTCTTCTTTTGGCTGTTGTGACTGGCCCTTCATATATGGCTCGGCTGCAGTACCTTCTGCAACCGGGTTAATAAATTCATTAACCGGTCTAACCAATGGCGCATCTGGAACCAGCATGTTTACAATTTTCTTGCTGCTGTATTCTTTTTCGCGCTCGTCTTTGGTTTGGAAACCGGTAGCAATAATAGTTACCGACAATTTATCGCCCAAATTCTCGTCGCGGCAGTTACCCCAGATCAGGTCGGCAGCTAAGCCGGCTTCTTCCTGGATATAATCGGTGATTATGCTTACTTCATCCATAGTCACCTCTTTTTCGCCAGAGCTGATATTTAACAGGATGTAGCGCGCACCCTCAATTTCGTTATCTTTTAATAGTGGTGATGACAAGGCGCCTTCAACCGCGCGTAAAGCACGATTCTCGCCTTCGGCAGCACAGCTACCCATGATAGATACACCACTGTCTTTCATCACCGTGCGCACATCTTTAAAGTCGACGTTTATATAACCCGGTAAGGTGATGATCTCAGCAATGCCTTTGGCAGCAGTGGTCAAAATATCATCTGCCTGTGCAAATGCCGAACCTAAGGTTAAGTTACCAAAGATCTGACGCAGGCGATCGTTGGAGATCACCAGGAATGAATCAACATATTTTTTCAATTCTTCCATACCCTCTTCGGCCTGCATTTTACGACGCTTGCCTTCAAAAGAGAACGGAGTAGTGATAATACCAACGGTCAGGATATCCATTTCGCGGGCAGCTTTGGCTATAATCGGGCTTGCACCGGTACCGGTACCGCCACCCATACCTGCGGTAATAAACAACATCTTGGTATTTACACCCAACATCTGTTTAATATCATCTATATTTTCAATAGCCGAATTTTTACCAACCTCGGGTATCGAGCCAGCGCCCATACCTTCTGTTAAACTTGCTCCTAATTGCACTTTATTAGGTATTGGGCTTAACTCCAATGCCTGCGCATCGGTATTACAAATTATAAAGTCGACACCCGTAATACCTGCCTTGTACATGTGGTTTACTGCATTACCACCGCCACCGCCAACACCAATAACTTTGATGATTGACGATTTTTCTTTTAACATCTCAAATTGCATAATCCTAGTTTTCAGCTATGTATAATTCGACGAATTTTAGATTTCACCATTGTAATATTAGCACTTTTTCAACAAAGGTTTTCCACAAATGTCTATAATGTGGAAAAGTTAAAGGATGTTGAAAAGTAAACAAATCCTTCAGCCCCTCCCAAACCCTCCCCGGTAGGGAGGGCTTTTGACAACCCATTTTAAAGTCTCCCCTACCGGGGGAGATTTAGAGGGGGCTGTCGGTTTCTAACCTATTTCAGAAAGTCCTCATCCTTAATATCGTCCTTAATAAATTTCTTTCCGCTCTCCAGTATTTTACCAAACAGGCCAAATTTTTTGTCTTCGGTATACTTGGTTTTATCTACCTTAACTTCGGTTGGCTGCTGTACTTCGCCAATGTATTCCATCTTTTGGATACCTTTTATTAACAGGCCAATACCCGTTGCAAATGTTGGACTTTGCAGCTCTTCGTAAATGTTTTTTGGCAGATGTTCGTTTTTAGCCAAATGCTCGTTAGGGTAACCTACGCGGCAATCTAAACCGGTAACAAACTCAACCATTTGCGGCAAATGTTTCAATTGTGCACCACCACCTGTTATTACTACACCGGCAATCAGTTTTTTCTCATAACCCGACGATTTGATCTCATAATACACATGCTCTACAATCTCTTCCATACGGGCCTGGATAACATAAGCCAGGTTTTTTATTGATATCTCTTTTGGTTCGCGGCCACGTAAGCCCGGAACACACACAATCTCATTCTCTTTATTTTCTTCGGCTAAAGCTGATCCAAATCTTACTTTAAGTTGCTCTGCGATGTTGCGCATTACCGAGCAGCCTTCGCGGATATCCTCAGTCACGCTGTTACCACCGAAAGGGATAACCGCTGTATGACGAATGATACCTTCGTGGAATATAGCCACATCCGTTGTACCACCACCAATATCAACCAAAACCACACCGGCTTCTTTTTCCTCGTCGCTTAAAACCGACTCAGACGATGCCAATGGCTCCAGTATCAGCTCCTGGCTTTCCAGGTGCGCTTTGTTAACACATTTCACAATATTTTTAATGGCAGTTACCTGGCCGCTTATGATATGGAAGTTTGCTTCCAAACGCACACCTGCCATACCGATAGGGTCTTTAATACCTGGCTCGCTATCCACAGTAAATTCCTGCGGCAGCACGTGAATAATCTCCTCGCCCGGAGGCATTACCAGGTTGTACATATCCTCGATCAGTTTATCAATGTCCTTACGGCTGATTTCTGACTGCAAATCGCGACGGGTAATTAAACCACGATGCTGCAAACTCTTGATATGCTGACCAGCGATACCTACGTTTACCACGCGGATCTCGACGTTGGATTGCGTGCCGGCTATCTCGACAGCCGTAGTGATGCCCTGAACGGTTTTGTCAATATTTGATACTACACCACGGGTTACACCCGCAGATTCGGCTTTGCCAATGCCCAGGACTTCGATCTTACCGTTTTTGCTACGGCGGCCAACAATTGCGCAAATTTTAGTGGTACCGATATCCAGTCCCACTACTATTGGCGAACTTTTTTCTTGTGTTGAACTCTTATCCATATTTACTGTTTTATTAGAGATGTGTCTTTCTTAATTAATTTTGTTGAGTCGGCAGCTGCTTTCATTCTTAGCGAATCGGCCTTTGAATTTTTAACCCCGACTATCTGATTGGCGTATTTTATGTTGATGATCTTGTAAGCATCCCAGCCAACCTGCGGTAATGCCTGTTTGTAAAATGCCATCAGGTTTCTAAACTTCAAATCCAGCGAATCGGCATTACCCAGCAAAATGCGCTGGCTGCCTACGCGCGGTATCAGTTCAATTTCATGCCCCTGGTTTACGTAGATCTGCCCTATCTGCGCGTCCCATAAAGAGTCGGCACGGATGTACGAAACTGTTTTAAACAAGTCGCGCGCCAGAGCGGTGTGCAGGGTATCTACTTTTTCGCCAAAAGGTTCGTCTATAAATCCATTAGCGGCCAGTACCCTTGCGGTAAAGTTTGGTGATAAAGGAATCTTCAGACCATTCTTATCTATATAAAAATCCTGATTGCTTTGATTCATTACGCGCATAATAGGCTCTCGCTGCTCAATTTCAATCATGATGATACCATCCATATCGGCATAAACTTTAGCATACTCTACAAAAGGGTTTGCTTTAAGCCTGTTTTCCAACTGGTGCATGTTTATTCTATCTATCTTACGGCCAACCAGCGTGAAGCTGCTCAGTTGTAAAATATTCTCTACTTCTTTTTTGTCGATAAAATACTGGCTGCCGGGGATGTAAATTTTCACGTCCTTGCAAACCACTTCGTCTTTCTTTACTTCAATGAAACTCATGAGCACAACCAG
Organism: Mucilaginibacter sp. dw_454; assembly: GCF_018449775.1. Lineage (GTDB taxonomy): Bacteria > Bacteroidota > Bacteroidia > Sphingobacteriales > Sphingobacteriaceae > Mucilaginibacter. The sequence goes on along the minus strand of NZ_JAAVVB010000002.1, from coordinate 106,577 downwards.
CCCACCCAGGCTTATCAGCCAGACAAAGCTTAGTAGTATAATGCGCCATATTGGTTTCTTAAACATTTTGTAAAGCACTTTTTAGTGGTTGTACCAACTGATCAATATCGCCTGCGCCAACGGTTAGTAATAGCTCAGGTTGTTCTGACTTTATTTTATTTATCGCTGCTTCTTTGCCGATGATCTGGCGATTTTGCAGTTTCATTCTATCCAATATTATAGCCGAGGTTACACCTTCTATCGGCAGCTCGCGGGCCGGGTAAATATCCAGCAGCAGTAATTCGTCGCTCATATCCAAAACCTCGGCAAAACCGTCCACGAAATCGCGGGTACGGGTGTATAGGTGAGGCTGAAAAATTGTTGTGAGTTTTTTATTTGGATACAAGCGCTTGATGGATGTAATGGCCGCCCTTAATTCTTCCGGGTGATGCGCATAGTCGTCAATATAAATATGAGCCGGTGTTTTTACAATATACTCAAACCGTCTTTTCACGCCTTTAAATGAATTTAAGGCGCTTTTAATAGCATCCGCAGAAATTCCTAACAGCAAACCAACTTTGGTTGCGGCGACCGCGTTTTCAATATTATGCAAACCGGCAATACCCAGTTTGATATTGCTTATGATAACCTCGGCACTTACAAAATCGAAGTAAAAATCACCATTCTCTACGCGGATGTTTTGTGCCATCGCATCGGCATCATCATTAATGCTATAGGTAAAGCCACCGTCCAAAGGCAAGCCTTTGCGGTGAATTAAGGTACCCCCTGCTTTTATCTGAGACGCGTATAATTTGAATGACTCGGTCAGTTGCGAATGATCGCCATAAATATCCAGGTGATCTGCATCCATTGAAGTCACGATAGCGATGTCGGGATACAAAGTCAGGAATGAACGATCATACTCATCAGCCTCAACAACTACAATATCGTTATGGCCAAACAACACATTGGTTTGGTAGTTAGACGCAATGCCGCCCAAAAAAGCCGAGCAATCTTTACCCGAATCTTTCAGGATATGCGCCACCATACATGAGGTAGTGGTTTTGCCATGCGTACCGGCTACGCCGATAGTAAATTTACCTTTACTGATCAACCCTAAAACTTGCGAACGTTTCCATAACACAAAACCTTTTTGCTGGAAGAAATTCAATATTGCCGAATCTTTAGGAATAGCCGGGGTATAGATTACTAACGTGCTGTCATCTACATCACGGAAGCTTTTCGGAATATTTTCGCAGTTGTCTTCAAAGGTTATCTGAATACCTTCATGATGCAGATCATCGGTTAGATCGGTAGCTGTTTTATCATAACCGCACACAATACAACCCAAATGAGCAAAATAACGTGCCAGGCCGCTCATGCCTATGCCGCCTATGCCTACCAGGTAAACCCGTTGTATGTTGCGTAATTCCATCCTATTTCTTTTCTCTTTTTTACTAATTAACTAATCACCAATCTCTAATCACTAAACTAAAAAGCTCCACCCCCGGTTGCCGAAGGCGGAGCTAGGATTTAATTGTTAATTGTTATTTGTATAACCTCTTTCGCGATCACTTGATCGGCATCAGGCAGGGCCATTTTGCTAATGTTGTCGCTTAATTTCTTTTGTAAACTTTTATCTTTTAAAAGCTCCAGGGCTTTGTCTACTAGTTTCTCTTCGGCATCACGATCGGCCACAAAAATTGCTGCCTGGTCATGAACCAACGCCAGTGCATTTTTAGTTTGATGATCCTCGGCCACGTTTGGTGATGGCACCAGTATTACCGGTTTTTTCACCACGCACAACTCAGCAATAGTGCCTGCGCCCGCTCTTGATATAATCACATCAGCAGCGGCATAAGCCAGGTCCATCCTGTTTACAAATTCCATGATGCGCACGTTTGGATGATAGTTTTCGCCCAACTGCCCGATGATACTTTTGTAATAGAACTTACCAGTTTGCCAGATCAGCTGCACATCGGCAGCAATGATTTGATCCAGGTGCGCCAGGATGCTGTTATTTAAAGTACGCGCACCCAAACTACCACCGGTAACCATAATCGTCTTTTTATCGTTCGACAAACTGTAGATTTCCAGCGCCTGCATTTTCTTACCGGCTATATCTACAGATTCTGTCCGGATAGGGTTGCCGGTTTTGATAATTTTATCGGCAGGAAAAAATTGCCCCATACCATCAAAAGCTACACAGATCTTTTCGGCTTTTTTGCCTAACCATTTATTGGTAATGCCTGCGTATGAGTTTTGCTCCTGTATCAAATAAGGAATATGTTTCAGCGATGCCGCATACAATAGCGGACCAGAAGCATAACCACCTACACCAACCGCGGCGTCGGGCTTAAAATCTTTAATAATTTGCAGCGCTTTGTTCACGCTATTAAACAGTTTAACCGGGAACATCAGGTTTTTCCAAACAGATTTACGCTGGATACCCTGAATGTTCAACCCAATAATTTTATAACCGGCGGCAGGTACTTTCTCCATTTCCATACGGCCATTGGCGCCCACGAAAAGAATTTCAGTAGCCGGATCAAGCTTCTTCAAAGCATTGGCAATAGCAATAGCCGGGAAGATATGTCCTCCGGTACCGCCGCCGCTAATGATTATTCTTTTTGGTTTGCTTGATTTCACCGCTTTATATTTTGATTACACTGATTATCTTTTATTTATTCATCTGCACATCTGCATATTCACACATCTGCACATCAACTTATGCCATTGTTAAATTTCCCACCTCTTTAATCTCGCCTACTATTACTTTCTTCGGGTCCTCTATATCCCTGCTCACCGATAATATAATGCCGAAGGCCACGCTGGTAAATAACATAGACGTACCGCCCATACTCACAAATGGTAGCGGCACACCTGTTACCGGCCCCAATCCCACCGCAACAGCCATGTTGGCAAATGCTTGTATGGTCAAACTGAAGCTCAGCCCCGCTGCTAATAAAGCGCCAAACGCTTTTGGCGCCTTAGTTACTATTTTGATGCATCGATACAGCAGGAACAGGTAAATCCCTATTAACACAATACCGCCTATCATGCCATACTCTTCTATGATGATGGCATAGATCTCATCAGAATATGCCTCGGGTAAATAATTAACCTCGCTGCTTTTACCCGGGCCTTTGCCAAATATGCCGCCGCTGGCTATAGCTATTTTAGCATGATCTGCCTGGAATGATTTATCAGGATTTGCTGCCTCAGGATGCATGAACGTATGGATACGCGACACATAAGTTTTACGACGCGGCCCCAAAAAGATAACCCCGGTTAACAGTATTGCCCCTGCCAAACAGGTTACGGCAATCTGTTTAATACTAATACGACCAATGATTAACAGCAGCACACTTACACCAAACAACATCAATGCAGTTGAAAGGTTAGCTAACGCGATTAATATAAATACCAAACAAACTGCACCCATTATAGGGATGAAGGATTGCTTAACATCTTTAATATTTTCTTGCTTACGCGACAGTGATCGGGCTAAAAAGGTAATCAGTGCCAGCTTAGCCAAATCGGATGTCTGGAAGCTTAGACCAGTGCCCGGGATAGCGATCCAACGACTTGCATCATTAACATGGCTACCAAATATCAGCGTGTAAAACAACAACGGGATAGTAATGTACATCAGCAATTTGGAGATACCTGAGTAATAGCGGTAATCTAACTTGTGCGAGATATACATCAGCGCAATACCGCCGACAATCATAGCCAGGTGCTTCATCAAAATAGACTCCACCCCTACACCACGCTTGTAAGCCAGCGTACCAATAGCGCTATATACCGACAACAGCGATATCAACGACAGCAATATGACGATAAGCCATATCCAGCGGTCTCCTTTGATGTTACCTAATATTTGGTTCATTTATTTGCGTCCTTTTTAGTTATGTGCAGATATGCAGATGTGCAGATGTGCACATAATTTTTTAATGTGTTGATGATATTATCTTCCCCAATACTTTTATTATAGATTGTATGTCGTTGTACATTGCTTCGTCATAAGGGTAATTCTCCGCATGCTTACATAATGACAACCAATATTCTGTTTCTTCTGCTTCCTTATAAGCTATCTTACATTTATGTCTAAAGTCTACTTTACTCTCTGCTCCTTGGGCCTCACGTACATTTGCTCCTATTGATGTGCCGCTTCTAAATAGTTGATTAGCTACGTTGAATTTTTTTTTGATTCCAGTTCTTCAGTAAATCGTATAACTTTTAATGAAAAACTAAATGTCAAATCAACAATCAAATTGGGTTTATCACTCATTTATAATTATCCAATCATCTAATAATTAAACATCAATCATCTGCACATCCGCACATTTGCATATCTGCACATCTACAATTCCTTCACCGCAGCTTTAAACTGATTGCCGCGATCTTCGTAATTTTTAAACAGGTCAAAACTTGCGCAGGCTGGTGACAGTAAAACCGTATCGCCTTTGGTTGCCAGATGGTAGGCAGTCTGCGCCGCTTCTGCTGCCGATGAGGTGTTAACGATAATATCAACATCATCTTCAAAAGCTTCATGAATGCGCTGATTATCTTTACCCAGGCAAACAATGGCTTTTACCTTTTGCTTAACCAGATCTTTCAACATCGAATAGTCGTTACCTTTGTCTACACCGCCTAGTATTAACACCACATCGCTGGTCATACTTTCCAGCGCATACCAGGTTGAGTTTACATTGGTAGCTTTTGAATCATTGATAAAACTGATACCAGAGATCTTTCCTACCGACTCCAATCTATGCTCAATGTTCTTGAAAGTTGCAAGGCTTTCCCTCAGCGTATCGCTACGTAATTCGAGCACTTTTGCCACTATGCCAGATGCCATAGAGTTGTAGATGTTGTGCTTGCCTTGCAGGGCTAGTTCTGTAATTGACATTTTAAAATGTTCTTGTGGTATGGTGATGACAATATTGTCGTTTTCGAGATCTGCTCCCGTTGCAATCTTTTTTTCTATAGAGAATGGATATTGCTTAGCTGCGAAACTTCTGCCCTCCATTCCTTTTATGGTTTCCGCATCATCAGCACAATAGATGAATACATCATCGGCTGTCTGATTTTGCGTTATGCGGAATTTTGATGCAGCATAGTTTTCCATTTTGTATTCGTACCTGTCCAAATGATCGGGGGTGATGTTTAGCAGCACCGCTATGTCAACCTTGAATTGGTACATATCATCCAGCATAAAACTGCTTAGCTCCAATACATAACTATCAAACTTCTCGGTAGCCACCTGGTAAGCAAAGCTGCGGCCTATATTACCGGCCAAACCCACATTTAATCCCGCGTTTTTCAGTATAAAATGCGTCAGACTGGTAGTGGTAGTCTTACCGTTTGAGCCTGTAATGCCGATAATCTTGGCGTTTGTATATCTCCCCGCAAACTCAATTTCCGATATCACCGGGATACCTTTTTCTTTGATCTTTTTAATGATCGGCGCTTTGTCCGGAATGCCCGGGCTTTTAATTACTTCAGCAGCAATTAATATTTCATCTTCGGTATGCTGACTTTCCTCAAAGCTGATGTTCCACCCAATCAACTGATCTTTATAATGCGGCGCTATGGCGCCAAAGTCTGACACAAAAACATCATACCCCTGCTGTTGGGCAAGGTATGCCGCACCCACACCACTCTCGCCGGCACCAAGTACTACTATGTTTTTATTTGTGTTCATTCTTTTTAGTCCATAGACCATGGTCGATAGTCCATAGTCTTTTTCTTTGTTTGTTATTACTTTATATCTGCCATGGACCATCGACTATGGACCATGGACTGCGCGCAAGCGCTTATCTCAATTTCAAAGTCACCACCGTTAAAATGGCCAGCATAATGCCGATGATCCAGAAGCGGGTTACAATCTTAGCTTCGTGGAAACCTTTTTTCTGATAATGGTGATGCAGCGGCGACATCAGGAAGATCCTGCGGCCCTCGCCATATTTCTTTTTAGTGTATTTAAACCAGCCCACCTGCATCATTACCGATATATTTTCAATCAGGAAGATGCCGCACAATAGTGGCAACAACAATTCTTTACGGATCAAAATCGCAAATACCGCGATGATACCGCCTATGGCTAAACTCCCGGTATCGCCCATAAATACCTGTGCCGGATATGAATTGTACCACAGAAAACCCACGCAGGCACCCACAAAAGCGCCCGCAAAAATCACCAGCTCGCCCGAATTAGGGATGTACATGATATTGAGGTAATCTGATATAATGTAGTTACCCGACACATAAGCCAGTATAGCTAGTGTAATACCGATGATAGCCGAAGTTCCTGTTGCCAGGCCATCTATACCGTCAGTAATATTTGCGCCGTTTGATATAGCCGTAATAATGATGATCACAAAGAACAAGAACACCACCAGGGTATAATTCTCATAGCCCGGACCAATAAATTTTAACACCTTGCTGTAATCAAACTCGTTGTTCTTATAAAAAGGCATGGTGGTTTTATGCGATATCACATCCTGTGTAAGGATGGGCTTTGTACCACGCATATGGAAATCGATCTTGGCATCGTACTGTACAGGCGGCTTAACCTCCTGGCGAATGGTGATGCCTTTATTGCTATACATTACAAAGCCGATGATCAATGCTAAACCTACCTGGCCCACTATTTTGAATCTACCTGCTAAACCTTCTTTATTCTTTTTAAATACTTTAATATAATCGTCAAGAAAGCCAATGGCACCTAACCAAACCGTGGTGACGATCATCAGGATAATGTAGACGTTATCTAACTTGGCAAACAATAAAGTCGGGATTAAAATACCTGCAATAATGATTAACCCACCCATAGTTGGTGTTCCTGCTTTTTGCATCTGGCCTTCTAAACCCAGGTTACGCACACTTTCGCCTACCTGTTTGTAACGCAGATAGTCAATCAGCCTGCGGCCGTAAACCGTAGTTATAATTAATGACGTAATAACCGCCATAGCCATTCTGAACGTGATGTATTGAAATACACCCGCACCCGGAATGCTATAGTTTTTGTACAAGTAGGTAAATAAGTAATATAACATACTATCTATTTGATGTGCAGATATGCAAATGTGCAGATGTGCAGTTTTTTAATTTTTTAATGTGTTGATGATATTATATCGCCTAATGTCCTGTCATCTTTGTTGTCATTGCGAGGAACGAAGCAATCGCGAACTTTGCTTACTTGCGATTGCCACGCTATCGCTCGCAATGACATATTAATAATTTCACGTTCCCCCGAAGTATTTCAACAATTCCTCCTTGTCGTCAAAATGATTTTTCACTCCTTTGATGTCCTGGTATTTTTCGTGGCCTTTTCCGGCCAGTAGTATAATATCTCCCGGCTTTGCTAACTGGCAAGCAGTTTTTATGGCCTCATGCCTGTCTGTAATGCTTGCTACATTAAACTTAGACATCACCGGCACTCCCTCTTCCATATCTCTGATAATATGGACAGGATCTTCTGACCGAGGATTATCCGAAGTCAAAATAACCTTGTCGCTCCATTCGCAGGCCACTTTGGCCATTATCGGGCGCTTGGTTTTATCACGGTCGCCGCCGCAGCCTATCACGGTTATTACCTGTTCATTTCCCTTACGGATATTATGAATGGTGCTCAACACATTCTGCACGGCATCCGGCGTATGCGCGTAATCAACAATGCCAATAATTTTATTTGGCGATATCACGTAATCAAACCGGCCCTCTGCACCTGATAATTTGCTCAGACTGGTTAATACTTTAGCGCGATCCTGATCTAACAACATCGCGGCAGCATAAACAGCCAGCAGATTATAAGCATTAAAGCTACCCACCATTTTAAACCATACTTCTTCGTTATCAATCAGCAGCAATAAACCGCCGAACTGATTTTCAAGGATCTTGGCTTTAAAGTCGGCCATGTTTTTTAGGCCATAGGTTTTTTTATGCGCTTTGGTATTTTGCAGCATCACATTGCCGTTCTTATCGTCGACATTAGTAAGCGCAAACGCATTTTTATTCAAGCCATCAAAGAATGCCTTTTTAGCTTTCAGATAGTTGTCAAATGTCTTATGGTAATCTAAATGATCATGTGTCAGGTTAGAGAAGATCGCGCCGGTAAAGCTCAATCCTTCAATACGGTGTTGCGCCACAGCGTGCGAGCTTACTTCCATGAAGCAATAATCGCAGCCCAGGTTAACCATTTCGTCTAACAAACGATTTAGCTCAACCTGATCAGGCGTGGTATGGGTTGATGGAATAACTTTGCCGTTGATCTGATTTTCGACAGTCGACAGTAAACCGCATTTATAACCCAAATCGCGGAATAGTTGATACAACAACGTAGCGATAGTAGTTTTACCATTGGTACCGGTTACGCCAACCAGCTTTAATTTTTTTGATGGATTATCATAGAAATTAGCCGATACAATGCCCAAAGCAACCGCCGAATCTTTCACCATCAGAAAGTCAACCTCGCCGGCGGTATGGCCAGGCAGCTCTTCGCAGATCACGGCTACCGCACCGTCTTTTATTGCTTTGTCAATATAATCATGACCGTCAACCTGCGTGCCTTTAACAGCCACAAACAAACAACCGGGCACCACCTTGCGCGAATCAAACACAATGGCAGTAATCTCCACGTCCGGCGCTCCTTGAAGCTCGGTGAATGGCAATCCGGTTAATATGTCGCTCAGGTATCTCATTGCAACTCTATAAATATTTTTGCCCCTTTAGGCGCAACGCTTCCCGCTGTCACCGACTGGGTAGTTACTACTCCACTTCCTTTAACACCTACTTTATAGCCTGCGTTACCCAATACATAAAGGGCATCGCTCAAACTCATACCGGTTACTGTTGGTACAGTGCCCGGTTTATATTTTACTTCATCAAACGGAACACCTTCTGTAGTATCCAAACCGGCATTGGCCGAAGCATACAATGGCTTAACACCCAATTTGCTGTATACCTTTTTGATTGCCGCCAAATTGCCTTGTTTTGTTTTTGGCATGGTTGTGTTGCCTACCAAATGCACTGGCGCAGCATGGTTCAGCTCCAGATCGCTTGCAAACACACGGTCGGCAATAAGCCTGAATACCGGACCAGCAACATGCGCTGCCAGGTGCGAACCTACGCGCGGGTTACTGATAACCACGATCATGGAATACTTAGGATGATCGGCCGGGAAATAACCGCAAAAAGATGCCTGGTGAGCGTCCTTAGCGCCGTAACCTAAAGCGCCGTTGGCTATCTGTGCCGTGCCTGTTTTGCCGGCTACGCTGTATAATTTATTTTTGATAACCAGTTTACCGGTGCCCTCTAATACTACTCCCTCTAACAAACCTTTAATCTTTGCTAAAGTCTCGTCAGAACATACTTTTTCATTGATAACACGAGCCTGAAAACGCTCGACGGTGTTACCCATGCTGCGAATTTCTTTAACAAAAATTGGCGCTATTTCTTTGCCATTATTGGCTACAGAATTGTAGAAAGTAAGCATTTGCAACGGCGACAGTTTTGACTCATAACCATAAGCCATCTGCGCAATACTTTGCAATTTATTCCAGCTTCTTGATGATGGATTTTTGATCAGCGGCTGGCCCTCGCCCGGTATCTGCAGTTGATTTTTTTCATTCAAATGATACCGATACAATGCGTCGGTAAACTCACTTGGATTATTGACATAATGCGGATAGGCCAGTTTTACCGCACCTACGTTTGACGATTCTTCAAAAGCACGTTTAGCACTTATAACGCCGCCGCCATCTTCCGCATCTTTAATATGCAGGAAAACTTTACCGTTTTTAGGGTTGACCATATCATAACGGCCATGCTGGATATCAACCTTAGTGCTGGTATCAATTTTATGCTGATCCAACAAGGTCATATAAGTAGCCAGTTTGAAAGTAGAACCCGGCTCTGCCTCGGCACCTATAGCATAATTAAATTTCTCCTGATAATCACCTTCTTTAGTGCGGGTAAAGTTGGCAATGGCACGTACCTCTCCGGTAGCCACTTCCATCAGCACAACGGTACCAAAATCAGCCTGAATACTGTCCAGTTGTTTTTTTAAGGCTTTTTGGGCAACATCCTGAAAATTTACATTAATGGTTGATATAATGTCGGCACCATCTTTAGCGGCTACTTCGTCTTCATCATCGTTTACCGGCACATACACGCCGCCCGCAATGCGCTGCATCAGGCGCTTACCATTTTCGCCATTAATGTAGCTGGCGTACGCACCCTCTAAACCAACCGCGTTTTTAACATTCTCGTTTTTGTAACCTATGGTACGGGCAGCCAACGAACGGAACGGCAGAATCCGCCTGTTTTGCTGTAACACAATCAGTCCGCCTTTATATTTACCTAAACTAAAAATCGGGAACTTGCGAATTTGCTTCAACTCCTGGAAAGTAACTTTACGCCTGATCAACTGGTAACGCACGCTGTCTTTACGGGCATCGCGCAGCATACGCGAATAATATTTTTCTGATTTTTCAGGATACAAAGCAGCCAGTTTAGCAGCCAGCGAATCCACCTTAGAATAGAATGCCTTATCTTCAAAAATACCGCCGGCAAACATATCCATGTGCAGCTCATACTCAGGTACCGAGGTAGCCAACAAAGCGCCATCAACCGAAAGAATGTTACCACGCGTAGCCTCCACATTTTCATAACGGGTTGACAACTTGCTGGCCATTGCCTTCCACTTAGCACCCTGTATAAATTGCACGCGATAAACCTGTATCACCACCGCTAAGGCAAACAGCAATATCAGGCCAAAGGCCAGATATACACGCAGCAATATGTTGGTTCTGATACTCATTTAGTTAGCACCCTCTGTTAGTGTAATTTTTTGCGCCGGTTGTATCGACTCTTTAATACCCAGCGTATCTACCCTTTTTGCCACTTCAGATAAAGTGCTTTTATAGGCCAGATCTGCTTGAGTTACTTTATATTCCCAGTTCAGTTCATGAACTTCTTTGGTTAGTTTATCTATATCACGAATATTCTTCTCGGCCAGGTGGCGGTTAGCTATGTACACCATCCCCAACAAAGTCAAAAACAATACAAATGGCAGCGCCCGTGTAGCCTCGTCGGTAGTAATAAAGCCTTTCGTTAAAAATTTGGTCAAAAAGTTTTCCGGAATTTCCTTGACAGGTTTTTCCTCCACGATCAATTCGCTCTCCAACTCTTCTTTCTCAATCTCGGTACGTAAACGATTGGTCATACACTACTTTTTAATGGCAATTCTTAATTTGGCACTGCGCGCCCTGTTATTTATCGTTATTTCTTCCTCAGATGCCGTTACAGCGCCACGAGTTATCGCATCGAAAGGTTTCTGGTCGTTACCAAAAAAATCCTTTTCCACCTCGCCGCTAAATTTTCCTTTGGCGATGAAGTTTTTAACCAGCCTGTCTTCCAGCGAATGATACGACATCACTACCAGGCGACCACCGGGTTCCAAAACTTCGGCGGTTTGAGCTAAAAACTCTTTCAACGCCTCCAACTCCTGGTTAACCTCAATACGCAGCGCCTGGAAAACCTGCGCCAGGTATTTATTTTCTTTTCCGCGTGGAATCCGATCAGCTATCGCATTTTTCAGATCGGCCACGGTATTAATCGAACCATTCAATCGCGCGGTCACAATCGTATGCGCCAATGATTTGGCATTTTGGATCTCGCCATAAATACCGAATATGCGGTGCAGATCAGCCTCGCTATAAGTATTTACTACCGCTTTAGCAGTCAGATCAGATGCCTGGTTCATACGCATATCCAACTCGGCATCAAACCGGATAGAAAAACCGCGATCGGCCTCGTCAAACTGATGCGATGATACACCCAGATCTGCCAATATGCCACTAACCGGGATAGCCCCATGCAAACGGCAAAAGTTTTTTAGGTACCTGAAATTCTGATCGATAAATTCAAAGCGATCATCTTCAATCATATTACGCTGCGCATCGGCGTCCTGATCAAAAGCCAGCAAACGACCATCTTCGCCCAGGTGTTTTAAGATCTCTCTTGAATGGCCGCCACCACCAAAGGTTACGTCCACATAAGTACCATCCTCGCGAATATCCAGGCCTTCAATACATTCCTGAAGCATTACGGGGTTATGATAATCAGTCATCACTCCTCCTTCCTGCGTTACCCATTACCTCTTCGGCCAGGTTTGCAAAGTTTTCAGGCTCATCATCCAATTGAGAATCATAAGCCTCTTTGGCCCAAACCTCTATTTTATTAAACTGGCAAGACAGCACTACATCGGCGCCTATACCTGCATATTCTAAAAGCGACTTCGGTAAAAGCACCCTGCCTGCACTATCCAGCGGCAATTCTGACGCGCCACGGGTGAAATAGCGGATGAATTCGCGGGTCTTTTTTTCGTACGAGTTAAGTTTACTTAGGTCCTCAACGATCTTATCCCATTCTTTCCGGGTGTAAATAACCAAATGCTTCTCAAAGCCACGATTGATGACAAGCCCCTCACTTACAGCTTCTGGAAGCTGTTTTTTGAGGCCAACGGGTATCATCATACGCCCTTTAGCATCCAGTTTGCAATCAAATTCACCTAAAAAATTTGACATAGTTACACTTCGACAATTTTGGTAGTGTAAAAGTAAATCACTTTTACCACTTTATTACACTTTTTACCACCAAAAAGTTTTCAACATCTGAAAAATGATTTTTGCTCCCACTTTGGGTTAGTTTGGGCGATGCGGGGTTTTTAAGTTATTGATTACCAGATTTAAGGAGAAAGCCGGCTGCGAGAATGTTAATCAATTTGTTTTGCGAGGAGATAATTGCGAAATTGGCATAAACCTATTACCCTATGAGTAACCTAAAAAGGCTTTTATTTATTGCGATTCCATTACTGATTGCATTGCCATTATCTGCTCAAAACACTGACAATAAGGAAACTGATGTCACCGTCCATCTTTTAGAAGGTACCGTATGGGATACCGGCTCATTTGAGTTAGACATTCAGAGAAAAGCCGGCGTCATTAAAGTAGTTTACCAGGTCAAAGACACCGTTAGTTTTCGTGCGCTACAAGCAGATACTGCTTATGTAAGGTTAAAGGCTAAATACGATACTTATAAAAGTATAGACAGCAATAAAACCAAACTGTCTGCTATGCTGATGAAGATAATAGAACGTTCCAGGACATTGCCAGGCGATTCGGTTTTGATCAATACAAAGCAGCATAAAAGGTATAATAACTTGTTAACGCTAATTTCCAAAACCAGCAAAGAAGAACTTGAAACAGTAAACCCCAAGGGGACTATGGACGTGGACTTTATAAGGTGTACAATAACTACCGCGAGGGATACTAAGGAGATCTGGGCCAACGCAATATCAAAAGATCCGCACCCACAAATAGAGCGTTTGATCAGGGCCACATTGGATTTGGCGCGGGATGATAAGCATCAGGCTGTTTTGATGATACATGAGAAGTTTGGTTATTAGTTGAATCACTAAAAACGCAATCTCTCCTATCCACACGTCATTGCTTCGTATCTCACAATGACGCGTCGGGTTAGTTAATTCGGTCAAACAAAAGTAGCAGCCCTATATAACCCCACACAACTCCCCACCTTTCTCACCCATAACATTCACCCGCTTCTCCACTTCCTGATCTTTCTCCAACACTGGCGCATGATGCGGTTTTATCCGTGCATCAATTATCAGCGGACCGTCACAGCCCCAATGCTTGTGCTCGGTAAACTCATTAATACCATAAATATCGTGCGATGGATTACTGCGGGTAAAGGTTACCCACACAAAGTTATTGAGGTTTTGGGCCGTAAAAGCAGCATCATCGCATAAAACAAACAAGGGGATACCGGCCAGATCAGCTTCGGCGAAATGCTCCTGTAAAAATTCAATGATCATCGGCATATCGCTGGCGCGGATATTTTTGGGGATCTCGATCGCCAGTATGCCCGGTATTACCATCTGGTAATTGACCAATGGCTTAGGCAGACTAAAATTGGCAGGCACATCGGCCCAAAGTTCTCTTTTAATGTCGCCCGCGACAGTGATGGCTACTTTACTGCCCGAGTTTAGTCCGCTGCCGCTGTAGTCGAGCGTGTCAATGGTGGTGCGGGTATAAAAATGCAGATCGCGGGTTGGGTCAATACGCTGCAGGATATGTGTCAGGAATTGGCCGATGTTGTTTACATCCAATTTCGGATCGTCCTCAGCAGCGGCAATGAACAGGTATTTGGCCAGGCTCAATTGGTTTTTACCGAGGATATGGTTGGCGATGGTCAATATTTCCTGCGGTTTGCGTTCTTTAATATAAGGTGTATAGCGCTCGCTACCGATAGCAAATAATAACGGGTGCACACCCGCCGCGTCGACCGCATTAACCTCATGTAATCCCGGTATTTCCTCCTGTAATGCAGAGCCGGCTATCTCATGGATCAAAGCGCCGAAACTGGTATCCTCCTGCGGTGGCCTGCCCACTACTGTGAACGACCAGATAGCATCTTTACGATGATAAACATTATGCACTTTTAACAGCGGGAAAGGATGCGTTAAACTATAATAACCCAGGTGATCGCCAAATGGACCTTCGGGTTTATTTTCGTGTGGCTCTACGGTTCCGGTGATGATAAAATCGGCATCCGCAGAAATACAAAAACCTTCCTCATCATAAAAATAACGGAAACGGCGGTTACCCAGCGCGCCTGCAAAAGTCATCTCTGACAACCCTTCGGGCAAGGGCATCACAGCCGCCACCGGGTGCGATGGCGGACCACCAACAAAAATACTCACTTTTAAAGGCTGGCCCTTGGCATTAGCTTTGGTTTGATGCACACCAATGCCGCGGTGCAATTGATAATGCAGGCCTATCTCTTTATTTAATATATAATCATTACCTGCCAATTGGATGCGGTACATGCCCAGGTTGGCATTCATCACACCGGGCTTGTCACTATCTTCGGTATAAACCTGTGGCATGGTTACAAACGGACCACCATCTTTGGGCCAGTTCACAATCTGTGGCAAATCACTGATATCGCATTTTTCAAATTGCCTGCGCCCTACTTTCATGGGCAATGCCGACAACGCAGTCAACGCCACATTGGCATATTTAAACGGATGTTTGAGGGCTTGGATCGGGTTGTTTTTGACATCAACCAGCGTATTTACCTGTTCTAATGAATCCCGGAAAATAAATTTTGACCGTTCAAGCGTACCAAATAGATTGGATACCGCGGGAAATTTACTGCCCTTTACATTTTCGAATAAAATTGCCGGTCCGCCAGCCTCAAAAACACGCAGGTGTATGGCTGCCATTTCCAGGTTCGGATTAACTTCTTGCTTTATGCGGATTAAATGACCGTGCTTTTCAAGGTCGGTAATGCAGGCTTGTAAATTTGGGTAACCCATAGACTATTAGACTAGTTATGTCATTTCGAACGTAGTGAGAAATCTATACATGTGCAAATTAGCAGACTTATATAGTGTATAGATTTCTCCTCGTTCCTCGTCGAAATGACAAGTGTTGTAAACGTCAGCAAATGTACAAATAGAAAAAGTGTATTTGCCTGAGTATGATATTTTACAATAATGAATTGAAAGGGCTTGTAAAATATTTATTTTAACTAACTTTATAATATAATGAACCGTGCAGATCTATATTCAAAAAACTTTATTGCGATATGCAAATCGCATAAAGTTAAAGAACTGTACATTTTTGGCTCGGCTGTAAACGGAAATTTTACAGATAAAAGTGATTTGGATGTTTTGGTTGAAATAAACGAACCGGACCCATTGATTAGGGGTGAACTATTACTTTCTCTATGGAATGAATTAGAGCTCTACAGCAATAGAAAAGTAGATCTATTGACATCTTCTTCTTTAAGAAATCCTTATCTTTTAGAGAGTATAAATAATACTAAGCGATTACTTTATGATGGATCGAAAGAAGAAGTATTACGATGACATTATCTTTGCAATTTCACTAATTGATGAATTTCTTGGCGACATAAATCTATTCTCTCAATACCAGGTTGACCGCAAAACTAAAAGCGCCGTAGAAAGGCAGCTTGCAATAATTGGCGAGGCAATTAAAAAAATCAAAGAAATAGATGGGAACGAACTCATAAGTTATCATTCAAGCATAATAGGATTCAGAAATATATTAGTACATTCTTACGATAGCATTAATGATGAAATGGTTTGGGCTATAATTAAAAAGCATCTACAGCCTTTAAAGGATGAGGTTTCATCAAAGCTTAACGATCATTAGTGTTTCACAATCCCCACCAAGCCCATAGATAAACATTAAAGTAGCGGCTTAAAAGAAGTTATTATTACATTTAGCCGCCAAACGTTCGGAGCGCAGCATGTCGGTTATTGAGCTTACTATTATTATATTAATCGGGTCGTATTTGGCGGGCTTACTCGGCTCGCTCACCGGTTTGGGCGGCGGCTTTATTATCATTCCTCTTTTTACACTCATTCTTCATATTGATATCCATTATGCTATTGGCGCATCGCTGGTATCGGTTATTGCAACCTCATCGGGCGCGGCGGCGGCTTATGTAAAAGAGGGCATTACCAACATGCGCCTGGGTATGTTTTTGGAGATAGCTACTACCGCCGGGGCTATGCTCGGTGCAATACTAGCTATCTATATCCCTACTCATTATATTGCTATATTATTTGGAGTGATATTGATTTCGTCGGCTTTAATGTCTATCGTAAAAAAAAGCGAAGTCATCATCCAGCATAAAAGTTACCTGGCTGCAAGGCTGAAACTCTACAGCAATTATCCCACAGCCAATGGCCCGGTCGAATATGGCGTTACCAACGTAGCGGGCGGTTTTGGCATGATGCTGTTTGCCGGCGTGATATCCGGCTTGCTGGGTATAGGCTCGGGCGCGTTAAAAGTTGTTGCTATGGATGGTATTATGCGTATCCCTTTTAAGGTATCTACTGCTACCAGCAACTTCATGATTGGTGTTACGGCGGCAGCAAGCGCCGTGGTTTATTTACAGCGCGGATACATTGACC
Organism: Mucilaginibacter sp. dw_454; assembly: GCF_018449775.1. Lineage (GTDB taxonomy): Bacteria > Bacteroidota > Bacteroidia > Sphingobacteriales > Sphingobacteriaceae > Mucilaginibacter. The sequence continues at coordinate 89,560 of NZ_JAAVVB010000002.1, read as the reverse complement.
CCGGGTTATCTATGCCGGTGGTTATTGGTGTATTGTTCGGCGCACTTACCGGGTCAAAAATATTGGTAGGCAGCAACTCGTCTAACTGGATGCGGGTGACTTTTGCTGTCATCGTCAGCATAGTAGCTATACAAATGATCTATAACGGGATATTGCACAAAATATAATGAGTAAGCTAAAAGATACCGATATACAGACTACCATTGGCTGGGTGTTGCGCACAGGCGTTTTCTTGTCTGTGGGCATTTGTATTTTTGGTGCAGTTATCTACCTATTCCGTCATGGCCATGACGTTGCCAACTACCATGATTTTAATGGGGTGCCTGCCTTCGTCCACTTAAGCGAGATCCTAAAAAGCGTGATAGCGTTACGGGGGCGAGCTATAATTCAGTGTGGTATTATATTATTAATTGCTACGCCAATTATCAGAGTAGTGTGTTCGGCAATTGGCTTTGCGGCCGAGGGCGATTATTTATACACCGGCATTACCCTGCTGGTGCTGGCTATTATTTTCTTCAGCATGCTAAGCGGCCACGGGGGTTAGTCGCCCGAGTTTGTGACGCGCCTTTGCTCATCTTCGTTACCTGTTTTGCGCCTGGCGGCAGTTTTTAAAGAAACGTTTCCAAAACGATAAGTAAAGCTTAATCTGAATACGCGGGTTTCGCTTTTATTATAAATGTTCATGTCAAGATTTTGATAATTTACGACGCTCTGATCGCGATGGGTATCAAATATATCCGACACATCCAGGCTTATTCTTCCGTTATTATTTAGCACCCGTTTAGCAATTCCGGCCCTAACCCAATAGTCGGATTTAAACATGCCGATGCCATAAAATGTAGGCGATTCATAATCGCCGGCAACTTCTGCCGATAAAGTCTCCGACAATTTAAAGTGCTGGGTACTGAAAAAACTAAAAAGTTGCGTGCCTTTGTCCAGCGTTCCGTGTTTTGGATAAGCCTGAATGCGCTGATAAGAAGCATCCAGGTTAAAATTGGCATCCCACCAGTTGGTAAATGTCGCCGGGACATTAAACTTTAAACCATAGACAGAATACTTACCAAAATTCTGTGTGATTGACTGGCTTACTTTCGAGCTATCATTCTGGATATAATCTACAAAGTTGAAAAAGTTGGTAGTTACGCTGGTATACAACGTGGTGATATACTTATCGTAAGTGTATGACAGCGCTGCACGATTGTTATATTGCGGCAGCAGCATGGGGTTACCTTTGTTGTAATCATAAAGATCTGTGTAGTATAAGAACGGATTAACTGCCTGGAACGACGGCCTGTCAACACCCCTGTTAAAGCTCAGATCAAGACTTTGTTTTTGATCAATGCGATAACTTAGCTCTATCTGCGGAAACCAATCCAGGTAGTGTTTGGCTACATTGCTCACCATAGTGATTGAATTACCATTGCCCATGGTGTTGGTTTGTTCAACACGCAAACCTGCGGTGATACCAAAGTCGCCGGCTTTCCCAATATAGTTTATATAGCCTGAATTCACATTCTCGCGATATTTAAAAGAGCTGCTAAAATTAGGATCACTTGTATAAATGCCATCTTCTTGCGGGCCAAAAATCAGTTGGTTATTAGTTTGCACCATGCTGTACTTTGCACCTGCCTCTAAACGAGCTGTTTTTGATAGCGGATTTACATAATCAACCTTTGCCGACCAAATATTGGCGGTTGAAGGCGACAGGTTTTGTAATTTAAGATCAGGGCGATAAACCCCGTTAGCCGAGTTATAGAAATAATTATTAATATATTCTGACGAGTGTCTGCCAACATTACCGAATGCTACATCGGCTGTTAATACCTTACCGGTAGTGTCGAGCTTGCCGGTGTAGTTCAGATCATAACCATAATTATGAATTCCACGACTCAAATTAGATTTGGTTAAGATGGTAGAGTCAAGTACGCCGTTATTACTTATTGCAAGATGATTGTTTTTAGTATATTCATTATCTGTCAGGGTACCACTTAAAAACACGCCTATAGTATGTCTCTTTGAGATAGCAAAATCTGCGCCCAGTGTATACGTCTGCCTGGGGCCCTGGTAATTGGTATTATAATTTACGTCATAGTCGCTCTTTACGTTGTTAAAATCGATCATACGATCGACTGAAAAAACGTGGTCGGTTTTGTTATAAATGTAACTGTAGTTACCAAAAATATTCAACTTGTCGTGCTGGCTGTTAAATGCAACACTGCCGCCCGCTTTGCCAAACTTACCATAACCCGCATTGCCTGATACAGAGAAATTGGTTCCGGTGGCGGTTCCTTTTCTGGAGATAATATTAATAACTCCGGCGCCAGCCGCATCATATTTAGCCGATGGGCTGGTAATTAATTCGATTTGTTTTACAGTATTGCCGGGCAGGCTTGAAAGGTAGTCAACCAAATCCTGGCCGGTTAAGTGTATCGGTTTCCCATTAAGCATCACCAAAGCGTTGCTGTGGCCTATCAGGCTAATGGAACCCTTGCTATCGGCATGTACACCGGGCGATTGCGACAAGATCTCAAAAACAGAGTTGCCATCGGCTATAATGCTATTTTGCACGTTCAACGTAACCCTATCGGGTTTTACTTCTATGTACGATCGTTGTGCAGTAATAGATACTTCTTTAAGTACGGGGATATGAAGGGTCAGGGTAAGATCATCAATTTGCAGGTTCTGGCCCTGTATTACCTGGTAAGGGCCGGTAAGCGATTGATCATAACCAATTTTGGTTATCAGTAACAGATATTTACCGGGTTTGGTGTTAAAACTAAATTCGCCGGCGGCATCACAGGGAGCTGATTTAATGATGGCTGAGTCGGCGGCAAGCAAAATTACGTTAGCAGCTTCAGCGGCAAGGTGCTTATCGCCAAAAACCTTGCCGTGAATGCCCGACGTATTATTTTGTGCATACATAGGGTTATACGCACCTAATAAGAACGCTAGTAGTAAGCACCCTTTTAAAAACCTCATTAAAATAGAATCAGTAAAAAATATCAGTTAATAAACAGACCATAAATATGCTCATTAATAGCCTAATTACAGGAGTTTTTTACGCATATTTTTGATAAAAGTTGTTATTACTTATTGGCTATATGTTTATAAGACTTTTATTCGGCCAATTTTTATTAATTTTCGCCGTTAATGTTTCTACCATTCATACCCCATAAAATGAACAGGATTTGTTGTTTTGTATTAGCTGTTTTTCTTATTTCGGGACTTTTTGCGCAAGCACAAGGCCAGGCAAATCCGTCATCTACTGAAACGCCATTTGCTGTAAAAACTTTGTCGGCCTCTTTATCGGGTACTTTGACAATCCCCGATGGTGTTAGCGGGAAGGTGCCGGTTGTATTAATAATATCAGGCACCGGCCCTATTGACCGCAACGGTAACAGCGAAAAATTAAGAATCAGTAGTAATGCTTATAAGTTACTGGCAGGGGATTTGGCAAAAGGGGGAATAGCATCTTTTCGTTATGACAAACGTATGGTTGGCCAGAGCCATGCCGGTGGCGATAAGGAAGACAACCTGCGTTTTGACGATTATGTTGATGACGCCATCGGTGTAATAAACTCATTGAAAGAAGACAAGCGCTTTTCAAAAATTATTGTTTTAGGGCATGCTGAAGGTGCGCTGGTGGGTATGCTAGCTGCTGCCGATACGGAGGATGCCAGCAACGCCTACATTTCTATTGATGGCGTTGGCCGCCATGCCGACGTATATTTGAAAGAGCAAATGAAATCGCAGGCGGCTTATATATCAGACGGATTTAATAAAATCATGGACTCGTTACGGGTTGGCAGCGTGCAAAAGAAAGTTGATATTTCTTTATATCAATATATCAGGCCAAACATCCAAAACTATTTGATCAGTTGGATAAGATTCGACCCTACAGACGAGATCAGAAACGTCAAAAAACCTATTTTAATTATCCAGGGTACATCAGATCTGCAGATCCCCGTAATTGACGGCGATAAATTAAAAAGATCTAAATCCAGCGCCACTTACACCGTACTACGCGGCATGAACTACGTATTCAGAGATGCACCTGTCGACAAAGAAAAGAACCTGGCTACTTACAATCAACCCGAACTGCCGTTGAAGCCGGAGTTAGTAACTGCCATTGTCGACTTTGTAAAGGGCCTTAAATAATTTAGCTCGATTTATAATTTCCCTGTAATCGGCGCAGCACAATAATCTCGCTGATATGGTACGATGTATGGTCTGCTATCTGCAAAGCCTCGCGTAAAATGGTTTGCCCATCGCCGTATGGTAGCTTTTTATAAATATCAGCTTTTTCAAGCAGTTCAATAAATTGCGCCAGATCGTCATCAATCTGTTTTAATGATTTTTTCCAGGTAGCATCGTCAGCCGGCCCTGCCTCTTTTACCCAATAATCATCCGGCCATTTAGGCGATTTATGATCGGCACTCAAGCTAAACTGCACCATATCCCACTGCGCAATACGTATATGCTCAACCAGTTGCCATATGCTATAAGGCAATTTTTCGGGTTTCTCGCCACGTGCATCTGCAGGCAAACCTTTCAATGCATCTTTTAAACCAATATGCGCACTGCCACCGCGCAACAGTTTAACTAACTCATCAACTATAATTTTATGTTCGGTACTCATCATGTTACGCTTTGTTTTATTGTTAAATAATAGCTTTTTTGGCTTAAATGTTCTAAGTTTATCCAACAAATATTTTTCTGAATGAACCGTTATTTATCGCTTTTAATTTTTGCTACGTTGTTTTTCCTGGGATGTCAAAAAGATCAACAGGGGCCAATGCGTACCAAAGGCAATGATGCTTTTGCTCTTTACGAAAATCATTTCCTGGAAGAACTCTGGAAACTGAACCCCGACTGGGCAACAACTGTGGGTTATCATAAATACGACAGCTTGTTAGTTGTGCCTGATGATAAGAGCCGCGACGCTATGGAAAACTTTACCAAGGTGCAAAAGGATTCCCTGGCGCGCTATCAGGCAGGTGACCTGACGGACCTTAATCGTATGGACTACCAGCTGATGCAAAACCAAATGGAATATATAGATTGGCAGCTCTCTGTTTTAAAAGATTACCAGTGGAACCCAACCCGTTATAATCCTTTTGGGGCATTTGCTACCATATTGAATGAGCATTATGCGCCGCTGCCAAAGCGTCTGCGTAATTTCTACCAAAAAATGGCCAACATACCGGCTTATTATAAAGAAGCACAAAAGCAGATTAAAAACCCGGTACCCGAGTTAGTTACGCTGGCCATACAACAGCAAACAGGTGGTGCAAACATCCTGGAAAAAGACTTTGCCGACTCGCTCAAGAAAAGCAATATCCCAGCTGCCGAACAGAAATTAATGACAGACAGGGCAAAGCTAGCCGCGCAAAGCGTACGAACTTATATTACTTTTCTGCAAACTATTAAAAACGACAAGCCACGCAGTTTCAGGTTAGGCAAGCAACTGTACGAAGATAAATTCAAATACGAAATGCAAACGGTTTACGGTGCCCAGCAACTGTTTAACATGGCCAACGAGCGCAAAAAGCAGATCCACCGCGACATGGCTAAACTGAGCCGCCAGCTGTGGCCAAAATATTTTGGCAAAAAAGCGATACCGTCAGATTCATTGGATATGATTGCTGACGTGTTGGACACACTATCTGCCAAACACACCACCGCTGCCGATCTGCAATCGACCATCGAAAAGCAATTACCAATATTGTCTAACTTTGTCAGAGCAAAGGATCTGTTAACACTCGATCCGAGTAAACCGCTGGAGGTTAGAAAATCACCGGCTTATTTTGGCAATGCCGCAGTAGCGTCAATGAGTCCGCCGGGACCGTATGACAAAAACGGTAATTCTTATTTTAATATCATCAGCCTTAAAGGTCTATCGCCAGAGAAAGCGGAAAGCTACCTGCGCGAATACAATAATTACACGCTGCAGATTCTGTGCATCCATGAAGCTATCCCGGGTCATTATGTTCAGTTGATCTACGCTAACAAATCACCAAGTTTAATTAAATCAATTTTTGGCAGCGGTGCGATGGTTGAAGGCTGGGCAGTTTACGGCGAACAGATGATGCTGGACAATGGCTACGAAGATTCGCCAGAGATGAAGCTGATGTGGTATAAATGGCACCTGCGTTCGGTTTGCAATACCCTTTTGGATTATGATGTGCACGCTAACAACATGACCAAAGAGCAGGCCATTAAACTGTTAACGCACGAAGCTTTCCAACAACAGGCAGAAGCCGAAGGCAAATGGGTTAGAGTGAGCGTAAGCAGCGTACAGTTGGATAGTTATTTTGATGGTTATAAAGAAATCATGGACCTGCGCGATGCCTATAAAATTAAGATGGGTGATAAATACCGCCTGAAAGAATTTAACGAGAAATTCCTGAGCTATGGTAACGCCCCGGTTAGATTGATCAGGACCGCCATGTTGGGGAAACAGACGAATTAGATAACAACCCTGTCATTGCGAGGAGGAACGACGAAGCAATCGCACGCGTTACTGTCCTCCTTGCGATTGCCGCGCTTCGCTCGCAATGACAATTTTTGATACATCATGAAAAACAACTGGCCGAAACTTGATTATACCCAACTCAAAGACACCGTTGCCACCGTGCAATTGTGGACGCAGATAGTTGGCAAGATCCGTTTAAAAACGATGCCCTGGTTGAATCATTCATGGCATGTAACGCTATACGTTTCGCCGCGGGGATTGACCACACGTAACATCCCTTATGGCGACCGGAGTTTCCAGCTTGATTTTGATTTTATAGCTCACCAATTGCTAATTACTTGCAGCAGCGGTGGCAGTCAGTCGCTTGATCTGTATCCGCGTACGGTGGCTAGCTTTTATAAAGAGCTGTTTGAAAAAATGGCGCTGCTGGATATTGAGGTGGAGATTTACGCCAAACCTAATGAGCTTGATCCGGCTATCCCTTTTGCAGAGGATGAGATACATAAAAGTTACGACAAGCAGCAAATAGAGCTGTTCCATAAAGCTTTGCTGCATATTGATGGCGTGTTCACCTATTTCAGAGCTAAGTTTAGCGGCAAGTGCAGCCCGGTACATTTTTTTTGGGGAGCGTTTGATTTGGCGGTTACCCGTTTTTCGGGCAGAAAAGCGCCGCTACATCCCGGCGGGGCACCCAATATGCCTGACGCAGTGATGCAGGAAGCTTACTCGCACGAGGTAAGCAGCGCGGGTTTCTGGCCCGGCAGCGAGCAGTTTCCGCACCCGGCGTTTTATGCTTATTGCTACCCTACGCCTGCCGACTTTGGCCAGCAGCCCGTCAAACCCACCGAGGCGTTTTACAGCACCGATATGGGCGAGTTCTTTTTAAAATATGAAGATGTGCACAATGCGGCTGACCCTGAGAAAACATTAACTGAGTTTTTAGAAAGCACGTACATAGCCGCTGCTAATACCGGAAAATGGGACCGGGATGCTTTGGAGTGCGACTTTTCGTGGTTGGAAAAATAATGGAATAAACACAACACCTTATCCTGAATGGCAACTGATAATATTATAGAGATTACGCCAAATGGCGAGCCTATGTCCGTGAATGACAACTTGAAGCTGATGCTATTTGTCTGGGCGATGTCAGCGGCAATACACTACGTCCCGCTGCGTCATAGTGGGCATGCTACCTGGATGGCTACTGCCATCATAACGCTAGGATTTACCGTTCTGCTTGTTTTCATTGCCGACAGCGCTGTCAAAATAACTTTGATAAAAGCAACCGGTACCCTACAATACGATTACGTCAACTTTTTCGGCCAGGAAAAATCCAAGATCATTGATGTGCCAACAGCCTATTACGAGTATAAAACTTACACCAGCAAGTCAAGCCGCACCATGCGTTTATTGATGTATAACAACTACTTCAAAAATAAAATAGATATTAAGGCAACGGATAAACGTGGGTTTACCGAAGGACAGTTAGATGCTTTGGTGTCGGAGATCAAAAAGATACGGGGCGAGAAATAACAAAGAAAAATAGCAGCAATGGAATCCGTCGACACATTTGAGCTTAAACCAATTGGCAAACGGTCATCTACCTGGGGTTTGCTTATTTTATTCAATACCATAGCTTTATTAATGTGGTTGTTGCTCAAGCAGGTAAAAGATGCGGATAATGCTATTATTTACGCATATCTCCTACTGTCAAATGCGGTGATTGTTCTCAGTATTAAAAATGCGGTAAGGGTTATGTTAACCAAAGACGATGGCATATTCACCTATGAATATCTCAACTTTTTTGGCCAATTGAAAACAATGACTGTGCAGATAAAAACTGCTGAGTACGCCTATGAAAAGTTTGCAAAAAGAAACTTCACCTCTACCATGCGCTTAATGATCTATAATGATTATTTCAACAACCGGGTGACCTTGATAGCCGACGAAAAAACCGGTTTTAACAGAGAACAGCTGGATGTTTTGGATGAAGAGATCAAAAAGATGCGCGAAAAGACTGCTTGACATAAACACCATAAAATATGCTTAAAAAAGGAGAACACATAGCAGGCACTCCGGTAGAATTACAGGTGCTGCTGGACCAGGACGCAGAAGCCACAGCGTTTTTTGAAAGCCTATCCAAATCTTACAAACAAGGTTATTGCGATTGGGTTGGCTCTGCCAAACAGGAAGAAACCCGCAAAGTAAGAGCCGATAAGGCCATGATTATGTTGAGGAATAAGCAGAAGACTTTGAAGACGTGATGCATCAATTACTACGTGCAACTGTTAGGGTGATAACACCGGCCAGAGGCTAGAACACAAACCACAATAAAAAATCACAGACACAAACTAATGACATATAAATTTGACGCCAAGAACAATGAAAAGGTAATAATACCGATACTTTCAGTGATGACGATAGGAGCAATGTTCTGCTTATTCATTTTTAATAGCTTGATTATCGATATAATCGTATTTCTCGTTTCAGCTTTTGATTTTTATTGTTCCCGGCGCATTTATCGTAGGAATAAAACCCGAATCAAGGAACTTTTGTTTGTGGACAATGCGATAAGGTTTTCTTTTTTTTCCAAGAATAAAGATGCGTTAGTTGTAAAAGAGACTGATTGCGATATTACTATAAATGAAGGACAAGCAATCATTACAGGTAAGGATACAGGTAATATATTGGGAATCGCAAATAAAAAAGATTTGGAAGAGCCTAAGCAGTGGGAGGCTTTGCTGAGCGAATTAATGTCTAATCGCAATGATTAAAATGTTTTCCCCTCGCTGGCGCGAGTATGCAGCGCAGGATTGAGCGGTAGTGTACTCGTGCCCATTATGAATCATGAAACAAAAAAAGACCTATTAGTCATAAATAGTGTTTCATTCTGTTTCACCTGTTTTATCAATTAACTAATTATCAAATAGTTAATTAAAAGTACTGTTTCAGTTGTTTCATCCGTTGCATACACACGTGAAACAAAACAGTGCGCAGACCGCGTTAGGGAGTGAAGCGGATACCGGCCCTGTGGCTAAGGCCTGCGCAGTATGAGCGGAAAGCCCGGGCCGCAGGCAACGCCATTGTAGAGATTAGTGATTTGAGTTTAGAGATTAGGCCTATCGCTTGGCTAAACCCCTCTCTGCCCCTCCCGTGAGAAGGTAATCGCACTTGGTCGACGCTTTTACACACCCCCTCCCGGCGCATAGCCTTACGCGCCCCCTCTCAAGAGGGGAACTTTGAGGATGCATCATTTGCACATCCGCATATTTGCACATCTGCACATTCCACCTCCCGTCATCAAAACATCATTTGCACGTCCGCATATCTGCACATTTGCACATTAATTGTAACTTTACACAAATAACTGATACCATTATGCTAAAAGGATTTTTTAACGTCCCTGCACCACAGAACGAGCCGGTGTTAAACTACGGCCCGCACAGTTTGGAGCGTGCCGCGCTGAAACAGGCTTTAGAAGAAGCCCGCGCTTACAAAATTGATATACCGATGTACATTGGCGACAAGCAGGTGTTTGCCGGTAAGCGGTTGGAGATACGCCCGCCGCATGACCATAAACACTTACTGGCTAACTTCTTCGAGGGTGACAAAAGCACCGTTGAAGAAGCGATAGACGCTGCCCTGGCTGCCAAAGCCGAATGGGAGAACACCCCATGGGAGCAACGCGCTGCTATATTCTTAAAAGCTGCCGATTTGTTTGCAGGTCCGTACCGTGCTAAGATCAACGCAGCAACCATGCTGGGCCAATCAAAGAATGCCTACCAGGCCGAGATTGACGCGGCTTGTGAGCTGATAGACTTCCTGCGTTTTAACGTGCATTACATGACTGAGATCTACGCGCAGCAGCCACCTGTACCAACCCCCAAAGGTGTTTGGAACCGCGTGGAGCAACGCCCGTTGGAAGGCTTCGTGTTCGCACTTACACCGTTTAACTTTACGGCTATTGCGGGCAACCTGCCGGCATCGGCCGCTATGATGGGTAACGTGGTAGTCTGGAAACCGGCTTACCCGCAAATTTACGCCGCTAACGTATTGATGCAGGTATTCCTGGAAGCAGGCTTGCCGCCGGGTGTGATCAACCTGATCTATGTTGACGGACCAGTTGCCGGCGACGTGATCTTTAACCACCCTGACTTTGCAGGTATCCACTTTACCGGCTCAACCCCGGTGTTCCAGACCATCTGGCAAACTATTGGCACCAACATTCATAAATATAAAACATACCCACGCATAGTTGGCGAAACCGGCGGGAAAGACTTTGTACTTGCTCACAGCAGCGCGAATGCCGATGTGGTTAGCACAGCTTTAGTGCGTGGCGCTTTTGAATACCAGGGACAGAAATGTTCGGCTGCTTCAAGAGCTTACATCCCGGCCTCGTTATGGCCTAAGGTAAAAGAGAACGTAATCCGTGATCTGGGCACCATTAAGATAGGACCAACCGAAGACTTCGAGAACTTTGTAAACGCGGTAATCACCGAAGCATCGTTCGATAAACTGGCTAAATACATTGACGAGGCGAAAGCTAACTCAGAAGTTGAGCTGGTAGCCGGCGGCAACTACGATAAGAGTAAAGGCTGGTTCATTGAGCCAACGGTTATTAAAGTAAACGACCCATACTACGTAACCATGTGTACAGAGCTATTTGGCCCGGTATTAACCATTTATGTTTATGAAGACGACCAGTTTGATGAGATCTTGAAGATTGTAGACAATACCTCGATCTACGCCCTAACCGGCAGCATCATTGCCCAGGATCGTTACATCATTGCCAAAGCAACTAAAGAACTGCGCAATGCCGCGGGTAACTTCTACATCAACGACAAACCTACGGGGGCGGTAGTTGGTCAGCAGCCATTTGGCGGCGCACGTGGATCTGGCACTAATGACAAGGCCGGTTCAATGATCAACCTGTTGCGTTGGGTATCTCCACGAACCATCAAAGAAACCTTTGATCCGCCGAAGGATTACAGGTATTCGTTCTTGCAGAAGGAATTGTAGATTGTAGAATCAAGAGACAAGAATCAAGAATCAAGACTAAAAGCAAAGAAGCCAGCGATCAATTGATCGCTGGCTTCTTCATATTAAACAATTAAAATCTTGATTCTTGGCTCTTGATTCCTGCCTCTCTATTGCTGGAACCTAAACACCTTTTCCATCTTCTCGTTATCCTGCGTACTTACCTTCATATCAGTGATGATACCAGTTTTAATACTATATACCCAGCCATGTACCGAAAGCGATTGCCCCTTGGCCCAGGCATTCTGCACGATGGAGGTTTTACAAAGATTGTAAACGTTCTCGACCACGTTTAGCTCGACAAGGCGGTCAACACGTTTTTGTTCGTCTTCAATAGCTGTCAGTTCTTCGGCGTGGATACGGTACACATCTTTGATATGGCGCAGCCAGTTATCAATCAGGCCATATTCTTTATTACTCATGGCGGCAATTACGCCCCCGCAACCGTAGTGGCCAGTCACTATAACATGCCTAACCTGCAATACATTAACGGCATAATCCAACACCGACAGCATATTCATATCTGTATGGATAACCATGTTGGCTATGTTACGGTGCACAAAGATCTCGCCTGGTTGAGTGTTGGTGATCTGGTTGGCCGGCACGCGGCTATCCGCGCAGCCTATCCATAAAACCGGCGGGTTTTGGCCGTTCGCCAGTTTCTCAAAATATTCAGGATCAAGCGCAAGCGACTTTTCGATAAATTTCTGATTACCCGCTAACAGCGTCTCGTAAGTTATGTGGTGGGTATCGTGCAATGATTTTGTAGGCATTATTATTTTAGTTTTGGTGTAGATGGTTGATCAATTTTTATCACTTACAAACCGGCGTGTCAACTTATGCAGGGCCAGTTCAGACACATCGTAGTAAAGTATAGTCAATAAGATCAGCGGTACGCAATAGAAAATCGCAAACTCGTACAAATTAAAGAAGTATCCGCCAATAATCCCACCCAAAATATAAAAACTCAACACCGTAAGGCGAATAAATATCTTATTACGCACAACTTCGGTTTTCTCTGTTTTGGGATGGATCCATTCGGCAACCTCGCCGCCCAGGTCTGTAAACAACCCGGTAAGGTGCGATGATTTGATCAATCCACCGGATATTATAGACACCAGGCTGTTCTGCAAACCCATAGAGAACAACAACACCGCTATAACCACCTCGCGCTCGCGCTGGGTTTCCCGATAGAAATTATTGCCGTATATCGCCACAAATAGCAACACTACAATTTCAATGATAACAGGTATAGAATGCGCGCGGTAATAACTTTTATCCTCGAGAGATTTGACGATAAAGTTTGACAGGAATGCCCCTGCGAAAAACATGAAAAGCCATATCAGGAACAATAGTATCTGGTTAAAATTCTGCTCGACAATATGCTTAGACAGATTGGCTACATGACCCGTGATATTTGAACTGAAAGCCAGGAAAGCCATCAACCCTACCACATTGGTCATGCCCGACACCATAGCGGTTGACGAAGCCAGCATGAGATTTTGCTTTAAGGTGCGATCGGCTTTTGAGCGTTTTAACATAGCTTTTGTTGCGGCAGCTAAGTTATAAAAATATCGACTGCCTGCAGGCAACACCGATTGTGCAATTATTTGTTAATTTTATCACTTACACCAGAACTACGACTGTGGATAATAAAATAAAAACGCTCAAAGATAAACGCGAAAAGGCTTTGGCCGGCGGCGGTGAAACCCGGATTGAAAGTCAGCATAAAAAAGGGAAATTGACAGCGCGCGAGCGTTTGCACTTTTTGATGGATGAGGGCTCTTTCCAGGAAATAGGCATGATGGTCACTCACCGGTCGACCGATTTTGGCATGCAGACTGAGAAATACCTGGGCGATGGTGTGGTTACCGGCTATGGCACCATCAACGGCCGGTTGGTGTATGTCTACTCTCAGGACTTTACCATTTTTGGCGGATCATTGTCTGAAACCCATGCCGAAAAGATCTGTAAGATCATGGAGCTGGCGCTGAAGAATGGTGCGCCGGTAGTGGGTTTGAATGATTCTGGAGGTGCACGCATCCAGGAGGGTGTAGTATCACTAGGTGGTTATGCCGATATCTTTTATCGTAACACCATGGCATCAGGCGTTGTGCCGCAAATCTCGGCTATTATGGGCCCCTGCGCGGGTGGTGCAGTGTACTCACCGGCTATTACCGATTTTATTTTGATGGTGGAGCATACCTCGTATATGTTTGTAACCGGCCCCAACGTAGTGAAGACCGTTACTCATGAAATAGTAACGTCTGAAGAATTGGGCGGGGCCAATACGCATGCCAGTAAATCGGGCGTGACACATTTTGCCTGTGCCAATGAGATAGATGCCATCCAGCATGTAAAAAAGCTACTAAGCTATATGCCGCAGAATTGCGAGGATAAAGCCCCTGCCCTGCCTTATGAGCCTACAGACGAGCTGCGCCCCGAACTAAATGACATTTTGCCGCAAAGTGCGCAGCAACCCTATGATGCCCGTGAGGTAATTACACATTTAATAGATACCGACTCCTTCTTAGAGGTACATAAAGATTTCGCCGAGAACATTGTAGTAGGCTTCGCCCGATTAGCCGGTCGCAGCATTGGCATTGTGGCTAACCAACCGGCATTTTTAGCGGGAGTGTTAGACAGGCATGCATCAACCAAAGCCGCACGTTTCGTCCGTTTTTGTGATAGTTTTAATATCCCCTTGCTGGTTATTGAGGATGTACCGGGCTTTTTACCGGGCACCGACCAGGAATGGAACGCCATCATTACCAATGGCGCTAAACTGCTTTATGCTTTTTGCGAGGCTACGGTTCCGCGCATAACGGTGATTACCCGTAAAGCTTACGGTGGCGCTTATGACGTGATGAACTCCAAACACATTGGCGCCGATATGAACTTTGCCTGGCCATCTGCCGAGATTGCCGTGATGGGTGCCAAAGGCGCTGCAGAAATCATTTTTAAGAGAGAGATCAGCCAGTCTGAAGACCCGGAAGCTAAATGGAAAGAGAAGGAACAATTATATTCTGACACTTTTGCCAACCCTTACCGTGCTGCCGAGCGCGGTTTTATTGATGAGGTGATTGAACCGTCAGAGACACGATTAAAGCTGATCCATGCTTTTAAGATGCTGGAGAATAAAGTGGTGAATAATCCGAGGAAGAAACATGGGAATATACCGTTGTAAGCTTAAAGCTGAAAGACCAAAGCTGAAAGCTAATATTAATTCATTAAACCAAGACTGCTTTTAGCTTTCTGCCTTTTGCTTTACACTTTATGCTTCAAATAGAACAAATCCGCCCCGAACTAACCTGGCGCCTGCGCCGGGAGGTACTATATCCTAATTCTGAGCTATCCCAAATGGAGATGGACGAGGATAAAGACGGCTATCATTTTGGAGCTTTCAGGGATAATCAATTAGCGGGTGTAGTCTCCTTATTCCAGGATGGTACTGATTTTCAATTCAGGAAATTTGCGGTGGTGGCTCAGGCGCAAGGTACCGGTGTAGGTACAGCTTTGCTTAATTATATCATGAATTTTGCTATTGCCGAGGGTGCGCAGCGCATTTGGTGCAATGCCCGTGTGCCGGCTATTGGGTTTTATTTGCAGTTTGGTTTTGAACGCACCGGAAAACTGTTCTCCAAAAATGGTTTGAGCTACGAGATCATGGAGAAAATCATCCGTATGTAAAGGCTATCTGGTTAGCTTTCTGCTTTTTTCTTTTACCTTACAAACGCTTTGTTATATTTGCAGCGGTGGCTTTAAGAGGCCCGGAACAACGCTATGTCTAAGAAAAAATCAGATAAAAAAGAGCACGTTGCAATAGTAACAGACAAATCCCTTCAGTTTCTCGAAAAATATATTAACAACGCCTCGCCTACCGGTTTTGAGTGGAAAGGCCAGGAGTTATGGCTGGATTATATTAAACCTTATGTTGATGACCATTATGTAGATAACTATGGCACTGCTGTAGCTATCATCAACCCAAAAGCCGAATATAAAGTGGTTATTGAAGCTCACGCGGACGAAATCTCCTGGTTTGTAAATTACATTACCAATGATGGCCTGATCTATGTTATCCGTAATGGTGGTTCTGATCACCAGATAGCGCCATCAAAACGCGTTAACATCCATACCGAAAATGGCGGCGTAGTTAAAGCAGTATTTGGCTGGCCGGCAATCCACACCCGTTTAGGTGGCGAAAAAGAAGAAGCGCCATCGTTAAAAAACATCTTTTTGGATTGCGGAGCGACCTCAAAAGACGAGGTTGAGAAATTAGGTATCCATGTTGGTTGCGTAATTACTTACGAGGATGAGTTCATGATCTTGAACGACCGCTACTACGTTGGTCGTGCTTTAGACAACCGCGTAGGCGGTTTCATGATTGCCGAGGTTGCGCGTCTGCTTAAAGAAAATAAAAAGAAATTGCCTTTTGGCTTATATATCGTAAATGCGGTGCAGGAAGAAATTGGCCTGCGTGGCGCCGAAATGATTGCACATCGCATCAAACCAAATGTAGCCATTGTTACTGACGTTACGCACGATACCCAAACACCGATGATCAGCAAGATAACCCAGGGCGATTTGGCTTGTGGTCGCGGTCCGGTGGTATCATATGCACCTGCTGTACAAAACAACCTGAACAAACTATTGATCGAAACTGCAGAAAAAGAAGGCATCCCGTTCCAGCGCCAGGCATCATCACGCTCTACCGGTACAGATACGGATGCGTTTGCATATTCAAATGACGGTGTGCCATCTGCATTAATATCTTTATGTCTGCGTTATATGCACACTACTGTCGAGATGGTTCATAAAGAGGATTGTGACAACGTGATCCGCCTGATCTATGAATCGTTATTAAACATTAAAGACGGACAGGACTTTAAATACATCAAATAAACATTATAACCTTATTAACGTTTGACATATCGGGCCTCAAAGCCCAACAAAAATTATGAAACCAACATTATTAATATTGGCCGCAGGGATGGCCAGCCGTTACGGCAGCATGAAGCAAATTGACGGCTTTGGACCAAACAATGAAACCATCATTGATTATTCGATCTATGATGCCATCAAAGCCGGTTTTGGTAAAGTTAGCTTTATCATCCGCGAAGAGTTTGCCGAGCCTTTTAAAGCTATTTTTGAGCCGAAATTAAAAGGCCGTATAGAAACCGATTACGTTTATCAAAGCTTCGATTTGAAACAATTTGGTATTGATAAAGAAATTGAGCGCGCTAAACCATGGGGCACTGCTCACGCGGTGTTAGCTGCACGCAACCAAATCAACGAGCCATTTTGCGTTATCAATGCTGATGACTATTATGGTTACGATTCATTCGAGAAAATGGTTAAGTTTTTAACTACCGAGGTTTCTGATGATAACTACTCGCTGATTGGTTATCAGATCGACCGTACTTTATCTGATCACGGTTCCGTATCCCGCGGTGTTTGCGAGGTCAACGCCGGTGGTTATATGACCGAAGTTAATGAACGTACTGAAGTTTACTTTAAAGAAGACGGAAGCGTAGCCTATAAAGACACAACCGGCGAGCATCCGTTAACAACAGATACCCGTGTATCTATGAATTTCTGGGGTTTCACACCGGCAGTTTTTGCACAAAGCGAGCCGATGTTCCGCGAGTTTGTTGAGGCTAATCAGGATAATCCAAAAGCAGAATTCTTTATTCCACTGGTTGCCGATAAGTTGATCAAGACCAATACTGCTAAATTTAAAGTTATCCCAACCGGCTCAAAATGGTTTGGCGTAACTTATAAAGAAGACAAGCCTATCGTACAAAAATCAATTTCAGAATTGATTGCCAACGGTGTTTACCCAGCTAATCTTTGGGACTAATGCAACAGACTTACGAAGTTTTTGAAACTTCGTAAGTCTAATCAATATTTCAAATCCTGCCGCGAGGCGGGATTTTTTGTTTATAACGTTAAAATTGTATCTTCAGAGATACCTTATCCTTATGAAATCGTTATTAGTGCTTTTTTTATTTCTATTTACCGCGAATCCTGCTATTTATCAGAAACAATTAAATAACGTCGATATTAATAGCATACATGTTATAAATTCTTACAACAAAACTTACTCTTTAGGGCCAGCAAACGATTTGCAAAAAGCTTTTGGCAAAGCAACCGTTAAAAAAGAGCGTAATGATGAATTAGGCGGCTATAATTATATTTATAACTACAACGGCTTTATAACCTACTTTAATGAGAGAGATTGGGAAGCCACTACCATAACAGGGGGGAAATATATTGCCGTCCTTAATGGCAACGAATACAAAATTGGCGACAATATAAGCAAACTAAAAAGTCGGTTTCCATTATCGTATCAAAACAGAGACAAATACGACAAATTCATCTGTATAATGATCTCGCACAAAAAATCCATTTATGATGCCGAGGTAAATATCAGCTATGATAATGGCGGTTATATCACTAAGATTTCAATAGCGATTGACAACAGTTAAATCAACCCTTCAATTGTGCAAACTTTAATCGGCACACATTAGATTTGTGAAGTTTAAAACTCGTAGTCTAATCATATCTAAAAACCCTGCTTAATGGCGGGATTTTTTGTTTACTATCAAAACGCTTCTTAAATACACAAATCCCAATACTCCCGCTGCTATTGAAGCTATTAAAATAGCAAACTTAGCCTCGGTATTATAAACCGAGCTGCCGAATGACAGCAGCGAAATGAATATAGACATGGTAAAGCCAATACCTGCCAGCATACCCATACCTGCAATGTGTTTCCATGATAACTGATCGGGCAATGAACCTATTTTTAGCTTCACCGTTAACCAGGCAAAAAACATCACACCTAATGGTTTGCCAAACAGTAACCCTAAAATTATACCCAGGCCCAAAATACCAAAAACACCGTTTACCATACCTGCCTCGAAATGTATATTGGTATTAGCCAATGCAAATACAGGCATAATAATAAAATTAACAGGTGTATTTAGCTGATGCGCCAATTTAGAAAGTATCGGTCCTTTTTTTGAGCTGACGGGTATAGCCAATGCGGTTAATACTCCGGCAATGGTTGCGTGAATACCCGAATGATGTATAAAGTACCATAACACAATGCCAGGGATCAGGTAAAATGCCAGATGCTTTACGCCAAGCTTATTCATCAGCAATAACAGCAAAAATATCCCTAATGCTATAGCAAGATATAGCCAGTGTAATGTTGTTGAATAAAATATGGCGATAATAACAATAGCCAACAAATCGTCGACTACTGCAAGGGTTGAAAGCAAAACTTTTAATGAAGCCGGCACCAGTTTGCCCAATAGCGACAATACACCGAGGGCAAAAGCTATATCGGTTGCCATTGGTATTGCCCAACCGGCGTTGGTAGTTTGCCCATGATTAAAGGCAAAGTAAATTAAAGCGGGTACTATGGCCCCACCTACAGCAGCAAATATGGGTACCGCAGCAATTTTAAAACTGGATAAATGGCCGTCTATTATTTCATTTTTGATCTCCAAGCCAATCAGGAAAAAGAAAATGGCCATCAATCCATCATTGATCCAGTTAAGTAAAGAATACTTTAGATGGAGAGCGCCCGACTCATAACCAAAAGTAGAGGCTAACAACCGGGCAAAGTTTTCATTAGCGCTTGTGTTGGCTATGATTAAAGAAACAATCACACAAAATATTAGTGTCACCCCACCAGCTTGTTCTGATTTAATAAATTCTAAAAAAGCCTCGGTAGTGCGTTTTATCATTTTGATGCGGTGTTATCAAATATACAAACAAGCTCGTTTTTTATCTTAACTTTCACAAACTAAAAAACTGTTAAAGCTGTTGCCCATATATGCAGATAGAAATATTAGGCAATGCCGATTCCGTTACCGAGCACGATAATTCACTATTGATCAAAACTGCGCAGGCCCAAGCCCGGGTGTGGGTTTTTAGCCCGACGATAATCAGGATCTGCGTTACAAAAAACAGCAAAGAGCCTGATGAATCATTCGCGGTAATTGAGAAGTCGCTGGAAGATTTTACCTGGGAAAAGTTGTATGACACCGTCGAGGTTACTACATCGGCTTTAAAACTGGTGATCGATCTGCACCCGCTCAGGTTTAATTTTCTTACTGCAGATGGACAACCTTTAAGCGAGGACGATAACCGCTTTGGCGTTAACTGGCAGGCCGAGCGGGTGATTAATTACCGAAAACTATATCCCGATGAGAAATTTCTGGGCCTGGGCGAAAAGGCCGGCGACTTAAACCGCCGCGGCTGCAATTATGTCAACTGGAACACCGATGCTGCCATGCATACCATTACTACCGATCCGCTTTATAAAACTTTTCCTTTTTTTATCGGTCTGCATAGCGGGCTGACATACGGTCTATTTTTCGATAACACCCACAAAAGCTATTTCGATTTTGGCGCCACTACCGACGAGCAAATGAGCTGGTTTGGTGCCGACGGCGGCGATATGAATTATTATTTCTTCGGTGCGCAGGGCTTACGCAACATTTTGGAAGATTATACCTGGCTTACCGGCCGCATGGAAATGCCACCGTTGTGGAGTCTTGGCTACCAGCAATGCCGCTGGAGCTATATGAGTGCTGACGAAGTGCTCGATATCGCCAGAAAATTCAGAGAGAGAAATATTCCGGCTGATGTGATGTATTGCGACATTGATTACATGGATGAGTACAAGATCTTTACCTGGAACAAAGAAACTTTTACTAACCCAAAAGGCATGATCGATCAGTTGAAGGACATGAACTTCAGGCTGGTCACGATCATCGATCCGGGGATTAAAATAGATGAGAATTACAAAGAATATAAAGAAGGTGTAGAGCGCGGCTATTTTGCCACCTACCCCGACGGCGAGTTGTATACCGGTTCAGTTTGGCCGGGGCGCTGTCATTTCCCGGATTTCTTTAATGAAGAAGTGCGCGAGTGGTGGGGCGCCGCGTTCGAAGCATTGGCCGATCCCGGAGTGGAAGGTTTTTGGAACGACATGAACGAACCTGCAGCCTGGGGACAAAATATGCCCTGGCTGGTAAAATTCGGCGAGCGCTTTATGCCGGAGGTGCGCAACGCCTACGGCATGCAAATGGCAAGAGGCACTTACTACGGCACCAAACGCATCTTAAAAGGCAAGCGACCATTCATACTCACACGCGCAGCATATGCCGGCACGCAGCGTTATTCGGCCGTTTGGACGGGAGATAACGCAGCCACCGATGAGCACATGCTGTTCGGCCAGCGATTGGTGAATAGTTTGGGGTTGGCGGGTATGTCTATGATTGGCGTTGACATCGGCGGTTTTATGGGTAACCCCACGCCGGAACTAATGGTACGCTGGAATTCATTAGGCCCTTACGTGCCAATGTTTCGTAATCATGCCGCATTGGGTATGAGCATGCGCGAGCCATGGCAATGGGGTGAGGCTTATGAGCAGATCATCAAAAAAGATATCGAGCAACGTTATAAACTGCTGCCATATATTTATTCGGGTTTTTATGAGTCTACTCAAACAGGTTTGCCGTTGGCCCGCACACTGGCAATTGATTATACAACCGACGAAAACATTTACGACACCCGGTTTCAAAACCAATTTTTGTTTGGCGATTCGATTTTGGTGGCACCAGTTGTCAGCACTGCCGAAACTGTTGAGGTTTATTTACCTGCCGGCGATTGGTATCGTTTAAGTTCGGATGAAAAGTTTAAAGGCAATCAGATTGTCAATGTAGCATCGCCGTTAACCGACCTACCTGTGTTTGTAAAAGCCGGCGGAATTGTGCCTATGCAAAATGTCATCCAAAACACGAACGAAATTGGCGACGGTATTTTACAGGTACATATCTGGAATGGCAATGAGGTCAACTCATTTGTTTATTATGAGGATGATGGTACCACTTATAGTTACCAGGATGGGGCCTATTATAAACGCACCATAACTTTCGATCCGCAGAAAAAAGAAATAGTGTTTGGCGCGGTTGAGGGTTCGCATCAATCTAAGTATTTAAAGTTGCGGGTGATTTGGCATGGGTTTGAAGGTGCTAATGTTGTTGAGATGGAGAATGTCAACGCCCAGATAAATATTGGTTTTTAAAATATTTCAAAGTATCTTTAATTATGTCATTATCATTAACCTATAAAGTGCTATTAAAGCCCGAACCAGAGGGTGGATTTACTGTTAATGTGCCCGCCTTACCCGGTTGTATAACGTATGGCGAAACTTTAGAGGAGGCCAAAGTTAATGCGCAAGAAGCTATCGAACTTTATATTGAAAGTTTAAAAGAACATGGCGAAGAGATTCCTACCGATATTGATGTTCTTGAATATAGCCTGCAGCTTTCTCCATGAACAAGAAAAGTTATAGCTCTGGCGAAATAATCAAATTACTTGAAAACGCTGGTTTTGTATTAGATCGTGTAAAAGGCAGTCATCACATTTATTTTAATCCTATAAATAAAAAGCGAGCAGTAGTGCCTCATCCCAAAAAGGATTTACCTTTTGGCACAGCCAGAAGCATCTTAAAGCAAGCTGGAATAGAATAATCTGTATCAATTACCTTGCAGTAAAATTAGCATAAAACAAAAAAAGCCCTGCTCCAATAACCGGAGCAGGGCTTTTCATTAATATATATTGACCAATTATTTGCTGTCGTCTTTAACTTCTTCAAAGTCAACGTCAGTTACGGTGTCACCGTGGTCTTGCGGACCTTGACCTGCACCAGCGTCAGCACCCGGTTGTTGGCCTGCTTCGGCAGATGCTTTATACATCTCTTCGGAAGCAGCAGTCCAGGCAGTGTTTAGCTCGGTTTGTGCAGTTTCTATTTCAGCAAGGTTTTTAGCGCTGTAAGCAGCTTTCAATTTGTTTAAACCTTCTTCAATAGGTGCTTTTTTGTCAGCCGGTAATTTATCACCAAACTCTTTCAATTGTTTTTCGGTGCTAAAGATCAAAGCATCAGCACTGTTCAGTTTTTCAACCTCTTCTTTTGCCGCTTTGTCAGCATCAGCGTTAGCTTCAGCTTCCTCTTTCATTTTCTTGATCTCAGCATCAGTTAAGCCAGATGAAGCTTCGATACGGATTTTTTGCTCTTTACCGGTAGCTTTATCTTTTGCAGATACGTTTAAGATACCGTTAGCATCGATATCAAAAGTTACCTCTACTTGTGGTACACCACGTGGTGCAGGTGGCAAGCCATCTAAGTGGAAACGACCAATGGTACGGTTACCTTGTGCCATAGGGCGCTCACCTTGCAATATGTGGATCTCAACAGATGGCTGGTTATCAGACGCTGTAGAGAAAGTCTCAGATTTTTTTGTTGGGATGGTTGTGTTAGACTCAATTAATTTAGTCATTACACCACCCATGGTTTCAATACCTAATGAAAGTGGGGTAACGTCTAACAATAACACGTCTTTAACCTCGCCGGTTAATACACCACCTTGTATAGCAGCACCAATGGCCACAACCTCATCAGGGTTAACACCTTTTGAAGGCGCTTTACCAAAGAATTTTTGAACCGCGTCTTGAATAGCAGGGATACGGGTTGAACCACCTACCAAAATGATCTCGTCGATATCACTTACGCTGTAACCTGCATTTTTCAAGGCAGTTTTACAAGGCTCAATAGTACGTTTGATCAAGCTGTCTGCCAGTTGCTCAAATTTTGCACGGGTTAAAGTTTTAACCAAGTGTTTAGGCATACCATCAGCAGCAGTAATATATGGTAAGTTGATCTCTGTTTGTGTAGAGCTTGATAATTCAATTTTAGCTTTCTCTGCAGATTCTTTTAAACGTTGTAAAGCCATTGGGTCTTTACGCAAATCAACACCTTCGTCGCTTTTAAATTCGTCTGCCATCCAGTCAATAATTACCTGGTCAAAGTCGTCACCACCTAAGTGTGTATCACCATCGGTTGATTTTACTTCGAACACGCCATCACCCAACTCAAGGATTGACACGTCGTGCGTACCACCACCACAGTCAAACACGGCAATTTTCATGTCTTTGTGTGCTTTGTCCAGCCCGTAAGCAAGGGCAGCAGCAGTAGGCTCGTTAATGATACGACGAACTTTTAAACCTGCAATTTCACCGGCTTCTTTAGTAGCCTGGCGCTGTGCATCGTTAAAGTAAGCCGGAACGGTAATAACCGCTTCAGTAACTTCAGTACCTAAGAAATCTTCGGCAGTTTTCTTCATTTTTTGAAGAATCATGGCAGAGATCTCCTGAGGAGTATATTTACGATCGCCAATTTCAACACGCGGGGTGTTGTTATCGCCTTTTACCACAGTATAAGGCATACGATCTGCTTCTTTAGTAACCTCGTTAAACTGGTTACCCATGAAGCGTTTGATAGAAGAAATAGTTTTTGTAGGATTTGTAATAGCCTGACGTTTTGCAGGATCACCTACCTTACGCTCGCCGTTGTCGATAAAAGCCACTACTGACGGCGTAGTACGTTTGCCCTCGCTGTTTGCTATAACTACAGGTTCGTTACCTTCCATTACAGCTACGCAAGAGTTTGTTGTTCCTAAGTCGATTCCGATTATTTTAGACATATGATTATTGAATTTCTTTATTGATTGTTTTGTTTACAGGTACATATTATCAATGCCTGTGCCAATTCGGGTTTGGCAGCTTTTTAAGTCAGAACGGCAAAAGGTTAATGGTGAATAGTATTATTTCGTCAGAAATATGTCGATTTGTGGTGACAGGGTGGCAGAAAAACTAAATGTAGAGACACAATATTTTGCGTCTTTATGCATAATGTCTAAATTCATTTATGGACGATAAACACCTAAACAAATATCGCATCCCTTCTACCCGGTTATCTAATTGGGACTATGGATCCCATGGGTTGTATTATATAACAATTTGCACTAAAGATCGCGTTCCTTATTTTGGGGATATAATTTCTGAACGCGATCCGGAGACGCAAAATATTGCGTCTCTACATTCGACAAAAATTGGAGATATCGCCTATAAAAATTGGTTGGATATTCCGAATCATTTTTCGTTTATAGAGTTAGACGATTTTGTAATTATGCCGAATCACATTCACGGTATTTTATTTATTAATAAGCCTGATAAAGATTTTGGGGAAATCAATAAATTCGGTGCGCAGCGTCAAAATCTGGCGTCTGTTATACGCGGGTATAAAGCATCGGTAAAAACATACGCCACCAAACACGACATTGAATTTAATTGGCAACCACGCTATCACGACAGGGTAATACAAAGCGAAAAAGAATATCTAAATACAAAGCAATACATTTTTAATAATCCCGAACAGTGGTTATTGAACGGCGATGCCACAGATGATTTGTCGATGTAGAGACGCAATATTTTGCGTCTTACCCCAGAGGTTAAACCGTGCAATGCTGCGATACAATACGCAAGAGACGCAAAACATTGCGTCTCTACATTAGAAATCAACAAAAAAGCCCCACTCAAACTGAGCGGGGCTTTTCTATTTGTAAAAGAAAGAATTAATTATTCTCCTTTTTCTGCGTTTTCTTCGTCAGCAGCTGGTGCTTCAGGAGCTTCTTCAGCGGCAGGTGCTTCAGCAACTGGAGCTTCTGCTACCGGTGCTTCTTCAACTACTACTGCATCTTCAACAGGTGCTGCAACTG
This sequence comes from Mucilaginibacter sp. dw_454, assembly GCF_018449775.1. Lineage (GTDB taxonomy): Bacteria > Bacteroidota > Bacteroidia > Sphingobacteriales > Sphingobacteriaceae > Mucilaginibacter. The sequence continues at coordinate 64,411 of NZ_JAAVVB010000002.1, read as the reverse complement.
CTGCTTCATCAGCAGGAGTTACTGCTGCGCTTGCTGCAGGTGCTTCAGTTTTTGCTTTAGCTGCACCAGCACCACCACGACGACGTGTTGATTTCTTAGCAGTTTGTGTTGCATCAGCGCCGTAAACAGTGTTATAATCTACTAACTCGATGATTGCCATTTCAGCGTTATCGCCTAAACGATTTTCTAATTTGATAATACGAGTGTAACCGCCCGGACGATTTGCAATTTTTTCAGCAATTTCGCGGAACAGGATAGTTGTTGCTTCTTTGTCTTGCAGGTAGCTAAATACAGTACGACGTGAGTGTGTAGTATCGTCTTTACCTTTAGTTAAGATAGGCTCTACATAAACGCGTAAAGCTTTTGCTTTAGCCAATGTTGTAGAAATACGCTTGTGTAAGATAAGCGAAGTAGCCATGTTGCTCAGCATTGCTTTGCGGTGGCTGGTGGTACGACCTAAGTGGTTGTGTTTTTTACCGTGTCTCATTGTTTTGTTGTTTGTGGCACGTGCATACCGTTGGGCGGCTTTTCAGTCAAGCCCGCGGAATTATGCAAATACTCCGTTAAAAATTGTGTTTGGAGTTAGCAAGATCGCCTCGCTATGATACTCGTTTTATTATATTCAAGAATTAAGAGCCAAGAATCAAGATATCTTGTATCCTGATTCTTGACTCTCGTTTATTATTCTTCGTCTAATTTAAACTTCGACAAGTTCATGCCGAAAGATAAACCTTTTGATTTAACCAGATCCTGGATCTCAGTCAATGACTTTTTACCAAAGTTTCTGAATTTTAACATATCAGCTACGTCGTACGATACCAAATCAGCCAGGCTGCGGATATCAGCTGCTTTCAAGCAGTTTAACGCACGTACAGACAGGTCAAGATCAACCAACTCAGTTTTAAGGATCTTGCGCATATGCAGGATTTCCTCGTCAACTTCTTTAGTTTCTTCTTTAGCCTGAGCTTCTAACATCATGTTCTCGTCGCTAAATAACATAAAGTGCTGGATCAGGATCTTAGCAGCTTCTTTCAGCGCGTCTTCAGGATGGATTGAACCGTCAGTAGCAATATCCAATACCAATTTCTCGTAATCGGTTTTTTGCTCTACACGATAGTTCTCAATAGTGTATTTTACGTTTTTAATCGGGGTGTAGATCGAGTCGATAGCAATAACACCAACGTTAGCGTCAGGGTTCTTGTTTTCTTCGCTGGCTACATAACCACGACCTTTATTAATGGTGAACTCAATCTCAAGCGTTACAGACGAATCCATATTGCAGATAACCAAATCAGGATTTAATACTGTAAAGTTATTTGAGAATTTAGTGATATCACCAGCTTTAAAAGCATCCTGACCATTGATGATCACGAAAACTTTTTCGCTGTCGCCAGACTCACCTGTCTTTTTAAACCTAACTTGTTTTAAGTTCAAGATGATCTCGGTAACGTCTTCAACAACTCCTTTTATAGTTGAAAACTCATGATTTACACCTGAGAAACGTACAGATGTAATTGCATAACCTTCAAGCGATGAAAGTAATATACGACGTAGCGCATTACCAATGGTTATACCAAAGCCAGGCTCTAACGGACGGAATTCGAAAGTGCCCTCAAAGTCTGTTGACTTTTGCATGATAACCTTATCTGGTTTCTGAAATGCTAATATTGCCATTTATATCCTTTATTTATTGTTTACTTAATTGGATTGAATTAAACCACAAAAATGATTGACAGCAACTGCCAACCATATTTGTGTAATAATGTCTTTATTATTTTGAGTATAACTCGACGATCAGGTTTTCCTTGATGTTTTCAGGAATCTCATCACGATTTGGATAGTTAAGGAACTTACCTGATAAGGTAGCAGCATCCCATTCTAACCAGCTATATTTATTAACTCTGTGGCCCGCTACTGAAGTAGTGATAGCTTCCAAAGTTTTTGATTTTTCGCGTACTGCAATAACGTCGCCAGCTTTAACCTGGTAAGAAGCAATGTTTACTACTTCACCGTTTACAGTGATATGTTTGTGACCAACTAATTGACGGGCAGCAGAACGTGTAGAAGCGATACCTAAACGGTATACAGCATTATCTAAACGAGCCTCTAAAAACTTCAATAAGTTTTCGCCTGTGATACCTTCTTTAGCTGAAGCACGGTGAAACAAGTTCTCGAACTGACGCTCTAATACACCGTAAGTGTATTTAACTTTTTGTTTCTCCATTAATTGTACCGCGTACTCAGACTGCTTGCCTCTTCTTTTTGAAGCGCCATGCTGTCCTGGTGGGTAGTTTTTTCTGTCTAACGCTTTATCCGGACCGAAGATTGGTTCGCGGAAACGGCGTGCAATTTTTGATTTTGGGCCTGTATATCTTGCCATTGTTTGTGTGTTTTAAAGTATCAAGCAGCCTGTAGCTGCTGAATCTTAGCTTTAAAAAATCTGTGAATTAAAATTAAACTCTTCTTCTTTTAGAAGGACGACATCCGTTGTGCGGAAGCGGTGTGATATCTTTAATGGTTGTTACCTCAATACCGGTAGTTTGCAAAGTACGGATAGCCGACTCACGACCAGAACCCGGGCCTTTTACAAATACCTCTACTTTACGTAAACCTAAATCGTAAGCAACTTTGCCACAATCGCCGGCAGCTTGACCTGCAGCGTAAGGAGTATTCTTTTTTGAACCTTTAAAACCCATTTTACCAGCAGATGACCATGAAATAGCCTGGCCACTTTTGTTGGTTAGGGTGATAATGATGTTGTTAAAAGTTGCGTTGATGTGTGCTTCGCCTACTGGTTCAACAACTACAATACGCTTTTTGGTAACTTTTTTAGTTTTAGCCATTTTATGTTTTAATTATTGATTTAATGAATTACTCAGTTATCGAATAACCCGGACCCATTAATCTTTTTAATTTATTTGTTCCTAATAACTAAAGAGCATCAGCCTAAGCTATGCTCCTTAATTACTAATCAATTATTATTTAGTAGCCTTTTTCTTGTTAGCAACTGTCTTACGTTTACCTTTACGGGTACGAGAGTTGTTTTTAGTACGTTGACCACGTAACGGTAAACCTTTACGGTGACGTGTACCACGGTAGCAACCAATATCCATTAAACGTTTGATGTTTAATTGAACTTCTGAACGTAAAGCACCTTCAACTTTTACTTCGTCGTTGATGATGTTACGGATAGCAGCCAGCTGATCGTCATTCCAGTCTTGAACTTTAATGTTAAAGTCAATACCGGCTTTTGTTAAAATTTCCTGGGCTTTAGAACGGCCAACGCCGTAAATGTAGGTTAAACCTATCTCGCCTCTCTTATTCTTTGGTAAATCAATACCTGAAATCCTTGCCATATTTGTAAGTTGTTTTAAGTAAGACCGAACGGCGGGCCACCGTTGTGCGGATCATTACAATTCCTTTTCTAATTATCCCTGACGTTGTTTGAACTTAGGATTCTTTTTGTTGATCACATAAAGTTTCCCGTTGCGACGAATGATCTTGCAATCAACGCTACGTTTTTTGATGGATGCTCTAACTTTCATCTCTATATTTGTTATTTGTATCTGTACGTTATTCTGCCTTTACTCAAATCGTAAGGGCTCATCTCCAATTTTACGCGGTCACCAGGTAATATCTTGATATAATGCATCCGCATTTTACCTGATATGTGCGCAATAATCTCATGACCATTTTCAAGTTCAACTCTGAACATTGCGTTAGATAACGCTTCCCGAATTGTACCGTCTTGCTCAATCGAAGATTGTTTTGCCATATTTTACTGATTATTACTTGATTATCCGCCCCAAAACCGGGACGCAAAATTAATAAAAAATTATTAATTAATTTATTTTTTCTTTTAAAACTTCGTCAACATATTTAAATGACGAAAGGATGTCTGCTTTACCCTTTTTTACAGCTACTGTGTGCTCATAATGGGCAGACGCTTTACCATCAACAGTTGATACTGTCCAGCCATCATCCCAGAATTTAACTCCGGCACGGCCCGCATTAATCATCGGCTCGATGGCTATCACCATTCCTTCCTCTAATTTGATGCCCGATCCGCGTTTACCGTAATTAGGTACTTCTGGTTTTTCATGCAGTTTTAAACCTACCCCATGGCCTACCAGCTCTTTCACTACACCAAAGCCATGCTTCTCGGCATGCTCTTGTACAGCATAACCAATATCGCCTATGCGGTTACCTACAACGGCTTTCTCAATCCCAAGGTCCAAACACTCACGCGTTACACGCATTAGTTTCTTAACCTCATCGCTTACCTCGCCAATGGCAAAAGTAAAGGCAGAGTCGCCATAGTAATTGTTTAATATTGCGCCGCAATCAACCGAAACCAGGTCACCATCTGTCAACACATGCTTACCCGGAAAACCGTGAACCACCTGGTTGTTTAATGAGATGCAAAGCGAGTATGGAAAACCTCCGTAGTTTAAAAAGGCGGGAATCCCGCCGTTATCACGTATGAAAGTTTCTGCTAGTTTGTCTAATTCTATAGTCTGTATGCCGGCACGAATAACTTTAGCTATCTCTCCATGTGTCTTTGCAACCAGCAAAGAACTCTCTCTAATCAGCTCTATCTCCTCGGCACTCTTGTAATGAATTTTCGACATTCTGTATTAAATTGCTGTCGGCGTCGTTCCGGTAGCAGCAGGTATTGAAGTACGCCCAGTTATTCTGCCGGTTTTCATCAATCCATCGTAATGACGCATTAACAAGTGGCTTTCTATCTGCTGTAAAGTATCTAAAACAACACCAACAAGAATGATCAATGAGGTACCACCAAAGAATCTTGCAAACAAGGTATTAACACCAACTAAGTTTGCCAATGCAGGTATGATAGCAATAATAGCTAAGAATATAGATCCCGGCAAAGTGATTTTTGAGATAACATCGTCAATATAATTTGTAGTTGCTTCACCTGGTTTAACACCCGGTATAAAACCGTTGTTCTTTTTCATATCCTCAGCCATTTGTTTCGGGTTAACCGTAATAGCTGTATAGAAATAAGTGAACACGATAATCAACAACGCGAACAGCAAATTGTGTAACCACGAGTTATAATTTGACAACGCGATCAAAATGCTGTTTGAAGCAGCCGTCGGGAAAAACGAAGCTAATGTAGCCGGGATGAACATCAATGCCTGCGCAAAGATAATAGGCATTACACCTGCCGCATTTACCTTTAACGGGATGTACTGACGTACGCCACCATATTGTTTTGCACCAACAATACGCTTGGCGTATTGCACGGCAATCTTTCGGGTACCTTGCACAATCAGGATAGTAAACATTACCACACCTAATAAAGCTACCAGCTCAACAATAAATGTGATTAAACCACCGCTACCTGTCGTACGATTGTTAAACTCGGCCACAAAAGCACCTGGTAACTGGGCTATGATACCCACCATGATGATTAATGAAATACCGTTACCAATACCTTTATCAGTAATTTTCTCGCCTAACCACATTACAAATAAAGTACCTGCAGTTAACACGAAAGTGTTCATGATGGTAAACAATGGGTTAGCTATCAGCAACTCATCGGCAGATACTTGCGACCGCAGGTAAGCAGCAGCTTGAGCCGCAGTGATAATAATCGTCAGATAACGTGTCCATTGGTTTATTTTATTACGACCGCTTTCGCCGTCTTTCTGCATTTTAGCGAAGTAAGGCACCGCTATACCCAATAACTGCATCACAATAGAGGCAGAGATATAAGGCATAACACCTAACGCAAAAATAGAGACCCTTGAAAAAGAACCTCCTGCAAACATATTTAACAAACCAACCAGACCTTCAGCCTTGCCTTTTGATGCAACAGCGTCGCTAACTCCCGGTAAACGGATGAAAGATCCTACACGATATATTAAAAGAAATAAGAGTGTGTTAGTAATACGCACTCTTAGATCTTCAATTTTCCAGATATTGGATATTGTGGTGAAAAACTTCTTCATTTGAAATTTTATAGCTTAATATTAAAGCTTAACAATAGAACCGCCAGCAGCTTCGATGGCTTTTTGAGCAGTAGCAGTAAATGCATGTGCTGTAACTTCTAATTTGGCTTTCAACTCGCCACGACCCAGGATTTTCACCAAGCCGTTTTTAGATACTAAACCATGCGATATTAAAGTAGCAAAGTCTATAGTTGAAAGTGTATATTTTTCAGTTAATTCTTGCAATACGTCAAGGTTTACACCAACGTACTCTACGCGGTTAGGGTTTTTAAAGCCCACTTTAGGTACACGGCGTTGTAACGGCATTTGGCCACCTTCAAAACCAATTTTTCTGCTTGTACCTGAACGTGAACCGGCACCTTTATGACCGCGGGTAGATGTACCACCACGGCCAGAACCTGTACCACGACCAATTCTCTTTCTATTTTTAGTTGAACCTTCTGCAGGTTTCAGATTACTTAAATTCATGATATTAAATATTTTCTACCGCTACCAGGTGATTAACTTTTCTAACCATTCCGATAATAGCTGCGTTAGCCTCAACTTCCACACTGTGGTTAATTTTCTTTAAGCCCAGTGCCTGCACTGTTCTTTTTTGGCGCTCGGTTCTATCGATCACGCTCTTAATCTGGGTAATTTTGATCTTCGCCATGATATTATCCGTTAAAAACTTTACCTAAACTAACTCCGCGGTGTTGCGCTACAGTATGTGCATCACGTAATTGTGATAATGCCGATACAGTTGCTTTAACCACGTTGTGCGGGTTTGATGATCCTTTTGATTTTGCAAGTACATTGTGTACACCTGCAGACTCTAATACCGCACGCATTGCACCACCGGCTATTACACCTGTACCGTTTGCTGCTGGTTTCAAGAATACAAAACCGCCCGAAAATTTACCTATTTGCTCATGAGGTATAGTGTTGTTGATAATCGGAACTTTTACCAAGTTCTTTTTAGCATCATCAATACCTTTTGCAATAGCTTCAGTAACCTCCTTCGCTTTACCTAAACCATAACCTACAACACCGTGCTCATCACCTACTACCACAATGGCAGAGAAGCTAAATGTACGGCCACCTTTGGTTACTTTGGCTACACGTTGTATGCTAACCAAACGATCTTTTAATTCGATCTCGCTGGTTTTTACTCTTTTTATGTTGATTGTTGACATTTCTCTTTTCGATTAAAAGTTTAACCCACCTTCACGTGCACCTTCGGCCAGTGATTTAACACGACCGTGATACAAGTATCCGTTACGGTCAAAAACCACATCTACGATGCCAGCTGCAACAGCTTTTTGAGCAACTAATTTGCCCACTGCTACTGATTGATCTGACTTAGTACCATCTGCACTGAAATCTTTTGATAAAGATGATGCTGATACTAATGTTTTGCCTGTTACATCGTCAATGATCTGCGCATAAATACCTTTATTGCTTCTGTACACTGACAAACGAGGACGGGTTGCAGAGCCTGAAAGGCGCTTCCTGATTCCCATCTTTATTCTTTCTCTTCTTGATAATTTCGCTCTAGCTGCCATGACGATTATTTTTTAGATGCTGATTTACCTGCTTTTCTTCTCAATACTTCGCCAACAAACTTGATACCTTTACCTTTGTAAGGCTCTGGTGCACGTAACGAGCGTATTTTCGCTGCTACCTGACCAATCAATTGCTTATCGTTTGATTCCAGAATAATAGTTGGGTTTTTACCCTTTTCAGCAGTAGTTGTAACTTTTATTTCTTGCGGTAACTCAAATACATAATGGTGAGAGAAACCCAACACTAAATCTAAAGTATTACCTGTGTTAGTTGCGCGGTAACCCACACCTACTAACTCTTGCTCAATTTTGTAACCGGTTGTTACGCCAACAACCATATTGTTTATCAAAGCGCGGTATAAACCGTGTAATGCTTTGTGGCGTTTTTGCTCAGTTGGGCGTTGAACTAATAGTTCAGAACCTTCTTGAACAACTTTTATATCTGTGTCCACCGCTTGATGCAGCTCGCCTTTAGGGCCTTTTACAGTAACTACATTATCTGCAGATACAGTAACAGTAACGCCTGCCGGTACTGGTATTGGTGATTTTCCTACTCTTGACATTGCTTGTTCCTCCTCTGATTAATAAACGTAGCATAAAACTTCGCCGCCCACATTTTGCTGACGTGCTTCTTTATCGGTCATTACGCCGTGAGAAGTTGACAGGATGGCGATACCTAAACCATTTAATACGCGTGGCATATTGCTGGTGCCTGCATATCTTCTGTAACCAGGTCTGCTGATACGGTCGATAGAACGGATAGCAGAAATTTTGGTGATTGGGTGGTACTTTAAAGCTACTTTAATAGTGCCTTGCGGACCGTTTTCTTCAAACTTGTAGTTTGCAATGTAACCTTTGTCAAAAAGAACCTTAGTGATTTCTTTTTTCAGGTTAGATGCAGGAATCTCAACAACCCTGTGGTTGGCTTTAATAGCATTTCTTACACGGGTAAGATAATCTGCGATTGGATCTGTATTCATTATCTATTGTTTGTGATGGTGGTTTCCTTCTCGAACCCTTCGGGACGACCTGCCGTCTGTTAATTCTTTTTTTTTAAGCTTAAAGCAAAAAGCCGAAGGCTCAAAGCTTTTTGCTTTAGTCTTTCAGCTTTACGCTTATTACCAAGAAGCTTTTTTCACTCCCGGGATCTTGCCGGCTAATGCCATTTCGCGGAATGTAACACGCGAAATACCAAACTGGCGCATATAACCACGAGGGCGGCCTGTTAATTTACAACGGTTGTGTAGTTTTACCGGTGACGACGCTTTTGGAAGCGCATCTAAACCTACATAATCACCAGCTGCTTTTAAAGCCTCTCTTTTTTCAGCATATTTTGCTACTAACTTAGCACGTTTTACTTCGCGTGCTTTTACACCTTCTTTAGCCATTGTTAGTTGGAGTTTGATTTTTAAATGGTAAACCAAATTGCTTAAGTAACTCTAATGCTTCAACATCGTTGGTTGCAGAGGTTACAAAGGTAATATCCATACCCTGAATTTTGTTAATTTTATCAATGTTGATTTCAGGGAAGATGATTTGCTCGGTAATACCTAAAGTATAATTACCTCTTCCGTCAAAACCTTTATCATTGATACCTTTGAAATCGCGGATACGTGGTAAAGCAACAGAGATCAAACGATCTAAGAACTCATACATGGTATTATCGCGTAAAGTTACACGTACGCCTACCGGCATATTTTTACGCAATTTAAAGTTTGAGATATCTTTTTTAGATTTCGAAGAAACCGCTAACTGGCCGGTGATTGTAGTTAACTCAGTGATTGTGTTTTCAATCAGTTTCTTGTCGGTAGTAGCACCACCAACACCCTGGTTAATTGCAATTTTTTCCAGTTTTGGAACTTGCATTACGCTTTTGTACTGAAATTTATCTTTCAGCGCAGTACGTATCTCTGCTTTATATTTCGATTTTAATCGTGGTGTGTATTCCATTACTTGATTTCCTCCCCTGATTTTTTAGCTACTCTTACCAGTTTACCGGCATCATTCAATTTACGGCCAACACGTGTTGCAACGCCAGATTTTGGATCAACCAAAGCCAGGTTTGAAATGTGTATAGCAGCTTCTTGTTTAATAATACCACCGTTAGGGTTAGCTGCGTTAGGTTTGGTATGTTTTGATACCATATTAGCACCTTCAACAATAGCTCTGTTTTTAGCTATTATTACTTCAACTATTTTACCTTGAGATCCTTTTGAATCGCCGGCTATAACTTTAACTAAATCTCCTTTACGGATCTTTAATTTTCCTTGTGTTTGTGTCTTATTTCCCATGTTACAATACCTCCGGAGCTAGTGATACAATTTTCATAAATTGTTTCTCACGCAATTCTCTTGCAACAGGGCCAAAGATACGTGTGCCTCTCGGCTCATCCTGGTTGTTTAACAAAACGGCCGCGTTATCATCGAAACGGATGTACGAGCCATCTTTTCTGCGGATCTCTTTTTTGGTTCTAACCACAACGGCTTTAGATACTGTACCTTTTTTAATGTTACCAGATGGCAGCGCACTTTTTACAGTTACTACAATCTTGTCACCTATAGAGGCATATCTTTTACCGGTACCGCCTAACACACGGATCACTAAAACTTCTTTAGCGCCGCTGTTATCAGCTACATTTAATCTTGATTCCTGTTGTACCATCTTATTTAGCTCTTTCTATAATTTGAACTAATCTCCAATTTTTGCTCTTACTCAGTGGACGAGTTTCCATGATCAGTACCGTATCACCGATACCACAGGTATTGTCTTCGTCATGAGCCATAAACTTGGTAGTTTTCTTAATAAACTTACCATAGATTGGGTGCTTCACCTTCCGCTCTACTGATACTACAATAGATTTTTCCATCTTATTGCTTACTACCAGTCCGGTACGTGTTTTTCTTAAATTTCTTTCCATTTTCCTCGACGCGTAAAAAATTAATTTTGTTCAGAAGCTTGCGCTGCCTTACGCTTAGTTAATTCAGTATTTAAACGAGCAATATCCTTGCGCACTTTTGTAATACGGGTTGGATTCTCAATCGCTGAAACCGCATGTGCAAATTTAAGCTTGGTTAGATTTGCTCTTTCCTCTCCTAATTTTGCAACCAACTCTTCAGTTGCGAGGCCTGTAATTTCTGAGTTCTTCATTTTCAATTATTATTATCAGTTACAAGTTGCCAGTTGTATGTTGTAAGAATCTTATAATCACTTATAACTCACAACTTATAACCTACAACAATCTTTATTTATGCTTGTACATAATCGTTACGTACAACAAATCTTGTTTGTACCGGTAGCTTTTGAGCTGCCAGGCGTAATGCCTCTTTTGCAACTTCTAAAGGCACACCTTCTGCTTCAAAAATGATCCTTCCGGGGCGAACTACCGCTACCCAATATTCCGGAGCACCTTTACCTTTACCCATACGTACCTCTGCTGGTTTTTTGGTTACGGGTTTGTCAGGGAATATCCTGATCCACACCTGGCCTTCACGTTTCATGTAACGTGTTACAGCAATACGTGCAGCCTCGATCTGGCGACTGGTGATCCAGGCGGCTTCGAGTGATTTTACACCGAAAGATCCAAATGACAGTTCGGCACCACGAGTGGCTAAACCTTTCATTCTGCCTTTTTGCATCTTTCTGAACTTCGTTCTTTTTGGCTGTAGCATTTTCTTAAGCTTTTATATCGTATTCGATATATTAATTCTAACTTCTGTTATTATCTTCTTGGAGCACCACCCGGGCGGCTGTTATTATTGCCACCTCTGTTTGGGCCACCACCACCTGGGCGGTTGTTGTTACCACCTGGTTTACGATCGCCTCTGCGCTCTCCACCACGTTCTCCACCTCTTTCATTGCCACCTCTGCGATCGTTACCGAAACCGGCACCACCTTCAGGGCGTCCACCTTTACCGCTGGCGCTGCTTGTACCACCAATGTTTGGAGATAGATCGCGTTTGCCATAAACTTCGCCTTTGCAAATCCATACTTTAACACCTATTTTACCATAAGTAGTTAAGGCTTCGGCCAATGCATAGTCAATGTCTGCACGGAAAGTGTGCAATGGAATTCTTCCTTCTTTATATTGTTCGCTACGTGCCATCTCAGCGCCACCTAAACGGCCTGATGTCATTACTTTAATTCCTTCTGCACCCATTCTCATGGTTGAAGCAATTGTAGTTTTCATGGCACGACGGAAAGAGATACGTGCTTCAAGTTGTTTTGCTATGCCTTCTGCAACTAGTTGTGCATCAAGCTCTGGGCGTTTAATCTCGAAGATGTTAATCTGAACTTCCTTTTTAGTCAGTTTTTTCAACTCTTCTTTGATTTTATCAACTTCGGTACCACCTTTACCAATCACGATACCCGGACGGGCAGTGTGGATTGTTACCGTGATGCGTTTTAAAGTACGTTCGATAACTACTTTAGATACGCCACCTTTATTAATACGCGCTGATAAGTATTTGCGGATCTTTTCGTCTTCAACTAATTTATCGGAGTAGTTGTTGCCACCGAACCAGTTAGAATCCCAACCTCTGATGATTCCTAATCTGTTACCTATTGGATGTGCTTTCTGTCCCATTTTATTAGTTGATATCGTTTTTAGAGCCTACAATTAGCGTTACGTGGTTTGAACGTTTGCGGATACGGTAACCTCTACCTTGAGGAGCCGGACGCATTCTTTTGTTTTGACGACCACCGCCTACTGATACTTCTTTTACAATTAAGTTGCTGTCTTCAACGCGTTGACCTTCGTTTTTAGCTTCCCAGTTTTTGATGGCTGATACTAAAAGTTTTTCAACACGAATTGCAGCTTCTTTATTCAGAAATTTCAAAGTGTTTAACGCTTTTTCAACTTCTATACCGCGGATAAGGTCAACCACCAGACGCATTTTACGTGGTGAAGTTGGACAATTCTGCAGTTTCGCAACAGAAGCGCCACCTTGCTGAGCCTTCTCTTGCTCCTTGCGTTGTCTGATCAATACAGACTTTTTGATTTTAGTTGTTGCTTCCATTGCTTATTTTTTCTTTTCTGCGTGACCGCGGAATGTACGGGTCGGCGCAAACTCTCCCAGCTTGTGACCAACCATATTTTCTGTTACATACACAGGTATAAATTTGTTACCGTTGTGTACCGCGAATGTATGACCAACGAAATCAGGAGAAATCATGGAACGACGTGACCATGTTTTTACAACCGATTTTTTATTTGACTCATTTAACGTCAAGACTTTTTTGTCTAGGTTATGGTCAATATAAGGTCCTTTTTTAATTGAACGTGCCATTATTATTTCTTCCTTCTTTCAATGATATAACGATCAGACCCTTTTTTCTTGTCACGGGTTTTGTAGCCTTTAGCTAACAAACCTTTACGTGAGCGTGGATGACCACCTGAGGCTCTACCCTCACCACCACCCATAGGGTGATCTACCGGGTTCATGGCTACACCACGAACTCTTGGACGACGGCCTAACCAACGGTTACGACCAGCTTTACCCAATACTGCGTTTGCTCTTTCGCCATTTGAAACGGTACCGATAGTAGCTAAACAAGTAGCTAAGATCATACGGGTTTCGCCTGAAGGCAATTTGATGATAGCGTATTTGCCATCACGTGCTGAAAGCTGTGCGTAAGTACCTGCAGAGCGTGCTATCACACCACCCTGACCAGGATTCAATTCAATATTATGAATGATTGAACCCAGAGGTATTGACTTTAATTGCATGGTGTTACCCACTTCTGGTGCTACCGATTCGCCTGACACTACGGTCATGCCAACGGTTAAACCTTCCGGAGCGATCATATATCTTTTTTCACCGTCTACAAAGTGTAGCAGGGCTATACGTGCAGAACGGTTAGGATCATACTCGATAGTAGCAACTTTTGCAGGGATGTCAAATTTATTGCGTTTGAAATCAATTAATCTGTATGCTTGTTTATGGCCACCACCCAGGTAGCGCATAGTCATTTTACCGCTGTGGTTACGACCACCTGATCTGGTGTTAACCGATACAACCAACGACTTTTCAGGAACGTTTGTTGTAATATCCGAGTTAGATACATCAACTCTGAAGCGGGTACCCGGGGTAACCGGTTTAAATCTCTTTACTGCCATGTCTTAATTATATATTGCTGTAAAAATCTATTGTTTCACCGTCTTTCAACGTGATGATCGCTTTTTTCACAGTAGCAGAGCGACCTGAAACAGGACCAGCTTTTGTGTTACGACTTTTCAGTTTTCCAACGTATCTCATTGTGTTAACAGCAGTAATATTAACGCCATACATGGCTTCGATTGCTGTTTTGATCTGAATTTTGTTAGCCCGCGGGTCAACTATAAAAGCATAACGGTTAAGCTTCTCAGTTAATTGAGCTACTTTTTCAGTAAGTAAGGGTTTCTTTAAAATTTCCATATTACTTAGCTAATGCTTCCTCCAAAATTTTAACAGCACCGGTTGTCAACACTAGTTTACCAGCGTTTAACACATCATAAGTGTTAATTTGGTCAACTGTAATAACCTTGGTCTTTTTAAGGTTTCTGCTTGATAAATACACATTGTTATTTGCTGTAGGCAATACCAATAATGTTCTCACATCAGTAGCGTTAATACCTGCAACCAGGTTTATGTAGTTTTTAGTTTTGATCGAGTCAAAGCTAAAATCTTCTAAAACCAATACATTGCTCTCCTGAGCTTTGTATGATAAGGCAGAGTAACGAGCCAACACTTTAAGTTTCTTGTTTAATTTGAAACTGTAATCGCGGGGCTGCGGACCGAATACACGGCCACCACCATTAAATAATGGAGATTTTACACTACCGGCACGGGCGCCGCCTGTACCTTTTTGTTTATATAATTTGCGGGTTGAACCTGCAATTTCATTACGTTGTTTTGATTTATGCGTACCCTGACGTTGGTTAGCTAAAAATTGCTTAACGTCTAAGTAGATTGCATGATCATTGGGCTCTATACCGAATATAGCTTCAGGAAGCTGCACCTTGGCACCTGTTTCTTTACCTGATACGTTTAATACTTTAACTTCCATCTTATTTATCCACTATAACGAATGAACCCTTAGCCCCTGGGATGGAACCTTTAACTACTAACAGGTTTTGCTCTGCGTATACTTTCAATACTTCTAAGTTTTGAATTTTAACGCGCTCATTACCCATTTGGCCTGCCATACGCATACCTTTGAATACTCTTGATGGCCAAGATGAAGCACCTAATGAACCCGGAGCACGTAAACGATTGTGCTGACCGTGAGTTTGCATACCCACACCACCAAAACCGTGACGCTTAACCACACCTTGAAAACCTTTACCTTTTGACGTACCCACTACATCGACAAAATCTCCCTCAGCAAAAATCTCTACGGTAACAGTGTCACCCAAAGCTTTTTCATCTTCGAAAGTTTTAAATTCAACAAGTTTACGTTTTGCGGTTGTTCCGGCTTTAAGGAAATGGCCTTTTAACGGAGCTGAAGTGTTTTTCTCCTTTTTCTCGCCATATGCAAGCTGTATAGCTGCATAACCGTCTGTTTCAACAGACCTTACTTGTGTTACTACGCAAGGGCCAGCTTCGATAACTGTACAAGGGATGTTTTTCCCTGAGTCGTCGAATATGCTGGTCATTCCTACTTTTTTACCAATTATTCCTGACATTTCTTTATGTGTTATTGCCCATCGAAGCAGTAGGGCTTCGTTCAAGGCATATTATTTCCCCCGTAAAGGGACGGCAAAGATAGCAACTTTACTTTAATTGTCAAATAGTTACCAAGTTATTTTTTCATAAATATTTAAAAGCTTTAAAAAGTTGATTATATGAGGGGTTGGCACCCATAAAGCATCACTATTTAACAAGGCTTGTTAAGTAATTGGCGGCGGAAATGTCGGGGTTTTAAATGTGTGGGTGAAAAAGTTTGGTGAAACCATTAATAATACTATTGTCATTGCGAGGAGGGACGACGAAGCAATCGCACGCGCTACAGCCTACTTCCTTGCGATTGCCACGCTATGCTCGCAATGACAACATTATCTATCTCTACCATGACGTTGCCTCCGGCCCGGGTTATCCGCTCATACTGCGCAGGCCTTAGTCACGGGCCGGTATCCGCTGCTACCCCTAACGCGGGGGACTCACCCGGTCGTCGCTTCGCTCGACCACCCTCTCTTCGACTTCGTCGGAAAGAGGGTTGAAATATCGAATACCGAATGTTGAATAATGAATAATGAAGGGGTAATTTCGATATTCAAAATTCATTATTCGATATTAAAAAAACCCTCTTTCCCGCTTGCGGAAGAGAGGGTTGACCAGCGCAGCGTAGTCGGGGTGAGTCCCCCTGCGTTAGGGATTGAAATGGATACCGGCCCGTGATTAAGGCCTCGCAGGCGTATGAATGGAAAGCCCGCCCGCTTCTATCAGCGGAAACGCCCTAATTCAACATTCTCTAAAATCACCGCTACGCCTTTGCACAACAAGCCAAATCAGTTATATTTATCAAAGTTGTCACTAACCAATTATGGCCAGGGTCGTATCACCACGTAAATTAATTACCATTCCGCACAGCGATTCAGGAATAGGCTGGGGCATATCACCACGTAAAGTAATTACCATTCCGCTGGGCGACTATAGCGCCGATTACTACCTAACCTTACTATACCATGCATTCAATAACCTGGGCTGGCGCATTGGCTATTTTGACCACGACGGCATTATAGGCTACACGCCAATATCATGGGAAAGCTATGCCGAAGAGGTTTCTGCCCGCATGGTTGGCAATAACGTGGTTATTAAAAGTGAATGCGTAGGCTACCAGATGTTTTTTACCGACTATGGTAAAAACGCCAAAAACCTGGAGTTGCTGCTAAACGGCGAAATTGAGTATGTAGAATATCACTTAAAAGATACGCTGCAGGAAACCACCCAGCAGTTGATAGATAGCATCCCCGACAATCAGTTTATCTCGCTTACCGACCCGCCTATGGGTTATAAGGAAAAATTACGCGATTTCTTCGCGGCTTTTACGCCCCGGTCAAGATATTTTATAACGCCCATTTTAGTACTGGTTAATATTGCAGCATTCTTTTTGACGCGTATAATTATGATAGCCTTGTTTTATGCGGGCTTGTTTAATGCAGCGCGGCACCATAGCGGTCTTAACGGAAACTTTCATTATTTCAGACACCTTAATGATACCATCGAAAACCTGTACCTATCGGTTGGCTTTAGCAGCCGCAACCCGGTTTTAAGCGGGCAGGTTTGGCGGTTGGTTACCAGCATATTTTCGCATTTCTCATTACTACACCTTGCCGGTAATATGGTGGTGCTGATTTACATTGGCTCGCTCATTGAAGTAAAGCTGGGCAAATGGAATTACCTGATCTTGTATTTACTCACCGGTATCTGCGCCAGCATAACATCGGTAGTATGGCATGACCACGGCGTGGCGGCTGGTGCATCGGGCGCTATATTTGGTTTGTTTGGGATCTTACTGGCTTTACTAAGCACTAAATTTTACGAAGCCAGTGCGCGCAGGGCGTTATTGATAAGCACCTCGATATTTGTAGCCTACAGTATTATCCCTATTGGAAAACAAGTGGACCATGCGGCACATTTTGGTGGGTTGATATCGGGTTATTTATTTGGCTGGCTGGCCTACCTGGGTTTGAAAAATCAGAAGCAAAATGTATTAACGCTGGCAGCTACGGCTGTCACTGTAATTTATACCGGTTGCTGCCTGGCCTTTGCTCCCATTTACCAGCTCAGGGAAATGAGAGCGCTGACCCATGAAACTCAAAGACTGTCTGACGATATAGAACGCGACTTTTATGGCAACCATAACATTGGCCATGATACCGTATTGATGACGCTTAACCAGAAAGCGCTGCCACAAATTGATACACTTAAAGGCATAGCGTACCGTTTTGCCAGGCTTACCTTGCCTAAAAAAAAGAAGCAAATAGCCGTTATTAAATCAAAGCTGATATTACAGGAGTGTAAGTTGTATATATTATTATATAAGGAGTTTAGAGACCGCGACCAGGTAAAATACCGCGCCGAGATAGGCGCCACCACCCAAACTATCAATGATTTGAGGGTAGAATGGTCTGCCACGGGCAAGGATGTAGATATGGATGATGACGATAACTAGCTATATTTGCGGTATAATTAGTACCACATGAATTTTTATACACGTAAATGGGTTAAGCCCGAAGACCTGAACGCACACGGCACATTATTTGGCGGCCGCCTGCTGGCCTGGATTGACGAAGAAGCCGCTATTTACAGCATTATACAGCTGGGCACCACCGGCTGCGTTACCAAGTATATGTCTGAAATTAATTTCATCAACTCGGCGCGCCAGGGCGATATTGTTGAGCTGGGCATTAAGGCTATTCATTTTGGGCACACCTCTATCACCCTAACCTGCGCCGTACGCAACAAAATCACCCAGAAAACCATCCTGACGATAGACAAAATTGTATTTGTAGCAGTTGACGAGAGTGGCAAACCCATAAAGCACGGCCGTACGGAGATTACTTATACGGATGAGCGGTTGCGGGAGTAAGTGAGCGTGCTGAAGGAATAGTCATGCTGAACTTGTTTCATCATCCCACTTGAAAAGTAAATGATAACAATACTTTATTGTACCTGATGGGATGCCGAAACAAGTTCGGCATGACGCGGATTATAAGTTAGCTTGCGGTAGGCTGAATCTACTCCCCATCCACTGTCTCCACCTTCTTTTTACCCGTCAACTCATCCAGCAGCTGTTCCGTATCTTTTTCTGTCGATTTGCTTTTCAACCCGGGATATAGGATATAGCCGATGACGAATCCGCTTACCAGGCCTCCTATGTGTGCAGCGTTGTCGATGCCCCCAGTCAGCCCGTATAATAAGTTATAGCCTATAAAAAACGAAGTGCTTATGAGGAAAGACTTTTGAAAATCCTTCGGAAATAAACTAGTAGTAAGCAGTGCAAAGAAAATACCATACATGCCAAATATAGCGCCTGAGGCACCCACACTCACCGTATTGGGATGCCACAATATACTGGCGAAGCTTGCTATTATCCCTGTGATTAGATAAGTCAACACAAACTTGTTACGCCCCAGTAAAGGCTCCAAAAATATCCCGACAAAGAGTAATCCATACATATTAAAAAACACATGCATGAAACCGCCATGCAAAAACATATTCGTTATCAATCGCCAGTACTGGCCATCAATTACATACGGCCGATAGTTGGCGCCGAGTTTTAAAAGGTCATCACCGCTAAAGGTCATAAAACCTAAGCCCGATAAAGCCATTATAATAAATATCGCTAAATTGATATCAATAATAAGCGAGGTAGCAAAATGAGTCTTTTGGGGCCAAAAAATCTTAAAGAATTGAAGATCTAATTTGGACCTTTTGCGTTCTTTCTCTGCTATTGTAACCAAATCGCCCGATTTTAATGGTTTAAACAGCAAGCCCATCAGGAACAAAGCTGCGCCGATACCGAAAGAACCAAATATCCACGGCAATTTGCTGCCGTTTCTGCTGGCAAACGGCTCATTTACCGGCGATAAAATGATTAGCGGTATGTTATCCGAGGCTCCCAATTTAACTGCTTTTATATAGTTTCTCAAATCTTTACCTGCGCCAATTCTATCCAGGTAAACAAAGTCTTCTAATTGCTTTGAACTAAAATCATCCTGGCTTTTCTTAGCAAACTGTTTATAACTATCGTCTTTTTCTTGTGACGATAGTCTATTGCTGATGGTCTTTTGATATTTAACAGCTAACCATGCCAAGGGGGCGGGCATATTCTTTTCGACCAGTGGTTCAAAATTATTGGTTTTAAGCCTTACAGTGAGTACGCCGTTCTTAGCTGCATCGCCATATAAAGCAACTGCTGCCGCTCCTTTGTATACATTTATTGTTTGAATCTCATTCGGAGGGATAGATACGAACTCTTCCCTCGATGTTGGTTTGCCATTAACTATGATTAGCAGGTTAGCCGGTATCTTTTTAAACGATGTGTCTCTGTTTTGCTGGGTTTTGTTTGTTATTGTATAAGATGCCGGATGGTAATTTTTATCATAAATAGGGCATGGCGCATATATGCTCATGTCAAAATGTTCATTGTATTTGCCACTAACTTCAAATACCGGTTTTACCCTCACCAACCTTTTATCGATATAGTAATGTTTAAGTGTGTAATACTTAGTTAACGGCTGTTGATTGATCTGCCCGATGTTGTCGATACTAGTCAGCGTTCCGGTAGCAGTAATAAGATATTCCTGAGCTATAATTGTAGGTAGCCCGATGGCAAACCAAGCCACCATCAGGTAGCCCATAAGCGGGTCGCCTTTTCCGCTCTTATTTTTGAGGTTAAGTAATTTTAGTTTCGGCATTAACCAGATCAGCATCGGGATCCATGGTAGTGCAAACGGAATAAAAAAATTGGTTACATCTTCATCTACTGTAACTATTGTTGTTTTAATGCATAACAGCCAATGCAAAAAAGTGTATCCCGCAATAGTAAGCGCACCAATCAGAAAAAAAGGGACGAATATCAGCTTAAATTTCTCGTTAAACTTATTCATGGTTTAGGTATTTATCGTTCAAAAAAATCGCAATCGTGAAACAAAAAATGACCGATAAGTCATTTTTGTTGTTTCATTTTGTTTCACTGTATTTTCGCAAAATACTGCTTATCAATACATTGATCAAAAACATTGTTTCACTTGTTTCATCTGTTGCATACACACGTGAAACAAAACAGTGCTACTCGGTCATTAACCTTCTGATCAGCTCGGCGCTTTGGCGATTGCCTTCCTGCAGTCGGTCCTTAAAGAAAGCCTGTACATCATTAAAGTGCTTCTTGTAGCCCTCCATATCGCCATAACCTATAATAGACGACCATTCACGCACCGCAGAGTGGAACTCCAGATCATCGCCACGGATGGTTTTGTCATACAGCGCGGCCTGGATAGACTCCTCCAATAGTTGTTCGTCTTTAAACAGGTATTCTGCAATACCCAATCGTAGCCGGAACGGTGGGGTCTGGCAGATCAGGTTATCATAGGGATTAACGCCCAAATGATACCAGGCATCAACCATACTCAATATACTTAAGTGCGAGTTTGGCTTCTGCTTATCATGATCTTTCCCAAGCGAGAACTCTTTCATTACCTTATCATTTAACATAATAGGCTTGCGGCTTTCGTGAAACACAAAGTCGCGCGCACGGTATAAACGTTCGCGGAACGCGGCCTCCTCCTCCTGGATCATCAGCTTAAATAACTCCGACTCAGATACCGCATACTGCCTTACCTGCTGGCGGGCGTATGGGTTCAATATCGCCAGGCCGGCATACACGTGCGCCTTGTAACTGAATATGCGCAGGGTGGTTAGGATCTTCACATTATCAATGCCACCAATGTACGACGCATTCTCCCAGGGGAAGAAACCGGCTTCTTTCCAGGCGGTGCCCATGCTTTCAAAACCTACGTGGGTTACTGCCTGGGTATCGGCAACAATCTTGTCGTGCTCGTGGTAGTCGGCCATCTCGGCTATTTCAGAACCTATGGCAGTAAACAGGTCAATCATCCGTTGCCGTGCTGCAGCATCGGCCCTATGCGGAATCAGTATCAATGTCTGCCCCTTAGGCTCAAAGCCCGGGCCATGCATCCCATGAAAGGTAATGATCTGTGCGCTTTGAGGCAGGTACTTTTCAAAAGCCAGGATCTCGGGTGTTTTCACCGACGTTTGCCCGGCAACAATGGCACCCGGCTTGGTGAATTGGGCGTATTCGGCCACCACCTTCTCAATCCGCTCGGCTTCCACCGAATAGACAATCAGGTCGCTAATTTGCGATACTTCTTTGCCGCTATCTAACACTTTAATGTTAAAAGGCGTAAGCTCCTGCTCTAATTGCTGCCTGTTGGCGGGTAAGTCGCACCCGGTAACCGTATAGCCGGCTTTTGCAAAAGCCCTGGCATATAACCGCCCCATATCCCCCAAGCCTATTATTCCGATATTCATGCTGCTAATATAACTAAGCGCAGCAAAAATGCGTACAAAGGATTGCATTCATCATACGTATAATGCTCGAAACCTGCAATAAAAGCGCTTTTTTACTGTGTTTTTAATATATCATTGCATAATTTTACCCTTATGAAGAACTATTTCATGTTAAAACTACCATTGGTATTACTGATGCTGGTTGGTTATTTAGCCACCGCTCAAGCCCAGGACAGTGTTAAAAGAACAGTTGTTAAAAAAGTGCCGGCTACAAAGCCTGTAATCACTGCCAAACCGGGGAGTGTCCCTATCAATCCTAAAACCGGTAAACCTTACTCAAGATATGGCTATGGCGCTTATGCCAAAACATATCGCGCCCAACAAAAAGCCGATAGCCTGAAACGACTTACTACAACGCCTGCCAAGGGAGCGGCATCTGTAGCCGCCGCTCCGGTAAAGGTTGCAGCGCCTGTACCTGCTGCAAAACCTGACACGGTAGCTACGCAGGCTACACCCAAAATTGACAAAAGCCTTTATGGTCAATATCAATACCTGCTAACTAAAGTCTATAATTACCAAAAACCTTTTGTTGCTGCTATGTGGAAGAGTTATACAGATACGCTGCATAGTGTCCGCAACCAATTAAAAGCAGCAAACGATAAAATTGCCGATCAAACCAAAACCACCACCGGTTTACAAGCAGACGTAGCGTCAAAAGAGCAAGCACTTTCTCAAACCGACTCGATCAGTTTCCTGGGAATGGCGTTTGCAAAAGGCACGTATAATATTGTTATGTGGGGTTTGGTACTCATCATTGCTATTATTGCGGGTGTGGTTATTTCGCAATCTGGCGGTTACCGTAAAGAAGCTGTTTACCGTACTACCTTATATAACGAGCTGGAAGAAGAGTTTAAAACCTTCAAGGCAAAAGCCAACGAAAAGGAAAAGAAACTGGCGCGCGAACTGCAGACCGAGCGCAATAAGTTGGACGAGCTAACCGGACGCGGATAAGTTCTCATATAAATCGCCAAAATGAAAGCCTATCTTTTTGGATGGAACCCCATCAAATTTGAGTGGGCCGACATCGATGCCGATATCCAAAAACTTAAAGACACCGGCAAACTCGAAGATAACTGGAGCGTGGCCAGCCACAAAACCATTCAGCCCGGCGACCGTGCCTACATCGTTCGGGTAGGTGTTGAGCCTAAAGGTATTTTTGCGTCTGGTATCATTGCTTCAGAGCCTTACCTGGCTTTTCGTAAAGGGCGGCATTATCATCGTATTACTATTGCCATTGATACTCTGCTCAATCCTGAGAAAGAACCCATACTTACTCTTGAGATATTGAAAACCGGCAACCTGGCTGCACAAACCTGGACACCGCAGGCATCGGGCATATCCATTCGCCCCGAGTTGGTACACGAACTGGAGGGCGTATGGCAAGACTTTCTTGAAAACAGCGACGAATATTAGTTATTCGAATTTGGTTTTGATACGGAGGAAAACCCGTTCGATAAAGTAATACGATAGAAAGCTTAATGCCGCTAACAATACCAGCTTTATTATTATCAGCTCTGCCACCGGATACCCGGCCATAAACTTTAGCCAGGGTTGCCAGGCATGGGTGCCAATAAATAATTCTTGCCATATATAAATACTGTAAGACATGACACCCACCTTGACTAAGAAGGTCGAGGACAAAAAACAACCTCCTTTCAGACTTATCAAAATAGTTATTGCAAATAATAGAGCGGCCACAATCTCAGAAAGATATCTGGTGTAAGAGACAAAGCTATTTGCTGTAATTACTAAAGCCATCATGATTAGTAAAGCTGCAATAAGGTCAGGTTTCGATATTGCTTTGATATTAATGATGCCCTTAAACATTAGTATGGAAAGCAGTGAGCCTATTAAAATGATAACAGGCCCTTTCCAGAAAGCATACCGGCTAAGTTTAACTAACCACCTAATTTCGGGATATTGAGCTGTTATAGAAATATGCTCGGCGCAGATAGCTATTACAGTGATCCCAATAACTAAAGTCAAGGCAATGATTATATAGCGGTTAATGTTAGTTACCAGCAAAAAAGGGAATATGATATAAAATTGAACCTCGACAGCAAGCGACCAAAAATGCGCGGTAAAAGGCTCATTCGGCATCGGCAGGTTTTTCAGAAAAAAAAGCGACGCGAGAAAATCTCTTAATCCGATGTGCAAGGGTAGAAAGAGGTTTAACAGGCACACTAGGAAAAGAAACGCATAAGCCGCAGGAACAATACGAAAAATGCGCCTAATATAGAACCGCTGCAAAGACACACTTCCTTTGGCTACTCGTTCTTTGAGTAAAATACTAGTGATTAAGAATCCGCTTAAAACAAAAAACAGATCAACACCCGTGCGGCTATTTACCGACAAATGAAATGGTTTAAGTAAATGATTGCCTCCCAGGTGTGCAAACACCACAATTAAAACTGCTATTCCCCTAAGTCCATCCAGTGAAGCGAAATGTGCGTTTTGCAATGCAGCAGGCACCGTTGTAATTGGGGCGAGAAGCTTGTTACGAAAATTCATTGTGTGCGGCACGTAGCTGTTTTAAACCAGAATAAACCCAGAAGCTCTGTTTTATTTTTCTAAAGATATATCATTAATAGATATTTTTACGAAAACTAGACCTATGACACTAGCTGACGTTTCAGTTTATACAATCCTGTTAATTGCGGCTGTATTGAGCTATCGTACCGGTAAGTTAACACGAACGGGGGCGGTAGTTGGCGATATCGTTGGTGTGTTTATCTATAAAGGTGCCGGCGTTACAGGGCTTATCTTATTAGCTGCATTTTTCATACTAGGTTTATGGGCCACCAAATGGCAAATCGACAAAAAGACGTTAACAGGCGTTGCCGAAAAAAATAAAGGCAGGCGTACCGCATGGCAGGTTTTGGCCAATGGCGGCATATCAGCTATATTGGGGTTAATGGCATGGCAGTCGCCAGCGCACTCGGTGTTTGTACAGGTAATGATTGCCGGCAGCTTAGCCGCGGCTACTGCTGATACTTTATCTTCAGAGCTCGGGACAGTTTACGGCCGAAGGTTTTTCAATATCCTAACCTTTAAAAAAGATACCCGCGGACTGGATGGCGTAGTCAGCATAGAAGGTACGCTGATTGGTTTGATTGGTGCGATGCTGATAGCGGCAATTTATTCGATAAGTTTAGGGTGGAGTGTAGTGTTTTGTTGGATCGCCCTGGCGGGTGCAGTTGGCAATCTGATAGATTCTGTTTTAGGCGCCGCATTAGAACGGCGTGGTTTAATTGGCAATAACCTGGTTAATTTTTTGAATACGTTTACAGGGGCAATGGTTTGCTGGCTGTTGGTGGGAATGGGGTAATCCAAGAATACTTATTTTAATATTGGGTCTTGCCTGTTGTCCCAAAAGAACAGAATTGATATTAAGTTATCTTTCACCTGGTAAAACATAGAGCAATTTCCGTGTATAACCGCTTTCCGTACTTTATCCGTATTTCCAGCAACTTGAAAAATCAAGGGAGACCGGCGTACAGTCTCTACAACTTTATAAACGCGACTTCTAAATTTCAGAACTTCCGGCTTGCCCAATCGCTCCAATATTTGACGCCCTATTGAATCAAATGTATCATCCGCCTCGTTGGTGAAAACTACATTAAACGTCATTAATTATTCGGCTGGATATTTTTTTTTAAAATCATCAAATGGTATAAATCGCCCTGCTTCAAAATCTTTCTGTCCACGTTCTATACCATCTAAAACATGCTGCGGTAATGTTTCATCTTCTTTGAAAAAAGGGATGTGTTGTTCTTCTAAGAAAGCAGCTATAAGCTTTTCCTGTTCCGCGGTCGGTGTTATTAAATAAGTGCTCATAATCAAATATACAAATTTTCAATTTTAATTATAAAAGTGTCATCCAGCAAAAAAGCCACCCGAAAATCGGATGGCTTAATTTTATCTTGAATCTTGATTCTAAACTCTCGATTCTAATTTCGGATCTTCCGGTACAGTTACACTTTGATCTCCACTTCAACGCCGCTAGGCAATTCAAGTTTCATCAGCGCATCTACAGTTTTTGAATTTGAGCTGTAGATATCCAATAGTCTTTTGTAAGAGCATAATTGGAATTGCTCACGTGCTTTTTTGTTTACGTGCGGTGAACGCAAAACAGTGAAAATTTTCTTTTCGGTTGGTAACGGAAGTGGTCCGCTAACTACAGCGCCTGTTGGCTTTACTGTTTTTACGATCTTCTCAGCTGATTTATCAACCAGATTGTAATCGTAAGATTTTAATTTGATTCTGATTCTTTGGCTCATTTTGTTTTTTGTTGAGGTCAATCCTAAGAGCTATTTGTTAGGGCGACCGGTTGTTTATTTATTTAATAATTGATTGGCGAAAATCTCTAATCGCCAATCAACTAATTTTATTACTAGTTATTACCAGCAGCTTTTCTGCCTTTTGCTTTAGCAACAATTTCGTCCTGTACGTTACGTGGCGCTTCAGCATAGTGATCAAACTCCATGGTTGAAGTAGCACGGCCAGATGTAATGGTACGTAACTGGGTTACATAACCAAACATTTCTGAAAGTGGTACAGTAGCTTTAATTACTTGAGCACCTGCACGGCTGTCCATACCCAAAAGCTGGCCACGACGACGGTTCATGTCACCAATAACGTCACCCATGTTTTCTTCAGGAGTTAAGATCTCAATTTTCATGATCGGCTCAAGCAATACCGGTTTACAACGTGGCAAAGCCTCGCGGTAAGCCATCTTAGCAGCTAACTCGAATGACAATGCATCCGAATCGACAGCGTGGAATGAACCATCTATCAAACGTACTTTTAAGCCGGTTAGCGGGTAACCTGCCAACACACCATTTGCCAAAGAAGCTTCGAAGCCTTTTTGTACAGATGGAATAAACTCACGAGGGATTGAACCACCTGAGATTTCGTTGATAAAGGTTAAACCTTCTTTACCGTCGTCATTTGGTGATAATACAACTTGTATATCAGCAAATTTACCACGACCACCGGTTTGTTTCTTGTATGTTTCGCGGTGTTGTACAGAACCTGTGATAGCTTCTTTGAAAGCTACCTGTGGCGCACCCTGGTTAACCTCAACTTTAAACTCGCGTTTTAAACGGTCCATGATAATATCTAAGTGAAGCTCGCCCATACCTGAAATTACAGTTTGGCCGGTTTCTTCGTCAGATTTTACGTGGAACGTAGGATCCTCTTCAGATAATTTACCTAAAGCGATACCTAATTTATCAACATCAGCCTGAGTTTTAGGCTCAATAGCTAAACCGATAACCGGATCAGGGAAGTTCATAGACTCCAATATGATCGGGAATTTCTCGTCGCAAAGGGTATCGCCTGTTTTAATATCCTTAAAGCCTACTACCGCAGCAATATCACCAGCACCTACGTTAGGGATTGGGTTTTGCTTGTTAGCGTGCATTTGGAATATACGAGAGATACGCTCTTTACTGTCAGAACGCATGTTGTGTATGTATGATCCTGCTTCTAAGTTACCAGAGTAAACACGGATAAAGCATAGACGACCTACGAAAGGATCGGTTGCAATTTTAAATGCTAAAGCTGCAAACGGCTCTTTTTCTGATGGTTTACGCAAAATTTCTTCGCCGGTATCAGGGTTAGTACCAATAATACCTTCAACGTCCATAGGTGAAGGAAGCAATTCCATCACATAATCAAGCATAGTTTGTACACCTTTGTTTTTGAAAGACGAACCGCAAACCATAGGAACAATCTTAGCATCTAACACTGCTTTACGCAATGCATCTAAAATCTCGCGCTCGGTAATTGAAGCAGGGTCTTCAAAGAATTTCTCCATTAAAGACTCATCATAATCAGCTACTGATTCTAACAATTTTTCTCTCCACTCGGTAGCTTCTTCGATCATATCGTCAGGGATAGGCACTTCAGTAAAGGTCATACCTTTATCATGCTCATTCCAAACAATACCTCTCCAGTTAATTAAGTCAACCACACCTTTAAAGTTCTCTTCAGCACCAATTGGTAACTGCAAAGGCACTGCGTTGCTGCCTAACATACTTTTTACCTGTTTTACAACATTTAAAAAGTCTGCACCGCTACGGTCCATTTTGTTAACAAAGCCAATACGGGCAACGTTATAGTTGTTAGCCAGGCGCCAGTTAGTTTCAGACTGAGGCTCAACACCGTCAACCGCACTAAAAAGGAAAACCAAACCATCCAATACACGTAACGAGCGGTTTACCTCTACGGTAAAATCCACGTGTCCCGGGGTATCAATAATGTTGATATGGTAGTTATGGCCTCTGTATTTCCAACCAACTGTAGTAGCAGCCGAAGTAATGGTAATACCACGCTCCTGCTCTTGCGCCATCCAGTCCATGGTTGCTGCACCTTCGTGTACCTCGCCTATTTTGTGGCTAACGCCGCTATAGTAAAGAATACGCTCGGTGGTAGTTGTTTTACCCGCATCAATGTGAGCGGCAATACCTATATTTCTTGTATATCTAAGATCTCTTGACATATTGTTTTTTTAATTACTGAATGAGTGATTGAGTGAATTAGCGAATAAGCAATTTAATGATTAGGATAATGTTACCTTTTCAACAAATCACTCATTCACTAATTCACTAATTCATTCATTAGTTTTTTAGAATCTGAAGTGAGAGAACGCTTTGTTAGCCTCAGCCATTTTGTGCGTATCTTCTTTCTTTTTCACTGCTGCACCTTCACCTTTAGCTGCTGAGATGATCTCGCCGGCTAATTTCTCCATCATGGTTTTTTCACCACGTTTACGAGCATAGCTGATTAACCATTTCATACCCAAAGCGATTTTACGCTCCGGACGAACTTCGGTAGGTACCTGGAAGTTAGCACCACCAACACGGCGGCTTTTAACTTCAACTGCAGGCATAACGTTGTTAAGAGCCTTTTTCCAGGTATCTAAACCGCTTTCGCTGGTTTTTTTCTCAACAATGTCAACTGCGTTATAAAATATAGTATAAGCGGTAGACTTTTTACCGTCAAACATCATGTTATTTACAAACCTGGTTACCAAAATATCATTGAATTTTGGATCAGGAAGAAGGATTCTTTTTTTTGGTTTCGATTTTCTCATTGTTACTATCCTCCTTTAATTATTTCTTTTTACCCTTTGTAGGTGCAGCCGCAACTTGACCTGGTTTAGGGCGTTTAGTACCATATTTTGAACGACGTTGGTTACGACCTGCAACACCAGAAGTATCTAATGCACCACGGATGATGTGGTAACGTACACCTGGTAAGTCTTTAACACGACCGCCACGGATCAACACAATAGAGTGCTCTTGTAAGTTGTGACCTTCTCCAGGGATATAAGCATTTACTTCTTTACCGTTGGTTAAGCGCACACGGGCAACTTTACGCATTGCTGAGTTTGGTTTCTTAGGGGTAGTGGTATACACGCGGGTGCATACTCCTCTTCGCTGTGGACAGCTGTCCAACGCTGGCGACTTACTCTTGTCAACCAGAGCTACTCTACCTTTTCTAACTAATTGATTGATAGTAGGCATTCTTGCTTTCTTATGTTTTTGTTTTCTTACCCCGCCGCCACCTACATTGGTGGGCAGTTTTCGGGACTGCAAAAGTACGGAGTTATTTTATGATATTCAAGTGGTTAGGCTAAAAAAGTTTTGATATTTTTTGGGATGGGTAGATTAAGTTAAACAGAAATGAGGTTTTGCAATTATATAGACTATGTAGAGACGCAATATTTTGCGTCTTTTACCTTAGGTAGATAAACGAGTGGCTATGTAATACAGGAATGATTTGTTACCCCGGCATAGGGAAGAAGCTTATACACCAGGTGGATAGTGATCAATAATGGCGTTCCCGCCTTTAGGCGGGCCAGGCTATCCGCTCATACGCCACAGGTGTTAATCACGGGCCGGTATCCGCTTCTATCCTTAACGCAAATCCACAATTAATAAACACAACCGGGGCATAGACTATATTCCAAACTTTTTGCACGCCAATATTTACCTTGTTCATCGTTTTTCAATTCTTCGTAACTTTTAGCTATGCATGCTGCTAAGTCGCGTTTTTGATCTGATTTTTCGACCGCTGTCAAAGTTGATAGTCCTCGATTAGCAGTTGCTATAACCATATTCCAATCTTCTTTTTTAAAATAGGTATTGATTAGCTCCTGATAAAAAGGGATGTAAGTCGGATCGTTTAATATGGCCGTATTCAATAAGTTAATAGCCTTACCGTATTGTTGTGTATCATTGTA
Source organism: Mucilaginibacter sp. dw_454 (assembly GCF_018449775.1). Lineage (GTDB taxonomy): Bacteria > Bacteroidota > Bacteroidia > Sphingobacteriales > Sphingobacteriaceae > Mucilaginibacter. The sequence continues at coordinate 34,566 of NZ_JAAVVB010000002.1, read as the reverse complement.
AGCCTGGCCCAATTTCATTTCAATCCCCTGGTGATTGATCCAGGAAACTTTATCCATAGGCACCTTTACGCCTTTGTAATGAGGCGAAACTTTATAAACTTTTTCCAAATAATCGATTCCGACAGCAGGGTCAATCTCCTCTGTGTGATAACATCCCCAGCGGTAGTTATGCTCAAGTGTATCGGAATAAGTATAATAAGGTTTTATCCATTTTGGTGTGACTTCTATTTTAAGTTCCTTAAAGTGCTTTGCAGGTAAAATAGCGGCGAGCGTGGGCCATATTTGCCTGTTATTCTGTATGCCAAGGGTATCCTGATGCCGGATTATCCGAGGCGCAAAAGATTGATCTATCTCGCCCGGGCTAAACATATACCGGCCTATTTTGCCGGGATGTAATATGTATTTATGCCGTTTATTAATTTCAAACTGCCCGGCCGGCTTAAACATAAAGCCTTTTTTGCTTTCTATATAAACATATCCAAAAGTGTAATAGCGTGCTGTATCAGGCTTTTTTAATACCACCCAGTGGTTTTCAAAAGCTGTAACATAAAAGTTGAATTTTAAAGCAGTATCGGTATTTGTAGTTTGAGCATGCGCGATGCCGGCAAAAAGGCAAATTAGACATAATGGAAGGATAAGGTTTTTCATGGTTAAATGAAGTTAGGCAAATATTTAACGTCCTGAAACCAAAATGTCCGCCCTGTAGCTAACAAAGCGGACATTCTATTTACGGTGCCGGATGTGCCGGCGGCGCAGGTGGTGCAGCCAGCGGGCGCGGTGCGCCGCAACTGGTGCCCAAAATGCCGATTACTGCTCCAAGCAGTAACAGACGTAACAATTTGTTTTTCATAGTGGTAAAGTGTTTGTTTATAGATATAATATAGGTTTAAGTAGATTTGTTTTTGTCCCTGTTGCATTGTTCACCATATTTGCATCAACACTCAAAATTCGGTGGTATGACACTATCCATTAACACTATTCACAAAAACGTTTGGTTTACCTTGTTAGCTGCACTCGCTGTACTAATTGTCGGTTCATTTATAGTGCATCATGTAGATCCCATCAAACGCGACCTGGTTGCCACGGCATTTTTGGGCGACATTGTATTTACTATCCCAGTGATCTATTATTTTTTATTGATTCGCCCCGGTAAGGTCAGAAAGTGGAGCATTGTTTTAGTGTTTAGCATTTGTTGCGGTGTAGCCTATCTAATTTTACCCGCACATCAGCGTACTTATATTATTCAACTCAGAAAACTAAGCGCCGGACTGGAAATCGGCGTAATTGTTTACGCACTCAGTAAGATTCGCCAGATAAAAAGAGAATACAGAGCGTTACAAAATCAAATCCCTGACTTCGCGTATAACTTAAAGCAAAGCATGGGTGCGGCGCTGGGCAATCATCCCGCTGTAAAGTTCCTGGCGACAGAAGTTACCATGTTACGCTTCGGGCTATTGTTTTGGATGAAGCCACAAGCAGTATCGTCAGAAATTAAACCATTCAGCAATCACCGTGAGAGCGGCTATGGTGCCTTGTTTGGTGTAATATTGTGTGTAGGCATTATAGAAACGGTGGCGTTCCACTTGTTTTTAAATCATTACAGCCATACCTGGGCCATCATAGTGACGGCTTTAACTGTTTACAGTTTTATATTGATCATCGGCGATTTTTCTGCCATGGTAAAAAGCCCGGTACTAGTTTTAAATCAGCAACTATTATTACGCATCGGCATCCGCTGGCGGGCATTAATAGACCTGAACAATATCCAATCCGCAGAAAAAATAATGGACAGCTACACCCCCGACGAACATTGCTTTAAAGGCGGACCAATGAAAAGCACGTATAATGTCTTGCTTACCTTTAAAGAACCAGTAAACATTGAACGCATTTACCGCAAGCCTAAAGCAGTGACGCGGGTGGTAATGATGATTGATGATGTGGATGGGTTTGTTGCTTTGATCAACCCGTATATTTAAAATGTTTTTAAACGTTTTAAACTGTTTTAAAGCGTTTTTAAAAAAGAATAACCTATTTTACCCGGATATTAGCGTCTGGAAAAAAAGGGGGTAACGGGCGCCTGGTCTAAAGTATCACTGCGAAAAAAACAAAAAATAGGGCGATCCAAAAAAGACATAAAAGTCATGAAAAGTGATCCAAACTGATCCAAAATGATCCAACTATTAAACTAGTTTTAATACTATATACTGGTTTTCAATGATTTGCATTTTCAAGGTGATCCAGCTGATCCAAACTGATCCACACTCTCACGTGGATCACTTGTCCTTAAAACTCCAGGTACCTGTTGATCTTGACATGCACCTTATCGCCTGCCTTGTATTTATCCGGTTCGTCGTTTAATAAACGCAGGGTAATATCATCTTTGGTAACTAACAGATCTTCATAACTGCCTTTAAAAAGCACTTGCTTAACGGTCCAGTCCTTGCGCGTCCAACTGTTGGTTGGCGTGGCCCATTCGGGGTAAATCACAACATCGGCAGCCTTGGTGTTAATACCGCATTGCCTGGCCTCGTCCTGGCTCAATACATTGCAATTGGTCAGCAGTTTAGCGGTATATAGGTTCTGCGGATTTTGATATAATTCTTTAGGGTGGCCGGCTTCAATGACCTCGCCATCTTTCAGTACAATCAGCTCGTCAGCCATAGAAAGCACTTCGGCCGGGTCATGCGATACCATGATCACGGTTAACCCGGTGTCATGCACCACTTGGCGAATATCCTGCTGCAGCCCTTCTCTAAACGAGGTATCCACCTGGTTAAAGGGTTCGTCAAGTAATAAAACTTCGGGTTGCGTTACTAAGGCACGGGCAATAGCCACGCGTTGCTTTTCGCCACCGCTTAAAAAAATGGCTTGCTTGTCGGCCAGCTTTAAAACATTGAGTTGCTGCAGTACCTGCGTGGTACGCTCTTCTTTGGCGGCTATGTCGGTATTGGGCATCAGCACGGCAATGTTGTCCCACACTTTGGCGTAAACGTTTAGTCCGTCGGTGTCCTGGGTTACCATGCGCATGGCATCATGGCCGGGGATCAGCTTTTCCTCGGGTCCCCAGATGCGCTCGCCCTTAAACTGCACCCTACCTTCATCCGGCGATAGCAAACCATACAGCAAACGCAACAGGGTACTCTTACCGCTGCCGCTTTCGCCTATAATGGCGGTGATCTTATTGGGCTTTATATTAAGGCTGATCCGTTTTACCCCTGCCACACGCTGGCCGGGATATGTTTTGGTAACCGCTAAAGCTTGTAAGAAAGACATATCGCTCATAGGGCAAAGATAGAAGCCTTTGAGTTATGGCTTATATATTATTATCAACAACAAAAGGCGATCCATTGAATCGCCTCTCGTTTTATATATGCAGGGTTGATTATTTTCAATATCAGAAGCCAAAGGTTAAGCCTATCGCAAATTTCTTCAAGCCAGCTTGTTCTGGACTATCCTCAAACATATCGTTAAAGTAATACTTGGCAAACAAACCTGCCGAGCCATAGCCTATGCGGGTAAAAGCTCCGTATTGTACTTTGGTAAAGTGATAGTCGTCGTCAAACTTTTGTTTACCGTTTTCATCACTAATTTGCTTAACACGACCACCTAGCAATAAACCAGCTTCCGGACCAACAATGAAACGAAAACGTTTGCCATCGCTATACTCACGGGTTCTAAACTCGAACGATAAAGGCAGACGCAGGTAAGTAGATGAGAACCGGTTTTTGCTAAAGTGAATACTGTCTGTAACGTAAGTCAATACAGGTGCGTTTCTTTGTATGGTGATGTCTTTACGCAGGCGGATCAATGTCCAGTCGAAACCCGCTGATAAATACACTTTGAAGCCAGGGTTAAAGCGATAACCAAATTGCAATAGATCAAAACCTACATCGCTTGTCTTCCATGAACGATAGCTCAGGAAATCGTTTTTGGGCGATAGCGTAAAACTGCCGTTATCAATCAAGGTAGTCAAGCCCAAATCAAATCTTGAAAAAGTAAGACCGAAGTTAAAACCCGATGATTTTGAGGCTTTGTGTCTATAAAGTAGGCTTTTGGTTTTGGTGCTGTCTGTACTGCTAACTGTTGTTGTGGTAGTAGTATCATTACCATTAACCCTTGTTGTGGTAGTAGTTTTCTTACCATTAACGGTTGTTGTAGTTACGTTTATTGATTTTTGTGCAAAGCTGAGGCTTGCCGCGCTGCATAGTAATGCAGCTATTAGTAGACGTTTCATATTGTGTACGTATTTAGATTGTGTTCTTTATATATATGTGTTGATTATTGTTTTTTAATTTTCAAAGGGCCTATGTTCACCCCGGTAACACTTGTTTCCGCGTCATCATCAGCGTCATCACTAAACTCAATCAGTTTATCCTGGCGCTTATCTACTTTAGCTACCAGCACATTGATCAGGCCGCCTAAGTTGTGGATACCTCGCTTTTTAACCGGCTCGTTTTCCTGATTTCCCGCCGAAGCCATAACCGCAGGTCTTTCAACCGGAGTTGCAGCAATGTCTATTGTTTTTGGCGCCAGTTGCACATCGGGCATAATAGGCTTTACCGGGTCGTTTATTGGCGCAGTTACTTGCGCAATTAGTTGTGGGTTTGCTTTCGGTGCTTGTACGTTATTAACAGCGTCCTCTTTCTTAGCTGTAACCTGCTCAGTTATATGAGTTACCGGCGATACATTTTTATGCTGATGATTGCTGTTTGAGGCAACCCTGTCAGTAGCCGATCTGTCAACTACAACAGGCTCAGGTTGTTTTACCACTGGGGCAGCTGTTTGCGTAAGCGATTTCACCGTATCGTGGCGGGTAGAATTAGCATAGCTATGGTGATGTTCACCAGTTGTTTCTTTTTGTAAAAGCAACAAACCGGCAGTACATATCACCGCTAATAATGCGGCTATGCTTAAGTAAGGCATCCATGAGCGTTTGCCTTTTTTATTGTCTAGTTCGTCGGCTATGTTGTCCCACACCATTGGTGATGGTTCTACCTCGAAATCCTCAAACTTCGAGTTAAATATCTTGTCAAAATCCTTATCCTGCATATCCATATTTCTTTTCATCCATTTTTAAAACCAAATCCTTTAAAATTACGCGGGCCCTTGATAACTGCGACTTCGAAGCACCCTCGGTAATGCCCACTATCTCCGAAATCTCGCGGTGCGAATAACCTTCAATAGCATAAAGGTTAAACACCATTTTGTAACCCGGCGACAGTTGATTGATCAGTCTCATTAAATCCTGCACACCCATGTTTGCCATTGCTGCCGGGTTAACCGAGGGTTCGTTACTCATTTCGGTTACATCCATTACCTGTACCATTTTGTGGTGTTTGCGGTAATACTCTATCGAGCTGTGTACCATTATTCGTCTTACCCATCCTTCAAAAGAACCCTCGCCCCTGTAATCGTCCAGCTTTTTAAACATTTTAACAAACCCGTTTTGCAACATATCCTCGGCCTCCATCTTATCCGTTGCGTAGCGCATGCAAACGCCCAGCATCTTCGAAGCAAGCTGCTTATACAGCAGCTCCTGCGCCTTGCGTTCGCCCGCCTTGCTTCGGGCTATTAATTCATCAATTGTATAAGTAGGTTTCAATAACATCATTTGCAGGTAAGATGATAGTTAGGCGCAAATGGTTGCATGGGATTACAATTATTTTTTAATAATTATTTAATATAGGTAAAATGAAGGAAATTATGACTGGAAGCGCCGGGCGGCGTGCTTATTTCTTCTCTCTAAACCTCTTGTAGATTTTCACCGCCATCATCAAGATAACAGAGAAGGCAACAATACCCACCACCCCAAAAATCCAGTTCAATGAGTTTTTTAATACCGCCAGGAAAACAATGGCAAATAGGATAAGCGTAGCCAATTCATTCCAAAGGCGCAATTGGGTAGAGGTCCATTTGTAAATGCCTTGTCGCATCTGGTTCATTTTGTTTTGGCAGATGAAATGGTAGACGATCAATCCAACCACAAACAGTAATTTAATATGCAACCAGCCCATTTGCAGCCAGCCCGGCATCAGGCAAATCATGGTAATACCGGCGGCCAATACCAGGTACATAGACGGTGTGGCGATGATCCACCACAGCTTGCGCTCCATGATCTCGAATTGTTCTGAAAGGATAGCACGTGCAGGTTCGGGTTTTTCCTGCGCTTCGGTATGATAAATAAACAGGCGTACCATATAAAATAGCCCCGCCATCCAGCAGACTACAAAGATGATATGTATGGCTAATACGTATTGGTACATCACTTTTATTTGTCATTGCGAGGAGGGACGACGAAGCAATCGCAAGGATGCAATATTTGCGATTGCCACGCTACGCTCGCAATGACAGTTTATTAGTATTTAAACTCTTTTATCACCTCTACCGCATACTTCACATTATCAAACGGGATATCGGGCATAATACCGTGACCCAGGTTAAATATGAAGCCGTTCTCGCCTTTCATACGGTCGAACAGGCGGTAAATTCTTTCTTTGATTACTTTCTTATCAGCATATAAAATATGCGGGTCAAGGTTACCTTGCACAGCAATACCTTGCGGTAAACGCTTTTTGATATCCAGCAAGTCAACGTTCCAGTCGATAGAAATAACATCCGGTTTAGCTTCGGCCATTAACGGCGCGAAAACCGAACTGCCTTTACAAAACGAAATAACCGGGATATCTTTTCTATTTAGTTTACTGATGATCTCGACGATATAACGATGCGAAAATTCTGTATAATCGTCCCAAGCCAATGCTTGCGCCCAGCTATCAAAGATCTGTACAGCATTAACACCTGCAGCGATTTGCAAGTTCAGATAATCCGCTGTAACCGTAGCAATCTTTGATAAAAGCCGATGCGCCATTTCAGGCTCGTTGTGCAGCATCAGTTTGGTCAGTTTAAAGTCTTTTGACGATCCACCTTCCACCAGATAGCTCATCACCGTAAACGGTGCACCAGCAAAACCAATCAACGGGATACTGCCCTTTAAGCGTTGCTGAATAACTTTAATGGCATCGGCCACATATTGCAGCTTATCCAGGCAATCTGTATTCAGATTATCAATATCCTTTTGAGTACGTACCGGGTTTGCAAACCGCGGACCAACATTTTGCTCAAAGCTTAAGTTACCGCCCATAGCTTCACCGGTAACCAAAATATCAGAGAATAATATGGCAGCATCAATACCTAGCAGATCAACCGGCAGCATGGTTACATCTGCGGCAATCTCTGGGGTTTTGCACATTTCCAGGAAAGAGTACTTATTTTTTATTTCCCAGTATTGCGGCATAAATCTGCCGGCCTGGCGCATCATCCAAACGGGTGGGCGTTCGGTTTTTTGTGAAAATGCTGCTTTTAAGAATAAATCGTTCATTATTTTTTAGAGTCAAGAACCAAGAGTCAAGAATCAAGAGCGACCTTTCGTCTTGTCTCTTGATTCTTGACTCTTGATTCTATTTTTTATCAAGTTCCTGATGAAGCCGTTTAATTACATCCTTCAATTTAGCGGTTATTTTCTCTTCGTGCTTATCTGCCAATGATAAATAAGCTTTTGCTTTGTCAAAATCATCATGCCTTATACTCAGGTTAGCAACATGTACCAATGCTGCTACATGGTCATTTACATTTCGCAAAGGATATTGCGCAGCTATTTCATAATGTCTTTCGGCTTCTGTAAAATCCTGCTTTTGCATGCATATCCCGCCGTAAATAAACTCATAAAAGCCACGGCGGCGTTTGCTTAACCAAACGGGGTTAGGTACCTGTTGCAACAACACTTCGGCTTTTTCGTATTCCTTATTATGGAAAGCCTTTGCCGCCAGTACTATAGTACCCTGTTTAAAGTAGCCCCATATCAGCAGTAAAATAAACATTCCAATTGCAGCAGCTATTTCATAAACGTGCAGTTGAATGCCAACTGCCAGCATAATTATAAAAGCGCCTATAACCAGTATGCGTGCCCTGTTGGTAAACATTAATTAGTGCTGATCTGTAAATTTATAGCCAACGCCGCGTATTGAGTGGAAGTAAACCGGGTTTTTAGGATCTGGTTCAAAGTATTTACGGAAAGTCAGGATAAAGTTATCGATAGTACGGGTTGATGGATAAACATCATAATTCCAAACTGTCTCCAATATTTGCTCGCGCGATACGGCATCATTACGACGCTCGATCAACAGCTTTAACAACATGGTTTCCTTTTTAGTTAACGGAGTGATGCTGCCATCACCATTAACTAATTCGAACGAGTTGAAATGGATAGTTTTATCGCCGATCTTGTAGCTGTTAAACTCTTTTAGATCATCGCCTTTTAAGCTACGTTTTACCAGGTTATTAACACGCAGAATCAGCTCTTCCAGGTTAAAAGGCTTGGTCAGGTAATCGTCGGCACCTTTTTTAAGGCCGGCAATTTTGTCCTCATTGGTGTTTTTAGCAGTCAGGAACATAATAGGCACCTCAGAGTTTTCCAGTCTGATGGTTTCGGCAACCACAAAACCGTCAATCTCGGGCATCATTACGTCCAGTATAACTAAGTTAAAACGTTCTTCTTTAAATATTTGCAAAGCTTTTTTACCGTTATTAGCGGTTGATACTTTGTAACCTTCTAACTCAAGGTTAAGCTTAATGGCTTCTAAAAGATGTTCTTCATCTTCGGCCAGTAAAATTCTTTTTCTACCAGGCATTATATTGTGATTTAAGTAAGTGCAAAAACAACCTCAAATATACTTCCAACAGGGCGATTGTCTTTGACCCTGATGCTTGCCTCGTGCTTATCTAATACTTGTTTTACAATGTATAAGCCAAGGCCGGTTCCTTTAGTATTGCGGGTATCTTCGCTACCCACGCGATAAAATCTTTCAAAAATACGGGGTTTCTCCTCGTCGGCAATACCGATACCATGATCTGCCACTTGCAGGTAAACCTTATTATCTTTAGAGAATAACTTCACATCAACCGTTTCGCAAGGTTTTGAATACTTAATAGCATTCTCTACGAGGTTGGTTACTACCGATGTCAACGCAAATTTATCGCCGTCGATCTCAATCTTCGGTTCAATCTCGGCATTGATAATCTGCTGATTACCGTCGCATTTGGTTATCTGTAAACGATTGACAATGCTATCTACCAAAACTGATAAACTAAAATGCGCTTTAGGGAAAGTGTACGAGCTATTCTCAATTTTTGAGGCCAGCAGCATGTTCTCTACCATATCGTCCAAACGCTCAATATCCAGTAATGATTTATCTATAAAATCCAGGATCTGTGCTTTGTTCAGGTCACGTTTTTGGATTGTTTGTAATAATAACTTAATGGAAGCCAACGGCGATTTCAATTCGTGCGTAACCGATAACAGGAAATTCTTTTTCTGCTCCTGTAGTCTCTTTTCGCGCCTAAATGATTTATGCAAATAGACGGCGCCAACAGCAAAAACGAATATGAACACCATGCCCTCGCCCATGATCATACCTATACGGTCAGGCTGATATTTTACCAGCATATACCCCCACCATACTAACTCAGCCAAAGCGTAAGTTATCAGTGCGTAAAAGATTACAAAAGAGCGTTTCATACCTTATTTCTTAAATACCAAATCAAGACTATCAAATATAGCTCTTTTTGCTTTCTCCAAATCAATCTTAGTATGGGCCGACGATATAAAACCAACCTCATAACCAGACGGACCTAAATAGATACCTCTATTGATCAACTCCCGGTGCATTACCTTGAATTTCTCCATGCTGGTTGGGTCTATCTCGTCAGCGGTACTAATAGTTGCTTTATCTGTAAAGGCAAACCAAAATATCGACCCAATACTAAACACTTTAAATTTATAGCTTTTGGCGGTAGCAAAACGCTGGATGGCTTCGGTAAATTCTTCTGTTTTTTTGTGCAGATCTTTATAGAAACCCATACGCAATAGCTCACTCAGCTGAGCGATACCCGCAGCCATAGCAACCGGATTACCCGATAGGGTACCAGCCTGGTAAACTCCACCATCGGGCGAGATATGGCCCATGATCTCTGCAGATGCCCCATACATACCTACCGGCAAACCACCACCGATGATCTTACCGTAAGTAATGATATCAGGTTGGATCCGGTAGTAAGCTGCTGCGCCCTCAAACCCCACGCGGAAACCTGAGATCACTTCATCAAATATCAGCAACGTGCCGTTGGCCGTGCAGATATCCCGCAGCGCTTGTAAATACTCTTTGGTTTGTAACAGTAAGCCATTGTTAGCCGGGATAGGCTCTATGATAACAGCGGCTATCTGATCCTTGAACTCGGCAAATGCTTTTTGTAAAGCTTCGGTATCATTCAGGCCAATGACGATAGTTTCGTCGGCAAATGATTTAGGTACGCCTGCTGAAGATGTCTCACCAAAAGTAACCAGGCCCGAACCTGCTTTTACTAATAACGAATCTGAGTGGCCATGATAGCACCCCTCAAACTTAAGGATCTTATCGCGCTTGGTATAGCCGCGAGCCAAACGAATAGCCGACATAACAGCCTCCGTACCCGAGCTTACAAAACGCAGTTTTTGGATATATTTATTGTTTTTGAGAATCAGTTCAGCCAGTTCATTCTCCAGTGCTGTTGGCGCGCCGAAAGACATACCGTTCTGCATTACCTCGATTACTTTCTCTTTAACCTTTGGATGATTGTGTCCCAAAATCAACGGCCCCCATGAGCAGCAAAAGTCAATAAACTCGTTGTCGTCTGCATCCCAGATATGGCTGCCATCGCCTTTTTTGATGAAAAGCGGTGTACCATAAACCGACTTAAACGCTCTCACCGGCGAGTTTACCCCGCCCGGGAAATACGTCTTAGCCTTAGCATACAACTCGGCTGATTTTTCCCTGCTGATATCCGGCTTACCTGTAGTACTTACAGGCATTTCACCCTCATTCGAAAACATCTTTTTTATTGAGTCAAGCATTTTATTAGCATAAAGCCGAAAGCGCAAAGCTTAAAGCTTGTTTTTATTATATTTATTCCTTGGTTAGGCTTTCAGCTTTATTCTTTTAGCTTTAAGCTCTATAACCATTTATTCTCCAACACTTCCTTAGCATGATAGGTCAAAATCGCTGTCGCGCCGGCTCGGCGGATGCTGGTAAGCACCTCGGTTACCGCACGCTGTTCGTTTAACCACCCCTTTTGTACGGCTGCCTTTAGCATGGCGTACTCGCCGCTTACGTTGTAGGCTGCTACCGGTAATTCGGTATCGTCTTTTATCAGTTTAATCACGTCCAGGTAAGCCAAAGCCGGCTTTACCATCAGGAAGTCTGCGCCTTCTTCTTCGTCTAATCTGGCTTCAATCAACGCTTCGCGCTGGTTAGCCGGGTTCATCTGATAGGTCTTTTTATCACCAAACTTAGGCGCCGAGTTCAACGCATCTCTAAACGGACCATAAAACGCGCTGGCATATTTAGCCGAATACGACATAATCGACACGTTAGTAAACCCGTTTTTATCCAGCACATTGCGGATATAGCCTACTCTGCCATCCATCATATCGCTTGGCGCAATGATATCGGCGCCTGCTTGCGCCTGGGCCAATGACATCTTGCCCAAGATCTCTAAAGTCTCGTCATTTAAAATGTGACCATTCTCTACCAAACCATCATGCCCATCGCTGCTGTAAGGGTCCATCGCTACGTCGGTTACCACACAAGCTTCGGGGAAGTTTTTCTTCACTTCGCGGATAGCGCGCAGATACAAACCTTCCTCGCGGTGGCTTTCGGTAGCGTATTTATCTTTAAGCTCTTCGCTGATGTTGGGGAACAAGTCAAACGCGTTCAAGCCCAATTTCATGCAGCTCTCCACCTCGCGCAGCAAGTTATCTATCGAGTATCTGTAGATTCCGGGCATCGAAGCTACTTCCGTCTTTTGGTTGTTCCCCTCCACTATAAACAGCGGGAAGATCAGATTAGCCGCATTCACATGCGTTTCCTGAACCATCTGGCGTATCACTTCGCTCTTGCGATTTCTTCTTGGTCGTTGTAACATAATTTTAGTCCATGGTCCATAGTCGACGGTCCATAGTTTGAATATCTTAATTAAAATAAAAGTCTATGGACTATCGACCATGGACTATTGACTGGGCTGCTTACAGCCCAAACACCGCCTCTGCCAGCCCTACTTCGTCGGGCGAGAAAGGCAGCGTGTATTTCACACCCATTTCATCAAATTTGGCACCGGTTGATTTACCGATAGCAATAACTTTTTGGTATGGATCCAATAAATTCTCGGCAAAATAGGCGTCAACGTTTGACGGACTGGTAAATACCAGCACATCTGCGCCAGAGCCTTCTATTTCCTCTTCTAATACTGTTTCATAAACCGCAAGGTCAATGACTTTAGTATCCGCAGACAAACCTTTTTGCACGCTTCTTAACGATTCCTCAGCACCCGGGAACAGCACCTGTGTGCCATTAGCTAGCCTGGCAAACTCCTCAGCCACATCGGCCGAATCATTACCCAAGCCGGTAAAATCAGCAAAATGTCCTTTGCGACGCAGCATCTCTTCGCTGCCTGCGCCCATCACGCCAAACTTAACGTCTTTAGGCAATAGCGGGTCCAGGTGAAAGAAGTACTCCACAGCGTTCTTGCTCGAGAAGAATACCCAGTCGATATGTTTTAATATGTATGAATCCAGCTTGGTAATCACCGGCACGGTACGGATCAGCGATCGGCCGTCAATCTGTATGTTGTGTTTCTCCAGGGCGCGTCTAAAGTAGCTTTGCTCATTCACCTCGCGCGATATAAATACGCTGCCGGGCAACTTACGTTCCGGGTTAAACTTAGCCACAATCTGCTCAGATAAGCCTTCGCTTTTATCTGCCTCTAAGAATAAACGGTCTGGGAACTGGTCGCCTTCCTCGGCTTTCGAGGTGAACACCTGGAACCTACCATCCTCTTTACGGCAATAGCAGCCCAAAGGCAAATGGCAACCACCGCCAAACAGTTTCAGCACGGTGCGCTCCACAGCCAATTGCTCGGCTACATCAGCATGATGCAGTACTTGCAGCGCCTCAAATAACTCGGTGTCGCTTTCGCGAATCTGTATGGCCAGCGCCCCTTGCGCAGGCGCAGGAACGATTTCGTTAGGGGTCAGTTCTTCTACATGAAACTCGCTCAAATCGATACCCAAACGGCTCACACCGGCTTTGGCCAGCATAATAGCATCGTAGTTCTCTTCGCGCAGTTTGTTAATGCGGGTAGGCACGTTGCCGCGCAGATCCTCAATCTCCAGATCAGGGCGATAAGCCAGCAGCTGCGCCTTACGGCGGTTAGACGAGGTGCCCACGATAGCGCCATATTTAACCGACAGCTTTTGCTTCACATCCACACAATCCTTCAATATCAATAGCAGCTCAGACGGATCCTCGCGCTCAGAAACGGCAGCAATGATCAACCCGGGTGGGTTCTCGGTCGGCAAATCTTTGTGGCTATGTACAGCCAGGTCAATAGTGCCTGCCAATAGCTCCTCTTCCAACTCTTTGGTAAAGAAGCCCTTACCCTCCAACTTATCAAAACTTAAGTTCAATATACGGTCGCCCTGGGTTTTAATGATCTTTAACTCAGCGTTTATACCAGCTTTCGCCAGGCTATCCTTCACAAAATTGGCCTGCCATAGCGCCAGTTCGCTTCCGCGTGTTCCTATAATTAATGTTCTGTCCAAGAGGGTTAATCTATTTGCAACCGCAAATTTAATTTTTTAAAGGCAGGTTTGTCATATTAATTGATGTTATGAAAATATAGTGACAAGTGGGGCCTGAGATTAATGATTGGTGATTAGAGATTAGGTGAATTTTGAGTAAGCTAATGGTGGTTTTTGCCGGTTTATTACCATGGCGCGTTCCCGCTGATAGAAGCGGGCCGGGCTATCCGCTCATACTGCTCAAGGCCTTAAGGCGCAGGGCCGGTATCCGCTCCTATCCCTAACGCGGTGATCCACGCAATAGTGTGGATCAATTGGATCACTTTAAAAATATATTGCATTAAAAATCAATCAATTAAAAGAAAACTATTTTAACAGTTGGATCACTTTGGATCATTTTTTCTGACTTTTAAGTCTTTTTGGATCACCCGCATTTTGGTTTTTTGCTAGTGTTAGCACCGCAGGTGTTCGGAAGACTCAAAAAAAACCTTTTGTCATTCTGAACGGAGTGAAGAATCTTATATAATTGGTAGGCTCCACTATACTTTTCCGGCGTTTATATCGCACGTATAAGATTTTTCGCTATGCTCAAAATGACAAAAATAGATCTTCCAAACACCTATGGTGTTAGCACCAACAAAGGCGCAGCGACTACATTACCAGGTTGGAGATGAAATAATATAGTATCCACACTACTTGGCAAGATTTATGTTAAAGTTATCTAAATACACACAATCAGGATGAAAAAGATCATAACATTAACGCTTGGCGTTTTATCTCTTGTATTCATTTTACAAGCTTGCTCAACCACAAAAAGCCTGGTGGGTGCAGACCACGGCCATATCAACGGTACCTGGACATTAACTAACATCAGTTATGATGGCCTGTTACCGGGTGCCGTACAAAATGTATTTGACCAGGCGCCACCGGCAGCTTTTATTGATAGCAAATGGCAGCTTACCAATAGCGGCAACGGTACGTACACCCTCGCTAACGGCACTTCGCAAAGCATATTCTGGAGTTATAATGATCAAGACAAAAACAACCCGATATTTCAGTTTAAAAAGATGTTTCAGGGCGAAAGTGCGAAACATATTGCGCAAGGTTACCAACTAAACGTTGCGCAAGTTGATGGAAGCTCCATGACCTTAAAATCGCCAATTGCCTTAGGTGACAAAACAGCTTATGTTGTTTATACGTTTAGAAAATAATAAACCGATAGCGGCATTGTGTGGGGGTAACAGCGGCTATATTTTAAATCGACACCGGAATCTTGTTCTTTTCCATTATCTTTTGGAAGTTGATCTGGTCGTTTTCATCAAACAACTCGCCGGCAGTGACGTAGTTTAACACCTTCTGCCCGTCTTTTTCATAGATATTTATGCGAAAACCCAGGGGCACTGCGTATCGTACCTTGTTTTTATCGGCTATAAAAACCATTTCGGTGATAGGCTCGTTGCCATAGTCTTCTTCGCGCCAGGCTATAAAATGCAGACGGAAGAAAGTTTCGAGCAGCTCAAAATCTTCGTCGTAACGGGTAATCATCAAACACCTGCGGCGCGGGATGGAGATAACCAGCTTATCGGTGTTCAAGGTCTGGCAGGCATCGGATAAAAAAGCAGCCGACAGTATTTTTTCGGAAGCATGATCCTCGCCCGAGGCGAAAATTACCCGGTTCTGTAAGGTGTCGCCCAATTCAATCTCGTACGGATACTCATTGATATTATGTTGCCAGCGGTTAAAGTTCTCGGCTATGTCAGGCTGTTGCAGGTCGGTCTCTAAAATATACTGGAAACGGTCGCCGGCATCCTGGGCAAATACAATGGCCAGATCAAGCTGATCGCCATTCATTACAAAAGGTAGTGACTTTGCCAGAGACATGCCCTGCCACTCGCCCATCTTGATCATTGGATACACCGGGACGGCTGCCTTGTCTATTTCCTGAACCGGATGTTCCGGTTCATTTTTCTTGAACAATTTATCAAAAAAGCCCATAGCTGTATTGGTTTAGTTAAGCTTATCAGGGGCTATAAGCTTAAATTATAACCTGCGAAAATGCAGTTTGTTTAAAAAAAGGGAACTTGGGAGATGTGATGATTGGCGATGCTTTGACTTGCTTGCTGTAATGCTGAGTGTAGCCTGGTAACTCACTATAATTGCCGGGTAGTAATTGGCCAGTGCAGCATACTACTTCGATCATGCATGGAACGATAAAAAGAAGTTGTAAACTTGAAAAGGTGCTACACGCAGGCAGCAGTTAATCTGCCGGAACCGAACGTTCATAGTAATTGATATATAACCTTACTTTTCGGGTATCTTTAAACGAGGCAATGATTGCTTCATAATCGGCCGACATTAATAAAAAGTCTGACCTGAGGTCGTCAATGTGTTGGGCGCTTTCTCTTATCTCTTCCATGAGGTATTCCAGCGCGTCTAACTTATCTAACAATAGTTCCATATTTTTTAGGGTTTAGGCTCATTGGCTATTGATAACGAATTAATTTACTGATGGTTTAGGGTTTTAAAAATATGGATTTCATGAATTAGTTGTTAAAAAAATCGGTATTTTTTTTGATACCTGTCCAATCTTGTCTAGACTAGTCGTCATGGTGGTATAAATCATTAAAAATATCAAATGGAACCACGTATTAATTTTTTTGAAAAAGGACAGGGCGCTATGAAAGCATTATATGGACTAGGTGCCTACCTGGCAAAATCGCCGGTTGAGCAGAAACTTTTACATTTAATTCTCTTCCGTGTATCGCAAATAAATGGTTGCGCCTATTGCCTGGATATGCATTCTAAGGACCTGCGTGCCGAAGGTGAAACCGAGCAACGTTTGTACATGCTGGCGGCATGGCGCGAGGGCCCTATGTACACCGACCGCGAGCGCGCTGCCCTGGCATGGGCCGAAGCCGTTACCCGTTTAACTAATAATGAAGTTTCTGAGGAGGTTTATGAGCAGGCCCGCCAACAATTCTCTGAAGAGGAGTTGATAGATATTACGCTGGCTACAACCACCATCAATACTTACAATCGTCTCAACATTGCATTCCGGGTACCGGGAGGCAGTTACCAGGTGGGACAATTTGCCGCTCATTAAAAATTAAAATGCCGGTGCTGAGTAAGCACCGGCATTTTTAAAGGTCCAGAAAAAGAAAGTGCATTAAGCATTACAGGTATTCGCAGGTAGTTTATTCGGTAATGGGATATCACACAAAAACAGCTACAAATTGTGGTATGTACAAGCAAATAATGGCCATAACACCAGGGTATCAGTAAAATTTATGTTGGAAAGGAAGGAGGGAGATTAGTTGTTGTTGATCAATATATCTTTAGCCATAACCATAGGCACGCTGATATATTTCTTCTCCATGTAGGCAATTACTTTTTCAAGTACCTCACGCGATTGAGCGTCCATATTGAGCACTTCCTCTGCAAAAACAGTGTTTAATGCGGTGTCGCGAATTTCTTTGATTTTCTCTGGCACCTGGCGCATAGCCAGTTCAACTTTACGTTGTTTAAGCTGGATGCAAAACTCGGCAATGTTTTCGTCAATAATGGCTTCGGCGTGGGTAAGCTCCTGGTAACGTTCCTGAATATTACGTTTAGCAACTTCGTTTAGTGAACATACCTCGATAAAGTTTACCGGAAATTGCTCTAAAACTTCGGGAGCGGTATCGTTAGGTATAGCCAGATCGACAATGGTTTTTTTGGTGGTGCAGCCATCTAATAATGATGCGTAGATCTCAGGAGTAATAATAGGCTCTGTTGCCGATGTGCAGGTAATGATCACATCAAAGCCCTTTTTATAATCTTTTAAGGCATCTAGTGTAAACGCTTCACCGTTCAGATCAGCAGCCAGCTTCTGAGCTTTTGAAAGTGTACGGTTAAACACAGCAAAATTGCTGAATTTATGTTTTTGAAGATACTTGGAAATGTTTTGGTTGGTTTCGCCTGCACCTATGATGAGGATGCGGGCATTTGAACATAGCCTAAGGTCATTAAGCTTGCGGTAGGCCAGTGATACTACCGAGATTGGATTTTTGGAGATGTTGGTGTTGGTGTAAACTTCTTTAGCAGTTTTGACGATGCAGTTCATAAACATTCGTAATCCATCACCGGTTAGGCCTGCCTCACGGCAATTGTCGTACGCCTTTCGTAGTTGCGAAAGGATCTCTTTCTCGCCAACGATCAAACTTTCTAATGAGCATGACATTCGCAGCAGGTGGTTCAATGCATCGCGGCCCTCATAAATAGAAGCGGCATCTACAAATATCCCGGTATGGTGCGAGCACAGTCCGATATTTAATGTCTCAATAAATTTCTGGGCAAATGCTTTGTCAACCACTTGCGGAGTAAGCATTACAAACTCAACGCGGTTACAGGTTGCTACATAAAAAAGTTCAGAAATACCAAATTCGGCTTTAACCTGGTGAAGCTTATCCGTTAAGTTCTCCTCGCAGATCACCAACTTCCCCAGTTCCTTCAGCTCTATCTGTTTGTGCGTAAAAGCTATTACCTTTAAATACTTCAAAGCATTTTTAAATTTGACCCAACAAAAATAGCATCTTGATCTGCATCCTATGTCAAGACTTTGTCATACAGTAGTATTTAGAATGTTTATAAATAACTACCTTGTTTGTAATTAAACATCTGCTTAGCTAACAAAAACGTAACTAACCGTACACTTAAGCCACCAAATTTACAATAATGGCAAAAAAGATTAGTCTCATAATTCTCATCCTTGCCTATATCATAGCAGGTGGCAATCATTTTTTGCATCCCGCCGGTTACATCCGTATTATTCCGCGTTATATTCCATTTCCTGTTTTTGTCAATTATTTGTCAGGGTTTCTTGAAATATTGTTTGGAGCAATGCTGATCTTCAAAATCACCCGTCGTTTTGCTGCACTGGCAATAGGCCTAATGTTAATTGCCTTTTTGCCTGTACACATACAAATGGTTATTGATGCACCGGTCAAACTCGGTACGTTAATGGTTAGCCCTTTGGTTGCCTGGGGCCGTTTAGCTTTACAACCCGTGTTAATTGTTTGGGTTTGGTGGAGCGCTAAAAGTAATTTGTAACAAGCTCAATCAAAAATGGTCTATAATTTGGTTGATACAACCTATTGTGGTAATATTGACTATATACGATGATCAAACAAGAATTCTTCACCTTATCCGGCAGTAAAGGCCGCGCTATGTTAACCGACCTTACCTTCGACAGCCGTCACAAAACTGCGCCGCTGGTAATTTTTGCACATGGCTTTAAAGGGTTTAAAGACTGGGGCACGCATAACCTGCTTGCCCGGCATTTTGCAGAAAATGGCTATCGCTTTTTAAAGTTTAACTTTAGCCATAACGGCACCACTCCTGATAGCCCGACCGATTTTACCGACCTTATAGCTTTCGCCGATAATACTTTTTCCATCGAGTTAGATGATCTGAATACGGTGATTGACTTCGCCTGCAATGGTACAGCCATCTCTCGTGCTCATCATGTTTACCTGATGGGGCATAGTATGGGTGGAGGTATCAGCATTATTAAAACTGCCGAAGATAAACGCATCAAAAAGCTAGTTACTATGGCTTCTATATCAAGTTTCAATAACCTTTGGCCAAAAGAAGCTGAAGAGCAATGGCGCTTACAAGGCATCATGTATATGCTTAACAGCAGGACCAATCAGCAAATGCCCTTAAAATCAACTTTGTTGGACGATTTGGATCGCAACCCGGGCCGCCTGGATATCCATGCCAAGGCAACACAGATTACGCAACCATGGTTAATTGTGCATGGCGACGAGGACAAAACTGTGCCGCTTAGTCAGGCCCAAGAATTACACAAAGCACAACCAGATGCCCAATTTTCTGTTATAAAAGGCGGCGATCACACATTTGGCGGTACATATCCATATGGCAAAGATAGTCTGCCACCGCACTTGCTCGACTTTAGCGATCAGGCAATTCAATTCTTTAACGATTAAACTGAACAGAAAAGATTAAAACTTCGTCCCCTGCTTTTTCATTTATTAAAGACGTTACTATCAAAATATGCCGATATCTCCATCTAAGAAACAAGGACGCAAGTTTTTAAATCCAATACCAACCGGCGAGGTTAAGCCAGGCGACATCATACCGATGATCAAGGCTTATGCCTCCAACAAAAATGAGGTAGTACCTAAGAAAACACTCGGACCCTTTAAAACCGATTTATCCAGCTATCAAACACCGCCCAAAAATGGCTTGCGTATTACCTGGGTGGGGCATTCCAGTTTATTGATAGAGATTGACGGGCATACTATTTTAACCGATCCGGTTTGGAGCCAGCGTGTGTCTATGACGCAACTGATGGGGCCAAAGCGCTTTTTTAATCCACCAATTAAACTGAGCGAATTGCCGCATTTGGATGCGATCATTATTTCGCATGACCATTATGATCACCTGGATAAAGCCACCATCGAGTTTTTTAAGGGAACTACAATACCTTTCTTTTGTTCGTTAGGTGTTGGTAGGCATTTGGAGCGCTTTGGCATTATTAGAAATTATATTACCGAACTAGACTGGGGCGATAGCGTCATGATTGATCATGATATGGTGGTTACCGCAACGCCTTCTAGGCATTTTTCCGGTCGCGGCATCTTTGGAAGAAATGAAACACTCTGGTCGTCTTTTGTAATCAAAGGGTCACAACATAACATATTTTTTGGTGCCGATTCGGGTTACTTTCCAGGTTTCAAAGATATCGGTGAAACCTTTGGCCCGTTTGATCTGGCTATACTGGAGATAGGCGCCTACGGCGAGTATTGGCCGGATATACATATGGGGCCAGATCATGCCTCAAATGCTTTCCTGGATTTAAAAGGCAAGCTCATGATGCCGATACACTGGGGCACATTTAACCTGGCACTGCACAATTGGTTTGACCCCATTGAGCGACTGGAAAATTACGCTAAACAGAAAAATATCGAACTGTTTGTGCCCGAACCCGGTAAACCTACCGAAGTTAACGGACCTTATAATTCTGATTGGTGGAAAGGTTATTTAAGCTGATTAAAACAAAATCATTAAAAAAATATGACTTATGACATAAATAAGTCATTTAGGCATTATTATTGCAACGAAACGTTAAATTTATTAATAATTTAACAACCGCTTAGCTTTAAAATTCGTAATTTTGAAAAAAAGCAACGAAGAGATATATGGAACGAGTAGCAATAGTTGCCTATAAGCCCAACCCCGGCCAAGCAGAGACGCTACGAGCGTTAATAAAGAAGCATTCGCCTTGTTTGAGGACAATTGGCTTAGCAACAGAAAAAGAAGGATTTGTATTAGAAACAAAAGACGGCACCATAGTAGAGGTTTTTGAATGGAAATCTGAACAGGCTATGAAAACCGCACATAAACACCCACAGGTGCAACAAATGTGGCGTGAGTACGCAGAAGTATCAACTTATACCCCGCTTAACCGCCTCCCTGAAGCAGACAAGTTATTCGCAGAGTTTACGCCTTTAAATTAGGCTTCTCTCTGGCGAATGTAGCTGCCGTTGATTAATTAACCTCCGCAGGTTCAATCCAGTTACCATCCTCACGAATAATACCGATCAACTCATCAAGTGCATTGGTGGCGCTGATGTTTTTCTTTACAGCTTCTTTACCGCGATATAGCGTGATCTTATCAGTACCTGATCCTACATAACCGTAATCAGCATCAGCCATTTCGCCGGGGCCGTTTACAATGCAGCCCATGATACCAATTTTCAATCCTTTAAGATGACTGGTTCGGCTGCGGATCATCTGCGTGGTAACCATCAGATCAAACAGCGTGCGGCCGCAACTTGGGCACGATATATATTCCGTTTTTGAAATACGTGATCGGGTAGCTTGCAAAATACCAAAAGCAGTAGAAGTAATTACTTTGGTTTCCACTTCCGGAGCGTCGATCCAGATGCCATCGCCAAAACCATCTATCAGCAGAGCGCCCAGGTCGGTTCCGGCGTAGAGTTGTAAGTTCTGGGTTTTAAGTTCTGCGTCTTGGGTATCAAATGTGTAAGATCTTTTTATAATTACAGGTACATCTAATCCGAGTTCTTCCATCTTAAAAAAGAACGATCGCTGATCAGCCATACCATGCAGCGCATCGGTCTCCAAAACAAAAATGAGCGAGTTGCTAAATGGCAATGATCCAAATGCATCCGAATCAATATCGGCAGGCTTTAAGCGTACCAGGTTTAAGGCTGATGATTGATCGTCGGCCTTAATAAACTCCTGCAAAGTAAATACCGGATGGCATAGCGTTTTATCGGCCAGCTTTTTCCAGGCAAAATAGTTATATAACTGTTTTAAGTTTGATGGCAGGTTAAACGACGGCAGTTCATCCCCGAAATAAACAAAATCAACCGACTGCTCGGCCATGTTATATTTATCCAAAATTGGAGAATAAAGATAGCCGGCATCGCCCAATACAGTAGCGTCTTTTAAGTTAGATCTGGACAGATCAACCACCACACGCGGCACCATGTGTCCGCCAATAAAGGCATTGGCTTCGTAGGTTTCTCGCTTTTTGTATTCGTAGGGGTTATGAGCTGAAAGCTGAAAGTCCAAAGCTAAAAGCTCTCTATTCGCTATTTGCTTTTCGCTTTCTGCTTTACGCTTCGAATACCGGTCTACCAGCGCAATCGCCACCGGTGCCTCAGCTTCGGGCTCTTCGGTTAGGGATACGCGGACGGTATCGCCTAAGCCATCCTCAAGCAAAGTACCAATACCTACGGCCGATTTGATACGGCCATCTTCGCCGTCGCCAGCCTCGGTTACGCCCAGGTGCAGCGGGTAATTCATACCCTCGGCCACCATGGTTTCAACCAACAAGCGGTAGGCCTGTACCATCACCTGCGGATTGCTCGATTTCATCGAAATCACCAGGTTATAATAGTTCAGCGTCTCGCACATCCGCATAAATTCCATTGCCGACTCGACCATACCCTGCGGCGTATCGCCATAGCGGCTCATGATCCTATCGCTCAACGATCCATGATTAGTACCAATGCGCATGGCCGTGCCGTACTCTTTACACACTTTTACTAATGGCGCAAATTTGTTATAGATGCGGTCTAACTCGCCCTGATACTCAGCGTCAGTATAATCTATCTGATCAAATTTCTTTTTATCGGCGTAGTTGCCCGGGTTAACGCGTACTTTTTCTACAATACGTGCGGCAACCTCTGCAGCGTTAGGGGTAAAATGGATATCAGCAACCAGCGGCGTGTTATAACCGCGATCGCGTAGTTGTTTTTTTATTCCGGCAAGATTTTGAGCTTCCTTAATGCTCGGCGCAGTAATCCGCACCAACTCGCAACCTGCTTCAATCATACGGATGGATTGTTCTACCGTACCCATGGTATCCATGGTATCGGTAGTGGTCATGCTTTGTATGCGGATAGGATTATCGCCCCCGATACCAACATCTCCAATCATTACCTCACGGGTAACAAAGCGCGAATACTCGGTTAACGAATTACAATAACGGCCGGGCAATAATTTTATAGCAGAAGCATCCATAAACGCAAAATTACAAATATGTTGTTGCAGATAATGTAAAAATTAAAAGTCTAAAGTATTATAGCACTATTTATCTACCTTTCGCTGTATTTTTGCAAGTAACATGAACAAAGAATATTACCTGGTTGAGGGCGACGAGAAAAAAGGGCCATATACGTTTTATGAGCTATCGCAGTTGGATATTGATACCTATACTGAAATCATTGTCGGCGATAGCGATACGCCACAATATGCATCAGAACTACCCGAGCTTAACGATTATTTTGAGCAACAGGGAATTTATTTCCCTACGGAAGATAACCTGGCAAGTTTTGGCAAAAGGCTAAGCGCATTTTTAGTGGACTACTTTTGCTGGTATATTATAGTAGCGAATGTTGCTACCCGTGCGGGCATTGTTGTACTGCCAACCACCTACAACTTTGGTTCGGAAGTGCCCCCTTCAATGATCAAGCTGTCTTTAATATTGCTGGGTAGTTTCTTAATCTATAATACAATTTGCGAGGCCACCGGTTTAAAGGGCAGCCTCGGCAAAAAGATATTTAAATTAGCTGTGGTTGATATCGACGGCCAGCGTTTATCTGTACCCCGCGCGTTTTTGCGCAATTTAGGCGTAGTGTTGTCTATCACTATCTGGTTACCTTTTGTGAGTATTTTCTTTAGCATACACCGTCAGGCCTGGTACGATAACCTGGCTAAAACCTATGTTATTGTAACCAAATAAAGTTAAGAGACTTAGTATCTCTTAACTTTAAAGTCGGCAAGGCCGCCATCAATCTTGATAAACATTTTATTTTTCGCGGTGCTAAAGCCCGGGGTTTCATAATTATTGTCAGATACCTTGGTAAAGCCGTCGTAACTGGTTGATGATAAACCTGTGCTGCTTTTTATATGGCAGGCAGCAGTAGTAGGCACGCTAATTGTAACGTCTGACATGCCCGTTTCTACCCTGACATTTGTGTTTTCTAAAGGCTGACCCATTTTTACATTAAACTCTGCGGCCCCCCCGTCTATTTTAAGCGAACGTACTTTAAATTTTGACAGGTCGAAATTTACTTCGGCAGCGCCAGTGTTCAAGTTGATGTTCCACTCAGGCTTTTGATTCAATCTCAAAGTAGCCGAATTGGTTTTTGTGCTGTCCTTACCTTTTTCTTTCTCAGAGTCAAAGTCAAGGTTAAATCCATGATGACCACGCATTTTAAAGTTTAGCGTGTATAAAGAATCTTCGTTACTGTGGCTGTATTCATAACGTCCGCCAAACTCACGGGTAGAAGCGCTGAATAACTGATCGGTAGTATCACTAAGGTGATACGAGGTGGCCCCACCTTCAATATTTAAAGTAACTACCTTGGCGTTTGCCTCAAACGGTGTGTTAAACTCGCTGTTACCAGAAACTTTGGTTATCATGCTTTTGCCATGATCGTCGTCATCGTCGTCAGAATAAACATAAGCAGGGAAAAATGTGTGGCGGCCAAAGTTACCAAACACAATAAGCGCAAAGCCTAAAATGATTACCCCTAATTTAATAACCATAGCCCAGCCTGTGCGGTTGTTGGCAAATATCAGGTTTACCCCACCTATCACAATAAATATTGGCCACAGGTGAAAGATGTTACCCCAATGAAAATGAATTACACCATAGTTGTGAAGCAAAAATATCGCTCCTATCAATATCAGGACTACGCCCGGAATTATTTTATCGTTTCTCATGATCTTACTTTTTTTATGATAATTATTCGGTTGGAGGAGTATCCTCTGTTTTTTCTTCGGTTTTAGTTTCAGTGGCTGGTTGCTCTGTAGCCTGCCAGTCTGCTTTTTCCCATGGTTTTGCTTCCCTGCGGGTAAACACCAGTAAAACACCCAGTGCAATTAACACTACCGGCCACAGGCGCTCGAAATCCCAATCGGGCAGCAAATTAAAATTATCCAGTAAGAAAAACGCACCAAATGTAACTAATGCTAATCCTACAATAATGCTTGCATCGCGTTTTCTGCGTGGGGCTTCAATTGGCGCAGCGCCAAATCCACTGGGCACGCTATAGTCAACCGGGCCATTTTGTGGTGGCACGGTGTAGTCAACACCGGGCGCAAAGCCGGGCTGGCCAAAGCCGTAAAATTTCTTTTTAGGCATCACTATCCAGAGGATAATGTAAGGGATGATACCTGAGCCGTGTAATATCATTGAGATTACAAATACCGCTCTGATAATAGTAATGTCAACGCTTAAATAGTTTGCTAATCCAGAGCATACACCAGCAATCATTTTATGCTGTTCGTCTCTTTCTAATTTCTTTTCCATGATCGTAATTTTTAAAATCGGTTATAGTTGCCCGCCTACGGGTTTTATAGTTATTTGGTCGACATTGGCGCCTGTACTCATTTTATAAATAGTTACAATGGCCGATGCTATGTCTTCTGGTAAAACCATGGTGTCTTTATCAACCACCTGGCCCTTCCAAGAGTCTGTTAATGTCGAGCCGGGAATCACCGCGGTGACTTTTACGCCGTGCTCCTGCATTTCCAGCCTCATGGTGTTGTTGAGACTTAGCAACGCCGCCTTTGTTACACTGTAGATACCTGCCTCAACCACCGGGTTTAAAGAAGCTACCGAGCAGATATTGAAGATATGACCGCTACGTGCTGATACCATGTCTGCACCGAAAAAGCGGTACAGCTCATAAGCAGGCATCAGGTTGGTATTGATCATCTGTTCAAACAATCCTTGCTCATCGGCCAATATTTTAGAATATTTATACATACCCAGGTTATTGACGATAATAGAGATCTGACCCAAGTTTTCTCGCGTGCCGTTTGCAAACTGTAACAGTTGTTCGCGATTGCTGCCATCGGCAACGGCGGTAAAAACTTTAATGTTGGGGTTAATCTGCAATAGCTCGGTTTTAAAAGCGGCCAGGTCATCAACATTGCGCGAGTTGATGGCCAGGTTTACGCCCTCTTTAGCAAATGCTATTGCTATTGCGCGGCCCATGCCTTTAGTTGATCCGGTTATTAATGCATTTTTCATATCATAAAAGTAGATATATTTAAAACATAGCGTTTATACTATTCGGGGAATGGGGTATAATTGTCGGTGAAATAATATTTGGGTGGGGTTGAGACTACTTGATCAAAAGAAAAATTGCTGCTATATTAAAGGCGTATTTAATATATTATGTTCAAAACCTTATCTGTTTTTTTATTGGGGCTGATGGCGTTCCAATATGCCGACGCGCAGAAGTCGAAATCTGATACGCTTGTTTATTATTTTAATGGCGAGGGCGGGGCTACCGTTAAGGATAGTGCTGAGTATTCATTATTGATATGGCCGAAAAGCGCAAAGGATAACAATCGTTACCCTGTTTTTGAATATTATAAAGACGGTAAAATTAAGCTGACCGCATTTTCTACATCTCATTCGCTAAATTTAACGTTAGAAGGGCCGGCAATTTCTTATTACCCTAACGGTAATCGCATGAGAACAATGTCTTATCAAAATGGAAAGGTCAATGGCGAAGTGATTGAATATTTCAGCAATGGCAACAAGTCAAAATCAAATATCTATAAAAACGGTTATGAGGGTGATGATGAAACTGAATATTTTCCCAACGGCAAAACCTATTTAGTTAAGCATAGGGTTTCGTTTACTTTTAAATATGTAGAATGTTGGGATTCAACTGGTGTCGCTTTTGCTAAAAACGGCAACGGCAGGTTGATTGATTACGATGCCGATCTAAAAATACCATTAAGACAAATTTCGCTTAAAGATGGACAACTTTTTGGCAAATGGAAACCATATGAAGATAGTACCGCTTACGCAACTTATGACAGAACGGGTTCTTTAATACTTAATCCTAAAACAAACCCGTCATACAAAGGTGATGCATCTGAGCTTGATCAATATTTACAAGAAAATATAATATATCCTGATGAGGTGGTAAAAAACAGGGATCAAGGAGAAGCCCAGGTAAGTTTAATTGTAGAAAAAAATGGTGCGTTAACGCAT
Source organism: Mucilaginibacter sp. dw_454 (assembly GCF_018449775.1). Taxonomy (GTDB): domain Bacteria; phylum Bacteroidota; class Bacteroidia; order Sphingobacteriales; family Sphingobacteriaceae; genus Mucilaginibacter. Next base: position 7,339 of record NZ_JAAVVB010000002.1, on the reverse strand, counting down.
TTAAAAGCAACACAAGCCACCTCAAAGGAGTTTGGCGACGAGGCGGCCAGATTGATTGGACTATCAGCTCTCTGGAAACCCGGGTTAGCAGCAAATAATAGTCCGCTGCGGGTGCCTGTTTCTTTAAATTTACATTTTGATACACTTGCAAACGGCAGACGCATTGTATACGTAACAGACCCCGCAGAAGATCTAAATCGCAAAGTTCGGGATGGGGAATATGATAAAACCGGCGAAATATATTCCAGCGGAACCATAGACATAGACCCTGTATTCGCTAATGGGCAAGAGACATTCAGCAAGTTTATAGCAGACAATGTCAAATATCCCGCAGTTGACAGGGCTAATTATACGTCAGGCAAAGTTTATGTTCAATTTGTAGTTGAGCAAGACGGCCAACTATCTAAGATACACGCGTTGTCTGGGCCCAGTGTTTCATTAAAAAATGAGGCGGAACGTGTGTTAGAAACATCGCCAGCCTGGGCACCTGGCTTAAAAGACAATAAGCCGGTTAGAGTAGCTTACACCATGCCGATAATTTTCAATGTCAATTTCGGAGATCAACCACTTGAATATTCAAAGATAGACGAACAGCCGCAATTTCCTGGCGGTATGGAAGCTTTTGGAAGTTTTTTAAGCAAGCATTTAAATGCTCCGAACAATGGTTCTGGTTCAACCAGAGTAGTTGTTTATTTCGTTATAGAAAAAGATGGTAGTTTATCAGGCATAGCGGCTCGACCAGGGCCGCCAAAAGCCTATATTGACGAAGCCATCCGTGTAATGAAATTATCGCCTAATTGGCTACCCGGTAAAAAGAACAATGTAGCTGTTAGAGTAAGTTATACTTTACCGATAAATTTCACATACGGCAATTAGCTTTAAACAATTAATCGCTCATTACGTTAAATAACTACTTTAAGTGTATTTTTAACCCGGTTTACTTATGATAGCATGTTTTACAGTTTAGGCAAATACATTCTTTTACTCCGATTAAGCTTCCGTCGCCCCGAAAAATTTAGTGTTTACTGGGCCGAGGTTATGCGCGAAATGGTTTCTATTGGCCTAGGCTCGTTAGGCATTATTGCTATCATATCTATTTTTATAGGCGCGGCTACTACTATACAGGTAGCATTCCAGTTAAGCAGCCCACTGGTATCTGCAAGTATCGCAGGTAAAATTGCGCGCGACTCTACCATTCTTGAATTTAGTCCTACTATCTCCGCACTGGTATTAGCAGGCCGCGTAGGCTCGAGCATTGCATCGCAAATTGGTACCATGCGCGTAACCGAGCAGATCGATGCTTTGGAGATTATGGGCGTAAATGCACCCGGCTATTTAATATCGCCCAAAATCATTGCCAGTATGACTATGGTGCCTTTGTTGGTTATAGTGTCCATCTGCTTAGGTATTGGCGGCGGCTATTTAGCTTGTGTTTTATCTGGCGACATTACTCCAGATGATTACCTGATAGGTGTGCGTGATGGCTTTGATGCGCTAACCGTACAAGTAGCCTTAGTTAAAGCGGTAGTTTTTGGATTTATCATTGCTTCTATTTGTGCCTACCAGGGTTTTTATACTTCGGGCGGTGCCCTTGAGGTTGGTCAGTCATCAACCCGCGGCGTGGTTTACAGTTGTGTTATGATATTATTTGCCGATCTGGTGATAACCCGCATTATGCTATGATCGAAGTTAAGGACATTCATAAAACATTTGGCGAGAACCATGTATTGAAAGGCATTTCTGCAACTTTCGAGCAGGGTAAAAACAACCTCATCATAGGTGGTTCCGGCTCGGGCAAAACCACTTTGCTTAAATGCATAGTAGGTTTGCATGAACCTACCAAAGGCGCTGTTTACTTTGCTAACGAGAACTTTACCGAAATGAGTTTTGAGCAGCGCGTGCCTATCCGTACGCACATAGGTATGTTGTTTCAAAACTCGGCTTTGTTTGACTCTATGACCGTTGAGGAGAACATTATGTTCCCGCTTAATTTATTTACAAAGCAAACCAATGCCGAAAAACTGGAACGTGCTAATTTTTGCCTGGAACGTGTTAATCTTGCCGGCAAAAATAAACTCTATCCGGCAGAACTATCCGGCGGTATGAAAAAGCGTGTAGGTATTGCCCGCGCCATTTCTATGCAGCCTAAATATTTGTTTGTGGACGAGCCGAACTCAGGCCTCGACCCTAAAACATCCATCTTAATTGATGATTTGATTAATGAATTAACTACCGAGTACAACATGACCACCGTAGTGGTTACACATGATATGAACTCGGTAATGGGCATAGGCGATCATATCATCTTTTTACATAATGGCGAAAAATGGTGGGAAGGCAGCAACAAGGACATTGCGAAAACCGACAATAAAGAGTTAAACGATTTCGTGTTCGCCAGCAAGTTTATGCAGGCGGCGCGCGCTAAGTTGTAAAGCTTACTTCGCCAGCACGTATGTTCCCCAGCAATCGGTAGTAGACAAGGCGCTGATGTAAGAATTAGCGAGTTTTAAATCTTTCACTTTCATTTGGGTAATTACGCCTTCGGTATTGCGGGTAATGTCAACACCCGGAACATAGTCCAGCTTAATTTCATTAAATCTTATATTGTAATTAAACGGTGTTTTGTTGTCTATAGACAGCCCGAGCAGTTTCAGGTCGACAGACATTTCAAGCGTAAAGGTTTTGTTGTTATCAAAAGCACTGGTGGCTTTAATGCCGTCTTTATTATAAACCGATATTAGTGTGTCTACGTCTTCTTTTAATCCGCTTAAGCGTATAAATTTGGTCTTATCATTTAAAGTGGAATTGCTGGAGGTTACCAGCGAGTCCATTTTATGATCAGCATTCGGGGCGCCGGGTTGTATATCAAATATCGCATTCAACGGGATTATAGCCTTTTCATCATCGTTATAAGCCGGATAGGTAATTGAAGGTGCGTCAACAACAGTTTTTTTAGTTTTATTAATAACCAGCGATACCCCTCCGTTTATTATTTTGTTGATGATCTCTTTGCGGTTAGTGCTAACAACAAGATATAATTTATTATCATCGTTACTTAAAGTGTACGATGCCTGTATAGCGTGATTATAGGCCTGGAATTCGTTATTCCACTCGGTTGCTTTGCCATCTATTTTGACGCTCGCAGGAGCACGTAACCCGCCTTTTTGAACATTCGGCAACTTTTGAGCATTAACAAAAGCAGACACAAGCAGCATAGGCAACAGCAGACTAAATAGTTTACAGTTAGATATTTTCACCATTTGGAGGGATAATTGGTTAAACTAAATTTACACATAAAGCATTGGCATAAACAAAATATTTATCGCACATTAATTTAACCTGCTCCCCGGGCAAATTGTTTACGGGTTATTTGGCCAGCGTATATTCGCCCGAAAAACTCGTCGGATTAGAAAAACCAAGGTTATCAGGACCCGGCCAGCCTATATTTACCCGGCTACCGTCGCCGGCTATATAATATAATTGATTGTTACCATCGGTCTGCACATCGCCCGGAGGGCCATTTACCTGCAAAGTGTATTTAAAATAGCCAGGCTTATCTGCAGCAAACTTTATTAAGCTAAGCGGTATAGCCAACTCAAAAGTAAAGGCCAGTTTATGATCAAAACGCCCGGCGGCTTTAAAGCCTTCAGTATTAAAAACAGACAGGGTACTGTCTGGTACATTGGGATCGCCAATAACCCCGATCATTTTCAATCTTGACGTCAGATCTGTATTGTAAGTATTCATAACTGAGTCGGCCATGGCGTTATTAACAGTAGTATCTTTTACTTCCAAATACGGGTTTCTTAAATTATAAAAAGGTGGCCGCTCAGATTTTCCATAGGTAGGAAAAGTAACCGCTAAGCCATCTTTGCTTTGCTTCGGATCGGCCATGATAGTTAAAGTTATGCCATTTGCTATAACTTTTTTTACAATCCGGCGCTCATTTGATTGTATGGTTAGATACAATTTAGTCGCGCTGTTTGATAGGGTATAATATACCTCGGTAGTGCGGTTAAAAGCCTGGAATTTATTGCCAAATTCAGTTGTTTTGCCGTCGACTTTAGTGTTGGCAGGCGCAAGCACACTGGCGGTTTGTATTTTAGGCAGCTTCTGTGCATTAGCTGTAACCGTTAATAATAAAGCCGGCAAAAGCAGTTTGAAAGATGTATTTAAAATTTTCACGAGCGTTGGGTATTAATAGAGATTAAAAATACAGATCATCTTATTGGCACAGAAATTTTTTGCTCATTCTAACAAACATGTTACTACAAGTTAGCTTTCAGCATTTTCAGAAATACCCCCTCCCGAGGCCGATTAAGTAGGCCTTAATGCCTATATTTGCGCCACGAAATTATTATCTATTAACTGCTAAACGGCAATGATCCAACTGCTTACTCCCACTCACTGGAAAGATTATGAACTGATTGACTGCGGCGATTTTGAAAAGCTGGAGCGTTTTGGTAATTTAATACTGATACGCCCCGAGCCACAAGCTGTCTGGAATAAGCTTTTGCCCCAAACTGAGTGGCAGCGTTTGCATCATATCCGCTTTAAAGGTCGTTCTGCAACTTCGGGCGAGTGGATTAAAAAAAGCCCATCGACATCGGATCGTTGGCACGTCGAATATAAAAATCCAGAGGCAGCCATAAAATTCAGATTAGCGCTAACGTCCTTCAAACACGTGGGCATTTTTCCGGAGCAGGCTGTAAACTGGGATTATATTTCGCAAAACATCAAAAAATTTAAAACACCCGATCCAAAGGTTCTTAACCTGTTTGCCTATACCGGTGGTGCTTCATTAATTGCCCGGGGTGCCGGCGCTGATACTACACACGTAGATTCCATCCGCCAGGTGGTTACCTGGGGAAATGAGAACCAGGAATTATCGGGTTTAAAAGATATTCGCTGGGTAGTTGAGGATGCTTTGAAATTTGTAAAACGCGAATTAAAACGAGGCAAAAAATATAACGGTATTATCCTCGACCCGCCGGCTTATGGCCATGGCCCTAACGGCGAAAAATGGAAATTGGAAGATCATATCAACGAGATGATGCATGACGTAGTACAGCTACTTGATCCCGAAGAACACTTCCTGATATTAAATACTTATTCACTTGGTTTCTCGGCAGTTATTGTCGAAAATTTAATAAAAGGCGCATTTCCCAAAGTTCAAAATCTGGAGATTGGCGAGTTGTATTTGCAAGCCACATCGGGCATCAAATTACCACTGGGCGTGTTTGGCAAATTTTATAAACACAAATAGGTGTTTTGTGGATAATTTAACCCCATCGACTAAATTAAATCGCGTTATTTTGTACTTGGTACAATACCATCGGGCCGATACTTCACAACGCTATAATAACAAGCAAATAAATCATAAATGAAAAATATATTTTTATCTACATTATTAATGTTGTCATCGTTAGGGTTGTTCTCTAACTGCACGCAAAAACCTGCAGCCAAAGCTGCCGCCGCTACAGCAAAAACCGCAGCAACGGCCGGCGAAAATGCAGCAACAGCACCTGGCGATACGACCACTAAAGTAGTTTATCCTCCGTTAGATAAAAAGCTATATGATTCATTGATGAAGCGCATGGCACACGGTGATACAACTGGTAAATGGCCGGTAAAAAATGCACCATACCCATTGCCGGGAGCTATTTTACCGTTTAAACGTGTGGTTGCTTTTTACGGAAACCTATACGCTAAAAAGATGGGGATTTTGGGAGAATTGCCTCCAAACGAAATGCTCGCTAAGTTAAAAGGCGAAGTAAAAAATTGGCAAAAAGCTGATCCGCAAACACCAGTACAACCTGCTTTACATTATATAGCAGTAGTAGCTAGCGGCAATGCCGGCAAAGACGGTAAATACCGTAACCGTATGCCATTTAAACAGATTGACAGTGTATTGGTCTTGGCCAAAAAGGCTCATGCAATTGTGTTTTTAGACGTGCAAGTTGCTTTGAGTAATATTCATGCCGAGTTGCCATTGTTAGAAAAGTACCTGATTATGCCGCAAGTGCATTTCGGTATGGATCCTGAATTTTCAATGAAAGACGGTAGCCTGCCAGGCAAAAAGATTGGCACCTATGATGCCGCCGATGTAAACTATGTATCAGGTTATCTGGCTGGTTTGGTTAAAAAATACAACCTGCCGCCAAAAATCCTGATTGTTCACCGCTTTACGAAAAAGATGCTAACCAATTACCAGAACATCAAATTACATCCGGAAATTCAGTTAGTGATAGATATGGATGGATGGGGCGAACCAGATTTGAAAGAAGGCACCTGGCGCTATTTTGTTCATAACGAACCTGTACAGTTTACCGGCTTTAAATTATTTTATAAGAACGATATCAAGAAAGCGCCACATCATATGTTGACGCCTGAAGAGGTTTTGAAGAAAAAGCCTTACCCAATGTATATTCAATATCAATAAGATATTCATAAAACAAAAAAGCCCTTCGAGTTATCGAAGGGCTTTTTTTGTTTAGTATTCCTGGTATTTACTAAGTAGCTTTTTGAAATTTATTCCAGAGAAGTCATATTCATCATCTCTTACTTCAAAACAAGCATTAGTAATAGCATTATAGCTATTCTCTCCTTGTTTAGGCACCATTAACATGGTATCTCGGCCGTATTGCGAGTCGTTCATAATCCAAATAGACAAGCCTGTACGATTATGTATCGCATATATATTTACCTCTTTCAAGGTCATCGCTTATGCAACCGGGTAGTATTTACATTTAATAACAACAGAATTATCAAGGCATTTGGTAAATGATGTTATAGCTATAGGATAATATCCATCAAACCCGTAATAACGTATCATTAAAGAATCTGTAACTATCATTGTACTTTTGTATCCGCCATCCGAAGGGTTGTACACCTAATAGTCACTCCTAAATTCATATACAGGCCGCCATTGTGTTGGGAAATTATGTAGCTCGATGTGTTGCAGTTGGTGTTTACCTTTAGCTATATGGATGAGATATTTCTTTATATTAATAGAGTCCTGATGATCTAAATCCCAAATCCATTTACGAGTGGGTGTATTTTGATTGGTGTCGATATATATTTGTTGCACAAGCTTCCCGCTGTCAAACACCCTGCGCAGAAAAATGTATCCTTTATAGTAACGAAGCTATCACGTTTTATATGGTATTTGGCATCAACTGAATCTTACCGTCGTTGGGTACCATTTTTTGGCTTTTAAACGCGCGAGTATAGTAGAAAAGTGGCGATAAGGAATAAAAGACAGGTTTCATAAGGTTGTTTAATAGGTTTATTGAAGATAGCTTTAAAGAGTTGATTTTTCATTAGCTTCAAAAAGTCC
>NZ_JAAVVB010000018.1 GCF_018449775.1 Mucilaginibacter sp. dw_454 | reverse complement strand
ACACTTTCTCTCCGACACGTCATCCTGAGCGCAGCGTGAGGATCGCTGAACGAGCGGACGGGGACGCGTTACGGAGATCGTCACGCTCGTTCCTCTCTCACGATGACGTGGTGGGGAAAGTAGATTGCTTTTGCCCTTTCTCTCCGACACGTCATCCTGAGCGCAGCGTGAGGATCTCTGAACGAGCGGACGGGAACGCGTTACAGAGATCGTCACA
>NZ_JAAVVB010000017.1 GCF_018449775.1 Mucilaginibacter sp. dw_454 | reverse complement strand
TGGATAAATGCTGGTTACACGGCCGCCTGTTACGCCCCCATTAAAGGTAGGTACGAATTTGATCTTTTTCAGGTATGTGGTAACGGCTACGGTATCTATCAAACCATTGGTCGTAATCTTTGCTATTCTGCTTACCCCGCCATTTTGTTGTGCGTAGCCCGAAAAGTCGCCTACGATATAGTAATATGGGCCTATCGCTGCTACATCATATACATCTGACGTTGCACCATAGCCTGCCAGGAACGAACGATCCCATGAA
>NZ_JAAVVB010000016.1 GCF_018449775.1 Mucilaginibacter sp. dw_454 | reverse complement strand
ATCATGGGATCGTTCGTTCCTGGTTGGCCAGGGCGCAACCTCTGACGTATATGACGTAGCAGCCATAGGCCCCTACTACTATATCGTAGGCGACTTTTCGGGCTACGCACAACAAAATGGCGGGGTAAGCAGAATAGCAAAGATTACGACCAATGGTTTGATAGATACCGTAGCCGTTACCACATATCTGAAAAAGATCAAATTCGTACCTACCTTTAATGGTGGCGTAACAGGCGGCAGGGTAACCAGCATTTATCCG
>NZ_JAAVVB010000015.1 GCF_018449775.1 Mucilaginibacter sp. dw_454 | reverse complement strand
CCATCTTGAAACGTTCTGACAATACGGTTGGTATGTACAATCAAACCTGCGTTAGCATAGTTGGTAAAACCACCTACTACCAGCCACTGTGTGCTTAGCGGAATCTGGAAGGCATTTAATACTGCGCCGCCCAACGCGCCGGTAGGGTTGTTATAGGTAGGGTCAAGCACCACTTTACCGATCACCGTAAACTGAGGACCGAATACCAACTGACCGTCTACCACAAAGGCGGTTATACCGGTACTTGCGTTTGCCGGTACTTCTACTTTAATGCCGGTTGCGGTAATCGCGTC
>NZ_JAAVVB010000014.1 GCF_018449775.1 Mucilaginibacter sp. dw_454 | reverse complement strand
TTATTATTATTGAAATGTTACTCTTACGATATTATTTTTCGGCACATTATCAAATAATGAGAATGAACCCATAATCAATAAAGCACGCTTATTATCAGCCGAGGTGGTTTCGTATACGTTGTATATTGAGCCGTTTACGTTACCTATTGAATTGTATCCGTCTGCCAGTGCTCCCGTTGCGTCGATAACCGCAAAACCGTTTCTGATCACACCATCATATGACCTGAAAGTACCACCTACTACTGCTAAACCATCGTTTAATAGTTTAACAAAATTTGGTACCCCGCCGTCAAATACTTTTGAGGTAAACGTATTGTCTACTGATCCGTCATAGTTTAATCTAACCATATACGGGGTTGCCTTGCCGTCAAACGTCAGGAAGTCGCCCACTACCAGGTATTTCTTCAGGGTAGCATTGTAACTCACACGCTCTATTCTTTGGGTGGTACCGCCAGATTTGAAACTTGGGTCGGTTAAACCCGAAGTAGGGTCAATCCGCACGATAGAGTTAACCGGGGCGCCGTCAAACGAGGTATACTGACCGTAAAGTAATATGTTGCCTTTTTCATCCTGCAGGGATTGTATCGGGCCGTTAGGGCCTGGTAAACTTGCGCCTTTGGTGTTTTTGTAACCAGGTGCATTCTTGTCAAATCTCCAGGTTGAATCCAGGTAGCCATTATCTTTGATACGGGCTATACGGTTACATATCGTACTATCAATGATGGTACTATCCTTAAAGTCGTAGGTGTTTTGATTGTACACGCGTGAGGTATAGAAGGTAAAGTCACCGGTTACAATCATCGCATTGTTGCCTGA
>NZ_JAAVVB010000013.1 GCF_018449775.1 Mucilaginibacter sp. dw_454 | reverse complement strand
ACCCTCTCATATCTTTGTTATCTTTAATGAATCAGAAAAAGGAGACACATAGTACCGCCCTGATAACACGAAGTATTAATGATGTTGACGAAAGAGGCAAATACTCCTTTTTAACTTTTAAAGTCTGGACAGTACCAATTGACAGATTACGCATCTGATCAGCTATAATATGAGAAAAGACTATAAGAGTTTTCTGATAATTGATGTAATGATTAGTTATGAAGAACTTAAAGTATTCCATTGGGATTGACGTATCCATGAAAGATTTTGCCTGTTGTTTATCTGTTATTAATGATGAGCAGGAAGTTAAGATCAAAGCCACGCATAAATTCGCTAATACACAGATCGGTTTTGACCTGTTTTCAGCGTGGGTTAACCGACATTCAAAAGAAGCACTCCCTGTCGTATGTGTAATGGAAGCGACCGGCGTTTATCATGAGCCTCTTGCCTGGTTCCTGCATAGCAGAGATCAGCCGTTAAGTGTTCTTTTACCCAACAAAGCCAAGAGCTTTTTAAAGGCCAATGGCGCCAAATCAAAGAATGACAGCATCGATGCGAAAGGACTTGCTCAAATAGGCGCAGAAAAGAAGCTTGATTTATGGGTGCCGCCAAGTAAACAGTTATATGCACTCCGGGCCTATACCCGACAGTATCAAAGTATAACCGAAATGCATACCTCAATGACCAATCAGCTACATAGCGTTCAACATGGTCAATTTCAGAACAAGGAAATCATCAAACAGCTGAAACAAACCATTAAACTATTTGAAAAACAACTTAAGCAGATGGAGCAAATCATGGCTAAAGTCGTTAAAGCAGATCCCGTTCTAAATCAGCATTATCAAAACATCTCGGTCATTAAAGGGATAAGCCTTTTGTCATTTGCGGTTATTGCAGCGGAAACCAACGGCTTTATCTTATTTGATAATGCAGCCAGTTTAATAAGTTATGCAGGTTATGATGTTGTGGAGAACCAGTCAGGTAAGCATAGCGGAAGAACCCGGATATCTAAAAAAGGTAACTCCAGGATCAGACGTATTCTGCACATGCCAGCTTTATGTGCTGTCAGAGACGATCAGCCCCAGTTCAAAAAGTTATACGAGCGGGTATATGAACGGACAAAGGTCAAAATGAAAGGGTATGTAGCCGTACAACGAAAGCTTCTTGAGACAATGTATTATCTATGGAAAAAGAACGAGCGGTACGATCCGGTATTCGTTTCTCCACAAAAAATAATAGCCCCGGAATACCAGGGCTACTCGTGATAAACTTTCAAAAGAAAGCTTTCATAAAGACTCAAAATTATTAAATATTATTTGCTTTTAAAGACAGTACCTCTTCGCCTTTGGCGGAAAGAGGGTTTTTT
>NZ_JAAVVB010000012.1 GCF_018449775.1 Mucilaginibacter sp. dw_454 | reverse complement strand
ATAAACCAAGAAACCCCATCCGAAAAACGGACAGGGTTCTTATAAAATTTGGCACCGACCTACTCTCCCACGTTTTACCGCAGTACCATCGGCTCTGGCGGGCTTGACTTCTCTGTTCGGAATGGGAAGAGGTAGACACCGCCGATATAGGCACCTGAATATCTTTTGAGCATAAAGCTCAAGGCTTAAAGCATAAAGCTTTTTTGGCCAATTCAGTATTTGTTTTTCTGTACGCTTCAGACTTTTAGCTTTACGCTTTGGTCTTTCAGCTTTCAGCTAAACAATGACAATAATTGAAAGAAGTAAGTAGATCGAGAAAACAACAGATTTATTATAATCTGTCTGTTGTTTTTGTTGGGGTTGTACGCATTACGTAAAACGTTATACGTACAACCTTATTAATTCAACACGAAGAAAGCTTCGGGCGATTAGTATTACTCGGCTATGATGTCACCACCTTTATACCTGTAACCTATCAACGTAGTAGTCTGCTACGACCCTCAATGGAAGTCTCATCTCGTGGCTAGTTTCGCACTTAGATGCTTTCAGCGCTTATCTATTCCCAACGTAGCTACTCTGCAATACAGCTGGCGCCATAACAGATTCACCAGAGGTTAGTCCAACCCGGTCCTCTCGTACTAAGGTCAGCCCCACTCAAACTTCCAACGCCCACAACAGATAGGGACCGAACTGTCTCGCGACGTTCTGAACCCAGCTCGCGTGCCACTTTAATGAGCGAACAGCTCAACCCTTGGGACCTTCTCCAGCCCCAGGATGTGACGAGCCGACATCGAGGTGCCAAACCTCCCCGTCGATATGAGCTCTTGGGGGAGATCAGCCTGTTATCCCCAGCGTACCTTTTATCCTTTGAGCGATGGCCCTTCCATGCAGAACCACCGGATCACTATATCCGTCTTTCGACCCTGCTCGGCTTGTCTGCCTCACAGTCAAGCAAGCTTATGCTATTGCACTCCGCGTACGGTTACCAAGCGTACTGAGCTTACCTTTGAAAGCCTCCGTTACCTTTTTGGAGGCGACCACCCCAGTCAAACTACCCGCCAAACAATGTCCTCCGCATTGCGGAGTTAGACACCAAATACAGAAAGGGTGGTATTTCAACGTTGACTAACCGACTCCTAGCGAAGCCGGATCACAGTCTCCCACCTATCCTACACATCCTGTATCCGATATCAATGTTAAGTTGTAGTGAAGGTGCATGGGGTCTTTCCGTCCCGTTGCGGGTAACCGGCGTCTTCACCGATACCACAATTTCACCGAGCTCATGGCTGAGACAGCGCCCAGATCGTTACACCATTCGTGCAGGTCGGAACTTACCCGACAAGGAATTTCGCTACCTTAGGACCGTTATAGTTACGGCCGCCGTTTACCGGGGCTTCGATTCAATGCTTCGGTTTAACCCTAACATCCCCTCTTAACCTTCCGGCACCGGGCAGGTGTCAGGCCATATACGTCATCTTTCGATTTTGCATAGCCATGTGTTTTTGTTAAACAGTCGCCTGGGCCTTTTCACTGCGGCTGACATTGCTGCCAGCGCCCCTTCTCCCGAAGTTACAGGGCCATTTTGCCGAGTTCCTTAGCCATGATTCACTCGAGCACCTTAGGATTCTCTCCTCGACTACCTGTGTCGGTTTACGGTACGGGTTTTTATAACCTGAAGCTTAGCGGGTTTTCTTGGAAGTCTGATTACCTGAACTATCCCATCACCCGAAGGCTCAAGGTACTATCAGCTTTCAGCAAGTCGTGCGTACTTAACTACACAACCTATACCTACGGCCTTTAACGAACTATTCCGTCAGTTCGCGTCAGTGTCACTACTCCGTCACCGCATCGCAGTTATAAAAAGTACTGGAATATTAACCAGTTGTCCATCGGCTACGCCCTTCGGCTTCACCTTAGGCCCCGACTAACCCTGATCCGATTAGCGTTGATCAGGAAACCTTAGTCTTTCGGTGGGCGGGTTTCTCTCCCGCCTTATCGTTACTTATGCCTACATTTGCTTTTCTATTCCCTCCACAGTCAGTTACCTTCCTGCTTCGCCGCAAATAGAATGCTCCCCTACCAGATGCATTACTGCAAATCCATAGCTTCGGTATAACGCTTAATGCCCGTTTATTATCCATGCCCGATCGCTCGACTAGTGAGCTGTTACGCACTCTTTAAATGAATGGCTGCTTCCAAGCCAACATCCTAGCTGTCTATGCAATCGGACCTCGTTAGTTCAACTTAGCGTTAATTTGGGGACCTTAGCTGATGGTCTGGGTTCTTTCCCTCTCGGCCATGGACCTTAGCACCCATAGCCTCACTCCAGCGTATATTATAAAGCATTCGGAGTTTGTCTGGATTTGGTAGGATTTGACTCCCCCGCACCCAATCAGTAGCTCTACCTCTTTATAACTCAACCGCCAGGCTGTTCCTAAAAACATTTCGGGGAGTACGAGCTATTTCCCAGTTTGATTAGCCTTTCACCCCTACCCACAGATCATCCGGAAACTTTTCAACGTTTATCGGTTCGGTCCTCCAGTACCTGTTACGGCACCTTCAACCTGTCCATGGGTAGATCACAAGGTTTCGCGTCTACCTCCTCTGACTATACGCCCTATTCAGACTCGCTTTCGCTTCGGATCCGTGTCTTAAACACTTAACCTTGCCAGAGAAGAGTAACTCGTAGGCTCATTATGCAAAAGGCACGCCGTCACCCCACGAAGGGGCTCCGACCGCTTGTAAGTACACGGTTTCAGGTTCTATTTCACTCCCCTGTTCGGGGTTCTTTTCACCTTTCCCTCACGGTACTGGTTCACTATCGGTCTCTCAGGAGTATTTAGCCTTACCAGATGGTGCTGGCAGATTCCCACAAGGCGTCTCCGACCTCGCGGTACTCAGGATACCACTATCTTATCATTACTTACCCGTACGCAGCTCTCATGCTCTATGGCCGGGTTTCCCACCCCGTTCCGGTTCATTTTGATAGTCATATTGTGGTCCTACAACCCCTATTATGCCGTAACATAATAGGTTTGGGCTCTTTCCCTTTCGCTCGCCACTACTCAGGAAATCATTATTATTTTCTCTTCCTCTGCTTACTTAGATGTTTCAGTTCAGCAGGTTTGCGCTATTGCAACTATACTTCATATAGTTAGGTTTCCCCATTCAGAAATTTCCGGATCAATTCATATTTGCTGATCCCCGGAACTTATCGCAGCTTATCACGTCTTTCATCGCCTCTGAGAGCCAAGGCATCCCCCGTGTACCCTTTCTTACTTTCTTCTACCTGTACGCCTTTTGCGCCGTACGGTATGCTTTTATCGATAGATTGCCGTTTCTCAGTCCGTCGGACGTTTTACGCAGAACGTATTACGTTTAACTTCCCTCGAAAGCCAACAACCGTCTCTATTCTGTTGTTTTCTCTTTCAATTTACTTCTTCCAATATGTCAAAGAACGTTTTTTAAGCTTAGAGCTGAAAGTCCAAAGATTAAAGCTTTTAAAGGCTTTTTGCTTTCTTCTTTCTGCTTTTCGCTTAAAGCGTGGAGAATAACGGATTCGAACCGTTGACCCCCTGCGTGCAAGGCAGGTGCTCTAGCCAGCTGAGCTAATCCCCCGTTGATGAGCTGAAAGCTTAAAGGTCAAAGCTTAAAGCTTTTTTCCTGTTGTCTTTCGCCTGAAGTGTCTTGCTTTCTGCTTTGCGCTTTCTGCTTTTCCCTCCTTATTGTAGTCCCGAGCAGATTTGAACTGCTGACCCCTACATTATCAGTGTAGTGCTCTAACCAAGCTGAGCTACAGGACTATTTAATTTCGGATTTCGGATCTACGATTTTAGATTTCGTAAATCGTCATCGTAATCTCTTACAATCTCGCCTCTCAGATGATCGTTGCCACCGATGGCTTCATCTTTGGGTTACGTTTAATAGATATAGCGTGAAAACACGCTTTCTATTTTAGAAAATAATCATGTAACAAGCAGTTATGCTTAGTTAGAAAAAAGGAGGTAAGATATTGCTCCAGAAAGGAGGTATTCCAGCCACACCTTCCGGTACGGCTACCTTGTTACGACTTAGCCCCAGTTACCGACTTTACCCTAGGACGCTCCTTGCGGTTACGCACTTCAGGCACTTCCAGCTTCCATGGCTTGACGGGCGGTGTGTACAAGGCCCGGGAACGTATTCACCGCAGCATTGCTGATCTGCGATTACTAGCGAATCCAACTTCACGGGGTCGAGTTGCAGACCCCGATCCGAACTGTGAATGACTTTGTGAGATTGGCATCCTGTTGCCAGGTAGCTGCCCTCTGTATCATCCATTGTAGCACGTGTGTAGCCCCGGACGTAAGGGCCATGATGACTTGACGTCGTCCCCTCCTTCCTCTCTATTTGCATAGGCAGTCTGTTTAGAGTCCCCACCTTAACGTGCTGGCAACTAAACATAGGGGTTGCGCTCGTTGCGGGACTTAACCCAACACCTCACGGCACGAGCTGACGACAGCCATGCAGCACCTAGTTTCGTGTCCCGAAGGACTAAAGCGTCTCTGCTTTATTCACTAACTTTCAAGCCCGGGTAAGGTTCCTCGCGTATCATCGAATTAAACCACATGCTCCTCCGCTTGTGCGGGCCCCCGTCAATTCCTTTGAGTTTCACCCTTGCGGGCGTACTCCCCAGGTGGAATACTTAACGCTTTCGCTTAGACGCTGACCGTATATCGCCAACATCGAGTATTCATCGTTTAGGGCGTGGACTACCAGGGTATCTAATCCTGTTTGATCCCCACGCTTTCGTGCCTCAGTGTCAATACCACCATAGTAAGCTGCCTTCGCAATTGGTGTTCTGTGACATATCTATGCATTTCACCGCTACTTGTCACATTCCGCCTACCTCTAGTGGATTCAAGCCCATCAGTATCAAGGGCACTGCGATAGTTGAGCTACCGTCTTTCACCCCTGACTTAACAGGCCACCTACGCACCCTTTAAACCCAATAAATCCGGATAACGCTTGGATCCTCCGTATTACCGCGGCTGCTGGCACGGAGTTAGCCGATCCTTATTCTCAGAGTACATTCAGCTCATTACACGTAATGAGGTTTATTCCCCTGCAAAAGCAGTTTACAACCCATAGGGCCGTCTTCCTGCACGCGGCATGGCTGGTTCAGGCTTCCGCCCATTGACCAATATTCCTTACTGCTGCCTCCCGTAGGAGTCTGGTCCGTGTCTCAGTACCAGTGTGGGGGGTCATCCTCTCAGATCCCCTAAACATCGTAGCCTTGGTAAGCCGTTACCTTACCAACTAGCTAATGTTCCGCATGCCCATCCTTGTCCTATAAATATTTGATTACTTTGTGATGCCACATTGTAATGTTATGCGGTCTTAATCTCTCTTTCGAGAGGCTATCCCCCTGACAAGGGTAGGTTACATACGTGTTACGCACCCGTGCGCCACTCTCATGAAAAGCAAGCTTCTCAATCCCGTCCGACTTGCATGTATTAGGCCTGCCGCTAGCGTTCATCCTGAGCCAGGATCAAACTCTCCATTGTAAAATGTTTGTTTGATTGCTCTGACCCTATTATAAATAACAGAATCTTAATTAATCATTGTATTATATATCTTTATACAATATCCTGACCTTAATCCTCTTTATCTCTTAAGCTAAAACTTTTCCTCTTCTTTCGAAGATTCGAGTCCCGCTCGTTACATGATTTTCTATTTCCTAAAAGAACTTGTCGGTAACACTGTCGCAGTGTACCCTTTTTATGTTTGTCGTCTCTTGCGAAACTTTAAACTTTCAATCTGTCATTCGCCGAAATTCGCTCCCGGCTTCCCTTTGTTTTGTCTCGAAACCTGCTTCCGAATCTCTCTCAATTTTTCTCCCTCGTTTTGGGATTGCAAAGGTAGAAACCTTTTTGTTATTCGCAAACTTTATTTGAAAATAAAT
>NZ_JAAVVB010000011.1 GCF_018449775.1 Mucilaginibacter sp. dw_454 | reverse complement strand
GCGTTTGATTTTTTAACCCTTCTAACGCCTCTTCATCCCCTCAAACAAACTACTTCAACACCTTCAAACAACTACCGCATTCCTTCGTTTGCGGGCTGCAAAGGTACGTATAGTTTTGACTCACGCAAATGCATCGCAAGAAAAAATTAACATATATCATTAAAACACTGCAAATCAGCCGGAAAAATTTTAACAATTATTGAACACTGGGTTAATGCAGCATCATTCGGCTATAGGCGACCCATTTACTGGCATCCCACGGAAGTGGGATTTATTATTATTAGCATTGGAGGAGCCTGTATATATAATGGCCTTTGTCTATATATAGTATAGTAGCTCTGCCATCCTAATAGCCTCCAACAGGTGCTGTAGCCTTATATAGTATAGTATATTGCCGTAGATATTATATACTATATATAAGGTATATTCAATCGACATCCATAAAAATCGTCTCAATTAAAGCGCATGGCATAATATTAAAGGTTAAAAGATGTTAAAATACCTGTATGCTTTATATAATAGTAATGTACTCCTTATATATTAGCCCTGTTAAATAAAAATTGACTGATTTATAATATTCGTTATCTTTGCAAAATGTTTAAAAAACAACTCCCATTATTTGTAGGCTTATTAATAGTATTTATGGTTGCAGCCATTGGCTGTAAAAGCAAGTACGAAAAGCTAAAAGCAAGTAATGACAATGCCAAAAAATTTCAGGAAGGTAAACGCCTTTATGACAAGAAAGAATATGCCAAAGCTTTAGGCCTATTTGAAAC
Source organism: Mucilaginibacter sp. dw_454 (assembly GCF_018449775.1). GTDB lineage: Bacteria > Bacteroidota > Bacteroidia > Sphingobacteriales > Sphingobacteriaceae > Mucilaginibacter. The sequence continues at coordinate 6,679 of NZ_JAAVVB010000011.1, read as the reverse complement.
CTTGTTATCGCGCTACCGTGGTACTGATGGTGCTACAGATCTATTTTATCTGAATGCCATGGCTAACTATAAGCTTAAAGACTACACATCGGCAGCATACCACTTTAATGAGTTTGCCACTTCTTACCCTTCTGACCCACGCGCTGAAGAAGCCCGCTTTTTAACAGCATACTGTTACTATCTGGATGCACCTTCTTACTCGTTAGACCAGGAGAATACTTATAAGTGTATTGAGAAACTGCAGCTATTCATCAACCTTTACCCAAAAAGCGACAGGGTTGCCGAAGCCAGTAAATTGATACAAGACCTGCGCGACCGTTTAGAGCTAAAAGCTTATACCAACGCTAAGCTATATTTAATAGTAGGACAAAACCTTGCTGCCACTATAGCGTTTGGTAACGTACTGCGCGATTACCCGGATACTAAGTATGCTGAAGAGTTAGAGTTTTTAACTATCAAAGCACAGTACAATTACGCTCACGAGAGTTTGGAGTACAAACAGGAAGATCGTTATAATATAGTAATAGCTTCTGCAGATCAGTTTTTTGACAAATATCCAAAAAGCACTTATACTGCCGATGCGCAGCAATTAAGAAAAGACAGCCTGGTAGGTATTGCTGATGCTAAACGTTTATTAGAACAAGCTAAAGAAGACGATAAACTTGCCCGTAGGTTAGCGCGCAAGGATACTTTGTATAACCAAAGATCAGAAGTACAAGACATTCATAAAAAGGCAACGCCGTAATTAAAAAGGAATATGAGTAACAATAATAATAACAATGCAACCAAGCCTGCTATTGCAAGCAGCACAGTAACCCGCGATTTACGCGAACTGGATGTAGAAACCGGAAACATCTACGAGTCGCTGGTAATTATGTCTAAAAGGGCAAACCAGATCTCAAACAATGTTAAGGAAGAACTGCATGGCAAGCTTTCTGAATTTGCTTCATCAAACGATAACCTGGAAGAGATCTTCGAGAACCGTGAGCAAATTGAGATCTCTAAATACTACGAGAAACTGCCTAAACCATCATTGGTTGCAGTTCAGGAGTTTTTAGATGGTAAGATTTACCACCGCAATCCGCTAAAAGAAGACTAAGCTTTTTAAATAAAAAGTTAAAAGTCAAAACTCAAAAGCATACATGCCTTTTGGGTTTTGACTTTTTGTATTTTTATGGCAGATTTGGTCAGGGTTTTGACTTTTGACTTCTAACTTTTGACTTACAGCATGCTCGAAGGTAAAAATGTGGTGTTAGGCGTGTGCGGCAGTATTGCTGCTTACAAGTCGGCTTTACTGGTTAGGCTACTGGTTAAGGCCGGTGCTAATGTACAGGTAGTTATGACAGCCGATGCAAGCAACTTTATCACCCCGCTTACCTTATCAACGCTATCCAAGAACCCGGTACTTACCGAGTACTTCGTCCCCGAAACTGGCGAGTGGAACAATCACGTTGAGCTAGGCCTTTGGGCCGATCTAATGCTGATAGCCCCTATCAGCGCCAACACGCTGGCCAAGCTGGCCGGTGGACTTACCGATAACTTACTTACTGCCGTCTATCTATCGGCCAAATGCCCGGTGTACTTTGCCCCGGCTATGGACCTGGATATGTGGAAGCACCCGTCAACCAAAACTAACGTGCAGGCTTTACAGGGCTTTGGCAATATCATGATAGCTCCCGGTAGTGGCGAACTAGCCAGTGGACTGCACGGCGAGGGTCGTATGGCCGAGCCTGAGGAGATTATCGAGTTTCTGACTGCCGATATCAAGAAGAAGCTCCCTTTAGTCAACACCAAAGCCCTCGTAACAGCCGGCCCCACGCACGAGGCCATCGACCCCGTTCGTTTTATAGGTAACAACTCGTCGGGCAAGATGGGTTTCGCTATCGCGGATGAACTGGCGCGATTAGGTGCCGACGTAACCCTGGTAACCGGACCAACGGCTCAGCACAGCCAACAACACTCCATCAAGCGTGTCGACGTAACCTCGGCAGCCGAGATGTTATCGGCTTGTCAGCAATATTATACCGATGCCGATATCTGCATTATGAGCGCCGCCGTGGCCGACTATACCCCGACCACCGTCGCAACGCAAAAGATCAAGAAGCAGGACGGCAGCGTGCTCACCATCGAAACCAAGAAGACTACCGACATACTGAAATACCTGGGCGACCATAAAACCGATACCCAGATTCTGGTAGGCTTTGCCCTCGAGACCAACAACGAGGAGCAAAACGCAATTGCCAAACTAAAAAGCAAGAATCTCGACTTTATAGTGCTAAATTCGCTAAGCGATGCGGGGGCCGGCTTTGCGGTTGATACCAACAAGATCACCATTATAGACCGTGCGCTGCACAGCACTATCTTCGAACTCAAGAGCAAGGAGGATGTGGCGAAAGACATCTGCAATAAAGTAATAGCACTACGCATAAAATGAAGACCTTAGGCATATACATAGCACTGTTATTGATTACCCTTGCCGCCCGCGCGCAGGACCTTAACGCCCATGTAAGTGTATTGGCCCCCAAGATCCAGACTACCAATAAGCGTATGTTCCAATCGCTGGAGACAGCGATGAAGGACTTCCTGAACGGCCACAAGTGGCTTACCGAACCCGTGCAGGCGCAAGAACGTATCGACTGTAATTTCATCCTCAACATCACCTCGTGGGATGGCGGCAGCAACTTTACCGGCGAGCTGCAGGTGCAATCGCTGCGGCCGGTGTATGGCTCTAACTACAACACTACCCTGCTCAGCGTTAACGACAAGGACTTCGAGTTTACCTATACCGAGGGCCAAACTATCGACTATTCCGACCAAAGCTTTACCTCTAACCTGGCCTCGGTGATGGCCTTTTATGCCTATGTCATAGCCGGTATGGATAACGACAGCTTCTCGCGCTATGGCGGCAGCTATTACTACAACCTGGCGCAGACGGTGGTTACCAACGCGCAAACCAGCGCCTATAAGGGCTGGAAGGCATTTGACAGCAATACTAACCGTTACTGGCTCATCGAGAACTTGAATAACAAGCAGTACGCCCCGCTGCGCAGCTTTATATACGACTATCACCGCAACGGCCTCGACATCATGGCCGACAATGCCGACAAGGGCCGCAAGGTAATATCCGGCCTGCTGCCCGTGCTGGCCCAGTTAGACAGGCAGCGCTTAGGCGCCATGCTGCCGCTGGTGTTCTTCACTGCCAAGGCCGACGAGTTGGTGCAGCTTTACGCCCATACCGAGCCGCAGCCCCGTATAGATGCTTTCAACATCTTCACCCAGGCCGACCCGGCCAACGGTATCAAGTACCAGGAGCTACAGAAGCAGTAGCTTCTTGATGTGCAGATATGCGGATGTGCAAATGTGCAGAGGCGTGTATATGCAGATGAATTGATAACCACCTCTCACCACCACGTCATCGTGAGCGCCAGCGTGACGATCTCTGAAGCGACCAGCAAGAGCCCGGCTCTGCGCGATTCCCTCCCCACAGGAGGGTTAGGGAGGGGTTTCACCAAGCGACCAGCACCCCACTGCCACCCACTGTTTTGTTTCACGTGTGTGTACCACAACTGAAACAGGTGAAACACTATTTCAATCTAATTAACTGTAAAATAAATACTTACGAAAATGGAGTGAAACAAAATGAAACACTTTTTATGACTTTTAAGTCTTTTTTTGTTTCACGAGGGGAATGTGTGTTTTGGCGTTACCTGCGGCCCGCGCTATCCGCTCATACTGCACCGGGCCTTAACCGCGGCGCCTGCACTGAGGCCCTTGATTGGCCGGTATCCGCTCCTATCGCTAACGCGGGCCGACGCGCACTGACCCACGCGCAAAAAGTGTTTGAGTTTGCACTCAGGCAGCCTTTAAAACATTTAAAAGCAGTAAAAAACAATTAAAAGCAGTTTATCTTTTTTTTAAACGCAATTAAAAGGCTTAATTTTTTTATGGACTGGATCAAGCCGCAGATGCTACCGCAAGCGTCTCGCTTGTGGTAAGGCGACAGGTATGGCCAGTTGATAACCCACAAGCGGGACGCTTGCGGTATCGGGGGACGCTGGGACAATCTCGTCCATGGCTTACCGAATTATCGCACCACATTTGGGATGTGGCGCGATCTAATATCAACGACTCTCCACCACGTCATTGCGAGGAACGAAGCAATCTCTACACATGCTAATCAATGTGTAAGATCTTGGCACACGCGGCACGCGTGCGCCAGCGGCTGAACAATAAAGCCCCTTGTTATTAACAAGGGGCAGTTTCTTTGTTCTCATAAATTAAATAACTCGATTAACTTAAACGTGTGCAGTGCGCACATTTCGGTCTTCCGTCGGTACCAGATCTTTTGTTCTCTGTTTCAATGTTGTTACCTTCTGTACATGAGCTGTTGTCGTGATAAACCTTTGGTGCGTTTAGTTTAACCGAATGAAATGGGGCTACTTTTGCCATAATTTTTATATTTAATTCATTCAAATCTAAACTAATAAAAATAGCATTTACAACCAATGGTTGTATTTAATTACCAACAATAGCATAATTTTGGCAAATTAACTAAAAACAATAGCAATTATCTCGACCATTAAGGCTGTTTAAGTTGTACTATAAATTTAAAATCTCCAACGAAAATTTTACTGACTGTCGCTTAATAGTGTCTATATTAGCTTTTTATTTATACACAATCACCTGATCTACAGCGCATTTTCCGTATCTTAGTGTAAAGATACGCGGTTATGAAAGTAAATGAAACACCAAGAATTTCGGTTAATAAGTTAGGTGAATATATATATGCTACGCCCGGTAGGAAACGAAGTATATTGATGGATGCAAAATTTCCTTCAACTTTTATTACTGCCAGATATTCTCCAGTACAAAATGCGGCCATAAAGTATTTCTCAGCATCTCAAAAAGACATTGAAATTTTCGACCGCGTCAGACAATTACTTTCCCAAAAAACAATTACCAATGAAAAGCAAAAGGACAGAATCATACTATGTATAGAAGCGTTAAATAAATTGACCGGATGTATAACAGGTAAATTAGTACCGTATATTGAAAATCCAGCCATCAAAGGCTACGCTGATTGTTCGTCAATTGATGTAAATGGAGTAACTATAAGTTTAAGGCCAGAAATATTATTGCTTGATCCAATAACGAAACAGCCGAAAGGGGCGATTAAGTTAGCGATATCTAAAAATCATTTTTTAACCATAAATGAGGGACAATGTATTTCGGGATTGATAAAAACTTATTTAGAAAAAGAATTAAATATTGATTGTCATTACAAGGATTGTTTAACCGTAGATGTTTTTTCTAACAGGTTGATTTTTGCACCGATAAAAAATACATGGACGGTGAACAAAATAGAAAGTGCCTGCGATGATATTAAGACAATCTGGCCAACATTGCAGAAAAACGTTGCCTGAAAGAATCTGCACCGGCAGCTGCGTATATCAGCGTGTAGGTTAACTGATTGACCGGCGAATATTGCCCATGGAAAAATTGGGTGAATATGTCGTGTAAATTGGCGGTGGTTAAGCCATTTTCGGTATAGAAATTAAAGACCACCCATTGATCGTCCCAATACATCTGGAATTGATGAGAGAAAACGGAATGATAAGCCAATAGTATAGCTATGGTAAACACCGCAATGGCAAAAGGAGTTGTTTTGGTAATTGCGGGTGATGTTATACCTAACCTTTTTTTAATCAGAAAAGAACTGTTTGTCTCCATAAAATATAAGATGCCAGGCTATGGCGCGGTTATGCGCATAGAGATAATTTATAAAGCGGGTTTTAATTAGGTGGTTATTGTAATTCGGTGTTGCTTTTCTGGAACTGAAAATCAAATGTCCCATCTTCAGAGTAGTAGTACGATTGCCGCGTTCGGGAATACTTTATATCCGCCCCCAACGATTTTAAAATATCGAGATACTCAAAAGTTGTCCTTTCGCTGACATTCATTTTTTTTGCCAGCTCTGTAGGAGATCCTGTTGATTTTTTTCTGATCAACTGATTTAAGTGGCCAAGCCTGTTAAAATAATGTTTAGGCATTATCTGTTAGATTAGGTAAACAATATGGTAGAGCTTCAGGTTGTGTTTCAATGCTAAGATAGAAACCTTGGCCGCAAAAAAATTGCAGTAAGAAATATTTTTAATTATTTGTTGAAAGTAGCTAAAAGTGTTTTTTGGTGTAAAATTTGCACACTTAACTGGTGTTGAAATAGCATATCATCTAAATAAATCGATATAATCACAGCGTATCGGGTGTAATATTTAAAAATTGCCAACGCATAAAAGATAGTATAAATATCACAACCACAAATCAACCAATTCCCGGTTTGCTTACAAAATATTAACTGAAAGGAAAGTCAATTATTTACTTGCTTTAATATCACATTATCAATCTCTACTGGCGCAAGTGCGCAGCGCGGGCCATAGTAAGAGGTAGTCTTGACTGTGCTTTTTGATCGCCTTTTGTTGAGCTTGCGACCTGTTCTATCAAAATGAAACGCAGGGTTGTTGGTGACAACACCACAGGTGTTAGGAAGACTCAAAAAAAACCTTTTGTCATTCTGAACGGAGTGAAGAATCTTATATAATTGGTAGGCTCCACTATACTTTTCCGGCGTTTATATCGCACGTATAAGATTTTTCGCTATGCTCAAAATGACAAAAATAGA
>NZ_JAAVVB010000010.1 GCF_018449775.1 Mucilaginibacter sp. dw_454 | reverse complement strand
GCCCTTTCTCTCCGACACGTCATCCTGAGCGCAGCGTGAGGATCGCTGAACGAGCGGACGGGGACGCGTTCCGGAGATCGTCACGCTCGTTCCTCTCTCACGATGACGTGGCGAAGAGCGCCGGGCGACAGCCCGGCATTTGTTTTGCAATAAAAGGTATAATCAAGTATTTTAGAGGGCACTAAATCTGTAAACTTTTGGCACAAAAAGCTGTACAAAACTATATTCCGGCTTTAACAGGCGTACGGGCCCTGGCTGCGTACCTGGTTTTTGTATCCCACTATTATTACATTTTCGATGATACTTTTCCCCACAATGTGCAACGCTTCTTCGGCGAGTTCCACATCGGGGTGTCTATCTTCTTCGTACTATCAGGTTTTTTAATCACCTATCGATACTATAATAACTTTCATTTAACAACTGATTGGTTTAAGCAATACCTTAAAAACCGCGTTGCGCGTATATACCCCATGTACGCAATTTTGACCATTAGCGCGTTCGTTTATTTTTTTTTTACCAGGGATGAAAGCATAACCCGGGGATATCAAAACCCCGTTTGGTTATTGATCATGAATATCACTTTCATTCGTGGTTTCTTTTATCGTTTTTGGGACACCGGCATAGCGCAGGGTTGGAGCTTAACTGTCGAAGAATGCTTTTACTTTTCGGCCCCTATCATCTTCCTCATCGCCAAAAAATATGGCAAGTTTTATATCCAGCCGTTGATATTAACTGCTTTTGCTGTGGGCATGGTGATGATTTTTAGAAACGTAAACTGGTATGGTTTCTTCGGCAATTTCCCTTTTGTAATGCTGTTTACTTTTTTTGGGCGATGCTTTGAATTTTACGTGGGCGTACAACTGGCGCGCATTGTTTTAAACAAAGGTTTTGAGCGCACCAACAAGGTTGTATATACCTACCTGGGTTTTGTGCTGATATTTTTATGTGTGTTGGTGATGTCTTTTCAGCCCATACCCAAAGGCTGGGCAGCCGGCGTGCAGAGCCCTACCGGCATTATCGTTAACAATTATTTTTTGTGTATTGCAGTGGCCCTATTCTTTTACGGGTTGTTAACCGAAACCACAGTTTTAAAGAAAGTACTAGCTAACCCTTTTGTAGAGCTGCTGGGTAAAAGCTCTTATATATTTTATTTGATCCATTTGGGGTGGATGTATAACCTGATACATCGGGGCACTAACTGGCTGAATGATTTTGCTTTTAGTCTTTATGATAAATGGGGCGTAGACTGGCACTCGCCGTTTGAATATGATAAGTTAAACCTGCTGTATGCCTTTATACTCTTGAATGCTATAGCTATACTGCTGTTTAAAACCATTGAAGAACCGTTGAATCATTACATTCGTAAATCTGATTTTTTGATTAAAAATAAGCGGTCCAATCCTGACAATAATTCACTTGAAATAAAATAGAATCGTTATGGCGGGAATGTTTGCAAAACTGATTTTTTTTATTGCCGCAATTATCCTCTTAAATGCGACGGTAACCTTTGCGCAATCAAAAACTAATGATAAAAAATTGCTGGCAGACGAAACCGAAATTTCAACCGTAATAACCACTACAGATAAAAACGCTTTCTTTGATGCGGACGCTAAATATACATTTGAAGTAAAAAACCCCACAAACGACGACCAGTCGGGTAAGATAACCTATACCGTGGCCGACGAGAACGGCGTAAAAATGCGTACCGATTCCATCAAGATCAGCGTTGCAAAAAACAGCATCGGTAAATACAATTTTGATATAGCCGGTAATGGCCCCGGCTTTTATAAGGTTAACTTCATGATCAATACCAATGATTATGACGATACCCTGCACCAGGTTTTTGGCGTAAAACCCCAGCTCATTAAATCCAGTTACCGTACGCCGCCCGATTTTGATGCATTTTGGCAAAAAGCCAAAGACGACCTGGCAAAAGTAGACCCTAAATTTAAGGTGACGTTTATGCCAAAAATGAGCAACAAGCTCTGCAACGTATACCTGGTACAAATGCAATCGCTGGACAACATTACCATTCGCGGCTGGTTAACAGAACCTGTTTTAGATCACCCTAACAAGAAGCTGTCGGTAGTACTTGGTTTGCCCGGCTACCAGATTGGCCTTAACCCCATCATGACCGTTGGCGACCCCGATTTTGCCTTCTTTACATTGAACGTACGTGGCCAGGGTAACAGCCGCGAATTTATTAATACGCGCCATGATGAATTTGTAGTCCATAACATCGACGATAAAAACAAATATGTTATGCGTGGCGTTATTATGGACTGTATACGTGCTATGGACTTTTTATACACCCGGCCCGAAATAAACCATGCGCACATCTTTGTAAAGGGCGGCAGTATGGGTGGCTATTTATCCATAACAACCGCAGCGTTAGACTATCGCGTTAATTTATGCTCGGCACAAAGCCCGGTATTTGCAGATATGCGCGCGCTGGTTAAAAGAGTCAAATTTCCGATACAATCCATCAATATCTATTTAAAAACACAGCCAGGGCTAACTATAGATAACATTATGGATAACTTTGATTATTTTGATGTGAAGAATTTTGCCCCGAAGGTTAAATGCAATTTTATTATGAGCGTAGGTTTGTTAGATACTTACGTGCCGCCCACCAATGATTTTGCGGTATATAATAGCATGACTGCCAAGAAACAAATAATGGTATTTAAAGATTTGGGGCATGATGTAAGCCCGCTATATACAAAATTGGAACAATCATGGATGCATGATCAGTTTGGGTTATATTAATTAAAAATAGAATTTAACGGCGGGACATGCCGATGTTAGTTATAATGAGCGCTAGTTTTAAAATATTAATTACCTACTTCAGATTACTGTTATTGGCTGTGGCTTTTATTGGTATGTCAGGAACGTGGCCTAATATTGCAAAAGCACAATCGCATAATTCGCCACCGGCCAAAAAAGACAAAGATAGCGACGATGATGACGACAAAAATAATGCAGGCGAAGTATCAACCATTTTAACGTCTGCTAGTAAAAACGCATTTTTTGATGATAAGGCCAAATATACTTTTGAAGTAAAAAACACTACCGGCACAGATCAGGTAGGTAAAGTATCGTACACGGTTACAACAGAAAAAGGGGTACAGCTTTTTACAGATTCTATCAAAGTTAAGATCGCCAAAAAAAGCGTTGAGAAATACAATTTCACCGTACCCGCCAGAGGGGTAGGGTTTTATAAAGTAAACTTCATGATAAATGTGAGCGATTATGATGACACAACACGCAAGGTATTTGGTATAAAACCAGAGCTAATTGCCTCGACCCACAGAAGGCCTGCCGACTTTGACCAGTTCTGGCAAAAAGTGAAGAATGAGCTGGCAGTGGTAAAGCCCAGATTTAAATTAACGGCCATGCCTAAGCTGGACAAAGATAACCGGCATGTTTATTTAATAGAGATGCAGTCATTAGGCGACATGACCATTCGCGGTTGGATGACGGTGCCCATCAGTAAAAATAAAAATCGTAAATTTTCTGTATTGCTGGGTTTACCGGGTTACCAGGTAAACCTGAATCCGCTAATGGGTGTTGATGACGATTTGGCTATTATTACATTAAACGTGCGTGGGCAGGGTAATAGCCGTGGCCCTATCAATACCCGTAGGGATGAGTTTATTTTTTATCATGTTGAAGACAAGAACAAATATGTAATGCGCGGCGTAGTAGCCGACTGTTTACGTGCCATAGACTTTATTTATGCGCAGCCTAATTTGCGCCATGATCAGATCCTGGTGTCGGGCGGTAGTATGGGTGGTTATTTATCAATAATTACCGCCAGTTTAGATAAGCGTGTTAACCTGTGCTCTGCACAGAACCCTATTTTTTGCGATGTGCGTAACCTGGTTGGCGAGGTTGACTGGCCAATGAGCAGTATCTACAAATATATTGGCACACAACCCGGCCTTACCTTAGATGAGGTGTTGGATAACCTGGATTATTACGACGCCAAAAACTTTGCGGTTAACCTTACCTGCCCTACTATTATGGGTATAGGTTTGCTTGATCCGTTTGCACCGCCTAATAACGAGTATGCCGCCTATAATAACATTAAATCGCCCAAACGTATTATGGCATTTAAGGACCTTGGGCACGAGATATCGCAGGAATATAAAAACTTAGAGGGCCGTTGGATGCGCGATGCCTTTGGATTATTTTAGAGATATGATATGAGCTTTACCAAACCCCGTTTAAAATACTTTTTAATAACAGCCGTATTGTTTATCACCTTACGAAGCAACAGTTATGGCGGCGTTTTCCCGGTACGGCCGGGCAGTTGGTTGCTATCGCCGTCTGTAAACTATTTTTTTGCCAATAAGGGCTGGGATTCTTTGCGCAGGCTTAGTCCTTTTCTGAATGGGGGCAAGTTTCAATCTATCAGTTATTCTTTGTACTCAGAGTACGGTCTCACCAGGCGCTTTACGTTAACCGCTCAATTGCCTTATGTAATGAACACTTATAGCGACAATACAGGGTATAGCAGTCAAAACTTTGGTTTTACTGATCTGGAGGTAGGCTTAAGGTATTATGCTTTCAACATTAATTACATTTACTATTTCGCGGTGCAGGCCACATATATACAGCCTTTATATAAAGACAACTTAAACCTGGGTTACGGCGAGCAAGGCGCAGAGTTAAAAGCATCGTTTGGCGGCAGCGGCCACCTGCTGGGCAAAAACTATTACTTTACCTTAGAGAATGGTGTACGGCAATATTTTGGCAGCAGTGGCCCATTGCAAGACCGTTATACCGGCACCTTCGGCGTAACGCTGGACAGGCGTTTTAAGCAACAACTATCAGCTACTATTGGCGGTTTTTATTCAACCAGCAGCCTGAGCAGCGGGTATGATCCGCAGCATATTGCAAGCAACAAAAACTTTGCGTTTAACCAGGTATCGTTAAGTTATGGTTATTCAATAACCCGTAAATTTTCGGTGTTTGTTTCGGCGGGGACATTTATAAACGGGCGCAACACGGGCGATGGATCCAGCGCTTCGGTATCATTTATAGTAAGGCCTTTTTAGCGTAAAAACATGATTAGATCATTCCTTATATTTTTATTGCTTCCTTTTTACTGCATGGCCCAGACAGAGTCGCCGTTAACGCAAAGCGGTAACGCCAAAGCCGGCGCCAAAGATTATACCGGTGCCATTGCAGATTTTACCAAAGCTATTGAGCAGAATGGTAAAGATCCTAATATCTATTTTTATCGGGCCAATGCCTACTCGGCAATCAAAGACTATTCATCGGCTATAAAAGATTTTACAACCGCTTATAACATTGCCCCGGCTAAGGCTACCATGTTTCTGTATTACTACCGGGGGAATGCCTACAACGGCAATAAAAATTATGTAGAGGCGATAGCCGATTATGATAAAGCGATAAGCATGAGTCCGCGTAATGCTATCTTGTACCACTACCGTGCAGATGCCAAATCAAACCTCGGCGATTATAAAGCTTCGATCGAAGATTTTAACCGCGCCATTGCTATTTCGCCAAGCGACCCTTCTTTATATGAATATCGTGGTGTAGCAAAAGCTAATGTAGATGATTACAAAGGCGCTATTGAAGATTATAATGTTGCCGCAAAGCTCGACCCGGAGAATCCTGATATTATTTTCTATCGTGCCAACGCAAAAGGCAATGTGCCTGATTTTAAAGGAGCCATTGACGATTATAATAAGACTTTAGCATTGAGCCCTAAAAACAGCGATGCACTGTTTTACAAAGCCAATGCGGAAGCCAATTTAGGCGATTACACCTCGGCCATTGCCGATTATAAAAAGACCATCGACCTTGATCCAAAAAAGCCAAACGTTTATAAATACCTGGCCAATGCATTGGGGAATAATCATGATGAGAAATCGGCCCTTGAATATTTTGCCACGCTCATTCAAAAGGACCCTAATAATGCAGAGCTATATCTGTATGACGGCATCGTAAAAAATAACCTGAATCAAAAAGATGAGGCCATCGCCGATTTTGATAAAGGCATTAGTCTTGACCCGAAAAATTCTGAACTGTTTCAAAGCCGCGCCGATGCCAAGTTGAGTATTAAGCGCTATGACGAAGCTGTTGATGATGCGGATGACGCCGTAGAGCTTGACCCCACCAACAGTTTTGCTTATACCACCCGCGGCCTGGCCAAGCTTAAACTAAACGATACCACAGCAGCGATGGCTGATCTGAACAAGGCGCTGGAATTGAACATCCATAATGACTATCCTTTTGCCGTTCGCGGCGAATTGCGAATTATGTTAAAGGATTTTAAAGGTGCGCTTTCTGATTTTAATCACGCCGTACAAGACAACCCCGGCAACGCTGAACATTACCTGCGGCGCGGCGATGCTTACCTAACCTTGGGTGACAGAAACCACGCGCTTGATGATTATAAAAAGGTGGGTAATATAGGCTCTAAGGATAACAGCTTATATGTGCATTTAGGCAGCTCAATGGTAAAAGGCAAATTTTACACAGACGCAGCAGTGATATTTGATGGGCTGGTAAAAAAAGAACCTGACAATGCCTATTACTACACCTTACGCGCCATCGCTGTAGAAAACCTGGGCAAGGTTGACTCGGCAATGGCTGATTATAACCGGGCGCTTACTATAGATACAGGCCTGGCCATAGCCTACCAAAACCGTGGTCACGCTAAAGCTACATTTAAAGATTTTGACGGTGCCTTAAAAGACATTAACAAAGCCATCAGCATTGAAGAAAACGACGACCAGGCGTATTTTTTACGCGCCAGTGTAAAGATGGAATTGAAGGATTACGAAGGTGCGGTGGATGATTATAACAGCACCCTGTTTATCAATATAGACAACGCGATAACCTTTGCTTATAGGGGTTATGCCAAAAGTTTTATCCCGAATGCGCCGCGGATAGAAAACGACTTTCAATATGCGCTGACGCTTAACCCGCAAAGTGACGACGTTTATACGCTTTGGGGCGATGCACAAGTTAATTTAAAGAATATCCCGCTGGCTATGACTTATTATAGCAAAGCCATAACGCTCAATCCTAAAAACCCTCAACCCTACTTTAAACGTGGCATATTGCGGATCAACCAAAACGATGCAGCGAATGCATGTGCCGACTTAAATGCAGCTGCAAAGCTGGGTTTGAAGGATGCGAAAGATGCTTTACAAAAATATTGCAAGTAATTGCTTATCGACGGAATACGCCAAACAGCTCATTGATGGCTTTTTCGCGATAGTTGAAGATTCTTTGTATTTTATGTTTAACCAGCAACGAATTGCTTAACCGGCCTATTACACCGTAGGGGATAGCGTAATTCAAAATATCGGTCATCAATACGCCGCCGGTAATTTGTTTAAAATGATGCTCGTGATGCCATAGCGCATAGGGGCCAAAGCGCTGTTCGTCTACAAAATAGTCGTGCTCTTTAACGTGGGTAATCTCCGTCATCCAGCCCATTTTAATACCGAAGATTGGTGTTATTTTGTAAGTGATGATCATGCCTTCATAAACCTTGGTATCCGCATCGTAGGGCGATGTTACCTTAAACCCCATCTTAGGAGGAGTTATTTTAGCAAGATTTAATGGCGATGTAAAAAAATCCCAGGTCTCGGCAAGTGGTATTGGGAGCTTTTGCTCAAATTGTAGTCGATATGTTTTCACGCAGCAGCCGCCGCAAAAACTCAGCCAGTAATAGCTATTAGAGTGCTAATTCGATATTCGGATCCCAGAAAACTTCTTTGAAATCCTGTACCTGGTTGTCTTTCACTTTTACACCTTCAGCTTCCAGTAACTCTTGCATCCTATTACCACCAAAATGAAACTTAGCAGTAAGCAAACCCTGGCGATTAACCACCCGATGTGCCGGTACCGGCGGCTGTGCCGACCCGCAAGCCTGCATTGCATAGCCCACCATCCTTGACGACCCCTTTGTACCCAGATAGCTGGCAATAGCCCCGTATGATGTTACACGCCCCACAGGAATCTGCCGGGCGACATCAAGTACGTTATCATAAAAATTATAATCGGGCATAACCTGTGTTATTTGAATGAGAATTTCAGGTAATTAATATTCTTGTTATCCTTTAAATATTTTTTCTCGTAGTAGGTTTTGATAGACAGCACTTCGTCTGCAAATTCAGACTTGTACAGATCTGCCGTGTTTATGTGCTCTTTAAGGTCCAGTTCTTTGATCTTTCCGGCAGTGTATTCATAAAAACCGTCGTTGTCCGTCTTCAAGTTAACAAAACCACCGGGCTTCAATATTTCGGTGTACATATTCAAAAACCGTGGAGATGTCAAACGTTTTTTCTCACGACTCAATTGAGGTTGCGGATCAGGAAATGTTATCCAGATCTCGTCCACTTCGCCGGCTGAAAAATAATCTATCAATGTCTCTATCTGGATGCGCAAAAAAGCTACGTTATTTACGCCATCCTCTAAAGCCGTCTTGGCCCCGCGCCAAATGCGGTTGCCTTTATAGTCGACCCCAATAAAATTCTTATCCGGAAACAGCGTGGCCAGGTTTACGGTGTACTCGCCTTTACCACAGGCCAGTTCCAACACAACCGGGTTTTCGTTCTTAAAAAAGTTTTTGCTCCATTGGCCCTTATAAGGCTTTCCTTCATCCAGTTGTAAAACGTTGCTGAAGTCTTCTATCTCGGCGAAACGTCTTATTTTGTCTTTTCCCACTATTATTCAAAAAAAATGTCATTGCGAGCATAGCGTGGCAATCGCAAACTTTGCAGCGTGCGATTGCTTCGTTCCTCGCAATGACAAAGGTACTATTTATCTTAAATTACTTTATCCCGTAATGATCGGCCATCAAGCCTTCAAATATGCCACCCGGCAACGCTTTCTTTAACGTAACCGCAATGGTTTGGCCAATGGCGCCTACCAGGTACTGGTGGGCAGGGTTGCTTTTGCCTACTATTTTAACCAGTTGCTTACCAATAGCAATTGGGTCGGCACCTGCGTTTTCGTCTTTTTCTATGCTTGCTATCGCGATATCGTAGTTTGCTTTCAGTTTATCATGATCGACGGTAAACGGAATTTTCTCGCGGCTGCCGGTAAACTCGGTTTTGAAGTCGCCCGGGTTTATGGTGGTGATTTTAACACCGGTTTTACGCAGCTCCATACGCAAGCTTTCAGAATATCCTTCAACAGCATATTTTGATGCTACATACATACTTTGATAAGGCAAACCAAACAAGCCCGCCAGTGAGCTGATGTTTACTACAATACCACTGTTATTTTTCAGCATCTCGGGGATAACCGCGCTGCACATACGTACCACACCAAAAAAGTTAACCTCAAATTGTTGCTTGGCTTTGTCAACCGGCATAGCGTAAGCCGGACCGGCAATACCGTTACCTGCGTTGTTTACCAGTACATCAATTTTACCTTCGGCTTTAATAATTTTAGCAACAGCTGCCTGGGCAGATGCATCGTCGGTTACGTCCAGTTCAATCAGGTTAAAAGGCACGTTCACTTTTTTTGCAAGGTTACGTGTGGTACCATAAACGGTGTGTCCGGCTTCATGTAAAGCGGTGGCACTTGCCAGACCTATCCCCGATGAAGCTCCTGTTACAAGAATTACTTTTTTCATTTTTTGTTGTTGACTAAATTTTTGTGTAGGTTATTGTGCATCCAAAGATAAAATAATGCGGTATAAAATAAATGGCTTTTTTGTGATGAGATATAAGGGCGTTTCCGCCTTTAGGCGGATCAGGCTGTACGCTCATACTGCGCGAGGCTTTAGGCGCCGGGCCGGTATCCGCTGCCATCCTTAACGCGTAGGGACTCACCCCGCGGCACTTCGTACGGACCCTCTCTTCGCCTTCGGCGGAAAGAGGGTTGTTTAGTGGTTAAATTTATTTAAATGTTCGGTTATGAAATTAATGACGGACTCTGTCTTATTTAGTATTTCATCATTTTCGAATCTTAGGACGGTCAGTCCTAAAGCGTTTAAAACCAGGTCTCGGTTTTTATCATAATCTTGTTTTAATAAATGTATCGGTCCATCCGCTTCAATTACCAGCTTTGCCTCGTGACAATAGAAATCAGGAATATAGTATCGATTATAACCGAATGCCGAAACGCAAATTGGGTATTGACAAAGAAACTTATGCTTTATCAGTTGTCTGTTCCTTAGAAAACTCCACAAAAGTTTTCCGGCAGGTGTTTCCCGCTGTCTCAGCATCCGGCAAAATTCAATTATTGAATCCATCATCCGAAAATAAGAAAATCTACAAAAAATAACCCTCTTTCCGCCAAAGGCTGTTGGCGCATTCCTTTCAATGCATGGCGGGGGACTCACCCGTGCTCGACCACCCTCTCTTCCGCAAGCAGTAAAGAGGGTTAAACAATTGGTTTAAAAAAAGAA
>NZ_JAAVVB010000001.1 GCF_018449775.1 Mucilaginibacter sp. dw_454 | reverse complement strand
TGCCCGCGATGACGTGTTGGGGAAAGAGGGCAATCTAATTTAAGCTCACCGATCCGTCATCGTGAGCGAGGAACGAGCGTGACGATCTCTTACCGCGCGATTAAAGATAGCGCGCCGGAGATCGCCACGCTATGTTCGCGATGACGTGTTGGGGAAAGATGGCAATGCAATTTAAGCTCACCGATCCGTCATCGTGAGCGAGGAACGAGCGTGACTGATCTCTTAATTATCGAAAAAGACACCCGAAAATGTGGGATAACCGGGATCTTTATATCCCTCATAGAAAAAGCGCGTCAGTCGAAATTGAACGTGTCCGGTTAGTGTGTAGTTGAGGTAAACACCACTGTCAAAGTTTGAAATCACATTAGATTGCAATACCTTCTTCGTGTTCGGGTCTATGACATCAACCAGCATTTGCCGGTGTTGATGCTGCCAATCTAAAATATAAAGGGTTACCTTTTTCTGTAAGTGACGACTTAAGTTTATATCAATAAGTTCATGAAGTATAGCTGTATTACCTGCAGCGACACGGTTATATTTTTTCGGAGACGTATACAGGGCGCGATCGTCTGCCGGCATTGAGGCCCAGGTTTCTAAATTACTGCCGATGTATCTGAGGTTTATTTGCGATGTTAACCTGCGCTGTCCGCCGGCTATATCATAACCCTTTTTGCCGTAGCTGCCAACCCAATTGCCTTTGGTTTTTCTATCCGCACCGTTAAAAGCTACCATTCCTGAAACGGGGAGCTGATAAATAGTGCGGATATGATTTATAGCTGTTCCATGAGGCACTATACTCAGGCAATCGCCGGCATTCATTTTTAAAGTTATGGAATGATCTTTTATAGATCTGCTTGTTTCTTGAAGTAAAACGGTGTCGGGCTTAATTAAATAAATATCTGCGGTGCCAACCTTGTTCCAGCTTTTAGGAAACACCCAGGTACGCATTTTCCCACTTAGCGAGTAACACATTATTTCAGGATGATCAAGCCAGTAAACCGGCATAAAAACATCATAGCCTGATTTGATGAGATGCCCGTTCTGTGTGATAGTTTGCAGGCTGTCTTTATAACTGCTTACGATATTATCAGAAAAATAGGCTGTATAAGCGTCCTTGTCGACCGTGTATTTTTCGCGCAGCAAACGGTTGAGGTTAAAGTAGGCGAGGGTATGATGCGCAAACTCGCGCTGCGCCCTTTCCGGAAAGTGTTGAAATTGGATATCTTCAAATTGCACACTGCTGCCAAAAACCTGCAGAGTCGGTTTGATATCTAACCGTTGCCCTAATAATTTGTCATGCGCAATATCGCGGCCGCCGCACATTAAATAGGGCGGTATTTCCATGGGATTAATGCCTAAAGAGTATTCACCCCAATCCCAGGTAATGCCTTGCGATAAATACCCATACAATTGCTTGTCACCATACTCGGCAATTAGCTGAATGCTGTACTTGTTTTTTAAATAAAGCGCTATTTTTTTGATGATGTTGCGCTGCCCGTCGCTGGTGTGGTTGAAATATGGGCTAGCCGGATATTGCGTGATGTTATCAAAATAGAGTACGCCGGTTTCTTGTAACTGCGGAAAGGCTTTGATTAATGCATCAATCCGTTGTTTGCCAATACCGGTATTCCATTCGTTTACCAGATCGACAAAATAGCTTTGCCTGCCCCACCATTTTTGCCCTTTTACGAAAGACCCGTCCTTATCTTTGCAGATAAGATTATTTTTGGCGTATAGGTTCCATTCGGGGCTTTCCATATAAGCATCAAACGGGTTAACGTGAAAGGTACAATGGGTATGATATTTAGCCGCCTCTCTCATCAGCCAGTCTAGTGCCGGTTTTCCTTTTAGTCTGCCCGGTGCAAAAAGTGTGCTGTCTGCCGGTAACCACCAGGGATATTGATGGTCATGCCCATCTTGCTGATAACCCCCGAATATTACGATTTTGGGTAGCCCGCGGGTAATGTTATCCAATTGCCTGATATATTTTAATACAGCACTCAGGTCGAGATTAGATACCTGATCGGGCGTGGCACAGCGCAACATCACCTTGTAGGTCATGGTTTGCGATAGGTCTTTACCAAAAGGATATGCCGTCGGAAGTTCCTGCGCAGAAATCGCGTTAGCTAATAGTAATGAGGCCAGAAGGGTAAATAAGTATCTCATAGAAAAGCCTATCTAAATTAAGTCTTTTTAGGAAATGTTTTTAATGTGTTTTTTTACTGCCCAGGCCCTTGAAGGTATTGCAACAATAAGTGTTTTAAAGGGATTTTAAATGTTTATAAGAAAGTTGTTGGTGATAACACCAACAACGGCGGGGATGCGACAAATAGAAAGTGTTTAGATGTTTCACTCCATTTGGTCAAAGAGTCAAATAAGTTATTTAATTAACTTATTTTAAGGCAATTACATGATTTATGGAGCTTTTAGGGCTTGTTTCATTTTGTTTCACTAAATTTTCGCAAATATCTGTATGATAGATATTTACAATAAAATGATGTTTCATCTGTTACACATCCGCGTGAAACAAAACAGCGCTATTAACCAGTGCTTATTGAGGCAAAATGGTATTGCGGTTGCGTAGCCAATGATCGGCAATAACCAGGGCGGCCATAGCTTCAACAATAGGCACCGCGCGCGGTACTACACAAGGGTCATGGCGGCCTTTGCCCGAGATCTCGGCAGCATTGCCTTCGCTATCGATAGTAGCCTGGTTTTGCATGATGGTGGCAACCGGTTTAAAGGCTACTTTAAAATCAATAGGCATGCCATTGCTGATACCGCCTTGTATGCCACCCGAGTAGTTGGTAATGGTACTGATGTCACCCAAGTGCGACTTAACAAAGATGTCGTTATGCTCAGAGCCACGCATTTCGCTACCTTCAAAACCCGAGCCGAACTCGAAGCCATGTACCGCATTAATGCTTAGCATCGCTTTGCCTAAATCGGCGTGCAGCTTATCAAACACAGGCTCGCCTAAACCAACGGGGCAGTTCAATATATGGCAGCTTACCTTGCCGCCTACAGTATCGCCATCCTTACGGACAGAGTCGATAAAGTCTATCATTTCTTCGGCTGTCGCCGGATCGGCGCAACGTACAATGTTTTGCTCACGGTCGTCGATAAACTGTTGGGCGCTTTTGATCTCCACGTTTGGTGCGTTGATCTTGCCTACGCTGCTCACGTGTGCTACAATCTCGATACCCTGGGTCTTCAACAGCAATTTCGCCAATGCTCCGGCTGCTACGCGAGCCGCAGTCTCACGAGCTGATGAACGGCCGCCGCCACGGTGGTCGCGAATACCGTACTTAGTGTGATAGGTATAGTCGGCATGCGAGGGACGGAACACATCTGTATTGTGGCTGTAATCCTTACTGCGCTGGTCCTCATTCGGGATCAGCATCATGATAGGAGTACCGGTAGTCTTACCTTCAAACACACCTGAAAGGATGCGCACGGTGTCGCTCTCCTTACGCTGTGTGGTGATCTTAGATTGGCCGGGCTTGCGTTTATCCAGCTCAGACTGTATATAGTCAAGGTCAACCGGTAACTGCGACGGGCAACCGTCAATAATTACGCCTATAGCCTCGCCATGCGATTCGCCAAATGTGGTTATCCTGAATAATTGTCCGAATGAATTGCCTGCCATCTCTTAATGAGTGAGTTGTGAATGAGTGAATAAAGATTACATCGTCGCTAACAACAAGCACGACGACGCAATCCTTTTGTTTTTATATGTCTTTTACTTCAAAGCCTATCTTTTCCAGATCGGTCCAGAAAGCCGGGTATGATTTCTCTACCACCGGGGCGTCTTCAATTTCCAATTCAGGAATGATCAATGCCAACGGCGCAAAGGCCATAGCCATACGATGATCGTCATACGTATGGATGAACATGCGTTCGGGGATAAACTTGCCGCTACAGTCAAGGGTGTAGGTTTCGTTCTCCTCGATCAGCTTAACGCCCATCTTGGCAAGCTCGTTCTGTAAAGCTGCTATACGGTCGGTTTCTTTGATCTTCAACGTCTCCAGACCGGTAAAGCTTGCTTCATGACCCAGTGCAGCACACACCACAACAATGGTTTGCGCCAGGTCAGGGCATTTCTTTAAATCGAATTGCTTACGAACTATCGGTTTCTGCTCTTTTACCAGATGTACACCACCATCTCTAAATTGAGAGGTGATACCGAAGTTAGCCATGATCTCGGTGATCACGCTATCGCCTTGTAAGCTGTATGGGGTTAAGCCGTGCAAAAACAGATCAGCTTTATCGGCCAATGCAGCTATTGAATACCAGTATGAGGCAGCGCTCCAATCAGGCTCAACCGGTAAAACGGTTTCCTTAAACTCCTGGTTAGGTATGCTGATCACGTTGCCATTCCATTCGTGCTTTATACCTGCTTGTTCCAGCATACCCAGGGTCATTTCTACATAAGGGCGAGAGGTTAGATCTCCTTCAATATGTACTTCCAGACCCATTGGCAGTTTAGGTGCTATCAGCAACAAAGCAGTAATATACTGGCTGCTGATATTGCCTTTAATGCTGATTTTATCGGTACTCTGCTGAATGTTGCCTTTGATACGGATAGGAGGGTAACCATCGTTCTCCTCATAACTGATCTCGGCTCCTAGCGTGCGCAAAGCATCAACCAAAATACCTATCGGGCGTTGTTTCATGCGCTCGCTGCCAGTTAGTACTACCTCTTCGTCTTGCAACGTATAGTAAGCCGTTAAAAAGCGCATAGCGGTACCGGCAGGGCCAATATTTACTACCTTATGTTCAACATGGTGCGTAATAGGCTGCGATTCATAACCTACAGTTTGCAGCGTTATACCTAATACCTTTTGTAAGGTAACGGTGTCGGCTGCGTCTGAGATGTTTTCAACACGCACCCTGGCGCCACTTAAAGCTTCAATCACCAGCGCACGATTGCACTCGCTTTTTGAGCCGGTTAAGTGAATCTCGCCTATGGCTTGCTTGTCCTTCTTAGTAAGCAGAATATTCTGACTCATTGTTTGATTAAACGTGGGTAAGTTTCTCTGCTTGCTGACCTGCTGCCTGACCTTCGTTCATGATCTCAGTTTGCTTGCGGATAGACTCTGTGTGCAATAACTCTAATAATCTTTCGGTAAAGTCTGGGCTTAATTTAAGCGCTTTACCGTAGTTAATGCGTTTGTTTAAGATCTCGTCCCAACGGTTAACCTGTAAAATGGTGATGTTGTTGTCTTTTTTGTATTTACCAATTTGCTCGGCAATTTGCATACGCTCAGCAATTTTCTGGATCAACAGGTCATCAATTTTGTCGATGTTGTTACGTAGCTCGGTCAGTTTGTCGTTAACCTGCGCGTTAGTGGTTTCGGGTTTACGTAAAGTAAGGTGATCGATTAAATCAACTAATGCAGCCGGAGTTACTTGCTGTTTAGCATCTGTCCAGGCAACGCTTGGGTCAATGTGCGACTCGATCATCAAACCTTGCATATCCAAATCCAAAGCTTTTTGAGACACATAGCCAATCAGGTCACGGTTACCAGAAATGTGGCTCGGATCGCAAATTAATGGCAAGTGTGGTGCTAAAGTTTTCAGGTGGATAGCGATATCCCACATTGGCTCATTACGGAACGCTGATTTTTCGTAAGATGAGAAACCGCGGTGGATAGCGGCCAATTTAGTAATACCTGCGTTATTGATACGCTCGATAGCACCAATCCATAATGAAATATCAGGGTTAACCGGGTTTTTAATCATTACGGGTACGTCAACACCTTTTAAAGCGTCAGCAATTTCTTGTACGGTAAAAGGGTTAGCGGTTGAACGGGCACCTACCCATAAAATATCAACGCCTGCAGCTAAAGCTTCTTCAACATGTTTTGCAGTTGCAACTTCAACAGCGGTTGGTAAACCGGTTTCGGCCTTAGCGCGTTTTAACCACTCTAAGCCAATGCTGCCAATACCTTCAAACTCGCCCGGACGGGTACGTGGTTTCCATATACCAGCACGTAATGCAGTAACGCGCCCCGTGTTTTTTAATAAATGAGCGGTAGCTACTAACTGATCTTCAGTTTCTGCGCTGCATGGGCCTGCAATTAATAGTGGCTCTTTAGTTGCTGTTATCCAAGAATTTAATGGTTGGATGTTTAAATTAAGTTTCATTTTGTTGTTGTTATAATATCTTGACTTATTTAGTGTTTTTTGCCAGCTTTTTGATGCTGATATATTTACGCTCGGGTTTTGAGGGCGATGTTTTTACGATTTGTTCTGGCGTTGGTTCTTCTTCATGGCGTTTATATTCGCCCAGGATGTTAAAGTTGTGGGTGTATTTTAAGATCTGCTTTACCGCGCTGTCGTATTGCTTGGTTTCTTCCCATTCCACGTCTACATAAAAATTGTATTCGTTACGTTTACCTAATACCGGCATTGATTGGATCTTACTCATGTTAACGCCCTGATTGGCAAATATGTTAAGAACCTTAGCCAAGGCACCCACCTGGTTACTCACCTGGAAACATAATGAAGCTTTATTGGCCGGCGCTTTTACTACGTTTTCGTGCGCAGTTAAGATCAAAAAGCGGGTAAAGTTTTTCTTGTTGGATTCGATGCGGCGCTCGATGATATCCAGCCCGTAAAGTTTTGCAGCTAAGGTATTGGCTATAGCGACAGTGTCGGTCAGTTTCTCATCTGCGATGCGTTTGGCACAGGCTGCCGTATCTACACTCTCTACAATTTTCAGGTGCGGAAACTCGTCAAAGAAATCAATACACTGGCGAATGGCGATAGGGTGCGAGGTTACGTACTTGATCTGCTCGAATGTTACACCCGGCAAAGCCATCAAATGCAGTTGGATAGGCAAGTAGATCTCGCCAATTACCGGAAAGTTATAGTTTAATAACAAGGAGTAGTTTGGTAATATACTGCCTGCAATGCTATTCTCTATCGCCATTACCACATAATCGGCCTGGTTATTTTCCAGCGCGTCAAATGTCTGTTTAAAAGAGTTACATTCAATAGTCTGGATGTTTTCTCCAAAGTATTTCAAGGCGGCCTCTTCGTGGAACGAAGCGCGGATGCCTTGTATGGCAACTCTTGGTTTTTCTTTCTTCATAATGCTATTAAAGCAAAAAGTCCCGGTTTTTTATGCCGGGACTTTTCAGTTTCTTTATATGTTGTTAATGCATATCAGTCCCGGCTCTCACTGTTAAAGTAAAAGTAGTAGCCATAAAAATATGCAGCGTTTAATTTCATGTGTTTGTTAATTCTGCCGTAAAAATAGAACTAATAATCTACTTTGTCAATAGAATATTTTAATTATTTGAAAATAATTGGGTCGAAACAAATTTTATACGGCGAATTTGATTTTTGTGATAGTTTATTTGGTTTAGGCTGCCGCAGATCCGGACCGTGGCATATGTTTTAGTTTATTAGTTTCCATTAGTCGCCGCTGCTCGGCCAACTTGCGCTGCATAACCCGCGCGGTTTGCGTGCTGCCGTCATGGCTCCATCCGGGTGGATAAAAAAAGTATCTCAATTTGTTTTTAAAGCCCGGCGCATGTTTAACATCGTGCAGCAAAGCTTTCCATTCGTGAAACAGCACATTTACCGGCCCCATATCATCGGGTTGATGGGTTAACCCATATTTGATCTCCTCCTTTTCATCCTCATCTTTAAATGTGCCGAACAGCCTGTCCCAAATAATAAATACCATCCCCATGTTTTTATCCAGGTAAGGCAGGTTTGATGCGTGATGAACGCGGTGCTGAGATGGCGTTACAAAAACATAACTGTACCACTTAGGCAAGTTAATTTTATATTGGGTATGAACCAGGTTGCCGTAAAGTTGGGTTACTAAATAAGCAAACAATATATCTAAAGCTGTGAAACCTATTAAAGCCAACGGAAGGTAGAAAAATACGCGGTACAGCGGTTCAAATACTGTAGACCGAAAGCCGGTAGTCAAATTAAAATGATCTGAAGAGTGATGCGTAACGTGCATAGCCCAAAACACACGGCAATAATGCCCGGTGTAGTGCAATATCCAATACAAAAGATCCTGCACAACAATCAGTGTAAACCAGTAAATTATAGTGTTTGTTATTTGAAATAATCTGAAATGATAAACAAAATCCAGTATAAAGAAAGTGCTGGTTTTAACACCAAGATTAATCAGGAAGGCCAGCGATGTAAGGTAGATGTTGATAAAGGTATCGCGCGTTTGATAGTATTTGCGGTCTTCCCGATAGCTTAACGCCAATTCTACCAGCGTTAATATCGCCAATAAACTTACCAGAATTACTACCGCTTTATCGCGCAGATCTAAATGCCACATTAATCACGACAATGCCGGATATAGCGACGTTGTCGTGATTAATAACAGTAAACAGGAATTTACGTTTTTATTTTTTTTACTTTGGATGAATGTAAGGCGCTATAAATTAGCGTAGTAATTTAAGCCTTCAATTAACTCTTCTTCGGTACAGATGTTATCAATAACAAACTGACCAATCTTGCTTAATAATGTGCAGTTGATCTTGCCGTTTTGGTTCTTTTTATCCTTCAGCATATATTCTATAAGGGTTGCAGTATCAATTCCTTTCAGCTCATATCTTGGATAAAGATCCATCAGTACTTCAGTGATCTCGGCTAATTCAGCCGCGCTAAGGCCTATTTTTTTATGCGATAAATAAGCTTCGCAGATCATGCCGATAGCAATAGCTTCGCCATGTGACAAAGAATTCTCATCATTAATCAAAGAATATGTTTCAACCGCGTGACCAATGGTATGGCCAAAGTTTAATGATTTGCGGATATTCTTTTCATGCGGATCTTCAAGTACTACTTTGTTTTTGATAGCTACCGATTTGTAAACCAACGCGGCTGAAGGGATTGTAAGATCGCTCGCCTTCAGTTCATTCCAGTAAGCAGCATCGCAGATCAGGCCATGTTTAAGCATTTCAGCGGTACCCGAAAGGATTTGACGAGCAGGAAGAGTTTTTAAAAATTCGTCCTCAATAAATACCGCTTTTGGCTGGGTAAAGGTGCCTATGATGTTTTTAATGCTGTCAATATCGATACCTGTTTTACCGCCTACCGAAGCATCAACCTGCGAAAGCAGGGTAGTAGGTACGTGTACAAAGTCAATACCGCGTTTAAAGGTCGAGGCAGCAAAGCCGCCCAGGTCACTAATTACGCCACCGCCCAGGTTAATTAATAAACTTTGACGATCGGCACCAAAATCAATCAGCATTTTCCAAACGCCTATGCAAAAATCAATGTCTTTACTTTCTTCGCCGGCGTTTATCTCAATAATATCAAAGTTTTCAGGATTGCCCAGACGCTCTCTTAATAAAGGCAGGCAATGTTGAGCGGTATTTTCATCGGTTAAAACAAAAAAACGCGAGTAATGTCCGTTTTCAATGAAACTGGCTAAATGGCCCAGGCTGTTTTCAAAATATATATTGTAATTATTGCTCTCTAGGGTATCCATAACATCAATTGTGCAGATATCGGTATTTAATACTGTACTCATAAATTAAATTATTTTTATTGTGTTACCGGCAAATTCAACTATGTCGCCTTTTTTTACTTTCAGACGTTTTCTATAATCAACCTCGCCATTGTATTTTACTTCGCCCTGATCCACAACTATTTGTGCCTCGCCGCCGGTTGCAACCAGGTGTGTAGCCTTTAATAATTGGATCATCGGGATGTAATCGCCGGTAACTTTAAACTCTATCATCAGGCGGCAAAAATAAACTATTCGCAGAATATTGAGTTATGTTCCTATCATTTTATAATTTTGTAGCACGCTAATGATTCATGGCTAACCGTGTTATTGGTTTTGCGAGTGGCAAAAACGTGAATCGTCAAATATAACTATGACTCAAAAACACAGCTTGTCTTTTGAGAATACGGAGATTGCTTTCCGTCATTCGTCAAATGCTGATCTAAAACGTGCCTACTGGCTTTTCAAAATCATCAACGTTAATTTCCTGGTGCAAGTTGGCCCGCCAATTACCAATTTTGCGGTAAAGATTGGTTTGCCTATCAAAGGTTTGATCAAAGCCACCATCTTCAGCCATTTTTGCGGTGGCGAAACTATCCGCGAATGCGAACATACCATTAAGACTTTAGAGCGCGGTGGGGTAGGCACTATCCTGGATTATTCTGTAGAAGGCGAAGATGATGAGCATGTTTTTGATGAAACCTGCGAAGAGATTATCCGCACCATAAAACGTGCAAATAAAGATAAAGCAATTCCCATCACGGTATTTAAAGTAACCGGCGTAGGTCGTTTCGGATTGCTGGAAAAACTAGATGCTAAACAAAAGCTGAGTTCGGCCGAAAAAGAAGAATGGGAAAAAGTTAAAAATCGCGTTTTGGCGATATGTGAAAAAGCGCATTCGGTAGGTGTACCGGTAATGATCGATGCCGAAGAAACCTGGATACAGGATACCATTGATATGCTGGCGCTGGATATGATGCGTCAATTCAATACAGAAAAAGCAATTATTTATAATACTTATCAGCTTTATCGCCACGATAAACTGGCATCAATCAAAAGCGATACCGAAGTAGCTATCAAAGAGAAGTTTATACTGGGAGCCAAGCTGGTACGTGGTGCATATATGGAAAAGGAGCGTAAACGTGCCGAAGAAAAAGGCTATCCATCGCCCATACAACCTACCAAAGAAGCCAGCGACCGCGACTTTAACCAGGCTTTAAATTATTGTACCGATCACATAGATCAAATAGCTTTTGTAGCCGGTACCCATAACGAAGACAGCTGCCGGTTATTGACCGAATTGATGGACTCCAAAAAAATTGACCATAAACATCCGCACGTTTATTTTGCACAACTGCTGGGTATGAGCGATAACCTAAGCTTTAATCTGGCCGATGCTGATTATCACGTAGCTAAATATGTTCCGTACGGGCCGATAAAAGCGGTGTTACCATATCTGTTTCGCCGTGCGCAGGAGAATACTGCCATTGCCGGCCAAATGAGCCGTGAGTTAGGCCTGATTGTTAAAGAAAGAAAACGCCGCAAGATCTAAGTTAAAAACGAATTACATCTGTATCAGCCGGCGTATAACCGAGTAATCGGCTTATGGTTAATATTTGTCCTTTGTGATGAAATTCGTGCGTAATAGTGTGCGTAAATAGCTGTAAAGGAGTAACGGTTATTTGCTCTGTGTATCGGGGCAAGGTTTCTGTCATTGACTTTGTGTAATCTGCCCTATAGCGTTCTAAGAAATCTGCAACAATTTGATCTATTTGTTTAAAGATGTCTTGTATTTCGGCTATGTTTTTGATGGATATACTGTCAAAAAAAGGCATATCGCTACTTTTATCCAATTGAGTTAGCCAATGCACGTAAGTGTTGGCACAATGCCCCATCAATCGAAGGACAGTATTGTCATTAAATTCAGGCACCCTTTTTTGTAAATCAGCCTCGGAGATCGTTTTACAATAATCCAAAAGCGCACCACGTGCACCTTTTATTTCTTCGTACTGAGCGGCTAACAACTGTTGCATATTACAGTAAGCCGTTAGTTTTAAAATAATCCTGGATATTGTCTGGCGCAGTCATCAGGTAGGTTTGCAGGCCCAATTTTTTGGCCGTTTCCAGATGCTGCGGGCTGTCGTCTATAAATAAAGTCTCGGTAGGATTAAGGTTGTTTTCGTGTAAAACCTGTTCAAATATCTCGGCATCAGGCTTGCGTTTACCCATCAGGTGAGAATAATAAGTTTTCTCAAATAAACCAGAGTTGTCATCTATATTGTATTCGCGCTTCAAATAATCATGCACATAGTCATAATGGATAGCGTTGATATTGCTGAGCAGGAAGGTGCGATATTTATGATTTAATTGCAGCAGTAATTCATGGTTTCCTTTGGGGATACCGACGAAAATTGCGTTCCAGGCATCGTCAATTTGTTGATCTGTTAGCTCTGGTTTGTGAGTTAACTCACGTATGCGGTCGCGAAAAACTGACGGTGTGATCTCGCCACGTTCCAGAGCGTTAAATACATCGTCTTGTTTACGATGTCCGTAAAACTCGTCGGCATTGTCAATGCCCAGGGCTTTCCATGCATCGGCCACTTGTTGGAAATTTATGTAGAAAATTACGTTGCCGTAATCAAAAATGATGTTCTTTATTGGGTTCATATACCTTCAGTGATTGCTTTCATTTTAGCCAGTCCGGTTTTGGCTACTTGTAAGGCGTCTTGTTTATAATAGGTTTCGTTAAATACTTCGAGTGATAGCACAATAGGTTTTTCGGGGTTTTTGATTAGCTGTAGCATTTGTTTTAAAGGTGCTATGCCATCACCCGGATAAACCCTATCGGGCTCAGATATTTTGTTGGGGGAGATACCTGTGGGGTAATCATTGATATGAAACACCTCGATAGCACTCTTGCCTACAAATGGAAGGCTCTCCAAACTCGATTCGCCTTTGTAGATATGAAACGCGTCTAGCAATATCAACGCATTTTTATGGCCGCTGGCTGCGGCCACATATAGCACCTGACTTATGGTTTTAAGATTATGCGATCCTCCCCACATCTCAGCCATAGGAATAACACCGCTACGATTACCCAGCTCAAGAATAGCGCGGTATCTTTCCGTTATAACATCCAGGTCAATAACTGGCAGGCCCGTGGCGCCTGACGGAGGAGCAGCAATACGATGACAGCCGATTTTGGCTAATAAATCCATCTGCCGTTCTAATTGTGACAGGGCGTCTTTGCGCTTTTCTTCGTCATCAACAATCCATTCTGCGAAGCCAATGGCATTTTCAACGGTTACACCCAAACCCTCAATGACTTTTTTAGCTTCGATGGTTGAGCCGCCATTTTGTAAAAACACCTGGAAGGTATCTAACCAAATCTCGACGGATGTGAAACCGGCGGCTGCAGCAGTTTGAATTTCTTTGATAAATCCCAGCTTTTGCCCGCGAATGGTGCTCATATTCAATGAATACTTAAACGCCTGATTAGGTTTCTTAGAAACGTTCATGCCCGAAGTTTTGCTGTTAAGCAGGGCGGCACCTGCTGTTAACCCTAAAGTTTGCAAGGCCCGCCTGCGGTTTTGTGAAGATTGATTCATGTTGGCAAATAGTGCTTTTGGCTGTACTGTCACCAAAAATATGCTATTTAAATTAAAATAAGCCTTTGCAAATGTTTGCGAAAAATTGTAACATTGCAGCCTGAAATTTAACAAGATTTCTGCGCGCCTATAGCTCAGTTGGTTAGAGTAGAAGACTCATAATCTTTTGGTCCCTGGTTCGAGCCCAGGTGGGCGCACGGGTAAATTAAGCAGCTACATTGAAAATGTAGCTGCTTTTTTCGTTTGGTACGAAATAGGTATGGCTTTCAAGGATTCATAATCGGGTAGTTTTTTCTGGTGAAATTTAGCAGACAATTTTCGTCCTATCGATCATTTTATATTCGATTACTGATTAATTTCTACAATAACACCCATCCATGAATTACCGCTTTTATGAAATAAATTACTTGATTGTTCTCACAAAGAACCCTTGTTAAAATAATGTAGATTTGTGAAAACTTAACATTTATTTAAAAATACATTTTTGATGAAGGTCAAAGACGAAATTACGGACAAATTTAATGTGGCTATGCTTAGCCTGGTTCAAGCTATTAAAAGAGAAACGGAAAACTGTGGGAAAGCTTGCGGCGGGCTTAATGAAAAAGAGCTGGTTATTGTGTATTTAGTAGGTCAAAAGGAAAGTATAAAAATGAGTGAGATTGCTGCAAATATCGATGCCCCTATGAGTACACTTACAAACATAGTAGACAAACTTGTAGAAAAAAAAATCCTATCAAGAGGACATTCCAGCGAAGATAGACGTGTCATAAATGTATTTCTGGATTCTATGGGAAAAACGGCCTATAAAACAATTATTAATCAGAATAAAAAATTGTCCGAAAGTTTCTTATCGCAATTTGATGACAAAACACAAGGCCTTGTTATAAAGCACATACACGTTTTGGCTTCTTCTTTAAATAATACATAAAAGTTTTTTTGTTTAATTGTTTCGATATTCGTAATATTGTAATGTCGAACTAAAAAGATGGCCCCAAAACGGGCCTTTTTTTAGTCTCATTAGTTCCATATTGGTAATATTCTAATATGGTATTAATTTACTGTGGCTCGTATTACCGTAATTAAATTAAACACAATTATATACGATTACTTCAAAAGGATAAAAAATGAACGATAGCATATTAATAACCGGAGCAAATGCTGGACTTGGGAAAGAAGCTGCCCGACAGTTAGCATTAAAAAAAGAAACAAAAAAAGTAATTCTTTTCTGCAGAAATCAAGTGAAAGCCGAGGCTGCAAAAAAGGACCTTGAGGCGCAAACTGGGAGAGAGATTTTTGAAATAATTATTGGAGATGTTTCGGATGCAAATTCCGTAAGAAAAGCAGTAGAAAAAATAAAGGAACCTATTGATGCAGTGATATTAAATGCGGGTGGAGTAATTGGCAAAACGGCTTCGAAAATTACTCCCTCCGGTATGAATGAGTTAGCTGCTACAAATATTTTAGGTAATGTAATTTTAGTGGAAGAATTAATCAAACGTGATTTATTAAAAAAAGCAGTACTATCAGTAAGTGCGGAAGCTGTACCCGGCGTAACGATGCTCGGAATGAAACCGGTTGCCATGAAGACTTCTTCTGCAGATGATTTTGCTGCTGTTTTTGATGGATCATATTTTGGTGAAAAGTTTGAAGCAATTCAAGCATACGGATATGTCAAATATGCATTGACAATGTGGACCTTATCAATGGCGAGAAAATATCCTGACCTTAAATTTGTTGTCATGAGTCCCGGGAACACCGGCGGTACCAATGCACCAGATAGTTTGCCTCCGGCAATGAAATTTATGTTGAAGTATTTGATGATGCCTATTGTATTTCCATTGCTTGGAGAAATGGTGCATACGTTGGAAGTAGGTGCAAAACGCTTTGTAGATGGCATTTCGGATGAGCGATTCAAAAGTGGCGTTTTTTATGCAAGTAAAGAAGGTAAATTATCAGGAGAGGTGGTTGACCAAAGCACTTTTTACACTGATTTGAAAAATACTTCATTTCAGGACAATGCGGATGCGGCAATTCACCGTTTCATAAAATAAGATTGAAGAAAATCAAATCCAAAGATCAACAGCAACTTTGATTTCGATAAGGCTATGCCAAAAGACCCGTCTTTATTTTATTCATGAGCATACGGATCGGGATAGCCTGGTATTAGGCACACATTTCAGTACACCAAGCGGAGGGTATATGGCCAGAGATGGTGATACATGGCGCTTTGTTCAAAAACAAAAAAAACAAATATGCAAATTAGAAGAATCATCACAGGAGAAGCTAAAATTGGCGTGGCTACCACGATAGATACCATCGACACAGAAACAATTGACTTCGTTACCAATATTTGGGGATTTGACAGGGTTCCCAACCTGCCGCTAAGGTCAGAAGAAGTACTGGGTGAATATAAAAAAATGGGGATGTTTGGCCCGCTTGGCGGTATCAGAGTAGATCTCTATACGCTTCCCCCTGAAACGGGAGACGGCCCCGCGGAACTTAGAGGTGCAAATAGCATTGACATGGGAACACCGGGAATGGTTCTCGGGAAAGAAGGTGACGGAATGCACCGCACCGACAGCATTGATTTTTCCATCGTAATCGATGGCGAACCGACCGTTGCGTATCCCGGCGAAGATGGACAGGTACACGAACTTACGTTAAAAACCGGCGATTTGATAGTACACAACGGCACCTTCCATAGCTGGCATAATCGCTCTGCAAAAGATTTTACTATTCTTTTTGTGGTACTCGCCGCTGAGCGTAAGACGGCTTGAAAACTATGAAAAAACATAAAGGCAGAGTTGGTGTCATTAAGTCAGTACTCATCGCAAAGAATTGAAGTCAAGGTTGAATTGAGTAAGGCCTGCACCAGGGAATTAATTGATGGCGGTACCATCGTCGTACAATTTAATAATGGTGGAAATGTCACCTTTTTGCATTGTATATACCCCGTTATTGGCTGAAGCGAAGAACCAATTATTAGAGAAACCGTACATGGTCGCGATGGCGAGGCGGTCGCCCTTGCTAACGCTTAATTGTTCCGAAACATTGCCTGATTGCTGATTTGAGGCAATAATACGTTTGTCGTTGGGTTGGGTAATACATAAACAGCTTTAATACCTGGCTTGCCTCTCAGCTAACAGTGGGTCCACTGTTTAATCAAAAAAAACAATTTAAAAGCAGAAAAGCCATCATTAACGATGGCTTTTCGTATGATAAAATAAGTATCAATTTTTCTTGATGAATTTAGCCAGGTATTTACCGGCATCGGCGTATGATTCTGTGATCCTGGTTCCGGCATCGTAATCATCACCACCAAAGGTACGGCCCGGTGCTTTTTCTATCGAAATAGTTGCTATCACTTTACTTGGATCAGCAGTTTCAACAATCGTTGCTTCTCCATTAATCTCGGCGTTATGGCGGCTGATGTAAACGTTGTATCCAGCTTCGGTAAATGAGGTGTGGAAGATAATGGTGTACTTAGCATCTTTCTTCTCAGACATCAAGCTGTACTTCAAGAACAGGTCGATGAATTTAGGCTCATAGCGCGCTGAGCGGTCGTTTACCCATGCTTCGGCCCATCTGTCGCCCTTGCCATCTTGTTTTGCATTGTATTCTGCTTTTTTCTTGTCTATGTAGTCTTGTCCGTTCTCGAACTTGCCAATAGCCATATTGTCGTAAGTAAATTTAAAAGCAACTGACGATTCATTTTTTAAAGGTGATGGGTCGCCGTCAACAAGCTTTATTTTTTGAGCATTAGCCACTGTGGCGAAAGAAAGGAAGGCAAGCATTGCTGCCCCGGTAATTAACATTTTCATTTATGATTTTGGGGTTTAGATAAAACACTTAAATATATATAATTTTTTAAAACCAAAGTGTTTATGAATCAAAATATGCGACATATATCGTAGTGACCTTACCAATCCCGACATTAATAGATCCTTAATTCCTGGTGTAATAGTTATCAATAACAATATCGATATCGCCGCTTTTCTGTGTATAATGCAGCGTCAAGTTATTCGAATCGAGTTTTGTTATCGTCATTACTAAGGCACCCGTTTGGGTGTTTTCTGAAGTGAGAATCAGATCAGATCCTGATAGAATATAAGTGTAATTACTTGCTGCAATCCAATAAGGAATAGCCACACCGCTTCTTGGATCAATGCTGGCAGCTGCATAAATAGTTGCTTTATTGTCTTGCGTAAATTCAATGCTGTCATAAGCATTCAGATAAGGCGCGGTAGTTGTAGGGGTTGACGTTAGGGTCTCATCGGTTACAACGCCGTTAACGGTTTGTACAGTGTGCAGTTTTACTTCCTTCCATTTGCCCAATAAATTATTTTTAGATACGGTAAGGCCACCGTCTAAACGCGAACCTGGTCCTGATTTCTGGCAGGCTGATAAGCCGAAAACAAATGCCGCAATAATTGCTAGTGTGTAGTGCTGTTTCATAACTTGTAATGTTTTTTTTAGTAATACGAGTCTGCAATAGATAGTGCTACATCAGGTAGAAATTATTTAAGGTTACAAAAAGGAAAAGCCCCGCCAAAGCAAAGTTACTTCTAGTCTAAATCAATATAAACCAGTTGATTATAAATATTAAGTTTAAGCAAATGGTAACCGCCGGATTTTAAATTTGCTATCCACCTACGTATAGAGGGTATTCGGTTTTTGCTTTTCGGCTTTTACTGATATCGATCTGCTGCGTAATGAATTTTTCATCCGCAGAGGTAACTCCTGACAAATTTCCCGTCCCGGGCTTAGTTATCCAGCCGTTGCCACCCCATTGAAAATTATTGTCACCGTATCCAGACCGGTTTGAGCTTAAACAATAGGCGCCTGAGATAACAGAAAGCGTTTGTGCACACCGAAGCCATTGAGTGACTGATCCCAGACCTGTAGCCCGCGGACACAACAGAATATCAATCCCTTGTTTACCATATTGCCGGGCATATTCTGTGAACCACATTTCTGTACATAACAAAACTCCAATATTTATCCCGCCAATTTCCAGTATTTCAAAGATCTTGTCCGGGTCGGCATTAAACCAGGTTTCTTCCCAAAAATGGTCTTCTTCCGGAAAAAAGCATTTTGTGTGAAGTTTATGATGACCAACACCACGCTCATACACATAAGCAGTATTGAAGAGTTTATCAGCGTTAATGACGGGTTTGGAATAGACAGTGTAGGTTACTTTAAGCTGCTCTATTTCTTTAAGCCAGCGTTCGTGTTTATTTACGCTTTGTTTTTTTGCAGCTTCGGTAACTTCTTTTTCGGAAGCTATCCACTTACAAAACGGCATTTCGGGCAATAGCAATAAATCTGGCTTATAAGTTTTAAGGTGGATCTTAAGTTTGCTCCAGTCTTCGATAAATTGAAGCTCATTATCGCTTAGTTCGCATATGGTTACTTTCATCATATGTGCGTTTAATACAGCAATTGTTCAAAAAAGGCCCCAATGTTATTCGCCTCGTCATTAAAATGGATCTCCAGGATCCAGTGCCTGTCGTTACCCTGCGGATCTTTAGCAAACATATCCTGATGATTGTCCGGGTGGATATCCAATCCTAAATCATCCGGGCCAAGTTGTTCATGCGGATAGGGGCCTACAATATGCCCCGCTATCCCGCCGCCAAAAGTATAGCCATACTGGGCAGCCATATTATTAATGTAACTGTAAAATTCAGACCCGGTAAGGCGGGTTTGCTTGCTGTACCATG
The DNA here is from genome assembly GCF_018449775.1 of Mucilaginibacter sp. dw_454. Taxonomy (GTDB): domain Bacteria; phylum Bacteroidota; class Bacteroidia; order Sphingobacteriales; family Sphingobacteriaceae; genus Mucilaginibacter. The sequence continues at coordinate 1,553,270 of NZ_JAAVVB010000001.1, read as the reverse complement.
CATTTGCCAATTGCCAGGCATCCTCTACATCCTCTTTGAGTTTAAGCATTGCGGGGTTGTCTCCAAGAACATAAGATCTGCCCAGATCAGCTTCCCAACCATTAACTATAGGTCCAAAATCAAGTATCACCATATCATTGTGTTGGATAACCGCATCCGGCGGATTGCCGCCATAAGGCTGCATCGTATTTATACCGGCACGGACAATTTTTTTATGCCAGAATTCTTCTATATCAAAAACTTCGCTGGCAACTTTAACCACTTCATCATTGAGCTGTTTTTCTGTTTTTCCGGGGACAATCAATTGCAATCCTTCGATGGTTTTAAATAGTTCTTTCGCCTTATTTTCGGCGTCTGTTAGGTTTTGTCTGGTATTATTCATGGATGGATTTTAGGCAATATGATCAGGTGTCTTTTAGCAAAGAAAACGAATGCTATTAATAATAAAAAATACTTAATTTGTATTGATTTATATCAAAATATACATAAATGGATACCCGGACATTAGAGAATTTTATCAAGCTTGCCGAAACGTTGCACTTTACCAAAACCTCTGAGCAGGTGTTTATGGCACAGCCCGCATTGAGCAGGCAGATCAGTCAGTTAGAAAAATCTATAGGAGCAGAGCTATTTAAAAGGAATAAGCGTAACGTGTCGCTCACAAAGGCAGGTGTTTATTTTAAACAGGCAGCACAACAAACACTCGATCAGTTAAATTATGCCACCAACCGGGCAAAGCAAATTCACAACGGAGAAGCAGGAGAGATCAGGATAGGATATACCCATTCTATTGTACAATCTATTTTGCCGAGGATTATCAAAGAGCTGCGTGCCGAATTCCCTGATGTGAAAACCGTTCTACGCGAGATGAATAACTATGAGCAATACCGTGATCTAGCCGAACAAAAAATTGATATAGGTTTTGCCACTAACCCTATTGTTCCTGAAAATCTAAAAAGCAAGGTGTTTTTTAAGGATGTTTTTGTCGTTGTACTGCCGGTAGGCCATCCCTTGTTAAAGGCTTCGTCTTTTAATATTAATGCCTTGGCAAACGAAGCATTTATTTTGCCCCATGAGGTAGACAGCAGCGATTATTTGTATGCTATAGAATCTATTTGCCTTGACGCGGGATTTTTGCCTAATGTCGTTCATCATACCTCATCAGTAAGTTCGGCACTAAAGTTGGTCGAAGCGGGTTTAGGTGTAACTATTGAGCCTAAAGCTTCCCTGGCTGGCCAAAGTCTGGCTATCAGATATGTGGAGTTGGATAACATTCCGCAGAAAGTGCATTCAACCATATTGTGGAACGACAATACCCAGACCGACCACCTACCCATTTTAAACCTGATCAAGAAGATCATTAATATCTAAACTGCTATTAAGCGCAAATGTAAAGGGGTGACATCGCGGCCTCTGGCACATCCACCATATTCAGACAAAATACATCAGACTACCTTTTTATTTAACCAAATCAATTTAAATCATTGTAAAAAAAATTTCATTAAAAATTATATTTTTGTACTAACTTATCCTGTTTGAAATGTTGACCTAAACGGAGCCTATGCGCAAAATTTACTCTATTATTTATGCAATAATAATTGCCTTTATATTTCTTGCAAATAACGTTTACGCCCAGGCGCCTGTATTTACTTACCCGGATACGTTGAGGTTTAGTACTGGCCAGACCATAAATCCGCCGATAGCCCCTACTGGTGTTTCAGGGCTTCAGCCATCTACCACAAACTATTCGCTTACCAGTAATTTAGCAGGTAGTGGTTTTTATGGACATAAAGATACGCTAGCTGCCTTCGCTTCATTTACAAATCCGGTAGGGATAGCTAAATTTAATGGTATTATTTACGTTGCCGATGCTAATTCAAATTGCATACGCAAAATCCAAAATGGCCTAGTAACTACTTTCGCCGGCTCTGTAAACGGAGATAAAGGCGGCAAAAACGGACAGGATACCGCCGCAAGATTTAATTATCCTACCAGTGTAGCCGTTGATGCAGATGGGAATGTTTACGTAACAGATTTTTTGAATAGCCTGATCAGAAAAATAACACCACAGGGCTTTGTCAGTACTTTTGCGGGCGATCAAAATAACGGATACCTGGATGCGAGGGGGAAAACGGCAAAATTCAATTTACCTTATGCTATCTGCACAGACGTTAATAATAACTATTTATGGGTTGCCGATACCTACAACCAACGGATCAGAAAAATATCGCTATCAGATACTACGGTTACTACAGCCGCAGGAACCTATGCTATAGGCGCAAAGGATGGCTCGACAGATTCGGCGACCTTTAACGTGCCGAAGGGAATTACCATGGATAGATCGGGCATGCTGTATATTACGGAAGAAGCCAATAATACGGTTCGTAAATTTAATCCTTCAACGCGGATGGTTAGCACTTTTGCAAAAAGCACGCTGGTTAAGCCTATAGGGGTAGCTGTCGATATTATTGGCAACGTTTACGTGTCGTGCGAAGAGAAGTTTGGAATATATAAATTTGGCCCTGACGGCAAACTAGCAGATTCAACACGGTATCCCGCATTCTCAGGAGGCAATTTAAAGGGTTATGCCGACGGTACAGATACTTTAGCTAAGTATAGTGGCAATATGGGGTTGTTTTTCGATCAGCAGCCAAACAACCTTATAGTGAGCGATCCCGGGTCAGATCATATAAGGCAGGTTTCTCTTAACGGCTATAGCATTTATCCGCGACTCCCGGATGGACTAATCTTTAACAATGGGGCAATATCAGGTACGCCTACCACTATCTCGCCGGCAAAAAATTATATCATTGACGGCTATAGCGTCCCTTCCAAAGGTAGTTTTACTACAAACCTGGCCGTGGTTGCCGGCCAACAGGTTATTACATTTAACCCTCCGCCGGCCTATACTTATGGGGATAAAGATACTGTCGTGACTGTCACCAGTAATTCTGCTGCACAGATCATTTTGAGCAGCGATAACCCTAAAGTGGCTACGATTGTTAAAAATAAAATTCATATTGTAGGCGCAGGTGTTACCAATATAACCGCCAGTCAACCGGCAAATGCCAACTTCGCAGCTGCTACCCCGGTAACGCAACCGCTAACAATAAACAAAGCCAAATTATCAGCGTCCGTATATCGTTATTACAAAACACTGGGAAAAGATAACCCGAATTTCACCATTTATTACTACGGATATGTTAATGGTGATACCACGTCGGTTTTGAAAACATTGCCAACTGCAACTACAACTGCAGTAACCGATTCGCCTTTAGGCGATTATCCGATTACGGTAAGTGGCGGCTCTGCAGACAATTATAGTTTTACGTATAACCCCGGCACTTTAACTGTTATCCCTACACCGGTAATAACATCCACCGGTGCCACCTCTATTGCCAAAGGCGACTCTGTATTGCTTACAATTACCCCATCAAGCGGATACGCTTTGCAGTGGTATTTTAACGGATCGGCTATTAAGGAAGCTACGTCTGCTACTTATTACGCCAAGGAGGTGGGTACTTACACGGCGTCGATATCCATCAATGGCTATACATTTACTTCGCTGTATATCCCGCTAAATGTTCAATTGGTATTACCTGCTGATAACTTTTCGATAAAAGCAACCAGCGTATCTTGTAAAGGCGATAACGATGGTTCTATAGCAATAACGGCTAAGCAATCACTCAAATACGAAGCTACGGTAACAATTAACGGCGTAACTACGCAATATCCTTTTACAAACAGTTGGGCCTTGAACAACCTATCGCCGGGAAACTATTCTGTTTGTATAGGCGTTGACAACGAGTTGTTTAATCAATGTTACCAACTAACGGTTACAGAGCCTAAAGATCTCTCAGTTTATTCAGTCGTTAATAAATCATCCAATACCATCAATCTGCAGTTGGACGGCGGTTCATCGTTCAATATCAATTTAAACGATAAGATATATACCACCGACAAGAATGAGATAAGCTTGCCACTAGTAGCAGGGATTAACAAACTGGTGATAACTACCGATAAACTGTGCCAGGGGGTGATCGAAAAAAATATTGATATGACCGGCATTACCGCGCCTTATCCAAATCCGTTTACAGATATTTTAAATGTAAATGTAGGCAGCGGTTTGGTTAGCAACCTTAAAGTAGATGTAGTAAACGTAATTAACGGAAAATCGGTTTATACAGACCTGTTAACCAATAAATCAGGCGTATTGCAGTTTGACCTGTCGGGTATAGCCGGTGGAGTATATTACTTCAATCTGAATTTAGATAACAGAAAGCTGGGCTATAAAATCATCAAGAAATAATGAAAAAGATTATAGGGCTATTGCTCATAACTGCAATGATTGCCGGCTGCAAAAAAAGCACTACCAACCCAGGTGGTGGTAATGGCTCTGGCACAGGTAATGGACCGGGGGCTGCTACTTTGCTAACGCCGGCTAAAGATGAAATCTGCACCACTGGATCAGTAGTTTCTGATACGGTGAGTACGATCTCTTTTACCTGGAACGCTGTGGCCAAAGCTAATACTTACGATTTGACCATCACAAACCTGCTGACGCAGAAAGCTACTACTCAAACGATTTCGAGCACACAGGCCACCGCAAATTTAAGCAGGAATACACCTTACTCATGGTATGTAACTTCAAAGATATCGGGTAAATCAGGCTCCTCTAAAAGCGATGTTTGGAAGTTTTATAACGCGGGCAGCGGTATAGTTACCTACGCACCGTATCCGGCCCAGATAGTAGCACCAACCTATGGCCAGATCATGACCAATGCCGGCGGTAAAGTGAGCCTGAAATGGACCGGAAGTGTAGCCAGTGGAAAACTGGTTGGTTACAATGTTTATTTCGGCCCTTCAAACAATCCAGACTTGTTCAGAGCTAATATCACCGATAATTTTTTGAATGATATTTCAGTAAGCGCAAATACTACTTACTACTGGCACATAATTACCGTCGACTCCAACGGCAATAGTTCAGACTCTGGGTTATATAATTTCTTTGTACAATAAGCATTAGTGATTACACTTTATTTTGGATTAACAATGTCCATCCCGAAGGCTTGCGCGGCTTTTTGATTTTTGAAATCCTCAAATAATCAATATAGCGTCTAAAAGTCTCATAATCTTCTTCCCTGCGCTATAACTGTCGACAGTTGTTACCATATGGTCTATGCTTTTGTCTGTTTGGTCTATTGCGTTTTTTAAGATCAATCTATATCATCTTCTTTGTTTAGACAAAACTTCGGCAATAATAAATGTTTTGGAAAACGTGCTGGTTCTGGGAGTACTCGTGGTTTGTGTTGTTGCCCGGTTTCTGTTGGTCAACCGTAAGGATAAGTTGTCTTGAGGCTTAACACCGGCAGACAAATTGAATGTGATTACCGATAGAAATAATCCGCTGTATGAGAAATAATAATGTGATAGTCATTGAGAATACATTAACCACTTCGGGTCGCGGTATGACCCAAAAACGACGTTTACTTTGCCAGGCTTTCTTTTTATTGGACGACCCCACCGATGCAGAATCTTTCTGGATACATTTAAAAACTGCGGGGATAGCGGTTAGCCGGGCGCAGGTTTATAAAACCTTAAGTTTGTTGGCCGATTACGGTTTTGCAGAACGCCGGCGCGATGACCAGAAAAGAGTTAATTACTTTAAACCGGTTTAAAAGCCATCAGCTCCAGTTGCTGATGAATTTATTAAACGCCTCGCGATACTGCTCAGAAACCGGGATCATCATTTTTTCTATATAGACCGCGTTACGGGTGACAGCAGTAATTTTGTCTAACGATACAATATACGATTTGTGTATCCGCAAAAACTTGCCCTGCGGCAGTTTTTCTTCCAAAGCTTTCAAGGTGATAAGCGACAATAAGCTTTTATCCGTATCAGCTAAATGAAACTTGGCGTAGTCTTTTAATCCCTCGATATACAAAATGTTATTACAAGCGATTTTTACCGTCTGAAACTCCACTTTCAGGTAAATGTAATCCTCAATTGCAGGTGTCGTTATATTTTGGATTATAGCCTTTGGTTGGCTTAGCTTAAGCGCTTTATTGGCGGCCCGCATAAAATCCTCATAACTAAAAGGCTTTAGTAAATAATCAATTACATCAAGCTTATAACCTTCAAGGGCAAATTGCTCAAATGCGGTAGTAAATACGATCATTGGTGCTTTACCTGCGTTACGCCCGGATAAAATACGCGCCAATTCGATGCCGCTTAAGTCGGGCATTTGTACGTCAAGGAATAATACATCAACTTCATTCTCGCCCAGGTAGCGCAGTGTTTCAATGGCATTATTGAACCTGGCCGATAAGTTCAAGAATGGCGTTTGCCCTATGTAATGGCATAAAAGGTCGAGTGCCGGTGGTTCATCGTCCACCGCTATACATTTTAGCGTCATGATTTTAATATTAATCTAACCTCAAATTCGGCCAAATTGTTGACGCCCGTTGTTAATTCATACCTCCCAGGATATAGAAGATCAAGGCGACGGGTGGTATTTGCAATGCCTATGCCATTGCTTTCATCCTCGCTGGCGCGTTTGTTTTGATAGATGGTGTTTTTTACCAGCAATTCAATTAGTCCCTGCTGTTGCGTTATGCGGATGAGGATTGAACCCTCATCTATGCCGCTAACCCCATGTTTAAAAGCGTTTTCAACAAAAGGTAAAAATAGCATGGGTGCAACAGTTTCATTCCCCGTTTGCTGTGGCAACTCCAATTGTATGCTGGTTTTATTGCTAATTCGCAATTTCATCAGCTCAGTGTATTCGCTGATGAAAGCAATCTCTTTGGCTAAAGGCGCTTGTCCGCCTGCCGCTTCGTACAGCACATAACGCATCATTTTTGAAAGATTGGTAATAGCTGTACGAGCTACGTTCCCGTCAGATAATGTGTAAGCGTAAATATTATTAAGTGTATTAAAGAAAAAGTGCGGATTAATTTGCGCCTTCAATATGGCTAATTCGGCGCTTATCTTTTCCTGCTCAAGCCGTTGGCGCAATGCCACTTCCTGCTGCCATTTTTGTATAAAACTGATGGTGATACCAAGACCAACCATTAAAGTATTTATGCCAGGTACAAAGATATCAAAAAAAACCCCATGCGGTGGATGTCCCCCGTGGTTAAAAGGGGGCATGCCCGGCCGATGCGGTAAGACAGAAAAAAAAGCGTTTAAGTTAAATACAGATGTAATCAGGCTGTTGAGTGATGTTACTGCGCCAATAAGAAAGACAGCCGATGTCCCATACCACAAAACTTGCTCTTTAAATAGCAAACGCGGTATTAATACATATAGGTTAATGTAAAATACTACTATCAGAATAATAAATAAAACGGTTTGCCTGATCCAAAAGCTTTTGGGAATGTGCTCGCCCCAGTCTGATGGATGATTATACAGTACGCCCACCGCCAGGATAAGCCAGCAAAGTAAATGAACCAGTATAAAGACATTGTTTTTTCGGAATAAACCCATAAAGGCTAATTAGTATACAAGGATAAAGATAAGTATTGAGACCATATCAGTATATCGGCAACATGCCAGGCCTGATCGACTATTCTCAAGTTTTAACCGACCAAAACATATCTGTACGGTTTAAGTGCTCAAACACAGGCAATAACACTTAATCGTCGACAGGTTTTTACAAATGGTCTATCGCTTTTTTTTAGGTAGAATAAGCATTGTTTATTTGAGCTATCATATTTTATAACATGTACAAACTCAATCAATACATAACCATAGTAATGCTTTTGTTCGCCCCGACAGCGTTGGCACAGCAAGCACATACCATCACCGGATTGGTTAAAGATACCACGGGCGTAACGGTTCCCGGAGCTACTGTTACCTTGTTAACGGGTAAGGATAGTGTTTCGTTAGGTACCAATGCTAATGGTGGCTTTACCATTAAGGGCGTGCCTGTAAATAGTTTTACTTTGCATGTTTACGCTATTGGTTATGCCGGATATACATTTAATTACAATGTCAATGCAGCCGAAGCAGCCATCACACTTGAGCCAATAGTATTGCATATCGATTCGAAATTGTTGAACACGGTACAGATCACTGGCGTCAACCCTGTAAAACTTAAAGAAGACACGATAGAATTTAATGCCAGTGCTTACAAAGTGCAGGATGGTGCACCGGTAGAGGATGTGCTTAAAAAACTCCCCGGTGTTGATGTCGACAAAGATGGCAATGTAACCGCCCAGGGTAAAACGGTAACCAAGGTGCGTGTAAACGGTAAAGATTTTTTTAATGGCGATGTTAAAACCGCCACACAGAATCTGCCTGCCAACATTGTGCAAAATATCCAGATCATTGACGACTATGGCGATCAGGCCAACCTAACCGGTCTCAAAACCGGCGACCCCGAAAAGGTGCTGAACATTACCATTCGTGCAGATAAAAACTACGGCTACTTTGGCCAGGTAAATGCAGGCGATGGTGCCGACGCGCAAAATAGCATCCTTGGTAAAAATGAAGCTAACCGATATATAGCATCCGGTACCTTATTTAAATTTAATGGCAATCAGCAATTGGCGGTGCTTACTAATTTTAATAATGCCAATGTTAACCTGTTCTCGTTTGGCGGCGGCGGCCCCAGAGGTGGGGGTCCCGGTGGGGGTGGTGGGCCTGGCGGTGGTGGCCCGGGCGGGCCTGGTAATACATCCAATAATAACGGTATTACTACCAATCGTTCGGCTGGTTTAAACTATCGTGATCAATGGGGTAAAAAGATCTCGGTTTATGGCAGCTACAGTTTTTCGGACAATACGGTCAACACTATTAGTTCAACCATTCAGAATAACACCTCACTAACCTCGCCAAGTATTAATAACTACAGCAGCAATCAAACAGACAGTAAACTGAATCATCGTTTTAATTTCAATATGGAGTATAAAATTGATGATTATAACTATTTGAAAGTATCGCCTACGTTTAGTTATACAGGGGTAAACACCAGTCAATATCAGACCAGCTTGTTAACGCGTGATAATGCACTGATCAGCAATTATAACCTCAATGCTACACTCAATTCCACATCGCCAACAGTTGGTACAAATGTGCTTTACAATCACAAATTTGGCACTACCGGGCGTAATGTCACGGTCAATTTAAGCGGTGGATCTACCTCGCTTACACAAACGCAGAATCCTATATATACTTATCTAACCGGTGCTCAAAGCGCGCCGGCCAATCAGCTGATTCAGACTAATGTTAAACTGGATAGTGTGGGTGCGGCGCTGTCATACATGGAACCATTGAGCAAACGATCATTTATCGAACTAAACTATGCCTACCATTACGGTCATACTACATCAGATAAAACAACAGATACACTTACTGCCGGCGGCACACGCAACCGCTATGACTTGTTAAGCAATGATTATGCCTTTGATTTTATTACTAACAAGGTTGGGCTTAACTATCGCTTTATCGAGAAAAAATATAACTATACGCTGGGTGTAGGTATACAGCCAGCGTTATTGAGCGGGCATTCTGCAACTACAGGGGTAGATACCAGGGTTACCACAGTAAACTTTGCACCGACGGCACGCTTTGTTTATAACATGTCGCGCAGCCAGTCGTTCACGTTTAATTACAGCGGCGCAAGTAACCAGCCCACTTATAGTGAACTGCAGCCGGTTACTGATTTTTCCAATAGCCTTTACCCTATACAGGGCAATCCAAATCTGAAACCTGAGTTTAATAACAACTTGAACATTAGGTATAATCAGTTTGATTTTGAGTCGGGTAACGTATTATTTGCCAACCTTGGGTTTACGCAAACCGATAATAAGATTGTAGCCAACACCATCACTTACCCACAAGTATACACCCCCGATAGTAAATTAGCCGGTACCATCCTCACCAAATATCAAAATGCGGTGGGGTATTATATGGCTTCGGGTAATTATTTCTATGCTAAACCATGGGAAGAGCGCAGATACACTTTATTCTTTAATGGCAATGTTAACTACAGCAACAACATATCTTATATCAGTAACGTGGCGCCTGATAACTACGGGCTATCGACAGAAAAAAACTTAGCCAAAAGCCTGAGTCTAACCCAGGGGCTTAAATTTCGAACCGACATAACCAACGTGATTGACGCCGAGCTGAATGGCAGTTATGGGGTTACCCGCACCAATAATTCACTTACGCAAAATAACATCGATAACAATTTCCGTACGGCGACCTTAGGCGCCAACGGTAAAAACTATTTTGGCACCTGGACATTGAGTTATGATTATACTAAAACGCTGTACTATGGCTATACAGGTTCTACTAATCCCAATATCCTGAATGCCTATGTCGAAAAGAAATTCCTGAAACAGAATATTGCAGCTTTGCGCTTGTCGGCGTTTGATATGTTTAACCAAAATACCGGTTTTACAACCAGCCAAAGTGGAAGTTATATTACTCAAACACAAAGTAACCGCCTTGGCCGTTATTTCTTACTGACGTTTACGCTTCGGCTGCAAAAGTTTGCGGGACAAAAGCCGAATCCTGATGGTTTCCGCGGACCTGGTGGTCCGGGCGGCCCTCCGCCGGGTGGCGGCTTTGGCGGCGGACCGGGATAAAATCAAAAAGATTTATTCATACAGGATTGATGATTTATTAATGTGAATATCGCATAATTGCTTTTGAGAATGCATACACTCCTTGCAAAAAGAGATTGTTGCTTTATTTATCTTAACTACAGGCTATTATCTTGTTTTGGTTGTTCCAGAAGTAATAATGGTTTAATGAGAGCAAAATCATGTCAATCAATAAAATCTTATTTACAACCGGCCTGATACTGTTTAGCTACGGCTTTTTGAAGGCCCAGGATCTACCAGCAATTGAGCAGCATCGCGTAAAATTGCCTAACGGTTGGTCGCTTACACCAGTAGGTAAAAGTTTGCCACTTGGCGACCTGCCTTTAAATATCGCGGTAAGCAAAAACCGAAAATACGCTGCTGTTACCAATAACGGAGAAAGCACCCAGACCATCCAGTTGTTGGACGCGCAAAATGATACCCAATTGGATAGTGTGGTTATCAGCAAAGCCTGGGGCGGTTTAGTTTTTAGTGCTGATGAAAAATCGCTTTACGCGTCAGGTGGAGATAATAATTGGATCATCCGCTACGCGATAACCAACAACAAACTCATCTCGGCCGATACCATTAAACTTGGGCCGGCCTGGACAAAAAAAGTTAATTCGTTGATCTCGCCAACAGGTTTGGCGCTCGATGATAAAAAAGGCATCCTCTACGTAGTTACCAAGCAAGATAACAGCCTGTACCTGATAGACCTGAAAACCAAAAGTATTCAGCAAAAAATTGATTTAGGAACAGAAGCTTATACATGCTTGCTGTCGCCAGATCAATCTAAATTATATATCAGCCTTTGGGGTGCTGATAAGGTAGCGGTTTTTGATACCAAAGAGAATAAACTGGTCAACGCTATCGCTGTAGGCGATAACCCCAATGATCTTTGCCTTTCTCACAACGGAAGGTTCCTGTACGTTGCCAATGCTAATGATAACACGGTTTCTGTGATTGACTTGCCGAATGCTAAAGTGTTAGAGACGCTAAACACTGCTGTGCGCCCAACGATGTTGAGCGGTACTACTAGTAATTCGGTTGCTTTAAGTAAAGATGATAAGACGCTTTACATTGCCAATGCCGACAATAATTGCCTCGCTGTTTTTAATGTCAGTAAACCGGGAGCAAGCCAATCGCTGGGTTTTGTGCCTACGGGTTGGTACCCAAGTGTGGTGCGCATGATTGGTAATAAACTATATGTAGCCAATGGTAAAGGTTTTTCATCACTTCCTAACCCGCATGGGCCTAACCCGGTTGATAAAAAACAGATCGTATTACTACATGGTGGCGACCCGGGTAAGTCTGCACCGGCGCAATACATCGGCGGTGGTTTATTAATGGGGACCTTAAGTATCATTCAGGTGCCAACAGACAAAGAGCTTGCACTTTATTCGCAAGCTGTTTATCACAACACACCTTTTCGTACCGAGCAGGAAATGACGGCTGGCGGTGAAGCCAATAATCCTATTCCTGGTAAGGTGGGTGATGCATCACCGATCAAACACGTTTTCTATATCATCCAGGAAAACCGTACTTATGACCAGGTCCTGTCAGACATCCCGAAAGGAAATGGCGATACCAGCCTGTTGTTGTTTGGCAGAAACATTACACCCAACCACCATGCATTGGCCGAGAACTTTGTTTTGCTGGATAATTTTTATGTAGATGGCGAGGTAAGTGCCGACGGACATAACTGGAGCATGGGCGCCTATGCTACCGATTATATGGAGAAAAACTGGCCTACCAGCTACGGCGGCCGTGGCCCCGGGGCCACGGGAGAAACCAGCCGCAATAAACTGTATATCTGGGATCAGGCCGATCGTTTTAAAGTAAGTTTTCGTACTTATGGCGAGTTTGTAAATGCTAATAACACGGCGCAGATACCGGTGCTGAAAGACCATTTTCCTAAATCATACCCAACTCATGACCTGCGCGACCCGGATACCATGCGTTACCACGCCTGGGAGCACGATTTCGATTCGCTGATGAGCAAAAACACGGTGCCGCAACTGATGACTATCCGTATGCTGTCTGACCATACTGAGGGCACCACCGCAGGCCGCCCGACACCTTTTGCGCACGTAGCTGATAACGACCTGGCAGTTGGTATGCTGATTGATCACTTAAGCCACACGCCACTGTGGGAAAATAGTGTGGTATTTGTAGTGGAGGATGATGCGCAAAATGGCCCCGACCATGTGGATGCGCACCGCTCGCCCGCTTATATTGCTGGTGGATTGGTGAAGCGTAATTTTGTAGATCATACCATGTATTCTACCTCGTCGGTATTGCGCACCATTGAGTTGATATTAGGCTTACCACCAATGACACAATATGATGCCGCTGCAACGCCCATGTGGAATAGTTTTACCAGTAAGCTGGATGCTGCGCCATTTAAAAGTTTCCCATCTAACATTAATTTAAAAGAAGTTAATCCCAAAGGGACTAAGCTGGCAGCAATGGCCAAAGGTTTGGATTTCTCGGGTGTTGACAAGGTGCCTGATCAGATCATGAACTCCATGCTATGGAAAGCTATCAGAGGCGAAAATTCGACAGTACCGACTCCCGTTAGGGCTGCTTTTGTTAAAGCTGTACAGAAAGCCGATGATGACGACTAGCCGAACCTAATAACTATAAACGAATGCCCGGTACCAACCAGGCATTTGTTGTTTATGACCAATATTTACTTAACCGACCCGAGAGCCAAACGGTTTGTATCGATCTATTGAGCGTATTCTTTCAATATATAAACCCAGGCTTTTTTACCGGAGCTAAGTGTGACCGCAACACGTGCATAGTCATCTACCTCATAAGCATCGGCTTTAAGTAATTCCGCGGGCGTGATTTCAAATACCACGCCTTCGACCTTATCCTCACGATTAGCTGAAGGAATAGCCACGGGATGAAAACGCTGCTCGCTTTGCGCTAAAACGGCCTCGTCGGTAATCTCAACCTGAGACAAGCTATAACCAATCAACGCATCTTTATCGCCTTTTAAAATCCGGCCGAAAGAGCTTAACTGAACTTTTTCTAATTGAAGCGTGCCATACGAAAAGAGAAATTCTGTCATGGGTTTATTGATTCTACGTTGGTATAGCGAAAATATACAGTATTCAATAATCATTATCAATTTACTTCATAAATTTTGGAAAAGGATTTGTTTTAACGGTGATTTGATCTATCTTTGAATCATCAGATGATATGATGAATAATATAATCACCAAACGATCGCTTGCTGACGAGGTCGCTTCGAAGTTACAACAGCAAATCTTACTGGGAAAGTACAAGCCAAACGAAAAACTCCCTATAGAGCCTGAGTTGATGAAAAGCTTTGGCGTTGGCCGCTCCTCTATCCGCGAAGCGATAAAAATATTGGTAAACCAGGGCTTGTTACGTGTACAGCAAGGGCTGGGTACTTTTGTCGAAGGGAATGGTAACAGCCGGGAGCCGCTTAATCTGCGTCTAAAACGGGCAGATATGGAAGAGCTGGATGAAGTGCGCCAGCTGTTGGAGATGAAAATTGCCGAAAAGGCGGCAACTAACCGCACAGAGGAGGACATTGAGAAGATTGGCCATTGGCTGAAAATTCGTAAAGCAAACGCCGTAGCCGGGCAGCTGGAAGCCTGTATTGAAGCTGACATTGAGTTTCACACCGCTATTGCCGAAGCATCAAAAAACGAAGTATTGGCCGATTTATACAAGGCGGTTTCTGTACACGTAAAGAATGGTTTTTATGCCATTTATAATGATACATCGATCTTTAAAGACTCGCAAGCCTTACACGAGCAAATGCTGAAATGTATTATTAACGGCGATGCAAAAAAAGCCTGGCACACTGCCGCACGGATTATCGGCCACGTATCACAATAAGCATAACAATTTAATCCTTATCTCTGATAAGACTATTACTATGAAAACAACCACTATAGACCCACAAGTTAAAACCGTCGCGAAGCAAACCGTTTACAGCATCTTGTTTACCATTAGCTTTACGCACTTGCTTAACGATATGATGCAGTCGGTTATTCCGGCTATCTATCCGCTCATTAAACAAAACTTCCACCTTACGTTTACACAGGTTGGGTTAATCACTTTTACTTTTCAGCTAACTGCATCGTTGTTACAGCCTTTTGTTGGTCAATACACAGATAAAACGCCGCGGCCTTATTCGCTAACCATTGGCATGGCTTTTACATTGTTAGGGTTAGTTGCGGTATCATTAGCCACTAGTTTTTATACTATACTTCTTTCGGTTAGTTTAATTGGCTTGGGGTCGTCGGTTTTTCATCCGGAGTCATCGCGCGTTGCGCATTTGGCGTCGGGTGGCAAAAAAGGTTTGGCGCAATCTATATTTCAATTAGGCGGTAATGCCGGTAGCGCTATTGGTCCATTATTAGCCGCGTTGGTTGTAATGCCTTACGGGCAAAAAAATATCATGTGGTTTGCGCTTGCTGCTGTACTGGCAATGTTGGTGTTGTGGCGCGTGGGTAACTGGTACAAAGGGCACCTGGCGTTAAGAGCTAAGAGTCCGGTTGCTAACGTTGGCAGCTTGCATCCATCGCTTTCTAAGAAAAAGGTTATTTGGGCCATGGCCATTTTGCTGGCGTTGATATTCTCCAAATATTTTTACCTGGCCAGCATGACCAGTTATTTTACATTTTATTTAATTGGCAAGTTCCATTTATCGGTGCAGCAATCGCAGCTATACCTGTTTGCCTTCCTGGCTGCGGTGGCTGCGGGTACTGTACTGGGTGGCCCACTTGGCGACCGCTTTGGACGCAAATATGTAATTTGGTTCTCCATATTAGGTGCAGCGCCGTTTACGTTAATGCTGCCCTATGTAGGGCTGTTTTGGACCGGTATACTGGCGGTTATTATCGGCCTGATCATCTCCTCAGCATTTTCGGCTATTTTGGTTTATGCTACCGAGCTGGTGCCTGGTAAAGTAGGGATGATTTCGGGACTATTCTTTGGTTTTGCTTTTGGCATGGGCGGGCTTGGCTCGGCTTTATTAGGCAAACTAGCGGATATGACGAGTATTGATTATGTATACAAAGTCTGCGCGTTTTTACCGCTGATAGGTATTGTGACCGGCTTGTTGCCCAATATAGAACCGAAGAGGACTAAGCAGTAAATTGAACAGCCGGGCCTTCCTTTTTATTGGTCCGGCTTAAAACTCGTCGGCCGTCGACCGGCTCTCGGCAAATGGTGAACTATATAATTTCATTATTTTTTCTGTGAGATGGATGGTAAATGTCCATTCGGAGGTTTGATCGGGCTTGTAGGTCCTTACATCTTCACAACCGAAAGTAAAGCTAATGTCCAACACTATTCTGAAACTGCCTTTGTGAGTGGTTGTGTCGTATTTTATTCTGTCGAATACCATGCTCGTAACATCGGGAGATCCGCCCCATTTAAATTCGCGCTGCAATTCGTAGGCTAGTTTCTGGTAATTGTCTGTAGCTGGTTGAAACAGTTCGCCTAATAACTGGTCGATATTGACGTCGGTGTGATTTAACAGATTTACCTGGTTATTATTAAGTGCGATGTCCAGCGTTTCCATGCTTTAAAGGTCGATGATTTTTACCTCTTAAAACAATGCCTGCCGCCTAATAGTTGGATACTTTGAGTATAATATCGATTTAAAAAGTAAATTTGGCTAAGCAACCACTACCGCAATGAATTATCAGCAATTACTGGAAGACGTAAGGGAATATGTCTTAAACTATTTTAAGACGCATCATGACGACGATTTGCTGTATCACGATTTGCAGCACACCAAAGACGTGGTAAGCTCGGCTACCATGATAGCCAACCATTACCAGCTAAGTGATGAGGACTTCTTTATAGTGCTTGCTGCAGCCTGGTTTCATGATACCGGTTACTTTGTTGATAAAGCCGGGCATGAAGCTGCCGGCGCCAATAACGCTGCCGAATTCTTAAAAACTAAAGGTGTTGACGCAGCGGTTATTGAGAAAATAGATGGCTGTATACTGGCTACCAAAATGCCACAGTCGCCAAAAGGATTATTACAGGAGATATTGTGCGATGCTGACCTGTATCACTTAGGTACCAACAACTTTTTAGATAAAAGTAAAGAACTGCGTAAAGAGATAGAGAAGGGTAAACAGATAGAGATTGATAAAACCGTATGGCGTCAAAAAAATATAGAGCTGCTCGAATCGCATACGTATTTTACAGATTATGCCCGGCTCTTGCTGGCGGATAAACAAGAAAAGAATCTGCGTAAGCTTAAAGAAAAACAAGATGAGGTGATAATCGGCGCGACCGAAGAGCCGCAAAAAGAAACCCCTCAAAAAGAAGAGAAGCCGGAAGAACAGAAAGTCGGAAAAGAAGAAAAAAAGAAGAAAAAGGAAAAGCCTGACAAAGGTATCGAAACCATGTTCCGGATTACGTCGGGCAATAACCAGAAATTAAGTAGTATGGCAGACAATAAGGCACATATCCTGATCACGGTTAATTCGATTATCCTTTCGGCCATTATCAGTTTAGTGTTGCGCAGGTTGGAAGAAAATGGTTTCCTGGCTATCCCAAGCTTTATATTACTGGCTATCAGCGTAGCGTCAATGACCTTTTCTATATTAGCTACGCGCCCTAACATACCGGCGGGCACTTTTACTCAGCAGGATATTGATGACAAAAAGGTAAACCTGCTGTTTTTCGGCAACTTTTATAAAATGGACCTGCAGCAATACACGGCAGGTATGTTAAAAGTGATGGACGACAGCAATTTTCTATACGGAACGCTCATTAAAGATGTGTATTCGCAGGGAGTGGTGTTGGGAAAGAAATATCGGCTGCTGCACATAGCTTATAATATTTTCATGTTCGGGTTGATTATTGCTGTGGTGGCGTTTATCGTTTCGTCCGTATTTCATGACCGTGGGGCTGTTGTAAAACACTAATATGGCTTATTCTTATTCTGACAGAGATTTAAGCTGGTTAACCTTTAATGGCCGGATACTTGAATTGGCCTCAAAGGCTGATACACCCCTAATGGAGCGTATTAACTTCCTGGCTATATTCTCATCTAATCTTGATGAGTTTTATCGCGTGCGCATGCCCGTATTGCAGGCTATGGACAAGTTGGGCAAGCTCAATGCACCCAATAAAGCGGTTGACGATGTGCTTGAAGAGGCACAAGAGTTGATCATAGCGCAGCAACAGCAATATGGTGAAGTTTTATCGGGGCAGGTTGTGCCGGCTTTAAAGGAGCATAATGTTCACCTGCTGGTTAATCAGTCTTTGCCTAAAGCTTTAACAGATAAGGTAGAAGACTATTATTTTGCGCAGGTAATGGCTTTTCTAAACCCCGTTGAACTTAAGGCAGACAAAGAATTCTTCCCCGAAAACAATGAACTGTATTTTCTGGTGATATTGGATGACGCTGAAGGCAAAGAAAGACTGATGGTGGTTAACATTCCGTCAGACGAATTGCCGAGATTTTATAAGATCGAAGAAAAGGACAGCACCTATGTGTTATTTATAGATGATATTATCCGGTATAATTTGGATAAGCTGTTTGCAGGCAAAAGTGTAAAGGGCTGTTATTCGTTCAAGATTACACGCGACGCCGAAATGGATTTAAAGGATGAGTATCCCGGCGATCTGTCTGTACAAATTGAAAAACAATTGCTAAAGCGTGATCTGGGCATTGCCACCCGTTTCCTTCATCAGCCGGGTATACCTTTGCGGGTATTGCATGCCATTTGCGATAACTGGAACATTGAATCGTCAAGCCTGGTAGAAGGTGGCAATTATCATAATTTGAAAGATCTGTTCACGTTCCCGGTTAATCTGCCTGGTGAGCGGTATGAAAAATGGCCATCGATACATAATCGCCTGGATGCTAATGAATCTATATTTGATCAGATAGAACAGAAAGATCTGATTATTAATACGCCTTATCAATCTTACAACACCATCCTGCGTTTCTTCAACACTGCTGCGTTAGACGACAATGTCGAGGAAATCTACATCACGGTTTACCGCGTCGCTCACGATTCGCGCATTGCCAATGCTTTGATCAACGCAGCATCCGCAGGAAAAAAAGTGACAGTGATGATTGAGCTTAAAGCTCGCTTTGATGAAGCTAATAATATCAAATGGGCCAATCGCCTAAAAGCTGCCGGCGCTACTATTATTTATAGTGTTACCGCGTTGAAAGTACATGCTAAAGTAGCGTTGGTAAAGCGTAAAGTAAATGGCCGCTCCAAATACTACGGTTTATTGGCCACCGGTAATTTTAATGAAAACACCGCGGCCTTTTACACCGACCATATCCTGATTACCGCTAATAAGGACCTGCTGCGCGAAGTAGAAATGTTGTTTATTTTCCTGGCACGCCGCGAAAAGCCATCGTCGCCTGATTTGATCAGGTTTGAGCATCTGTTGGTGGCCCAGTTTAACTTGCAGCAACGTTTTCTGGAAATGATAGACCGGGAGATAGAAAATGCTAAAAAAGGCCTGCCGGCATCTATCATCATCAAGCTCAATAACCTGGAGGAGCATGTGCTTATTAATAAGCTTTATGATGCCTCGCAGGCGGGTGTAAAGGTTTCAATGTTGGTACGTAGCATTTGCTGCCTTATACCAGGAGTTGAGGGCATGAGCGAGAATATCACCATCAAACGAATTGTAGACCGCTACCTGGAGCATGGGCGCGCTTTTATATTTCATAACAATGGTAACCCCGAGGTATATTTAGGTTCGGCAGATTGGATGAATCGAAATATCTACCGCCGTATTGAGGTTTGTTTTCCCGTGTACGATGGGCAAATTAAACAGCAAATAACAGGTATCATTAACCTGCAATTGCAAGACAACGTACAAGCGGTTATGCTTGACGAACATATTCGCAACATACCCGTTAAAATAACAAAGCCTGTTGTGCAATCACAGCAAGCTATTTATCAATATTTAAGTAAACTGGCATGAAAAACACACGCGGGATCATTCTGATATTATCGGTATTGTTAACAGTGTTTGTGGCCTTGTCCTGTATTGATAAAAGGACTTTTACTAGTCCGCCTGGGTATGACTTGAACAATCCCGTTAAATATTTCATGACCGATAATTTGACGGAGATCTCTGGAATTGCCTTTCGTCACGGCAAACCCGATTCTATTTATGCTGAGCAGGACGAAGAAGGCAAAGTGTACTACTTCAAATTGGGCGATAAAAAGCCTGCTCACTCCAGGTTTGGCAAGCCAGGCGATTTTGAGGATATCGCTATTTTGAATGACCAGGTTGTTATGCTGCGCAGTGATGGCGTGCTATTTGTGTTTCCGTTTAACCAGGTGCGCAGCGCAGAAATATTAGCTGTGCAAAAATTAAACGATATACTGCCAACAGGCGAGTATGAAGGTTTATTTGCAGACGAAAGATCAAATCAGCTCTATGTGCTTTGTAAGCATTGCAATGTAGATAACACCAGGAAAACCAATACCGGTTACATATTTAGGGTAGCTCATGATGGTTCTGTCAAGCAATCGGGACAATTTGTTGTCAGCGTGAAAGATATCGAGGCTAAATTAGATGGCAGTAAGATCGCTTTTCATCCATCGGCTTTCGCTAAAAATCAAAATACCAATGAGTGGTATATTGTGTCATCGGTTAATAAAATAATTGTGGTGACAGATGCAAATTTCAAAGTGAAAAATGTTTACCCGATAGATCCGGCGCTGTTTATACAGCCCGAAGGCATCGCCTTTGATAACCAGAATAATCTTTATATTAGTAATGAGGGAAGTAAGACTGCGGCGGGGACTATCTATAAATTTAACTACAAAAAATAGCCTATGCGCCTGTACAGATACTTTATTGCTATTTTCATTACCGCATTATCATTGCAATCTTTCGCACAAAAAAGAACAGATAGTATAACCATTGCTGTCGATCCTGATTACGCCAAGGTAACCAAGACCCATAAATTTTTATTGGGCGATAATTACCGCCAGCTTTGGGCCACACCGGTCACCATGAAAATTTTCCGCCTTGAAAAAGAAAAAGGCGGATTGAAGATCTTACAGCCCGGTGGTGGTATGCAAACCAAATCACTGCGTCTGCAAGATTCAAGCGGGCAGGAGTGGGTATTGCGCACGGTGCAAAAATTTCCTGCCCGTGTATTGCCGAAAACGCTGCGAGAAACCATAGCCAAAGACATTGTGCAGGATCAGATCACGGCCGAGCATCCTTTTGGCTCGCTAACGGTGCCCGCACTTGCCGAAGCTTTGGGTGTACCGCACGCTCATCCCCAGATTGTTTATGTGCCTGATGACCCTGCGCTGGGTAAGTATCGGAAAGACTATGCAAACCAGGTGTTTTTATTTGAAGAGCGCGAGCCGTTGGATGCCAGTAAAACAGATAACACCGACAAGGCGCAAGATAAATTACAAGATGATAATGATAATAGGGTAGACCAAAAACTGGTGCTGCGTGCCAGATTGTTAGATATGTTGCTGGGCGATTGGGACAGGCACGAAGACCAATGGCGCTGGCAACGCGATAAAACCGACACCGGCATTGTTTACAAGCCTGTGCCGCGCGATAGAGATCAGGTTTATTATTATTCAACAGGATTACTGCCCTGGGTGGTTTCAAGATATTTGCTGATGGCTAAATTTCAGGACTATCATGAGCGTATTCGCTCTATTAATCGCTGGAATCTGAATGCGCGTAACTTCGATCGTTACTTTTTAAATGGGCTTAATCAGCAGGATTGGGAAGAACAGATAGCTTATGTGCAGAAAACTTTAACAGACGATTTGATTGATAAAGCCATGCGCCAAATGCCTCCGGTTATGTATCGCGAGAGCGGCCAGGTGATTAAACGTAAGCTAATTGCACGTAGAAATGTGTTGATGGAGCAAGGTTTAAAATACTATCGTTTCTTGTCAGGCACAGTATCGATAAGCACTTCAGAAAAGCATGAAAACTTTAGCATTACCAACTTACCGGGCGGGCAGGTAGCCGTTAAGGTCAATAAGATCAAAAAAACGGGTAAAGAAGAACAGACTATTTATGAACGCACTTTTGACCCAAGTGTAACTAAAGAGATCAGGCTGTATGGCATGGGTGGCCCTGATGTGTTTAATATTCATGGTGCAGCGCATTCGCCCATAACCGTCAGGATGATTGGCGATGATAAGAAGGATGAGTTTGTTGCCGATAAAGACATCAAAGGAAAAGGTAACCGCTATATCTATGATGTCCCTAAAATAAAAACAGATTTGCCTAAGGGCCAGGCACGTATCAATATTTCTGGCGATACTTCAGTGACTAATTTTCATCGCCTGGGTTATAAATACAATTTTTTAGAGCCTTTGCCACTAATTAGCTATAGTAAGGATTATGGGGTGGTACTAATTGCCAATTTGGTTTATGAAAAACAAGGGTTTGGTAAAGAGCCTTATGCGTTTCGGCAGACACTGAAAATTAGCTATGGCTTTGGAGTAAGCTCGTTGGCGCTAAACTATACCGGCGATTTTAAACAGGTTATACAAAAAAACGACCTGATAATTAATGTGCTGAGCAAAGGGCCTAATTATAACAGCTATTTCTTTGGAGTTGGCAATAATACCCAGTTTATAGATGCGGGCGATAAACGCATAGAATACTATCGGAATGTTTACAACTATTTAAATGCCGACGTTAGGTTAAAGCATAAGTATGACGATTGGACTGTAACCGCAGGCGTAGCCGGTCAATATTATAATGGCGATAACGGCGATAACAATGGCCGTTATTTGAGTGATTACGGCGCTGTACATCCGGCAGAAAACGTTTTTGCAGGCCAGGGTAATGCCGGCCTGGTAGCTGGTTTTAGCTTTGACACCCGCGACAAAGGCAGCATCACCCCGCACCGCGGTGTTTACTGGAACACCAATTTTACTGCCATGAAGGCGCTTAACCCCAATGCGAGCGATTACGGGCAGGTGCAATCAGAGTTTAGCTTTTTGCTTAACCCCGGACGTGACTCTGTACTGGTATTTGGGGATAGGGTTGGTGGCGGCACTACTTTGGGCAACGCGGCCTTTTATCAGCAATTAAAATTAGGTGGTAGCGATAATTTGCGTGGTTTTTACACCTGGCGCTTTACCGGCAAGACGATGCTGTTTAATAACTTCGAGGTACGTTTGAAACTGGCAGACTTTGCATCATATCTTTTACCCGGTACACTCGGACTGATTGGTTTTGACGATGTGGGTAGGGTATGGACACCGGGCGAAATATCCAATATCTGGCACAACGGCGCAGGTGGCGGTTTTTATTTTCAGCCCGCGCAATTAATCTCGATACAGGGTGTGGTAGGTTTCTCTAACGAAGGGGTATACCCTTACATTTCTGCCGGTTTTAGGTTTTAGGCAAATGCTTGTATAGTTTGCTGTAGTCTATTGTATGGTCTTTTTGAATGTCTCGTGTATGGATCAAACCTACACGCAGTGCTTTCAATCCGGCTACGCCTTGCAACTCTTCTACCTCAAAATGCTCTACGTCATCATTTAAAACGCCTGCATTTTGCAGTATGGAGATGTAGTGTTCGTATTCCTTTCGTTCTTCAGCTTTAGCGTATACTATAGTTATTTTACCCTGTTTGGTAATACGTTCGCGAGTGCCTTTGATCATGGCTTTATCAATACGCTTTTTAATTACCTCGTAACGGATATTGTAGGCACCATCTACATCAAAATGTTTTTCATGCATCCTGAACCGGATAGCAAGCGGCGTGCTGAATACCAGGATCAGTGACGTTACACCCAATTGGTAAGGCAGCATGCTTTTTAAATTATACTGCTCAACTTCCATTTCGGCTATTACCCGTAATTGCCATAAACGAAGGCGGTGCAAATCACTCGGCGTAAAAGGCCTGCTTGGAGCTATGGTTTGGCCGATATAGATATTATGCTCAACCCCATCAGTTTTAAAGCGTTCATAGTAATGGGGGTAAAACTCCTGGATCTCTGCCTGGCGCATATCAATAATAGTGGCCAGTTTTTGGTTGATCAACGACAAGGTTTTATCGTAGTTGCGACGATAATTATGATAGTCGCCGGTAAAAGTGTCTGTCTGGCTAAAATACTTCTCAATCTTGCTCTTGAGTTTTGGCGTGCCCTTAATCTCTTTTAATATAGGGTGGATATTCTCTTCAATATAATGTTGTATAAACTGCTCTGTATCTGCCCTGAAATTGGTTTTTAAATCGATAACAAAGTTTTTCAGATCGTCCAGCTTCTCATTTTTCACCGGCTTTTTATCAGCTTTGGCCAATGATGTCAGTATCGATATCAGCTCGTTTAACTGATTGGTTAAATCATTACAAACACTCAAATTACGGGTGGCCGATGACTCGCTGATATCTACTTGCCCATACAACGGAAACACCTCTTTAAACTTTATTTCTTTAAGTTGATAGGTTAAACCCTTGCCGGCACATTCAAGAAAGTTTTGCGCCTCACGTCTGAATTTCCAGTAAACGCTGGGATGCAGGGTAGTATAATGTTGCTGAATAACGGACCGAACCCTATCCTGCAATTCATGCATCTTCCGGTCTATAGTATCAACCAAAAACGGCATTACTATATCCAATTTATTGGCGGTTACACTATTCAACTCACGTATCCGTGGCGACACCAGCTCTATGATGCCCAACAAAACATTGTCTTTAACTACAGGAGCCAATATAAAGCTGTTGATGCCTTGCTTTTTTAAATGCTCGCCCAGCGAGTTGCCGCGCTCCTGTTTAATATACTTAGACACATCACTAACCGCGAAGTAGGTATGATCTTTAACAATGCATTCGTAGGATTCGCCGCAAAGCAAGCGCTCTCCGTCATGAGCTTCCTGGTAAGGCACCAAAAAGCTGTGAATCCCTGGTCCGAATCGTGAATTAACAAACTTGCCCTCGTTAGTATCATATAGCGTAAAACCCATGCGCATATCAGCAATACCATACATCGACCTGAAAACGGTAATCAGATTTTCTTTGATATCCGGACTTGTATAACTGCCCAGTAAATTGCTTTTTAAGGTAGATAACGCATTTTCAACAGTAACATCAATCAACGTCATCAATCCAAAACCTTTGACAACGTAGCTGTTCACCGGAAATTTCTCTTTCCAAAGGTCTACATTATCATAATTGTCCATTAATTCATCAATGTCTGCCTTAGATAATTTCGGTGCTTTGTCTGTAGTTAAAACTTCTAAAAAATCGCCGTTATACAAAATGCGGTAATGGCGCATCACACCATCGGCCGTTGGGATGTCGTAAAACATCGGTCGGGTAAAATCAAGCTTAGTGCCGTAAAGCCGGTTAAGAATAATGCAGCAGCTTAATATATAGAGATGTGTGTCGTCAAAATCGCGAATAGCAAATTGAAATTCGGCTCCAGCATCGGCTAATATCTTTTTAAAGCGAGCCGTTTGATTAAAGCTCAGCCCCATATACGGAATGCTTACTGCTTTAATTTCATTATTAGCTAAAGCCTGGGGGAAGAGGTCTGACAGCAGATCGGCGATCAAATCTGCATTATGCGTAATTTGTTGTATGCTGGTGATGCCTTTATCTAATTCAGGATGTTTTTCTATACGAGCCAGTAATTCCTTTGCGCGCTCTGCCTTGTAACCCTTATCGGTAATTACAGCTTGCTTCAAGCCTTCAACAACTTTATAGAAAGAAAGCTCGAGACTGAAAGGTTTATCGGTGTACTGGGTAAACATATATAGTTAATATAAGGCTAATTTATTACAATATATAACGTTGTGGTAATACTGCCGGTTTTTCTGACAATTTGATGTTGACATTTTTACATTCAACTTTATAATGTCTATTTAGCTTTCAAGAACGACATAGACAAAGCCGAACCTACGCCAAAAGCCGCCCCGGCGGCAACATCACTAGGGTAGTGCACCCCCAAATACATCCGTGAATAACTAACAGAACCGGCCCACAAAAACGCCGGCGCAATAACATACCATTTAGGGTAAGCCATGGATAATGCCGTAGCCGTAGCTATAGTAGTAGACGCATGCCCCGAAGGAAACGAAGTACTACCCGCACGGTACACCGGTACGATATTGATGTTTTGAATAAAGGGCCGCGGGCGCTTTACAATATGCTTGAGCAAAAGCATTACACCGTACGAAAGCGCCGTGCTGCTGGCTACGAATGCTGCATTTTCTCGCATGCCTTTGTCGTTGTTAATGGTACCTGCAACCAGTAGTCCGGCAGGTACGCCAATATCGCCATATCTATAAGTGTTTGATAGGAACAAGAAGATACCTGTTTTTTCGGGCGTGCGCTGGTTTTGGATATCAATCATGATATCATCATCCGTTTTTTGGATCCATTGCGCAAAACAGGCACTAGTGCTTGCCAGCAGTAACAACGTAACAATAAATGATTGGATGACCCGTATCGGCATAATTTTATTTAACTATAAACCCGAATTTTTTATACACAGCTTTAGCCTCGGGGCTGATCATAAAATCAAGAAAATCTTTGGCGGCTTGCTGGTGCGGCGCAGTTTTTAATGAGGCCGCTACGTAATTGGCGATAACATTGTCGCTGGCCGGTATCTCAACCAAATCAATAGGGTGGCCAATCATCTGCTGATAATAAACCTCGGTATACCAAACAGGGCCTGCGTCGCTGTTGTCGTATAAAATGCGCATCGGCGTTTCGCGGTGGTGTATTTTGGTTAGATAAGTGCTGCCATCTTTTACTTTGTCTTCCATAATAGCATCCTGCAATTGCTTGCCGCCCGCCTTATTGTAAGCCTCCATGATTTGTGCGCCGATGCCTTCGGTTTGTAAGTTAGGCATGCTTACGCGAACGTCTTTTTTACCCAGATCGGCCAAACCTTTTATTTGTTTGGGATTATCTTTTTTTACCATGATGGCCAGTTTATTACTGGCATAAGGCTCGGTGCGGCTAAACATATCCGGTGTTTTTTCTATTGCACTTTTACCTGCAGTATAAATATCCGGTTTTAAAGTGATGCGCATATTGCCGATAGCAACGCTACCTACCTCAATTTGTTTGGCCAGGATGCCCGGCGGCAAGGTTTCGGCAAATACGCGCTGATACTGCGGATATTTAGCTTTAAAAGCAGCCAACAATTGGTCGACTGCCATAAACTGGTTACCGGCAAAGAAAATTACCAGTTGCGGGTCATTAATATCTCCATAAAGATCAGGCACATTATCAATGCCTTGAACAGTAAATTGCAATTTACTATCGGGTGGGGTATTCCACGGTGGGTCGAAACTATGATCCTGCGCATTGGCAGTAATTACAGTAATTAATAAAAGCAGGCCAAGGGTGGCTGTTAGTTTTAGTTTATACATAGATATTGAATTATAGAATAACCAAATGTAGGGATCAAAACAGATAAATAGGGAAGAAATACCCTGGTATTTAATGCTGATGTATTTTACGCCAATATATTATTGGATTAACTGATTTATTCTATCTGAATTTCAATTATTAAATAATTAATGCCAAAATCATTTATAATTTAGACAATAACATAAAATATTATAAGGCGGCAATCTGCTTTCTTTGATAATTAACCAATGTATAGCTAACCGTTAGCTAACCGTCTTTTAATCAAAGCACAAGCATTTATATTAAATTTATGATATCAAAAAAACTATCATTAGTACTGGCTCTGTTTTTAATAAGTTTTTCGACAACATTTGCTCAAAATGGCGGTGTAGCCGAAGTAAATACTAAAAGCGAACATTTAAAGAAACTACAGCAGCAATTTATTGATCTGCGTTTCGGCATGTTTATCCATTTTAACATACCTACCTATGAGGATGCCGATTGGCCTGATCCGGAGGCGTCGCCGTCGGACTTTAACCCAACCAAATTAGATTGCGACCAGTGGGCAAAAGCGGCGAAATCTGCCAACATGACTTACGGTTGTTTAACCACAAAACACCATAGCGGTTTCTGTATTTGGGACACCAAAAGTACCGCTTATAACGTGATGAATAGTCCGTTACATCGCGATGTGGTAAAGGAATATGTTGACGCTTTCAGAAAGAACGGCCTGAAGGTGATGCTGTATTACTCTATATTAGACACACACCACAAACTGCGCCCTAACCAGATCCAGCCGAGCCATATAGAAATGGTTAAACAGCAAATTACCGAGTTGTTGACCAAATATGGCAAGATAGAAGCTCTGATCATTGACGGATGGGATGCACCATGGTCAAGAATTTCTTATGACGATGTGCCTTTTGAAGATATTTACAACCTGGTTAAAAAGCTACAGCCTGATTGTTTGTTAATGGACCTTAACGGCGCAAAATATCCAAAACTGGGTTTATACTATACAGACATCAAAACTTACGAAATGGGTGCGGGTCAGCGTATGGAAGCGGGCAGCAACACCATGCCTGCCTTAGCTTGCTTGCCTATTCAAAGCGCATGGTTCTGGAAAACAGATTTCCCGACCACTCCTGTTAAAACTGCCGCCAGCCTGGTTAATGATTATCTGAATAAATTAAATAGCGATCGTTGTAACTTCATCCTGAACGTAGCGCCAAACCGCGATGGTCAGTTTGACGCCAACGCCATTGCCGAGTTAAAAGAGATTGGTAAGATCTGGAGAAACGAAGGCCCTTTGGCTGCGCTACCTGATAACGAAGCACCTATCATTTCATCGAACCTTGCCAAAAATATGCCGGCAAACTCAAGCTGGAGCGATGATAGCGAGATCTCTGATTTTGCAAATGACGATAACTTTGGCAGTTCATGGGTGTCTAACCCACGCGTTAAAGAACCATGGTATGAGGTAAGCTTTAAACGCGAAACCGCACTGAATACTATTGTTATTGCCGAACACAGGTCAAACATCAACAAATATCTGTTAGAGTATTACGCCGACGGTTCATGGAAACCTATTTTAGAAGGTAACAAAACCAATAATATTAAGATACACCGTTTTACCCGTATCTGGGCCAATAAGGTTAGGATAAAAATATTGGGTTCAGAAAAACAACCTTCAATAGCCGAGTTCGAAGTATATAACGAGCAACGTTAATTTAATGTTAACCAGCTGGTCTGGTATTAAATAAAAAAGTAACAGGTTAAAAGTGAATAACAATTACGTTATTTGCTTTTAACCTGTTTTGTTTACAAGGCTATTTGAACCAAATGCGAATTTTTTGTTGTATTATTATTTTGCTGGCATCGCTAAGTGTTAGCGCCCAGGAAAGAAAGATTCCTGCCGGTGACGCCGGGAAACAAATCAGATATGGGGAGGATCTGATAGCACATACAGCATATTATCTTGGCCCTAAAGGTAAAGTGGGTCATTTGGCTAACGGGATGAATTGCCAGAATTGCCATAATAACGCAGGTACCAAATTTTACGGATTGAATCTGAAAGCCACTGCGGCAAATTATCCGCAATATATGCCGCGCACCAGTAGCGTACTATCCATTGCCGGCCGCATTAACGGATGTATGCAACGCAGTTTAAACGGTAAACCCTTAGATACCACCAGCCATGAAATGAAAGCAATGATAGCCTACATTAAATGGTTAGGATATGGCGTACCCAAAGGTCAAAAACCTGAAGGAAGCAGCGTTTTAAAGCTGACTTATATGGATAAAGCTGCCGACCCGGTTATGGGCCAGGGCGTATTTGTAAAAAAATGCCAGGTTTGCCATGGTACAAATGGACTGGGGCAACTGGCCGCTGATAAGATAGCTTACACTTTCCCGCCGCTTTGGGGTATGGATAGTTATAATGATGGTGCCGGTTTGTACCGCATCACTACTTTTGCAGCCTTTGTAAAGAGCAATATGCCATTTGGTACCACGTACAAAAAACCGCAGTTAACTGACGAAGAAGCCTGGGACGTTGCCGCCTTTATCAATTCGCAGCCGCGGCCGCATTTTGATCAAAGTGCCGATTGGAAAGACTTTACTAAAAAGCCGATCGATTTTCCGTTTGGGCCGTACGCAGATAGTTTTGGTGAGCGGCAACATAAATTTGGCCCATATCAGCCTATTGCAGACGCGCAAAAATTAAACACAAAAAAATCATAACTTTAAATTATAAAACATCAATTATGAAAATTGTATTCAAATACTTTCTTGTTCTGGCAGTTGTTGCTTTGGTAAAGCCGGCACTCGCTCAAAAAACCGACGCTGATTTTAAAGGAGCCACCGCCGATAAAGCGCATTATAAAGCGCTATATTTTGTTGACGATACCGCATCTGCAAAAATTAAAATGACTTTGCGTAATATCGATAACGCACTGGAGGATCCGCGCATTAAGGGGAAAGTAGAGGTTGAATTGGTTGCATTTGCAGGTGGTTACACTATGTTCCTGAAATCTAACCCATACGAAAAAGCTTTGTTAGCGCTGCAAAAAAAAGGTGTGATACTGGCAGAATGCAGCAATACCATCAGAGAGCGTAATATTGATAAAAGCACTTTGTTTGATTTTATAGGTTATGTACCAAGTGGTAACGGCGAGATCATTATCCGTGGTAATGATGGCTGGGCGATAGTGCATCCATAAAACAAAACGTTTATGAAGAAATTAGTTTTATTGGCTGCGCTTTTAACAAGTGCGGCCTTTGTTTTTGCACAAGATATCAAAGGGAACTACGCCATCAAGAATGTACAGACCGGTATGCTGCTGCGCGTAAAAGACGCCAACTCAAAAAACGGCACGCCACTGGTGGCCTATTATCCCGAAAATTGGAAATGCATGACCTGGAGCTTTAAAAAAACCGAAGTCAATACTTACCAGTTGCAAAACCTGTTAACCAATAAAACTTTTCAGCCTATTGGATCTGTAGCAGCTAATACGGCTTTTGATGAACAACCGCTGGTCCCCGGCGATGGTAAACAGCAATATGAATTTATTGCGGTTAAGAAAGATACCTATATGATTAAATTAAAAGGAACCGATTTGTATGTAACGCCTGCAGATGGCAAAGGTTCGGTTAACTCAGCTATTGTTTTGGCATCCAAACGTAATACTCCCGACCAACTTTGGAATATTTATGAGCAGGCGCCTACCATGTAATAAAACACCGTGGATTAGTAAGTATACCAAAACCCTCTCTTCGCCTTCGGCGTAAAGAGGGTTATTAAATGGGCGTTACCTCAATAAATCAAAACTCAGAATGACTAAAGGTTTTTTGAATCTTCCGAACATCTATGCTCTACTCATCAGTTTTTCTCACTGATTTATTTCTAATAAAGATCAAGGCCATCAAGGCTCCCAAATAACCAAGCCCGGCAGATATCTGCATAATATTGGCGTAAGCGTCAATAAACCCCTGGTGATAATATTGGGTAACCTGTTGTTTATTGGCGACAACCGCAGCAGGCACTTTAGCATTACCCAGATTATTAGCTTGTTGCACTATGAGCTGTTTGTCTTTTGCATTGAAGGGCGACTTTTGCAAATCGCGCTGTAAAGCACCCGAGAAAAACAGTACCGCTAATGCCCCAAATATCGCGTTAGCAAAAACGCCCGAAATACGTGTCATAGCATTATTGATGCCCGATGCCGTACCCGAAAAATGATCATTTACCGATGCCATAACTGCCGCAGTTAATGGGGCCACAGTAAATGACATCCCCAAACCTAAAACAATCACGCCCGGGAAAAAAGTAGTCCAATAGTCTGACGGCCCTGTAGTTTGTTTTACGAATGATAGGATAAGTAAACCGGTACCGGCTAAGGCCGGCCCCCCAATCAAAAACAATCTTGGGCCGTGCCTGTCTGCTAAACCACCGGCAAAACGTGCTATGGTAATCATCAATACGGTAAAAGGCAAAAACGTTAGGCCTGATTGTAACTGACTATAACCCTGCACCTGTACCAAATTGAGCGAAAGGAACAACATACCGGCACCTAAACCGGCATACAGAAAAAATGTCAATAAATTGGCTCCGCTAAATGTGCTGTTTTGAAATAGCTTCAATGGCATCATTGGGTTAGTGCTTTTTATTTCGATGATAATAAATATCACTAGAAATGCCAGCCCGGTTATTAATGAGCCATAAGCTTGCACATTGGCCAGGCCAACTGCCGGTACCCGCAAAAACCCAAATGTTATTAAGGCTAACGCCAAAGCTATAGTAATTGCTCCCGGGAAATCAAGATTGCCTTTGCTGTCCTCGTCCTTGATCTCATGTACCTTAAAAGTCAGCATAACCAGCGCTAAAACGCCAATAGGTACATTAATAAAGAAGATATAGCGCCACAATCCTGCATCGGCTAAGGCTCCACCTAAAATTGGCCCGCCCATGGTTACCACCGTTGTAAAAGCCGACCACGTGCCAATAGCTTTCCCGCGTTCTTTAGCATTAATGGACGATGAGATGAGTGATAAGCTGCCAGGGATCATTAACGCGCCGCCAATGCCTTGCAACACCCGGCAAATTACCAACATTAAGACATTGTTTGATAAACCGCAAGCCGCTGATCCCAAAATGAAAATAAAAATGCCAACCATGAAGATTTTCTTGCGGCCTAGTTTGTCGCCCATAGCACCGCCAATTAAAATCAAAGAAGCCAGCATGAGCAAGTAGGCGTTAAGAATCCAAAACAGATCAGCACCGCTTGCTCTTAACCCTTGTTGTAAAGCAGGCATTACCACGTTAAGCGCCGTTGCATCGATAAACGCCATAGACGATGCCAATATGGTCGACGCCATGATCCATTTGCCTGCCGGGCTTTTTAATGCTACTGTTGCCATAGTGTTGTAACAGGCTAGTTTTTAATTAAGTTTAGCCCGCAGAGAATAAAAAAAGCGAACTTTTTGTCGGTCCGCTTATATAAAGTTAATGCTTTTTAATGTTTGTACTGCCGCAACTCTGTTTTTAAATCGTGTATCTGCTCCTGGGCCTGCCTGTTTTCCAGGAAATAATAAATAGCGGCAATCAAAAATATCTTGCCTAATATAAAGACGCCCGCAAATACCCAACGCCAGGCTTTATGTAATCGCATCTGATTAGAGAAAGCCTCAATCTCTATAAACTGATTACTGCGGTCATTATCAAATCTGCGGTAGTCGCTTTCACGATGCCTGGTAGCCGGGGCCGGATCTTCCGTTTCAATTAATGCGTTTATCTCATCTTCAATACGGGTAAGCATACCTGGTGGCGGCACCATAGCCATGTTTTGAGCTACGCGCTCAAAATCGGTTTCTATTTGAAACAGTGCATCGGCTATTTCGGGATATTGATTTTTTAGCCGAAGCAACTGGTGGGTTTCTTCTGCCGAAGCCGAACCTAATACATACGACTCCAAAACGCCGCTCTCTATGTATTCTTTAATGTTCATGCGATTTCCTTATAATAGCAAAAGCCTCTTTTAATAATTGTTTAATATGTTTTTCGGGCCGGTTTATTTCTTCGGCAAGCTGCGTAGTGGTTTTGTTGCTGTAATAAATATTGCAGAAAACCAGCTTTTGCTCATCGGTCATGCGGTCAAGATATAGATTAGGTAGCGTTGCCGGTGTATCGCCGGCAGGAACTTCGTAACCATCTATAGCTTTATGAAATGCAGTTAATTCGTTTTTTGCAAAACGCTGTAATTGGCACCATATGTTAATTTCATCCCAGTTAACGTCATTGAAATTTTTGGCTATGCTGCTAAAAGTTTTTACCAGGTAGTCTTCGGCTATTTTATGGTCTTTTACCACCTCAAAAATATAGCCTAATAACATACCTGCATAAGCATCATATAAAGTATGTGTACTTAGCGGTTTTGCTCGTAATAAAGCGTGATTCTGTTTCACCATTCTAAATTTCTTATATAGAAATCCGCCCAAAAGTTTCCATAGGTAAACAGAACTATAAAAGTATAAAAACTTGCGCTAATTTGATGAAAGATTTTTTGCGCACTTTACTTGACTGTTTAAGGGTTGTTGCATGTCGAAAAAATAGCTCATCAAATAGATTTTTGTCTTTAAACAGATAAGCGTTAACTTGCATTTATAAACCTGCCCTGGCTTAAACCTCTATCATTCTGCACTATTTTAAATATTCGCTTATGAGAAACCAATTTTATTTAATCCTGATTGCTGTGTTATTAAGCCCCCCTTTATATGCGCAAAATAAAGTTCGATTTATTAAACATATTATCACCAAAGATTTTATATCGGAAGGTGTTGCTGTTGGCGACGTTAACCACGACGGTAAATTGGATATTATTGCAGGCACTTGTTGGTTCGAGGCGCCAAATTGGACGCGTCATGAAATTGCGCTGACACCAGTCTTGAAGCCGGGAACAGAATATAGCAACTCGTTTTTAGATTATAGTATAGATGTAAACCTGGATGGCTGGGTAGATCAGGTGGTGGTTGGCTATCCCGGTACACCGGCGTACTGGTATGAAAATCCGAAAGGGAAATCCGGATACTGGCAAAAGCACAACATTATGGATAAAGTAGGGGTGGGGAATGAGTCGCCTAATTTTGTGGATGTAGACGGCGACGGACGGGTAGATATTTTATGTGCCGATATCAATGCCAAACAAATAGTTTGGCTAAGTGCGCCAACTAAAAAAGGAGATACTACCTGGGCGCGTTATCCCATAAGTGCAATTAATGCGCCGGCGACAGACCGCTACTCGCATGGCTTGGGTTTGGGCGATATTAATAAGGATGGCCGCAAAGATGTGATTGTAAAAGAAGGCTGGTGGGAAGCTCCTGTCGATCGTAAACAACCCAACTGGGTGTTTCACCCCGCTAACTTTGGCGAAGATTGTTCTGAGATGTATGTGATGGATGTAGATGGTGATGGGCTAAATGACGTAATAAGTGCCTCGGCGCATAAGTATGGTATCTGGTGGTATCAGCAGGGCAAAGATGAGCAAGGCAACACAACGTGGACAAAGCACGAGATTGATAAATCGTTTTCAGAAACACATGGGGTTGCTTTGGTGGATATTAACAATGACGGTCATCCGGACATTGTAACCGGAAAACGCTGGTTTGCCCATAATGACACAGATACAGGCTCGCATGAATCTGCTGTTTTATACTGGTTTGAGTTTACACCGGGTAAAGCGCCTTACTTCATCGCCCACCAAATAGATAACGATTCTGGTGTTGGCTTGCACGTTGTTGTGCAGGATATGAATAAGGATAAGCTGAATGACATTGTGATATCTAATAAAAAAGGTGTATTTTATTTCGAAAACACACGTTAATTAATAAATCCGCCTTTTATGACCTTGACCCGTAAAAAAGCTTACCGCCGCATTGAGATAGTCCGCATCATCATGATCTTGGTTGGCATTGCCAGTGCAGCCTTTGGGTTGAAAGGATTCTTAATCCCTAACGAGTTTATAGATGGCGGTGTTACCGGGATATCTCTGCTCATAAGCTCGATAACCGGCTGGCCCATTTCTATACTGATCTTAGTGATTAATATTCCGTTTGTCTTTTTAGGCTATAAAAAGATAGATAAGTTATTCGCGCTCAAAACATCGATAGCTATTATATTATTGTCGCTAGTGTTATACTTCGTCAGCTTCCCGATGGTTACGCATGATAAATTACTCACTGCAGTTTTCGGGGGATTGTTTTTAGGCACAGGCATTGGCCTGGCTATGCGTGGCGGCAGCGTGATTGACGGTACCGAGCTGTTAGCTGTTTATATTAACCCAAGATCGCCTTTATCAATAGGGCAGATCATCCTGGTGATCAACATCTTTATTTTTGGCATTGCCGCTTTCTTTTTAGGTATTGAGTCGGCCTTGTATTCTATCTTGACTTACCTGGCGGCTACGCAAACTATCAATTACATAGTACAGGGTTTTGACGAGTTTACCTCGGTCACTATCGTGTCGCCCAAAAGCGAGCTGATTAAAAACGTCATTATGCGACACCTGCATAGGGGCGTTACGGTGTACAAAGGCGAGCGCGGTTTTGGCAAAACAGAGATTGGAGAGAAAAACGTAGACATTATCGTCACCGTTATCACGCGGTTAGAGGTGCAGCGCCTGGTTGCCAGTGTGCAGCAGATCGACCCAACGGCTTTCATCGTAACCAACTCTGTTTCGGAAGTGAAAGGTGGATTGATTAAACGTCGTGCATTAGATCACTAAAACGCCCATTTTATTGCAATTTTCATAATAAAAATTTGGCATAGGTGGTTTTTAACTATGATTCGCGGCGTTTTAAATAATTTCGATGTATTTTATCAAAAATAAGTCTATTTTTCGGATATTTTGTCAGTATTTGGCAGCTATGTCAGTCAGATGACAAATTGGCGTAAAATATTTTTTATTTTATTAAGACAATATCATGAAAGTGTTTAACATCGATTTTTTGCGCGAAATTGAAAAATAGTTCGTTTTTTTTGATGTTTTATCACTCGAAGAGCGCAATTTATCGTTTTTAGCCTCTCGAAAATCACAAAAAATGGAAATGTCAGTGTTTTTTAGACCGTTTTCTACTTTTTAGTCAAAAAATATTTTTTTGTTTTTCTTACACCCTGATATTTTTATTCCCGGTTTTAAAAGGCAGACAATATTTTGACAAACTTTAATAATTATTAGTGATTTTTTTAAATAGATGATTTCAAAATTCTGGTTTTTGAGGTCGAAACAGTCGATTTTTTTTGTGGCATATTTTGTGACCAAGAGCCGGTATAAAAGAATGCAGTCGCCTCAATAAAGTCGGTTGTTTTCTGGAAAAGACATTTAATCATTTAACAAACATTAAACACAAATCATTATGTTAGTAGTACTAGAAGTTGTCGCATTAATCGCTGCTATTATTGTTCCTTTGGCTTACCAAGCTAAAAAAGCTGAGTCAAGAAGAGCAAACTAATAAAGTACGGTTTACCGTCCTAAAACAAAAAGGGATAGCGCGCATGCTATCCCTTTTTGTTTGCCTTATATTTTGGGTAACAATTGTAATACAGATTGGATAGCTGAAATATAAAAAACGGCGTTTTAGTACTAAAATGCTGTGTTTTATACCGGAGAACGCATATTTTAATTAAAATATTAAATTTTTACTTGCATTTGTGCCATCGATTGCACAACTTTGATTGTCTATTGACAATGTAGTCTTATTGATTACCTTTGTTAAGCGTCTGTTTATAGCTGAGGGGGTTAAACTTCTTTAGACTTTAACAGTCGTATTTAAACAAGTAATCAATTTTACACATACACACAATACCACAATGAAGAAGATCGCAATCTTAACTACCCTTGTATTTGCAATGTTTGCTGCAAACTCATCATTTGCGCAAACTGTTGTAAAGAAAACTACTAAAAAAACTACCGTAGTTAAAAAAACCACCCCTGCAGCCGGCAAAGTTAGCGCCGCCACATTGGAAGAAGGAAAACAATTATTAGCAAAAAACGATTGTTTAAGCTGCCATAAAGAAGATGTTAAAATTGTAGGCCCCGCTTACAAAGACGTAGCAAAAAAATATCCTGCAACTGCAGTTAATTACGAAAAATTAACGCAGAAAGTAATTGCCGGCGGTAGTGGTGTTTGGGGCGATGTGCCAATGGCTGCTCACCCATCTGTACCACCAGCTGACGTTAAAAAAATGGTACAATATATTTTATCGCTTAAATAGGCTAAAATATTACCTCAGGTTACTGATACGTGAGTAACCCATAACAGAGCATACCAGCCGGTATAGCAATCCATATTGTTAATATAGATTACTATACCGGCTTTTTAATTTATAACCAGTTATACCTAAACAAAATATTATAAAAATGCTTGTTAATGCCTTGTTTAAGGTGGTTATAGGCTATGCTATGTTAGAGTTTTAATGTTTAACCCTTAATTATGAAGAAAAATTACAAAGGTATTTTAATTGTTGTATCGGCTGCGGCGGTATTGTTTTACACTTGTAAATCGGTACAAAAGTATGTTGCCCAGTACCCGGTACAGCGCGATGCTTCGGGCAGGATTTTGGTTGATATGCATCCTGATCCAACTCCAAAATCTCCGATTGAGGAGATGAAACGTATCTACGTACCACCGGGTTATCACTTGCAACTGGTAGCCAGCGAACCGATGGTAAGCCAGCCTGTAGCCATTGCCTGGGATGGCGACGGCCGCATGTATGTTGCCGAATTAAATACCTACATGCTCGACGTTAATGGCAGCCATGAGCATGAACGCACCTGTAAGATCAAACTATTAGAAGATACTAACGGCGACGGCGTCATGGATAAAATGACCGTATTTGCCGATAGCCTGATGCTGCCGCGTACTTTACAGCCGCTGGATCATGGCCGTTTACTGGTTAGCCAAACCTGGACAAACAGCGTATTCTGTTTTCAGGATACCAATGGCGACGGCGTGGCCGACAAAAAATGGCTGGCTTATGAGAATAATGGCACCAACACCAATAACCTGGAGCACCAAAAAAGTGGTTTGATCTGGAACCTGGACAACCGACTGTATTTAACTTACGACCCAGTGAGATACACTGTAAAGGGCGATAAGGTTATTCCGGATACCTTAATTGAAGGGACTGCCGGCCAATGGGGTATGGGCAATGATGATTATGGTCGTTTATTCTATTCATCTGCTGGTGGCGAAGATCCTGCTTACATGTATCAACAAAATGTGCATTACGGCCAGTTTGATTTTAATGACAGATATGATGCTGATTTTGTACCGGTTTGGCCAATTGTTACTACGCCAGATGTGCAAGGTGGTTTCGGTCGCCTGCGTTTTCCGGATAGTACGCTGAATCACTTTACTGCAAGTAATGGTCAGTCTATTTATCGCGGCGATAAATTACCTGCCGATATGCGCGGTGACCTATTTATCTGCGAGCCGGTGGGTCGTTTGATTCGCAGAGCAAAAGTCAATGACAACAATGGCAAGATCACCATCCGCAACGCTTACGATAAATCGGAGTTTTTAGCTTCTACGGATCTTAACTTCCGCCCGGTTAATACCATTACTGGTCCCGATGGCTGTATGTACATCGTAGATATGTATCACGGTATTATCCAGGAGAGTGAATGGACTAAAGCCGACAGCTACCTGCGTCCAAAAATCCAGCAAAAAGGATTGCAAAATAACGTTGGTCGCGGCCGGATCTTCCGCCTGGTGCATGACGATTTTAAATTAGACAAAGAAAAACCACACCTGCTGGAAGAAACCAGCGCGCAACTGGTTGATCATTTAAACAGCATGAACGGCTGGTACAGAGATAACGCGCAAAAGCTATTAGTGCTTAGAGGCGATAAATCTGTCGTGCCTGCTTTAAGAACTTTAGCCGTAAATGGCGGTCAGCTGGCACGTATTCATGCTTTATGGACAATGAATGGGTTAGATGCGATGGACGAAGAAACCTTTGCTATCGCCCTGAAAGATAAAGACCCCGAAGTGCGTAAAACCACCGTTTGGATAGGCGAGGACTTCATGAAAAAAGATAGCCACGCTATTGATCTGCTGGAAAAAATGAACAACGACCCAAGTGCCGATGTACGTTTCCAACTATTGTTGACCATGCGCTTTGTTAATTCAGACAAATCAAAAGCTATCATAGCCGGGCTGATCAAAAATTATCCGGATGACCCGGCATTGCAGGGATCGCAACGGGTTTATGAAAATAAGATCAGGGCGAGAGCAGAACAACTGGCGCGTGAGAAAATGATGAGCGAGCAGGGTGCCAGGCTGGTGACACAAGGTGCAGTGATATTTAAACAATTGTGCTTTACCTGTCATGGCAACGATGGTAAAGGTATCCGCACCGGAGGGCAGGCATTTACTGCCCCGCCACTGGCAGGGAATCCTGACGTAAACGGTAACTCGCCGGATAGAATTATCAGGGTGCTGTTATATGGTTTACAGGGCCCTATCAGGGGTACTACCTATAACGATGCTATGCCGGCGTTGGGCAGCAATACTAACGAGTATATAGCATCGGTATTAAGTTATATTCGTAGCGATTTTGGTAACAAAGGCAATATTGTACTGCCAACCGACGTGCAAAAGGTAAGAGATGCCACCGCAGGCAGAACCAAAAGCTATACCATGGACGAGCTGATGAATACCAGATCGGTGTTAGGAAGGTAGTTATTTATCAATACATTGTAAAAGGGAGTTGTATATATACAATTCCCTTTTTTTATGAGTTATAATTGAACACAATTATCACAATAACTTGTTAGACAATCATGAATACCGAAGAACTTAAACAAACAGCCGACGCGCTGATGGCAGGCGACAAAGGCTTACTGGCAATGGACGAAAGTCTGAACACTTGCAATAAACGCTTTAAAGAAGCAGGTCTCCCCCAAACAGAAGAATATCGGCGCAAATATCGCCAGCTAATTGTTACCACGCCTGGTTTGGCAGAGAGCATTAGCGGGGCCATTTTGTTTGACGAAACCATTTATCAATCTACTGATGATGGGGTTTTGTTTATAGATGTATTAAAGAAAGCGGGTATTATTCCCGGTATTAAGGTGGATGAAGGTACCACTGCCATGCCAGGCTCGCCTGACGAAAAAATAACTAATGGTTTGGAGGGACTAGATATCAGGCTTAACAACTACTATGGCCTGGGCGCCCGTTTTGCCAAATGGCGCGCAGTAATGACCATCGGTAAAAATTTACCTACAGAAGCTAACATACAAGCTAATACAGAGGCGCTGGCAAAATATGCCCGCCTGTGCCAGGAGGATGATATCGTACCAATAGTTGAACCCGAGGTTTTAATGGACGGCGATCATACCATTGAGCGTTGTTATGAGGTAACGGAAAATGCTATCAAAGAGTTGTTCAAGCAGTTAGAAAAACAAGGCGTATATCTGCCAGGCCTGATCTTGAAACCAAATATGGTTATTGCCGGTAAAGACAATCACCATAAAAATAGTACCGACGAGGTTGCCAGCGCGACGGTTAAATGTTTACTGGCTAATGTGCCGCATGAGGTTGCCGGCGTAGCTTTTTTATCAGGCGGACAAACACCGCAGGAAGCTACCAGACATTTGCACGAGATGCACGTAAAGTTTGGTAAAGAATTGCCATGGCCGTTAACCTTCTCATTTGCCCGCGCCATACAACAACCCGCTTTGGACATCTGGAAAGGCAAAGACAAAAATGTAAAAGCCGCACAGGATATGTTAGCTTTTAGAGCCAGTATGGATAGCGCAGCCCGTGCCGGCCGTTATAGTGTTGATTTGGATAGATACCCCGTATTATGAAAAAACTGATTGTATTTGACCTGGATGGCACGCTGGCCGAAAGTAAAGCGGCTATCGACAAGGAAATGATAAAAATATTGAATGCCCTGATTGATGTTACCAAAGTAGCCATCATATCGGGTGGAGATTGGCCGCAGTTTGAAAAACAGGTGCTGTCGCATTTAACTAACAAAAAGAAGTTTAAAAACCTGTCGATATTGCCTACCTGTGGTACTAAATACTATCAATATAAATCTGGCTGGAAAAAAATATATTCTGAGGATTTTACAGCTGGCGAAAAGAAAAAGATCATTAGCTGCTTAAATGCTGCGGTAGAGGATCAAGGGTTTAAGCCCGAAAAAACCTGGGGTGAACAAATTGAAGATCGCGGCAGCCAGATCACTTATTCTGCCCTGGGGCAAGAAGCCCCGCTGGACGCCAAGAAAAAATGGGACCCTGGTTTTGCAAAACGTAAAAAAATCCAGGCTGTATTAGCCAAAACTATTCCGGAGTTTTCGGTAAACCTCGGCGGTACAACATCGGTAGATATTACCAAACCGGGTATTGACAAGGCCTACGGTATTAAAAAGCTACGCGAGATCCTTGACATTAAGAAAAAGGAAATGATTTTTATTGGCGATGCAATATTCCCGGGCGGTAATGATTATCCTGCTATGGAAGCTGGTGTAGCGTCTATTTGTATTAAAGATCCCAACGAAACCAAACGGGTTATTCAAGGTATTATAGCTTGCCTGGATAAGACCGGCAAATACGATAATGCCTTTTAATCGATAATTCAAACAATCTGATAGTTTCAAACTTTATACAGAAACAGCATACCTATGACTAACAGACTCATTGGCATATTCTTGATCGCAATAGGCATTATCATGATAGCCTGGACCGGATTTACCTATACCAAAAAAGAAAAAGTGCTTGACGCAGGCCCCATTCAAATATCTGCTGATAAGCAGCACACTGTAAACTGGCCACCTTATTTGGGTGGCATTTTAATAGTTGGCGGCATTGTTGTAATTGCTACTGCTAAAAAATCAAACTAATTTCTGAGATGGTAAAGGTTAAAAAAGAAGGGGTGTTGCTTAGTACTACAGATTTTGAGTTTGAAAATGAAGGGGTACTGAATCCGGCGGTTGTGCGCGAGGGCGATACGCTGCACTTATTATATCGCGCGGTGCGCAAAGGAAATTTCTC
Organism: Mucilaginibacter sp. dw_454; assembly: GCF_018449775.1. Classification (GTDB taxonomy): domain Bacteria; phylum Bacteroidota; class Bacteroidia; order Sphingobacteriales; family Sphingobacteriaceae; genus Mucilaginibacter. The sequence continues at coordinate 1,511,252 of NZ_JAAVVB010000001.1, read as the reverse complement.
GAGTATAGGTTATGCCAAACTGGAAGGGCCGCTAAAGGTTGTCGACCGGATGATCTCGCCGCTGCTGGCTCCGGATAACGACTACGAAAAGCATGGTATGGAGGACCCGCGCCTGGTTAAGATTGATGATACCTACTATTTATCCTACATAGCTTTTGATGGTAAAGACGCATTAGGTGCGCTTGCTACTTCTAAAGATCTGGTACATTTTGAAAAGAAAGGTATCATTGTGCCGCAGTTGAAGTGCGGGGAGTTTGATGACCTGGCTAAACAAAACAATAATGATATTATATCCCGTTATCGCCAGGACTATAGTTCCCCGGATACTATTATTATGGATAAGGATGTTGTCTTTTTCCCACGACGGATTAATGGTAAACTAACCTTTATGCATCGCATTAAACCCGATATCCAGTTGGTATCGGTTGATAGCCTGGATGAACTGACCGAAGAATTTTGGGATGATTATGTGACTAATCTGGGAGAAAATGTAATGCTCACGCCAAAAAACCTACATGAACTAAGTTATGTAGGAGCAGGTTGTCCGCCTGTTGAAACTGAGCATGGTTGGCTGGTTATTTATCACGGGGTACAGCATTTTGATACCGGTTACCAATATAATGCTTGTGCGGCCCTGTTTGATCTGGATGATCCACGCAAGGAAATAGCACGCTTGCCGTATGCTTTATTTCAGCCAGATCAACCTTTTGAATTGGCCGGCGATGTAGATAATGTTTGTTTCCCTACAGGGACAGCGGTGTTTGACGATACCCTGTACATTTACTATGGCGCCGGCGATGATGTGATTGCCACGGCTTCGGTTAGTTTAAAGGAATTGGCTGATGAATTACTGACCTTTAAGCCTACGCAAACGATAGCGTAAATTACCGCGTTTAAAGTTGATAGAACAGGTTATAAAAAGTATAATTGCCTTACGCAAATTATAACCTGATGAAGGACTTTCTCGACGATGACTTTTTGCTGGAAAGCAAAACTGCCCAAAAGCTATATCATGACTATGCCAAATCAATGCCTATCATTGATTACCATTGCCATTTACCGCCCGACGAGATAGCTGCCGATAAACAATTTGCCAACCTTACCCGCATCTGGCTAAACGGCGACCATTATAAATGGCGCGCCATGCGCGCCAATGGCGTCAATGAAGCCTACATTACCGGAGACAAAAGCGATTGGGAAAAGTTTGAGAAATGGGCCGCCACGGTACCTTACACTTTGCGTAATCCCCTTTATCATTGGACACACCTGGAGTTGCAACGTTATTTTGGAATTAAGGAGATCCTGTCGCCAACCACAGCCAGAAAGATCTACGACGAGTGTGCTGAAAAACTGCAGTCGCCGGAGTATAGTGTGCGTGGTTTGCTGAAGAAGTTTAAAGTTGAGGTAGTGGGTACAACTGATGATCCGCTGGATAGCCTGGAGCATCACCAAAAAATCAAGCAGGATGATTTTGGGGTAAAGGTACTGCCATCGTTCAGACCGGATAAGGCCATGAATCCGGATAATTTGGAAACCCTAAACGCTTACATCAATCAACTTGAAAAAGTAACCAATATAAAAATTGATGACTATGACAGTTACCTGTCGGCCTTAAAAAATCGCCATGATTATTTCGCGGCCAATGGCAGCAAATTATCAGACCATGGTTTGGATCATATATATGCTGTTGACTATACTGAAAATGAAATTAACTGCATTTTCTTAAAAATAAGAGCAAATACCCCACTTTTAAATGAAGAAAACCTGAAATTTAGGTCGGCATTGTTATATCAATTCGCATTATGGGATCATGAAAAGGGCTGGGTGCAGCAATACCATCTGGGTGCCCTGCGCAACAACAATACCCGCGGCCTGGCAACCTTAGGTCCGGATACCGGCTGGGATTCTATTGGCGATTTTAACCATGGCAAGGCGTTATCAAGGTTTTTAGATAAGCTTGATACTGATAACCGCCTGGCTAAGACCATCATCTACAACAGCAACCCTGTGAACAATGATCTGTTCGCAGCGATGACCGGTAATTTTAATGACGGGTCGGTAGCAGGGAAGATCCAATTTGGCTCAGGCTGGTGGTTTATGGATCAAAAAAACGGGATGATAGATCAGATTAACTCGCTGTCTAACATAGGTTTACTGAGCAGGATGGTGGGTATGCTGACGGATTCGCGCAGCTTTATGTCGTTTCCAAGGCATGAATATTTCCGCAGGATCTTGTGCAATTTATTGGCGACAGACATTGAGAATGGCGAATTACCAAATGATCTGGAGTGGACCGGTAAGATAATCCAGGATATCTGCTATAATAATGCTCGTGAGTATTTTGGGTTTTACGAGTAAAATTAAACGGGGATTTTAACTACCAGCTTCTTAATCAGCTCTTTGCCAATCATCGGGGCATGGACATCTTCAGGAAAAAAAATCACGAATTGACCGTTATTTAGCGAGAAGTAGGTATCGGGCTCGTCGCTGTAAAACATATAGTCTTTCTCAGGATTATAAGGAACTTCGATAACCTGGCAGTCGGCACGCGGTTTCCAACCCATGGTTTCGTTACCGTGTATTAGTACCTGAATATCAATGTTTTGATTGTGGCACTCAAACGTTTTGGTTGTGGCTTCCACTTTTTTACCCTGGTCATTCGATATAATTACGCGGATACCATCAGCTAATTCAATTACACCATTTTCAAGCGCAGTTAGGTTAGTCGAATTAAGATATTCAAAAGCAGTTTGAAAACTTCTGTGCAGGTTATAATAACGCTGTGCGTTTCGTAAAGTATCGATGATCATGGTGTTATCGTTGTATTTTTCCCGATCGGTTTCCCTTAACTAAATCCTCAACTTCGGCTAGGGTGGCATGGTTCATATCGCCGGGGATAGTGTGTTTTAGCGCTGATGCTGCCACGCCAAATTCGGCGGCATCACTTGGTTTCATCCCTTTAATAAGGCCATAAATCAGTCCGCTGGCAAATGAATCACCCGCACCTACACGGTCCACAATGCGTACGTCATATTGCGCAGTTCGGTAAAGTTCGTTGCCATCGTAGATCAGGGCGCTGATGCTGTTATCAGATGCACTATGGCTCTCGCGCAAGCCTGAAGCGATGTATTTAAATCCGTATTTCTCTTTCAGCTGTTTAAAGACGGTAAGGTAATCCGCTGATTTTAGTTCATCCAGGTTAACGTCCGTATCGCCGGAATGGAAACCCAATGTAGCGTCAGGGCCTATACAAACGTCAACATATTGACACAGTTCACTTAGTACCTCGCGGGCTTTTTCTGTACTCCATAGTTTTTTACGGTAGTTCAGATCCAAACTGGTGGTGATACCTTTCGCTTTGGCGGCTTTTAAGGCAGCCAGCGTTAAAGCTGCCGTACTGTTGCTCAAAGCAGGAGTAATCCCCGAAGTATGGAACCATGCCGCATCAGTAAATATCTCATTAAAATCAAAATCGCTTGCCTCAGCTTCGGTAATCGAAGCATCGGCACGATCATAAATAACTTGCGATGATCGCATGGAAACGCCTGGTTCCAGAAAATAAAGACCTAAACGTTTACCACCACGGGCCATGAATTGTGTGTCAACACCATACCTACGCAAATGATTAAGTGCAGCTTGCCCCAATGCATTATCCGGTAATTTGCTGAAGAATATCCCTTGCATGCCATAGTTGCAAAGCGCCGCCGCTACATTAGCTTCGCCGCCACCGTAGGTGATATCAAAGCTTTCGGTTTGTACAAAACGTTTGTTGCCGGGTGTCGACAACCGCATCATGATCTCGCCGAAGGTTACAATTTTTTTTGACATCGAATAGGTAATTGGTATAACGGTATACAGCCAAATGTACACTAAAGCAAATTAATTAAGAAAGCTTTTGCTCTAAAATCAGCGACATCGTTTGCATGACAATTGTCACCTGTTTTGATTATTCTTTTCTACTTTTACACCATGGACAAAAAAGCCAGCATATTAAAGCTGATACCCGAGCAAGGCATCCTCCCGCTATATTTTAATAAGGATGAAGACGTAAGTGTGAATGTATTGCACGCCTTATATGCAGCCGGTATTAAAACAATCGAATACACTAACCGCGGCGAGGCTGCCTTGAAAAATTTTGCTAAACTACGCCAGGTTTGCGATAATGAGTTGAACGGAATGTATTTAGGTGTGGGTACGATAAAGAATGGTACCAGCGCAAAGGCTTTTATTGATGCAGGTGCTGATTATATCATTAGTCCGGGTTTAGTGGAAGACGCGATTGAAGTGGCAGATAAAAACAACGTACTATGGCTGCCGGGGTGTATGACACCAACCGAAATAATCAAAGCCGAGCAATTAGGTGCTAAAATTATCAAGTTATTTCCCGGCAATATTCTGGGTCCGGCATTTATGTCGAGCATTAAAACGTTGTTTCCTAACTTAATATTTATGCCTACCGGTGGTGTTGAATTAACGGCCGAAAGTATTGGCGGCTGGTTCAAAGCAGGTGTTTGTGCTGTAGGTATGGGTAGCCAGTTAATCAGTAACGCGGTTATGGATGGCGGAAAATATGCAGAATTAACCGAAGCCACTAAACAGGCGATAGCAATAGTAAATTCAAGCAGATAAGCAGATGTCGGAACAAGCTAATAACCCACTGCACGGCAAAACGTTAGAGACGATATTGACTGACTTGGTAGCCAAATATGGCTGGCCTGAGTTGGGCTATCGTATCCGCATTAATTGTTTTTTGGAAGATCCAAGTATATCGTCAAGCCTTAAGTTTTTGAGGAAAACGCCCTGGGCCAGGAAGAAGGTGGAAGACTTGTATGTGAGGGGGAAATAAACGGAACTAATCTGTCATTCTGAGCGAAGCGAAGAATCTTATACGAGCGAAATAGCAAATTATACAAGATCCTTCGCTGTGCTCAGGATGACAAGTTGGAAAAAATTAAACTTTTTTAGGCGGCAATTCAAAAGCTACTGCTTCATGCTCAAAATGTCCTCTGTGAGAACCATCGCAGAATGGTTTATTAGCTGAAAGACCGCAGCGGCAAATAGAAACTACAGTACGGCCTTGTAAGCCGTAGTTATTGCCTTGCATATCTACAATCTCAAAATCGCCTTCTATCTTTACTGATCCGTTATTATTAATGGTAAGTTTTGTGCTCATATCAATATTTGTGTTTCAACAAATATAATTGATGTGAACGGGGTTCCATCAACAGATTGTTATTCAGAATCTATCTTAGTTTGTTGGTAAGATTTTGTTTTACAGTACTATACCACTCGTCTTTCAATATACTAAGAATGATCGAATCGCGGCGGGTACCATCGGCAAGCGGCATATGGTTCCTGATCACACCTTCTACCGTACATCCGATACTTTTCATGGCAGCTTTGCTGCGTTCATTTCTGTTGTCTGCCCTGAACTCTACACGTTCTGCGCCCAATGTTTCAAATGCAAAAGTTAAAAGCAGTAGTTTACAGTGTTTATTTACCCCGGTACCACGAAAGTCTTTACCGTACCAGGTGTAGCCCAGTTGCAAAGCATCATTCTTTACCTGGATATCATAAAAACGGGTGCTTCCTGCATAACGATTTGTGGTTTTGTCGAAAACAACAAAAGGGTATTCCTTGCCGGCGGCGCGTTCAGCCAACGCCTCATCGATATAAGTCTTTAAAGCCGCTTCGCCTGCGGCAGATTTTGACGAGTAGTCCCAAGTCTCGGGTTCGTTGAGCGAGATGGGTAAAAGGTGAAAATAGTCCTCTTTTTGTAGCGGTTTCAGTTGTATAACGTCATCTTCAAGTATATAGTCTTGATTTTGGTCGAAATTCAGGCCCATTTTTATTTTTTTAAAATTTAAAAGATTTTATTGTCACAATCGTCTTTAATCTCATTGATATTTAAGACAATTGCACAATATTTGAACAAAGAAACACAGATGCCACCAGAAAAACCTCAAACCGATCAAAAAAAACCGCCTGGCATTTTTAGCCTGCTTAAACCATACGGCGGTTTGGTAGCTTTGCTTTTACTCTTTGCCTTGCTCAGTAATAGTATAAACTTGTTGTTACCTAAAATAATATCGAAAGGCATTGATGCTTACACGCACCATGCTTTTGATATCAGGCACATAGTGATGGAATTTAGCGGTGCCATAGTGCTAATCTTTATATTTGCTTACCTGCAAAGCATCATTCAAACCTACGCTTCAGAGCGTGTGGCGCGCGACTTACGTACCCGTCTGTCCGACAAAATATCCCGCCAAAGTCATGCTTTTATTGAGCAGGCAAATTCGTCGAAACTGTTAACCAATTTAACTGCCGATACTGACTCTATTAAAATGTTCGTATCGCAAGCTATTGTGTCTATAGCTTCGTCGGCATTTATCATTATTGGCGCAAGTATTTTGTTATTGAGTATCAATTGGAAGCTGGCACTGACGGTTATTGCCATCATCCCAATAATAGGCGGTACATTTTTTTACGTGTTGAAAAAAGTAAGGGCGCTGTTTATTGAGAGCCGCCAGGTTATTGACTGGTTGAATAAGATCATCAATGAAAGTATCTTAGGTGCGGCATTGATTCGTGTTATTAACTCACAACAATTAGAAACCACTAAGTTCTTAGAAGCTAATACCAGGGCTCGCGATTTTGGCTTGTCTATTCTTAAATTATTCTCCGGCTTGATCCCTATTATTACTTTCACAGCCAACTTATCGGTGTTGTGTATACTGACCTTGGGTGGGCATTACGTTATTAACGGCTCGATGAGCTTAGGCGACTTTGCCGCTTTTAACAGTTATCTGTCGATGTTGATTTTCCCGATACTCATTATAGGCTTTATGAGCAATATCATAGCACAAGCAACCGCATCGTATACCCGTATCAGTATGATCCTAAACGCGCCCGATATGAAAGACGATGGTACTATAACTAGTTCAATAAAAGGGGACATTGAGGTAAAAGACATCACCATCAAATACGGACAAAAACCGGTATTGAAAGAGGTATCGTTATCTATTAAAGCCGGAACAAAAATTGCCATCATTGGCCCCACCGCAGCAGGTAAAACTCAATTGCTTTATTTACTTACCGGCTTGATCAATGCCGATAGCGGATCGGTGGAGTTTGATGGTAAAACCATCGGCAGTTACAATAGCGAAGCATTTCACAGCCAGGTAGGTTTTGTGTTTCAGGATAGTATCATATTTAATATGAGCATCCGTGAGAATATCGCGTTTAGCGATACCGTAACAAATGAATCGTTAGAAAAAGCTATTGAAACGGCCGAGTTAAAAGATTTTATAGGCAGCTTACCAGACGGGTTGAGCACCATAGTTTCAGAGCGTGGTTCTAGTTTATCGGGCGGCCAAAAACAGCGTATTATGCTGGCAAGGGCTCTTGCCGTAAATCCAAAAGTTTTATTGTTGGATGATTTTACCGCGCGTGTTGACGCTAATACAGAGAAAAAGATACTGGCCAATGTGCAGCTCAATTATCCAGATCTGACATTACTATCGGTAACGCAAAAAATTGCTGCTATTGAGCATTATGACCAGGTTGTACTTTTAATGCAGGGCGAGATCATTGCCCATGGCTCACATCAACACTTGATGGAAACCAGCCCGGAGTATGTGCAAATTTTTAATTCACAACAAAGCACCAGCAACTATGAATTATAATTTGAACAAACTCACAGGGCAGGCCGAGAAATCATCGAACTTATCTGCACTGAAAAAGTTGCTGCAACTGATTTCGCATGAGCGGCCGACATTAATGTTGGCTACCGTAATTATATTAATTAACTCTACGCTCAATTTACTGGGCCCGCTTATTATTGGCCGCACCATAGACCATTATGTGATGCCTAAACACTACCAGGGCGTTATATACTGGGCATCTGTACTATTGTGTATGTATCTGGTGGCTTTATTGACCAGTTACCTGCAAACCAAAATGATGGGCGGTGTAGGGCAGCGTATGTTGTTTACCTTACGGAATGCAATTTTCAACAAGCTGCAGCTATTGCCGGTTGATTTCTTTAACCAAAATAAGGCCGGCGATCTGATATCGCGTGTAAATAACGACACTGATAAGCTGAACCAGTTTTTCTCGCAGTCGCTGGTGCAATTCATCGGTAGTATTGCTACCATGACCGGGGCAGGTGTATTTTTGCTGCTCATCCATATCCAACTGGGCCTGGCCGCAATAGCACCTATGGGTTTGATATTGATCTTTACCATGTTGGTATCGCCCTGGGTAAAACGCACCAACGCCAAGAGTTTAAAAAGCGTGGGTGGCATGAGTGCCGAGATCCAGGAAAGCCTGAATAATTTCAAGGTGATCATCGCCTTTAATCGTAGGGATTATTTCAGACAGCGGTTCGACACTGCCAATCAGGATAATTATAAAACCGCCATCAGCGCGGGCTTGGCCAACAATATATTCATGCCGGTTTATAGTTTGGGCGCCAGTATGGCACAATTGATTGTGCTGGTTTACGGCGTTTATTTGATTGGTAATGATTTTTCTGTTGGCTTATTGATCGCTTATTTGTCTTACGTAACACTTTTTTATAATCCATTAAGGCAATTGGCCGCGCTTTGGGCCAACTTTCAGACCGCAATGGCAGCATGGGACAGGATCTCGCAGATACTGGGTTTAGATTCTAACCTGGTTAATATTGAAGACAATCATGCCGGCGATGCCGAAACCTTATTAGAATTTAAAAATGTGCATTTTGGCTATGCTGACGACAATGAGATCTTACACAATGTAAGCTTTAAAATGGAGCGTGGCAAAACGTACGCGCTGGTTGGCCCAACAGGCGGCGGTAAAACTACTACAGCATCGCTGATTGCGCGTTTATACGATCCAAATAGAGGTGAAGTGCTCTTAAATGGTAAGGATATCAGAAGTTATGATGCGATGGAACGTTCTAAAAAGATCGGTTTTATTTTGCAGGAACCATTCCTATTTACGGGTACCGTGCGTGAGAATATTTTGTATGGTAACGAGGCTTATAAAGAATATACCAATGAGCAGATGAAACAGGTTATTCATGACGCTAACCTGGGTACTTTGTTGGCTATTTTTGAGAATGGTTTAGATACGCCGGTTACATCAGGAGGCGATAGCATTAGTTTAGGACAAAAGCAGTTGATTGCTTTTATGCGAGCCGTATTACGTAACCCTGAATTGTTAATATTGGACGAAGCCACAGCAAACATCGATACTATAACAGAAAAGCTTTTGGGCGACATTTTGAATAAACTACCGGAAACTACGACCCGTGTAATTATAGCGCACCGTCTAAATACTATTGAAAACGCAGACGAAATTTATTTCGTTAACTCGGGCGAGGTGAGTCGAGCCGGTTCGTTAAACGACGCAATGGATATGCTGCTGAAGGGTAAACGGGTTAGCTAACTAAATCGCCTATTTCTGTTTTAGTGAGATTTTTTGGTAGTGTAACCATAAACTTAGAACCAATGTTTGGTGACGATTGAACCTGTATGGTGCCGTTGTGTTTTTCGATAATACCAAACACTATGGATAAACCAAGACCTGTGCCTTCGCCAACATTTTTTGTAGTATAGAATGGCTCAAAAATACGTTGCTTAACCTCGTTAGTCATACCTATACCCGTATCCATGATCTCGATGGTGATGTGATCCGGAAAATCGTGGGTATAGATGGTAATGCTTTCATTACGGTGCTCTGTTTTCGCAACAATTGCTTGTATACTGTTATTAATCAGGTTAAGCAAAGCCTGGTTGATCTTGCCCGAGTAACAATTTAACAGTTCAAGGTTATTTAATACCGGTTTAACCTCGATATAGTAGGGTATGGCACTGCGCAGAATAACCAATGTGCTTAATATAGCGGTATTGATATTGGTTGGTGTTAATGCAAGTTCATCTATACGGCTAAAGGTGCGCAAACTTTGTACAATCTCTGCGGTTCGGTTAGCGCCCTCTTCAATGCCATTCAGTAATGAATGTATCTCTTCCTTCAAGAAATCAGAGTTAATTTTATGTTTGAATTTTTTTGCATCAACAAGTAATGCTTTATTATCAGGATCATTGGCTGCTGTCTCGAATTTGCCCAGTAATTCAATCAGTTCATCAAGGTCAAGCCGTAACGGATTAACATTGGCACTTACGAAGTTGATAGGATTGTTGATCTCGTGAGCCACGCCTGCGGTCAGCACACCTAATGAAGCCATCTTCTCCGTTTCCACCAATTGGATTTGCGCCGATTTTAGATTATCTATAGTAACAGATAAACTCTGGTTAGTTTGGATCAGTTCCTGCGTTCGGTCTTTTACTTTATTTTCAAGAAAAATATTCTGTTCGGTTATTAAACGTTCGTTTTCTTTGGCAATGGCCAGCGCTGCAAGTTGAGATTCGGTATTTTGACGGCGGTAAAAATTGATCTGATCGGCCAATGCAACCGAGAATAATATCAGCTCGGTAATGGCGCTATAAACAACAATATTTGCTGTGAAATAATTATAAGGTACTATACCGTAATTGCGCGATATGGAGATAAGGATAGCCAGCAAAAACAGCCCCCAACCCATTATGAAAAACTTAGCCGGATTAAATCCTTTAGCGTATAAAATGGCAACCAATATAATTAAACTAATAGAGGTCATAAAAATCGCCACTGTGATTAGGTTGTAAGCGATCTGAGTATATCCGTAAAGCGTGGCTAGTAGCGGCAAGGTATATAACACATACAGAAACTGATAAAAGCGGTAGTATGGCCGCTTAACGTTAACCTTAAATCGCAAAAATTTGCCGGCAAACATCAACAATGAATAGCCAAAGCATATGCGCATTATAGGTGTTATATAGTTTTTTAACAATTCCAGGTTATCAGAGAATAAGTTATTACCAAACCCTAAGAGTAAAGCTTGCGTCGCCCCCAAAAACACGATGTAAACACTGTAATATAAGTAGTTTTTGTCGCCTACAATTACAAACAGCATCAGGTTGTATAGCGCCATGATGGTGAACATGCCCATTATTGCGCCATTCACAAGGTTTTCAATTCCCCGGCGGGTGATAAACAGATCAGCACTGCTTAATTGGATAGGGATAACTGTAGTGGCAACACTCTTTACGCGGGCAAATAAGGTAATGGATGAGTCGGGTTCAAGCGGCGCATTAACCAGCGTTATACTTTGCGCCAGCAAATTCGAATTGTTTCCGGGATCTTTTGATGACAAGTGCCTTAGGTGGTGGGATACAATTTTATTACTGTCAACCGTAGTTTCTACGAAATACACGTCAAACTCGTCTATTACAGTTTTACTAATGGTAATTGGAATATTTGATTGACTGCTACCGTTTTTTATAGTAAACTTTAGCCAGGTAATAGGTTTGGTATATTCTAACCGGGGAAACTGATCTTTAAGTCGGTGAAAATTATGGTTATTAATGATGTCTCTGGCCAGGATTTTATTAGATGGATCTTCTAATTCCAGGAAATAGCGGTTAGTTAAGTATCGGCTTTCATCGTCGTGTATGACTAATGTGTCAGTTTTTTGTGCAAAAGCGCTAACAATTTGCATTAGACAACAACAGATTAATAATATTTTTTTCATTTTTACAAATACGACCGATTCAGGTATTTTAAAATAAAAATGCGCAGAAATTCAATATCTCGTGCATCTTTAAACTAAATTATAAACAATCTAAAAACCGATAAACTTTATTATGGCAATAGGTGTACTTTACATTGACGACGAAGTTAATAATTTAAACAGTTTTAAAGCCGCCTTCAGGCGCGATTTTGAAATATTCACAGCCAGCTCGGCTAAAGAAGGACGCAAAATATTGGATAGCCAGGAAATAGGCGTGATCATCACAGACCAGCGCATGCCCGGAATGACGGGTATCGAATTTTTAGAGTCTATATTGCCAATTTATCCGGACACCATCCGCATTTTGTTAACAGGTTTTTCTGATATTAATGCCGTTATGGATGCTATTAACCGCGGCCAGGTTTATAAATATCTGGTAAAACCATGGCAAAATGACGAGCTTAAAATGTATATAGAAAACGCATTAGAGATTTATAATCTGCGTAAAGAAAATAAAGAACTTGCACGCAAATTACATGCAGCTTATGCAGAGCTTGACGCTTTCGGAAAACCACGGGCCTAAATAAGGCAACCGCCATAGTGATTGCTAACGTATATTTACATACCAATACAGCTAAATATACGTTAGCTAGAAAATCATATACAAATTGAAGAAGGCATTTTATAAAATAGTAATCCTCCTGTTGCTAATAGTAAATGCCAATACGTATGCTCAAAGTAATAAAGGCACCGAGTTTTGGACCGCTTTTATGGCACATAACAACGGTGTAACTTCCTCGGCGCCTGCCGAAATGGTGTTGTATATAACTTCAGACATTTCGACCAGCGGTTCGGTTGAAATAGGAGGGGCGCCGTTTAAAACCTTTACTGTAACAGCCAACCAGGTAACTTTTGTTCAAATACCTACCACTGCCTATATGAATGGCTTTGGTAAATTTACCAATACAGGTATACATATTACTTCGGTAGCGCCTATAGCGGTTTATGCACATATATATGCCATGAACGCATCAGGCGCAACTTTGCTCTTGCCGGTTAACGCTATGGGTAAGGATTATCTATCGCTTAATTACACGCAAATATCAAATGCCCCCCCGACAAATCCCGCGTATTCAACTTTTGATATCATAGCTACCGAGGATAATACGACTGTGGCTATCACGCCCGCTGCCCCCCTTTTAGATGGCAGCGCCGCTAATGTTACTTTTAACATAAGCCTGAATAAAGGCCAGGTTTACCAGGTATTAGCTAATACAGATCTTACCGGCAGCAAAATACAATCCAAAAGTACCAACACAGGCACCTGTAAAAAAATAGCCGTTTTTTCGGGTAGTACCCGTATCGGTATTGGCTGCGATTATAACATCGGAAATAATTTTAGTTCTGATAATTTATTTCAGCAGGTTTATCCAACCTCAACCTGGGGTAAGAACTATATTGCTGCACCGTTAAAGGCACGCCCATATGATGTTTACCGGATTATTTTAAGCGACCTGGCTACCAACGTAACTTTAAATGGTAACCCAATACCGCTAACCTCTTTTACCAACGGTTTGTATTATGAGTTTCAGTCGACAATTGCCAATAATATTTCTGCAGATAAACCTATCCAGGTGGTTCAATACTCGCCTACGCAAAATCAACAGCTGAATTGTACAGTTGGTAACGGCGATATTGGCGATCCGGAGATGATATATCTAAGCCCTATCGAGCAGGGTCTTACGCATGTAACATTTTATGCTACCGGATATTATAAAATACTGCAAAGCTATGTAAATGTGATAATGCCTACGACCGGGGTTTCGTCTTTTAAGCTGGATGGGGTCGATTATTCCAGAAATTTCGTTCCTATACCAAACTCAACTTATTCATATGCGCAGCTTGCCATTAGCTCGGGCCCGCAATCAAACGGTAATACAGCGTCAGTTACTTCAGGTACACATAATTTAGATGCCGCTGTGCCCTTTAATGCTATTGCATATGGTTTCGGCAGTACAGAATCATACGGTTACGCCGCGGGTGCAAACTTGCAAGACTTTACAGAATCTGTTAGTCTGGAGAATCCTTTAAACGCTACCGTAGCTCAAGCAGCTGGGTGTAGCAATGTTAGCTATAAAGCTCAGGTTACTATTCCCTATCCAACTACAAGCATTGCCTGGTATATTGATGGTGTGAATGTATTTACAGATAACAACCCGGTTATAAAATCTACTACAACAGGTAAGGACAATAAGCCTTTATATGTGTATGAATATAGCGCTCCTGTAAATTTTACCGTGGGCAATCACACAATTAAGGCAACAGTTTTTGATCCTGTGGCTGACGTGTGCGGATCTAATCAGGATATCGAAAATGATTTTACTGTTACCGCGCCCCCCCCTGCAGATTTTATAGTAGCGCCTACCGATTGCCTGGGCGATTCGACAGCGTTTAAAGACAATACCACGTATGCCAGCGGCGAAACAGCCAGCGCCTGGTTGTGGGATTTTGGTGATAATACAACCTCTTCTTTACAAAATCCTTTGCATAAGTATGCCTCGGTTGGAGATTACCCTGTGCGCTTGACGGTTACAGACAACAACGGCTGTACTGATATTTCGGCACCTAAAAATGTACACGTAATAACCAAGCCGGTTGCGAATTTTAATCCGTCATCGCCTGATTGCCCGGGGCAGACAATCACCTTTACCAATACCTCGACTGCAGCAGACGGTACCATTACTACGGCTGTTTGGGATTTTGGAGATAAGACACCAATAACTACAACAAACACACAGCCTGTCACTCATACTTATGCGACGCCCGGCAACTATATGGTTAAACTAGTGGTAACTACTGATGTCGGTTGTACCAGCGATACGCTGAGTAAAACTGTAACCGTAAATCCGCTGCCCGTTGCTAGTTTTACGGTCCCTGATGTTTGCCTGGGCGATGGTTTTGCCAGCTTTATTGACAGCAGTTCAATAGCAGACCATACTGAGACCGATTTCACTTATCTGTGGGATTTTGGCGATCCAAATTCGTCTGTGACTAATAATCAATCGACTTTAAAAAATCCAAAACACGCTTACCTTACCGTAGGGAAATATACCGCTACACTTACTGTAACATCAAAATACGGCTGCTCAGCCACAGCACAAAACACATTTACGGTAAATGGATCAAATCCAAAAGCTGTATTTGCGCCTGAAAGCACCTGTAGCGGAGACGATATTGTGTTTGATGATCGGTCTATAGTTGACGCCTATAACATTACCAAAGTAGTTTGGTATTTTGATATAAAGGGACAGCCTAATGTGGCTGAAACCTATGCGGACGCCGCTATTCATGCAGATCATAAGTACACACACAAGTATCCTGCATTTAACACTCCAGCTCAACAGCCTATTGATGTTGCATTGGTGGTATATTCGGGTCAAACCTGTAAAGACTCCTTAATACAAACTGTTTATCTTAATGCAAAGCCCCTGATAGGTCTATCAGCTAATAATAACACCATCAACACAGCCAGCGTTACGCCAGACACCGTTACGATGTGTTATGCCGATACACCAATACAGATAACAGAAAACAAAGGAGTATATACAGGTACAGGTGTATTTAGCGGTGCAGGTATTTCGTCTTCCGGTTTGTTTGATCCGCAAAAGGCTGGCGTGGGTAACTCGACAATTAACTATTTATTTACTGCATCGTCTACAGGTTGTACCGATTCTTTAACCTTTGTCGCCAGGGTAAACCCTACTCCTGTAATTAACTTACCCACTGCATACACAATGCTTGAAGGAACAGAACTTACCCTAAGGCCGGTGGTTACTATTGCCGGCACGGGCAACCTAACTTATAAGTGGACACCGCTTACCGGCCTCAGTGCCGATAATGTTGCTACTCCTATAGCTAATCCGTCAACTGATACTCAATATGCACTAACTGTTACATCAGATAAAGGTTGCTCTACTACAATACAAACCACTGTAAAGGTTTTAAAGCTGCCGATTGTGCCCAATGCGTTTACACCCAATGGTGATGGTATTAACGATACCTGGGAGATTAAATACCTGGATACTTATCCAAATGCCACTGTTGAAGTGTTTAACCGTTATGGCACCAAAGTATATTACTCTAACGGTTATGGCGTGCCCTGGAATGGTAAATCCAATGGAGGTGATTTACCCGTAGGTACTTATTATTATATTATAAACCCTAACAGTGGCCGTAAACCTTTAACCGGTTATTTAAGTATTATAAGATAAGTGGCTGTTAAATGATTGTTGCGTTACTTTGAATGTTTACAATCTTAACTTTATAGAGAATTTAATCAGTTTGGACTTAATAACAATTATTAAAGTGTTTAGATATGCATTTAGCCCACGGCTTTATGTCACTGCACTTTGTTTGCTGTTGAGTTTTAAGGTAGTATGGGCACAAAATCTTCAAACCAGTCAAATTGTAGATAATGGCAGCCCTACAATTGCTATTCAATTTTCAAGCGGCGGTTGTTCTTATCAATGGACCAATGATAACCCCCAAATAGGCTTGGGCGCAAATGGATTGGGTGACATACCATCTTTTACTGCAGTAAATACCGGGACCAAACCTATTGTCGCTCACATAGTTGCACATTCAACGTCTGATGGCTTTGCTTATATCGCCAATTCTGGCTCAGATAATGTTACGGTAATCAATACTTCAACTCACGCATTCGTTGCCGATATTTCTGTCGGCAACCAGCCCTGGGGGGTATCAGTTAGCAATGATGGCAGAAGGGTTTACGTGGTAAATTCTAACAATAGTTCAGGGAGGGCTCCGGCTGGCTCTGTTTCTGTCATAGACGCTACGAGTAACAAAGTTATTTCAACCTTTTCTGTCGGCAGTAACGCAGTATCGGTAGTAGCAAATCCAAATGGCAAGTGGGCTTACGTTACCAATGAAAGCAGTAATAGTATTTCTGTAATTGATGTGGTAAACGATGTCGTCATGTCTTCTATAGTGGGAATTATTACCCCAACCGGAATAGCTATAAACAGCAATGGTACGCGCCTTTATGTCACCGCCGAGAGTAACACCGCAACGAGTATTTTATATGTGATTGATACTTCAAATAACCAGGTGATACAAACAGTTCAGATTAGTTTGAGGCCAACGGGTATAGCAGTAAGCCCGGACGGAAGTAAGATATACATTACCAATGGCAATAGAAGCTCTATATCTGTTGTTGACGCTGCAACTTATACTGTTAATACTGTTGCCGTTAATTTTAGCCCCTATGCCTTAGCGGTTTCGCCGGCAGGTGATAAGGTTTATGTGACCCATCCAAGTTCAAATCAAATTTCAATAGTTAATACCGCAGATAATTCATTTCACACCATAATACTGCCGTGTAGCCCTAATGGAATATCTGTAAGTCCGAATGGTAAAGAGGTTTATGTAGCTTGTCAAAATCCTGACAATGTATATGTAATCGACACACAAACCGAAACCATATTGCCCCCAATAGCAACCACCGGCTCATCGGCCATTTCAATCGGCAATTTTGTATCTGCGGGGATAGGTTGCAGTACAGTTCCTATCTCGTTTGATATAACAGTGAATCCATCACCCAATATTAATGATCCTGGAACGGTTGCCGCTTCGTCTGCTCATTACGGTGCATCGTCAACCTCGCAGGTAATTAATGTGTCGGGTAATGGCCTAAAAGCTGGCATTACCGTTACCGCGCCACCAGGTTTTGAAGTTAGTAAAGATGACATTACCTTCACCTCGACTTTGTTGGTCGGTGCCGCAGGCGACACAACTGCAACTCAGGTTTTTGTACGCCTTAAAGGTAATGTTGACGTAGCAATCTACAATGGGAATATTCAACTGACGAGCCCCGGCGCAACGGCTATTAATGTACCTGTCGAAGGTACTGTGCTCACTACGCAATTAAATATTACTGCTGATAATAAAACCAAATTTTTGGGCGATCCAATTCCTGTTTTAACGGCCAGTTATACCGGTTTTGTAAATGGCGATACCCCGGCTAAATTATCTACCCTGCCGCAAATAACTACTACTGCAGTAGCTTCTTCACCCATAGGTAAGTATCCTATCACTGTGAGCGGCGCTATTGATAAAAATTACATAATAGTTTATCTTCCTGGTGTACTCGAGGTTGTTACCGGAGATATTAGCACGCCCAATGCATTTACGCCGAATGGAGATGGTATTAATGATACCTGGGATATTAAAAATCTTAATTTATATACCTCATGCACGGTAGAGGTATTGAATAGATACGGGCAGAAAGTATTCTACACCACCGGCTACCCTAAACCCTGGAATGGCACTGAAAATGGCGGCGACTTACCTGTGGGTACTTATTATTATATCATTAAATTAAAGCCAGACTCGCGCCCGCTAACTGGTTATTTAAGTATTATTCGATGATATTGTTATAAATCGATATAAAATAGTAGTATTTGTTTTGCGGTAATTAAGTAAATTAGAGGCTCTTTATAGACCTTGAGATACAACTTAAACTGCGGCGCTTGTAAGTGGTTAAGGGGCTTTGTGCTTTTTGCCGTGACCGCGTTGTGTTTGTTTTTGCCGGTAAAGTTAGCGGCGCAGAGTGGCCAGACAGTAGTGAATGGGAGTTTTACCACAACCATTAAGATGCCTGCCACGGGCTGCAGTTTTCAATGGAGCCACAAAAATACATCAATAGGTTTAGCACAGGCACAAGGTACCGGCGACATCTTGCCTTTTAAAGCTATCAACAATACAGCCAGACCTATTATTGACACTGTGACTATTACCAGTATACCTGAACATCAGTTTGCTTATGTAGGCAACTCGGCAGCACAAACACTCTCAGTTATAAACCTGGTTGACAATAGTATTGTGACCACATTGCCAATTAACTCGAATGTTTATGGTACGGTTATAACTCCCGATGACAAAACGGTTTACACCGCCAGCGAAGACCTGGACTTTATCACAGTGTTCGACGCTGTTCATAATGTAGTAGACCATACCATTAGTTTACCAAAACCTCCGGGAGCAGGGCCTGCTACCCCGGCCGCAGCCTGGGGTATAGCGCTTAGTAAAGACGATAAATACCTATATGCGACAAATACCACCGGACATTGCTGGTATGCCATCAATCTACAAACTGAACAGGTTACAGTACTAACTCCTATACCTTATGGTTTTACAAGTAGTACAAACCAGAATATTGGCGATATTTATACCTTACTGGTAAGTGATGATGGTACTAAGATTTATAGCAACTTAGGCGTTTATGATATTGCCACAAACGCAATCGTAGATACTACGGGGCTTTGGAATGGCTATGATATGGTTTATAGTCCGGATCATTCAAAAATCTATACTACAAACCGGCCTGATGCAATCCAGGCGGGGTTAGATATCGTTAACAACGTACGCGTTTATGACGTGGCGTCGCGAACTTATTCTACCTTTCAAATAAACGCTAAAGGAGGTTTCGGTAATTTGGCTATAAGCCCGGATGGTAAAACGCTATATGCAGACAACTT
This sequence comes from Mucilaginibacter sp. dw_454, assembly GCF_018449775.1. Classification (GTDB taxonomy): domain Bacteria; phylum Bacteroidota; class Bacteroidia; order Sphingobacteriales; family Sphingobacteriaceae; genus Mucilaginibacter. The sequence goes on along the minus strand of NZ_JAAVVB010000001.1, from coordinate 1,492,097 downwards.
TTTTTACGATAATGTTTCTGTGATAGACTTGACAAGTCAGTCGCTTAAAGGTAATATTTCAACCGGTGACGCTCATAGAGGTATTGCGGCGGGCCTGGGAGGAAGTAGATTTTATGTGATTAACGCAAATGGTGGCGTTGTTGTTTTTGACACCAAAACCTTACAGATTACCGGAAAAAAGATTCTGGCAGGCGGAACTAAACTTGGTTTTGGAAAGTTTACTACTACCGGAACTTGTTATGGCGAACCAACTACTTATATTATTACTGTCGAACCAACCCCACCAACCATAAACGCATCAGGAACCTTGCCCATGATGCAGACGGTTTATGGCACGCCATCGGTTTCGGCAAGTATCACCGTTTCTGGTACAAATGTATCCGAAGGTGTTTTAGTTAGCCCACCTGATGGTTTTGAAGTAAGCATTGACAACACAGTCTTTAGCAATACTATCACGGTAAACCCAATTGGGGATGGTGTCCCGCCGACACAGATCTATATACGCCTTAAGGCCAATTCGCCCGCAAAAGATTATCCGCCGGGTGATGTAGTAATAAGTAGTGCCGGCAATGTAACAGGGAGTGTGAGAATTGCTACGGCACCAAGCCAGATTGCCCCGGCGCAACTTGCTATTTCGTCAAAAAATATCAATAAAACCTACGGTAAAATATTAACCGTTAATGCAGACAGTACTAATTTTGTAGCTGTCGGCCTTCAAAATGGCGATGTGGTGAGTTTTATTACGATGACTTTTGCTAGCGGTGGTGCGGCGACAGATCCGGTGAGAACTTACCCTGGTTCGGCAAGCCCATCTGCTGCGTCTGGCACCACCTTTCTGGCAAGTAACTATATAATCACGTACAAAAATAGTGACCTGGCAGTTGTGCCGGCGCCCTTAACTATAATTGCCGATAATAAGAGCCGTGTTTATGACGACCCCAATCCGCCGCTTACCTTAACTTATAAAGGCTTTGTAAACGGTGAAGATGCCAGCCAGTTAAGTACTTTGCCCTCGCTTACCACACCAGCTACCATTTTATCGGCGGTAGGTAAATATCCTATTATTGCCGCAGGGGCCATAGCTGCTAACTATGTCATGGCCTACGTTGAAGGTGTGTTTACAATAATGCCCCGCCCGCTTATTTTAACAAATGCTATCACCCCTAACAGCGACGGTATAAACGACACCTGGGAAATTAAAGCAATAGGTCAATATCCCAACTGTGTGGTAGAGATCATGAATCGCTATGGGCAACAGGTGTTTTATTCGGTAGGGTATGGCAAGCCCTGGGATGGTAGATTTAAGGGGAATACATTGCCTGCGGGTACATATTATTATGTGATAAGCCTTGGTAAGGGCCTCAAACCCGTATCTGGCTATTTGGCGCTGATAAAATAGCTTGTGGTTGTAAATGGAAAAAGCCAGGAACAAATATTTATTTACTGTGATATAGGAGATTAAGGCAGAAAGATTATATTCGTTAATTAATTATAGTTTTATAAAATAAAATCTATTTTAAACCAGTTATTTATCGATAATTATTGATTAATCGGTAGAGATTTGTGTGTAATACGTGGCCTGAATTTTCGATGAAGAGAAATCTACTTTTATTGGTGTTTTTTATAGTCACAATTGAAACGGCTACTGCACAACAATTGCCGCAATATACCCAATACGTATTCAATAATATTTTATTAAATCCGGCAGTTACGGGTATAGAAAATTATACCGACGCCAAACTAGGTTATCGTGCCCAGTGGACAGGCTTAAACGGTGCACCAGTAACCAGTTTTTTATCTGTAAATGCACCTATCGGCACTGATTTCACCGAGGGTGACGCAACCTCATTTCCAGGTGGGGGAGGCGTTAATCCATCAAGCAGGCTTTACACACAAAATTACCAGGCTTCGGCACCGCATCATGGCATTGGCTTTACATTGGTTACAGACAAAGCCGGCCCAATTACCCAAACAAACATAGCGGTAGATTATGCTTATCATATCGGCTTAGCGCCGCGTTTAAATCTTGCTTTGGGTGTTGCTGCGGGCTTTAATCATGTAAGTTTAAATACCTCAGAAATAACGTTAGCTACTCCACTCGATCCTGCGATAGCCAATGGCAATAACAGCCAATGGAAACCTGATTTGGGCATAGGTACCTGGTTATATGCTGCTGATTTTTATGTGGGTTTATCTGTGCAGCAATTGCTAAAGCAAAACCTGTATTTCAGTACATCTACTACACAGCTTGATGTGAGTAAAACTGTGCCGCATTACTTTCTCACAGCAGGTACCAAGGTTTATTTATCTGATGATATAACATTGTTGCCTTCCTTTCTGATTAAAGAAATCCAGCCTGTACCATTAACTTATGATCTTAACTTAAAAGCTTCGTTTCAGGATAAGTTCTGGTTAGGTGGATCATACCGCCATAACGATTCATTCGGTATCCTTGCCGGTTTTAACCTGAGCTCATTTATCAACGTGGGTTATTCATATGATATTACTACTTCGTCATTAAACACAGTAAGTAACGGCACTCATGAAATTGTGATTGGTTTGTTACTTAATAACAGATATAAAGTTACTTGCCCTCAACACTGATTTTAATATAGAGCCAAGAGTTTAGAAACAAGAATTAAGATAAAGTAAAAGCCCTTTAGTGTTAACTAAAGGGCTTTGTTATTTATGAAAATACAGCCTCTTGATTCTCGACTCTTAAACCTACAGTTCTTTCCTCAGCCTTGCTACAGGGATATTCATCTGCTCACGGTATTTGGCTACCGTACGGCGGGCTATGTTGTAGCCGGCATCTTTCAGTATCTCGGTTAGTTTTTCGTCGGCCAGGGGATGGCGTTTGTCTTCTTTTCCAATGTGCTCTTCAAGGATCTTCTTAACCTCTTTATTTGATACTTCTTCGCCGCTTTCGGTTTGGATAGCTTCAGAGAAGAAAGACTTTAAAAGGTAGGTGCCATGCTCTGTTTGAACGTACTTTGAATTTGCAACGCGCGATACTGTCGAAATATCCATGCCTATCTTATCGGCAATGTCTTTCAATATCATCGGTTTTAAGTTCTTGTCATCGCCGGTTAAAAAGAAATCGTACTGGTAATGCATAATGGCATTCATGGTCTTCAGCAGGGTTTGCTGGCGCTGCTTAATAGCATCGATAAACCACTTTGCCGAGTCGAGCTTTTGCTTTACAAACTGTACTGCTTCTTTTAACTTTTTATCTTTTTGCGATGCTTTATCGTAGTGCTGAAACATCTCCTGGTATGAGCGGCTTACACGCAGCTCAGGAGCATTCTTTGAATTCAAAGTTAATATCAGTACACCATCGCTATTCTTGATATGGAAATCAGGAATAACCTGCATCTGCTTGGTATTTACTTCATTCGAGTCACCCGGTTTCGGGTTAAGCTTCAGGATCTCATTCACCACACCACGCAATTCAATCGAGGTCATGTTTAATGATTTTTCCAGTTTGTCGTAGTGCTTGCGGGTAAACTCTTCCAGGTAATGCTCAACTACCAAAATAGCTTTGACGATAATAGGATCATTAATGTCCTTGCGGCGCAGTTGTATTAGCAGGCATTCCTGCAGGCTGCGTGCGCCAATGCCGGGAGGGTCAAAGCTTTGAATCAGCTTTAGCATATCCTCAACCTCCTCATCCTCGGCCATTACGTTTTGCGAAAATGCCAGGTCGTCGGTAAGTGATGTAATAGGGCGGCGCAGATAACCATCGTCATCCAAACTGCCTATAATCTGGTTGGCTATTTTGAAGTCTTTGTCAGACATGGGTAACATATCTAACTGAGCCTGCAGCATCTCGAAAAACGAGCTTTGTACGGCAAAAGGTATCTCTTTACGATCGTCCTCGTCCTCGCCATTCTGGTCATAGCGCGATCCGTAGTCGTTTACGTTATCTTCCTGCAGGTAATCGTCAATATTAAACTCATCTGCCTCGCCGCGTTCCTCATCGTTATTGTAATTGTCTTCGTCGGGGTCGCGGTCGGGATATTGTTCTTCGGGTTCGTTAAGGTTGGTTAAGCTCAAATCCTCCAAAGCCGGGTTCTCTTCCAGCTCTTCTTTAATCCGTGTATCTAAAGACACGGTAGGCACCTGCAGCAGCTTGATAAATTGTATCTGCTGGGGCGATAGCTTTTGTAGTAGTTTTTGTTGAAGGTTTTGTTTAAGCATAAATCAGATACAGGGCAAATCTACATCAATTACCCATAAATTAAAACTGTTTATTATGAAAGCGGTTTTACCATAAATACCTAAAAGCAACATTTGTTTGGACGAGTCAATAATTTTATGATAACTTTAACTTATAACTTTAAAACTATGGCTATTGTAAAAGAATTTAAAGAGTTTGCCATGCGTGGCAACGTGGTTGACCTGGCAGTTGCTGTTGTAATTGGTGCTGCTTTTGGCAAGATTGTAAGCTCACTGGTTGATGATATCATCACCCCGGCTATACTTAAACCTGCCCTGACCGCAGCACATTTGACCAACCTGTCTCAATTGGTAATACCCGGCACGGCTATTAAGTACGGTAACTTCCTGTCGCAGTGTATATCATTCATCATAGTGGCGATTGCCTTGTTTGCCATAATTCTGGCTATTAATGCCACTAAGAAGAAAGAAGAAGTTGCCCCGGTATCCGCACCTGAACCAACAAAAGAAGAACTATTACTTACAGAGATACGCGACTTGTTAGCGAAGAAATAATAAAGAACCACCGGTGTGGTGATCCACGCGAGAATGTGGATCAATTGGATCAGATTTAAAAGACAAATATCTGACAATTAGATAATTGAATAAAAATTATTAATAGTTGGATCACTTTGGATCAGTTTTTATGACTTTTAAGTCATTTTTGGATCACTTGATTTCTGCCTTTTCAACGATGCTTAAATTTTTTTTAACAACATTTAAGAGATTTTTAAAAAGCAATCAAAACTTATCAACGTGCCGCTGATAAGTTTTTTTAAAACTCTGTTTGAAAAACTAAAAAATTACGCTACATTTGCGCTCTTGTTTTTTAAAAACAAATAGAATAAAAAGTCATGAAAAGAACGTTCCAGCCTTCTCAAAGAAAAAGAAGAAATAAACACGGTTTCCGTGAGCGCATGTCAACAGCTAACGGCAGAAGAATATTAGCTGCAAGAAGAGCTAAAGGCAGAAAAAGACTAACAGTGTCAAGCGAAGGTCGCCACAAAGCATAGATATTTGGTTACTTGCTCTCTTGTTTTTCAAGGGGTTTGAACCTGTTTTAACTTACGGTTCATAATTAGTAGCTATGTACACCTTTACAAAAGAAGAACGGTTATGCAATAAAAGGCTCATTGATGGGCTTTTTCATGGCGGTTCTTCTTTTTTATGTTACCCCTTCAAAGCCTCCTGGCAGGCTGCAACGCAGCCGCAAAAGTTTCCCGTACAAATAGTTTTCTCAGTTTCAAAAAGGCGATTTAAACACGCGGTTGATCGTAATCTGATCAAACGCCGCATACGCGAAGCTTACCGTTTAAATAAACAAGCTCAACTTTATACTCCGCTTATTGATGCCGGCAAGCAAATTATATTATCGGTAGGTTATATTGGCAAAGAAATTGCCGATTATGATTTGATGGAAAAGAAAATGCTGAAACTTTTAATTCAGCTTAGTACTGATGTGATAAAATGAATGCATTGATACGCTCATTCAAGGCGCTTATAGGTGCTTTCTTTGTTTTGCTGATACGCATCTATCAATATTTTATATCGCCGCTTACAGGGGCTTCTTGCCGTTATACGCCAACCTGCTCGCAATATGGGGTAGAGGCTATAAAAAAACATGGTGCCTTTAAAGGCGGATGGTTAACTTTGAAACGCATTGCCAGCTGTAATCCCTGGGGTGGGCACGGTCATGATCCGGTGCCTTAAGTACAATTTATAAAATGAGTATTATTCTTCAAATAGAAACTGCGACAACCGTTTGCTCCGTATCGTTAGCAAAAAATGGCGAGACTATAGCCGTAAAGCAATTAAATGAGCGTAATATCCACGCCGGGGTAATTACTTTGTTTGTAGAGGAATTGGTAAGTAGTAGCGGTTTAACGTATGCCCATATTGATGCGGTTGCCGTAAGCAGTGGACCGGGATCTTACACGGGTTTACGCATAGGGGTATCTACAGCTAAAGGGCTTTGTTTTGCGTTAGATAAGCCTTTGATTGCGATAGAGACCCTGGAGTCGATGGCCCATGGTATATTAGCCGAAACCTGCGTTGCCCCTGATGTTTTGCTATGCCCCATGATTGATGCGCGCCGGATGGAAGTTTATACCGCTTTATTTGATGCTAACGGAAGCGTAGTGAAACCAACATCGGCAGAAATAATTGACGAGCATAGTTTTAGCGAACAATTATTAGCGCACAAAATATTGTTTTTTGGAGATGGCGCCGAGAAATGCCGGTCAACTTTGGGCGATAATCCTAACGCGATATTCAATACTGAATTTTCAAACTCTGCCACTTACCTTAACAACAAAGCGCTACAAAAATATGCTGCCGCGCAATTTGAAGATATGGCCTACTTCGAGCCATTTTACCTGAAAGATTTCCTGGTAACGCAAAAAAAGGTTTAGTAGTTAGGGTCTTTTTTGCCGAACATACCATCCCAGATCTTGCCAAAAAATCCTTTATCGCCGGCCGGGCCTATTCTGCTCGAGTTCATCCTGCGCTCTATTAGTTGTCCAAATTTAAATGACACACCAATATAGAAGTCTAAACCCGTAAAACTCGTTGCCGGTGTTTTGAGTTGAGATTTATTATCTAAAGTTCCTTGGGTAGCTGTATGAATAAAATTTACTGTACTTAGCAAACGCTCGCTACCTATAAAAAATTCAGAATTTTCAGACTTGCTCATGTATTGAAAACCCAGGTTGGCCGCCTTTAACTCGTCATAAGTTGTAGTAAGCGCTATGCTGCGGGTACCAAATTGCAGCGGCGCAACCAGGGCCGCCGTAAAGCCATTATAAAAAAGCTCTTTAGAACCTATTAGTGTTGGCGAAAATTTGAGATAGCCATCGTCATTAAGCCACCATGTTTTGTTAATGCTTAATTCCAGCAATCCATTGGTAGGGCTAACAAAGCTCTTATTTTTGTTGGAGCCGGTGGTTAAGCTGTCAAGACTATGTGTAATAATGTCTTCGCGTTGGGCACTCGAAAAGTTATTGATTAAGGTGCTGCCGCTAAAAGTGGAAATGTACGATTTACCTGACCAACGTATAAAGCCAAGATTCTTGATGTTGCCCTGCCATTTAAAACCGCTTTCATCTAAATAAGTGGTGCCAATACTAACTGATGCGCCCGGATTAGTTAAAAACGGGAAAGCTTTTTCTGCAGTTGATTCGCCTTTTTGATTACTTGCATAATTGGTGCCCGATAAATATAACATTGCCTGATCTGCGTTCTTATTAAATGTAACACTCGACTGATCTATGTCGATTTTACGATAGGCGAGACCCGCCAGCGCGCTAAATTTAAAACCGATTGCCAAACGCCTGGTAACTTGCTCGCGGTAAGTGAAACTTAGCTGATGATAAGCCTGGTAACTTAAATTATCATTGAATACATTGGCATAACTGTTGGCCGGAAAATTGGTAGTCCCATTAAAAAAGGCTATAGATTCGTCAGTAGCAGTACCACGCGCTTCTGCCCGGGTATTTAGTGATACCCCCATTTCCTGGTCGCCGTCTTCGCTGGTAAAAACCTTTAACATAATGGTGTAAACATTGGCGTTAACGTTAAAACGGTTGTAAGCGTGCTGGCCTGTTACCAGGTTAGCGGTATTATAATAGTTATTGAACAAGCGGGTCTTTAAAGCTTCCTGGCCATTGCCGGTAAGTAACAGATTAGCATCGAAGTTTGGTATAAGAAAGTTAAAAGCAAACTGCTTTGTTGTGTCAGGGATAAAAGCGCGTTGCGACGGATTCTCGAACGAATCGTATAATGAACCTGTATTGTATTGTGCAAACCGTTGCCCAAAAACCTTAATCGTAGCTAGAAAAAGGAGGCAGACAAGTAGACTTTTTTTCATTTAATATTAATAAGCTAACAGGGGGTATACTTTTTTAAAGATAAAACTCCAAATCAATTTAAGCTAAAATAAAATCAATTTTTGTTTTAGAGTTAAATATGTAACCAGGTATGATTATTTTACTGTTTTTGTAGCAACGGAGTCGGGTTGATTCAAACTCATGCAAAAGCTGGTGTAAAAGTTTTTGTTTGACGAAATTAACTGATATGATGCTCCGTAAAAATTCTTCCAGCCGGTTTCGTCGGTTTTAAAGTCGTGATAGAAATCATCAGCCAGGTCGCGCTCCAAAATAGGTTGCGCGTTTTTAAAGTTGATGTACCAGCTAACATTACTACGCTCGGCCAGCAAATCGGCAAACTGATTGTATTGCTTAGATTTACTTTGTAGTTTTTGGTTGAAGTAGTAATCGTGATAACTGCTCAGTTCTGATTGGCTGTTAGCTAAAACAAGATAGTTGTCTACCACCATAAACCAGGGGCGATTAAAAAGGCTAAATGCATCGCCCAACAAAAAGAAAGGTAGCTTGCGGTAGTTAACCTGGCCAATTTCGTCGGTAGTCATGGTGCTGATATTCTTCATTATGGGTTTAAAGGCCGAGCCATCTTTTAAACTCACAATGGCATATTTCTCCATGTATTTGGTAGTTACTACAGCAAATTCCTGACCTAAAGATTGGTTGAACTCCGTAATTAAATTAACACCTGTCTCAGACTTAATCCTTGCGAAGATGGAGTCCTTCTCGGTTTGCATTTTGGCTTTGGTGTACCAGGCAGACAAATCAGACTTAAACTTTATTGGATCTGACATCGAAAAGCAAATGCTATAAGCCGTAGTCGAGGGGAAGATATCTTTCAAATTATTGGCGACAGGTTGCTGGTTAGTAAACAGGTTAAGGTAACTGGTTGGCTGGTCGGTTTCAATATTCGAAAAACCGGTAAATAGCAAAGCATCACTTTTGAAATTTAAATTGAGGGCTGCCAGGGCCGGAAACAGCTTAAAGCATTTAAAAATATCAGTATTCTGATTATTAAACAACACCGCAAAAAATGGATTTAAATTGTGGTAATTGATATATAAATTAGCCAATGAGTTAGTGTTTTGCTGTTCAGGCAGGGCCATGAAAGCTTTATTGTCTTTCGGGGCGATGTATTTTGCGCTCAGTTCAATTAAGTCCTTGGAGAAACTGCCTGTGTAGATACCGTCCTCCTTGTTCAATAAATAAAAACGTTTTTTCAAAATGGAGGAGTAGATCACATAACCTTTTTTGCCATTAAAAGTGGTAGGCGTAACCACCAGGCCTTTGTTGGTTTTAACGGTTAATTGATCAATATCGTCGGGATTGAAATTCTTGATAGCTGCGGTAGTAATGAGCAAGCCGATTGATTTATCGGCCATGGGATGCAGCGAGATAAAAGCATTTTGCCCGTTAAAGAATTTTTGTAGTACCGGGTCCTTAAATAGCTGGTCGTGCAGGGTATCCAGTTCGCCCAATTGTTCATGGCCAATAACGGCAGCAAATAGCTTGTTGCCGTTAAAAATATCATAAAAGCTGTCGTCGTTATTAAACTCAAAAACCAGCGCCGCGTTGTCCGGAATGGTACGCATGGTTTGGGTGGTATGCAACCCCGGTGTATTTAAATTCCTGAAATAAACGACTGTGATGCCGGCCGTTGCCAGTACCAAAAGTGTTGTGATAACAATTAGTCGCTTCATTGTAATTAGATTACGGTGCAAGTTAGATTTTTAGCACCATCCATTCAAGTAATAGTTTCAATTGGTTAACTTAGCCTTCTGAATAATATGAATAAATCTATCGTTATTACCGCAGCATTATTCGGCATGATTGCCGTGATAGCCGGCGCCTTTGGGGCACACGGATTGAAAACAATGATAGCTCCCGATCAACTGCAGATCTGGCACACCGCGGTGGAGTATAATTTTTACCACGTTTTTGCTTTATTATTCTTATCGGTACTGGCTAAAAATAAAACCAGTTGGACAACAGCTGCCTATTATTTGTTTACGTTTGGTATTGTCTTTTTTTCAGGATCATTATACCTGTTAGCCTGTCGGGATATTTTAAATTTAAAGGCCAGCGTTATTGGCCCTATAACACCGATTGGTGGTTTGTTATTTATAGGCGGATGGGCATCGCTTGCTGTTGCCGCTTCTAAGAGTAAATAATGATGCTTGAATTTACCGAGGGCCAACATATAGACAGGAAGACGCTTTTTGTTGAAGTAGTTTTGCCGCTGGCGATAGCTAAAAACTATACCTATAGGGTGCCGTACGAGCTGAATAATGTAATTGCTATCGGCAAGCGTGTGGTAGTGCAGTTTGGTAAAAGCAAGTTGTATACGGCCGTAGTATCAGCTATTAACGAGTATCCGCCAGAAAAATATGAAGCCAAATATTTATTGGAGATATTAGACGATCGACCGGTGGTGACCAATCATCAACTGCAATTCTGGAAGTGGCTGGGCGATTATTACATGTGTTACGATGGCGAGGTGATGAACGCAGCCCTGCCATCGGCCCTTAAACTTGCCAGTGAAACTAGGATTGTGCTCAATAAAGAATTTGAGTATGATAAATCTATATTGCACGACAAGGAATTTTTGATTGTTGAAGCTTTAGAGATCCAGCCTGAACTGACCATTAGCGATATCTCTAAACTGCTAAGCCAAAAAACGGTAATGCCGTTGCTGAAAGGTTTATTCGAAAAGAATATCATCAATATATCTGAAGAAGTAAGCGACCGTTATAAACCACGCAAACGCACTTTTCTGACTCTTAATCCGGTTTATCAAAACCAGGAAAACCTGAAAGAGCTATTTGGTATATTAGAAAAGCGGGCACCCAAACAAGCCGACGCGGTTTTGGCCTACATGAAACTGGCCCGTCACCAAAAAACCATTTCCAAAAATGAACTGGTAGAAGAGAGCGGCGCCGGCGCATCGAGCATTAATTCTCTGATAGAAAAAGAAGTATTTATAGCCGAAGAGCGCAATGTAAGTCGCCTTTTTTATGAGGAAGAATTTCTGGATGCCAATTTTAAATTAAGCGAACACCAGCAAACGACTTTAGATACCGTTAAAGCGCAGTTTACGCAAAAGGATGTGGTGTTGCTACATGGTGTTACTTCGTCTGGCAAAACACAGATCTATATCAGGCTAATTGAACAGGCTATAGCGCAGGGAAAACAAGTGTTATACCTGTTGCCGGAGATTGCACTGACTACTCACGTTATAGAAAGATTGCGCCAATATTTCGGAGCCAATATAGGTGTCTATCACTCACGGTTTAATGATAACGAGCGGGTAGAAGTTTGGCAAAAGGTATTGAACAATGAGTATAAAGTAGTGCTCGGCGCACGCTCGTCAGTGTTTTTGCCATTTGCTGATCTGGGTTTAATTATTGTAGACGAGGAGCACGAGACGTCCTACAAACAATTTGACCCGGCTCCGCGCTATAATGCGCGCGATGCGGCAATCTTCCTGGCTAATTTGCATGGGGGTAAAGTGCTATTAGGGTCGGCTACTCCATCTTTTGAAAGCTACTTTAATGCACGTACACACAAGTATGGCTTTGCTGAATTAACCGAACGCTATGGCGGTGTAGAACTGCCGACTATTGAGGTAGTAAGCATAGCAGAAGAAACAAAGAAGAAAACTATCCAATCACATTTTACCAGCGTTTTAATGGCCGATATGCAGACCGCACTCGCCAATAAAGAGCAGGTGATCCTGTTTCAAAACCGCAGGGGCTATGCGCCAGTGCTTTTATGCAAGATCTGCGCCTACACGCCAAAGTGTATCAACTGCGATGTTAGCCTTACCTTTCATAAACATACCGGCAAGCTGCATTGCCATTATTGCGGCTATAAGGAAGACTCGCCTTCTATTTGCCCGGCTTGTGGCTCAACACAATTGGAATATCGTGGTTTTGGTACCGAGAAGGTAGAAGATGAATTGAGCCTGCTTTTGCCTGAGGCACGTCTGGCACGCATGGACCTGGATACCACGCGTTCGCGTAACTCGCTTCAAAATATTCTGAATGACCTGGAAGAGAAGAAGATTGATGTGCTAATAGGCACCCAAATGGTAGCCAAAGGACTTGACTTTGCAGATGTGACTGTCATCGGTATCATTAGCGCTGATAGCCTGCTTAAATATCCAGACTATCGTGCCAACGAGCGTAGTTTCCAGATGTTGGCCCAGGTTAGCGGCAGGGCAGGGCGTCGCGGCAAGCAAGGGAAGGTGGTTATTCAAACTTACGACCCTACACACCGGGTGATCAAACAGGTAATAGAAAACAACTATAGCGACCTTTATTTTACCGAGATGGAAGAGCGAAAGGCTTTTCATTATCCGCCATTTTACCGTATCATCAACCTGGATATAAAACACAAGGACCCAGAGATCTTATATAACCAGGCCACCTACCTGGGCAAAGAATTGCGCCAGCATTTTGGTGAGGACCGGGTTGTTGGTCCGCAGGTACCGTTGGTTAGCCGGATCCGCAATTACTATATTCAGTCCATCATGCTCAAGTTTGAAAAAGATGGGGTATCTATTAATAAGGTTAAGACAACTATTCGCGATATCATCACCCAGTTTCAGACTACAAAGTTGAGCAAGGGTAGTATCGTGCAGCCTGATGTGGACCCGTACTAAAGTGCTATTAACTGAGCCTCGAAAATAGGTGCAAAACGAAATTCATTCACACTATGCGAGTTGTATAAGATTTCTCCTCGTAACTCGTTGAATTAACAAAAATCACCGAATTTTAGTATAATTTAGTGCCAGTAAATCGTGTCATGGCATATAAATACGTTGATAATTACCGCGAGCAAGGCGCCCGCAAAAAACTGGTCGAGGAGTTAAGAAAAAAGGGGATTGAAGACGAGCCTGTTTTACAAGCCATAAGCAAAGTTACACGCCATTATTTTTTTGATGAAACTTTCTGGAACCAGGCTTACAAAGACATCGCCTTCCCAATAGGCGAGGGGCAAACTATCTCGCAGCCCTACACGGTAGCTTATCAAACAGAATTGCTCCATATTAAAAAAGGTGATAAGGTATTGGAGATTGGTACCGGTTGTGGTTATCAAACTTGTGTGCTGATGGAAGTAGGCGCCAAGGTTTTTACTATCGAGCGCCAGGAGAAACTTTTTGAACGCACCCGAAGTCTACTACCCCGAATGGGCTACAAGGCTCATTTCTTTTTAGGCGACGGCTCAAAAGGTATCGCCAGCCATGCGCCTTACGACAAGATCATTGTTACCGCAGGTGCACCTACGGTGCCTGAAACATTATTGGGCCAATTAAATATAGGTGGTACACTGGTTATTCCGGTAGGCGACGAAAAATCGCAACAAATGGTAACCATTCTTAAAACAAGCGCACATGATTATGAGCGCCATGTATTAGATACTTTTAGGTTTGTACCTTTGGTGGGGGAACGGGCCTGGTAGAAAAACCCTAAATACCAGATTTGTCATTCTTCGCTATGCTCAGAATGACAAGTAATTTTTAGGAAATCCGAAATTCGATATCAAATTACCTTTTCAACGCCCTGTCAATCTCCACTTTAGTGTCGCGCTCTTTAAGGGTTTCGCGTTTATCGAAAGTCTTTTTACCCTGTGCCAGCGCTATCTCTAGTTTAGCAAAGCCGCGTTCGCTGATGAAAATTGCTAATGGCACAATGGTCAGTCCTTTCTCTTCACCTCGGGTTAGTAGCTTTTTAAGCTCTTTTTTGTTGAGAAGCAGCACGCGGTCGCGCTTGGCTTCGTGGTTGTAAAATGAGCCGAAAGTATATTCAGAAATATGTAGGTTGCGCACATAAAGTTGCCCGCTGATGAACGTGCAAAACGCGTCATTAAGGTTGGCTTTACCACTACGGATTGATTTGATCTCAGTCCCCAGCAGTTTTAGCCCGGCAGTATATTTGTCCAGGATAGTATATTCAAAATATGCTTTTTTATTCTTGATGTAAATCTTTTCTTCGGCCATTGCGGTGCAAATTTACGCAAAATGCATTTATTTCTGCGCCTTAACTACCAGTACCGGGATATTAACCATATGGCGTACTTTGTTTACGGTAGTGCCAAATATTAAATCCTTTAAAGCTTTGTGGCCATGCGAACCCATCACCATAAAATCAATTTGTTGGCTTTTAACAATGTCGGCAATTGCGCTTGCAGCAGTACCGTAGCCAATTTTTGCTTCGGCTTTATATCCTAATTTATGTATAGCGGCTACATATTGGTCCAAATTGTCTACGTCGCTTTGGGTTTCGTGGTCCATAGCCTGGTCGCCATAGTAGCGTGCTCCGGCAGTTTCAACCACATGGATCAATATATAATTAGCCTTCTTGCCACCCTGCATAATGGCGTGCCGAATGGCATTGGTGTCGTTTTCAGAAAAATCGATGCTAACGCCAATGGTATTGTAAACCACCGCTTCCAGGTTGTCTATTTCGCTCGCTATACCATGCGGTATGTAAGTGGGCACATCAGCATGTTTGAACAATAGTGGACGCAGGAAAACATATAACAACAACAATGCTATACCAATTACTACAGGTATCACCAATACGTACATCCAAAAAGCAGTATCAGGCGAAATCGCCGCCCATTCTTTTATCTGCTCGTAAATCAGTTTAACATTCAGTGCGATAATTAGCCCCGCAGCTAACCAGGCGAAGAATTTGACTTGAGTGCTGATGGCAAAGCTGCCCATCTTTTTCTTGTCAGATGTAAAATGAATCAATGGGATAACCGCGAAACCTAACTGTAAGCTCAAAACCACCTGACTTAAAATTAGTAGGTTACTCAAGCCATCCTGCCCCGCGTAAATAATGGTGAATACAGCCGGTACAATAGCCAATACACGGGTTAACAACCGGCGTAACCAAGGCTCAATGCGCAGGTTGATATGCCCCTCCATGATGATCTGGCCTGCAAGCGTACCTGTAATGGTCGAGCTTTGCCCTGCGGCTATCAGCGCAATAGCGAATAATACCGGAGCCGTGCGGCCAAAAATATGTTCGAGCAATTTGTAGGCGTCCTGTATCTCAGCAATATGAAAATAGCCATTCTTGAAAAACGCACTTGCCGCCAGGATCAATATAGCAGCGTTTACCAGAAAGGCCAGGTTAAGCGCTATTACGGTATCGAATAAATTGAACCGGATAGCGGTTTTTAAACCTTTATCTGTCCGCGTAATTTGTCGGGTTTGTACCAGGGACGAGTGCAGGTAAAGATTATGCGGCATAACTGTCGCACCAATAATGCCTATGGCTATATATAAGGAGTTGCCTGTTAAATTATGCGGAATAAAACCTAAAGCAACCTCTTTCACGTCGGGGGTTACTATAAACATCTCCACCAGGAAAGATAAGCCAACAATAAAAATCATTGATATGATAAACCCTTCCAGTTTACGCATGCCTTTATTCATCAGGAAGAGCATGAGTAACGTATCGGTAATAGTTAAGGATACCCCCCATATTAACGGCAGATGGAACAGCAGGTTTAAACCAATGGCCATGCCAATGATCTCGGCCAGGTCGCACGCGATAATTGCTATCTGCGCCAATATATAAAGACACAGGTTGACAAAACGCGGGTAAGTGATCTTTGATGCCTGCGCCAAATCCAGTCCGCGCACAATGCCTAAACGTGCCGATAGCGATTGTAGTAATAAAGCAATGAGGTTTGAGGCGAAAAGCACCCAGATCAGTTTATAACCAAAAGCACTGCCGCCGGCAATATCCGTGGCCCAATTGCCGGGGTCCATGTAACCAACGCTAACCAGGTAAGCCGGGCCTATAAAAGCCAGGATCTTTTTCCAACCGGTTTTATTTTCGGTAGATACCGAGCCGTGCACATTTCCTAATGATTCGTTAAATCCGCCGCTCATATCGCTACCAGTAAATTTTTAGCCACATCGCGGCTTATGTGAATGGCGATTGTTTCAACTTGTAATATCATAGAGTTATCGTATGCTATAATGTCTGTAATTTTTATTTTTTTGCCGATGATGAGCTGTTGTTTGTCCAGGTACTGTAAAAAACCGGGCGAATGGTCGCGCACTCCTGAAATAATACCCGCCTCGTTTAATTTTAAAGATGCCACCGGTATTAATTCATGCTTTTTAAAATTTCCGTCGCGGTCTGGTATCGGGTCGCCATGCGGATCATGTTTCGGATAATCCATAAACTTATCCAGGCGATCAACCAGCTCTACCGACGAAATGTGTTCCAACTCTTCGGCCATCTCATGTACCTCATCCCACTTAAAATTTAGCTTTTCTACCAAAAAGTATTCCCAAAGTCGGTGACGGCGAATAATTTGTAAAGCGATTTTTTCGCCAACGGCAGTAAGCGTAACTCCCTGATACCGCTCATAGTTGATCAGCTCCTTATCGGCCAACTTTTTCAACATATCTGTAACCGATGCTGCTTTGGTGCATAGTGCTGCAGCTATCTGGTTGGTACTCACGTTTAAATCATTTAACGAGAGGTGATAAATGGCTTTTAAATAATTTTCTTCGGCTAGTGTATTCATTTAAACAAATCTAATCGTTTTTTTAGACTTGTCTAAAAATTTGGAAATAAAAAATAATATTTTACGATTATTGTTTTGGAAAAATATAATTTTGTATTTTGTTTAAAATTATCGACGTAGTTATGGCTGCAGAACTGGACAGGATTGACCTGCAAATACTTAAAACCTTACAAGAGAACGGAAGAATCACTAATCTTCAGCTTTCGACAGAGATCGGATTATCGCCGGCGCCAACGCTTGAACGCGTGCGTAAACTGGAAAATGCCGAATATATAAAGAGCTATCATGCTCTGGTAGACGAGGAAAAACTTGGCCTGGGCATTAAAACCTTTATACAGATATCGCTTGATTTTCATCAGAAAGATACCATCCACACTTTTATTGCCGAGATAAAAAAGATCAAGGAAGTAACCGAGTGCCACCACGTAACCGGCCAGTGCGACTTTTTACTGAAAGTTTATGTGCGCGACATTAAATCGTATGAGCAACTGATCATGGAAAAGATCAGCCGCATCAGTGTGGTTAAAACTTTCCAAACGATGATGATCATGTCGACCAGTAAAAAAGAACCTATAGTGCCGTTGGAATACTAATTAGTGCCAGGTGAATGTGTTAGGGTGATATGAACAATTTGTTATATTAATGTGATTAACGCCAAGTTGATTTACCAATGTGTTATATTAGTATGATTATTTTTTACCTAAATAATAAAGCAATGCAAATCAAGAAAATTGTAGTCAGAATAGTTTTAGCTTGTATCATCATTTCGGCTTTAGAACACTGGCCAGATATTAAACAAGGCGTAGTTGCCGGTTTTAATGATGGCCTTTCATCAGCTAGTAAATAATCAGCATCAATTCAAAACATTCATTAACCACTCATTAAACTAATGTATCTGCCAGTCAATCGGTTTTTCACCGTGCTCTTTCAGGTAGGTATTGGTTTTTGAAAACGGTTTAGAGCCAAAGAACCCGCCATGGCTAACAGCCATAGGTGAGGGGTGCGTTGATTTGATGACCAAATGTTTGCTGTTATCTATCAGTGTCGCTTTTGATTGCGCGTAAGCTCCCCATAGGATAAACACTACGTGTTCCTTTTTGTCTGATATGGTTTTGATAACCGTGTCTGTAAATTGTTCCCAACCTTTTTTCTGGTGAGAGCCGGCATTGGCAGCCTGCACGGTTAATGTAGCGTTCAATAGTAACACGCCTTGTTCGGCCCATTCGGTCAGATCGCCGGTTTGAGGTATAGTAAAGCCGGGAATATCTGTGGCCAGCTCTTTGTAAATGTTTTGTAGCGATGGAGGTGTACGGATACCTTTTTGCACAGAAAAAGATAAACCGTGTGCCTGGTTGGCGCCATGATATGGGTCTTGTCCCAATATCACCACTTTAACTTCATCAAATGGCGTTTTAGCAAAAGCGTTAAAAATATCTGAGTTTTTTGGGTAGATGATTTTGCCGGTCTGCTTTTCGTCTTTTAAAAATTGACGCAGCTTAAGCATGTAATCTTTATCAAATTCGGTATGTAAAACCTTAAGCCATGATGGCTCTAAATCAATTGCCATAAATATTTCTGAAATGTTGATTAAGAGTACAAATAAACGGATATTTGCAATCAATTTATAGGATAACAAATTATGTCAAATATAGTTCGGCTAATTATAGCCTGCGTTTTTTTGGGTGGTGCGGTTGCACTTTGCGCCTTTGGTTTTTGGGGTTGGGGGATTTTGGTGTTGTTGCTCGGCGGTATCATCCTGTTATCGTTCTTCTTTAATGAGAATATGATCATTGCCCAATACTTCTTGCGTAAAGAGCAATCAGACAAAGCAGAAGCATGGTTAGGTAAAGTAAACGATTACGAAAAGCAATTACATAAAAATCAGCATGGCTATTATAATTTACTTATCGGTTTGATCGAGTCGCGCAAAGCACCGTTAAAATCAGAAAAATATTTTAAGAAAGCATTGCAGCTGGGCATGACCATGTCGCACAATACCGCATTGGCTAAAATAAGCCTGGCAGGTATAGCAATGGCTAAGCGTAATAAGCGCGAAGCAACTATGTACTTACAGGAGGCTACAAAAGACGATAAGAATAAACTGCTGACGGAACAGATTAAAATGATGAAACAGCAGATGGCCCAAATGGACAAACAGGTAATTAAGGGCGGATATCGCCAACAATTCTAAGGAATAAAATAATAGGCTTTAAAACAATTGTTTTAAAGCCTATTTGTCGTCAAGCGAACTGAAATAATCAGGTTCTGACTGGTGGCTCTGATTATAGCTGATGTTTCTGTCGGGCGTCGAGAAGCTATCTTCTGAAGGATTAGCAACTTCAACAATCTTCAATAAACTTCTGATAAATGACAAGTTGAAATTTGACCTGTTCAATTTTATCAAGTATTCGCTTTCTGTAATTTCTAATATTGAATTAGTCATGACTCTTGCATATAATGTGTGTATGTAAATGTACGTAACACATCAAATGCCAAAGTTTCCAGCATTTTATTATTATATTAAAGAATTGTTAATAACGATTGTGGAAAATCGTTAATTGAACGTAGAAACGCAATATTTTGCGCCTTTTTGCTGTCTTGCCATTTTAGACGCAAGATATTGCGTCTCTACATTATGCTATTCAAACCAAGCCATAACAACCTCTTTGGCCGGCATGGTAATTTCAAGTTTTAGCTTTTTACGCATACCCCCCAAATCATTAAATACCTTGTTCGGATTTGCAGCCTTTAATTCATCAACCGTATTGAAGCCCATTTTATTTAATACCTGCACCCATTCGGCCGGTACGCCAATTTTTACAAAGTCATCGGCTGTTGCTACTTTGGCTTTCTTTTCAGGGCGCATTTGTGGGAAGAATAATACTTCTTGTATCGTACTCTGGTTAGTCAATAACATTACCAAACGGTCTATCCCGATACCTAAACCCGATGTTGGCGGCATACCATATTCTAAGGCACGTAAAAAGTCGTCATCCATCGCCATAGCTTCGTCATCACCACGGCCAGCCAGGATCAATTGTTCCTCTAGCCGTTCACGTTGATCAATGGGGTCATTTAACTCTGAATAAGCGTTGGCAATTTCTTTGCCATTTACAAATAATTCAAAGCGTTCAACCAAACCGTCTTTAGTACGATGCTTTTTAGCCAGCGGCGTCATTTCGATAGGGTAGTCGGTAATGAAGGTTGGCTGGATCAGGTTAGCTTCTACCTTAGCGCTGAAGATCTCGTCGATCAGCTTGCCTTTTCCCATTGTGGTATCAACCTCAATTTTAAGATCATTACAAACCTCGCGTAGGCCGGTTTCATCCATTGCCGAAACATCTATGCCTGTATATTTTTGGATGGACTCATACATGCTCAAACGAGTGTATGGGCCTGCAAAGTTGATCTCGTTAGCCCCTACCTGTACAGCGGCAATACCATGTACGGCACGAGCCACTTGCTCCAGGCAGTCTTCAACCATAGCCATCATCCAGATATAATCTTTATAGGCTACGTATATTTCCATAGCGGTAAACTCCGGGTTATGCGTACGGTCCATGCCCTCGTTACGGAACATTTTGCCAAACTCATAAACACCGTCAAAACCGGCTACTATTAAACGTTTTAAATATAACTCGTTAGCGATACGCAAAAATAGCGGCATATCCAACGTGTTATGGTGCGTAGCAAACGGACGCGCCGCCGCGCCACCATGCACAGGTTGCAAAATCGGCGTTTCTACTTCCATCCAGCCTTGTGCGTTAAAGTAATTGCGCATAGCGCTAATCACTTTTGATCTTTTAATAAAGATCTGTTTGTATTCCGGGTTAACTGTTAAATCAACATAGCGCTGACGGTAACGCATTTCAGGGTCAGTAAATCCATCGTGGATATTACCGTCCTCATCGCGTTTAACAACAGGTAGCGGCTTTAATGATTTTGAAAGAATAGTCAACTCTTGTACGTGTACAGAGATCTCGCCAGTTTGAGTCAAGAAAACGTAGCCTTTAATGCCCATGTAGTCGCCAATATCCAGCAATTTTTTAAATACGGTATTGTATAAGGTTTTATCCTCGTCAGGGCAAATATCGTCTCGTTTGATGTAGACCTGCATCCGGCCTGTGCTGTCCTGAATTTCGGCAAATGATGCACTGCCCATAATACGGCGGGTCATGATCCGGCCGGCAATAGTTACCTGTTTATAAGTATCCGGGTTAGCTGCGAAATTATCGGTTATGTCCTGCGCAAAATCAGTAACCTTAAATTCCTCGGCAGGATATGGATCAATGCCCAGGGCACGTAATTGTTGTAATGATTCGCGGCGTATAATTTCCTGTTCGGATAGTGCAATACTCATGTTTTTGTAACGATATTTTATTGAAGCTGCAAAAATAGGATTTTTTTGGGTTGCGCGTTAGGATAAGCTTAACATTTACCGAGATAGCTTACAGGACAGACACAGACAGTTAGACTTAAGAATGTATTTATCTTGCCCCACCAATTATTACCAACCCAATGAACCGAATACTTTTTACGATTGTTTTTGTAGCGCTATGCGTTGTTAATGTTAAAGCACAGGATGCTTTACTAGCCGGATTTAAAAACCCGCCACCCTCTGCCAGGGCACGTACCTGGTGGCACTGGATAGACGGTAACATCACTAAACAAGGCATCACCGCCGACCTGGAAGCCATGAAACGCGTGGGTATCCAGGAAGCACAGATCTTTAACGTAGGACAGGGATATCCCGATGGCCCGGCGACTTACATGACCCCAAAATGGCTGGAGCTTTTTAAGTTCGCTGTTACAGAAGCGCACCGGTTGGGGATGCAGTTGGCATTTCACAATGGTCCGGGTTGGTCATCAAGCGGAGGGCCGTGGGTAAAACCTGAAAATGCTATGCAGACTGTAGTTTATAGTCAAATTTTGGTTCAGGGAGGCAGCGCTATTCATCAGGTGTTGACGCAGCCGGCAACTAAGTTTAACTATTATAAAGACATTGCTGTGCTGGCTTTCCCGACCCCTAAAAGCAATAAGAGGATAGACTTGCTGCCAATTAAATCCTTATCGGGCAATGACTTTAAAACACATTTAGACCCGAGTGATAAGATAATTGCTGTAGACGCAATCATCAGCAAAAAAGACATAATTGACTTGACATCTAAAATGTCGTCAGACGGCACATTAAACTGGACAGCCCCCGCCGGCGATTGGACGATCATCCGTTTTGGCCATACGCCAAATGGAAATGAAAATCACCCTTCAGAAAAAGGGGGAGCAGGACTCGAAATTGACAAAATGAGCCGCAAAGCAGCTGATGCTTACTGGGCCGACGGTATAAAACCTATTCTGGATTATGTCGGTCCACTGGTTGGCAATACGTTGAATAACTGTTTGATAGATAGCTATGAAGTGGGTTGCAATAACTGGACAGAAGGTTTTAATACCGAGTTTAAAAAGCGCCGGGGTTATGATTGTCTGAGCTATTTACCTGCGCTGGCTGGTTACTATGTAGAGAGTGGCGAAGTATCTGAGCGTTTTCTGTGGGATTTCCGCCGAACGATTGGCGACTTGTTTGCTGATAACTACTACGGCTACTTTGCCCAACTGTGCCATAAAAATAAAATGAAGTTTTCTACCGAGCCCTATGGCGGCCCTTACGAATCAATGCAGGTAGGCGCGCCGGCCGATGTGGTAATGGGCGAGTTCTGGCTACCGGGTGGCGATTATGCGGAGTCGGCAAGAATGGCGGCGTCTGTAGCGCACGTTAATGGCAACTCCATTGTAGGTGCAGAATCATTTACCAGCATTGGTGGATGGATCAACCACCCCGCAACCATGAAGCCACTCGGCGATAAAATGTGGACAGAAGGCATTAACCGCTTTATCTTTCACAGCTATCCGCTTCAACCTTATAATATTGCGCCCGGCGTCACCTTTCATCAATGGGGTGTAGAAATGAGCCGCCTGAATACCTGGTGGGAGCAAAGTAAAGCCTATATGAGCTACCTGGGCCGATCACAGTTTTTATTGCAACAGGGAAGAAGCACGGCCGATGTTTTGGTTTTCAACGATGAATCTTCGCCCAACGATGCTATTTTAAGAAACGATATTAAAAGACTGGGCTATGATTATGACCAGATTGGTCCCGACGAGTTAGCTCGACTTACGGTTAAGAATGGCAAGATTTATAATCATGCCGGGTTAGCCTACCGTTTATTAGTGCTACCTAAAAGCATGTGGGCAAGGCCGCAATTGCTAATCAAGCTTAAAGATTTGGTTGCTTCCGGTGCAACCATCATCGGCTCTAAACCTACTAAATCGCCAAGTTTGCAAGGTTACCCTGCCAGCGACGCACAAGTTACCCAGCTTGCTGATGAATTATGGAGCGGTAAGATCTCGACCGATCTCTCAGTAGCCCATGCACTTGCCAAGCAACATTTAGTTCCTGATTTTTCTGGTGGCATTACAGGGTCTGATCTTAATTTCATCCACCGCACGGTTGGTAATGACGATATTTACTTTATTTCTAATCCACAAACTAATACAAGAGAAGAAGTGTGCAGATTCAGGGTGTCGGGAAAGAAACCTCAACTTTGGAATTCGGAGACCGGTAAAGTTGAAGATGTTTTAGTTTGGCGAAAGGGGGCAGGCAATACCACGGATATCCCGATGTCTTTTAATACTAACGGATCTGTTTTTGTGATCTTTCGTGGTGCGAAGGCCCCATCATCATATCATATCGCTAACGCGAAAATTACGTTAGACCGTCCACAGCAACAGCCTTTGCCTGATTTGCATATTATTAAAGCAGAGTACGGCACCTTTCTGCCGGAGGGAATTGCTGACGTGACTGATACCTTGACTAAAGCTGCTAAAAATGACGGACTTCATATAGTAGCTAATAATGCCCTTTCGTCCGGCGACCCTGCTTTTGGATCAGTAAAAGAGTTACGGATGGATTATGAGTTAGGCGGCCAGCGGCATCAATTAAGTGTTTTAGAAAATCAGCATTTGGATTTGCCATTTAACGGCCAGCAATTTAAGTTGATCAGGGCGCTTTATGGCAGATTCTTACCTGACATGATAGGCGTGCCACCAAAATATCCAATTTATGATGTCACCGGCAAAGTGAATGACCTGGTTTTGGCAAATACATTGGTGTTTGCTGTTAACGACCAGTTGTTTGATACTCCGCCTGCTGAGAAGGGAATTAAGCACGAGTTGCACATGGCTTATTATGCCAATGGAGAAACAAAGACCGTTGTGGCAAAGACGGGAAATATCGCTCATTTAGAAAGAGATATTCCGCAACCAAAACTGGATTATAACAATGGTACACCTGAATGGGTTACGCCATATGCCGGCAAAGTAACTTACAAAACCGCCGGGGGATCAAATAAGACGGCAGCAGTTGCATTTGTGCCGCAGCCTATCGAACTGTCTGGCCCCTGGGAGTTGACCTTCCCTAAAAATACAGGCGCTCCGGCAAAAGCTACTTTTCCTAAGCTTATTTCATGGCCAACTTCCGACGACGAGGGTATCAAATATTTTTCGGGAACAGCGACTTATAAAAAGCAATTCATTTTAACTGCAGATGCATTTAAGACAGGTAATTCACTCGAGTTAGATCTGGGCAGCGTAAGTGTTATAGCCGAAGTAATTGTAAACGGAAAGAACTTGGGTGTGTTATGGAAAATCCCTTTCAGGATTGATTTGACAGGTGCGGTACATGCCGGTAAAAATGATATCGAGATCAGCGTGACCAACTTATGGAGAAACCGACTAGTGGGAGATGCAAAGATGCCTTCGGATGTAAAATATAATGGATCTGTTATAGCTGAGTGGCCTAACTGGGTAGACAGTACAGGGAAGCGTGATTCTAAACGCACCACCTTTGTCACGTTTAATCATTGGGATGAAAAGTCACCTTTGCAGCAATCAGGATTAATAGGTCCGGTTATAATAAGGTCATATCAGCATGTGAAATTGACGAAGTAAAGATCTTTAAGCTAACTTTGGGTAATGTATTTTACCGAAACAGAGGCTATAATAGCTAAACATGGTTTGGTGCCCGATTTAATTACCGGCAGCACCATGTTTAGCATTAACAAGGCGCATTGCAGTGTGATGTATAAGCGCACTGATTTTTTGGTGCCGCATCGTAAAGATTATTATTTCTGGGCCTTTGTAAAGGATGGCGCTAATAAGCATTGGATAGACGATAAACAATACACACTTAAGCCGGATACTTTTTATTTTACCATACCACACCAGGTACATTTAAAAGAAGATGCTAAGCCGTTTACGGGCATTGTGCTTGGTTTTACAGATGAATTTCTGTCGCTCGAAGAAAACTCGATGCTGCGCCAGTTGCCTGTTATTCAGAATCCGGATAATGGTCATGAGCTAAATTTGAGCGATGCTGATGTGGCCTTTATAGGCGACATGCTGGAAAAGATCTATATCGAAAACGCCAACAATAATAACTGGCAACACAGCATGTTGATGAGTTACATGCGGGTATTGATGATCTACCTAAGCCGCCTGTATGTAGAGCAATTTAGTAACATAGATACGGCGCCTGAACGTGTCTTACTGAAAAAGTATTTGAGCAAAATTGAAGAAAATTATATTCAGTATCATGAAGTTACCGCTTATGCCGATATGCTCAATATATCTGCCGGGCATTTAAGCGAGGTGGTGAAGGAGCAAAGTGGTAAGTCGGCCATTACACATATTCATGACCGGCTCATCATGGAAGCCAAACGTTTACTTTTTCACACCGATTCTTCAATTAAAGAAATAGCTTTTGCGTTAGGATTTGAGGATGCATCCTACTTTAACCGTTTCTTCAAACGCATCGTAAATGATACGCCGGTGGCTTACCGTACCACTGTCCGCGAAATGTACCATTGAAACCTTTAGGAGTGCAGTTGTGTTGATTTTAGGTAAGATACTTTTGTATCAAATAAAACACGAAATGAAAAAAGTACTCATAACAGGAGCCAATAAAAGCATTGGCTTTGAAACCGCCAGACAATTATTACAAAAAGGATATTTTGTTTACCTGGGCAGCCGCAGCCTTGAAAACGGCGTGGAAGCCGTAGCTAAACTAAAGGCCGAAGGTTTGAATAATGTGGAACCCATCCAGATCGATGTAGGCAATCTGGAATCGGTAATTAATGCCGCCAGCCAAATTAAAGAATTGGATGTTCTGATTAACAACGCCGGTATTTTAGGTGGTATGCAGCAAACACCATCTACCACGCCTTTATCAACCATTAGAGAAGTTTTTGATACTAATTTCTTTGGTGCGATAAGCGTTGTTCAAGCCTTTATAGATAAGCTGAAAGAATCGCCTGAACCAAGAATTGTAAATGTAACATCAGGTCTGGGGTCATTAACCTTACACAGTAACCTGAATTGGAAATATTACAATGTTAAGGGCGCGGCTTATGGTCCGTCTAAAACAGCGCTGAACGCCTATACGGTACATTTGGCTTATGAACTGCGCGATACCACTTTTAAAGTAAACGCTGTTGATCCCGGCTATACTAAAACCGACTTTAACCATCATAACGGCCCCGGATCTGTTGAAGACGCAGCCGCCATTGTAGTGAAATACGCAACTATTGGTGCCGATGGTCCTACCGGAAAATACTTTAGTAACGATATAGAGGCTACTAATCAGGAAAGCCCCTGGTAGTATTTTTATACTGCGTTCTGTTTGATACCTTTGTGGTATGAACGTTAAGGTTATTGCCTTTGATGCTGACGATACACTTTGGGTAAATGAGCCCTATTTCAGGCAGTCTGAAGAAGCTTTTTGCACGTTGCTGGAAGAATATCTTCCACGCCACGAACTGGAGCGAGAGCTGCTTAAAATTGAAATAGCCAACCTGGGGTTGTATGGCTACGGCATCAAAGGCTTTATACTTTCTATGATTGAAACGGCTATGACCGTTACCAATAACATGATATCGACCAAAACCATTGGCGAGATCATTGATTTGGGTAAACAGATGCTGAACCAGCCCATAGAGTTATTGGATGGAGTAGAGGATGTTCTTAAAACGCTGAAAGGCAAATATCGCCTGGTGGTTGCCACCAAAGGCGACTTGCTTGATCAAGAACGTAAACTACGCAAATCAAATCTAACCGGTTATTTTCACCATGTAGAAGTAATGTCTGAAAAGGACGATGCCAATTACCTCAAACTCATCAAACATCTTGACATCCGCCCCAGCGAACTGCTTATGGTGGGTAATTCGTTAAAAAGCGATGTACTGCCCGTACTCAACATTGGCGGCTATGCCATTCACGTACCATACCACATTACCTGGGCCCACGAAGAAATTGAGCAAAGTATTGATAGTGGGATGTTTAGAAGTGTAGAAAGTATTAAGGATATTCTGGGGTTTGTATAGCTACCGCGCTAACAGACTGTCTAACACTCTGGTTTTCTTTAAAGTGTCAATAAAGTTTTGAGTAAAGTACTGCGAGCCACCGCGGTTTAGATGAACGGTGTTGTAAAAATATTTTTGGTTATAACTTATTGGGTGATTACTATAGTCAAAAAACGGGATACGATACTTAGTTACTAATGATTTGAAAACCGACATTATCTCGGCCCGGTTTTTAACCAAAGTTCTACCGCCTATGTACTCTGGCGTATTTACAAAAATCAACTTAATGTTACGCCTTCTGCAATCAATAATAAACTGATCAAAGTTTTTTACCATATCGCTGTCAATGCCAAATTTAAAATTAGCCATTTTTACCTTTTCAGCTGCCAGGTCTTGCTCCCATGTCCCATCGGTTGCGCGGTAGCCTTTTATTCTGGCGACATGCTCCGGTCGTCTGTGCCTAAATATTGAAATAGCATTCCTAAGAACATCATGCTGGCCGTAATATCTTTTAAAAGGTATTACAAAGTCAGCAGCATCGTAAGGCGATTTATGTTTGCAGACTTGCATCATGTCCCAATCCCAAAGCATATAGGGCAATATTTGAGTTGGCATAAACATATAATTTATTTTGTTAAACATAGCCAGGTCTATCGATTGTATAATAACCTTCGGCTGCCGGTTATATTTCAATAGCACTTTGCATCGCAGGCCCTGTATGTCAAAGTTGTTGCCATCATCACCAATATTATAAACCGATGTGTTGAGTTCACGGCTCATCTTATCGGCATCAAAGTGCACCAGCGCCCTTGAACTGCCGTTTATAATGATGTCAGAATTTATCCGGCCGTTATAAATATCATTCCACACCGGAATCTCATCAGCTGCAAATGTTAAACTCTTTTTTAGGTTAGTACTAATAAACACATCAAGCAAGATGCCCGTTATTAAAGGCAGCGCCAGGAAGATTATCAAATTGCGTAGGTACTTTCTCATTTAAAATTGAAAGTAAATGAAGTTTTGCCCCGTGGTCGAAAAAAAGAATACGGTAAAAATTATAAAATAATAAAATGCCCACTGTGCGGCACGTGGCCAGGTCTTAACTATGGCTAATCCGTAATCATATGTTCTGCTTTTCCATTCTAATACCAGCATCCCAATAATGAAAATAGTAAAAGAATACGACAACCTTATCGGTTTTTCAAGCAATGAGGTCGTAAATAACCGATGAATAAATTGGACTGCATTGGCAATAGAATCAGACCTGAAAAAGATAAACGAAAATGCAACCAGGCAAAACGTTAGCAATATGTTTTTAAACTCAACTAATGATGGCCAATTTTTTACACCCGGTTTTTTTGTTTTATTAACAGTACCATTTAAAACAAGCGGAATGAAATATAGGCCGTGCAACAAACCAAATATGATAAAGGTCCAATTGGCGCCATGCCATGCGCCTATTACCGTCAAATTGATTAAAACGCTCAAAATTAAACCAACTTTACCATAATCTCTAAAATGAATGCTTAGCGGAGTGAAGACATATTCTGTGAACCATTTGGTTAATGATATGTGCCACCTACGCCAAAAATCGGCAATGTTTTGAGCGAAAAAAGGAAAGTTAAAATTTTGAGTTACTTTAAATCCAAGCAGGCGCGCTAAGCCAATAGCAATATCAGAGTAGCCTGAAAAATCGGCATATATCTGAATGGGGTATAATATTGCCGCTATTAATAACGTGCTGCTATTACTGGCGAAATAAGTTTTATAAATGCCATCTGTGTAGAAGGCTATATTATCGGCAATGGCAGACTTTTTAAACAAGCCCCATAATATTTGCCGCGTTGCATCAACCGCTTCTGTATATATGAAATTTCTTTTTGCCGCTAGCTGAGGAATGAGCGTTTTGGCTTTGTCAATAGGGCCGGCAAGCAGGCAGGGAAAGAAAGCAATGAAGGAAAAGAAGATGACCCAGTTTTCAGTTGGTTCAAGTTTGCCTTTGCCAATGTCAAGAATGTAATTTAAAGCCCTGAATGTGTAAAAGCTTATACCAAGTGGTAATAGGATATTTAATGTATGGGGATCTGCATGAAGGCCAATTTTGGACAATATGGCAACAGCAGATTCAATGAAGAAGTTTACATATTTAAAAAAAAGCAGGGAGCCAACATTGGCAATTATACCAATGTTTATATAGACTTTTTTCAAGCGCGGAGAAGAGGCTCTGTAAGCATATTTGCCCACCAGAAAATTAACCAGTGAGCTGCCAGCTAAAAGTGCTAAAAAGCGCCAGTCCCACCAGCAATAAAATACATAACTGGCAAAAAGCAGCAATAGGTTTTGCAGCCGCAAATTGTTCTTAAACGCCAACCAGTACAGTAGGAAGAAAGTAGCAAAAAATGCAAGGAAAATTGAAGAAGTGAATAGCATCTTTTACCTCGGGCAATATTAAAGTTGATTGTACAAATTACATATTTTAAGACTTCGTCCGCCTATCTGCCGCGCGTAATTAGTCGGCTTCTGCTTCTCCTGCATACATGTCATCAATAAAACCGGCGTATTTTTTTTCTATGACTTTGCGTTTTGGTTTCATAGTAGGGGTGATCTCGCCATCGTCCATACTGAAAGGCTTACGCTTTACCTTGAAGTTTTTGATGCGCTCGAATTTGGCCAATTCATTAGATAGTTTACGAATATCCTGGTTCAGCCAATCGCGTACGTCTTTATTATCAATAAACGGATCTGTCTCCTCAAAGAAATCTTCTGTAAAGCCAAATTGCTCTTGCAGCGCCTCTTTTGCCGGGATAATAATGGCGGTGATGTATTCGCGTTTATCGCCCAATAAAAACACGCCTTCAATTTTAGGGCTTTTCAAGTAGGTGTTCTCTACCGGAGTAGGGTAGATGTTTTTACCATATGCATTAACCAGCATGTTTTTTAATCGATCGGTGATTTGCAGGTTGCCTTTAAAGTATCGACCGATATCCCCGGTGTGCAGCCAGCCGTCTTTGTCGATAGTAGCGGCTGTCTCTTCGGGTTTGTTTAAATAGCCTTTCATTACGCAGTGACCGCGTACAATAATTTCGCCCTCTTCTGATTGAAAGCTTTCTTTGAAGGATTCGTGCGTTTGTATGGTGTAAATTTCTTTAGTATCGACATTTTGTATAGCCACCTCGATACCCGGCACAATACGGCCAACAGTACCGTAAATCTGACGATGAACTTCTGTTACCGACATTACCGGCGATGTCTCAGTCAGGCCAAAGCCTTCCAATACTTTAATGCCCAGATCGCCAAAAAACTCGCCGATATTTTTAGGTAAAGCGCCACCGCCTGATAACATGATCTTTAAATTACCACCGGTACGTTCTTTTATCTTGCTAAACACCAGTTTCTCTGCAAGTGCATGTTGCGCATTCAATATCGGACCTGATTTTTTGCCGTCTTCGTTGGCTATGCGATGTTTCTTTCCAATCTCTAAGGCCCATAAAAAGATCTTGGGTTTTAGCCCGCCGCCACTGGTGCCATTTTTCATGGCGCGATCATGGATGCGCTCTAATAGGCGAGGGACACAGTTCATGACATTTGGCTTAACCTCGCCCATGTTTTTGGCTAATAGCTCCAGGCTTTGCGCAAAAGCAATTTTAGAACCCGCATATAAGCACACATGGTAAGTTGCAGTACGCTCAAAAACATGCGATAATGGCAGGAAGGACAGGAAAGTGTCTGTCTTCTCGATAATCGGGATCTGAATTAAACAAACTTTTACGTTTTCTACCAAATTATGATGCGTTAACATCACGCCCTTGGGCGTACCGGTGGTACCTGACGTATAGATCAAACAAGAAAGATCAGATGGTAAAATAGCTTCACGCGCGCTGTTAATGGCAGATTGATGTTTGCCAACCAATGTGCCGCCAATTTGAATCAACTCTTTAAATCCAATTACGCCGGCATTAAGGGCCTGTTTCTCTAAATATTTTTCAAAATCATCAAAAGCTGGGATAATTCGAATCAGATCGGGGCAGTTATTGGCCACTTTTAATACTTTCCTAAACAGGAAGGGATTACCGCAAATGATGGTGCGCGCACCTGAGTCATTCAAAATATATTCAATCTCGGTTTCTGAGAGCGTAGGATAGATAGAAGTATTTACCCCACCCACTTGCTGCAGTGCCTGGTCATAATAAATATAATCAGGACCGTTCTCCATGATTAGGGCCAATCGGTCGCCTTTTTGTATGCCGATATCAATAAACCAGGCCGAAATTGCGTCTATCTTTTCCAACGCTTCGCGGTAAGTAATATCAATCCAGTTATCACCAACTTTATGGCTCAAAAACGTGTTGGTATCCGGGTGGATGTTTTGTACTATATAACGGATTAAACTGGGTACGGTGCTGCGCTCGGTAGCTGATGTCATTGTATTATATTGATTGATTGCTGTAGCAAAACTACTTTATTTTTTCAAATGGAAAAGCACTCAATCAGTTTGTGATTCTTCGCTATGCTCAGAATTATAAATACGTACAAACAGAAAAGGCGCTGATTCAGCGCCTTTTCTGTTTGTACAGTATAATAGCCTATACCGAGAAACTCTCGCCGCAACCGCAGGTGCGTGTTGCATTAGGATTATGGAAGTTAAAGCCTTTACCGTTTAATCCGTCAGAAAAATCAAGCTCAGTACCTGCCAGGTACAAGAATGACTTCATGTCCAAAGCCATGCGTACACCTTTGTCCTCGAAAAATTGGTCGCCCTTTTTTTCTTCGTTATCAAAGTCAAGATTATAAGATAACCCCGAGCATCCGCCGCCCTGTACAGAAACCCTCAGGAAATAAGAGGCATCAAGCCCCGTATCGCGCATAAGGTCTTCTACTTTACTTTTCGCTTTATCAGTTACAGTTACCATTTTTTGTTAGAATCAAGAGTCGAGATACAAGAATCAAGACAGGAAAATAAAAATCAAGATTAAAAAACAAGCCAAATCTCTTGGCTCTTGAATCTTGATTCTTGTCTCTATTTAGTGGTGCGATTTTTCGCTTTCTATTGCTTCCATGCCATTTTTAACACGGAAATCATTGATCGCTGCTTTAATTGCATCCTCTGCCAAAACAGAGCAGTGAATTTTTACCGGTGGCAATGCTAATTCTTCAACAATATCCATGTTGTCAATTTTCATTGCGTCATCAATAGTTTTACCTTTTAACCATTCGGTTGCCAAGGATGAAGAAGCAATAGCCGAACCGCAGCCAAAAGTTTTAAATTTAGCATCGGTGATGATGTTGTCATCGCCAACCTCAATTTGCAAACGCATTACGTCGCCGCACTCTGGGGCGCCAACCAGGCCGGTACCTACCTTATGACTAGCTTTGTCTAAGGTACCAACGTTACGTGGGTTGGTGTAATGATCAATTACTTTATCTGAATATGCCATTTCTTGTGTTGTTTAATATTTGTTTTACGTAGTACGTTTAACGTTATACGTGTTTTTTTTATAATTTATTCAACGTAAAACGTATAACGTCCTACGTATAACTTATTTAGTGTTCTGCCCACTCAATTGAGTCCAGGTCAATGCCCTCTTTAAACATCTCCCAAAGCGGCGACAAATCACGCAGGTGGTTCACTGCAGTTTTAGTCACCTCAACAGCGTAGTCAACTTCTTCTTCGGTAGTAAATCTGCCTAAACCAAAACGTATCGAAGAGTGTGCCAAATCATCAGACAAGCCTAAGCTTTTTAATACATATGATGGTTCTAATGACGCTGATGTACAAGCAGATCCTGATGATACCGCTAAATCTTTCATCGCCATCATCAAACCTTCGCCTTCAACATATTTAAAGCTGATGTTGGCTACATGTGGTAAGCGGTGTTCAACATTGCCGTTTACGTAGCTTTCCTCTAAAACGGTTAATGCTGCTTGCAGTTTATCACGAAGTGCAGATAAGCGTTTTGCTTCGCTTTCCATTTCCTGGCCGCAAAGTTCGCAAGCTTTACCTAAACCAACAATACCCGGAACGTTCAACGTACCAGAACGCATACCGCGCTCATGGCCGCCACCGTCCATTTGGGCAGTAACTTTAACACGTGGTCCTTTACGGCGTACGTATAATGCGCCAACGCCTTTTGGTCCGTATATTTTATGTGCCGATAAAGCTAACAGGTCAATGCCATCAGCGTTAACATCAACAGGTATCTTACCAACTGCCTGTACAGCATCAGTCATAAACAAAGCGCCGTATTTGTGGGCAATGGCCGATATTTCTTTGATAGGTTGTATAACACCAATCTCGTTATTACCATACATTACAGAAACCAGGATGGTTTCGTTAGTCATGGCAGCTTCTAAAACAGCAAGATCAACCAAGCCGTCTTCTTTAACCGGCAAGTAAGTAACCTTGCCACCTAATTTCTCAACGTGTTTACAAGCGTCTAAAACAGCTTTATGCTCGGTAACCGTAGTAATGATGTGGTTGCCTTTTTCTTTATACATCTCAAACACGCCTTTGATAGCCAGGTTGTCTGACTCGGTAGCGCCTGATGTAAAGATGATCTCTTTCTCGCTTGCGCCAATCAATTTGGCCACTTGCTCGCGGGCGTAGTCAACACCTTCTTCTGCTACCCAGCCAAACGGATGGTTACGGCTGGCGGCATTACCAAACTTTGTAGTAAAGTAAGGCAACATAGCTTCCAGTACCCTTGGGTCCATTGGTGTTGTAGCGTTATTATCGAGATAAATTGGGATGTTCATATCTAAATGTATTAATAGTACAAAGATATGCAAACATTTTTATTTAAGATCACCTAACATAGGGTTAAACCGTCATCTTAAACTAATAATTTGAGCTTTTCATGATTTGTGAAATACATTTTCAAATTATGTACGTTATTTCAATAAAAACGGACGCCTCCGGCTTTTTTAATAAACAGTTCGCCTTATTCTTAAAATTATCGTAATTTTAAGTCGTCACGCTAATGATAATGGCAACAATAAAACAAACTACCTAAGTGTATGGATATCAGCTATAATAAAGATATTGGCACAAAACAAAAAGCCCTTGCCATCAACCTCGACCCCGAAATATACGGCTCATTTGCCGAAATAGGCGCCGGACAAGAGGTAGCCGCCAACTTTTTCAAAGCCGGAGCATCATCAGGAACCATTGCTAAAACTATGTCGGCTTATGATATGACCGTGTCTGACGCCATATACGGAGAGCTCAAAGTTAAACGCTATGTAAGCGAATCCAGGCTCATGGCTATGCTTGAGCATGAATATGGCCTGGTTATAGAAAGGCTTGCTAAGCAACGCGGCGACAATACAACTTTTTTCGCTTTCTCTGACACGGTATCTACCCTTAACTATCATAAAACTAATGAGGCTCATGGTTGGATGGGGCTGCGTTTCCAACTGGAACCAAACGGCGCTTTTAACGATGTGATTATCCACGTTAAATTGTTGGATAACGACAGTAACCAGCAACAGCAAGCTGTTGGGGTATTGGGTACCAACTTGATTTATGCCTGCTTTTACTATCACGCTACGCCAAATATCTTTCTACTGTCGTTGATGGACGAACTTTCAAAAGACAGGATCCAGATTGATATGATCCGTTTTGAAGGACCAAATTTTGAGAAGGTGGATAACCGTTTGATGAGCTTGCATTTGGTGAAGTATGGTTTCTCTGACGCGGCACTTTTTGGACCCGATGGCGAAAATCAGCAACCATCAGAAGCATTATATAAAAAGCACATTGTGGTTATCCGCGGCCGGTTCCGCCCGCTGATAAATGTACATACAGATATGTTGAACACCGGCGTTAAGCAGTTTAAAGCCGAAGCCGATGTAGACAAAAAGAATGTAGCGGTAATTTGCGAGCTAACCCTTCAGGCACTGAAAGAGCGTAATGCCGACGAGAGCGCCGAGATTGACGAAAAAGATTTCCTGGATAGGGTAGATATTCTTTGCTCATTGGGGCAAACGGTATTGATCTCTAACTTTCACGAATATTATAAATTGGTGGCTTACCTTTCAAAGATCACCCCGCTTAAAATGGGGGTGGTATTAGGCTATCCCAACTTAGAATACATTTTCTCTGAAGAACATTACAAAGACTTGCCGGGTGGTATTTTAGAATCATTCGCTACACTGTTTAGTCGTAACGTCAAGCTGTTTATTTACCCTACCTTGCGTAATGGTGTAATTATGAACTGCCTGCGCTTTTATCCGCCACCGCATTTAATAGACTTATACCGATACCTGATCGCTAATAACAAGATAGAAGATATCAGCAATTACAACGAAACCAACCTGCACGTACAGACCGACATTGTATTGCAACTTATCAAGCAAGGTGTCACCGGTTGGGAGCAGTATGTACCTGCCGAGGTTGCAGAGATCATCAGAAAACGTTGCCTGTTTGGTTATCCATGCGAGGTGCCGACTGATCATCAGTTGGAAGAGCCAAAAGACGAAAAAGCGATAAATTAACTGTCATTGCGAGCGAAGCGCGGCAATCGCGAATTTTGCATATTTGCTTTGCCTCCCTGCGATTGCCACGCTTCGCTCGCAATTGACAACCTGGTTTTTATATATTTGGTCATGAACAAAATTGAACATATAGGCATTGCCGTTCGCGACCTAAAAGCCGCAGGCGACCTGTATGAACAATTACTGAATACCAAAATCTACAAAACCGAAGAGGTAGCAACCGAAAGCGTCAAAACTGCATTCCTCCAGACCGGACCTAATAAAATAGAACTGCTTGAGGCGTTATCTGCAGATAGTCCCATTGCTAAATTCATCGACAAAAAAGGCGAAGGCATACACCACATTGCTTTTGAGGTAGACGATATCAAAGCCGAAATGGCGCGACTAAAAGCCCTGGGTTTTGTTTTATTAAGCGATGCGCCTAAACCGGGTGCAGACAATAAACTGGTTTGTTTTGTGCATCCAAAGAGCGCAGGTGGGGTTTTGGTGGAGTTGGTGCAGGAAATTAGATAACAGCAAGCACCTGCGTTAGTGATAGCAGCGGATACCGGCCTCGAGCCTAAGGCCTTGCGGCGTATAAGCGGATAGCACGGTCCGCCTAAAGGCGGAAACGCCATAATCTAAAACTAATAAGCCAACCCATAATCAATTATTTTTGATATTCTTCACCCCTTGTTAATAAAAAAATAAAATCCCCTTTTTACTTTTGAATTTTATCACTACATTTGCACCTCTTTTATAAGAAAGAAGAAGAGAATTAACACGATGAAAAAAGATCTGCATCCATCAAACTATAGATTAGTTGTATTTAAAGACATGTCAAACGACTATTCTTTTATCACTAAATCATGCATCGACACCCGCGAAACTGTAAAGTGGGAAGACGGTAACGAATATCCATTGGTAAAATTAGAGATTTCTCATACGTCACACCCTTTCTATACCGGTAAAATGAAACTGGTTGATACTGCGGGTCGTATTGATAAATTCCGTACTCGTTACAACAAGAACTAATAGCTTGTTGATAAAATATTTACAAGTCCCGGCTTTGCAGTCGGGACTTTTTTTATTTTTGCGCCATGGCAATCATCCTTTTTGACGATAACGCACATCAAAGTCTTCTGCCGTTAACTTATACCCGCCCCGTAGCCGACCTGCGTATTGGGATATTAACTATTGCCGAGAAGTGGGCGAAATACTTAAATGCCGACTATTCCTTCCAGACGCAAGCTTATTTGCAAGCTAAGTTTAAACTTAAAATTGGTGTTGATGATTTGTATATCAACGGCGCGGTTTGCCCTGATGAAGCTTTGTTAGAAGCTATTAGCGGGTTAAAAACCGGAGATGCATTGAAGCAAGGCGATTTTCTGATTGCTGCAAGAGCGCCTATTGATAGTGATTTTAGCTCGGTTATTAACCATGATCCCTTCTTTATCAGTCTAAAGCATCCCGAAGATATTTTTAGCAAGAACGATATTGAGTTGCGTAAGGATTTTAGGTTACTTACCAAAGGCCGCACCAGCGCTACAATAAGCAGCACTAATACCATTTTAGGCACAGATTTCTTCGCCGAAGATAGCGCTACCGCGGAATGTTCCACTTTTAACACCACTAACGGCCCAATTTATTTAGGCGAAAACACCAGTGTTTGGGAAGGTACCCATATCCGTGGTTCTTTTGCGCTGTGCAATAACTCACAGATAAAGATGGGCGCCAAAATTTACGGCGGTACCACCATCGGGCCGTTTTGCCGTGTGGGTGGCGAGATCAGCAATTCGGTGATCTGGGGTTATTCCTCAAAGGGCCATGAAGGCTATTTAGGTAACTCTGTACTGGGCGAATGGTGCAATATAGGTGCCGATAGCAACAACTCCAACCTTAAAAATAATTACGCCGAAGTAAAACTGTGGGATTATACCACGCAACGTTTCCGTAAAACTGGCCTGCAATTTTGCGGCTTGATCATGGCCGACCACGCTAAATGCGGCATCAACACCATGTTTAATACAGGTACGGTAGTAGGCGTAAGCGCTAATGTGTTTGGCGCAGGTTATCCGCGTAATTTTATACCTGATTTTGCCTGGGGCGGCGCGCAGGGTTTTGAAACATATTCTTTAAAAAAGATGTTCGAAACCGAAATGCTGGTTTACCCTCGTCGTGAAGATCGTGTGTTTGACGAAGTGGAGCAGGAAATAGTGAGAGCGATATTTGAATTGACAGCGCCTTATAGAGGCGTATTTTAGTTAAGTTCATGGATCATGGATAATAGTTCATGGTCATTATATAAGTTAAAAATTATTAAACAATCATGGACCATTAACTATGGACCATGAACCAATAACAATCCATCATGAGAAAAAAAATTGTTGCCGGAAACTGGAAAATGAATCTGGATTATAACGAAGGATTATCCTTGTTTTCTGAAGTTGTAAATATGGTTAAAGACGAAGCTACCGGTACACAGGAAGTTGTAGTTTGCAGTCCGTTTATTCACCTGCATAGCCTGGTGCAACTGGCTAAAGGTTCGGCAAAAGTATCAATAGGTGCACAAAATGCGCACCAGGCAGAAAGCGGTGCTTATACAGGCGAAGTATCTGCTAAACAAATTAAATCTGTAGGTGCTGCTTACGTTATTTTAGGCCACTCAGAGCGTCGCCAGTATTTTGGGGAAACCAATGCGCTGTTGGCTAAAAAAACCGACACAGCGTTAGCTAATGACCTGAAACCAATCTTCTGCATCGGCGAGACTTTACAAAAGCGCGAAGCAAACCAGTATTTCGATATTATCAAATCGCAATTAGTTGAAGGCGTATTTCATTTGGATGCTGTACAATTCAGCAAACTGGTATTAGCTTACGAACCTGTTTGGGCCATTGGTACAGGCGTAACTGCAACTTCGGACCAGGCACAAGAGATTCATGCTTTTATCCGTAAGGAGATCGCTGCTAAATATGACCAATTGGTTGCCGATGCTACGACTATTCTTTATGGTGGTAGCTGTAATCCTAAAAACGCACACGAATTATTTGCTCAGCCTGATATTGACGGCGGCCTGATTGGCGGCGCATCATTAAAATCTCGAGATTTTACAGATATAATTAAAGCTTTTAACTAAAAGCGTTGTTATAGGGGGTAAGTATGTTTAAATATTTGGTTAAAATAATACTGCCCCCTTTATTTGCCTTCTGGTCATTCGCCGTATTGATCAAATTCAGCCCGTACTTTCACCATGTAGATACAGGGAGCCTGGGTGAAGACTCTATCGACGGATTAATATCCTACTATAAAATATTTGCGCCCGGGCAAATTGCTATTGCCTTACTTACCCAGATATTGATTGGTGTGCCGTTATGGCGTAAGATTGTGGCTAGCCGTGCAGCCGCTATCAGTATATTTTCTGTTTTGGTAATAGTTTGTGCGATATTTGCTTTTGGATTGGCCCGGATCATTTGGGACCCGGCGACCGGAAAAAGGCAGCTTATTGACATTGGTTGCTTTATGACTGCTGTGCAATTATATTACTGGACAGTTGACTTTTTGATATTGTACCTGTTAGACTGGAAATTAATCAGCGATCGGAAAGCGGAGTCTAAAAGTAAAACCGAAAAAGAATCATGAATTATTACGAAGTACTTTTCACTACCATACCTACCGAAGATTATCAGCAGGACCTTTTAATTAATGCCCTGGGCGATATTGGTTTTGATACTTTTGAGGAAACCGAACTTGGATTTAAGGCTTATATCCCCGAAATAAATTTCAATAAAGATCAACTGGAGGAGACTTTGGAGCCGTATGTTGATATGTTTACTTTTAGCTATGAGGTAACACTTATCCCCCAAAAAAACTGGAACGAGGTATGGGAAAGTAACTTTGAACCAATAGCCATTGGTGACAAAGTTTTTGTACGCGCTACTTTTCATGAGCCACGCCCGCAGTTTGATTATGAAATAGTGATAGACCCTAAAATGGCTTTTGGCACAGGCCATCATCAAACTACGGCAATGGTTTTGCAATTGATGCTAGAGAATGGCTTCGTTGGCAAAAAGGTGTTAGACATGGGTTGCGGTACCGGGATACTGGCTATCATGGCTGCTAAATTGGGCGCTGCGGATATTATGGCCATTGACTATGATCAGATATGTTATGACAGCACCATTGAGAATGCACAATTAAATAATGTAGCTAACATCACCGCTGGCTGCGGATCAAAAGAGGCCATCCCAAATGAGTTGTACGACACGATTCTGGCTAATATCAACCGCAATATTTTGATAGATCAAATGCCACGTTATGCAGAGGTATTGAAGCCTGAAGGCGAGATCTATTTTAGCGGATTTTATGAAACACCGGATTTGGATATCATTACAGAAGAAGCTCGTAAACACGGCCTGAAATACATTACCCATAAAAAAGACAGTGAATGGGTGGCGGCTAAATTTGTAAAATAACCTACCCTGTCATGCCGAACTTGTTTCGGCATCCCACGCGCTAAGTAATCGAGGTTGTTATTCCTGTATGATGGATGCCGAAACAAGTTCGGCATGACTTTAACTATCCTTTTGGTCACAAGTCTACACAAGTTGACTGATAGCAAAACTCTATTTATATTTATGTGTTTTATTTGACACAGTACAATCGATTACCAATTACCTTTGTATTGTTATTGACTTTATTACCTAAATGGTCAAAACGACATATAAATTAAATTTCTACTGCTATGAGAACCTATCTTGTACCTATCGACTTTTCGCAAGCCTCTATAAATGCTGCCGAATTTGCCGCAAAACTGAGCGAACAAACTCTTGTTGAACACATTGTTTTATTAAACGCCTACTACGTATCGCCTCTTGAAACTATGCTGCCTAACCCGGATATGGTGCAGCTAATGGAAGAAGAGGTTGAGCATGAGGTGGCAGATCGGATCAAAAAGCTAGAGCATTTAAAGCATAAGTTGAAGGCGCAGGTAAGGGAGGGGGTAGAGATAAGCGTTCACTTAAATCGTTCGCACTTGCTGCGTGCAGTGGTAGAGAATGTCAGTGTTAAAAATGCGGACCTGGTAATTCTGGGAAGTAAAGGCAATACCAGTAAAACAGATACCAAAATTGGTGGCCACGTAATCAGTATCTCTAAAGCCAGCCCTGTGCCGGTAATAGTAGTACCGCCACAATATCATTTTGAAACAATAACCAGGGTAGTAGTTGCGTGCGACTTCGATAAGGTTAAAGAAACTGTCCCATTAGACTCGTTGAAACGCTTACTGGATAAAAAGAAGTTTGAGCTGCTGGTAGTTAATATTGACAAAGAATCAAAACATCTATCTGGCGATGCTGGGCGTAAAGCCGAAGAGACGGCTTTGTATCAAATGTTAAAGCCATATCAACCCACATACAGTTATGTAAATAACCCCAATATCATTAGCGGCATTCTGCATTTCGCTACAGATAATGATGCGCAATTGGTGATTGCACTACCCCATAAGTACAGTTTCTTCCAATCATTATTGCATGATAGCGTGTCGCAGCAATTGGCCGAAAGTGCGGCTGTGCCGGTGCTTTTATTGAAAGAATAAATCTTTGATAAGACAAGCGTTTTTGCGTTTATTTGCATCATGAGGGTACATTTTATAGCTATAGGTGGTGCGGCCATGCACAACCTGGCCATTGCGCTGCATAAAAACGGATTTGAAGTGACGGGTTCTGACGATGTGTTGTTCGAGCCATCTGTATCGCGTTTGGCTAAGTATGGCATTTTACCAAAAGAGAATGGCTGGTATCCCGAAAAAATAACTAAGGATCTGGATGCTATCATCCTGGGTATGCATGCGCGCATAGATAACCCGGAATTGGTGAAAGCGCAAGAACTCGGCATTAAAGTGTATTCATATCCTGAATACGTTTATGAGCAATCTAAAGATAAGCTACGGGTAGTGATAGGTGGCAGCCACGGCAAAACCACTATCACCTCGATGATCCTGCATGCGTTGCAAGAAGCCGGAAAAGATTTTGATTACCTGGTAGGGGCGCAACTGGAAGGTTTTGAAACGATGGTTAAGCTCACCAAAGATGCACCAATAATGGTTATAGAGGGCGATGAATACTTAGCTTCGCCGATAGACAGACGACCGAAGTTTCACTTATATAAGGCAAATATTGGTGTGATTAGTGGGATAGCCTGGGATCATATCAATGTGTTCCCAACTTTCAAAAGTTATATAGATCAGTTTAAAATATTTATTGAGACCATACAATCCGGTGGTACTTTAATTTATAGTAAAACCGACGCTGTTTTAGATGAGGTTGTGGCCGATGATAGCTCAAATGTTCATAAAGAACCTTACAGCTTACCTGAATTTACGATAGAAAACGGCGTTACAACTATCTTGTCGGACGGTAATAAATACGAGCTTCAGGTTTTTGGCGAACACAACCTGCTCAACATGCAGGCAGCACGCCTGGTATGCGAAAAATTGGGTATTAGTAAGGCTGATTTTTACCAGTCTATCACCACTTTTAAAGGGGCAGCACGCCGCCTGGAGTTGGTTGGCAAGAGTGATACGGCTACTATTTTTAAAGACTTTGCACATTCGCCATCTAAACTTGAAGCTACTATTCACGCGGTAAAAGCGCAATTTCCAGACAGGAAATTGATTGCTTGTATAGAGTTGCATACCTTCAGCAGTTTAAATAAAGATTTCCTTGCAGAATATGCCGGTACAATGGACGAGGCCGATGAGGCTATTGTGTTTATTGACAAGAAAACATTCGAGCAAAAGAAAATGGAGCCTTACCGGGCAAAGGTGGTAAAAGAGGCTTTTGCTAAAGCTAATTTGACGTTTTTTAACGATCCGAAATTGCTTTTGGCGCAATTAGAAAGCGCCAAATTAAGTAACGCGAGCTTGCTGATGATGAGCTCCGGCAACTTTGGAGGCATTGATTTACTTGAACTTAAAAATAAAATATTACTATAATTGTTGTAAATAAAAAAATATTAGTAACTTTATTAACTATTGAGAAATCCTTACCCCCAAAACGTTAGACCCTAAATGAAGTCACTAGGAAAAAAAATCAGACTACTACGTCACCAGAAAGCCTGGAGCCAGGAGGACGTTGCAAAAAGATTAGATATTTCTATCCCTGCTTTTTCTAAAATAGAAACCGGCATTACTGATATTAACTTATCGCGCTTAGAGCAAATTTCAAATTTGTTTGAAATGTCTGTAGTTCAATTGCTTACTTTTAACGATCATGAGCAAGAACAAAAATTTGTTAATGAGCTTGATGTGGTTAATAAGAAGTTGACAGACAGAGAGATAGAAATAATCGAATTGCAGAAAAAAGTTATTGAACTTTTTGAAGAATTAAGACACAATAAGGCTACAGCATAAGCTGTCAAACCTTAATAGCTGTATATAAAAAAGGCTTATGAATACAACCTGTAGTTGTGTCTGTAAGCCTTTTTGTCATTTATTATTCTGAACTCCCTCTTCAAAAATGTAACGCATAGTTAAATGACGATGCGCAAAAGTAGCCCCCATTGATTGATGCAGAGCCAACATTTTGTCATTAAAATCGCCTACCCACGATAGTTCCATCACCTCATATTGTTTACGAGGTAGAACATAGTCTTTTAACTTGGTGAAAATTGCAGACTCTAAGCCATGGTTTTGCAGGTGCTGTTTTGTGCCCATAACAATGGCGCGCATACGTTTCACACCTTTCCAACGGTAGTATAAAAATTTAAGTTTGCCTATCAGGTTTAGCTTACCTTTAAGCGATTTGATCATCTGGTTGGCATCTGGCAGTACCACTAAAAACGAAGCAGGTTCGCCATTTACATAGGCAAACCAAATCAATTTTTCGTCCATAATGGCTTTCATTTTAG
The DNA here is from genome assembly GCF_018449775.1 of Mucilaginibacter sp. dw_454. Taxonomy (GTDB): domain Bacteria; phylum Bacteroidota; class Bacteroidia; order Sphingobacteriales; family Sphingobacteriaceae; genus Mucilaginibacter. Next base: position 1,448,653 of record NZ_JAAVVB010000001.1, on the reverse strand, counting down.
TAAAGCTTTCCAGTACGGTATTGTAATTAATAGGTACAAAGTTTTCAAAATCTCTCCAGGCGTCGTTATAGATCTCAATAAAATCAGCTGCAAATTTTTCTATTTCTGAGGCTTTAAGATGTTTAAATTCATATCCCGGCTTCTGCGCAACCCATCTGGCAATTTTTTCAAAACGATCTGGAAAAGGTACAGCAGCATACAAGTGATTGGTGATCTGTTCATACATCACTTTGAAACCATAATCGTCAAAAAACTTTTTGTAATAGGGCGGATGATAATTCATTCCGTATGACGGTTGCGAAAATCCTTCAGACAACAATCCCCAGAAAGTATCATTCTCGCCAAAATTAATCGGACCATCCATTGCCTGCATCCCCTTCTCTTTGAGCCAGTTTTTAGCGGTATTAAACAATAAAAAAGCTGCTTTTTCATTTTCAATACACTCAAAAAAACCAATGCCGCCGGTAGGTTGTTCGTAATTGAACGCTTTTTTTTCGTTAATAAAAGCTGCTATGCGGCCAATCAATTTTCCATTATCATCTTTCAAAATCCAGCGGGTACATTTGCCAAATTGGTGAAAGTTATTTTTCTGCGGATCAAAAACGGCCTCAATATCATTATCTAATGGACAAACCCAGTTATCTTCATTTTGATAGATAACGCGGGCTACATCCAAAAAATATTTTTTAGATGCTTTGTCTTTAACTTCTGTAAGTGTCATGCAGGAATATAAAAAAAGCACCCAAGAAATGGTTCCGGGTGCTTTTGTAAGTTGTTATATATCAATTAATTAATAATCGTCATCGTCATCATCGTCATCACCATAATTTTCAAAGCCCAGGTCATCTAAAGGGCCATCAAAATCTTCGTCTTCATCAACAACCTTTTTCTTAGGCGTTGTTTCCAAATCATCATCATCGTCTTCTGCATCCGTTGATTTTGGAATGTTCTTGTCTGCATTTTTTCTTGGCGCTCCCATGGGGTGAAAATGTTTTTATAAATAAATTTAGGATAATGCTTAAACTAAGTTAAATTTTTGTTACTAATGCTATTGGTTAACAATAGTAAAAATAACTAAAAATCATTTTTAAAGAAAAAACATTTAATTTTTTATTCCTGCTGCTCACCAATAGTCGATGAGTTGTCTGTAAGTTCTTTTATATGAGGTAATTCGGCTATATTGTTTATTCCAAAATAGTCCATAAAAAGGGCGCTGGTACCATATAATATTGGTTTACCTACCGCGTCCGACTTCCCATTTATTGCGATTAACTCCTTTTCGAGCAGTTTTTGTATGGAATAGTCGCAGTTTACACCACGGATTTGCTCTACATCGGTTTTAGTAACAGGCTGCTTGTAGGCAATGATGGCAAGGGTCTCCAATGCGGCTTGGCTCAATTTCTTTTTAGAGCGTTGTAATTGCAATAAACTTATTACCGGATGATAACTTTTTTTAGTTAAAAACTGGTAACCATTGTTGATATGTACCAGTTCTATAGCAAAATTATCCCCTGCATATTTCTGTTTGATATTTGCTATACATGCATCTACCTCAGGTTGCCCAAAATCGCGCTCAAAAGTAGCCTGAAGGCAATATAATATCTCTTCAACACGTATGCTTTGCTCTGAAGCAAAAACAAGCGCCTCTATATATAATTCAGGATTTTCCATTGGAAGGTAAAGTTAATATTCCCGTAACGTGTAACAACTTTATTTTATAAATCATCGCAATCTGATCTTATCTACTCCAATCACAAATTAAGTTAGAAGCTAGTTAATCGTTTTAGGAATTTATTTTTTTACATGGCATGCTTGTTGTAACCGCAGTGCTGTAACCGAAATTATAAAAATATCAATTATTCGACGAATTATTAATAGAGTTTCAATAATTCCTGTCAGGAATGATAAGATTTTGAAAAAATGAAAACCAAGGCAAGCAAGGCTGGCGTAGGTTAAAAAAGAAGACCGATAAACTAAACACTTCGATAAACAGAAAACACTTCTAAAAAATTATTTATGAAAACAGAAAATCAACTTGAAAGTGCTAACGTGAATATGGCCCGTCGGTCGTTCTTACGTTACGCAGGAGCTGGTGTAGCCGCTGTAGGCGTGTTAACCGCAGCTTCTTGTAGCAAGAACCATGATTACATCCCGCCAAACACAACTGCTGGCGTTGATCTTGGTGCAACCGGCGATTTAGCTATCTTAAACTATGCTTACGCACTTGAGCAATTAGAGGCGGCATTTTATATTAACGTCGCCGCGCATATGTACACCGGCGCTTCTGCCGACGAAATTGCGTTGCTGACAGACATTCGTGACCATGAGGTTGCTCACCGCGAGTTCTTTAAAACCGCTTTAGGTACCAATGCTATCAAAGCACTTACTCCAAACTTTAGTGCTATTGATTTCAGTAGTCGCGCAAAAGTTTTGGCAGCTGCTCAAGCTTTTGAAGACACAGGGGTAGCCGCTTACAATGGTGCGGGTTACCTGATTAAAGACGCAGGCTATTTATTGTTAGCCGGCAAAATTGTTTCGGTTGAGGCTCGTCATGCTTCGTATATCCGCAACCTGGTTAACCCGGGTAGCTTTGCAGATACCACTATACTTGATGCAAACGGCATGGACGTAGCAAAAACTATTGCCCAGGTATTGCCAATTGCAAACACTTACCTTACTACCAAAGTAAGCGCATCTAATTATGGTTACGTAGCATCTTAAAAACAGACAGTCATGAATTTACTTGGAATAATAGAAGAAATAGAAAAAGCTGATCCTGAATTTCAGGACAGAATAAGCCCGCGTCGTGCGGCTATAAAAAATATCACAAGCTTTGGTTCAAAAGTAGCTGTTGCTGCCATGCCATTTGCTTTTAGCACATTATTAAAAAAGGCTTATGGTCAAACTGCCACGCCTTCTGTAAATGATGTATTAAACTATGCTTTAAAATTAGAGTTTCTTGAATCTGCATTTTACAATGCCGGTGTTGCTTCAAACATTAGTTTCTCTGCATCAGAAAAAGCTTATTTAGTTACCATTCAGGGTCACGAAAATGCACACGTTAGTTTTTTGCAGAGCGTTTTAGGTTCTGCAGCAGTTGCACAAAGCACACAAGGTACCAATGGTACTTATGACTTCACCGCAGGTGGGACTTTTGGAAATGTGTTAACTAACGCAGATACTTATTTTGCAGTAGCTCAAGCTTTTGAAGATACTGGTGTACGTGCTTATAAAGGCCAGGCTGGTTTCTTATTAGGCAATAAAGTAGTATTAACCGCTGCGCTGGACATTCACTCAGTTGAAGCACGTCACGCATCGGCCATTCGCCAGGTACGTAGAGCCAGAGGTTCAGCTACAACTAAACCATGGATTGTTGGCGCTAATGATACCGGTATTGCTGCTGTAAATGGCAACTATGCGGGCGAGGATAACGTTGTACAAGGTGGTGTAACTATAACTAACTTGGCGGGCGTAAGTGGTAATGTATCGTTAAATGCAGCTACTGCCTGCTTTGACGAGCCATTAACTTCTGCACAGGTTGTTGCTTTAGTTGCTCCGTTTGGCGTTAAGTAAACAATAAATATTAATCCTATGATTAAAGCGCGCCGGCATTGCCGGTGCGCTTTTTTGTTTGGATGTTATTACATTTATAGGCGATATGAAAAGTACATCCTATAAATCAGGTCCTTTCTTTACGTTATTATTAGGCCTGGTGATATTTGGCCTAACAGTGAACGGCCAAACAACGCATACCCTTACCGGCAACAGTGGTAAAAGCATTGAAGCTTATGGCATTAAGCAAGAGATTATGGGTACCTGGATGGGCCGCAATACCTGGAAAGATATTGCAGATGCTAACTGGGTGTGGGCCAAAGAAAGTGGTGTGCCGGCATGGCGCACTGATCATTTTGACCGGCCCATTGATGTCGGCGTACCACTAATTCCGACAGACGGTAAAGGCGATTATAATAGCTATTTAAAAGAAATTATCTCAGGGTCGCAAGATAGTACGTTTCTGTCATTGGGAAAAAAACTGGCAAAATACGGCCCCAGTTTAGTTTACGCCCGTTTATGGTGGGAATTTAACATGAGCCCCGTAAAGCAGGATGCCAGCCTATTTATAGCTGCCTGGCGCAGAGCCGTGCCTTTAATAAAGCAAGGTTTTACAATAGGTGCAGTTAAAGGCCAGTCTGTAAATATAGTATGGTGCGTAAACGCCGGTACGCCCAATCCGCTGCCATTTTACCCGGGGGATGATGTGGTTGATGTTATAGGATCAGACACTTACGGACAGATTTGGGGCGATACTGATCCGACAGAAGAACAAATGCTGAATAAAATTGAGAATGGCCTGTATATGTTGAAATGGCAAGCTAACTTTGCTAATCAGCATAAAAAACCAACCTGTATAGGCGAATTTGGAAACGTCGCTTCAAAAGGTAATAAAACTAACGAATTACACGGAGTAGGCGACAGTCCGCAATATATTGATGCTATTTACGACTGGATAAAGACCTGCAAATATGGCTGCCAATATGTTTGCTACTTTAATTTACCCGACGGAGGAGTAGGGCAAACGCTTGATCAAACACCACTCGCGCTAAAAGAATTAAAGCTCAGAGCCGGAAAGCCGGATTGAATCAACCTTTAATAATTAATTACCTGTTCTTCTAATTGCGCAGGCGTATCACGCCATTCGTATTTTTGGGTACGTAATTGTGGCTCAAATCCCGCAGCGCGGATGGAGTCCTGGATACCTTTAGCCGTAAAACGGTGCGGTGCACCTGCTGCGGACACTACATTTTCCTCGATCATGATCGAGCCAAAATCATTAGCGCCGGCATTCAAACAAATCTGTGCAACTTGTTTACCAACTGTTAGCCATGAAGCCTGGATGTTCTTAATATTAGGCAACATAATTCGGCTTAAAGCAATCATACGGATATACTCATCGCCGGTAACATTATTAGTAATACCACGAACTTTACGCAATAAGGTACCATCATCCTGGAATGGCCACGGAATAAAGGCTATGAATCCATGATTACCTTCCGGTTTTTCTGATTGTACCTGGCGGATCCAAACTAAATGCTCAAAACGCTCTTCCAAAGTTTCTACGTGTCCAAACATCATGGTTGCCGATGTAGGCAGGTTAAGTTTGTGCGCAGCACGCATAACGTCCAGCCATTCCTGACCGCCACATTTTCCTTTTGAAATCAGTCGGCGGACACGGTCGTTCAATATCTCGGCACCTGCCCCCGGTAGTGAGTCTAAGCCCGAAGTTTGCATAGCACGCAATACATCAATATGGCTCATGTTTTCCAGCTTTGCCACGTGTGCAATCTCCGGCGGACCTAAAGAGTGTAGTTTTAATTTAGGATACAGATCTTTTAATTGCTTAAACAGATTAGTATAAAATTGCAAACCCAGATCAGGATGGTGACCGCCCTGTAATAAAAGCTGATCGCCGCCTAAACGGAAAGTTTCTTCGATCTTGGTTTTATATGTTTCGATATCGGTAATGTAGCTGTCCTCGTGGCCGGGGCGACGAAAGAAATTACAAAACTTACAATTGGCTATGCAAACATTGGTAGTATTAACATTACGGTCTATCTGCCAGGTTACTTTGCCATGGGGCACCTGCTTTTTACGCAACTCGTTCGCCACATACATCAAATCGGCAGTGGGCGCGTTGTGATACAGGTAAACACCCTCTTCAATACTCAAAAATTCAAACCGCGAAGCGCGCTGTAACAGATCGGCAGTATTCATACAACAAATATAGGTATTATGTAGGTAAACGTTTATGGATTACCCCGGAGGAACATCTTCTGTTTGTAAAAAAAGAGGCATTTAAACTTACGAAGTTTTTAAAACTTCGTAAGTTTAATAAGTAGCTGATTCTATGCTAGCACTTTCCCCTTTTCCAACTTTAAAACCTTCGTCACACTATCCGGTATTTCATGCTGATAATGGGTTACATAAATCAATGTAACTTCACTTAATCCGCAAATCGTATCCACCAGATTTTTAAAATGCTGCTGCTGATGCGCGTCCATTCCCTGGCAAGGCTCATCAAATATTAATAAAGGTGGGTTTTTAATTAATGCCCTGGCCAGTAAGCATAAACGCTGGGCGCTGGCCGGTATGTTTTTTAACAGCGTACGTGCATATTTATCAATCTCCAAAGCTTTCATCCAACGCAAAGCAACTTCGGCCCGTTCTTTATTGCTTGGGCGAAATAAGCCTAAAGTGTCATAATACCCTGATTCGATTACCTGCAAACAGCTATTGTCAGTAGGGAAATACTGATGCAGCTCGGGCGATACAAAGCCTATTTTCTTCTTGATATCCCAAATGCTTTCGCCGCTGCCACGTTTTTTGTCAAATAGCAAAATATCGTTGGCATATGCTTGCGGGTTATCGCCATTAATTAAGCTTAATAAGGTTGATTTGCCGGCACCGTTATGGCCCAACAATGCCCAGCGCTCGCCGGGATTAACATGCCAGTCAACATCGTTCAAGATCAAATTATCGCCATACTTAACATTTACGTTTTTCATGGCGATGATTTGCCGGTAGTGAGCAGATGTTTTATGATCGCTCAATAGCGATTTAAGTTCTGCTTTGTCAATATGGTCATCCTCCTGCAACCCTACCAGTTGCGGCGTGAAATTAGCTTTGACAACGCTGTGTATAATAGCACAGTTTTTTAACACGGCTACGTTAGTAATAGCATCCGGTATTTCATAGGGCGATGTGGCCATAATAACCGTAATACCCGACTCGGTTATCTCCCGAATAATATCATTAAACTCCTGCCTGGTTTGCACGTCAAGCCCGGTTAGGGGGCTATCCAATAACAACAGCGCAGGGTTTTTCATTAGCGCGGCGGCTATGCGCAGGCGTTTTGTTTCGCCATTGGATAATTTGATCAACTGTTTTTTACTTAACTGATCGAGCTTTAACGTTGTTACTATTTTATCGAAATGCCAGTACAAGTTTGGTTGTGGGGCAGGTTTAATAGTATGCAGGTATTCTTCAACAGTTAAAGCGTCCTCACTATCCATAGAATTGTAGCGTTGCTGGTAGTAAAAGTCGCCGGTATTGCTCAGATTTTTAAAATGGTGCTTAGCCTCCACCATCGCCATTAATTTATGATGAGTGAGGCGATCCGGGTTGTCGGGTTGATTTTGCAGATAATCCTCGAAAAAATGATACCGCACCTCGCCACCCGTAGCATTTAAATTGCCGGCAATGGTTTGCAGTAAGGCACTTTTACCGGAGCCGCTTTCGCCAACCAAAGCCCAGTGTTGGCCTTTGTCGACAGTAAAGTTCAGATCGTTAAACAATACATTATTTAAAAACCTTACAGTAACATGATTGGCAGAATAGATAGGTAATGTCATGGCTGGTAAAATTAGCCATACATATTAATAAGGGCAATTTATCAGGTAATATTTAAGCAATTTTCTGTTTACTAACCGTGGTTCAGGCAATCTTTTAATCGCTCCAAAACAAACTAAAGCAATTACATATTGTATATACTTTACAAACATTTAACCTATGAAAAAAATTAACATTTTACTTGTCCTGCTGGCAATGGTTGTCTTGAGCGGATGTTCTGTAATTACCGGAATTTTTAAAGCCGGTGTATTTGTTGGCATATTAGCCGTTGTGGTGGTGGTTGGTATAATTATCTGGATATTTTCTATGCTTTTTGGCGGTGGAAAATAATTTACTTTTTTTGAAATAATATTTCTTAGTTATTGATTCTTGGCCCGCTTTTGGTTATACACCATTTACATAAATACCAAAAGAAAATGGAAAACAATAAAGCAACTATCGAAACATTAAATGACCTTGTTCAGATCAACAACGATAGAATTAAAGGTTATGAGAACGCAATTAAAGAAACCAAAGAAGGCGGTAATGAGTCTGATTTGATTTCTGTATTTGAGAATAAAATTTTAGAAAGCCAGCAATTAAAATCAACGCTGACAGAAGAGATTCAGGTATTAGGTGGTGATGAAGCTCAAGATACCTCGATTAGCGGTACCATACACCGTACCTGGCTGGAAGTTAAGGCAGCTTTTACCGGGCATAGCGAGAAAAGTATTTTGGAAGAATGCGAGTTTGGCGAAGATGCTATCAAGAAGGCTTACCAATCGGCAATAGATGAAGAAAATCTACCCGCTTATATTCGCGATATTTTAAATGATCAAAAAGCTATTATTGATCAGTCACATGATGAGATCAAAGCCTTGCGAGATTCTGTTGAGCAACACTAAACAGCGAAAACGCTATTAAACAAAAAAGCCTCCTGAAAATCGGGAGGCTTTTTTGTTTTCTGTAAAAAAGATTACAGTAAAAAAGACTACATTTTTTTAGTAGTATCTTTTTTAGTAGTGTCTGTTTTAACAGTAGTATCTTTTTTAGAAGTGTCAGTTTTAACTGTAGTGTCAGTTTTAACTGAATCAGTAGTAGCAGTGCTTGAACCTTTGCAAGCAACGAAAGAAGCCATAACTAAAGCGATAGCTGCGAATTTGAATGAATTTTTCATGTTAATTTTTTAAAAAGTGACTATATAGTTTTTCTATTAATACAATAAACAGTAAAAGGTAACCCACTATTTGCAAAATAATTGGTTACCCTTTGCTAAAAAACTAATAATCAGCTATAAATACTGCAAAAATTATTTTTTAATGGTGTCTTTCTTTACTGCTGTTGTGGCTGGTTTTGCGGTATCTTGCTTGGCAGAATCAACTTTTACCAGGTCTGGTTTGGTTGAATCAACCTTCGTCGAATCAGGTCCTGAAGCATTGGTAGCTTTTGGCGGGGTGCATGCAATTAGACCAGCAGCGATAACTATTATCACGGCTCCGGTTTTTAATAAGTTTTTCATTTTGTAGGTTTTAAAATGTTTGTACAGATTAATACCTTAAATCATAAAAAGGTAACCCGGCATAGCCCTGCAACAAAAAAAAGGACAACCAAACGGCTGTCCTTTTTTATTTTAATATTATATTAATGAGTTATTTTTTCTTCTTAGTCTCAGTAGACTGCGAGGTGGTAGTGGTGGTGGTAGTTTTTACGCTAGTGTCCTTTTTTAAAGAATCCGGTGTCATAGAATTTGTATCCTTTTTGGTAGTGTCGGTTGTTTTAACGCTGGTCGATGAATCGGTCTTTACTGAGTCGACATTGGCAGAACCTTTACCTTTACAAGCTGCGAATGATAATGTTATGGCCAAAGCCAGCAATCCGTTTTTTACTGTGTTTTTCATGATCGTTCAATTATTTGTGAGTATCAAATTAAAATATTTAAGGTAATATACACATTAAGTATGCCAATTGATTATTTGCTTAATGTTTAACAGCTTGCAAATGAAAACGTTAATATATTAACCGCTAATTAAAGGGTAAATAGTAAAGCGCTATGCGTATTATTATTTATTTTTAGATTTTGTTATCGTAATGGGTTACTATTTGGCGATAATGGTATTAAGTAATGAATATACAGAGTGAGTAAACAGCTAAAAGATTCAACGCCTACAGACAGCGAAGTTATTCTTGGTATTTTAAATAATTCGGAAGCGGCACTAAAAAAGTTATATACAGCCTACTTTCCGATGGTATTGCAGCTTATTATTAATAATAACGGTAATGCAGACGATGCCAAGGATATTTATCAGGAGGCGATAATAGTTCTTTATAATAAGGTAAAAGCAGGCGATTTTGAGTTGAGCAGTAAGTTGAAGACTTACATTTATTCAATATGCCGCAGGCTTTGGTTAAAAAGGCTAACCCAAATTAACCGCTATGGTGGCGATATTCGTGATTTTCAGGAATTTTTGCCAATAGAGGAAGAAGAGGTTGAGCAACATAACGACCGTAATATACAGTTTACCAAAATGGAGAGCGCGCTAAAGCTTTTGGGCGAACCCTGCAAAACCATTATGGAAGACTTTTATATACATGACAGATCAATGCAGGATATCTGCGAACGTTTTGGTTATACTAATGCAGACAACGCCAAAACGCAAAAATATAAGTGCCTGCAAAGGCTGAAGAAATTGTTTTTTCAGCAAAAGTAAGAAGGAGTAAGAAAATGAGTGATAATCAGCTTTTAGAAACAATTGAACGATACCTTAACGGCGAAATGAAAGCCGATGAGCGTAAGAAATTTGAATTGCTGCGGAAAGAAGATGCCGGGGTAGACAGTAAGGTTGTCGAACACAAGCTTTTTGTAAGCCTGCTAAAGCAATATGGCGAACGTGTTGAACTGGAAAGCCGCTTAAATGCTATCCATGACGAGATTGATGTCCATACTTTGAAAGAAGACCTGATGATCCACCCGATGTGGGTTGTACAGTTTTGGCGCCAGCACCATTCAAAAATATCGGTTGCAGCTTCAATCGGTATTATTGCATTTTTATCGGCAATGTGGTTTAGCGGTAAGTTGAATAATAATACCAATTCAGAAATTGTTGGCCTGAAAAATAAGGTGAACAGGCTAGAGGGTTCAATCAATATTCAGAGCCGTTCTATTAACGCCATCAAGTCTGAAAAAAATAAAACAACAACTGATAAATACACTACCAGCGCTACCGGTTTTGCTATTACATCTGACGGTTTGATTGCTACCAATTATCACGTAGTTGAAGGCGCTGATGCTGTATCTGTACAAAATGCCGACGGTACTACTTACAAAGCCGAGGTATTGTATACTGAACCACAACATGATATAGCGATTTTGAAAATTACCGATAAGACATTCACCAAATTAGGGGCTTTACCATACACATTTAAAAGAGCAGACGGCACGATGGCCGAGCAGATCTCGACCTATGGGTATCCTGGTGGATATGCGGCTTATTTGCCTGGTTCATTGTCGTCATTGTACGGCGAAAACGGCGACACGCTGCATTATAAAATTACTATGCCTATTAACTTTGGTAATAGCGGTGGCCCACTTTGGGACAGTAAAGGCAATATAATTGGTATTACAGATTCAAAAGAAGCACATTCTGAAGGCGAGCATTTTGCCATCAAAGCAAAATACTTAATGGATGCGGTTAAAAACATCCCTGCCGATTCGCTGGAAGATAAAGTAGTGTTAAACAAAAAGAATACACTAGCCGGTTTATCTGAACCGCAAAAAACAGCAAAAACCAAGAACTTTGTATTTATGGTTAAGGTTTATTAACCGGTAAATATACCATCTACCTATGGACGAGAAAAGGCGCTTAATAGCGCCTTTCTTGTTTTATAAGTTTTCTGTCTTTGCGAGCGAAGCGTGGCAATCGTACGCTGCAAAGTTCGCGATTGCCACGCTTCGCTCGCAATGACAATGTGATTTTACCTATCCACCTCACCCAACACAAAATCAATACTACCCACAATAGCAATTAAGTCGGCTATCATAACCCCTTTGGCTATTTCTGGTAATACAGACAAATTATTAAAGCTAGGCGCACGTACTTTAGCCCGGAAGGGTACTTCTGAACGTGGATCGGTATGCATAAAGTAAAAGCCTAATTCGCCTTTAGCACCTTCGCAACGCACATAGTAATCTTGTGGTTTTGATGTGAGTTTTCGTGGTAATTTAGCACGGGGGTCAAAATCAGCAGTGCGTTTTAATTCATTTTGGAGGCGATCCAGGCATTGCTCCATGATCTTGATAGATTGCGCTATCTCGTCTATCCGTACTTTATATCGATCCCAGCAATCACCAACGGTACCCATTTCGCCTTTGCCTACCGGGATCTCAAAATCCAGTTCGGGGTAAACAGAGTAGCCATCAATACGACGCAAATCCCATTTTAAACCTGAGCCACGCAACATTGGGCCGGAGCAGCCGTAATTAATAGCGACATCGCGAGGCAGCACCCCGACATTGGCAGTACGGCTTATAAAGATTTGGTTATCGGTAAGCAACTGATTTAACTCAACCATCTTAGGTTTAAAGTAGTCTATAAACTCACGGCAGCGCTCTTCGAAGCCAACAGGCAAATCATAAAACAATCCGCCAACCCATATATAGTTGTACAGCATGCGTGAGCCCGAAGCCCATTCCAGCATACCCATGATATGTTCGCGGTCTTTAAATAACCATAGGAAAGGCGTGAAGGCCCCGATATCGATGCCATAAGTACCCACAGCGATTAGGTGCGAAGCAATACGGTTCATCTCGCAAACCAATACGCGGATATATTCTACTCTTTTTGGAATGTCTTTATCAATACCCAACATGCGCTCAACGCCCATTACCCAGGCATGGCTGTTATTCATAGAAGCCAGGTAATCCAGCCGGTCTGTAAATGGAATGGTTTGCTGGTAAGTCAATGACTCGGCATGTTTCTCGAAACAGCGATGCAGGTAACCCATATGCGGGATAACCTCTTTAACAATCTCGCCATCGGTAATCAACTCCAGCCGTAAAACACCATGCGTAGACGGGTGCTGCGGCCCCATATTCAAGACCATGTCCTCAACGCTTGCGTTGGCTATTTTCTGGTGGTAATTGTCTAATGCAGTGTTCAATGTTATTCTTATTTGTCATTGCGAGGAGAAACGACGAAGCAATCGCAAGGATGCAATATTTGCGATTGCCACGCTACGCTCGCAATGACATTTTAATCAAAAATCAATCTTAATACCCTTATAATATTCTGCTGTTTTGTAATCTTTTCTCAATGGATAGCCTTCCCAGTCATCGGGCAATAAAATGCGACGAAGATCAGGATGTCCCTCAAAGAATATCCCGACCAGGTCATAAGCTTCACGTTCATGCCAGTCGGCCGTACGGTAAACGGATGTTATGCTTTTAAATACAGGTTCAGCTTCTTCGCGGTTGTGCGCTTTGCTGATCTTTAACGTTAACTGTAATTGATACGGCATAGATGCCAGGTGATAAACTACACCAAAGCGACCGTCCTCAACTCCGTAATCAACCCCTGTTAAACACGAAAGGAAATCAAAGTAAGTGGTCGGATTATTACGCACTTCCAGGCAGACATCAACAATACTGTCGGGGGCTATCAGCAACGCGGGTTGCAAACCGCCGGTTTCTTCGCCTTCAATAACGTCGGCGCCAAACTTGTCAATCAGTAATTGTTTAATCTCTGCAAACATCATGGCGCTAACCTAACTTTTTTCCAGGTTTTGTTATCAATTTTTTTGTAGACAATACGGTCATGTAAGCGGCTGCGACGGCCCTGCCAAAACTCAATCAAACGTGGCTTTAATACATAGCCACCCCAGTAAGATGGTTTAGGCACTTCTTTGTCGGTATATTCCGCCTCCAGTTCGCTCATTTTGCTTTCCAGTTCATCACGACTTGGTATTTCCTGGCTTTGCGGCGATGCTAATGCACCAATCTGGCTCAGTTTAGGGCGTGAATGAAAATATTTATCAGATTGCTCTTTGCTCAATTTTTCAATAATGCCTTCAATACGCACCTGGCGCTCCAGCTCTACCCAATGAAACACAATGGCAGCGTTAGGATTCTTACCTAACTCTTTACCTTTACGACTCAGGTAATTGGTATAAAAAGCAAAACCGTTATCATCAAAACCTTTTAATAAAACTATACGGGCAGAAGGGCGGCCATCTGCTGTAGCTGTTGCCAGTGTCATGGCATTTGGCTCTGGTACTTTAGCTTCAACAGCCTCGTTAAACCACTTATCAAACTGCTTTATAGGGTCGGCTTTGGTATCATTTTCCGATAGGGTAGCAGCGCTGTAGTCCTGTCGTAAGTTTTGTAATTCTTCTTTATTCATCTACTGCAAACTTACAAATTAATTATACCGTAAATAGTTAATATTGTATTTCGTAATTGCAGGTTGAACATATTTTACTTTAACTTGTTAATTAAATTATAACCTAAGAATACGTCTATGTTAAATTCTATCGCAGCCGCCGCAGGGCGGTTACTCATATCGGAGCCATTTATGATGGACCCTAACTTTAAACGCTCCGTTATCCTGCTCACAGAATATGCAGAAAGTGGCGCCATGGGCTTTATCTTGAATCATCAAAGCGAGTATATGCTGGGCGACGTGCTGCCGGATATTTCTTATTCAGAAATCCCAGTTTACGTAGGCGGGCCTGTGGCAGCTAATACTTTACATTTTATACATTGTGTACCTGATAAGATAGAGGGTGGAATAGAAATTTGTGAGGGTGTTTTTTGGGGTGGCGATTTTGAAACAATAAAAGAGCTGATCAATACCTACCAGTTAAACGAAAACGAGGTTAAGTTTTTTATGGGATATTCAGGCTGGACGCCAAGCCAATTAGATGAAGAGTTAAAAGAAAACAGCTGGATAGTTGCCGAACGATGCAGCGCAGAAACGCTATTTGTAGGCAGCGAGCATAATATGTGGAAAGAGGTGGTAATTAGCTTAGGTAACCGTTATGCGCATATTGCTAACTTTCCTGAAAATCCGCAACTGAATTAAATTTGTTAGTGATTACCGGTCGGGGCACCTATAACAATATTTTCATTTTTAGTTTTGCCGGTATCAAGTCTTATTGGTCTCGGAGTGCGTTTAATCGGGATATAAGGTATCTTTATATTGTATTCAACCATTTTCTTATTGGCATCTGTTAAACTTGCCATCGGGCTCAGATGGTTGTTTACCAAAACTTTAGCCAGCATATCTATGCCACGCCCGGCGCCATACATATCGTCCGGCCTCGTTTGATTAGCGTTTTGTTTCAATTGAGATACCCATTCGTCGGTCACCTTTTGTACCATAGGTTTGTCTGCGTCTAATAAGTCAGGGTATTTTATCAATTGGTCAAATTTTTGTTTAGCATACCAGGTAGAAAAGTATTTGCCGGAAAAAGAGGTGTCGGGAAATGCAGATTTGATTTCATCTAATGACTTATATCGGTCGGTAAGGTCTGACCATACATATAGATAATCGTTTTTAGCAAAACGTAAAGCAAATACATCAAAAACAGGCCGTCTGGCGCTTTTTATATAGATAAGAAAATAATCACCTTTTTTTTCTTCGGAAACGATCTTGAAAGAGTGATGGTCTTCAGTATTTGAGGATTTACTTTTAAAAAAAGTAATAGAATCAGCAGTTACCGTTACCTCAGAAACCCATCTGTTGGATGAAGGCGTATAATAATGAACATTTTTAAGTGGTACGGATAGCTTTTGTGCTAAGCAAATATTAACACTAAACAAAGCCAGTATCAGTAAAAGTAGCTTGCTCATGATTTGATGTTTATTTTCCGGTCTTCATCTCTTCTGCCGATTCTTCTACTTTTTTCTTCAAGCTTTCTTTAAAAGCGATGAGGTTTTTAACCACTTGCTCGTCAGCGGTTGAAATGATCTGCGCAGCCAATATACCTGCATTTTTAGCCGCATTTAAAGCTACGGTAGCAACCGGAATGCCATTGGGCATTTGCAGGATAGACAGGATAGAATCCCAACCATCAATAGAATTGCTTGATTTAACCGGCACACCAATAACCGGTAAATGCGTTAACGAGGCTACCATACCCGGTAAATGTGCCGCACCACCTGCACCGGCGATGATCACCTTAATTCCACGGCCTGCAGCTTCGCGGGCGTAAGTAAACATACGGTCGGGCGTACGGTGGGCCGACACGACTGTGATTTCGTAATCGACACCTAATTCATTTAACACGTCGGCGGCATCCTGCATAACCGGAAGATCCGATTTGCTGCCCATGATGATTCCTATTTTGGGTTGGCTCATAATTTTATTGTCTGTTGTCATTGCGAGGAGGAACGACGAAGCAATCGCAAGGATGCAATATTCGCGGTTGCCGCGCTACGCTCGCAATGACATAGTTTATTAACTAACGACTTTCAACGTATTCTGCACATAACGTGCCTTTTCTATCGCCTTATCTCTGTCACTATCCACCACCGTCACATGACCCATTTTACGAAAAGGCTTAGTAAGCGCCTTGCCATATAAATGTACATATACACCAGGGCATTTTAATATTTTTTCAATTCCCTGGTAAACGGCCGGGCCTTCGTAGCCAGGTTCGCCCAATACGTTGACCATTACGGCATTGCCAATACAAGAGGTATCGCCCAAAGGTTGGTTAAAGATAGCACGCAAGTGCTGTTCAAATTGTGATACTACATTCCCTTCAATGCTTTGGTGGCCGCTATTGTGCGGACGTGGCGCTAACTCATTTACCAATATCTTTCCATCTTTAGTCAAGAACATTTCTACGGCCAGTATACCAATGATCTTCAGATCCTCAGCTATTTTTCGCGCTATCTGCTCTGCTTCTGCTTGTATTTCTGCGGATAGGGTAGACGGCGAGATCAAAAACTCCACCAGGTTAACCTGCGGATTGAATTCCATTTCCACCAATGGGAAAGTAGCAACTTCGCCATTTTCGTTGCGGGCCACAATTACACTGATCTCTTTTTCAAAATCAATCAAATGTTCTATCAGGCTTGGTTCGGTGAAGGCGTTAGCCAATGTATTTTCATCAGCCACTTTATAAACACCACGGCCATCGTAGCCATCGCGTCTTAACTTTTGGATATATGGATAAGTAAAACCGCTTTGTTTTAACTCATCAATCGAACCAATAACTTTAAATGGTGCAGTCGGGATATCGTTCTCTTTGAAAAACTGCTTTTGCAGGCCCTTATCTTGTATCAGTCGAATGATTCTCGGTTGGGGATAAATCAATACGCCTTCGCGTTCCAGTTGCTCTAAAGCGTCTACATTAACCTTTTCAATCTCTATAGTCAGTAAATCCACCTTCTTGCCGAATTTGTAAACGGTTTCATAGTCGCCTAACGAGCCAACTACAAATTCATCACATAATTTGCGGCAAGGAGCCTCGCGGTCAGGATCAAGTATTTTAACCGTGACGTTGTAATTAATGGCTTGCTGAATGAGCATACGGCCGAGTTGTCCGCCGCCTAAAATTCCGAGTTTAAGATCTCCGTAAAATGCTTTCATTTTGTAAATGCAAGTTTACCCCAAATTCTTCAAAAATGAATAATGAATTTTGGTTTTGTGAGCGGAGTGGTTATAAGTACAAAGTAAACTGCAGGTAGATGATAGTTATAGAATCTTTAATTTCTTAGCTGCCACCAGCACCACCGGCAATCCAAAACAAATCATCAAAACTATTGCATTGATAATGATGCTTGACGGTTTGCTGGGAAACTTACCGATATGGCTCATCGGTACCACAATTAAATTCATAATTATCCAGGTAAACGTGCCGTACAGTGCGGCCAACACATATTTATTTTTAATTACCGATATACAGGCGGGATAAGCGATGTAAAATATAGCAGTAAACAAATAAGCGAAGCAATAATGAAACAAAATACCAAACACAATCATTTCAGGTCCGCCGGCAAAAGCTGCTTTGCCAAACAATGCGCTCGAAATATATCTGAAAATAACCTCCGGACCCAGCTTTAAGTTAAGCAATATAGCCGATGTAGCGTCCAGGGTGCCGGTTAACAGGCCAAGCCAGAGTATGGTTGTTAAAGCGTTGCTTTTGAGTGGTTTAGTTGAGGTCATAAATCAAATATAAAAATATTTGATTTGTTTAGCCTGCTATTAAATGTTCAGCCTCAATCTTTTTTTGCAGTTCAATAATGGCACCTATCAGCGCCTCTGGACGTGGAGGACAGCCTTGCACGTAAATATCTACCGGGATAACCCGGTCGACACCTTTCACTACATGATACCCATGCTGCCAGTAAGGGCCGCCACAATTAGAGCATGAACCCATAGAGATGACATATTTAGGCTCGGGCATTTGTTCGTATAATCGTTTAATACGTTCGGCCATTTTAAAAGTAACGGTACCGGCAATGATGATCACATCGGCCTGGCGAGCCGAAGGGCGTGGAAACACACCTAATCGGTCCATATCGTAAGTCGAAGCATAAGACCCCATCATTTCTATAGCGCAGCAAGCAATGCCAAAACCCATGGGCCATAATGATGATAAACGCGACCAGTTTAACAAGTCGTTTAGCTTGGTAACCATTACGCTACCACCTTCGCTATTGATATCGTTACTCATCGACTGGTTTTTTAAAGGTTGGCTTGAACATCGGTTTACGTATCGGTACTGTTTCTGTAGAAGCAGTTACCGGTGTGGTGGCTGCTGCAGTTTGCAACAAAGGCTCAGCTGAAAACGCTTTTACTTTAAATACGCTTTGGCTGGCGTTTAATTGATCATATAACGATGCAGGAATGCTGGTATTTGTTGTTGGTACCGTCGGTTTTGGTTTGATCCAGTCCAGATCGCCTTTTACCCAAACGTAAACCAAGCCCAATATCAGGATGCCTAAAAATATAAACATTTCGATTAATGAGAACCAGCCCCAACGCGCATCTGCAGCTATCAATTTGTGGTTTCCAAACACAGTAGCCCATGGAAAAACGAATACCATCTCTACATCAAACAACAAAAACACCAACGCAATTACGTAAAAGCGGGAGTTGAATGGTAGCCAGGCGCTACCGGTTGGTTCTTCACCGCATTCGTATGAGGTTAGCTTTTCAGAGGTCGGATTGTGAGGGGCGATCAACCTGTTCATGAAAAACATCAGGCCAACGAAGATTATTCCTGTAATTAGGAATATAAGTATCTTGCCAAATTCTGATATTTGCGGAACATCAACCATGGCAGCAAATTTAATAAAACAAACAGATTTTGATGCCATAATTATTGGCGGCGGCGCTTGCGGGCTAATGTGCGCGGTACAAGCCGGTTTTTTAGGCAAGCGCACACTCTTATTGGAGAAGAACGAAAAGGTAGGCGCTAAGATTTTAATAAGCGGCGGTGGACGGTGTAATTATACTAATCTATACGCTTCGCCAAAGCAGTTTATCTCACAAAATGAACACTTTAGCAAGAGTGCATTTGCGCAGTGGACTGTAGACGATACCATCAGTTTCTTTGAGACGTATGGCATTATCGGCAAAGAAAAAACGCTGGGTCAGTTATTTCCGCAAAGCGATAAAGCAAAAGATGTAGTCAATGTTTTTACAGAACTATGTCATGACCTGGGTCAGGAGATTCGCACAGACGCTGATGTTAAAAGTATAGAGCAAACTCCCGATGGCTTCGCGGTTACTTATGAATGCAATGGAAAAGCAGTCACTCTAAATACTCCAAAGGTTGTGATTGCGGCAGGCGGACTGCCCATACAGAAAATGGGCGCCACTGATTTCGGCCTACGTATTGCCCGTAAATTTGGATTGAAAATAGTGGATACTGCGCCGGCCTTAGTGCCGCTCACCATCACCGGTAAAGACCAGCAATGGTATGAACAGCTATCTGGCAATAGTATCTTCTGCCGGGTTTGGAACGACAGAGCCAGTTTTGAGGAGAATATTTTGTTTACTCATTGGGGTTTAAGCGGACCGGCTATCCTCCAAATATCATCTTACTGGCGGCCTGGCGAGTCGATTTTTATTGATTTATTGCCCAATCAAAATATCATTGAATTAATCCAAATAGAGCGCGAAGAAAATGGCAAAAAGACTTTGTTGAATTTTCTCGCAGGATCGTACACCCGGAAATTTGCAGAAGCCCTAAATGGTTATTTGCCGGTAGAGAAAAACCTGGCATCCTTAAGCAAGGCGGATTTGGAAGCCATCAACAACCTGATCCATCATTTTAAAGTTAAGCCAGCCGGCGACAAAGGTTATGACAAAGCGGAAGTAATGCGTGGTGGTGTATCGACCGGCGAACTCTCGTCAAAATCTTTAGAAGCCAAACAAGTGCCTGGCTTGTTTTTTGGCGGCGAGTGTGTTGATATTACAGGTTGGTTGGGTGGATATAATTTCCAATGGGCCTGGGCCAGCGGTTTCGTTATCGCTCAGAATATTTAAATTTTAATGTTCTATGTGAAATGTCAAATGGAACATTACTTTTGTAACAGGTTTGTTACTATTGTGGTAAAATGACCTTTCCGGTAGCCTTATGCTGGTTTTACACGCAACCTTTTACAATAACATATTTAACTAATACCGGTGTTAACCGGTTATTACAAGACAGGGCCACTGATGTTTTTCCCCAAACTCATCAGAAATGGCTTATCATTATTAATGATTAGGCCAGGCCCGCCTTGTAATACTTAAATTAGATTATTGGTAATGAGTTTTTAATACACGATAGCCGCAAGTACGCTTCTGAAAAATATAACCTGTCTAATATTTTGAAATAATTGTAATATTGTCGACTGTGAGCAACAAGAAAGTTATCTATTTAACGGGCTACCAATGGCTTTGGGTACTGTACATAGCAGTAGCTGCCTACACCTGCGTTTTTAAATATTCGCGTGGGATAGATAATAACTACAAAATTTTCAGAGCGTCTTATTTCCACGCTCGGCAAGAAAAAGATATGTATGCAAGCTATCCGCAAGAGTACGGCGATCTGTATTATTATGGGCCGGTTTTCCCGCTGGTTATTGCGCCATCGGCTTTGTTGCCGCATGCCTGGGGCTTTTTGTTGTGGGAGGTAGCTAATGCTGTGGCATTGCTACTCGCTATTAATTTATTGCCATTTACTACACGACAGAAAAGCCAACTGCTATTGCTCTGCGCTATCGAATATGCCAACTCAGTGTTTTACATGCAGTTTAATCCGGCCATAACTGCTATGATATTGCTCAGTTTTACATTGGTTGAGCGCGGGAAAGACCAATGGGCAACTTTGTTTATTGTGTTGGGTTTTATGATTAAGCTCTATCCAATAATAGGGCTTACGTTCTTCTTGTTCTCGCGCAATAAAGGCAAGTTTGTATTGTGGACAGCTATTTGGTCTATAGTTTTATTCGTCGCTCCGCTGATTTTATATAGCCCGGGTTATATGATCAATTCTTACCATCAGTGGCTGGTGGCGGTGCACAGCAAAGTTGGTTTAAATGCCTATTTTGACTCGCCGCAGGATATTTGCGTAATGGGTGTGGTACGAAGATTAACCCACAATATCAACATACCTAACGGTCCGTTTTTGGTTGCCGGGGCTTTGCTGTTTCTTACCCCGCTATTAAGATTTAGCCAATACAAGTCATTTAAATTCCGTGCTCAAATATTAGCATCTGCTTTAATTTTGGTAGTGATATTCAGTACCGGTGCCGAGCATCCAACTTACATTATAGCCGTTACAGGTGTATTTATCTGGATGCTGATACAAGACAAACCGTATTCAACCACAAATATCATTTTACTGGTACTGGTACTTGTTATAACCGGGCTGGGGTTAACAGATGCCGTACCGA
This sequence comes from Mucilaginibacter sp. dw_454, assembly GCF_018449775.1. Taxonomy (GTDB): domain Bacteria; phylum Bacteroidota; class Bacteroidia; order Sphingobacteriales; family Sphingobacteriaceae; genus Mucilaginibacter. Next base: position 1,427,373 of record NZ_JAAVVB010000001.1, on the reverse strand, counting down.
AGTTCATTCGTGAGCCTTATATCGCTAAATACTCTATGAAAGCCTGGCCGGTAATTGTGATCTGGGTGAAGATAGTTTATGAGTTGCTGTTCAATAACTTCGTAGCCGAGAAATCAAAGATCGATCAGCAATACGAACGTTTAAAGAATAAAGACTGGTTAGTGAGTATCAGCTGATCCTATTTCTGCGCATCCCCTGCAATCACTTGATTATAATAAGCTATTAACTTATCCATATCGTGCGGACCAAATTTCTTGGTTTGGATCTTCTCCACCACATCAGGCTCGTCGCCCATGATTTCACTCATTACATCGATGAAGTTTTGCTCGGTAATGGGTTTCATGCCTGCAGTATTGGCGCCAAAATAATATACGGATTTACCGCTTTTTCCATGACCACCACCGCCAATAGGAATAGATATACCACCGCCAAGCCCACCACCGAAGCCGCCTGTGCCGCCGCCGCCGGCTACACCTAAACCAATGCCCGGTTGAAAGCCCGACCCGCCACCACTACCCGCGCCGCCTTTGGCCTCGAATAAGCGCAATGGACCATCTACAGCTACACGTACAAAATCAAGATCGTTCTTGGCCCAGCCCATTGGTGGGGCTGCTGCCACAATAAAGCTATCGCGGCTTGCTACAAACGATCGCAGATCACTGGCGCTAAGCTTGATTGTTTCGGCTTTGGCATCTTCTTTATATTCAATAAAGCCTTCATCTTTTATTGGCCCTTTGCCACCCGGGTTGATGCGGATTAATCCGGCATTTTTCGTTCCTTTAACATCGTAAAAGTAGCCTGGTTGCCACGATTGTGATTTTGCTGTTATACACAACAGCATACAGCATAAAATGATTAAAATTGGGCGCTTCATAGATATAAAACACAAATAACGCAATTTTACGACATTTAATATGACTACTGTTGATTTACGCAGCGATACCGTTACCAAACCCACACCGGGGATGCTGGAGGCCATGTTTAGCGCCAAAGTAGGTGACGACGTTTTCGGTGAGGATGAAACCATAAACGCATTGGAGGAGAAAGCTGCCGCTCTATTCGGTATGGAAGCCGGCATCTTCTGCCCATCAGGCACCATGACTAACCAGATAGCCATTAAGTGCTTTACCCAGCCCTTAGACGAGCTGATTGCCGACCAAACCGCACACGTGTACCGCTACGAGGGTGGAGGCATTGCATTCAACTCGGGTGTATCGACAAGGTTACTAAATGGCTATCGGGGGATACTGACTGCTGACATGATCGAACCCGAGATCAACGCCGAAAACATACACTACCCGCATACCAGCCTGGTGGTATTAGAGAATACGGTAAACAAAGGCGGCGGCGCCTGCTACACTTTAGAACAGATTAATCCCATTGCCAACCTTTGCCAACAGCGCGGGCTCAAGCTCCACCTGGACGGTGCCCGCATCTTCAATGCGCTGACTGCTACCGGCGATAAAGCCGCCGACTACGGCCAATACTTTAACGGTATCTCGGTATGCTTATCTAAGGGCTTGGGTGCACCTGTAGGCTCGGTGCTGTTAGCCGATAAAGAAACCATCAAATACGCACGCCGTATCCGCAAGGTATTGGGTGGTGGCATGAGGCAGGCGGGTTTCCTGGCTGCTGCGGGGATCTACGCGTTAGATCATCATATAGAACGGTTAAAGATAGACCATGCTCACGCCCAGATCCTGGCCGAAGCTTTGGCTAACTCGGCGGCAGTGACTAACGTGTTGCCGGTCGAAACCAACATTATCCTATTCGATACCATTGAGCCTGCCGGGGCGGTGCTAAGCAAACTGGCCGCCCACCGTATCCAGGCTATGTCGACAGATAAGCACCGCATCCGTTTTGTGCTGCATTTGGATGTGCACCCCGAACAAGTGGAACATGTGGTTAACGTTATTGCCACATTGTAGAGACGCAATATTTTGCGCCTCCGCCCAGGCCATCTCAAAAGCCCTGCGCTGTTTCGCGCGTATATGCAACAGAGATAAAAAGTGAAACAAGGTTTTGATGCAATTGATTGACAATAAGCATTTTAAGTAATTTTAGTGAAACAGAATGAAACAATAAAAATGACTTTTAAGTCTGATTTTGTTTCACTGCTGAAACGGAAACACAACGGTCTTAAATAAAAAAGAGACGCAAAATATTGCGTCTCTACAAACATTCGTACGGCAGTCTTCCGTCAACCAATGACTATTTAACCAGCCTGTCGCCCATTTGCCTTTCAACCATCCAGCCCGGATATTCTTTAGGTAAAGCGCTTATTTCGTCGATTTTTTTCAGTTCATCAGCAGATAATTCAAGCTTAATTGATTTTAAATTATCGTTTAACTGATCAATGGTCTTAGCACCAATAATGGTACTGGTAATGCCTTTTTGCAAACGCACCCAGGCTAAAGCCACCTGCGCTACCGACGCATTATGAGCCTTGCCGACATCGCCCAAAACGTCAATAATATCATACGCCTTCTCCTTGTTTATCGGCGGGAAGTCGAATTTATCACGGCGCGAATCGCCTGCGCTTTCGTTGTTACGGGTATATTTTCCTGACAAGAAACCGCCAGCCAACGGGCTCCATGGAAAAATAGCCAGGTTTTGATCTTCGGCCAAAGGCACAATTTCGCGCTCAATATCACGTCCCGACAGGGAATAAAAATATTGCAAACCTACAAACTTGTTCCAGCCATGTTTTTCTGAGATACCCAGGGCCTTCATGACCATCCAGGCAGGCCAGTTGCAAATAGCAACATAACGCACCTTGCCGGTTAGTACAATATCATTCAGCGCGCGTACGGTTTCTTCAATTGGTGTAAACAAGTCGACACCGTGAACATACAATAAATCAATATGATCCAGCTTCAAACGTTTTAAACTGGCATCAACCGATTGGAAAATGTTAAAACGGCTCAGGCCCACATCATTTACATCTTTACTCATGCGCCCACGCACCTTGGTGGCAATTACCAGGTTGTTCCGGTTAAGCCCAAGGTCAATAATGGATTGTCCCAACAGTTCTTCCGATTTGCCGTACGAGTAAACGTTGGCCGTATCAATAAAGTTAATGCCGGCATCAACTACTGTTTTCATCATTTGGTTAGCCTCGTCTTGCTGCACTCGGCCAATATTGCCCCAAATGCCTTCTTCGCTGCCGCCAAAGGTCATGGTGCCAAAACATATTTCAGAAACCAGCACGCCGGTATTGCCTAAAAAATTGTATTTCATAAAAGTAGATTGGTTTGTTGTGAGTTAAACCATAAAATTGAGCATTGTATTTAAATAAAAGCGTCAGGGTAGGGTAAAAAGGCTGGTTAGTCAGTATTATTTCTGTGATGATTGTAGAGACGCAAAATATGGCGTCTTAACGTTCGAAATTTATTACCCGTCGCTTCGAAGACGCAAAATATTGCGTCTCTGCGTTTAGAAAATTATGGCGTTCCCGCTGGTAGAAGCGGGCCAGGCTGTACATTCATACGCCTGCAAGGCCTTAGTCACAGGCCGGTATCCATTTCCATCCTTAACGCGGGGGACTCACCCCGCCAACGCTACGCTGGGCGACCCTCTCTTCGCCTTTGGCGGAAAGAGGGTGGTAAATTTGAAATATTGAACAATGTAGATAGACTTACGAAGTTTTTGAAACTTCGTAAGTCTTCTTCACCCTCTTTACCGCTTGCGGAAGAGAGGGTGATCCAGCGAAGCGCAGATTGGGCGAGTCCTACGCGCCAGGTAAAAGCCCTGCTTAAACTACAAAATTGAACGAGTTTTATTTTAAGTGATTTTTATTATTTGGGCATTTTTTTATTGATCAAACTGTAACGCTTTATAACTTTTTACGTCCTGTTTTCATAAATAAACCGATAACCCGCCCCACGGGCGTTAAAAACCACCATCATGATCAAAAACTACTTAAAAATTGCATGGCGCAATGTTATCAAACATAAAGGTTATGCAGCTATCAACATTATAGGTTTGTCTGTTGGTGTATGCTCATGCATTGTTATATACCTCATAACCAGTTTTGAATTTAGTTATGATAGGTTTCACCCGGATAATAACCGTATTTATCACCTGGTAGCAAGTGAGCGCGACCAGCAGGGGCATCTGGATTATATAGGAGGGATGATGAATCCACTACCGGCTACTATGCGCACCGAATTGACGGGTTTTGAAACTGTAGCTACATTTCACAATTATTACGCCGGCGTTGTTGTGCCAAACGGTAGTAACGAGCCAAAGAGATTTTCTGAAGCAAAACGCGGCGAGCAAACATCGCCCATTATTATTACCGGGCCGCAATATTTTAATATTTTTCAATACCAGTGGCTGCAGGGTAATCCTGGCACTGCGTTAACCGAACCTTTTAGCGTAGTGCTTTCTGAGCATGAGGCGCGGCGCTATTTTGGCAATCAGCCGCTCGAAAATATCATCGGCAAGGTCATTTTTTATAAAGACGTTTACCTGAATGATTCTTTACGCGTAAGTGTAACAGGCATTGTAAAAGATTGGGAGAAAAATACCGATCTTGGTTTTAAAGATTTTATTTCATTGGCTAGTGTAAATCATAGCTTTTTAAAGGACGAGATCAGGCTTGATCATTGGGGTAACTGGAACCCAAACGGACAGGCTTTTGTAAAGCTGGCGAAAGGTGTGACTGCCGCACAGATAGAAAAGCAATTTCCTGCATTTGTTACCAGGCATGTACCGCCGTATCCCGGCCATCAGGACATTTTATCACTCCAGCCTTTGGCCGATCTGCATTTTAACAGTCTTTACCGTGATCTTTATTCGCGTAAGGCTAGTTTGCCGGTTCTGTATGGTTTAATGGCGATAGCTGTGATTATCCTCATTATTGCTGCCATCAATTTTATTAACCTGGCTACCGCCCAATCATTAAACCGTGCCAAAGAGGTAGGTGTACGTAAAGTGCTGGGGAGTAGCCGCGCAAGCCTGTTTGTTCAATTCTTTACAGAAACGTTGATCATAACTTTTGCTGCAGTTGTGGTATCTGCACTGATGGTTTTTCCAATCATTGCATTGTTTGGCCATATTATCCCGGCAGGTGTATCGTTTAGCCTGTTCAAACCTTCGGTGCTGATCTTTTTGTTCCTCATTACCATAATTACCGCATTGCTCGCGGGTTTTTATCCTGCTCATGTATTGGCTTCCTATAGCCCGGTATCGAGTCTTAAAGGTCAGGCCAGTTCCGGCTCGGGGCAAACGGGTTTTCTTAGAAAAAGCCTTATCGTGTTTCAGTTTACGGTATCTATGATTTTTATTGTTTGTACCGTAATTATTGGCAGGCAAATGCATTTTATACTGAACAAAGATCTTGGTTTTAATAAAGATGCCATTATTACTTACCACACCCGTTTTAATAGCCCCGCCAACCAACTGGAGGTATTTATGCAGAAAATTAAGCAGATACCTGGCGTGCAGCAAGTAAGCGTACATACAGAAACGCCGGGCGCAAAAGATCATTCGCATACCCATATCGATCTGGCCGATTTACAGGTGCCCGCTTCGTATGAACTGGGAGACGCTAACTATATATCGCTATTTGGACTTAAACTGGTTGCCGGGCGCAACATTATGCCGTCTGACACCATTGCGGAGTTTTTAATAAACGAAAAAGCGGCCCAGGCGATGGGCTTTAACAACCCCGCGAAAGCTATCGGTAAAATGGTAGCTACTGGTATAAATGATAAAAAGGGGCGTATAGTAGGTGTGCTGAAAGATTTTAATGCTACCTCATTGCACGAGGCCATAATACCCTTCTTTTTTACCTCCGACAGGCAAAGCGAACACGCTGTCAGTATACAGATCAGTGGTACAGGTGCAATTAATAATTTCACCACAGCTATAGAAAAAATAAATAGCGACTGGAAAAACGTTTACAATGGCGAACCGGCAGACTATAGTTTTTTTGACGATACCATTGCGGCACTTTACGCTACTGAACAAAAAACCTCGCAACTGATAAATACAGCCATGACTGTTGCCGTTCTTATTTCATGCCTTGGCCTGCTTGGTTTGGCCGCGTTTACAGCAAAGCAACGTGTTAAAGAGATTGGTATTCGTAAGGTATTAGGCGCCACTGCGGCCAACATAGCGCTATTACTAACCAAAGATTTTTTGCGCCCCGTTATCTTGTCCATTCTGGTAGCCTCGCCCTTGGCATATTACTTTATGTACCGCTGGCTGGAGGGTTTTGCCTACCGGATAAATATCAGCATATGGATGTTTGTCTCTGCGGGCTTTGGCGCAATTGTAATAGCTATTATCACGGTTAGTTTTCAATCTGTTAAGGCGGCTATTGCCAATCCCGCGCAGAGTTTAAAAGAGAAATAAGTGTTTAATTATAACATTAGCTTAGACTTACGAAGTTTTTAAAACTTCGTAAGTCTGTTTCGTGCTGATAAAAATAACCCTCTTTCCGCCAAAGGCGAAGAGAGGGTCGCCTAGCGTAGCGTCGGCGGGGTGAGTCCCTACGCGCCAAGTAAAAGCCTTGCCTCAAAGCAACTTATCACCGGCAATTTCCGTAATTTAGTGCATTGATTAAACCTGTTACAATTGCACAAAAAACTACTCGTCCTGGTATTGGGACTAACGGCTATTGCCCTTAAATCCGCCCATGCGCAAGGCGATGGATTTATTCAGAAAAACAGGCTGGGTTTTGTTACCGGTATAGGTAACCAATACCTTGGCCAATTGGTAGGTGGCGGCAGTAAAGGCTTTAACGTGGCCAATAATTACTACTACCACGTTACTTTTTATGAGCTGGAGTATTATCGCACCCTAAAAAAGAAAAGATCAACAGAATGGGATATTTTGGTGCAGCCGCAATACAATACTAACCGGTATGGCATGTACCCAACTTCGGTATCGGCCGATTTTTTGAGTGGTTATGAATATGGAATAAACCTGGGTTTACTGTACCGGAAGAACTTGACCAGTCTGCCTCTTAACGTGTATGCGTCGTTAAGCACTGGCCCGCATTATGCATCGGGCACGCCGCACAGGCAAATGAGCGGCTTTTTGTTCTCTGACAATCTTTTTGCCGGAGCCAATTTGAAACTCTACAGAAATATTTATGCCGATGTACGATTGGGTTTGAGGCACATGAGTAATGCGGGCACCAGGCTGCCTAACGCGGGTGTAAATACGCTGGCGTTGAAAGAAGGGTTTGTGGTAGGGTTTTGAGAGAAGTCCCGTGTAATCCACAGGTATAATCAATTCATTTCTTTCAAAATTCCATCAATTACAGCTGGGTCTACATTCTGTGCTTTGGCTATTTCTGCAAGTAATTTAGTTTGCGCCTTTGTTGTTTTTGTTCTTGCAGATAGGTTGTTAATTATAAAGAAGGCTAAAAAGAGCAAGATAGTAGGTGCCATTATAGCAAACATTTGCAATGAAGGATTCATGGTTGGTAAGATTTAAGTGAACAGAGTAGCTCTGTATTTATCGGCTAATCTACTCATCTTATTCCAGATAATTTGAGTTAGTTAATGTCGCGCGGAGCACTCACCCCGCCGACGCTGCGCTGGGTAACCCTCTCTTCCGCAAGCGGGAAAGAGGGTTGGCAGTATAAAAATATCGAACATCGAATTTTAAATAACGAATGATGAAGGGAGTTACTTCGATATTCGACATTCAGAATTCATTATTCGATATTGAAAAAAGACCCTCTTTCCGCCGAAGGTGAAGAGAGGGTGGTCGAGCGAAGCAAAGACCGGGTGAGTCCCCCACCAGAAAGGTTGTCGATCCCTCAAACTAATCTTCTGCATATCCGTTGTTACCCCCATGGACAGATTGGTAAAAAAGCTCGAAAAAATTGGCCGCGACCCCGAGGTTACTGCAAAAGCTGTGGGACTACGTTATGTAGCCGACTCAACACCCGGCTACACCCGCAAAAAAGCGGGCAGCGGCTGGACCTATGTTGACGCGAAGGGCAAGACAGTTAAAGACAAAGAACTCATAACCCGGTTTAATAAACTGGTGATACCACCGGCTTATACCAATGTCTGGATTGCACCTTTCGAGAATGCACACCTGCAATTTACAGGCACAGATGCCGCAGGCCGCAAACAATACCGCTACCATGCCGAATGGAACAAAATCCGCAATCAATCCAAATACCATCGGTTGCAAGCTTTCGCCTCGCATTTGCCGGATATCCGTAAACAAGTAGACAAGGACCTGTCGCGGCATGATCTTGACCATGAAAAAGTAGTAGCGTTAGTAGTACGATTAATGGAGCTAACCAGCATTAGGGTTGGAAACGAAGCGTATAAAAAATTATATGGTTCTTTCGGGCTAACTACGCTGCAAGACCGCCATGTAAAAATTGAAGGATCGAAGCTCAATTTTGAGTTTAAAGGCAAGAAAGGGGTGTTCCATAAAATCTCGCTGCAAAGCCGTAAACTGGCCCGCTTGGTAAAACAATGCCGTGATATCCCCGGTAAGGAATTGTTTCAATATTATAACCACGATGGTAGCCGCTGTTCAATAGGCTCTGGCGATATCAATACTTATTTAAAGGACATCACCGGTGAAGATTTTACCGCCAAAGATTTCAGAACCTGGGCGGGCAGCGTGAGTGCTCTGTACGCATTCAAAGAAGCAGGCGAGTTTGATACGATAACCGAGTGTAAAAAGAAGATAGTAAGCGTGCTGGATGAAGTTGCCATTAACCTGGGTAATACCCGCACAGTCTGCAAGAAATATTATGTGCACCCCACCATCATTAAAAGTTATGAAGAGGGACACTTGTTCAATTATATTAAGGAATTGGATGAAGATAAAGACGTTAAAGCCGCCGAATTGAATTTGGCCGAAAAGGCATTATTGGAGATTTTAGATAAAGAGAAATTAGCAGAAGCAAGCTAGATATACATACTTGTCATTGCGAGCGGAGCGCGGCAATCGCAAGAATGCAAAGTTCGCGATTGCCGCGCTCCGCTCGCAATGACATAAGAATTTATTTACTGCGCTTTCTTCGTCGTAATAGACAAATCCCGCTTTGCGGTATCTTTCGATGCTCTGTTAATGTCGATAATTTGAATCTTTTCTAAGATAGAAGGCTGCAGTTTTTTTAAGTCATCTGCTGTTGCGTCTTTGCCGTTAATCATCACTTTACGGATCATCACAGGCGGATGCACCACGGCACCGTCCGGGAATCCATCAGCATGAATCATCAGTCTACTTTTATCGTCATCGGCGCTGGCTCCACGTCGCTTAAAGGTTACGTATGTAGGCATCTTCGCGGCAGAATCAAGATGCCTCGTCGGCCAGTCGCCGGGGAAACCTTCATCATGGTCCTTGTCACTTTTTAGCCTGATAGCAAAGATCCGTTTACCTGGCTGTTTGTCGGGTTGATAATTAGCAACAACTTTAATGGTGTCTATATTTAGGTTAGGCTTTAATGCTTTAAATTCTTCCCCGGTTATGTGCCGTCCATTTATAATATAGGCGGTAGGCCGTCCGGACGACTGGCTAACTTCAAACGTTTGGTTCCTTTTAGCGGTCGAATCGTTTTTAAATTGAATAGTCATTCCCAAAGGTCCTTGCCCGGCGGTATCTGTAACTTGAACAATCAATTTATGAATTAATTTCTTTTTAACTTTTTCTGCAGGCCTGGTGGCAACCAAAGTCACCATGTTATGTACTGACGTACTGATGGTTTTATAGGCAACCTTACTCTTTTTAACAATCTCTGCCTTTGTCACGCCAAAAATGCCCAGACAAATCAAAACGGCTGGTACCAGCAAAGCATAACGCGTAAGGTTTATGTTTGATGAACGCCGGGCATTCATCATCCTGATCCGTTTTTTTAGCGTCGAGAAATTAAAATGATTAGTGATGTTGGGCGAGGTATTGGCGCCCAGACTTACGTTTAACAAGCTATATTGATAGGCTTTGCTATCGATGCCTTTTTGCAAAATCTTACGGTCGGTTATAAACTCTATATTTTCGCTTACGGCTTTTTTCATCAGCCAAATTCCCGGATTGAACCAGTAAAATATAACGCTGATCTCGGCCAGTAAAATATCAAGGGTATGCCATTCATTGACGTGGATCTGTTCGTGCTGCAGGATGCTTTTCAAGTCGCCTGTTTCAATGTTATCCGGGTTAATGAATATGCTTTGCCAAAAAGAGAAGGGACTGATATTGGCTGCCGTTATTCGTACTTTATATTGCTGCACCGTACCAGGTTTTGATGAACGATAGACCTTATAAAGTGATATCAGCTGAATTAATAATCGCGCAGCAAAAATAGCGGCTCCTGCCCAAAATATCATAGCTGCCCAATGCCAGTACACTGCGTGCCCGGCCAGTTTTTCGGCAGGAGCTTTCCAGTTTAGGGCCACCTGCTGTGCAGGTATGGCCAGCCTCTTAAAAGGCTGTAAGAGCTTATTAATATCAATAAAAGGATAAGCCGATGAAAACAAGATACCCAACACCAAATAAAAGCGGTTAAGCGTATAGAAAGTAAGCTTGCGCAGCACCAGGTAATAGCCCAGGCAAAAAATGAGTAGCGCAATATTTATTTTAAGCAAGAAAACAAATAAGGCAGGCATGGCGCTCAGGATTTAGGATTTTCGATGAGGTTGATGATCTCTTTCAGCTCGCTGGCGCTGATCTTTTTGTCTTTAACAAAAAAGGCCACCAAATTTTTATAAGAGTTTTCGAAGTAATCGTTCACAAAGCCATTCATGAAACGCTTTTTATATTCTTCTTCTTTAATGGCCGCTTTATAACGGAAAGAATTACCTATCTTTTTGCTGGTGACAAACTCCTTACGCTCCAGGTTTTTGACGGTTGACGCCAGGGTGGTGTAAGGAGGTTTTGGTTCGGCCATCGCATCTAAAAAATCTTTGATATAACCCTCGCTGCATTGCCATACCGCTTGCATAGCTTCTTCTTCCTGAACTGATAATTTCTCCATGAGTTTACGATGTTTTCGTAAATCTACGAATCATTCGTAATTAAACAAATTTATTTTGACAGATGTAGCCAACAAATGGGTTAATTAACATATTTTAACGCCATGGCTATAACAACTACCGTAATAACCGGCGCAACATCGGGCATTGGCGAGGCTACTGCCTTTGCGCTGGCAGAGAAAAAGCATGCTTTATATCTGCTGGTACGCGATATAAAAAAAGGAGAGGAGCTCAAGCAGCGTATTACCACTACTACAGGTAATCAGGCTATTAATGTTGTTTACTGCGATTTGACTGACCTGGCATCAGTAGCCGCTGCGGCTACTGAGTTAAAGGCCAAACTATTTAATATCCAGGTGCTGATCAATAACGCCGGCGGTATGTTCAGCGATTTTGAGTTGACTAAAGACGGCTTTGAAAAAACGTTTCAATCCAATCATCTAGGGCACTTCTTACTCACCACGCAACTGCTGCCACTTTTGGAAAAGGGGCATGCCCGCATTATCAATGTAAGCTCAGACATGCATAAAATGAGCAAGTCTGATTTTGATAACCTGCAAAAAGAAGAAAAATACTCCAGCGCGAAAGCTTATGCCAATAGCAAGCTGTTTAATATTTATTTCACCAAATCACTGGCAGAACGGTATGGCACTAAAGGGATAACCGCCTTTGCCTTGCATCCGGGCGTGGTTAAGACAAACTTCAATGCTAAGATAACGGGTATCTGGAAATTGATTTTTTCGATTGTTACGCCCTTTATGATCACGCCCGGAAAAGGTGCGCAAACCTCTATCTATTTGGCCACCGCACCTAAGTTAGATTCAAAAAGCGGAACTTATTTTGTTAAGCAAAAACAAGTTAAACCTGCCTCTGTTGCTAATGATGAGACGGCGCGCAATAAGCTATGGGATTTAAGCGAGCAATTCATAGCTAAATTTAAAGCCTGATTGGTAAATATTTGTTGGAACATTCAAAACTATCCCCTACTTTAGTGACTTAAATATGACAAACATGCATTTTAACAAAAAACTACTGATACCCATTGTATTGATCTCAGGTGTAATTTCCCTGGCATCGATGACGCTTGTTAATAAACAACCTATTCAAGAGCGCGTTGACCCACCGGTTACTAATTTGAAAGTATTGCCAAAACACTTAACTTTTAAACAGGTAGATCATATTATGGATAACTGGGCAGCGTCATTAGGGGTTAGATGCGGCTTTTGTCATGAACCAAATGCAAACGGTAAAGGCATGGACTTTGCCAGCGACAAAAAACCAGAGAAACAAATGGCCCGCGAAATGTACCAGATGGCAGCCAAGCTGAATAAAAAATATTTTAAAGGCGAGAAAGACTCTATAGGTGTAGCTAAATTGGGTAGTGTAAACTGTTACACTTGTCACCAGGGTGTTGCACATTTAGAAGCAGCAACCTGGCCTGTACGTAAACACAATATGATGCCTCCTCCGGGAGCGCCAAAACCGCAAGGCACGTCGGACAGCACGAAACACTAAGCATTATAAAAAATTAAAGCCTTACAGCTAATCTGTAAGGCTTTTTTGTTTGATAATTATTTTGTGAATGAATATCCTGTATTGATAAGGGCTTGATCTGCGCGCGATGGCTGACGACTATTAGCCTCGCGGCAAGTATTTGTACCGGGCGATAGCATCATATAACACTTGGTGCAAATAATAAATGCAATAAAAACTGCTACTATAAGCAACTGAAAATCTTCTTTGGTTTTGATTTTTGTATCCAGCCAAAGTAGGAAGCCTGGTTTTTTATACATGTTAGGTGTACATTAGGTTTAGGTATTTAACGAATATAATGCATTAAGGTTTTTGCTGTGAACAGAATATTAAATAAATATTACCAAAATCATAAAACCAGGGGTTGTTAAAATTTATAATGATTAAGTGAGCGTTTAATCAAATCTGTTACATTTGTTAGGGATGCAAAAAATATTGATAGCCAATCGTGGCGAAATAGCTTTACGGGTAATGCGCTCTGCGCGCGAAATGGGCATAAAAACCGTTGCAGTTTATTCGGCTGCTGACAGGGATGCTCTTCATGTGCGTTATGCCGATGAAGCTGTTTTTATTGGTGAAGCGCCATCTAACCAGTCATACCTGGTAGGGCAGAAGATCATTGATGCCTGCAAACTTACCGGCGCCGAAGGCATACATCCCGGCTATGGTTTTTTAAGCGAAAACGCCGCCTTTGCACGCCAGGTGCGTGAAGCCGGTCTGATCCTGATCGGTCCATCGCCCGAGGCTATGGAGGTTATGGGTAATAAGCTTTCGGCCAAAGCAGCGGCCATGAAATACAACATACCGATGGTGCCGGGCACCGAGGAAGCTATTACAGACATCGGCGAAGCAAAAAAACGTGCGGTGGAAGTTGGCTTTCCTATCCTGATCAAAGCTGCAGCAGGCGGCGGGGGTAAGGGCATGCGCATAGTTGATACCGTGGCCGATTTTGAAGAACAAATGCAGCTGGCCGTATCAGAAGCCACATCGGCTTTTGGCGATGGTTCTGTTTTTATTGAGCGATATGTATCGTCGCCCAAACATATTGAGATCCAGGTGCTGGGCGATACGCACGGCAATATTGTGCACCTGTTCGAGCGCGATTGCTCGGTGCAGCGTCGCCACCAAAAGGTGATTGAAGAAGCGCCGTCAAGCGTATTAACACCAGCAATCCGCGAAGCCATGGGTAAGTGCGCCGTTGACGTAGCACGGTCTGTAAATTACACCGGCGCCGGAACAGTTGAATTTATCATGGACGATCAGCTCAATTTTTATTTCCTGGAAATGAACACTCGCTTACAGGTAGAGCACCCGGTAACTGAGCTGATAACCGGCATAGACCTGGTAAAGGAGCAAATTAAAATCGCCCGCGGCGAAGCCATCCAATTTAAACAAGAAGATCTGACCATCATTGGCCACGCGGTTGAGCTGCGTGTTTATGCCGAGGACCCTGCTAATAATTTCCTGCCGGATATTGGTACGCTTCAAACTTACGTAACACCAAAAGGGCCTGGCATACGTGTTGACGATGGCTTTGAACAAGGCATGGAGATCCCGATCTATTACGACCCGATGATAGCCAAACTGATTGCTTACGGCAGCACCCGCGAGGAAGCTATTGAACGCATGATCCGCGCCATCGACGAATACCATATCACCGGCATCACTACTACATTAGGTTTCGGCAAGTTTGTAATGGAGCACGAAGCTTTCAGAACCGGTAATTTTGATACCCACTTTGTAAAGAAATATTTTACGCCCGAAGTACTCCAGCAGGATAACAAAGATGAGGCGATGATTGCTGCGTTAGTGATGCAGCAATTGTTAAACGCTACCAAAACCACCTTAGATAATGCGCCCGACGCATCTTCAAACTGGGTGAAAAACCGAAGCAAATTTCAGAACTGAAATATTCTTTTCGACTCGCAATATATAGATATTGGGCCATCCTCAGATACTTTTATGGACAGACCAAATTTAGATGCAGATAAGGAAGCTTGACTCCTCCCACCTCCCTGATGCGTTGGGTCATTGTGGTCTATTTTAATTATATCCCCACAAGATATAATGTTTCCAGATTTTGAAATAGTCGTTAATCCATCTGACGACAAAATTCCTAATAACAAATGTTTCTTAGAAATATTATTAATGTTCTTATTTACAAAGGTTTCACGTAGCGCTTTGCCTAGTTTGGTGTTGTCAATTTTACCAATAACTTCTGGTAAATTATTCTCATTCCTTGGAATCAAAATTACTGAACCTAATCTCAATTCTGATAAAGCTATAATATAGTTTATCAAAATTTTAGAATTTTGCTGATCTATATCAAACGATTTAAGAATATCTTCAATGATTGAAAAGTCTTGTATTCTCCAATGATTCTCACTCCATTTAAGAGTAGTATTATTAGGCAATATAATCTTGACATCGTTATTAATTCCCACGTAAGATATCCATCTTCTAGATGCTACGCTTTTATCAACCAAACTGTCGATATGTTGATGATTAAGTCTTTCGACTATGTTATATTTTTTAGGATCTTTTAAAGATAATATCCCTTGTACTGCTAGATGATTATCCACTACAAAAAAACTGTTTTTGCCGTCAACATACCTGTAGGATGCAGGACTGTCGAAAAAATCTGGTGTAACTTCAAACTTATCACCAAATTCTTCAAAATCAAAAACTTCCGTATCGAGTCTTTTTAAATAGGTAATTATTTCGTTTGTGTATATAAAGCCCGACGTACATATTCCTTTTTCATATCTCTTGAATGTCAAGTTCTGAAGTAAGAAAATTATATTGGCGATAGTGCTATAACGCTTTGATAGCTTTCTCCTCAAGTACTTTGCGATCAATAGAGTTTCAAATGAAAGTTTAATCGCTAACCTCAATTGCGAATTCACAAAATCTGATTCATCATCGTCATAAAAACTTTGAAGAATTTCTGGTACTTGTTTCAATAAAGTAATTTCATTTGAGGTGAATTTTAGGTCTCGTTGGGCAATAACAAGATAAATGAAATTGTCGCCATCTTTAATTGACTTAAACCAAATTAAAAAATCATTTTTGTGGTTAATGTATCCTGCTTTTTTTTCGATATTCCCCCTATAATTGTACTGTTCTACTAACTCAGATGAAGTAAGTCTTATGCTTTTTGTGCTACTGTAAGGAAAAATATTTTTTAAAGAAATTTCTATGCCTTCAAGCTTTTGATTTTTCATTTTGATGAGTTATAGATCAATTATAATCATTTTAAAATGAAAATTAATTCGTCGATCAAAGCAATTTGAGCAGTATTGATCTTTAGTTTGGCACCATCAATACTAAACCAACCTGCCCGATCAATCTCCGGAAAACTGGCCATTTTACCAGATTTTGGCGGCCACTCCATTTCAAATAAATTACTGGTGATCGTGTCGGCATCAATATCACCTTCAGCCGCCCAGGCATGCACGGTCTTACCGCTTTTTTGTTTGATGGGCGATAGTTTGATAAATTTCTCTGCCTGTAGTTGCCCACCAGTTTCTTCGGCAAATTCGCGTTTGGCTGCATTCAGCGGATCTTCGTCGGTTAAGAATTCGCCTTTGGGTATCGACCAATAACCATCGTCCTTATTCTTAAAAAATGGTCCGCCCGGATGAACCAGGAAAATCTCGATCTGTTTATTTATGTTGCGGTATAGTAAAATTCCCGCGCTTTGGTTAGAGATATGCATACGTGATTAGATAAACCTTATTTAATATATTTAGTTTTGTAATGCAATCTATCAAGCAATATGTTTACAGGAATCATAGAAACACTGGGTAAAATTACCCATTTACACGCCGATCAGGGCAATCTGCACATCACGGTCGAGTCGGCGATATCAAATGAGTTAAAAATCGATCAATCTGTGGCGCATAACGGCGTTTGCCTGACCGTTGTAGCCGTGGAGGATGGTAAGCATACCGTTACAGCTATTGAAGAAACCCTGAATAAAACCAGTCTGGGCCATTTAAAAGAAGGCGAACCAGTTAACCTGGAACGCTGCATGCAAATGAATGCACGCCTGGATGGGCACATTGTACAGGGCCACGTAGATCAAACAGCCACCTGCACCCAATTTAAAGCGCTTGAGGGTAGTTGGGAGTATACTTTTGAATATGAAGCCGCCATTGGCAACGTAACGGTTGAAAAAGGCTCTATTTGCGTTAATGGTATCAGCCTTACTGTGGTTAACTCGCAAGCCAATAGTTTTTCGGTAGCTATCATTCCATACACCTACGAGCACACCAATTTGCATAATGTGCGTGTGGGTACCGTTGTGAATCTTGAATTTGATATTATTGGGAAGTACGTTGCAAGGTTGATGAATAGATAGACTGGTTAGATTAGGAGGCTCCTATGGAGCCGGGACAGTATATGCTTTTACTACAAACAGTATGCTCCTACGGAGCACTTATGGAGAAATTGGACGTTTATCATTTAATCTACAGCTATTGGCTCCATAGGAGCCTCGTGTTTGTAGAAAAATAATCACAAATAATTTGCTCCATAGGAGCACCCTAACTCACATACCGCCCAATCCAGCAATCCGCTGACTGGCATAATCTAAATAAGCCTGTTCGTTTCTACCCGGTTTGGTTGCCACATATTTTTTGAAGTACTTTAGTGCATTATGGTGGTCCTTTAACTTGATATCATACAGCGTCGCCATAAAATAATAAGTAAGCGGACTATCATTATACAACAATGCTTTTTGATAAGCTGCCAAAGCTTTCTTTAACTGGCCAATGGTTTCGTAACTATCGGCCATCTCACTATAATAAATAGCGGTAGACGGCGAGATGCTTAGTTTTACAGCTTTACCAAAATACAGGATCGCGTTTTTCTGGTCTTTTAATTCTTTGTAACAGGCGGCGGTGAAATAGCAAGTTGTTTCATCCTGATTAGTCTCTGGTAAAGCCAAAAATGTTTCTATGCCGCACTCATATTGTTTAAGCTGATAATAAGCTATGCCTAGTTTAGTTACGGTAGATACGGCTGCATCGCCCAATTGCAATAACTGTTCGCCGGTTTTAACGCAGGCTGTCCATTTTTTTTGTGCCGAATTTAAGCGAAGCAAACTTTGTAGTAGGTAAACATTCTCCGGGTCGGCAGCTAATGCCTGGTTAACTACTTTTTCGGCAGGTGGCAATGAATCCAGTTTGACGTAAAGATCACTGAGGTCTGACGCCACATCAAATTCAGTAGGGTCTAGCTTATTGGCTTTTTTAAGGTAGTTTAATTGTGCAGCTATAGCTGCTCTACCGGCGCTTATTGTAGCCAGCTGTTTATAAGCCTGAAAATTGGTACTGTCCTTTAAAATGTATTTTTGGTAGTAAATAGCCGCTTTTGCCGAGTTACCGCGGCGCAGGCTAATCCCCGCGATATTATATAATGCAGACAAGCTAGTGGTATCGGTATCATAAACCCGTTGATAGTAGTTTTCAGCATTGGGCAGCTTGCCAGCCATGGATGCAGTATAGGCCAAATTAGCAAGTTCTTTAGTGTTGGTTACAGGTTCGGCATAAACGGTCTTTAAATAGCTTAAAGCCTCATTAAACTGCTGATTCTGGTAGTATTGTAGTAGCAAGTCGTTATCTGTTTTGCGGGCTTGCTGAGCCTGCGCAAAAAGGCTTATCGACAGAAAAAATAATAGGACAAATAGCGTAGATTTCATGTAACTAATTTATTAGTTTATTAAACTAAAGTATTAGTTATAAATCATAAATCCAAATTCGGAACGGTTTTTGGTTGATGTTATCAAATAAACATAAAAACTTAACCTATGGATACGTTAAAAAAATTTGGATTGATGGAAAAGATCGTTCATGAATTGGAAGATCTTAAAAATAGCCAACAGGCAATTATTACAAAGCTTACCAAAATAGAAGTGGACAATATTGATCTTGGCGATAAGCGTTTGGAAAAGGAGCTGCCAGACATGCATCAGCGTGTATCAGACAACCTGGATACAATTGCAGGGCTGCTGGAAGATTTTGCTTCGCAAACCGACACCTTCAGCAATAAAAACAATATCACTGCCCTGAAAGAGCAGGAAGCTTTAAAAGCTTAACTAAAAAGGCCCCATAATTTATGGGGCCTTTTGTTTT
Organism: Mucilaginibacter sp. dw_454; assembly: GCF_018449775.1. Classification (GTDB taxonomy): domain Bacteria; phylum Bacteroidota; class Bacteroidia; order Sphingobacteriales; family Sphingobacteriaceae; genus Mucilaginibacter. The sequence goes on along the minus strand of NZ_JAAVVB010000001.1, from coordinate 1,408,745 downwards.
TATCTAAAGTACTGTAAAATAACCTATATAGGTTATTGTTTTGTAGTGGGCTATGGTTAGCTCTAACCTGGCGCTACCATCCAGCTCCAGGTAGTAAACATACTTTTCAATTTTGCTGCTATCCTGCGGCTTAATGGTGATAACTGCATTACCTTTTTTCTTTTCTTTCGCTTCATAAGTATATGCAGTTGCCGAAAATTTAGTAGGATTCTCCTCAGTGCTATTTACAATGTTATTGGTTTCAACTCCTTCTGAACTAGACTTGCCAAAGTAGGGCAGGTAAGACACCACAGAATCTGGGGTCAACAATGCCGAATACACTGCGCTTAAAGTCATACGATTGGCCTTGGTTGGCGCAGAACTCATCAAGCCGCCGCTGCGATTTTCCTCTGCACTCAACTCGGCAGTTGTAGCTTTAAAGCGAAATTTCTTGTCATCGGCCATTTTTTTGATATCAGCGGCCGAAAATGGTTGTTGTTGGGCTTGTGCGATGTTGATACCTGTAACAACGAGTAATAATAGTAGTAAGCGTAAGCGTTTCATGTTTAAGATTTAGTTAACTGACGCAAAATACAATGCCTGGTTTATTTATCAAAAAAAAAGCCCCATAATTTATGGAGCCTTTTTTTCTATTGTGCACTAAAAGTGCCTGCGTATTTTATAACCTTATAATTATCTATTGTGCCCTCTAACTTAGCTGTGCCGTTAGTACTCAAAACAAAAACATAACTGGTAAGTTTTCCGGTTTTGGGCGTGATTTTTACAGTTACGTCGCCATTTTTCTTTTGTTTTGTCGAATAATCATAGCCGGCACTGGTAGATTTTGTCGGTGCGTCAAGCGTTACCTGTGAGCTGGTTGCCTGGTCGGTTACTGTTTCCGTCTTGTCATAATAAGGCAAATATGACGTTACAGAATCCGGCTTTACAGATACTGTAAAACCGTCTGCCAATACTTTATGAAGGTCTTCTGTCTTGTCAGAAGTAACAGCACTGGTGGTGCCACTAATATCCGGTGGTAAATTAGCCTCTTTAGCAATAAATTTAAATTTCTTGTCGTCGGCTATTTTTTTGACATCTGCGGCAGAAAGGGTTTGCGCATAAGTAACATTGATGCCGGCTATTACGAATAATAGTAATAATAAATGTTTCATGGTTTTAGATCTAAAGGGGTTTATAATTACAATTCTATAAAATTACAAATCAAGTTGACTATCTGTTTGTAAATTTATTGTTATTTTTATTAGAAACGAGTAATCACAAGATAGTTATGACCTTACCCGAAATAATGACCGATCTGCAACAACATGGCAGCGAAAGTATTAAAAAGATATTATTAAAGCATGGTGTTAAAGAGCCGTTCTTTGGTGTAAAGGTTGAGCATTTAAAAACTATCCAGAAAAAAGTAAAAACCAATTACCAACTCGCTAAGGACCTGTATGCCACCGGTAATGCCGACGCCATGTATTTAGCAGGCTTAATTGCTGATGATAAGCAAATGAGCCAAACCGACCTGCAAACGTGGGTGCAAGGAGCTACGTCAAATAATATTGCCGATTACACCGTGCCCTGGGTAGCTGCCGAAGGTAATTATGGGTATGAGTTAGCTTTGGGCTGGATAGACAGCGACGAAGAGTACATCGCATCGGCGGGATGGTTTACGTTAACTAACCTGGTAACGCTGAAGCCTGATAGCGAATTGGACGTTGAAGGACTTAGAAGTTTATTAAACAGGGTAGAAGCTACCATTCACACCTCGCCCAATCGCATACGTTCGGGGATGAATTTATTTGTGATATGTGTTGGCAGCTATGTAAACCCATTAAGCGACGAAGCTATTGCGATTGCAAAAAGAATAGGCCCCGTTACGATTATTAAAGAGGGTACAGCTTGCAAAGTACCTTTTGCGCCTGATTACATTGAGAAAACTAAAGCCAGGGGGAGTTTAAGTAAAAAGAAAAAAACGGTAAAGTGTTAACGCCTTACCGTTTCCAGATATCTTTTTAAGCAGCTATTAATCTACTTTATCATTAATGCTTTTGCCCTTCATGGCTGTGTTAATAGCCTGATCCATTAAACGCTCGGCAAAGGGGCGGGTAAACTCGTTTACTTCGTCAATTTGTTTCAGTATCGCATCTTTATCGCCGTTGGCTAATATATCTTTCAAATCAGCAATGTACTGTTGGGTTGCGGTAACTTCATCAGCCGATAAGTAACTTCCATTCTTAGCCAAAAAACGCTCGATAGTGTATACCATTTGCTCGCCTTCGGTACGTGCCTCTATCAGCATGCGCGCATTTACATCGTCTTTAGCGTGAGTAATGCTGTCCATCAGCATTTGCTCAACCTGGTCGTCGGTGATGCCATAGGTTGGTTTTACATCAACCTCTTGTTTAACACCCGAGCGTAACTCAATAGCCTGTATCTTTAATATACCGTCGGCATTCAGCAAAAAGTTAATATCTACTTTAGGGAAGCCGGCCGGCATAGCGGGGATTCCCTTTAGTTCAAATTCGGCCAGTTTACGGTTTTCTTTGATCAGGTCGCGCTCGCCCTGGTAAACGGCAATCTTCATGTTTACCTGGCCATCTTTCGAGGTAGTATATTGTCTGCCAGCCTTGGTAGGCACTTTACTATTACGTGGGATGATGACATCCATTAAACCACCCATAGTTTCAATACCTAAAGAAAGCGGGGTAACATCCAGCAACAAAATATCTTTACGGTTGCCGGCTAAAATATCAGCCTGGATAGCAGCGCCTAAAGCCACCACCTCGTCCGGATTCACATCATCGTGCACGGGACGTTTAAAGAAACCGGCCACCATTTTTTTAACCAACGCGGTACGGGTTGAGCCGCCTACCATTACAACCTCATCAATCTGATCGATGGTTAGTTTGGCATCGCGTAGCGCATTTTCGCAGGCGGTTATGGTTTGCTGTACCTTAGGTAATATTAGTTGCTCAAAGGTATCGCGGTCAAGCGTACACCAAATATCACCCAGTTGCTCATTGAATAAGCTTTGGTGACTGAGTGCTTTCTTAGCTTCTTCAGCTTTTAAACGCAACGCCTGGGCCAATTCGTGATTAGCGATCAGTTGGGCCTTGTCCAGTTTGTTTTTCTCTATCCAGTAATCCACAATAGCGCGGTCAAAATCATCGCCGCCTAAAAAGGTATCGCCATTGGTTGACAGTACTTCAAAAATGCCGTTTTGGATTTGCAGGATGGATACATCGAACGTACCGCCCCCCAAATCATATACTGCAATAGTCTTAGTTTCTTCCGGATTTAAGCCGATGCCGTAAGCCAGACTGGCAGCGGTAGGCTCGTTTACTATGCGTAAAACATCCAATCCGGCCAGTTTACCTGCATCGCGGGTAGCCTGTCGCTGCGAGTCGTTAAAATAGGCAGGCACTGTAATTACCGCACGGTTAACCGGGGTTTTCAAAGCATGCTCGGCGCGGGCTTTTAATTCTTTCAAGATCAAACCCGATAATTCAATAGGCGTATAAAATTTATCGCCCACATTGATCTTCACCAGGCTTTCGCTATCATCATCAATAACTTTATAGCTAAAAAAGTCTTTGTAGTTTTCAATATCTTTATAGCTACGGCCCAATAATCTTTTAACAGAGAATATGGTGTTTTGCGGATCTGTTATCAAAAAATCTTTAGCTTCATTACCTACGGTAACATCGCCGGTAGGCCCAAAATGTACTATTGATGGTACCAGTACACCCTTGCCTGCATCATTAATTACTTGCGCATCTTTATCCGGATTTATAAAGGCCACCAACGAGTTGGTAGTACCCAGGTCAATACCTACAATGATCTCTTCTTTTTGCAAAGAGCCGGTTGCCAGATTGATAGAAATTTTAGCCATTACTTATTATAATAAATAAAGGGCAAATGTAGTTAGTTTTGATGCACAGTATGTCATGTTATTGTGAATTGAATATTTGTTTATTACTTTGCTCAACATTCGCGTTAATGCTGATTATAAAAACCAATCCGAAAATACTTTTACTGACAATACTACTGAGCGTGGCTACGCTTGCCCGTGCCCAGGAGTTTGGCGGTAATCCGCCATCTATCAGATGGAAGCAGGTAAATACACCGGCTGCCAAAGTTATCTTTCCTGCGGGGATGGATTCTATCGGATCAAGGGTGGCAGATATCATCAGCCGGATCAATCCTGCAGTGAAGCCTACCATTGGTTATAAACAAAGGCAGGTAAGCATACTGCTGCAAAATCAAACCACAGTGTCCAACGCTTATGTGGGTTTAGCGCCTTTTAGAAGCGAGTTTTATTTAACACCCGATCAGAATAGTTTCGAGATAGGCAGCTTGCCCTGGGCAGATCAGCTGGCTATCCACGAATTCAGGCATGTGCAGCAATACAACAACTTTAATGTGGGCCTGTCAAAAGCGCTGCACACCGTGTTTGGCGAAGGCGGCCAGGCCTTGGGTAATGACATAGCAATACCCAACTGGTTTTTTGAGGGCGATGCTGTTTTTAACGAAACCCATGTAAGCCAGCAGGGCAGGGGCCGCATACCTTATTTTTATAACGGTTATCGTGCGTTGTGGGCCGCTGATAAAAATTATAGCTGGATGAAGTTGCGTAATGGGTCATTGGTTGATTACATACCCGACTGGTACCCCATGGGCTACATGATGGTATCCTACGGCCGCGAAAAATACGGCGACGACTTTTGGAAAAATGTAACACATGACGCTGCATCATATCGTGGGCTTTTCTTCCCGATGCAAAATGGTATTAAGCGCTATTCAGGTCAAAATTTTGACCAGTTTACCAAAGCGGGTTTTGATCACTTTAAATCCATTTATGATAAAGATGAGCAGAACAAAGATAACAGCCCTTACGCCAGCCAGGAGTATCCCGCTTTTGTTGATGATAACACCATTGTCTATGTTAAAAGTACTTTCAAAGATCTAACACAATTTGTTATTAGCACCAATGGTGTTGAACGTAAGATCGGTACCCGCGCCGTATCGCTGGATAACTATTTTGATTACAGTAATGGTAAAATTGTTTATCCGTCGTTGCGCTCAGATGTACGTTGGGGATATCGTGATTTTAGCGAGTTGCGCTTATTAGATGTAAAAACCGGCGAGGAAAAGGTGCTAACACACCGCAGCAAATACTTCTCGCCGTCGTTGAATAAAGACGGCAGCCAGGTTGTTGCAGTTAAGGTAGATCCGTATGGTTCAAACAAGCTAGAGATACTGAGCGCTGAGGATGGTAAAGTGATTGCGGCTATTCCTAACCCGAAAAACTATTTCTTTACTTATCCAAAGTTTTACAACGAGACTCAGCTTGTAGCGCCCATTCGCGATACACAGGGTAAAATGAGCCTGGGGTTGATAGATATTAAGTCGGGAGATATTAAACCGCTATTGGCCTTTTCTTTCCAGCCTATAGCATTTCCAACCGTGCGCGGCGATATGGTTTATTTCTCGGCTACTTCCGGGGTTAACGACCGTTTGTTTGCGATGAACGTTACCACCGGAAAACTATATGCCACAGATCAAACCGGGTTGAATAAATACCAGCCAACAGTTACTGATAACAAACTTGCCTGGGTAGAATTTACGGCCTATGGCTATAAAATTAAGCAAGCAGATAATGCAACCGGCAAATGGACCGCTATAGAGACAAACAAGATCCCTGGTGGATTATCGGCATTTAATATCTCAAGTTTAGCGCGAGATACTTCTGCTGATTTATTACCAACTATCCCGAATAAACCGCAGCCGGTTACCAATTACAACAAGGCTTATCATTTATTCAATTTTCACAGCCTGACGCCTGATTTTAGTGACCCGAACTATACCGTAACGTTAGAAGGGGAGAACGTGTTGAACACTTTTCAATCTGAGATTGCGTTTAATTATAACCGCGACGAAGGCTATAAAGAATTTGGTTTCGCCGCTGCCTATGGTGGGTTGTATCCTTATATTATTGGTGGATTTGATTACACGCTTGATCGCCGTGCGTTTTATCAAGGCGTTAATATCTTTTGGAATGAAAGCGATGTGTATGCCGGCTTACAGCTGCCGCTTAATTTTAGCTCGGGCAGAAATCTGACCGGCTTAACATTTTCGTCATCGGTGCACTTTGCGGCTACTTCTTTCCAGGATACTTACCAGAAAATATTTGATATTTCTTATAGTTATTTAGATAACTCCATCATCTTTAACAATCACATCCAACAAGCACAGCAAAATATCTATCCTCGTTTTGGCGAGACTATATCATTAAACTATAAAGCCGCAATAAGTAGTTTAACTGCTACCCAAGCCACCGCGGTAGGAACTTTATACCTGCCGGGCTTGTCTACCAATCATAACCTGATCTTAACTGGTGCGTACCAGATCAAAGGGCAGGAAAACGTGATTAGTTACTCTAATGATTTTCCGTTTAGCCGGGGCTATACTGCCGAGAATTTGCATAAAATGGATAAAGCAGGCGCAGATTATCATTTCCCTATAGCGTATCCGGATGCAGGCGTAGCCAATACGGTTTATTTTATGCGGATAAGAGGTGATGTGTTTTTTGATTATACCCGGGGCAATTTTTACGTGAGTAACACTGCTTTGCAAAGCGCAGATTTTAAATCAGTAGGCGGAACTTTGTATTTTGATACTAAATGGTTTAATCAGCAATCGCTCACTTTTGGCGTACGCTACAGCCATTTGCTGGACCGTGATTTGTTTGGCGGTGCCGGACCTAACGTGGTGGAGCTAGTTTTACCGGTGACTTTCTTTTAACGATTTAACGCTTCGTTTACTTTTGCAATAACACTCCTTACGCGCTCTGCATCAGTAACCTCTATAGCATATTCGTCGCCAATGGTGCTACCCATGATAATATGGTCATTAGCGTATTGCATTTTGCTTTGAACGCGCGATTGTAGTGTGCCATGGATTTCGTGCACGCCGGTAAAAAGAACCAGGTCGGCGGCGTTTATTTCTGTTAAGCCGCTGCCTGCCATAATGGAGATACGGCCATTGGCTTGTTTAACCAATTCTGCAATGGTGCGAGATCCTTCTACGGCTGTACTTTTACCACCCGAGGTTAAGATTCGCTCAAAACCCAATTCAATGATATCTTCTAGCGCTTGCGAATAATCGGCACACATATCAAACGCGCGGTGAAAGGTTGCACCAAGGCCTGCTTTTGTCGCCATTTGTACTAATGTCCGGTTACGTTCCTTATCTACGGTTCCATCGGCTTTCAATATTCCCGTTACAATGCCATCGCAGCCCGCATTAATGCAGTATTGCACGTCAGTTATCATCGTTTCAAACTCTATATCATCGTACAAAAAATCAGCGCCACGCGGACGGATCAATATATATAATTTGATGTTTAACAATTTGCGTGCTACGGTAATTTGCCCGGGCGAGGGGGTTGTACCTCCGGCATACAGGTTATCGCATAATTCAACACGTACAGCGCCGCCTTCCTGGGCAGCTAATGCCGAAGTAATTGAATTAGCACATACTTCAAGAGCGACCATGATAAATTGGGGGTTAATTACCAGGTAAATATAAATTATTGGTAAAATACTAATCTTTTACCGTTTCGTAAAAATATTTTCCCGGGATGATCAAATCTTGTTTGTTGGCATCGCAAACGGCAAAAGTAAAACCTTTATGCAGTGCGTAAGCGCCATATTCGCCTTTTTTGTTGATGGCTAAAAATCCAACCTGTATCTCTTTTACCGTGTCCGGTTTCCGTTTAATAATACGATGGCAAGCTTCTTTACAAGCATCCTGCGGGCTATAGCCCTGGCGCATCAGTTCAACCACCAGAAAGCTGCCTACATTGCGGATCACTTCTTCGCCTACACCAGTTGATGTAGCGCCGCCAACTTCGTTGTCTACATACAGCCCCGCACCAATAATAGGGCTGTCGCCAACCCGGCCATGCATTTTCCAGGCCATACCGCTGGTAGTACAAGCGCCTGATATATTCCCTTTAGCATCAATAGCCAGCATGCCTATGGTATCGTGATTAGACTTACCGCCCGGCATCTCGTTTTCTATATTCATTACCGGCTTATACTCATGTTTTACCAGCCATTTCTTCCAGGCTTTTTCTGATTCCGGTGTCAATAATTTTTCTTTTTTAAAGCCTTGCTCAATAGCAAATTGCCTGGCGCCGTCGCCCACCAGTAAAACATGTGGCGTTTTTTCCATTACCGCACGCGCTACCGATATGGGGTGTGCTATATCTTCCATACCGGCTACGGCTCCACAATTGCCCTGCTCATCCATAATGCAAGCATCAAGGGTAACATGCCCGTCTCTGTCAGGATAACCGGCGCGGCCCACGCTGTGGTTTTTCATATCAGCCTCGGGGATTCTTGCACCGGCTTCAACAGCATCTAATGACCGGCCACCTTTTGATAAAATTTTCCAGGCTCCCTGGTTAGCGGCTACACCAAAATCCCAGGTTGATATTACGATAGGAAAGTTCGCAGCTGCAGATTTGCTTAAAACCTTTTTAGCTATAGCTGATGCTGACAGCGCGGTTAATGATGCGCTAATGGATGATACTTTGATGAATTTTCGGCGGTTGTACATTTAGGCAATATAAAAAATAGGATTTAAAGTTTTAGAGTTACAATAAAGGCTAAGGCAGAGGCTAATCTGCGTCTTTGTCCTGAGATAGGATCTCCCGGCATTTTTCCAGATCGCGCTCAAATACTTTTATTTTGTAAGCGCCCAGGGCATCGGTATATAAAGGATAAATGTTTGTGGCGTTTTCGTCCATAAAGCATTGTATACCGGCGGTTTGCAGTTTGCCTAATGCAAACTCTGCCTGCATAAAGTCCATGAAGGTATCCAGCGTTACTATTTTGTCTTCCATTGGTGAGGTTATATTTATCCCAATATAAGCAGGATTTTTGATTTGACGATGTATAGCATTGCTGCTCTGCTCAAAGTTGGTCGGAAATTAAACTACGCCGTTAGCTTTTTCCTCGCCCTGTTTAAAATTTGCGCCACAGTGTTTGCAGATCCACGTTCTTTCCAGATAGACCGGGTACGCACCAAGAAATAACGTAGAAATAGCGATAGAAAGCCAATTACGGGTAGCCGGAGCCGGGCCGTAAAAAACATCAGTCGACTGGCAAACAGGGCAGGTGGTGAGCGAAACATTTTCAACAGCTATAACTTCCTCGCCCAGCACTTGCCGGCACAATTCAAGGTCATGCTCAAATACTTTGATCTTAATGCCGCCCATGGCCTGGTTGTAAAATGGATTGGCAGACATCACGTTGTCATCGGCAATAAAACATTGGATGTCGTTAGCTTTCAGGCGACCGAGGATGATTTCAGCCTCCATTAAATCGTAATAAGAGCTTAAGGTTACTATCTTATCTTGCATAGGTATGAGATAATTTATCCAAATGTACGCAGGTTTTTTTAATTTGGCATTATGAACCGCATCGACCGTATATCTGCTATTTTGATCCAACTACAATCGCGTAGAGTGGTAAAAGCGTCTGATATTGCCGAGCGTTTTAATATCAGCCTGCGTACGGTTTACCGCGATGTGAAGACTTTGGAAGAAGCAGGTATACCCTTGATAGGCGAGGCCGGCGTAGGCTACTCCATCATGGATGGCTATCGTTTACCGCCGGTTATGTTTACTAAAGAAGAGGCTACAGCCTTTTTGACCGCCGAGAAATTTGTAGAAACTTTAACCGATGCCTCCACCGCCGCGCAATATAAATCGGCCATGTATAAAGTGCGCGCTATACTTAAGACTGCCGAGAAGGATATGCTGGAAAGTATGGACGGCAGGATAGAGGTAGTAAAAAGTATGAACATGCCCGAAATGGCAGGGGCAGATCACATTCAGCCTATTTTGCAGGCTATCTCGCAGAAAAAAGTATTGTCGCTTAATTATTTTGCCCAGCATAGCCAGGAACATACCAAACGCTTTGTAGAACCTGTAGGGATATTTTTTATGAGCGGGGCCTGGCACTTGATTGCCTATTGCCGTTTACGAAAAGCTTATCGCGATTTTAGGATAGACCGTGTTAAAAACCTGGCCACTATTGATGAACATTATACCGACGAGCATCCATCGCTAAAAGATTACATCGCCCAAAAAACAAAAGAGAAAGAATTGGATGCCGTAGTGATTTTGGTTGATAAAGACATTCATTCGCACCTGGAAAGCCAAAAATATTATAGTGGTTTTATCTCTGAAAAGCGAATTGGAGACACTATAGAAATGACTTTCTTAACCGCCTCGATGGAGGGTTTTGCCCACTGGTACATGATGTTTGGCGAAAGCGCCGAGATTATTTCGCCCGATAGCCTGCACGACCGCGTGCGCGAGATCACCGAAAAACTAATGCAGCGCAATTTTTCTATAAGCTACTGACATAGGGCTGTCAATAAGGGCACTAATTTTGTGTTATTAAACATTAATAGCATGGAAACAAATACCCGATATTGGATAACCGTAGTATCAAAAGATCATTTAGTTAATGGCATTGCCGGTGGCTTTATGCAAGCTAACCATGGCAAGGCTGGTCCGCTTAAGCGCATACAGAAGAACGACTGGATTATATTTTATTCTCCTAAACAAACTTACGCAGGCAGTGTACCCTGCCAGGCATTTACGGCAATTGGCCGCGCTGTTGACGACGACGTTTATCAGCATAAAATGAGCGAAGATTTTGTGCCCTACAGGCGCAATGTAGAGTTTTATCAATGCCGGGATACGCCCATTGCACCATTAGTAAACGACCTTGATTTTATCACCAATAAAAAATCATGGGGATATCCTTTCCGTGTAGGCTTTTTCGAGATACAGGCAGATGATTTTGAACTGATTAGGTTCGAGATGATTAAATACCCGTTGGCAACACTAAATAATAATCAAATTATAATTAAATCAACCTGTTATGACAAACATCAATTTGAAAACATCGCTCGTTATTAACGCCCCGGCGGCATTGGTTTGGAAAGCATTAACCGACCCTGAAATTGTTAAACAATACTTTTTTGGAACTCACCAGCAATCAGACTGGCAAGTTGGGAGCGATATTACCTGGACCGGCGAATGGGAAGGAAAAACCTATCAGGATCATGGTAAGATTCTGGAAATTACTCCCGGAAGCTACGTGAAATACAGTTATTGGAGTACCATGAGCGGTACCGAAGACAAGCCCGAAAACTATCAGTTTGTTAGTTACAAACTAGGTGAAAACGAGCGCGTCACCACATTAGAAATAAGCCAGGAAAATGTGAAAGACGAAGCTGCTAAAGAGCACTCAGAATCTAACTGGCAATATATTTTTGGTAAAATGAAAGAAATGGTAGAGGGTGGTGAAGTGAAGTAATAAAGTTATCATTGCGAGCGTAGCGTGGCAATCGCACGGAGAAAAGCTTAAACGCGTGCGATTGCCACGCTACGCTCGCAATGACAATAGATTAGCTACCGCTCAAAACTCAAACGCTTACCACTAATATCACTCACCAATTTACCATCGCTCCAGGCCAGGTTGCCTGATACAATGGTATGTTTAACTGATGAGCGGAAAGTAGTCCCCTCAAACGGACTCCAGCCGCATTTGTAAAGGATGTTGTCTTTTTGAACCTGCCACGGTTTATTTAAGTCGGCCAATACGAGGTCGGCAAAATAGCCCTCGCGAATGAAGCCGCGTTTCTCTATCTGAAAGCAGGTGGCAACATTATGCGCCATCTTTTCGGCAATCTGCTCTAACGTTATTTTGCCGTGATGGTACAACTCCAGCATAGCTACCAACGCATGTTGCACCAATGGTCCGCCGGATGGGGCTTGCAGGTAGGGGAGTGCCTTTTCTTCAATGGTATGCGGAGCGTGGTCTGTGGCAATAACATCAATGCGGCCGTCTAATACCGCTTTTAAAATACCATCGCGGTCATGCTCAGTTTTCACCGCCGGGTTCCATTTAATCAGGTTGCCTTTGGTTTCATAATCTTTATTGCTGAACCATAAGTGATGCACGCAAGCCTCGGCAGTAATGCGTTTATCTTTTAATGGCGTAGTGTTTTCAAAAAGATGTGTTTCTTTTTCGGTAGATATATGCAGAATATGCAGGCGTGTATTATACTTTTTCGCTAACGCGACAGCCATTGATGACGATAAATAACAGGCTTCCTCACTGCGAATTTTTGGGTGTAATCGTACCGGGATATTATCGCCCAGTAATTGCTTAAAATGCGCCAGGTTGCTTTGGATGGTCGCTTCGTCCTCACAATGAGTGGCAATCAACATGGGTGATTGCGAGAACAAATGTTCTAAAGTAACCGGATTATCAACCAGCATATTCCCGGTTGATGAGCCCATGAAAACTTTGATACCACAGACATTTTTTTCGTCGGTACGCAAAACTTCATCCAGGTTGTTGTTAGATGCACCCATGAAGAAAGAGTAATTAGCGAGCGAGTTTTGTGCGGCTATCTGGTATTTATCTTCCAGTAATTCTTGGGTCAGTGCATTAGGCACCGTATTGGGCATCTCCATAAAAGAAGTAATGCCCCCCGCCACCGCCGCACGAGATTCGGAATGAATATTAGCCTTATGTGTCAGCCCCGGCTCGCGGAAATGAACCTGGTCGTCAATAGCGCCGGGGAACAGATATAGCCCCTCGGCATTGATCACTTTATCGGCTTGTGCATCAATATTTGGCGCTATCTTTTCGATTAGGCCATCCTTTACCAATATGTCGGCTACAAATTGCTTATGCTCGTTAACTATAGTTGCTGCTTTGATGAGGATGGATGCCATGTTACAAATATATAAATGCTCTACCTTTTATCTAACTCAAAAATATCCGGATACGCTAATGCCGCTTTCAAAATAAAATTCAAAGAGTCAGTTACCCAGATTTCGCCATTGATGGCCATCTTCAAAACCTCGGGAGCGGGTTTGGTTATGATCTGTATGTCTTCGGTAGTGTCCAATTTTTGTGTTGAATTAAACTCAGCATCAAACAAAATAAAACCATAGGTTACCTGGTTAAGCTTAGTGGGGTTGTTGGCAATCTTTCCTAAAGAGATCAATTGATCGGTAGATGCTTTAACGCCGGTCTCTTCTTCCAACTCGTTTACTGCCGACTCTAATATGGATTTGTTTTTTTGCTGTATACCACCGGGCAGCTCAATCAGCACCTGCCCCAGAGCGTGTTTGTACTGTTTTACCAATATCACTTCTTTGTTTTTAGTTACTGCAAGCACCTGTGCTACGTCTCCCAGGGGAGAGTAATAATAGTCGTCAATAATAGTACCGTTAGCCAGTTTAACGGTATGCTTTACCAGCGGGAACCATGGACTTGGTGATATATCTTCTTCTTTAATTAAGGTCCATTTTTGTATTTCTCTATCTGCCTGCATCGGGGTAAAAATAGAGGTTTTGTAATCAATATTGCTATAGTAAAAAAGCTTTCGGCTTTAACCTTTCGCCTTTCGCCTCAAAGAAACCTATCTTTGCGGCATGGCAGCAACCTTTGAGGATTTTAAATTTAACCGGCAAATTTTAAATGCCATTGCCGATGCCGGCTACACCGAACCCACGCCCGTACAGCTAAAAGCTATGCCGCCAATTTTGAACGGGCAGGATGTTATGGGTATTGCGCAAACAGGTACCGGTAAAACCGCGGCCTATGTATTACCTATCATAATGCGGCTAAAATATGCACAGGGCGACCACGCCCGTGCGCTTATTATAGCGCCAACCCGCGAGCTGGCGATGCAGATTGAGGAGAATGTAAAAGCGTACGCTAAATATACTGATTTGCGTATGGTTTCTGTTTACGGTGGCCTTGGCCCTAAAACACAGATAGAAAATATCAACAAGGGTGTAGATATCATTGTGGCAACGCCGGGCCGTTTCATGGACATCTATTTGGCAGGCCATATCGTTACTAAAACTTTACAGGTATTAGTTCTGGATGAGGCGGACAAGATGATGGATATGGGCTTTATGCCGCAAATCAATCGCATACTGGAAGTAGTACCTGTTAAAAGACAGAACCTGCTGTTCTCTGCTACGATGTCTGATAAGATACATCAGTTATCGGGTAATTTTTTGGAGTTTCCTACGGTGATAGAAGTTACCCCGCAGGCTACTCCGGCACAGACTGTTGAGCAGAAGGTTTTTCATGTACCCAACATGAAAACCAAGATCAATCTGCTGCGCGAATTATTGAAAGATGAAGGCGACATTACTAAGCTAATGATATTCTGCAAAACCCGCACCGCGGCAGAGGACGTTTACAAATTTTTGTTACGCAAATTTGGTGAGGGCGAGGTGAGAGTATTACACGCAAATAAAGGGCAAAACACGCGCATTAACTCCATGAACGCCTTTAAGAATGATGACGTAAAGATTCTTGTAGCAACCGACGTGGCATCGCGCGGTATTGATGTGAGTGATGTAAGCCACGTGATAAACTTTGATGTGCCTGTAGTCATTGAAGACTATGTGCACCGTATTGGTCGCACCGGCAGGGCATTGCAATCGGGCACTGCTATCACTTTTTGTAATCCGGCTGAGGAATATTACCTCAATAAAATACAGAAGTTGATTCGCCAGACTATCCCTGTTTTCGCTATTCCTGCAGAAGTTTTTATAGAAGAAACACCGTACGAAGAACGCCAGGATCAGGCCAAAGAGGTCGATATGCAAAAACGCCGCGATGACCCCGACTTTAAAGGTGCCTTCCATGAAAAGAAAACTTTGAATCAGCGCAAGAAATTTGATGCCGAAAAAGCAAAGCGCGTAGGGCAGGTAGGTCAGGTTAAAAAATTTAAACCTAGAAATTTTAAAAAGAAACATTAAAATACAACAGCTTGTCATTTCGAGCGGCAGCGAGAAATCTATACATATGCTGATTACTGTTCTGTGTATAGATCTCTCCCTACGATCGAGATGACAAATAGAATAGAGATTTCAATCATAATGAAAATAAAAATTACCCCGCTAAATTTTGCCACTGCCTTTTTCCTGTTTCTTTGCGTATATACCTGGATATACGGTGCGGCCGTTACCGGCCTGAAATATCCGCATTTGAGTGGCGCCATCAGTCTTATTTTTCTGCTATTTGCTTTTGTAGTGTCATTTATGGATATAATGTTCCGTAATTTCTTTCCAGACACCAAAAAGTTATGGCTCATTGAGCTAAGCTTTATAACTTTGGCCGCTATAATATTTTTAATTGTTAAATAACATTCAATGAAAACCGCCGAGATAAAAGTTACCGTACAACTTGACGACAATAACGTTCCTGAAAGCTTGCTTTGGGAATCAACAGATTCTGACAACAAAGAGGCGGTGCCTGTAAAATCAATGATGCTGGCCCTTTGGGATCATAACTATAAAAATGCTATGCGTATTGATCTTTGGACAAAAGACATGTCTGTCGACGAAATGAAGATTTTCTTCTTTCAAACCCTGATGACCATGGGCGACAGCTTTTTGCGCGCTACGGGCGAGAAAAATATCATCGAGGACCTGCGCGACTATTGCGACCACTTCGCCGAGAAAATGCAAATCCCAAGAACCTAATATTACGCTATGCGCTTACCCTCATTAGTATCGTTTATAGGCTTTGTGCTATTAATGGCCGGTACCTGGTGCCCGTTATTGCGCCCGTTCCATTTGTTTAATATGGATGTATATGACCTTAACCGTCCGTATGGTATGGTTATCCTGTTGATCTCTGTAGTAGGCATTTTAGGAGTGATACTAACCCGCGTACAGTTGGTGCGCTTAACCGGCTGGATTTCGTTAGTGTTGGTGTTCGCATTATTTGTAGCAGCTTACCTGAAAGTGCATACCAGCTTTAGTTTTTTGCCCTTCAAATCTATAGCCGGTTTTTTAACCAGCCAGATCAAATTTAAGTGGGGATGGTATTTATTATTCGTCGGTCCGATTCTTGCTCTGGCCGGTTCAATGGTGAAAACCTCAAAATATTCGCGTTAGCTCTAATTGTTAATAAACAGCGTCAACAATAATCAAATTGCGCTGTTTTAACATCTTTGGCTTTTAAATCAGCAAAACTTTTTTTACATATTTGTAAACCAAACTATCTATAGATGCTCAAATTGTCTTTTAGGAACCAGGTATTGGCCGGCTTTGGCGTTTCCATAATACTGGTATTTGTTGTCGGATTTTTATCCTTTAATAGCATCACTCAGTTAGAGGATGATACCGTAATGGTTGATCATACTCAAAAGGTGATCAAGACATCCAATAATTTATTGCAAATGTTAATAGATGCCGAAACCGGCATGCGTGGCTTTGCAGCAACCGCTAAGCCGACCTTTTTAGAGCCATATAATGCGGCTTTACCTAACATTCATACAGACCTGGAAGACCTGCGTAGTTTAATTCCGGATAATTCTATACAGGTAAAAAGGGTAGAAGCGCTAACCCAACTGGTAAACTCACAACTGAATGTGTTGAAAGACAATATTGAATTGCGTAATACCAAGGGTTTAGATTACATGGTGCAAAACAGTACACTGGCTGCCGGGAAACATAATATGGATTCTATTCGCCGGGTGCTGACCCAAGTGGAAGAAACAGAGAATATTCTGCTTGCCACGCGCAAGGCCAGCTCTGAGAAGGCATCAACCAACGCAATTGTTTTTATTGCAGTAGGTTGCGCAATATTCCTGGTGATTATTTTAATGCTGTTTTACTATATCCAGAAAACATTTGCCGAGCAGAAAAAGATCGAAGACGAAATAAAAATCACCAACATAGAGCTGGAAAATGTATTGGCCGAAAACGAGTCTCAAAACTGGCTGCTAACAGGTACCGGTTTATTGAATGAGAAAATGCAGGGCCAGCAAAGCGAAAAAGAGTTGACCGAAAATATTTTAGCAGAGGTAGCAAATTATACGCGCGCATTAACCGGAACCATTTATTTATATAATGATAAAGAAACACGCCTGGATTTATACGCCACTTATGCTTTCTCTAATTTAACGTTTATAAAAAATACCGTAGCATTGGGCGAAGGTTGGATAGGAGAGGTTGCGCGTAGCGGTAAGTCGGTAGTAGTGAAGGGGAAACTTAACGATAAACTGGAACTGCAGTCGTCTATATTATTAGATGGTAACATAGAAAGTTTTATCCTGCCGTTCTTTTTCGACAAAAAATTGAAAGGCGTGATGGAGGTTGGCTATCGCGATGGAATTAACGACCAGATCAAAGATTACCTGACATTGATTGGTAACGACATCGGCATCTCTGTAAATACCGCACAGGCCCGTACTATCATGCATGAACTGTTTGAAGAAACACAACAGCAAGCAGAAGAATTGGCTGCGCAACAAGAAGAAATGCGCGTTACTAATGAAGAACTGATGAACAAAACGGAAATGTTGGAAGCATCAGAAGAAGAATTGCGTGTACAACAAGAAGAGTTGCGTACCATCAATACCGAACTGGAAGAAAAAGCCAGTTTACTGGAAGAAAAGAACCAGGCTATTGAAGAGGCCCGCGCGGCCATCAATGCCAAGGTAGAAGAGCTTGAAACTACCGGTAAATATAAATCAGAGTTTTTGGCTAACATGAGCCATGAGCTGCGGACACCGTTGAATAGCATCCTGGTGTTGGCGCGGATTTTAAAAGACAATAAACCGGCTAATCTATCAGAAGATCAGATTAAATATGCCAGCGTAATATTTAACGCAGGTAACGATTTGCTGACACTGATTAACGATATTCTGGACTTGTCTAAAATAGAATCGGGCAAGCTGGATATGCAGAACGAGGATATTAAAATTTCAGAGATCCTTGCCGATATGGAAAGCCTGTTTGCCGAAGTTGCAGCTCATAAACAGATTCGCTTTACTACCAGTATTCAAAACTCGCCAGAAACTATCTTTACCGATAAAGTAAGAGTTGAGCAAGTGATTAAGAACTTGTTATCAAATGCGTTTAAATTTACGCCGGAGCACGGTGCCATCGCTATTAACGTTGAGCCTGGCAGATCTCCCGAGACGATTAGCTTCGCTATAAAAGATACCGGTATTGGTATCCCTGCTGATAAACAAAAGATCATTTTTGAAGCTTTCCAACAAGCAGACGGATCCACCAGTCGCAAGTATGGAGGCACAGGTTTAGGCTTATCTATCAGCCGCGAACTGGCAGCATTGCTAGGTGGTGCTATTACTTTAAGAAGTAAGCAGGGCGAGGGCAGCGAGTTTATCCTGACCATCCCGCTACAGGCTAAAGCTGTGGAAGTTGCTGGAGATGACACCGTTCCGACTGTTGAAGGTTTTAAACCTACACCTACCTTTAAACCACTACCTAAAGCGGTGAAGAAACATGACCGGGACCCGTTAGTGGTTATTGTGGAGGACGATAAGAACTTCGCTACCATTCTGCAAGATTACTCGCGGGATCATGGTTATAAATCAGTGATTGTAAACGAAGGAACCAATGCGGTGCAAATTATTAAAGAGAATCTGCCCGATGCGGTGATATTAGATATTATGCTGCCCGGCAAAGACGGTTGGCAGATACTAAAAGAACTGAAACAGGATACTGAAACTGCCGATATCCCGGTTCACTTAATGTCGGCGGGCGACGCTACCGCTAACCGCGTGCGTAAAGAAGGTGCCATCAGCTTCCTGAAAAAGCCGATAGATACCGGTACGTTGGATAAATTATTTGGCGATATCATGGCCAATAGCGGTACTCAATTTAAACAGATATTATTGGTTGAAGATCATAAAGCGCAAAGCCAGGCTTTGAAAGACATGATGCAAGCTAATGGTATTACGGTAGATCAGGCTTTTGATGGCGAGTCGGCTTTCCGCATGCTGCATAATAATGATTACCAATGCGTAATTCTGGACCTTAATTTGCCTGATATTTCCGGATTGGATTTATTGGATAAAATTAAAGAGGTTGAGCGTTTTTCATCATTGCCGGTAATTGTCAATACTGCTATGGAGTTAGACAAAACATCAGTTAGCCGTTTGATGAAATATGCAAATGCAATGGTGGTTAAAACAAATAAATCGTCTGATAGGTTAATTGACGAAGTGAATCTGTTTTTAAATAAAATTAGTACTACAAGCCCTCAACAGGGAAATACAACAGCGAAGATTATGTCTAAAGGCAGCGAAGGAGTTAAAGGCAAAAAAGTATTAATAGTTGATGATGATATGCGTAATATTTTTGCATTAAGCAGTGCTTTGCAGAGTTACGATATGGTTGTTGAAATTGCCAACGATGGTGAAGAGGCTTTAGAAAAACTGCATGAAATACCTGATGTTGATATTGTACTAATGGATATCATGATGCCTAAAATGGATGGTTATGAAGCCACCCGTGCTATACGCAAACAAGGTAAATGGGCGCGCTTGCCGGTTATTGCTTTAACCGCAAAAGCCATGAAGGACGATAGAGAGAAATGTATTGAGGCTGGAGCTAACGACTATATAACCAAACCGGTTGATATGGACCGTTTAATAGCTTTAATGCAATTATGGTTAGATAAGTAATATGCATGTTGCCGCCGAGACTATAACTACCCCACAAATAACCGAGATCATAGACCTGGTAAAGAAAATTTACGGCTTTGATTTTAGCAGTTATACCAAGGCCTCGTTAAAGCGCAGGGTTACACGCATTATGCAGTTAAAGAGGCTGCAGTTTTACGACCTGAAACATGTATTGGTAAATGATAAGGGTTTCTTTCAGCATTTTCTGGAAGAAGTTACGGTGAACGTTACCGAAATGTTTCGTGATCCATCGTTTTACCGGGCTTTTAATGAACAGGTAATTCCCTATTTATCATCATATCAACACACTAAGATCTGGTGTGCCGGCTGCTCATCCGGCGAAGAAGCTTATTCATTAGCCATATTGCTGAATCAGGCCGGCCTCCGCAAAAAAGCATTTATCTACGGTACTGATATCAATACCGAATGCCTGAAAGAGGCCCGGAAAGGTATTTATAGCCTGCGTAAAATAAAAAGCTACGCAGAAAACTACCAGATGGCGGGTTTGGCAGGGTCAATAACAGATCACTTCACTATTATGTATGATGCAGCATCAATACATGCCGAATTGAAACAAAATACTTTATTTTCCGTACATAACCTGGTATCAGATAATGTGTTTAACGAGTTTCAACTGATAAGTTGCCGTAACGTATTTATCTATTTTGAAATAGAATTACAGGAAAGGATTCTTGATCTTTTTTATAAAAGCCTTGCCCCGCTTGGTTTTTTATGTTTAGGTTCAAAAGAAACTATCCGTTCTGACAGTTTCAGGAAAAAGTTTAAGGTTATCAACCAAAAAGAAAATATATACCAAAAAATTGGCTCTTGACCCATATATCATAGAACGCTGGCGCAAATCTGATTTGTTGTTGCTGGGTGGCTCTGCAGGTTCGTTTAAGCCGATTTACAGCGCTGTAAAAGCGTTTCCCAAAAACCTCGATAAAGCAGTACTGATTGTCATCCACCGAAAAAAAAATTTTTTTAGCGAAATAGAAAAACTGTTTGCAGAAAGTAGCCGTATGTCACTCAGGGAAGTTAGTGACAAAGACGTAATTAAGAACAATACAGTTTACATTGCGCCGGCAAACTACCATACCCTAATTGAGAAAGACAGATCTTTTAGTTTAGACGTGTCTGATGCTGTATGGTATTCAAAACCATCAATTGATGTAGCTTTCGATAGCGCTTCTGATATATATTGCGAAAAATGTACTGCGGTGCTGTTTTCAGGAGCTAACCCGGATGGAGCAGAAGGATTGTTTAAATTGCGCAAAAACGGAGCGCTTACTATAGCGCAAAATCCGTTGGAGGCTGAAATGCCTGAAATGCCGCAATCTGCAATTAACATGGAAGCTGCGCAGTACGTGCTGAATACTAAAGAAATACTGGAACTTTTTCAACTATAATTTTTTTCAAGACCCCTAACTGATTATAATGCCGACCCCCATTAATGTTCTTATAGTTGATGACCGCCAGGAGAATATCATAGCGCTTGAGGCACTGTTGGATCGAAACGATATTAAGATATTTTCTACTACATCTCCTAATGATGCGCTTAAAATAGCTTGGGAAAACAATATTGCCATAGCTTTAGTTGATGTTCAAATGCCAGAAATGGACGGCTTTGAGTTTGTGGAGATGTTGAAATCAAACCCGCGTACCAAAGATATCCTGGTGTTGTTTGTTACCGCAATATCAAAAGAAACCCGCTATGCTGTAAAAGGATTAGGTGTAGGTGCAGTAGATTATTTATATAAACCGCTTGATCCGTATATAACATCGGCCAAGGTTGACTCATTTATACAGCTGGCCCGTGCGCAGGCAGACTTAAAGTTGAAAAACGAAGAGCTGGAAAATTATGCCATGGTGGTTAAAAACTCGGCTGATATTATTTGTACGGTTGATGCTGAAACTTTGCGCATAAAAACTATTAATCCTGCCGTGGAAACTATTTTAGGCTACCGGCAGACGGAGCTTATCGGTAAAAGTATTGTCGACCGTGTAGTTGACGAAGATAGAGCGACTTTTCGTAAACGACTTGGCGATATCCTTAAAGAAAACTTAACCATGTCGGTTTTAGATTGCCAGTTTGCAACGTTTTCTAAAAATCCTATCTCGGTTGAGTGTCGCGTGGCTTATCGCAACAAAATGTTGTTTTTTAATATCAACGATGTCTCACCGCAAAAAAGTTACGAAAACCAGCTGATTAAATCTAAGGAAGCGGCCGAAATTGGAAAAAAAGCTAAAGAAACGTTCCTGGCTAACATGAGCCATGAGCTACGTACGCCCATCAATGGTATTATAGGTATAACATCGCTCCTGCGTAAAACGCCGCTTACAGATCAGCAAAACGGTATGGTAGATATGTTGGATGTATCGTCGCAATCTTTGTTGGGGGTAATTAACGACGTTTTAGATATCTCTAAAATAGATGCTGGTAAATTCAGCATCATCCGCTCTCCAAAGAAAATCAGAGACCTGGTACAGTCTGCTTACAGGTTGCTGAAGTTTAAAGCAGACGAAGAGCACATTGAATTTTTCTTGCACGTAGATAACGAGATTCCGGAATACCTGATAGTCGACTCATTAAGGTTAAATCAAATCTTAATGAATTTACTGAGTAACGCCATCAAGTTTACCAAACGTGGTCATGTAAAGTTAAATGTGACACAATTAGCTAAAGAATCAGATAAAGTTAAGCTGCAATTTATTGTTGAAGATACAGGCATAGGCATACCCAAACATCGCCTTAATGATATTTTTGAATCATTTGAACAGGCTGACGATGATACGGCTAACAAATATGGCGGCACAGGCCTGGGTTTGGCTATTGTTAAAAAATTGATTGAGTTAAAAGGCGGCGAACTAACCGTCGACAGCCGCATCGGGAAGGGTAGCATATTTACGTTTACCAACTGGTATACCGTTGCTGCTAAGCCTGCAGAAGAGGCGGTAAAGAAGGCCACAAGCGAACTTGCACCATTTGAAGGTATTAGTATTTTGGTAGCTGAAGATAACCTGGTAAACCAATTTATGCTTTCAAAAATACTTAACGACTGGAAAGTAAAAGTTGAAATGGTGAATAACGGCCATAAGGTTTTGGATAAGCTTAAAGAAAATAACTACGACCTGATATTGATGGATACCCACATGCCTGAAATGAATGGTTACCAGGCAGCCCGCAAAATCAGGATTGATTTTGAAGAGCCTAAGCGCAGTATCCCAATCATTTCGCTATCGGCGGCTACGTTTGATCATGAACAACAAGAGGCTTTGGCATCAGGTATGAACGATGTGTTGTCGAAACCCTTCGTCCCGGCGCAGCTACATGAAAAAATGGAAAGATTATTGAGCCGAATCTAAAGCTAAAATTCAAGCCTGGTCTGGCCAATACCGGCTACTTTAGCTTCGTGCTCCAGTAGCCATTTTTTACGCCACAGTCCGCCTGCATAGCCGGTAAGGCTTCCGTTCGATCCGATTACACGGTGACAGGGTACAACTACCCACAGATTGTTCCGGCCATTGGCAGCTGCAATAGCACGTATGGCCAATGGGCTGTTCATGCGTAAAGATTGCTCGTTGTAGCTGATGGTTTTGCCGTATTCAATCTTTAATAATTCCTGCCAAACCTGCTGTTGGAAATCAGACCCGGACTGTTTTATCGGCAGGTCAAAATCACGCCGCGTGCCCGCAAAATATTCATCAAACTGCTTTGCAATTTCTTGAAGTAGAGGCGATGATGGTTCTGTAGCTTCGCGCTCCTCATCCAAAATATGTACCCGGCTAATAAAACCATCGTCCTCTGCAATCATGGCAATGCCTACCGGCGTTTTGTAATACATTACTGGCATACGGTAAATTTAAGGCTCTTTTTCGCTAATCGGCAATTTAAGACGCGCTAATTACTATTTTTACACCGATGAAACTTTTTGACCAAACGTGGGAGCTTTTTAAAAAAGAAGTAGTGCTGGAGTGGCGTTCAAAATACGCTTTCAACGGTGTATTGCTTTACGTGGTTTCAACAGTGTTTATTTGCTACATCTCATTTACGCTTACACCGGGCTTCGAAAAAAGCGATGGTTATAAAGTTGTATGGAATGTTTTATTCTGGATCATTATTTTGTTTGCATCCGTAAATGCTATAGCCAAAAGTTTTTTGCAGGAAAGTAAGAGCCGGTTGCTTTATTATTATTCCATAGCCAGCCCGCAAGCCATCATTTTATCAAAAACTATTTACAATATTTTACTGATGTCATTGCTCAGCATCCTGGCGCTGATAGTATATCTGCTGTTCTTCACCAATACCATCGGCGATCCGCTGTTTTACTTCCTGGTGGTAATATTGGGTAGTTTAAGTTTTTCGACAGTATTTACTATGATATCGGCCATTGCGTCAAAAGCAGGTAATAACGGCACACTGATGGCTATATTAAGTTTTCCGGTTATCATCCCCGTTATTTTGATTTTGATCCGCCTGAGTAAACATGCTATGGATGGCCTTGATCGTAGTTCAAGTTATGGCGATATAGGCGCGCTGTGTGCCATTAATGTCATTGTTATGGCAACAGCTTTGCTACTGTTTCCGTTTTTATGGCGAGATTGATAATACCTTACGCTACCATGCGTTAATTACATTTTAAAACTAGCTGATGAAATTGTTGAGGATATTTTTGTTGATGATGATGCCCGCTATAAGCTGGGCGCAAAGTGTTACTATTACCGGTAAAATAACAGCTGCAGATACCAAAGCTGCGGTAGCAGGCGCGAGCGTGTTTTTAAGCAACTCGTCATTCGGTACCTCAACCACCAAAGATGGTACCTTTATTTTGAACGGCTTAAAGCAGGGGCAGTATAACCTGGTAGTTAGCTCTGTAGGGTATGAAGATCAGGTACAGGTGGTATCTATCAATGATGCGGCAGTTACTTTGAATGTTGAACTCCAGCCAAAAGTAAATGAACTGAAAGAGGTTACTATATCCACCATGTCAAAGTCAGACAAAAGGGAAGCCCTTGAACAGTTTAAGCAAGACTTTATTGGTACCGATGCCAATGCTGCCGACTGTAAAATATTGAACCCTGATGTGTTAAATTTTGCTTATCATCAAAATAAAACTGTACTGGAAGCTTATGCAGACCAATTCCTGGTGATAGAGAATCATGCGTTAGGCTATCGAATAAAATTTCTGCTTAAAAATTTCAGAAGCGAGTTGCAGTTGGGAAATGTAGCCTATGCCGGCAGCCAGGTTTTTGAAGAAATGAAAGCCAGCAAATGGCAGCAAAAGAAATGGCAGCAAAAACGCGATGAAGCCTATTACGGCTCGGCCATGCATTTTTATAGATCGTTATTTAAGGATAGCCTGGAAGAAGGCGGTTATCGGATTTATAATCTATCGCGCGACGTAAATGAATTTAGGCCGACAGATAGCGAGATTGAGGCGCATATAGCCAAAGCAAGACAGCTGAGTCCGGATTCGCTGAAATTTTGGAACGCAGCAGCCCGGAGTTCGCGCTATGCCAATCAAAAATTTCACGGCCGGTTTAACGTAAAGGATATTCTGAAATCAACCGTCAATCCAAACTTAAAGGAGTTGACATTCCCCAACCATCTGTACGTGGTTTACACCAAAAAATGGGAGGTGAATTATTATAAAGAAGTTTACCGCAGCCCCGGCGATTTGAACTATCAGACCACTATTGTGAGTTTGATCAATGATAACCGTTCTGTAATGATCGACAAAAACGGAACTGTAGTTGGCAAGAGCCCGTCGTATGAAGGATCGTGGTCGCAAGCGCGCCTGTCGGTGTTGTTACCGGTAGATTATACACCCTATAGCACCCAAGACCAGTTCCTGGAAAGCCAGACATTAAAACGAGATTAAAATCGCGGGTATTTAACATATTTTAATACCCACCTGCAATATAATTTAACTGTAAATGTTTTAATTAGCGGTTTAAAGCCACAGTACAGTTTCCTATGCGATTTTTACGTTTACTGCTTTTTTGTTTTTTACTTCCCGTTGCTGCGTTGGCGCAAGACATAACCATTAGCGGTAAGGTGGTAACCAAGGCGTCAAAATCGCCGGTACAACGTGCCAGTGTGTTTTTAAGCAACTCATCTTTCGGTACTATTTCAGGGCCTGATGGCTCGTACGAGCTTACTCGTCTAAGGCCCGGGCAGTATACCCTGGTAGTTACTGCCGTAGGCTTTGAAGATTTTACCAAAAAGATACAGGTGGGCGAGGAGCCGGTTACAGTTGAGGTAGAATTAGAACCCAAAGTAATTCAGCTGCGCGAGGTTATCATTTCAACCACAGCCAAAGCCGATTGGCGACGCAATTTTGAACAGTTTAAAAAGGATTTTATAGGAGCCGACGCCAATGCCAAATTGTGTACTATACTAAATCCTGAAGCACTTTATTTTACTTATCATAAAAGAGCATTAACCCTTGAGGCCGAGACCGACAGGTTCCTGGTAATTGATAACCTGGCGCTGGGCTATCGCGTAAAATTTTTATTGAAAGGTTTTAAGAGTGATGGTATTGCCGAGATCATCACTTATGGCGGTGAGCGTTTGTTTGAGGAGTTGCCCGGATCAAAAGCGCAGAAAAAAATATGGGATAAGGCTCGCGATGATTCATATTATGGTTCGGCTATGCATTTTTATCGTTCGCTATATACCGATAAACTGGCCGAAGAGGGGTTTGAATTACATCATTTAACCCGCTATCTAAATCCGGACCGCCCTACTGATGAAGTACTGCGCCAACGGATAAGCAGGTTTAAAGATCTGCGTAAAATAGATTCGGCTAACCATTATATCGAGCTGGCCAATATGTCTAAGTATTATATGGACAAGCTCACCCAAACACCATATGCTTCATTTGAGCTGCTGCGCACCACCCAAACACCGGGAATTTTTGCCATTACCTGCCCAAATTATTTGTATGTAATGTATACTAAAAAACGCGATGAGACTAACTATAAAGATATTTTCCGTCCGTTGGATATGCCTAACTATGAGACCAGTGTGATAACATTTACCAGTACTCCGCCTGTTGCTTATTTCGACAAGAACGGTATTGTAGTTAATGGCGAACCTCTTTATGAAGGCACCTGGAGCCAAAGTCGTCTATCGCAACTTTTGCCGGTTGACTACGTGCCTACCGAAAAACGTTAGTATCGTTTGACACTATTTGGTTTCTCAACGCAAATAATACTACATTTGCCCTACCGATCAATATGAAATTTATATACCAAACCTGGTGGAAAGTACTGGCAGTTTTACTGGTTCTTTCAACGCTTATAACCGGCCTGATATTACCTGTACCCAGGTTACCGATTTTGCATGAAACAATACGTAATCTTTATTTTCACGTGCCCATGTGGATGGGTATGCTTTCGGTGTTTACCATATCGGTATACTTTAGCATAAAATATTTAAAGACAGGCAAAGAAGAGTACGACCTTGCTGCAGTTGAGTGCGTGAATACCGGTTTAGCGTTTTTTACCTTAGGATTGCTAACTGGTATGCTTTGGGCCAAATATGCCTGGGGCGAGTTTTGGAGTGGCGACCCCAAACAAAACAGTGCTGCTATTGCCTTTTTATTGTATTGTGCTTATCTGGTTTTAAGAAACTCGATTGATGAAGAGCAAAAACGCGCTAAGATCTCGGCTATCTATAACATCTTCGCTTTCCCGGTAATGATAGTGCTGATATTTGTTTTGCCGAGACTTACAGATTCATTGCATCCCGGCAGTGGCGGTAATCCTGCTTTTGGAAGGTATGATTTGGATAACGGCATGAAGGTGGCTTTTTACCCCGCTATGTTGGGATGGAGTTTTATAGCCATTTGGATAGCTACTTTGCGTTACCGCATCCGTTTAATTGAGAATAAGAGAAACAACATAAACTAATGAAAAGATCACTCATCGTCATATTATTCCTGCTGTCATTTGTAAGCGCATTCGCGCAGCAACCTAATCAAATTGAAATGGCTGACACATTCCGCAGCTCCGGAAAAATTTATGTGGTTATAGCTACCATAGTCATAATTTTCATCGGATTAGCCATCTATTTATTCTCTATCGATCGCCGATTGAAAAAAATAGAAAAAGATAAATAACTGTTGAAAACAAGCTATTGTTGTTTAAACATAGTTTTTGTACTATTGTTAAAATAGGTATACGGTACACGTATATAATAAATTGCGATTTTGATAAAATATATCTCAAATTTGCGTCGTTTATTAACAAATTCATATTTCATCAACAATACTTATGGCTACAAATAATTCAGCCGCTAATCAGGACACACACTTCTTTGCCGATGTATGCAGCAACTTCGATTATGCAGCACAGTTTACTACGCACGACGCCGGTTTATTAGACCAAATCAAATCATGTAACAGTGTTTACCGTTTCCGCTTCCCTATCCGTCGCGGCAATGGTTTTGAAGTGATCGATGCATGGCGTGTAGAGCACTCTCATCATCAATCGCCAACTAAAGGCGGTATCCGCTACAGCGAAATGGTGAACGAGGACGAGGTGATGGCGCTTGCCGCACTAATGACCTACAAATGCGCTATTGTTAACGTACCCTTTGGCGGCGCAAAAGGCGGTATCAAAATCAATCCTAAAAATTATACCGTCCAGGAATTGGAGAATATTACCCGCCGTTACACGGTGGAGCTAATCAAGAAAAACTTTATAGGCCCCAGCATTGATGTACCTGCGCCAGATTACGGCAGCGGCGAACGCGAAATGAGCTGGATTGCTGATACCTATGCCACCATGAATCCGGGCCAATTGGATGCTATGGGTGCCGTAACCGGTAAACCAATAGCACTACACGGTATAGCCGGCCGTCGCGAAGCTACAGGCAGGGGAGTAGCTATTGCTGCCCGTGAATGTGTAACGGTTGCAGAGGATATGCAAAAAATAGGTTTAACACCAGGCATATCTGGTAAAAGGGTAATTGTACAGGGCCTGGGTAATGTGGGCTATTATTCTGCTAAGTTTTTGGGCGAGTTTGGCGCTACGATAGTAGGGCTATGCGAGTTTGAAGGCGCTATTTACAATGAGGATGGCCTGGACGTTGAGGCCGTTTTTCAACACCGTAAATCAACAGGTTCTATCCTGGGGTATGCAGGCGCTAAGAAAGAGTTTAAAAACACCATGGAAGGCTTGGAACAGCCTTGCGATATCCTTGTACCGGCGGCTTTAGAGAACCAGCTTACCGTAGCTAACATCCGCAACATCAAAGCAAAAATTATTGTTGAAGGTGCAAACGGCCCAACCAGCCCGGAAGCCGAAACCATATTTTACGAAATGGGCGGTATTGTAGTGCCGGATATGTATGCAAACGCGGGCGGTGTAACCGTATCTTATTTCGAGTGGTTAAAGAACCTGTCTCACGTGGCATTTGGCCGCATTAACCGCAGGTTTGAAGAAAATACCAATCTTAATATGGTAAACATGGTTGAGGGCCTTACAGGGGTTGCTTTAACGCCTATACAGCGCGCTACCATAGTTAAAGGTGCATCTGAGTTAGAACTGGTTAACTCGGGCTTAGAGGATACCATGATCCGCTCATACCATGAGATCCGCGAAATATATAGAAACAATGAAAAGATTGACGGTATGCGCACCGCAGCTTTAGTTGGGGTGATTAATAAAATTGCAGTGTCATATCAGAATCTGGGTATTTGGCCGTAAGCCAGCCCAAAGAAAATAATGCAAAGGCAGGCCAATTTGGTCTGCCTTTTTTTGTTGGATGATATAGCATTCTGTAAATTAACAGGTTGATGTTTGCTAAGGCAACGATTTTTTGTTGGCCCACGTAATCATGATAATGATTACAACCTAAGATTTACGGATCTTTTTATTTAAAACCAGTGTTTAAACCCCTGCTGCTGATATTATTGCTGCTCAGTGCGCGTGCCTTCGCTCAATTACCACCTAACGTGGGCTTTGAAGACGGCTCTTTTAATGGCTGGATCTGTGAAGACGGGACGGTAGATGCCAACGGCGAACTGCACTTAAGCAGTCATGGCCCTATACGTACCCGGCACACGTTGTTTAGCAAGGCAAACGACTCTGGTAAACTGGATAGATATGGCGGTTTCCCTGTTCTGTGCCCAAACGGCAGCAACTATTCTATGCGGCTGGGAAACGATAGCGTAAACGCGCAATGCGAAGCCATAAGTTTTACTTTTAAGGTTCCCGATTCTGCAAATTTGGTGCCTTATGTGGTTACGTTTAACTATGCCGTAGTACTACAAAATCCAAATCATATGTCGTTCCAGCAACCCCGGTTTGTAGCGCATATATTTGACGAACAGGATAAAGTGTATATACCTTGCCCGGCGTTTGATTTTATAGCTGCCGATACCTTGCCCGGATTTAAACTGTCCAAAGTTCCTGCGGCAAACAGCAGGAGTGCAGGAACAGACTCCGCAACCATTTATTATAAAGATTGGTCGGCAGTTACCATCAATTTGCATGGTTATGCGGGCAAGTTTATGACTTTGCAGTTTACCACCCAGGATTGCGTGGAAGGGGGGCATTTTGGCTACGCTTATCTTGATATTGATGAAGGTTTGTCTACCGGCCCAATCACCGGAAATACCTATTGCGATTCAACCCAACCCGTAGTTCTACAAGGCCCCCGCGGATTTGCAGATTATCAATGGCTTACCGGCGATCTGTCCAAATCATTAGGAAGCGGCCCGCTTTTAAGTATTTACCCGCCGCCGCCAGATAATACGCAGTACGCGGTAAGAATAATTCCTTTCCCCGGCCAGGGCTGCGATGATATTTTGTATACCACTGTGAATCAGATTCATGACGGCTTGACTTTAAAAACTGTAGATACACTATATGGTTGTCCCGAAACAGGAGTAGATCTTACTCCGCAGGCAGTAACGGCAGGCAGTAGTCCGGGGTTTACATTAAACTATTTTACTGAAATATCAGAGAAGACCCACGTGCGCGACTCGACCAAAGTGGTTTTGCCCGGCAACTATTACATTCGTGGTACCACGCCCAATGGCTGCCCGCATACTGCACAGGTATATGTTAAATTAACGGCGCCTGTACTAAACACTACCGACCCGGCGCCGGCACGTTATCCTGCCACTGTCGATCTTACATCAACATTTGCAGCTCAGCACAATAATACTTACACCTATTTTAAAGATCCGGACGCTACCATCCCGCTAAATAACTACACAAAAATTAGCCAAAGTGGCAGCTATTACATTAAAGCAATAAGTGATATGGGCTGCGAAATAGTGAAAGGCGTAAATGTGCAAGTGTTGCCGCCGCTGCCTTATGTGGTTACGGCCCCCAATGTCTTTACACCCAATAACGACGGTGTTAATGATGTTTTTAGTTTGCATATAGAGGGTTTTGTGCAGTTTAACAGTCTGAATATATACAACAGGTACGGGCAACTCATGCACCTCTCCAAATCAAAAGCCGATTTATGGGACGGTAATTTTAACGGCAAGCCCCTTCCGGCAGGTACTTATTATTGGTTGTTTGACGGACTAGACACGTATTATAATCAAAAGATCACCAAAAGCGGATCAATATCCATAATCCGGTAATTGTTTAGATAGATTCTAAATAGTATATATCGATAGTAATAAACGTTATTACCTGTACGTTTTGTATTTTTGCACAATTAAGTTCAAGAAGATAAACCGTAAATGAAAAAAACATCCATATTTGGTCTTGTCGTTATCGCAATTGCAATTGCGGTAATTATTAGTGTTTACTCAAATTCAAGTACTTACGGCTCATTTAAAGATGCGCAAAATACCACAAGCGAGCTGCACGTTGTAGGCCACCTGAATAAATCAAAGCAGTTGATCTATGACGCAACTAAAGACGCTAACTATTTTTCTTTTTACATGAAAGATAATAAGGGACAGGAGTGTAAAGTGGTTTTCATAGGTAGTAAACCACAGGATTTTGAACGCTCAGAGCAAATTGTTTTAACCGGCCAGATGAAAGGCAGTGAGTTTCACGCAAATCATATTTTAATGAAATGTCCGTCGAAATACAAAAACGACCAAGTAGATATTACCGAGGCCAAAAGTAAGCAGGCCAGCATATAACATAAACTCACTTAATGGATACAGCTTTTAAAGGCGAACACCTTTTACCGGGCCACCTTGGCCAGTTCTTTACAATTTTGGCATTTGGCTCGGCCCTGTTTGCGGCAATAAGCTATTATTTTGCAGCTACCAATCCTACCGATACTTCATGGAAACGCCTGGGCCGTATAGGTACCATTACTAACATGTTTTCGGTAATTGGCATTGGCACTTGCTTATACTACGTTATCTTAAATCACCTTTTTGAGTATAATTATGCTTCAGAGCACTCGTCGCGTGCTTTGCCTATCCACTTCATCATTTCAAGTTTTTGGGATGGGCAGGAAGGGAGTTTCTGGTTATGGAACTTCTGGCAAGGCGTTATAAGCTGCGTTTTGGTTCGGAAAGCAAAATCATGGGAAGCACCGGTGTTAACCGTTATTGCGTTATCGCAAGCCGTGTTAGCTACTATGCTGATAGGCGTAGACATCTTCGGTGCACGCATTGGTTCGTCACCATTTATTTTATTGCGTGAAGCTATTGATCTTAAGAGTGCACCAATTTTTATCGGAAATCCGGAAGCATACCACCATTACCTGGCTTATATTAAAGATGGTAACGGCATGAACCCCCTGTTGGAGAACTATTGGATGGTCATACATCCGCCAACGCTGTTCCTGGGTTTTGCATCAATGGTGGTACCATTTGCTTACGCGATTGCCGGTCTTTGGCAAAAACGTTATAAAGAATGGGTATCTGCCGCGCTTCCGTACGCTTTATTTGCAATGATGATATTGGGTACCGGCATTATCATGGGTGCGTTCTGGGCCTACGAGTCTTTAAGCTTTGGCGGTTTCTGGGCTTGGGACCCGGTAGAGAATGCTTCGATTATCCCCTGGTTAATATTAGTTGGCGCAGTGCACGTAATGATCGTTTACAAAAATACCGGCCATTCCTATATTACTACAACTATTTTGGTATTAGCCAGCTTTGTGTTGGTATTATATGCTTCATTCCTTACCCGCAGTGGTATTTTAGGCGACACCTCTGTACACGCTTTTACCGATGCCGGTTTGTTCTGGCATCTGGTGGCCGACGTAGTAATCTTTTTGGTAATAGCAGTTGTTTTGCTGGTGATACGCTGGAAAGAGTTGCCTAAGACCACCAAAGACGAAGAAACCTATTCCCGCGAATTCTGGATGTTTGTGGGTGCTATATTTTTGTGCCTGTCGTGTTTCCACCTGGTGGTGGTGTCATCTATCCCGGTATGGAATGCCATATTCGGCACCAAACTGGCTCCGCCGACTGATCCGGTAAAACATTATAACATTGTACAAGCCTCGTTTGCGGTGGTGGTTACATTGTTAACCGGTTTCACCCAATTCCTGAAATATAAAAAGACCGACAGCGTAAAATTCTTTATATCTACGCTGGTTTACCTGGTAATAGCCGTATTGATTACTATACCGGTTATCTATTTTACCGGCGCTATCAAACTACAGTTTGTATTTATAATGATCATGGTTGGCGCTATTTATTCCATCCTGGCTAACGGTAAAGTATTAATTGATGCTTTAAAAGGTAAGTTTAAACTGGCAGGCTCGGCAGTAGCGCATATTGGTTTTGGCTTAATTATGGTTGGTGCTTTGATCTCGGCCGGAACGAGCGAAATAATCTCTGTAAATAATACCGGCGAGCAGTTTACAGAAGAGTTTGTGCGGGCAAAAAATAATCCACGCGAGAACCTGCTGATGTATAAAAACACCCCCATCAAAATGGGTAAGTATACAGTAACTTATGTAGGCGACTCGGTATCCGCTCCTGATCATTTCTTCAAGGTTGATTACAAGGTGGTTGATGCAAGCGGTAAGGTTACAGAACATTTTATACTGAAACCAAACGCGCAAGCCAACCCCAAAATGGGGTTGATCGCATCGCCGGATACCAAGCATTATTTGTTTAGCGATTTATATACCCATATTACCTGGTCGAACAATATTTCTGTTGATGACGCATCAGCCGCCGATGGGCATACCGAAGCCGACGATGATAAAAAATACGAAGCGCCGATTCCTTACGAGGTTAAGGTTGGCGATACCCTTCATTTTAGAGAAGGCTATGCAATACTAACCAGCCTTGGTAAAGTGGATAAAGTACAAGATATCGCTCTGACTGATAAAGACGTTGCAATTGGTGCTAAATTGAAGGTAGTATCGCACGATAAAACTTACGAGGTAGAGCCTGTTTATATGATCCGCAGCAATAACGCGTTTGATTTTGCCCGCAAGGTTGACGATGCTGGCGTGAAATTCCGTTTTAGCCAGGTATTGCCTAAAAAAGGTAAAGTAGAGATCACCGTTTTCCAACAGCCTGAAAGCGCCAAAAAATGGATTGTAATGCGTGCCATACAGTTCCCTGATATTAACTTCCTGTGGTCTGGTACCATTATTATGGTGATAGGTATTTTACTGTCGATATTTAGAAGGAATAAGGAGTTGAAAGTAAACTAAGTTTGTCATTGCGAGCAAAGCGAAGCAATCGCGAACTTTGCATCACCGAATTGCTTACTTGAGATTGCCACGCTACGCTCGCAATGACAGCAATAAATAAGGTCTATGCGCATCACCATCATCGGTTCAGGCAATGTAGCCACACACCTGGCTGCCGCGTTTAAAAACGCGGGACACCGGATTGTGCAGGTATACAGCCGCGATGCGCAGCATGCGGCACTACTCGCTTATCACGTAAAAGCTGAACCTGTTAGTGACCTTACTCAAATTGATCCCGAAACAGACCTGTTTGTTATCTCTATAAAAGACGACGCTATTGGCCCGGTTGCCGAACAATTGGCATCGTACAACAAACTGATGGTACACACCTCCGGCGCTACCCATATGTATGCTTTACAAGCGTACGCTGAAAATGTGGGTGTATTCTATCCCCTGCAAACCTTTAGCAAGACCCGCGAGATAGATTTCAGGGATGTGCCCTTGTGTATTGAAGCAGCTAATGCAGACATCGCCAAAGAACTAACCGAACTGGCGCAAACCATCAGCAATAACGTTTACACTGTCGATAGTGCTCAGCGTAAAATATTGCACCTGGCGGCGGTATTCGCCTGCAACTTTCCTAACTATTTATATAACATCGCGCAGCAATTATTGGCGCAGCATGATTTGGATTTTAATCTCATCCGTCCGTTAATTCTGGAAACTGCCGAGAAGGCGATGACTTCATTGCCCGGCAATGTACAGACCGGCCCTGCGGTACGTAATGACCAAACTACCATGGATAATCACCTGGCTTTGCTGCAAAATCAACCTGATTTACAGCAGCTATATACTTTGTTAAGTCAGGGTATTATCAAAATGGATATTGACCCGCCCGCAGACAAGTAATTTTGTTACTTTTGCGCAAATGAATATTTTTAAAGTAAAGATAAACTTTGAAGAGGCGGGCCATGAATCGGTTGAACTGCCGATAGCCGAAGGCGAGTCTGTATTGGATGTTTGCCTTGATAATGGCATTGAACTGCAGCACAATTGTGGAGGCGTTTGCGGATGCAGTACCTGCCATATCTACGTGAATAAAGGCGGAGACAACGTGCAGGAGATATCTGACAAAGAAGAAGATTTTATTGACCGTGCAGTTAATCCGCATATTAACTCAAGATTGGGTTGCCAATGCGTTATGATTGATGGTAACATCGAAATCACATTGCCGGATCAAACACAGTTTTTGGGTCACTAGTAGGTTGTACGTACTACGTTATACGTTGTACGTTTCTTTTATAAAATTTATATAACGTACTACGTAAAACGTATAACGTAAAACAAAAATAATGACAGACGATAAATTTGCACTTCCGATACACTGGAACGATCATGAGGACATTGCCATGTCGCTTTACGAGAAATTTGGTGATGACTTTGGCGAGTCGAAAATATACCGCATCCGTTTTACAGATCTGTTAGAATGGATACTGACGCTGCCAAACTTTGCCGGCACCCGCGAGCAATCAACCGAAGGCCACCTGGAGCAAATCCAATCGGCCTGGGTTTATGAGTGGCGCGATAATCAATAATAATCTTTGTAATTACCTTTAAAATTGGTGTAATCCTTCCAATGGAAACATTTCTAAGCAAGTTAAAAGATATTACCACCTTTATTTTTGATGTAGACGGTGTGTTGACCGACGGCTCTGTGTTTGTAACAGAAACCGGCGAGCAAAGCCGCGCTTTTAATATTAAAGACGGGTATGCTTTGCAGTTGGCTGTTAAATGTGGTTATAACGTTTGTGCCATATCTGGCAGCCGCTCAAAAACTGCTATCTATCGCTTAAATAGCCTGGGTATTAAGGATGTGTTTATTGGTGCACACGATAAGGTAAGCAAGTTTAAAGATTACCTGGAATCAAAACATATCCTGCCAAACAATGTGCTTTACATGGGTGATGATATTCCCGATCTGGGTGTCATGAAATTGGTGGGCCTACCCGTTTGCCCTGCCGATGCCTGCGAAGAGATTAAAGCAGTTAGCCAATATGTATCTCCGTTTGGTGGCGGTAAAGGCTGCGCCCGCGACATCATTGAAAAAGTGCTGAAAGTTCAGGACAAATGGATGAGCGCGGAGTCTTATAGCTGGTAGTTAATAAGCTATCACCGCACTCATAGCCAGGTCCGTGCCAAAGGGCATAAAGTAAGTATAAGGTTTCCATTCCCGTTTAAAATTCTGTGCCCATATGTTTAACGTTGGCCCGGTGGTTGCTGCTATGCCTATAAGGGGATGATAATTAAGCTCGCGTGTTTGCTTACCTTCCTGATCAACACTTACACTGTAACCTGCATTGTAAAAATCGCGCATCCACTCAACCGCTACAAAAAAAGTTTTATGCGGTACTACTATTTTATATTTTTTCAGGTCTACGGTTATTTGGCTGCCTACTATTTTGCTAATCTCTATCGTTTTGTTGCAAAGGTCATGGCCGGGGCCATGTGTAATTGGATCGATGTCGTATATGCGCATCCTGAATTTAACCTTGTCCAGGTGAACAGATGGCATCCAGGTATAATCTGTTGTATCCATTGCAAAAGCAAGCCTGTTCAGCTTAACGCTTTTTAAAACTACGCCGGGCTTACTTGCATAAAATTGCTGGGCTAACTGCAAATATTCAAATTTTGCTGTGGTAGTGTTTACGCCGGCAAAATGTACTATATCTCTTTTCAGGTAATCGTTAAGCAGCGTGTCGGCATTATATTTTATTGATGTATTAGTTGATGCATCTTCATGCCTGGCTAAACGGATGGTATCCCTTCCGTTTAATTGCTCTAACAGCAGTTTTTCTGGTCTGTAGTTTTGCGCATAAAATATTACGGTGTCGCGCAGTACAGCCAAATCGCCAGGAATGATAAATATGCCATCTTTTTCGGTATTGATAGATAGCTTCGCTCTGACTAAAGTTACTGATGCAGATGGCACCGGCTTGCCACTCAAACTATCTACTATTTGAAACTTGTTCATTTTTTGCTGAGCAGTAACTCTTAAAGTTAGCAGGCAGATTATCGCCGTTAAAATATTTTTCATGGCTGGCTGTTAATACTGGATGGTTGCCGATAGCGCAAGTTCGTTTTTATAAATCTGCCTGTCCAGTTGCCATTGGTTATTAATCCTGGTGTATAACAAAGCGTGCACCCTGGTGTCATCTTCATTATCATAACCTATTAAAAATGGTTGATAGCTTATGTGATACTCGGACACATCATTCAATAGCTGGAAACCTCGTTTTGTTGTTTTAGCAACTTTGGGGGCTCTGTTTACTTCAATGATCTCGTTGTAGGGATTTATTAGCCATTCAATAGCTATAAAAAAGTCTTTGGACGGAATTCTTACTTTATCATTAGTAAGGTCAATGTTCACCCATAACGCGTTGTCGGTAAGCGATATGGTTTTGGTAAATATGATCTTGCCCGGTGCATGGGTCAGGCTGTCCTGCGTCATAATATGCAGCAGAAAAGTGGTGAACTTGTTACGAACCGAATAGCTTGGACTAGTGGGCAAGTCCTGTCGCCCAAGGCTGATATTTAATAAGAGTACATTATCTTTAGGTGCCTTAAATAATTTTGCCAGGACCGTGGTTGTTTTAACCACTTCGGTACTGTGATGATAAAACCTTGCGCTAACAGGCTTTAAATCAGCATAGCCAAATTTGTCTAATACAATATTTTTAAGTTTCCTTTTATTAGTTATATCAACTTCATTAAGCCGGGTGTTACTAGCCTCAAGCGCAATAAACATTTGCGATTGATAAGCCGAAACCGGCAATTTAATTGTTTTATAACCGACGGAGCTAAACTGTAAGGTATCATCGGGTAAAGGCTTTTCTGACGATAGTTCGAAATAGCCCTGTGCGTTGGTTGCTGTACCGATTTTTTCTTTTAAAAGTAATACGTTGACGTTAGGTATCCAATCCTCGGTTATCTTGTTAATAACCTGCCCGTCGTATACCTTTTGGGCGAAAGATAACGCAGGTAAAAGTAAGATTACAACTAATAAAATGTGACGATAGGTTAGGCTTACCATAACACTAAGCTATTTGTAATCCATCAGTCCAACAATGACTTATAAGTAAGGAATTATAATGAATTTTAATTCCGGTTATTTGCTTTTGGCTCTCGGTAAAACGGCTTATTTTAGTGGCGTATACGTATTGATATCAAATGAAAAACTTTCCACCCATTATATTAGCCTCCAAATCGCCACGCAGGCAAGAACTGTTAAAGTTAATGGATCTTGATTTTAAGATCGTATTGAAGGAAGTCGACGAATCTTACCCTGATAATTTAACACCCGAGGAGATTGCGGTTTACATAGCCCAAAAAAAAGCTACCGCTTTTGACGAATCGGTAAGCGAAGATGAATTAGTGCTTACTGCCGATACGATTGTAAGTATTGATGGCCATATTTTGGGTAAACCCGAATCAGAACAACATGCTATTGAAATGCTGCAAATGCTGTCGGGTAAAGTGCACCAGGTTATAACCGGGGTTTGCCTGTTTTACAAGCAACAATACCATAGTTTTTATGATGTGTCTGATGTTACCTTTAGGACGCTTACAGACGAAGAGATTATTAACTACGTAACCAAATACAAACCCATGGACAAAGCCGGCTCGTACGGTATCCAGGAATGGTTAGGGGTAACGTCCATCGTAAAGATTAATGGCTCATACACCAATGTAGTTGGCTTACCAACTGAGAAGTTGTACCAAGCGCTATTGAAAATGCAGGATTAATTATTGTCTATCCCAAAAAATCAGGTGATCCAAAAAAGACACATAAGTCAGGAAAAGTGATCCAAACTGATCCAACTATTAAAATAGTTTTCTTTTAATCTTTTGATTTTTAATTGGTTGTGTTTTTAAGGTGATCCAAGTGATCCACACACTCGCGTGGATCACTCGATGGCCATCACTCCACTTTTAAAGTGTTATTCTTCCTGTCCATATCAGGCAAAGCATTGTCCGGATCTATCGTAACCGATTCGGCAGCGCTGGTGGTATTGATAGTGAACGTAGTTGCCTTGTTCTGTAACCACGTTTCAACCGGCAGGTACATGCGTTGCTTGCTGCCATTCTTTAGCTTCACTTCAACCGTAAATGGCATAGCCATAGGTTCTTTATTGACTATGGTGACTTCAACGCCATTCTCCGGGCCGCCATTAGCATAATGCGCTTTGGTGATAGCCAGGTCTAAACTATAGTTATTGTAGTACCAACCGCGCCAAAACCAGCCCAGGTCCTCACCGGCGCCGTTCTCTATAGAGCGGAAGAAGTCATCGGGGCGTGGATGCTTATAGGCCCATTGATGGATATAGTTCTTGAATGCATAATCAAACCGCTCTTTGCCGATGATCTGCTCACGTAGCAAAATCAAACCAAAGGCAGGCTTAAAGTAAGTTATAGGGTGGCGATACTTCTCGGAAATGGCGTCAGGTGCGGTCATAATAGTGGGCGCTTCCGGGTCGCTGATGATGGGTGCGATTTCATCTGCGGGGTAACCACCGCCCGGCGCGTACTCACTGTCGCGTTTAGGGGCATATTCGCCTTTATTAAAGGCATCAGAGGCGTATACATCAATAAACGTATTAAAACCTTCGTCCATCCAGGCGTAACGACGCTCATTGCTGCCCACAATCATCGGGAACCAGTTATGGCCAATCTCATGCGCGGTTACCCAGAATAACTCCTTGCTTTTGTCGGTAATGCCATCAAACAATATCCCCGGGTACTCCATGCCACCGGCAATACCGGCCTCGTTAACCGCACAGGGGTAAGGGTAGGTAAACCATTTGGCCGAGAAGTACTCGATAGCGCCTTTCAAATACTCAGTCGATCTGCCCCATGCGTCGGTACCTGCGCTCTCAACCGGGTAAACAGACATAGAGAGCGACTTCTTGCCACCCGGCAGGTTTATCCTTGCTGCGTCCCACACGTAGGCCTTAGAGGCTCCAAATGCCACATCGCGGGTGTTAGACATCTTGAAGTGCCAGGTCAATGTGCCTTTATTTACCGGTCGCGATGAAGCTTGTGTAACCTCCTCAGGTGTGCGGATCATAATGGTTTTATCACTGTTATGGGCAGCGTTGTAGCGGCTCAGTTGTTTGGCGGTTAACACCTCAGTGGGATTTACCAATTCGCCAGATCCGGCTACGATCATATCAGAGGGCACAGTAACACTATAGTCAATATCGCCATACTCGCAGTAAAACTCGCCACTACCTAAGAAGGGTAAGGTGTCCCAGCCTTGCGAATCGTCATAAACACACATGCGCGGGAACCACTGTGCGATCTCGTAGATCTTGCCGTTTTTAGTGTCTGTGTAGTCTGTCCGGCTGCCAAATGCACCAGGTATGGTATAATGATATTTGATGAGCAGGTTGATCTTACCACCGTAAGCAGCAAGCGCTATTGGCAGGCGGATCTGCATGCGGGTATCTGTAACTACATAGTTAGCTATCTCGGTTTTGCCGTTTAGCACAATACTAACCGACTCTAATTGATAGCCGGTAGTATGATCGGCAGCCTTTGGCTGATTACCGGTGACGAAGTTAGAGCGTGCGTCTTTCTTATAAGTGTTCTGATCCAGTTGTAGCCATAGGTATTGTAAATTGTCTGGGCTGTTGTTGGTATAGGTAACATTCTCTGTGGCAGATAGTGTTTTACTTACTGTATCGATATTGGCTTTGAGCAGGTAATCGGCACGGTTTTGCCAGTACTTAGGGCCGGGTTCGCCATTAACCGAATGGAACTCATTACCCTTTTCGGTATGGAACGCAGGTGCGAATAAATTGGATGGGATATAGTTAGATGCTTCAGCATCTGTATTGTGTTCTTTCTTTTGCGCTTGCGCTATAACAGCGAACAATAGGGCAGTGCCTGCTAACAGGGGTTTGAGTTTCATGCGTATCAGTTAAGGATAGCAAGATACAAAAATTAGGCGCCTGCTTAAAGCGTTTATTACTGCGAGTCCATCATTTCGGCCAAAACACCTTCTTTCAACGAATAAGTGGACATACAAGCATTTTGAATACCCAGCCGCTGAATAATAAAGCGCGTAATCAAAGATGCAACCACAATCATATCCACACGGATAGGAACAATGCCTTCGTTATTTTTTCTATCATCGTGCGATGATGTGATCAACGTTTCAATTAGCGTCAGCAAGTCGTCTGTTTCAAAATCGTAATTTTTAAGCTGAAGGTCGAAACTGCCGCCTTTTTTGCGTTCGGTTAATTCGGCAAAAGTCTCAAATGCGCCTGATGAGCCAATTAGCGCGCTTACCGGGTATTTTGCGGCCACGGCAATTAGTGTTGTTAAATGTTCTTCAAGATAGGAGTTTAGCGCATGGATGGAATCCTGTGGGATAGGGTCGGTACGATGGAACTTGTCCATCAGTCTTGCTGCCCCAATTTCAAAGCTTTGCTTCCAAAGAATGCTATACTGGTTGCCCAAAATAAACTCGACGCTGCCGCCACCAATATCCATAATCAGTGTTGTTTGGCCAGACATGCCGCCAGCCAACTTTACACCTCTGTAAATATATTCTGCTTCCTGTTCGCCGTCAATCAATTCTATATTGATGCCGGTTTTATCAGCTACGTCATCAATAAATTGCTGTCCATTAGATGCATTGCGCAATGCCGAGGTTGCTATGGCTTTTACATCTTGAATGTTGTACTTGCGGATCTCAGTATGAAACTTCTGCATAGAAGCTATCCCGCGATCGTACGAGGCTTGCTGGATAATCCCTTTGTTGATACCGCCCTCGCCCAGTTTTACCGAATCATGTTGGTGTACCAGAGCTTCATAATCAGACGCGCTGCCTTCGGCAATTAAGAGGTGGAATGTGTTGGTGCCGAGGTCCATCACGGCGATGCGTTTGCTCATTGGGCTTAGTTAAATGTTTTTCAGCTTAAAAATACCAAACTATAAACGTTATCGAACCTAAAATGTGTGGCTGCGAAGTAAATATTTATTAATCAAAATTGGTATGTTTATGAGCCAATTATCCCGTTTATGAAAATAAGATCGTTTTTGCTGCTTGTTGCTTTTTG
The DNA here is from genome assembly GCF_018449775.1 of Mucilaginibacter sp. dw_454. Classification (GTDB taxonomy): domain Bacteria; phylum Bacteroidota; class Bacteroidia; order Sphingobacteriales; family Sphingobacteriaceae; genus Mucilaginibacter. The sequence goes on along the minus strand of NZ_JAAVVB010000001.1, from coordinate 1,366,472 downwards.
CTTCGCGATGAATGCTTTAGCTCAAAAGCGCACTAAGCCGGTTAACATTATTTTTGACAGCGACATTGGCCCAGATTATGATGATGTAGGCGCGATAACAATTTTACATGCATTGGCAGATAAAGGAGAAGCCAATATTCTGGCTACCATGGCAAGTAATCGTTATGAAGGTATCGCTGCAGTATTGAATGTATTTAACACGTACTTTAAACGCCCCGATCTGCCCATTGGCGTAGCCGGACAAAAGGCCGTAAACGCACGCGACGGCCAGCATTGGACAGATACTATACTAGCCAGATATCCGCATACAATAAAAACCAATGCCGATGCCTGGGATGCCGTCAAGCTTTACCGTAAAATCCTTGCCGCGCAACCCGACCATAGCGTTACCATAGTAACCATAGGCTTTTTAACCAATATCTCTGATTTGTTAAATTCATCTGCTGATGAGTATTCTAAACTGAGTGGCAAAGAGCTTATTCAGAAAAAGGTAAAACAATTGGTAAGTATGGCCGGCCGGTTTCCATCCGGGAATGAGTTTAACGTGATCATGGATGCCCCGGCCGCTAATAACGTTTTTCAAAACATCGACATTTCAATAATATATAGTGGATTTGAGATAGGAGAGAAGATTAAAGTGGGCTTGCCGCTGATAAACGATGCGTCGATTAAAAACAGTCCGGTAAAAGATGTATTCAGTATAGCCATGTCGAAATCAAAAGACGATGCCGGTGGCCGCATGAGTTGGGATGAAACCGCTGTATTGGTCGCCATTAAAGGTTCAGAACCTTATTATGATCTTTACCCGGGAAAAATGGCACCACTTGCTGCTGACGGTAAAAATACTTGGGATGATAATGGTAAAGGGCAGGCGTATCTGACCGAGAAAATAGATCATCAGCAAGTGCAGGATTTGATTAATCAGTTGATTATGCATCAGCCTAAGAAATAATCCGTATAAACAAAAAAGGCTCAGAATTCTACAATCATGAGCCTTTAACCTTTTTGCTTTCGCCTTTCAGCTTTTATTCAAAATATTCTTTCATCCGCTCAAAGAAACTCTTTTCGTTTTTGCCCGGGTTGGGCTTAAAGTTAGGCGAATTTTGCAGTTTCTCTAACAGCGCACGTTCTTCGTTGCTTAGTGCTTTTGGCGTCCAGATGTTGATGTGGATCAATTGATCGCCACGATGATAGGAGTTAACCTCTGGTACACCTTTGCCTTTTAAGCGCAGTATTTTACCGCCTTGCGTTCCGGGATCTATTTTGATCTTGGCTTTACCGTCGATAGTCGGTACTTCAACGCTGGTACCTAAGGCTGCATCAATAAAGGTAATGTGCAGATCATAAATCACGTTGTTACCGTCACGTTTTAAAGTTTCATGCGGGATCTCTTCGATCAGAATGATCAGATCGCCTGGCATGCCACCACGTGGGGCAGCGTTACCCTTTCCGCTCATGCTCAGTTGCATGCCTTCGCTTACACCGGCAGGTACGTTTATGCTGATGGTTTCTTCGCCGCGTACAACGCCGTCGCCATGGCAAACACTACATTTAGAGGTGATCACACTGCCTTCGCCATTACAGGTAGGGCAGGTGCTGGTAGTTTGCATCTGGCCCAGGATGGTGTTGGTTACACGCCTAACGGCGCCCTGTCCACCGCAGGTTTTACAGGTTTGGAAAGATGATTTATCCTTAGCGCCACTGCCGTCGCAGGTTTTACAGATGATCTGTTTGTTAACCTTTATTTTCTTTTCGGTGCCGTTGGCAATTTCTTCCAATGTCAGTTTTACTTTGATGCGCAAATTGCTGCCACGTGCCACTCTGCGGCCACCGCTCTGGCGACCGCCGCCGCCACCAAAGAAACCATCAAACGGACTGCCACCGCCAAAAATGTCGCCAAACTGACTGAATATGTCTTCCATATTCATGCCTGCGCCACCATAACCAGCACCACCACTATTTGCAGAATGCGCATTAGCTGCATGGCCAAACTGGTTGTAACGCTGACGTTTTTCCGGATTACTTAAAACCTCGTAAGCTTCGGCCGCTTCCTTAAATTTTTCTTCAGCCTCTTTATCGCCCTCGTTTTTATCCGGGTGATACTTAATGGCCATTTTACGATAGGCTTTCTTGATCTCGTCGGCATCTGCACCTTTTGCTACGCCCAGGACATCATAATAATCTCTTTTTGACATTTTTATTTTAATGAGTGAATTAGTGATTGAGAGAATTAGTGAATGTCACTGATGCTCATCACTATTGTCAGTTTTACTATATATCGAAAATGAATGACGCGAATTTTTATTCACTCAATCACTCATTCCATCATTCAATAATTAATTACGCTCCTACAATTACCTTAGCAAAGCGGATAACTTTATCGTTAAGATAATAACCTTTTTCCATTTCATCAATCACCTTACCCTTCAAGTCTTCGGTAGGGGCAGGTATGTTGGTGATGGCTTCGTGCAGGTCGGCATCAAACGGGGTTCCTATTGATTCCATCGCTTGTAAACCTTTTTGAGTAAGCGTGTTCTTTAACTTATTTTGTATCAGGATAACGCCCTCTCTTACCGGTGCAACTTCGGTTGCATTCTCGGTAGCTTTCAGTGCACGTTCAAAATCGTCCAGCACAGGTAATAATGCAGTAATTACATCTTTTCCCTCAGTTTTGCGGGCTTCTTCACGCTCTTTGATGGTGCGGCGTCTAAAGTTATCAAACTCGGCATACAAGCGCAGGTATTTATCATTAGCTAATGACAATTCTTCTTTCAAAAGGTCCTCTGCCGATTTTTCATCGATAGCGGTTTGTGCTCCTTCAGCAGATTCATTGTCAATATTATTTATATCCTCCGCGTTTTCCGGAGATTCGGTCTTTTTTTTCTTCAACATATCGTTAAAATTCATAGCTAATAGTGCCAATCAAGTACCTTGCCATTGCCGCAAAGGCGACAAGCTGACAGCGAAATAATTTTTTTCTTGAAGTTATGGCATAAAAGCCGCAGCTCTGACACTGACAGCTGTTTGTTGCCAATAAAGGTGATAGCCTACGCTATCTGCGCATCCTCCAAAACCTTACCATTCTCGCATTTAATAATGCGCGATGGGAAAGTACGGATGATGTGATAATCGTGCGTTGCAACCACTACCGCAGTGCCCGATTGACTGATCTGTTTCAGCAGCAGTACAATTTCTTCAGAAGTATCCGGATCAAGATTACCGGTAGGCTCATCGGCCAGTATTATTTCAGGATCATTCAACAGCGCACGGGCGATAACCACACGTTGCTGCTCGCCGCCTGATATTTCGTGTGGCATTTTTTTAAGTTTTGAACGCAGTCCAACTTTTTCCAGCACGTCCAATGTACGTTCTGCAATTAACTTAGGGTCTGTCCAACCTGTGGCGCGCATTACAAATTGTAAATTTTGCTCAATGGTACGATCTGTTAATAGTTGAAAATCCTGGAAAACGATCCCTAGCTTGCGACGCAAAAACGGAATATCCTTATCAACAAGTCTGTCTAGCTCATAACCGCAGGCATGGCCGGTGCCCGATCTAACAGGCAAATCGCCATAAATAACTTTTAGTAAACTACTTTTACCAGAACCGGTTTGGCCAATAAGCCATACAAAATCACCCTTGTCTATATGCAGGTTAACGTGCGATAGCACCAGGTGTTTTTGTTGAAATATATCAACATTATTGAGTTTAATAATGGAGTTTCCTATCATGGTTTTATATATCTAATTTCAAGATCTGTCCAAAAGGCAGGTCTTTAATAACGTTCATTATATATTCGGCTTTGTCTGTTAACCCAACCTTGTCTAATGACTTTTCAGGGCGATCTACTCTAAAGTAAGCCAACAGCGTAAATTTGTCATCGCGAAGCTGTACATAATCAGGTATTTTGGCAACGCCTTTAACTTTTATAATATACATTTTGTTAGCTGAAAGCTTAAGGCATAAAGCCGAAAGTTTACCGCATCAAATTTATCTTTTTTTAAACTTAAACGCTTACAATTTCCAAAATAAGCTTTTAGCTTTGGTCTTTAAGCTTTGAGCTTAGTAAGGAAATCCATCGTATCTATACCGTCTGCATAATCCCAAAGTTTGGGTTGCTGACTTTGCCCAACTTCAACAACCTGACTATCTACCTGCAATGTCGCTTTGCTAACAACACATTGTATGTTTTCGCTTTGCGTATTAATTAATTGCTCAACATCGGCAAGATTATCGTAGTAATTATAAAATACCACTGCCAATGGCGATGCGATGGCATCGTTCTCTTTTAGTAATAAAAAACCGTTATCTAAATGCTGTTCGCTGCCTACAAGGTAAATGGATTTATTGTAGCCGTAATTGTTGGCGTATTTATTATGATTCCCGATATCATTATAAGACTCAATTGCTTCAAAAAAAGTAGCAATGTTATAATCCTTAGGGAATAATAATTTTGATACGTTACGGCATCCTAAGCCAAAATAATCGAAAATGTCATGCCCTAATTGATGCAACTCTTCGGTAGTTTCGGCCCCGGTAAGCACCGCCAGGCTGTTTCGGTTTTTTCTGATGATGTTTGGTACTTTGCCAAAATAATAATCAAAATAACGCGATGTATTATTACTGCCGGTAGCTATCACTGCGTCAAATTCTGTTAATCGTTCAACAAAACTAAAGCGGTTGGCAAAACTACCATCAATAGCAACTAACTTGTTTAATACCGCTTTAATTAAGCGGGCATCTTGCGATGATGACTTAATTAGCGCCTCATTGCCGGTAGCCAAAACACACAGTACGTCATGAAAACCAACTAAAGGGATATTGCCTGCCAGTATCAGCCCGATTTTTTTTGGCGATGTGTTTTTAGTGAGATCGTATTTATGGAGCCAGGTGGTCAGGTCGGCTTCATTTAAACTTTGACCAATGGATTTAACGGCCTGCTCCACGTTTTCGGGCGTGAACCATGGATTGTGGATATGTTCGGTTTGAATAAGGTGATTGAGTTCTTGGTCAGGATTTTGTAGTTGCCTGCCCAACTCGGTAAGGGTATTGATTAGTTGTGCTATTTTGATTTTTGACATATATATGGTAAGTAATCAAACTCTCGATTTCTTTTTTTGTTATATTTGCAAGAATTTGTTAATAAGACAAAGGTAATTGAGAATATAAGATTATTTTAAAAATATGGCTATTATAATCACCGACGAATGCATTAACTGTGGGGCCTGCGAACCAGAGTGCCCAAATAATGCTATTTACGATGCTGGTGCAGCCTGGCGTTTTTCTGACGGTACAGGTTTAAGAGGTGTTATTGATTTTGGCGATGGTGTTACTTTAAACGCTGAAGAAACACAAGCTGCTTTGTCTGACGATATTTATTATATAGTACCCGATAAATGTACCGAGTGTGTTGGTTTTCATGACGAACCACAATGTGCCGCTGTTTGCCCGGTTGATTGCTGTGTAGACGACGAAAATGTGCGCGAAAGCCGTGAAGAATTGTTAGCCAAAAAGGATTGGCTGCATATCAACGAATAATATTTCCTCAGTAATATTTACTGATAAAAGGGGATACATGAATAATGTGTTCCCTTTTTTTATTGTGAAACATTTAACCAAACTTTGCGTACAAACACGCTCATATAACCTTAAAATGGAATACGGAATTTGCAATTTAGCTGTTGTACCCTTACGCGCTGAGCCTAATGAGCGTAGTGAGCAAGTATCGCAGGTTTTATTTGGCGAAGCATTTGAGATTTTGGAGTGGAAGGAGGGGTGGGCCCAAATTGTTACCGCTGCCGATGATTATAAAGGATGGATAAATCGCTTACAGTTTATTATGCTGGGCCATTTAAATTATCAGCATTTACAACAACATCAACCAAAATTAACCTATAAAGCAATTACCCAAGCCTGGAAAATCAAAGATAACAGTGTTTTATACCTGCCTGCCGGAAGCTCGCTTTCGTTTTTAAATGGTACTACTTGCTACCTCGAAAAAGAGAAATTTGAGATCATTGGGCAGATAGGCCAGAACGAAAGTATTGACCTGGTGGCTAAATCATTCATCAACTCGCCTTACTTATGGGGCGGGCGCACGCATTTTGGCATAGATTGCTCTGGGTTTACACAGACGGTGTTTAAGCTTAAGGGCTATCAGTTAAAGCGGGATGCCAGTATGCAAGCAGAACAAGGTAAGCTTGTCGAATCATTATCGTCGGCCCTGGTAGGAGATCTGGCTTTCTTTGAAAATGAGAAAGGTAAAATAACTCATGTGGGTATGCTGCTTAACCGCGAGCATATTATTCATGCTTCAGGCAAGGTTAAGATCGATTTAATTGACGAAAAAGGTATTTATTCGGAAGAACAAAGCCGTTACACTCATAAACTGGCTTCTATAAAGCGGATTTTTTAACAAATCCGCTTTTGTTTTTTTACAGCTTAACAAACTTGGTTTGTCCCTGTAGTTTATTATCTGTCAGGTTTACTATTTGTATCACATAAGTTCCCGGCAAAAAGTCTGATATGTTGGTTTGTAAATATGAGCTTGATGATTTCATCTGCTTAATCAATCTGCCTGAGCTGTTTGATATCATGATACTATAGGAGTTGTTTTCAACATCGTCACCACTCATCTTGATGCTTATTGTAGTGGTGGCTGGGTTTGGATAAATGGAGATGTTGCCGGCCAACGTACTTGTTACAGCCTCAGCATAATTTAAACTCAAAATACTTGAATAACTAATGGTGTTTAGCACCAAATCTTGCAACTTAACTTTGTAATAGTTAATTCCTTTGTCAGGTGTAATATCTGTATAAGCATAATCGCCACTGCCATTTGATGAAAGCTGACCAATTTGGTTAAAGCTTTTTCCATCTACACTTTTCTCGATCGAAAATGTAAATGTTGTGCCCTCGTTTTCGGTACGCCAGCTAACTTGTGCACCCTGTATTGTTTTGACTGCAGTAACGCTTAAAGTATGCATCATAGCCGCCGGGTTTAACCGTACCAAAACGCTAAAACGACCGCTGCCGAAAGTAGCAGCGTTACTTTTATCTATGTCAAAATCGTAATTGCTGTTATGCTTCAAGTCTAATGAGTCTTTGGTGAAACTATCCATCAGCCATATATCATATGCGTTTGGCATGTTTTGAATGTTTTCCAGGTTTAAATGATATCGGCCACTGGCAGTTGCATCTACTAATAAACGCATCTGTTGCTGGCCGGCAGTTGGCAACTTAATCCGTTTGATAGATGTTGCAACACTATCGCTTGACATAATCGATAAACTTACCTGGGCACCATTGCCATTCAGGTCTTCGGCATCATCAGCATCGCTAAACGCGGCGGGAGTGTTATTGTTGAAAACCAACACTGCGTTATCTGTGTTAATGCTGTCTTTTGCCAGTTTAAAACTTAACATGGAAAGCGCAGGAGTTGAATTCGCGCTTGTTGAAGCGCTGGAAAAAGCCTGCATGTTATTCGCGGGCGCACTCATAATATGGTTAATATTTGTCGATAGCGGTTGAGTGCCGGTTTTTGCGGTTTCTCTGAAAGATAATGAGCGGCCCCGGGTATTGGCTTTAATGAAAAAGCCCTGGCCGCTGGCTATCATGTTAGTGGCATCGCCATTACCTACGCTAGTGCCGGGTTTTATCGTCGAAATAGTATCTGCCGAGGTGGATATTGTTTTAGACTGCATATAAGTTTCATATTGCTTATTGGTTGGGTTATATACCCAGATCTTTCCAACAGTATCAATAGGGGCCGGAAAACCTCCTCCGTAAATCGACGAATTGGTGCCCTGCCTGTTAAATTTCTCAAAATTTATCGTTGAAGGGTAAGGGTTGCCAACAAACACAAATCCACGAATGGCCGAATTGTTTACGTTAGACGCAGATGTAAAAGAAAACCCCGACGGGCTGCTGTACCATTGTGTCACGTCAATGGCGCCCGTATTTAATTGCCCGGTTTGCGTAAAAATAACATCTTCCGGGTAGTCATAAGGCGCGACTGTTTTCGAGCCGGTTTGTGTGGTGTTATTAGTTTTGTTCCCTCTAAAGAAAAACAGAAAACCATTGCCCACGGGTAGCTGTAAGGTAGTGTCGACGGTGTTGGTTATATTTAGCCTTGTTTGTGTGCCGATAACATTGGCGGTATTTATATTGGCTATACCTTTCCAATTGCCGGTGGTGAAATTGGTACTGCTGGTGGAGATATCCTCACGATATAAATATAAAGTTGGGTTTCCTGTAATATTAAATCCACCGCCTGCAGCGCCCGAAACATAGGCGCTATCCAATAAATATCGTAAATCAAAATATTTAACTCCTCCGCTGGTAACCGTATAAACCGGCGACGACATTAAACGATAGCCACGCTTTGAAAGGTCTGTGGGGCTGCTGCCCTTAATAAAGCGTTGTGATTTAACATTGCCGGTTATCGAGGCGGTGCGGGGCATTGCCGCTACGCTAGCTGTACCGGCCGAGGTCGACATGAGTGTTAAAAGGCCATTGGTTGTTAACGACGTTGATGAGCTCATGGTCAAAATCCCGGTACTGCCAACCGCAAAGTTACCGGTTGCTATATTTTTAGTACCTGTGCCTTGAAATACCACGTTGTTGAAAATAACCCCGGTACCGCCGTGCGACCCATTGTCTGTTAATGATTGTGCGCCGGTTGCTCTGAAACGTACGGTACCGCTATTACTGGTAGCATCAATAAAAGCGCCCGACGACACCCAATTGCCCCCTACATCCACATAGCCGGATTGTACTGTTTTAGGGCTCGCGCCGCTGATAGTTAGGTGTTGATAAAGGCTGGGTAAAGTATCTAGCTTCGATGTAGTGGTAGAGTATATGGTTTGTGTGGCAGTGCTTATGTTGCCATTGTATATGGTATAACACGCGCCCGCACCTGACCCGTAAAAATCAATAAACCCACCGGCGGCTACGCTTACTGAACCGCCAATACTAAGAGTGCATATTGTACCGGCCGTTGTATTGACTGCCGGGTTAACCAACAACTGCGCCGAATTAGCTACCGCCGGGAAACTCTTTGTAATTATCAATACCGTTGTAGTGAATGCGCCATCATTAACATAATTTGAATTAGTTGTTGAGATGTTTCCGGTAACACTTAAGGTGCCGTTAAGTAAATTTAGCAGTACATTATTGACGTTTGCTATAGGATTGCTGTTAACAATACCAGTGGCTGATGTAGTGTTAAATGTCAGATTGCCGCCAATGATAAAGCTTTGCAAAGCAAGATTTATCGTTGTAAGATTAGTTATGTTAGCACCAAGAAGAAAAGAAGGCGCAGAAGGTGCTGTGCTGTCGCCGGCTAAAAAAGATCCCATACAATTAATGGTGCCTAAGCCAAGGATATTTATAGCTGCAGTAGAGTTATTGTATTCAATTGTAATGTTACCTGTTACCGTTAAGGTATAACCGCTGTTGACAACAAGTCCACCATTAGTGGTAGCAACGCCGAATATTAAATTTCCTATTGAAGGGTTAAAAACGGTGGCTGTGACGGTGCTATTATCGATAATTGGATAGTTAGCTGCAGTATATGCGTTTACTCCAATTTGTACAATATCTCCAGCTGCTGGCACACCATTATCCCAATTTGCTAAGTTGAACCAGTTATGTACATCGGTGCCGCCTAAGAGTCCGCTACCGGTACCAGTCCAGTTGGTGGTTTTAGCCTTACTCTGTAATGTCATCAACAAAATAGCCAGTGCCAAAATCAAAAATCCTCTCATGTCGTACAACTAGGTAAAATTATTTATTATGAAGTAAATTTATTTCACTCCTTTTGGTTGTACGGTAATTTATTTATTAATGTTTACATTTTAAAAAGATGAACAAGAGTGAACAGAATGAGTTGTGCAGAACATAATAAATGCCTGTAAATCAACTATTAAGAATAGGAAATTTAAGTATTGCTTAAAAAGCTATATCCCAGATAATGACGCGTTTATCGTCACCGGTAGAAAGGAGTTGGCTGTTATGCCAGGTTAGTTTATTAACTGAAAGGAAATGTGTTTCGTAACCTTTTTCACGACTGATAACTTTGTATAATTTGAAATCATCGGCCCCCCAAAGCTTGATGGTTTTGTCCATACTAGCCGTAGCAAAGTAAGGCCTGTCGGGGTGAAAGGATATGTGGTTTACGGCAAAGAGATGTGCCGGTATATTCGTTATTAATTCGAAAGTGGTAGTGTCCCAAATCTTAACCTGGGCATCGCGAGATCCGGTAACCAGGTAACTACCATCTGGCGAATACTGTGTTGAAAAGACAGCCATAGAATGTCCGCTCAAAGTGCCGATATGCGTGTAGTCTTCGAGATCGTATACTTGAATGTTGCTATCGCGGCAACCAAAAGCTACCTGTTTTTCATTTGGCGATATACTGATGGCACGCACGGTATCCGCAGAAATTTTGATGGTATGAACCAATTGCAGTGTATCCATATTCCAAATGGATACACTGCCATCCTCTGATGCAACAAGCAATTCTTTTTTACTATTTACCGATTTAATATCGAACACCGGTTTGCGATGATGCCTTAACCCGGGTAATAATTGCTGTTTGATGAAGTCGAATATCAGCACCTCTCCATTGCGCAAGCCGGTAAACATGAACGGATAATCTTCAGGGCAATGAATTGCGTAAACAGAAGAAATTACCGGAAACATTACTTTGATGAATGAGTTAGTCTTCAAACTCCACTCAACAACTCCTTTATCATTTCCGCCGGTAAACAAAATATCCGGTTTTTGCGATAAAGTTAAAGCGAAAATAGGGTTGCTGTGTCCGGTAAGTTCGGCGGCTTTCTGTACGGTAATCATCGGCGCAAATATAAAATAAAAAGCCCTCCGATGATCCGGAAGGCTCTTTGATGATTGGTTGTTTGATAATTAATTTTGAGTTGAAAATTTAATATGCTGGCCTAAATAGCCACCTTTTGCGGTAGTAAGGCCACTGTCAAGATGAAAAACGTCTGATTTAGTAATTGTACCGCCATAAGCATTTTTAGATCTGTAGGTGTGCGCTATCTCGTACTCACCGTGATATTCTTGAGGATATGACTGCCCATCAACTATTTTAACTGTGTCTTTTAGCTTTAATAATTGACTAAAGCTTACACTTTCATAACTGTCAGGGTCTTTAAGGCTGTCTTTTACAGCTTGTGCCACAGCCGCATGAGCCCGGTCTTCTTTGGTCGGCTTGTGGCATGCGATTGCAAACATGCCAATAACTGCAATAAGGAATAAATATTTCATAGTGTTTATTTTTTGGTTAAGTCAAGTTACAAAAAAAATAAACACAACAACTTATTTATGTCTTTGCTCTAAATTTTTAGCTATAGTTTCTAAGTTTAAATTTTTCTCGCGCAGTAAAACCAAAAGATGAAACACTAAATCAGATGCTTCATTGATCAGATCGGTTTCTGTTTCAGCAAGAGCAGCTATCACAGTTTCAACACCTTCTTCACCGACTTTTTGGGCGATTTTGTTCAGGCCTTTTTTGCGCAGCTTGTTCACGTACGATCCTTCTACAGGGTTTGCATAACGATCGGCAATAATATTTTCCAGCTCCAGGATGAAATTCTGGTTGTATTCGGTATTGAAACAAGTCCGTGAACCGGTATGACAGGTGGGGCCGTCAGGTTTTACCTTGATCAGCAAAGTGTCATTGTCGCAATCAATATCTATAGATTTAACGTGCAAAAAGTTATTGCTGGTTTCCCCCTTGGTCCACAGGCGTTGTTTTGAACGCGAGAAGAAAGTTACAATATTATCCTGAACGGTTTTATTGTAAGCCTCCTGGTTCATGTAACCCAGCATTAAAACCTCCAGGGTTTGTTCGTCTTGTATAACAACCGGCACTAAGCCGTCTGTTTTGTTAAAGTCTATATTCATATAGTTTATTATATTGTCATTGCGAGGAGGTACGACGAAGCAATCGCGAACTTTCTCATTGCGATTGCCACGCTACGCCCGCAATGACAGGTTTTTGTTATTCTAACTCAATCTAACCTCAATCCCCCGATTCTGCAAAATACCTTTCAAATCAGGAATCAAAATCTCTCCATAATGAAATACCGATGCAGCTAAAGCAGCATCTACGTTAGTGCGCTCAAATACATCAACAAAATGTTCAACAGAACCTGCACCGCCCGAGGCGATAACCGGAATATTCACCGCATCATTAACAATCTTTAACAAGCTATTATCAAAGCCAGCCTTGGTACCGTCGTGATCCATTGAGGTTAATAATATTTCACCTGCGCCGCGGCTCTCGGCTTCTTTGATCCAGTTTAAAGTTTCTTTTTCTGTTGGGATGCGGCCACCGTTTAAATGAACGATGTTTTTGCCATTATTCAAACGGGTATCTACAGCTATTACCACAAACTGTACACCAAAAGCTTTAGCCAATTCATCAATTAAAGCCGGGTTGCGCACCGCTGCCGAGTTAATCGAGATCTTATCTGCACCTGCGTTTAGAAGCGCGTCGGCATCGGCAATCTCATTGATTCCGCCGCCTATGGTAAACGGTATGCTAATCTGCCTGGCTACCGACTTTACTAGCTCCACCATCGTTTTACGGCGCTCGTGCGTAGCCGTAATATCTAGAAAAACCAACTCGTCGGCTCCCTGGCGCGAATAGTTCCAGGCTAGTTCCACCGGGTCGCCGGCATCGCGCAGATCTACGAAGTTTACGCCTTTTACCGTGCGGCCGTCTTTAACGTCTAAGCAGGGTATGATTCTTTTACTTAACATAAATCTTTAACAATACGTCATTGCGAGGAACGAAGCAATCTCTACAACAGACAGTCATTGTGCACATTGATTAGCGAATGCAGAGATTGCTTCGTTCCTCGCAATGACGGTTTAATATTTAATTTTATATAGACATTAATGATTCCAAATTCCAATTCTTAACTTCCTCAATCGTAATCCGACCCTCATAAATAGCTTTACCCACTACTACTGACTCAACTTTAAGTTTAGCAAGTTCATCAATATCTGCCATAGAACTTACGCCGCCTGAAGCAATTAATTTAATAAACGGCGAATGATCAAGCAACTTGGCATACAACTCTACACCTGCACCGCCCAGTTTCCCGTCTTTATTAATATCGGTACATAAAAAACGGAAAAAACCTAATCCAAGGCAGCGGTCAACATAGTCCATCAGCTTAATCGGCGAGCTTTCCATCCAGCCTGAGTATTTGATTACTTCGTCCAGTACATCGATAGCGATTACCACGTTGTCTGAACATTTATCCCGACCGCAAATAGCTTTGCTCAATTCGTCCAGAAACATTGGGTTGGTGATTGCCTGGGTACCTACAATAACGCGGGCCACGCCTGCACCAATCAGCTCTTTTACTTTTTCAATGCTACGGATACCGCCGCCATACTGCACCTGCATATCTGTTTTGCGGATCACATCAAACAGATATTCCTGGTTCGAGAAGTCGTTTTTGGCGCCATTCAGATCTATAATGTGAATCAGATTGGTGCCGTTAGACTGGTAACGCTCTATCATCTCCTCCAGCGTAACATCATAACTGGTTACTTGCTGATAGTCGCCTTCGCGAAGGCGAACTACTTTTTTGTCAAGGATATCTATAGCAGGGATTATATACATGTCTTTATATTTTTGAGAAATTTTTTAATAATACTTCACCATAATTGCCTGACTTTTCCGGGTGAAACTGCACCCCATAAAAATTGTCCTGCCAAATTGATGCCGAAAATTTCGTACTGTAGTCTGTCGCAGCTAAAGTATAAACATCGTCATACTCAATAAAGTATGAATGTACAAAGTAAAAATGTGAACCAACCGGGATATCTGTAAATAGCAGATTATCTTTTTGTGAAAAAACTCTGTTCCATCCGGTATGTGGTACTTTATGTTCGGGATCGGCGGTGAATTTTAAGGTTTTAATAGGGAAGATGCCCAACATATCTGAGTCGCCTTCTTCAGAATAAGAAGTTAATAGCTGCATGCCCACGCAGATACCTAAAGTAGGTTTGTTTTGGGCTTTAATAGCCGGTACCAAACCTGATGCAGTTAATTTATCCATAGCCGCACCTGCATGACCAACGCCCGGGATAATAAAATGGTCATATTGCGCCATATCGGCTTCGGTAAACACCATGCCGTAGGGAATCTCCAGCCTGTCTAAGGCCGAAGTAAGTGAGAATATATTGCCTGCGCCGTAGCGGATTATTCCAATCATTTTCTATCAATTTGTTGTCATTGCGAGCGATAGCGTGGCAATCGCAAGGAGAAAGGTTAAACGCGTACAATTGCTTCGTCGTTTCTCCTCGCAATGACAAATCTGTTACAACATCCCTTTTGTTGAAGGTAAGACCATTTTATTGGCATCCCGTTTAACGGCCATTTTTATGGCCTTTGCGAAAGCTTTAAAAATGGCTTCAATTTTATGATGCTCGTTCTGCCCTTCGGCTTTTACATTCAGGTTTGCTTTTGCCGCGTCGCTGAATGATTTGAAGAAATGGTAGAACATTTCGGTTGGTACATCGCCAACTTTTTCGCGTTTAAACTCGGCATCCCAAACTAGCCAGTTGCGGCCGCCAAAATCAATGGCCACCTGTGCCAGGCAATCGTCCATTGGCAAGCAAAAGCCGTAACGTTCTATACCTTTTTTATTACCTAAGGCAGAAGCAAATACTTCACCCAAAGCTATACCGGTATCTTCTATAGTATGGTGCTCATCTATATGCAAATCGCCTTTAGTGGTAATTTCCAGGTCGACGCTGCCGTGACGTGCAATCTGATCTAACATGTGATCAAAAAAGTGCAGACCGGTAGATACTTTAGCTTCACCGGTGCCGTCCAGGTTTATTTTTACGTAGATGTCGGTTTCTTTAGTGACGCGTTTGCCTTCAAAAACGCGCTCACCCAATTTTAGAAACTCATAGATCTTTTTCCAGTCCGTTGTTTCTAAAGCAACCACACCTTCAATATCTGTATTGTTTTGTGCTTCATTACCACCCAGGTTAGCGTGATTATTCAACCAGATAGCTTTCGCACCTAAGTTCTTAGCCAGTAGCACATCATTTTTACGATCGCCGATGGTAAAAGAATCCTTTAGATCATATTTCTCCGTATCGAAGTATTGCGTCAACAAAGCAGTGCCTGGTTTACGGGTAGGGGCGTTATCCTTAGCCCAGGTACGATCTATAACGATGTTCGAGAATTTTACGCCCTCGTTCTCAAATGTCTTTAATATAAAGTTATGTACCGGCCAAAATGTGTCCTCGGGATACGCCGCTGTGCCCAAACCGTCCTGGTTTGTAACCATGACAAGTTCGTAGTCCAACTCAGTTGCAATCTTTGACATATACTCAATAGCACCTTGATAAAATTCAAGTTTTTCAAATGAGTCTATTTGCTCATCGGCAGGCTCCTTGATCAGGGTGCCATCTCGGTCGACAAAAAGTATTTTGATCAGATTGCTCATTTGTATTGCTTTAAAGTATCAATCAAGATTTCGTTTTCGGCAGGTGTGCCAACCGTAATGCGAAGGCTGCCCTCGCAAAGATCAATTTTTGAACGGTCGCGCACAATTATGCCTCGTTGCACTAGGAAATTGTAAATGCCTTTTGGGTCGGTAGTTTTTACCAGGATAAAGTTGGCATCGCTTGGATAGATATCTAAGACGATATCAAGGTCTTTTAAGCTCAATACCAGTCTATCGCGTTGAGCTAAAGTTTCTTTGATCCAACCATTAACCTGATCCACATTCGCCAAAGCTTTTAAAGCCAGTTGTTGCGATGCTTCATTGATATTATAAGGTGGTTTAACTTTATTCATCACCTCAATGATCTCTTCGCTGGCGAAAGCCATGCCTACACGTAAACCCGCTAAACCCCAGGCTTTTGAAAGCGTTTGCAGTACCACCAAATTTGAATATTCCGTTAACTCCTGTATAAATGTTTTCTGGCGACTGAAGTTGATATAAGCTTCGTCAACCACCACTAAACCATCAAAATTAGCCAGCAGTGTTTCTATATCATCGCGGTTGATAGAGTTACCGGTAGGGTTATTGGGCGAGCAGATAAAGATGAGCTTGGTATGTTCGTCTATGGCTTCTGATATAGCATCCAGATTTAGTTGATACTCTCTGGTTAACGGCACTTTTTTAGTTTGAATATCATTGATATTGGCCGATACCTCGTACATGCCATAAGTTGGCGGTACCAGGATGACATTATCAACTCCCGGGTTACAAAAGCTGCGGAACAGAATGTCAATAGCTTCGTCGCTGCCGTTGCCTAAAAAAATGTTGCGTGCCGGTACACCCTTGATCTCGCTTAAACGCATTTTTACGTTGTATTGCAACGGATCGGGATAGCGGTTGTATTGATCTTCCAGCGGCGAACCGAACGCGTTCTCGTTAGCGTCCAGGTACACACTGGCCTCGCCCTGAAACTCATCGCGTGCCGAAGAGTAAGGGGTGAGGTTTTTTATATTTTCTCTGAGTATGTTATTGATGTTGAACATTGTTGTTTACTTTTAATTTCCACCCCGTCATTGCGAGGGACGAAGCAATCTCTACACATGCTTATCGGCTTTGCAAATTCACCACTTGCCGCTTCAGAGATTGCCACGCTACGCTCGCAATGACGTGGCGGCGGGCTTATTATTTATCCTTTTAACCTTACACTAACCGCATTTTTATGCGCATGCAAACCTTCCATGTCAGCCAGTATCTCTACGTACGGACCGATATTTTGAATCCCCTCAGGTGTAATAAACTGAAACGTAATTTTCTTCACAAATGAATCTACCGATACACCCGAATAAGCACGAGAATATGAGCTGGTTGGGAGGGTGTGATTAGTGCCTGATGCATAGTCGCCTGCGCTCTCCGGAGTTAAATTTCCGAGGAAAACAGAGCCCGCATTAATTATTTCAGGAGCGATATGCTCCCAGTCTTTAATAGCCAAAATCAAGTGCTCTGGTGCATAGGCGTTGCTAAACGCCATAGCTTCGGCAATTGATTTAGTGATAACCACATACGAGTTAGCCAATGCCTGACGTACAATTTCTGCACGGGGCAATACCGCGGTTTGTTTTTCAACTTCGGCTAAAGTCGCTTCAACAATATGTGCCGATGTAGTAACCAGAATAGATTGGCTATCAATACCGTGCTCTGCCTGCGCCAATAAATCGGCAGCAACAAATTCCGGACGTGAAGTTTCATCGGCAATTACCAATACTTCCGACGGGCCTGCGGGCATATCAATAGCTGTAGTAGTGGTTGACTGAATAATAGTTTTAGCCTTGGTTACGAACTGGTTACCCGGCCCAAAAATTTTATCAACTCTGCTGATGGTTTGTGTGCCATAAGCCATGGCTGCTATTGCCTGAGCACCACCCACCATGTATATCTTATCGATACCTAATATCAAGGCCACGTAAGCTATGAAGGCGTTTACTTTGCCGTTTTTTTGCGGCGGCGAACAAACCACAATTTCGTGGCAGCCCGCTATTCTAGCCGGTACACCCAACATCAGGAAAGTACTCGGTAAAACTGCAGTTCCGCCAGGTATGTACAAACCTACTTTTTCAATCGGCCTCAATTCGCGCCAGCAGGTAACGCCGGGCATGGTTTCTACCTTGTCTTCGGCTTTTAATTGGGTTTGATGGAATTTATAAATGTTAGCATAAGCGATATCTAACGCGGCCTTTTGCTCCGGGGCTATTGCAGATGCAATTTCCTCCAGCTCGGCTCTGTCCAGGTAAAGCTTATTCAGGGTTACCTTGTCAAATTTTTCGGCATAGTCAAATAGTGCCCGGTCGCCATGCTGTTGTACGGTTGCCAGCACTTCTTCAACTATCGTGCGAATCTCATTAGCCGGGTCAACGTTGCGTTGTACCAGTTTGGCTATGGATTCTTTATCAAGATTTGAATAATTGTATATCCTCATAAAGCCCCCTCTAAATCTCCTCCGCCAGTTGGCGGAGAGACTTTTGATTTTGCGGTTTACCAACTCCTCTATTAAGCCCTCCTTACCGGGTAGGGTTTGGGTAGGGTTGGCCTATAATATTATCTTCTCAATCGGCATTACTACAATGCCTTGCGCGCCGGCTTGTTTAAGCTGGCTTATCCTATCCCAAAAATCGCGCTCCGGGATTACGGTATGTACAGCAACCCAACCTTCTTCGGCTAATGGCAGTACCGATGGGCTTTTAACACCCGGTAGCAAAGCCAATACGCCCGGCAGATTGTTTTTCTCAACGTTCAGCACAACGTACTTAGTTTCCTTAGCACGTAATACCGATTGAATGCGTTGAATCAATTCCTGTACCAAGTCATTGTTTTCGCTACCTTTCGAGCCTATTAAGATAGCCTCTGATGCCATTACATCGGCAAAAGGTTTCAATCCGTTGCTTTTTAAAGTGCCGCCGGTTGACACCAGATCGCAAATCGCATCGCTCAAACCTAAGCCCGGAGAGATCTCTACCGAACCAGAAATGGTGCGGATATCTGCATGGATATTTTGTTTTTGCAAGAATTTACCCAGGATAACCGGGTAGGTAGTAGCTATAGAGCGGCCTTCCAGATCGCCTAATTCTTTAATATCGCTATTGTTTGTTATCGCGATTTTTAGTGAGCATTTGCCAAAGCCTAAGCGTTGCAGATAACTTACAGTCACCTCTGTTTCTTCAATCACGTTTTCGCCAACTATGCCCAGATCGGCAATGCCGTCTTGTACATATTCAGGAATATCGTCATCGCGCAGAAAAAGAATTTCTAACGGAAAATTAGAAACAGGAGATATCAGCGAGCTTTTGTAATTTTCGAAATTAAGGCCGCAATTTTTTAACAATTCAACGGACTTTTCGTTGAGTCGACCCGATTTTTGGATCGCTATTTTAAGTGTTTTCACAAAAAGGTTTGTTTAAGAAACTATAATAAAAATTATAAACGGGGGTTGTTATTTCGCGTAGAAACATACATTATCTTACATCACCAAACGGTGATGATGCAATTGAAGATGATGTAAGTTGTTAAGTCCCATTTTTATATAGTATAACTATAGATAAGCGATGCAAATATAGGCAGTTGTTTGTAAAATCAAAATTATATAGCAAATCGGTAGACTATTGCCTAATGATTTACGTTCTCGCCTGTATACTCATACACCGCTCCATCCGGATAGCTATACAGTAATTTAAGTTTTTCTTGCTTTTGGATATCATTGATATTCAAAAGCTCTTTGTTATTATCCAGGGCTTTGAACCATATATAATAATAATGCTTCACCTTAAAAAAGTCATCAATAGTTTTCTTGAAGAAATGATGCGGCACCAACGTTGATGACATCCCTGTAAAGAAATAGACCGCCTCATTAGCATCACTATAAATAGGTACGCCTTCTTTAAAAATATGTTTATGCGCAATTAATGATTCAATAAAAGGTGATTTATTCCAGCTGTCGTCAGAGTAACCCGGCACACCATAATCCATCTCGTCGTCATAACGCTGGTAATCTATCTGGTAAGTGAAATACTCAAAAGCAAGCATCGCCACAATAGCTAAGCCGGATAACACGTATTTTGACTTACCCTTAACCCTTTGCAAAACATCAGGCACCCAACTGGTACAGGATATCACTAAAGGAATAAACATGGGCGAAAGCAACCTGCTGTTCAACGTTTCAAAGCGCGAAAACGTAGCGATAAGGATGATAAATAAACCGTAAACAACCGTATAGACTATAATGATATTCTCATAACTGTTTATTTGCCCCTTGATGGTTTTAAATATCAGGATGCCGATCAATGAGAATAGAATAAAAATCGTGATCGGTATGGCATAATGATCGGCAAAAGTGCCTAAAGCGCCCCAGTCATTAAACACCGTACCCACATAGTACATGTTTTCGCTTAGTGGGGTGATAGATGGTTCGCGGGTGCCCGTGCTTAGTCCGGCGGAAAGGCGGTTATGTACCAGGTTGATCACCACAAATGATATCGACAGAAGGCAGAATAAAGCTATGTGTTTAATCTTTCTTTTAGTCGGCAGTTTGGTGTCTAACAATAGCATTAGCGCACCGGTGCCTATCAGCGTAATGCCGGCGTAACGGGTGATACAGGCCAATGCTGCTACCAATGCAGTAAGCAGTAGCCTGGTAGTTGTTTGTTTTTGCAGGTAATGGTGATAGTTCAAGATAAACAACATCACCAGAAAAATAAACAATGTCTCCGACCATAAAAAACTATAGATCTGCAACAAGGCAGGGCTTAATATAATAGCTGCTAAGATCAACCATTTGTAGATCCTTGAATGCGTGATGAACTTAGCAAGCATCCAGCCGGTAATTAATATAACCCCGGCAAATAGACACGAGTTAATTACACTCCCCGCCGTAAACGGATCAACCCGGGTAATAAACTGTATCACCGCCAAAAAAAACGGATAAAACACAGGGAAGAAAACCAAAGGTGTTTCGTTAAACGTCATGAGCGACCAGTGAGCCTGGATATTGGTGGCCGTACTGGCGTACATGATCGAATCGGGCGAAATACCAACCCCGCTGTATTTTGTAAACAGATGAATTGCGTAAAAGCCGATAGCCGCGGCTATTATGGTGTCCAGATGTCTGAGTAAGCGGGATTGTTGCATAGTTTTTCTATCGTTTTCTTGTCATTGCGAGCGTAGCGCGGCAATCGTGAATATTGCATCCTTGTGATTGCTTCGTCATTCCTCCTCGCAATAACAAAAATGGAGGTGTTTTTAGTCTATCAAATCCAGCACTGTACTAATCGGCTGGTCACTATCTATTAATATGCCTTTTACACCTGCGGCGGTACCTGCTTCCACATCACGCTCACGGTCTCCTATAAAATAAGATTGCGCCGGATCAAGATCATATTTCTCTATGCCTTGCAACAATAATCCCGGTTTTGGTTTACGGCAATCGCAGTCGCCGGTAAAGTTGGGGTGGTGCGGGCAGTAAAAAAAGTCTGTTAGTTCAACACCATGTTCGTGGTAAGTTTCTTTTAATAGTTTGTGCATTTTGGCTAACTCGTCCTCGGTATACCAACCTTTGGCCAGGCCTCCCTGGTTAGTTGCTACTAATAACAAATAGCCTTTATCCTGCAATGTTTTTAAGGCATCAAAATTATCAAGGATATGAAAGTCCTCTACCCGGCGTACGTAGTCGCCCATTTCGCGATTCAAAACTCCATCACGATCTAAAAACACAGCTTTATTTTTTGCAGACATTAATTCTAAATTTCGGGCTAAATTACAAAATGAAAATTTAATGGTTTTGTTTGTGGTCAACACACATAGCCGGTATTATAAATGATGCCTTGTTAATGATGTAATAACATCGGCTATCAATAGCTCTTTCAAACTGTCTTTCACTAAAATAGCGGATATACTATTTTGACCCTCTTTATAATCTCTAATTAAAGAATAAAATAACGAATAAAACCAATAAAGCCTAATTACATTTTGTTATACACTGATAAATGAAATGCTATTTTGTTTACCGCAGCGTTTAATTACTATTTAAAGTGTATATGATATAGGTCATTCAATTTGCGATATTTTAACTGAAATAATCCGTTTTTTATTAAATTCAAAATTAATATACATATTATCTGTCACTTTTTACTATAATCCCAAAAATTAATAATTATATCGCAAAAAAACTTTTGATTTTGTAATTTCGTGGTTACAACACTTATAAACCCGTTTGTATAGCGATGGATCAGAACGATAGCACAGGACAGGGTCTTTACAGGCCGGAATTTGAACACGACTCTTGCGGAACCGGTTTTATTACCAATATAGATGGTCATAAAACCTACCAGATAATTGATGACGCCTTAACCATGTTAGAGAACATGGAACACCGCGGCGCCTGCGGTTGCGACCCCGATTCGGGCGACGGTGCAGGTATATTGATTCAAATACCGCATGAGTTTTTTATGGAGGAATGCTCTAACCTGGAGATAAGCCTGCCTGAGCCTGGAGAATATGGCGTGGGTATGATTTTTTTCCCTAAAGAGTCGCCGCTTAAAAAAGCTTGCCGCATGGCAATTGATAATGCCATCGAAAAATTAGGTCTGCATAAATTAGGTTATCGTAAATTAACCGTTGATAACACTGTAATTGGTGAAACAGCGCGCAGTGCCGAACCGGATGTTGAGCAGGTTTTTATTGCCCGCCCACACCATATTACTACTGATGAAGATTTTGAACGTAAACTTTACGTTTTAAGAAGATACATTAACAAAACCATTACCGAAACTATTCCGGGTGCACGTAACGATTTCTATTTTCCGTCGTTATCATGCAAAACCATTATCTATAAAGGCCAGTTAACTACTTTCCAGGTTCGCCAGTATTATGCAGATCTGAATGATCCGCGCATGGCGTCCGGTATGGCAGTTATTCACTCTCGCTTCTCAACCAATACTTTCCCATCATGGAAACTGGCTCAGCCTTTCCGTATGATTGCGCATAATGGCGAGATCAATACCTTAACGGGTAACTTAAACTGGTTCTACTCAGGCTTAAAATCATACGCTTCTTCTTATTTTACTAATGAGGAGATGGAAATGTTATTACCTGTGGTAGATAACAATCAGTCAGACTCTGCCTGTTTAGATAATATTATAGAGATACTACAACATACCGGCCGCTCATTACCACACGTAATGATGATGCTGATACCTGAAGCCTGGGACGGCAACGAGCAAATGGACCCGGTTAAAAAAGCATTCTACGAGTTTCACGCAACTTTGATGGAGCCATGGGATGGACCTGCCGCGGTTAGTTTTACCGATGGCAAACTGGTAGGCGCCGTTTTAGACAGAAATGGTTTGCGCCCGTTACGTTACACTATAACTAATGATGGCCGTGTTATAGCCGCTTCAGAAACAGGTGTTTTAAAGATCGATGAGTCAACTGTGGTAAGTAAGGGCCGTTTACAGCCGGGTAAAATGTTGTTGATTGACACAGAGCACGGTGTTATTATTACCGACGAAGAAATTAAACAACAAGTAGCCTCACGCCAGCCTTATGACCGTTGGTTGGAGAACTACAAAATAAAACTGGAAGACCTGCAAGAGCCGCGTTTAGCATTTGCTAACCTGAGTCCTGATTCGGTTTTCCGTTACCAGCAGGTATTTGGTTATACCCGCGAGGATATCGATACCATTATCAAGCCAATGGCTTTAGATGGTAAAGAGCCAATTGGCTCTATGGGTACCGATGTGCCTTTAGCTATCCTGTCAGACAAACCGCAGCATTTATCAAGTTACTTTAAGCAATTCTTTGCGCAGGTAACCAATCCGCCTATCGACCCGATTCGTGAGCGTATGGTAATGAGCCTGGCTACCTTTATAGGTAACAACGGTAATTTGCTGGATGAGGATAAAATGCACTGCCATTGTGTGACGTTGAAACACCCGATCCTTAAAAATCATCAGCTAGAAAAACTGCGCAGTATTGATACCGGTATGTTCCATGCCAAGACGCTGCAAACTTATTTTAATGCCGATGGTAACCCGGGTTCATTACAAAAAGGTATAGAGCGTATTTGCCGTTATGCAGAAGATGCAGTTGCAGATGGTTTTGAAGTATTAATTCTTTCTGACCGTGCATTAGATTCTGAGCATGCGCCAATTCCATCATTATTAGCAGTATCGGCCGTACATCACCACTTAATTAAAAAAGGATTACGTGGTGCGGTAGGTATTGTTGCCGAAGCCGGCGACGTTTGGGAAGTACACCATTTTGCATGTCTACTGGCATTTGGTGCTACAGCCATTAACCCGTACATGGCCCAGGCTACCATTGAAACTTTAAAAGACGGCGGTATTTTAGATACCCAGCTGGATAAGAAATACTTGTTAAAAAACTATGTAAAATCTGTGAATGATGGTTTGTTGAAGATCTTCTCAAAAATGGGTATCTCTACTTTACAATCATACCACGGGTCGCAAGTATTTGAGATTTTAGGCTTAAACAAAGCTGTAGTTGATAAATACTTCTGCGGCGCTGTTACCCGTATAGGCGGTTTGGGCCTGGATGAGATAGCTCGCGAAGCATTATGTAAACATAAAATTGGTTTCGGCGCTCAAGCCGAAAATCGTTTATTGCCGGAAGGTGGTATTTACCAGTGGAAACGCCGTGGCGAAGAACACTTGTTTAACCCAACTACCGTGCACTTATTACAGCACGCTACCCGTAGTAACGATTATAACACTTATAAAAACTATGCTAAAGCCATTAATGAGCAAAGCGAGAAACATTATACCATACGTGGCCTGTTAGATTTTGCGCACCATCGCGAAGCAATATCTATTGATGAGGTTGAGCCGGCAGAAAACATCATGAAGCGTTTTGCTACCGGTGCCATGTCATTTGGTTCGATATCGCACGAGGCGCACAGTACCATGGCTATTGCTATGAACCGTATTGGCGGCCGTAGTAACACCGGCGAGGGTGGTGAAGACGAAATGCGTTACATCCCGCTTCCAAATGGCGATTCAATGCGCTCTTCAATTAAACAAGTGGCATCGGGCCGTTTTGGGGTAACCTCAAATTACCTGACCAATGCCGACGAGTTACAGATAAAAATGGCGCAAGGTGCTAAACCTGGCGAAGGTGGACAGCTGCCGGGCCATAAGGTAGACGATTGGATCGCAAGAACCCGTCACTCAACCCCAGGTGTAGGTTTGATCTCTCCGCCGCCGCACCACGATATTTATTCTATCGAGGATTTGGCCCAGCTGATCTTCGACCTTAAAAATGCTAACCGCCAGGCACGTATCAACGTTAAGTTAGTATCAAAAGCGGGTGTAGGTACCATTGCTGCGGGTGTTGCTAAAGCACATGCCGATGTAATTTTGATCGCCGGCTATGACGGTGGCACAGGCGCATCGCCTATAAGCTCGGTAAAACATGCCGGCTTACCTTGGGAACTTGGTTTGGCCGAAGCACATCAAACACTGGTACGCAACAAATTACGTAGTCGTGTGGTATTACAAACAGACGGTCAGTTAAAAACCGGTCGAGATTTGGCTATTGCTGCTTTAATGGGAGCAGAGGAGTGGGGTGTAGCTACTGCGGCACTGGTTGCAGGCGGTTGTATCATGATGCGTAAGTGTCACTTAAATACCTGCCCGGTAGGTGTTGCTACGCAAGACGAAGAATTAAGAAAGTTATTTACAGGTAAACCAGAACATATTGTAAACCTGTTCAAATTCATGGCCGAAGAACTTCGTGAGATCATGGCCGAGTTAGGTTTCCGTACTATCAATGAAATGGTAGGTCGTGTTCAGTTCCTGAAAGTAAAAGATGGCTTAAAAAACTGGAAAGCTAAGAAAGTTGATCTTTCAGGTATACTGCATCCGGTTACCAACGCTAAAGATATGACGCTGTACAACAGCGAATCTCAGGATCATGGCATGGATGCTATTATCGATTGGAAATTATGGGAAGATGCAAAACCAGCATTAGCCGATAAAACCCCGGTATTTGGTGCTTACGATGTAATTAATACAGATCGTACTATTGGTGCCTTGTTATCAAACGAGATTTCTAAGATATACGGCTCGGCCGGATTACCTGATAATACCATCAACTATAAATTCAAAGGCTCTGCCGGACAAAGCTTTGGCGCTTTTGCTGCCAAAGGTATTTCTTTCGAACTGGAAGGCGAGGGTAATGACTATGTAGGTAAAGGTTTATCTGGTGCGCAGCTGGCTGTTTATCCGGCTACCGAAGCTAAGTTTGTGGCCGAGGATAATATTATCATTGGTAACGTTGCGCTTTATGGCGCTACCGCCGGCGAACTGTTTGTTAACGGCATGGCAGGCGAGCGTTTCGCGGTGCGCAACTCGGGAGCTACTACCGTTGTTGAGGGTATTGGCGACCACGGTTGCGAGTACATGACCGGCGGCCGTGCATTGATCTTAGGAAAAACCGGGCGTAACTTTGCTGCAGGTATGAGCGGCGGTATAGCCTGGGTGTATGACGTTGACGGAAGCTTTGAAGAGAATTGCAACAAAGAAATGGTTGATCTTGACCCGCTTTCTACAAAAGACGAGGAAGAGATTCTGACCTTATTGCGTAAGCACGTTGCTTTAACCAAAAGTAAACTGGCTCAAAACATCGTTAAAAACTGGAATGAAGCATCAACCAAGTTTATCAAGGTGTTCCCGAGAGAGTATAAAAAAGTAATTGAGAAATTAGAATATCAAACTATCAGCAAATAATTTAGATGGGAAAAGTAACAGGATTTCAGGAGTATGACAGGAAAATGCCTGAAAAATTAGCGCCTGCAGAACGTGTAAAAAACTACAACGAATTTGAGAGTTTGTATACTGACGAGGAGTTAAATAAACAATCTGCCCGCTGCATGGATTGCGGTATTCCGTTTTGCCACTCAGGTTGCCCGTTGGGCAACATTATCCCTGAGTTTAACGACGCTGTATACAACAAGAAATGGGAAGAAGCGTATCAGATCTTATCGTCGACTAATAATTTCCCTGAATTTACCGGCCGGATCTGTCCGGCTCCTTGCGAGTCGGCTTGTGTACTGGGTATTCACAGACCACCGGTGGCTATCGAGGAGATCGAAAAACATATCATCGAAATAGCTTATCAAAAAAATCTGGTTAAACCGACTGCTCCATTAGTGAAAAGCGGTAAAAAGGTTGCAGTGGTTGGTTCTGGGCCTGCTGGTTTGGCTGCTGCTGCTCAGTTGGTAAAAGCCGGTCACGAGGTAACTGTTTTTGAACGCGATGATAAAGTTGGCGGCTTATTACGTTACGGTATCCCTGACTTTAAGCTGGAAAAAACGGTGATAGATCGTCGTTTAGAAGTAATGGAAAAAGATGGCGTTATATTTAAAACCAACGTTGAAGTAGGTAAAGACATAGCTGCTGATGAACTTGTACGTAACCACGACGCAGTAGTTTTGGCAGGAGGATCAACCATTCCCCGCGATCTGCCTATCCCGGGCCGTGAACTTAAAGGTATCCACTTCGCGATGGATTTTCTGAAACAACAAAATAAACGTGTAGGTAACTCGCCAATTAAAGTTGAAGAGATCATAGCTACAGGCAAAGATGTAGTGGTTATCGGCGGTGGCGACACCGGTTCTGACTGCGTAGGTACCTCAAATCGCCAGAAAGCAAACTCCATTAAACAGTTTGAGGTGATGTTTCAACCGCCAGAGAAACGTACACCACACATGCCTTGGCCAACATACCCTATGGTATTGAAAACTACAACCTCGCACGAGGAAGGTGTTGAGCGCCATTGGGGTATCAATACTAAAGAATTTTTAGGCGACGAAAGCGGTAACCTGCGTGCTTTACGGATAGCTGATGTTAGCTGGGAAACTGATTTCTTAGGTCGACCGGTTAAATTTGCAGAAGTTGAAGGTTCTGAGCGCGAAATACCCTGCCAACGGGTATTCCTGGCAATGGGCTTCCTGAATCCGCAATACGTAGGTATGTTGGAAAGCCTGGGTGTAGAGGTTGATGCACGTAAAAACGTGAATGCTAAAGAAGGCGTTTACCGCACCAACGTAAGCAAAGTATTTGCAGCAGGCGATATGCGCCGCGGGCAATCACTGGTTGTTTGGGCTATATCAGAAGGCCGCGAATGCGCCCGCAAGGTTGACGAGTTCCTGATGGGGCATTCAAACCTGGAAAGCAAAGATTCTGTAAATCAGTTTGAACAGGTGTTTACGGTGTAAAGCTTATCAAGTAATAATAAAAGCCCCGCTGAAAATCAGTGGGGCTTTTTGTTTGACAAGTGGTCTAGTAACGGGCAAATATAAAAAAAGCCGTCATTGCGAGCGTAGCGTGGCAATCTCTACACGATAGGTGGCAAAGCGTTCAGAGATCGTCACGCTCGTACCTCGCTCACGATGACGGAGGGACTATGATTCACTTCTCACTCGGATTCTTCTTCCCCTCATTCAATTTCTCCACCATCTTCACTAACCGTTCCTGCTGCGTTTTTTCTTGTTTGGCAGATAAGATCCAAAGCACATATTCCTTTTTATTGCTGTAGGACAGGTTTTGGTAAAAATCCATAGCAATGCGTTCTTTTTCCAGGGTATCAGATATAATAGGCGGGAGTTTTACATGTTTATTATCGACATCGATATATTCGGCAAACTCATTATTGCGGATGTTATCATTACGGCCTTCCGAAGTTTTAATCAAAGCCTCAGGGCGAAAACGCAGGCTGGTCCACAAGTTATCAATCGCTGCCGACGCTACGGGTTTTAGTCCGTAGGGTTTGGTTACTTGCCAGCCACTCATCATTTCTAAATCTGTAGTAATGCCCTTGTTCTTTTTCGGGTAAATCACCCATAAAACGGCATCGTGCTTTAAAGAGGGCATTACGATTTTTAGGGTTTCCGTAAGTTCCGCCGTGTCTTTTACAAATAGTTGCGTACCGTCAAAGGTTCCTTCCGGCTTAAACAAAAGTTCAATCCCATCAGGCAAAGGTTCCAGCCGGCTCAAATAAGTATCCGGGGCGTTGAATAGCAGCCAGCGAGTGCCGGCTTTCATTTGTAGTTTTTTGGCGAGTGGACTCATTGGTTGATAGATAATAGTTCATGGTTTATAGTGACATAATGGCTATGAACCATGAACCAACAACTATGAACCAATAGCCAATTTAGCAAAGAAATCCCACAACACAATACCCGCCGAAACCACAATATTAAATGAATGCTTGGTGCCAAACTGTGGGATCTCAATACAGGTATCAATGATCTCCATCACCTCGTCGCTCACCCCATTAACCTCGTTACCGAAAATTAAGGCATACTTAGCATTTTTATCTGGTGTAAATCCGTTGAGCATTACGCTGTCCTCCGCCTGCTCAATGGCAATGATCTGGTAGCCATCTGCACGAAGTTTTTTAATAGCTTTTACAGCATCTTCATGATAGCTCCAGTTAATAGATGCTGTAGCGCCCAAGGCTGTCTTCTCAATCTCGCGATGCGGAGGCTGAGCAGTAATGCCACATAAAATAACTTGTTCTACTGCAAAACCATCCGAAGTACGAAATATCGAACCAATGTTGTGCATGCTGCGCACACTGTCCAGCACCACGGCCACAGGCAATTTATCCTGAGCTTTAAACTCTGATACCGAGGCACGGTTAAGTTCGTCTAATTTTAGTTTACGCACGTTGCGGTAGAGATTGGTGATTAGTGATCGGAGATTAGTTTTGTGCGATGTGTTTGTTATAGACTTACGAAGTCTCCAAAGACTTCGTAAGTCTGATCAGGCATGCTATTAAGCTTCGCTGGTAACTAACAAAGTTCCTACACCATCGCCAATTAATGATTGATATACAGATGGTGCGTAGCCAATTTTATCAGTGTAAAAAACTTCTAATTCTTTGCTGAAAGCATCGAATGCGTTTGCTTTAACCAAAGCAATGGCGCAACCACCGAAACCGGCGCCGGTCATACGTGCTCCGGCTACGTTAGGGTTGGTTTTAGCATATTCTACTACCGCGTCAAGCTCTTTACCGCTAACCTCGTATAAATCACGCAATGAATCGTGCGAGCCGTACATGAGCTTGCCAAACTCGGCCAGGTTGTTAGCTGCTAAAGCGTCGGCCGCCAATTTAACACGATCATTTTCTTCAACAACGTGCTGTGCGCGTTTCCGAACAACCTCGTCGGTGATCAAGTGTTTATATTTAGCAAAAGTCGCCGAGTCGATGTCGCACAAGTAATCAATGCTCAGCTCTTTGTTTAAGTCTTTCAAAGCGGTTTGACACTCTTCAACACGCTCATTGTATTTGGATTCAACCAGTTTGCGCGATTTATTGGTATTGATAATAGCCAGCACATGATTACCAAGATTGCTATTTACAATATCATATTCCAACGTATCGCAGTTCAGCACTATGGCTTTATCTTTTTCGCCAAAGGCTACTGCAAACTGATCCATGATACCACAGTTCAGACCCATAAAGTTATTTTCGACCGACTTAGCGATTTTCACCAACGTCAACTTATCATAACCGGCATTAAATAACTCGTTCAACGCAAAGCTGGTAACTACTTCAATAGAAGCAGATGAAGACAGGCCCGCGCCGATAGGGATATCGCCAAAAAATAACATATCCAACCCTGTGATTTTATGACTATCACGGGTAAAATGTTCTATTACACCCAGCGGGAAATTGAACCAGCCGTCGCCGTCTTTTTGGTAGCTGTCTTGAACCGGCACGGTTGGGTTCTCATCAAAATTTAAACTTCTGAAACGAAATACATTATCTTCATTCGGGCTGATTAACAAATAGGTGCCAAATGTAATGGCCGCAGGCATTACAAGGCCGCCATTGTAATCAATATGCTCGCCGATAAGATTTACCCTGCCCGGTGAGAAATAGGCGTGTTGAGCCTCTTTATGATATATTTCGTTAAATTTTTGTTGAAGTTGATGTTTCATTTTCAGGCATTTTAATTGGTTTGGCAAATATTGTAAATATTACACTATTAGTCTTAATATTGATGGTAATAATTGTCAAAATATTAAACAGATTTAACATCGGCTTGTTCCATTAATTATACATAAACTAAATCTCAAAACCATGAACCAATACCTGATTACCGCATACGATCATACCGACGAAGGCGCTTTTGAGCGCCGAATGGGCGTACGCCCGCATCATCTTGATGGTGTCCGCGAACTAATAGCAACAAATAATTACCTAATAGGCGGCGCTATGCTTAACGAAGAAGGGAAAATGATAGGCTCGACCATGATACTACAATTTGAAAACGAAGAAGAGCTGGATGCCTGGCAACAAGGCGAGCCATACATCACCCAAAAGATCTGGGAATCGGTAGATATTAAGCCATTTAAAGTGGCTCAGGTTTAATTATTCTACCTAAGAACCTTGTTGATTTTAGGTTGTAACACTACCTCTATTAAATAAGCAAGGCCCAAGAGCAGTATTATTTTAAAAGGTAGCTCTATAGCCAACGGCAGGTGAAGGTTTGACTGCACCAAAATAGGATAGTGGAGTATGTAAATACTATAAGAAATGGGTGCAATCAGAGCAAACGGCTTCAAGACCCGGAGTACTTGTTTTAAGACCGATGTAAAATAAACAGATAGCAGCATACACAGAAATGCAAAGCCAAAATGCCTTAATACCAGGTAAGGATATACGCCTGGTTGGATGAAATGTTGTTGCCTATAGTTGTAAAAAGCCGGCACGGCCAATAATAGAATGACCATTGCGTAATAAAAGAACAACGTTTTTACCTGTGACTTGCCGGTGCCATTTATAAAATATATGGCCAATTCAAGCCCGCTCCACCAAATCATAAAATAGGCAAACACCAAAAAGATATGGTTAGGGAAAAGTACATAGATCAGCAAGTTTAATATGGAAACCATACCGACAATATGAGCTCTATTTGCGCGCTTAGCAATAATGGGGAATATAAGCGGGAACAGTAAGTAAAACACCCATTCATAAGAAAGCGACCATAAAGGTGTATTACCTAAAAAAGGCTCGACTATATTGCCGGGTTTACCAAGCCCGAAATCTTGCAGCATGAATAAATTACCCAATAATTCTTTGATCGAAAAGTAGCCGCCAACTAGCACCACAGAAACAAGCATGGCGCAAATCAACGGGAAATAGATTCTTCTGAAACGTTTGATAAAATATTCGCGAAGTGTTTCGTTTTTCTTTTCGAACGAATAAAAAATCACAAAGCCGGATAAAATAAAGAAAATGATCACAGCCTCCTGCCCAAACTTAAATAGTACCCCCAGGTACGCAGGTGTATTTTTTAAACTCAGGACGCAATGTCCAACAGCTACATAAAAGCTTGCAAAACCTCTGAGAGATTCTAGTATGGTTATTTTCTTCACTTAAAATGATAGCGAATAGCTAATGTACCTATTTCCCGATAAATATAAAGTCCATAAAAAAAGCCCCGCAATGCGCAGAGCTTTTTTTCATGTTATTTTTTTGATATTGTCCCGGTGGATAGATTGACTATGTAAGAGGTACGGTCTAAGATTATAAGCGCCTTGTTATTACCTTCGAAAGTTATATTGCCACTGTAAGTAAATGTCCCTTTTTTTGTATTGCCGTTTATACTTACAGTACCCGTGCCGTTGTCAATAATAGCTTGCGTGGCCGGGGTGAATTTTGCTATAACAATATTATTTAAATTGATGTTAATGATGGTTGTGCCATTAAGTGTGGTATCTGCCTTTAATTTGAATGTGCCGGTAGAACTGTATTGCACGTTCATGGTATAATTGGGCGATGTTTTGATTAATCCGGTTACGTTAGTAACGGATGTTATAGCCGTTGTAGTCAACAATTTATCATTCTCATAAAATCCGGTAAACGATAAGTCGCTGGTGACATTGTCCGGGTGATGATTGTCGTCGCAATTAAGCTGACTTATAATTTTATGTTTGAAATAGTAAGTGGTAGCGGCGTTAGGCAAACTTTTGCGTATAACCGAATCAATACGCGCTACACCACAACCTTTATTGGATATATAAGCTAATTGAGAATAATTTGAAATATCATTTGAAAAAGCTGCAAAACCATCAGATCCGGATGAAAGCGCCCCACTAATCATCTGTGCTGATTCCTCGCTGCTGATTGGTTGGGGTATAGGCGGAGGTGTTTTTGCCTCTTTTTTACAAGCTATAACGCCTATACAAAGAATTATAATTATGAATTTAAGGGGGTTGTTCATAATACCGGTGCCGAATATTCTTTAAAGCTAAATATTTTTTCAGTTAAATGCTATGTAATGAAGCGAATTTTTGACTGCATCGATCAACAAAAAAAGGGATAACAAGATGCTATCCCTTTTTTATCCGAAATATCTCTATTAAGCAGGCGATATGGTATCCAGCTCCTTAATATCATTATCAGATAATTGAATATTCGTTGTTTTCATATTTTCTTCCAGGTGTTCAACGCTTGATGTGCCCGGAATTAACAGGATGTTATCTGCATGGTTCAATAACCAGCTTAAAGCAACCTGGTGTACTGTGGCTCCATACTTGTCAGCTACAGTTTTCAGCTTATCCTGGGCAGCTACGTTACCTGCATTTAGCGGAAACCATGGTATAAATGCTATGCCTTGTTCTTTACAATAATTGAGCACCGGCTCCCATTTACGGTTGTCAACGCTGTACATGTTTTGTACCGATACTACATCAAAATAATTCTGAGCATCTTTAATATCCTCGACACTTACTTCAGATAAGCCAATGTGTTTTACCTTGCCGGTTTGCTGTGCTTCCTGTAAAAACTCGAAGGTTAGTTCGGCCGGTACTTTAGGGTCTATGCGGTGCAGTTGGTAAAGATCTATTTGATCAAGCTTTAATCGCTTTAAACTTCCATCCAAAGCTTTCCTTAAATGATCAGGATGCCCATTTACCGGCCATTGATCGGGTCCGGTACGCTCTAGTCCGCCTTTGGTGGCTATGACCAATCCATTAGCGTAAGGATGCAAAGCCTCGGCAATTAGCTCTTCCGAAACATTTGGGCCGTAGCTGTCAGCGGTATCAATAAAGTTTACACCTAGTTCAACAGCGCGTTTCAACACGCGAATAGATTCGTCATGATCTTTTGGTGGACCCCAGATACCCTTGCCGGTGATGCGCATAGCGCCATATCCAAGGCGATTAACGGTTAAATCGCCACCTATTGTAAGTGTTTTGTTGTAAGACATAGCTTTTACTTTGTTGTTAGTTAGATAACAGCCAAGTTAGATGAATGGTTTTTGCAAATGCTGGGTTAAGCGTCATTTTAGATGACAACCATATAAAATAAAAAACTGTCATTGCGAGCGGAGCGTGGCAATCGCAAGGAAGCAATATTCGCGATTGCCACGCTTCGCTCGCAATGACAGATAGAATGAATTATGTTACCTCACCGTATACCGATACACCGTACGCCCTATATTCCCTTTATCGTCAATGCCCTCAACAATAGCGCGGTAGGTACCGGTGCCGTCGGCGTTAAAAAAGTCAAATTTGGCGGTGCCGGTATCTTTATCAGTTACCAGTTTAGGGTTCCAATAAATGGTGGTGCGTAAATCGCCACCCAGTACACCGGTTTTAGTGGCATCATACTTTGGCGAGTAAAATTCGCGGGTCATGTAATATCCCTTAGGGGTAAAGTTTACAGCGCTGTATTGCGGGGTTAGCAACTCCTGCAATAATTTTTTATCCAATGGTTTTTTCTCTGCTTTTTTACTGCTGATAACTAGTACACCGGCAGTGTTATCCATTCTGTTCAACCCGCTCAAACCATCGTTATTATAAATTTCTATCTGGTCAATAGTAGCCGGATCAACGCTTTGCAACCTTAAATAATCGGTTACATTGCCATCCAGGTATATGGCCACCTCTGTTTTGTTACCTGTATTGTAGTTACGCGTGATGTAGAATTTATCATTATCCCAGGTTATGCCCGGCAGCTGGCCCTTTATACAGTCGTAAAGGGTAGGGCAGCCTGAAAGGCGAGAACCATCAAAAACATGATCAGGAATAGCACCCAATCCTATTAAAAATGGAAAATCGGCATGACTCTGTTTTTTTGGTTCCGTTTTTTCTTTAATCACCACCTCTTTCAAGTTGTGCGAGTTGTCGTTTATTCTTTTGTCGTTGAGCAGGTAATTGGTCATCGCCGTATCGATATTTGCTATCTCATCCGGTGCGGTAACGCTTGGTACTGGTGGCTGCGGGGTAACATTGTTTACAATAATCAGCATGTTATTGCCATTGGTATTGCCGCGTGCATTAACTACAGCTTTTGCCGAATCCGGGAAGTAAAGTTTTGGTATAATAAACTCGCCATCTCTATTAGTATTTACGGTTGATGATATCCGCATATTCTGTATGTAGAAGTTTACGATACCATTAGGTACCGGCATACCGGATGCGGTACGAAGCGTGCCTGAAACTGCGATACCATCTTCGGGCGAGTATTTAATGGTTGGCGTTTTGTTAGCTAAAATATCGCTAAAGGTAACACGGCGATAACCTTGGGTAAGCATTAGCACATCCAGGTCGGCGGCGGTTTTAGCGCTGGTATTGGTAAAATAATAATTTGGCTTCTCTATATATCCTTTTAACTCAGACGTTAGTAATAGGTTAGTTAAAATGGTGGTTTCGGCAGTTTCATTGTATGGAACCTTGGTGTCATCAATTACCGTTACCGAAAGGTTTGCCAGGGCCGGAGTACCCGCAGGTGTTTTAGCCGTAACATTAAAAGGCACCTGATCGCGGGTACCATAAGTGGTTTTTGGCGTGCTCAGACTTATCTTTAACTGATCATTACGTTGTATAAAAAGCACCCGCTCGGTTAAAGCATCGCTACCCAAAAATACAGTGAATTTAGCTACACCAGATGGAAACTTTGATTTTGGTATGGTAATGTCATACGTTTTACTGGCTAACGCCGTTTGCCCGGCATAACATACCACCTGGCCCGATTGCCCTAACAAGGTAAGGCGCTTATTTCTATTGATAGCAAAAAAGGCGTCGCTGACGTTCATCGTCACGATAACTTTTTCCGGATCGGTGTTGTTAATGCCTATGCCCATCCCATTGTCTTTTACGGCCGGTAAATCATAAACGGTTTGTTGCCCACCAGGGAAAACTACATTGGCTTTATAGGTTTTGCCCGATGCCGGGGTGAACTCAAATACGCCCATACCTAAGTGCTGGGTAGTTAAACTGGCTACGGTTGCGCCACTGTTATCAGTAACTGTCCCGGTAATATCTATGCCTAACCCATCAGGTTTTACAGCTTTAAAACCTACTTTTGATTTGATACCGTTAATCAGATTTCCGCCTTCCGGAAAAAATTGCACATCAACAGGCGAGGCTGTGTTTCTAAGCGTGAATGACCGGTTAATGGTGTTGTTATTGATATCAAGATCAGCAAATAAAGTAGCCGTTTTCAGGTCTGATATTTTATTAGTAGTAAAACTCACGTTGATATTGCCCTTAGCGTCGGTGATGCCTCTGCCTTTAGCTATATTATCATCCTCGGTGTTGCTTTGTGCGCGCCAGCTAAATTTACGCCCTGCATAATCACGATTATCAACCGTAGTATAATGTATCACCGCGTCAATCTTTGCTGAACCATTTTTTAGTATCTGACTGGAAAGTTGAATGGTGCTGTAGACATTTTTATCTATCTTATCCATCAAAGTGCCCACCGGTATAGTTTTATTAAAATAATACTCGGGGTCGAAATTGCGCATCCAGTTAGTGTAAGCCTGTACGTGGTAATTACCTTCTTTAAAACTTTGCTGAAGTAATTTAATGTCGCCATAACCCATGCCATCGGTAACAGGTAATTTCATGCGTTGTACTACCGAATCGCGGGCATTTAAAACGTCTACATAAACAACCTTGCTCAGTGCGGTTGGCAAATGTTTGTTTTTGGTCATGTCATCATTTATGGTAACATCCATGGTAATATAAGCTTTAAACCAAATGGTGTCGCCAACAGCGTAGTATGGTTTATCAAAATGCAGGTAAACTTTCTCGAAGGGATAGTCGCCGTTATATTTTATGGTTTTGGTAACGATGGTTTGCGCACTTATAGTATCAGATTGTGAAAAGGCCGACAGGCTAATGGCAATAAATGAAAATAGTAGTGTAGTAAATTTTTTAAGATTCATTACTGTGTTTCAAGGTATGTAAAAGATGGATAAATATATCTATTTATGCACTAGTATAGCAAGGCATATGCTACTTTAACATTTTTTTACAATTGGTAGTATAAAGGGCGTTAGTTTGTATTGTAACAAACGCATTATATAGCTGTTATTGCCACAACAAAATAAAAATATGGGAATTGAAATTGAACGTAAGTTTTTGGTTGATCATAAAAAATGGCAAGCGCTCAATAAGCCCGCCGGCACGAAATTACGACAGGGTTATATAGTTGACGATCAGACCAGGACCGTACGCTTACGTATAGCTGGTGATAACGCCTGGCTAACCTTTAAAGGCGGTACCCAGGGAATAAGCCGCACCGAATATGAATATGATATACCAGTAGGTGACGCTGCAGAATTATTTGAGCAGTTTGTAAAATCAGGCCTTGAAAAAACGCGTTATTGCATAACCTATGCAGACAAACTTTGGGAGGTTGATGTTTTTGAAGGCGATAACAACGGCTTAATAGTAGCCGAAATAGAATTGGATAGTGAAGATGAGCAATTTGAACTACCGCCCTGGATAGGCGAAGAGGTAAGCGACGATCCGAGGTATTACAACTCGAGCTTGTCTGTACGGCCTTTCAAAACCTGGTAAAATAAATAAGGCAGCCTCGTAGATACGGGACTGCCTTATTTATTTACAACGGCCTTAGCCGGTTGTTTTTTTACCAGCCACTGCCTTTTTTAGCAGCGCCGCTAGCGATATGACCTTCAGCCGTAGCTTTGCTCATAATTGCAGCCATTTTGTTGCCTGCCGCGTCAGCGCCGGTAGCAATGTATCTGCCAGATTTTACGTCAATAGTAGGATCTACCATTGGTACGTTTTTAGTTTTGGTTTTTACTGAATAAGCGGTAATGCCGCCACTTGTAGGTGTTGCCATGATAAGTTTTTAATTGTTTAAAAAAGTTAACCTTTGTTAGGTGTGAATTGTTTCCACAAACATAGTTTACTTTTATTAAGTAGTATATAAATGTTAAAAAAAATTATAGTCTAAAATGTTGATAAGTGGCCATTTTAAGGCCTTTTTTCTGTTTTTGTGGAAAACTTATTAAGCTCATTGCTATTGACAGACCCTTTTTTTAGCCAATACTTGATTATAGAAGTAAAAGTTAAATATTTAACTTAGTGTAAACAAATCATACAATTACAACTTACAGCTATATATGGGCAGAAGAGACAGCAGCATTACATACCTTATACTAGGCTTATATGCATTAATGATTAACTGGTACTACAACCACTCCATCATATTATTAATACTGTGCTACATTTTCTGGCCGGTGTATTTAATATATGAGCTGCTAACAGGCGGCCTGTCACATGGCATGTGGAAACACATACCGTGGAGCTACTTTAATTAAATATTAGCCTACTGGTATTTACAAAGGTATGAGACCTGGCCTTCTGCCTTTACTTTGAATGATGTATTGGCAGCAACCTTAAATGATTGGCCATTGGTGTAGCTTTTCCATTTTGTTTCTCCCGGCAACAGGGCAATGAGTTCGCCTTCAATTACGGTCATGGTTTCAGGGGTGGCAGTGCCAAATTCGTACTCGCCGGTTTCAATTACGCCGATGGTAGATTTACCGTCAGCAGCAGTATAAGCAAGCGACTTAACCGCGCCGCCAAAATATTCGTTTACGTTTATCATTGTCTTGATTTTTTGTGGCCGAAGATGATAAAAATAAAAATATCGGCATCCGAAAAATTAAAATAATTCGGTGTGCCGATATTGAATTTCAATAAGCTTAAACTACTTTATAGCGCCAAATGCCGCGAAGTAAGAGTTTTTGTGCAAAATCTCTATACTTTTAAAGCCTACCTTTTTTAACAAGTCGGTTTGGAAATTGATGGAGCGTGGAGTATCCTCATGCGCCACATAGTCCAATACCTTTTGGCGATACTCCGGCCCGCCAAGCGTATCCAGGTAATCGCTGTAGCGTTTATAGAATAGCTCCTCCAGTGGCTTTGTGTCGTGAGTGATTAAATCAGAGATCCAGAAACTGCCACCCGGGCGCAAAGCTTGATATATTTTGGTAAACACATGCTCCCAATCGGCATCGTCGCGTAAATGATGTAACGTAGCGGCAGCCAAAACAATATCCAGGCTATTATCGGCCAAATTTAAATTACGCATATCATCCTGGATGATGGTAACCTGTCCGTTAGTTTGTGGCTTAACCCGTTGTTGGGCGCGCTCCAGCATGGGGAGGCTTAAATCGTTCAAAGTGCAGTTTAAGTTGCTAACTTTAGATAACATCTTTAACGTATAGTTACCGGCGCCGCAGCCAATGTCCAACAGGTCTGTAGCATTAGGGTTTACATATTTGGCAGCCTCTGTGCAAAGTTCTAAAGTTAGCGGAGCATCAATGGTGGTGGCCTGGCCGGTCTCTAAATTCGAGAAACGCTCTACATCATTATCAAAACGTGTTCTGATCTCGTCGTTGGTAGATTTTTTAGAATAATCAATACTCATAGGTTGTGTTATTAGTTTGTGATTTGTCAAAGCTATCCGTTTTTACAATATTTGAAAAATATCAATTTTATCAATTATTGATATCTATAAAGTATCATTGAGTATGGAAATCAGACACCTGCAATATTTTAAAGCCGTA
This sequence comes from Mucilaginibacter sp. dw_454, assembly GCF_018449775.1. Lineage (GTDB taxonomy): Bacteria > Bacteroidota > Bacteroidia > Sphingobacteriales > Sphingobacteriaceae > Mucilaginibacter. Next base: position 1,327,052 of record NZ_JAAVVB010000001.1, on the reverse strand, counting down.
GCCCAGCACCTGCATTTCAGAAACGCGGCTGCCAGCCTGTTTATTTCGCAACCCCCGCTAAGCAGGCAAATCAAGGAGCTGGAAGATGAGCTTGGTGTGCAGCTGTTTGCGCGAAATAACAAACGCGTTGCATTGACCGAGGCCGGGAAATATTTCCTTTCATCAGTTGATTCAATCTTTGCTCAATTAGAAGAAAGCAAGAACATGGCCCGCCAAATACACCGGGCTGCTGATAGTGGCGAACTCAAAATTGGTTACATTAGCTCAGTGTACCAACCTTACCTGGCCGAAATATTGAAAGCCTTACGTATCGAGTTTCCTTACATCAAAACCAACCTGTATGAACGCCCCACCGTTAAACAGATAGAAGCATTGGAACAAGGACAACTGGACGTGGGTATTTTACGGGCGCCGGTACAATCAGAACACCTAATGGTTAAGACTTTGTTTTTTGATCCGTTTATGGTAGTTATCCCGGCAACAGGCAGTAAAAAATACAACCGGCAAGAGTTAACAGAATTCTTGAAAGACAAGCCTTTCATCTTTTTTAATAAGGAATACGCGCCCCAGTATCACAGCAAATTGGTTGAAATATGCCACAGGATGGGGTTTAAACCCGAAATTACACACGAGGTTAATAATGTTCACTCTATAGTACAACTGGTAGAAGCCGGATTGGGGGTATCTATTTTGCCATCGTCGCTTAAACAGCAGTATGCCAATTTACAGCTCACATTTATAAATTTAACCGATATACCTGTAAACAGCGAGGTGGTTTTAGCCTATAAAAAATCAAACCTCAGCAGTGCGCTTAAATGGTTTATTCAAAATTACCAGGGAAAATAATGTTACCGGCGTATGGTGCGTATAAACATCATTACAGCTATAAATATTACTGCAAGGTAAACTAGTTTCATAGATTTATAAAGGCCGATAATTGCCGGCCAACAAAAATAAAAAAGCCCGGTAATGCTACCGGGCTTTACTGTTATAAAAAATTAGTTATTTCTGTAATAATACGGTGGCCTGCAAATCGGCCTGTAGGGTGCCAGATAAATAAATGGTGTAAATATGGCCGGCTTCGATAGCAGTTGTTATATGTATTAGTTCTGTAGTAGTACCGGTAGAAAGCGCCGAAAAGGTAGTGGCCGGATCGGCATTAAAATAATCTGAATTTACCGCAAGCGATAATTTACTGGCCAGAGTGGCGCCACCAGCAACTGCAAAATCAACAGCAGTTGGCACACCTGGGTTTAAATTGATAAACCGCACACGTGCCTTGCCTGTTGCGGGCGCACTTAAATCGTCTTGCATGGCTACAGTAGTTCCGCCAAAATAAAATATGCTGTAATATAAGCCGGGCTGCGGTGTAATGGTAAACGCGGTTAAATTAACACCGTTCGAAGCTGTTTTAAAAGCAGCCGGATGATCGCCGCTGCTCACAGAAACGTAAGCAGAACTTTGCGTATAAGCCAGGGGCGTTGTAGTTTCTTTAGTAGCATCTACGTAAAAATCAAAAGGCGAGTCGGCCTCTGATGCATTGGTTACTTGTACATAAGAAGTACCGGTAACTTCATTTTTTTTACTGCATGACGTTGCGCCCAATAACAAAAATGCTAAGGCAGAAAATAACTTGGTGGTTGTTTTAAAAGTCAAAGTTTTGTTCATAATTGGATAATAAAAGGCAATTATACAAAGATTAGCTATGTTTTAAGTTTATATTTTATAGCAGGATTTTATTAAACGATGATAAAGTGTAACAGAAATGCCCGCTATAATGGCTTATAACGGGCATTCTTTATCAATATTGCGTATAGTTCTGTATCAAAACGTGATAAGAGAGCGTGGCTGGTGTTGCACCCGAAATATATACGGTATAAACACGGGTAGCTTCTACTGTCATAGGGATGCTTAAAGCTACCGCTGGTGTGCCTGCCAGGTATACCGAAAACCTGGTATTTGCATTGACACTGCTATAAGCCGAAGCTGTTTTGTAAGCCAGGCCGCTAACCATTTTGGCCGAGTCTGTTATGCCAATATCAACCGCCGAATTTATGCCGGAACTTAGGTTAACAAAGCGGATTCTTGCTTTAGCCGAATCTGGAGTAGTACGGTCATCGGGTATTACAAGAGTCGATTTATCATCAACATAAAATGCAGTGTAATACTTTCCGGCAACACTGGTTAACGTAGCCGAACTATTTACGCCGCCACTACCGGTACTTTTAAATGACAACTGATTGGTGCCTGCTTTTACGCCAACGTATTCTGTAGATGCCGTGTAAGGCAAAGGGCTGGTAGTGAGTTTATTGTTGTCGGCATAAAAATTCAGCGAGTCAGAACCTTCGGCGGCATTTACAGCCAACACAAAGGCTGAAGCAGTCGGGGCGGCGGCACTATCGTCTTTTTTAGAACAAGAGTTTAGGCAAGCTGCAAATAATAACGCAGCAGAGGCCAATAACAGTTTTGGGGCAGTGTAATTGATGTTTGTTTTCATAGTAATTTAATGTTAGATAGATTTTACAGATAACATTAAATATAGCTGCGGGTTTTATAAATTATTTTTAGACGATAATTTTATGCTTGTTGCGATAAAATAACTTGCTTTAAAGAACTAGTAATGAGCTTTTTCTAATTTCATCGAAACATAAGCGGGCCAATTCTATTATTGATTGAAATGGCAACGATTAAGAAAACTATTTACGCAGCGCTTTTGGCCAACTTGTTAATAGCTGTTACCAAATTTGTTGCCGGTACTATAAGCCGCAGCGCGGCTATGATGGCCGAGGGCGTACATTCGGCAGTCGACACCGTAAACCAATTACTGTTGTTGCTGGGGATTAGCCTGAGTAAGAAAAAGCCGGACAAGTATCATCCGCTGGGTTATGGTAAAGAGCTGTATTTCTGGTCGTTTGTGGTATCGATATTGATATTTGGTTTGGGCGGTGGTTTATCCATATACCAGGGTGTTACCCATATTTTGCAACCGGTTGCCCTGGGCGATCCTAAGTGGAGCTACATTGTATTAGCTATATCCGTTGTTTTTGAAGGGACGTCACTAATTATAGCTGCTATTGAGTTTAATAAGCTGCGCGATGGACAAACCTGGTGGGATGCCATCATCAACAGTAAAGACCCATCAACTTTTTTGGTTTTGTTTGAGGATAGCGCGGCGGTAATTGGTTTATCCATAGCGGCCCTGTTTTTATACCTGAGCCATCATCTGCATAAACCTTATTTAGATGGCGTAGCTTCACTTTTGATTGGTATTATATTAGTCATAGTGTCTTTAATTCTTGCGCGCGAAAGCCGCAGCCTGCTGATGGGTGAGGGGATCAGGAAGAACACAAAGAAGCGAATACATGAAATTGTAGAGCGTGACCCGGCAGTAATGGACTTGATGCACCTGATGTCCACCTATCAGTCGCCCGACGAAATCCTGATGATGCTGATCATTGCTTTTAAGCCTGACCTGGACACAGCCGAGATCAATGAAGCCATAGACCGCATTCGCGAGCAGATCAAACAAGAATTTGGCCGTATTCGTTTTGTAATTATTCAGCCTGATGTTTTTGAGGATGAGGTTAATCCGGATGTGCAGAATTATATATAACGTGTGCTTGCGCTAAGTTGTCTCGCTGGGTATTACCTTGCTTTTGGGTATCTTAACAAAAGCCGTCATTGCGCGGCCACTACGCAATCTCTACAACAGACAGTCATCGTGCACATTGATTAGCAAGTGTAGAGATTGCTTCGTTCCTCGCAATGACGCGTGGTTGATTAGCGCTAAATATCCCCGCCGTTGTTCGGGTTGTCACCACAGGTGTTAGGAAGACTCAAAAAAAACCTTTTGTCATTCTGAACGGAGTGAAGAATCTTATATAATTGGTAGGCACCACTATACTTTACGGCGTTTATATCGCACGTATAAGATTTTTCGCTATGCTCAAAATGACAAAAATAGATCTTCCGAACACCTGTGGTGTTGGCACTAACAACATAAAACGCTTAAACATCAGCCAACTCAACCCAAACCGGCGCATGATCGCTTGTTTTCTCCCAACCACGCACATGCTTATCAACCCCGGCGGCCAGCAAACGTTTATCAACTTCAGGACTCAATAAAAAATGATCAATCCTTAATCCGGCGTTACGGCCGTAGGCATTCCTGAAGTAATCAAAAAAAGTATAAATGATTTCATTGGGATAGAGCTTGCGCAGTGCATCGGTCCACCCTTGCGCTACCAGGCGATGGAAGGCCTCGCGTGTTTCAGGGCGAAAGAGGGCATCGTCCAGCCAGCGCTCGGGTTTGTAAACGTCCAGTTCAGTCGGCATTACGTTATAGTCGCCCGTTAATACTACCGGGATACCGCGGGCCAGCAAACCTTCCGCATGGCTGATGAATCGCTCGAACCATTGTAATTTATAATCGAACTTTGGCCCGGGAGCAGGGTTGCCATTAGGTAAATACAAACAGCCTATGACAATGTCGTTTACCAACGCTTCAATATAACGGCTATGCAGATCTTCCGGGTCGCCGGGCAAACCGCGTTTCAATTCTTTGATTTCGCCTTTGGCTAAAACAGCCACGCCGTTCCAGCTTTTCTGGCCATGCCATATGGCGTTATATCCCGCATCAATAATAGCTTGCTCCGGAAATTTCTCTTGCGGAGCTTTCAGTTCCTGCAGGCAAACCACATCGGGTTGCGTTTCTTCTAACCAGCGTAATAATACCGGCAGGCGGCCATTTACACCGTTAACATTGTAGGTAGCTATTTTCATGATTTAAACTTATAAAAATAACTCTACGTGTTCAAGTTTGTTTCACCAGATAAAATTGGCACGATAAAATTGAAACAAAAAATGACTTTTAAGTATTTTTTAGTGTTTCATTTTGTTTCACTTATTTTTATTAACTATTTAATAGTCAATATTTTAAGCGGAAATACTGTTTCACTTGTTTCATTTGGCATACACTCACGTGAAACAACACTATCCACATAGCTGTAAATTTTCAACAATCCTGCTAAAGCCGGGCTAATGCTTTAACTTTACCCATCACTTAAAAAGGAGTAAACCGCTTGTCAAAGATCGCTACCAAAGAAACACCCTTAATGCAGCAGTATAATACCATTAAGGCCAAGTACCCTGGCGCTTTGCTGCTGTTTCGCGTTGGCGACTTCTACGAGACCTTTGGCGAGGACGCCATTAAGGCTGCAGGCATTCTGGGTATCACCCTGACCCGCAGAGCCAATGGCGCTGCTACGCATATTGAATTAGCAGGCTTCCCGCATCATTCGCTGGATACCTACTTGCCTAAATTGGTGCGCGCCGGGCAGCGGGTAGCTATTTGTGACCAACTGGAAGATCCCAAGAGCACCAAGACCATCGTAAAACGTGGGGTCACCGAATTGGTTACGCCGGGTGTAGCTACTAACGACAACATCCTTAATCAAAAGAGCAATAACTACCTGGCATCGCTGTATTACGAGAAAAGCAGCATCGGCATAGCGTTGATTGATATTTCGACAGGTGAGTTCTTAACCGCCCAGGGAAATAGCGACTATATAGACAAACTATTACAAGGCTTTACACCAAGCGAGGTGATCTACCCTAAAAGCCGCCAATCCGAGTTTAAAGACGATCACGGTGACCGGTACTACACCTATACCTTAGATGAGTGGCCATATAGTGGCGATTACGCTTATGAGACCTTGTTGAAGCACTTCGGCGTTAAATCGTTAAAAGGCTTTGGTATTGATAAGTTGAACCTGGGCATTGTAGCTGCCGGTGTGGCATTGCATTATCTGAACGAGACAGAACACCGCAATCTGCAGCATATCTCAGCTATCAGCAGGATAGAAGAGGACAGATACCTATGGCTGGATCGTTTTAGTGTCCGCAACCTGGAACTGATAGGCTCGGCCAATGAGAATGCACATACGCTGGTTGACGTATTGGATCAAACCTGCTCACCCATGGGTGCGCGCTTGCTGCGTCGATGGATAGTGATGCCGCTTAAAGAGCTTAAACCTATCAACGATCGCTTAGGCGTAGTTGAATATCTGATCAACGAGGAAGAGCTGCGTGAGGACCTGCAGCAACACATCCGCCAGATTGGTGACCTGGAGCGCCTGATCTCAAAGATTGGCCTGCAGAAGGCTAACCCACGCGAGGTTTGCCAGTTGAAGAAGGCTTTGATAGCTATTGAAACTATTAAGAAACTATGTGAGGGGTCAGGTAGTCAACCATTAAAAGCTATTGGCGAACAGTTGAATCCATGCACAACCATCTCTGACAAGATAGCCCGCGAACTGCATCCTGAGCCGCCGGTAATGCTGGTTAAAGGTTCTGTAATGAACGATGGAATCAGCGAAGAGCTGGACAGGCTGCGTAAGATAGCCTTCGGCGGTAAGGGCTACCTGATAGAGATTCAAAAACGCGAAGCGGAGAGCACGGGTATACCATCGTTGAAAGTATCGTTCAATAATGTGTTTGGCTATTATTTGGAGGTTACCCATAGTCATAGGGAAAAGGTACCAAGCGACTGGATCCGCAAGCAAACACTGGTTAACGCCGAGCGCTACATTACCCCCGAACTTAAGGAATACGAAGAACAGATCCTAGGCGCTGAAGAGAAGATCCTGGCTTTAGAAACCAAGCTATATAACGACCTGCTTTATGCCCTTGCCGAGTATATCAAGCCCATTCAGTTGAATGCGCAGCTGGTAGCCCGATTGGATGTGTTACTGAATTTCGCTACCATATCTATTAAAAACTACTATGTTAAGCCTGAAATCAACGAGAGCAGGATCATCGATATTAAAGGCGGACGTCACCCGGTAATAGAGAAGACATTGCCGCAGGGCGAGGACTATATCACTAATGATGTTTTCCTGGATTCTGAAACACAACAAATCATCATCATCACCGGCCCCAATATGGCGGGTAAGTCGGCTCTGTTAAGGCAGACCGGTTTGATAGTTCTCATGGGGCAGATGGGTTGTTTCGTGCCGGCTAAATCGGCATCGATAGGCTTAGTGGACAAGATCTTTACCAGGGTAGGAGCATCGGATAACTTGTCATCGGGCGAATCGACTTTTATGGTGGAGATGAATGAAACGGCGAGTATCCTCAATAACTTGTCAGACCGCAGTTTGATCTTACTGGATGAGATTGGCCGCGGTACATCAACCTATGATGGGATCTCTATTGCCTGGTCAATAGCTGAATATCTGCATAATCATCCTACAGCAAAAGCCAAGACGCTGTTTGCTACCCACTACCATGAGCTGAATGAGTTAAGCAATACCTTCAACCGCATCAAGAACTTTAACGTTACAGTTAAGGAGATTGGCCATCAAATCATCTTCTTGCGTAAGCTGGTGCCGGGTGGCAGCGAGCATAGTTTTGGTATCCACGTGGCTAAGTTAGCAGGTATGCCACCCAAAGTGTTGAGCCGCGCTAATGAAATACTCAGGAAACTGGAAAACGAACGCACTGGTGGCGAGCATATCAAAGAAAGTATCCGCAAAGTGCAAAAGCAGGCCGTGCAGATGCAAATGTTCAGTATCGACGATCCGGTATTGGTGAAAATCAGAGATAACCTGAATAACCTCGACGTAAACACCCTAACCCCGGTAGAGGCTCTGATGAAGCTTGACGAGATCCAACGTTTGATCAAAGGCTAGTCGTTTCGTGCGTCCAAATGTGGATATGTTAACAATATGCACAATCAGCATGGCCTTATGCCGTTTAAATTTACGGTATGAATGCAAACGGCTACCTAAAACATAGTTTTATTCTGATCATCAGCAGCCTGGTGCTTTCAGCGTGCCATGCCAAAAAAGCGGTATTGAAAGGTGAACCCGGGGAGATCGTCCAACCTCAAGCAAGCATAGCCGATAAGTACTCTCAATTGATGGGGGTAAAGAAAGATGATATCACCAATGGTCGCCTTTACAATTTCGTCGAACTATGGGCCGGCGTTCCTTATAAATTTGGCGGACTTGATAAGGACGGTGTTGATTGTTCGGGCCTGGCTTTATTGCTTGAAAAAGAGGTGTATGGCATTACTTTGCCCCGCATTACCTGGCAGCAGGTGGCAATAATCAAACGCAAATATGAAGAGGACTTAAAAGAGGGTGATCTGGTGTTTTTTGATTTCGACGGTAAACAGTTTAGCCATGTAGGCGTATATTTGCAGAATGGTTACATGGTTCATGCCAGTTCAACCAAAGGAGTGATTGTGGTGCCTTTGCATGGAGCTATGTACAAATATTTCTCGCGCGCAGGGTCTATTAATGTTGATTCATTAAACCAAGTGTCTGCTCAAAAGGTTGATTAATCAGACTCTTCTTTTTTCCTGGCCTCTGCTTCTTTGCGCTTTTTAATAGTATTTCTGGTTGTTGGTATTTTAAACCTGTTATTTTTGGCGTAATTATACAGATGAGACATAACAAGGCCGCGGTTGCTGCTTTGGGGATAGTAATGTTGCTTTAACTTATCCATAATAAAACCAAATATCCCACCCACAATCATTGGTGTTATAAAAGGTAGTTTAAAGAAATTAAGAAAGCCCAAAACCACTAAAAAAGCAGGAGCCAGAAATAGGCTTATTTGGGTTACCTTCCATTCCAGTTCATTTTCGAGATTAGAAGTGTGTACGCACAACTGCTCGCGATTACGCAGCAGATACCAGGCTATTAGTGAGTGTATAAATACTGTTAATAAAAACACAGCTATATAGAGCTCAAACCCCCATGCGCTTTGCACAGGAAGCGATGTGAAATCTTTAAATTGACCCAAGGTAAACTCGCTAAGCCATGTTGAGATAGCAAAAGGGAATAAGGTTATTGAAAAAAGAAAAGCAAGATTGAGTACCAATAAATTGCGGTCATAATCTTTTAAATAGCGGAAGAGCTTTAAATGCGCCATCCAAAACCGACCTACCAGCATAAAAGTAATGAAATAAGCAATCAAGCGTATAGCGATCTGTTTAAAAGCATAATATGAGCTGCGTAGATCAGCATTCTTTAAACCTTCAGGCAACTTGATATCCAACACCATAATAGTAAGGATAATAGCAAATACGGCATCGGTAAACAAGATGACCCTCTCCAATTGAAATTCTTTCTTTATTTCTTCTTCCTCGTTTATGTGCATAAGCTAAATATAAAATGATAATTTTGTACCCAATATGTCAAAGCAGGACTACTCTTTCTGGACAAAATACAAAAGATTTGCGGGCACCGAAATTTTACTTTACGTAATTATGGTGTTGGGCATTATATTAGGGATATGGATCTTTAGTTAGTTTTTTTAACTAATGATACGCTATAGTTGTCAGACTCAGCAACCTCCCTGAAAAAATCGACAAACTCATCATACGTTTCTTTACTGTAAATACCGTCAATGACTTTTATTTTGCGCTTATAATGAAGCTGATTATTATTGAGTGTAACAGTGGCATCGTAAGTACAAAAAGGTTTGCTCAAATGAATATCAAGCGGATTTTTTTCAAACTTATAACCTTTAGGTAAATTAAAAACAATATCATCCTCATCAACAGAACCTTCGTTAATATAAACCGGGGTCGAGCGATTTCTTAGTTCACGGAAATCGCTTCTAAACCTGTTTGCCGGATTTACCAGGAAACTTAAACTATTGCTATTTAACGCTGCATACTCGTGCGCCGAAAATTTAAGATCTTCTATAATACTGGGTTGAATTGATTTATGTTCATTGAAAGTTAAGCTCTCAATTTCCATGTCGTTGATAGGATACAGATGTTTGATCTCTTTTGACCGTTCAAGTGGTGAGCTGTTAATCATATATACACGATTGTCGTATTGTTCACCATCAAAAACTGTTTGCATAGTGCCCTCCAGGTCTCCGGTCTCATCAATCTTAAGCTCTGCTTTACAGACCTGACTATTCAAGTCTGCCTGATATTTGGGTGTGTGTAGTAGTTTGCCTCCCTCTGGTGTGCATGCCAACACCAGTCGGTCGTCAGTAAACTTGCTCAAAAATCCGAAAGGGATCTGCTGACTAGTGCACTCAAGCCAGGTTGTGTCATTTTTAAAAGGGAGGCATAAAATAATATGATCGCCCTGGTTCATGCTGGCAAAATCAGGCATCATGCTCACTTTGGGTTCGCCTGCTTCAACAACGCAGTACCATGAATCTATACCCGCTGCCTTTAACATGGCTTGAGTATAATTTACCAATGCTTTACAATCGCCATAATTTAGGCGGTCTACATCTGCAGCAAGCATGGGTTGATATCCGCCTATACCGACTTGTATACTTACATAACGAGTTTTACCCTGCATATACTCGTACACTTTTTTGGCTTTTTCTTTTGGATCTGTCATACCAGCAGTCAGAGCCTTCACGTGTGCCAAGGTGGTTTCTGGTAGTTCTTCACGCCCGGTTAAGAGCTTTTCGTAGATCCATTTGCCTAAACTTTCCCAATCAGCATAGCTTCCGGTTATCCCGTTATAAAAAAAGTCTTGTGCAGCAATATTTACGCTGCTTAAATAGGTGTTTTTATCGGGGCTGAAAGGCTCTTTTCTAATTGCCTTTAAATTAGCTACTTCCCATATGTACGTTTTTAACCCGTTTTCTGCATCAATATGTACTTTTTGAGGCATGTTTAATTCTTTATACCGAATATTTAAATCAGAATTACACATTAGTTTGAATGAACTTTTTTGAACAGACAAACCGTTTCCTTCATTTGGTTGCCAGCCCGCAATATTAAGCGACTGTTTTGAACGCAACTCATATTCGTAGGCAATAGTGTAGGGATAGTCAGTAATTGAAGGTTGATAATATTTCATCCTGGTATCCTCATATAACGAAATATCGTCTATTGCAGCTACGTCTTCTAAGTTACTGGTGCTTAGTTTACCTGTTACAGCCCCAAAGCTATTGTAAATTACGCCCTTAAAATCGCGCAGACTTTCATTTTTATCGGTAGTCCAGGCCAGATTTACCAAATCGTCGCCATTTTTATTTAATACCGTGATGGCACCTTTAACATGCCTGATAACATTGCTGGCAGATTTTATCTCCACCGTAGTTTGCTGGTCTCTTATCACAGCGCTTGCATAAGGCAAAAGTTCTTTCGGTATCAAAGAAACATCATAGTTGGCTTGTGCCTGGGCAAAAACACTAAACAAACACAGTGCAAAAAATAACAACACTTGTTTCATATCTTTTTCTTAAATATCATTTCAGTTTTTTCTGAAAGGATCATTTTATTATATAATTCTTTTAAATACGGATATTCTAAAGAGCCATATACAGATTTGGTAAATTTGGTGACATGAGATAACGAAAAGGAGTTATCGCTTTCTGTATAATCAACCGCAAAAGCGCCACCTGCCGCAGGCAAAGCAAATTGTTCATCCTTTGGCGGGTTTTCAATGGTATAACCCTCCGGTAAATGCAGGTTTAATATAATTCTGTCTTCTGACGGCATTCCCCAGTCAACAGAATAACTTCTTTCTTTTAGTTTAAAAGGGTTGGTTGTTATCTTGTTGAATATAAACGGGTTGAAGCTTAGTTTTTGATGATCGAGACTTTTATAAGCATCTATTTCAACTTCGTAAACTTCACTTATGGGCTTATCTAAGCTATCAACATTCGTAACATCTGCTTTTTTTATTTTGATCTTGGTCCATCGGTTATCCAAATCTTCGACATACTCATCAATTGAATTGAATTTTTTGATCGCTTTTCGTGTAATGTAAGCCTGGTAGCCTCTGGAGTAACGGGTAATTGTGCCGGTTAGTTTGCCATTATCTGTCAAAGTTAAGTTCAAAATTGTTGTAGAACTTTGAATACTTGGCGCTTTTATTTCCATCCAGTAAGAAGGCTTATTAATTGGCATTACCCGTCCCTGATCGTTTAAACAACGCAGTGGCAGCATTCCAAAAGATAGTAGCGGGTCTGTAGCGTCTAGTAAATAAGTTTTGTTTCCGATATCTGCCCTTACTATAACATAATTAAACTCAGTAATAACGGGATAAAATTTGTTAATGACCCCATGCGCCCGGGTGGATATCAATACCGGCTCTGCATTTATACCCGCCGACCATAATGCAGATACCAACGCCAGGTTAACGTCGCCCGAGTTGCCGGTATGTTTCTCGAGTGCGTCTCGCAAGCCTGTTGTGCCGAAATCGTCAGCCTCATTCCATTTTATGCTTTTTTGAATGTAGGCGTATATTTTTTTCGCTTTGTCCATACTGTCTGTAACGCCTTGAATTATCGGGAGTATTCGTTCTTTCAGAAGATCCTTATGCTTTATCTGGCCCCCGAAATAATCGTTGTGTTTTAATATATCGTCTACGTCTTTCCATTCTTTGGCAATTTTGTTGTGCGCTCCGTTGCTGGGGTCTGTAAATTCATTTAACTCAAAACGTAAAGCTGCTATGAAATTACGAGGAGATGTCATATAATCTTCCACAATAAAAGCCGGAATATTGCTCATGCCGTAAACAAAATGAGAGCAATCTGCTTTGGATCCAAAAATGTTCATGCATTCCTGGTCTATAGTTCCTTCCTTTTTATCGAAATCGAGTGCGCCTACTTTCAAAGCGCTAAACGCCCAAAAACCAGGGATATGGGTTTCATAAACCGACTTTATTTTGGGGATATCGCTTTGAAAGAGCCACTCATGGAAATTCTGAAAATACGGGCTGGTTACTGTGTATTTATATTCAATAACACAGCCTTTGTGAAGCGCCGGCATAGTAAACTTAACTAATGTATGGTTTGTTGTTTCCTTAATAGTGAATATTTGTGCAGGTGTAAGTTCTGCAGACTGCATTCTGCCGGCGTCGTCTTTGTACACGGTTACACCTTGTATATCAGTAATATCTTCTTCTTCACTTTTACCAATGTACAGAGGCACTTGTACGTTACCCTTATCAAAACCCTCGTTATCAAAAAGCTTTATTTTGATATGATAGGTATATACCAACCGCACATTGCTATTATTCACAAAAACCAGTGCAGCGTCGCCATGCTCATTTAATACAACAGCATGTGCAGACGAATCTCTGGCATAGGCAGGCATATTCAATTCTGCCAGAGAGACATTGTTATAGGTAAAATCTTGAGCATGAGTTATATTTAAAAACAAGGTAGTAAAGAGTAGTAGTAGCAATAGCCTTTTGGTGATGTTGGTCATTTCGGTTGTTTAATAACCGAAAGATAAATTTTTTTTAGCGAAAGAAATATTACAGATATAAATTTATTCTGTCGTTTTTTTTAGACTTTTGCAACCTGAACTACGCTGATAAATAAATCATGAAATTAAACTTAAAGCGCCCATTGGCTTTCTTTGATCTGGAAGCTACCGGTATAAATATTGGTGTCGATCGTATTGTCGAGATATCAATAATCAAATTGCATCCGGATGGGAGCGAAGAGGTTAAAACTTGGCGCGTAAATCCGGAAATGCCTATTCCTTTGGAGTCGTCTTTGATACATGGCATATATGATGAGCATATTCAAAATGAAAGCACCTTTGGAGCGTTGGCACCTTTAGTGGCTGAGTTTTTAGCAAATAGTGATTTGGCCGGTTTCAATTCCAATAAATTTGATATACCCATGTTGATGGAAGAATTCCTACGCGTAGGGGTTGACTTTGATTTGGATGATCGTAAGTTTGTAGATGTGCAAAACATCTTTCACCAAATGGAGCAGCGCACACTAAAGGCGGCTTACCAGTTTTATTGCCAGAAAGATATCATTAATGCACATTCTGCAGAATCAGATACTCGTGCAACCATGGAGGTGTTGTTAGCACAGGTTGAGCGTTACGAAAATAAAGAGTGGGAAGATAAAAAGGGAAACCGCAGCATACCGGTGGTTAACCATGTAGAAGGTTTACATAAATTCACTAACCTTAATCGCCCGGTAGATTTTGCCGGACGTATGGCCTTTAATGATGCAGGCGAAGAGGTGTTTAATTTCGGCAAACATAAAGGCAAGCGCGTCGAGGATGTGTTTAACATCGAACCAAGTTATTATTCATGGATGATGCAGGGCGATTTCCCTTTGTATACTAAACGCAAACTGGAAAGTATTTACAAACGCTGGAACGATAAGCGCAAAACAGAGCGTCAACAACAACCGGCACAGCCTAAACCGGCCGTACCTGCACCAAAAGCCGAAGAAGCTAAACCGACGCAACAAAAGCCTTATCAAAAACTGAATAATCAGCAACAGTTATTCAAGAAACCAGAAGAACCCGCCAAGCCGGTTAATGAAGATATGTTAAAACTATTGGCCGATAAGTTCAAGAAAGGATAAAAAGCGATCAATCTATCCTTTTCAGAAAATCGATATTTCTTTTCAGGCCGTTAAACTTGGTACGTTTAACGGCCGAGTTTTTAAACACTTTTTGGAAAACGTCTTCGGTGATTTCCCGAAGGTCATTATTATTCAGACCAAGGAGTTCCGGGTGAGGGTTAAATGCCGGCTCGCTGTGGATCACCGAGAATTTGTTCCATGGGCAAACGTCCTGGCAGATATCACAGCCAAACATCCAGTTATTCATTTTGCCCTTAAATTCCTGCGGTAGCTCATCTTTAAGCTCGATGGTAAGATAAGAGATACATCGGCTGCCATCAACCACGTAAGGGCCTACAATGGCATCTGTAGGGCAGGCATCAATACAGCGGGTGCAGGTGCCGCAATGGTCGGCGGTGGGTTCAACGTCGTATTCTAATTCAATATCTACAATCAGTTCTGCTAAAAAGAAAAACGAACCTGTTTTTTGATTAATGAGATTGCTGTTTTTACCTATCCAGCCCAGACCGGCTTTTTTGGCCCAGGCTTTATCCAGCACAGGGGCCGAGTCTACAAATGCCCGGCCGCCAACTTCGCCTATTTTTTCATTAATAGTGTCTAATAGTTGCTTCAGCTTGTCTTTGATGACAGTATGATAATCCTGCCCGTAAGCGTATTTGGATATTTTGGGTGCAGATGGATCGAGCTGTGCATTTTCGGTATAGTAGTTTAATCCCATGGAGATTACCGACTTGGCGCCATCCACAAGTAAGCGAGGGTCAAGGCGTTTATCGAAATGGTTCTCCATGTAGCGCATCTTACCATGCATGTTTTTATTGAGCCATGACTCCAATCGGGGAGCTTCATCCTCCAGAAATTCTGCTTTTGCGATGCCACAAAACAGAAAGCCTAGTTTTTTGGCTTCGTCTTTGATAAGTTTACTATATGCCGATTTGCTTTGCTGCATCGCTACAAAGATAATACAAATACAAACAGGCTATTGCATCAGAATAAAACGTCGATTTAAGTAAACACTACGTTATGGAAACCACCGAAATTAAAAACCCAAAAGACGAGCAGATCACCAATGCGGACTCTGCTGTAACCAATAAAGACGGAGACAATGATCTGGAACAAGGTACACCGTCTCACAGTGAGCAGGATGTTGATGAGCAACCGACAACATTTGATCTGTCTACAGAAAATAATGGCGACCCAACCGTTCAAAAGCCCGAAGATGAAGATCCCTCAAATAAAGGTAAAGGACCGAAAGGGGAGAATTTATAATCCGAATAAATCAGATTTGTCATCCTGCGCATAGCGAAGGATCTTATACACGCAATAATTGAGCATAGTCAGGTTGTCATTCTATAAGATTCTTCGCTATGCTCAAAATGACAAAAAACAAAAGCCGCTTAGATATCTAAGCGGCTTTTGTTTTTTCATATAACAGATTAAAAACTGGTTCTAACAGCTTTAGCCAATGTTTTTGTGCTCCAGTAGCCACTGTCTAAAATCCTTCTAATAGTCATCAACGGATCATTAGGGTCACGTTTCTCAGCTAATTGGAAAGCTATTTTAAAGCCGCGTTTGTGCAGTTCAGGAAAGCCCGATTTATTCCAGATACCAAACGGATAAGCAAAGTAGTCAATCTTTTTACCGGTGATCTCTTCCAGTTTCTTGGTTGGCTTATCCAGTTGGATTACCCAATCGTCCTTTTTAGGATTTGGGTCATGCTTGTACTTACTGGTCATGTGGTGATCCCAGGTGTGGCTACCAATGACGTTACCGGCATCAGACAATGCTTTAACCTGCTCTTTAGTCATATAATGCGGGCGACCTAATGATACGGTCATCACAAAATAAACTGCTTTAAAACCATATTTTTTCAACTCAGGCGCTGCGATGGTGTACTGATCTTCATCAGTATCATCGAAAGTCAACATGATTGGCTTTTTTGGCAAAGCTGCGCCTGTAGTTAGGTAGGCATATAACTGATCTGGCAAGATGGTGTGATAACCGCTATCGGCCAACATTTTGATATGCTCTTTGAAAGCAGCTATTTGAACGATATAATCTTTAGCGTTCTTAGAGTCTTTCGGGCGCCAGTCGCGTATTTGATGCCAACATACCACAGGCACTTGCTTGCGCGCCATGATAGCCGCATTGTTTTGCGCGTTAACGCCCAGGTTAAATAGTAAACAGAAGGATAGTAAAGCAATAATTTGTTTGAACATTGGCCAGGGTATTAAATGAAATAAAAAAGACTTACGAAGTGATGTAACCCCGTAAGCCTATAGTTTGTTTTTATTAAGGTTGCAAAACTATGCGCTTGCCCTCCTGGATAGATCTTTTAGCGGCATCCAGTATTTCCATGGCAATCATGTTGTACGGCAATGATGCCTGATCTCCTTCGCCAGAGATTTCGCCTCTTAGTACGGCAGTTAGGTAAACCAATGGATCATTGTTTGGAGCTGGGATAGGTTTAGCCTCGTGTATTAAAGTGAATTTAGTTTCCTCTTTAGGGGTTCTAAGCTGAACACGTTGGCCATTAAAGGCATGGATAACACCTGTTTCGCCCCATACTTCCATATCTTTGATGTTAAGTGCCCAGTTCCATGATGCTTCAATAGAAGCAGTAGCAGTAGGGTATTCAACTAATATAGTAGCATCATCTTCAACTTTAGGATAAACCTGTGGTTTGTAATGTTTAGCGATGGCCGTTACCGCAATAGGGCGCTGGCCGTGCATTAACCACGTAGCCAGATCGGCACCATAGCAACCAAAATCGTTTAGCGCGCCTGCTCCGTTTAAAACCGGGTCAGTTAACCAGGCCAAAAATTCAGGACTGCAGCCAATCTCTTTCGGTCCGCTGTGGCCATCTCGAATAACCATACGGCGAATTTTGCCAATGCTATCCTGGCCAACCATATCATGAATGTATTGGAATGACGGATACCAGGTGGTTTCATAATTAACCAATACTTTGATTTTGTATTTGTTAGCCAGAACCTCAATACGTTTTGCCTGTTCTAATGTAGCCGCCAAAGGCTTCTCAACCATTACCGGGATATGCAATGGCGCGCAAACTTCAACAATATCAACATGCTTAGCAACCGCGTTATAACCCAACATTACGTCAGGCTTAGTTGCTTTGATCATTTTGTGTACATCATTGAAGTAAAGCGAGTCGGGCAGTTTATAACGTTTTTTATATTTCTCCCATAGCTCACGGCTTGGCTCGTAAACGCCTACTACGTTAGCTTTGCCGCTTTTCATATAGTTGAAAAAGCCCAGGATGTGGTCGTGGTTTAAGCCGTAGATGCCTAGTCTTAAACGTTTATCTTGCGCATTGGCACTTATAGCCAACGTGGCTAATAATCCTAATAAAACAACCTTATTTAAAAGGCCTGAAATTCTATTTCTCATTTGACATTGAATAAGGGAAGCTTGAAGGTTTTGTTCCTCTTTGCATGTTAGGTTTATCAGACATTACGTAGTTTAAAACGGCGCCTTTTGATAAATCAGCATGATTAAGGTAGTTTAAGTCGTATGGTTTGCCGTTAACAGTAAGCGATTGTACATAAATGTTTTGATCGCTATTGTTAGGTGCATTGATCACAATTTTCTTTCCATTATCTAGAGTTACAATCATGTTTTTAAACAACGGTGTACCTAAAGCGTATTGCGAACTGGTAGGGCAAACAGAGTAGAAGCCCATAGCAGAAAATATGTACCATGCAGAAGTTTGACCGTTGTCCTCGTCTCCGCAATAGCCATCAGGTGTAGCTTTGTATAATTTAGCCATAGCGTCACGCACGTGGAATTGAGTTTTCCAAGGCTCACCGGCCCAATCATATAAGTAAAGCATATGCTGGATAGGTTGGTTACCATGAGCATACTGGCCCATGTTCATGATCTGCATCTCGCGAATTTCATGGATAACACCGCCATAATAGCTGTCATCAAAAACAGGTGGAATGATGAAGATCGAATCCAGTTTAGTTACAAACTGCTTGCGACCGCCTTCCAGGTTAATCATACCCTGGATATCGTGTAAAGCTGCCCAGCTGTAGTGCCATGCATTACCCTCAGTAAAGGCATCGCCCCATTTCAACGGGTTGAACGGTTTAACCCATGATCCGTCTTTGTTTCTGCCTTGCATTAAACCAATATCCTTGTTATAAACGTTACGGAAGTTTTGGCTTCTTTTTTTGTAGATATCAATCTCTGAAGCTGGTTTGCCTAAAGCTTTACCTAATTTGTAAATGGCAAAGTCATCATAAGCGTACTCTAAAGTACGGGCAGCGTTTTCGTTGATTTTAACATCATAAGGTACATAACCTAAAGTATTATAGTACTCAACACCGCGACGACCGGTGGCGTTCGGGCCTTCGTTGTTTGCACCATGTTTAACGGCTTCCCAAAGGGTGTTGATATCGTAACCACGCAAACCTTTCAGGTAAGCATCAGCAACGATAGAAGCAGAGTTATTACCAATCATACAATCAGAATAACCCGGGCTTGACCACTCGGGCAACCAGCCGCCTTCTTTGTAATCGTTTACTAAACCAGCCTGCATTTGCTGGTCAATTGAAGGGTAAACCAGGTTCAGGAATGGATATAAAGCTCTGAAAGTATCCCAAAAACCGGTACCGGCAAATTTATACCCTGGCATTACTTCGCCGTTTTGCGCGCTCCAGTGAACTATTTTGTTTGATGCATCAATCTCGTACATTTTATTCGGGAAGAACAACATGCGGTACAGAGATGAGTAGAAGGTACGAACCTGGTCTATCGAACCGCCAGACACCGCAATTTTGCTTAAGGTTTTGTTCCAGATGGCACGGCCTTTTAGAGCGGTTTCTTCAAAGCTATCATGACCTATCTCTCTTTTTAAGTTTGTTTCGGCTTGTTCTAAGCTGATGAAAGATGAAGCAACTTTTAAATGAACAACCTCACCTCTTTTGGTTGCGAAACCTATAGCAGCTAAAGCATGCTTAACATTGACTTCCAAGCCTGGTTGTAAAGTAGTGATTTCCTCACGGTTTCTGCCTTTACGTTCGCCCTCAGTCCCGCTGTAGGTGCGTGACAGCGTGAATGGTTTATCAATGTAGATAACAAAGTAATTTTTAAAGTTTTTCAAATCATTACTAGAGTTTTGAGTTGAATAACCCACGATTTTGTTTTCTTCAGGGATAATTTTGATATAAGAACCATTGTTGAAAGCATCAACCACAACAAAGGAGCTGTCGCATTTAGGGAAAGTAATTTTAAACTGTGCAGCACGCTCGGTAGGAGCAACCTCGGTAGTTACATCATGATCAGCTAAATAAACGCTGTAATAGTATGGTTTTGAAATCTCCGCTTTGTGAGAGAACCAGCTGGCGCGCTCATTTTGACCAACAACCAGGTGTTTGGTTACCGGCATGATAGAGAACATACCATAATCATTCATCCATGGTGAAGGCTGGTGCGTTTGTTTGAACCCTTGAATTTTGTGAGCATCGTAAGTATAAGCCCAGCCATCGCCGTTAGGGCCGGTTTGCGGACTCCAGAAGTTCATGCCCCATGGCAACGCAGTACAAGGGTAAGTGTTGCCGTTTGAAAGGTCGGGCCTTGAATCGGTACCCATCAGCGGGTTAACCCAATCAACCGGGTTGGTTACAGTACCAACCTGTTGGGCAAAAGCGTGACCGCAAACCAATACTAAAGCTAAAAGAAATATACGTTTCATAATTTGGTTTAATAGTTTAAACTATGGTGTTTATTATTTGTAATTTGAGTGTTAACAGATTAATTGTGATGGCAATAGTAGCAATAAAAACTTAAAATAAGGAAGGATTTCCCCCTAGTTTTATTTTGCCTAAATGCTTGTAAGCGCTTTCGGTGGCTTCGCGTCCACGGGCAGTTCTCATCAGGAACCCTTCCTGTATCAAAAATGGTTCATAAACCTCTTCTATGGTGCCTTCATCCTCGCCAACAGCGGTGGCAATAGTTTTCAAACCAACCGGGCCGCCTTTAAATTTATCAATAATGGTGGTGAGGATTTTATTATCCATTTCGTCCAAACCGTGCTCATCAACATTTAAGGCATTTAGTGCGTATTTTGCTATAGCCGTATCAATATTGCCATCGCCTTTTATTTGGGCAAAATCGCGGGTACGGCGCAACAATGCATTGGCTATACGCGGCGTGCCACGGCTACGGCGTGCAATTTCATAAGCGCCTTCATCACTTATCGGCGTTTTTAATATAGATGCTGATCTGAGTACAATCGTGGTTAACAATTTTGCATCATAGTACTCCAGACGTGAGTTGATACCAAAACGGGCACGTAATGGTGCCGTTAACAACCCTGAGCGGGTAGTAGCGCCAACTAAGGTGAATGGATTAAGCGAGATCTGTACCGAGCGTGCATTAGGCCCGCTTTCCAGCATGATGTCGATCTTGAAATCCTCCATAGCAGAATACAAGTATTCTTCAACCAGCGGACTTAAGCGATGGATCTCGTCGATGAATAAAATATCGCCCGTTTCCAGGTTAGTTAGTAAACCGGCCAAATCGCCTGGTTTATCCAGTACCGGGCCTGAGGTTATCTTAATTCCAACGCCCATCTCATTAGCAATGATATGCGATAAGGTAGTCTTACCCAGGCCTGGAGGGCCGTGTAGCAAAACGTGATCAAGCGCTTCGCCGCGTTGGCGGGCGGCCTGTACAAATATTCTTAAGTTCTCTAGTATTTTAAACTGGCCGGTAAAGTCTTCAAAAGCCTGCGGGCGTAATACTTTCTCAATATCACGCTCGGCTGGCGACAGGCGTTCACCGTCAGGATCAAGATTTTCATTCATTAGTGTAAAATTAGAAATTTTACGGAGATTGGATGTTGGTAGTTAGAGATTAGTTATTGCGAAACGGCTAACTAATCATCCCTCGGGATATTTTCTGAACATCGCGTTAAAGCGCATAGTCAACACGCCAAGGATAGCTTCTTTAAAAATGCCTTTCGACATTTTGGATGTTCCTGCCGTTCGGTCAGTAAATATGATAGGCACCTCGGTAACCTGGAACCCATGTTTTACCGCAGTATATTTCATTTCTATCTGAAAGGCATACCCTACAAACTTAACCTTGTTTAACTCAATGGTCTCCAGAACCTTACGCTTGTAACACATAAAGCCTGCTGTAAAGTCCTGTATGTTTACACCGGTGATAAAACGTACGTATACTGACGCGAAGTAGCTCATCAGCACACGGCTCATTGGCCAGTTAACCACGTTTACGCCTTTAATATAGCGTGAACCAACGGCAACATCGGCGCCTTGAATACAAGCTTCACGCAGACGGATCAGATCTTCCGGGTTATGCGAAAAATCAGCATCCATCTCAAAAATATAATCATAGTTGTGCTCAATTGCCCAGCCAAAACCATGGATATAGGCCGTGCCAAGTCCTTGTTTACCTTCGCGTTCAACTAAAAAAAGATTGTCGGGATAGGTGTTTTGCAAACTTTTAACAATAAGCTGGGTCCCATCGGGCGAGCCATCGTCAATAATAAGTACATGAAAATCAAACGGTAAAGAAAATACTTTGCGAATCATTCGCTCAATGTTTTCCTTTTCGTTATAGGTAGGTATGATGACTATGCTATCGGGCACGTATAAAAATGTGTTTTTCTTATTTAAATAGTCTGCTAAAATAGATTATCTGACACAAAAAAGAGCAGGCAATATTAAATTAATTACCCGCTCTTCTGTAAAGCATGTTAAATATTTTTGTGTTACAGGTTATTAGTCTGCGCAATAACTTCGTCTACTTCGGCTTCCGGGTGTTCAATATAGCTACGCTCTTTTAAACGCGGAGCTATAAATAAATAGATAACTAAAAATGCCGTGCAAATCCCAACAAATAACCAATAATAGCTGGCTCCATGGAACTGGGCGAAAAATCCGCCTGAAGCAATGTTACCGTTTATCAATGCATCAAATAGATTACCGGCAGCTACTGTTAATAACCAGATGGCACTCATTGTGCCTTTCATTGATTTTGGCGCCTGGGTATAAGCATATTCCAAACCGGTGATAGAAACCAACACCTCGGCTGCCGACAGTACTACGTAAGCGAAAATCTGCCACCATACAGATGGGTGTTGACCAGCATCAACACCCTGTTGTACAAAGGCGATGATTACAAATGACAAAGCAGTTAAAGCTAAACCAGCACCTAAACGGCGTAACGGTGTTGTTTTAATGCCGATTCTATCTAAAAAAGGATAGATGAAATAAGTAAACAGTGGGATAAACGATAAAAGGAAGATAGGATTAGCTGTTTGAACCTGGCCTGCCAATACAGTAAAGCTGGTAAAGCCTAAGTTGATATGCCTGTCTAACTTTTCGGCCTGTAAAACCCACTCAGATAAGTTCTGATCCCACATGGCCCAAAATATCGGCGCGAAAATAAATACTGCCATTACACGGTAAACAGCTTTTACACCTTCAACTTTTTCTGAGTTATACTCGCCTTTAGCTGCATCTAACCATGATTGGCCTTTTTGTTTTTTACTTTGATTAAATAGCGCATACACCGAAATAAAAACAAAGTTATTTTTATTGACACCTCCCGGTGGAACGCGTACGTATTTTTTGCGACCTAAAAAGAAAATAATAGTAGCTAAAGCCATTAACAAGCCCGGAATACCGAATGCCCATTTTGGACCCCAAACCTCGTAAACCCATGGGATTAATACAGTAGAGATTACTGAACCGGCATTAATGCTAAAATAAAACCAGCCGTACACTTTTGATAGTAAAACCTGATTTGATTTATCAAACTGATCGCCAACGTTAGCTGATACGCAAGACTTAATACCACCGGCACCAATAGCAATCAAAATCAGGCCCATGATAAAACCATTCAGGTTTTTATCAAAGAGTGCCAGGCAAAGGTGGCCGATACAATATACTATAGAAATGTAAAGGATAATACGATATTTCCCGGTAAACCAGTCGGCCACTAAACCACCAATAAATGGCAGCGTATAGGCCAGCGTTACGAAAAAGTGCGTGCTTTGGTTAGCTTTTGCTTCGGCTACAGTTTGCAGCGCCGGATTAAGCGTTGGATTGAAAAATTGGGCAACTAAAAATGTGGCAAGGATAGAACGCATGCCGTAAAAGCTAAAGCGCTCTGCGGCCTCATTTCCAATGATATACGGAATACTTCGCGGATATTTCGCTTCCGTAGTAACAGCAGCAGCTGTTAATGTTGTTTCAGACATAAGATCAGTTTAATTTGGTCTAAAATACTATTATTCTATTAAATAAAAATTATAGGCAGAAGTATTATTGATTTTGCAGATTACTGCACCTTCTTTTTAATGGGTTGTGTAGTTTTAGGTCTTTGGGTTAGTTTAGGGTCTACGTAGGTTTCGTCCTGCTCGTTAGGTACGTTACGCATATCCAGATTATCCTGGTACACCCATTCGCCCTCTTTTAATTTATAGCCGTTGTAGCTCAAATCGGGGCCATATGTTTCTGGTTTATCTTTAGATTTTTTATCAGGCGCAACCAGGTTATCAAAAACAATTAAGTGTTGAGACGGAATATACCTTAGCAGCATAGACGTTTGTCTTGCGTATTGAAATACCACACGCTTACGTTTTTTGCCATTGCCATTAAATACCGGCATGCCAAATACAGGTTTATCATTCTGGAATGAAAGCACCTCTATTACTTTTTTGGTCGATTTATCGTTATTGCCTTTCCAGCCCAGCATCACGTAATATGGGCGAGGGGCACTCACCGGGATAATAGTATAGTATTGTGCGCCAAACCAGGTATGAACATCGCTCACGGTATCTTCTGCATTTTTGATTAGCGGCGTATAATCTTCCAGACCATATAGCTTTAGTGGGCCGGATGTTTTCATTTGTATGGCACCATAAAAACGATAGCTGCCATCGTCGTTAGCGACATGCCAACTAAAAAATCTGAATTTATCGTCGGGCGATTTGGTGAGGGTTATGGTCTTAACAGAATCAAAAGGAAAATCAAATGAGTGAGGAACCTTAAGCGCGGTAACCAACGTTTTGATAAACTGGTAATTGGCGTTTTTTCGGGCGAGGTCATTACCGTCATTAATAAAAGTGTTCCCTAAATGTTTTAAGCTATCCTGGTAAAAACTGAGTTGTTTTATGCCTTCTGCGTCTATCTGTTGTGCAAAGACCCTGGTAGCCAAGGCTATCAGAAAAAATGCGAGGATCGATCTTCTTATCACCATCAAAATATTAATACCAGGTGCCGTAAATATATGCGATTTTATCCTTTAACGTAAATTTTCGATAACAATTGCACTTGCCCCGCCGCCTCCGTTACAGATGCCGGCAGCGCCGTATTTACCTTTGTTTTGATCGAGTACACTCAGTAAGGTAACCACAATTCGAGCACCAGACGCTCCAAGCGGATGCCCCAAAGAGACTGCGCCGCCGTTAACATTTACTTTTGCAGGAGCTAACTTTAACTCACGATTATTGGCTATAGACACTACCGAAAAAGCTTCATTGATCTCATAAAAATCAATATCGCTGCCTGACAGTCCCGCGCGATGTAGCGCCAGCGGAATAGCTTTTGATGGGGCTGTGGTAAACCATTCGGGTGCCAGTTGTGCATCGGCATAACTGATTATTTTAGCCAGAGGCTTGATACCTAACTCATCAGCTTTTTCGCGGCTCATTAATACCAGTGCCGCAGCGCCATCATTTAAGCTTGAAGCATTGGCGGCGGTAACTGTACCATCTTTTTGAAATACGGGTTTTAGCGTGGGGATCTTATCGAATTTAACCGTGGCCGGTTCTTCATCGTCATTAACTAAAGTAACCTCGCCTTTTTTGTTTTTGATTTCGACAGGCGTTATCTCCGCCACGAACTTGCCGCTGCTTTGCGAGGCGATTGATCTTTTATAAGATTCGATAGCATAAGCGTCCTGATCTTCGCGACTGATATTGCATTCGGTAGCACAAAGTTCGGCTGCCGAACCCATGTGGTAGTTGTTGTAAACGTCCCAAAGGCCATCTTCGACTAAACCATCAATTAATAAGTCATTACCTAATTTATACCCGGTGCGGGCTTTTGCAAGATAGTAGGGCACGTTGCTCATGCTCTCCATGCCGCCGGCAACTACTATATCGTTTTGGCCAGTGGCAATGCTTTGCGCGGCCAGCATAATGGCTTTCATGCCTGATGCACAAACTTTATTAACGGTAGTTGCAGGTAAATAGGGCAGGCCTGCAAATATGGCTGCCTGCGTTGCCGGTGCCTGGCCCAAATTGGCCGACAGCACATTTCCCATAAATACTTCCTGAACTTGCTCCGGCTTTAAGCCTGATTTTTGAACGGCTGACTGAATAGCTATGGCACCTAATTGTGTCGCACTAAAACTGGCTAGCGCTCCACCAAAACTGCCGATAGGTGTACGTGTGGCTGATACGATTACTACTTCTCTCATAAAATAGATTTGATAGTGCAAATCTACTTATTTTATTTCGACAAATGCTATGCTTGCATAGTATTTGTTAGACCTCTTTTTTCTTCTTAGCCGGTTTTTTACGGGCAAGCAAAGCCTGTTGCAGCAGGTATTCGATCTGGCCGTTGGTGCTTCTAAATTCATCAGCGGCCCAGGTTTCAATCTCCTTCAGCATATCGGGGTTTACCCTTAATATAAATGCTTTCTTTTCGGCCATAATTAAATACCTGCAGAGGCTGCCTGTGCTTGTTTGATCAATATAAAGTTTACACCTATTAACGTTAGCAGCGCTAATGGCAGTTTGGTTTTAACGGCATTTGGATCAAATTTTATTTTGAATGGTTTATGCAGCCTGCCGCAATTGTTTATCTCGATATAGTCTCCATTTTGGTCGTCGGTCCAGAACATCTTTCTTGAAAAAAAACCTTTGCCCTTTTTTAGTAATGTAGTCAGGCCGTTATTCATCTCTAAGGCAACGCGAGTTTCCCAGCCGTTTTTCTTGTAACTGCCTATGACTTCGCCATTGTTTTGATTGATGATCTCGACTGTTTTGCCAAAAAAGCCTTTAGGTTTTACCATAAACTTAGCATCGGCGGTTTCAATATTTTTAGTTCTTGTAAATGCGCCGGCGCAACTTATGCGGCCATAGTCAAACTGGCCATCGGTTAAAGTGTAAACGGGCTTGAACCAACCTTTACGTGCTACATAAAGCTCGGTGGTTCTCAGCATATCAATGTCTCTGTAATTGCTCATAATTTAAAATGATTAACGTGCCGCACGGCGGCCTCTTCTATAAACAGAAAGGTGCATCCCCAAAAATATTAATAAAGGAATAACTGTAGCGGGCGCCTGGGTTTGCTCTATATAAACGTCGTTATCTAACCCAAACGGAAAGTTATTTTCCAAGGTGATCAACCTTCCATACCCCTCAGCCTCCCAAATATATTGTCGCGAAAAAATGGATGGACGACGGAATATGGATCTAAAACCACTTTTTAAATTCAAAGTATAAATACGGCTAAAAAACTCCCGCTCTGCCAGGCCTATCATAGCTCCTGTTTCGTCCATAATGCTAATGGTCTTCGAGAAAAACAAATGGCTATCAAACAGCCATTTATGCGCTGCGGTGTAAGCCGTAGCCTGGCGCCGGGTAAACCACCGGTAACTTAATGCGCCGTATAGTCCGTTGCCATCTGTAAGTTCGTAATCGGGGTTAAATAAGCCTTGTCTTACAAATCGTAAGTGTGGGGTATCTTTAATACATAGTTCTTTAAACATGGCTTAGTGATATAATGTACCGGTGTTAACTATTGGGCTCACGCTTCTGTCGCCACATAATACAACCAGTAAATTACTTACCATGGCTGCTTTGCGTTCTTCGTCCAGTTCTACAATATCTTTTTCTGATAGTTTATTCAGCGCCATTTCAACCATGCCCACTGCACCTTCAACAATTAAGCGGCGGGCCGATATAATGGCCGATGCCTGTTGTCTTTGTAGCATGGTATGCGCAATCTCAGGCGCATAGGCCAGATGAGAAATGCGGGCCTCCAAAACTTCTATACCTGCACGATCAAGGCGTTCATTTAATTCTTTCTCTAATAATACACTAACCTGCTCGGCGCCGCCGCGCAGCGTGATGCTGGCGCTTTCGTCTTCAATATGATCATATGGGAAAGTATTTGCCAGGTGACGTACGGCCGCTTCGCTTTGGATGTTTACATATTGCAGATAATTTTCTACCGCGAACATTGCGCTTGCTGTGTTTTTTATCTGCCAAACTATAACCGCGGCAATCTCAATGGGATTGCCTACAGCGTCGTTTACTTTTAACTGCTGGCCATTAAGGTTAAATGCTTTTAATGACACCTTCTTTTTAGCGGTGAACGGGTTAACCCAGAAAAAGCCGTCTTCTTTAACAGTGCCTACATATTTACCAAACAGGGTAAGCACTTTGGCTTCGTTAGGGTTTACAATGATTAGCCCGGGAAGTACTAATATAAAATCTATCAAACCTAAAATAACCGCAGTGGCGGGCATCTGCGATACGCCGCAATAAGCGGTTATTGTTAATAAAATTAAAAAGGTTACTAAGGTTAAATAA
This sequence comes from Mucilaginibacter sp. dw_454, assembly GCF_018449775.1. Classification (GTDB taxonomy): domain Bacteria; phylum Bacteroidota; class Bacteroidia; order Sphingobacteriales; family Sphingobacteriaceae; genus Mucilaginibacter. The sequence continues at coordinate 1,299,121 of NZ_JAAVVB010000001.1, read as the reverse complement.
CCTGATGGCGGGTTAATAATTTTTTCAGTATTCATGACAGTTTTTGATTTTAAAATGATATCACAAAGATATCAAAACAGTTTTCATAAAAACAATAAAAAAGAAGGATAGTATAAAATATATTATTTTTGAAGCTTAATTCAATAAATGGCCACGCTATCATCCTCACGCCAAAAGGCATTATTGCGCAAATACGCCCGTAACGTTAAGTTTTTAATGATGGTGGTGAGTACCTGCCTGATAGTTTATTCGCTGCCAAAACAGGCCAAGTTTACCTACGAAATTGAGAAAGGGCGTATCTGGAATCAGAAAGACCTGATCTCGCCTTATAATTTTGCCATTTTAAAAACGCCTGCCGAAATACAGAACGATCACAAAAACGCGCTGGCCAGCACCACACAATTATATCAGCTAGATACCAACCTGGCGCAACGGCAATTAGACGGATTGAAAAATGATTTCGAGTTTAAATGGCGGAATGCAGGAATAAATGAAAATAAAAAATCTGCCTATATGCAGGTAGGTCAAAGCTTGTTAAAGCAGATTTATGACAGAGGCGTTGTTTCTCTTAATTCCAAATACCAGCAAACACAGGCTTATTCGCTCACTATATTGCAGGGAAATGTTTCCACAGAAAAAAACACGGCCGATCTTTTTACTAAAGAATCTGCATTAGCTTTCTGTAACCAGGTATTGAACAGGCGCACCGACATCGACAAGACCTTTCTGCTTGATTTACTGCAAAATCGCATACAAAGCAATATTATTTATGATGACAAGCTAACTGCGCGATTAGAGACAGAGGTGTTAGAAAATATTTCGCTTACGCGTGGCATGGTGCAGAAAGGTGATGTAATCATAGCCAAAGGATCGGTGGTGAACGATGATGTCTATCAAAAACTAATATCTTATAAAAAAGCATTTGAAGACAACGCCCGCATTAACGGTAATCCCAGACTAGTATTAGCTGGTCAGTTTCTTTTGGTTGCGATAACTATAGCGTTGCTGATGATCTTTCTTTACTTGTTCAGGAAAGATATCTATGCCGATAACCGGCTGGTAAGTTTGATTTTGCTGGTAATAACTGCCATGCTGTTTACACTTTCCATGGCTATAAAGCTACAGCTACCCAATTTGTATTATATACCTTATTGTATCGTACCTATCATCATCCGGATACTGTTTGATACACGTTTGGCGCTGAACATTCATATGCTGGTGGTGCTGATTGCCGGTTTCTTTGTACCTAATAGTTTTGAGTTTGCCTACTTTGAGATAACAGCGGGCATGGTATCCATCTACAGCATAAAAAACCTGGTTCGCCGCGAGCAGTTCCTGATTTCTGCAGTCATTATCACATTTACCTACTTTGTTTCTTTCCTAGGGATACAGTTGATCAAAGAAGGTAGTTTGGTTGATATTGATTGGGTGAATTTTATTCCGTTTGTGGTGAGCGTGCTGCTTACTTTATTAGCTTATCCTTTAATTTATTTGTTTGAAAAGATCTTTGCTATCACATCTGATATTACCCTTATCGAACTAACAAACACCAACGCGCCGCTACTGCGCGAAATGGCTTTTTCCGCTCCCGGAACATTCCAGCACTCGTTGCAGGTAGCTAATTTGGCTGAAAATGCTATTTATGCCATTGGTGGTAATGCATTATTGGTTAGGGCAGGAGCATTGTATCATGATATCGGTAAAATGGAGAACCCATTATTTTTCGTGGAGAACCAGAACTCGGGCTTTAACCCGCATGATAAGGTTACTTACGAGGAAAGTGCACAGATCATCATCCGCCACGTATCTAAAGGGATTGAGATGGCGCAGAAGGCCAATATTCCCGAAATAGTAATCGACTTTATACGTACCCACCACGGCAACACCAGGGTAGATTATTTCTATCAATCATTTCTGAAAAATTTCCCTGAAAAAATAGTTAATGAGAACACTTTTAGGTACCCGGGGCCTATTCCTTTCTCGAAAGAAGCCGGTGTTTTGATGCTGGCCGACTCGGTAGAGGCTGCTTCTCGCTCATTAAAAGCGCCCGACGAAAAATCGATCAGCGCCCTGGTAGATCGTATTGTGAAATATAAACTGGATCAGAACCAATTGAAAGACTGCGATATAACCCTAAAAGATATCGAAACCATTAAAGCCATTTTTAAGCGCATGCTAATGAGTATTTACCACGTGCGAATAGATTATTAATTTTTTTTTGATGGCATAACCTAATTACTATATTTGCAGTCCCTGAAAAAAGGGATATTTCTTTTAAAAACACGGTGAGGTGCCTGAGAGGCCGAAAGGATCAGTTTGCTAAACTGACGTACGGGAAACTGTACCGAGGGTTCGAATCCCTCCCTCACCGCCAGGAAATATTTTAAATTAGAAAAGCCCGTAATTCAAAAATTACGGGCTTTTCTGTTTCGTTATTTCTAATAAAACTTTGGCAGCGGATTAAGTTTTACATTTTGCCTTTGATGCCAATAAGGATATATCGGATCACGGTCACTGGCTGCGTCCAGTTTTTTAATCTGATCGGTGGTTAAATTCCATCCAACAGCAGCCAGGTTTTGCTTTAACTGCTCTTCATTGCGGGCACCAATTATCAGGTTGACAACCGTAGGGCGTTGTAGTAGCCAGTTTAATGATACCTGTGCAACGGTTTTGCCTGTTTCTTCGGCTACTTCATCCAGGGCGTCTACGATATTGTATAGATGATCAAAATCTGTCGCTGGTCCATGCGAACCACCCTGACTTAATCGATTATCCTGAGGCAATTCAACACCCCGTCTGAATTTTCCGCTTAACCGGCCTGATGATAAGGGACTCCAAACAATGGTACTCACCTGTTCTTTTTCGCCAAGTGGCATTAGTTCCCATTCAAATTCTCTGTCCAATAAGGAATAATAAGCCTGATGTGCCACGTAACGCGCCCAACCATACCTTTCTGAGACTGACAAAGATTTCATTAAATGCCAGCCCGAGAAATTAGAACAAGCTATATAGCGTATTTTTCCAGCGCTGATTAAGTCGTCAAGTGCATGCAATGTTTCTTCAACTGGTGTATTACCGTCAAAACCGTGCATATGGTAAATGTCAATATGATCAACACCCAACCTGCGTAAGCTATTCTCGCATTCTTTAACAAGATTGTAGCGCGAAGAGCCAACATCATTGGGATTGTCACTCATAGGGAAGGTAGCCTTGGTTGATATCAGAACTTTATCATGCAATCCCTTTATGGCCTGACCCAAAATTTCTTCAGAAACACCGCGTGAGTATACATTGGCTGTATCAAAAAGTGTTACACCTGCGTCAAGGCAAAGGTTTACAAGGCGTGTTGCTTCGTTAACATCTGTACTACCCCAGGCTTTAAAAAACTCGTTGCCGCCCCCAAAAGTAGCCGTGCCGAAACTTAGTACCGGTACAAAAAAACCCGAGGCGCCTAGTTGTCTGTATTCCATAGTTTTTTGTTTTTTAGTTATAAAGCAAATGTAAGGGCCGGGTAACTAGTCGTTTTCATAGTAGTGTCATTTATTGTTCACTGTGTTAGATCTGAATCATGGTTTAAAAAGAAATAATTTAAGATGCATTATGAGGTTATAGAATACCAAAAATTAGTAGTTTCGCCCTTTTAGGCATTTATGTTGACAGTAGAAAAAATCGGCGGTACCTCCATGAGCGCATTAAGCCAGGTACTTGACAATATTGTTTTTTATGGCCGCTCGGGCGACGCACTTTATAACCGAGTGTTTGTGGTTTCTGCCTTTTCTGGCGTGACCAATGTGTTGTTAGAAAACAAGAAAACAAAAGCACCCGGTGTATATCAAAAATTGGCGGATGGCGCAGATTACCGCACTACTTTGCTGGACGTTGCAACTTTTTTAAAAGAGCTTAACACCAATTATAGCGAGCTTGGGCTGGACGTAGTTAAAGCAGACGAAGTAGTAGACCGCACTATTGCTGAAATACTACGTTACCTTGATAGTGCCACCACCATGCTGGCCTCGGGTTATTTAAATGAAGGTATATTATTGGCAGTAAGAGAAATATTGGCTTCGATAGGAGAGAGCCATTCGGCTTACGTTTTAGCCGATATATTGACAAAGCGTGGTGTTAATACGCATCTGATAGACCTGGCCGGGTTGCAAGACAATAGGGTGATGACTATTAATGAGCGCATTACCGATGCATTTGCAGGCATTGATTTGGCTTCGTCTGTTTGTATCGTCACCGGCTATGCTAAGGGAACAGAAGGAATTATGCGCGAATTTGACCGTGGGTATTCTGAAGTGACCTTTAGTAAAATTGCCGAGATACTGCGACCACAGGAAGCTATTATTCATAAAGAATATCACCTATCTACTGCCGACCCTGGCCTGGTAGGTATTGAAAATGTTAAACCTGTAGGCAATACTAATTATGATATTGCAGATCAGCTGGCAGACGTGGGAATGGAAGCTATTCATCCTAAAGCGGCTAAGCCGTTGGAAATGGCAGGCGTTCAGCTACGCATCAAAAATACCTTTGAACCCGCGCATCCCGGTACTTTAATCAGTAAAGGTTATATCTCAAAAGTTAAAAGGGTAGAGGTAATTACGGGGACCGACCAGCAATTATTAATTGATATTTACGATCCTTTAATGACCGGCAATGTAGGCAGCGATTTAAAGATCATGCAGTGTTTTTTTGATCATGATACCAGTTATACCTTTAAAGTCACCAGCGCTAACAGCATCAGCATTGTTATTTGGGAAAATGACCTAAAACCAGAACTAATTGACGATTTGAAACAATACTTTGAAAAAGTAACTACAGAACCCGTAGCCATGGTTTGTTTATTGGGTACCAATATGGATCAACCGGGCTTACTGGCTAAAGCTACTGCCGCATTAGCTAAAGCTGATATCAATATCGTAAGTGCCGGCATTGCCAAAGGTAAAGTGAATATCCAGTTTTTGATCGCAAGGGAAGATTTTCAAAAAGCTATCATCTCCTTAAATAAAGAGATTGGCTAAAATCAACAGGTTTAAACAGCGCTTCATTATTGCTATATTGTCGAAGCGTTTCTGGCTCAATGCAAAAGTTTATAAACTGTAACAATATAAGCCGGGAGTGCGAAATAATACGATGACGAGATTAAAGAATGTAAATAAGAGCTGGTTAATTACGCTGCTGCTGGTTATTGCAGCAACGCTTACCAGTAAGGCACAGTTAAATCCGTTTCAGTCGTTTTATTTTCAAAATCCATATCTGTATAACCCCGCCGCGGCAGGCATGTCGCCAGAGTTGAACATTGACATGGGCTACCGGCAGCAATGGAGCGGTTTTCCGGGGACGCCAAAAACCGGCGTATTTACGGCAGATTTTCAACCTACAGAAAGAGTGGGTTTAGGCGTTAATGTAAATGACGATCAGGCTGGTCTCATGAGGCAGACACGCGCTATGATTACTTACGCCTATCATTTGCCATTAGGCGAAAATAGCCAGCAGCTACACTTTGGACTATCGGTAGGGGTTAATGATGGCAGGATAAACTACGCGGCGGTTAACGGCGATGTAACCGACAGCCAGATAGCCCAATATAATCAATTAAAGGCTTATGTAGATGGCGATTTTGGTTTGGCTTATACAAATAACAAGTTGTATATAGGCGCTGCCATACCTAATCTTAAATCGGCTTTCTTTAAAACCTCTGATACGCGTTTTGATGCCGATAGATTACTGTTTGTAGCAGTTTCCAGTTATAAAATTCCGCTACAGGGAGATAATAGTAGTTTTATGCTGGAACCTTTGGCCGGTTACAGAATTGTAAAAGATTACAACGGTATTTTCGATGCAGGCTTTAACTTTAGCGTGAATAATTATGGCTTATACCTGCAAAGCATTTATCATACCAGCAAAAGCCTGGGTATAGGTTTTGGATTAGATCAAGGCTCTTATGCCATTAACTTAGCCTATAATCTTGAGACTGGTGGCCTGTCGCAATATACTGAGGGCGAATTTGAATTAGGGTTAAAAGTCAGGCTGTTCAAAAAAGAATAGCCTTTAACGGTCATCGTATCCACCGGGCTTCTTAAGATTTTAAAACTACATCCTTATTTTTCTCCATTTCGTCGACTAAAACGGCCTTAGCGTCTATACTTCAAAATTTAATCGTTTACAAATAGTAGGTTCGCACAATCAAGTCAAGACATTGACTCTGTGATAAGGTTTAGGTTTGCTCCGGGTAGTGGTACCCGGAGCTTTTTTTTGCCTGTTAGTTATTGATAATCTGCGCTGTTAAATTTCTGATCTAGCCACGCTATATGGGCGGTAAGAAACGTTTTTAAGTAATTCACCTCATCCTGGTAGGACATGCCTACATATACTTCTAAGTAAGATTGATGGCCAATAATTTGCCACTTTGTAAAGTTTTTTACCTCAGAAACTGCCAGTTGGTTGGCAAGTGCATCAACAACAGTAGGTAATGTGGAAACCTTACCTTTCATTTGATTCCACCGGCTCCTGATTTTTTGCCTGAAAGTTTGATCCAGCATTAGGCGGTTTATCCAGGTTTGAGGGCCGAATGCCGAGGTTAGCATCAATCCGTTTACCTGATCGCCCAAGCGATTATCATTATTTGCAGCCTTATCGTAATCCCAATTAGGGCCGGTATAAATATGATCGTCATTACGCTTTTTAAATAGATAGGTACTTCTGAATACGTCAGGGTTACCAATAATCTCACTTACCAGGTAATAGTCTACATATGTATCTACATCAAAATATTTGCAATAGCCATTTGTTGGGTCGGCAAAATTATCGGCAAACATAGCGTCTTCCAGTTTCTGGAAATGATTGCTGATATAATCCTTTTGCTGCTGGTTGATAACATCATCATCCGGATACTCAATATCAAACCCCATTTGCCTTGTGGTATAAAAGTATACCGGCGAGCCGTTGGCAAACAGATCCTCCTCAATCATATAGCCGCCAGAAAGATCCGGAAGTGTGGTAGTAGTGGCATCCTGATCTTCTACATCCACCAATCCCGGCCCCTGTTTAACTTCCTGCGTGATTTGATAATTGCCGCGATATTCGCCATTCAAATAAAGCTCTACAAATCTTGACGCAGGCGTAAACTGGCGTCCAAATGTTCTGCTTAAGGTAAATGCCAACTCATTTCGCATTAAGCTCTTGTCGGCATAATTAGCCAGTAGTATCCAGTTTTTACCTTCGGGCATCCCCAGCATACTGGTTTTTTTATCAAGCTTTAGTTTATAAGGTTTTTTAGGCATGTCAAACCAGGTTGAATTACCGTGGCCCTTTATTTGGGTTTTGCCGTTATAGCCCACCTTGGTAAAATTGCTCACCACCTTTACTGTTCCGGTGATATAGTCGTCTTTACTGGTTATAGCTGCGCCGCCGTCTGTGGTAATGTAGATGGAAGATATACCATTGTCGGTTACTTTAACAACGTAGCTTCTGCTGCTTTTATCCGCAGCCGTAACTGTGTAAGTAAGTGGTGTAGTAAAGTTATTTGTTGTGATATTGCTTTCTTGTATAGTGCCATTTATGGTTACCTGAGCACCCGTAAAGCTAAATTGCGGGATCAATGCGTTTACATTAGCAGTGCTGGCGAAAACAGGCGCATAAATAGTGTCACCTTTGATTTCGCCCACAACATCATCTGTGAATACGTGGTTGTAAGCAACCTTGAAAATGAATGAGGTAATTTCTTTATCTGAAGATAGGACAGCCGCAGGGGCGGTTGTTTTGATTTTGTTCTGATCTTTTTTACATGATGCAGACGCCGCCAGCGCTAATGCAATTGCAATAACTTGAGCATAGCTTTTGGCTTGCCTCAGTAACAAAGAAATGGACATAGTTTTATAATTGGTAATACAAGATACGCAGTATTTTGATATTTCTTAACATTAAGATAATATAGAGCGGTCGAAAATTCGACTTTTAAACGAAATATAGAGAACAAAAAAAGCATGATTACCTAAATAATCATGCTTTTTAAATATGGTGTTATTACCCGTTATTGTTTTGATTTCAATGCTTGAGCGATTGCCTTTTGGGCCAGTGGTTCCATTACTTTATAACCTGCAAGCGTAGGGTGCACGCCGTCTTTAGACAACTCGGTTGGTAAGCCACGATTAGCGTCGGCCATTGCCGTAAAGTAGTCCAGGTAAACAAAGTTATTTTTTGCTGCATAGTCTTTTAATAAGTCATTTAGTGCCTTTACTTTCTCTTTAGGGTCGATAGACGGTCTCCACGGGAAAGCAGCAGCAGGTGTTACTGATGATAAGATTACTTTGATTTTGTTAGCACGAGCCAGTTCTGCCATGGATACAATGTTGCCAAATATCTCATCCAGCTTTTCAGGGCCGTTGTTCTCGGCGATATCATTAATACCCGCCAATATAACCACTGCGTCAGGTTTAAGGTTGATTACATCCTCGCGGAATCTTACCAGCATCTGGCCGGTAGTTTGCCCGCTGATACCGCGGTCTATATAGTTATTGCTTTTGAAAAAGGTCGAATCGTTGTTAACCCAAAAGTCGGTGATCGAGTCGCCCATATAAACAACACGTTTTGAGCCTTTCACAGGCTCTGGTACCTGGCTATTGGCCTGCTCATAACGCCGAATACCCGGCCAGTCTTTGTTTTGTGCCATGGCAGATGCCGACAGCAGTAACAGTGTAGGTATAATTAGTTTGGTTTTCATGTTGCCAATTTAAATAATAAATTTTGAGATATGCAAAGCCTTGCCTTTCAGTAGCTCAACGTGCTTTTACAATTAGTGTGTTCAATTAAGTATAAATGAGTAGTTTTATTGGCTGAAAGATGGAACTTAGAACTGTAAATGTTATCAGATATGTTACACCGTTGCGCGAGGGTGGCTCGTTACCTGCCATTGCCGAAGCGGATGACGAATTTCTGTACGTGCTGAAATTTCGTGGAGCGGGACAAGGGGTAAAAGCATTAATTGCCGAGCTGATTGGCGGCGAACTTTCGCGGGTTCTCGGGTTAAAGATCCCTGAGCTGGTATTTGCTAACCTGGATGAAGCCTTCGGCCGTACTGAGCCAGATGAAGAGATCCAGGATTTGTTAAAAGCGAGCGTTGGTTTGAATTTAGCCTTGCATTATCTTTCGGGCGCCATTACTTTCGATCCGGCAGTTACAAAGGTTGATACCAAGCTGGCATCGCAAATAGTTTGGCTGGATTGCCTGTTAACTAACGTGGACCGTACACCACGTAATACCAATATGCTGATGTGGCATAATGAGTTATGGTTAATAGATCATGGCGCGGCATTATACTTTCACCACTCGTGGGATAATTGGAAAGAGCAAGCTGTGCGCCCGTTTGTACAAGTGAAGGATCATGTACTATTGATGTCGGCAACCGAATTGGAAACAGTTGATATCGAGTTTAAAGCCATTATCAATGAAAAATTAATTCGCGATATCACCGCTTTGATACCCGACGAATGGTTAGGCGAGGATGCGGAAACTGCTGCTGAACGTCGGGAAGTTTATGTGCAATTCTTATTGCTGCGGATAGCATCGTCACAGAATTTTATAAATGAAACAAATCATGCCAGGGAAACACGTTTTTGAGTACGCCGTAGTACGCGTTGTGCCCAGGGTTGAACGCGAAGAGTTTATGAATGTAGGCGTAGTGCTATATTGCAAGAAGCTTAATTTTTTACAAGCCATTATCACCGTAAATGAGCAGCGCATTTGCTGTTTCACTAATCATGACGAGGCTCAAAATATAAAAGCAAATTTACGTGCTTTTGAATTGATCTGCCATGGAAACGCAGAAGGCGGACCGATAGCTCAATTAGATGAAGCCTCGCGTTTTAGATGGTTAACAGCAACGCGTAGTACGGTAGTTCAAGCCTCTAAAGTACACCCGGGACTAAGCGCAGACCCTCAGCAAACTCTGGTCAAGTTACACGAGCAGCTGGTACTTTAATTTTTTTATCATTCTGAACATAGCGAAGAATCTATAAACTATGCAAATGCCGCTCGGCAGATTCTTCGCTATGCTCAGAATGACTGGTGTTATTATTTAGCCACTCTGACCTTAATTACCAACTTCTTCACTTTATCATACCCATCCACATGGATGCCCGGTCTGTGAGCGTTTTGCGGAAACATGATATATAATGTGCTCGGATCTTCGATATAATATTCGCCCTTAATGCTATTGACATCATAATTTTCGACGTCTTTAGTATCGTCATAAGGGTTGGTCACTTTGGCCATTGCGGGGTTCATCACACCTATCTTTTCGCGTCCGCTAATTACCAGGTGCAGGTCGATATATTTATGATGCGCTTCCCAACCTGTTTTGTCCAGATCTTTCGTTGGGCCATCAGCTACTGTAGCAAAAACGTTATCACCGTCTATAATATGCTTGCCAATTGAAAGTGTATCCAGCTTAGTATTGGTAATAAAAGCAAAAGCTTCATCCCAATATTTTTTATTGGCCTGATATTGTTTGGTAAATTCTACATTATCCAGTCCCGCATATAGTTTGAGCTTAAATCCACTTCTCCACTCGCCTTTATTAACCCAGGCTTTGGCTTTACTTTCGCTCATCTGTGCAGATGCATGAGTATTGATAAAGCATACGAGAACTAAAAAGGCAATAATAATCTTGCTGATTGATTTCATATCGATATAATTTGGTACGCAATAGTGCGCAGGTATAATCGGCTTGTTATTCAATATTACAAGTATTTGGTCGTAAATCCAGCCACTCACTTAAAAAAGTAGCTCCCTGCATCGATTGCGTAAAAATATAGTGGTATCAGGTTTTTTATTAAGCTATTAATTGTAAAATTGCCATTGTAACCAAAATCTAAATATCTTGAGATCTATCTACGCTGTACATCCGGAGGATTTTAAATCTTATCCAACCGCCAAAATGCGCGAGCGCTTTTTGCTGGATGATATTGTAAAGCCTAATCAAATCAATTGCGTTTATACACATTATGATCGGATGATTGTGGGTGGTGCTAGTCCGGTAGATCAAAAATTAGAGTTGCCCAATTATCCAAACCTAAAAGCTGATTACTTTTTACAGCGCCGAGAAATGGGCATTATTAACGTCGGGGGCGATGGCGAGGTTACTGTAGACGGAACAACTCATCAGGTAAATAAATTAGATTGTTTGTACATAGGCAAAGACGCGAAAAGTGTGCAGTTTGCAAGTATAGATAAAAACAAATCTGCGGTGTTTTATATCCTTTCGTGTCCCGCGCATGCCAACTATCCAACCATACTGATGAGCCATGCCGAAGCCGTTAAAGTCGAAGCCGGTCATTCATCGACAGCCAATAAGCGCACAATTAACAAATACATTCATGCCGATGGCATTCAAAGCTGCCAACTGGTAATGGGCCTAACTATGTTAGCTGAAGGCAGCGTTTGGAATACCATGCCCCCTCATGTTCATGATAGACGTATGGAAGCCTATTTTTACTTTGACATTCCCGATGGGCAGCGCGTATTTCATTACATGGGCGAAAGTGACGAGACGCTGCATATCATCTTGAAAAATTATGATGCAGTGGTTTCTCCGCCCTGGAGTATTCATTCAGGCAGTGGCACTGCCAGCTATAGTTTTATATGGGGCATGGCCGGCGAGAACCTGGATTATACCGACATGGACCTGATTAACATTACTGATTTAAAATAACATATACTGTGAAAAACAACTTCTCATTAAAAGATAAAGTAATTGTAGTTACCGGTGGCACCGGCATTTTAGGTAAAGCCTTTGTAGAAGGCATTGCCACCGCAGGTGGTACTGTGGGGATATTGGGCCGCAATGAACAGGTAGCTGAAGAACGTGCTGCAGCCATCAACGCAAACGGCGGCAAAGCTATCGCCCTAATTGCTGATGCGCTCGATGAAGACGCCCTGGTTGCTGCAAAAGATAGAGTAATCGCTGCTTATGGCCGCATAGATGGTTTGGTAAATGCGGCTGGAGGTAATATGCCTGAAGGTGTTATACTGCCAGATCAGGATATTTTTAAAATGAACCTGGCCGGTATGCGTAAAGTGACCGAACTCAACCTTTGGGGAACTATTGTACCTACTCAAATATTCGGCGAGGCTATTGTTCAAACTGCCGGTAAAGGAAGCATCGTCAACATATCGTCCATGAACTCGAAACGCGCAGTTACCCGGGTTTTAGGCTATAACATGGGTAAAGCGGCAATGGATTGCTATAACCAATGGTTTGCGGTTGAGCTGGCTAACCGTTACGGCGATGCCATCCGGATGAACGCTTTAGCTCCCGGTTTCTTCCTAACTGAGCAAAATCGGAACCTGCTGACAAAGCCTGAAGGGGGCTATACAGACAGAGGAGAGCGTGTGATTAGGAATACTCCTTTTAAACGTTTTGGTGACCCTGAGGAACTTATTGGTGCTCTGGTATGGTTGTTAAGTGATGCATCTAAGTTCGTAACCGGATCAATGATTACGGTTGACGGTGGATTTTCGATTTTTAGCGGAGTATAATACCACCCCTTAAATATATGTACTATATTGTACCGGCTTAGGCCAAACCATTATAACCAATTATGAAAACAACTCCGCCTGGTAATTATCGCTGGATAATTTGCGCCTTGTTATTTTTTGCTACGACTATTAATTACCTTGACCGGCAGATTATAGGCTTGCTTAAACCTGTGCTGTCCGAGAAATTTCATTGGTCTGAAATTGATTACAAAAATATTGTCAAAGCTTTCCAGGCTTCCTACGCCATTGGTTTGCTATTGTTTGGTCGTGTGGTTGATAAGATTGGTACTAAACTGGGCTATACCGTTTCTATTGTCATTTGGAGTGTAGCCGCTATGATGCACGCCTTGGTAAAGACTACATTAGGCTTCGGCGTTGTACGCGCCGGTTTAGGTTTAGGCGAGGCAGGTAATTTCCCGTCGGCAATTAAAGTAGTGGCCGAGTGGTTCCCCAAAAAGGAGCGGGCAACAGCTACAGGCATATTTAACTCGGGCGCTAATATTGGTGCAGTGGTGGCGCCTATTATGGTGCCGTTTATTTTAGGCGTTTATGGCTGGCAAATGGCGTTTATAATCACTGGAGCTATAGGCTTTATCTGGCTTATTTTTTGGCTGATATTTTATGAGATCCCAACCCGGCAAAAAAAGCTATCGGCCGAAGAGTTCGAATTTATCCATAGCGATATTGATGAAGTAATTGCGCCGTCTGCAGAAGAAAAACCGGTAGCGTGGAAACAATTACTAAAATTTAAACAAACCTGGGTTTTTATATTCGGCAAAATGCTAACCGATCCTGTTTGGTGGTTCTTTTTGTTCTGGTTGCCATCTTATTTTCAGAGCACGTTTAAATTAGATTTAAGTAAGCCCAGCTTGCCGCTCGTTATTGTTTATTCGGCGTCAACGATCGGTAGTATCGGTGGTGGCTATCTTTCATCTTACTTTATTAAAAAGGGCTGGCCGGTGTTTAAAGCACGTAAAGTGGCCATGTTAATATTTGCGTTATGTGTGGTACCCATTGTTTTTGCAAGGTATGCGATGACCATATGGCAAGCCGTAGCGCTTATTAGCCTTGCTGTGGCAGCTCATCAAGCCTGGAGTGCTAACATCTTCACTACGGCTTCAGATATGTTCCCTAAAAGAGCTATAAGCTCTATAGTGGGTATTGGTAGTATGGCAGGTGCGCTAGGAGGCTTTTTCTTTCCAGACTTTATTGGCTACATCCTGCAGAGCAATAAAGATGCAGGGCATATCCTGGTTGGCTATAACATTATTTTTGCAACCTGCGGAGGTGCCTACTTGCTGGCCTGGGCCATTATGCATTTCCTGGTGCCTAAAATGGAGCGGGTTAACTTAGCCAAATAAGTATGAGAAGGTTAGTGGTTTTAATAACGCTATTTTTTTTGCAGATCGCTCCGGCAACGTTTGCACAGACGGTAACACTCGATTATTACTTTAACCACGAAACACACAAAACCAACAAAGGTACAGAGCGCTTTCATTACTTATGGACTGACGATAAGGACTCGGGCTTTAGTATTTGGGGCGATATTTTTAAGGCGGATGGTTTTAAACTGGATACCTTAAGCGTTGCACCAACTATTGATAATCTGCGCAACACTGCTGTATATATCATTGTTGATCCGGATACAAAAAAAGAAACCGCCAAGCCCAATTATATTCAAAATAAAGACGCTGACGAAATTGCTGCATGGGTAAAAACGGGCGGTGTTTTGGTGCTAATGGCTAATGACAGTGCCAATGTCGAACTACCTCATTTTAACATCTTGACAGCTAAATTTGGCCTGCATTTTAACAATGACCTGCAAAATCATGTGGTAGATGACAAACATTTTAGCGATGGTATAGGTTTACCGGTAGATAAAACCATATTCCCATCGGCACCAAAACTGTTTTTAAAAGATGTATGCAGCATTGGTGTAACTAACCCCGATGCTAAAGCTGTAATTAAATCGGCTGATGGAAAAGCTGATATCGCTGTAATAGTTAAATACGGAAAAGGGGTAGTATTTGCCGTTGGCGATCCGTGGCTATACAACGAATATACAAATGGGCGATTACCATCAGCCTATGAAAATGACGTGGCGGCAAAAGAATTTACTACCTGGCTCAAGAAACAAACCAAAAGATAATCAATTATTAACAACTTAAATTAACAACATGAAATTACAATTTATTGCGGGCCTGTTACCTGTTGTGCTTGTAGCGGCGGCATGTAACTCGTCGTCAACAAAATCAACCGTGGACAGTGTTAAAACCGATTCAGTAGCAAAAACAGATACTTCTACTAAAAAGACGGCTTTTTATGTCATTAAAAACAAGAATAATGTAAAGGCTGTATTTACCAATTACGGTGGGCGTATAGTTAGTTTGTTTGTGCCGGATAAAAAAGGAAACACTATAGACGTGGTAACCGGCTTTAAAACGGTGGACGAGTACAGAAAATCAACCGAGCCTTACTTTGGTGCTACTATTGGCAGATACGGCAACCGTATTGCTAAAGGCAAGTTTACGCTAGACGGCAAACCGGTAACGCTAACCATTAATAATGGCCCTAACACGCTGCATGGTGGCAAAGCAGGTTTCCAGAATGTGGTATTTGATGCCAAACAGCTTGATGATCACACTATCCAGTTTAGCTATCTTGCTAAAGACATGGAAGGTGGCTTCCCCGGTAACCTGAATGTGAAGGTTACTTACAGCATCAATGATCAAGACGAACTGCATATGGACTACGAAGCTACAACCGATAAAACTACGGTATGTAACCTCACCAATCATGCTTTCTTTAATCTGAATGGGGAGGGTAGTGGTACCATCTTAAATCACCTGGTACAGATCATGGCGGAAAAATATACCCCGGTTGACTCGACGCTGATCCCGACAGGTAAATTGGAACCGGTAGCTGGTACTCCGTTTGATTTTACCAAACCTACCACCATAGGCGCACGCATTAATACCGTTAACGAGCAATTGAAAAACGGTAAAGGTTATGATCATAACTTTGTTTTAAGCGGCACACAGGCCGGCAAATTTAGCCACGCAGCTACTGTAGTAGGCGACAAAAGCGGCATTGTTATGGATGTGTTCACACAAGAGCCGGGTTTACAGTTTTACAGTGGTAACTTTATGTTGAGTAAAAACACTTTTAAAGGCGGTAAGAAAGACGATTTCAGAACTGCTTTTGCTATGGAAACTCAGCATTTTCCTGATTCACCAAACGAGCCATCGTTCCCTACCACAACCTTAAAACCGGGCGAGACTTATAAGACATCGTCATACTACAAATTTTCTGTTGTGAAATAACCGAAATTTTGACAATAAAAGCGAAGGCCTGCTCCGACAATCGGGGCAGGCCTTCGCTTTTATATGCTCAGCAGTAAATATTACTGGTAAATAAAACTACCATCGCCTCGTCGTTGCATATTCTTGCCATTTTGTTGTGGCCGGCCTCCCCATTTTTGCAGGTTAAGACGCAGACCAACCAGGAAGTAACGACTGTTTGTATTGGATATAGTACTGATCTGCCCTCCAGCTATAGGTTGTTGCAAGATGAAGTTATTTTGATGAAACACATCAAATACATCAAAGGTAAACACCAGGTTTCTTTTTTCAAGGAATTCTTTCTGAAAGCCCATGTTAACTACAAAAGGGTTGGTGCTGTTTTTAACACCAGATACAAAATTTTTACTGGCGCTATAGTTGATCTGGTAGGTCTGTTTGAAATAAAACTTGCCATCAATAGCCAATCTGGCGGTTGAATATTGTGTACCCAGGGCCTCGTCTATTGAGCTAAAACCACGTGTTAAGGTATAGCCTACATAAGGGTTTACTTCGATATTGTCATTCGGATTTATCCTTGGGCCAAAACGGTTGTCAAATGACCAGGTGTCCTGGTGGAAAACCTGGTTGTTTTCTTCGGCAGTTGCATGGTTGTAATTTACACTTCCGTTCAAAGCCAGGTTGTATCTCCTGTCATCCAGCTGTTTCGAGATACTATAGCCGGTGCCCCATGCATAAGAACCGTCCAGGTTAAGATATTGCACCAAGGTATAATAGTTCTTAGGGTCGGTTGGGATTTGAAGACGCAGGTTGTTAGTAGCAATTTTATGCGTGTATAGATTCAGATATCCATTAAGGCTGATGTTAAACCTCGAATTTGCCAGATAATTATTGTACGATCCGTTCAGCGAGTGGTTAAAGCCAGGATCAAGATTAGGATTACCTACAATAACATTTAATGGATTAGACCGGTCTGTAAATGGCTGGATCTGGCTAAAATCAGGATCTATGTTGGCGCCGTTATAATTTAATTGGATACGTTGTGTGCGAGACCATGAATAAGAAAAGCGGAATGCCGGTATAACTTTAAAGCTATGACGCGACGTAGATGCGTTTTCAAAAGTATTGTCATTAAGCTTGGTGCCGGTAAGCTGATAGTCTATAGCTGTAGCTCCGATAGACATATTGACCTTCTTGCCATCCAAACGGTAATTAGCTGTATACCTTGACTGGGTTATGGAGAAATTATATTGATTGCCTAAATCTGGTCTTGGAATTAAATTACCCAGAGGATCCACCTCGGTCTGGGTAGAGATTGCAGAGTTGGCAGAATTTGACCAGCTCCCGCTGAACTCCAATAAAGACACCAAACTCAAAGGTTCGGTATAAGTAGCAGAACTCGAAACTGATGTGTTTTCATTATGCCGGTTAATTAATAAATGGACTGTCGAGTCTTCCAGAGGCAAATGGTTGTTTAAAGTGCTGTCTGCGTAATAACGATAGTATTTGTTGGTATTACTGTTAGATGAGTTGTCGCTATGCGAAACGTTGAAGTTAACAGAAATGTTTCTCTTCGGCTTTCTGAATAAGTGAACGTATAGCGCACTGGTACCATAATTCTTGCCTGAATTAGTATTGCTGCTAACACCGCCACTAAAAACATGGCGAAAATTGGTTACACCTTCTGAATTACTGTAATCATCAATCTCATTACGCTGATAGTTGTTTGAACTAGATGAATTTGATACACCAAAAGATGGATTTACCTGGACAAAGTTCAAACTATCAGCCTGTATATCTATTTGAAAGTGTCCGTTTTGGCCATTGCTGGTGCTGGTATTGCTACCCTGTTGATCGAAATATTGCGGTCCCCCAAACAAACTATCACTCTTTGCTGTGACAAAATTACCAAATTGATGATTGATGGAATTATTGTTACTATACCAATACCCGTAGCTGGTATTTACCTGCACCTTCTTGCTTAATTGGTCGCGATAGCTTACAGAAGGCGAACCGCTGTCGGTAGTGCCCGGGTTACCGCCACCAATGCCGTCGACTGTGCTTTTGGCATTGCCAATTACACTCATTACCTGGTTGCCGTCAATTCGTTCGACAGACAAATTTGCATTGTAACGGCCGTTATTGCCGTACTGATCTGTGGTGCGCCCGGTTATGCCGACTGACCTGTCTGGCTTTGTTGTAATGTTCAGTATCTTTTCAGGCAATCCTGTCTTGATACCCGTACGTGCCGCTTGCTCGCCGTAATCGTCAACGATCTGTATTTTCTCAACGATGTCGGCCGGCAGGTTCTTGATGGCTTGGGCCACACTACCACCGGCAAACTCTTTACCATTTAGTTTCGCTCTTACTACTGCTTCGCCCTGGTGAATTAGAGAGCCGTCAGAACCAACTTCCATGCCCTCCATTTTTTTGAGTAATTCATCGATCGTAGAATTTGCCCTTACTTTATAGTCAGACGCGCGATATTCAACAGTATCTGTTTTGTATGTTACGCTGGGTGTGCCGTTAATTTTTACTTCATTAAGTTGATTGGTTTCGTCTTTTAAAGTGATGGGGTCTAAGACAATTTTTTTGGCAATATCGCTATTGAGGTATTTCTTTATAAAAGTAACCGAACCTATACTAGATACCGTTAGGCTAAATGTAGCCCGCTTAACATCTCTGATAACAAATACACCATCCTCATTTGTAGAAGTTTTTATCGTATCAACCGCCGATTTTAAAGTAATTAACGCACCCGGAAGCGTTTCGCCTTTCTCGTCTTTCACCACGCCACTTACTTCGCGGGTAGGCAAAGGAGGGGGCAAAGGCTTAGTTTGGGCCGATGATTTGCCGTAAACAGATAGTATAATAGTAAGTAGCAGTAGAAATTTCTTCATATTAAATTAGTAGGTATAAGTTTTAGTTCTGGAGTAATTATGGCTTAGCCAAAGTGTATTTACCCCAAAAATCAGTAGGTGTAAGCATGTCCTCGTAATCGATATTGGTACCGCCTCCCTGACCACCACGACCGCCGCCGCCTCTGCCACCACGACCACCGCCGCCACCACCAAACCCGCCACCGTTTGGTAAAGGCAAACCGTTAAGTACAATGTGGTAAGCAAATTCTTTTGACTGATCTGCCGACAGGCCCAAAGCCTTAAGCGGAATAGCTATTTCGATGGTAATGGCATCAGCACTGTCATAACCAACCGCCGATTTGATGCTGTATTCGTTGTAGATCGAAATCAGGGTATCGGTAATATCTTTAAAACCCAATACCTTGATCTCTTTTGCTGCGTCGATAAATTGCTTATGTGCATCGGCCAGCATGGCTTTTTTTGCAGAGTCTGTTAAGTTAGATCTGTCGCCGCCAAAGCCGCCGCGCCTGTTACCACGGCCGCCGCCACCTGCACGGTTTACTACGGGGTAGGTAAGGCTATATGCGTTTTTGTCGTTCTTTTTGTCGGCAGTATTAATCAGAATATTGATACCACCGGCCTGTATTTTGGCTATATTGGTAATATCGCTTGATTTAGCTATCAGATATAAATATTTATCGTCGTTAGCCAAAGTGTAGTATAATTTAACGGCTTTGTTATAAGCCTGAAAGTTATCCTTCCACTCAGAAATATTGCCGTCAACTTTAACTCCGGGAGCGGCTAAAACACTGCCTTCCTGAACGGTTTTTAATTTATCCTGTGCATGTAACTGAATAGCAGTTAAAACGGCAAAAAATGATAGCAGAACAATCTTTTTCATATTTATCCCTATTTAATATAGGTTTAACGGCGAAATTACGCCGAAGTTTAATCAATATCACAATGTCATATAAATGTTGCTTAACATGTCATATGATTGTTGCACAAACCCTTGTTAAAACAGGTATATACATGATGTAAGAAATATAACCTTTTGATTTAGTGGAAGGTTAGAAAAAAGTCGAAAATCTTTTTAAAAAAGATTTGCAGGGGTGATTTTTAATCCTACCTTTGCAACCCCGATCGGGATGTAGCGTAGCCCGGTATCGCGCCACATTTGGGATGTGGAGGCCGCAGGTTCGAATCCTGCCATCCCGACTAAAAGCGATACCAAAGCAAAAGCCCTTAAATCTGATGATTTAAGGGCTTTTTGTTTATATCAGAATTTTGATGTGCACACTTAAAAATCAATACGATAAGTTAATACCGGCAGAATGCCGATCCATTTGTCTTTTTCTACAATACGTTTGCTGGGATTATAAAATAAACCGGTATTGTTTTGCCGATTAAGCAGATTCTGGATATCCAATAGCAGATAGTGCGCTACTTTTTTTCCATTGATACGATAGCTTGCCGAGAAATCTACCCGTATATAAGGGTCGGCTGTTAGTGTGTTGATTTTGGTCTCGTCGATAACCTGCTCGTCTAAACGCAGTGATTCTGCCAGGTTAATAGGCGAATATTTGCGGCCGCCGGCTAAAATTACTTTACCATTCAACCCAAACAAATTCTTTTTGTCTTTACTTACTGCCCATTCTTTACCTGCAACCGCGTTAACAACCACATGACTGTCAAAAGTTGTATGGAACTCCTGGCCGCTCAAGCTTTTGAATTTAGAATCGAAAAGAGATGTGGTGGCCATAAAATAATAACCTTTGCTCAACGATTTCTCCAATGAAAACTCTATGCCATAGTTTTTACCGGTACCTTTATTTACCAATGATGTATAATCTGCTGCACCAATGCCTGTATCATCAAGTACATTAAGTAGTGAGAAGTTACTATTCGGATCTGAGGAAACGGGAACGTCATACAAATGCTGGTAATAGACCTCGGTTTTAAACTTTAGATGTCCTGAAAAAAATTTCTCATAGCCTATCACCGCTTGTTCTGATTTAGTAGGACGCAAGCCACTATTGGTAACAACTGATGAGTTAGGCAGTGTAGCAAAATAATAAGACAATGATTCTAAACGGCTATAAGCACCTGCCGCTAAAGATAGATTTTGGGTGTTACCTAACTGGTAATTTAACCCTAAACATGGCTCGAACGACCAACTATTACTTAAACTAAAGTAATTAGTGTGTGCGCCGGCATTTAATGTTAAACCGTTGTCAAAATCGTACTTGTCTTCTATAAATGCGTCGAAGGTATGGGCGTTACCACTTTGGTTGAGCAATTGCTGCAATGATCGGGTTTCTTGTTTATATTCCTGGTCGTACAGGTTATAGTTAAGATAACTGGCATTTATACCTACGCGTATATTGCTGGCATCTGTGGCGTGATAGTTTAAAGTGCCCGCATATCTTATGGTGCTGTTGATATAAGTAGCGTTCTGCACCGTACTTGGTTGGTAAGCATGGGTTAAGGTATCGCTAAGCTCGCGGCTCTGGTCGCGGCTGTAAGATATGATGTTAGTAAGATATAGTTTACTGTTAGCAATATAAACGTGTTTAAGCCCTGCGCTGCCGGCGCCATATTTGCTCAGGAAATCGTCGCCATCGCTGCGTTCCTTCCACTTTGTAAAGTCGTGTTTGGCGTTTACATCAACAGAGCTTAATCCACCAATACCAAATATCGAGAAAGTACCGGCCGATTGGGTGGGAAATACAAAGTTAAAGGAGAGATCCTGATACTTAGGCACACCGTCTGAACCAAGTAATCCCGTTTTTTGAAGTAGATCCAACGAAGAGTACCTATAACTAATTAAATATGAAGCACTGCCCCCTTTTTTAAACGGCCCTTCTGTTGTTATGCCTGCGCCTAAAAGACCTATACTTAAAGAGGTTTCATTCTTATCGGTATTGCCTTTTCTGAATTTAAGGTCGAAAACGCCCGATGTGGCGTTACTATATTCCGCAGGCATAGCCCCGGTATAAAAATCTGAGGTACTAAGCAACGCAGAGTTGAGCATACTGATACTGCCGCCCGCAGCGCCCGCATTGCTGAAATGATTGGGATTAATAATTTCAATTCCCTCCAGCCGCCATTGCAGGCTTTTTGGCGAATTACCCCGCACCACAATTTCATTGTTGTCGCCACCGGCCACCACGCCGGCAAAACTTTGCGCCATACGTGCCGGATCAAAAAAGCCGCCTGCGTAACGATTAGTTTCTTCGGGCGAGAAAGACCGCGCGCTGCTCAAGGCCATATTATTAACAGGGCGTTTGTCTCTGCCCGCACCGACGGAAACTTCGTGCAATTGTTTGCTTTGAGGTTCCAGTTCAACGTTTACCTCGGTCTCCTTGCCGGTAGTTACAAGTACTTCGGTCAATACCACCGTTTGATAGCCTGGGTACGATACTTCCAGGATATGCCGCCCCACGGGCACATCAGATATTTTATATACACCCTCGACATTTGTAGTGCTGGCTTTTATCGGATCGACAGAACTTATTTTAACGGTGACGCCGGGCATTGCCAGCTTCGTGCTTTTATCGGTAACAATACCTTTAATGGTTTGTGTAAAGCCCGGGGAAGCCAGCGTTTGATTTTGTGTGAAACCTCTTAAAGGCTGAATGAAAATGAGTAATAATGCGAGATATACAAACTGTTTCATGTGTTATTTTTCACATAAGACACGCTTGTTATGATTGACCCTGAGTAGAAAAGGAAAAAACTAAATCAGCTGCAATCAACAGTAAGAAAACGGAGGATTATTTATCAGATCATTTTGCGGGCTGATAATCTTTCCAAAGCCATTCCAGCGCCTCGGGCAGTGTTTGCTTTCTTACTTTACCATCAACATGCCCGGCGTTACGGGCAAAAATAAACTGGTATTGATAGTTTTTATCAGCAAGCACTTTTGCCATATTTTCATTTGCCAAAACCCAGTCATGCATATCATCGCGCATGATGTTTGGGTTGTAAAGGTCCTGATCGCCTACCTCCATCCAGATCCGCAAGGGTTTTGGGCGAGTGTTAGGGATAATGCTGTCATGAAAGCCCCAGGCACCATGGGGTGTTTTCTTGTTGTAGGGCCATTGCTGGTTAATGTAGGTACCAGAATAGGTAAGCACGCGATGATACCACCCGGGATGATACCATGCCATGATCAACGCGCATGACCCGCCAGAACTGCCTCCCATGGTTGCACGGCCATTAGGATCTTTAGTTAGCTTAACCTGGCATTTACTTTCTACCAGTGGCAATATTTCTTTTTCTACAAATTCTGCATATACGCCATTCATCGTATCGTATTCCAACCCTCTTTCGCTGCCTTGTGCATCGCCGCTGCCGTTACCTATAGAAATGGCAATCATTGCCGGTACTTTGCCTTCAGCAATCAAATTGTCCAATACCGTAAAAAGTAAATTGTCCGGGCCATCGGCACCAATTATGAAGGGTGCCGCATTGCCGGTAACATATTGTTTTGGAACGTACACGGCTATCTGACGAGTGTACGACGCGGGGTGGCTGGTAGTAACGATTAGTTTAGCAGGTTCGGTCGGATCTGGTGTGCCAAACGTTTTAGGTTCGCGGGCAATGCCGGGGTAAATTTTGCTGTCCTTTGAATCTACAGTAAAGCGATATATAGTACCCTGCGGTACATTTGGCTGAATAATTGACTCTGGTGCCGGATCATGTTTGGGGCCAATAATAAAGTTTCCGTTGGTGCTGGGTGAAGGATTGGTTCCGTCCGCTAATTCCGTCGCCGATACATAACCTGGCGTGTGCGGGTCGCGAATTGGTATCTGGGCCATAACTGGATTTATACACAACAGCATTTGAAACAACACGCCCAACAATAGGGTGCGATTAATTAGGTTAGTTGATTTCATTTATTTCGGTTTTAAAAAGATGCTGGTTACATCGTTTTTTAAATTTAGTATTTATGAGCGCATCTAACAAATTAATCCTCAAGCGTTCTTGTTAATTATCCTCTTCGGGTGTTTCTTTTAATTCATCTTCTTTTTTGCCTTTACCCAAATGTATTTTAGGATTATCCTGTGTGCCGGTAATATTCATGGGGATGCCTATAATACCTAATGGCGGCAACCCGAGCCTGAATTGAATATTGATATTTTTAGCAAAATCTACCTGCCCGCTAAACCTTACCCGGAAGCCGGCTACCCGTATTTTGGTTTGCTCAATAGTAATGATGTTATTGGCAATAGTAGTTTTAATATCTATTTGCGATACGCCGGGGTTGTTAGCAATGCTATCGTGTTTGGTTTGGCTGCCAATAGCATTAAGCATTTTAAAGCCATGCATTTTTATAGCTTTTGCCGATAGAACGCCACCACCTTTTAACGACGAATATACAGGCTGCATATTGCTGTTTAATTGCCCGCTTAGCTTGTAATCTAATGACACCAAACCTTCGGCATTACCAGCTGCAGATGCCATATCATGAAATAGCTTTACCTGGTTATAAGCCTTTTTGATATCAAAATCTTTGGCATTGATATGGTACGTAAAAAATGCTTTTTTGGGTGAGATGCTGGTATAATCCGCATCCATACTAACAGGCGCACCAATAAGGTTAAACCCGGTTTGTTTTAGGCTGATGCTTCCATTGTTGATAATCATCTGTCCTTTGGAATTATTGATCACTAAGCCATTATATTTTACCGCCTTTACATCGGCAGTAAAGCTGAGATTCAGGTTTTTGGGCACGATGATTACGCCTGATGGTGAGCTGGCCGAGGTATGATTAACAGGTTTAGTTGTTGGCGAAGGGCTGGCAAAAGCCATAAAATCGTCAACCGTAATTTGATTGCTGGTTAATTTAAAATCGCCTTTGAGGGTTGACGAGGGTTTCGTGGCGTAATCAATAACGTTAGATAGTGCGCCATTTAAAACTATTTGCGAGCTGCCATAGTTGGCAGTAAAACTATCAAATTGCATTTTATCCTGGTTAAAGCTAAACGCGCCTTTTGTTATTAAAAACGGTTTCGGGAAAAGCTCAGATGTTAACGCGATATTATTTACAGTTAAGGAACCCGAGTTAGACAGCTTATCATACCGGCCTGCCTGCGCATCGCTTTGTTTTCCTTTTAATGCCAGGTTAGCGGCAATGGTTCCCCTTGCATTATAACCTTTAACAGCAAATACTTTGTAAATTTTACCAATGTTTATTGTTCCCTGCGAGGTAACGGCATACTCCAGATCATTAAAGTTTTGTAGCCGCGCCTTTAATGAAAAAGGTTCGCCCTCAAACCTGAATGATATCGGTTTTATAAAAACCTTTAAGCCACTTAACGATGCAGTATTGTTGGTTATCGCTGTGCTAACCTGTATGTTTTCAATTGGGTGCGGGTAGTATTTAGTTTTTATCGAGCCATTTTTTAGCAGGATATTGGCGACTACAGCCGGATACTTCTTGTGAGTCGGGAGATATTTCCCTTTAACTTTTACGTCAGCATCCAGATCTCCTTTTAAATCAATGCTATCAACAGGATAAAATTGGCGCAGCTCGGCTAAATGAAACTTTGCTTGTAGCCGCGCATCTACCGGCATATTGGCAGCATTAGCCAATTTAAAATAGCCTTTTATATAGTTATCCAAGGCGGTGGCGTTGATATTATCCATGGCCACGCTGATATGTTTATAATTGTTATCCGGACAATTGGCCGTTAGGTTAAAGCTAATGTTATTGATAGACTGGGGCAAATTGGCATATTTAAAATAACCGTTCTTAAATGACGATTGGATCGAAAATTTTGGAATGCTGGTAATAACCGTGTCTATCTTTTTGCGGAGCCCAGTTTTTGTTATACCCGTTGCATATTTACCTTGGGCCAGTAAATGCAGGGCGTATCTACCTTTAACGCTAAAGGGTTTAATACCCATGGCGCTGTTCCATTTTTCCAGATCAATTTCTGTATTTACTTTGGCATAAATAACAGGCTCTTTAATACCCTTTACCCGTATAACCGAACTGAAGTAATCTTTGCCAATGTTAAAGTAGCTCGAATCTATACTCACATATAAGCTATCCGGATTAAGCCCCGGCACCTTTGCCTGGAAATTAAGGAACAAATGACTAATAGGCGAAGCCGATTTTTTATAAGAGATAAAGCCATTACGGACTTTTAAACTCATAAGTAAATTAGGTTTCAAGTTATCTTTGACAACGTATTTGCCCGTAAGCGCAATTTTTATATTGCCATCCCCATCTACATCTGTTTGCTCTAATAGTTTTTGATAGGCTGCCGGTATAGCGGTTACAATATCACCAAGATCGCTTTGGTGCGAATCGATCTTAAAGTCCATATCGTAACCATCCTTAATAAATGCAAATCGACCGGTAAACTGCACCGGTAGCTGGTTTATCATCAGGTTGTTTTTCTGGAAAATAAACTCCAGCGATTTGGTGTTGATCTTGGTTACCAGGTCGGCATTTACCTTTTTGGATATGATATAGGGCTGTTTGGCATAAATAAAATCAAGCGACTGTATATCGGTATGCGTATGCAAATCAAAAATATCTTTGGTAAGATCGCCACTGCCGCTATAATTAAAACCAGAGGCAATGACTTTCATTGGTAATGATTCGTCATTGTAAACCAATCTGCTTTTTTCAACCAAAATCTGATCAATACCTAACGATGTCTGCCCGGTATCGGCCGCTGCGATATTTTGTTGTTTTTTCGCTTTGTAAACATTGTAATTTGCCTTGCCGGCGCTATCAACCTGTATATTAATGAGTGCCTGGTCAAGATATATTTTGTTGATGTTTATTTTGCTGTGTAACAATGAGGAAAGGTCGATACCCAGAGAAAGCTCTTTGGCTGATATTAATGTGTCTTTCTCAAACGGTGCGCTCCCTTTTAAATTAACATCATATAGCGTCAAGGTAAGTAGTGGAAAGCGTTTAAAAAAAGACAAATGCGTGCCCGAAAAAGAAATATGGCCGTTGATGCTATCATTGGCCCAACTTTGAATCTTTTTTGTAAAGGTTTGCGGGAAAAGGTAAGGTAACAAAAACATGAGCAGCAGTAGGCTACCTATGATAATGCCAGAAATTTTCAGCGTTTTTAATAGTATTCGTTTAACAGAGAATTGCATCGGCTACAAGGTTGGTTAATAGCCCAAAATTAAGAAAATTTAGCTTAGCCTTAGGTGTGCCTTGCCCATAATGAATCAGTGAGTCATCAACTTTCTCATTTTGCCTACTAAATTCCTCATTTATGCTACAAGTAGCCATTGGCATCTGCTCACCTTTGTGGTGTTATTTATTTAAAATATACAATCATGACACAACAAAATAATTCAAGTAGCAGTAAGGTTTGGTTCATCACCGGAGCTTCCCGAGGCTTTGGCCGCGTTTGGGCAGAGGCCGCGTTAAAACGTGGCGATAAAGTTGCAGCAACCGCACGGCAGCTAAGCAGTATAGCTGATCTTAATGAAAGGTATGGTGAAAACGTATTAACCTTAGCCTTAGACGTCACTAATGCCGAACAAGCAAGAGCGGCTGTCGAACATGCTCATGTCCATTTTGGAAGGCTTGATATTGTATTGAATAATGCAGGCTATTCATTAGTGGGTACTATTGAAGAAGCGAGTGCGGTTGATGTCCGGGCGCTTTACGAAACCAATATTTTCGGCACCCTGGCCGTTATACAAGCAGCGTTGCCATTATTGAGAGAGCAAGGCGGGGGGCACATCCTGGGTACATCTAGTGGTCTTGGCCACGTAACAATGCCCGTTATTGGCTATTACGCTTCTTCTAAGTGGGCGTTCGAAGCTATTCACGAAGCATTGGCTGCAGAGGTTGCGCAATTTGGTATCAAAGTAACTATTATTGAACCCGGCGCTTACGCTACCGAATTCGGCAGTCAAGATTCTTTAAAATTTGCACCGGGTCTTGAAATTTACGAAGATTTTAAAACGCAGTTTGTTAATCGTTTAAGAGATTTAGAGCGGGGGGATCCGGATGCAACACCTCAGGCACTATTCCAAATTGTTGATGCTGAGAATCCGCCGTTACGGTTTAATTTAGGAAAACATAACTTAGACTGGGTGCGCTCGGCTTACAACGAGCGTTTAGCAATCTGGGAAGCTTGGCAAGCCGTGTCAGAATCGGCACAAGGCGAACCAAAGTAATCTGTCGGTAAAACAATTAATGATAACCGGTAAATTAAACTTTATCGGTTATTATTGTAATGAAGCATTATGAAAAAAGACGAAAATAGTCCCCCGAAATTCGAATCGTTATCAGACGCTCATCGGGCATTTGGTTTCCCCAAACCGCTACATCCTTTGATCAGTTTGATCTCCGATAGGAGCGAGCGGCTGGAGATAACCCGGCCAAAGGGGCGCCATGTACTTAATTTCTATAAAATATCGTATCGTCCAAAGTTTAGCGGCAAATTAAAGTATGGGCAAGATTATTACGACTTTGATGAAGGTGGGTTGTTGTTTGCAGCTCCTAATCAAATAGTTGGCGGTAATAGCGAAGAGGATGAAGTAGACTGCTCACAGGTTACACTATTAATTCATCCGGATTTTTTGTTGAATTATCCTTTGGCTAAAAAGATCAAACAATATGGCTTTTTCTCATATGCCGCTAACGAAGCCCTGCATCTTTCAGAAAATGAAAAAGCCACTATTATGTCTATTTTCAAGATCATTGAAGATGAATTGAATAGCAGGATAGATGATTTTAGCCAGGATATTGTTATATCACAGATAGAATTATTACTCAATTATGCCAACCGGTTTTATAAACGCCAATTTATTACCCGTAAGTCCGTAAGCAGCGGTTTGTTGCAAGAATTAGAGGAGATTTTAAACCAGTATTTTGGAGATGAAAAATCGCTAAGCCAGGGAACCCCAACGGTTCAATACCTGTCAGAACATCTGAATATTTCTCCAAG
Source organism: Mucilaginibacter sp. dw_454 (assembly GCF_018449775.1). Lineage (GTDB taxonomy): Bacteria > Bacteroidota > Bacteroidia > Sphingobacteriales > Sphingobacteriaceae > Mucilaginibacter. Next base: position 1,270,477 of record NZ_JAAVVB010000001.1, on the reverse strand, counting down.
TTATTTAAGCGATATGCTGCGTTCGTTAACCGGGCAAAATGCACAGCAGCATATCCATAACCGGTTGATTGAAAAAGCGAAAGAACAATTGTCTACAACTGGTTTGTCCGTAAGCGAAATTGCTTATCAATTAGGCTTTGAGCATCCGCAATCATTCAGTAAGTTGTTTAAGACAAAGACAAATTTCTCGCCGTTAGAATTTCGTCGATCTTTTAACTGACAGTGTCGAAATTTTTATTGAATAATTGTAAAAATGACCGCTAAAGAAACGCATTCATTCAATGATATGTTACCTTTAGGCATTATAAAGAAAATAACATGAATACTGAAAAAGCCATTTTAGCAGGCGGTTGCTTTTGGGGAGTAGAAGAATTAATTAGACATCAACCAGGCGTAATATCTACCGTGGTAGGATATACCGGTGGCGATGTTAAAAACGCTACTTACCGTAATCACGGAACACATGCAGAGGGGATAGAAATTGTTTTTGATCCTGAACAATTATCTTATCGTAAACTTCTGGAATATTTTTTCCAGATCCATGACCCAACTACCAGGAACAGACAAGGTAATGATATCGGCACCTCTTATCGCTCGGCTATTTTTTATTTAAGTGATAACCAACGCGAAACAGCTCAAGCTCTGATAGCAGAAATGGATGCCTCCGGCGTGTGGCCAGGCAAAATCGTAACAGAAGTTGTGCCGGCGGGCGATTTTTGGAGTGCAGAAGTTGAGCACCAGGATTATTTGCAAAAAAATCCATACGGGTATACTTGTCACTTTGAAAGACCTGACTGGAAACTATAACTGCCGGGCTTTCTTCGTAACTCTAAGTGCAAGCAGTTGAAAGCGAGCTAACGTTTGGGGTACGCGTTTAACGGGCGTAAGCAAATAACGAAACCATCAGCGAGTACTTTAATCGGATGAATCCGTAGCCTACACACTTTTTATCCTTGCGATAATTTGTACCTTGGACCTACCAAGTCCAATCTAGATGAAGCCTGTTTTCGTGTTTGTTATTTTAGTTCTATTTGTCCCGGCGATTGCTTTTGGTAAATCGCCGGCTACAAAAATTAAAGATCTTAAATGTGAATATCTTTCAAACCCTACGGCAATTGAAAGCCAGCACCCTATACTTAGCTGGCAATTGGTTTCGGCTGGTAATGATGTAAACCAAAAAGCTTATCGAATTATAGTCGCCAGCAGCAATGCTTTATTATCGCTAAATATTGGCGACTATTGGGATAGTAAAGTCGTGCATTCCTCTAACTCTACCCAGGTTACTTATCAGGGCAGAGCGCTGCCATCCAGAAAAAAACTATATTGGAAAGTAATGATCTGGGACAACAAGAATGTCGCGTCCAACTGGAGTACGACTGTCTCATGGTCGATGGGCCTGTTACAAGCAGCCGACTGGAAAGCCAAATGGATCGGCGCTATGACAGATCCTTGCCCTGATTCGGCTATAACCTTTCCCGCGCCTTATTTTCGCAAAGAATTTATTGTCGGCAAAAAAATAAAACAAGCAACGGTTTATGTGAGTGGCTTAGGTTTTTATGAATTATACATTAACGGCAAAAAGATAGGCGACCAGGTACTGGCTCCTGCAGTCACCAATTACGATCAGCGATCGCTTAAAAAACTGCTTTACCCTTACAACGACCAATCTACCCCGCGGGTACTGTACAACACCTTTGATGTTACAGAAAACATTATCCAACAAAATAACGTCGTTAGCATATTGCTGGGTAACGGCTGGTACAATCAGCGCGACCGTACCGTTGAGGGTAGAATGTGGTACGATGTGCCAAAGCTAATCTTTCAATTGGAAATCCAATATGACGATGGAACTACCCGCATTATATCTTCTGATGACAGTTGGAAAACCAACACCGGGCCACTAATAAAAGACGGTATTTTTACTGGTGAAAAGTATGACGCCCGGTTAGCGCTTGGTAATTGGGACAAACCGGGTTATAATGATACTAAATGGCAATCGGCTATAATAGTTAGGCCTCCTGTTGGTGCTTTGCATCCGCAACTGGCGCCTTTTGATAAAATTGCACGCACCTTAAAGCCAACTTTCGACGGTAAGTTACACGATTCTGTTTACCTATATCATTTAGATGAAACGGTTGCAGGATGGGCATCTGTTAATGTTAGTGGTGCCGCAGGCGGCCACATCAAAATACGCTATGTAAGTGAAGAAGGCGATGATTATGGGCAGTATGATAGTTACACGTTAAAAGGGCAGGGAACAGAAACCTGGGAACCCAAATTTACCTGGCATGCTTTTAGAAAAATAGAGATCACAGCTAAAAATGTGATTCTTGACGCCGAAAGCGTCGAGGTGAAAGATGTACATACGGATGTGTCGCAAAATGGAAGTTTTGAATGTTCAAATCCGTTCTTCAATAAAATCAACGAGGCTTATTTAAGGACACAAAAGGCAAACCTGCACGGCAGCCTGAGCAGTGATTGTCCGCACCGTGAAAGATTAGGCTATACAGGCGATGGGCAAGTGGCTATGGAAAGCGCACTGTTATCGTTTAACATGCCGCAGTTTTACCGCAAATGGTTTAATGATATGGACGATGCCCGGAATAAAAAGACCGGCTTTGTTACACATACCGCGCCGTTTGCGGGCGGCGGTGGCGGCCCTGCCTGGGGATCGGCCTATGTAATTATGCCGTGGTTGTACTTTTCTTATTATGGCGATACCGCAGTATTAAGGCAGCACTACGCTGGCATGAAACAATGGGTGGAGTATCTGCAAACCCGGACCGATAAGAATGGCATGATATCGCACGAAGAACCAAAAGGCTGGTGTCTTGGCGATTGGTGTACGCCAGACCATATACAGCTTCCTGAACCTTTGGTTAATACCGCATATTTCTATCACGTTGTTGATTTGATGAGCAAGGTTGCTGCGGTATTAGGGAAAGATAACGACCGAGCAAAATTTGAGAATCTTGCCCGGCAGATTCAAGCAAATTTTAATAAAGCCTGGTATAACACCTCAACCAAAACTTATTGGGAGGGCCGGCAGGGTGCAGATGTATTCGCCCTTGCTTTTGGATTGGTGCCAAAGGAGAATTATAACCTGGTTTTTAACTCATTGCTTAATCACCTTCAAAAAATCAATTATCATTTTGATACCGGCATCCTGGCGACGCCGCTATTGTTAAAAGTGCTGTCAGAAAATGATCGCGACGATATTGCCTACAAAATAATGAATCAAAAAGATGCACCGGGTTTTGGTTATCTGCTGGATAGTAAAAACAGTACGTTATGGGAGTCATGGAATGGGAGCGGATCGCATACCCACCCCATGTTTGGTAGTGTGGTGGAATGGTTTTACACAGCCCTCGGAGGAATTAAACCTGATGAAAACGGCGCCGGCTTTAAACATTTTATTATTGAACCGCATATTATTAAAGATCTTTCTTATTGTAAATCTTCTTACAATAGCTTATTCGGTAAAATACGTTCAGAATGGCATTTGAATAAAAACGGCAATTTAGAGATACTGATTGAAGTACCACAAAATACATCTGCTAGTTTTATTTTCCCAAATCATAAAACGAAGATAAAAGATAGGGCTGGCATGACTATTTTAGGTAGATCCGCTGAATTACAGGCAGGGCTTTATCAATTTGAGGTGCTATAAAACTGACAATCTCATGCAAAAGTTCGTAAAATACATTGTTCTGTCTTTATTATTTCAGGTAATACTGCCAAGATCGTCATTTTCGCAAAAATGGGCAGGGCCAACGTTTAAAGAATTTTCTGGTGTGAATAAAATGGATGCCAGTGATCCGTTCTTTTCTAACGGCATTGTTGGTTGGGAGCGTCCGTTTGGTATTTTTATTAATAAGATTCAGCCGTCGCGCGGCGTGTGGAATGCCAATTATGTGGCTAAGTTCCAAAAAGAGGCTCTTGATTTACAGAAAACTGGTTCGGCATTTTTACCTGAACTGCTTTATATGGGTTGGGCTGGACAAGATCTGCACAACACCGACCGTAGCGCCCCCGCTGTTGAATCTGACTGGACAGATTACGTAGCTTATGTGGTAGATAACTTACATAAAGCGCCTTATAACCTGCAATATTTTCAGATCTGGAACGAGGCCGTACCAAGCCCAAAAGGATGGGATGTTGATTTTACCGAAAAAGGATTTTTCTACGACGGTAATTTTGATGATTATATCAACAAGATCCATTTACCGGCATCTAAAATTATCCGCGATGCAGGTGGCAAAGTGGTGTATGGCGGTTATCCCGGCTGCAAATATACTTCGCCCGAAAATTTTGTTAAGATCATGAACCACTATAATGCCTGGGGTAATGTTGATGTGATTGATCTGCATTATTTTCATTGGTGGGATCTGGACTATATCCGCAAGGCAGCTATTGCCGCTGGTTATCCAAACCTGGCTTACTGGCAAACAGAGTGGGGTTATACCACTAATCCTATAGCTATTTCGTCCGAGTATCCCTTCGCGATTTACTGGGCACTTACCAGCGGCCTTTGGAATGCTCCGGATAAGTTTAAATACTTTTATTACAGCGGTTATTATACTCCTGACGCGGGCGACGAAATACCGGCACACAAAAAAGGCCTGTATGACGGTAAAACACTTACTGCTCATGGGCTAATCCTTAAAAACATGGCTCAGCTTCTTGGCGGCGGTATTTTATCTGCAATTACAGGTTTAAAGGCAACCGGCTTGTCAGGTAAACACAGTTCAGTAGTAGGATTTAAAGTGGGTGCCTTAAAAGCTACCATAGCTATCGGACTTGACTCTGCCGACTATGCAGCTTCCAATACGACGACACTTTCTATACCAATCCCCAAGTCAAAAATCGTAAAAGCCGAGCGGGTAGATTTGGATGGCAGTAACATTGTTGATATAACCGGCGCGCTTAAGGCTAAAGATACCACGCACAGCAATCTAATCGTCTCCACCAAAGAAATACCCGGTTCAAATGCCGATAAGTGGAACGCAGGCGCGCACGGCGAATCTGATCTTGCGGTCTTTTACGTAAGATTAACTATTGCAGGTAGTTATAGTAAAAAATAATACTTCATGAAGCAAATCTTCTGCTTTACTACTTCCTTGATTATCATCTAATAAATTCTATTATATCGTTGATTTTCAATTACATAGGTTAACGAAATTGTTACTTGCTATTCATTTAGTTTTTTCCACTTTTGTGTCTCCCCTATTTGAGCAACCGGTCTTCTCATACATTTTGGCATTCCGGCTAAAACTATCACAATCGCATTTTATCACATTGACATCCTTTACCGGGTGTGGAATATCTTTTTTTTATGGGAATAATCCGCCGCTCTTTATCAGCATTCGGACTGCTTTTTTTCGCATTGACCACTTATGCCCAAAATGGGGGCACCGGGACACCTGCAAACGGTGAGGTCCGGGATACTACTTATAAGATAGGTGGAGAAGTCTTATCACTCAGACAATGTATCGACTATGCTATGCTGCATCAGCCGGCATTAAATAAATCATTGATCAGTACGCAAATTGCAGGAGAAACCAATGCAGTTAATTTAGCGCCATGGCTACCGCAAGTTAGCGCCAGCGGGAGTTTGATACATTACATTCAACAACCGGGCAATGGTGCTGTCGTTGCCAGTACCGGCAGTACTACGGGCACCACCACAACCGCGTCATCAACCCGTACAAGCATAAGCAATTCATTTGTACCGGGTGTTCAGGTATCGCAAGCCATATTTAGCCCCGAGCTTTTATATGCTTCGCACACCGCTCCGTTGCTGCTTCAGGCGTCTAAACAGGTTACAGATAGTACTAAGATCTTCCTGGTTACATCGGTAACAAAATCATTTTATAATCTTTTACTGACGCTGCAACAAATTGGTGTGTTAAAAGAAGATACAGCGCGCTTAGGTAAAAACGTAACAGATGCCTACCATCAGTACAAAGGCGGTATTGTAGATGAAACAGATTACGAGGAAGCTAGTATTTCGCTTAACAACTCCAAAGCCCAATTAAAAGAAGCGCAGGAAAATATTATCCCGCAATATGCGGCTCTAAAGCAGCTAATTGGTTACCCGGTTAATCAGCAATTTAATGTTGCTTTTGATACGCTGCGTATGAAAAGCGATATCAACATGGATACGCTACAGCAATTACAGTTTGAAAAACGCATAGAGTTTCAACAATTAAATACGCAAAAGGCTTTGCAAGATCAATTGCTACATTATTACAATACACAATATTTACCAACGCTGTCTGCTTTTTTTAACTATAATTTAGAGTTTCAGAATAATCGCGCCAGCGACCTGTTTCAAAACTCGTACCCAAGCTCATTAGTCGGGCTGTCATTTAGCATACCTATTTTTACAGGTTTTGCGCGCGTACATAATGTAAAAAAGGCCCAATTACAAGAACAACTGATTGACTGGGATAGGATAGATCTGAAATCGCAGATCAACAAAGAGTATACAACCGCTCTAGCTACTTATAAAAGCAATCGCTATAATTTAGAGTTGTTACAGAAAAACGTAACCATGGCTTCGCGCACGTACTTTGTAGTGACCTTACAGTATAAACAAGGTATTGTGCCTTACCTGAATGTTATAACTGCCGAATCTAATTTGGTAACCTCAAAAGTAAATTACATCAACGCATTGTTCCAGGTGCTGTCAAGTAAAATAGACCTGGAAAAATCGATGGGAAACATCACCTATTAATCCACCGCAACAACAACCGCTTCTCCATGAATAGAGCCCAATTAAGTATCGTTTTTATCAGCTGCATTGCTTTGGCAGCATGTAGTAAAAAGCAGGCGCCGGATAACCCCGAGATACCTGTTAATTTGATGAAAGTTAAAGCAAAACGTGTTTTTTATTTTGATAAGTATCCGTCAACCACGGCAGCTTTAAGCCAGGTAGCGTTATTACCGCAGGTACAGGGTGCTATTACCGGGATCTATTTTATTGAGGGCAGCCATGTAAGCAAAGGGCAAAAATTGTATGAGATAGATAAACGAATTTACCAGGCAGCCTACGATCAGGCTGTGGCCAACTTACAAGTGGTTAAGGGCAACCTGGATCAGGCTAAGCAAGATGCTGATAGGTATGAGTATCTTAATAAATATAACGCGGTAGCTAAACAACAGTATGATCATGCCATGATCACCTATCAAAACGCCAAAAACCAGGTAACCGCGTCAGAAGAGATGGTTAAAACCGCTAAAACAAATTTAAACTACGCAGTTGTTTATGCGCCTTTTAGTGGCACCATTGGTTTTAGCCAGGTTAAATTAGGGAATGTGGTATCAACAGGTTCAACGGTGTTAAATACAATATCTACAGAAGACCCAATGGCAGTCGATTTTGTGATCAACGAAAAACAATTACCTCATTTTGAACAATTACAAAGCGGCAAGGGTAAAAATGTAGACTCATTATTTACCATCATGCTGCCTGATAACTCTTTGTATCCGGCAATCGGAAAAATTTCGGTGATTGATCGTGCGGTTGACTCGCAAACCGGGTCTATCAGGGTGCGTTTAGTATTCCCGAATCCTAAAAATGTATTAAGAGCCGGTATGAGTTGCGTTGTACGGGTTCATAATCAGGACACAGAACCACAATTAGTGGTGCCTAATAAAGCGGTTGTAGAGCAAATGGGAGAATACTTTGTATTTATAGCTAAAGACACCATTATCAGTAATCCTAAAGCTAAAACAGATACCGGCAGAACTAAGAAAGAGCTGGTGGCGCTGCAAAGAAAAGTGATGCCGGGCCAAACCATTGGCGGCAACGTGGTAATTAAAAGTGGTATTAGCGAAGGCGACAAACTAGTAGTGGATGGTGTGCAGTCGCTTCATGACGGTTCACAGATAACTACAAAGAACAAAGTTGCACCGGGTGCTGGTGGTAAAGGTGGTAAATAATTTAACATAGGCGGATAGCTTTTTTGATGATGATAATGTATGATTGCTAATACCTTTATAAAACGGCCCATAACCGCCATTGTAATATCTATTGTATTGGTTATAACCGGTACGGTGTGTATACTGCTTTTACCTATAGATCAATATCCGGATATAACGCCACCTGTTGTACAGGTTAATGGCCAGTTTACCGGCGCCGACGCCCAAACCGTTGAGCAAACCGTAGCTACGCCCATAGAAGAACAGGTTAACGGTACGCCGGGCATGGAATACATGCAAAGCAATAGCACCAATAACGGCTTGATGAGCATGAACGTTACCTTTAAAATAGGTACCGACATTGACGTTGCCGCGCTTGACGTGCAGAACCGGGTGAGTATCGCCACCCCTTTATTACCGGCAGTAGTAAGCCGGTTGGGTTTAACAGTACGTGCCGTAAACCCCAGCATGCTCATGATGGTGGCTATTTATGCACCAAAAAGCACGCATAATATTACGTTTTTAGATAACTACACTAATATATTTATTCAGGATGCTTTATTAAGGGTACCCGGGGTTGGCAGCATCAATCGATTTACTGATGATTTTAGTATGCGGATCTGGATGGACCCACAAAAAATGGCCTCTTACAGTTTAACACCATCGGATGTTATTGCGGCTTTGAATGCACAAAACGTCCAGGTAGCCGCAGGTACGGCAGGTGTGCCGCCACAAGCCAGCAGCCAAACTTATGAGTTGGGTATATTGGTGAACGGCAGGCTCAGTAAAGTGTCTGAATTTCAAAATATCATCGTTAAAACTATCCCATCAACCGGTGCTTTAGTGTATCTGAAAGACGTTGCGCGGGTTGAGTTAGGCAAGTTCACCTTCTCCAGTAATTCGTTTGTCGACGGACACAGGGCTTCTTACCTGCAAATTTACCAGGCGCCGGGTAGTAACGCGTTGGAAACTGCCAAAGGTATTTATGACGAATTAGCCAAGCTAAAGGAAACCTTCCCCGCCGACGTGGAATACAGTGTGCCGTTTGAATCGGTAACGGTAGTGAAAGTTTCTATGCAGGATGTGGTGGGTACTTTATTAAAGACATTGGGTTTGGTAGCATTAGTAGTGTTCGTGTTCCTGCAAACCTGGCGATCTACTTTGATCCCGGTATTAGCTATCCCGGTATCCATTTTTGGTACGTTTTGTTTCTTTGTGCCGTTAGGCTTCACCATAAACACACTAACTATGTTCGGTTTTGTGCTGGCGATAGGTATCGTGGTGGACGATGCCATTATTGTGGTTGAGGCGGTACAGCATTATATAGATCATGATAACATGTCGCCCAAAGAGGCTACGTATCAGGCTATGAAGGATATTTCGGCGCCTGTTATTGCGATTGCGCTGATTTTGGCCGCGGTGTTTGTGCCGGTAGGTTTTATTCCAGGTATCGTAGGGCGTTTATATCAGCAGTTCGCTATCACCATTGCTATTTCGGTGATGATCTCTGCGTTTATTGCGCTGTCATTAACGCCGGCTTTGTGTACACTGCTCCTAAAACCAACAGATCCAAATCGTAAACAAAACTTCCTGGACAAAGGCTTTGCGAAATTTAATGCCTGGTTTGACCGTATTACGGCACGTTATACCGAAGGCGTAAGAAAAAGTATTAAGGCCTCTAAATATGTGGTGATATTACTGCTCTGTCTTTGTATTGGCACTTACTTTTTGTTCCAGGGCAAGCCTTCTGGTTTCATCCCGTCAGAAGATGATGGAAACCTATACGTAACGTTCCAGTTGCCACCGGCTTCATCAACCGCAGCATCTGTTGATGTAATGGCGAAACTAATGAAGGTGGTTTCTACAACTCCGGGGGTAGCTCACTATGCAGCGCTGTCGGGTTTAAATGTGGTAACTAATGCCAGCAACTCTAATAACGGTACTATATACTGTCAGCTAGCACCCTGGGACGAACGCGGTACCACGAGCGAGCAAGTGCCTGGTATTATTGGTGTGTTGCAAAAAAGGATCAAAGACGCAGGTATCAACAATGCCGATGTTGAGGTGATTCAACCATCACCTTTACCGGGTGTTGGATCAACCGTAGGTTTTAGCATGCAAATTGAGCAGCGCAGCACAACGGATGATGTTCACGCTTTTGAAAAGGTGGTCAATAAGTTTGTCGCGGCAGCAAATAAAAATCCGGCCATCACTAAAGCTTTTAGCTTTTTTACCGCGCATACGCCCAACTTTAATTTGAATGTTGACAGGGAGAAGTGCGAAAAAATGGGCGTAAATGTTGCCGATGTATTCACAACCATTCAGGCTTACATGGGTAGTTTATATATTAATGATTTTACCACCTACAACCGTACTTTCCACGTGGTGGTGCAGGCTGATACCGCGTTCCGCACCGATATCTCCGAGATGAATAAGTATTACGTGCGCAACCAGGCCGGAACAATGGTGCCACTGGGTACGCTCATCAGTTATACGCCAACCGAGGCTGCGCCGCTGATATCCCACTTTAACATTTTCCGTACGGCCGAGATTGATGGTTCGTCTGCCGCAGGCTATAGCAGTACAGATGCGCTAAAAGCCCTGCAAGAGGTAGCTGCCAAAAACCTGCCTGAAGGCTATACCTACGAGTTTTCGGGGTTAAGTTATGAAGAGGTAAAAGCCGGATCAACGACGATATACATATTCTTATTCTCCATCACCTTTGTGTTTTTATTCCTGGCTGCTTTGTACGAGAGTTGGTCCGTGCCATTCTCCGTATTATTAGCTGTACCGGTAGGCGCCTTCGGGGCGATATTGGCGCTATTCTGTGTGCCGAGTTTAACTAATAACGTTTATGCGCAGATAGGTTTGATCACACTGATCGGTCTCGCGGCTAAAAACGCGATCTTGATTGTAGAATTTGCCAAAGTGCGGGTAGACCGGGGTGAAGACCTGATCAAATCTACACTCGACGCGGTAAGTCTGCGTCTGCGCCCAATCATCATGACTTCGCTGGCTTTTATATTAGGGGTGTTACCGCTGGTTCTGGCAACAGGTGCCGGTGCAGTAGCTCGTAGAACCATAGGTTTTACCGTATTGGGTGGTATGCTGGCCGCTTCTACGCTGGCGATATTTATTGTGCCGGTATTGTATGTGATCATTACCAGGTTATCATACGGAAAAGAGAAATTAGAATATCTCAAAAAACATCATCACCAATTGATGGACAAAGAAAAGAAAATTGAAGCGCAGAATATAGATCCTGAGTTGGAATATGAATTGAAGAAATCGCGTGAAATGGGCAAAGCCGGAGAATAAATATGATCGCTAATACATTTATAAAACGGCCGGTAACTGCAATCGTCATATCTGTTGTACTTAGTATATCAGGTATCATTTGCCTGGTTAATTTGGCTGTCGACCAGTATCCTAATATATCGCCGCCAAGTGTATCGGTAAATGGCTCATATACCGGTGCAGATGCGCAGACTGTCGAACAAACTGTGGCTACGCCTATTGAAGAGCAGGTTAACGGTACACCGGGTATGGAGTACATGCAAAGCACCAGCACCAATAGTGGCGGTATGAGTATCCGGGTGACATTTAATATCGGTACCAACGTACATATTGCTGCGCTAAACGTACAAAACCGTGTTGGCATTGCTTCGCCTTTATTGCCCTCTGTGGTGAGTAAATTAGGCTTAACAGTGCGTGCCAGTAACCCAGATCAGTTGATGTTGGTGGCTATATATTCGCCAAAGAAAACGCATGGTATAACCTTTTTAGATAACTATACCAGCACCTTTATTGAGGATGCCATTTTGCGCGTTCCGGGCGTGGGGGACGTGAGTGCACGTACAGATAACTTTAGTATGCGTGTCTGGATGAATCCGGATAAGATGGCTTCGTACAGCTTAACACCTGCTGATGTTGTTACGGCACTTAACTCGCAAAACGTATATGTTGCTGCAGGTTCCGTAGGTGCGCCGCCGCAACCATCGTCGCAGGCTTTTGAGACCGGTATTCTGGTAAACGGTATGTTAAACAAGCCGAAGGAATATGAAGACATTATTGTCAAAACTATCCCCGCTACCGGGCAAATAGTTCATTTAAAAGATGTGGCCAGGGTTGAGTTAGGTAAATTTACTTTTTCAAGTAATGCATTTGTAGATGGCAATCGTGCCTCAACTATTCAGATCTATCAATCGCCCGGAAGTAACGCCTTGCAAACGGCGGACAATGTTTACAAAGCACTGGCCCAATTAAAAAAATCCTTTCCTGCTGATGTCGATTATGTAGTGCCGTTCGAGTCGGTAACTATCATCAAGGTATCTATGGACGAGGTGGTGGGGACGCTGTTAAAAGCGTTGGGTCTGGTTGCTGTGGTTGTGTTTTTGTTCCTGCAAAACTGGCGTTCAACACTTATTCCGATTCTGGCTATCCCGGTATCTATTCTGGCAACATTTTGCTTGTTCATTCCGCTTGGTTTTACCATTAACACACTAACCATGTTTGGTTTTGTGCTGGCCATAGGTATTGTGGTTGATGATGCCATCATTGTCGTCGAGGCGGTGCAGCATTATATTGATGATAAAGGTATGTCGCCCAAAGAGGCTACTTACCATGCTATGAAAGAGATTTCCGCACCGGTTATTGCTATTGCGCTCATTTTAGCGTCGGTGTTTGTGCCGGTTGGTTTTATACCGGGGATTGTGGGGCGGTTGTACCAACAGTTTGCTATCACAATAGCTATATCGGTGATGTTCTCGGCGTTTATTGCGTTGTCATTAACACCAGCTCTTTGTACTTTGCTATTGCGCCCAAGCAAACCTTTCAACGAAAAATCTAACTGGCTGGATAAGTTTTTCCACTGGTTTAATGGTTTGTTTGACAAACTAACGGCTCGCTATACCAATGGGGTAAGAAAAAGTATCAAAGGGGCCAGATTCATTGTTATTATATTGGTTTGTATCTGCGCGGGTACTTACATCCTGTTTAAATTAAAACCTTCAGGATTTGTGCCTGCAGAAGATGGCGGGCGTTTGTACGTAACCTATCAGCTGCCAGAGTCGTCTGCAACCATACAATCGGTTAATGTAATGAGTAAGCTGATGAAGATTGTGGCCTCAACACCCGGCATACAGCATTACACCGCAATTTCAGGCTTTAATATTCTGAATGGTGGCGCCAACTCAAATAACGGCTCTATGTTTTGTATGCTAACGCCATGGGATGATCGTAAAACGCCACAAACCCGGGTGCCTGGCATCATGGACGTTATCAAAAAACGGATTGCAAAAGCAGGTATAAAAAATGCCAACGTTGTTGTGGCCCAGCCACCGCCGTTAAGAGGTATTGGACAGGCTGCAGGTTTCAGTATGCAAGTTGAAGAGGGGAGCTCGACCGATGATATTTATGCTTTTGAAAAAGCGGTAAAAAAGTTCGTAGCGGCATTAAAGGCAAATCCGGCAACAGCAACTGCTTATAGCTATTTTTCTGCGCATACCCCAAGTTATGAACTGAATGTAGACCGTGCCAAGTGCGAAAAATTAGGTGTTAATATTTCTGATGTGTTTTCGACCATGCAGGCTTACATGGGCAGTTTATTTACCAATAACTTTACGCTTTATAACCGTACCTATCACGTAGTGGTACAGGCCGATACCGCTTACCGTGCATTAATATCCAATATGGATAAATACTATGTGCGTAACTCGGCAGGGGAGATGTTGCCATTAAGTGCTGTTATTAGTTATAAACCCACCGTTGCCGCCCCACTGATTACGCACTTTAACTTGTTCCGTTCGGCACAGGTTGACGGCGCCATACCGACGGGCTATAGCAGCGGCGAAGCTATAGACGCTATAAAGCAAATTGCTGCTAAAACGCTGCCGCGCGGTTATACTTATGAGTTTTCGGGACTAAGTTATGAGGAAATTAAGGCAGGATCCATTACGGTTTATATTTTCCTTTTCTCCATCATATTTGTGTTCTTGTTCCTGGCGGCATTGTATGAGAGTTGGTCGGTGCCTTTTTCTGTAATGCTCGCAGTGCCTATTAGTGCTTTTGGCGCCATAGTAGCGCTCACGGCAGCGCCAGGCATTACCAATAACGTTTACGCGCAGATAGGGCTTATTACACTCATCGGCCTCTCTGCCAAAAATGCTATTCTGATTGTGGAATTTGCCAAGCTGCGGGTAGACAGGGGAGAAGAGCTTATCAAATCAACCCTTGAAGCTGTTCGCTTGCGTTTGCGGCCAATTGTAATGACCTCGATGGCATTTATACTTGGTGTATTGCCACTGGCTCTGGCAACCGGTGCGGGCGCCGAATCGCGGAATACCATCGGGGTAACAGTTTTGGGTGGGATGATCGCGTCGTCTACTATATCTATTTTTATTGTGCCGGTGTTGTTTGTATTGTTTACCCGTTTCTCGTACGGTAAAAAACAATTGGCCTACTTGCAGGCGCATCATGAAGAATTGATGGAAAAAGCAAAACGTGTTGAAGAACAAAATATCGACCCTGAATTAGAGTATGATATAGCCCAGGCTAAAGCAGATAATGAGGCTGCTAAAAGCAAACATGCCGGTAAATAATAAAACCCCTGTTTATCATAGCTTATGAAACATGTGCAATTGATCTCGCAGAAATTAAATCAGATTAATAATCTGTATAAAAAGATTTTGGTCAAAGAGTTATCGGCTATGGACCTTGATCAGCATTTCGAAGTGCTATTGATATTGGCTACCCATGACGAACCGCTTACGCAGAATAAGCTGGCCAGTCTTTTACAAAAAGATAAATCGCGCATAGTAAACATTATTGTTTACCTGGAGCAACGTAACATGGTTTATACCGTGCGTAATCCGGCCGACAGGCGTGAGCATTACGTTTACCTATCATCATCGGCCCGGGATTCTGTGCAACATATTACACATACCATTGAAAAGATAAACCACTTAGCCGAGGCAGGTATTGATTATGAAAAACTATCTGCTTTTTTTGAGGTGTCTGAACTAATGCAAGAAAATTTACAGAAAGTAAATGCCGGTCGTTAACGAGTAAATGCCCATTAATTATTTTACTATCGGTAGCGAAAAATAGAAAGTTGAGCCTTTGCCACTTTCGCTTTCAACCCATATTTCTCCATCATGCCTGTGAATGATCTCCGCGCTTAAATAAAGCCCTATCCCAAAGCCGGATATATGCTGTGTGTGCGATGTTTTTACCCGGTAATACCGATCAAAAACTTTCGGCAGATCATCAGCTTTAATACCCATTCCCTGGTCTTTAATGCTCACATGTACCTGGTTACCCAATAAAAGACATTTTACCGATATCTCTTTACCTCTGGGCGAGTATTTAACTGCATTACTTAACAGGTTAGAAATTACCGACCCAATTTTGTCGCGGTCGGCATGTATTACCACATCGTTGCCAACTAATAGTTCTATCGAGTGCGAGGATACCGTTAACTCGTGTTCGGCAACAACTTCTTTTAATAACTTCTCTAAATGAAAATCCGTCTTTTCAATCAGTATTTTTCCTGATTCCAGGCGTGATATATTTAAAAAGCCATTGATCAGGCCATTCATTTTTTTGACCTGTGTATTGGCCTTGGTCATAGCATCTTTCAAAAAACTATCGTTGCTATGTTTTAGTTTTAGCCCCGCTACCTGTATAATGGCGCTAAGCGATGTAAGCGGCGTTTTTAACTCGTGACTAGCCATCCCAATAAAACCATCTTTTTGCTGCTGTAGCTGTTTGCCAACCTCCAATTCAGCTTCCAGCCGTTTTTTAATATCTAATAACTCTGCTTCGCTTTGCTCTATTTTTTGACGTGCTAATACCTGTTCGGTTACATTTACAGAAATAGCCAGTATCCCTAAAATAGCGCCGTTATTATTTATGTAAGGCTGATATACAAAGTTTTGATAGACAATATCTTCTTTACCATACCGCATCAGCGTAACAGGTTGTTCACTCGCCATGAATGGTACACCTGTTTGATATACGGTTTTCATTACTTGCTCCAGGCCCTGTTCGCGGGCATCAGGCAACGCATCAAAAACGGGTTTGTTAATTACATCAGCATAAGACTTACCCCAAATTTCAACCATGGCATCATTCGCCAATTCAATGATATGATTTGGGCCGGTTAAAAGACACATCGCAACAGGTGCCTGCGCTATCATATCGCGGAAGTTCTCTTCGCTTTGTTCAACTTTATGTTTGGCGATGTTTAGGTCGGTAACATCGGCAGCGGTATTCATCACACCATAAACCCGGCCATCGCCATCAAACAATGGGGTAAAACTATAATTGAAATAGACGGGTTGTAAAACGCCATCCACCACTAGATCTACACGCTGGTTTCTTGCATGAAATGGTTTTCCGGTGTCATATACAGTTGTCAGCTTCTCGTAAATGCCCTGGGTATCTAATTCAGGCAGCAAGTCCATGTAGCTATAGCCAATCACATTTTCTCCCTTTCCCCAAACCTCAAGCATGGTCTGATTAGCTAACGCGATCTTCATTTCGCTACCCAAATAAACGCTGATGGGAAATGGCGCGCTTTCAACTATTGCACGCACTTGCTGTTCACTAACCGATAGCTTGTCCACGGTTTCTGATAACTCTTCATTGGTAGCTGCAAGTTCTTCGTTAACAGAAGCAAGCTCTTCATTAGCTGCAGCAAGCTCCTCATTGGTCGAAGCCAGTTCTTCATTAGCCGCAGCAAGATCCTCGTTAATTACTTGCAGTTCTTCTTCATTGGCTTCTAATAAGCGTCGTGACACAACTTTTTCCGTTACGTCGTTAGACATTACCAAAACGCCAATGCGTTGCCCCTTATTGTCTGTTAAAGGCTGATAACTGTAGTCAACATAAGTAGTGCTGATCGTCCCATCAGGCAGCTCCAAATTTACTTCGCCTTCATTTACAACAACGGTTTCGCCGGTTGCCAGTACATGCCTCAGTTGCCCGGGAAAGGGTTGATCGACTAGCTCGGGCAATACCTCTAACAGTGGTTTGCCAAAAGTTTGTGCCTTTGTTTTTTTCCAGTAGGCAAGGTTACTTGGATTAGTGCGTTCAATAACAAGGTCAGGGCCAATCAGTATAGTTATGGCTGCAGGTAAGAGATCTATCACCTGGTCCAGTTTCGCTTCGCTATCCTCAGTTTTCCTTCGCTCTAAAACCGACTCTGTTACGTCAAAGCCAATAGTTATCACGCCATTAATATTACCATCCGCATCATAAAGCGGCTCATAGACAAAATTAACGAAAACGGTTTCCAATCCACTATTTCGCGATAGCTCAACAGCTAGTTCGCTGGCGGCAAAACTATTGCCATTTATATAAACATCATCTAATAAAGCTTGTATTCCCTGCTCCTTTAGCTCGGGCATTGCCGCCAATATCGGCTTCTGATTTACCTCATCAGTTTTGCGGCCCCATAGTTCAAGCGCCCGGTTATTTACTGTTTCAACTACGTAATCCGTGCCGCGAAATATAGCCATAGCAACAGGCGCCTGGCTAATAACCGAACGCAGGCTACTTTCGGTTTCTCTTAATTTATTTTGATTTTGAGCATTCAATGCCAAAGCATCTCTAAGCTCCTCGTTTACGTCGCTTAAAGTGTTTAAAGCGCCAATTTTTGCTGTGGTTTCCACGCAAACAACCAATATGCCGGCTACAACGCCATTATCGTCTTTAATAGGGCTATAAGAAAAATCGAAATAACAATCTTCGGTTCGGCCATTTCTATCTAACGGCACCATGAAATTAGGAAAGCCAAACGTTTGCCCGTCCATAACGCCGGCAAACATGGGTCCAATGGTATCCCAAATCTCTGCATAAGTTACTTTGGCACTTTCGCCTACAGCCTGCGGATGCTTGGTTTCGCCGTTGATGGGCCGAAACTGATCATTGTAAAGCTGTAAATACTCTTGCCCCCAGCAAATAAGCACCGGTAAAGCAGAGCTGAACATCATGCTCACCGAATATTTTAAAGCTGAGGGCCAGCTTTCGGGTTGTCCTAAAAGATGCGTTGACCAATCAATAGACCGGATCAATTCTCCCATCTCGCCGCCGCCTTGTAAAAAATAGGGTATAGATTGGTTAGCGTTATTTACAGGCATAGTAAATGGCAATCATTGTTAGTGGCTTAAAGATAGATGTTATTCAGCAAAAATGTAAACCCCAATTCGTTAGTAATTGTTTGAAGTAAAACACCGCTTTTTATTAATGTTATGCAACTGATTTGACCCAAGGCCATTTTAGAAAAAAAAGAAATAATTTATACTTACTACTTTAGCGGGTATGGAAATTGTCTCGCATACTAAAAATGGCATTCAGGTAGCTGAAGTTGTATCCAATGAAATTATTATTGCTACTATCGACGATGGAGGGCAACTACTCAATGATCTATACTACCAGGGCTTTGATTATATTATAATCCTGGCATCGCAACTTAATCCTGATTTTTTTGAATTGAAAACGGGCATGGCTGGAGAGATCCTTCAAAAATTTTCAAACAGACGTGTCAGACTAGCGATTGTGGGCGACTTCGATAACCTGGAGAGCAAAAGCATGAGGGACTTTATTTTTGAAAGTAATAAAGGCAAGCTCATCAGTTTTGTTGATTCTGTAGATAGCGCTTTGCGCCGATAAGCTACTTCGACAATAGCATATTGTATCTTTATTGATATTTTTTTGGTAACAAAGGTTTATTTGCTTTGATTTGTGCAATCGATTACCAAATAAACCGAAATGAAATGTAAATTACTCGCATTGTGCTTGTTAGTACTTGCTGCTGTAAATAGCTATGGCCAAAACAAACACAGTAAAACGACCTTATACCCTTCTTATAAAGGTTTAATCATGGCGGGCTACCAGGGATGGTTCAGGGCCGCCGGTGATGGCAGTAATCAAAAAAACTATGTTTATGGTACTGACGGCAATTCGGGCATAGACATGTGGCCTGATGTAACCGAGTATGAAAAGACCTACGATACACCGTTTAAATTAGCTAACGGACAAGCTGCCAAATTTTTCAGCTCAGCAGATAAAAGTACTGTCGATCTGCATTTTAAATGGATGCAGCAATATGGTGTAGATGGTGTATTTGTGCAGCGTTTTTTTGGCAATGCTAAAAAAGAAAATCATACGCCAAATGGTACGGTGGTAATTCGTAACGCATTCGAGGCCGCATCAAAATACAAACGCGCCATAGCTGTGATGTACGATCTGTCTGGATTGGCAGCATCGGGCGAAGATTGCTCGGCTATTATTGAAGATTGGAAATACCTGGTTGATGAATTAAAAGTAACTAACCAGGAAGGTGCAAAAACTTACCTGCACGAAAATGGCAAACCTGTGATTGCTATTTGGGGTGTTGGATTTCCTGATCGTCCCTATAACACGCGTAACATTGGTTTAGAACGCCTAATTGATTTCCTGAAAAATGATCCGGTTTATGGCGGCTGTGCCGTGATGTTGGGCGTACCTAATTCATGGCGCACCTTGCGTGCCGATTGTTTACCTGACCCATACCTGCATGATATTATTAAGCAATGCGATATTGTGCTGCCATGGAGCGTGCAACGTTATTCGCCGCTGTTGCATAACGATATGGATCGCTATCGCGACGACATAATTGATGATATGAAATGGTGCCGCGAAAATAATGTTGAATATGTGCCTTGTGTTTATCCTGGCTTTAGCTGGCATAATTTAAGCCGACGCGAATTTCCTGATGATGTTAAACCCGTAGGTTCCATTCCCCGCGAGGGCGGACGCTTTTATTGGCAGATGTTATCTACCGCAATGAAAGCGGGCGCGCAAATGATCTACGTGGCTATGTTTGATGAAGTTAACGAGGGAACTGCTATATTTAAGGTAACCGATAATCCGCCGGTAACAGCGCCAGGTTCTCAAACTCAATTTGTAAATTTAGATGGTAAGCCATCTGACCTATATTTGAAGCTAACCGGCGAAGCCTCGAAGATGTTGCGCAAGGAAAAGCCTCTGGTTTTTAAAACTCCTCAATTTGACACCAATTAAAATCTATAAATATGAAAGTAAGATCAATGAATTTTAAAAGTGTTTTTAATGCGATTGGCCTGTTGGCTATTTGCATTTTGCTGAATACCACCACCGCGTTAGCCAAACCTAAACCAAAGATCCTGGTGTTTAGTAAAACAAAGGGTTTTCACCATTCATCTATAGCTGTGGGCAATACCGCGATTATAAAGTTAGGTGCCGAAAATAATTTCGATATGGATACCACCACCGATGCCTCAAAGTTCACTTTAGATAACCTGAAGCAATACTCGGCTATTGTTTTCCTGAGCACCACAGGTTTGAGTAACCAGTTATTTACCGAAGACCAAAAAACTGCCCTCATGAAATATATGGAGCAGGGTGGGGGCTACATGGGCATTCATGCTGCTACTGATTGCTGTTACGACTGGCAATGGTATGGAAATATGTCTGGCGCTTACTTTAAGGGGCATCCTGCACAACAGGATGCTGTTATAGATGTGGTTGATGCTTCAACCATTGCTACCAGTTTTTTACCAAAAGAATGGAAACGCAAAGACGAGTGGTATTCGTTTAAATGGATGGCTACTGATTTGCATGTAATATTAAAGATTGACGAAAGCAGTTATCAACAACCTAATCTGCAAATGGGCGATCACCCGATGGCATGGTACCATACTTATGATGGCGGCCGGGCTTTCTACACCGAACTGGGCCATACCGACGAATCATATGCTGATCCACTGTATTTGAAGCATATTCTGGGTGGGATACAGTATGCAGCGGGTATTAAGAAAATTAATAAATAAGGTAATTGGGTCTTTTTACTCCGTTACGTCATTGCGAGCGTAGCGTGGCAATCTCTTTAAAAGCGACAATAATCGCTTTGCCAGAGATCGTCACGCTCGTACCTAGCTCACGATGACGAGGTGAGGAACACCCCAGAACCGTATGTAGAGACGCAATATTTTGCGTCTCTTTTTGCATATGCTATTTATAATTGGACGGATCAACATCAATAGCCGACGGAGGCGCATCCTGAACCCTGGCACCCCAGGCCTTGTTAGGGCGATCACCCATTTGCAGAACCAAGGTGCCGCCGTTTAACAGGTCAGTATGTTTAAACCAGGGTTTATCCAGTATCTTTCCATTTAATGTGGCTTTTTGGATGTACACGTTGGTTTTAGAATTGTTAACGGCTTTAATAGTAAATGTTTTCCCTGAAGGCAGCTTGATGCTTGTTTGATTAAAGCTAGGGCTGCCGATATTATAGACCGGGATGCCTGGTGTAACCGGGAAGAATCCCATCATAGACAAAACAACAAGGGATGTAGTGCCGCCGCCATCCTCATCACCGGGAATGCCGAATACGTTATCCGGGTACCAGGTATCCATTAACATACGGATGCGTTTCTGCGTTTTCCAGGGAGCGCCAAGGTAGTTGTACAGGTAGGGGATATGATAGCTCGGCTCGTTACCCATCACAAACTGCCCCACCAAGCCAGAAGCATCCGGCTGATTCAGCCAGAACAGGAACTTAGGCAAGCTGAGATCTTCTCTAAAAAGCTGATCGAGTTTGGCTTCCGCTTTAGGGCGCCCACCCATCTTTTCAAACAAACCTTTCAGATCATGCTTAGGTGTCCAGTTATAGGTGTATGAGTTGTTTTCGGTTACATACTCGCGACCCAGTAGTTTGGTGTTGTACGGATAGATCCAGTTACCTTCTTTATCCTTTGGCCAAACGAACCCCTCTTTTGCATTATAAACATTGGCATAATTGCCGGCACGTTTCAAAAACAAAGCTTTATCCTGCGGGTAACCAGCCGGCGTAGCCAGTTGCGCTATCTCCCAATCACATATACTCCATTCTAAAGTTATTGAGACGCCCTCATTGCCACGGCCCTCCCACCATTTATCCATATCTACGCCGTCTTTGCTGCCGCGCTCTTCGGGATGCGTGGAGTAGAGGTAGCCATGGGTATTATAAAACGAATCAATAGCGGTTGCCGGGCCATTTCTCCAAGGCAGCAGTGTGCCCTGCAAAGAGTTCTTCTTCAAACCTTCATAAGCGGTCTTTACATCAAAGCGCAAACCTTTGCTCCAGGCATCGGCCATCCATGAGGCTGCGTGGTTACCGGTCATGGCAGGCCAGTCGCCCGTTGCCAGCGCAAAAGCCGGCATCCAGCCGCTTTGTTGGTACATGGTGATGTAGGAGTTGATCTTCTGTGTCTCTTTCTTAGGGTCGAGAATAGTATGTAGCGGCTCGTCGGCTATATACATGTCCCAAATCCAGTTATCTACAAAGAACGGCTCTTTGCTTTGGTGAATCTTGTGGTCGTACGCGCTGTAGTACTGTCCGTATTCATTGATATCCACCATACGTTCGTAGGTACGGTAAAACGAGGTGTAGAACGTCCGCTTTTGCGCTGTGGTGCCGCCCTGTACGCTGATCTGATTGAGCTTCTGGTTCCAGATAGTTTTCGCTTTCTCTTTGACAAGGTTAAAATCCCAGTCAGGTATTTCTGTGTAAAGGTTGGCTTTAGCATGTTCAATGCTGATGTAAGAAATGGCATATTTAAACTTTACCGCCTTGCTGTCAAATTTAGCCAGCAGATGTTTCTTCTCGCTATCATTCTGATAAATGATCTTGCTGATATCCTGATTGGCTTCCGCGTAAAAATAAGCCTTAAAGCCAGATATGTCCTCGGTACCGGTAATCACTCTTTTGTCTTGTTGCTCAACCACGCCCGAGCCACCGTTTAAGCCTATCCGCAGGTAATTATTCTCATCGCCGCTAAACGTAGCTTGGAAGAACCCGCTTTTGGCCGATGTTGTAAATTCTAATACCGTTCCATTATCTTCTTCTTCAGCCTGGTAATAATAGGGCGTTGATTTTTCTGAAGCAATGGTAAAACGTTTACTCCAAAAGCTATCATCGGGTTTACCCTTTAAAGGCAGAAACGAAAATGCATACTCTGTACGATGGGACACCACGCAAAGTGGGAAGAACATGATCTGGTCGTCTAGTTGATCTTGCTTGAACGGGAAGATTCGCAGCATAGAGTTAGGCAGATGCACGGTTTGCCGCGTAGGCTGTAATACAATGCCCGAACCACCGATGGTTGGATCAACATAATCTAAAGGAGATAATGAACTTACTTTCTTTTGCTGCGCGATGGCGCTCATCGACAGAAATAAAATGGCAGATGCTGCTAGTAGATACTTCTTCATCATCTTACCATTTATTATTTAAGTAAAGCGAGTTACCATCACTTGGCGGGGTGTCGTCAGCGGCGGCTCCCCAACTTTTGTTAGGACGGCTGCCCATTTTGAAATTGATGGTTGCGCCGTTAACCAGATCAGTGTGGGTAAACCACGGCTTATTCAATACTGCTCCATTCAGTGTTGCGCTTAGGATATACTTATTATCAGCCGAACTATTTGCCGCGTTAATGGTAAATACTTTGCCATTCGGCAGGTTGATGGTCACCTTAGTAAAAACAGGGCTGCCCACATTATAAACCGGGATACCTGCCGTAACCGGAAAGAAGCCCATCATAGAAAACACCACGAAAGAGGTCATGCCGCCACCGTCTTCATCGCCGGGAATGCCAAATAGGTTGTCGGTATACCAGGTATTCAGTAACATACGGATGCGTTTCTGGGTTTTCCATGGTGCACCCATGTAATTATAAAGGTAGGGGATATGGAAGCTAGGCTCGTTACCCATCACAAATTGTCCAACCAAGCCTGAAGCATCCGGCTGCGTTTTCCAGAAAATGAATTTGGCTGTGCCTAAATCCTCACGGAATAGCTGGTCAAGTTTGGCCTCGGCTTGTTTGGTGCCACCCATTAAGTTAAATAAGCCTTTAAAATCGTGCTTAACCACCCAGTTATAGGTATAGGCATTGTTTTCGGTAAAAAACTCTCGACCGGCAGATTTTGGGTCCATATTTTCTATCCACTTGCCATCTTTATCCTTGGCCCACATAAAGCCTTTGTCTTTCCTGAAAACGTTTTGATAGTTCTTTGATCGCGATAGGAAAAGCTTTTCGTCGTCAGGCTTATTCAATTCAGCCGCCAGGCGACCTATGTTCCAGTCGCTATAACTATTCTCTAAAGTAACGGATACCGCCTGTCGCTTCTCCCAAACGTTCTCTACCTGTGGTACGGTTTCAGGCTCGCCATAATGCAGGCCGGGCATGTAGCCGTGTTTGTTATAAAATGAATCAAGTACGGTGGCCGGACCATTATTCCAGGGCAGGAGCGTAGCGTCAAGCGAATTTTTACGCAAACTTTCATAAGCGGTCTTCAAATCAAAATTACGCAGGCCTTTAAACCAGGCATCAGCCATCCATGAGGCGGCGTGGTTACCGGTCATGGCCGGCCAATCGCCAAATATTAATGCAAACGATGGCATCCAACCACTTTGTTGGTACATATCGATATATGAATTAATCTTGTCTTGCTCTTTGTCTGGGTCAAGTATCATATGCAGGGGACCCAAAGCAATATAAGTATCCCAGATCCAGTTGTCCACAAAAAATGGCCGGTTGCTTTGATGCACCTGGTGATCATAAGCGCTATAATATTTACCGTGCTCATTGATATCTACCATCCGCTCATAACAGCGATAAAGCGAGGTATAGAAAACGCGCTTTTGAGCTAAAGTGCCACCTTCAACATTAATTTGAGACATTACTTTGTTCCACTCATTATAAGCAGTAGTTTTTACCTTGTTAAAATCCCAGCCGGGAATTTCGGCATGCAAGTTTTCTTTGGCTTGTTCGATGCTGATGTAAGAAATAGCATATTTAAATCTAACATGCTGTGATACTTTAATGAGCACATTTTTGGTTTTGTTTATAGCTTCGGTCAGGTCGCCATCTGTCTCTGCATAGAAATAAGCTTTCATCCCTCTAAAAACTTCCGAACCAGTTAGTTTGCGCCTGTCGGCCAAAGTAATTTGTCCATCCTCATTCAAAATGCCCATGCGCAGATAATTGTCTGTACTCTTTTTGAAAGAGATTTTGAAAAAGCCGCTTTTCTCAGATGGCGTAAACTCTATTAAATTGCCTTCATCTCCCAATTCTGATTTATAGTAATATGGTGTAAGTGTTTCGTAGTTATATACTTGCTTCTTATCCCAAAGAGCATTTGGATTGCCTCCGCTTATTGGCATAAAACTGAATAAAGAAACCACGCGATGCGATGCTATGGTTAAAGGAAAATACGAGATCTGATCATCCAATGCATCATGCCTAACCGGGAATACCCTGATAAGTTGATTAGGTAACTGTACAGTAGGTCTGGTAGGCTCCAGTATCAATCCCACTCCGCCAATAGATGGATCGACGTAACTCAGGTTTGATTTTTTTTGCTGTGCGATCACACCTGTATTCAGCAATAATAAACAGGCAAAAACTGCTTTAAAGTTTTTCATCTGGTATTTTTTAATTTTAGGATAATTGGTAAGAGCTTGCCGCCCGGCAGACTTGATTTAAGATTAAGTCCGCCATAAATATAGAACAAAAATTATTATCTTGTATATACAACTTAAAGCTCGAGGGCTTATTCTTATTATTGAAGATACAATTAAATCTGTAAGCGTACATCTTTATTAACCAGTATTATGTTGTCTTTTTGGCGATGTTGAGTAATACTATTTGTAGGTGATTTATAACGTTACAAAACTCAAATGCCAATATTGTATCAAAATTGGCTATTTAAGGAGAGTTTTCTATCAGCCATTGTTCTTTCTTTGTATTAACATTATAAACCAATCTTATAATCCTTATTTAAACGATGAAAAAGTTACTTTTTATCCTGGCTGCCGCTTTGGTGGCGTTTAACTGCCGCGCACAGCAAGGCGAAAAATTTAATGGCCTGGATATGAACCTGGGCAATTTGTCAAAAGTATCAGACGCACAATCGCGCTCTATCAGTCCTGAAAATTTT
The DNA here is from genome assembly GCF_018449775.1 of Mucilaginibacter sp. dw_454. GTDB lineage: Bacteria > Bacteroidota > Bacteroidia > Sphingobacteriales > Sphingobacteriaceae > Mucilaginibacter. Next base: position 1,244,548 of record NZ_JAAVVB010000001.1, on the reverse strand, counting down.
ACCGGCGAAAAAGGTAAAGGTGGCATGGCCGACCCTGAAAAAGATAAAGGCAAACGCAATGTGGCCAACGCGTCAGGCGCAGCCCGCGAATTGGGCCAGGGATGGAAAGTTAACCCATACATATTAATTAAACCAGGCGAAACCATCACAATTGCCGAAATGGAAGGCCCGGGTGCTATTCAACATATCTGGATGACACCAACCGGTAACTGGCGTTTGTCTATCGTACGTATTTATTGGGATGACGAAACTACGCCGTCTGTCGAAGCTCCGGTTGGTGCATTCTTTGGCATGGGTTGGAACCAGTATGCACCTATAAATTCGTTACCGGTGACAGTAAACCCAGGCAGCGCATTTAACTGCTATTGGAAAATGCCTTTCCGCAAAAAATGTAAAATTACTATGCAGAATATGGACGACCGCGAGATGAGCCTGTATTATTCTGTAAACTATACCTTAACTAAAGTTGGTGCTGACGAAGCTTACTTCCATGCTCAATTCAGAAAATCTACACCAAATGATCATTCTGTTTATACCATTTTAGATGGTGTAAAAGGCAAAGGTCAGTATGTAGGCGTTTACATGGGTTTTGATATCAATAACAACGGCTGGTGGGGCGAAGGCGAGATCAAGTTTTACCTGGATGGCGACTCTAAATTTGCGACTATAGTAGGTACAGGTACCGAGGATTATTTCTGTGGATCATACGATTTCGATACTCGTCGCCGCTTACCAACGAGCAACGAGGAGGTTAATTATACCGAATTTTCTACTGCGTACACAGGTTTACCGCAGGTAATCAGGGGCGATGGCCATTACAATATCAGGCAGCGTTTTGGCTTATATCGTTGGCACATCCAGGACCCTATTCGTTTTGACAAAGACTTGAAAGTTACTATCCAGGACCTGGGTTGGAAATCCGGCGGGAGATATTTACAACAGCACTCTGATATTATTTCGGTTGCGTTCTGGTATCAACAAGGTCCAAATGGAGAAATTCCGAAACTGCCATCAAAAGACGAGTTAGAGATCAACTAATCATCAACTCCAAAATTTAGCTGATATGAAAAACGGATCAGGTCGCCGCGGATTTCTAAGGAATTTAGGTGTTGGCGGGGCAGCGGCATTTTTGCCGATTGGCCGCTTGAAAGCCGCGGAGAAAACCTCGACAGAAGAAAAGTCCTTGCCCGTTGTTCTGCCAGGAAAACGTGCGTACAATACGCCCTATAACGGAATGCATTTAAATCGCGTAGCATTCCCGATTGGAGGTATAGGTGCTGGTATGTTCTGTTTGGAAGGTACAGGTGCTATATCGCACATGTCGGTACGTAATAATCCGGATGTGTTTAATGAGCCGGCGATGTTCGCGGCCATTAGTATTAAAGGGCTGGTTAACGGAGCCAAAGTTTTAGAGGCCAAAGTTCCTGCCTGGAAAAAATTTGGTAATCATGATGCCGGTTTAGGTGGTACTGGTGGTGCTACATGGGGATTGGCTCGTTTTGAGTCGGCTGAGTTTAACGCACGATTCCCATTTGCTGATATTACTTTGATTGATAAGGATATTCCTTTACACGTCGACATAAAAGGCTGGAGTCCTTTTGTTCCACCTGATGCGGACAGTGCGAGTTTACCTGTTGGCGGATTAGAATATCACTTTAAAAATAACAGTGGTAAAACGCAAGATTGTGTCTTCTCTTACAGCAGCCGCAACTTTATGGAGCAACCGGATACCAAAAACTCCATTAAATCTATAAAGAACGGTTTCGCGCTTTCAGCTGACGGCACCCAAAAAGATCCACAAAAACAGGGCGATTTTGCTATTTGCACCAATGACCCGGCAACACTTGTTGACCATTGTTGGTTCAGGGGAGGATGGTTCGATGGCTTGACGATGGCCTGGAAATCTATTCAAAACAGTGAGCTAAAAAACAATCCGCCGGTAGGCGCTAATGCACCGGGTGCATCGTTGTTTGTACCATTTAGCCTGAAGCCAGGGGAGGAGAAGACCATTCACTTGATGATGGCTTGGTATGTGCCCAATACCAAACTACGTATGGGCGAGGTTGACCCATCGGATAGAGCGCGGGTTGATGCCGATCCGCTTTTGCAATTCCATAAACCCTGGTATAGCAGCAAATTCAAAAATATTGAAGATGTAGCTGAATATTGGACTGATAATTACAGCGATCTCCGCAAAAAGACCAAACTATTCACGGATACATTCTATAAAAGCACCTTACCGCCAGAGGTTACCGAAGCAATTGCCGCAAACCTAACCATATTAAAATCGCCCACAGTAATGCGTCAGTATGATGGAAGGTTTTGGAACTGGGAGGGAACCGGCGATAACTGGGGAAGTTGCCATGGCTCATGCACCCACGTGTGGAACTACGCGCAGGCGGTTTCGCATTTGTTTCCGTCCTTAGAGCGCAGCTTGCGCGATACTGAATTTTATGAAAGTCAGAATGAAGAAGGACACCAGATGTTTCGCTCAAACCTACCCATAACCAAGGTGGTACACAACTTTCACGCAGCATCGGATGGGCAACTCGGCGGTATTATGAAAGTACATCGCGAATGGCGCATCAGTGGCGATACAGAATGGTTGAAGTCGATCTATCCGAAAGTACAAGCCAGCCTGGATTACTGTAGCAAAACCTGGGACCCGAAAGGAAACGGCGTTGTACAGGAACCACACCACAATACTTACGATATTGAGTTTTGGGGGCCAACAGGCTTTGCAACAAGTTTTTATTTAGGCGCACTAAACGCATTTATTACCATGAGTAAAGCTTTAGGTAAAGATGTGTCTGGATACGAGACGTTGTACGCGAAAGGTAAAAAGTACATGGAAAGCGAGCTGTACAACGGCGAGTATTTCCAACAAAAAATAGAATGGAAAGAGTTACAGGCTCCTGATCCCGCTAAAGCACAATCATATGCTACCGGGTATCAGCCAGAGGCTAAAATAATATTGGAGAAAGAAGGTCCTAAATATCAATATGGCACTGGTGTGTTATCTGACGGTGTAATGGGTGGATGGCTATCAAGAATGTGCGGTTTAGGTGATCCATTGGATCAGCAAAAAACCAGGAACCATTTAACATCCGTACATCGCTATAATTTTAAAACCAGTCTGCACGAACATTCCAATCCGCAGCGGCCTACTTATGCTATTGGCGATGAAGGCGGTTTACTGCTTTGTTCATGGCCAAAAGGCGGCATGCTTTCGTTGCCATTTGTATACAGCAACGAGGTATGGACTGGCATTGAGTACCAGGTTGCATCGCATTTAATGTTGATGGGCGAAGTTCAAAAAGGCCTGGATATTGTACGTGCTTGTCGTGATAGATACAATGGCGAAGTACGAAATCCATTTAATGAGTACGAATGCGGTCACTGGTACGCACGGGCTATGTCAAGTTATGGCATGATCGAGGGGCTTACCGGCGTACGCTATGACGCGATAGATAAGGAACTGCATATCGATTCACGGATTGGTGATTTTACGAGCTTTCTTTCAACAGCAACAGGTTTTGGTACGGTGACATTGAAAGCAGGTGTGCCGCGTTTGGATGTGGCTTATGGTAAAATCCCGGTGAATAAAGTCATTGTTTCGGGCATGACAAAAAACTTGGGATAATATCCCTTTAATACTTATGAAAATTACAGGAAAACAAATTATTGGATACTCAAATGCCGACGGTGCTACGGACAATTTTAAAAGTTCGATAGCGATGAAAGATAATTCAGGTCAGTACATGTTTAGTGAAGCGACAGCCGCTAATATAGATGAAGCTGCAAAGAAAGCTGATGCTGCATTCAGAACGTATAAATTACTGCCAGTTGCCGATAGAGTTAATTTCTTGGAGGCCATAGCTGCCGAGATCAATAACATCCGCGAAACGCTGGTGCCTGTCGCTATGCAGGAAACACACTTGCCCCAGCCACGTTTAAATGGCGAAATAGACAGAACTATAGGGCAGATTAACCTATTCGCGAACTTGTTAAAAGAAGGCTCATGGGTAAACGCGATAATTGATAAAGCAATGCCCGAACGCCAGCCTTTGCCGAAACCGCAGATTTGCCAGATGCAACGTCCTTTGGGGCCGGTCGCCGTTTTCGGTGCAAGTAATTTTCCATTCGCTTTCTCGGTTGCTGGTGGCGATACCATATCGGCTTTAGCAGCCGGATGTCCGGTGGTTTACAAAGCGCATTTTGGCCACCCGGTGACGTCAGAGCTGGTAGGCAACTGTATTATCGAGGCTGCAAAAAAAACAGGTATGCCTGATGGCGTTTTCTCCTTGATCCAAGGCAAAACAATTGAAAGTGGCCAGGCACTAGTTAAGCATCCGTTAATCAAGGCACTTGGTTTTACGGGATCATTACGCGGTGGCAGAGCTTTGTTCGATCTGGCTGCACAACGGCCGGAACCGATCCCAGTTTATGCCGAAATGGGTAGTGTAAACCCCGTGTTTTTATTGCCTGGAAAACTGAACGAAGACCCGGAAAGCTTAGCCAAATCTTTGGTGGCGTCTAACACGTTAGGCGTAGGACAATTCTGTACCAATCCCGGTATTATTTTAATGGTTAAAAGTGAGAGCGCAGATAAATTCTTAACGCAATATGCTGAATCATTATCTGGCGCGAATGGCGGTTTAATGCTAACCGATGCTATCTACGGTGCCTATTGTAAGAGTATCACTGAATTAGAATCCTTTCCATCGCTAAAATTATTGGGTAAAGGAATAGCTGATGCCAATCAGGCCACACCGCAGGCATTTACAGTTTCCGGTACTGATTTTCTAAAAGATCAATCCTTGTTTGAAGAACATTTTGGCCCGATGGCTCTGCTTGTAATAGCCGATAATGTCCTGCAATTATTAACCATAGCAGGGAATATTCCGGGTCAACTGACTACTAGTGTTTGGGCCAACGCCAACGACGTATCGGCTCACAAAGAATTATTTGATATCCTGGAGGAAAAAGTCGGCCGCGTGATGATCAACAATGTCCCAACAGGGGTAGAAGTTACGCACGCTATGCAACACGGCGGGCCTTATCCGGCAACCACCGACAGCCGTACCACGTCTGTCGGGTCACAGGCTATTTATCGTTTTGTTAGGCCGGTGAGTTATCAGAATTTTCCGCAAGAATTACTACCGCCGGAGTTACAGAATGGTAATCCATTGAATATTTGGCGTAAGGTAGACGGGCAATTGACTAAAGAGGTACTAGCTTAAATTTTAATGATGCAAACTACAACTTTAAAAATACATCCTAAAGATAATATCGAAGTGGCGTTGGTTGATTTGAAGGCCGGGGACATGATATTATCAGAAGATAAGCAGATTGCTTTGCTAGGTGATGTAGCCGCTAAACATAAATTTGCACTGCAGGATCTTAACCCGGGCGATGATGTGTTAATGTATGGTGTATTGGTAGGTAGAGCCGTATTGCCGATAACAACCGGCGAACCGGTAACTACCCAAAATATAAAACATGCCTCGGGCGACTACGAACTACGCGAGCGCAAGACGGACTGGCTGATGCCTGATCTGTCTGCCTGGAAGGACCGTACTTTTATGGGCTACCATCGTGCTGATGGTTCGGTTGGCGTAGCCAATCACTGGTTGGTGATTCCATTGGTTTTTTGCGAGAACAGGAATGTACAGGTTATACAAGATGCTTTTGCGAAGGAATTAGGTTATCAAACGGATACTTCGCCGGAGCGTGACCATATAAAACAATTGGTAGAATTATACCGATCAGGAAAAAATGCGGATGAAATTTTGGCCGCGGATCTGAACGGTGTTGCTAGTTTGAAAGCTAAAGATCAAAAGTTGTTTTCCAATGTTGATGGCATCAAATTTCTGAATCATTCTTTGGGCTGCGCAGGGATAAAAGAAGATACGCGCGGACTATGCGGTTTATTAGCCGGATACATTACGCATGCTAATGTGGCCGGCGCTACCGTGCTAAGCCTTGGTTGCCAAAATGCGCAGATCGACATGTTGAAAGAAGAAATCTATAAACGTGATCCTTCTTTCTCCAAGCCGTTGTACCTGTTAGAGCAACAACAAATAGGGAGTGAAACCGAATTGCTGAATCAGGCTATTAAAAAGACGTTTACAGGCTTAATCGAAGCCAACAAAAATACCCGTAAATCAGCACCGCTAAGTAAGCTTTGTGTAGGATTGGAATGTGGCGGCTCGGATGGTTTTTCGGGGATCTCAGCTAATCCATCATTGGGCCATGTGTCTGATATTATAGTAGGACTGGGCGGATCGGTAATTCTTTCTGAGTTTCCTGAATTATGTGGTGTTGAGCAAGAATTAAGTGATCGATGTATTGACGATGAAACAGCAGGCAGATTTATCCACCTGATGCGTTCTTACTATGATAAAGCTAAGGCTTTGGGTTCAGGCTTTGATTCAAATCCGTCTGCAGGCAATGTGCGCGATGGTTTGATAACGGACGCGATTAAATCAGCAGGTGCAGCAAAAAAAGGTGGTACATCGCCAGTGGCAGATGTGTTGGATTATCCCGAAAAGGTTAGAAAACCGGGCTTAACACTATTGTGTACGCCGGGCAGTGATGTGGAATCGACCACTGCCGAAGTTGGCTCGGGTGCAACCATCGTGGTATTTACTACGGGATTAGGAACGCCTACCGGTAATCCTATTACGCCGGTTGTTAAGGTATCTACTAATACTAAACTATACAACAAAATGACCGATATCATCGATATAGACGCTGGTACTGTGATTAGTGGCGATGAAAGTATAAATGAGGCTGGCGAGCGCATTTTGGAACATATTATCCGTGTAGCCAGCGGCGAAGAAAAGGCTAAGGCAGTAACGGGCGGTCACGACGATTTTATACCATGGAAAAGAGGTATTTCTCTTTAAAATAAACCAATACGCATGAAACTATACAAAACAACAAAAGGGATTTTTTTACAAAACGACGGATCAGTTTATAAATTGGATTACCAATGGGATGAACTGATTAACCGCGACGGACTGTATACGTTTTTGGCCGCAGTATATCATTTGGCCACAAAAGTTACCAATGCTAATTGGCAGGATGGTTTATTGCCGCCGATAGAAAACCAGGAGATTTGGGCAGCAGGAGTAACCTACCTGCAAAGCCGCGATGCAAGGGTAGAAGAGTCTCAATCATCAGGTGGGTCTGATCTATACAAGCGAGTTTATGATGCTGAGCGCCCGGAAATCTTTTTTAAGTCAACAGCGGCGCGTACGGTTGGTCATGGTCAATTGATCAGTATTCGTAAAGATTCAACCTGGAACGTGCCAGAGCCGGAGCTTACACTTTTCATTAACAGCAACGGCGATATTCAGGGTTATACTGTTGGTAACGATATGAGCTCACGCAGTATTGAAGGCGAGAATGCCCTTTATCTGCCGCAGGCGAAAACTTATGATAAAAGCGCAGGTATTGGGCCATGTTTAACTGTAATGGCTACAGCAATAAGCAAGGAGACAATTATAAGTATTACTATAAAGCGTGATGATGTGACGGTTTATTCAGACAATACGCCATTGTCAAGAATGAAGCGTTCGCTCGAAGAATTAGCCGGCTTTCTGTTCAGAGAGTTGAGTTTCCCTAACGGCGCTTTCCTCATGACGGGTACATGCCTGGTGCCACCTAATGATTTTACATTGGCTCCGGGCGATGTTGTTGAGATAACTATCGATGGTATCGGGACTTTGAGCAACACGGTCGCCTATAATTAATTGCCAAATTTTAATAATCACCATATAAATCAAAAATGATGAGCAGTATTTTGAAATTGAACCATGCAGTAATCGCCGTTGTTGCACTTTTAGCGTCTTGTCAGTCAAACACAAAAAAAGAAACCGCAAGCAGCGACACTACGGCTAAATACGCCAAAGGAACTTACGGCTATGATCTTGATTTCCTGAAAAAGAACGATAGTGTAATAGTGTTAAAAAGTGCAGATGGAGCGGCGCAAATTATAGTTTCGGCAAAATACCAGGCCAAGGTATTTACGTCGACTGCCGATGGTTTGAATGGACGCAGCTTTGGTTGGATCAACTACAAAACCTTTAAAGCAGATACCGATTCTCACATGAACGCTTACGGCAGCGAAAACCGTTTATGGTTGGGCCCCGAGGGTGGTAAATTTTCCTTATTCTTTAAACCCGGTGCCAAGATGGCTTTCCCGGATTGGCATACACCTAAAGCTTTTGATACCGAAAGTTGGAAAGTGGTATCTGCCAATGATAAAAAGGTGGCTATGAGTAAGGATATGGATCTGTTGAACTATGCAGGTACCCAGCTGAAAATTAAAGTCGACCGTGATATTACTCTGCTGGATAATGCAGCTATTGAAAGTGCTTTAGGCATCAAACTAGCACCCGAAACAAAAGCGGTAGGTTTCCAGGCGGATAATACGCTAACTAATACCAGCAAAATAGAGTGGACACAAACAACCGGCGCACCATGTATGTGGAATCTGGACATGTTTACACCATCGCCTAAAGTGGTGATCATTATTCCTTACAACAACGCCAAAACCGAGAAGGTAGCAACCACAGATTACTTCGGGCAGATACCTGCGGATAGAATAGTCTACAAAAACAATGTGTTGTTTTTTAAAGCTGATGGCAAATCGCGCGGTAAATTGGGTATCACACCAAAAAGGGCCATGCCCGTTATTGGTAGCTATGATGCTACTAACAATGTACTAACCATCGCTAAATTTGATATAGACAATAACGGGCTGTTCCTGAACCAGGAATGGCGTACAGACCGTGCCCCGTTAAGTGGTGATGCCGTGAATGCTTATAATGATGGTCCGCTTGCTGATGGTACCCAGATGGGGCCGTTTTATGAAATTGAGAGTGTGTCGCCAGCGGCATTTCTAAAACCGGGCGGTAAGTTACAGCATCAACACAAAGTATTCCATTTTACCGGTGATAAAGTGGCTTTGAATTCAATTGCACTAAAAGTGTTAGGTGTAACATTAGCCGATGTAGAATCTGTGTTTAAATAACACAGATTCTATTTACAAATGCATAACGTGCACTGTATACGATTTGGCGTACTGTAATGGTGTGATTTTTAATAGTGATTTGAATTGCCTGTTAAAGTTGGAGAGGTTATTGAATCCGCATTCATAACAGATCTGCGATACTGATTTTTGATTCTCTATGAGCAATTTACAGGCATAGCCTATTCGGATCTCCAGTAAGAATTGCCAGTAGGTTTTAAGTGTGCGCGTTTTAAAATAACGACAAAAGGAGTTGGGGCTTAGGCTCGCGGCTTCGGCAGCTTCTTTGATAGAGATGTTGTTTTTGAAGTTATTGAAGGTATAAGTGTAGATCAGGTTGATCTTGTCTGTGGTGGTGAGATCATATGTTTTGTTAAAACCGGGAGTTGCCAGAAGCGTGTATTCGCCGCTGCGGCTAACCACGTCTAATATCCCCAGCAAAAACTCAATACGTTTAGGGCCGGTTACGTACAGGTTGTCTTCCATAGCTTTGATCACATAATCGCGGGTGATGCCTGTTATCTGAATACCACGTTTGGATAGATCGAGCATCTCTTTAATTAATCGTAATTCAGGCAATTGCATGAATCCCACTCCCCAGAAATCATCCCTGAAGTGTATGGCTATGGCTTCAATATTCAGTGTCGGGATGTTCTTAAAGTAGATAGAATCGCTGCGCCACATGTGAGGTAAATTTGAACCGAGCAGAATCAGATCCCCGTCTTCAAATGGAGCCATGCTGTCGCCAACCAGCCTGATGCCTGTACCCTTCCGGATATAGGTAAGCTCAATTTCAGGGTGATAATGCCAGTGATTGTACAAGAAAGGATAAATGTCTTCCCTTATGCTAAACGAGTTATTACCACTGTCAACTTTCCTTAATATCGGTTTCATATGAACAATTGTTTAGTTACCATCCGGATGAAACAGTTGCGGCCACCACACTGCATAAAATGAATGCTGTGTTCCGTTGCCGGCCGATGCATAGTCACATAAAGTAATATCGACAGGTCCCTTTGGCACTTCAGTATATGACTCAGGAATGAACCTGGCTTTGCACAACAGCAGGATGTCATCGTTGGTATTATCAGGTAAGTTGGTAAGATCAATATATCCGTTCTTGTCGGCCACCGGCCTTAAAACAGCAGTTAGTGCTGTGCTTTCAAAACGAGTATCCCGAGCTAAAACCAACGGCCCCCGTACAATAGCAGCACTTTGGAAGGAAGTGCCTGTTTGAACTACACGGCCACGCATATCCACCTCTAAAGTGATCTTGTCGCCGGTTTTCCAGGTACGCTTGATTTTAGCGTATGAGCCTGGCTGCAACCCATTTATCTCGGTACCGTTTACAATGAGTTTGCTTTTAGCGCTCCAGGCAGGGATACGGGTACTGATAGTCATATCTTCCGGCTTTGGCAGGTTAATATCGATATTAACTACGCCTGTTTTTGGATAGTCGGTATGTTGTGTCAAAGTAACGGCTTGTCCTTTAGGCGATGTTAACTTATAGCTACCATCAGCAAAATAATTGACTTGTAAGCCGCCTGCCGTTTCCATTGCCATAAACAACGGGATAGCGAACAAACCTCGCGGGCCGCTGGCTATGCAGCAATTTAGTCCCATACCACATTGCTCGCTGCCAGGCAAGCGCTCACCATTAAGCGGCGTGTATTTGGCCCACTCGGCACCATGTTGGCTCATTGATCCTAATAGCGCGTTATAGTAAGTGCGTTCGGCTTCGTCGGCGTATTTGGCTTCGCCGGTAAGACGGAGCAGTTGTTGGGTGAGTTTGAGCCAGGTTATCGTAACACAGGTTTCCTGGAAATGGTTGATTGGCGTGTTCTCCAACGCTTTGCCGCCAAACCACATTTCGGTAGATGCACCTGAGCCTACAATATCTATTTCGGTTCTTTTAATGTTGGCCCAGGTGTCTTCAACTGCATGCTTATAAGTTTCGTTACCTGTGATGCGGTATAGCTCCAGCAAACCTTCATAGCACGACATCATTTCATATGCCTTTTGTCCCTGCTCCGGGCTGTACCAATTTTTAGGCTTTGGGAAGCGCTGAGCCACGTTGATATTAGCCTTACTAATCAAATGCGGACCTTCGGGCGTTTCCCATTGACGGACGATCTCCTGTGCGAAGTCCAGATACTTCTTATTACCCGTATGATTATACAGCAAGCAGATCGGCTCTAGCACCGATGATGCAGCCATTCCCCTATAATTACCTTTGGTTACGATGATGCCGTCCTTCTTATTGAGGTCGTCGATCAGGTTATCAGCTATCCGGCTGGCGGCTGTGAGGCTCTTTTTGTCTTTGGTGAGGTCGTAGTAAGCTAACAGACCCAGCATGCAGTACTTGCGTCCCCAGATATCCCAGCCCTCAAGGCGATGTTCGGCAGCGTAGTTGCCTATGTAGCCATCAGATGTTTGCGTAGCCAGCAGACCCGCGACCGCATGATTCATCGTTGCCTTTAACCTGGGATCGGGATTGTATTTATAGGCCAATGCAAGCGAAGTAAACCACTTGCCCCAAAACTCGCTTTGCCATAGGGTGGTTTCGGTGCGGTTCTCCAGCTTGAAGGGTGCTATGAGTCGGTCTACATCCTGGGCCAGCAGGCGATTATCTATATCTTCGCTTAGTTTAGTAGCCAGGAATCCGTTTAGATGCACCGATTCGGCGGGCGAAAGCGCGTCTGTAATAGCAGGTTTTACAACCTGTCCGAAGCTGTTGAAACTAAAGCATAGCCAACACCATATCGCACCAAATAATACCTTTGACCTGTACATAGCTAATTATTGATTGGTTAACTTAGGTAATGCAAATATTACCGCTAAATTTATCATTATTATAGATAATGAGCTAATTTAAGTCAATATTTGGTAGCCAATTAATCAACCCAAACTATGAAAGGTACACTATTTATCATCCTATTGCTGGCTTGCTGCTTATCAGTGTATGCCCAGCAGCCGGCAGATAATAACCATATTCGCGGTCGCTTTCAGGTAGGCGATGTTACTACCGACCCCGGCGTGCACGACCCTGTAATGGCTAAAGAAGGCGATACCTATTACGTTTACTATACCGGTGGTGGCATACAGGTTTGGGCATCGAAGGATATGAAGACCTGGACTAAGCTACCCTCCGTCTTCTCGGTAGCGCCGGCCTGGGTGGCGCAGCGGCTGCCAAGCTTTAAAGGATTGGGCTTCTGGGCGCCAGACCTGAGCTTTCATAACGGCCAGTGGTATCTGTACTATGCTACTTCCATATTTGGCAAGAACACCTCGGTGATAGGCATTGCCACCAACAAGACCCTCGACCCCAAATCTAAAGACTATAAATGGGTGGATGGCGGCATGGTCATACAATCGGTAACCGGGCGTGATGACTGGAACGCCATAGACCCCAATCTGGCTATTGACGAGAATGGTACTGCATGGCTGGTCTTTGGTTCGCACTGGGACGGTTTGAAGCTGGTTAGGCTAAACCCCGATCTGAAGACTATTGCCGAACCACAAGAGTGGCACACTATAGCCAGCCGACCGCGTGATTACAAATACACGGACGCTGAAGCGGGAAACGGTGAGATAGAGGCGCCATTCATATTCAAGAAAGGCGACTATTACTACCTCTTTGCTTCATGGGATGCCTGTTGCTCGGGGATACATAGCACTTATAACATTAGGATCGGCCGCTCAAAGAAGATAACCGGGCCATACCTGGATAAGGACGGCGTGGACATGGCAAAGGGTGGCGGCAGCCTGGTTTTGGGCGGCGATACGGGAGTTAACAAAACCTTCTATGCCCGGGGGCATAACTCGGTAGAGACATTTGATGGTGTGGATTACATGGCGTACCATGCCTATACAACCACCTACGAACGACTGGAAATTAACCAACTCGACTGGGTAGATGGCTGGCCGGTAGTGAAAAAATAGGCTCTTTGGCAGTCTGTGTTTTGTTTCACGTGTGTGTGCAACAGATGAAACAAGTGAAACAATATATTTAGATAAAATATTGATATTTAAATAGTTGTAATTTTTTAGTGAAACAGAATGAAACAGTAAAAATGACTTTTAGGTCTTTTTTTGTTTCACATACTCGCTCAAACTTACACACACTCCGCCACGTCATCCTGAGCGTAGCGTGAGGATATCTATACAAGCGATCCGGAGATCGTCACGCTCGTACCTCGCTCACGATGACGTGGCGGGGAGAACGGCACACTTATTCCTCATCAGCTGATTATTTTAACATAAAACGCCGTTAAAAACATTTAACGGCGTTTTATTTCTATAATAAGCTATTAATTCTATTTTACTTTTTCAAAGTTAACCCAAGCTACGCCGATATCGCCTTTGGCCGTGCGCGACGATTTGACGAATACAAAGTATAAGTCATGCTTGCCTTGCGGTGCACTTATTGGGGTGCTTTGTGCTACGTAGCTTTTTGGATCGGCAGTTGGCGTAAAGTCGAAGGTGCTGATCAACGCACCGTCGGCCGAGTCTGCATGAACTTCAATTTTACCCTCCAGCCCTTTTGAGCGATAATAATAGGTCAATTGACCGATATCTTTCAGGTCAGCGTCTTTTAACATAAAGTAAGCATTGTTTTGCGATGCAAAAACGCCATTGTCCACATGTTCAATATTGTCGAATTTATCGGCAGTTTGCGTTAATACTTTAGCCGGGCGAAGTACTATCGACTCGGTAGTGGTCAACGGTGTAATAGCGCCGCCTTTATCGGTGTACGATGCAGTCAGGATATATCTGCCGCCATCATGGTTAGCCACGTGATCTTTCAATGCTACGTTGCCTACGGTAGGTAACGAGGTTTCGGCTTTAACGTCGCTCAACGTTAGAATGTATTTTACGATTTCAGAAGCATCGTCTTTGCTCAATTGCGGGTGCGCACTCATGGCATGTTCGCCCCAATTGCCATTACCGCCTTTAATGATTTTGTTTGATAGCTTATCTACCGCATCCTTGTCGTCTTTATAACGTTTTGCCACATCAACAAACGCAGGCCCCAATACTTTAGTATTAACTGCGTGACAGGCTTTACAATCGCTTTTAGCCATTAAAGATTTACCATAGTTATATGTAGGGGCGATGTGTTGGTGACCCATCAGATTCTGGCCATTCTCCACACGGGCTATATAGTTCAAATTAACTTTCGCACGTTTCAGGTCTATCACTTTGTCCTCGCGATCTTTAATTGCTACGTTATAGTCCAGCGTTTGCTCGCCGGGGAAGAAGAAACTGCTGTTTTCTGTGGTCGTAATAGCAACATCCGGTAAGGTATTGCCTACTTTAATGATCTTGCTATCGGTCGAGCTGGTACCTGCAGCATCGGTAACTTTTAAAGTGATCTTATAAACACCATTCTTGCGGAACGTGTAAACCGGTTTTTCGGCAGTCGAGAATACGGTTTTGCCGTTTAAGATCCATTTGTAACGCAGTTTATCGCCCGAATCATAATCAAAACTTTTCTGATCAAGCGCAACTTTATAAGGGATCAAACCAATGGTATCCTGTGTGGCTATCTTAGCTACGGGCGGTCGGTTTCCTCCATTATAATCTACACGCACCAGGCGGGCATCCGGGTTATCCAGTCCGTAGGCCGAACCATACTCTAATACATAGAAGGAGCCATCCGGTCCAAATTTCATATCAATTGGTCTGCGGAAATCGCCATTGCTTTCCATCAACTGGTCCAGGTTTTTAAAACTCAGATCATCATTCATACGCACACCGAAGATCCAGCTGCGCATATAATCGCCCACAAATAAAACTTTGTCATAATAAGCGGGGAACTTTGTTTTTGATTGCAAAGCCGGGTTGTAATGATAAACCGGGCCGCCAATGATACAGCGTCCGCCTTTACCCAATTCAGGAAATTCGGGCGAAGTATCGTAAGGAAACCAAACCAAAGCTTTTTGTGCCGGAGGCAAAATATTTAAGCCGGTGTTGTTTGGCGATGCATTTTCGGGTGCGTTAACGTCATACAGATCGCCGACTACTTTGGTAGTGAAATCGTATTTATTGTAGGGTTTATTGTCGCCCACAAAATAGGGCCAGCCATAGTTACCGGCTTTTTTGGCCTGGTTAATTTCGTCATAGCCACGCGGACCCTGTTTGCCATTATCGCCGGCATCCGGGCCAACTTCGCCCCAATAAAGGGTAGAGGTGGCTTTGTCTACCGAGATTCGGTATGGATTGCGGCAACCCATTACAAAAATTTCGGGACGGGTTTGAGCTGTTCCTTTCGGAAATAAATTACCCGCCGGAATGGTGTAAGTACCATTGGCTTCAGGGTGGATGCGCAACACTTTACCGCGAAGATCATTGGTGTTACCTGCCGAGCGCTCTGCGTCAAAGGTCTGGCGGTTTGCACGACGATCAATAGGGGCATAGCCTTCCGACTCGAACGGAACGGTGTTGTCGCCTGTTGACAGGTATAAATTTTTGTTTTTATCCCAATCTATACCACCGCCAGAGTGTGCGCTGACCTCGGCATCTAACGGAACATCCAGCAAATCTTTTTCAGACTCCAGGTTAAGTACATTGGTTTTGCTGATGGTAAAACGCGAAAGCCGGTTAACCAAACCATCGCCTTTAGCAGTTGAGTAATAAAAATAGATATAGCTGTTGGTGGAAAAATCAGGATCAATGGTCATACCCAGCATTCCCTGTAAAATCTTGTCTACCGCCTTAACATCAAACTTGCGCACTAATGTGGTTTGTTTGTTTGACGGGGTGTAAACGTAAAAATTACCCGCGCGCTCCACAAAGAATACCCGGCCATCCTGTGCCACGGCCAGTTCCATTGGCTCGTTCAAATCGTTAGACAGGATGGTTTTTACAAAGCGATTATCTTCCGGCTTTTTCAAAGCTGCGACGCTGGTTCTCGTCGTCTTTTTGTTGGCCGGCTTGCCGGGATGAACAGTATCAAAGGCAAATAGTCCTGCCGAAACGGAAGCTGCTAAACAAGCGGTAATTGCCGCTTTAAAGTATTTTACATTACGCATGAAAGATTTCTTTTTAGGTTGAACAGATCAACTTAGGTTATTATTTACAAGTCTAACATTTTAGCTGTTAACATGCTATTAAAGTTTGCGTAATATTTTCAACACAGGCAGGGTGGGGGCTGTCGTGTGGTTTGCGCGGCGAAGACTCACCCGGTCTACGCTTCGCTGGACCACCCTCTCTTCCGCAAGCGGCAAAGAGGGTAAATCTTCTGTTTGTCATCCTGAACAAAGTGAAGGATCCTATACGCTCTGATAAGATTCTTCGCTACGCTCAGAATGACAATTTCTTTTTATTAAACAACCCTCTTTCCGCCAAAGGCGAAGAGAGGGTCGACGAGTGAAACGACGTCGGGGTGAGTCCGCGCGGACAGGTTAACTTATTATTTATACGAACTCAATTTATACTGAAACGTCAGCATAAAATAGCGTCTTAAAATCTGTTGCTCTGAGGTAATAAGAGAATTGTTAGACGCGTATCTGTAAATACTAACGTTTTGGTCAAAAAGGTCATAAACCGATAATTTAAACTGCCCGCGATCTTTCTTTAAGAACATAAACGTTGTGGCCAGATCTACAATATTGCTTGATTGCTGGAAGCCCTGGCCTACCTGTGGGCGATAGTTGTAACTATACTTAGCATCAAAAATAAAATGAGCGGGCCAGCTCAGGCTCAGATCTGTGCCAACAGTGTGCGTTAACAAATTAACAGCTGCGTAATTAACCCCCTTATATTGGGTTGACTGAATGCCGAACTGATAATTGGTATTAAAAGAAAGCAGTGAACTGTAATTGAAATTTACGGTTGGCGAGGCACTAAAATTATAATTGGTTTGTGTCCCCTTATCTGTATTTAATATAAAGTCTGACCTGCGAATATCACCGTTAAAATTAGTGTTAAAATTAATTTGCCATTTTTGTCGCTGCTTAAACTGCTTGCTAAAACCAAACCCAAAATCACTTCGCACGCTACTACCTTCGTTTAAGGTAGTGCTTGAATTAACACCCACGCTGTCTATGGTGGTTTTTGTTATCCGCACATTATCAGCTAAATAAAGATTACCATAAAAATTGAAACCCACTTGCTTATCATTATAATAATGGTAATAGTTTACGTGCATCTCGCTCACTTTATTGGCCTGTAAATTGGGGTTGCCGGTAACCCGGTAAAACGCATTATAAACCCTGGTAGTAGGTAGCAGGTCGTCTATAGTAGGCAGGTCATAAGATTGGCTGTACCGGGCAGAGAAACCTTTAATGTTTAACTCGAAGGATGGAAATAGCAGCTGATATTTTTTGTTGATGTTGCGTACCGTATCAATATTAAAGAAATTGGTTACGTTCTGGATCTCCAGATCTATCGCAGCTTTGATATTAATATCGTCTGTAAATTTATAAGTAAATATCGGTTTGATATTTTGCACAAACCAGTGCCTAACCAGGTTTTTACTTAGCGTGTCATTAAACAAACTGTATTGCCCACTGCCCGGGTTTTTCTCAAAAACATTGGCTCTGCCGGCTATGACCAGGTATCTGGTGTTGGTATTTAATTCGACAATAATTTTTTTAGTTATTGGATGATAGAAACCAACTGTTAAACCAAAAGTATTGTTTACGCTACCGTCATCTTCATGCCTGTCTAACAATTGCGATGGAACGGACGAAACGAACGATCTGATATCCTGTAAAGAGTAGTTGTAGGGGCTGTCGTGGCTCAATGTTAATGAATGATTGACAGTTATGGACGTACCTTTATGCCCCAATTTGCGGTAAAACATAAAGTTATGGTTAAAGTTGTTACCGCTTGAATTGCTGGTTTGGCTGCTGTTACTAAAATTTATTGACCCTTGTAAATTAGCCGAATTGCCGGTGTAAATATAGGAGGATGGGTTTGTTTGAAAACTAAAATTTGGCGTATACAATATACGCATGTTAGTGTCAGGCTTCCAATCTATTGCGGCAGTTAAAGCTTGTTTCCTGCTGTCATAATTGGCGGTGCCCTCTCCCTTGTTATCAATTACGGTCTGATCTGTGGTTTGCAACACTTCGTTTTTAGCGTTGTATAAAGTATTGGTACCGGTATAAAAGTAGGTTAGGTTCATGCGCAGCTTGGTACCATAATCGTTATTAATATTTACGCCTCCAGAGATAACGCTTTGGATACCACCGCCCCAGTTTTGCCCGCCAAAAGTGCCATCATTAACCTGCCCGCCCTGCGAGCGGCCAAAACCACCCATGGTATACAATTCGTCATTAGAAAAGCCGGTTGAGTTAAGGTTGTTTGACAAGCCTATTAAACTAACCTGCAGCGTGTCACGAAAGTTGCTTAAAATGCCGCCTATTTCGTGCCTGTCGCGCGTGCCCACGCCACCATAAACTTTTCCCAGCGTACTTCTTTTGATCTTGCTTTTCATTTTAAGGTTAATCACCTTACCAACTTCGCGGTCGCTTAATCTATGGTCGGGGTCGTCTTCGCGGTCATCGTAAATCTGGATCTTGTCCAGCATGTCGGCATCCAGGTTTTTGGTAGCTACTTTGGTGTCGTTACCAAAAAAACGCTTGCCATCAATCAATAGCCTGTTTACACTTTTGCCGTTAAACATAATGCTGCCGTCGGCATTAACCTGTACACCAGGCAGCAAGCGCAGCAGATCCTCAACCACGGCATTGGGCCGGGTTTTAAAAGCTTCGGCAGTAAATTCGATGGTATCTTTTTTAACAGCGACGGCTGTGCGCTCGCCTTTTATTACTATCTCTTTTAAACTTCTGGGGTTTAGGCTTATTTGCCCCAGATCTGTTATAACGTTCGATTGAAGTTTGAGCGTTTTTCTAAATGTACCATATTGCATGATCGAGATTACCACCCTGTTGCTGATATCAATAGGTAAAGAGGTCAATTTAAAAGAGCCGTCTTTTTGGCTCAAGGTGTATGACACTAACGAAGTGTCTTTAGAATTGACTACGGCAATAGTGGCATGTTCAATAGGTGCTTTAGATACTGAGTCAATGATCAAGCCCTTAATGGAGCCGCGCTGTGCCAATGCTGAAAAAGAAAACAGCACCAGTAATAGCACTGAAAAAGAAAGTTTGCTCATAAGGTAACATCCGCACAAAACGGATTTAGGTAAATGTGTTAAGGTATTTGTTTAATGGTGAGCTAAAAGTATTTAATAAGATCGACAAAACCGCGTTAAAATATGTTAAAACGCGGTTTTAGGTGTTAAATCACTAACCAAAGAGTTTGTCATCTCGAATGACAGTGAGAGATCCATACACATGCTAAGCAATCGTGAATGTCGATGTATAGATTTCTCACTGTCGTTCGAAATGACATGTTTATTTGGGGACTTTCTATCTCTTAATAGTACTGATCTTATAAGAAAACGTCAACAGAAAATAGCGTTTCAATATTTCATTTTCGCCGCTGGTAATAGCATTGTTTGAAGCATACCGGTAAACCGATGTGTTTTGATTCAAAAGATCATAAACGGATAATTTAAACTGTGCACGGTTTTGTTTCAGGAACATCACCGTTTCTGCCAGGTTTAATACGTTTGAGCTTTTTGAAAAACCATCAGGGATCTGCGGATTATACCGGTACTGATATTGCGCGTCGAAAATTAGACCTTTGGGCCAGTTTATCGAGGTTATGGTAGTTACGTTGTGAGACAAAGTATTTACCGATGCATAATCTACACCTTTGTATTGAGTTATTTGATCGTTGATACGATATACCAGGTTTAAATTAACGATTGATTTGTAACTAACACCGATGTTTTGCGCGTCGCTGATATAATAATCATGCTGGGTGCCGTTATCGCCGTTAAAATAAAATGATTGCTGGCTGTAAGAAGCAAACATCGAATTGTATAAACTAAATTGCCAGATCTTTGATTTTTTGAATTGCTTGCCTTTGCCTGCATTGCCGTTTATGTACCAGCCTCCGTTTTTATTGGTGTAGGTGGATGTGACGAAACCGTTATCGTCTTTAGTAGATACCTGGACAATGTTATTGGTATTAACCGAAGCGTTAAGCCTTAAATTGGTATACGTTTGCTTATCGGCAACATAATTAAAATAGTTAAAGTTTAAATGATGCTCATGCATTGGCGTTAAATTCGGATTCCCCGTAACGGTAGACAACTGGCTGATTTGTTGCGTTATAGGCTGGATTTGGCCAACCGTAGGCGGCATAGCCATTTCGTAGTAACCGAAAGAGTAATGGTCGGCATCATACCTTACTGACGGGAACAGGTAATTATATTGGTTAGACGAATTTGGCGTGCTTGAATGATAGTTATCGTTAATGTTTTGCAGTTCCAGATCAAGGCCTACTTTAAGCGTTGAGTGTTTAAAGGTATATTTCAGCGTGTTTCTGAAATTTTCTATAAAATGATTTCTGACGATGTTGCTGCTTTGATCATCCAGGAAATCATCATAGTTACCTGCCGGGTCCTTGTCATAGGTTGATAATTTGCTTGCTGTTTGATAATAACGGGATTGTGCAAACATCTCGTCACTTATTCTATGGCTAAACGGATAGTTTAAGGTTACTGAAAGATCATTAACATAATAGTTGCCAATGGTAGTAGAATACCTGTCAAGTAATGAAGACGGAACCGCGGATACAAAAGACTCTAAATCATTATAGTTAAAATCATCAGACCCTGAGTTTTTAAAATCTAAAGTGTGAACTATCGTGATGGACGAGCCAGGCTTTTTAAGCTTATTATAATAGATCAGGTAATCTGTAAACTCATTGATCTGGCTGATGCTTGAGGTTTTGGTAAACAGGTTACTTATCTGAGGCGTCTGGGTATTGAATGAATTGGTTATTCCGTTGGCATCGCTACTGGTAGGTGAGATATCCAACTTGAAATTGAGCCTGAGGCTATGCGAGGTATCCGGTTTCCATTCTATCAAACCGCTGGTAGAATGTCTGTCTTGCCGCAACTGGCTGATATTGTTGTTCTGAGTAGTTAATACCGTTTGATCAAGGTTTTGATCGTTGCGCGTTTTGATGTTATAATCCTTTACATAATTGTAGTATAAATACGACAGGTTTACTTTAAATTTTTCGCCGTAATCGTTATTGATATTGATCCCCGCCGATCGCATGCGCTCTATACCGCCATCTCCGTTGCCGCCAAATGTACCGTCGTATTGCGCGCTGCCTCCAGATCGGCTAAACCCCCCGGCACCGGATAGTTCGGCCTGCGAAAAGCCCGTCCGGGTTAAGTTATTGGTCAGGCCCAAAACGCTTACCTGTAAGGTATCTCTAAAATTGCCGATCAAACCACCTGCCTCATACCGCCCGCGCGTGCCTTCGCCGGCGTAAACCCTGCCAATAGTACTTTTCTTAACCTTCTTTTTCATTTTTAGGTTAATGATCTTGCCAACTTCCAAATCTGTTAATTTATGGTCTGGGTCCTCTTCGCGGTCGTCGTATACCTGTACTTTATCTACCAGCTCGGCATCCAGATTTTTGGTGGCGATGGTAGGGTCGGAGCCAAAGAAGCGCTTGCCGTCAATTAAAACTTTACTTACCTCTTTGCCGTTAACCAAAATGGTACCATCTACGTTAACCTGCACACCCGGAAGTAATTTTAGCAGGTCTTCAACAACGGCATTTGGCCGGGTTTTAAAAGCCTCGGTATTAAATTCTAAAGTGTCTTTTTTGATGATGATCGGCGTTCGTTCGCCTTTAACCACTACCTCTCTTAGCGTCCTGATGTTTAAGAATATTGCCCCCATGTTTTTGACTTCGTTAGGCTTAAATAGGATAGATTGCCTGAAAGTACCATAGCCCATGGCCGATATGATCAATCTGGTCTCTATGCCTGATGGCAGGCCCGAAAGCTTAAAATCGCCGTTTCCTAGCGTTAGCGTGTAAGAGATTAACGATGTGTCTTTGGCGTTGACTATCGCTACAGTGGCATGTTCTATCGGCGCTTTTGAGACAGAATCGATGATTTTTCCGCTGACAGATGATTTGTTTTGAGCAACTGCTGTAAATGAGGAGATTAAAAGGAGGGTACAAACAAATAGTTTGCTTATACTAAACGTAAAGGTAGTACGCATTAATTGTGAGGTTTAGAACTGGTTAACAATTGTGATTTGGCTAAACTAAAGAAATAGTTTTTAATATTTACTATCGAAAATGTTAAATAATGCAAATTAGTTGCTTTTTTATTTCACCGGCAAAAGAAGCTATTAGTCTGGTTGCTGGCTACTCAAATCGCGATTTGACTATTGTTTGTAAGTAACATTTTTAACATAATAAAATACAAGTCACACTATCGCTATATTTGAATACAAACCAATTAGCTTGTATTATATTTTTCAGGTTTACTCTTAAGTCGTAAAATCCTGATGAATGTTACATTTTACTGAAGACTTTATTTTATGAGAAACCAGGCAAAAAACATTTTCAATGTAGTGGTAATGATTTTACTTGCCGCCACTGCAAGCAAAGCGCAAACCGTTCCCGACAACACAAAATACGTTAATACTTTCGTCGGCACCGAGGCAGTGTCCGACTATAAATTGTTGGGTTATGTGCCGCCTAAAAACTGGCGGCCATGGTCGGGGTTAACTTTTCCGGGTAGTTCCTTACCAAACGCTATGGTGCAGGTTAGCCCCATGACAAAGTATCAGCCGGCGGGAGCAGGGTATGAATACGAAGATTCCACCATCGTATCGTTCACCCATACTAACAAGGGCCATTGGAACTTTGGCAATGTACCTGTGTTGCCTATGTCAAAGCCGGGAGAGGTGTTTGGCTCCAAATTCTCTCATAAAAATGAAAGCTCATCGCCGGGGTATTACCAGGTTTACTTGGATGATTATGGCGTGAATGTACAACTTACATCGACTTTAAGATGTGCCTACTATAAATTCGACTATAAAGACAGTCATGATAGGCAAATCTTATTCGATCTTTCAAAAGCACTGAGTCGTGTTAGCAGCTGGGAAATATCCCAGGATGGCAATCATGCGGTTAAAGGTTTTCAGGGAGGCGAGAATATCTATTTCTATGCAGTGTTCAGCTCGGAGATCAAGAGTTTACAAACTACCCATAAAACGGTTACTCATACAACTGAAAGAGGCACTACTACTAACAATGCCGCGGGGGAAGCCATTGTTCACTTATCAGATGATGGGAAACAGCCTGTTTACCTAAAGATCGGTTTCTCATTTGTAAGTACCGA
This sequence comes from Mucilaginibacter sp. dw_454, assembly GCF_018449775.1. Classification (GTDB taxonomy): domain Bacteria; phylum Bacteroidota; class Bacteroidia; order Sphingobacteriales; family Sphingobacteriaceae; genus Mucilaginibacter. Next base: position 1,221,266 of record NZ_JAAVVB010000001.1, on the reverse strand, counting down.
TAACGCCAAAATGAACCTGGAAAAAGAGGTTGGCGCTAAATCATTCGATAGGGTCAGGAAAGCAGCGCACGATACCTGGCAAAACCTGCTGTCGACTATACAGGTAAAAGGTGGCACAACCAAACAAAAAACCATGCTGTACTCATGCCTGTACCGCTCTTTCCTGTGGCCGGTTTTGCGCAGCGATGTTAATGGCGATTTTACAGACATAGACCATAAGGTAGTAAATACAGGTATTAACTATTATACTGAACCATCGCTTTGGGACACCTATCGCAATAAAGACGTGCTGTTGGAACTGGTATCGCCAAACGTTACGTTAAATGTGATCAAGTCATTAGAAGACAAGGGCGATAAAACTGGTTATATCCCAACCTTTTTTCATGGCGATCATGGCGCGTCGTCAATAGCCGGCGCTTACCTGCGTGGGATAGATGGCTTTGATATTAAGGACACTTACAAGATCTTACTAAACAACGCCAATACGCCGCCGACTGCTTCAAGCCGTGGCGGAAGACAGTATTTGGACGAGTATCTGCAAAAAGGCTATATCTCTGATCCCGAAATTGAGCATGCGATAGAAACCGCTAAAGGCAGGGCCGGGGTATCTAAAACCTTAGAGTATTCGTATGATGATTACTCCATAGCACAGATCGCCAAGAAACTAGGTGATACCGCCAATTACCGCATCCTGATGGCTCGTTCTAAAAACTATAAAAACGTATTCGATAAGTCGACTAATTTTATGCGCGGCCGTACACCTGACGGCGGTTGGATCCAAAATTTTAATCCCCAATATCCTTACTACGAATGGCAGTTTCGTGAGGCCAATGCCTGGCAGGTATCGTTCTTTGCACCGCATGACATGCCGGGTTTAATTGCGCTGTATGGCGGACCGAAACAATTTGAAGCTAAACTGGATTCGTTTTTCACCACACCGTGGAATCCGCATTACATTGCCCGTAACGTAGAAACCTTTATTGGGCAATATTGCCAGGGTAACCAGCCCGACCATGAAGCGCCGTTTTCTTATACGTTGATAGGCAAGCCCGCTAAAACCCAACAGGTGTTGGATAACATCATGAACAATCTGTATGGTATGGGTCCGCGCGGTATAGAGCTGGCCGGTATGGATGATGCGGGCGAGATGTCGGCGTGGTTTGTGTTTAGCTCGTTGGGGCTGTATCCGTTGTCGCCAACCGATCCTAAATATCTCGTTACCGCGCCGCTGTTTGACGAAGTTAAATGGCGAACCAGTAACGGCAAGTATATCACTATATCAAAACCCGGAAAGGGCAGGGGGATTACTTCTATTAAAGTAAATGGTAAGGTTAATAAAGGTTATTACGTATCGCATGATTTGTTTAAGAATGGTGGGACGGTGTTGATTGCGACTAAGTAAAATATATCAATTACTGTCATTGCGAGCGATAGCGCGGCAATCGCGAACTTTACTCATCACGTCGTTTTAAGCGAGTTACGAGCGTGACGATCTCCGGGGCGCTTCATTAGCTTACCGCTCGTTTAGCGCTCAATTGCCGCTAAGGCTGTTACTTTTCCTTGATGAAAAGTAACCAAAAATCAAGTCACACGCAAGGCTTCTTTGCGCTCTTGGCCTTTGCCCTGCAAATCAGGTAAAACCTGGGCAGGGGCCTGTTGCCGCCGGTTATCGCACCTGGGCCTGCGCTTCAGGCAACATTCCCGACAGCCCTGCAGCCGCACAAGGCCACCATTGTTTTACCCGCTTTCACCTGAAGCTCTGCGTCTGACGTCCCGGTGCTATTGAAGATACTGCTAACATTGTAGACTCAAAAAAGCGCGCAATGGCCTGTCAGCAAACCGGGCCTGGGAGTCTGGCCTTGTGGAGGGAAGGTTTTTGCTGACTTTATTTATTCACTGTGTTTATTTTTGGTGTGAATGAGATCGCTACGCTTAGTATTTGGTTCTTTTTCATCTAAGGAAAAAGAACTAGGCCCAGCGGCCATGGGCGCTATAAAAGCGATTAGCGTCCAGTGCAGCTAGCTTATTATCAATGAAAGTCCTCCAAGCTCTGCTTCCCCCTAAAACTATAAAACAAATAAAACAGCGCGGGCAAAATAAACAAACTACCAATAAGCAGTGCGATACCTAGAGTATCAATCGTACCAGCAGTGGCATGATCAGAAAGCACCGATAAGTTCCGGCCATTCTTACCCATAATAAAATTAGGATAATGCGTATACCCAACCGATAGCAGAATCATACTTACCTGGAATGCGGCAAAGATCCGGGGTAGTTGTTTGTGGCCCCGGCTTACGGTTATCCAAAGCAATACTAAAGAAACAGAGGCTGCGATAACCGCAGTTAAACTCACCCGGTTCCCAAAAATCCAATGCGCCATATGGATATTCAATGTTTCGGCGGCCAGGAAAACCAGTCCGCCGCAAAAGAAAGCAATAGCATTTAGCACTTTAGCTTTTTTGATAAAGCGTTTTACATCAAATTCATCAGTCGCTTCGCCTATGAGGTAGATCGCCGCCAGGAACCCGCAGAGCGCGACGGTAAATAAACCAACCGCAATAGAGAAATAATTAAACCAGCTATAAACGTACGCCGTTAAAAAGTCAGTTGCCGCAAAATCAATTTGCCGCGATATGGCACTGCCTGCAATGATCCCCAAAAACAAAGGCGTTAAAAAGCTGGAATAGACAAAAATATTATTGTACAAAGCTTGCGTACGCTCGCCTTTTATCGCGTCGTAATTACGGAAGGCAAATGCCGTCCCCCGAGCAATTATTCCCATCAACATAGCCAATAACGGGATATGCAAGTAAGTACACATGTTGCTGTAGATGTCAGGAAAACCCACGAACAGAATTACTACTGCAATAATGAGCCACATGTGGTTCGCTTCCCAAATAGGGCCGATGGCCTGGTACATGGTAGCGCGGGTGCGGTGCTTGTTATTATCCGATGTGAAAAGCTCTATGATCCCCGCGCCAAAATCGGCACCGCCCAATAAAAAGTAAAGCAGTATGGCGAAGAATAAGAAGAGTATGACTACAGTCAGCATATCGGCACTAATTATTTTTTAACATCATAAATTTCGGGCACCATTTTAATTTGTCTTTGCAGTAAAAATATAACCGCCAGGCTCAGCGTAAAGTAGACAAAGCTAAACAGGTAAAACGAGTATTGGATACCTGGCATCGGTGTAACGGCATCAGCAGTACGCATCACATCCTGGATGATCCAGGGCTGGCGGCCAACTTCGGTAACCGTCCATCCCGCTTCTAAAGCAATAAATCCCAGAGGTGTGGCATAAATAAACAATTTAAGGAACCAACTTTTATTAAACCACTCGCGCTTTTTCCATACAGCAATGAAATACAAGATACCGATGAGCATCATCACCATACCAAAGCCAACCATAATCTGGAAAGCGTAATGCGTAACGGGTACGTTAGGTTGATCTTTAACCGGGATCTGATCGAGCCCCTTAACCTCCTGTTTAAAATTATCATGCACCAGAAAGCTTAATACACCAGGTAACTCTACACCATAATTTACTTTTTTGGCAACGGTATCCGGTATGCCACCAATTACCAACGGCGCATAGGTCTGCGTGTGAAAATAGGCCTCCATAGCGGCCAATTTTGCCGGTTGACGACGTGCAGCATGCTTGGCAGATATATCGCCGCTTAAGGGCTGTAAAATGGCGGCCACTGCGCCAAACACAATGGCTATCCTGAAAGCCTTGGTATGAAATTCTACATTTTGTTTCCGATAGATCATTAAGGCGTGGATACCCGCTACTGCAAAACCGGTTGCCGAGAAAGCTGCTATCGTCATGTGCAGGGCTTCAGAAAACCAGGCGCCGTTAAACATGGCTTTCATGGGGCTGATATTAAGGTATTGGCCATTCATATAATCAAACCCCGACGGGCTGTTCATCCAGGAATTTGCAGATACCACCAATATGCCCGATAAGATGCCGCTTACACCCACCATTACGCCGGTTGCCCAGTGAAACCATTTGTTAAAGCGGTTCCAGCCGTAAAGAAAGAACCCTAAGGCTATCGCCTCAATAAAAAATGCGACGCCTTCCAACGAAAATGGCATACCAAATATCGGCCCGGCATGGATCATAAACCTGGGCCAAAGCAATCCCAGTTCGAATGACAACATGGTGCCCGACACGGCGCCGGTGGCGAAGAAAATAGCCACGCCCTTGCTCCAGGCCTGGGTTACGTTTTTATAAACCGGGTTTTGGGTTTTGATGTATTTATAATGCGATATGGCCATAAAAACCGGCATCACCATACCTATACAAGAGTAGATGATGTGAAAACCCAGCGAAAGGGCCATTTGCGATCTGGCGGCTAAAAAGTCATTCATGTTTTTGCGATAAACAAGATGCTCAAAGATAAAGGCTTATCGATAACAGATATTAAATAACAAAAAAATATCTGTTATACATATTGATTTTAAATTGATAATAAGTGAGATAGGATATTTGTGTGTGGGGTAACTTTGCTGATTTTGCTGATGAGTATACATAAGTTGTCATTGCGAGCGAGGGACGAGCGTGGCAATCGCAAGGATGCAATATTCGCGATTGCCACGCTACGCTCGCAATGACAAATAATTAAAGGGACAGCAAAGACCGGGTGAGTCCCTGCTGTAACCTTTTCTCACGTTTGGTGTCTAAACCTTTGATTATCCACGCTTAAAAATTATCTTTAGCTTTTGCACATTTATTCAACAACATGAAATTCAACAAAGCCTTTTTTCTGATGCTGTTAACGGGTGCCGCGTTAACAGGTCGCGCACAGACAACAGACACAACCCATTCAAAGTACGATCAGCATAAAGTATTTACGCCGCTGTTTTACCAGCAAAATGGTAACCAGTTTCGTACCGCTGGCGGTGCGCCAAGCGCAAAATACTGGCAAAACCGTGCCGACTATAAAATAAACGTAACATTGGATACCGTAAAGCATCGTGTTAGCGGTTCGGTAAATATTACTTATACCAATAACAGCCCTGACGGCTTGCCGTTTTTATGGTTACAGGTAGATCAGAATATCTACCGCGAAGATTCTCGCGCACAAGCTACCAGCCCTGTTACGGGCGGCAGGTTTGTTAATGCAACCCATACACAAGGCGATGAGATCAAAGGCGTATACGTGATAACTAACGGTAAGGCCGAGAAGGTAGATTACCTAGTTACCGACACGCGCTTGCAAATCAAACTGAAAGACTCGCTGAAAGCCAATGGCAAAAAAATCGATATTAAGATTGATTACGGTTTTGATGTACCCGAGTATGGTACCGACCGTATGGGCCGTATAAAAACCAAAAACGGCTGGGTATATGAAATTGCACAATGGTACCCGCGCATGGAAGTTTATGACGACATCACCGGTTGGAACACTATTCCGTACATGGGCGCGTCTGAGTTTTACTTAGAGTACGGCGATATCGACTATACAGTAACCGCGCCTGCGGGATTAATTGTCGGAGGTTCGGGCATACTTTTAAACCCAACCGAAGTATTATCGGCAACTGCTTTAAAAAGATTAGCAGAGGCTCGCAACAGTGATAAAACAGTAAGCATTCGCGATTCAATTGATATCGCCAGCAAAACGTCGTACCCAAACAGGCCTACTTTAACCTGGCATTTCTTGTGTAAAAACACTCGCGATGTAGCTTGGGCAGCGTCAAAAGCATTTATTTGGGACGCGGCGCGTATAAACTTGCCTAGTGGTAAAAAAGCCCTGGCTCAATCCATTTATCCTATAGAGGTTACTGGCCAAAAAGCCTGGAGCCGTTCAACCGAATATGTTAAAAATTGTATCGAACTATACTCGCAGGAGTGGTTTGAATATACTTACCCGGTAGCTACCAATGTGGCGGGTATTGTAGGTGGTATGGAGTATCCGGGTATTGTTTTCTGCGGATGGAAAGCGCAAACCGGCGAACTGTGGGAAGTAACCAACCATGAGTTTGGTCACAACTGGTTCCCGATGATTGTAGGATCGAACGAACGTAAATACGCCTGGATGGATGAGGGTTTTAATACTTTCATTAATAAGGTAGATACCAAAGTATTTAATAATGGTGAATACTTTGAAAAACAGGACGTACAACGCGAAGCCCCGGGTATGTTTACTCCTGATGCAGACCCAATCATGACTACACCGGATGTTATCCAGCCGGATTACCTGGGTTATGCAGCTTACGAAAAACCTGCACTGGGTCTGAAAATATTGCGCGACCAGATTTTGGGCCAGGAACGGTTTGATTATGCTTTCAAAACCTACATTAAACGCTGGGCTTTTAAACACCCAACGCCGTGGGATTTCTTCCATACGATGGACAATGCATCGGGCGAGGACCTGAGCTGGTTCTGGAACGAATGGTTCATGGGCACTAAATCGCTTGATCAATCGGTGAAAGCTATTGATTATAACGATGGAGATCCTTCAAAAGGATCGTTGATCACGATTGAAAACCTGGGCGAAATGGCGCTGCCGGTAACTGCCTTGATTAAAGAAGAAAATGGTAAGACCAGCACCGTGAAACTTCCTGCCGAGATTTGGCAGCGCGGTGGCACCTGGACGTTCCCATACAATTCAACTTCAAAAATATTGGTGGTGACACTTGATCCTGATCATGAATTGCCGGATACTAATCCTGAAAATAACTCGCTTACCGGTCAAACCGTAGACAAGAGTGTAACGGCAGCGTCTGTAATTAAAAATTATATTGATGCCATAGGCGGCGCTGATAAAGTGAAAGCTATTAAAGATCTGAGCATTGGCGCGACAACTACGTTACAAGGCACTACCTTACAGATAACTAATAAATTTAAAGGCCCTGATAAATTTGATTTTGCCGCTATCGCACCGGCCTATAATAACTTTATGCTGATCCGCGTAAAAGGTAACACAGATAGCGTGAGTTTGGTACAACAAAACAATGCCGTTCCTACACCGAAGGATTATCAGCATTTATTGGTTTACCGTTTTGGTTTCTTCCGCGAATTGAATTATGACAAACAAGGTTATGCCTTGTCTTTGGATAGCAGGGTACATGTAGTTGGCGATAAACTGGCTTACCTGGTAATTGCTACACAGCCCGATGGTGTAAAAGTGGACGAGTTCTTTGATACCAAAACTGGTTTGAAAATAAAACAGGTAACTGAGTCGCCAAATGCATCAGCTGCAGAATTTGATGATTATCGTGAAGTATCGGGTGTTAAAATCCCTTATGAAACTAAGACATTGTTATTAGGTTCGCCTGTCGACATGAAAGTAACCAATGCAACAGCAAATACCGGTTTATCTAACGACGATTTTAAATAGTCTTCAGATATACTGATGGAATTTACAGTAAAAAGGGGCCGCTACACGCGGCCCCTTTTTTTGTTATAAAATGTTTAATTTTAACTAAAACTAAAACCGGTTATGAAAGATACACGTCGCGAATTTTTACAGAAAGTTGGGGTGTCGGCTGTTGCCTTGCAGTTGGCTTCGGTTACCACCTGGGCCAAAAATGCGAAGGCAGAGCCTGTTTATGATGGCCCTGTCCTTCGCGTAGCTATTTTAGGCTTAGGCTCTTACGCTACACGTGTTGCCGAGGCTATGCAAGGCTGTACTAAAGCCAAATTAGTGGGGCTGATCAGCGGTACGCCCGATAAATTGGCCAAATGGCAGGCTAAGTATAATATCCCGGCAAAAAACTGCTACAACTACCAAAACTTCGATGATATTAAACATAACCCGGATATAGACGCGGTGTATGTCATTACACCCAACGCGCTCCATCCTGATTTTGTGATTCGTACGGCTAAAGCAGGCAAGCACGCCATTAGCGAGAAACCAATGGCGGCCAACGTTCAGCAAGCCGAGTCGATGATAGCCGCCTGCAAGCAAGCAGGAGTGAAGCTATTGGTAGGTTACCGCATGCACTTTGAACCGAAGACGCTGGAGGTGATCCGCATGCGGAAGGAAGGCGAACTAGGCAAAATTCAATTCTTCCAGGGCCTGTGCGGTTTCAGAATAGGCGACCCGAAACAATGGCGTTTAAATAAAGAGTTATCGGGCGGCGGTTCAATGATGGATATTGGTATCTATGCCGTTAACGGTTCGCGCTACATGACCGGCGAAGAACCGATTTGGGTGACTGCGCAGGAAACTAAAACAGATCCCGTAAAATTTAAAGATGGTATAGATGAAACTATCCAGTTTCAATTTGGCTTTCCAAGCGGCGCCACGGCCTCTTGCCTATCAACCTATATGCAGAATAACCTGGATAAGTTTTTCCTGAACGGCGAACATGGCTATGCCGAAATGCAGCCCTCAACTAATTACGGCCCGATCATGGGGCATACTAACCAGGGCGAGCTGACACAACCCACCACTGTGCATCAGGCCGTGCAAATGGACGAATTTTCGGAAATTATTTTTCATGATAAACAACCACCTGTGCCGGTAGATGGTTATGAAGCGATAAAAGATTTGAAGATTATAGCCGCAGTTTATGAAGCTGCTAAAACAGGCAAAAAAGTGAGTATAAGTGTGTAGTTGTTTTGTTGCGATGACACAGTAAATTTTTGATAACATTTTTTCGGCAGATGCGTTTAAAATATAACTATCACCTATAAAGCTTATGATACTATTTGCATACGCGGGCAACATGAACGTGGAGAAGTTTGCAAAGACAGTTCCCTCTGCAAAGAAAATTGGTATTGCCAAATTGCCCGGTTATAATTTTGCTTTTAACAGCACCGGCGAAGATGAGTCGGCCAAGGCAAATGTGGTAAAGTCGTTTGATCTGGATGCTATGGTATGGGGTTTGCTGATTGAACTGGATGACGAAGAGCGCTCCAACTTTCATGACCCCACCTGGAGTTCGGTATTGAAACTGGAACCTGTGCTTTGTTTTGATTTGGCAGATAACATTTACCACGCCGAGGTTTTTGTAACGCAACCGCATGCCATCACCACCCATTTATTGCCTTATGACTGGTATCACACCAAAATATTAAAACTGGCTATAGCTGCAGGTTTACCCGAACCGTACATCGCCCAGATAAAAATAATGCCTTGCAAGGTAGATGCAGATGAGAAACGCCGTGAGCGGCGGTTAAAGAATTTATAAAACAAGAAAGGCTGTATCATTGATACAGCCTTTCTTGTTAAGGGATATTGTAGCTTAGATTAGGTTGCTGTCTGCTAATACCTGGTTCATGGCGCGTACCGCGTCGGCGCTTTTGTTAAAGCTGGCTTGCTCGTCGTCGGTTAATTTAAAGTCGACGATTTTTTCCCATCCGTTTTTGCCTAATACAACCGGCACAACTAATGAAATATCTTTTTGGCCGTACTCGCCATCTAACGCAACACCGCAAGAAATCAGTTTTTTCTGGTCGCGTACAATAGACTCAACCATAAAGGCAGTACCTGCACCCGGTGCGTACCATGCAGAAGTTCCAATCAGTTTAGTTAAAGTGGCACCGCCAACCATGGTATCGGCTACCACTTTATCTTGTTGTTCTTTGCTCAGGAATTGTGTAACCGGGATGCTGTTCCAGGTAGCATGATTGATCAATGGGATCATGGTTGTATCACCGTGGCCACCTATAACTACCGCGTTCAGATCGGCAGGAGAGCAGCCTAATTCCTGGCTCAGGTAATATTTAAACCGTGCAGAGTCTAACGCGCCGCCCATGCCAATAACTTTATTTTTAGGCAAGCCTGATGATTTTAAAGTTAAATAGTTCATGGTATCCATTGGGTTTGAAACCACAATGATGATGGTATTTGGCGAGTGTTTTAAAATATTCTCGGTAACGCTTTTTACAATACCTGCGTTTACACCAATCAGTTCTTCGCGGGTCATGCCTGGTTTACGTGGCAGGCCTGATGTAATGACAACTACTTCAGAATCGGCAGTGGCAGCGTAATCATTGGTAACGCCTTTTATTTTGGTATCAAACTCCAGCAGGGCAGAGGTTTGCATCATATCGATAGCTTTACCTTCGGCAAAACCTTCGCGGATATCCAACAAAATTAATTCTTCGGCTAATTCTTTTCTTGCGATGTTATCCGCACATGTAGCGCCAACGGCTCCGGCACCAACAACTGTTATTTTCATAGTATTTAATTTATATGAGATGGGATTCAAAAATCGAACGCAATTTTAAGAAAAAAATATAAAACATCGTCGTAACAATGTTAAAATGCGGTTAGCTGCAGGTTATTATTAAATTTTTAATTAATAAATGATGTTTTTACTAAATCAACTTATAAACAGGACGGGATATTATTTAAAAGGCTAATTTTTTAAATAAATAGGCAAAATGTGATTATTTGTATTTTTTATGACAATGTTTTAATGTTTTTGATGTAGATAAATGATTTTTATGTAACAATTTTCATTTTTTTAAACTTTTTTTGATAAAATTTGTAAAAAAGCGAATTAATAATATAAATTTGCTCAACAAACGTAATCGTTGCGATTAAAATCAAATTCTGAATCAAACTTTATAAAATTAATTTAAAACATGGCAACTAAACTCGAGTACATTTGGCTTGACGGATACAAACCAACCCAAAGCCTGCGTAGCAAAACAAAAATCGTTAAAAGTTTTAGCGGTAAAGTAGAAGATCTTGAAAACTGGAGCTTTGACGGTTCATCAACTGAGCAAGCACCTGGTGGTTCTTCTGATTGTATCTTAAAACCTGTTTTTACTTGTCCTGATCCGCAAAGAAAAGACGCGTACTTAGTAATGTGCGAAGTATTGGATTCAAAAGGTCAGCCACATGAGTCAAACGGCCGTGCTTTAATTCAGGATGATGATAACGATTTCTGGTTTGGTTTCGAGCAAGAATATTTCCTGTGGGATCCTAATACCAACAAACCGCTTGGTTTCCCGGCTGCTGGTTACCCTGCACCACAAGGCCCTTACTACTGTTCAGTAGGTGCTAACAATGCATACGGTCGTGAGATTGTTGAAGAACATTTAGACGTATGTTTAGAAGCAGGCTTAAATGTTGAAGGTATCAATGCTGAAGTTGCTGCCGGTCAGTGGGAATTCCAGATTTTTGCTAAAGGTGCTAAAGAAGCTGGTGACCAAATCTGGGTTGCACGTTATTTATTAGAAAGAATAGGCGAGAAATTTGGTGTGTCAATCAACTGGCATTGCAAACCGCTTGGTCAATTAGACTGGAACGGTTCTGGTATGCACGCTAACTTCTCAAATACATTATTACGTACTGCTAACAGCGAAGCTAAATTTAAAGCTGTTTGCGAGGCCTTCCGCCCTGCAGTTGCTGAGTGTATAGCTGTTTATGGTGCTGATAACGATCAGCGCTTAACCGGTAAACACGAAACCGCTTCAATTCATGACTTTAGCTATGGTGTATCTGACCGTGGCGCTTCTATCCGTATCCCACTTTATGCAGTTGACCACAACTGGAGCGGTTACCTGGAAGATCGTCGTCCAAACTCTGCTGCAGATCCATATAAAGTTGCTGCAGTAATTATCAAAACTGTAAAAACTGCTAAAGTTTAATTTTAGCTAAACAGATATAGAAAGCGATGGGTGTAAGGCTCATCGCTTTTTTTGTTTTAAGGTTTTTGTCATTGCGAGCGCAGCGTGGCAATCGCACGCGTTAAAACTGTCCTCCTTGCGATTGCCGCGCTACGCTCGCAATGACAGACTTATTATTTTGTTTTTAGATAATCTAAATAATCTCCCGACTCAATCAAATATAACCCCTCTACAGACCGGTTATACAAATAAATCCAACAGAGTATCACGCCTTGCTCTGTTTCTATTGGCAAAGCTTCCCGCACAAATAGGTAAGGCAGCTCTTCGCCTTCGCCGTAACCTTCGTAGGGGTCAAGATATTTCAAAACCGCATCGGCATCATGCAAACGGTAAACTGTCCCTGAAATATCGTAGTTATTTTCCTCTTCGATCACCAGGGCAGGGTAATGCCCCACGTCATATAACTTGCCCTTTATTTTACCCGGACAATAAAAGGTGGAGTTGCCGGTTAGATACCTGGCAAACTCATTATCAGCAATTAACAGAGTGCCATAAACAAACAATAAATCATTTGTCATTTTTATATTCAGTTTTTTGGGATACGATAGTTATCTTGCTTAAAATTGTTTGATCTTTTACCTACCATGAACGAACAGCAGCTAACAGCCTACATACACGAAAACAATATACAAAAAATAAAATATGCCTTTGCCGATATCGACGGGATTTTACGCGGAAAGATCATCCACACCAAAAAATTCCTCGATGGCCTGCAAAGTGGCTATGGCTTTTGTGATGTAGTATTTGGCTGGGACAGCGCAGATGTTTGTTATGACGATGTAAAAGTGACGGGTTGGCACACTGGCTACCCGGATAAAGCTTGCCATGTTGATTTGTCGACTTTCCGTACAGTGCCGTGGCAAGATAATATTCCTTTTTTTCTGGGTGATTTTAGTGATGCAGATGGTAATGGATTGGCCGCTTGCCCAAGATCATTGTTAAAACGCATTACCAAAGAATGTGCGGACCTTGGTTTTTACCCCGAGTTTGCACAAGAGTTTGAGTGGTTTAATTTCAGAGAGACGTCGCAATCTTTACAAGATAAACATTTTGCTAACCTGCAACCCTTAACGCCGGGTATGTTTGGTTACTCTATACTTCGCCTGTCAGAAAATAGTGCTTTTTGCGATGACCTGGTAAGCCTGCTTGATAAATTTAATATCCCGCTGGAGGGCTTCCATACCGAAACCGGCCCTGGTGTTTATGAAGCGGCATTAATGCATACCCATGTTATTGAAGCTGCCGACAGAGCTGTTTTATTCAAAACTGCTGTCAAAGAGATAGCCTATAAGCATGGCATCATCGCTAATTTTATGGCCAAATGGAACGAGAGCCTGCCCGGTTGCGGCGGACACGTACATCAAAGCCTTTGGAATAAAGATCAAACCGACAACTTGTTTTATGATGCTAACGATGTTAATAAAATGAGCGAGTTGCATAAGCAATATCTGGCCGGCCAGCTTTATTGTTTGCCACATATATTGCCCATGTATGCGCCTACCATTAATAGCTATAAACGCCTGATTGAAGGCGCCTGGGCACCTACTACCATTACCTGGTCGGTAGAGAATCGTACGACGGCTTTTCGCGTAGTGAACTCGTCAAAAGGATATACCCGTTTAGAAACCCGTATACCGGGTGCTGACACCAACCCTTATTTGGTGATGGCGGCCGCGTTAGCCTCGGGCTTGTACGGTATTAAAAATAAATTGAAGCTAGACGTTCCGCAGACAGTAGGCAACGGCTATCAGAATAAAACTAACGGAACCATTCAGCCTAATTTGTACGAGGCTGCTACTGACATGCAAAAATCGGCCATAGCCAAAGAAATTTTAGGTGCCGATTTTGTTGAGCATTTTACGCAAACCCGTTTGTGGGAATGGCGCCAATTTGCCAAAAGCGTTACCGATTGGGAACTGAAAAGATATTTTGAGATAATATAAACCATTATATTTTTTCATTTGCTTTTCGCTGGCCATCTGTATAAAATAAAAATGTGGCGCTTTGTAATTCATTTCTGTTATATCTTTGCCGTCCGTTGATTTTATAAACCAGATGGACTATTCTTTTATAATTACAAAAGCCTGGGAAGGGTATGATGCTTCAAAACGAATAAAAAGTATTGAAGATATCAGTGCGATGGTGTCGACAAACCGGGTTTTCAGGGTAACGTTTGACGATGATGATATCATTATAGCCAAGCTGTCGCTTTTTGGTAAATACGAGCATTTTAAAGAAGATCATCGCATAATCCATGCGTTATCTAACAACTTACTATATCCGTTCGAGAATTTTTTGGCTAAATCGCTGCTTAAAAATAACCGGGTCTATATATTCCGTTACAAACATGGCAAGGACGATGCATGGGTGGTGTTTTATAATCCAACCCGCATTATGAACCGTATGCCGCGCCGTTTGGACGAGGAGCACATCCGCAAACTGGGCCAGCAGGTAGGTAAGTTTCATAAAGCCTGTGGTCGTATAAAAAATGTTTTGCCTAAATCGTCAAAAACGCTGCGCACCGATATATACTCGCTGATGCACCAGTTGGAGATCAACGAAAAAGATTTCGGCACAGCCATGCAGGTTGATTTTCTAAAATATCATTGTGAGACGTTTCTGCGTAATCGCTCTAAATACAATATGAGCTCGTTCGAGATCATTCCGGTGTTTATCGATTGGAACATCGGCAATTTCTCGGTAGACCAAAACTTGAATCTGTACTCACGCTGGGACTACGACTGGTTCAGGATGAGCTACCGGATATTGGACTTTTATTTCCTGAGCAGGGTAGTGTCTGATATCGGCGACCGGACGGTGTTTAGTTACGGTATCAATACCCTGATGGAAGATCGTTTTATTATCTTTCTCAAGGAATATCATCAGGTAAACCCTTTAACAGCTAACGAGGTCAGATTTTTGAAAGAGGCATATCGGTTTTTTATCTTAAATTATGTGATCAAAGAAGGCAGTCATTTTTTTAGTGGGCAATATACGCGTAAGCTACAAGCCGAAGCTTTTGATAACTACCTGCCGTCGGTAGACAGAGATTTTAATGCCGATAAAATAATTGATGCTTTGAACTTAAAATAATCACCCCAACTGGTTAAATGGAACGTATCGAGAACTTTAAGACTATTATAGATAAGTATAACGTTATTTTTTTCGATGCATTTGGGGTACTTAAAAACTATCACGGGCTGGTTCCTGATATTGCAAATACCTTCGAGTATTTGAAGGAGCAAGGCAAAGAATACTACATCGTTACCAATGATGCTTCGCGCAGCCCGGTGCAATTGGCCGGCTCATATCATAAGGCGGGTTTACATGCTATAACGCCTGATAGAATCATATCCTCAGGTATGTTAACTAAGGAATATCTGTATTTGAAAGTATATGATGGTATTGTGGCTTACCTGGGTACCGAGAACTCGGCACATTATATTGAAAGTTTAGGTTTGCACCCTATGCCGGTGAGGGACGTTAACGAAAGTAACATCGATCAGGTAAACGCACTTTTGTTTTTGGACGACGAAGGTTTTGACTGGGCAAACGACCTGAATATTGCTCTTAATTTACTAAGAAAACGTACCATACCGGCTATCGTAGCTAATACTGACGATACTTACCCGGACACTGCAAGCAATGTGTCAATCGCGATAGGCGGTTTGGCCAATATGCTGGAGTCTATCGTAGGTAAAAGTTTTATCAGATTTGGTAAGCCCGATTCGCAGATGTTTATGTTTGCTTATGATTTGATTCGTGAATATCGCCCCATCAGTAAAAAAGAGATAGTAATGGTTGGCGATACCCTGCACACTGATATTTTGGGTGGCAACAAATTTGGCTTAGATACCGTATTGGTGCTTTCTGGAAACACGTTACCGCAGGACGCTGATAACCGTATAGCAGCAACGGGCATCGTCCCGACTTATATCTGTGATACAGCGGTGGTGAAAAAAGATATTTAGCATACAACAATGGTTTACAATCCTACAGCTATAAAGATACCTGATGCATCGAACTTTAACCGCGAGGTAGAAGGACGGCCGGTTAAGCTCTATTATCTAAAAAACAATGCAGACATGCAGGTTGTGGTGAGCAATTTTGGCGCTCACTTAATAGGTGCCTGGCTGCCCGACAAATATGGTAAGCTAACCAGCGTTATTTTAGGTTTTGATAATTTTGAAGGGTTAGCTTCTCAGACAAGTTATTACGGATCTACTGTCGGCCGTTATGCTAATAGAATAGCCAAAGGCAAATTTACTTTAGATGGGCAGAAATATAGCTTACCCATCAACAACGGGCCTAATAGTCTGCATGGCGGAGTAGATAATTTCAGCGTAAGGGTATGGGATGCCCTACAAGTTGACGATCAAACTGTCGAACTGGAATTGGTTTCTAAAGATGGCGAAGAAGGATATGCCGGCAATCTAAAAGTCAAATTGTCCTACACGTTGACTGATAGCAACGAGATTGTTATCAGTTATGAAGCCACTACCGATAAAACCACTGTTGTCAACTTAACCAATCACTCGTATTTTAATTTGAATGGTGAGGGTAATGGCGATGTATTAAATCATTTAATGCAGATAGCGGCCGACAAGTACACGCCGGTTGATAATAGCTGCATCCCTACCGGCGAAATAGCATGGGTAAAAGACACTCCGCTGGATTTTAGCCAACCTGAGCGGATTGGTAAACGCATCAGCGCAGATCATCCTCAAATAAAAATTGGTTATGGTTACGATCATAATTACGTCCTAAATAATCACGAAGCGCATTTGCCGGTAGCTACAGTTATCGGCGACCAAACCGGCATTAAACTGGAAGTATTTACAGATCAACCCGGAATGCAATTTTATTCTGGCAATTATATGTCCGGGGCCAGCGCATTAAGAGGTGGCTTTATAGATACGCCGCGCACTGGGTTTGCTTTGGAAACGCAGCATTTCCCCGATTCTCCGAATCGACCTGATTTCCCGTCGACGGTGTTAAAACCCGGCGAGGTTTACCAAACTCAAACTATCTACAAACTTTCTGTATAGGCTGTCATCTTTTTAAATCAAATAAAGGGCTGATGTGTTAACTTTATATCTTCACAAAAAAAGATATAATTGCTGGTAGATAATCACGGTAGAAAAATTAGTTACATGCGCCTGGCGGTGACTGACAAATGCAATTTGCGTTGCTTTTATTGTATGCCCGAGGATGGTCTTGACTGGCTGTCGCGAACCGAACTGATGAGCTATGAAGAAATGCAGCGCGCTTGCGACCTGCTGGTAAATATGGGTATCGATAAGATTCGTATAACCGGCGGCGAGCCTTTTGTGCGTAAGGATATCATGCAATTGCTTACCGGCATTTCCCAAATCAACGGCTTAAAAGAACTGAGCATTACCACCAATGGTGTGTTAACCGCACCCCATGTTGCGGAGATGAAGGCTATGGGGATAAGATCAGTTAACCTGAGTTTGGATACTTTAGATGCAGGCCGCTTTTTTGCCATTACCCGTCGCGATGAATTTGCCGCTGTGATGAATACGCTGGATGAATTGCTGAAGCACGATTTTGAAGTGAAAATAAACTCCGTAGTGATGGACGGCAAGAATACGCAGGATATCCTGCCGATGGTGGCCTTAACCAAAGATCTACCGGTTAGCGTGCGTTTTATTGAAGAAATGCCCTTTAACGGCGATGGCCATGCTTACAAGGGATTACAATGGGATTATTTACGGATCTTGAACGAGATTGAAACCCATTATCCAACGATACAGAAGTTGGACGATGATCTTTATTCTACCTCGTATAATTATCAAATTCAGGGTCATAAAGGAAGTGTGGGCATTATAGCAGCTTATTCGCGCACCTTTTGTGGTAGCTGCAATCGCATAAGGATTACGCCACAGGGGACTTTGAAAAATTGTCTTTATGATGACGGTATATTGAACATTAAAGATCTGATGCGAAGTGGAATTACCGACGCAGAATTGAGGAAGAATTTACTAAATGCCTTTAGTCACCGCGCAGCAGATGGTTGGGAGGCAGAGCGCTTGCGACATGAGCAAACTAATGTTCATGAATCAATGGCCACCATTGGCGGATAAAAAATACACACATATGATCACGGTTCAACAAGCCGAAAAACTGATATTGGAGAATACCCGCGATTATGGGGCTGAGATAGTTTTGTTTGACGAAGCTTTAGGGCGGGTGCTGGCCGAAGAAATCAAAACCGACCGCGACTTGCCTCCTTTCAATCGGGTAACGATGGATGGTATAGCTATTAAAC
Organism: Mucilaginibacter sp. dw_454; assembly: GCF_018449775.1. Lineage (GTDB taxonomy): Bacteria > Bacteroidota > Bacteroidia > Sphingobacteriales > Sphingobacteriaceae > Mucilaginibacter. Next base: position 1,203,375 of record NZ_JAAVVB010000001.1, on the reverse strand, counting down.
ATGCTGCTATCGCCCAAAACATAAAAACCTTTAAGATCAAAGCCACCCAAGCCGCCGGCAACGCGCCTATCGAAATTAATGCTGACGACGAGTGTATTGAGATAATGACAGGGGCTGCATTGCCTGAATCGTTAGATACAGTAATTCGTTATGAAGATGTGGAGATAAAAGACGGCGTAGCGACTTTATTGACTGACAACATCGCCCAAGGTCAAAACCTGCATTTAAAAGGTACGGATAAATTAAAGGGCGAAGTAATTCTAAAACCCGGAACGATGATAACTCCGGCTATTATTAGCCTGGTAGCATCGGTAGGAGAAACAGAGCTGCGTGTTAAACGTATTCCAAGAGTAGTCATTCTTTCTTCCGGAGATGAGTTGGTGGAAGTTTCCGCTACACCATCGCCATACCAGATCAGGCGGTCAAATAGCTACATGCTGCAAGCAATATTAGCAAAGCAGGGCATTAAAGGTGCGGTCAGGCATATTCCTGATAATGAAGAAATCATCAAACAACAACTGGGTTTGTGCTTGCAGAATTATGATGTGATCTTGTTGAGTGGGGGTATTTCCATGGGGAAGTTTGATTACATCCCAAAGGCATTGAAAGATTTGCAGGTAGAGCAGGTGTTTCATAAAGTACAACAGCGTCCGGGCAAACCGTTTTGGTTTGGCAAGCACGAAAACGGGGTGGTAGTATTTGCTTTTCCGGGTAATCCGGCTGCGTCGTTTATGTGTATGCAGCGGTACTTTATCCCGTGGTTAAATGCTTCGTTAGGTATCCAACCTAAAGAGCCGATGTACGGCGTATTGGGCGAGGATTTTACTTTTGAACCAGCGTTAGAATACTATTTACAGGTTAAATTGAATTACAGTAATAGCGGTCAGTTAATTGCTACGCCCTTAGCTGGAAATGGTTCGGGCGATTTTGCTAACTTAGCAGAAACAGAAGCTTTTATGGAGCTGCCGCCAGATAAAGCAGAATTTAAAAAAGGCGAGGTATACAAAATATGGCCCTTTGTCTGATCGTATATCGCAAACAAAATAGTAACCAGTGATGACAAACAATATCGAAGAAAAATCTACTCAAACGTTTTCTCATTTAGATAAAATGGGTAAGGCAACTATGGTTGATGTTTCTGAAAAGATGGCGACCAAACGCACTGCCATCGCGCAGAGTATTGTATACTTGCCTGATTCGGTTTTGGCTCAGCTGACAGATGGTGACCTACAAACCAAAAAGGGTTCGGTGTTTCAAACGGCTATCATCGCCGGTATTATGGCGGCTAAGAAAACGGGTGATCTGATTCCGCTTTGTCATCCGCTGGGATTGGATAATTGCCAAATCGATATTCAAGTCGACAATAATAATGAGGTTGTAATTAATTGCACAGCAACAATCACCGCTAAAACCGGCATCGAGATGGAAGCGCTGGTAGGGGCTAGTATATCGGCCTTGACCATTTACGACATGTGTAAGGCGCTGAGCCATGACATTGTGATTAAAGAAACAAAGCTGATTGAAAAAACAGGAGGTAAACGTGATTTCAAAAGAGCATAAAAAACACGCTAAGCTGGCACGTCCGGACATCGGTCATTTTAGCCGGAATGAGTGGGCTATTTTAGGTGCGCCGTGTATCAATATTAAACTGCTGGCAGCAGATGTGATTGCCGCGCTGTCGCCGCAATACAAATGCGCTTATGCGGATAGCACACATAATGATGAAGAGGTTTTACCGCCCGGTCGACTGGCAAATGGAGCGACCTTAGAATATACCGATCAGATCAATAATCACCAGTTCAACTTTGATTTAGGACTAAAATCCATCAATTTCAGGCAGCAATTTGCCGATGCCGACCTGGTGCTGGTGAATGGCAACCATCAGCCGGCCAAAGCGCAAGTCGTCATCATATATCAAAATAAAATGGCCTCGCTGCAAAAGCGGGTTTCGCAATTGACAAATGTAGAGTTAGTCTTGCTGGCTGACTCATCGGTTGAAATATTCGACTTTATTAAAGAAGCTGTTCCTAACTGGGAGCAATTGCCTGTTTACCGGTTGGATGAAACAGATAAGATTATCGACTTTTTCAAGACCAAAATGCAGGAAGCCAAACCTGTTTTAAACGGATTGGTACTGGCGGGCGGCCAAAGCCTGCGTATGGGTACCGATAAGGGAAAACTGAACTGGTACGGCAAAGAACAACGATATTATATGGCCGACTTGTTAAAGCAGCACTGCGATGATGTCTTTATTTCCTGCCGTTCAGATCAGCATACAGAAATAACGGCCGACTATAAAACACTACCTGATACATTTACAGATCTGGGGCCTTTTGGTGCGATCTTGTCTGCATTTCGCGAAAAGCCGGATAGTGGGTGGTTGGTTGTAGCCTGCGATATGCCTTTGCTGGACGCTGATGTCTTTAATCATTTAATAAGCAATCGGGATATTTCGAAATTGGCGACAGCTTATGAGAGCGCTACCGACGGTTTTCCTGAACCATTGATCACTATTTGGGAGCCGAAAAGTTACCCGGTATTACTGGCTTTCCTTGCGCAGGGTTATTCTTGCCCGCGTAAAGTTTTAATCAATAGCGATACGCACCTGCTTAAACCAGTAAATGCTGAGGTATTGACCAATGTTAACACTGCCGAGGATTACGAAAAAATTAAACGACAGATTCACCAGAAAATAGCTGCCACACAAGAATGAATGACGATTGGTTAAGATACAGTTGCCAGGTGGCTTTACCGGGCTTTGGTGAGGTTGGGCAACAGCGTTTGCAGCAGGCTAAGGTGTTGGTGATAGGCGCGGGAGGATTGGGTTGTCCGGTTGCGCAATACCTTGCAGCCGCGGGTATTGGCAATTTGGGGATAGCTGATTTTGATGTAGTGTCGCTAACCAATTTGCACAGGCAGATCTTATTTATGCCGGATGACGCAGGCAAAAAGAAGGCGGTAATTGCTGCCGAGAAGCTGCAAAGACAAAATCCACAGGTAAAAGTGATTGCGCTCGATGTGCAAATCAATTCAGGAAATGTAATGGAGATTATTCAGCCCTACGATTTAGTGGTTGACTGTACCGATAACTTCGAAACCCGCTACCTGGTTAATGATGCTTGTGTGATAGCCGGTAAACCGATAGTGTACGGCGCTATTTATCAGTTTGAAGGGCAGGCAGCGGTTTGGAATATTACCAGTGCCGGCGGTAGTAAATCGCCTAATTATCGTGATCTGTTTCCTCAGGTTGACGCTACTCAAATACCCAATTGCGCCGATGGCGGAGTTATACCAACGCTTGCGGGAATTATTGGCTGTATTCAGGCCAATGAAGTGATTAAATATATTACCCAAACTGGTGATTTGCTGGTCGGAAAAGTGATGATATTTGACGCGCTGAGTTTGCAAAGCCGTATTATTAAAATTGGTAAAATTACAAATACCAATATTCAATCACTGGTTCAGACAACAGCAGCTGAAACCCTAACGGTGGCCGATGTTAAACAAAGATTGGCGGATAATACTTTAGAATTGGTTGATGTCCGGACCGACCAGGAGCGTGACGAGATCCATATAGGCGGTATACATTTTGAAGTGGATGAGATCGACGAAAATATGGATTACCTCACCAATCCAAAAGTTAAAGTATTGTACTGTTCATCGGGTAAAAGGAGCGGTGACGCTGTAAAGCAGATCAAACAAAAAGCACCTGATGCCAAAGTATATTCATTAGCAGGTGGTTTAAAAGCCTGGTTCGAATATAAAGATTAGGGATGCGCTGCTACCCAAACTTCGCCATCTTCAAAAATCTCTTTTTTCCAGATAGGTACTGTTTGTTTTAGGGTATCGATGATATAACGGCATGCTTCAAAAGCGGCGTCGCGATGTGCCGCTGCTACGGCGATAATAACCGGGATTTCGCCAATTTGTAAAACGCCTGTTCGATGATGGATCAGTATTCTTTGTGCCGGCCATTTCTCAAAAGCTTGTTGGGCTATCTTTTCCAATTCGCTGATGGCCATTTTCTCGTAAGCCTCAAATTCTAAACGCAGAATAGCTTTTCCTTTAGTGGCATTGCGTACAGTACCAATAAAAATATCAATGCCACCGCACTCTGGCGACATTACCCAGCCAATGCACTCTTGCGCATTTAACGTAATCGGTAATATTTGGATATTGGTATTCATAGTTTAACCGCCGCTTACGGGTGGGATAATAGCAATCTCGTCGCGCTCATGCACCGTGTCCCCGTCAAGCGCGTATTCGTTATTAACGGCTACCATATAGGTGGCCAGTTTTTTTAGCCGGGGATATTGTTTTTCCAGTAGATATTTCAGGTTTGAAACCGTCGCGTCATTGGTCATTTCTACCTTGACAGCTGAGGCCTCAAAAATATCTTTAGCAATGCCAAATGCCAGTATATTGATCTTCATAATATATAAACGCAAATATGCGAGAAAGATTTGTTAGAAAGGAAACAATAAAAATTAGCAGTTGTTAAATATTTATGTCTTCAAAATCAACCATAAAGCTCCCGGTAACCAAAGTGTACGCTACGCTCTGCACTGATATGGCTGATGAGTTAGCGGTTGAAGAGCCGTTAGAAATTCGTTTAGTACACGGCGCGCCGCCTGAGCGTCGCATCCAGAATATATCAGTAACTATGCGCACCCCCGGCAATGACCCGGAATTGGCAGCCGGTTTTTTGTTTACAGAGGGCATTATTTCCAAAGTTAGTGATATCGACCAAATCAATCATACTGCTACGGTTTGTTCAGAAAACCGCGAGAATGTAATAACCGTGACTTTAAAAGAAGATATCGTTCCTCAGCTTAAAAATATGGAGCGTAATTTTTACACTACCTCTAGCTGTGGTGTCTGCGGTAAAGGATCTATCGATGCCATCCGTACGGTTAGTATTTATGGGGATGTAGAGGATCATATCCTCATCGATTCAGAAATATTACATAGTCTGCCAGACACCTTATCACATCATCAAGATGTTTTTTCTATAACCGGCGGCTTGCATGCTTGCGCTTTATTTAGCACATCTGGCAATTTGCTCATGGTACGCGAAGACGTGGGGCGTCACAACGCTTTGGATAAACTAATTGGCACGGCTCTAAATCATGGCTTATTGCCGCTAACTGATAACGTATTGCTCTTAAGCGGGCGTGCAAGTTTTGAGTTGGTACAAAAGGCAGCCATGGCCGGCATTTGCGTCATTGCTGCGGTTGGTGCGCCGTCAAGCCTCGCCGTTGAGTTGGCAACTGAGTTTAACATTACGCTCATTGGTTTTCTGCGGAATCATCGCTTTAATATTTATACAGCGCCACATCGTGTGGTGTTACAATCTAATAAAATTGCTAATTCGCCTTTTAAACATATACATAACCATTAAATATCTACCCCTATGAATACATATGTCCTTAAAATTATGATCATGCAGCAGTCTGGCACCGATAAATTCGGTTATCAAAACGAAGACGGCGAGTTGCAGTTATTTATAGAAGAGGAACTGTCTAATCCTAATACAGCCGCAGGCAAGGCCGAGGTATCCAGAAAATAATATGAGTAAGATAAAAGATCTTCCATCGGCAGAGAATCCTGAAGAGTTAACGGATTTAAAAGTAACCGACCCCAAAACCTGGGCCGCCGGTATCCCGGCCGTTGTGGCCGCTATGGACGATGTTTTAAAAGAAGCTGGCCCCGTGCGCGGAATGGAGGCTTTGTACCATATGAACAAAAAGGGCGGCTTTGATTGCTCAAGCTGTGCCTGGCCAGATCCGGATGATGACCGGTCGCCCATAGCAGAATATTGCGAGAACGGCGCTAAAGCACTGGCCGAAGAAGCCACCACTAAAAAGTTGACCGGCGAATTTTTCGCGCAAAATACAGTGGCTGATCTTGCTAAGCTAAATGATTACGAGATAGGCAAAAAAGGCCGTATTGCAGAGCCGGTTTACTTGCCCAAAGGCGGCACCCATTATCAACCTATTAGCTGGGATGATGCTTTTAAAAAGATAGCCCAACATTTAAATGGTTTGGATTCACCAAATGAAGCCGCGTTCTATACCTCGGGTCGTACCAGTAATGAAGCTTCGTTTACCTACCAACTGTTTGTGCGGGAGTTTGGTACCAATAACATGCCCGATTGCTCTAATATGTGTCACGAATCTACCAGCGTTGCACTGGCGGAGATGATCGGGATAGGGAAGGGCACTGTTACGCTGAATGATTTTTACGAGACAGATGTGATCATTATCATGGGTCAAAACCCCGGCACTAATCACCCACGGATGCTGACCGCTTTGGAGAAGGCAAAAGATAACGGCTCAAAGATCATCGCTATTAACCCATTGATGGAAGCAGGACTGATGGGGTTCCGAAATCCGCAACAAGTAAAAGGCGTGCTGGGCATAACCACGCAACTGGCTGATGTATATCTCCAGATAAAAATAAATGGCGATATGGCTGCACTAATGGCTATTGAAAAGCTTTTGTATGACGAAGAAGTAAAGGCACCGGGTACTGTTTTCGACCAGGAGTTTATTAAATATAACACCATAGGCTATACTGATTTATTGCATCATGTTCAGCAACATGATGTGAAGGCTTTGGCTTTAGCAGCAGGGGTGCCAATAAGGCAATTACGAGAAGCTGCCGATCTGCTTAAAAATAAAAAGCGCATCATCATCTGTTGGGCCATGGGTATTACTCAACACCAAAATGGCGTGGCTACCATCAAAGAGATTCTGAACCTCACTTTACTGAAGGGCGCTATCGGCAAACCAGGCGCGGGTTTGTGCCCGGTGCGTGGTCATAGTAACGTGCAAGGAAATCGTACCATGATGATCTGGGATAAACCCAAGCCCGAGCAATTGGATGCTTTGAAGAAGTTCTACGGGTTCGAGCCACCGCGCGAGCATGGTTATGACGTGGTTGAAAGTATTACTGCCATGAACGAAGGCAAGCTGAAAGTTTTCTTTGCTATGGGCGGTAATTTTTTATCGGCTACGCCGGATACTACTTATACTGCCGAAGGGATGCGAAAAATGAAGTTGACTGTCAATGTGTCGACTAAGTTAAACCGCGGTCACCTGGTACATGGCGAGGAATCTTTGATACTGCCTACACTGGCCCGAAGTGATAAAGATATAGTGGGTGGCGAGGAGCAATTCATCAGTTGCGAAAACTCGATGGGGGTGATGCAGATGTCTAAAGGCATCCTCGACCCGGTATCAGATAGATTATTGAACGAAAATACCATTGTATGCCGGCTGGCTAAAGCTACGCTTGGTGAACGGTCGGTCATTGACTGGGATAAGTTCGAGAAAAGTTATGATGCTATCCGCGATGATATTGAAAAAGTTATCCCGGGTTTTGATGACTATAACAAACGTGTCCGCAAGCCAGGCGGATTTTATCTGCCCAACGCGCCACGCATCGGCAAGTTCAAAACCGAAAAATATGGAGATAAGGTAGCGTTTACCATTAACCAATTGCCCAACCATCAATTGGCTGATGGTGAATATATGATGACCACCATTCGTAGTCACGACCAATTTAATACCACCATTTATGGTATGGAAGACCGTTACCGCGGTATCCATAATGAGCGCCGGGTGATCTTTATGAACCGTAAAGACATCCGCGAAGCGGGATTTAAAGAAGGCGAGTTGGTAGATCTGTACAATACCCATGGCGATAAAGAGCGCGTAGCCCGATTGTTTATTGTAGTACCTTACAACATCCCCGAAAAAAATACGGCTACCTATTACCCCGAAACCAATGTACTGGTACCTATTGACAGCGTTGCTAAACAAAGCAATACGCCTACCTCAAAACTGGTGTTTATTAAAATCAAAAAGCATCAGCCAAAAGTTAACTGAGTTTGCCGGTATTGGCTAAATAAAAATTTATTGCTGATTATCAGGCAAATATAAAATATTCTAATAAAGTATATTAAATATATAGACTTAATAGTATATTTGTATTGTAATTGAAAAATAGCGATATGAAAAGCACACAAACAACACTGCAAATTTTCATCCTTTCTGACCGACAGACCAGGGGATTGCGAATGTGTTGTTACTAATCATCGTATCCTACATCTATCAAAACATAAATTATTAATTTTCAATTCAGTACAAAATGTCATCAACTACCAATAAATATCCGTTTTTCGATCTGTCAGAGTTAAATATCGAAAACGAGTTTAATCATACCTATGAAAAGTTAAAACCGGTTAAAACGGGTAATTTGATACCGGATGTAAATTTGGTGACAGATTATAAACGCTGGCGTAACTTTTACAATGGCGCACCTACAAACGGCCCGGTTTCATTAAAACATTTATATGGCCGGCCGCTTACTATAGCGTTTTACTCAACCCATTGGGGCGATAGGGGTATCGAGCAGTTAAAAAGATTGAATGAGATCCAGAACGAGATCAAGGCTAACGGTGGTAATTTATTGGTGTTAACCGATGGTGCTGATCGTGAAGCATTGGCCAGGATTACCTGGGAGCATAGTTTAACGCTTAATTTCTATTATGATAACGATAATAAGATAGCAAGTAAATTCAGAGTTTATTCAGAAAAAGATCCAACCTGGAATACTTACGCAGGTATTGACTTCAATATTCCATTGCTATCGGTTTATGTGATTGATACCGAAAGACATATTACGTATCACTATATAGACCGCGATTTGGAAACTAATTTCAGAACGGACGATTTGTTGACAGCGATCTATGAGTCGTCATTAGCTAACGTCCGCAAAAAATCCGCATAACAAAAAGAGACTATTTGGTTTGGTTTACAGTTGAAAAGTAAAGCCGCTCATCGCAAGGATAAGCGGCTCTTTTCATTTTAGTACCTGCGGTAGTGACGTACACCATGTGAATAATAGTAATGACGTCTATGAACATGTCTGCCGTGTGCTACTACCACAACTCTGCCTCGCGGCGGCGGTGGCGGCCCTCCTAAATGGAGGTTTATGTGTGGCAGCGGCGGATGCGGCGGACGTGGTGGCGGAGGCGGTAGCCTGATCTGCGCCTGTGCTACTGCAAACATAGCCGCTGTAAATAGCGCAACTAATAATACCTTGATTGTTTTCATAATGTTGTGATTGTTAGATAATGCCAATTAAAGGATTGTTTAATCTTATAACTACAAATAACACAAACAGTTTTAAAAAACCAGAGAGTTAAAATAAACGTTGTTTGGTTTAATTGGTTATAAATTAAATTCTACCTATGCGCTACCTGCTTTTTATGTTGCTATCATTTGGATTTTTTAAAGCATCTGCCCGGTATCCCGGCAAGCTGATAAAAGGGGATATGATGGTTGACAACAACAAACGATCTTTTTTAACTTACATACCAACCAGTGTGGTTGATAAACCGGCATTGGTCATTTCATTGCATGGTGGTTTCGCCAGCCCTAAAGGTATGTTTCGCCTGGCCAACTTCAAGCCGGTGGCCGAACGCGAAAAATTTATTGTGGTTTGCCCGGCTTCAAAGCATTTTTGGCATGATGGGGCTGATCTGCATGGTATTGATGATGTAAAGTTTATTGATCAACTGATCAGCTATATGATTAAGACTTACCATGTTGACCCGGATAGAGTATACATTACCGGGATCTCGAACGGTGGCTTCATGACCACCCGCCTGATTTGCCAATTACATAATCGCTTCGCCGCCGCTGCAGTTGTGGCAGCTACGCTGGATGTTGGCGCAGGTTATGATCTGGAAAAGCCGATACCTGTAATTTACATGCATGGTACAACAGACCCTATTGTATCTTTTAACGGCGGAAAGGTGTTTGGCCGAGCTATTTATTCGCATAAAGCTGTCGTTGATAAATGGATAACTATGGATAATTGCAGTAAAGAACCACAAGTAACTAATATTCCTGACAAGGCAGGCGACGGTACCAGCATCCTTAAAGAAGAATACATCAATCATACCACAGGCTTTAAAGTGATAAGCTATACCATTAACAACGGTGGCCACACCTGGCCGGATGGCAGGCAGTATCTCCCCAAATTTATCATCGGCAAAACAACCCGTAACCTGAACGCCTGCGACGAGATCTGGAACTTTTTTAAGCAGTATAAGCTAGCTCAGCAATAGAGTGTCATGCTGAGGCACTCGAAGCATGAGGGCAAAGGCCTAAACGTATACCACCCCGCGCTCACCCTTCGAGAGCCTCAGGGTGACAGCCCATCTTTGTTACGTTCGAAATGACAAACGCGTAATTTTTCGTTTCTTTGCTATCTATGAGCATTACTATCGGCGCCGATAACTTAAAAGCCATCCAGGAGCAAAAGCTGCAAGAACTACTGAAGCATGTAAGTCTAAATTCTCCTTTTTATCGCGAGCTGTTTGTTCAGCACCAGATCGACATTAACAGCATTAAAACACTGGACGATCTAAAACGCATCCCTACCACGCATAAAGAAGACCTGCAGCAACGCAATAACGATTTTATCTGCGTGCCCCAAGATCAGATTATTGAATATGCGTCAACATCAGGTACTTTGGGTAGCCCGGTTACAATTGGGCTTACAGAAAATGATCTGAACCGCTTGACATTAAACGAATACAACTCTTTTATTTGTGCCGATGGTAGTAGTGAAGATATATACCAGTTGATGCTGACGCTTGACAGGCAGTTTATGGCGGGGATAGCTTATTACTCAGGTCTGCGTAAGTTAGGGGCGGGCATCATTCGCCTCGGTCCGGGAGTCCCCTCGCTGCAATTAGAGACCATACAGCGATTAAAGCCTACAGCGATAGTAGCAGTGCCATCATTTATTTTAAAGCTGATACAAGCCGCAAAAGACCATAATATCGATCTTAGTCAAACGTCGGTAAAGAAAGCTATCTGTATAGGCGAGAATATCCGCAATACCGATTTCTCCTTAAATATTCTGGGTAAAAAAATCACAGAGGCCTGGGATATCAAATTGTACTCCACTTACGCTTCGACAGAAATGCAAACCGCATTTACGGAATGCACCGAAGGTCATGGCGGCCACCTGCAAGCCGAGCTGGTAATACTTGAACTTTTAGACGAGGATAACAATCCTGTGCAGGCAAACACTCCAGGCGAAATAACCATAACCACGCTGGGTGTTGAAGGTATGCCGCTACTACGTTACAAAACAGGCGACATCTGCATGTATTTTGACGAACCATGCGCCTGCGGCCGCAACACGCTTCGCTTATCGCCTATCATTGGCCGCAAAAAGCAGATGATCAAATTTAAAGGTACTACGCTTTATCCACCAGCTATGTTTGATCTTTTAAATGAGATGGAAGAGGTGTTGGATTATGTGGTCGAAGTTTACTCGAACGAGATAGGGATGGATGAAGTGCTATTACATCTGCTGCCATTGGATAATAGCAAAGCCAGCGACAACCGTATCCGTGCGTACTTGCAGGCCAGATTAAGGGTTAGTCCGCATGTTAGTTATGTCAGTGCCGAGCAGATCCAAAAAATGCAGTTCCCGGAAGGAATGCGTAAGCCGGTGAAGTTTATTGATAAGCGGGTGTAACCCGCCTTGTCATGCTGAGCATAGCCAAGGATCTTATACGCCACGCCTATAAAATTTGATAAGATTCTTGGCTATGCTCAGCATGACAATTTTGTTTATCTAAATCAAATGCCGCTCTTAAAACCAATCAAACTCTTTTTGATATAGATCCTTACCTCATAATCCGTCATCTTCTTAATAACATAGGCAGTCGGCCGGTATCTCTCCATAAAGTCTGACAGAGAATCATCTTTTAAATTGGTTATTTGAGTAACCAGTGTTTTATTGAAGCGGCTATCTATGTACTTATCGTTCTCGTCTTTAACTAGCGTTTTCTTGAATTTGTACTCCCTGCTGTGCTTATAGGTAATAGCGCGCACCAATTGCGACGGGATAATGGCAATCCCCGGTAAGGGTATTAGCCCGGGAGTAATACCAACTTTCACAACATCGCTAAACTTTGGCGCTGCCGAATTGAAGCTTTTTGCGAACTCTCTGCGTGTTGCCAATGAGTCTGCCAGCCGATCTCTTTGTCCCGAGATATTTACTTCTTTCAATTGAATGGCCTGCTTATCTAAAGCGATGATTAAAGTAGCATTGGCCGTTGGTATAGGGATTTGATATAATTTATAACCTTGCATAGTTACATGTATAGTATCGCCAGGTATTTTAACGGCTATAGTAAATTGCCCATGAAAGTCGCTCAGTACGGTTGCTTTTGACGAGGTGATTAGTGCCCCGCTGATTAATCTGCCGCTTTGTTTGTCGGTTATGATGCCGTTTATTTGCTGGCCGTAAGCGTCAACGCAAATAAATAAAGCCACTATAGCTAAAAGGCTGCGCATGCGTTATAAGGTTTGATAGTCAAATCCTTACAAACATAAACAGGCGCCGGTGTTTTTAAAATGGCTTTAACATCTTTTAACTTACCGATCCGTTCTCTCAATCGTTATACTCATCCTTACCCCAACTGATTACCAACCGCTGATAACTAACCACTATTTTATATATTTGTCATCCATGAACGGCAAACTATTAAGCTGGATCTGGGTTTAAGAGATTGTTTATTAATATTAGCCTATGATAACTGTTGGACAGGATGTCCTTTCTTTAGCAGACTTTAACGATATCGTGTTTAACCATAAACCGGTTACTTTATCACCCTCAGCTTTAACAAATATTGAAACCAACTTTAAGTTCCTTCAGAACTTTTCGTCTAATAAACTAATTTACGGCATTAATACCGGTTTTGGCCCTATGGCGCAATACAAGGTGAGCGAAGAGAATTTACTGCAACTGCAGTATAATTTGATCCGCAGCCATAGCTCGGGCAGCGGTAATTTGTTAAGCCCGTTACAGGCTAAAGCATTAATGATAGCCCGTCTGAATAGTCTGATCCAGGGATTTTCTGGGGTGCATACCGATATAGTTGAATTACTGCAAGAACTGATCAACCAAAATGTAACCCCTTGTGTATTTGATCATGGTGGTGTAGGCGCAAGCGGCGATTTGGTGCAATTGGCACATCTGGGCCTGGTATTGATAGGCGAGGGTGAAGTGATTTATGAAGGAAGCATTCAACCAACTGCCGACGTTTTCAAAAGACTAAACATAAAGCCATTGTCAATCCATATACGTGAGGGTTTGGCTACTATCAACGGTACCTCGGCTATGACGGGTATTGGTATGGTTAACGTTATCCAGGCGCATAAACTGCTGGAATGGTCGGCTATGTTTTCGGCTATGACTAATGAGATCGTGCAGGCTTATGACGATCATTATTCGCACGAGCTGAATATTGTTAAACATCATAAAGGTCAAAATAAAATTGCTGCCATGTTGCGCGATATTTTATCAGGCAGTAAAATGATCCGTAGCCGTACAGACCATTTATACCACCCGGGCAATATCGATCAGGAAGTATTTGAAGATAAAGTGCAGGAATACTATTCATTACGCTGTGTAACTCAAGTACTAGGTCCTATCCTGGACACCATCTCGCAGGCAGAAGAAGTATTGGTGAACGAGTTAAATTCGGTTAATGATAACCCGGTCATTGATCACGTAAATCAAAACGTATTCCACGGAGGTAATTTTCACGGTGACTATGTGTCGCTGGAAATGGATAAACTGAAGATTGCAATCACCAAGCTGTCAATGCTTTCTGAGCGTCAGTTAAATTACCTGCTAAACGATAAGCTGAACTTAAAATTCCCGCCGTTTGTAAACCTGGGTGTATTAGGTTTTAACTTTGGGATGCAGGGCGTGCAGTTCACCGCTACATCCACTGTAGCCGAGAATCAGACACTGTCGTTCCCGATGTATGTGCACAGTATCCCTAACAATAATGATAACCAGGATATTGTGAGCATGGGCTGTAATGCAGCTTTAATGACATCAAGGGTGATAGATAATTCGTTCAGTGTATTGGCCATTCAGTTAATGACCATTTTGCAGGCTATTGATTACCTGAATTGCCAGGATAAGCTGGCATCTGCTACGCTGGCTGTTTATAAAGAAGTTAGAGCTATCTTCCCTAAGTTTATTGAGGATGCGCCGAGGTATAAGGATATAGAGAAAGTAAAGCAATTTTTGGCCGCCGGCAAACCGAAGGTGGGCTAATTAACGTTGGTTTATATTCATGATAGCAGGAGAAAGTATATTATCGTTAATTCCTCAGAAACCGCCGTTTGTAATGGTGGGCGAATTACTGTTTGCTGACGATAATATAACCCGCACCAATTTTACTATAACGGCTGATAATTTGTTTGTGATTAACGGCGAGTTTAGCGAAGCCGGCCTGATGGAAAACATGGCGCAAACCGCCGCTGCCGGCTCGGGTAATATGGCGCGTATAGAAAACCGCCCGGTAGCTAATGGGTATATAGGCCAGGTTAAAAACTTTGAGATTTACAGCTTGCCAAAAGTCGGGGACGTGTTATTTACTGAAGTGAAGACAGAGGTACAGGTTTTTGATGCAGGTATAGTATCAGGCAAAATATGGTGTAACGATGTGGAGGTAGCGCAATGCGAAATGAAAATATTCATCAATCAATAATGCCTGCGGTATATATCGTTGCCGATAATATTTATTCGCCGATAGGCACCACTACTAGCCAAAACTTCGAGCGAATTAAACAAGGCATTTCGGGGATACAAAAACATTCAAATAAAACTATTTCTGATACTGATTTTCAGGCTTCTTTGTTTAACTATAAAGAAAATGAAGAATTTAACACATTGTCAAACAGTAAGTTTGAGCGTTTACTTATAGCATCTGTAGAAGCGGCCTTGAAAGACGCTGGCGTTGATGTCACCAGTGAAAAAACAATCCTTATCGTATCTACAACCAAAGGAAATGTCAGTTTACTGGAAACTAATCCCAATGATGCCGGTCTAAAAAATCGGGTCGCTTTACATACATCAGCTAAAATTGTTGCTCGTCATTTCGGTTTTGTCAATCAGCCTTTGGTGGTTTCAAATGCCTGCATCTCGGGCATCATGGCGATATTAACCGGAGTCCGTTTGTTGCAATCGGGCAGATATGAAACCGCCGTTGTGGTTGGGGCAGATGAGATCAGTAAGTTTGTATTGTCGGGTTTTCAGTCATTCAATGCTATTAGCGAAGAGCCTTGTAAACCGTTTGATCAAAACCGCACCGGGATAACGCTTGGTGAAGGAGCTGCTACCATCGTATTGTCTACCGACGTTAAATACGCCGATAGGATCAAGGTTTTAGGCGGGGCTGTATCAAACGATGCCAATCATATTTCGGCGCCTTCACGGACAGGGGAAGAGCTTTCTGAAGCAATTGACCGGACGCTAAGCATGGCCGGATTAAAGCCGGAAGATATAGACCTCATATCGGCACACGGCACAGCAACCAGCTACAATGATGAAATGGAGGCTAAGGCCATTGCCCTGGCTGGGCTTGAAACCGTGCCAACAAATAGTTTAAAAGGTTATTATGGTCACACCCTGGGGGCGGCAGGATTAATAGAATCAATCATTTCTATTCAATCGATCAAACAAAATATCATACTGCCTACTTTAGGTTTTGAAACATTGGGAGTGAGCAACCCTATAAATATCTGCACTACCTTAACCACCAAAAGAATGAAGACCTGCCTAAAAACAGCTTCGGGTTTTGGTGGATGTAATGCAGTAGTTTTGTTCAGTAAATAAGTAATTTAATTACTGCCATACTGGCATTTTATAAAATATAAGTGATTTATAATCAAATATTTAAATACTTGCATATAAATAATTACATAACATCAAATGTTACCATCTCTAAAAACGTGGTTTATCACAATGAGCGCCCTGTTTTTGAAAACAGTGGTGTTGAGTTACCGGCGTTTTTATTATCAGTTTACCAGCATTTTGAGCTTGCTTATTCTAAGTTTCACAAAATGGATAGCCTGAGTAAACTGGGTTGGCTGGCTACCGAAGTTTTGCTAAAGGACGCCGGCATCAAACAATACCAGCCGCAGCAGGTTGGTTTGGTATTGAGCAATGCCAATGCAAGTTTGGATAGCGATCAAAAGTATATGCAGAGTGTGGCTGACATTCCGAGCCCGGCATTGTTTGTTTACACCTTGCCAAATATCATGATTGGCGAGATCTGCATCCGTAACAATTTTAAAGGCGAAGACGCATTTTTTATATTTGAAAAGTTTGATGCAGCATTTATTGAGCAGTACGTAGCTCAGCTGCTTGATACCAACGTTTTAGAAGCCTGCATTTGCGGTTGGGTTGATGTGCTGAATGACGATTATAAATCGGTATTGTTTTTAGTTGAGAAAGCTGAAAAAGCCGGGGCAATTCCTTTCTCTGCAAAGAACCTGGATACCATATTTGATAACCTGATAATTGATAAGATATAAATGAGTTCACCGGTGTATGTTGCAGGAGTAGGAGTTATTACCGCGATAGGTAATAATGTTGCCGAACATCTGGCCGCTTTCCAAAATTACGAGGCGGGCATGGGCGATATTACCTTGTTCAACACCAGGCATAAAGGTATACTACCTGTAGCCGAGGTTAAGCTGGACAACGAAACCCTGGCAGCAATGGCCGGAATCTCTCCCAAGCTAAGTCGCACTAAAATGTTGGGCCTGATAGCCGCCCGCGAAGCATTGAATGATGCAGCGATTCCTGACCTTTCTCAATTGCGTACGGGTTTTGTGTCGGCTAATACGGTTGGCGGTATGGATAAAAGCGAAGATTTTTTTGTCGACTTCCTGGCGGATAACAACAAGGGTAAACTGCGTAATGTGTTTGACCACGAATGTGGCAGCATTACAGAAATTGTTGCTGATGAATTAGGCATCACTGATTACCTGACTACCATCAGCACCGCCTGTTCGTCATCTGCTAACGCGATATTTTATGGGGCAAGATTAATCAGGAATGATATTTTGGATGTGGTGATTGCCGGCGGTTGCGATGCCTTGGCTAAATTCACACTGAATGGTTTTAATACGCTGATGATCCTGGATAAAGAATATTGCCGCCCTTTTGACGATACCCGCGAAGGGCTAAACCTGGGGGAAGGTGCAGGCTACGTGGTAATGGTATCAGACAAAGTAGCTAAAACGCTAAATAAGCCGCTCTACTGTACTTTAAGTGGTTATAACAACAGTAATGACGCTTACCATCAAACGGCCTCTTCACCGGATGGTACAGGCTCTTATATGGCTATGCAGGGCGCTTTGAACAAGGCCGGTTTGCAAACCACAGATATCAGCTATATTAATTTACATGGAACCGGTACTCCAAACAACGATAGCGCTGAGGGAACAGCAATAAAACGCCTGTTTGAACCAAACTACCCGCCAATGAGTTCCACCAAATCATTTACCGGGCATACATTGGGTGCCAGCGGTGGGGTTGAGGCTGTATTTTCAGTTTTGTCTGTTAAACATGGTTTGATCTATCCTAATCTTCGTTTTAAAACACAGATGCAGGAGCTACCTTTCAAACCCGAAACTGAATACCTGAAATACCAGCCACTGAAAAATGTGTTATCAAATTCGTTTGGTTTTGGCGGCAATTGTACATCGTTAATATTTTCGGCTGTTTAATTTATGAAGGCCTATATCCGCTCGACAGCCGCAATAACCGCTCAGAAAACATTTGGCGATGTTCCGTTTTTAACGGAATTAACCGAATATAACGGTACACGTTTAACCGCCATCGAACCCGATTATAAAGAATACGTCGACCCTAAAATGGCACGCCGTATGAGCCGTATGGTTAAAATGGGTATTACTGCAGCGTTACAATGCCTGCAGGATGGACAAATAGAGATGCCTGACGCAATTATTACCGGCACAGCTTTAGGCTGCCAGGAAGATACAATAGCTTTTCTAACCAGAATTATTGAGTTAGATGAAGAAATGCTGCCACCCACAGCATTCATTCAATCAACACATAATACCGTAACGGCGCAGATAGCTTTATCGTTAAAGTGCCACGGCTATAACAATACCTTTGTTCACAAAGGGGTATCTTTTGAAAGCAGCCTGCTGGATGCCATGATGCTTTTGAATGAAGGCGACGCTAATCAAGTCCTGGTGGGTGGCACCGAAGAAATGACTGACACCGCTTTCAAGGTTTTGACCCGTTTAGGATTGTATAAACGCTGGCCATTGTCAAATGCCGATCTTTACAAAACCAGATCAAACGGTACTATTGGCGGCGAAGGGTCTATATTCTTTTTACTAAATCACCAACCATCGCCGGACAACCTGGCGGAATTAATAGCTACAAAAACGTTTTATAAACCTAAAACCACAGCCGATGTTGAATTAAACATCAGGGAGTTTTTAACTGTTAACGCGATAAACATTGAAGAGATCGATCTGGTTATTACCGGGAAAAATGGAGATACTAAAAACGATGAGGTTTACGAAAATGTGATACCTAACTTCTTTGCCAATAATTCAATGGCTAAGTATAAGCATCTGTGCGGAGAATACCCGGTATCTACATCATTTGCGTTATGGCTAGCTGCAAACATTGTTAAAAGGGGCGAAGTGCCTGCCTTGGTTGCTGATGGTGAAATAAAGATTTCATCGCCTAAAAAAATATTGATCTATAATCACTACCAAAACAGTTATCATTCATTGATGCTGGTATCTGCCTGTTAATTCAATTATGCTTAAAGAACCCCTGCTTAAAATACAATCGCTAATACATCATGAGGGCCGGATAGACGCCGAACTACAAGTAGATCGGCACAGCGAAATATTGGCAGTTCACTTTCCAGGCCAGCCTGTTGTGCCCGGCGCTTGTATGCTGCAAATTGTAAAAGAGATCCTGGCCGATACCCTGAAAACTGAGTTACGTTTGGTGCGTGCCGACAACATTAAGTTTCTTTCGTTGGTTGAGCCATCTGTCAGTATACTACAGCTAAACATTACTTACAAGCAAACCGACAACGATTTTAGAGTAACTGCATCGTTGTTTAATGGCGAAACAACTTATATGAAATTGCAGGGGATTTTTACGCTGAGATAGTCCAAGACGCAAAATATTGCGTCTCTACACGGAGCGAGCACGTTCGCATAAATTATCAATAAACAAAAAGAGACGCTATTTGCGTCTCTCTATAAATCATTTTAGAATATCTCTACTTAGTTCTGTGTTCGATGATATAATCGGCCATGGTATCAATATCAACCAAAGCTTTGCGGCCCTCTTTTGGATCGCGTATGTCTATACCGTATTCTTTTTTAAGTAGAACGATTAGTTCTAACGAGTCGATAGAATCTAAGCCTAAACCGTCACCAAACAACAGATCTTTGTCCCTGATATCGGCAGGCGTAAGGTCGGTCAGGTTTAAAAACTGTATGATCTGTGCTTTTAGTTGTTCTTTTAAGGCTTCTTTTTCCATAAGGTAATTATATCAAATTTTTTCGTTTCAATCCTAAATAAGTTACTATTTGGATAATTACGGTAATAATAAACAAAGAGCCGATATTGTTTAGCACATCGCTTAATTTACCGTTTTGTAAAAATAAACTGTAGTAAGCCTCAAGGCACCAGTGCATGGGCGAGATGTTGGTCAGCGTTTTAGCAATGCCCTGCATAGCAAAGCTCGGCACCATTAAACCACCGATACAAGCCAGTATCACGATAGAGATAGCCCCAAAACCATTAGATTGCTCTTGCGTATTGGCAAACACGCCAACGCAGATAGAATAACTAACCGCACACCAGCCACAAACCAACGTCACCAGGAACAAGGCAAACAGATCTGATGGTAGGTTAAGCGGCGGCAAGCCGATTACCGGAAAAAAACAGATCCCGATAGAAAATATAATGACAGCTTGTATAAGCGTTACCACTAAATAGGTGAGTTGTTTAGATAGTAAACCTACCAGGTAATTAGTAGGCAAGGTTTTCAGACGAATAAAGCTACCACTTACTTTTTCCCTAACCACACTACCACCCAATGACATGATCACGAAGAACATAGCAAAGATTGTCCAGGCAGGCACGTTATGCTGCGATGCATTTGGCGTAGTACGGGTGCCGTCTTTTGAGGTTGGCAGCATATTGATGGTAGTGCTGCTATTCAACATCTCATTTTCCAGGCTTTTAGGCAATTCTTTTTCGTTCGAGTCATAATAAAGCGTCCGCAGCGTTTGGCGCGTCTGTACAATCTGTAAAGCGCTTTGGATAGCGCCCTGGATGGAGAATCGAAGTTGTTCCTGCAAGACAGGGTTGTAATATAAGTTTAAGGCGCTCAGACTCACCGCTGGTTTAGGTGTGCCGGCTTTAACACTATCTGCCTGGCCGCTAAAGGCCGCCATGGCTTTGTCAGAAGCATTTTTAGCTTTTTCATTAACTACCTTCGAAAAATCGGAAGGGATAACCACACCCAGTAAAGCGTCTTTACTCTCCATGTCGCTTGCTATGGCGGCGGCCTTGTCTTTGCTAGTTTGTGTCACGGTAAACATGCCTATCTTATTGACAGATTCGATAAACTGCGTACTTGCCTTACCTGTATCTGTATTGCAGATTACGATAGGTAACTTGTTCTTATTGACCAGTTGAAAAGTGCTGTTTTGAATGCTGGTAACCACAACCACCAAAATGATCGGCATCACGAACATCAACGAGATGCCCACCTTGTCGCGCAACAGGATACGAATGTCTTTTTTGATGGAGATCCAGAGTTTAAACATTAGTTGCGGTAGGCTTTGCCCGTTAGATTAATGAATAATTCCTCTAGACTTTCGTGGTTATGCGCCTTTAACACATCATCAATATGTCCCTGGGTAATGATCTTACCTTCGTCAATCATGGCAATCTCCTCACATAAATCTTCAGCCTCATTTAATTGGTGCGATGTATAGATAAGCGTTGTGCCGGTTTTATTGAGTTCCAACAAATAGTTAATAATAGCCGTACGGGTCTGCACATCTACGCCAACAGTTGGTTCATCTAAAAACAAAACCTGCGGGTTATGGACAACACCAATAGCCAGGTTTACTCTGCGCTTCATCCCGCCCGAGAATTTCTCCACTGGTTTGTTGCGAACATCCTCTAAACCCAAAATCTGTAAAAGCTCGTTTGTGCGGTCGGTAATTTCTTTTTGGGACAGCCCGGCCCAGGCACCAAAGAATTCCAGGTTTTCGGCAGGGGAGAGCTCATGGTAAAAGGAGAAGTCTTGTGGTACAAAACCGAAAAGCTTATTTACTTCTTTGTTTTGTTCGCCGGTTTCTTTACCCAATAGTTTGATGCTGCCATCGGTTACTGATAATACGCCGGTCATGAGATTCATTAAGGTGGTTTTACCCGCACCGTTTGGCCCGAACAGCCCGAAGCGGGTGCCCTTTGCAACCTGCAAATTCAGATCAGCAAACGACACCTTATCGTTATCCGGATAACGAAAGCCCATGTGTTCTATATTGATAGCCAACGCACCGGTTATTGCCATTTTATATTTTTTAGTGCCACAAAGGCTTTTCTTTCTATCTCTGCAATTTGCAACAGGTAATCACCCATCACATTAAAATCTTCCTGACTGCCCAGGCGGCCTTTGTATATGCCTGCAGCCTGGATAGCGCCCTCCCTCCATAAATCGCCGGAAGCGGTAAATTGTGCTGAGATCCCTAACAGATCATCATTAGGGATATAGGCATGTGCCTCTTGCAAAAAAGCACCGTAAATATATCTAAAACCACCGCCGCCTGTACCAATTTCTTCCTGCATACGCACCAGTTGTGCCAGGTATGAACCAGCTTCTTTTTGTCCTAGCTTATTACGCCATTTTTTGATCTTCTTGCCCGTATACGTAATTCCGTTTACCCCGGCTACCGGCCCCATTAGTGGCGATATCATGTTAAATACATTCCTTTTAATGCCGCTTTTAATAGCCGAAACCATCTGCTCGTCGGTAACCGGTTTGCTTTCCTTGGGATAATATAATTGTCCGTTAGGAGCAAGAGCACCTTTGGCAAATCGCACGCGTTCAAGTTCATAGGCAGACATTATGTTTGTACCTTCCATTACGGGGTCGCTCACCATATAGTTGCCATCCTCGGTACCAAAAACAATCAAGTTGTGGGCATTAAAGTGGAAGCGGTATTCTTTTGGAAAATATGGCAGATAATAAACACCCACTTGGCAACCTACCGGGTTGCCCTCGGCCAAACAATCATTCAAGAATTTTTCAGCCGCTTCTTTCGAACTAAACTTTTTACGGACAATCGGGATATCTAACGCCTTGCAAACTCTTTTAAAGATTAAGCCCGGCATACTGCGGAACGCTATTACCGGCCCGTTATTTATTTTGAGGAAGGGAATGTAGACAAAGAATAAACCCGCGCCAATGCCAAAGGCCAAAGGCTCGGTAATTTGCTTAACTCCGCTATTTTTTAACAAGCCTACGGTTACGCCGTTTTCGCAGTGCGCGGCCTGTATGTGGTTAAAGTCAAGCTTCATTAATAGTCATGGTTTTTAAATCGGCCAGGCTCAGGTTGAATGCCTCAGCATACTTTTTTAGTTTTTGTTCGGGCAGGCTATTAAAAACATCGGGTTTTAAGTGCCGTTTTACCTGCCATTGCCAAAAGCCTGTATAGCCGGCCAGTATTTCTATATCCATCAAAGATTTTTCCATGAAGAACAGGATAGGGCTGGCCTCTTTATTTAATACTTTTTGTTTTGCTGTCGCGATGCGTTCTTCGACGTTTTGCCAGGCCGTATCCAGCGCGGTTGTTTTAACGTCCCAGCCGTTACTCAATTCGGTGGTGTATTTGCCATTCTCGTCAGTAGCGTAGCAAACCTCTTTGGTTATTTTGCCCAAAGCGCCTAGGTCCTGCGGAACGTCTTCTTTTTTCATTGTTAAACCACTGTTAACATCGCGTACATATAAGAGAAACGCGAACTTTCAGGAACCAACAATAAGATCTTTTCACCTTTTTTCAAGCGGCCGCTATGGAACAATTCATCTATCATCAAATAAACTGACGCCGCACCCACATTACCTACGGTATATAAGTTGATGAACCATTTTTCGTAAGGGATGCCGCCGCCGTAGATCTCCACCAGATCATAAATTTTACTGCGAAAGAAATTACTGGAGATATGCGGTAAAAAATGGTCGATGTCTTTAGCGGACAATCCTTTTTTATCAAAGATCTCTTTTATCTTTTTACCACCAAGCGGTACGATATTGTCGCTCAATAAATTAATATCCTGCTTAACACTGAAGATTGACTTGGTCATGATCTCTTCCGGCGTATAGTCCATAAAACCTTTCAGGGTTCCATCAGGCTGCTTATCGGCACCCATGTACATACAGGTTTCCATTTCGTTGGCGTATGAAACACCTTCAATCCAGTCTATCCGTAAGCTCAGGCCTTCTTGATTAGGTTCGTCGCTTAATTGAAATGCCGATGCGCCATCAGACAACATCCAGCGTAAAAAATCTTTTTGAAAAGCGATGAACGGATTATCGGTCAGCTCTTTTAGTTTCTGTGCTTCTTCTTCAAATACGTCAGACACCAACAAACCCGAAAAACGTTCAGAACCCGTAGCAACAGCAGATTTGATCTCGCCTGCTTTAATGGCGAGATAGGCAAATTTTAATGAATGCATACCCGCGCAGCAAACGCCTGATGGCGATACGACTTCAATAGGGCCAATCTCTGGCAACCAACCGTGCGTCATTACGCCATGCGACGGCATCATTTGGTCTGGAGATGAGGTACCGCATGAAAGCAGTTCTACCTCATCCATTTTTTTAGGATTGTTCTTAAATAATTCTTTAACTGCCAGGGCAGTCATTTGGGCATTGGTATGTGTTGGTTTGCCACCTTTGCTCAAAGCATAGTACCGGTTGGTAATACCATTATTGCGTAGTACAATGCTTTTTGATTTAGACGGTTTGTCGTTAATGTAGCCCAGGTACAATTCCATGTCCTCGTTAGGTACAGGCTCGTTAGGGAGAAATTTAGATGTATTAGTAATATAAACGGACATACCGGTTAATTTAAATTTAAATAATATTGTTTCTTAGCCTTAATACGTTTAGGCGAAGTGAATCTGAATAAAATACCATCCAGGGTTATCAATATAGGGGCACCCACAAAAAAAGCAATTAACAGGTAATATTTATAAGCCCTTATCCAGGGTAATTTATTTTTTCTTTTAGCTATAAAATTAGCCCAGGCCTTAAAGATCTTGCTGGCCGTACTTTCAATAATCATGAGGTTATAATTCAATACCACAGCTTTATTAGCGTCAAGTTCTGCTTGCAGTCCGTCCCAGTTGTTATCCAGTAAATGAGGGATAACACTTTCGCCAAAAACCCTGGTGTGTTTTATATCCGCATCTGAAACACCGGGAGGGGGGAAAATGTTTAGATAACTGTCTTTTTTTCCATGCAGCATCCAATGGAAAATAGTTACGAAACTTACCGGATTAGGGTGAGTGTCGACCAAAGCAATGTTACCCACCATGTTGGCTTCCGCAGCGCGTAGTAATTTTTTAACCCTTACAAATGCGCTAAGCCACATATTACGTGCGCCGGTAGCGGTGATAACGGGCGTATCTTTCAACACTTCCCTCATCTGTTCGGTCTGCATCAGCGAGTTGAACGGTATGCTGGGAGATAAGAACCAGGCTTGATAACCCAATACAATCAAATCATATTTTTTCTCTTTCAATTTGAAAGGTTGCAGTTCCGCCGGAACATCCAGTTGGCAATCAGGCATCACACTAAAAAAAGTATCGGCTGTCCAGGGGAAGTTAGGCTCATTAACTAAACGTACCCGCACCTTTTCAACCTCAATACCTTCATCAATCAATGGTTGCGTAAAGTTGTCAATGATTTCGCCCAACTGGCCCGACTGCGAATAATATATAGCTAATACCTTTTTACTCATTAGTACAGGGTTAGTTAAGATCGCTTGCTATTAGCACTTTCGATTTTTTCGAATAGTCCTTTATGGCGTTTTGTACTGCGGGTGATAAGTTTTTATAAGCCTTTATAATGATCTGTTTGTCCGCTTCAATATCCTTATTGTACTTAACTATTTTAGGGGCGTGTTCCTGGATAGCTAAACGAAGAAAGTGGTATTCGACATTATCTTTATCTGCCGATATAGCCGGATCAAACTTGATACGGCCGGCCTTGAAAAATTTTAAACGTTGCGAGGGTAGCTTAACTAAACTGGCTTTGCGCATAAGCAGCGCACCGGTGTAGCCCTCTTTTTCTGGCGATGAAGAGTTGACCACTATATCCATCTCTTTTTCAACTTCATCTAAATTACCCCGGTCCATCACCTCGTAAAAGGCAGCTTTATCCAGTTTTTGCTGTATGTTTTTACTCAGAACAACCGCACCCGGCAACAGTAGCAGCAAGGCAAATATTATTCTTGTTTTCATATTTAGTTTATTCGATGTCAGTTGTCACAAATATAGCCAATAATACCATTTTGCCTAATTAAGTGTGCGGCACAAGCTATAAAATTCCAAGAATTCCGTTACTTTTAGACTTTGATATTTACGAAAGTTAAGTGTATTCTAACAATAAACAATTTGACAATAGCTGGGCGCTCATTTTAGGCGGATCAAGCGGGTTTGGACTGGCAGCGGTAGAGAAATTGACAAGCCATGGCATGAATGTGGCGGTGCTTTATCGTGAAACTGCCGCCGCTGAAAGAGCATTAAAAGAGCGGTTTGCCGAGTTAGCATTCGATAATCAAGTAAACATTACCGCACACAATATTAATGCGCTCGACAACGCTGCGCGAATTGCGTTTGTTGAAGAGTTTTCACAAAATAAAAAAGGTAAGGTTAAGCTGCTGTTGCATTCAATCGCCCGCGGCAATTTAAAGCCGTTGATTAATGAGGGTGAAAAAGAAGCTTTAACGCAACAGGATATTCAATTAACCACCTACGCAATGGCCACTAGTATGCTGGATTGGACGAAGGAATTGATTGCTGCCGGCTTATTTCATACTGATGGACGTATCATTGGCTTAACCAGCGAAGGCTCAGATAAATATTGGGAAGGCTATGCCGCGGTAGCTATCGCCAAGGCATCGCTGGAGAGTTTGACTACTTATATGGCCGTCGAACTGGCAAAATATGGTTTGAAAACTAACCTGATTTTAGCTGGAATTACAGCTACGCCATCGTTAAAACGTATACCTGACAGCGAACGGTTAATTCAACATGCCATTGCCAGAAATCCATCCGGAAGAATTACAAAACCAGAAGACGTTGCAAACGTTATATACCTGCTTTGTACAGATGAGGCTGCCTGGATAAACGGCACAATAATACGGGTTGATGGTGGCGAGAATTGCAGGTAACCCCTCCCAACCCTCCCCGAGGGGGAGGACTTTGAATTAATGGTTATTATTGTTGAATTTTTAAAAAGTCTCCCCTTTGGGGAGATTTAGAGGGGTTAAATGAACGATATATTAAAATATTTACCTTACAAATCTTCTTTCCTGTTTGTTGATAATATTACCGCGCTGGACGAAAACGGCGTAACCGGTAATCATACGCTCAAACCGGACGCTTTTTTTTATGAGGATCATTTTCCGGATAATCCTGTTACTCCTGGTGTAATCATCACAGAGGTCATGGCGCAGATTGGTTTGGTGGTTTTGGGTATTTATTTAATGTTGGACGGAAAACCTCATGAAGGCGCGGTGATGCATGCGGATTCATTCCCTTTATTAACGTCAACCAATGTTGATTTTTTTAAAATGGTATTGCCCGGCGAAAAGGTGACTGTAAATTCAAAAAAACAATATTTTCGTTTTGGTAAGTTGAAATGTTTGGTAGAGATGCATAACGCGGATGGCGATTTGGTGGCAAAAGGCGTATTTTCAGGCATCATAAAAAATGCCGTTAAATTATAGATTTAAGAATGGGTAACCGCGTTGTAATTACAGGACTGGGCGTAGTAGCGCCAAACGGGCTGAATATTCCTGATTTTTTGCATGCTATACAAAATGGTATATCTGGCATCCGTTTCGTCCCAGAATATGAGGACTTGAAATTTAATTGCCAGGTTAGCGGTACCCCCGAGTTTGAGTGGGAGCAGTTGCGTAACTATATCAGCGAAACCAGCCTGTATGGTTTAAAGGGTAAGGGTATAGCCTATGGCATTAAAGCAGCTTTAGATGCCTGGATGGATGCCGGTAATGAGATCATTAGCCAGGATACCCTTTGGGAAACAGGCTGCGTATTTGGCAGCAGTGTTGCCGATACCGATGTGATTAAAAACGCTATCAATAGGGTCGATGCCCGCGAATCGAAGAAATTAGGCTCGCGTGTGGTGGAACAAATTATGAATAGTGGTGTTACTGCCTATATATCTGGCCGTTTGGGATTAGGAAATAAGATCATTAATAACTCTGCGGCCTGTGCTACCGGTACGCAATCTATATTAATGGGTTATGAGTACATCAAGTTCGGCATGGCCAAACGTATGGTAGTGGGTAGCTGTGAGTTTGTAGACCGTTATGTTTTTGGCGGATTTGATTCTATGCGCGTATTGTCGCGTAAATATAATGATCAGCCAGCGCGCGCATCACGACCAATGAGTGCTACTGCCGGTGGTTTTGTTCCCGGTTCGGGAGCGGGAGCATTGATTTTAGAAGATCTGGATTTTGCATTAGCCAGGGGCGCTAAAATTTATGGCGAATTAAAAGGCGGCTCAACTAACTCTGGTGGACAGAAAAACGGCGGCAGTATGACAGCGCCGGGTCCGGAAGGAGTAATACGTTGTATTCGTGAAGCGATAACTGACGCAAATATCGACGCCAGCGAAATAGATCTGGTAAGCGGCCATTTGACAGCCACCATTGCCGATAGACTGGAAGTTCAGAACTGGGTAAAGGCTTTAGGGCGTGAAGGAGATGATTTTCCGATGGTAAATTCGTTGAAGTCGATGGTGGGGCATTCATTGAGTGCCGCCGGCTCTATTGAAACAGTTGCGGCAGTTTTGCAATTAAAACATAACTTTGTACACCCTAATTTGAATTTAGAAGACCCAATTCCGGAAATTTTAGATATAATTGGGGAAAAGAATTTGCCTACAACAAGAGTAGACAAGGAGATTAATACTGTTGCAAAAGCCAATTTTGGTTTTGGTGATGTTAACAGTTGCTTAATAATCTCGAAATATAAGAACGACTGATGGATAGAAAAGAGATTTTAATTGAATTAAAAAAAGTACTGACCCCTTACACAGAAAACAAAGAAATGCTGGACGGGATCAATGAGCAAACAGACCTAATAAAAGATTTGAAAATCAACTCGGCTAACCTGGTTGATATCATTATAGATGCCGAAGCCCAATACAATATTGAGATAGATTTTGATGCTGCCGAGAAAATGTACAACGTTGGGAATTGTATTGATGTAATTTCCGAAAAAATCAATAAGCCTGCGTGATAAGCGCGGGCAATGATATTGTCGCATTAAAAGCTGTTGATCAACAGCGAACTCAGAGTCACGCATTCTACTCTAAATTCATCACCCCTGCAGAGTTTGGCCTTCATAATCTCGACGAAATTACTTTAGTGAATTTTGTCTGGTTGCTTTGGTCTGCAAAAGAGTCTGCCTATAAATATTTGAAGCGTAATAATCCTGATTTGATATTTGCTCCGGCTAAACTGACCGTGCAAAAATTAAGCATCCTTAATACTTCAAAAAAAGGGGAGAATGCACATCACCTTTATAAGGGCGAAATCGGGGAGGGAGACATGGTGCTACCTTTTCTTTCAACAATAAATGACGATTTTATTGCCACCGTTATTGATCAAGGCGATGTGCAATGGGCGGTTAAACAGATTGATAATTCTGATCATAAAAGCCAATCAAAAGCCGTCAGAAGCTTTTTATTAGACGGTTTAAAAATTTCTGACGTTTTAATCGAGAAGCATCCGGCCGGCTATCCTATTTTGATAAAAGATGGGCGGGAATTAGACATTGCCGTTTCCTTTGCCCATCATGATAGTTACATATCCTATTGCTATCAAATTCCGAAATAAAAATTAATTCTGCATTTTTACGGCATGCTACCTGTTTCTATTCGCCACTATTTGTTATTTGTTCCAATTGCTGTCGGTTTCTGTGCCTGCAAACTGGATGATCCTATCCAAAACAAAATATCATTTGAAAAGGTAAAGGGCATTAACTATACCGAGGTTCGCCGCAGCTTTGATAGTGGTTTGATATTTAATAAAGATGGCTACCAACTGGCGACTATCTGGAGAGTGATGTTCTTTTCGGACACGGCAGCCAATGTTTATAATCCCGATAAAAAGATCTTCCTGAAATTTAACGTGACACTGGATCATGACTCGATATTTAATATATCAGGTACGTGGTTAAAAGCGATGCATGTAAGCAAGGATAGCCTGGTATTCCAGGTATTGAAGGTTGAAGGTAAAACAGTTTATTATGTTAAATCGAACGTGTATATGACTTTATATGCGGATAAATACATCGCCGACAAACACACTACGGTAGAAGAGTTACGTAAACCTTTAAAACGTGATAGTGCCTACATTATCAAACGTACCGCCGCGATCGATCTCAAACCTGATAGCTTTTTTGCGGCACGGCAACCGGTAAAATTCATTAGTACAACCACACGCGCCACGGTGGTAAAAGAGACTGTAGATGCAGATGCGATGAATAAATGGGATAATTCGGAAGAATATATGTTCCCGGAGTACACTGTCCGCATCAATAAAGCCTATGAAAATTTTTCTTATTCCATCTGGGCCACGGTTGATACCCAAGGGCAGATCCGTTATCAGAAATCTATGACTTATGTGTTTCCGGAGTTTGTTAAATCAACAGATCACACCATACGGGCTATTCTGGATGGTTATATCAAAGCATATTTTAAGGTAATTCCCGGCACTACGCTAGGTATTGTGCATAACAGCGCTATAGCGCTCAACATTATCGGTACAAAAAAATAAAAGCGGAAAGGCTTTTGGCCCTCCCGCTTTCAAAAAAAAACTACAATTAATTATTTCTTTACTGCAGGTTTTGCAGGTGCCTTTGCAGCTGGTTTAACCGGCGCTTTTGCAGCTATCGGTTTAGCAGCGGGTGCTTTTGTGGCGGGCTTCGCAACTGCTTTGGTTGCAGGCTTAGCAGCCGGTTTAGCAACAGGTGCAGCCTTAACAGCTGCAGTTGGCGTTTTAGCTACGCTAACCGGAGCGGCCTTTTTAACAGGCGCTTTAGCAGTTTTGTCGTTGGTTGCTTTTGATAATTTCTTAGCCAAAGTTTTAGCTGCTTTTTCTATAGCTTTTTCTGCTTTTTTGAAGCCAGGGCCAATTTCGCCTACAATGGTTTTTATTTGAGCTGCAATTTTATTACTTAATTCGTTCTTCAAAGCCTTTTTGGCTTTTTTTACGTCGGAGCTGGTTTTGGTTTTTTTCATATGCTGGTACGAAGTCTATAAATTATATTGATTTTGATTTTGCAAAGTTAAGTTAATACAATATGTGTTTAATATTATCTTTATGTTAACAAATATTTGAATATTAAGGTGTTAATTAATTTTACTTAACTTAAGTGTATTGAATATCAATTACTTAATTAAGGTTTAAAAGTTTACAATCATACCCACTTGCTTGCCGTCAAACGTAACCGGGTTCTTCAATAAAAACGTCTTAGTTTATTTCCTGTCTTCCGCTCTGACATATATATGGTAGCATCGAAAAGTAATAGAAAGGCGCCTTGCATTATAATTGCAGAGCCATAACCTTTTGATTGATCGGAGTTTTTCATATTACCGCGATGCTTTAGATAAATCCCCGTACCTATATAAACCAAATCCAAACCACCATTTATCAGGAAGATGTTTTCAATCTTACGTTGTTCGGCCAGGCTTTCCTGTGTTGTGTAGGTTTTGTTCTTATCATGAATGGTACCTACATAACCAGCTAACGCCACGCCCAAGTTAGCCAAATTCCAGATAGTGTTCATCTGGTGAAAGTATTTGGTAGTTCCATTAGCGGTAGCCCAGCCAATGCCGCCAACAGTGATATTTGCCGCCGCCCAGCTCCCCAATAGCTGCATACCTGTATTTTTGATATGGTTACGATCAAAATTTAGCATTTGCAGACTGTCTTGCGCAAAACAGTTAAAGCTGATGACAATAAATGCCAATAGCAGGAGTTTTTTCATCATATGATAAACTTTGAATAAATAGCTTTGTTTGTTATTAATTTTAAGTAAAGTTAGTGTTAGTTAAATGTTGTTAACAAAATTATTGTTGGTAAAATAGCTTTTAACAGATTATTTGCTTAGTTTTGAAGTGTTAAATTAACTGTATCAGAATATAATTCGCTAAACCAGTAATTTTGCCAATTAAGGTAAGGCTATTGGATATTATTTATCTCATAAAGAATACTCAAATGACTATTGGCGTTCCAAAGGAAATTAAAAACAACGAAAACCGTGTAGCCCTAACCCCTGCGGGTGTTGAAGCATTAGTTGCTGCCGGCCACAAAGTATCAGTACAAAAAACAGCAGGCGAGGGTTCAGGCTTTACCGATGCAAGCTACGCAAAAGCCGGCGCAAATTTAGTTGACACTGCTGCCGAAGCCTGGAGCGCCGAAATGGTGATGAAGGTTAAAGAACCTATCGAAATTGAGTTTCAGTATTTCCGTGAGGATTTGGTATTATTTACCTATTTACACCTGGCTGCTGAGCCCAAGTTAACTGATGCTTTATTAAAAAGTAAAATTACCGCAATAGCTTACGAAACCATTCAATTACCAAATGGGCAATTGCCATTGCTTACCCCAATGAGCGAGGTAGCCGGTAGAATGTCTGTACAGGTAGGGGCCAACTTTTTAGAGAAACCTAACGGTGGTAAAGGTGTATTATTAAGTGGTGTGCCGGGTGTGCGCCGCGCTAAGGTTGCTATTATTGGTGGTGGGATTGCTGGTACCAACGCCGCAAAGATTGCCGTAGGCTTAGGTGCCGAGGTAACTATCATTGATAATAACCTGCACAGACTGCGTGAACTAGATGACATTTTTGGTTACCAGGTATCTACACTGGCGTCAAATGCTACTACGATAGCCGATACGGTTAAAAACTCTGACCTGGTAATTGGCGCTGTATTAATCCCGGGTGCTAAATCGCCCAAATTGGTTACAGCGGCTATGGTTGCCGAAATGGAGCCGGGATCAGTAATTGTCGACATAGCGATTGACCAGGGCGGTATGTTTGAAACTGCCGACCACGCTACAACTCATGATAACCCTGTGTATGTAAAACATGGTGTGTTACATTACTCGGTAGGTAATATGCCGGGTGCAGTAGCGCATACTTCAACCTTTGCCTTAACCAATGCTACTTTAGGTTATGCTTTACAGATAGCCAATAAAGGTTATGCAAAAGCATTTGCTGATAATCCGGCTTTATTGAAAGGCTTAAATATTTACAAAGGTACGGTAGCTTACAAAGCCGTTGCCGATGCCTACAAATATGATTTTGTTGAAGCTGAATTTTAAAAATTAACATTTTTGATAATAAAAAAGGCCGCGGTGTAAAATGCGGCCTTTTTTGTGTCTGTTTTTTTGAACAACGAGAGACTAAGTTGTAAGCTCAATAACATTGGCGCCAACTTTCGAAAAATACCATATTTTCAATTGGATCACAGTAATAGGTCAATCGACTACCTGTCGTTTCAATCTATTTCAAAAAACCTTGCAAATTTTTTAATTTTTGAGCTTAATCTTTTAGTCTATGATCAGTGTGTCCAGTTGTTAATATTTGAACCTAACTGTGATGAATTTGGGACATTGTTAAAATATAAAACTTTTTAGTTTAATGTTTTCCTACATAAATCAACTCATTTATAGGTATTTGTGCTGTGCATAACGCCAATTTCAATTCGGCATCTTTTTTGGTTAAAATAAATGTTGACCAAAAGAAAAACGTTATGTTAATCATTATATCACAAATAATATTATTGTTAGTAGCCGTTGCTTTGCCGCTTAGACACAAAAGAATTCGCTTAAGGAAAAATCAACCCAGAGCTTTCTACCGAATAGATACTGACACCACACATGCAAATTACGCCGTTAACGAGTTCGGATTCCTTGAAAAGATAAACCGTGTTAGTCCGGCTAATCAAAAGCCTGAGATGGAGAATTGAAGGTGACGCTGTGCCTAAATGGTTAAGTTATTCATAGGCTCGATATTAGGAATCTGCCATTTGTATATCACGATTATTTTGCGGTAATTCGATATACCAATTCGCAATCCTAATAATCGTTTAAATGAACCACCTTTCTACTACAGACTACGTTGTATTTCTTATTTATTTTATTGTAGTGTCGGGCTACGGGTATTGGGTTTACCGCAGTAAAAAAAGCGCAAACGTTGATACCAAAGATTACTTCCTGGCGCAGGGATCATTAACGTGGTGGGCCATCGGTGCTTCCATCATCGCTTCAAACATATCTTCAGAACATTTTATAGCGATGTCTGGCTCCGGTTTTGCCATGGGGTTGGCTATCTCCAGTTATGAATGGATGGCGGCGGCTACACTCATCATTGTAGCGGTTTTTTTTCTGCCCATCTATATCAAAAACAAAATATATACTATGCCGCAGTTTTTATCTACCCGGTATAATGATACTGTGAGTGGCGTTATGGCTGTGTTTTGGTTGCTGATCTACATTTTCGTTAATCTAACGTCAATATTTTTTTTAGGTGCGCTGGCCATCGAAACTATAACCGGGATATCTTTTAATATATGCGTTATCGCGTTAGCTATTTTCTCGGCTATTATCACTCTAGGTGGGATGAAGGTAATTGGCTACACCGACGTTATCCAGGTATTTGTATTGGTGATGGGCGGATTGGTAACTTGTTACATGGCGCTTCATTTGGTATCGGATAAGTTAGGTGCAAAGACTGTACTGGGTGCACTGCCCATCTTAAGAGATCAGGCTTCAGATCACTTTCATATGATATTTCACAAAGGGGATAAGTATTATGATGACCTGCCTGGTGTAGCCGTGTTAGCGGGTGGTTTATGGATCAATAATTTAAACTACTGGGGTTGTAATCAATACATTGTACAGCGCGCTTTAGGCGCCGATTTAAAGACGGGCCGCAGCGGTTTGATCTTCGCCGCTTTTCTCAAATTGTTGATCCCCGTAATCGTTGTTATTCCGGGTATAGCGGCTTATGTACTTTATCAGCACGGCTACTTCCATACTGAGATGCTTGATAATGGCGTGTTGAAACCAGATCATGCTTACCCTACGTTAATGAATCTTTTACCATCCGGATTAAAAGGCCTTGCCTTCGCCGCGCTTACTGCAGCTATAGTTGCATCGCTGGCAGGTAAGAGCAACAGTATCGCCACCATCTTTACGCTGGATGTATTCAAAAAGCACATCGATAAAAATGCCAGCGAACGCAAGCTGGTTAACGTAGGACGCATTACCGTCGTTGTTGCATCTATCATAGCCATGAGCATAGCGCCAACGTTGCGCACGTTCGATCAGGTATATCAGTTTATACAAGAGTATGTAGGTTTTATATCGCCGGGTATCTTTACTATATTTTTCCTGGGCTTTTTCTGGAAACGTACTACTTCAAGGGCTGCCTTGATCACTGCTATTATCACTATCCCGCTTTCTGTGATATTTAAATATCTGCCACAAATAAGTGGTGGGTATTTTGAGCCGATTCCTTTTCTGCACCGCATGACCTGGGTTTTTGCTATTGTAATGGTGCTCACAATTGTCGTAACTTTATTAGACCCGCAGAGTAAGCATAACAAACAAGCGTTGGAAGTTGACAGCAGTATGTTTAAGGTAACGCCCGGTTTCATTGTTGCTTCAATTGCTATATGCGGTATACTAACCGCTCTTTATACTGTATTTTGGTAAACCAATTAAAACAAAACAGATATGGAAAATCTAAATGAAAAAGACCATTCGCCACTTGCGAATTTGGATGTTTGGGAAGATGATGTTTTGCAAAGATATCCCGAGACGGGGCCGACTAAAAAGAAAGAAGAGTTTAGAAATTATGATTCGCCCGAAATTGATGGCGTGCGTGAGTTTTATCGTCTCAATCATAAATACCAGACTTACGATAACGTACTAGCCAAAAAATCTAATTTTTTAAAGTTTGATAAAATGGAAATGCCATGGTGGAAAGCCATGGAATATTTGAATACGCTGGTTGATGATTCTGACCCTGATATCTCCTTAGACCAACTTCAGCATCTATTGCAAACCGCCGAAGCCATTCGTGCTGACGGTTATCCGGATTGGTTCATTTTAACCGGATTTATACATGACTTAGGCAAAGTGCTTTGCCTGTTTGGCGAGCCGCAATGGAACGTGGTAGGAGATACCTTCCCGGTTGGTTGTGCTTTTTCTGACAAGATAGTCTATCCTGAATTTTTTGCCGCTAACCCGGATATCTACGACGAACGTTTTAATACCAAATATGGCGTTTACTCACACAAATGCGGATTAGACAAGGTGCAAATGTCTTGGGGGCATGATGAGTACCTGTATCAGATCACCAAAGACCATTTGCCTGAGCCTGCGCTGTACATGATTCGGTATCATTCTTTCTACTCGCAACACCGTGAACATGCTTATGAGCATTTACTGGATGCGCACGACAGGGATATGTTTGAGTGGGTAGATAAATTTAATCCTTACGATCTATACTCAAAAAGCCCCAAGGTGCCAGTGGTGTCAGAATTGAAACCTTACTACGAGGACTTAATAGCCAAATACCTGCCGGCTACGGTGAAATTATAAAATTGTAACAAAGAGCCTTTCAGCAATGAAGGGCTCTTTGTGTTTTAATACGTGTTATCTATGAAACTGAAAATCCGTCTCTCTTTCTTATTGGTTTTGTTTGTATTGGCTGCAAATGCACAAAACAAGCCGCGCGATCTCTATTCAGACACCTGGGTAGCAACAGATGCGCTTGGCAGAATCATGCCGACGATTGATTTGGTAGGCCCGGTTAAAAAAGATCATAAAAGGGTAGTAGGTATATTTTATATTACCTGGCACAGCGATAACCTGTCTAAAATGAAATCCCCATATTCTGCTGATGTAAGTAAGGTGCTGGCGGCAGATTCAAACGCACGGTTGGACGCTAAAAATCCGCAATGGAAAGAAGGTTCCTATCACTGGGGTGAGCCGGAGATGGGATACTTTTTAAGTCGCGATGAATATGTTATCCGTAAGGATATGTCGATGTTAAGTGACGCTGGTGTTGATGTTTTGATATTCGACGTAACCAACGCCGTACGCTACTGGGACGAATGGGACACCATTTTTACCGTGATGGAGAAGATGAAAGCTGAAGGTAACAAAGTGCCGCAGATTTGCTTTTGGGCATTTAACGGGCCGGTTATCACCGTAGTGCAGGACCTGTATGATAAGATCTATAAAATCAATAAGTATAAAGATCTTTGGTTTTATTGGGATGGAAAGCCTTTGCTATTATACAACGCTACGCCACAAACCAAGGATGCTACCGGCAATGTACAGGCAAATCCAAATCCACATTATGACGAAGCAGCATTAACCGATAAAAGCAACCCCCACTATGGCAATAAAGATTACACTCAAAAGCTTTACACCGACTATACGCAAGAGGTTAAAAACTTTTTCACTGCTCGCGGCATGTGGTGGGGCTATTATAAATGGGGCGGTAAACGCTATGTAGGCACCGAGGATCATTGGAGCTTTGGTTTTGATCTGGGTGATAAGAAAGTACGCAATCTACCGCCTGATAGTTTGATGGCCACGCACAATGGTCATCGCGAAGAAATGGCGGTAACACCGGCACAGCACCCGGCAAGTATGGTAGGTAAATCATGGTCGCGGGCTAACCAGGAGCCTCAATTGAACGGACATGATCTACCGGTAACTACTTATGTTCCCTGGTTAAAAAAGACAGTAGTAAATCCCCAAGGTTACGGCATATATTTTCAGGAACGTTGGGATGAAGCGTTGAAAGCTGATCCGGAGTTTCTGTACCTGAACGATTGGAACGAATGGACCGCAGGCAAGTATCAGCCGGAGGCAGGCCAGACTTTCGACTTTATGCGACGCAAGAATTCTTATTTTTTTGTCGATCAATACAATGCAGAGTTTAACCGCAGCATTCAACCCATGAAGGGAGGTTATACCGACAATTATTATATGCAAATGGCCGAGAATATCAGAAGGTATAAAGGTGCCCGGCCCGTGCCTGAATTGAAGGGTTTAACCCATATCAGGATCGATGGGGATTTTAATGATTGGGACGCTATTAAGACCGAATATCGGGATACCAGGGGAGATGTGGCTCATCGTGATTATAACGGCTATGGTGGCTTGCATTACCGTGATACATCGGGCCGTAATGATATCGTAACTTGTAAGGTAGCCGTAGCTAATGACGATATTTATTTTTATGCTGAAACGGATCAGCGCCTAACTCCATCAACCGGAAAAAACTGGATGCTGTTATTGATTGATGCTGATAAAAACTCAAACACAGGCTGGTACGGCTATGACTTTATGGTCAATAAGAAGGTCATCGATGCCAAAACAACCACGCTAATGCGTTACGACGCCAAAGCTCCGGGCGACCATTGGGTAACCGCAGCCAAGGTTGATTATCGCTACGCGGGGAATAAGTTAGAAGTAGCTATCCCTAGGTCATTGCTCAAGCTAGTCGGTAAGACACTGACTTTTGATTATCATTGGTGCGATAATCCGGAGGATTTGATCGATCCGATCTCACTAAGTACCAGTGGCGACAGTGCGCCTAACCGCAGGTTTAATTACCGGGTGATCTGGAAAAATTGATTGGAAGAATAAAGACGAGACAACCGGGGCTTTTAAACTTGCGTAATGCTTACAGAGAGATTTCCCAAACATTAAAACTTAACCACAGTTATTTACAAAACATCTAATAACACACAACATGAAACTTAAATTCATCCTGACCCTACTTGTATCAATAGGGTTATTATCTGCAAAAGCGCAACGCCCTGCACCCGATCATGAAACTACCAAAGGCGGCGAGCTAACCATCCAGCCCATTAACCATGCTACTATGGCGCTAACTTATCAGCATAAAACTATTGTTACAGACCCTGTTGGTGGCGCCGATGCTTTTAAAGGCATTGAGGCACCCGATATGATCATCATTACCGATATTCACCCTGATCACCTGGATCCTAAAACTATCGAAGCGATCAACACCAAACACGCTGTAATAGTTGTTCCGCAAGCTGTTGCTGATAAGTTGCCGGCTGCCGATAAAACTAACCTGGTCATTTTAAAAAATGGCGAGAGCGCTGCTAAACTGGGTATCTCCATTGCTGCTATCCCAATGTACAACTTGCCGGAGTCACCAACTGCGTTTCATACTAAGGGTAGAGGCAATGGTTACGTACTAACTATTGGCAGCAAGAAGGTTTATATCTCTGGGGACACGTCGGACATTCCGGAGATGCGCGCATTGAAGGGTATTGACATTGCCTTTGTTTGTATGAACCTGCCGTATACCATGGATGTGAAGACCGCAGCCAGTGGCGTATTGGCATTTAAACCAAAGATAGTTTACCCATATCACTACAAGGGGCAGGACATCAACGAGTTTAAGAAACTGGTAAATGCCGGCAATAAGAATATCGAAGTAAGATTGAGAGATTGGTACGCTAAATAAGACATTCATTGTATAGCTATATGACAAAGACCCGGCATCTGCCGGGTTTTTTGTTTTTAAATAATCGGCAGGTAATGCCACGTTAATATTTTATCTTGTCCTTTGATTTAAAAATCAAAACTGATTATGGAAAGAAGATCGGCTCTGAAGAATCTGGGGGGCTTATTACTGGTGCCATCGTTAACTCTTGGCGCCACCAAGGCTAAACCTAAGCGTGTTTTACGGGTGGCACATATTACAGATGTACACCTGAAAGACAAGTTTGATGCACCTGCAAAGTTTGCCAAATGCCTGCACCACTTGCAGCAGCAAAACCCTAAACCAGATCTGATCCTGAATGGCGGCGACCTGGTGTTTGATATGAATAAAGAGAACCTGAGCACCATCGACGCGCAATGGAATTTGGTGACTAACCTTTATAAATCTGAATGCAGCATACCTACGCACCCTTGCCTGGGTAATCATGATATATGGTGGAGCGAGAATAGCAAAGGGCAGGCTACCTACGGTAAACAATATGCGCTTGATCGCTTAAAGCTGGCTAAGCCTTATTATAGCTTCACTCAGGCAGGCTGGAAGTTTATTGTTTTGGACAGCGTCCACCTGGATATTGACGGCACTTGGTACATTGGTAAACTGGGCGACGAGCAGTTTGCCTGGCTGGAGAGCGAACTAAAAGCAACCGACCCTAACACGCCGATATTGATCATGTCGCATATCCCTATCCTGACAGCTACCAATTTAGTGGACGACGGCGTCGTGAACCGCTGGGTAATGTATGGTGGCGATATGCATACTGATGCCGCTCAGCTTATTCGCCTGTTCTATCAGCATCCCGATGTAAAGCTATGCCTGAGCGGCCATATCCACTTGCGCGAGCGTTTGTTGTATAATAACGTAACCTATATCTGTAACGGTGCCGTAAGCGGAGCGTGGTGGGAGGGTAACAAGCACGAAACTGCGCCCGGCTATGGGTTGATCGACCTTTATGCTGATGGTAGCTTTGAAGAGCAATACATAAATTATCTGGGATAAGTATCCAAGTGATCCACGAGAGAATGTGGATCAATTGGATCACCGTAAAAATTCAAATATTTGATAATCAAATAACTATGAGTAAACTACTTTAATAGTGGATCACTTTGGATCACTTTTTCTGACTTTTAAGTCTTTTTTGGATCGCCCCGATTCTTGTGGAATATCCGGAAATATCGCCCCAAATAAATTTCACAAAGACTTGTCACTGTAACAACGTTGGTACTTAAAGCATGATATGTTAACTTGTGCTTTAAGCTAAATTTACTTTCCGCAAGCAAATTCGTGATATGGAAAACCGTAGAGAATTTTTAAAGAAGGCCGGCCTTTTATCGGGTGGTGCCGCTATGATCAATATGCTGCCGCCTGTTATTCAGAAGGCGATGGCGATTAACCCGGCGCCAGGCAGTACTTTTTATGATGCCGAGCATATCGTTTTCCTGATGCAGGAAAATCGTGCATTCGATCATCAGTTGGGCATGCTGCAAGGGGTGCGTGGTTTTAATGATCCGCGGGCCATTAATCTGCCTGATAAAAATAAAGTTTGGTTACAAACAGATGAGCACGGAAATACCTATGGGCCGTTCCACCTGGACAGAAAACAAACCAAAATAGCCTGGATGGGTTCGTTGCCGCACAACTGGGCCAACCAGACTGATGCCATGAACATGGGCAAGTATGACAACTGGTTAAAGGTTAAAAAATCTGGTAATAAGGATTATCGCAATATGCCTTTAACCCTTGGCTATGGCGACCGCTCTGATTTTCCGTTTTATTATTCACTCGCGGATGCTTTTACCGTGTGCGATCAGAATTTTTGCTCCAGTATTACCGGTACGCATTCTAATCGCCATTACTGGATGACCGGAACCGTGCGCGAAAAGAATACACCCGATGGTCTTGCACACTTATGGAACATTACCCAATATAATTACCCGGAACTGAAATGGAAAACCTATCCGGAGCAGTTGGAAGAAAACGGCATATCCTGGAAAGTTTATCAGAATGAACTAACCATGGCCTATCCGTTAAAAGGTCAGAAAGAGGCTTTGTTAGGTAATTTCGGTACGAACGTGCTGGAATACTTCGACCAGTATAATGTACGCTTACACGAGGGTGGTTTAGCAGGTTTGCAGGATGGTAAAGAAGATCTGCAAAAGCAAATAGCCGAGTTGGAACAACGGACAGGCGATCCGAGAGCCTCGCAAAAAGCCATTGCCGCCAGAAGGCTGCTGGCCAGCGTAGAGGCTGCACAACAAAAATACACGCAGGAGAAATTTGACAGCCTGCCTGAGCAAAGTAAAAACATTCATACCAAGGCATTTAGCATCAATAGCGCCGACCCTGATTTTCATGACCTGGAAACGCTGCAATATAATGATAACGGCACTGAGCGTAGTTTAAACGCCCCTAAAGGTGATGTTTTCCATCAGTTTAGAGAAGATGTTAAAAACGATAAGTTGCCTACGGTTTCATGGTTGATGCCGCCGGGTAACTTCTCTGATCATCCGGGCGAGCCATGGTTTGGCCCTTGGTACGTAAGTGAAGCAATGGAGATATTGTTGGAGAATCCAGAAGTTTGGAAAAAGACGATTTTTATTTTGACTTACGATGAGAATGACGGTTTCTTTGACCACGTTCCGCCGTTTATAGTTCCTGATCCTTATAAAAATGATGCGGGCAAGGTTTCTAAAGATATCGATGCGAAACTGGATTTTGTGCTGCGCAATCAGCAACATAATCCTTCTGAAGATCCTAAAAATATCCGCGAGGCATCGATGGGTTTAGGTTACCGTGTACCAATGATCATCTGCTCGCCATGGACGCGTGGTGGTTTTGTTAACTCGGAGGTTTTTGACCATACCTCATCGCTGCAATTCATCGAAAACTTTATTGAGAAAAAGACCGGCAAAAAAATCGCCGGAGAGAACATTACCCAATGGCGCCGTACCATTTGCGGCGATCTGACTTCGGCTTTCAGGCCATACAATGGCGAAAAAATAGAAAAACCGGTGTTTTTGGATAAGGATAAGTTTATGGAGGACATTCACCAGGCTCAATTTAAACAGGTGCCTGATAACTTCAAGAAACTAAACAGCGACGAGATAGCAAAGATCAATACAGATCACCGTAATTCGCCCGATTTCCCTCAGCAGGAAAAAGGAATACGCCCGGCTTGTGCTTTGCCTTACGAACTGTATACAGACGGTCAGTTTAATAAAGCTAAAAATGCATACGAGCTAACCTTCAAAGCGGGTAACAATGTCTTCGGTAAAAAAGCTGCCGGCTCGGCATTTAAGGTCTATGCCATGAATCCTTTTAAAGGCGAAACATTACGTGCCTGGGATTATAGCGCGTCTGCCGGTGATACGCTACAGGACGAATGGACATT
This sequence comes from Mucilaginibacter sp. dw_454, assembly GCF_018449775.1. Classification (GTDB taxonomy): domain Bacteria; phylum Bacteroidota; class Bacteroidia; order Sphingobacteriales; family Sphingobacteriaceae; genus Mucilaginibacter. The sequence goes on along the minus strand of NZ_JAAVVB010000001.1, from coordinate 1,161,170 downwards.
GAATGATTTTGAGAATGGAAATTACCATTTACGCGTATACGGACCCAATGGCTTTTACCGTGAGTTAATGGGTAACGGCAATAACCCGCTCATTACCGTTAGTTGCGATTATGAACGCAGGGCTTTTAAGTTAACCGGTAATGTAATTGTAAAAGTAACCAATCATGACAGTCAGCCTCATACGGTTTTGTTAACAGACAACAGTTATGGTACCACAGAGCAAACCAAAACAGTTGCGCAAGGTGGAAGCATCATATTTTCGCAAAACCTGGAAAAATCATTTAACTGGTATGACGTCAGCCTAAAGGTAAACGGACATAACGATTTTGAAGAGCGCTTTGCAGGTAGGGTAGAGACAGGGTCGGTTACAAAGACAGACCCATTAATGGGTGGGGTGGTTTAAATCACTGATACAACCACTTAAAAGCGTTAAATATAGCGGGGTGCCCTATGGTAGCATGATCTTCCTGGGGCAGATAATCAAAATAGATCGCTACGTTTTTGCCTGGTAAGTTTTTGAGTTTTTCGGCAAGCAGATTGGCGTCTACCTCCATGATATGCGGCTGTTCACTTGGGCTTAGGCCCTCCTTGCCAACTCCGATATAAACCCGAATAGGTTTTTGTATCGATGCTGCTTTTAACGAAAGGAGAGAGCCATTATCCCACCAAAGGCTGGGACTGATGATAAGGTAATGATCAAATAGCGGCGGATTTTTCAGTAAAATCTCAGTAGCCAATAAACCGCCTAGTGACTCGCCGATTAACGTTTTTTGTTTGTTTACCGGGTAATTTTTTTGGATGTACGGTTGAAGTTCTTTTTCTAAAAATGCTATAAAATTACCTGAATGTCCTGCTTTTGGATAAGTAGTTTTCTCTTTTTTAACTGAAGTAGGGTAAGTGAAATCCCGCAGCCTGTCTACGTTAACAATGCCTACTACGATGGATTTAGGTACGCGTTTTATCCACGGGAAACTATCAAACTGAACCAAACCCGTCACGTGGATAAAATCTTCATCCAAGCCACCATCTAACAAATAGATTACTGAATAACGAGTTGTGTCTCCGGAATGATAACCTTCGGGCAGGTAGATATTCAATCTACGGGTTTCGCCTAGTTCTTTTGAATATAGTTGTACTGTTTCGCCCAAAGTTATTGGGGTGTGTTGCGCATAGGTAAAGTTGGCTATGAAGAATAACAGAATGGTCAATAATGGGCGGTTCATTTAACAAATATAAAAACCTTAAAAATAAAAAAGCCCATTCTCAAAAGAGAAAGGGCTATGAGCGAAAGACGAGATTCGAACTCGCGACCCCGACCTTGGCAAGGTCGTGCTCTACCAACTGAGCTACTTTCGCGTTGGGGTTGCAAATATAGGGAGATTTATATTTTGTGCAAGTGGAAAATGTATTTCGATTGATCGTTCTATAATTGCCTGACTTTTGTCGCAAAACGACCTATCTAAGTCTCGTTTGTACATCTTGATTTCCAATGTACTACACTACCTTTGACATATCAAGCTCAACAAAATGACAAACGAAGAAAAGATTAGAACGCTCATTGAAAATTGGGCGCTGGCCGTAAGAAACAAAGATATCGACGGAATACTGGCATATCACGCTGACGATATAGTGATGTATGATGTACCTGCGCCTTTCCAGTCGGTTGGGACAGAGGCTTACCGTAAAACATGGGATATTTTTTTCAAGTATACCAAACCAGGAGTATTTGATATCGATGAGTTGCATATTATCGCAGACGAGCATATTGCATTTTGTTATGCGACTATGAAATGTTCAGACAGTGCTGATACCGGGGACTATGTTGAATTGCCATTCAGATTGACCATCGGCCTGAAAAAAATAGTCGACCAGTGGATAATCATTCACGAACATCACTCTATACCTGCGAATTAATTTACTCAACTTTTGGGTAAATTCTTCTGCGTTATGGGGAATGTGTTTCTCTTTTAAGGATAAAGTCCATGCCTGTTAACTAAAAGCTTTAGTTGGATTGCTTTTTGATTAACCGTCGTTGTGGTTATACTATGCGGGTGGCATAGTCAACCAACGAATACGACTGTGAAACCGATCTGCACAATTATACTTCTGCTGCTATTAACAAGCTGTGTAAAAACCGGTATTGCACCGGCTTCTTCAAAACCCAGCACACCAACTATCACAGCCGACTCCTTAAGCGTTAACACCATTACCCCCCACGCTGACACAATAAATACTTACGATTGGTATAACGGTACAAAAGGCACCGCTTTAATACAGGTTACCTGTACCGACTGTAACGCCATAGCAACTATTGGTAATACTACTGCACCATTTTTATTTAATGCGCAAGGGGTGGGGCGGCTTAAATACACCCCGTCACCAGGTTTGTCTATTTACATAGCAGTATGTCCGAGCAACGCCAAAGCATTTAAAGCTGAGATTTTTGACGCGGCAAATGCTGCATTATATAGTTATACTGGTGTGGGCGGGAATTGGAGTGATACTTTTGTTATTCAATAAATAGCGTACAGCCCTAACCTGTTTAGTTAGCTTTCCCGTGCTGTTATCGACGTTGTCACCCAAATACGATACACGTGCAAATTTGTCCTGATAATTGTAGAGCGGATTTTGGCAAAATATGAAGAGAAAAATTCAGATAATAAATGTGACGAATAACTGTAGTTTTCCTTTTGAACACCACAATTTTTAGTTTAATAAATGTTATTGGATTTGAATTTTTCTACATTTTCATTGCGGCCATATCATCATTACCATTTTTAAAGATCGCCTCACTATTCAATAAATATACACCATTGGTTACGACAACATCACCCGCATTTAAACCCCATAGTACCTGCACATAACTTTGGTTTCCCGAACCCGGTTTGATCATTTTGGGTGAAAAGCTGCCGTCTGAATTTTTGACCCATACCTTGCTGCCTTTGCTATCGGTCAGGATAGCAGAAGCCGGTACAGCTAAAGAACGGACACCGTTTCCGCCAATGGAAATATAAGCCAGCATACCTGGCCGGATCAATCCCTGCGGATTGGGGATGCTTACCCTTATTAAATCCACTTTGGAGGCTTCAGATAATTCGGGGTTGACAAATTCTATTTTACCATTGATCAATGCGCCGTTTAAATCAGGAAAAGAAACACTTACCAGGTCATTTTCTTTATAGATCCCGGCATCACTGGCGTACAATTGTGCTTCTATCCACAAATTATTTAGCGCCTGTGTTTTTAATATAGTCATACCCTCAGTTACATAATCACCTTCGTGAACCGAAATATCGCTAACCGTGCCACCAACTTTACTCAATACGGTTGTCGTGGCCGATACTTTGCCAGAAGCAGCCAGGTTTTTAATCTGTGCAGGAGACAAACCCCATAACTGTAGCTTATTTTCAGCCGAACTGATCAGTTGGCCGTAATCTACATCAGGGTTATGCAACACCTTTTGTTGCTGTTTGGCCAATAGGTATTCCTTTTCGGCTTCCTGCAAATCTTCACTATAAATGGAATAAACAGGTTGTCCTACGGCTATTTTTTCGCCGACTGTCCTTACAAATAATTGCTGTACCCGCCCGGCTATTCTTGCACTTAATTCGGCTGCCGTATTTTCATTGGTAGTTACCGTGCCAGTCAGCGTTTTTTCGTTGCCGGTATTTTCATTTCTAACGGTATCTGTTTGGATATTCGCTAACTGAAGCTGAGTTGCCGTTAGAGTTATCTTATCGGAATTGATGCCGCTTGTACCCGTAAGTTCCACCTTAATTAGTTTCATGCCGCAAATGGGGCAATTGCCGGGCTTTTCCTCATGAACCTGGGGGTGCATAGAGCAGGTATAATAAGCTTTACTTTGCTTTATGGCTACCTGCTGCGGCTTTTGCTTGCAGGCAGCAATCCCTAAAATTAAGAGTAGTACTAATATTTTCAATTTATTCATGGCTTTGCGTTTTAATAAAGCTTTCGCTGTCTGTTAAATATTGGGCGTTCGATGCCAGGCTATCGGTACCAGCTAAACCCTTTGTAATTTGTATTTGTGTGCCATTTACTAAACCTGTATTAACCTGGTGTGCCTGGTAGACCGCGCCCTTTTTTAGCCATACGATTTGTGTCCGGCCCAAATCAACCAATGCAGATCGCGGTATCCATAGCCCCTTTGTTCGCCCGGTTTGTATTTCGGCTTTGACCAGGCTGTTTACTTTCAAGGTATGCTCCATATTGTCTACATAAACCCGGATACTCGTTGTCTTATCACCATCCTGTAAAACAGGTTCTATAAAATTAACCTTTCCATTTAGTATTTTTCCCGGCATATCCGGTAGGGTGATTTTTACCGGCTGGTTTAATTTTAAAGCGGCGATACCAGACCGGTCAATTTTGATGATGGCCCAAAGCTTATGCGGGTTAACTACATTAAATAAAGTTTGTCCTTTTTCAACATACATACCCTCTTTGATCGCTAAGGGCAGGTTATTGGCAAAATCCGAAGCGGCCTTTTGATCTGAACTGCCACCCATCTGGCTGTGCGCTACATCATGCACGTGGCCGTCATAAGGGCTGTAAACTGGCAGGCTGTAAAACGGCTTCCCTGTTTTAATTAGCCGGTTGATCTGTTCACCCGTCATTCCTTGTAACATTAATTTTTGCATGGCCGCATTGAATAAGGCGGTTTCCCGGATTGAATTTTTGCTGATAAAAATTAAGTCTTGCTGCGCGGTAACAAGTTCCGGACTATAAACATCAAAGATACGCTGCCCCTGACGTATCTCCTGGAAAGCATATTTGATATAAAGCTTTTCAATACGCCCTGAAAAACGGGATGCGATGTTGTTAAATGTCCGTGTGTCAAAATCCAGAAAGCCATCTGCAGAGATACTGGCTGTTATTTCCTTTTGTTCAGGTACAATAGCTTTAACCGTGGAAATAACCGAAGAATTAACCGGCTGTAAAACGGTATTCAAACTAATGCCCGCGCCCTCACTGGCCTGGCCTGATTTTTTAACAAGTGTCATGCCGCAAATGGGGCAGCTACCCGGATGATCTTCCAGTATCTGCGGGTGCATGGGGCAGGTATATCTTACCCCGCTTTTTGCCTGAACGGCAATAGGCGCTGGTTTTGGGCTCGAGCAGGCGCTGAGGACTGCGATAAATGTCACCAGGATAACTTTAATTGCTTTCATATTCCCTTTCATAAACTACCTGTAAGGTTAACAATTCCTGCAAGCGGTCTAAAGCTTCCATACGCACCATTTGTAAACTTTTGATGCCATCCAAAACGGAAGGTAAGTCCCCGGTATTTTGGTCGTATGCCAGCAAGGCCGTTTTATAACCGTTTTGCAAAGCAGGTATGATGTTTTGATCGTAGTTTTTTAACTGCCTTTTCTTACTGCTCATATCTGTTCGCAATCCAGCCAGTTTACCTTGTGCCTGGTTTAGTATATCCAGCTTCTTTTGCTGTAGTTCTTCCACTTCGTAGCGGATGCCTTTCAGATTGGCCTTGTATTCTTTTGAGGCCCAGGGAACAATGGGGATCGTTACGGAACCCATCAAAATATATTGATTGGCATACCCGCCATAGCTTTGCATATGCGCCGCCTGTATCCCAAAATCAGGTTTGCGTTTGGCATACTCCATTTGTGCATTTAACTGCTGCAAGTTGATATTCCGGTTAATCCCTTTAATATCGCTTCGGGCATTGGCAAGGGTAGAAGTGTCTGTCATAACTGTTTCGTATTCCTTTAATACATAGCTGGTATCTACCAAAAAGGCCGTCTGCTTATCTCGGTTCATTAAGGTGTTTAGCGTAATATTCTTTTGGTCGATCTCATTCTTGATTTGCTCACGGGTATTATCCAGTTCAAATAATTCTGCTTTGGCCTTATAAATATTGGGCAATTTTTCCTTGCCATAGGTCAGCCGGATATTGGCATCTTTGAGCATGTATTCCAGCAGGCCTTGCGTATGCTGTAACAGCGCCAGTTTTTTTTCCAATACCACACGTTCGTAATAGTATTGCTTAGCCTGGGCGATGAGTTGATTTTTAAGGTAGTTCTTATCTTCCTTTGTTACGTTTGATAAGCCTTTCATATAATCTTCTTTAGCCTTTAGTTTGGCCGGGTTAGTAAACATTTGTTCTGCCTGTATCATAAATGCACCGCCATTTGGACTAAGTTGATAAGGAACCTGGTACTGGCCGGCGCTTAGCTTTGGCACATCCAAACTTTTCGCCCCGGTTGCGTAGGCATCCTGGGCGCGGGCCTTTGCATCAAACGCCATTAAAGCAGGGTTAGCGCCAACACGGGCTAAAACGCTGTCTAAAGGCAGGCGCTGTGCTTTGGCAAAACTAGCCACGCATAGCATTGCTGTTAATATAATCTGATATTTTTTCATTATTCCTTTACCTCCAATACTTCCAGCTTACCATGTTTTTTGAGTTCGTACTCTTTCACCATCAAAAAGATGAGCGGTGTAACTAATAAAATATGGGTGGAAGAAGTTAATACTCCGCCTATCATCGGCAGTACAATAGGCAGCATTACATCACTGCCTGTGCCGGTTGCCCATAGCACCGGCACCAAACCAAACAGGGCGACACAAACCGTCATGAGTTTTGGCCGCAAGCGTTTTACGGCGCCGTTAATTACATAAACACGTAAATCTTCTTTTGTAATCGTTTTTCTTGAATTACCCTTTAAAGCGACTAACTGATGCATGGCATCGTTCAGGTAGATAACCATCACTATACCCGTTTCTACAGCGATACCGAATAAGGCGATAAAACCGACCGCAACGGCAACTGATAAATGCACCCCGAAGAAATAAACCATATACGCACCGCCTATTAAAGCAAACGGTATAGAGATGAGGCTGAAAAATGCTTCGCGGATAGAATGAAATGCGAAATATAAACAGATGAATATGATGATGAGTACAATGGGCAGGATCAGTTTTAAAGTTCTTTCCGCCCTAATCAGGTTTTCATATTGGCCGCTCCATTCCACATAATAGCCTTTTGGCAATGTTTTAATCATGCTGCTGATCCTGTCCTGCGCCTCCTTAACCGTACTGCCCAAATCACGGTTGCGAACATTAAATAATACTGTTCCCCGTAACAAAGCATTTTCTGACTGTATCATGGCCGGGCCATCACTGATCTTGATATCGGCAACCGATGATAAGGGTATGGGGCCGTTGTTAGTTGTTTGCACTAAGGTGCCTTTGATCGCATCCAGGTTATTCCGGTAATCTTGTGCGAAACGCACATTTATACTAAATCGCTGCCTGCCCTCAATGGTTTTGGTTAGGTTCATACCGCCCAAAGCGCTTTCTACCACTTCGTTTACATCATCCACGCTTAAACCGTAACGGCCAATGGCATCCTTATTTACCTGAATATCCAAGTACTTGCCGCCTGTTATCGGGTCAACATATAGGTCTTTTACCCCGTTTATTCCTTGCAAGGACATTTTCATTTGGGTAGCTAAAGCATTGATCGTATCCAGATTTTGGCCGTAAACTTTCAATCCTACATCGGTACGGATACCTGTGGATAACATATTAATGCGGTTAATGATCGGCTGTGTCCAACCATTCACTACGCCGGGTATTTGCAGCTTGGCGTTCAACTCATTGATAATATCTTCCTTCCTGATACCCTTGCGCCATTCGTCTTTTGGTTTCAACAGGATAATGGTTTCCGTCATACTAATGGGCGAATTATCCGTAGCCGTATTCGCCCGGCCCGCTTTACCTAAAACACTTTTTACTTCGGGTATGCTTTTGATGATCTTATCCTGTACCTGCAATAACTGTTTGGCCTGGGCATTGGATACATCCGGTTGGGTAACAGGCATAAACAGGATAGTTCCTTCATCCAACGGCGGCATAAACTCACTGCCTAAAGAAAGCAGTAGGGGTATGCTGATCAATAAGGCAACGATATTAATGACGATGGTAGTTTTACGCCAGGTCACACACCAGTTAAGTATAGGCCGGTATATTTTTTCCAGTCCCCGGTTAAGTGGGTTATGGTCGTCTGTGCGTAGTTTCCCTTTTAGGAAAAAAGAGATCAGCACCGGTGCCAGCGTTACCGCAAGGATGGCATCAATGGCCAGTATAAACGTTTTTGTCCAGGCTAATGGCCCAAACAGCTTGCCTTCTTGTCCTTCCAGTAAAAACACCGGCAGGAAGGAAGCGACAATAATGAGTGTTGAGAAGAACACGCCACGGCCAACCTGCTTGCAGGATGCCTCTATGATTTTAATTCGTTCTGCTGTGGTCATGGCTTTTCTTTTTGTTGTGCTATAGATAAGTTCCTATGCGAGTTTTCAACCATGACGATGCCATTATCTACAATGACGCCAATGGCTAAAGCAATGCCCGTTAATGACATGATATTTGAACTGATACCAAAAGCGTTAAGCAAAATAAAGCTGGCTGCTATGGTAATGGGTATTTGAATAATAATGCTTAAAGCACTGCGCCAGCTAAATAAGAACAGGATAACGATAATGGATACCGTTATCATTTCTTCGATGAGCGTGTGCTTGACCGAATTAACCGCACTTTCGATGAGTTCGCTACGGTCATAAGCAATATTAAAGCTAACACCAGCAGGCAGACCTTTTTGAATATCTGCCATTTTATCCTTGACGGCATGGATCACCTTATCCGCATTTTCGCCAAAGCGCACCACTACGATGCCACCGACCGCTTCGCCGTCACCGTTGCGGTCAAAGATGCCCAGGCGCTCATCGCCGCCCATTTGTACGGCAGCCACATTTTTTATTTTAACCGGAATGGAGTTAATTACCGCAATTGGTATATTTTCGACATCGCCTAAACTTTTGATATAACCCAGGCCGCGAACAATATAGCCGGTGCCGTTCATTTCAAACTTGCGCCCGCCGACATCATTGTTATTGCTCTTAACTGCTTTCAGTACCTGCGCTAAGGGTATGTTATAATAATTAAGCTTATGCGGGTCGATGGTGACCTGGTATTGTTTTTCAAAGCCGCCAAACGAAGCTACTTCACTGACACCGGGAACGGTTTGCAGGCCCAATTTTACATACCAATCCTGTAAGGCACGTTGCTCACCCAAATCCATGCCCTTGGCATCTAAAGTGTACCATAACACGTGGCCTACACCTGTACCATCCGGGCCCAATGTTGGCGTGATGCTCTCGGGCAATAAACGTTGTGCATAGTTCAACCGTTCCAGTACCCGGCTTCGCGCCCAATACAGATCGGCTTTATCATCAAAAACGATATAAATAAAGCTCATTCCAAACATGGAAGTCGCCCGAATGGCTTTTACTTTGGGGATGCCTTGCAGGTTGCTCACCAACGGGTAGGTTACCTGGTCTTCCATGATCTGCGGGCTGCGCCCTTGCCATTCGGTAAATACGATCACCTGATTATCCGACAAATCGGGTATGGCATCAATCGGGTTTTCTTTAACCGCGTAAGCGCCCCAGGCAAATAGGGCAATAGCGGTCAGCAGCACGATATACCTGTTTTTTAACGACAGGCTAATAAGTTGATTAATCATCTTAATGTGTTTAATCAGCCCCCACCATTGACAGGGGCTGATAGGTTTTACATTTTCATGGGTTCAGCTTTCTTCTTCACCGGCTTTTTTTCGACCAGCGTCATACCACATTTTGGGCATTTGCCTGGTTTGTCGCTAATCACTTCCGGGTGCATGGTACAAGTGTATTGTATTTTTGCAACAGGTTTTACCTTTTTTGTTTTGGTAGTATCAGAAACGGGATTGGTTGAATGCGCAGCAAAAACTGTCGCGGCAGAAAACAGGATGGCAACAGCCATCAGCATTACTTTTTTCATGTTGTTAAAAATTGAAAATGAATAAATAACATAGGCAAAAACCTATGCGTGAATTATGAATTAAGATGGATTACAGAGGAAAATATAGCCGATACAGAAATGTTGGCTATAAACTACAGGTCAGATCCTGTAGGCGCAGTTTAAAGTATAGATCGGTATAGCAGGGTTCCCCGGCGGGGCATTGGCCTGATAACCAGTGGGACTATCTTGTTCGGTAAGAATGCTAACCGTAGCCTGGTAAGCAGGTATCGGTAATATAGCAAGAATGGACGGACTTAAAACGGTAGTATTGAACGTAACATGGCTATCTTTTATCTTGAAGCTTTTGGTTTCGTGCTTGCAGCAATTATCCTTATCGGTATGATCTGCCGAAGCATAGGCCAGCGTAACTGAAGTGAGTTTACCGCAGCAATAAAAACGGTTTACCCCGATACCCACAAGGGATAAGAGATAAATGACCGTTAGAAATAGGAGCGTGGTGCGTTTCACAAATCGAAGATAAGTATTAATTAAAAATAATTTTTCATGCAAGCTCCAGGTGCCAATATTTTACTTTCAATAGACATTCGTTGATCGCAACCACTACCGCACTCACGGTCAGTATAGGTCTGAAGGTAGCTAATAGAAAACCCCCTTCACAATTACGCAAAGAGGGTTTCGTTATTTTTACAGTAAAGTTGAGTAGTACTCAGCTTTTTTGTACTCAGAGCGGGAATCGAACCCGCACTCCTTTAACGGGAACAGGATTTTAAGTCCTGCGTGTCTACCAGTTCCACCATCTGAGCAGGTGTATAACCTTTTAACAATTAATCCCTTTCATTGCTGAAAGGGATTAGAGCGAAAGACGAGATTCGAACTCGCGACCCCGACCTTGGCAAGGTCGTGCTCTACCAACTGAGCTACTTTCGCATTGGTATATTTCTTTCCGTTTGGGCTTTAGCATTGCTGCTTTTTGCGTTGCGGAGTGCAAATATAGACAGAAAACAGCGGGATGCAAGATTTTTTTGAATATTTTTATAACTCGCTGGCTTTCAAAACATCCGCTATGATATCACTTTCATAACCACGCCCCATAGCGTATTGCTGAAGTTTGTAGCTGCGTTTAAATGCATCTTTTTCGGCTGTCGTTTTCGCTTTTTTGGCTAAAATATTAGTTAGCATATCGATATAGGCATCGGCATCTATTAATGTGAGCGCTTTTTTTATCAACACATCGGGCACGCGTTTAAACTTAAGTCCTTGTTTGATCTTGATCTTTCCCCAACCTTTTTGACGAAACTTACCCACCGCATAAGCTTTAGCAAAGCGTTCCTCATTTAAAAAACCGGCAGAAATCAATTCCGATATAGTAGCCTCGACCGCGTCTGGCCACAAACCCCAATCGTATAACTTATCCCGCACTTCCTGCTGTGCGCGCTCCTGGTAGGCACAGTAATGTTCGGCTTTGGCGAGGGCTTCTTTTGGGTCGGATATTTTTTTCTTTTGAGGGGTGTCCATCTAAAACCAAAGTTGTTAAAAATTCTTCTATTGACAGAAATATAAGCAATTTAGTACCCATGCTAAGCAATCAATACGCAATTACAGAAGTTAAGCAAATCATTAATGCCGATGGAGAGATCATCAGCGACGATATGGTCAGTATCCTATTGACAGATAGCCGCAAGATCAATACCGGCTCAGAAGGCCTTTTTTTTGCCTTGAGCGGACGGCGCAATGGTCACGAGTTTATTGCCGAGGCCTTTGCCGCCGGGGTACGTAATTTTGTGGTAAAAGAAGGTCCGGAGATCAAACTCCCCGGTGCCAATTTTTTGATTGTTTATGATGTATTGGAAGCCCTGCAAACTCTAACCCGTCATCACCGAGAACGTTTTAATTTACAGGTGATTGGCATTACCGGCAGCAACGGCAAAACCATAGTAAAAGAATGGTTGTACCAGTTAATGGCTGCCGATAAAAATATCGTACGTAACCCTAAAAGCTATAATTCGCAAATTGGTGTACCGCTATCGGTTTGGCAGATCAATGAGAAAAGCGATCTGGGCATATTCGAAGCCGGGATCTCATTACCCGGCGAGATGGACAGACTTGAAGCCATTATCAAACCAGGCATCGGCGTGTTAACCCACTTAGGTACAGCGCACGACGAAGGTTTTGAAAATACTCGTGCAAAAGTTTTGGAAAAACTGAGGCTCTTTAAACATTGCTCGCTGCTGATCCACAACTACGATCAGTTGATCGACTACCCAAAGGACATCCCGGCAACTACGCGCTTTACCTGGAGCCGCAACTTTAAACAGGTAGACCTGTATGTTTTCAGCGAGACCATTATCAAGAAAAATTACTACCTGCGTGCGCAATACAAAGGAGAAGAGATTGAGTGCTTGATACCATTCCTCGATCAGGCATCGGTCGAAAATGCCATCATTTGCTGGGCAACATTGCTGGCTCTTGGTTATTCGCCTGCCGATACGGATAAACGCCTGGAGCGCCTGAATCCGGTAAGCATGCGTCTGGAGTTAAAGACGGGTATTAATGATTGCTCAGTAATTGACGATACCTATAACTCTGATATCCATTCCCTGGAGATAGCGCTCGACTTTCTAAATCAGCAAAATCAGCATAACAAAAAGACGCTGATCTTATCAGAAATCTACCAGTCGGGTTTGCAGGAAGATGCGTTGTATAAGCAGGTTGCTACATTGGTCAAATCAAAGAAAGTTGACAAGTTTATTGGTGTAGGCAAGGCCCTGGTAAAGCATCAGGATTACTTTGATATCTCCGAAAAATACTTTTATGCCGATACTACAGAACTGCTCAATAATCTGCTAACCGTAGGCTTTAAGAGCGAAACGATATTAATCAAAGGATCACGGAGTTTTGAGTTTGAGCGGGTGAGCCGTGCGCTGGTACAAAAAACGCATGAAACGGTGATGGAGATTAACCTTAACGCCATGCTCAATAACCTGAACTATTATAAGTCACAGCTAAAACCCGGGGTTAAGCTAATGGCGATGGTCAAAGCTTTTAGTTATGGCAGCGGCACTTTCGAGTTGGCTAATGTATTGCAATATAATAAGGTGGATTATCTGGCGGTGGCTTATACTGATGAAGGCGTCGGTCTGCGTCAGGCGGGTATCAGCATGCCTATTATGGTGATGAACGCCGAGCAATCGGCTTTTGATAAATTAACCGAATATAAGTTAGAACCTGTGTTATATAGCTTTGGTTTGTATGACGACTTTATCAAATACGTACAGCAAAACGATATTGTAAATTACCCCGTGCATTTAAAAGTCGATACAGGTATGCGTCGCCTGGGTTTTGAGCCTTTGGATGTTGAGCTGCTTTGCGATTTATTAGAAGAGAATAAGTTTGTGCGAATTGTATCTATTTATTCGCATCTCGCAGCAAGCGAGGCATCGGAGCATGATGAATTTACACAGAGCCAAATTGATAAATTTGAAAAAGCGACTAAAGAGATTGAAGATTGCCTTGGCTATAGCGTGATCAAGCATATCTTAAACACATCCGGTATAACCCGCTGGCATGCAGCGCAGTTTGATATGGTGAGACTGGGCATAGGACTGTATGGTATCGACGCTGCTGTTCCGGCTGACAATGCAGCGTTGCAGCCTATCACTACTTTAAAAACAAGCGTGTCGCAGGTGAAAAAGATCGTCGCGGGAGAGACTGTGGGCTATGGTCGTAAAGGCGTGATGCAGCGCGACGGTAGAATAGCCACCGTACGTATTGGTTATGCCGACGGCTATTTGCGTGCGTTTGGTAATGGAGTAGGCAAAATGTATGTTAATGGCGTGATGGCGCCAACAATAGGCAACATAGCCATGGATATGTGTATGATTGATGTAACCGATACCGACGCCAAAGAGGGGGATGAGGTGGTTGTTTTTAACGACCAGCATCGCATTGAAGATTTGGCAACCCAGATTGGCACCATTCCGTATGAAATATTAACTAATATTTCGCAGCGCGTAAAAAGGGTGTATTTTTACGAATAAGATTTTTGCTGCTCATTATGAAAAGTTTAGCCCGTGCCCTCTTAAATTATTTCTTTAAAGGATTGATCGTCGTAGTGCCGATCGGGGCGGCGGCGTTTTTGATTTTCTGGGCGGTATCAAGCATTGATGGTGCGCTGAATCTTAGCGATGTTTTATGGACAGATAGCCACGGCAAGCCCTTACATATTCCTGGCTTAGGCATCCTCAATGTATTGGTAATTATTATGATTGCCGGTATTTTGGTTACCAATGTCATTACCGATCCTATTAAACGCTGGACAAAACGCTGGCTTAACCGTTTGCCTTTCTTTAATTTTCTTTATTCATCCATAAAAGATCTGACAGAAGCTTTTGTAGGCGACGAAAAGAAATTCAGCGAAGCGGTTATTGTTGAAGTGAATGAATTTGGCTTAAAAAAGATTGGCTTCCTGGTGCAAAAAGATCTGAATAGCTTGGGCCTGCCGGGCGAGGTTGCTGTTTATTTTCCATATTCATACTCGTTTGCGGGGCAGGTGGTTATTGTGGCTAAAGATAAAGTTAAGCCGATTGATAAAAACGCTGCCGATATGATGAAGTTTGTAATATCAGGTGGTGTGAGTGGGCTTGACTGATTTTGCTTTTTTAACCGGCTTCCTGAAATTTTTTATAGCCAAAAAAACACTGATCAGCATCAATACAGCTGCCAGTAAATATGGCGCACCCGGAAAATAAGCATCAGAGCCTTTTTTGGTAAAGAAGAAAAATACATAACTAAACACAAGCGGCCCGATGATAAGGCTGATGCTGTTTAAAATGGCAAATGCTCCCTGTAATTCACCTTGCTCATTTTTAGCTACTTCATCGCTGGCTATGCTTTGTAAAGCAGGGCCAGACAAACCGCCGAGACAATAAGGTATCATACACAAATAAAGCATCCATCCTTTACCGGCTATTGCAATTAGCGCTAAACCAATAGCGTAAAATATTAATCCTGCTATTATATTTTTTTTCTGGCCGAATTTAGGTATCGTATATCGTATCAAGCCTGCCTGTATCCCGAATAAAACCAAACCGATAAATAATCCCAGTGTACCTACACTTGCCGGTGTCCAGTCAAATTTTTCGTAAATAAAAGTTGATAACAAGTACTCAACAGCCTTTTGAGCTATATAAATAATAGCTGTAGCAGTTAATAAACCTGCAAGAGCAGGTTCTTTTTTATAAATGCGTTGTAAAGATAGGAGTGGGTTGGCACGGTTCCATTCAAATTTTCTCCTGTTTTCCTTAGATAGTGATTCGGGCAGCACAAATAATCCGTATAAAGCATTACCTAAAGCAAAAGCGGCTGCGGCCATAAAGGGTAACCTGATATTGATGGCAAAAAGATACGCTCCTAAAGCAATTCCGAATATCAACCCGATGGCTGAAGCTGCACCAACAAGGCCGAAATTAGCCGTGCGTTTATTGCCGGTGCTGATATCGGCAATATAAGCAGTCGCAGTAGACGTGCTTGCACCACAAATACCCGCTATGATACGGCCAACAAATAGCCAGGCTATCGTAGGTGCAAAGGCCATAACCGCATAATCCAGGCCGAATCCAAATAAAGAGATCAGTAAAATTGGCCGGCGGCCGTAACGGTCACTAAGGTTACCCATGATGCTGGCAAATATCAGCTGCATAGAAGCATAAACAAAAGTAAGCCAGCCAATATACTCGGAAGCCTTGTTCACATTGATGTGGCCCAGGGTTTGAAGCAATTTAGGTAATACAGGGATAATGATGCCCAACCCCAGTACATCAACAAAAATGGTAATGAAAATAAAACCCAGCGCTGCCGACCGTTTAGTTGTTGTTACGTTTTTAGTTAATTTCTTTAAAGGTGATAGCTTGTCGGGCATAGATGTGTTTTAGTACGAATTAGAAGTTTGTATAACCAATAAATTTAATTTGTGTTTCTTTTAAAACTTCTCACTGCTAGCAGCACACTTAACAACATTAAAAATGAACCTAGTATAAACGGGGCACCAGGCAAATACAACGGCGTACCAGCCTTGGTAAACTTATAAAAAAGATAGGTCATTATCCATGGTCCAAATATGGCGCTTAAGCTTGCCAGGCTGGTCAATGCACCCTGTAGTTCGCCTTGTTCGTTGGCCGGTACCTGCTCTGTCATAATCCCCTGTAATGCCGGGCCGGCAATGCCTCCTAAGGCATACGGAATCATAAAGGCAAACATCATCCAGCCTTTAGTAGCGAAGGCAAATAACAGCAAACCTATAGCGTAAAAAGATAAACCGATCCATATACTGCGTTGCTGCCCCAATTTAGGTATGGCTATACGGATTAATCCGCCCTGAACTGCAGCTATTGTTAGTCCTACAAAACCTAAAGAATAACCTACCCAGGCCTCGTTCCATTTAAACTTGGTCATGGTGTAAAACGTCCAAACACTCTGTACAGACTGCGCTGCAAAGTATACCAGGAATAACGATGCTGCTAATCCTAATACGGCGGGATATTTGTTTAACTGCAATAATGAACCTAGCGGATTAGCGCGTCGTAACTCAAACGGGCGACGATGTGCTTTATCTAACGATTCGGGCAATACAAAATAGCCGTAAGTTGCATTTAATAATGCTAAAACTGCTGCCGCAATAAATGGCAGATGCGTGCTGTATTTGCCCAAGATCCCACCAATTACCGGGCCTACAATAAATCCCAAACCAAAAGCAACGCCAATCATCCCGAAATTTTGTGCGCGTTTTTCTGGCGTACTCACGTCGGCAATATAAGCCGATGCAGTAGTAAAGCTGGCGCCCGTTATGCCGGCAATAGCCCGGCCTAAAAACAGCCAGCCAATGCTTGGCGCAAAAGCTAAAAACATATAATCAATACCGAACCCTAGTAATGAACCTAACAAAACCGGGCGACGGCCATACTTATCGCTTAAATTACCCAGCACCGGTGCAAATATAAATTGCATAACAGCATAGGCTAACGTAAGCAAACCAGCATAGCGCGAGGCATCGCTTAAGTTACCATGAATAAGTGTTTGGATGAGTTTAGGTAATACCGGGATAATGATCCCTAAGCCAGTTACGTCAATCAATAAGGTTACAAAAATAAAGCCCAAAGCGGCTTGCTTTTTTGATTTTACAGGTTGGTCCATCTTTGCAAAATAAATAAAACTATGCTGAAAAGCCTGTTAAATAATTATTAAATCTTTTTGCGGGCGATAATATGTTTTGTGTAAATTAGTGTTTATAAACTCCTTATCTCATTAAACCTATGAAAAAGTTAAGCGTACTAATAGTTGGCGCAAGTTTATTTTGCATGCAGCAGGTAATAGCGCAAAGTACCCCGGAATTGATTACTAATCAGCCTGCACCGGTTTTTCAGCTGAAAGATATGGAAGGGAAGACTGTTTCCTTAGACGATTATAAAGGCAAAGTAGTAGTGGTCGATTTTTGGGCCACCTGGTGTGGGCCGTGCAAAATGTCGTTTCCGGGCATGCAAATGGCTTTGGATAGGTATAAAGATGATAAAGACGTGCAATTTTTATTTATAGATACCCGTGAAAAAACGGCAGATTATAAAGATCTGGCTAAAAGCTTCCTGGCTGAAAATCATTATACCTTTAAGGTGATTTTTGATGAGAACGGTGCCGATGGTGTTCAAAACAAGTTTATAAAAATCTATAAAGTCCCCGGTATCCCCACTAAGTTTATTATTGATCGTGACGGGATAGTGAGGTTTGAGCGGATTGGCTATATGTCTGGCATGAGCAACGAAGACCTGGCTAATGAAGTGGCCGAAATGATTGAGAAAGCTAAAAAGCCTGCAGAAGCAGAAGGTGATACAACGGCTAAAGGTAAATAAATACACCTAATATTAACCAAAAGCGTCATTGCAGATAATCCAATGACGCTTTTTGGTTGTGCCAACTTGCTTAGAAATTCGGTTTCAATACATATTTCTCGTAGAAACGGAAGATATGCTCAACAGCTTCTTCGGCAGTATCAACTACGCGATATAAATTCAAATCATCTGGATGGATATTATGTTCCTGGTTCAACATTTTCTCGGTGATCCAGTTAAATAAACCGCTCCAGTATTCAACGCCAACAAATACAATAGGGAAGCGGGCTATCTTACCGGTTTGAATCAGGGTGATTGCTTCAAATGATTCATCCAGCGTTCCGAAACCACCGGGTAATACGATAAAGCCTTGCGAATATTTCATGAACATTACCTTGCGGATGAAGAAGTAATCAAACTCCAATACCTTATCGCGGTCGATGTATTTGTTGTGGAACTGCTCAAACGGTAATTCAATATTTAAACCTACAGATTTGCCACCGGCTTCGTAGGCTCCTTTATTGGCAGCTTCCATGATACCCGGTCCACCGCCTGATATTACGCCATAACCACGCTCTGTAAGCAAGCGGGCGGTGTCTTCTGCCAGTTTATAGTAAGGGTTATCGTTCTTAGTACGTGCCGATCCGAAGATAGAAACACATGGACCTATCTTGGCCAGTTTCTCAAAGCCGTCTACAAACTCGGCCATTATTTTAAATATCTGCCAGGAATCGGTTACTTTAATTTCCTGCCAGTCTTTATTATCAAACGCGTGTCTTATTTTTTCTTCACCAGTCATTATCTTATCTTAAAAGTATTATAATTAAGCAATTGCTGCTTTTGTTTTAGTTGTTGATGTAAGCAGTAATCCTGCAAATGTAATTAATCCGTTCACCAGGATAAGCTCATTGTCAAATGTGTATCCAAAAAGTTGCGCCGAGTGTGTACTCAGGTAAAAGCATATCGCCGGAGATATAACGCAAATGAATGGCACAAGCTTATCTCTAACCTGTCTGCCACCCCAAAATATCCCGAACGAATAAAGACCCAGTAAAGGCCCGTAAGTGTAGGATGCAACTTTAAATATCGCGCTAACTACTGCATCATTGTTTATCGCGTTAAAAACAATGATGGTTAAAAACATCGCGCCAGAAAAAGCTATGTGGACGTAATGTCGTACGTTTACCATTTTTTTACTATTAACATCTTTGCCCTTGTTAAAGTTCAGGAAATCTACACAAAACGAGGTGGTTAAAGCTGTCAGGGCCGAGTCGGTTGTGGCAAAGGTAGCAGCTGTTAATCCTAACATAAAAACAATAGCCGGCACAATACCCAGATATTTTAGAGCGATGGTTGGATATAAGTAATCTGTTTTAACAGGTACGGTAATGCCATTTTTGGTAGCATACAAATAGAGCAATGCACCTACACTCAAAAAGAAAATATTAATCACCACAAAAACAGCAGTAAAGCTGAACATATTCTTTTGCGCTTCGCGGATGTTCGACAAGCTTAGATTTTTCTGCATCAGGTCCTGATCAAGCCCGGTCATGCCCACCGTAATGAACAAACCACCAATAAACTGCTTGGTTATGTGGAAATGACTCGTCATGAAATTGTTAAAGAAAAAGATCTTGGAGTAGCTGCTGTTTTTGATTGCGTCGGCCGCTTCAAAAACATTCATATGCATACTGCGACAAATGAAGAATATCGACAGGAAAACAGAAGACACCAGGAACAGTGTTTGCAAGCTATCAGTGATGATAATGGTTTTCAAGCCACCTCTAAAGGTATAGGCCCATATCAGCAGTAAACAAATTAGAACCGTAACCGCGAAGGGGATACCGTAGCTATCAAAAATAAACCGCTGCAAAACAATTACTACCAGATACAATCTAAACGCAGAACCAATTATCCGGCTGATCAAGAAAATGCCCGCGGCAGTTTTATAACTCCAGGTGCCTAAAGCGTGTTCAATATAGCTGTAAATAGAAGTCAGCTTCATGCGGTAATACAATGGCAATAGTACCGTGGCTATGATGATAAATCCTGCTGCATTACCCAATATAAATTGAAAATACTCAAACTGATCACCACTTGGAGCGCCAACCTTACCCGGAACGGATATAAATGTTACCCCACTTAAAGCAGTTCCAATCATCCCGAAGGCTACAAGGTACCATTTAGAGTTACGGTTAGCTACAAAGAAGGTATCATTGTCTGATGATTTGCGCGACGTGAGCCACGATATAACCAATAACACGAGGAAATAACCAATAATGAAGGATAATAATACTCCTGGTGACATTTATTTAAGTTTACATCCCCACGCGTCATTGCGAGGAACGAAGCAATCTCTACACTTGCTATTCGAATCTATTAACTAATTGCGCAGAGATTGCTTCGTTCCTCGCAATGACGATTTGTGTAGGCAATCGCAAATGTATTACGGCGATTTACCTATTATTTTTTAAATTCGCAATATGAACTTTTCGTCGAAGCTGTTGGAGAATGCGGTAGCAGAATTTGCAAAATTACCGGGTGTGGGTCAGAAAACGGCTTTGCGTTTGGTGCTGCACCTGCTTAACCAGGACAAGGAAGAAGTACAAAAGTTTAGCAGCGCTATAACCAAATTGCGTAACGAGATCCGCTTTTGCGAAACCTGCCATAATATTTCCGACCTGCCAGTTTGCGAAATTTGCTCGTCGCACAAGCGCGATCATAGCCTGATCTGTGTAGTTGAGGATACGCGCGATGTGATGGCTATTGAAAACACCAGTCAGTATAACGGCGTATATCATGTGTTAGGTGGGTTAATTTCGCCAATGGATGGCGTAGGCCCATCTGATTTGCAGGTAGATTCATTAGTTGAGCGCTTAAAAAATGATGAAGTTAAAGAAGTTATCTTCGCGTTAAGCGCTACCATGGAAGGCGACACTACCATTTTCTATCTGCACAAAAGATTAAAACAATTCAACATTAGTATCTCAACAATAGCCCGTGGCATAGCCTTTGGAGGAGAATTGGAGTACGTAGACGAGATCACCTTAGGTCGGTCTATTGCTACACGTGTTCCGTATGAAAATTCTTTATCCAGGTAAGTATGAAACTATCGGTAATTGTAGTTAATCACAACCGCTGTGATTTGCTGAAACTTGCGCTAAATTCTTTAATTAAAGCCACCAATGGCCTTGATTGTGAGTTGATTATAGTTGACAATGCATCGACAGATAACTCTGTTGAAATGCTTCATGCTGATTACCCGGATATCAGATTGGTTGCCAATACCATAAACGAAGGCGTGGCAAAAGCTGGTAATCAGGGCATTGAGGTGTCCAGAGGAGAGTATATTTTACTGGTCAATGCGGATACTATTTGCGGCAAAGATACTTTAGCTAAAGTGTTGGAGTTTATGGATCTGCATAAAGATGCCAGTGGATTAAGCGTCAGAATGTTAGGTGCACAGGGAAGCTTCATTCCCGAGTCAAATAGAGGTTTGACAAAATCGTGGATAACTTTCTTTAAACTAATAGGTTTCGCCAAGAATTTTCAAAAGACCCGTCTTTCAGACCGTAATCATAAAGCCTGGGTAGAAGAGTTTCAAACTTCTGAGATTGATATCCTGAATGATGGCTTTATGCTGATCCGTAAATCTGTTTTGAGCGATGTTGGTTTATTTGACGAACGCTTTATACAATACGGACATAATATCGATTTGTCATACCGTATGCGTTTAGCCGGCTTCAAAAATTTCTACTTCCCAAAAACATATATCATTAACTTAAAAAGCGGTGATACCCCTAAATTTAGCTGGCACTACATAAAGAATTTTTATGGCGCTATGCTTATCTTCGCGGCCAAGTACCTGTTCAGATTGCCTGAAATAACTATAGAAGGCATGCAGGTTTACCCGGCTGCTTATGAAGTTGAACAATAAGATCGTTATTATAACCGGCGCCTCATCAGGCATAGGTAAATCATTAGCTCATGAATTTGCCCGTAGAGGTGCTAACCTGGTGTTGGCTGCAAGGCAATACGTTACTTT
The DNA here is from genome assembly GCF_018449775.1 of Mucilaginibacter sp. dw_454. GTDB lineage: Bacteria > Bacteroidota > Bacteroidia > Sphingobacteriales > Sphingobacteriaceae > Mucilaginibacter. Next base: position 1,139,408 of record NZ_JAAVVB010000001.1, on the reverse strand, counting down.
GTGCGAGCTGGCACAAGAGTTGCAGGATAAATACCAGATCAAAGCCCTCGCTGTGCAATGCGACGTTACTGTCGAGAATGATTGCGCCCATCTGGTCAATCAAGCTAAATTAACTTTCGGAAAAATTGACATCCTGATCAATAACGCGGGTATCTCTATGCGTGCCTTATTTAAGGATGTAGATGTACAGGTGTTAAAAACCTTAATGGACGTTAATTTTTGGGGTATGGTGTATTGCACCAAATACGCCTTGCCTGAAATTATCCAAACACAGGGATCAATAGTGGGTGTATCATCTATAGCCGGCTACAAAGGTTTGCCGGGCCGCACCGGTTACTCGGCATCTAAATTTGCCATGAATGGTTTCCTGGATTCATTAAGAGTGGAGAACTTAAAGACCGGCGTTCACGTAATGACGGCCTGCCCGGGTTTTACTGCTTCAAACATCCGCAACACGGCTTTAAATAAAGACGGTAACCAACAGGGCGAGAGTTCTTTACATGAGGAGAAAATGATGACCTCTGAAGAAGTTGCAAAAATAATTGCCGATGGGGTAGAGAAACGCGGGCGTACACTCATCATGACCGGGCAGGGCAAATTGACTGTATTGCTTAGCAAAATTATCCCGGCTATTTTAGATAAGCTGGTGTATAATGTGTTTACCAAAGAGAAAGATCCGCTGTTGAAATAGTTTATAACTCTATCAGCTCGTGATCATCTATCTTATCCAAATTCAACAGTAGTTTACCTTCTTCATCACGGTCGAACGCCGGTTTAAATTTGGCGCCCCAAACCATTTCATCATGCATGTATGAGGTTCGGGAGTGCACCGTTTGCGAAAAGGTATCGTCAAAAGCTTTTAGCAATACTGCAAAGGTGGCGCCTGTTTCTTTCAGGTTTTCCAGTGTAATATCTCTCAAGGGGCTATTATCATCCAGCGGGTGTACTATAGTCCAGCTTAGGGTGAGGATACTTACTTTCTTGCGTTCCAGATCCAGGGATACAAAGCGGCGTTCAAGTTTGCCGTTCACATCTTCGTTATAAGAGAAGATCAACTCCATATTCAGGTCTATCAACGTATTGCGGCGCAAGTTGGTTAGTCTGAACATCAAAGCTTTACCTCCCTGATAAGGCGCCACTAATAAATGTTGACTGTATTTGATCTTGGCCGATGGTTTTGAAAAACGCCCGTATAATAAACCTGTAGCTAAAGCGAAAGCCAATAAACCCATCATCGATTCAAAAGCTGCAACCGTATTCGCAGCCATACCATGCGGACTAATATGCCCATAACCTACAGTAGATATAGTTTGCGCCGAGAAGAAGAACGCATCCATGAATTGATGAAAAAAATCGGCGCCAGAAGTGCCATCCAAAGTGCCAGGCCCAAGCGATACATAGATAAAAGCAAATCCGATGTTGGCTATTAAGTACCCTGTAAGCACTATCAGCCAAAACTTAAACCAGTTCATAGTGATTAAAGAATGGTAAGTATTGGCGGTATTAAAAAAAGGCAAACCTTTACGATTTACGTTGATAGACCCATCCTGGTTAATAAGGCGCTGGTTAACAACGGCCTTGGTGCCAAAGCCAAGATCATCTTCCGGGTTAAATTTGCTTTTGTGTATCACCATTTTTTGTTAGTAAGGGGTTGATTAAACAACTTTTTGTAAAAATATTATTCTGCTTGCTTTTAGAAAAAACTATTTCCATATTTGCGCCGTAATGATTGCTAAAATTTCAAATAACTGGTGGTGGCTTAACGATTAAATCGTAAGGCAAACTCCTGTTATAAAAAAATAATATTTAAAAAGGGTTGCCGTGTGGTAACCCTTTTTTGTTATAAGCTTTTACGGTCATTAACCAATAAAATCCCACACGGGGCAAATATGAAACAAATACTTAATCATCTTTTCGAAAACAAAACCCTCACCCGCGAGCAGGCTAAAGATATCCTGACGCTTATCTCGCAGGGCATGTACAACAATTCGCAGATCACGGCTTTCATGACGGCTTACTGTATGCGTACCATTACGGTTACCGAGTTGGAAGGCTTCAGAGATGCTATGTTAGAACTATGCCTGTCGGTTGACTTGGGTACTGACGAACTGATTGACCTTTGCGGCACCGGTGGCGATGGTAAAGATACTTTTAATATCTCAACTCTGGCTTCGTTTGTTGTTGCCGGGGCGGGGTACCAGGTAGCTAAACACGGTAACTACGGTGTGTCTTCAGGTTGCGGGTCGTCAAATGTAATGGAGTATTTAGGCTATCAATTTACTAATGATATCGATAAGCTGAAAAGAAACCTGGACGAGGCTAACATCTGCTTTTTGCACGCGCCTTTGTTTCACCCGGCTATGAAGACCGTAGCGCCTATCCGCCGGGAACTGGGCGTGAAAACCTTCTTCAATATGTTGGGTCCAATGGTTAATCCGGCGAAGCCGAAAAATCAATTAGTGGGTGTTTATAATTTAGAGCTGGCGCGGATGTATGCTTACCTATACCAACGCTCTGATAAAAAATATACCATTCTGAATGCGTTGGAAGGTTATGACGAGATTTCATTAACCTGCGATTTCAAAACTTTTACCCCGCAAGGTGAAAAAGTAAACAGAATTAAAGAACTGGGATTTGAGAGAGTAGATCCCCTGGCTATAGCAGGCGGCTCTACTGTTGATGAATCGGCAGGTATATTTATGCAAGTATTGACTGGCGAAGCTACCACTGCGCAAAGCAATGTGGTGCTGGCTAATGCGGCGTTGGCCATTCAAACCATTAACCCGCAGAAAATATTTGCTGATTGTTTTTATGAAGCCGAGGAAGCTTTGCTGAGCAAAAAAGCGCTGCAGAGTTTTAAAGCCCTTATAGGTAACTAAGATGAAAATAAAGGTTTGCGGATTAAAATATTCTGATAATATTAAAGCCGTTGAGGAACTGGGCCCGCATTACATGGGCTTTATCTTCTATAACCGCACGCCGCGTTTTGTGGCCGATATTGACGCAGATGTTTTGACTGCTATTCCATCATCAATCATAAAAACCGGTGTTTTTGTTAATGAAAGCGTGGAGCGGATCGATGAACTGATAGAGCAATATGATTTTGGCGCTGTGCAGTTACATGGCAGTGAGTTGCCGGAATTTGTTGCCCACTTTAAGGACAAGGTGCAGGTACTAAAAGCTTTTGGGTTGAATGAGGGTTTCGACTTTGAAGTGCTGAAGGGTTATGTGGGTAAAGTTGACTACTTTTTGTTCGATACAAAAACTGATATACATGGCGGCTCGGGCAAAACCTTTAACTGGGACATCCTGAATAAATATAAACTAGACGTACCATTTTTTTTAAGCGGCGGTTTAGGTTTAGATAATTTGGATCAGATCAGTAAGATCACGCATCCGCAGTTTTATGGGGTAGACCTGAATAGTAAATTTGAGCTTGAACCCGGGTTAAAAGATATAGACAAACTAAAACAGGCTTTTAGCCTGTTCAAACAAGATAACACGCATGAAATACGGAGTTAACGAACAAGGATATTATGGCGATTTTGGTGGCGCTTACGTGCCCGAAATGTTGTACCCAAATGTTGAAGAGTTAAGGCAGCAATATTTAACAATCCTGAATGATCCGGATTTTAAAGCCGAGTTTAATCAGCTTTTAAAAGATTATGTAGGCAGGCCCTCGCCGTTGTATTATGCCAAGCGCTATTCCGAAAAATACGGCGCTAATATTTTCTTAAAGCGCGAAGATCTGAATCATACTGGTTCGCATAAAATTAATAACGCTATTGGCCAGATCTTATTAGCTCAGCGTTTAGGTAAAAAACGGATTATCGCGGAAACAGGTGCCGGTCAGCATGGTGTGGCTACGGCTACTGTCTGTGCGCTTAAAGGCATCGAATGCGTAGTCTATATGGGCGAGGTGGACATGGAGCGCCAGGCGCCTAATGTGGCCCGTATGAAAATGCTGGGCGCAAAAGTGGTTCCGGCCATGTCTGGCAGCAGAACGCTTAAAGATGCCACTAATGAGGCGCTACGCGATTGGATAGCTAACCCGGTTGATACGCATTATATTATTGGTTCTGTAGTAGGGCCATATCCTTACCCCGATATGGTGGCACGCTTTCAATCCATCATATCGTTCGAAACAAAAAAACAATTGTTTGAGCATACCGGTAAAGAATTACCAGAATATGTAATGGCTTGTGTTGGTGGCGGCAGTAATGCTATGGGTATGTTTTATCATTTTTTGGACGATGAAAGTGTGAGACTTATAGCTGTTGAAGCTGCAGGCAAAGGGGTTAATAGCGGGCATTCTGCGGCAACAACTTTCCTGGGCAAGGAAGGTGTGTTACATGGTAGCCGCACGATTTTGATGCAAACAGAGGATGGACAAGTGGTTGAACCTTATTCTATCTCAGCAGGGTTGGATTATCCGGGCATTGGCCCGCAACATGCGCACTTGTACAAAATTAAACGAGCCGAATATGCCAGTGTTACCGATGACGAAGCTTTGCAAGCCGGTTTATTGTGTTGCCAATTAGAAGGGATTATTCCGGCTATTGAGTCTGCTCACGCTTTAGCTCAATTAGAGAAAATGAAATTTAAAAAGGACGATAATGTGGTGATTTGCCTTTCAGGACGAGGCGATAAGGATTTGAACACTTATATTAAATATTTTAATTACTAAATAGTCCATGGTTCATGGGTGATGGTTCATAGCAACTTGTCACCATGAACTATGAGCTATGAACCATCAAATAATATGAACAGGCTTAACCAACTTTTTGCTACCAAAGGGAATAATTTACTGTCGATATATTATACGGCAGGGTATCCAGAACTGAATTCGACGCTGGATATAGCCGAAGCTTTAGAGAAAGCTGGTGTTGATTTTCTGGAAATAGGGTTCCCTTATTCAGACCCTGTAGCGGATGGGCCAACCATTCAAAATAGCTCACAACAAGCGCTGGATAGTGGCATGACGTTGAAGGTTTTGTTCGAACAGCTAAAAGATCTGCGGAAACGCATTAGTATTCCAATTTTATTAATGGGTTATGTTAACCCGATAATGCAGTACGGTGTGGAGCGTTTTTGCAAACAAGCCGCAGAGGTAGGAGTAGACGGTGTTATTGTGCCAGACCTGCCTATTTATGAATATGAAACTATATATGCTAAGTATTTTAAGGGCAATAACCTAAGCAATATATTCCTGATTACGCCACAAACTTCACCGGATCGGATCAGCAAGATTGATGATTTGAGTAATAGCTTTATTTACCTTTTATCGTCGTCGTCAATAACCGGGGGGAGCTTAAATGTGTCTGATAGCATTGAAGCTTATTACACCCGTGTTAAAGCTATGAACTTAAAAAATCCAACTATCATTGGTTTCGGCATCTCTGACAACGCAACGTTTACCAAAGCTTGCCAGTATGCCAACGGCGCCATAGTCGGCAGTAAATTCGTCAAGTTATTGGAAGAAGATAACTATCTGGAAAAGATTCCGGCATTTGTGCAATCAATCCGCCCGATTTACTAAAAATTTCCAAGATGTTTGCTTATTAAATCAAGTGAATTTAACCTTTAGATATTTTTAAAAATATTTCTGGATTTTTTTGCTCTATAGTATAACTCCGCTTTAGAGTATCAGTATTTTATTTATTTTTCTACTCAATAGTTCCATGATAGAGCTTTTGGACCATTGGAAAATAAAGAAATACTCCGTTCATGATTTTTTCTGCCCTGAGAAACAAACTCAAAGACACATCCATAGCGCGCAAATTGTATTTTACAATAAGCATCATGGCAGTGTTGGTGTCCATCGAGTTAAGCACGCTGTGGTTCTCGGTAAATACGTTGTCTGCGGTACGGTCTTACGTAGAAGGCGAGGGTCTGTGGTCTAAGGCTCAAAAAGATGCCGTATATCATCTGCGGATCTATACTTTCTCTCATGATGAAAAAGACTACCAGGATTTTCTTGATTTTTTAAAAGTTCCGCTTGGCGACAGAAAAGCGCGGTTGGAATTAGCCAAACCAGAGCCAGACTTTGCGACAGCCCGCCAGGGTTTTATTGAGGGGCGCAATCACCCAGATGATGTAGACGGTATGATTAAACTCATCAGGCGCTTTCATGATGTTTATTACATTCATAGGGCCTTTGTTATTTGGGGCCAGGCCGAAAGCAAAATGGAGCAGCTCATCCCATTAGGCGAAAAGCTTCATGTAATGATCAGTTCGAAATCTGCTTCGCAAGCAGATATTAACAAAGTATTAACGCAAACCGAGTTTATCAATCGCAAACTAACTAAACTGGAAGACGATTTTTCGTTTACGCTGGGCGAGGGATCGCGCTGGTTAGAGAATATAGTATTACGTATACTGTTGGCATTGTCTTTAACTATCGGTACTACCAGTATTTTGATAACAGTATCCGTTAGTCGCGGTATTGAAAAAGGACTAAAAGCCATTATAGACGGGGCGGCTTTGATACGAAAGGGTTTATTTGGTACCCGCGTTCAGGTATATTCAAAAGACGAAATTGGTGTGTTAGCCACAGCTTTTAATGAAATGACCATCACTCTCGAATATAACATGATGGACTTGAAAAATGCCGAGGATAACTTAATCAAAGAGCGCGACAGGGCAGAGGCATCAGAGAAAGTGAAACAGCTCTTTCTGGCTAACATGAGCCATGAAATACGCACACCTATGAATGCCATTCTGGGTTTTGCCAGGCTGCTGGAAGAGGCGCTTACCGATAAAGAGTTACTGGAGTATATTCATATCATCATCAAATCCGGCGATGATTTGCTGGTGATTCTGAATGATATCCTTGACTTTTCGCGCATAGAAGCCGGCAAAGTTAATTTTGAACAACAGCCATTTAGTTTGAAATCTACTGTAGATTCTATTTTGCTCATGATGGAATCAAAAGCGCAGCAGAAGAATCTCAGGATCAAGTCAAATATTGATCAAGTCATCCCCAAAATACTAATAGGCGACTCGGTAAGGCTAAGTCAAATTATGCTAAATCTGGTATCAAATGCTATTAAGTTTTCTGATAATGGCGAGATTGATATTGCGATAACCATGGTAGATGAAAACAGCCAAAATTTAATAATCGACTTTGTGATCAAAGATACCGGCATAGGTATCCCATTGGAGATGCAGGGTAAAATCTTTGAGAGTTTTGAACAGGCTACTACGGATACTATAAGGAAATTTGGTGGTACCGGGCTAGGATTAAGCATAGCCAAGCAGCTAGTAGAAATGCAGGATGGTAAGATATTCGTAAAAAGCGAACCTAACAAGGGGTCTGAATTTTATTTTAGGTTACCGTTTTTGAAAGAAAAATCACGTATCTCCAAAAATAACGTAGCCGTTAATAATGGCGGCATTTTAGAAAAAAGTGGAAAAGGTGTTAAAGTGTTAGTGGTTGAGGATAATACCATTAATCAAATGTTGATAGTAAAGGTTTTGCAAAAACGCGATTTTGAAATAGATGTTGCCGAAAACGGAGTTGTAGCGCTTAACAGATATAAAAACAAAGATTACAATATTATACTAATGGACCTGCAAATGCCAGAAATGGACGGTTATGAAACAACCCGTCGTATCAGAAGCATGGAAGCCCCTAAAAAAGATACACCAATTATGGCTATGACGGCCCATACTATAAAAGGCGAACGAGAACGTTGTTTAGCAATAGGGATGAATGACTACGTTCCAAAGCCATTTAACGTTGCCGAGTTGTTGGAAAAGATATTTGAACTGGTTAAATAAGTATCATAAATACATCTCAAGCTCACCTTTACCTTCGCGAATGATTTCGAAATCGCCAGCGGTACAATCAACCACTGTTGATGCCACGTTATCTCCATAACCACCGTCAATTACTATATCTACCAGGTCCTGGTATTTTTCGTAGATCAATTCGGGGTCGGTTGAATATTCAATAATATCATCCTCATCGCGAATAGAAGTTGATACAATTGGATTGCCTAGTTCTTTTACAATACAGCGGGCTATATCATTGTCTGGAACACGGATACCTACCGTTTTTTTGTTGGAGCTTAAAAGCTTGGGTACGTTATGACTGGCATTAAATATGAAGGTAAACGGCCCTGGCAATGCCTTTTTTAATACCCTGAAGGTAGTATTATCAATGGGTTTAATGTAATCTGATATATGGCTCAGATCGTAACAGATGAAAGAAAAATTAGCCTTCTCGGGTTTAATGTTCCTGATCTTACAAATAGCTTCAATTGCCCTATGGTTAGTAATGTCGCAACCTAAACCATAAACGGTATCAGTAGGGTAGATAATGAGTCCGCCTTTACGCAGCACTTCCACAACCTGCTCAATGGCTTTAGGGTTTGGATTTTCAGGGTAGATTTTCAGTAACATATTCAGTAAAGATAAAGAAAGTCAAACTGTCACAAATAATTTAGGGCTGACAGTTTAACCATCAACCCTAATAAATATAAATCGTTTGAGAAACGTTAGGAGTTGGCGACTAATTAACTAATCTCCAATCACTAATCTCTAACTTATGCTTGTTTAGCAAATTGAACGTTGATGATCAATTTAATGTCCTCGCCTAAAACGATAGAGCCAGCTTCGGTTACACCATCCCAGGTTAAACCGAAATCTTTACGATTGATTTTGCCTGTTACTTCAAAACCAGCTTTAGTGTTACCATAAAAATCTGCAGCAGAACCACCGTGCTCAGCGTCAAGTGTTACAGATTTGGTAATGCCTTTTATAGTTAAATCACCAACTAATGTTGAACCGTCGTATGAAGTTGATTTGAAAGTAATTTTTGGAAATTGCGCCGCATCAAAGAAGTCGCCGGCTTTTAAATGCTCATCGCGTTGTGATTGATTCGTATCTAAGCTATCTACGTCAAGAGAAAAGTTAGCTGAAGCACCAGTGAAATCGTCGTTTTCTGTTTCCAGGTCGCCTTCAAAAGTTCTGAATGAACCGGTTACAGTAGAAATAACTAAGTGTTTTACTTTAAATTGTACTTCTGAGTGCATTGGGTCTAAAACCCATTTTGTTGTTGCCATGATTTTGATTGTTTTAAATTATGAGACAAATATAAATACAATAGATGTTTAAACATGTAATTAAATTGTAATTATTCTGTCTTTTTAAATTGGTTCTTATTTTAAACTGCTTTAGGGGGGGCTTTGTTTGGACAAGATATAACAAAAAAGGGGCGTAATGCCCCTTTTTGAATAATATAACAGTGAGTTGATGTTAGGCTAAAACTTGCTTAACAATCTCTGCAGCTTCTTTTAACTGTATGGCAGAAAATACTTTCAAGCCCGAATTATCAATCAGTTCTTTAGCTTCTTTAGCGTTAGTGCCTTGTAAACGTACAATGATTGGAACCGGGATATTACCTATTTCTTTGTAAGCGTCAATAACGCCTTGCGCTACACGGTCGCAACGAACAATACCGCCGAAGATGTTAATCAGGATAGCTTTTACGTTTGGATCGCTCAGGATGATGTTAAAACCCGCTTTAACAGTTTGTGCATTAGCAGTACCGCCAACATCCAAAAAGTTAGCAGGCTCGCCGCCGGCCAATTTAATAATATCCATGGTAGCCATAGCTAAACCAGCACCGTTAACCATACAGCCCACGTTACCATCAAGCTTTACATAGTTAAGGTTTGATTTACCGGCTTCAACCTCGGTCGGGTCTTCCTCATTAGTATCGCGCATTACTGCGTAATCCGGGTGACGATATAAGGCATTATCATCCAGGTTAACTTTAGCATCAACGGCCAATATCTTATTGTCGGATGTTTTTAATACCGGGTTAATCTCAAACATAGATGAATCGGTAGCATCATATGCTTTATATAACGCGGCGATAAATTTGGTCATGTCTTTAAATGCGTCACCCGATAAGCCCAGGTTAAATGCAATTTTTCGGGTTTGAAAACCCTGCAGACCAACTTTAGGATCAATTTCTTCTTTAAAGATCAAGTGTGGAGTGTGCTCGGCAACTTCTTCGATATCCATACCACCTTCAGTAGAATACATGATGATATTACGGCCCTTAGCACGATCAAGCAATACACTGATGTAAAATTCTTTGGTTTCGCTTTCGCCGGGATAATAAACATCCTGCGCAACTAATATTTTACGTACCAGTTTACCTTCAGGGCCGGTTTGTGGGGTAATTAGTTGCATACCTAAAATGTCGGTAGCTCTTTGTTTAACCTCGTCCAAATTTTTGGCCAGCTTAACGCCTCCGCCTTTACCACGGCCACCCGCATGTATTTGTGCTTTAACTACAACCCAGCTTGAGTTGTAATCTTCCTTTAATTTTTGGGCCGCTTCAACAGCTTGTTCTGGAGTGTCGGCAACAATGCCTTCCTGAACCCTAACACCAAAACTTTTTAATATCTGTTTTCCCTGGTATTCGTGAATATTCATATATAGTTTCTTCGAAGATTTGCGGTAAATCTACAGATTTTGTTTTGAATGTTGGTGTATAGTAACCAGAGATTAGCGATTAGTTTTACGTTGGTTTGATAAAAATTATGATACAATCGATAATAGGGCTTGATTTGATAATCGTTAACAACAAAAACGTCATTAATCACTAATCTCTGATCTCTAATTACTATTTTTACCGCATGCTCAAAGCAACAGCAATCAATAAATCGTACGGCCAGCTTCAAATATTAAAAGGGGTTGATTTCGAGGTGCAAAAAGGGGAGATAGTTACTATTGTGGGTGCCTCTGGCGCTGGCAAAAGCACGTTACTTAATATCCTGGGTACATTGGATAAACCTGATACAGGGCAATTGTTTATTAATGACGTAGAGTTAAATCGCTTGAGCAATAAAAGTTTAAGCAATTTTCGCAACCGCGAAATCGGCTTTATATTCCAATTTCACCACTTGCTTGCCGAGTTTGATGCGCTGGAAAATGTATGTATTCCGGCCTTTATTGCAGGAACCCCGCGGCAGGAAGCAGCGGACAAGGCAACCGAGCTTTTAGAGTTATTAGGGCTTGGTCATCGTCTCCACCATAAACCCAACACACTTTCTGGCGGTGAACAGCAACGTGTAGCGGTAGCACGGGCATTGATTAATAACCCTGCATTAATATTTGCTGATGAACCATCAGGTAATTTGGACTCAACAAATGCGCGCGAACTGCATGAGCTATTTGGTAAGCTGCGCGATGAGTTTAATCAAACCTTTGTAATTGTAACACATAATGAGGATCTAGCCAATATATCAGACCGTAAGGTGGTGATGATGGATGGCTTAATAGTGCAATAATTTGAGCATTCTGATAACGTCGGCTATGTCGGCCGGGGCGCATAGCCTTAAAAATCAACTAGGCGATAACGAGATTGTTTTGGGCGATTATCATGATCTGCCCCAATTTATGTTATCGTCAGGTAATTTAATTCAATTACCAAATCCGCAATCTGTATCATATCCCCACCAAATGCTTGCTCTTTGTCTGGACAACTCTATTGATGTAGTCTACGTACTTGATAATGAAGAAGCCGATCAATTAATTGAAGCAAAACAATTGTTTGCCGAGTACGAAATACAAATTATTACCAATGAAATATAACGAGTTAGACCAGCATAAAACCGCTTTTATTTTTGAATTGGATAATGTGATCTACCCTGAAAAAGATTACCTGTTTCAGGTATATTACTTGTTTGCCAGCATGATAGAATATACAGAGTTGTTTGATGCTAAGGTAATGACAGATCTGATGGTAAATACGTTTCTTACAGAAGGCAAAGAAAAAATATTTGACAAGCTAAAAGAGAAATTTGCGATAGATGAAAAATACCGAATAAACTTTCAGCAGCTGATGCTGACGGCTAAACTTCCGCTCAAATTGTTAATCTATCAAGCTGTGCTTGATTTGTTGCAGGATATTGTGGTCGATCGCAAAAAAATCTTTATTGTAACCAATGGTAACCCAGCATTACAATTAAATAAGATCAAACAAACTGAGTGGCATGGCTTAGAAAAATATTTAATTTGTTATTTTGCGGAAGAAACGTCGCCTATGCCTGAACCCGATGTTATTCATCAATTGTTAAAAGACCACAAATTAGAACGAAGAGAGATAGTAATGATCGGTGAATCAGAGGATAGTAAACGCTGTGCCGAAGCCGCCGGCGTTGATTATTTTAACGTAGGTGAAATTATATAAAGGTTTAAATACAACAACATTAACCATTGTAGCGTTTTAAAAAATAATATTAGCGAACATGAAAAAAACAATACTGGCAGTATTATTAGCGTCAGCATTTTTTGCGGCTTGTAAAAAAGATAAAAACAATAATGGCGGTGGGCCGCCAAAAACCGGATCGACATTGGATTTTATTAAAGATTCGGTGTATTTGTACGCCAAAGAAGATTATTACTGGTATAGTACTATCCCGGCTTACAATTCTTTTAACCCCAGGTCTTTCACTGGGAGTACTGACCTTGCAGCGTTAACCAATGAAGTAAATGCTATTTCTCAAACCAACAGCTTTGAATATTACGCACCCTCTCCGGGAGAGGCGAAATATTCTTTTATTGACCAAGGTGAGGTATCAACCGAACTGAACGGAACCAATAGCAATTTTGGGTTCAGTCCGCTTTATAATGATGTGAATGATTTACGCGTGAAATATGTTTACACGGGGTCGCCTGCGGATCTGGCCGGTGTGAAACGTGGTTATAAAATTGTTACCATAAACGGAAATTCTTCTTTTAGTTACGATGGAGCCACCGGTACCAATACTAACTTTGTAATTAATGCGCTGTTAAACAGCAGCACTGTCACCATGACCTTGCAAAAGCCTGATCTTTCAACGCTTCAGGTTACATTAAACGCCGCCGATTACACTACTAACCCGGTAATTACTTACAAAGCTATACCGCTTACAAATGGTAAGGTAGTAGGATATATGGTTTTTAACACCTTTACATCTGACGATAATGCCGACCCGAAATTAGATCAGGCTTTTAATTACTTCCAATCACAGGGGGTAACAGATCTGGTGGTAGATCTACGTTATAATGGTGGCGGTTTTGTTTCAACAGCCGAATATATTGACAATTACATTGTGCCTGCTGCTAAAAACAACACTACTATGTACAGCTATTATTTCAATGATATCTTAGCTAACAATAAAGAAACTCTTTTAGCTCACCAGGTTAGGCGCGACCCAACTTCAAACCAATTGTATAACCTGGCACAGATCAATTACTCGGTAGCTTCAAACACCGAGAAATTTACCAAGAAAGGCTCACTTAATTTAAGTCGTGTATTTTTTATTGTCACTGGCTCAACCGCATCAGCGGCCGAGTTAACTATTAACAACTTGCGGCCGCATTTAGATGTGCAGTTAATAGGCACCACAACTTATGGTAAGCCGGTTGGCTTCTTTGATATCGATATTAATAAATACCAACTTTATATTCCTGAGTTTTCAACCAAAAATTCGGCAGCCCAAGGCGATTATTATTCTGGCATGACGCCTGGAACGAGCGATTTCCCCGGGATAAAAGACTATGACGATGTAACCAAAGAATTTGGTGACACCACCGAAACTTTGTTGCACCACGCAATTACCTATGTAAACAAGGGTACTTATAGTTATACAGCACAAAAAGTACAGGGATTAGGCGCACAAAAAACTTTCTCGATAGATCAGGCTAACAATGCAGCCATGGCGCTGGACGGCAAGAAGTTTAAAGGGATGGTTTATAACAAAAAGAAATAAAAGAAAATTTCAATCGGAATGGGGGACTTAGGTCCCCTTTTTTGTTTGCAGGCAGTTAATCTGCTAGCTCGCGCAAATCAACCGGTACAACTCGTGAAATACCTTGTTCAACCATAGTTACGCCGTAAATAACATCGGTGCTGGCAATAGTTCGTTTATTGTGCGACACAATGATGAACTGTGACTCCTGAGAAAACTTGCGGATGATATTATTGAACTTATCAATATTGGTATCGTCCAATGGCGCATCAACCTCGTCAAAAATACAGAATGGCGCAGGCTTTAACAGATAAAGCGAGAATAGGATAGCGGTAGCTGTTAAAGTTTTTTCACCGCCTGATAGTTGATTAATTGATAACGGGCGTTTGCCTTTAGGCTTAGCAATAATATCAATGTCCGACTCCAAAGGATGCCCCGGGTCTAACAAGATCAAATCGCATGAATCTTCTTCGTTAAACAACGAGCGGAATACTTTGATAAAATTCTCGCGAACCTGGGTAAAGGCAAACATAAATTTTTCGCGCGCAGTATCATCAATCTCCTGTATGGTAGCCATTAATGATGCTTTGGCTTCGCCCAAATCTTTCTTTTGATTTTGGATGAATTCATAGCGCTCATTCATTTCTTTATACGCCTCGACAGCCATAGGGTTAATAGCGCCAAAATCATCCAACTGATTTTTGAGTTTATCGGTACGGTCGCGTAGTTGCTGTTCATTTTCATCGCCGGCAATTTCTGTCTCGGGCAGATCATTGATATCTACATTAAACTCTACCGATAGGCGTTCCTTTAAAGCATTAAGTTCGATGCGCAAATTATTACGTTTATCTTTCAGCTCATTTTCAATAACCTCAGCCTGGTCTTTTTTACGACGCAGGGTGGTTATAGCTTCTTCCGTTTCGGTTATCTTACCGCGTAGTTTATAATATTCCTGCTCCGCCTCCTGCGTGGCCTTTTCCAGCTCTTCCTTTTGGCTATACATTTCCAGTAGGCCATCGTCCGAGGTATCTGATTGTTGCAGATTTTCTTGTATAGCTGCTTTTACCTTTTCCAGCTCGCTTGCGTTTTGTTTAATTCGGCCCTCCAAACTATCTTGTTGGGTGAAACGGTAGTCGAGATCTTTATTAAGACCGGATACCTTATTTTGTTGTTGATGAAAACGAATATTCTCCTGGTTATACGCGTTTGACTGGACATTAACCATTTCGTTCAATTCATTAAACTCACCTTGTTTTTCGGTCAATAAATCAGCCTGGCGTTCTTTCTTTTCTTTTAATTCAACCAACAAAGGCTGTAGCGTTGCCATTTCTTCTTTTATGCCGGCTATTTTTTGGGCAATATCGTCCTTGCGGTTAAGGCTGTTTTCAATGAAAGTTTCGTATTGTTCCTGGCGGGTTTTTACGGTAATTAATTCGGTGTTCAAGAGATTGAGTTCGGCCTGCTTCTGGGCAATATCTTGCGCCTTACCGGCAGCTTTAAGCGATGCCGATTGCGTCTGTAATTCGTTCGATCGTGTTTTAAGCTCGAATAATTCCAGCTCCAATTTTTTGATCTCTTTAGCCAGATTCTCCAGATTTTTTGCGCGACCAATTCGTTTGCCTTCAAACAAACCAACCGATCCACCAGCCATAGTATATCTCGACTTGTTGAATTTGCCGCTTTGCGCTATCAATACCAAGCCTTCGGAAAGGGTGGTGTTATTGAGGTCGTTTTCATCATTAACCAGGTAAACATTCTTTAGCAAATGATCTACCAATGGCTGGTATTTTTTATCAACTTCAACCACGTTAAGTGCAGGTATACGGCCGCTAACATCTTCTTCTTTAAAGGGTAACGAAACAGGCTCGGCATAATTGCCCAGAATAAAAAACTGAGCCCTCCCTCGTGATGAATTGCTGAGCAAATTAACTGCCTTAATGGCTTCATCATAAGTGTCCACTACATAGTGGTTCATTAAAGGCTCCAGGTAATTTTCAATAGCTATGCGATACTGTTCACGGCAAAAAAGCACATCGCTAAACAACGGCACATTCTTTGCCCATTCATGATTGTTTTTCAGGAAACGAATAGATTCGGGGAAACCTTCCAGATTATCCACCAAGCTTTTGGTTAGGTTATATTCGTTTTGCTTGGCATCCAGCTTGCGGCTTTCGGTAATGATGGTTTCTTTAACCATTTCCGCTTCGCTCTCAATAGTACCTAGCCGTTCCTGTAATTCGTTTTCGCGCTTTACTTCCTGCTCATGTTCGCCTTGTAAAGTTTCAACGCGACTTTGCAAATCAGCAACTACATCATTAAAATGCGAAAGCTCAACCTTCTTATTGGTAGCATCTTCCATATTGCGCTGACTTTCCTGCTCCAATGCTTGTTCCTGTATTTGCAGGATATCGATATCTTTCTCGGCTTTATAAGCTTGGTTTTGCAGATTGTTATTGGTAGTCACCAATTCATTCAACGAGTTGCGCGCGCTTGATTGCTGTAAACGCAATTCATCCACCATTAATTTTAGGTCGGCTACCTTGGTGCTTATGGTATCCAGGTTTTCTTCTTCCTGGGCTTTTTCTTCGTTAAGGCGTTTAATATTGTAGAGGACGTGATTAAGCTGATTACGATCGCGTTCCAGTTCTTCGGTTAAACGACTCTCTTTATCTTGTTGAAATTTTAGGTGTTCGTTCTTAATCTTCTTCTCGCTCTCATAAGCGCGAATTTTAGATACAAATTCGTTAGTAGCCTTTTGTTGTACCGATAGATTTTTCTCTTTGGTTATACTATCCAGTTTTTCCTGCTGCAAAGCGGCTTCCAGCGTATCCATTTGCGTTACTACACCAGATTTTTCTTCGCGCTGTTTCAGTTCCTGATCCTCAATGGTAGCTAACGAAGTACCAAAAGCTGCAATCTTGAACGATGCCAGTTTAATGCTCAGTGTTTTATATTCATCTTTAAGCCGGTAATAGCGCTCGGTTTTCTTAGCCTGATTCTCAAGCATTTTCAGGTTTTTCTGAATCTCGAATAACAAGTCCTCTACACGCTCTAAATCGGCTTCGGTTTCTTTCAGTTTATTGAAAGTCTGTTTTTTGCGCAGTTTATATTTAGAAATGCCCGAAGCCTCCTCAAATAAGTTGCGGCGCGAACCCTCTTTATTAGAGATGATCTCTTCGATCATTCTTAGCTCGATAATGGCGTATGAGTCTGAACCTATGCCGGTATCCAGGAAAAGGTCGGTAATGTCCTTTAAACGGCATTGTACGTCATTAAGCCTATATTCGCTATCGCCGCTGCGATAAAGTTTACGCGTAAGTGTAACCTGCGAATAATCAGTAGGGAGGATGTTTTTGGTGTTGTCGAAAGTAAGTGATACCTCCGCCAGGTTGGCGGCTTTACGGCTTTTGGTGCCGTTAAAGATTACGTTATCCATCTTCTCCGAGCGCAGCATTCGGGTACTCTGCTCACCCAATACCCAACGTATGGCATCGACCACGTTCGACTTACCGCAACCATTGGGCCCAACAATAGCTGTAACACCCTCATTAAAATTAATGGTGATCTTATCGCCAAAGCTCTTAAAGCCCTTGATTTCTAACTGTGTAAGTTGCATTTAAACCTAGTATCCCTGCGTAAATTCGAGAGTTCAAAATAATCATAAAATTTTGAATTAACCAAGGGAGCTTAAAGCTAAAAGACAAAAGCAAAAAGCTTTATTCGCCGGTAAAATTTACAGCTATTCAAAACAAAAAAATAGCTTTATGCTTTTAGCTTTAATCTTTTAGCTCAACAATATGAAAATAGCAGTATTTGGCGCAAGCGGCCGCATTGGCAGCCGCATAGTTCAGGAAGCATTAAACAGGGGGCATGATGTCACCGCCATAGTTCGTCATCCGCAAGATTATACCTTGCTCCACGATCATCTTAAAGTAGCCAAGGGCAATTTGTTCGATAGACAAGATGTAGAAACCGGTGCCTTTGACCAAGATGCTGTAGTGTGCGCTTATAGCAACACACGCGGCGCACCAGCATCAACTATAGCCGAGCTGCCGATACCGCTGATAAAAGGCTTAAAACAGGCTCAGGTTAAACGATTGATCGTGGTAGGTGGTGCAGGGAGTTTGGAAGTAGCGCCTGGAACTCAATTGGTAGATACACCCAATTTTCCGGTTGAGTATAAATCAGTCTCTTTGGCACATCGCGATGCGTTGAAATTATATCAAAATGAAAAAGAGCTGGATTGGACCTACATTAGCCCCGCCGCAGAAATAGCGCCCGGCGAACGTACCGGAAAATTCAGGTTAGGTGGAACTAAGTTATTAAGTGATGAGGCCGGCAAAAGTTTTATAACCATGGAAGACTACGCGATTGCGGTGGTAGATGAAATTGAAAACCCAACGCATATCAGAGAACAGATGACGGTGGCTTATTAAGCGATAGAACATTGTCATTGCGAGGAGGAACGACGAAGCAATCGCACGCTGCAAGTTCGCGATTGCCGCGCTACGCTCGCAATGACATAAAATTAAAGGTAAATCTCGCCCTTCAAATAAGTAACGGCTTTGCCGCTCATCAAAACACGTTCGCCTTGTAGCTCACACCATAGTTCGCCTTTACGAGCTGATATCTGGTAGGCGTGCAATTTGTTTTTGCCCAGCACTTTCGCCCAATAAGGAATCAAATTACAATGTGCTGAGCCAGTAACCGGATCTTCCGGAATACCCGCGCCGGGAGCAAAAAAACGTGATACAAAATCAACATCCTTGCCACGTGCAGTCACAATTACACCAACGGTGTCCAGTTTAGATAAGGCATAAAAATCAGGATTAATCTCACTTATCTCATGTTCAGAATCATAAACTACAAAGAAATCTCTTGAGCGGTAAATGCCTATCGGCGGGATGCCGCCTAATGCTTCCACCAGCCCGTTGGGTTCTTCTATAGCAATAGGAGGGCGAGATGGGAAGTCTAAGGTGTATTTATCTTTGGTGCGTGTTACAGTAAGTGTGCCCGATTTAACGGTTTCAAAATGGATTACGTCGCCGGCAAACCCCAACTCGGTAAATAAAATATGTGCCGATGCCAAAGTAGCATGGCCGCAAAGATCTATCTCATATTCGGGGGTGAACCAGCGTAATAAATAGCCTGTTTGGTTCTTTACAAAAAATGCAGTCTCGGCGAGATTATTCTCGGCGGCAATTTTTTGCATCAATTCGTCTGGCAGCCATTCGGTAAGGGGACAAACAGCAGCAGGGTTTCCGCCAAAAAGCTGATCGGTAAAGGCATCGGCCTGGTAAATAGGGATAGTCATGATCTTATCTATTTGATTGATACCACTAAGGTAGCGGTAAGTTACCAAATCGTCAACGTAGCGGAGCAATTTCTCGGTAGGAGAGGTGTAAAAACAAAAAAGCCTCCGATGAATTACCGGAAGCTTTTTTGTTAGGTTTGGTTAACCTAAGTATGATTTCAGAATTTTACTTCTGCTGGTATGTCTTAAACGTTGCAGTGCTTTGTCTTTAATTTGACGAACACGCTCGCGGGTTAAGTTAAATTTTTCACCGATTTCTTCTAATGAAAGCGGGTGATTTGTGCCTAAACCAAAGAACAATACAATGATCTCGCGCTCACGCTCAGTCAAGGTAGATAATGAACGTTTGATCTCTTCTGATAAAGACTCGTTAATTAATATAGAATCGGTATTTGGCTCAGAGTTTTCTAATACGTCTAACAGTGTATTTTCTTCACCTTGTACAAAGGGCGCATCCATGGATACGTGACGACCTGAATTGCTAAGGGTGTCAGATATTTTATCAACGGTAGTTTCAAGCATATCAGCTAACTCTTCCGGAGAAGGTTCGCGTTCATATTCTTGTTCTAGTTTTGAAAATGCTTTGCTGATCTTGCTTAATGAACCTACCTGGTTTAAAGGTAAACGCACTATACGAGATTGCTCTGCTATAGCCTGTAATATTGATTGACGGATCCACCAAACGGCGTATGAAATGAATTTGAAACCTTTAGTTTCGTCAAAGCGTTTCGCAGCTTTAATCAAACCAAGGTTGCCCTCGTTTATTAAATCGCCCAACGTAAGGCCCTGATTTTGGTATTGTTTTGCAACCGATACAACAAAACGGAGGTTGGTTTTAGTTAAACGCTCTAAAGCTGCCTGGTCGCCCTCTCTGATTTTTTGTGCTAAAATTACTTCTTCTTCGGCTGTTATTAGGTCAACTTTACCAATTTCGTGAAGGTATTTATCAAGTGATTGAGATTCACGGTTGGTAATGGATTGTGTTATTTTGAGTTGTCTCATTTATTTAATTAACCTCGATTCGTAGTTTGAGAATTGAACGTGCAAAGGTACAAAAAAGTTTGCCTATATTTTAGTATAAAAAAAAGAATATATATTATTCATTTTCAGCTATTAATTGCATGGTTTTTGTGGTGTGGTTTATACATCATTTAACTTAAAAGTTTCTCCCAAACGTATTCCTTTCTCGGTTTGCTGAAGTGTACAACACTCGTTAAGAGCATCGTGTTCAAGGAACAATATATAATTTTTATTTAAAGCTTCCTCTAAAAATAGTTTTTTTTCTTGCAAAGTTTGTAGTGGAAACATATCATAAGCCATAACATAGGGCAGAGGTAAATGCCCTACAGATGGCAGCAGATCTGCCATATATAATATTTGTTTGCCTTTGTGATTTATTAACGGTAACATCATTGATTCGGTATGTCCGTAAACATATTTTACAGCTATATCTTCACTGAATTTTATATTTTGGTAAGTGTCAATAAACTTTAGCTGCCCGCTTTCCTGTATCGGCAATATGTTTTCTTTTAAAAATGATGCTTTCTCACGTGCGTTAGGGTTCACTGCCCAGTCCCAGTGCTTCTCGTTGCTCCAATAGGCTGCATTTTTAAATGCAGGCACCAGTTTGTCGCTTTGTCTAACAATGGCCCCGCCAACATGATCAAAATGCAGGTGCGTTAAAAACACATCAGTTATATCGTCGCGATGAAACCCAAGCTTTGCAAGCGAGCTATCCATCGTCGCATCGCCATGTAAATAATAGTGGCTAAAAAATTTTTCGTCCTGCTTGTTGCCAATGCCAGTGTCTATCAAAGTAAGTCGTTTACCATCCTCAATCAACAAACAGCGCATGGCCCAGGTGCAAAGATTATTGGCATCTGCCGGGTTGGTTTTGCTCCAGATAGTTTTAGGTACCACACCGAACATAGCGCCGCCATCAAGTTTGAAAAATCCGGTATCTATAGAGTAGAGGTTCATTTGGTTAATTCAAAAGTAAAAATTAAAAAGTCAAAACTGTAGTGTAGGTCGAACGAAAGTTTAAATCCAAAAATATTATAATAAAAAAGCCGGCTGCTGATAGGTGACCGGCTTTTTGAATTTTTACTTTTAATTTGTTTAGTTACAAGTGGATGCATTCGCCGTAAGCTTCGGCAGCAGCTTCCATGATGGCCTCGCTCATGGTAGGATGAGGGTGTACGGTTTTAATGATGTCGTGACCGGTAGTTTCCAATTTACGGGCAGTTACTGCTTCTGCAATCATTTCGGTAACATTATTACCAATCATGTGCGCGCCTAAAAACTCGCCGTATTTCGCATCAAATATCAATTTAACAAAACCATCTTTAGCGCCAGATGCACTTGCTTTGCCTGATGCAGAGAATGGAAACTTGCCTACTTTAATTTCGTAACCTGCCTCTTTCGCAGCTTTTTCGGTATAACCAACAGATGCAATTTCCGGGCTGCAGTATGTGCAACCGGGGATGTTATTATAGTCAAGCGGTTCTGGTTTAAGGCCCGCAATTTTTTCGACACAAATAATACCTTCTGCTGACGCTACGTGAGCTAGCGCCTGACCCTTAACAATATCGCCGATAGCGTAAACCCCCTCAACGTTGGTGCGATAGAAATCATCAACCACAACTTTGCCACGATCTGTTGTTACGCCATTTTCTTCCAGGCCAATACCTTCTATATTGGTTGAGATACCTACAGCCGACAGAACGATCTCTGCTTCCAGAATTTCAGTGCCGGTGGCAGTTTTTACTGTTACTTTACAACCTTCGCCGCTGGTATCAACCGATTCAACGTTAGAGCCGGTCATGATATTGATACCTTGCTTTTTAAGGATACGGCCCAGTGTTTTTGATACCTCCTCATCCTCCAACGGTACTACATTATCAAGATATTCAACAACAGTAACTTTGGTGCCAATTGAGTTATAGAAGTAGGCAAACTCAATACCTATAGCGCCCGAGCCAACAACAATCATAGTGGCAGGTTTTTTAGGCAAGATCATAGCCTGGCGGTAACCGATAACTTTTTTGAAATCTTGCTTAAGGTTTGGCAATTCGCGCGAGCGACCGCCTGTAGCCAATATAATGTGTTTGGCTTTATATTCTTTTACACCATCGTTGGTTCTTACTTCAACAACGCCCTTACTTTTTAATTTTCCCGTGCCGGTTATAACGTCAATCTTGTTTTTCTTCATTAAAAACTGAACGCCTTTGCTCATGCCATCTGCAACTCCACGGCTTCTTTTAATAACAGATTCAAAATCCACTTCGCCACCGCTAACATTAATGCCATATTCTTTAGCATGATTAAGATATTCAAAAACCTGCGCACTCTTTAAAAGAGCTTTGGTTGGGATACACCCCCAGTTAAGGCAAATGCCGCCCAATGATTCTTTTTCAACTACCGCGGTTTTTAAACCAAGCTGGGAAGCGCGGATTGCAGCAACATAGCCGCCCGGGCCAGACCCTATAACAATTACATCGTAGTCCATAGTGTAGTTAATTCTTGTTTTATTTTTTTAGAAAGCCAAAGCTAAGTAAAAGCGCTGAAAGCTGAAAACTGCATCGTTTTATTTACATCATTTAAGTGCCATATAACAACTATAAACCCTATAAATTATATAGGTTAACTGTAAAGAAATTGTTAATCAGGCAATTGTGATTTTTGAACTCATTGTATCAAGTAATTTACATTCGAGGTAATAAATTCTTAAAATGTTGATAAATAAATAAAAAAACGCCTTAATTGTTAACATGGAGTTAACATATTGAATGATATCAAGCGATATATTTGTCCCTGCAATTTTTTAGTTAAAACAAATTCAAAAACAAAAACAACGTATGAGGAAGCTTTTACTTATTCTATTCATCTGCCTCTTTACTTCAGGCGCAGTCCTGGCACAGAACGGCAGGGTGGTAACAGGCAAGTTGCTTGATGCACAAACCAAGGAGCCACTGATTGGCGCCTCTGTAATTATTAAAGGTACCACCAATGGTACAACTACATCGCTTGACGGTACCTTCAAAATACGTGTGCCCGAGGGGAGCCAGGTATTGGTTCTTAGCTATGTCAGCTATCTCACCCAAGAGGTAACAGTAGAATCTGGGAGTCAGAACGTTGGCGAAATATCACTTAAAACCAACGATGGCGCGATGAAAGAGGTTACTATCATCGGCGATAAAGCTATTGACAGGAAGACACCTATCGCAGTTTCAACTATTGGCCAGGTAACTATCGAAGAAAAAGGCGCAGGCCTTGAGTTTCCGGAATTATTGACCAGCACACCTGGTGTTATGGCAACGAAAACCGGCGGTGGTTATGGCGATTCGAGGATCAGTATCCGGGGTTTCCAAAACAACAACGTAGCGATGTTGCTTAATGGTATGCCTGCAAATGACCCTGAAACTGGTCACCTTTACTGGAGCGATTATGCTGGTATAGTAGACGTAACTACATCAATGCAAGTACAACGTGGTCTTGGTGCTTCTAAAGTAGCCGTTCCATCATTAGGTGGTACTATCAATATTACTACCCGTAGTACAGACGTTAAAGAAGAAGGAACTGTATCACAAACTATTGGTAATAATGGTGCTTCAAAAACCGCATTATATTATTCAACCGGTTTGAGTGATAAGGGATGGGCCAGTTCAATATTGCTTTCTAAAGCACAAGGCCAAATGTATGCTGAAGGTTTGAATTATTCTGGTTACAGCTATTTCTTTAACCTTTCCAAGATCATATCTCCAAACCAAACGCTGTCATTAACCGTTATGGGTGCGACCCAATCTCACGGCCAACGTTACTCATTTTTACCTATTCAAACATATCGTTCTGCTCCACAAGGCATCAAATATAACCCGGATTGGGGCTATTTGAATGGCCAGTACGTAAGCGGTGAGGCTAACAATTATAATAAGCCTATCGCTATGCTGAATTATAACTGGAATATCAGCGATAATTCACAGTTTGCATCTACTCTGTATGGATCTTATGGTCAAGGTAATGCAACCTATCTTAGCAATGGTACAATAACTGCTAAGGCACCGACAGCTACTACACCTCTTGTAGTTACCTCAAATCAACCACGTACCGGTGATCCGATCTATTCGCCAATTGATTTTAATGCGATTGAAAGAGCAAACGCGGCAAGCGTTAACGGTGCTTCTAGCGCCTGGTTGTTGGCCAACTCTAACGATCACAAATGGGTAGGGGATCTTTCTACCTTCAAACACAAATTTGGTAATAACATAGACCTGTTGGCAGGTGCAGATTTAAGATATTATACCGTTGAGCATTACTATAAAGTTGCCGACCTGTTGGGTGGTAACTATATTACTGATGCTGCGAACGTTAACGGCACCAGTAATTTAATTACTACCGGCGAGAAATATAATCGTGATTACCGTTACAATATCGCTTCAGAAGGTTTATTCTTACAAACTGAATACACCAAAGATGATTTATCAGCTTTTGTTTCGGTAGCAGGTACCAACACAGGTGATAAAAAGATTGACTATTTTGATTTCAAAACTGGTAGTGCTGCTGCGTCAACCAAGTGGGTTAATTTCCTGGGTTACCAAGCTAAAGGCGGCGCTAACTATAATCTGGACAGCCATAATAATGTTTTCGCAAACGTAGGTTACCTGGAAAGAGCTCCTTTGGTGGCAACGATATTTACGGCTGCTACAGGTCCGTCGGCAAATCAAATTAACGATAATTCTAAACCCGAGAAATTGCTTAGTTATGAGGTGGGCTATGGCTTTAGAAGCTCAGAATTTACAGCAAATATTAACCTGTATCGTTCAACCTACAAAGATCGTTCTTATGTAACTTCTCAAACCAACCCGGATGCCTCAGTTACCTCCATTAACGTAACCGGTATAAATGAATTACACCAGGGTATAGAGTTTGATGGTGTTTATCGCCCTATAAAAGAAATTAACATTAAAGGTATGTTGTCTCTTGGCGATTGGTATTATACCAACAATACCGGTCAGGCTAGCGCACAAAGCGACGTTGCCGGAAGTAAAGTAGTTACTGCCAGCGCACTTTTGCTTAAAGGCATTAAAGTAGGCGACGCCGCTCAGACCACCGCCTATTTAGGTATAGATGGTCAGGTATTACCTAAATTAAAATTGGGTGTTGATTGGAACTATTATGGTAACTACAATGCTTCTTTTAACTATATAAATATTACCAATGCAAATTTACATCCGTGGGAAGTACCTAACTACTACCTTTTCAACGTAAACGCGGTGTACAGATTTAAATTTGCCGGATGCGATGCATCTTTAATCGGTAACGTTTACAATTTATTGAATACTACCTATATTTCTGATGCTTATGATCCGAATGCGAGCGGCAATCCTAACGTTTTAGCAGGAGGCAGTGCCGGTGTTTACTATGGCTTTGGCAGAACATATGCTATTGGTGTAAAAGTTAAGTTTTAAGACAATTTAAAATATTATTATGAAAAAGATTTTTAATTATGTGATGGCGTTTGCTGCTGCTGCTACTGTATTTAGCGCATGCAAGCCTATGGACAAAACCTATAGCGAGCTAGGTCCAATTCCTCCTCCAACGGTTAAAACCGTTACCCCACCAACAATAGCATCAATTACACTTGGTGCTACTGATTATTCAAAACTGTCGCCTGCTATTGGTGCAAGCACTCAAGACTTCTTTGCAGGTACTGCAGCAGCTTTTGCTAATATTCCAACCATTTTAACCGCAGAGTTTCCGGCTGCAGTAACTGGCTCGCAAATTACAGTAACTTACGCCACATCGCCAGTAGTGCCAACGCTTAAGCTGGCAGATTCATTAAACGCCGATGTAGCTCACACGTTACAAACAACACCTACAAACGATTACGTTTTTCCGGCTGTTGCTGGCACTAGTATTACAGCAAATAACTTTAGTGACTTTACTGCCACAGCTGTACTTAACTATTTGGCTTATACATATAAAACCTATCAAACGCCATTACAAAATAACTCTATCCGTGTACTTACTTACGTGTATTTTGAAAGCGGTGCCACACCATCAAGCGGCACTACAGTAACCAATGCGTTTTTATTTACGACTGCCAATGGTTGGCAAAAAATCTATTGTGTTAGCCCTGCTCAGTATGCATCTGTTAACCGCGGTACCAATAACTGGTTCCTGGCAAGTGACGTTGCAAGCAGCACCACTTTGCCTTCGTACTTTAACGCTTTCTTAAAAGCCGATGCTTCTGTAATGGCGTCAATTCATGTCGGTGACGTTATTAATGTAAGTTACAAATATCTTACGACCTATCAGCGCGTAATGCCTATGGCTTATGACGGTACTAATTTTGTTGTTTCAAATACCACTGCAACAAACCTGTTTACGCTTTCTAACGGTATTTGGACCGGTCAGCTTGATAACACCGTAAACTATACCCTGGCCGCTGGTGATTATGCTAAAATTGGTGACAATGCTGCCACTGATCCTGGAGTATTAGCAGGTGCTACAGCTATTAAAAACATGGTTTCTAACACTGACTTTACATTGAATAGCGCCACCGCTACCAGCCGTTGGTCTGATACACAAATTGCTAATAGTTTGATATTTATCTTGAAAACTAATTATACTGCTCCATCTGCTAACCAAAAATTCCTGGTTACGTTTAAAGCATATAGTCAATATACCACTGAAACTTATACGTTTATCTACGATGCTACAAAAACCGCGTTTGTATATCAGCCGGCATCGGATCCTGCAAAATACACCCTTACAGGTGACGACTATGCAGCTATAGGGGCGGACAATAGCACTGGCGCAACACCAGCTGCAATGACTAACTTAGGCAGCTTTGGTGACTTCAGCTTGTCTGGCGCCAGCGCATGGAGTCAGCCACAAATCAACGCAGGTATTGCTAACGTACTTAAAACAAGATATGGTACTACTGCTACTGCTGGCCAGGCCGTTGCTGTAACTTATGCTTATTACAGTGGCTCTAACCAGTTAACTAGCCTTACCTTTAAATTTGATGGCACTAAATGGGCTACTCAATAATTTTTAAAGATTAAACTACTTTTATAAAAAAGGCCTCCTGTTCTACTTAGGAGGCCTTTTTTTTGTGAGCGTAAAATCTCAAACGCTATGTCTGACAAACATAAGACACCGGTTATATAAGAGGCAACCAGTGAGCGTGATTAATTATAAAGGGGATTAAAAAGTATATAAAACAAAAGCCGCCAACTTATCGGGCGGCTTTTATCTTATAAAAAGAATGTCGTTTAAAATCTATCCTTCGTAAAAATCTGCTAATGCTCCAAAATAGTTGTCATTCCAGCCATCCACCATATCTTCATAAGCTTCGTCAGGGATGTTTGTATGCCTTAATTCTACTGAGGTTCCTGCTTTATCGGAGTGCAGTTTAATGGTAACTATCGACTCTTCCGGCTGACCCTCAAAATACCATTGCTGTACGATTTTTTTATCGGTTTCAAACTCAATGTTTTTGCCTACAATGGCACCATCCCACATCGAAAATTCTGAGCCCTGTTCTGTCGACATTTCAGCTGGTTCGCCTGTCCATAATTGGATGGTTAACGGATTGGTAAGCGCCAGGTAAACAGACTCTGGCGATTCTGGTATGATATAGTATTTTTTATAATCTTTCACCTGCGCAAGTTAGGCATTTACCGGGCCAATTGGCAATACTGTTTTGCCATAAACCTCATTTAGTATTTGTGCAATACCCGTATAAATAGCAGATGCGCCGCAAATAATACCTTCAAAACCGGCTAATTTGCTGATGCTTTTATTACCTGTAGCGTCGCCAATGGCCAATAAAGCAAATAATATAACCAATGAGCCGAAGACAACCTGCAGGGCCCTGTTTAATTTAAGGGTGCCAAAAAACAGCAACAGGGTAAATAAACCCCATATTGCCAGATAGGAGGCCATAGCTATTTCGTTCGGAGCGGCAACCCAACCTAATTTAGGCATCACAATCAGGCCTACTAATGACAGCCAGAAGAAACCGTATGATGTAAAAGCAGTTAACCCAAAGGTATTGTTCTTTTTAGCTTCAATAACACCGGCAATTACCTGCGCCAGTCCGCCATAAAAAATACCCATCGCCAGTATCATTGAGTTCATTTCAAAAACTCCGGCATTGTGAAGGTTTAGCAAAACGGTAGTCATCCCAAAGGCGCATAGCCCCAGCGGTGCAGGATTGGCAATGCCATCCTTAACAGGTGCAATAGTTGTCATAAAGTACTTGGTTTTAATTGGTTTGTTAATGCAATTTAAACCATTTATAATCATTTGCAAATATTAAAACCGATTTTTGGGTTTGACGTTTAACCATCAACATGCAGAAACTAGTATTGATAAGACACGGCGAAAGTATTTGGAACCAGGAAAACAGATTTACAGGCTGGACGGATGTTGATCTGGATGCCGAAGGATATGAACAAGCCAGACAAGCAGGGCAAATCCTTAAAAAGTATGGCTATAATTTTGATGCTGGCTACACCTCGGTTTTAAAACGATCCATTAAAACACTGCATATCATATTAGAAGAGTTGGACCATTTATGGATACCTATACACAAGTCGTGGCGCCTAAATGAGCGTTTTTACGGCTCACTGCAAGGTTTGAATAAACAAGGCGCCATAGACAGATACGGCGCTGACCAGGTACAACGCTGGCGTCGCGACCCAAATGAAGACCCGCCGCCGATAGCCAAAACAGATGCACGTTATCCTGGTCATGATCTTCGCTATAAAGACCTTACTGAAGCGCAACTGCCGGTTACAGAAAACCTGAGCCAAACAATGGATAGAGTGTTACCCATTTGGAACGATGAGATTATACCCGCTTTGAAAGATCAGCAGAAAATTATTATCTGCGCGCACGGCAATAGTTTGCGCGCATTAATAAAATACATTGACAATCTTAATGATGCGGATGTAACCAAACTAGAAATACCTACGGCCGTACCATTAGTATATGAGTTGGATGAGCAGCTTAATCGGGTTAAACATTATTATTTGCGAGATAAGTAACTTGTTTGTTACGATGTGTTAGGGCGTTTGTAATGTGACGATGGCGAATTACTTTAGCAAGCTTAAGCTGCATACGTCAAATGAAAAAACTAACCGCCTTATTATTCCTTATTTTTTCGTTGCTTACTGTTTCCTTATTTGCCCAAAGTAGCGATGAGCGTGCTGTTGCAGGTCAGGTAGAGGCTTTACGTAAAGCCATGATAGCAGGGGATAAAGCCGTTTTAAACGATGTTTTAGCCGATCAGCTAAGTTACGGACAGTTTTTTGGGCCTGTAAACAATAAGGGCCAGTTTATTGACGCGCTGGTAAGCGGCCAGATAGCATTCACCCGTATTGATTTGAAAGATCAGCGTATAGTTGTGGACGGCAACACAGCGGTTGTGCGACACAAGTTTATAGCCGATACTAACGATAAGGGTAAAATAAACAATATTACTATTGGGGTTATGCAGGTCTGGAAAAAGATCAATAACAAATGGCAGCTTTATGCCCGCCAGGGTTATAAATTATAAATCTCTTACTTAATCCTCGCTTTTATACAAATCGCCCGCCTTTACTGCTGAAAGTTTAATGCCTTTTATCATGGCAGAGCTGAAGCCGTTATGCTCCATCTCATTTAATCCGGCAATGGTACAGCCTTTTGGCGATGTAACCTTATCAATTTCCTGTTCGGGGTGAGATCGTAATTGTAACAGAAGGTTAGCCGCGCCTTTGGCTGTTTGAGCGGCCATTTTAAGCGCATCATGCGCATGAAAACCAATTTCTGTGCCTCCTTGTGACGCTGCCCTAACTGAACGTAGAAAGAAGGCAATACCACAAGCACAAAGCGCTGTAGCTGCCGTCATTAATTCTTCGTTGATCTGGATAGTGACACCAACAGTATCAAATAGTGATTTTACCAGATTTACATTCTTGGTGCTGCCATTATCCGTGGCTATGCAAGTCATAGAATCGCCAATAGCGATGGCTGTATTAGGCATAGCGCGGATAACCTGCACATTCATTTCCAGTTGCTCACGAATGTCATTGCAACTAACGCCGGATATAACCGAAACTAAAAATTGTTTCTCTGATTTTATAGCCGGTTTAATCTCTTCCAGTAATTTATTTAGCTGTTGGGGTAGTACCGCAAGAATAACGATGTCAGCCTTTTTTGCGGCTTTTACATTTTGGTTGGTAACCTGGTAGCCCGCGGCCGCATAGTCGTCCAGCGCGTCAAGGTTGCGGCGTGTTAATGTTATTTGAGCAGGTTTGCAGATACCTGATTTTACCAGGCCCTTGGCTAATGATAAACCTATATTTCCGCTGCCTAAAATAGCGATATGTTGTTGCGAATTCATATTGTCTTGCTTAATCGTGTTCCAAATGGCTTACCGCTTTTCAGTTCGCCCAGATCGTTTGAGTGGCCAATTACCACGGCCTTAACACCACAAGCTATTGCTGTAAAAGCGTTCTCGAGTTTAGGCAGCATGCCACTGTGAATAATTTGTTTTGTTTTTAATTCCTCGTACCTAACCGGGTCAATATCTCTGATGATGGAGTCGTCATCATTAACGTCCATCAATACACCCTTTTTCTCAAAGCAATATATTAGTGTTGTATCAAATGATGACGATAACGAAACCGCTAAAGCAGAGGCAATAGTATCGGCATTGGTATTTAAAAGCTGGCCCTCGCCATCGTGTGTTAAAGCACAGAAAGCAGGAGTGAAGCCCGCTTCCAGCAACCGGCCAATTCCTTCGGCATCAACCGAGTTATCATCGATATCGCCCACAAAGCCATAATCAATAGTTTTTACCGGGCGCTTTTTGGTGCGAATAAAATTACCATCGGCTCCGGTTAATCCGATAGCATTAGTGCCGAAACGCTGTAGTTGTGCGACGATGTTTTTGTTGATCAGCCCTCCATAAACCATGGTAACTACACGCAGAGTTTCTATATCAGTTATCCGGCGGCCATCAACCAGTTTGGCCTCAATTCCAAGGGTTTCTGAAAGTTGAGTTGCTACTTTACCACCTCCATGTACCAATATTTTATATCCGTCGAACTCGGTAAAATCCTTCAAAAAATGGTGTAGATTTTCTGAATTATCTATAACATTTCCGCCAATTTTAATAATATGTAAGGATTTCATGCTCAAATAGTCATAATTCGATACAAAATTAACGAATTATTGGGCAAAAAGCCGCTTATCTGATAAGTTTTCAGTCAAAAAAAAGACAGTTATAACTAAAAATGGTAAAAACATTGGGTAAGTCATATAAATCACCCTGTTTACATGAGCTATATCAGATGGTTTTATTTTGCCAAAAAGTCATTGATAATTTTGAATTCTTTCTCTGGCTCTTCTATCTGCGGGTTATGTCCTGATCTCTCAAATAGTACAAACTGCGCTTGCGGGCAATACTCTTTAAACTTAATCGCCATCCATGGTACTGCAACGCGGTCATAACGGCCTGTTACTATCAGTACCGGCATTTTCAGGTCTTTTAATTGTTTCCGATAGTCGAATGTGCCAATGTCGCTGCCTACAATAAAATCGCCATCCTTACCAACCATCTGGTAGTAAAGTTTAGCATTATAAGCGTTAGGGTAGGGTTTGCTTCCACGTGTGGCAAATTTGTCCGGATTATAGGCATACAAAAATCCGTAAGGTACCTTGCTATAAGCCTCCTGGTGTATTGGGTCGCTTGATACTGCTCCCTGCTCACGGATTTTCATCAGCTCATCCCAAACCTCTGGGTAGCTGTTTTTAATCTCGCGGTTTGAGCTGTCGTCATTTTCCTGCCACATCACAAAACTGTGAAAGGTATCCGCCAATATCAGGTGACTTAGATGTTCGCCATATTTAACGGCGTAGCCTTGAGCCACCACGCCACCGTAAGAGTGTCCCAGGATGGTTATTTTATCCAGCTTTAGTGCCTTACGTAAACCTTCCAGGTCTTCAATATCCCGCGCCAAAGTATACTCGGACACTTTTTTTGCTGTGTCTGATTTACCTCGTCCAAAGGCATCAAAATATATTAGCTGATGATGACCGTCGGCCAGTGGGTCAAAGCTGCGCAAACCAACGTGTGCACCACCAGGGCCACCGGAAATGAAGATGATAGGGTCGCCTTCGCCAACCGTTACCACCCATAATTTGGCACCATTAATGTTAAGGTATTTGCCATCGGTCCAGCTGTCAACTTTTTTAATTTGACCTTGAACGAATGCTGCCATAAATAGCAGCGGTAAAGTGTAAAGAAAAATTTTTTTCATGCCGATTTTACATAAGAGCTAAAAATAACAAATACACTTTACATATTTTAGCAAGCACTTAATCATTTAGCACGAGTCTGTCATCTTTATATATGGAGCAAGAAAATAAAAGTAAGCCAAGGGTAGTTATTATCGGCGGTGGTTTTGGCGGATTACAATTAGCAAAGAAGTTAAAGAACGCCCCTGTTGAGGTGCTGATGCTTGATAAACATAATTACCACACGTTTCAACCGTTGCTTTACCAGGTGGCTATGGGTGCTATCCCGGCTGATTCTATTGCGTTTCCTATCCGCAGGATATTTACTTATCAGGATAACTTTAGCTTCAATTTGGCTAATGTCGAGAAGATAAATCCAGAATCGAATACTATCAATACCAGCATAGGTGATGTCCATTATGATTATTTGGTGATAGCCACCGGATCAAACACTAATTTTTTTGGTAACAAAGATCTGGAAACCTGCACCATGCCGATGAAGAATGTACCCGAAGCACTTAATCTTCGCGGATTAACATTGCAGCATTTGGAAAAGGCGTTAATCACTCAAGATAAAGCCGAACGCGACGCGCTAATGACTTTTGTGGTAGTTGGCGGCGGGCCTACCGGTGTTGAACTGGCCGGTGCCTTAGGTGAAATGCGTCACCTGATATTAGAAAAAGATTACCACGGGCTGAGTAAGCAGGATATGAAAGTTTACCTGGTGGAGGGTAAAGACCGGTTACTGGCTGCCATGTCTGACGGTGCATCGCGCAAAGCCAAGCAGTTTTTGGCTGCTAACGATGTAATTATATACAATAGCGTTCACGTTCAAAGCTACAATGGGCATACCTTGAAAATTGATGACGGCATGGTGCTGCAAACGCGTAATGTATTTTGGGCGGCAGGTGTTATGGGAGAGGTGCCCGAAGGCATGCAGAATGTCAAACTGGCGCGCGGTTCGCGTATTGAAACAGATGATATTAACCGTGTAAAAGGCTATGAAAACATATTCGCCATAGGCGATGTGTCGGCAATTATTAGCGAAGAATATCCTAATGGACATCCCGGTGTTGCGCCGGCAGCAATACAGCAGGGTGCCTGGCTGGCTAAAAACTTAACGCACCTGGTTAACAATCAACCAACCGAGCCATTTGTATATCGTGATAAAGGTACGCTGGCTACCATTGGCCGCAACAAAGCCGTGGCAGATTTAGGTAAATTACATTTCCAGGGATTTTTTGCGTGGTTGTTGTGGGGCTTTGTACATATTCTGTCGCTGGCGGGTTTTTCTAACAAGAGTTCGGTTATTTTAACCTGGATGATTAACTACTTTACCAAGAATAGCGATAACAGGCTCATTATACGTAGTTTTAACCGTGCCACCCGAACGGTGGAGCCTGAAAAATAAACCTGTTAATTGCCGGTAGCCTAATGGATTTGTTTTCGATTATTGCTTTATTAGTTATTGTAAGCGCTTTTTACTCTTACATCAACGCCCGTTTTGTTAAACTGCCTGGCACCATTGGCATTGTAACCATAGCCGTTGTAGCGTCCATTATCACCATTTTTATTGATAGTGTTGATCCCAACACAGCCCATTATTTGACATTGCTGGCAAAGCACATTAATTTCTCAAGTACGGTGCTCAATATTATGTTGGGTTTTCTGCTCTTCTCCAGCTCATTTACACTAAATACACGTCGGCTTAAAAAAGAGATGCGACCGGTATTTATACTGAGTACTATCGGTGTAATTATTTCTACGGTGGTTTTCGGTTGGTTATTTTATTGGATCACTAACCTCTTCGGTATCCACATACCATTAGTTTATTGCTTATTGTTTGGTGCACTGATCTCACCTACAGACCCGGTAGCAGTTGGCGCCATTATCAAAAACTCAAGATTGCCCGTTAATTTGGAGACTATCATATCAGGCGAGTCGTTGTTTAACGATGGGATAGGATTGGTGTTGTTTATCACTATATTGGAATTTATCGACTCTGGTAATGATAAACTGGATTTGGCAAAAACAGTAGTACTATTTGTAAAAGAGGTTTTTGGCGGGATAATTTTAGGCGCATTCCTGGGCTTTATCGCTTTCAGGCTGATGAAAAGTATTACCGATTTTCAAACTATTGTATTGGTATCGGTAGCGTTGGTAATGAGTATATCTGTTGTTGCCGCTTATATGCATTTTTCTATCCCGCTGGCTGTAGTTACTGCTGGACTGTTTGCAGGAAATCGGAGTATTAATCTTGATAGTTCTGAGCATTCGCACCAGTCGCTTGAAAAATTTTGGGAGTTGATTGATGAAATGCTGAATACTATTCTTTTTGTGATGATAGGTTTGCAGATGATCAATTTACCCTACCTGAACAATTATTGGCTGATAGGTAGTATCGGCATAGCTGCTATACTGATAGCGCGATGGATCAGCATTTTAACTCCGTTGGTGTTCTTTAAGAAAATTGTACACACCAACCTTAAAAACATCAACATACTTACCTGGGCAGGTTTGCGGGGTGGTATCTCTATAGCTTTGGCGCTATCATTACCTTATAGCCCTTACCGACACGTTATATTGGCTGCCAGCTATTTTATCGTTATATTTTCGGTAATTGTGCAGGGGCTGACGTTGAACCGTGTGATTGCCGCGTCTATACCCGAAGAGAAAGCTACTTAGACATGTAGTCGGCAATAGCTTTAGCTGCCCAATCCTGACTAGCGCTTAGATCTGCGATGATGCGCTCTTTCTCTATATCGCTTCTGTTCTGGCTCAATTTTTTCTTACCCTGTAGTTCTGTAACTATGATTTCAAAACCGGTGATGCCTTTCATCATCTTTAATTTATAATCTTCCGACAATCCGTTCCATTGTTTCAGGTAATCATCTTCATAAAAGCGAATGGTCTGCTCGAGTAGCTTTGCTTTTTCTTCCGCACTTTCAATTAATGTTGCTTTGCCATACGCATGTACCGAAATGTAATTCCACGTTGGTACACTTCGCTCACTCTCGTAATGTTTGGGTGAGATATAGGCGTGTGGTTCGGTAAAGATAACCAAGGGATTGCCATCAAGCAATTCTTTAACCTGCGGATTGATTTTAGCGAAATGCGAAGTCAGGATGATCTGCTCATCGCGCAGCGAAACAACAAAAGGCAAATGTGTTGCCGATGGAATCCCGTTCTTTACCGTAACAATAGTAGCAAAACTATAGTGTTGCATAAAACTAACGGCTTCCTGCTTATCATCCAATAAATTGATCTTAGGGGTATACATAGCGCTATTGCAACCGCTCCAGCATCTGCTTTAATACAGCTTGCGCAGCCCATACACGATTAGCAGCCTCATGTACAACAATTGAGCTTGGGCCGTC
Source organism: Mucilaginibacter sp. dw_454 (assembly GCF_018449775.1). Taxonomy (GTDB): domain Bacteria; phylum Bacteroidota; class Bacteroidia; order Sphingobacteriales; family Sphingobacteriaceae; genus Mucilaginibacter. The sequence continues at coordinate 1,103,667 of NZ_JAAVVB010000001.1, read as the reverse complement.
TAAAACCTCGGCAGACAGCTCCAAATCGCGGCGTACAGGCAGGCAATGCATTACTTTAGCTTTGTTGGTGATCTTTAGTCTGTCGTTAGTAAGCATCCAGTCTTCGTTACCTCCAAATATTTGCCCATAAGGCTCAAAAGCCGACCAGTTTTTTACGTAAATAAAATCTGCATCTGCAAGGGCTTCGTCTTGACTTTGGGTGATTGTAGCGCCGTGAGTAAAATCAGTACTCAATTCATAACCGGCAGGGTGCGCGATCACAAAATCAACGTCGGCTTTACACATCCATTCGGCAAATGAATTTGGTACTGCCTGAGGTAATGGTTTTATGTGCGGAGCCCAGGTTAACACCACTTTTGGGCGCTGACGGGTCTTTAATTCTTCAATAGTAATCAAATCGGCCAGGCTTTGTAAAGGGTGGCGGGTGGCTGATTCCAAACTCACCACCGGAACACCGCAAAACTCAACAAACTTATTAAAGATCACTTCGGTATAATCTTCTTCACGGTCGGTCAAGCCCGGAAAAGAACGTACACCCAATATATCAACATACTGACCCATAACACCGGCAGCCTCGCGGATATGCTCGACAGTCGCGCCGTTCATTACCACATTATCGCGCAGCTCTAAGGCCCAGCCTTCTTTATCGATGTTTAACACCATGACATTCATGCCCAGGTTAAGAGCAGCTTTTTGGGTGCTCATGCGGGTACGTAAGCTTGGATTAAGAAATACCAATCCTAAAGTTTTGTTTTTACCCAGATGCTGATGCGCGTACGGGTTCTTTTTAAGTTCCAGGCCCTCGGCAACAAGTGCGTTTATATCGGTTACGTCGTTTACGGAAGAAAATAGTTTCATGGTCTCAATATATCGTTTGTCATTTCGAAACGTAGTGAGAAATCTTATGCAAGCGACTTGATATAAGATTTCTCCCGTTGGACGAAATGACAGTATTTATTTCTTATTTCAATACAGCATTAAAAGCCTCTAAAAATTGATCAGCATGTGCTTTAGTTAAATTTAAAGCAGGCAACAGCCTGATCACATTTGGTTTAGCTTCGCCGGTAAAGATATGATGTTTAAATAATAAGTCTTTTTTAGCATTAGCATATTCAGCAGGTAAATCAATGCCGATCATTAAACCACGTCCTCTAACTTCGGTAACCTGTTTAAACTTCTTTAACTCTTCAATTAAATAACCACCCACTTCAGCAGCGTTTTGCATCAAGTTATGTTGTTCAATAACTTCCAACACAGCTAAAGCCGCCGCGCAAGCTAAATGATTACCGCCAAAAGTAGTACCCAGCATGCCGTAGACAGCATGGAATTTTGGAGCGATGCTGATTGCACCAATGGGGAAGCCATTGCCCATGCCCTTAGCCATGGTGTAAATGTCTGCATCAACACCAGCAAAATCGTGCGAATAGAACTTACCTGTACGGCCGTAACCGCATTGTACCGAATCTGCAATAAATACCGCGTTATGTGTGTCGCAGAGCGATCTGATCTTTTGCAGGAAGCTTTCCGGCGCAACCTGTATGCCGCCTACGCCTTGAATACCTTCAATAATTACTGATGAGATATCATCATGATCAGCAAAAGCTTGTTCTAAAGCAGCCTCATCAGCCCACGGTAACCTAATCACATTATCTGTTTCATTAATCGGGGCTACTATCTTTGGATTATCAGTAACCGCAACCGCCAGAGAAGTACGGCCGTGAAAAGCGCCTGTGAAGGCTATTACCTTCTTTTTGCCATTATAAAACGATGCCAGTTTCAATGCATTCTCATCGGCTTCTGCACCGGAGTTGATCAAGAATAACTGGTAGTTTTCTTTACCCGATACATGGCCTAGCTTCTCGGCTAGCTCTTTTTGGATTGGTATCTCTATAGAGTTTGAATAGAAGCCTAATTGGTGTAATTGGTCTTCCAGTCTTTTTACGTAATGAGGGTGAGTATGGCCGATAGATATTACAGCGTGACCACCATATAGGTCCAGATATTCTTGTCCTTTATCATCATAAACCAGGCTTCCCCGGCCTTTTACTATGTTGATGGGATTGATAGGATATACGTCGAACGGTTTCATATTATTAATTGTTAAAATTTAGATAATTAGTGAATAAAGGTTCCGCTGTGGCTGTCGGTTTAAAATCCGGTCGCCTTAAGTCGAAGACCTGCGCGCTCATCTAAGCCAAACATTAAGTTCATGTTTTGAACCGCTTGACCAGATGCGCCTTTCAGTAAATTATCTAACATGCTGATAATGAAAAGCTTATTATCATATTTTTTAACTTGTAAAAAAACCTTATTGGTGTTAACCACCTGTTTTAGGTCGATGTTATGGCTGGTTACATGCGTAAACGGGTGACCGGCATAAAAATCCTCATACAGTTTTAAAGCTTCAGCCTCGGTCAAATCACTATCCATGTAAATAGAAGCAAAAATACCACGGGTAAAATCGCCCCGGTAAGGCACAAAGCTTATGGGCTGCGCGAAAGCAGGCTGTAATTGCTTTAAAGATTCGCCAATCTCATTCAAATGCTGGTGACCGAAAACTTTATAAACCGATAGGTTATCATTTCTCCAGGTAAAGTGCGAAGTAGGAGCAAGACTTTGTCCAGCGCCTGTAGATCCCGTAGTTGCCGAAATATGAACTTCTTTATCCAATTTGCTTATCGAGGCTAATGGCAATAATCCCAACTGAATAGTAGTTGCAAAACAACCCGGATTAGCCACGTTTTGTGCCGATTTGATAGCGTCTCTGTTTAACTCAGGCAAACCATAAACAAAGGTTTTACTTCCTAGTTGAGCGTTAGCATTTAACCTGAAATCCTGGCTCAGGTCGATAATTTTAACATTATCCGGGATAGGATTTGCATCTAAAAACTTCTTAGCATCGCCATGACCTACACAAAGAAAAAGCACATCGATATCAGTCGACAACTCGCCAGTGAATTTTTGCTCGGTATCGCCAAATAAATCGGTATGTACTTCGTATAAATAATTGCCGGCGTTGCTGTTGCTATGTACAAAAGCTATTTCAACATCGGGATGGTTTACCAAAATCCGCAGCATTTCGCCGCCGGTATAACCCGCTCCACCTATAATGCCTGCTTTTACTTTATTTGATTTCAATTCTGTCATTTTTTGTCGATGGATAAGAATATACTAAAAATTCCAGGTCCGTATGCTGATGATTGGCTATTGAATGTTGCTGCATGGGGTCAATCTGAATAGCCTGCTGTTCTCTTAGTTCGATGACCTCACCGTCAACAGTGAATTTCGCCCTGCCGTTCATGATGTAGAAAAACTGGGTCGCCTGCTCATGATAATGCAACTTTTCGGCAGTATCTGGCGGCATCAGCTCTTGTTTAACCGATAAGGCGTCCGTATCCACAAAGATCCATCCGTGGCAATCATCGCCCCAGGTATAATGTTCTAAACATTCGCTCTTTGAGAATATCGTGTTCATCTATTCGCCGCCGTTAACTTTGTGATAGATCATCACCTGGTTACCAAATATTTTGGAGAAGCCTTTAACATCCTCGCCGCTCCAGGCATTGTTCATCTCACCATAGCTACCAAATTTGTTCGACATCAAATCATGATCAGATTCAATACCTATAATTTGGAACCTGTAAGGCTGCAATTCAATAAATACTTTACCACTAACCTGTTTTTGCGTATCAGTAAGGAAGGCTTCCATATTACGCATAATAGGATCATGGAATTGACCCTCATGTAGCCAGTTGCCGTAGAACATAGACAATTGATCTTTCCAGGTTAACTGCCATTTGGTTAGCGTATGCTTCTCTAAAGTATGATGCGCTTTAATAATGATCATTGGCGCTGCAGCCTCAAAACCCACGCGGCCCTTTATACCTATGATGGTGTCGCCGACATGAATATCTCTACCTACACCATAAGGCTGGGCAATAGCTTGCAGTTCTTGAATAATCTGGGTAGGGCTATTATATTTTTTACCGTCAAGCGCAATCAGTTCACCTTTTTCAAAAGTTAGTTCGATATTTCTTTTTTCGGTAGCTGTTACTTGTGTAGGCCATGCCTCTTCAGGCATGCCTAAGTTTGAGGTTAAGGTTTCTTTACCACCAACCGATGTGCCCCAGATACCTTTGTTGATTGAGTATTTGGCTTTCTCAAAGTTCATCTCCACACCATGTTTTTTCAAGTATTCAATTTCTGCCTCGCGACTCAATTTCAAATCACGGATAGGAGTGATGATACCTACATTAGGGATCAGAATATTAAAGATCATATCAAACCTAACCTGGTCATTACCGGCCCCGGTGCTACCATGAGCAACAAACTCGGCACCGATTTCTTTGGCATAATTGGCAATGGCAGTAGCCTGACTAACACGTTCGGCACTTACAGATAATGGATAAGTGTTGTTTTTTAATACGTTGCCATAAATTAAGTAGCGTACGCAGGTATTGTAAAAGTTTTCGGTTTCGTCAACCACATGGTGTGAGGTAACCCCCATTTCGTAAGCACGTTTTTCAACCAGAGCCAACTCTTCGTCGCTAAAACCGCCGGTGTTTACAATAACCGAATGCACTTCATAACCCAAATCGCGGGTTAAGTATATACAACAAAATGAGGTGTCTAAACCTCCGCTATACGCTAAAACTACTTTTTTCTTTTCCATATATAAGCTGAAAGCAGAAAGCAAAAAGACCAAAGCTTTTTACTCTCTTATTTTTTTAATCAAGCCAATTAACATGGCTTTTACTTCGTTAATAAGATTATTAGTATTGTTAAATAATTCCTCGTCTATGTAAGATAAATCCTTGCATAAAAGACAGCAGTATTCTAATTCATGAGCAGATCCTAGCGCCATATCTAAAAAATGAGCGAAATCCTTCTCAGTAAATCTGCCACTTCCCTCCACAACATTTAATGGAATTGAATATGCTGCACGTTTTGTCTGACTTAGCATATCAAACTGCTCACTTTTGGGAAATTTAGGCAGCAGGTTCAAGTACACAAACAAATTTAGGTTATGTGCTTTTTTCCAAACTTCTAATTTCCTAAAATCTCTCATCAGTTTTTAGCTTTCTGCTTTTAGCTTTAGTCTTTTAGCTTATTAATGTTGACCGAAGCTTTTTATAGCGCTTTCTATCCGTTCGAACAGTGTCGCTTTCTTAGTCATTTTCTCCAGATTCTCTTGCTTTTGCAACTCAGCATCTTTAGCCTTCTCAACCGGGTCGAACAACATAGCGGTACACATGCAATTTTTACGTTCCTTCATGGTCAGGATATCGTAGTTGACGCAACTCCTGCAGCCTTTCCAGAAATCTTCGTCCTGGGTTAATTCTGAATAAGTAACTGGCTCGTAGCCCAATTCAGAGTTAATCTTCATAACAGCTAACCCCGTGGTTAAGCCAAATAGCTTTGCCTCAGGATATTTGGTGCGCGAAAGTTCAAATATTTTATGCTTAATAGCCTTAGCCAAGCCTGCTTTTCTAAACTGGGGTGCTACGATCAGGCCCGAGTTGGCCACGAAATCGCCATGGCTCCAGGTTTCTATGTAGCAAAATCCGGCCCAGGTGCCGTCTTTATGTAGCGCTATTACCGCCTTGCCCTCCAGCATTTTGCTGGCGACATATTCTGGTGTACGTTGTGCTATACCGGTACCACGTGCCTTTGCCGACTCAGCCATCTCATCGGTAATGAGCGGGGCGTAGTCTACATGCTGTGCTGTAGCAACCTGTATATCGAAATCTTGTATAGTCATTGTAAATAGAAAAAATTACCGTTAAAAATTGGCCTGAGCCTTTAGTAATTAATGATTTTTTTGATGAAGAAGTTTTAAATAACTTCTGTAGACGGGCAATAGAAGTGCCGGTAATTAAACCCGTGGCATATACAGCCTTCGTCGTGATGGGATAAATAAAACAGCCAGAACCAAAGCAGCGGCAACCGGAGCAGAACATGCTCTAACAGTGGGCTTATTTAAGGTTTGCAGTATCATTTTGATAGATTGTTGCTTTATTTAAAATTTGATGCAAAAGTTTGCATTAATTTTTATTTATGCAAGGAAAATTTGATTTAATGACGTGATACTGTTAGTCTGGAGTCAAAAGCTGGTAATCTGCGGTTTTTTAACTTAGGACTGAGGGCTTTATACCCGGCGCCTAGATACAATATCATCTACAATCATATCAGCATGAATGCGCGAGTTTTCTATGAACCATAAATGCGTATCTAACCCGCCGCAAACTACACCGGCTAAATACAGGCCCGGCAGGTTGGTTTCCATGGTATCAGGATTGTATTGAGGGATGAATTTATCGTCAGATAAAATCAATCCCCATTTTTTTAACTGATCAAAATTTGGCTTGTAACCGGTCATCGCCATCACAAAATCATTAGGAATAGTAACCAGGCCATCTGGTGTTTCAATGTCCACGTCGTGTTCGCGAACAGCCTTAAGGTTTGAATTAAAATAGGCTTTAATGCTGCCTTCTTTAATGCGGTTAATAATGTCGGGCCGCACCCAGTATTTTACCCTATGGCTGATCTCACCGCCACGAATAACCAACGTAACGTCAGCACCTTTACGATAAGTCTCCAAGGCCACATCAATAGCCGAGTTACTTGAACCTACCACAACTACTTTCTGCATGGCAAAAAAGTGAGGGTCTTTGTAGTAATGTTTTACTTTAGGCAGGTCTTCGCCAGGAATATCCAGATTTACGGCGACATCATAAAATCCGGTGGATATAATAACGCGTTTAGCCTGGTAAGTGTCTTTGTTGGTAACGATGGTGTAACCTTCACCGTCGCGTGTTAAAGCCGTTACATCTTCAAATAAATTGATAGGCAAATTATTCGATGTTGCTACACGGCGATAATACTCCAAAGCCTCGGCACGTGTAGGTTTATTGCTGATGGTTACAAAAGGTATGTTGCCAATCTCCAATTTCTCTGAAGTAGAGAAAAATGTCATAGTAGCGGGGTAGTTGTATAACGAGTTTACCAGGCAGCCTTTTTCAATAATTATGAAACTTAAACCTGCCTTTTGCGCTTTTAAACCGCAAGCTATACCAATTGGGCCACCGCCGATAATAAGTAGATCGAGCATTATAATTGAACTTTATGCAATTATAATGAGATTTAAAGTATTATGTGTGGTCGTATAAATATTAGCTGCCCGATTACGGAATAATGAATTTCGAATGACTAACGCAATGGGTTGGTTTAGGCAAACTAAACTAATACGCCGTGCCGAAACGGTGTTAAACCATAATGAACAAACAGTCAATCAAAAATATAAGGGTCCGTGGCTGCTGCCAAACGGAAATTTATTACATCGGCCATGACCATGATAGTCACTGGCGCGATGGTCACGATACATTTTTTGACTATTGATTCTGTTGGTTTGTAATTCGGCATTATCGGTTTCAGTCTTGCCAGACTGAAATACCATAGTAGATTTCTTCTTCATGGTTAACCCTCCGAAATTTATTGTGAAACAAATAATTGCTGATTAAATTTAAACACAAATCGGCTGATTTGCAAGTGTTTTGTAAAAAAAAAGGCACAAAAAATGGGTAAGCTACTTTTATCGCGCCGCTCAACTCTCTACCCTTGCTGCGTTCCCACCCTGGGGGAGTTCAAGAGGAGCTGGCCGTAAAAGACTTACCCGCCGCAAATATAGAAAAATGTTACTGCCGGGGTTAAAAAATTGTTAAAAAACGAATATGGGCGGTGTTTGGTACCTGTAAATATTCGCAATCATCTGTAGGCTTGCGCTTTAGGAAAATATCTTTTTTTGGCTGATAGTTTATTATTGCGGAGAAAGCAACCCAAAAAGCTTTTTTACAGTATTTACCATAACGTATTGACCAATCAATTGCTCATGCTTAAGCAAATTATTGAAGCCGAAAACGAATTAGATAAGCTGTTACCTACGCGCAGACTGGAAACCGCGCCGCCGGCGGATTTGCTTTATGTTACATTGCAATGGTCAGAATTGGTATGGCGAGAGGCTGAAGGATTGGGGCCGATGAAGCTTAGCGAAACACAAATAGCGAGCGGTTTAGCGCTACGCCATCGCCCGGTTTTTGTTTGCGGTGTGCATAGAAGCGGTACGACATTGGTGCAAAACCTGTTAGATGGACATCCGCAGTTAACCGTTTTACCATCAGAGGGTACTTTTTATACTAACCTTGAACTTAAATTAAAACGGTTGCCAACCAACCAATGGCCGCAATACCTGGGTACAGAATGGTTGCGTCGTTTGGTTAACCCTATTAACCAACCTCCTTACTGGCTTTTGGGTAAAACTGATGAAATAACATCACCTTATATTGATTTTGCGCGATATGTACTGGCATGGTGGCAGCAATTGTCGCATGCTGAAGGTACGCAATGGCCGCACTCCGCTATTATATTGGCCTATGCGTCTTGCATTAATAAGTTAACTGCCGCGGCATGGGTAGATAAAACGCCAACCAACGAACGTTTTCTAAATCGCATCTGGGCAGAATTTCCTGAAGCTAAAATTGTGCATGTAGTACGTGAGCCTATCGCTACTCTAACCTCGCGCAAGGCGATGGAGCCCGGCGTTACCTTACGCAATGCTTTGCGATACCTGAATATCTCATACCAGGTAGCTGCTGACACTGCGATTGTTAATGATCTAAGATTTTTTTTGTTGCGATATGAGTCGCTTTGCGATAACCCGGATGAAACTATAAGAAAGTTAGCCGATTTTCTAAACATTGATGAGACTCCGCAATTAAAACAGGCAACAACTGCAGGTATGCCGACACAGGCCAATAGCTCTTTTAAAAAAAATGCTTCATCAGGAGCAATTCTAAAATCAATCGACCATACTCAACAAGACCTTCTTACACCAACAGACAAAAATATGATTGCTGTTTATGTAGGCGATAAGGCGAAGCTACTTGGTTACCAAACTAATAAGATTAGTGGCCTAAACAAAGTTTATATGCAGTTTAAACAGCTGTTTTTTAAATAACCAACTGGCGATATGATCTTACAATTTTGCGGATTATCAGGCAGCGGCAAAACTACTATCGCAACTGCGGTGCAGCATTTATTGCAGCAGCATGGTATAACTTGTGAAGTTGTTGATGGCGACATATACCGTAAAAGTATCTGTGCCAATCTGGGTTTCTCCAAGGCCGATCGGAATGAGAATATCAGGCGTCTGGCTGCTGTTGCTTCTGTTCTTTCATTGGATAATATCATAACCATTATTTCGGCCATTAATCCCTATGAAGATGTGCGTCATGAAATAAAAGCCCGCTACTCCGATGTAAAAACGGTTTATATCGAATGTAGCCTTAACGTACTCTTGCAACGTGATACCAAAAAGCTTTACCGGCGTGCCATGTTGCCCTTCAATCATCCCGATAGGGTAAATAACCTGACAGGGGTTAATGATATTTTTGAAATGCCTCAAAACCCAGATCTAATACTCAAAACAGATCAGGAAACCATCGATGTATCTGCGAAAAAGTTATTCGATTTTATTCTTTCTGAACTAAAATAAACTGGTTTGATGGCTATTTAAAGGTTTTAAAAGCGACGGCTTTGGCGGTGCCATGCTGTACTGAACCTTGCCTTCAAATGGCAACTCGGTATAGGGTTCCCACTTAGCAAAACTCACGAATGATTCTCGCTGTAGTACGGTCAATGCGTTAACAGTAAAGGTTTCCTTCCATTCAAGCTGCTTGAAATATGGCCAAATTTTGTCAAAATCAGCTAACGGTATATTGCGGCATATGGTAATATGAGGCACATTAAACTCTTTGATTTTGAGGTGTTGTTTCAGCATCTTGAACCAATGGCTAGTTTCTGGCGAACTTACTATCCTCGCATAAATTGTTCGATAATCTTTACCATGCACAAAGTAATCAAAGCCGCCAATGGTCAAGGTAACCGGGGGGATAAGACATAGCCGCTGCCTAAACTCGCGAATGCCGGGTTCGGTTAAAAATGTTTTCTGTCGCTGCATTTTGTTTACAGAGATATGCGCGATGGAATATTCGCTGTCATAACTACCAATTACATCGGCGGCATAATGTTTATGCTCGCGCACTATAGCTTTCACCCGCTCAGGCGGAGAAAGCAACATAAAGAAATCCAGGTAACCCTTCATTGCCAAAAATTTTAGTGGGAAACAATATTACTAATATTATTAGCAATTGTGCAAATTAATTTTAATTTTGTGCTATGGAAAGTAAGCGATGGATTGTACATATTGATCTTGATTCCTTTTTTGTATCGGTTGAGCGGAAATTTGATCCAAGTCTGATTGGTAAGCCGGTTCTGATTGGTGGCTCGGCGGATAGAGGCGTGGTAGCATCCTGCAGTTATGAGGCGCGTAAGTTTGGTATCCATTCGGCCATGCCCATGAAACAAGCCATGAAATTGTGCCCGCATGCTACCGTTATTCGAGGCAGCCACGGTCGTTATAGCGAGGCATCGCGCGAGGTTACGCAGATCATTCATGACAGTGTGCCGCTTTATCAAAAAACATCCATCGACGAGTTTTACATCGATCTCACCGGGATGGATCGCTTCCATAATTGTTACCAATTAGCTACTGATTTGCGCGCGCGTATTACCCGCGAAACAGGTTTGCCGATATCGTTCGGCATGGCATCTTGCAAAACGGTAGCTAAAATGGCTACCAACGCGGCTAAACCAAACGGACAGTTGATGATTGAACACGGCAAGGAAAAAGAATTTATGGCGCCCATGTCTATTCGTAAAATACCGATGCTGGGCGAGAAGACCTGCCAGAAACTTTATCAATTCGGCATCGAAAAAATTGGCGACCTGCAGCGCGTGGAACTTAAATTCCTGGAAACGGTTTTCGGCAAGCACGGTCGTTATATCTGGGAGCGGGCCAACGCTATTGACGACAGTGAGATCGTACCTCATGGCGACCGTAAATCCATATCGACAGAAAATACATTTGAAACAGATGTGATTGATAAGAAAACATTGGAAACTGTTTTAGTATCGATGACTGAAGAATTAGCCTATAAATTGCGTAAGGAGAACAAAGTAACTTCATGCCTGGCTATTAAGATCCGCTACGCTAATTTTGAGACGCATACCGTTCAGGAAAAAATAGCTTTAACTGCTGCCGAGCATATTCTTATCCCCGGCGTTAAAAACCTCCTAAAAAAAGCTTGGAATGGCCATCGGCCAATCCGGTTGATCGGTGTTAAGCTAAGTAACATAAGCCCGGGCAGTTACCAGATCAATTTGTTTGAAGATAACGAGGAGCGCATAAAATTGTACCAGGCCATGGATAAGATTAACTTTAAATTTGGCGAGAAAACCGTTTGTCGCGCCGCGGGTATGGCAATAGGCACCCGTAATTTCAATCCATTTCTGCGCGACTAGTTTTACCGTTTTGATTTGCGCCGGTTTTTCAGTACTTTAAGCCTGTAATAACTGGTTAAACAACGGTCGCATGTCAACAATCGGTACAGAACAACTTAAGCGGGTTTTAAAGCCCATACATTTATGGGCCATTGGTGTTGGCCTGGTTATATCGGGCGAGTACTTTGGTTGGAACCTAGGCTGGGGTGTCGCGGGTACTATCGGCTTACTCATTGCCACATTGCTGGTAACCGTAATGTACATCACTTTCATATTCAGCTATACAGAACTAACCGCTGCAATACCACATGCCGGCGGCGCATTTGCCTATGCCTATAGAGCGATGGGGCCCTTTGGCGGCTTGATAGCCGGTTATGCTACTTTGATTGATTTCCTGCTTGCTACGCCTGCTATTGCAGTCTCGCTGGGTGCTTATTTACATTTTCTATATCCTCCAATACCTGTAATGCAATCGGCTATGTTGTTTAACACGGCGTTTATGATATTGAATATTTCTGGCGTGAAGGAGTCGGCGGCTTTTTCTGTGTTTATTACTTTGCTGGCTGTGGCTGAGTTGTTGTTATATCTAGGTATCGTCGGTCCGCATTTTAAGATGGTTAATTATTTGACTAACCCAATGCCCTTTGGCTGGAGCGGTGTATTTGCCGCCTTACCATTTGCCGTTTGGTTTTATTTGGCAATAGAAGGTATGGCGATGGTGGTAGAAGAAGTTAAAGACCCCAAGAGAAATATCCCCAAAGGATACATCGCAACAATAATAACTTTAGTACTGTTAGCTTTAAGTGTAATGATCATCACCGGCGGTATTACTAACTGGAAATTATTAAGCAGTCTGGATTACCCTTTACCCGAAGCCATCGGCATAGTGCTGGGCAAGGGCAGCGGTTTAACTAAGATCTTTGCCAGCATAGGCTTATTCGGACTGATAGCCTCATTACATGGTACCATACTGGCATCATCAAGGCAGGTGTTTGCCATGGCACGCAGCGGATATTTACCAAGGGGCTTAGCCCAAATTAATCATCGTTTCAAAACGCCGCATTGGTCGGTTATTGTGGGTGGATTGATCAGCTTTGTTGCGATCTACATAGGTACCACAGCGCAGATCATTATTTTATCCGTGTTAGGCGCGGTAGTAATGTACATGTTCAGCATGACCAGCCTGTTTATATTGCGAAAAAAAGAACCAGACCTGGAGCGTCCATTTATAGCGCCGTTTTATCCGGCCTTCCCAGCAATAGCCTTGCTAATCTCCACAATATGTTTACTCGCCATAATATATTTTAACCTTATGGTAAGTGTGATATTCTTCGCATTGCTGGCTATAATTGTTGTTATCTTTATGCTGCTGGGTAAGCATAAAACACGGATCACCGATGATGTATTGCTGATGCAGGCCGAAGCAATTTCAACTATCAACTAATGTACCGGCACACCTTAAAAGGCAAAGTTTACAGATTTGAAAATCTGAAGATGCTTTTGGCCAAAGCTTCGCCATATCGATCGGGCGACGAGCTGGCTGGTATCTGTGCGTCGAGTTATGAAGAACGCGTTGCCGCACAGATAACTTTGGCTGATGTGCCTTTAAAGAATTTTTTAAACGAAGCTATAATTCCTTATGAACAGGATGAGATAACTCGCCTAATCATCGATACGCACGATCCTGTAGCTTTTGAGCCCATTAGCCATTTAACCGTTGGCGATTTTTGCGACTGGTTATTGAGCGATCATACTACCTGCAATACTATGCAACAGATCAATGCCGGTATCACACCGGAAATGGCTGCCGCGGTATCAAAACTAATGCGCAACCAGGATTTGATCGCGATAGCAAAAAAATGTGAGGCAGTAACTAAGTTCAGAAACACCATTGGCCTAAAGGGACATTTTTCCACCCGATTGCAGCCTAATCACCCAACGGATGACCCAAAAGGCGTTGCTGCCAGCATTATCGACGGATTGTTATTAGGCAGTGGCGATGCCGTTATCGGTATTAATCCAGCGACGGATAGCCCGGCTGCCGTGGCTAATTTATTGCAGTTGATCGATAATATTCGCCAGCAATTTGATATCCCGACACAATCGTGCGTGTTAAGCCATATCACCACAACGCTGCAATTGATTAATGAAAATGCGCCTGTTGATCTTTGCTTCCAGTCTATAGCCGGTACAGAAAAAACAAATTCAAGCTTTGGTATTGATTTGGCTTTGCTGGACGAGGCTTATCAGGCTACGCTATCTTTAAATCGTGGTACTGTTGGCAATAATGTCATGTATTTTGAGACGGGGCAGGGCAGTTCGCTTTCGGCAAATGCGCACTTTGGTGTCGATCAGCAAACTTGCGAGGCCCGTGCCTACGCCGTGGCGCGCAGGTACAAACCCTTTTTAGTAAATACCGTGGTTGGCTTCATTGGCCCCGAATATTTGTATGACGGCAAGCAGATCATTCGCGCGGCGCTCGAAGATCATTTTTGTGGCAAGCTGCTGGGCTTGCCTATGGGGGTTGATGTTTGTTATACCAACCATGCCGAGGCCGATCAGGATGATATGGATAATTTATTGACGCTGCTGGGTGTGGCAGGTTGCAATTTTGTGATGGGGATTCCGGGATCGGACGATATTATGCTAAACTATCAATCCACTTCGTTCCATGATGCTTTATATTTGCGGAAAGTTCTAGGACTGCGTCCGGCACCCGAATTTGAAAGTTGGCTAATCAAACAGGGGATAACCGACGATCAGGGAAACCTGCTTTCTGTAGCAGATGGACACGGACTGTTAAACAGGGGCATGCCATGAAAAAGGTGATCAAATCTTCCGATCCGTTGATAGCTCTGCAGGAATTTACCGCAGCGCGGATAGCTATTGGCCGTGCAGGTACCAGCATTCCCTTAAAGCAATCGCTGGAATTTAAGCTGGCCCACGCACATGCCCGCGATGCAGTTTATTCGTCTTTAAACGTCGATGGATTAATAGCCGATTTAAAGCAGTTTGACTTGCCGGTAATCCATCTGCATAGCCAGGCCGGCTACCGTGAACAATATTTGCAAAGGCCAGATCTGGGTAGAAAGCTTGATGAAAAATCAGTCGAGCAATTGAAAGAATATCATCAGCCTACAGATATATCGATTATCATAGCTGATGGCCTATCGGCTGCCGCCATAAACACTAACGTTATTGGATTATTGAAAGCATTGATTCCCCTGTTTCAATCGGTCGATTTTAAACTGGCAGACATTGTATTGGTTGAAGAGGGCAGGGTAGCTATCGCTGACGAGATTGCAGCGGCAATGAATGCCAAACTATCTTTAATATTAATTGGCGAACGCCCCGGATTAAGCTCTACCGATAGTATCGGGGCCTATTTAACTTATCAGCCTAAACCCGGATTAACTGACGAATCGCGCAACTGCGTATCCAACATCCGCCCTGACGGGCTTAATTATAAGCAAGCTTCCAAAAAAATCTTCTATTTAATTCAAGAAGCGTTTAGCAGAAAACTATCCGGCGTGGCCCTAAAAGACAACGCGGGCTTACTGCATGAGTAAACCCGCGTTATAAATTAGCGAAGGCTTGTTTAGCTTTTCTTTACTTCTATTGCTTCTACATGCCCGTTGAATGATATAGGCTCTTTGTTAAGCGAGGTTACTCTTAGTGAAGCATAGCCGTCTGATCCAACAGACAGTTGTAAATAACGTACATCTTTTACACCCGGCGGATTTTGTTCTTTTGGAGTCAGGGTTATTTCCCAGGTGTTTTTCTTGTTAACTACTTTATTGGTGAAATTAGCGGTGGTTAGTTTGATACCGCCATCCGTAGGGTCGCGCGGTGGGGCATAGGCTCTGCCAAAAAACGGTAGCCATACCTCCAGTTTATTCGGCGTAACAGTTACATCATAATCGCTGGTTAAATTGCGCGAAGGTATGCCGTTTGGTATTACATAATCGGCTTTAAAAACATAACTGCCCGAGTTAATCAATCGCGTTATCTCTGCAATTTTTGCAGCTTTCTTTTCGGCTTTTGTTGGTTTTTGCGCAAAAGCAGGACTTAATCCGACGGCGCAAATAAGTGTGACGCAAAACAATTTTAAGTTTTTCATAACGAGGTATTTAAAGGTTAACAGGTTTATAACGAATGAGTTTCGCTACTTTGTATAAAATTAAGTAATCGCAATGTAAGAATCGCTGACTTATAGGTCATAAACTTTCTATCGGAGGTTGACTTAAAACAAAAACGCCGCTGACAATTAAGCAAGCGGCGTTTTTGTTTTAAAGCCCTCTCTACTGGAGAGGATTTAAGATCGGTGTTATATCAAATTCACACTGCGATTTACAAACTCGGTTAAATCTGCACCGGTTAATAAACCTTGCGAAAGCAGCGCCAAATCAAAGGCTTGTTTAGCCAATTGTGATTGTAACTCTTCGCTTTCGTCCTGCAAAATGCGGCTTACCAGTTTGTGGTTACCGTTAACTACTACTTTATAGTTATCTGGCATGCTGCCATAAAAACCCATACCGCCGCCCATGGCTGCCATATCTTTCATACGGCGCATAAACTCGTCCATCGTAACTGTTACGGGTAACTCTTCCGGGTGTAGGCTTTCCACTTCAACCTTGTAAGCAGGGCGATTGATAGATTTATCAAAAATAGCCTTTACCTTTTCAATTTGATCGGCTGTCAATACAGTTTCCGGAGCGTCATCCTTTTTGATCAGCTTATCAGCGACATCAGCGTCAACACGTTTCAATGATGTTTTTTCAAGCTTTTGTTCCAGGTGACTAACAAAGTGCGTATCAATAGGAGAGTCCATTAACAACACATCATAACCTTTTCTGTTGGCTGATTGGATAAATGAATCTTGTTTTGAAGGATCGTTGGTATAGATGTAAACCAGTTGTCCGTCTTTATCAGTTTGCACGCCTTCAACCTTGTCCTTGTATTCAGTTAAAGTAAAATTCTCTTTAGCGGTGTTAGTCAACAAAACAAAGTCTTTAGCTTTATCATAAAACTTGTCTTCGCTCACCATACCGTATTTCACAAACAGGCCAATATCGGTCCATTTATCTTCGTAAGCTTTACGGTCGCTTTTAAATAGCTCAGCTAGCTTGTCAGCCACTTTTTTGGTGATATAGCTATTAATTTTCTTTACATTACTATCGGCCTGTAAGAAGCTCCTGGATACGTTAAGTGGAATATCAGGTGAGTCTATAATACCGTGTAACAGCATCAGGAACTCCGGAACGATATCCTTAACCTCGTCGGTAATAAATACCTGGCGGGAGAATAATTTGATCTTGTTGCGTTGTATCTCGAAGTCCTTTTTTAGCTTCGGGAAATACAGCACACCTGTTAAGTTAAAAGGATAATCAACATTAAGGTGGATCCAGAACAACGGATCTTCGCTAAACGGATATAACTCTTTGTAGAAAGCCAGGTAATCTTCATCTTTTAACTCAGCTGGTGCCTTTGTCCAGATAGGGTTGGTATCATTGATAATGTTATCAAGCTCTACCGAAATGTATTTTGATTTACCTTCTTCGTCAACGCCATCCTCAACAGATTCTGTTTTAGTACCAAATTTAATTGGCACCGGCAGAAAGCGACAATATTTGTCCAGAATTTCCTGTAAGCGGTTTTTGCTTAAAAACTCTTCAGACTCGCTGTTAATATGCAGGGTAATCTCTGTACCACGCTCGGCTAAGCTGCCTTCGCTTATTTCAAACTCGGTGCTGCCATCGCAGGTCCAGTGTGCTGGTTCTGCACCTTCCTGATAAGATAAAGTTTCAATTTCAACCCTATCGGCCACCATAAAAGCAGAGTAGAAGCCCAAGCCAAAGCGACCAATGATCTCATTGGCATCTTTAGCTTCTTTGAATTTCTCCATAAACTCGGTAGCGCCAGAGAATGCTATCTGGTTAATGTATTTCTTGATCTCATTGGCAGTCATACCTAAACCGTTGTCAGAGATGGTAATGGTTTTCTTTTCCTCGTCGAAAGCAACTTCTACGCGCAAGTCGCCTAAATCGCCGTTATACTGGCCAAGCGATGCCAGTCGTTTTATTTTTTGAGTAGCATCGATAGCGTTTGATACCAGCTCGCGCAAAAATATCTCGGTATCAGAGTACAGGAATTTTTTAATTATCGGAAAAATGTTTTCGGTGTGAATCGAAATGGTTCCTTTTTCTTGCATAATTTTATAATTGATTTTTGGATTAATTTATTTGATAACCCTGCACATCAATGAGCGTTCCAAAGGAGAAGTTTTGTCAAATTGTCAGTAGAGGGTAAGCTATTTGCTTACCTCCAAACCTATTTATCGTTTTTATTCACAGCGACGTTGTCGTGCGTAGTTTCGCCTTTTTTGGCTTTAATGATATATTCCATCACGTCGTAATCTGACGCGTGTTCGATGAATTCAAAGCTCGGGCGATTGTCTATCATGAAATTTTCAAGCTGCTTTCCTTCATACCCGGTTATTTTAGCTACCAGCCCTTTAGTAAAGCGAGTATCGATAATGTCATCGTGATAATCTCTGAGCAAGGTTTTTTGCAGATGGCGCGCATTTTTTATCTCTTTACTAAAATGATTAGAAAATGGGTTCATCATCAGACTCAGGCTCAACGCCATCCAATTACTTTTATCGCCAATGCGATAAATTTGGTAGTATTCGTCCTGTTTCTCCTGAAACTTATCCAATGGACTCATCGAACGTTCCCAAATCGTCACCTCGTCCAGTAAAGTTGGTAAAGGTTTAAGCGCAATCAATAACTCATTTTGATCTTTATAGATAACAGTATCTGTTTTAAATCCTTCATAATCTGTTAAAAGAGTATCGCCTTTCTTCACCGGCATGATAAAATTACCGCTAGCACCACTCATAGACATACGCTTTGAATGCAGATTGGTAATTATAGCGCCGTCCACAGGTTTAGCATTATTAGTGACAGTACCAGGGATAATTTGTGCAAACGCACAGTTTACACTCAGTAAACTAAACACTGTTAAAAAATAGCGCAGGTATGAATGGATAGATGAAGGTAGGTGGCTCATGTTGAAAGGTTTATGTAAGTCTAATTTACATAATTTAAAACCTTATTTGGTTTTGTTTAACTAATATTTTACAATAGAAAGCTGCCTGAAGCCTTGTTAAGCAAGTTTAGTCAAAAAAAATCAACCAATATTAGCTACAAAAATCCTCGACAAATCCTTTAATCGCTCAATCGTGCCCATGTCGGTAATGGTGCCGTCTGTAGCAATCCTGGATCTGACAAATTGAATCAACAAATTGGTTTCGTCAGAAAGTTTGGCAGTCAAAACCCCCAAAGTAAGCAGGAGCGAGGCATGCGCATACTCGCCACCTAACGAAGCAGTAATTAAAGCAACAGGTTTATCAACCAAAGTACTGCTTGATACCAGCCAGTCCAGCATGTTCTTTAACGAGCCGGGCACACCAAAAGCATACTCAGGGGTGCAAATAATTACCCCGTCTGTATTGCTTAATAATCGACGCAAGGTGGCTACAGAAGCAGGCGGGCTATCAGTATCTAAGCCGGGGTCGAAGGCCGGGATATTTGCCATGTCGTCATAAATTGTGTAATTGGTATCATCAGGTGTAATGGAACTCAAATAGCTTAAGATGGCATGATTTGACGAGCCTTGGCGCAGGCTTCCGGATATGGCTAAAATATTCTTCATTGTGTGGCACAAGTTATCATATCCGCACTAAATTGGCAATATGCCCCATCTTTCAAACGGAACATCGAAATGTTAAAATCTAATGGCAGTATGTTGACTAATACCTATTGCCGCCCATCGTTTTATATCTTATTTTTGTGCTTCATTTTTAATTCGATGTCTGAAAACTTAGAACACGTTAAATGCCTGATCATTGGTTCAGGTCCTGCCGGATATACCGCGGCCATATACGCATCGCGTGCCGATTTGAAACCTGTGATGTACACAGGTATGCTGGCAGGCGGTCAGCTTACCCAAACTACTGATGTTGAGAACTTCCCGGGTTACCCGGAAGGTATCATGGGCCCTGAAATGATGGAAGATTTTCGTCAGCAAGCTGAAAGGCTGGGTACTGATATCCGTTTTGGTTACGTAAGCTCTGTTGACTTTTCGAGTCTGCCACACAAAGTAGTGGTTGATGAAAGTAAAACCATACTGGCCGACACGGTGATCATATCAACCGGTGCATCTGCTAAATGGTTAGGGCTGGAGTCTGAGCAAAAATACAGCGGTTTTGGTGTATCTGCCTGCGCCGTTTGCGACGGTTTCTTCTTTAAAGGTCAGGACGTTGCCATAGTAGGTGCCGGTGATACCGCTGCTGAAGAAGCAACTTACCTGGCTAAGCTAACTAACAAGGTTTATATGATTGTGCGTCGCGAAGAGTTCCGCGCGTCTAAAGCAATGATGCACCGTGTGTTGAATACACCTAACATCGAGGTGTTATACAGTACCGAAACAAAAGAGATCTTAGGCGATGGCCAAAGTGTGAACGGCGTACTGGTAACTAACAATAAAACCGGCGAAGACAGGAAACTGGACGTTACCGGTTTCTTCGTAGCAATTGGTCACTCACCCAACACAGACATATTTAAAGGTTGGATAGATATGGACGAAACCGGCTATATCAAAACCAAACCGGGATCTACTCAAACTAACATTGAAGGTGTATTTTGCTGTGGCGATGCGCAGGATCATATTTACCGCCAGGCGGTTACCGCTGCCGGCACCGGCTGTATGGCCGCCATTGATGCCGAACGTTACCTTGCTGCTAAAGAGCACGTGGTTACTGCATAATAATTGCCTAACCGAAAATATAAAGGGTTGTCTATACAGGCAGCCCTTTTTTGTGGCATATTTTTTACAAGATACACTGCAATTTATTTTCAAAATCTGCTAACTTCACCACCTTTAAATTATTGGTCAAACTATAATTATGTATAAAAAACTAATTCTGTTGCTGGTTGCTGTTGTTGGATTTGCTGTCGCGATACAAGCTCAGGACCTTAATCCAAATCTCGGAATCATTCCGGCCCCGGTATCTGTCAAAAAATCAACGGGTACTTTTGTGTTAAGTCAGGAAACCACTCTGTTGGCCGATTCGGTAGATAATAAAGCAGTAGTATTTTTAGCCGATTATTTAAAAAACAGTGCCATGTTACACATCGCTGTTAAACAAAACAGTGGGGCAACTGTGGCTAATAGCTTGGTACTAACCAGCGCAGGCACAGATGGCCTGCCTGCCGAAGGTTATCGGTTAACCATTACCCCAACAAATATTACTATTGCGGGTAAAGGCGCAGGGTTGTTTTACGGGATACAAACTTTAATCCAATTGATCCCTGCTGACAGAGGCGCCACAGCGAAATTGCCGTGTGTTCAAATAGAAGATTATCCTCGTTTTGGTTACCGCGGTTTGATGCTGGACGTTTGCCGCCATTTCTTTAACGCGACTTTTGTTAAGAAATACATTGACCTGATGGCTGCTTATAAGTTCAATACCTTCCATTGGCATTTAACTGATGATCAGGGCTGGCGAATAGAGATTAAGAAATATCCCAAATTAACAGAGATCGGCAGTCATCGCCCTGCTACCGTTATTGGCAACTATCATGATCGTACACCACAGCAATATGATGATACCCCGGTTGATGGCTATTATACTCAGGATGAGATCCGCGATGTAATTAAATATGCCGCTGATAGATACATAACCATTATACCTGAAATTGAAATGCCGGGCCACGCTATGGCTGCTTTAGCTTCATATCCTGAACTGGGTTGCGAACCTACTTCGGGCTATCAGGTACAAGGAACCTGGGGCGTTTTCAGGGACGTGTATTGTCCCTCAGATAAAACATTTGGCTTCCTGGAAGATGTACTGACTGAGGTTATGGATCTTTTCCCGAGCAAATACATTCACATTGGTGGCGATGAAGCCCCTAAAGATGTTTGGAAACAATCAGAATTTTGTCAAAAGCTAATCAAGAGGTTGAAATTGAAAGATGAGCATGGCTTGCAAAGCTATTTTATTCAACGCATAGAAAAATTTGTCAATTCAAAAGGTCGCAGCATTATTGGCTGGGATGAGATATTGGAGGGTGGCCTTGCGCCCAATGCCACCGTAATGAGCTGGAGAGGCGAGCAGGGCGGTATCGAAGCAGCTAAACAAAATCACAACGTAATTATGACCCCTGGTAGCGGTGGCTTATATCTGGATGCCGCGCAAGGCAAACTGGGAACAGAGCCAGTCGGCATTGGCGGCTTCGCACCCTTAGACAAAACCTATCGTTACGACCCAACACCTGAAGAGTTAAATGCCGACCAAAAAAAGCATATCCTGGGTGTGCAAGGTAATTTGTGGACAGAATATATCCCTACCGAAAATAAAGTTGAATACATGTTGCTGCCGCGTATGTTTGCCGTGTCAGAGGTAGCCTGGACATCGCTGGCTAACAAAAACTTTAAAGATTTTTCTGAAAACCGTTTGCCTAATCATTTGGCCTGGTTAGATAAAAATGGCTTTGATTACCGTGTGCCTACAGCCATCGGCGCTAAAGATTCGGTTGGATTTGGCAGCACCATGACCGTTAGTCTAAAATCGCCTGTAACCGGCGCTAAGGTTTATTATACCATTGATGGTTATACGCCACGCGAAACAGATATTGAATATACATTGCCGAAGACTTATAATGTTCCTATCGACCAATATCGTGAGCTGCAAACTATTGTAATTACGCCAACCGGCAAACGTAGTGTTGTTACCAAAATGACCATTTATAACAAAGCACCGCTGCCGGCAGTACCGTTCTCGGGGACAACGCCGGGTTTACGTTACGAATTGATCCCGGGCGAATATGCCAGCACTAACGACTTTAAGTTATCTGCAGATGGCGCAGATTCACTGATTGCTAAGAGCTTCAATATCAATCAGTTTAGAAAAGTCACAGGTTTTGCCATAATATATAACGGTTATGTGCGTATTGATAGTGATGGTGTTTATGGATTTTCGACTTCGTCTGATGATGGGTCGACTTTATTAATCGATAATCAACTGGTAGTTGATAACGATGGCAAACACCCTATAAGTGCTAAAAACGGCGCCATAGCTTTACAAAAAGGCTATCATAAATTTACCTTAAAATATTTCAATGTAGGTATAACCGGCGGGCTAAAAGTATTTATTACCCTGCCGGGTAAACCTACCGGCGAATTAGGTTCTGACCTATTGTTTAACTAAAATAATTATGAGTTTCAGGTCTTATATTTTTATGTTGATGGGATGTGCGCTGATTGTCAGCTGCACACACGAAGAGAAAAAGGCTCCGGTTAATTACACGCCTAAGACACCCACTTTGATGGAGCCGTTTAAGTTTCATAAACTGATCGAAGTATCGCCGGGTAATTATTATGATGTTTTAAGTTGGGGGCGCGGTGGAGCAGATACCAGCTCGCTTTTGATCCTGCATTCAGATTCTGTTACCAAAACTTATACCACTACCACTGCCGATATTAACGGTCAAATTGTTGATGCCTACAACTCTGATATGGATATAGACGGACATCCCGAAATATTGATCCAGGCCAAGCGTAAGGATACTATCAACTTTACCACCATGTATGCCTACGAGTTTTACGAGAAGAAAGTTCAGAAACTTGATTTCCCTAAACTAACCAGCTCACAACGCAAAGGTTATCGTGGTAATGATAATTTTTATATTACAGAAGGTAAATTGATGCGAGACTTCCCAATTTACGAAGGGAGTGGTGCATCAGCCAAAAAAACCGGTGCCGAGCGTAAGTTTGAATATACACTTAGTAACAATAACTTTAATGTTAAACAGCTAAGTAAAGATTCAACTTCGGTTAAAGACAAACAAACAGTTACCCGGGTAACTCAACCCGTTGAAAAGAAATCGACAGAAAATAAAAAATCGGAAACCAAAAAGAGCGCTAAGAAACATCATCACAAGGAAGAAGTCGTTCATAAAAAGAAAAAGAAACACCATCGCCGTCACCATAGCGAAAGTGATGACGACAGCAACTAAACCGTTCTTAGCATACCTAGCGTTAGAGATGCGTGTTGCATTGGAAATCATTGCTAAAATGTATGGCGATTGTTAGCCCGAATTTCGCACATTTGTATAAAGCACCTATCGAACTAAATAATGCATTTTTTATATCCGGCTTTTTTATTTGCATTAGTATCGCTGGCTATACCGGTCCTGGTTCATTTGTTCAATTTCAGGCGCTATCAAAGGGTCTATTTTAGCAATGTACAATTCCTGAAAGAAATCCAGGAGCAGCAATCATCGCGTCGTAACCTAAAAGAGCGATTGATACTTGTTTCACGTTTATTGGCGTTAACTTTTCTTGTTTTGGCCTTTGCGCGTCCGTACCTATCCAATCATAATAATGCTAACGCCGGCGCGCAACGTATAGTGAGTATTTTTGTAGATAACTCATATTCTATGCAAACCCTAAACCGCGAGGGCTCTTTATTAGACGAGGGTAAACGCCACGCTAAAGAGATTGCATCCGCTTATTCAATGAATGATAAGTTCCAGTTATTGACCCAGGACTTTGAGGGCAAACATCAACGTTTATTAAGTCGTGAGGAGTTTAATGATGCGGTGGATGCGGTGCAGATCAGTCCGCGGAGTAGAAGTTTACAACAGATTATAGATCGCCAGCAAAACCTGTTGAATATGCAACCTGGCGCCAGCCGGTCTATTGATATTATATCCGATTTCCAAAAAAACATTTCAAATGGGCAACCTTTAAAAGTTGATACAGGGGTGCATATAAGTCTGGTGCAATTAAGCGCCAACACACCCGCCAATGTAGCAGTCGATTCGGTTTGGTTGTTAAGCGCCATTCATCGCCCCGGCGAAGTTGAAAAACTGGTGGTGAGACTGCATAATTATGCGAATGAAAACTCTACTAAAATTCCGCTTAAACTGGCTATCAATGGCGAACAAAAAGCTTTAGGCGGCTTTACCATCAGCGCGCGTGCAGTACAGAATGATACGCTGAATTTCTCCGGTCTTAAACCTGGTTGGCAACGTGGCGAGATTAGTTTGCAAGACAACCCGGTTACTTTCGATAATCAGTTTTATTTCAGCTTCAATGTGAAGCAGCAAATGCAAGTACTATTGATTGATGGTGGCACCGCTAATCCCTATTTAAAAGCACTTTTTGGCACTGATCAATTCTTTAGCGCCACCCGTACAACTGATGGTAATGTCGATTATGCGGGGCTGAGTACTTACCCATTAATTGTTTTGGGCGACATTAAAACAATATCTACCGGATTATCGCAACAGCTAAAAGTATATGTTAACAAAGGCGGCACACTGGTTGTATTCCCCGCAGTTGATGCCGATTTGACTAGTTACAAGTCTTTTCTACAACAGATGGGCGCAGGGTATCCTGAAAAATTACTTACAGAAAATATAAAAGTATCATCGCTTAATTTACAGAATCCTGTATTTAAAAATATATTCGAGGATTTTCCTCAAAACCCAGATCTGCCGATTGTAAAGCAGTATTATCAATTAAGTACTACTTCAGGCAGCGATGAAAGTATTATGCAACTGCAGGGTGGCGGAAAGTTCTGGGCCGGCTATCGCAGTAGTAAAGGAAAAGTATATGTATCTGCGGTTCCGCTAAGCGAAGATTTTAGCAATTTGCCGCGCCATGCTTTATTTGTGCCGATAATGTTCAGGATTGCTTTATTAAGTGGCCACGACCAGCCTTTGTTTTATACATTGGGACATGATGAGACTATAGAGGCGCCGCCTGTTCAATCGTCAGACAAACAGCTGCTGAAATTGGTAAAAGGTAAACAAAGCATTATTCCTGATGTAAAACAACAGGAGGGAAGTACGCTGCTTTATGTGTCAGACCAATTGCAGGAAACTGGTCTCTATGATTTAAAAAAGCAGGATAGCACGGCTTCTATAATGGCATTTAATGATAACAGAAGCGAGTCGGATTTAAGTTATTATACCGCACATGAACTGGATAAAATATTGGGTGATAGAGGGAGTGTGATAGGGCCAACCCGCGGTACAGTAAAAGATATCGTGGCTCAAGCAGATTTTGGTGTGCAATTATGGAAACTTTGTATAATTTTGGCATTGATTTTTCTCGCTATCGAAATACTGCTTACCCGCTATATAACTATCAAAAGCGGGGCTGATAAACAGATTTTGCAGCAAGAGAGATCGACCTCAATCCACACATAAAGCAGCACAAATGAATTTGCTTATCAAATCCGCTACTATTGTTGACCCTAACTCACCGTTTAACAAACAAGTTGCTGATATTTTAATAACAAACGGTACCATCACAGAAATTGCTAAAGACATTAAAACCGATGTCGAAGTTTTCGATGCAAGAGGTAAACAAGTTTCGCCGGGTTTTTTTGATTTGAACTGCAATATCGGCGAACTGGGACTGGAAACTAAAGAAGATCTAAAAACAGGGACAGCCGCTGCAGCTGCAGGTGGTTTCACCGGCATAGCTTTAATGCCTAATTCGCAACCGCCGGTGCACTCAAAAGCCGAAGTTGAATACCTGTTTAACCGAGCTAAAAATAACTTGGTGGATGTTTACCCGTTGGGCACGCTATCACATAAACGGGAGGGTAAAGATCTGGCCGAAATGTACGATATGTACCAAAGTGGCGCAAAAGCCTTTACAGATGGCAACCGCCCGGTGCAGGATGCCGGTTTGATGGAACGTGCACTGCTATATACCAAAGGCTTTGAAGCTGTAGTGTTTTCTTATCCTGAGGATACAGCCATCGCCGGTAAGGCTAAAGTTAATGAAGGCGAAATGAGCACGCTGCTGGGCATGAAAGGCATTCCGTCTTTAGCAGAAGAGTTAATGATTGCCCGCGACCTTTACCTGGCCGAGTATACTGATTCAAAGATCCATTTTAGTACCATATCAACCGTTCGATCTGTAGAACTGATCCGGGAAGCCAAGAAGAAAGGCTTGAAGGTAACCTGCGACGTGGCCGCCCATCATCTGACATTAACCGATGAGGCCCTGGCAGGCTTTGATAGCCAATATAAAGTAAAACCACCACTACGTACCCGCACAGATGTTGATGCGCTTTTAAATGGCTTAAAAGACGATACTATAGATGCTATAGTATCGCAACATACCCCGCACGAGATAGAATTTAAAGACGTGGAGTTTGAAGTGGCTGAATTTGGTATCATCGGTTTTCAAACCGCATTTTCGTTGGCTGTTAGTGCCGGATTGGATACCGCATTAATCGTTGCAAAGCTGGCAATTAATCCCAGAATCATATTGGAAGTCGAGGTGCCTGCTATAGCGGTTGGCCAAAAAGCTAACCTGGTGGTTTTTGATAGCAATGCAGAATGGAATTTCAATAAAACAAATAACCTGTCTAAATCAAGTAATTCGCCTTATATAGATCAAAATCTGCAAGGGGAAATTATGTTAACCTGTAACAATAATCAAGTATATAAATCAAATACAAAATGATCGATCCTAAAATAGAAAGAGCATTAGGCGCAGCGCTGCAGTCTTTTTCAAAATATAGCGACAGCGATGCTGCAAAAACAGAAGGCGAGTTTAAATCTGTATTTGGTTTAGACGACGACTTTTTAACCAAGATTGACGCGCTTGACGCGGTTTTTGATAACCACCCTGAACTGGAAGTTTTGCGCGAAGTGTTTTTCGATCTGCTGATGATCAACTTCTTTAGCGCTGACGTTAAGAAATTAGAAGAGGATTACCTGGATAGCCCCGAGTGGGAAGATATTGAAGAACAAACGCTGGATAGAGGCACAGAATTATTAAACCTGCTGCTTTATCTGAATGAGTGCGAAGATGAAGAGATCGAACCTGAGTTGGAAGATTACCTGAAGGAATTTTTGTTGGTTGATGAAGATGAGTTCCAGGATGAATACCGCATTTATGAACCAGTGATTGCACACCAGATATTGATGGAAAGCCCGGTAAACGAAATTGCCGCGGTTGCAGATAAGTTACCGGAAGACTCAGAGCTTAAAGAGTTGTTTTATCCCATGATGTGCTTTTTCCAGAACCCGCAGCCAACTACCGACGAAAAAAGTATTGTAGCAGATAGTGCGGTTGATACAGCGTTTGATATGGCGGTATACAGTATACTAGAATCATTTGTTTAACCTAAATAGATCCAATCATGAATGACATTCAGAGTAAAGCTACCATCGGCAAATTAGGCCTTAGGTACGGGCTTTTAATAGGTATAATTTCAATAGTTTTAATGGTTGTCTTCAGAATTATTGATCCGCTGATGGCATTTACTAATTTGTGGATACAATTGCTAAACAGTGCCATAGGTATAGCGTTGCTTGTGGTGTTTGGTATGGAGATTAGGAAAGCATTGGGTGGCTACTGGAGCTTTGGCGAAGCATTTAGAGGGTTAATGACGATGTCTTTACTCATTATAATTTTAACGATTGTTTACGGCTTTGTGCTGTTTAAGTTCGTCGATCCGGATATGCCTACCAAGATCAACGATGCCACAGAGGCTGTAATGTCTCAACGTTTGGCTAAAATGGGAATGGATCAGGACAAAATTGATCAAACTACCAAGATCTTTGAAAATGGTGAATTTAAGGCTAAAATGGCACCAACTTTTAAAAATGAAGCTACCGGCTTTGGTTTTAGTTTATTGTTTTATGCTATTATCAACCTAATCATAGCTGCTTGCATTAGAAAGAATAGACCTTTGGCATTTCTAAACACTGATGAACTCGACGAAACACCTGCGATAGACCCTACAGTTTAACTATATAAACATTAATAAATAAAGAAGCCGCTCCGGATATCCCGAGCGGCTTCTTTATTTATATTTAGGTTATTTTTCTAGTATCAATTACGGTTTGTGTTTCATTATCTGTCTCATAATATCGTTTCCGAACACAAACACCATCAGGGTTATAATCAATACAAATCCAACAATCTGCGCACGCTCCAGGAATTTATCACTCAGCGGTTTGCCTTTTATCATTTCAATCACCAGAAATACAGCATGGCCACCGTCAAGCGCGGGTATGGGTAATAAATTGGTAAAGGCCAGCGCCATTGATAAAAAGCCTACCATCGACCAAAAACGTATCCAGTCTATATGTGTACCAAACATGGTTGCCATAACAACCGGCCCGCCAACTACTTTGTTAAATTTAGCCTCGCCTTTAAATACTTTGCCAATAGCTTTTACATTGGTCGAGAACATGTCCCAGGCTTTGTTGGCACCCACCGGTAATGAGCCCATCAATCCGTAATTAACGTGCAGTTCTTTAGGCAAATCAAATTTGGGGATGATACCCAATTTGCCTGTTTTGTTGATCGTAGTGGTTAACGATTTTACCTCGTTGTGGCGTTTTATTTCTAATGTTACAGGTTTATCAATGTTAGCTTTCAATGCAGTTTGCAACTGATCAAAGAATTGAATGCGGATGCCATTAATAGCAGTTATGCTGTCGCCTTGAATCAGCCCAGCCTGGAATGCGCTGCTGTTTTTAGCTACAGAGTCTACAGCAAACTTAGTACGCGGCAATAGGCTGATGAATTGCTCCATTCCATTCTGGCCATAATCTGCAATGTCATTAATAATGTTTGCAGGTACAGTCAAATCCATTACTTTATCACCCCGCTGTACAGTAAGTACAGTGTGATCCAGTATCACCTTCATTTTGGTCATCAGGTCTTCGAAATGGTCAACAGGTTTCCCGTTTACCGCTATCACTTTATCACCTGCCTGTAGGCCCATTTTCTGGCCTACAACTCCCGGCACAATACCGTATTTGATACTTGAGTTGGGCACGTAATTCTCGCCCAAACGCGCAGCAAGCATCCAAAAAATAAAGATGCCTAATACAACATTTACAAAAATACCACCCAGCATTACAATTAAACGCTGCCAGGCCGGTTTTGAACGGAATTCCCATGGCTGCGGCGGGCCTTCCATCTGCTCGGTGTCCATAGATTCGTCTATCATTCCGGCAATTTTTACGTAACCGCCTAATGGTAACCAGCCTATACCGTATTCAACATCTTTGTATGTAAATTTAAAGAGGCTAAAACCCCAGGCATCAAAAAACAGGTAGAACTTATCTACCTTAATACCAAACGCTCTTGCAGCTAAAAAGTGGCCCAGCTCATGCAAAATCACCAAAATCGAAAGTCCCAGTAGCAACTGGCCAACCATTATTACTATACTCATTCTTTATATTACGTTGTATGCCTTATGAGGCATTTGTTTTATTAAATTTTGCGCAAATATGCGTGTTTCTTTGTCAGTATTCAAATAATCATCAAGCGTAGGGTGGGTTTGAAAATTCATGCGCTGCATACAATTCTCAATAACATCACTCATAGCTAAAAAGCTTAGGCTGTCGGCTAAAAACCCTGCAACAGCAACCTCGTTTGCTGCATTAACAATGCATGGCATATTACCGGCTTTATTTAAGGCGGTATAGGCAAAACCTAAATTACGAAATGTCTCCAGATCAGGTTTTTCGAAGGTTAGGGTAGGATAGTCGATAAAACTAAATCGCTTAAAATTATTTTTTAGGCGATCAGGATATGCCAGTGCATATTGAATCGGTAGTTTCATATCCGGCAAACCCATCTGTGCTTTAAGCGAGCCATCCTCAAATTGAACCAGTGAATGTACAATAGATTGCGGATGCACGATCACATCAATCTGTTCTGCATCCAAATCAAACAACCATTTAGCTTCTATAACTTCCAGCCCCTTATTCATCAGCGTAGCCGAGTCAATAGTGATCTTAGCACCCATTACCCAGTTAGGGTGTTTAAGTGCATGTTCGCGGGTTACATTAGCCAGGAAATCAGAAGTTTTGCCCCGGAAGGGTCCACCAGAGGCTGTAAGGATGATTTTTTCAATAGGGTTGTTCTCCTCGCCAACCAAACATTGATATATAGCCGAGTGTTCAGAATCTACCGGTAGTATTTTTACGTTGTGCCTTTTGGCCAAACTGTTGATCAATTCGCCGGCAACAACCAGGGTTTCTTTATTGGCTAAGGCGATGGTTTTACCGGCTGTGATAGCCGATATCGTCGGCTCCAATCCCGCAAAACCTACCATGGCAGTTAAAACGATATCAATCTGCGGATCGGTTACTATATCTGCAATAGCTTTAATACCGGCTAATACTTTAGTGCTTGTATTTGCCAAAGCATTTTTAACCTCTGCATATTTGCTTTCGTCGCAAATAATGGCATAAGCAGGTTTAAACTTTAATGTTTGTTCAATTAACAAGAAAGCGTTATTATTTGCTGTTAGTACGTAAGCTTTAAACAGCGAAGGATTTTCGCCTATCACTTCTAAAGTTTGCGTACCTACACTTCCTGTTGAGCCAAGGATGGCTATATTTTTTATACTGTTAATCAATTCTATAAATTTATCAGCCCCCTCTAAATCTCCCCGGTAAGGGAGACTTTAATAATATTTTTTTAAGCCCTCCCTACCGGGGAGGGTTGGGTGGGGCTATATATTCCTTCAATCCGTCTGCAATCTTTCTGTCGTTGGCCAGACGGGGCACCTTATTTTGTCCGCCAAGCTTTCCCTGCGATCTCATATAACTGATAAACGCATCTTTTTTTAAGCTTTGGACAATCAAAGGTTGCAAAATGTTACCATCAATTAGGTCAAAGTAATAAATATTTTTTGATTGCAGGGCTTTGTCAACTTTTAAAGCAAAAGCTTTAAGGTCCTTCGGTTCTGCTCCAAATTCAACAAACCATTCATGGTAAGGTAGTTCGCCCTTTGGCGGAGTTACCTGGGGCGCCACTGTAAATTCAACCACATCAATACCTTCCTGGTTAGCCACGCTCATTAATGCATGTTCTACCTCTTCGCCAATAACATGTTCTCCAAACGCAGAAATGTAATGTTTAATACGGCCGGTAACTAATATTTTATAAGGGTTTTTGGAGATGAACTTTACGGTATCCCCAATACTGTATCCCCATAAGCCGGCATTGGTATTTAGTATCAATGCATAATTTTTATCCAACTCTACATCTTCTAAGCCGATACGTGTTGGATTTTCATTGAAGTATTCATCTGTAGGGATAAATTCATAAAAAATGCCTGAGTTAACCAATAACAATAATCCTTTTTCTTTTTGAGAATCCTGGAAGGCGATAAAACCTTCAGAAGCAGGGTAGGTTTCGATAGTATCGATAGGGAAACCGATGCTATCCTCTATACGCGCACGGTACGGTTCATAGTTAACCCCGCCATAAACAAATAGCTTGAAGTTGGGGAAAATATCTTTTATTTTTTTACCTCCCGATACGGTTGATAATCTATCAAAATACATCTGGCACCAGGGCGGTATGCCCGATATCAGGCGCATATCTTCATTGACAGTTTCGGTTACAATAGCGTCCACCTTTTCTTCCCAATCATCAATACAATTGATTTCATAACTGGGTAGCCTGTTTTTTTGCAGATAAGCGGGTACATGGTGCGCTACAATACCTGATAGGCGACCGGTTGGTATATCGGCTTTCCCTGCCAAAATGGGGCTTCCTTGCAGAAATATCATTTTGCCATTCAGGAAATCGGCCTTACCTGTTTCATGGATATAGGCAAGCAAAGCATTACGCGCAGCTTTAATGTGCTCAGGCATGCTTTCTTTGCTGATAGGGATATATTTTACGCCCGAGGTTGTGCCTGATGTTTTAGTGAGATAGGTTGGTTTACCTGGCCAAAGTACATTCTCTTCGCCATTGGATACACGGGTTATGTAGCTGCTTAATTCTTCGTAGTCGCGAATTGGTACGTGCCTTTTAAAGTCTGCATAAGTATTGATCTTGTCAAAATCATGATCCTTGCCAAAAGCTGTATCTTTGGCCTGATCAATTAAAGTTTCGAAAGTTTTTTGCTGTAGCGATACCGCGTCTTTACGAATGCGATCGAGATCTTTATTAACCCACGCCGCAAATGCTTTACTCAATATGGCTTTTAAACCCATAGCTTAATTGGTCTCGGCAATGTCGTCGTCTATATCCTGGTGGCTGTAAACCAGCTTACGATAGGTTACTGCTAATATAATATTTACAAATGGGTAAGTAAATATAATGGCAATTGAGATAACAGGGTAGTAACGCGAAAGGGTGGCAGGTAATGCTATTAAAACCAAAATAATGATCAGCATAGTCAGAACTTTAAAAAAATACCCTCGGGTAAGGTCAATACTTTGTTTAAGAGATTCAAAAGCACCCGACTGGTCATCGACCACAAACGTGATAAAAAACATAATACGCAGGGCTATATAGAGCGCAAATCCGGCTGCTATATCTTCTAATAAAGTTTGCAGATTTGGATAAGCATTAAACCATTCCATAGCAAAGTGAAAGGTGGTAACAATAAAAGCTATGAAGAAAACTACAATAAGATAACTCACAATACTTTTAAATGCAGGCAGCACCTGGTTAAATTCAAACTCGTAATATTCACTGTCAATTACCGTGAATATCAATTTATATAGGCCTAGCGTTGTGTAAGCCTGTACAAATATCATAATAAAAGATACCGCCATAGCGCCAGCAAATGAGTCGGCAGATATGATGTATTCGGTCACAACTCCTAAAACAGAAAGCAGCAGGAATGATATAAATGAGTAAACAATTATAGTTACGAAGTTTTTCTTGAAAATAACCCATGCAGCTCTCGTTGTTTCTGCGACCGAAAAAGGATGATACATATTATTTTACCACTGTTTTAATATAAGCCTGCGCCAGATATCCTGCATAAAACCCAGCCCGTAAGCTGTAAGCTGAATGAATGATGCTATTACGCTCAAAAATGCAATTTTTACCGACTTATTTTTAATGAGCGAATGAAAAAATATTAACAAAATAATAAGCGCGGCTATGATATCACATAAAACAGCAATTGACCACCCGAAAATGTTTGCGATAAGTGTGAATATAACACACAGCGTAAACATAGCGGGAAAGAAATGAACTGCCTTAAGCTCGTTAGGGAAGAACTTATAAACATTAATACGCGCCCTACCGAAGAAATGTAGTTGTTTATAAAACTGTAAAAAATTAGTACGGCGCTTATGATATACCTTGGCTCGCGGAATCAGTCCGATTTTGTATCCCATGTTATGGATGCGAATGCTGTATTCAATATCCTCGCCTGAGCGAGTGATAATAAAGCCTCCTGCTTTTTCCCAAACCTGGCGCGAAATACCCATGTTAAAGCTGCGCGGATGAAATTGACCCAAACTCTTTTTGTTGCCACGGATACCACCTGTGGTAAACGGCGAGGTCATGGCATAGCTGATAGCTTTCTGAGTAGGGGTGAACGATTCGTGCGCCGCATCGGGGCCACCGTAGGCATCCAACCAATTTTCGTTGAGCGAATTGTTTACTATTTCCAGGTAATCTTCAGGAATCAAGCAGTCTGAATCAAAAATAATAAAGTAGTCGCCTTTAGCGCGTTCAAACGCATAGTTACGGGCAAAGCCTTGACCTGCATTCTCTTTTACAAAATATCTTACGTTTAATGAACCTTCGAAGCTTTTTACAACGGCCTCAGCATCGTCTTTTGATCCATCTTCAATGATTAGTACCTCGAAGTTTTTATAGGTCTGCATGGTTAAAGTTTCAAGCAGCTCTTTTATCTCTTGCGGTCGATTATATAAAGGAATTATGATGGAAAAAAACATGTTGTTTTGATGTGCAGATGTGCGGATATGCAAATGTGCAGATTACTTATTTATTTAATTTATCGATGTTAAAAATGCTCACTAAGCGGTATGCATCTGCACATCTGCACATCTGCATATTTGCACATCTAAATGCTGTCTTCTATCTGGTATTTGTTACGCTCAGGGGCTGCGCGAGCTACCAATTCGGCAACAAAACCGGTCAGAAACATTTGCGACCCGATAATGATAGCTACCAGTGCAAAATAGAACAAAGGTTTGGCAGTTATTTCGCGCGATATTTTAATGTGATTTGCAAGATCATATAACTTATCGCCAACTAACCAAAAAGCACAAATAGAGCCTGCCAGGAAGCACAACGCACCCAGCGATCCAAAAAAATGCATAGGGCGTTTGCCAAATTTACCTACAAAGAATATTGACAGTAAATCAAGTAACCCATTTATAAAACGGCTCATACCAAATTTGGTAGTCCCGTATTTACGGGCACGATGCTCAACAACCTGCTCGCCAATTTTAGTGAAGCCAGCCCATTTTGCTATTACCGGAATATAACGATGCATCTCGCCATAAACTTCTATGTTTTTTACGACGTTTTTACGATATGATTTAAGGCCGCAGTTAAAATCATGCAGGTTATTAATACCCGACATTTTGCGCGTGGCCCAGTTAAATATTTTAGTAGGTATAGTTTTGCTTAACGGATCATAGCGTTTAGCTTTCCAACCCGATATCAGATCGTATTTTTCTTCAACAATACGGCGGTAAAGTTCAGGGATTTCGTCCGGGCTGTCCTGTAAATCAGCATCCATGGTAATGATCACATCGCCTTCGGCAGCGTCAAAACCAACGTTTAAAGCGGCAGATTTACCATAATTACGGCGAAACTTAATGCCTTTTATAAAAGGGTTATTTAAGCGCAGTTTATTGATCATTTCCCACGAGCCGTCTGTACTGCCATCATCAATTAAAATGATCTCGTACATAAAACTCTTTTCGTCCATCACGCGGCTTATCCAAGAGGTAAGCTCAGGCAACGATTCAACTTCGTTATATAAAGGTATTACTACTGATATATCCATTTAATAGGTGATAGGGTTGGGGCCAAGCCGTTTTAAACCCATGCAAAAATAGAAAAAATGAGGAATGATTTATATCCGCCCATTCAATTATATAACAAAGGCTTTTCGCGCTGCGATTCGTGCAGCAGATCATCTAAATTAAACTCGGCTACCCAGCTATTTTGGGTCGAACTAAAACGGATAACGGCTTTAACGGCCAGGTCGTCGCGCTTTTTATCGTCATAGTCAATATCCCATAAAATAGCTTCCATTCCTTCATGTAATTTGATAGATCTATCGTTATTCTGATAAAGTGAGCCTTTTGTTTGCAAAGTAACACCTTTAGCGTAACGTTTATTAAAATCGACTCGTAAATAAGCGCTAAGCTGATCTGCGGGTGGATTGTTTTTATTAAAGATATAACAGATCATACTACCCGTAAGCATTACCGCCATACTGGCTAGCCACAACCAGTAACCAGGCTGATAGCCGGTAATGTTTGATTGTACGTTGGGTTTGATATCCGATATTTCGGTGGCTAATAAAAATGAAGCAGCTAATAATGTCCCTATTAAACTGAAAATAAATGATCTTTTAGGATGCCGACTAATTTGCGACCAGGCTGCCCACAGTGCAGGATTTGCATACCAGGTTAAGCCGGCTATACTCATGATACCACCAATAGCGCCCATAGCCACCAATGATAAGCCCGACCAATGATCGCCGCAGAAACCAGAAACACAATACCCTTGCTGCGTTAACGACACCGCGTACAGACTTATACTAACAACCAAAGTAAATTTAGACAGGCTGAGATAAGACCGGTTTTTCATGCGTCCACAAAATAAATAGTTACCTTTATATTATGCAATCTAAATTAGTTTTTAAATGTTTTTTGGCGATGAGTATAGTTTGTGGTTTACTGGTTAGTTCTGGCTATAACTCAAAAAACAACTACGTAGTGCAGGTTGACGTGGAAGATTTATTAAATGCCCGTCCGGTTACTACGTTCACCAATGGCAAGCTGGTGCACTGGACAAAAGGAGTAGACCGGGATAACGGTTTTTTAACTACATCTGCGGCTAAGTTTAATGGCGAGGCAGCTCCAAAGGCTTTGCCCGATAATCCACTTATTCCCGCTAATAGTCACCATCCGGAAATCCTTCTTCACTATGATAATGACGATGCCAAAGGTTATCAAGCCAGGTTATTAGATACTAATGCTCTTACAATTACTATGCTAAAAGGTAAATATAAGGATTTGTATATCTGCCTAACCAGCGCCTATGGGAAATCAAAACTACAGTATGAGCTTATTTATAATGACGGCGCAGATGTAAAAAATATTATCGTACCCGATTGGGCGACTGATGTGCCGGACAACGATCCGGACTTTAGCTATGTTGTTCACGACTTGGCCAAGTGGAGCAATACAGCGTCGCAGACAGAACCTAATCATCATAATATCCACGCACTGAATGTGCATCCAAACCCAACACGTGTTCTTAAGGAGGTAAGAATAAAAAATCAATCAAAAACTTACCTACTGTTTTGGGCAGCTACCGGCATTTGAGTTTAACATATATTAACGCTTTTGTTAATGTGTGTTAAAGTTTTATCAATCAATGAAATAAGCGGTATTTTAGATCACATTC
This sequence comes from Mucilaginibacter sp. dw_454, assembly GCF_018449775.1. Taxonomy (GTDB): domain Bacteria; phylum Bacteroidota; class Bacteroidia; order Sphingobacteriales; family Sphingobacteriaceae; genus Mucilaginibacter. The sequence goes on along the minus strand of NZ_JAAVVB010000001.1, from coordinate 1,066,776 downwards.
AAAATAAACCCTATCACAATGGCAATGAGCTTGCCGGTATGGATAAGTGAGGTTGCCGGCTAGCTAATTGCACAACAACAAAAGGATTTGCAAATTAATCGAACTGATTTTGCAGGCGGGTGAGCCGCTCTATGATCAGGTTGAGTTTTTCCTGTTCGTTTTTTACAAACTGTACTCTGATATAGAAAGTCGAGAAACAAATGATTCCTACATACACGCTATATGCCAGGGCTTTAAACATTGCAGAGTGGCTCTGCAACACTTCTATAAAGTACAAGAATAAGCCGGTACTCATTAACAATACATAGATATAATATAGACGGCCGTATAGCTTTGCGCGATTTCTTTGGTATTCTTTTAAATCCTGTAGATAAGCCGCTGGGTTAATGGTGACATCCTGTTTACTGATGATGCGGTAATCTCTAAGCATTACTAACAGGAATAATATGACAGTGATAAGTACAATAGCTATACCAAGGTAAGTAGCCCATGAGTTAAATACAAAAAACAACATTATAGCCGATAGTCCTGCAACAGTTATCAACATAATGGTGATGTTCCAAAACAGTTTTCTGCTTAGCCCGCTAATTCCCTTCTTTACCTGTTTCAGCATATCATCTACAGAAAGCTGATCCTTCTTTGGCTGTTCCTGCCAAACCGACATTAAATGATCAAAGTCTTTCATACTGATTATATAGCTCCGTCAATTTTTGTTTAATGCGGAAAATCTTCACCCGCAAATTACCTTCTGATATACCCGATATATCTGCTATCTCCGGATAGGGCATTTCATCAAGCACCATCGTTATAATAATTCTTTCAGACTCCTCTAACTTAGAAATACATTTGTATAATAAAGCTACCTGTTCATTTTTTTCAGAAACCTCTTCCATTTTAGTTTCTGCTATATGCGGCGTAAGCTCGTCTTTAGCCTGGCGCTTCTCTGATCTAAGATACGTTAAACAGGTATTTACCGCAATGCGATAAATCCAGGTTGATATCATGGCCTGGTTTCTGAATTTGTCCAGGTTTTGCCAAACTTTTAAAAAAGTTTCTTGTAATAGGTCGTTCGCAGCATCATCGTCCCCCGTATAGCCATAGCACAAATGGAATATCTTTTTTGAGTTAGCCTCAAAAATTTGTTTAAAGACAATTTCCTTATGCGCCACAGTAATAGGTAAGTTTTGTATTAAGACGCAAAGATAACGGCTTTGTTACAACAAGTAGCTGCTCTTATTAAACCAACTTAACTTTTTTTCTGCGTCATCCAACATGGCGTTATACTCATTAGTGAAATCTAACTGTAAATCTTCATGTAGTTTACCTATTGATGTACGGATCTTTTCCACCTGGCGTATCAGTATTAACCGCAAGGGTTTGTATGAAGTTTTCCGATCGGCATATTGAATATAATTGGCGCAAAAATTAAGCAGCAATTCAATTTCAGCGTCTTTTGAAGCTGAAAACTTAGTGTACTTGCCAATTAACCTTAATATTTTACGCAGATATTTAGCTGCTTCATAACTACGCACGGGTAGTTGACTAAACATAAACCCAGCTTCGGCTTTTACCTTCTCTACAAACTCCGTCTGATTGTTGGATTCAAACAGTAAATAAGCTAGTAATTCTTTGTTCTCTTTTTTATGGCGCGCCAGCCTGAGACATAGCTCGGCTATTTGCAAGCCCGATAAATGCTGCAGCTCTTTCTTGATATCCTGTAGGCCATAGTTGGCTGTACTCATGTTTGTAATTTATAGTTTAGCAAAATAGTAAATAGTCGTAGCTTCGCACTGTATATTAGTAAATGAAAAAAAGCAAGCTTACGCTTTATATTTTTATCGCACTTATTTTAGGTGTAATTGTTGGTTACATTTATAATGTATCGGTAGTTGCAACATACAATAACAAAATCAATGCCGCCGAAACCAGTATCAAAGCTATTGACAATAAACTAATAGCTGTAAAAGATACCTCGTCTATACTCTACAAAGATCTTAAAATACAACGTGTTGCACACGCTAAAATCCGTAAAACCAATGATACTATACGGGAAGACAAAGTGGAATATTTTACCATTTTGAGTGATATTTTTCTACGGTTGATCAAAATGATTGTCGCGCCATTAGTGTTTACCACACTGGTTGTTGGGGTGGCAAAGGTAGACGATATTAAGGCAGTAGGCCGCATTGGCATGAAAACGTTACTTTGGTTTTTTAGCGCCACCATAGTATCGTTATTACTGGGGATGTTGCTGGTTAACTTTTTTGAACCTGGTAGGGAAATGCATTTGATGTTGCCTGACAGTCATTTAGGTACCGACATCCAAAAGACCGCTTTGTCATTAAGAGATTTTGTTGGGCACGTATTTCCGAGAAGCTTTTTCGAGTCGATGTCAAATAATGAGATACTACAAATTGTGGTGTTCGCTTTGTTTTTTGGTGTTGCGACAGCATCAATCGGCGAAAAACGAGAGATCGTCATTAAAGCCTTTGACGCCATAGCGCAGGTTATTCTTAAAATTACAAGTTATGTGATGATGCTGGCGCCGTTAGCTGTATTTGGCGCTATTACAGCTATTGTTTCCAAACAGGGGCTTGGTGTGTTGTCAACTTATGCGGTGTTTATTGGCGAGTTCTATTTCTCGCTGACTTTGCTTTGGTGTATTATCATTATAGCGGGTTTCGTTGTGTTAAAATCGAGGGTATTTAACCTGCTCGCTAATATTAAAGATGCCGTATTGGTTGCATTTAGCACCTCAACCAGCGAGGCGGCTTATCCGCGAATATTGATTGAAATGGAACGCTTTGGCTGCAGCAATAAAATAGTAAGTTTTGTATTGCCGCTAGGCTACTCGTTTAACCTGGACGGCTCAATGATGTATATGACTTTTGCCTCTTTGTTCCTGGCGCAGTCATACAGCGTTCACCTTTCAACCGTGCAACAGCTTACCATGTTGTTTACTTTGATGTTGACCAGTAAGGGCGTTGCAGGGGTGCCGCGCGCATCGCTGGCCGTGGTTGCGGGCACCATCGCCATGTTCAATATTCCGGAGGCGGGTTTAGCCTTGTTAATAGGTATTGATCCGCTGCTTGATATGGGCAGATCTGCAACTAATGTGTTGGGTAATGCTATGGCCACGGCGGTAGTAAGTAAATGGGAGGGAGAATTGACGACCGAGCCATTTTTAATGAGTGATTTAGTGAATGAGCGATTGAGTGAGTGAATGATGAATTAGTTTTTTAATTTTGCCGGAATTACCATCATAAAAAGATTAACTCAAAAATCATTCATCCGTCCCCATGGCTTATATAGGCTTTAAACTTTCTGATTCAAAAAGAATATTCCTGGCGCTAAGCGTTATTTTACCATGCTTGTTTTATTGCCTGTATTATTACCATCATATGCTAAAAAATGCACCATACAGATTCACAGAATTCGAGTCGATAAGCATTCAATATGGCGACCGGGACAGTTTGCTAAATAAATATGATTCAAAGACTGGCGATTATCAATATTTAAACAATCGCGACTCGTTAGTAAAAATGCATTTGCATTTAAACCAGAAAGACCTGCTTTATCTGCACCGCAAAGCAGCCGACCTTGGTTTCTGGGATTTTCCTTCCGACGAAACGGGCGACAGCGTGAAAACTAATCCTAAACCTGTGCGCTATATTATAGAGTTTAAATATAAGCGCAAAAGTAAAAAGGTAGTGTATGACGCCAATTTTGTAGGAGACATCAGATTGATAGATGCCAATCAGGGTGTAATCAAAGAAATATTGCAGGTATTGAACGACGAGGAGCAGAATCAGAAAAAATAGACACTATGAAAAATGTATTAGTATTTTTTCTCTGTTTAATGGCTTTTCCATCAATCGCGCAGCAGCTTACTTACACTCAATTCAAACAAGACGCATCGTCAGCAATTAATCTGCAGCCTGAGTATGGCGGTCTTGCTAAAACAAAAGAGCAAACAGAAGAGGATAATACCTTTATTAAAGCCGCCCTTTCACAATACCCGACGCGTTTAAAAGCATCGGCCCACATGGTAGAGCTTGGTTTTAAATATCTTTATCAGGGAGATATAGAAACTGCAATGAAACGTTTTAACCAGGCGTGGTTGCTTGAGCCTAAAAACGAAAATGTCTATTGGGGATATGGCGCTGTGTATTTTACTTTCGGGGATAATGACGAGGCGCTAAGGCAATTAGATAAAGGGCTTACTATAAATCCAGAAAGTTCTAATCTTTTAACAGATAAAGCTACTATCTACACATCTTATTTTTTTGGTACAAAAGAAATGCATTACCTTGATGATGCTATTAACCTTTTTATCAAATCATATAATATCGATCCTAATAATCAAAACACGCTATTCAAATTATCTGCTGCTTATTTTTATAAGCAGGATTGCACTAATGCCAAAAGGTACTATGATGAATGCATGAAGTTGGGTGGCCAACCCATACCCAAAGGATATAGCGATGATTTGCAAAAGCAATGCGGAAAGTAATTATTACTTGCATTGTTTTATTTAAATAAATATGCTATATTTGCACCTCGAATTTTAAAACAATAATTAACAAACCATGTACGCAATAGTAAGTATAGCAGGACAGCAATTTAAAGTTGCTAAAGACCAGCAGATCTTTGTACACAGATTACAAGGTGATGAAGGCGCTAGTATTGAATTTGGCAATGTGTTGTTAGCAGAAAACGAAGGCAAATTCAAATTAGGAACTGATTTGACAAGTGCTAAAGTATCGGCTACGATCCTGTCTCATTTAAAAGGTGATAAAGTAATAATCTTCAAAAAGAAAAGAAGAAAAGGTTACAAAAAGAAAAACGGTCACCGTCAGCAATTTACCAAGATCCAGATCACCGGTATTACTTTATAATCAGATTTTTAAAACGATTGGTTTTATGCCGATCATAAAAATATAAGAGAATGGCACACAAAAAAGGGGCCGGTAGTTCAAGAAACGGCCGCGAATCGCATAGCAAACGTTTAGGTATCAAGATTTTCGGTGGTCAGCCTGCTATTGCTGGTAACATCATCGTTCGTCAACGTGGTACAAAACACAATCCGGGCCTTAACGTAGGTATCGGTAAAGATCATACATTATTTGCTTTAGTAGCAGGAGAAGTGGTTTTCAAAAAGAAAGCAGACAACCGTTCATACGTATCTGTAGTTCCTTTCCAAACTGCTCCTGTAATTGAAGATGCTGCACCAGCTCCAAAAGCTAAAGCAGCAGCTAAACCTATTGTTGAAAAAGCACCTGAAGTCGTTGCAGAAACTGCAGCAGCTCCGGTAGCTGAAGAAACAGCAGCTCCAAAAGCAAAAAAAGCAGCAGCTCCTAAAAAGAAAGCTGCCGATGCTGAAGAAGCAACAGAAGCTGCTGAGTAATCAGTAAGCACTTAAAATATAAAAGCCCGTATCAATGATGCGGGCTTTTTTTGTGGTGAAGACTTACGAAGTTTCAAAAACTTCGTAAGTCTGTTCTAAACGGTTACGCCTGCACCGGCATTTCGCCCATCTCTAACACCAAAGTACCGCCGTCAAGCAATTCCTGGTGAGAAAACCAAAGTTTATCCAACTTCTTACCATTCATTGATGCCGACTGTATATATTTCTTCGTCTTGGATGATCCTTTGGCTATTAAGGTAAAGGTTTTGCCATTATGCAAATCGATTGTGATCTTACTAAATAGCGGACTCGTGATGGTATACATCGGTGAGCCGGGCTGTATCGGGAAAAATCCCATGGCAGAAAATACAACAACCGATGACATAGAACCCCCATCCTCGTCACCCGCTACTCCAAGCACATTGTCTTTAAAATAAACGTCCAGGATAAAACGCGTCCATTTTTGAGTCTTCCACGGATTATTGGTATAGTTGAATAGGTATGGTATTTGGAATGCGCACTGGTTACCCATAGAGAACTGACCAATCAACGATGTCATGTCTGGAAACTTATCGTAAAACGCCGCGCGACTAGTGCCCAAACCTTCACGAAAAAGCTGATCAAGCTCATGTTCAAACTTATCTTTGCCGCCCATCAGTTCAATCAAACCTGGAATATCATGTTGTACACCCCATTTGTAAGTGTAGCCATTGTTCTCGTTATAGTAAGACTGTCCCTGCATTTTTGGGTCGATGTCAACCCACTCACCCTTGTCATCCTTAGGCATAAATAACATTTTGTCATTGCTCCAAAGGTTTTTATAGTTATTCGCTTTTGGGAGATACCTTTTATAAACTTCGTTATCGCCCAATTCTTTAGCCAACTGTGCTACCGCCCAATCATTATAGCTGGCTGCCAGTGTTACCGCGACCGCCGAACGTGCACTATGGTGTGCTTTGGCAAAAGGGTCCGTCTCCGCCTCGCCAACGTGCAGAGCAGAGTAATAGCCTTTTTCGTGATAAAAGTCTTCCAGCGCCCCTTTGGGGCCGTTTGTAGAGGCCAGCATAGTAGCTTGCTCAGCATTCTTCAGCATTCCTTCCAAAGCTTTCTTAGCATCGAAGTTTCGGATGCCCTTTCGATAACCATCTAAAAACATGACAGAAGAGTAGAAACCAAACATGCCGGGTCTGTCGCCATATACTTTTGGATACTCGGGAACCCAGCCACTTTGCTCATACATGTTAACGTACGATTGAAGCATGTCGCCCTCTTGCTCCGGGTTCAATATCGCGCGCAGCGGATGTTGGGCTATATAATCTCCCCAGGTATAGTCTTCGGTATACATGGCGCGCTTGTCGCTGTGCACCTTGTCGTCATAACCGCTAAAATATTTACCGCCCTCGTTGATGTCGACCATTCGTACATAAGTGCGGTATAGCGCGGTATAGAAAGTGCGTCGCTGACCTATAGTACCACCTTCGACTTTTATTTGGTCGATAGTTTTTTTCCAAATGGCTTTACCTTTTGCTGCTAGTTGATCGAAAGTTATGTCGGCTATTTCATTTTGATAATTCTGTTTGGCCTGTTCAACACTGATGAACGATACCGCGAAGCGAAACTCAATCTGATCCGGATCTGATTTAGAATAGCTCATCGCTATCTTTTGTCCATCCATCATTTTCGGCGTTGCTAATGCGCCTTGCACCGTGTATTTACCCCAATCTTTATCGCCTTCTGACTTTGAGCTTATTCCATGGCCTGAAAACACGCCGTACATATAAGCTTTGCCTTTTTGCGCATGGATAGCATCGTTTACAAATTCGGTTCCGGTTACTGTGTTACCTTCGATATCATATAAGCCGCTAGCATAACAATGGGTAAGCAACACGTGCTTCTCAATGCCTTTCGGAAAAGTAAACCGATAGATGCCGCCTTTGGCACTAACCGTATTTTCAACGCGGATACCTTTTTCAATCAACATAGTTGAATAATACCATGGCCGCGTGATCTCCATGTCGTGATCGTATGTTAACCGGTCATTCCAGGCTGAATTGTCTAATTGCCCTTTAGCCGGGCGAACAGAAAAGATAGTTTGTGGGGTGATAACGTTTAATGACAATAAGGGAAACCCGGTAATCTGATCATCCAGATAATCCTGACGCCTGGGATGCGTACGTACCATTTGATTAGGCAAATGTACCACCGGCCTGTTTGTATTTAATAGCGGGGCTATATTGCCTATAATTGGGTCGATGTATTCCAGGAAATCATCCTCGGCTGGAGACGCAGGTACCGGATCAGTAATTTTATCTGCCGATGCCTTTAATTGTGTTGGGATAACTGTGGCGGCGGCTATGATGCCACCAGCTTGCATAAACTTACGGCGAGATAAGCCGTCCTTTGGTTTTTCCTTCATGGTATAGAATATCTTTTAACCTTTTATCGCTTCGCGGATGGCTCGGCCGGCCGCATCGATCAGGTCTAATTTCATTTCAGAATATTTACGGGATATAATCACGCCATTGGCGCCGGCCTTATAAGCAGCCATAGTAGCCTGGTAGACATCATCCGGAGATTGTTTACGACTGTTTTTACCTACCGGGATGCCGATATCGATACCGGGCAGGATCAAACATTTACCTTTCGACCCAATAAGCGCTCTTTGCGTTTCACGATATACATAATCAGGCGACAGGCCTGCCTTTGGCAGATCATCATAAGAAGCCTCACTTAAACTATAACCCAGTAAATGATTGTTGAACCGCATCAATTCTTCGAAAGGAATATCCTTAAACATAGTAGAATGGATATTTTTGATAAAGTGCTGATAACGCTCGCCGCCGCAATTGTTGTAAACTACAATTTTTAGGAAATCCACACGTTTAGCCAGATCTTCATAATCGCGGGTAGCACGGAAGAACGGATTGAACGAATTAACGTGCTCAATATGCAAACCTACTAACTGCTTTTTGCCCAAAGCTTTTACTGCTTTGTAAACGTCGTCTACAATCTGGTGCTTGCCAAAATCAAATAATCTATCCCAGGCGACAATTTCCGGATATTCCAGCATGATACGCTGGAACTCCACATAATATCCATCGCTGGGGCGTTGATCGGCCTGGCAGGCTTTGGCAAACTCATCCAGTTTATGATAACCTTCTTTGGTACGTTCAAAGTTAATACCCCGCGCTTTGGCCGCGGCTTGGTGATATTCGCAAAAACAAGTGGAGCGCGATGGATCTACAGTACCCACCAAATGACTGGCACCCAAAGCATTTAACAGTGGGCCACTGCGCTCATTAAAGAATACAATACCATCCAAATCATAACTGGTACATGTATCGGTGGCCAGATCTGTCCAAAAAGCACGTATGTTTGGATTAAACAGGCAAGTGGTTTTTGCCTTACGGCCCACCAGATCTACCTCGTGGCATTGATCAATCCCCGGTATATCGTCGCGCCATTGATCTTCGATGGTAGAAAATACTTCCATGCCACGTTTGTGTGCGCCTTTTACAACTTCGGCCACTAAATCGCGACTGCCATATTCCGGCGAACGGGTATCTTTTAAAACTGTATTTTGATAATATTTAGCGTGGGGGATAGCATAATTACCTCCATGGTAGTTTTTATCGGCTTCCTGGGGTCCATGATCGGGAAAAGGCTGACCAGCAACTTGCCTGCCTGATAGGCCATCGCCATAGGTAAAAGTATTCAGGAATATAGTGTTGATTGCTCCACGTTTTTGCAAAGTATCCAAAACGTGATCAATACCCTCATCGGCAAATGAAGCCATGCCAACCTGTATGCCGTTGATGAATTCTTTGGTAGAAGGTGAAGCAATTGCCGACGAGATCTTAATAAGCGGACTGCTGGCCACTGCCAGACTAAGTAGAGCGCCATTTTTTAAGAACACACGTCGTGAATTGTTGCCCGCAATACTATTGCCGGGCGACAGCTTTTTGGCTTTCATACATTAGGTTATATTGGATTACCTAAATATGCTGATTATAATCGGCATGAAGGAATTAACCGGCTGTAAAAAAGCTGATACTAAAATAGAAAGCGGACTTGTTATTTTTTTGACAGTAAAGCAAAGTTTATCGGAAGTGCATAACGTACACAAATCGGCTTGTAATTCTGGGTGCCAGGCTTCCATTTTGGCATTCCTTTTATTACTCTGACCGCTTCTGTGTCTAATAGAGGTGACAGGTGCCGAACTATCCTCACATCAGTTATTTCGCCGTTTTTTTCAACAATAAAATCCAGGATCGCTCGTCCTTGTATATTATTTTTTCTTGCAGTTGCCGGGTAATGTATATTGTCTGACAGATACGCTGCTAACGCTTTGCTACCACCCAGATATTCAGGTGCTGTCTCCATCGGCTCGCCAAAAAACTTGTTAGTGTCTGGGTTGTGATTACCGCTGTTAATTTGTGCGTTGGTTATACAATATGAAAATGTAAGAAAAACTATTGAAATTAAGTATTTCATACCTCGGTACCTAATATTCGCGCACCATCAAACTGTCTGCAAAATCTCGCAGATACTGTTTGTTTTCTTCAGGAAGATTGATCTTTTCTAAAGCTTCAAACGCACGGTCTGCATATTCATGCATGGTGGTTTCGGCGTGTTGTTTTACCTGAACGGCATTGTAGATACTGGTTACTGCTTCAACTTTCTCGTGGTTGTCGAAATTTTTCGTGTCGATCCATTTGTGCAGGTCAGCTGTTTGCTGTTGATCGGCCAGTTCTAACGACTTGATTAATAAGTAGGTTTTTTTGTTGGAGATAATATCACCACCAACCTGTTTGCCAAATTTTTCAGGCGAACCGTATACATCCAGTATATCATCCTGCAGTTGGAAGGCCAGACCCAGATTCTCGCCAAACTCTGCAATTAGTTCGGCATCTTTCATATCCGCACCGCCTAAAATAGAACCTATTTTTAAAGCACCACCTAGTACTACAGCCGTCTTTAGTTTGATCATGTAGATATACTCGTCGATTTTTACATTGTTACGATTCTCAAAATCCATATCCAGTTGCTGGCCCTCGCACACCCCAACGGCGGTGGTGTTAAATATATCGAGAATAACACGTAGTAATCTGTCCTCAACCTGCATCATCAGCTTATAGCCTTCAATCAACATCACATCTCCTGATAGGATGGCAGCATTCTGGTTCCAACGCTCATGTACGGTAGTTTTACCACGACGCAGCGGTGCATTGTCCATAATGTCATCGTGCATCAAAGTGAAGTTATGAAATACCTCGATAGCCAAAGCAGGCGGCAAGGCTTTTTCCACATCGCCACCAAACAGATCGCAAGCCATTAAAAGCAGCGCAGGGCGCATGCGTTTACCACCCATGCTCAGTATATAGTAAATAGGCTCGTATAGCTCGGCAGGGTATGGCGGGTATTTAAGCTCGGTAACGGCGTTATCAATTAACAGCTGCAGATCTTGTAGTTCTCTCATGTGTGGTGTATGGTGAATGGTTGATAAGGTGGGTGGTTACACCGTTTTTAACTTAATCAACTCAATCCAACTTAATCAACTATATACTAATCTTGTACTAACGAAAAATCAATTTGTTTTTTGGTAAGGTCGACGTTTTTGACTTTGATCTTTACCTCATCGCCTAAACGGTAAACTTTCTTTTTACGTTGGCCAATGATCTGGTAATTTTTCTCGTCTAAAGTATAAAAATCATCAGAGATATCACGCAGGCGAATCATGCCCTCGCATTTATTTTCAATAATTTCCACATACATACCCCATTCGGTAACACCAGAGATAACACCACTGTAAATTGTGCCAATCTGATCCTTTAAAAACTCAGCCTGTTTGTATTTAACTGAAGCTCGTTCAGCATCGGCAGCACGTTTTTCCATTTGCGATGCATGTTGACACATTTTCTCATAATGATCTGCATTTACAGATTGCCCGCCATCTAAATAATGCTGCAATAAACGGTGTACCATCACATCGGGGTAACGGCGGATAGGCGAGGTAAAGTGTGTATAATGATCAAATGCTAAGCCGTAGTGACTACTGCTTTTAGTGGTATAAATAGCTTTAGCCATCGACCGGATAGCCAAATGTGTCAATACATTTTGTTCTTTTTTGCCCTCTACATCTTCCATTAAATGGTTTAATGATTTAGCAGTTTCTTTGTCTGATTTGGTGTTGATCTTATAGCCAAATCTTGCAGCAAAAGTGGCAAAACTGGCCAATGCATCAGGTTTTGGCGAGTCATGCGCGCGGTAAACAAAAGTATATTTTTGCTTGCCCTTGCCTTTTTTGCTTACAAACTCGGCTACCTTGCGGTTAGCCAGGAGCATAAAATCTTCAATTAGTTTATGAGCATCTTTACGTTCTTTAACGTAAACACCAGTCGGGCGGCCTTTTTCGTCTAGTATAAACTTAACTTCGGTAGTTTCAAAGCTGATAGCGCCATTCTTAAACTTACGATCTCGCAGGATATAAGCCAGCTCATTCAGTTTCAGTATTTCGTATTTATAATCGCCTTCTTTGGTTTCTATAACCTCCTGTACTTCCTCATAAGTGAAACGGCGGTTAGAATGGATTACTGTTTTACCAAACCATTCGTTCACGATGTTGGCTTTTTCATCTAACTCAAAAATAGCGGCGAAGCATAACTTGTCCTCGTTGGGGCGTAGTGAGCATAAACCGTTCGATAAACGCTCCGGTAGCATCGGTATCACACGGTCTACGAGGTAAACCGAAGTGCCGCGATCGAACGCTTCTTTATCTAAAGCAGAATCAGGGATGATATAGTGTGATACATCGGCAATGTGCACGCCAACTTCATAATTACCATTCTCTAATATTTTAAATGATATAGCGTCGTCAAAGTCCTTGGCATCAAAAGGGTCAATGGTAAATGTGGTGATATCACGGCAGTCTCTGCGTTTAGCAATTTCCTGCGGCGTAATATCCGCTGATATAGATTCGGCATCATGTTCAACCTCAGCAGGGAACGATAACGGGAAACCATATTCAGCCAGGATGGCGTTCATCTCAGTATCGTTATCACCTTGTACACCCAGGATATGCTTGATACGGCCAACCGGATTTTTAGCCTGCGCGGGCCAGTCGGTAATTTCCGCTACCGCTTTGATGCCATTTTTTGCACCATTCAATTCACCCATTGGGATGAAAATGTCGTGCATCATTTTACGATCATCGGGAATAAAAAACGCGTAACGGTCTGACAGTTTGACGATACCCGTAAACTCCATTTTGGCGCGATTAATGATTTCAATAACCTCTCCCTCTTTGCGGCTGCCTTTGCTTTTGGCATAAACGTAAACTTTAACACGGTCTCCGTTCAATGCGTTGCGTAGTTTACGTGGAGCAACATATATATCACTTTCATCAACATCATCTGTAACAATAAAAGCCGAGCCGTCATTTGTAAGATCAACTATACCTTCAACAAATGTTTTTAGTTCAATAAGTTGGAATTTACCTGGCGATACTTCTTTCAAAACTTGTTTGAAAGCTTCGTCTTCTAATATATCGAGTATTGTATTTCTTGCTTCCGGGTCGCGTATGTTCAGTATTGACGATACTTGCTTGTAGTTAAGTGGGGTATTGCCGTTTTGCTCAAAAATATCAAGTACCATTTGGGTAAGTACCTGGTTAATAGATGAACTTTTTTTCTTTTTGTTTGACATGCAAATAAATGTATTTATGCGAAGATACGGGAATATGTTCCAACTTGCGATTTTTGGCTGTTCAGTTCTGAAATCAAAACGTCATAATTTGCACCCTTGTTTTAAAACTGCGGAATGGCGTCAATTAGCCGCTTAGTATATTCGTTTTGCGGATGATTATAGATCTGATAGGGATCACCAAATTCGACGATCTCCCCCTTGTTCATTACCATCATACGGTCGGAGATGTGTTTAATAACAGATAGATCATGCGAGATGAAAATATAGGTAAGATTAAGCTCTTGTTGTAACTCGCGAATCAGATTCAAAACCTGTGCCTGTACCGAAACATCAAGTGCCGACACCGACTCATCGCAAATAATAAACTTAGGCTGCAAAGCCAGCGCACGCGCTATAACCACACGTTGCCGCTGCCCGCCTGAGAATTCATGCGGATATCGATCAAAGTGTTCCGGTAACAGACTAACACGCTCCAGTAACTGTAATACATGCTGCTTACGCTGCGTATCATTGTTATATAACTGATGAACCTGCAAGGGCTCCATGATAGATTGCCCAACGGTAAGCCTTGGATTTAAAGAGGAGTAGGGGTCCTGGAATATGATCTGAATATCGCGACGTATGGCGCGCAAGCCTGATTTATCCAGATCGCGAAGATTGATACCTTCAAAATCAATGCTGCCCGAGGTTGGTTCTATCAATCTTAAAATACTTCGCCCAAGTGTCGTTTTACCACAGCCAGATTCACCTACTAGTCCCAAAGTTTCGCCGGGGTAAACTTCAAAACTAACATGGTTTACAGCCTTAACTACATTTTTTGATTGGCCGAAAATGCCGTCTCTTAAAGGAAACCACGTACTCAGGTTATCTACTTTAAGTAATGGTGCCTGGCTATATATATTTTTATGGCGATCAGCGAGTTCGTCTTTTGTATATTGATATGCTTTACGAATGTTTTCGATAGTGTCATTGCTATTCATAAAGTCGGCGATAATTGGTAGTTTTTTTAAATGCAGCTTTACTGACGGACGGCAAGCCAGCAGACCTTTTGTATAAGGATGTTTTGGATGTTTAAAGATCTGTTTAACACCGCCTTGTTCAACCACTTCGCCTTTGTACATCACCAGCACGCGGTCGGCTATTTCATTGATCACACCCAAATCATGCGAGATAAAGATCAGGCTCATACCACGTTCAGTTTTCAGCTTTTTTAATAGCTCGATGATGGTTTTTTGTACAGTGACGTCCAGAGCAGTAGTCGGCTCATCGGCTATTAAGATCTCCGGATCGCAGGATAGCGCCATCGCTATCATTACCCGCTGCTTTTGTCCGCCGGAAATTTGATGCGGATAACTGTCAAATATTTCTTCAGGGCGGGGGAGTTGTACCTCTTTAAATAAGTTGATGGTTTGTGTACGGGCTTTAGCTTTTGATAATCCCAAATGTAACTGTACCGCTTCAGCTACCTGGAAACCGCAGGTTAGCACCGGGTTTAAGGAAGTCATAGGTTCTTGAAAGATCATAGCAATCCTGTTACCCCTGAATGCGCGCATTTCGTCATCAGAAAGATCTGGTATACTAATATCGTCAAGCATTATATTGCCTTTGACGATTGAGATGCTTTTATCCAGCAATCGCATCAACGCCATTGAGGTGACAGATTTCCCAGAGCCTGATTCGCCTACTATGCCAACGGTTTCACCCTCGGCCAGCTGAAAAGAAATGTCCTTTACGGCATCAAACAGGCCGTTAGCTGTTTTGAATTGAATACTTAGTTGGTCTACGATTAACATGTTAGCCTACTATGGTGATATTTTCGTCGGCTATTAATGCTTCGCCACGATAGCGCCTCAATAATTGCGCAGTGGCGATAACGTCTTTTTGGCAATAAGTGCAAATGCGTTCTAATTGATTATCCTTCCAATAAACCGAGCCTACCATACTACCATCTATATCGTCTTTTGGGGTAGGGATATTAAATATCGCGGTAAGCAGACTCAACGAGGTATAGCTTTTATAATCGCCAAATTTCCAAAGCTCCATGGTATCCAGATGGGCAATCTCCCAGGGCTTTTTGCCGGCGATATCTAACTGTTTTGGAAGCGGCAGTCCGTTCACTAACATACGACGACATAAGTACGGGAAGTCAAACTCCTTACCGTTATGTGCAACTAAAACCAAATTTTGCGGCTGCCCATTCAACATCTGCGAAAATTTTTCTAATAGTTCTTTTTCATCATGCCCGGCAAATGATTTAATGCGCATACCACGCGTCGATCCACCGGTAAAAACACCGACAGAAATACAGATGATCTTTCCAAACTCGGCCCAGATACCTGCGCTTTCGTAGAAATCCTCGGCCGCTTCTTCTTTTCGCAGTCGTTGGGTTTTGAGGTCCCAAAGCTTTTTGAAATTATCGGGTAATTCGTCGTGCGTGGCGTATTGTGGCACGGTCTCGATATCCAACACCAATAAATTACTCAGATCGTATTGTTCAAGCATCGGCTGTGTGTTATAAACAGCCAATATAATGATTGGAGCGGGAAACGGTATAATTTAATCTATCTGCTGACGAACGATTGACATGATGGTGCCGGCACCTGCATCAATAATTAGTCAGATCTATAGGCAGATTTAAGCTATAAATTTCAAGGCCGTGCTATTGTTTTGGATAGCCGATGCGATTTTTTCAATCAAATCTTTTTCCAAAAACGGTTTCAAGACCACGTCGTTTACACCGGTCGCCAAATAAATATCCCGGTCTTCTTTCATTACGTTAGCCGTAAGCGCCATAATGATGATTTTCGATTTTACAGGATCAGAAAAATGGCGAATTTGTCCGGTAAGCTGCAACCCGTCCATCACCGGCATCTGTATATCAGTAAGCACCATGTCATAGTTGTTAATTTTGAACAAATCCAACGCCTCCTGGCCATCGTAAGCCACATCGCATTTGATGTTCCACTTTTTAAGGATGGTTTTAGCCAACAAAACGTTAAGCTTATTATCATCAGCAAGCAGTATGTTTTTGTCTCTAACCAGGTCTATAAGCAAGTCACTATTGAAGTTCGATTCCGTATAGCAATCAACATCTTCTAACTGTTTAAACGGCAGTTCAAAACTAAATACAGAACCCTGCCCCGACGCACTGGTAACAGTGATGCTACCGCCTTGTAATTCAATGATCTTTTTACAGATAGCCAAACCAAGTCCAGTGCCTTTATGACGGGTAGCTTTTTGTGCCTCTGCAACCTGCGAAAATTCATCAAAAACATGCGGTAAATGATTTTTATCAATACCGATGCCTGTATCGACCACTCGCACTTTAAGTATGAAGTTATTGCCAAGAGTAAGCTCAACCTTTGCTTGGATGGTAACTTTGCCCTGACGGGTAAACTTTATGGCATTACCGGTCAGGTTCATCAATACCTGTTTTAAACGCATTTTATCACCTTCGCAGCAAATAGTGTCGTCAATGTTGGTCAGGTTTTCCAGCCCGATGCCTTTTTTCATAGCATGTATGGTCATGGTAGAATAAACTTCTGAAATAACCTGGTTGAGCATGAAAGGCGCACTTTCAAAATTCATTTTGCCGGTTTCATATTTCGAAAAATCCAGGATCTCATTTACCAGATCCAAAATCATTTCTGACGAATTACGAATAGCTGCCACCTGTTCTTTTTGAGATGGCGGTAAATCTTCCTGGCTCAATTGTTCAGAAAAACCGATAACCGAGTTTAAAGGGGTACGAATCTCGTGGCTCATACCCGCAAGAAACTTGCTTTTAAGTTGTGCATACTTTTCGGCGCTATTGCTGTAATCAATAATATCCTGCTCATTGCGGAAGATCTTCCAGATGTTGTAAAACACCGCAATCAGCACTAAAACAAGTAAAATAAAACTAACCAAAGCTCCACGGCTGAAATCAGAAAAAACATCACCTAAATTTTCGCGTAGTTCAGCTTTACTATGATTGATGTAGGCCTGCTCAATTGCTTTATAACCTTTCAAACTGGCAATAATCTCCTGGGCAAGGTTATTGTTTAACTGCAAAATTTGCTGTTCGCCTTTTACCAGTTTTTTGTTGGCCGCATTAATTTTTTTAGAATAATTATAAGCTGTTTTGCCGGATTGTATAGTGGCTTTAGAAATTTTTTGAGAATAAATAACCGTGTCTTTGGCTACGATAACGGTCTTGGCTTTTTCGGGTTCTTTTTTACGGGAAAGCGAGGCTATAACTCTACCAAAAAACTTCTTTTTAGCTTGTACTGTAGGCGCTATTTTAACTGTATCAATAGTTGTTACATGGTGTGCCACCAGTTCTGGTTTTGCCGTCTGGATATGATTGAGCGATTGATTTACCTTTTCTGATCTTTTAATAAGATAGTTTGTTTGCAGGCGCAATTTGATGAAATCGTTAGTTTTTATGATTTTATCCTGCACCAATCGCTTAAATTTATCTGGATCGGTTACCTCTTGTTTCCCAAATTTGATCTTATCTATGGTCGCCAGCACCTTGTTCATATCGGCAGATGAACTTCTTAAATAGGTTTTGTCTCCCGTGATAGTATAAAGTCGGCTGCTATTATCAGCGCTGTACAAGCGATAAATACAGGTATCAATCAACGCAGAATTTTCGCGCGATGTGATTACATTTTCGATGTTGCCGCGTAACAGTTGGGCTTTTTTATAACGTAAATACAAATACTCGGTGCCGCCAAAAAGTAAGCTTATCAATGCAATAATCAGGACATAACGTAAAATTGGTATCTTTCTGGCACGTACTATCATTCAGGGTTGTAGATGTTATTCATTTTTGTTCACTGTAGATACTGTGTTAACGTCAACTCACAAAAAAGGTTGCTATTAACGTATTCCAATAGGTTGTATAGCGGTTTTATTACAATTAAAATGTTTGTTAGTCGGGATAGAGTCATAAACTAATGCTTATCAAAAGCTCATTTAACCGTTAAACGATATTTAGTATATTTGCGGCCGCAAATGAATAAGAAAGTAGCATTTTATACACTGGGCTGTAAACTGAATTACTCAGAGACCTCGACGCTGGGCCGCTTGTTTAGTAATGCGGGTTATGATACCGTCGATTTTACTGATACGCCAGATGTATATGTGATTAACACCTGTTCTGTTACCGACAATGCCGATAAAAAGTGCAAGCGGGTAGTGAAGGAGGCTCTAAAAATATCGCCAGGTGCTTATGTAACTATTGTAGGCTGTTATGCACAGCTAAAACCCAAAGAAATTTCAGAAATACCTGGTGTTGACATGGTTTTAGGCGCTGCTGAGAAATTTCAAATCATTGAGCATATTACTGATCTCACCAAAAAAGAAAAGGCGATAGTTTATAATCAGCCTGTGTCGGCAGCTAATGAGTTTGTGCCCGCTTACTCTTTTGGTGATCGCACCCGTACTTTTCTTAAGGTTCAAGATGGGTGTGATTATTCGTGCTCATTCTGTACTATTCCATTGGCACGTGGTGCCAGTAGGAGCGATACTATTGAAAGCGTTATTCAACAGGCCAAGCAGATTGCCGAATCTGGCGTCAAAGAAATTGTGCTAACGGGTGTTAACCTGGGCGATTTTGGTATCATTAACGGCAAACGCGAAACAAAGTTTTTCGATTTGGTAAAAGCTTTAGACGAGGTTGAAGGCATTGACCGCATTCGTATATCATCCATCGAACCCAATTTGCTGACTGACGAGATCATTGCTTTTGTGGCGCAATCAAAACGTTTTGTGCCACATTTTCATATTCCGCTGCAATCGGGTTCTGATAAAATATTAGGGCTAATGCGTCGCCGCTACAAACGCGAACTGTATACAGATCGCGTAGCAAAAATTAAAGAATTAATGCCCGATTGCTGTATAGGTGTAGACGTGATAGTAGGTTTTCCTGGTGAAACCCGAGAAGATTTCATCGACACTTATAATTTCTTAAACGACTTAAATATCTCTTACCTGCACGTATTTACTTATTCTGAACGCGCCAATACCCTTGCTGCCGAGATGAAAGGAACCGTGCCCGGCTCAACCCGTGCCGACAGAAGTAAGATGCTGCATATCCTTTCTGATAAAAAACGCCGTGCCTTTTATGAGAGCCAACTAGGTAGAACAGAGGAGGTTTTGTTTGAAGGTGATATAAAAGAAGGTTTCATGCACGGTTTTACCAGAAATTACGTTAAAGTTAAAACCAAATTCGATCCGGTGTTGGTTAACGAACTTAAAACGGTTTGTTTAACAAATATATCGTCTGACGGTGATGTTGAAATAACCGAAGGCGCGGAAATATTGGTACATTAAACCTATATTCGCAGCAAAATAATTAGCTATGTTTCCAAGCTTAAGTTCTCTAATCCAATATCTATTCGGCATAGATATACCACTTCCCGTACAAACTTTTGGCTTCTTTGTGGCGCTGGCTTTTGTGGCCGCCTATTGGGCCTTTGTGCAGGAATTTAAGCGTAAAGAGAAACTTGGCATCATTCATTCATTCGAAAAAACAGTAACCTTCGGTAAACCTATAACTGCAACCGAATTGTTGGCTAACGGGTTATTTGGTTTTATACTAGGATTTAAACTGGTAGATATGGTATTTAACTACCACGCCATGATTGACGATCCGCAAACTTTTCTTTTATCCTCTCGCGGTAATTTTATAGGCGGTATAGTTTTAGCCGCAGTATTTGCTTATTGGGCGTATGCCGAAAATAAGAAACAATTACTACCCACACCAGAAACTCGCGTAGTTAAGGTACACCCTTACGAGTTAATGGGTAACATACTTTTATGGGCTGCGATTTTTGGCTTTGCAGGTGCTAAAATTTTTAACGCTTTAGAGAACTGGGGCGACTTTATGAAAGACCCGGTTGGGATGCTTATAGGCTTCAGCGGACTTACTTTTTACGGTGGATTAATTTGTGGCGGTGCGGCAGTTCTTTACATTGCTCATAAACATAATATCAAACCATTAACCATGCTGGATATTGGCGGCCCGGGTATGATGCTGGCATACGGTGTTGGCCGTATTGGCTGCCAGATGTCTGGCGATGGTGATTGGGGGATACCTAACCTTAAACCCAAACCGGGCTTTTTAAGCTGGATGCCAGATTGGATGTGGTCTTTCAATTTCCCGCATAACGTAAGCATGGAAGGTAATCATATTCCGGCCTGCGTTGGCAAGTTTTGTAATGTATTAGCCCAGCCTGTATACCCAACTTCTTTTTATGAATCGGTGGTTTGTATACTGTTGTTCTTCTTTTTATGGGCTATTCGCGATAAGATTAAAACAGCGGGCGTTATGTTTGGTATTTACTTGATATTGAATGGGTTGGAGCGTTTCCTGATAGAATTGATCCGTGTAAATACCCGTTATAATGTTGCTGGCATATCGTTTACACAGGCCGAGCTCATATCTCTTTGCTTGTTTTTAGGTGGGATAGCCTTGGTAGTAAATGGTCTGAACCACCAAAAAAAAGCAGCCGTTAAGCATGGCTAAACAATCAACCGCAAAAAAAATATTTCAAAATCAGGTTGTCCGGTTTATATTCTCTGCCGGAATGGGGTTTGTGGTTGACATAGGCGCATTTTACATGCTATATCACAAATTTTTGGAGCAACCTAAATACACTGTTTTTAATTACAGCTTTGATAATTATACATTATCGTTGGCTATTTCATTCTTTTTAGGTGTAGTGGTAAATTTCTTAATCACTAAATTTATTGTTTTTAGTGAGTCGAAATCATCGCCGGCTAAACAGTTTTTCAGGTTTGTGGGAGTGGCCATTGTTGGCTTTTTTGCAAATCTTACGTTATTAGATGTCTTTGTGCGATCGTTACATATGTATCCGCCTGTGGCGCGTATTACAGCGGCGTTGAGCTTGTTCTTCGCCAGCTTCTTTATCCATAAGTTTTTTTCATTTAGCCTATCATTAAGACATCAACATGCAGCTGGAGCAGATAGCGAAGCAAGTAATTGAGCTTTCAAAAAAAGCCGGCGATTTTATCCGCCAGGAAAGAAAAACTTTTAATAGCGACAAGATAGAGTATAAGGGACTAAACGACCTGGTCTCATACGTCGACAAAACAGCTGAAGGTATTATCGTGGCCGGACTGGAAAAGATCTTGCCTGAGTCGGGCTTTATCACTGAAGAAAAAACGAGCAGCAAAATAGCCGAGCAATACAATTGGATCATAGACCCCTTGGATGGCACCACCAATTTTATTCATGGTGTGCCGGTTTTCTCCGTAAGTATTGCACTTAAAGAGTATGATGAATTAGTACTGGGTGTAGTTTACGAGATTAACCAGGACGAATGCTTTTATGGCTGGAAAGGTTCGCCGGCATATCTGAATGGTAAAGAAATTAAAGTTAGCCAGGCGCCCAAAATAGCTGACAGCCTGATAGCTACAGGCTTTCCATATTACAACTTTGAGAAGCAAGCGCAATACATGGATCTGTTAACTCATTTGATGAAAAACTGTCATGGTATTCGTCGTCTGGGATCAGCAGCGACAGATCTGGCTTATACTGCTGCCGGGCGTTTTGATGCTTTTTATGAATATAATCTCAATTCGTGGGATGTAGCAGCTGGTATCGTAATTGTAAAACAAGCCGGTGGATATGTAGTAAACTTTAGCGGTGGAGATGAGGTGATGGATTCGCGTGAGTTACTGGCAACCAATGGCAGAATTACTGATGAAATGCTGGAAGTGATCAAACAGCATTTTGCCTAAAAGAAAACAAACAGTAACAAAAAAAGAATTGTATGCTAAATACAATCCTTTTCGTTTTTATCATAAAAACTAGTCTCTGATCACTAATCTCCAATTACAACGCTTCCGATACTACTTCAGTAACCTCAGGCACCATGCGTTTTAACAAGTTCTCAATACCCGCTTTCAAAGTAATAGTTGACGATGGGCAACCGCTGCATGAACCACGCAGCTCTACAGTTACCACGCCTTCATCAAACGAACGGTAAGATATAGCGCCGCCATCTTGCTCAACAGCAGGGCGTACGTAATCATTCAATATTTGCTGAATCTTGATCTCAATTTCTGTGCCTTCAAAATCTACATCATCTTTTTGCTCTTCAATCTGAACTTTGATCTCAGATTCAACTGCGCCTTTAACAAACTCTTTTAGTATCGGCTCAATATCCGGCCACTCGCTGCCTTCGGTTTTGGTAACCGTAACAAAATTGCTGGCAAAAAACACGCCGTTTACAAACGAAAACTTGTAAAGCTCTTTTGCAAAAGGTGAATTGTCTGCGCTCTCTCTGGTAGCGTAATCGGCACTGCCATTGATCAGCAACTTGTTCACAATGAACTTCATAGTTGCCGGGTTTGGCGTTGATTCGGTATATACGTTGATATTCATCTTGATGTCTTCTTATTTAGAACAAAGTTAAATAGCTTTTTGATTATTGTATCATCCTAAATTAGTTATGACCTGTAGGTGACGTTGATAATACGGTTAGATTCCTGTATAGTTGCTTGGGCTGATACGTTTAATCTCTTCTTTAACGCTATCACTTACTTTTAAAGTATCTACAAACTCCGCAATGGTCTGCGCATTAACCTGCGTATTGGTACGTGTCAACTCTTTCAAAGCCTCATATGGGTTTGGGTAACCCTCGCGCCGCAAAATGGTCTGTATCGCCTCAGCAACTACCGCCCAATTAGCTTCCAGGTGTGCGTTTAATGCGTTTTCGTTCAATAATAATTTACCGAGGCCTTTCACTGTTGATTTAATGGCGATCAGCGTATGCGCCACCGGTACACCGATATTGCGCAACACAGTTGAATCAGTTAGATCGCGCTGCAATCTTGATATAGGCAACTTCGCAGCCAGGTGCTCAAATACTGCGTTTGCCAATCCTAAGTTACCCTCCGAATTTTCAAAATCTATCGGGTTGACTTTATGCGGCATGGCCGATGATCCTATTTCGCCAGCTTTAATTTGCTGTTTGAAATAGTTCATCGAAATGTAGGTCCACATATCGCGATCCAAATCAATCAATATATTATTGATCCTTTTCAAGGCATCGCATTGCGCAGCAAAATTGTCGTAATGCTCAATTTGAGTAGTGAACTGCGAGCGGCTCAACCCCAAAATATTATTTACAAAATTATTGCCGAATGCTTTCCACTCAATTTCCGGGTAACCTACATGGTGTGCATTAAAGTTACCGGTAGCGCCGCCAAACTTGGCAGACGTTGGAACTTGTTTTAGCAGAATCAATTGGTTTTCTAATCGCTCCACAAAAACCTGGATCTCTTTACCTAAACGGGTAGGCGAGGCTGGCTGACCGTGCGTGTGTGCCAGCATAGGTATCTGCTCCCAATCACCCGCGTATTTTTTAAGAAGATTCACCAGCTCTTCAAGTGCCGGATAATAAACTTCATCCAATGCTAACTTGAACGAATAAGGGATAGCAGTATTATTAATATCCTGCGAAGTCAATCCAAAATGAATAAACTCTTTGTATTCCTCTAAGCCCAGGTCATCAAATTTTTGCTTGATGAAATATTCCACCGCTTTAACATCATGGTTAGTTATTTTCTCAATATCCTTGATGCTTTGGGCGTCGGCTTCGGTAAAATTTTTATAAATGTCGCGTAACTTTTCTTCCAGATTTTTATCAAAACTCTGTAGTTGAGGCAATGGATGCTGGCATAAAGCTATAAAGTATTCAATCTCTACAAACACCCTGTACTTGATCAAAGCATATTCCGAAAAGTAAGCGCCAAGATCAGCGGTGGTTTTACGGTAGCGGCCATCAATAGGTGAAATTGCAGAAAGTGGTGTGAGTGTCATGAGTGGTTATTGATTTTCTGCAAAGGTAACAAAATCGGTAATAAGCCCCCTCTAAATCTCCCCCGGAAGGGGAGACTTTTTGAATTGGCTTTTAAAAGCCCTCCCTACCGGGGAGGGTTAGGAAGGGCTAGACAGATGTGGAAAATATTTTTTTGTTGGAAACTTTGTAATCTAAAAATGTTTCCATAGTTTTGACCAATCAAGTCAATGGGTCAAAGAGAAAGAATAATACAAGGCGGAGAGGAGCTGTTTTTAACGGCCGGGATAAAGAGTGTAACGATGGATGATATTGCTAAACATTTGGGCATGTCTAAAAAAACCATCTATCAGTTCTTTAAGGATAAGAATGAGTTAGTGATAGCTTTAGTTAAAAAGAAGCTGCAGGAAGATGAAGATCAGATGTGCGTGTTGATCAGCAACGCTGGTAATGTCATCGAGGAAATGATCAACATGATGAAATGCTCTGAGGAGATTTTTTCAAGGATTAACCCTATAGTGATACACGACCTGCAGAAATATCACCCTGAAGCGTGGCAACAGTTCCAGGATTTTAAAGCAGGGGTGATAGTTCACACTTTAGAAGAACTGCTAACGAAAGGAATCCAGCAAGGCTATATAAGGCCGGATATTGATGTGAAGATCATGGCGCGTATGCGGGTAATGCAGGTAGAAATGGGTTTTAACAATAGCATCTTCCCGATAGCGGAGTTTAGCCCATGGAAGGTACAGTATCAACTGCTTGAGCATTTTAACTTCGGTATATGCACACTTAAAGGCTATAAATTATTAGATGAATACAAAAATGTAATCGCACAATAAAATTTCCTGTTGACATAGGGTTGTCAAAACCGGGAACTTACTTTGAAACAAAGAGAAATTAATAACAAATAAATCACAACACAATTACATCATATGAGATATATATTTCTAACCGCGTCGCTAATTTGCAGCATAGTCTTTTCAGGCTTTGCGCAACAGGCCCCGCCGCCCAATACACCGGTAAGCTATAGCTTAGCCGATTGTATTAACTACGCTTACCAACACCAGGATTCTGTAAAAAATGCAGCCCTTGATGTTAAAAGCGCAGAGTATAAAGTAAAAGAAACTATTGGCACAGGCTTGCCGCAGGTAAACGGCTCAATTAGTTTTCAGGACTTTCTGCAAACTCCCGCATCGGTGGGCCCAAACCTAACAGGTGTTTTTACCGGCGGAACAATTGATCCGAATGCACCTTTAATCAAGTTTCCGTTTGGTGCTGTAAAATATAATAACACTTATGGTGTTTCGCTGAGTCAGCTTGTATTTAGCGGAACCTTTCTGGTGGGCTTAAAAGCTGTAAAGACCTATAAGGAACTGTATATACGGAGCCTGACGCGATCAAAAATTGAAACCAACGTTCAAGTAACTAAAGCTTATTACCAGGCGTTGGTATCTGGCGAGCAAATTAAATTGCTGGATGCTAATATCGCGCAGCTAAAACAAACTCTAGATCAAACTACAGCGCAAAACAAACAAGGTTTTGTAGAGAAAATAGACGTTGATCGTTTAGATGTACAATACAATAACCTGGTAACCAATAGAGACAATGCAGAGCGCGCATTGATACTTAGTGTGGAAATGTTGAAATTTCAGATGGGTATGCCGATAGAACAGGATTTAACGCTGACTGATAAACTCTCTGACGTTAACATCACTCAAGCTGCGCAGGCAGATGTCACCGATACCAGCTTTATTCATAACCGTATAGAGTACAAGTTACTGCAAACCAACATTCTCCTTAATCAATTGGATGTTAAAAGTAAAAAAGCGGCTTATTTACCGTCGGTAGCTTTAAATGGAGCATATAACCAGGTGTTCCAGGAAAACCACACCAGGTTTTTATACAATAACGCTTATCCTAACAGCTTTATCGGTTTAAATGTAAACATCCCGATTTTTAGCGGCGGTCAGCGTGTAAATCAATTAAGACAGTCGGAAATCAGTGTGATGAAAGCACAAAACGATTTAGACAATGCGGCTAATGGCTTTAAGCTACAGGCAAACGCCGCCCGCATTACTTACGAAAATAGCGTTCACTCGCTTGACAACCAAAAACGCAGCCGCGAACTGGCACAAGAAGTTTTAAGAGTTTCTAAAATAAAGTATAGCCAGGGTGTAGGCTCAAATATCGAGGTAACTCAGGCTCAAACAGATTTGGAAAGCGCAGATAATCAATATATACAAGCATTATACAATGCTTTAATAAGCAAGGTAGATCTTGACAAAGCATATGCACGCATTAACTAAAACTAAACTCACCATAAACATGAAAAAATACATATATATACCGGCTTTATTGTTGTTAGCTGCTTGCTCGCAGAAGCCTAAAGATAAAAACGCAGAATTAGCCGACCTGAAAAAACAACAGGCCGATATTAACTCAAAGATCGCTGCATTGCAGGCATCAGCTGGCGTCAGCCAGGATTCTTCAAAGAGTGCTGACATTAGCGTTTATAAAATTGCGGAAACCAAATTTACCCACTACGTTGATATACAAGGTAAAATTGACGCTAAAGATAATGTAACAGCTTACCCGCAGTCGCCGGGTGTTATTACCAAGATCTATGTAGCGCCGGGCCAGCATGTAAGCAAAGGCCAACTATTAGTACAGCTGGATAATAGTGTATTAAGAGAAAATATAGAGCAGGCCCAATCGCAGGCTACTTTGGCTAAAACTTTGTTTGAGCGTCAAAAAAACCTGTGGGATCAAAAAATTGGTACAGAAGTGCAGTTTTTGCAAGCTCAAACCCAAATGCAAAGCGCTCAAAAGCAGGTTGATGGACTACGTCAGCAAGCTGATTTGTATCGCATCATATCGCCAATTAACGGTACCATTGACCAAATGGATCTGAAACTGGGTCAGGTTGCGCAGCCGGGTACAACAGGTATCCGCATTGTGAATGCTGATGTTTTGAAAGTTAAAGCTGATGTTCCTGAATCATACGCCAGCCGTGTTAATCAAGGTGATAATGTGAAAATTGTTGTACCCGATGGTAATGACTCTTTGAGCGCAAAGCTAACCTTTGCGGCTAAAGCTATCGACCCAACCTCACGTAGTTTTGCCATAGAAATTGCTTTACCTGTACGTAAAACTTTACGCCCTAACATGACAGCTATTATTAAAATAGCCGATTATAATAATAGCAAAGCAATCGTAATCCCATTAAATGCTATTCAAAAATCAGAGCAGGGTGATTACGTTTATGTTAATGATAACGGTGCAGCCAAACGTAAAAACATTAAAGTTGGCATTGCCTATGGCAGCCAGGCCGAAATCTTATCGGGTTTAACTGCGGGCGATCAACTGATCACTGCCGGCGCTTCTGATCTGAATGATGGCGACAAAGTAAATGTGTTACAGTCTGGTAATTAAATCACTTAAATAATTTGATCTATAATGAAAGATCTTAACAAAGAATTTGGGCCATCTAGCTGGGCCATTGATAATAAAACCGCCATATATGTATTGATATTTTTAATATCGGTACTAGGTTTTGTCAGCTATAATAATCTGCCTAAGGAGAATTTTCCGGATATAGCGCAGTCAAAGGTTTTTGTGAGCACGCCATACATCGGCCAGTCGCCGCAAAATATAGAGTTGCTGGTAACCAGGCAATTAGAAAAGCAGTTGAAATCGCTTAAAGGTCTAAAAAAGGTAACCTCAAACTCAAAACAAAACATGTCTGTAATAACGGCTGAATTTAACGCCGATGTTAAGATCAGAGATGCAAAGATTGATGTAAAGGAAGCCGTTGATAAAGCAAAACAAGATTTGCCGCAAAACGATGCTAACCTTAAAGAGTCGATTATATCTGATATCAACGTTGCTGATATTCCTATCCTTTATGTAAATATATCCGGCGATTACGACTTGAAAAAGTTGAAAGAATATGCCGATAACTTAAAGGACGAGATTGAAAGCTATAAAGAAATATCGCGTGTTGAAGAAGTAGGAGCGTTGACACCTGAAATTCAGATCAATGTCGATATGAATAAAATGGCAGCAGTACAACTAAGCTTTAATGATATTACCCAGGCAATTGGTAATGAAAATATCATCGCATCTGCAGGTAATGTTACAACTGATGGTATCCGCCGTAGTATCGACATAAAGAAAGATTACAAAAGTGCTGATGAAGTAGCCGAAATGATTGTCAGAAACCCTAAAGGGCAATCAATATACTTGCGCGATATTGCCGATATTAAAGACTCGTTTTTAGAGCAGGAAAGCTACGCGCGTTTAAAAACAAACGATAGTAAAGATTTTAAAAATGTTATTACCCTTAACGTAAGTAAACGTACGGGCGAAAATTTGATTGAGGCTTCTGATAAAATTAACAGCTTAATTTCGCAGAAATTAAAAACACAGTTTCCTAAAGGTTTAAAGATAACAGTAACCGGCGATCAGTCAGACAAAACACGTACCACGCTGAATGACTTGATTAACACTATTGTTATTGGGTTTATTCTGGTTACCATTATCCTGATGTTTTTTATGGGTAGTACCAACGCCATATTTGTGGCGCTATCTGTACCACTATCGTGTTTTATAGCATTCCTGGTAATGCCAGCTATTGGGTTTACATTAAACATGATCGTGCTATTCTCCTTCTTACTCGCATTGGGTATTGTGGTAGATGATGCAATTGTGGTAATAGAAAATACGCACCGGATCTTTGCCAACGGAGCTGTGCCTATTAAACAAGCTGCTAAGATGGCCGCCGGCGAAGTGTTTTTACCTGTATTTTCTGGTACTATGACTACGCTTGCACCATTTGTGCCGTTAGCATTTTGGAATAGCTTGATTGGGCATTTTATGTTCTTCCTACCAATTACGTTGATTATAACGTTGCTGGCTTCGCTGGTTGTTGCCTACCTGTTTAACCCTGTATTTGCAGTTGACTTTATGAAACCGCACGTTGAGGGCGAGCACGATCATCCAAAATTTGATAAAAAAACAAGGCGTTCTTTAATCTACCTGGTAATAGCTACTGTAGTTGGTTATTTGATAAACTTTGGTTTTGGTAATTTCATGGTGCTAATTATAGCGCTGTACCTACTTAACCATTTTGTTTTGTTAAGAACGATAGATAGCTTCCAAAACAACTTATGGCCACGCTTTAAAGACTGGTATGCCAGATGGTTGGAGCGTGCCGTTAAAGCTCCATGGGTAGTATTAGGTGGGACAGTAGCATTATTTATATTTACCATATTTTTCCTTGTGGCAAGATCGCCTAAGGTTGAGTTTTTCCCGGCAGGCGACCCTAACTTTGCCTTTGTGTATGTAACCATGCCTATTGGTACCGACCAGGCTTATACCAACGAGGTAACCAAGAAACTGGAGAAACGTGTTGCGGACGCAGTTGAACCTGACAAGGACATCGTATCGTCTATCATATCAAACGTTACAGCCAGCGTTGCCGACCCAAGTGATGAAGATCAGGGCGATTACGAAAACAAGAGTAAAATAACCGTTGCCTTTGTTGAATTTGGTAAACGTAATGGTAAGGATACCAAAGCGGTATTAGCCAATGTGCGTAAGGCAGTTGATGGCGTAATTCCGGGTGCAAAAATCGCGGTAGCGCAAGAAAATGGCGGCCCACCGGTACAGAAAGATATTAGTATTGAAATTGCCGGCGATAATATTGACACGCTGGTAAAGACAGCTAATCATTTAAAAAGTTATTTAGCTAAACAGAATATAGCCGGTATTGAGGGCCTGATTGCCGACGTGCAGACTGACAAACCCGAAATTGTGTTTGATGTTGATCGTGAGCGTGCAAACCGTGAGGGCATAAACACTGGTCAGATCACACAGACTTTGGCTACAGCTGTATTTGGCGCCAAAGCCGGTGATTTCAGAAATACTCGTGAGGACGACTACCAGATAAAAGTACGTGCCCTTGAAAGCCAGCGCAGCAATCTGGATGCTTTAAAGAACTTAAAGATTACTTACCGCGATCTTGCTACCGGTGGCGCTATACGCCAGGTACCTATATCTGCATTTACAGACGTTAGGTACACCACAACATATAGTAATATCAAACACAAACAGCAAAGACGTGTATTAACTTTAGGGTCGAACGTCATTAAGCCAAATAATATCAATGAGGTTAACGCCAATATTTTAAGAGCGATAAACAATTTCAAAAAACCGGCTAACGTTACTATCAAAATGGGCGGTGGCCAGGAAGATCAGGCAGAAGCTATGAACTTCTTACTGGGCGCTTTAGCTACGTCGTTTGGTTTGATTCTGATCATCCTGATGATTCAGTTTAACTCTACCGGTAAAACGTTGATTATATTGAGCGAAATTTTGTTCAGTATTATAGGTGTACTATTAGGTGTGAGCATCTTCAAAATGACCATATCTATTGTAATGACCGGTGTCGGTATTATTGCTCTTGCGGGTGTGGTAGTACGTAACGGTATATTACTGGTAGAGTTTACAGATATGCTGATGGAACAAGGCGCAAGTATACACGATGCTGTTGTTGAAGCGGGCCATACCCGTATGACACCGGTGTTGTTGACGGCAACCTCAGCCATATTAGGTTTAATACCTTTAGCGGTAGGCTTTAATATTGACTTCGTGGGACTGTTTACCCATTTTAAACCACATATTCACTTCGGTGGCGATAACGTGGCGTTTTGGGGGCCTTTGGCATGGACAATGATATTTGGTTTAGGTTTCGCAACCATCATTACCCTGATATTAGTGCCATGTATGTATTTGATCCGTTACAGAATTAAAGCAAGATTCACCAAAAAAGAATCGCATGAAACACCTGCCGAGATAGCAGGATAATATAAATTATCAAACAAGAATGCCCCGCGAAAACGGGGCATTCTTGTTTGTATTATATTCTGATTTAATAAACCTGCCATTTAGGAATGATTATTGCCATTTGTACATAAACAAACGCTACCATGAATTTAAAAATCGAAAAACCGCTGTGGCAGGTGTTAGGTATAGGCTTACTGGCAGGGATGCGTTCGGCCTCGGCGCCAGCTATCACCAGTTATATATTAAGTCACCATAAATCAAAAGTATTTGGTAAATCAAGATTGGGTTTCCTGCAGTCAAACACTGTCGCTAATGGTTTAAAATATATGGCCCTGGCCGAGTTTATAGGCGATAAGCTACCGACCGCACCCGATCGTATTAAACCGGTGGTATTATCTGCGCGATGTATCTCTGGAGCTTTAGCAGGAGCGGGGATATTAAAAGCAGCCGGAGGTAACGCCTGGGTAGGAGCCTTAATAGGTGGGACGGCAGCCGTGGCTTCTACCTTTGGCAGTTTTTTCTTACGTAAAGCTACTGTGAAAACCTCTGGAATTATTGACCCAATAATCGGTGCGTTAGAAGATGCGTTGGTGGTGGGCGCGGGTGTAGGTATCGCACGTTTGGGGTAATCGATTGCGCAAAATCATAATCTAATTGTAATTTGTGTATCAATTTTGTGCGTTTAAACACTTAGAAGGGTTCTTGTGAGTTATTAATCTAGAATATTTGATAATTTTGTTTAAATAGTCAGTTTTTGTAACAGGAGTTATAATGAGTACAGTAGTCGATCAACAAGACATTAAACGCGAAAAAATTTTAGAAGCGGCTTATCAGCGGTTTTTACATTATGGCTATTCAAAAACCACAATGAACGAAATAGCAGGCGACTTGTCTTTATCCAAAGCCTTGCTATATTATTATTTCCCCGACAAGAGTCAGTTGTATATAGCTGTGATGCGCAAGCTGGCGGGCGAATACATACAAAATCTTGAAAGTGAACTTAATCAGGCTAACAGTCTCAGAGACGCATTTGCAGCACAGGTTGATATCCACCATAATTTTATCGTTAAAAATTATAATTTTTTTGACTTCTTCAGAGTAAATGAGCAGAATTTGCCCGATACCATTTGGGAGATCATTGCTGAAATACGTAACAGCGAATTGACCTTGTTAAGTGCAGCTATTCGTATAGAAGAACAAAAAGGGCACATTAAACCCGTTGAAAGCCCGGAGCAGATTGTAGACCTATTGATTGATGCTTTGCACGGTGTGAGAGTAAGCGCGGTGGCGCACAAAAAGGTAATGTTCCCACAAAAAGAACACCTGGAAGAGATTCATACCAAGCGTTTGTTACTGCTTGACATTTTTATAAAGGGGTTAATGTATTGATCTTTTTGGCGACTGTCACCCAGCCGTAAAAAAGAAGGTTTTCAAGTTTAAACGCTTAGTTTATTGGTAACTTTGACTAAAGTTTTTAGTTAGCAAATAAGTATATCAATATATATTATTAAGGATACTTCTAAAGTTAAGAGGTGATTGTTTTAGAGTGATTAAGCAGGTTGGGATGTAAATTTCAGCCTGCTTTTTTAATTTATAGGCAGCTGGTATTAGTGTTGAGAAATATCAATCAAGCTCCAGTTTTTCTGTTTATCTACCTGGCCACCGTTATATTTTAGGATTATTTTAAATTCGGTATTCACTTTTTCGCCGCCATCGGTGCTTGATTCAACTGATGATTGGATCACATATACAGAATCTGATTGTTTGCCAAACTGATACTTATCATCATTAAATTTTACGCTCGAAGATTTTAAGGTGGGCTGAATAAATAATTTCGCCATAGCATAGGCATCATCACTTCCTGGCATCCCTTTCATAAATTCTGGCTTTAGCGTACCGGTTAAGAAAATTTTTGCTACCACAGCTATCACTATAGCTATAAGCACCAAAAATATAAACAACGCTTTATTGCCACTATGTTTTTTGGCCGCTCTTTCTTTTAAATATTGTTCAGTTTTTTTGGAAGTAGGAGTTTGCGTCATGCTTAATTAGGGGTGTTAAAATAATGCCTTAAAGTTAAGTATAAAACCTATATAAACAACCATTCTCAGCTAATGTCCACTAAAAGTCCATGGCAAATATTGACTGTTTTATCCAAAAAACAGATACGAAATCAATATTGCTGTCACTATGCCAAAGAAATCAGAAATGAGCATAGCTGGCACTGCATACCGGGTCTTTTTAATACCCACGGCACCAAAATAAAGCGCTACAATGTAAAAAGTAGTATCGGCCGTGCCATACAAAACGCTGGACAGGTGCCCTATAAAGCTATCGGCCCCGTGAGTTTTTAAATTATCCAACATCATAGCCCGCGCGCCCGAACCGCTGAGCGGTCGCAGGAATGCGATCGGCAAGACATCAGTAAAACGGGTATCAATATTAAAATGACCGAAGATCCATTTAAAGCCATCGCCTAAATAACCAACGGCGCCGCTAATGCGGAATATGCTTACAGCGGCCAAAAGCGCTACCAGGTAGGGGATTATTTTGATAGAGATATCAAAGCTTTCTTTAGCACCTTCAATAAAAGTTTCAAATACATTTATTTTCTTACGCATCCCACCCAAAATAAACAGTACCGGCAAACCAAATAGGGTGAGATTGCTAAATACTTTTGAGACTTCGCTAATTTGGCTTTTGGTTAGATAAACACTAAAATACCAAACTACGGCACCAATAAAAAGGGTAATTCCCCCAAGCCAGGCTAAAATGACTTTGTCAAAAAGGTTGATCTTTTGTTTGATACTCACAACGATCAAACCCGCCAATGTAGCGACATAGGTAGCGATAATGCAGGGTATGAAAATATCGCTTGGGTCTTTTGAATGATAGATTGCACGCTGTGCAATAATGGCGATGGGCAATAAAGTTAACCCCGAGGCGTGTAGCACCAGGAACATAATCTGTGAGTTAGAAGCCGTGTCTTTATCTTGATTCAGCTCTTGCAAACCGCTCATGGCTTTTAAGCCAAATGGAGTAGCAGCGTTGTCCAGGCCCAACAGGTTAGCTGCATAGTTCATCATCATTTGGCCAACTGCCGGATGATCTTTGGGTACTTCTGGAAACAAACGGTTAAAAAATGGCCCAACAATGCGCGACAGGAAGTTAATTGCACCCGCTTTCTCTGCAATCTTCAAGATCCCAAGATAAAAAGCCATTATACCAACCAGCGGCAAGGCGATATCCATTACGGCTGATTTTGTAGAATCAAACGTACCATCTACCATCATCCTGAAAATATCGGTATCGCCTAAAAATATCAGCTTAAACAAGCCAATAATAAATGATATAATAAATAGGGCAATCCAGATATAATTTAAAGCCATGCGCAGATTTTTTTTATGCTGATGTGAAAATATGGAATTTTGGTTTGATAAGCACTTTTGTTTGCGCAATTTTAAATCTTCAACGTATCTGCAATCATGGAAAATACCATCCAGGCCCTGGCCACAGTAATTGAGGATTTGTTAACCCGTGATTTGCAAGCCATTGATTGGGATACTAAACCCGGGCCGGATAAATGGTCGCGCAAGGAGATTATGGGCCATTTAATAGATAGCGCACAGATCAATTTACAACGTTTTGTAAGATGTACCTACCAGGAAGGCTTTAAGCTGGTGTACGACCAGGTAGAGTGGGTGGCAGCCCAATGTTACCAGGACGAAGATATCAATGAAATACTGGAGCTCTGGCGTTTGCTCAACTTCCAGATTATCCGCGTCTGGAAAAATTATCCAGCAGATAGATTAACTGCCCGATGCGATAATGGCAAATATGAAGTAACAATGCACACCGTGGATTGGCTGGCAGCTGACTATGTAGAGCACATGAAAAATCATTTGGTGAATGTATACTAATACCTGTGTCATTTTTAAGACTTGCAGAGGATTGGAAGCATCGGATAATTAAATCAACCAAGCCTATGAGAATGCGGGTTAATTTGACTTTTAGGTTAATAATTTAAATAGCTTAACTGCTATCTTTAGCGCTATGGCAACCATTCCAATGCACCTACTTCAGGATCGGGCCGAAATAGGTGTAGAAATAGATTATTTTAAGCCCGGCGATAAAGCAGACGAGGTGGAAACACTTGG
Source organism: Mucilaginibacter sp. dw_454 (assembly GCF_018449775.1). GTDB lineage: Bacteria > Bacteroidota > Bacteroidia > Sphingobacteriales > Sphingobacteriaceae > Mucilaginibacter. Next base: position 1,031,842 of record NZ_JAAVVB010000001.1, on the reverse strand, counting down.
CGCGCATCGTGATGATCATTATATTTTCTTTTTGGTAGAATCTGGCTCGGCGGAGTTGATGATTGATTTCGAGGTAAAGCAATTTACTCCGGGTACTTTATATTTCGTGTTGCCAGGTCAGGTGCATCATCGCATTAGTGCGGAGATGGCTTATGGTTGGTTTTTAGCTATCGATACAGGCTTGCTCACTAATGAACAAAGGCAGGTTTTTGAACAAAGGCTAACCTTACAACAAACTATCCCATTAAATGAAATCGACCTGGCCGGCTATCAGCAGGTATTGAAATCGTTATTTGGTCATTATAGTAATAACGAGGATCAACCATTTTACCGGCAAGTGCTGTATTCTTTTATTCAGGCTTTTACCGGGATGGTAGCGGCACAATATAAAATACAGGAGCGGGGCGAGGGACAGGTTAATCGCAAACAACAGTTGACGCAGGAATTTAAGGCCCTGCTTAGCATCCATCTAAAGGATATTAAAAGCCCGTCGGTTTATGCCGATAAGCTTAACGTTTCGCAGGTATATTTGAACGAAGCTTTAAAACATACTACCGGCATGCCGGTTAGCTACTGGATAACCCAAGAAGTTATGTTGGAAGCTAAACGACTGCTCTTTTATACAGATTTGAATGTCAAAGAAATTGCCTACGAATTAGGTTATGAAGATCACGCTTATTTCTCGCGGTTATTTAAGCAAAACGGCGGTGTTACGCCTTTGGGTTTTCGGGGTCAATACCGCGAATAGTCCAATATTTACCTTGAGGTCTTTATTGATTATGGGTTAATGTTGCCGTTTCTTTGTATTGTTCAAAACACAACAACATGGAAACATCCACTATTAAACGTTTTAAAGCTGCTGCCAGCCGGATGACAGAAGACCGGATTTTGCATGCCGGCCATGTACTTGAAGTACGCCCCTGGGACGGCGGCACAATAACCGAAATTGACCTGCATTTGCCTACGGTAGATATGCACACCTGGCAAGCCGTACCATACATCAAATTTAAAGTAGCTAATTTTACTTACCGCGATTATACGCCGTTTGGCTGGGACGCCGAAACCTCTACCTGCTCTTTACTAATAGACACAGGTCACAACGGCCCAGGTAGCTTGTGGGCGCGTAAATTGCAGGCCAATGAAAAAGTACAATATTTAAAAATCGACTCAACCCGCCAGATACCACATGCTACCGACCTGGTAGTAGGATTAGGTGACAGCACTAGTTTAGCACATTTGTTAGCCTTACAACAACTGACGTTGCCAATTAGCCGCTTCGCAGGTGCTGCGTTTTTGCCAGATCGTACACAGAAAAAGTTGTTCGGCGAATATTTTCGTTCACCATTGCAAATATTGAGCAATTTAGGCGAGGTAGAAGAGTGGGTAGCAGAACAAGGCTATTGCATAGAACATTCTCATTTTTACCTTACGGGACACGAAGGATTGGTTACCAAATTAAGGCAGCGGTTAAAAACTATCGGGCATCAGCAAATCAGGGTAAAAGGGTTTTGGTCTTGATATAAATTATAGGTTTATGTGATAAAAAAATTATATTTATCACATAAACCTACAACCATGAAATACCTTATCGCATCGGTTCTACTTGCTGCAACAACTTCATTATCTGCACAAACTAATTCGGCCCAAAACCTGGTAATCGTTAAAAGTAAAGTCACAACAGTTACATTGCCTAACAGTGTTACCACAGCAGCAGAGTTTAAATCGTCAATGGGTGGGCGTGGCACCATGACAAAAAAAAATGATATAACCTACATCACCTATTGCCAAAATAGTGGCGACTCCATAGCAATACGAACCGGCAATCATATGGATACGACGAATTACCGGGCCGGAGTTTCAAAGAAAGATAACGTAATAACTATAACCCATCCAAATGCTCAGCAGTCCACTATCACTGAAGATGGCGATCTGATTATGATTAAGGCAGCGGGCGGAAATGTTGCTGTGTTTCATAAAGCTTCGTCACCTTCGCAGAATGATGGAACGGTCGGCGGTAACCAATACCTTATTTCGTATAATAAAAACACAACTGACGTGAAAGCTGTAAACGGTTCTGGTTTTAAGTTTGAGCGTAAAGGAAACGTTGCTATTATAAAAACCGGAGAAGACGATTATTCGGTTATGATAACTACCGGAAAATCATCTATTGTAATAAACTCAAGAGGCGTTTATTCATTAGTGATCAACGACGATAACAGAATTTCGGTGATGCCATCTAAAGGCTTCCAATCATTCGTGTACAATGAAGGAGCAACTTCGCGGGTTATTTGGGCCAATGGCGAATCGCAAACAGTTAACAATTATGGCGGTTTGAGTTTAATTACGCCAAAAGATAGCGGGGCGGATGCGATGTTTAATTATGGAAAAGTAGAAACCAATAATGACGCTGACGGCGGAAAGTTTACTAAGATAACCATCGACAATAAAAAATAAGGAATAGTATTATAGTGCTTTTTTTATACTTTTATCCGGCTAAGATATTATCACACATGAGATTATACATTAAACTGTCCTTAATTGCATCCGCAACAATATTTTTAGCTGGTTGTAAATTAGATGATCCTGATTTTAAAGATCCTGCCAATTATGTTAATGGTGTGGTTGCTGTTGGCAAAACAGGTAGCACAGGGGCAACGGGCGCTACCGGTACAACTGGTGTTACAGGTTCGACGGGTACCACAGGTGCAACAGGAGCTACTGGATCGACAGGAGGAACGGTAACAACCGGAACGGATGCACAACTTTCTACTCCCGGAATATATTATTTAAAAGGTTCGTTAAATGGAGCGACATTGGACTGGGAATTGACTCCCGGCGGATATGGTGGATGGTATCCTGGAGACGACGAGTCAACGATTGAATATCCTGATGGATCTGTAATTGGCGGTGTTAGTGGCACGCTGCAAAGTTTCACTGTTTCAGCCCCATCAATAAGCATTAGCTTTGGTACTATAAGTTATACTACGAATACAGATAAGCATGCCTATTTTTATGGTTTTTTTGGCGGTAGCGCAATTTCTAATTGGTCGTACGTTACAGACTATACTGATGTTAGTGTAAAAGGTGTGCAAATTGGATACGCTGACGGTGTTGGAAATGCCTATTTTACCAATAAAGGCGATCAAACCGGAAGTAATTTTAGTGTTGTAAGCATTGAAACAGAACCCGCAAAAGGAACGGATTTGGAAAGTGTAAAAATTAAAGTAACCTTTAGCTGTACACTTTATGATAATAAAGGTGTCTTACCTCCAATGCATTTAACGAATGCCGAAGCTGTAATTAACATTAGTAACAATCTTTAAGCTACCGCCAATAATCCTTAAAAACAAGCTTATTTCATTAGTGAGAAATCGATTGCAATTCGACGTATTTTTTGTTTCTTTACGTTGAATCAAAATACCAATTCAGTAAAACTTATTTCATGATGAAAGCTAAACACTTATTAGCCCTTGCGGGAGTAATAGGTATATGCTCTGCAGGCTATGCAGCCGGCGGACCGAAACCTAAAAAAGCTCCCGGAAAAGAGCCAGTCGACTTTGTTAATCCAAATATTGGTAATATCAGCCATATGCTGGTGCCAACCTATCCAACCACGCATTTGCCTAACAGTATGATGCGCATCTTTCCGGTACGTCACGATTATACAACCAACCGCATTGGCGGTTTACCCTTGATCGTAACGCACCACCGTGAGGAATCCAGCTTTAATTTTTATCCATATCAGGGTAACGAAGGTGGTATTAAACCAACCATGACATTTAGTTATGACCAGGAAAAAGTTACCCCATATCGTTATAAAGAATATTTAGACGAAGCAAATATTGGTGCAGACTTTGCGCCGTCGCACCAAAGTGCAGTTTACAGCATTACGTTCGATAAATCTGGCGCGCCTTACCTGGTATTTAACTGCCGTCGCGGTGAGATCAAAGCCAGCGGTAAAGTTATCAGCGGGCACCAGGATCTGGGCGATCATACCTCTGTTTATATCTATGCTGTTACTGATGTTTCGCCTTTAAAAGCAGGTAGAGCCGACCGTGAAGGTGGTGTCAACTGGAGTGGCCCGGCATCATCTTCATTAGTGGTGTCTTATCCCGAAGGAACCAAAAAAATAGGCATGCGTTATGGCATATCATACATTAGCGAAGAACAAGCCAGGAAAAATCTTGATCGCGAGATACATAATTTCGATGTCGATGCTGTAGCTACTGAGGGTCGCAAAATCTGGAACGAAGCGTTGGGAAAGATCGCTGTCTCGGGCGCATCAGACAGAGAAACCACCGTATTCTATACCTCATTATATCGCACGTTTGAGCGCCCCATTGTCATCAGTGAAGACGGTCGCTATTTCTCGGCATCTGATGGTAAAGTGCACAGTGACGAAGGCCATCCTTTTGCAACAGACGATTGGACTTGGGATACTTATCGTGCAGCGCACCCACTGCGTGTGTTAATTAACAAACCGCTTGAAAATAATATCCTGAATTCATACATCCTGATGTCTGAGCAAACCGGCAAAGGCTGGTTCCCAACTTTTCCTGGTGTTAGCGGCGAGCAGCACTGCATGAACTCAAATCACGGTATTGCAAGTGTTGCAGATGCCTATGCTAAAGGTTTGCGTGGTTTTGATTTAGCTCGTGCTTATGCGGCTTGTAAAGCATCTATCGAAACTAAATCACTATTACCATGGTCGTATATACCATCGGGCGAACTGGACGATTTTTATAAAAAGAATGGTTATCTGCCTGCATTAAAACCAGGCGAGAAAGAAACTGTCCAAGGTGTTAACGGCTGGGAAAAACGCCAGCCTATTGCGGTTACCTTGGGTACATCGTTTGATGAATGGTGTCTGTCGCAAATAGCGCAGGATCTGGGTAAAACCGAAGATGCCAACCATTACCTTAAAGCATCGTACAACTATCGTAACGTATTTAACCCAAAAACTGGCTTTTTCCATCCAAAAGATAAAGACGGAAACTTTATTGAACCATTGGATTACCGTATGGATGGAGGCCCAGGTGCGCGCCAATATTACGATGAAAACAATGGTTACGAATACCGTTGGGACGTACAGCACAACATAGGCGACCTGGTTAAGATGGTAGGAGGTAACCAAAAGTTTGTTGATGCCCTTGAAGATATGTTTAATACCGACTATCCGGGCGCAAGATGGGATTTCTACGCGCAGTTGCCAGATCATACTGGTAACGTAGGTATGTTCTCTATGGCAAATGAGCCCGGTTTTCATATTCCTTACTTATACAATTATGCAGGTGCACCGTGGCGCACCCAAAAACGTATTCGCTCCTTATTAGATTTTTGGTACCGTAACGATTTAATGGGCATACCTGGCGATGAAGACGGCGGCGGTATGACCGCTTTCGTAGTATTTAGCGAGATGGGCTTTTACCCGGTTACGCCTGGATCTCCAACTTATAACATTGGCAGCCCTTGCTTTCCCTATGTAAAAATGAATGTAGGTAACGGCAAATATTTTGAGATTAAAGCACAGAACGCTTCATTTACCAATAAATACATTCAATCAGCTAAATTAAATGGCAAGGTGCTTAACCAGCCGTGGTTTAACCATAGCGACATCGCCAATGGTGGTGTGTTGGAATTGGTAATGGGGCCGGTTGCTAATAAAACCTGGGGTGTTAATTCACCGCCGCCATCGGCTGCGCCCATGCCTCAATAGACAATACTTTATCTTATAATAATGCGCTTTCAGGGAAACCGGGAAGCGCTTTTTATTTGTGGCGATTTTATGTTTTATAATGATATATCTACCTAAATAATAAGTAACAATTTTATATAGATAACCTTTGTTTTGAATTTAAACGGATTGTTATTTATAGATAAGGGCAAACATTTTTAGGTTTTAGGCGTTTATGAGTTAAATTATTTAATAACCTTAAATACCATGAAAACTAAAATCATATTACCCCTGCTATTGGTAGCCGCGGCACTTATGCAAAGTTGTGTAAGTAATAAAAAATACGCCGAGCTACAAACCAATTACAATAACTTGCAAACAAAGCAAACGGAGTTAAAACAAAGTTATGACCTTACGCAGCGCGAGTTGGAAGGTTCAAAAACAAGAGTTAAAAGCTTAGAAGAACAAATTGAATCTGAAAAAGCAAACCGTGCTGCTTTACAGGACGCGTTGAATAAATGTTTAGCCGGTAACAATCAGGGCAACGTGAACATTGCTAAATTGGCCGATCAGATCAGCGCATCAAACAATTATATTAAAGAGTTGATTGCTGCTAAAGGAAAAAGCGACTCTTTGAATATGGTGCTAACCAATAACTTAACCCGCTCATTAAGTCAGGCAGAAATGAAAGACGTTGATGTACAGGTATTGAAAGGCGTTGTTTATATATCATTGTCTGACAATATGTTGTACAATTCAGGCAGTTATGAGATATCAGACCGTGCCGGCGAGACTTTGAGCAAAATTGCCAAGATCATCAAAGATTACGCCGATTACGATGTATTAATTGAAGGTAATACGGATAATGTGCCAATTAAACAGCAAAACATTCGTAACAACTGGGATTTAAGTGCGTTGAGGGCCTCGTCTGTGGTACAAGCCTTGCAAAACACTTACGCTGTTGATCCTAAGCGTTTAACAGCGGGTGGACGCGGTGAGTATAACCCCGTTGCCGATAACAGCACTGACGACGGTAAAATGAAAAACAGGCGCACCCAAATTATCATTACCCCTAAGCTCGATCAGTTTATGGACCTGATAGGTAAACCTGTGCAAAAATAAGCGCTGTAATAATGTTATTACTAAAATGCCTTTGCTTAACAGCAGGGGCATTTTTTGCTTAAAAGCAGGGTTTATTTTCTATATTGGCGGCACCAACCAATATTTAAGAATGAATTTATTTTTACCCGTTAAATTTTTCTCAAAGAAAAATATGGCCCGCCTTTTTGTGATGGCGGGCACTATGTGCTATACCACTGCTTCACAAGCTCAAACCATTGAAGCACTGAAATGTGAATACTTAATAAATCCTTTGGGCATTGATGCGGTACATCCGCGGTTTACGTGGCTGATGAATGATCCACACCACGGTGCCTCGCAAAGTGCTTACCAGTTGTTGGTGGGTACAGATTCTGCAGCGATAGCAACGGGCAATGCTGATGCCTGGCAAACGCAACAGATTTCATCAGGAAATAACCTGGTTAGTTATGCTGGCAAAACTCTACAACCTTTCACCAAATATTTTTGGCGCGTCTCTGTTTGGGACGAAAAAGGAAAGCTTACTTCATCGCCCATAGCTAATTTTGAGACCGGTTTGATTGAAAAAAGCAACTGGAAGGGTACCTGGATAAGCGATAACAAAGGCCCTGAAGTGAAGCCTGCACCATATTTTAGGAATGAGTTTGAGTTGGGTAAAAAAATAAAATCTGCACGGGCTTATATCGCCGTTGGCGGATTATATGAATTGTATATCAACGGGCAAAAAGTAGGTAACCATCGTTTGGACCCCATGTATACCCGTTTTGACCGCCGTACGCTGTATGTTACTTATGATGTGACATCTCAACTGCAAACCGGCAAAAACGCTGTTGGCGTGTTGTTAGGTAACGGCTGGTACAACATGCAAAGCACCGCCGTGTGGGATTTCCATAAATCGCCCTGGCGCAATCGTCCGACATTTTGTTTAGATCTGCGCGTGACTTATGAAGACGGCACAGTACAAACCATTACCTCTGACAGAAGCTGGAAATCATCTTCAAGCCCAATTACCTTTAACAGCATTTATACCGCAGAGCATTATGATGCCCGGCTGGAGCAACCGGGATGGAATACCGTTGGCTTTACAGAAGGCAAAAATTGGCGCGGCACCATCATTCGCCCTGCGCCGTCGGCAAATATCGTATCACAGGCTATGCAGCCAATCCGCGCTATCGAAACTATCCCCGCTGTGGATATGAAGAAATTTGACGATCATACCTACCTGTTTAATATCGGCCGCAATATTGCCGGTGTAAGTAAGATCACCGTTAGTGGTGAGGCCGGAACAATTATCCGCCTAAAACATGCCGAGAAATTAGGTAAAGACGGCCATGCAGACCAATCAAACATCGATGTGCATTACCGCCCAACGGATGACCAGGATCCTTTTGCTACAGATATCTTTATCTTGAGCGGAAAAGGTGAGGAGACCTTCATGCCGCGCTTTAATTATAAAGGTTTTCAATATGTAGAGGTAAGCAGTGATAAGCCCATTAGCTTAAAAAAAGAAAGTCTGATCGCTTATTTTATGCATAGCGATGTTGCCCCTATGGGTACCATCAACTCATCAAATACTACGCTGAACAAGATTTGGGCAGCCACGAACGTATCTTATCTGTCAAATTTTTATGGTTATCCGACTGACTGCCCGCAACGCGAAAAAAATGGCTGGACAGGCGATGCGCACATAGCCAGCGAGACCGGTTTATATGGTTTTGACGGTATCACCGTTTACGAAAAATGGATGGCCGATCATCGCGACGAGCAACAGCCAAACGGTGTGTTATCATCCATCATTCCATCAAATGGTTGGGGATACGAGTGGGGTAACGGACCCGATTGGACAAGTACTGTGGCCATAATTCCGTGGAACCTTTACCAGTTTTATGGCGACAGCAAAACGCTGAATGATAACTATGATGCTATTAAACGCTACGTAAACCATATCGACGAGTTATACCCAACCGGTTTAACCACCTGGGGACTGGGGGACTGGGTGCCGGTAAAATCGGTTTCGCCGGTTGAGTTTGTATCGAGCATTTACTATTATACAGATGCTAACATCCTGGCAAAAGCGGCCAAATTGTTCGGCCACACAGAGGATGAAGTCAAATACAGCGCAATAGCATTGAAAATCAAAAATGCTATCAACACCAAATATTTAAATACTGCTAGCGGTATTTATGATAAAGGCTATCAAACCGAATTAAGCATGCCATTATACTGGGGTATAGCCCCTGATGAGCTAAAAGCCAAAGTAGCCGCCAACCTGGCCGAGCGTGTTAAGCAAGATAATAATCACCTTGATGCCGGTATATTGGGCGCTAAAGCTATTTTAGGCGCGCTGAGTGACAATGGTTATGCCGAGGTGGCTTATTCCATAGCCTCGCAAGAAACCTACCCGTCATGGGGCTGGTGGATTAAAAATGGCGCTACTACACTTTATGAGAACTGGGATGTGTTTGCCAAAAGCGATTTATCTTTAAACCACATTATGTTTGGCGAGATAGGAGCATGGTACTACAAAGGCATAGGCGGTATCAGGATTGACCCTAATAGTCCTGGTTTTAAAAATGTGTTGTTGAGTCCGGCTTTTGTAACCGGCTTAGATCATTTTGAATCTGAACATACCGGCCCTTATGGCAAGATAGTATCTAACTGGAAACGCAAAGGAAAGTCTGTTTTTTATTCAGTTATTATTCCGGCTAACTCAACAGCTACTGTAGTATTCCCGATAGGTAAGAAAGTTTATTTAGATAAAAAGGAAGTTACTACAACTGACGGTCTGCAGATTGTTTCCGGCAGTTATGAGTTTACGGTGAAGTGATAAACAAAAAAGAAAAGCTCTGAGTAAAATTCAGAGCTTTTCTTTTAATAAATATGTCATCCTGAAACAAGTTCAGCATGACTTTGCTACAGTTACCCGTGCTTTTTCTTCTTGTTCATAGCAGCCTTTTTGCTGGCGCTAAAATTATAATCTTTGCTGTTAGATGCTTTCTTTTCGTGAAAGGCTGAGCCAACCTCATTTTCTTCTTTTTTTGCCGATTGCTTAGGTTCGGTTCTCGCTTTCGACTCGTTCACTATTACCAAATCTTCCGGCAGGGCAGAAGCTTCCATTTTATTGCCGGTAGCGTGCTCAATCTTTTTAACCAGACTTAGTTCCATGTCGGTTGCAAATGTTAAAGCAATAGTTTCATTGTTGTCATTAGTGTTGGTTACCCGATTAACGTAAGTATCGGTTTCTTGTGGAATATCAAAATGTATCAGAAAAGGGATACTACTCAAGTCTACCTCATCGTTATTTTCAGTAACTACCAGCATAACACGGGCATCGGCGTTAGATTTAAACTCTTCGACCGTTTTATAACCGTTCACATCAAAAAATTTAGGGTTTAAAAACCCAACCGCATCATCCATTCGGCGATGCAGGCTTTGATATACTTTCTCGGCGGTAGCCTGATTATTTACAAACACTGCAGTTTTGGTAAAAACCTCTTCATCATTCATGAACAAGTTAAGCAGGTTTTGTTTGGTTAAAAAGTTTGGTACATTGTACAACAGTTGATGATGAATGGCTAATTCTGTTTCTTCCAACTCATCAATCTCAACAATAGCCGGAGCTTTCATGAAAGGCTCGATCATCTTTTCTACGCGGCTATGCATCACATCGGTAAATACCAAATGCTGTGCTTTGGTAATACTATTGGCCAGTTCGGCAATGGGTAGCTGCATGCCCTTTTTGATCATGCGGTCGGCATCATCAACTATAAACAACTCCATTTTATTAAGGTTCAGTCCCAGTTTTAGGTAGATTGCCCTCGCTCTATCCGGCGTAGCCACTACAATATCGGCACCTTCGGCCAGCGCGTCCATTTGTGCCTCTATGCCAGGTGTTACATAAAGCCCAACGATGGCTATGGATTTGTTTTTATTCAGGCGATCAAACATTTCTATAACGGCCAAAACGTCTTCTTTCTCAGGCACCAGGATCAATACTTTTGGTACACCCTCTGGCGCATGGTTAAAGCGGGTTAGGGTAGAGAGTATATAGGTTGTGGTTTTGCCGGCACCTTCGGGCGCAACACCAACAACATCCTGCCCACCAATGATGCGGTTCAGCGTTTTTTGCTGAATATCCTTAGGTGTATTGTAGCCCAATTCTGCCACAGATTTTAATAATTGTTTACTCAGCTTTAATTTTTCGAACCCTGCCATAATGCGTTATTAGTATCGCGCAAAAATACCTTTATAATTTTACAAACCCCAATTGAATCAATTTGCTTAAAAGTTTACTCTAAATAAGAATATTTAACTGTAAATTGCAGCTAAGAAGACGTTGCGGTTAAGGATTAATTGCTATTTTAGTTTTTAATTAATAAACATGGGTCCCCTGCTTAAACAAGTGCTTCCCCTTGCGCTATCCCGTTTCTTTGGGCTGATCATCTTTTTGTTTTTTTTTATTCCGGATAGTTACGCGCTCACGGATATCCTCCCCATAAATAATTTTAACACCCACCCATTTGATACCATTGGCCACATTACGCCCGAGCAAAGAGTATATATTGCCACTGATATATATAAAAGAAATTTAAGGCACGTTCCTGAAACGGTAGCAATGGCCCGGTTAAATGAATTAACCAACATAGCCCGGCAGTTAGATGATAAAGCACTGGAAAGTGTTGTGTTTGATTTAAAAGCCGATTATTACGCCGTAAACCTTAGGTTTAACCCCCATAGCGTAAACCTATACAAGCAAGCCATTGATTTTGCTACCGAAAATAAATTGCCGTTATATGCTGCTATCTATCTACAGCACGAGGGGATGTTTTTTTACAATCTAAAGCATAACACTACGGCGTGTTATTATTTTTTAAAGGCGCAGGAGGCTTTCAGGGCAGTAGGCTTTGAAAAGGCGCCTAATATGAGCGCTTATTTTAGCCAGGTAGCAGAATTTTACTACCACCTTGGCGACTATCCCAATGCCGAGATACAATTACAAAACGCGCTAAAATATCCTATAAAACACGCAAGGGATAGGATTGGAATGATTAATACATTGGGCTTAATTCGTCGTAGCGGCAAACAATATCGCCAGGCACTTGAATATTTTCAGCGTGTTTTAGATTTAGCGAAAACAAGTAAAGACACTGTTTGGGTAGGTATTGCTACCGGTAATATTGGTTCGATTTATTTTAACCTGGGTGAGTATGATAAAGCAGCGCCGTTTATCCAAACTGATTATGAGCAATCGTTAAAATATGGCGAAAAGAATAATGCGACTATCGCGCTGCTGCGCCTGGTTAAAATTAACCTCTTGAAAAACAATGTGACCCGATGCTTGAAGCAATTGGATACTGCCGAACTGCTGATCAAGAATAGTGCAACATCTGTGCTAAACATCAAGACCGATATTTACGATCTGAAAGCACAGTGTTATGATAAGTTAGGGCAGCCCGCCGCAGCCTTGGTTTTTCGCCGGAAATATGAATTAACAAAAGACAGCCTGGCCGTTCAAAATAATATCGCGGCGGTCGAGGTGGTGAAAATGCAGTACGTTGTCGGCAAGCAACAAGCAGAAGACAATCGTCTGAAGGCCCAGGCCCGTGAACGTGACGGCGTATTTGTGATCCTGTTTTTGCTCATTGTTATTTTACTGTTATTATTTAGCAGGCAAGCGCTGAAAGCCCGTAACGATAAAGAATTACTACAATCTGAAAAACGGAGGTTAGATGAGGAGCTTAAATACACCGATATGAAGCTGCAAACCTACACCGAACACATTCGTAAAAACAACAAACTGATTGATAGATTCAGAGAGCAGATAGATCAGCTTAAAAACAAAAATGCAGACAGTTCGGTAGTTGAACACTTAGAAAAATTAATGCAGGCTCATATTATGACCGATGCCAACTGGCAGGAGTTTAAAAAGATCTTTGTGAAAGTATACCCTGATTATCTGTTCAACGTGAAGAAAAACTTTATGAGTTTATCTGAAACCGATGTGCGACTGCTTACCCTCATTAAGCTACAGTGTACCAACAAAGAAATGGCTAATATGCTGGGTATTACTGCCGAGGGTATAAAAAAAGCCAAACAACGCCTTCGGAAAAAAATGAAATTGAATAACAATATCAGTATTGAAGAGGCTATTTCTATTCTTTAACATCTGTTATTGTCCACCCGATGTACACGCTTTTGTCCCCTATTTGTATACCCCGGATATTATCATTTTTAGCCAACCGCTAGTTAAATTTGAATCAACTATTGATTAAACCCATACATTAACCCGAAAGTTTATAGGTTATTTAATTATTGACAAAAGACCCCTGTTATGGAACCGATTAAAGAACGGAAAAAATGCACCAAATGCGGTAAGGGCGAATTGGATACCCGTATACCGAGAAGTTTTTTTGTTAAAACATTTTTATTTTGGTTGCCTTTAAAAAGATACAGATGTAATATATGCTGGGCAAAAACATACGTATATGGATCGGTGTGGCATGATACTGGCGCGGAATTGAGCGAAATGGTATAGTTGTTGCGCTAATACTGCAACATTAAATCTAAAATATCATGAAGACACAGGATTTTAAACACGGCAACGGTCTGGGATCGTCAACCACCGACCGTGCGTTTAACGACCAAAATGAGAAGTTGAAAGAAAGAGGTATTAGCAATGCTGGGGGGCAGCGCTCATTCCAGACATCAAGCAAAGACAGCGCACATAAGGCGCAAAAAAGAAAACCACTATTATAGTGATATAGCCCCCGACAATATCGGGGGCTTTTTTATGTATAGTGTTTTAGCTATAATCCATACTTTTGTGGCATATGAAAAAATTGCTCATCTTGTGCCTGGTAGTACTTACCGCTTGCCACTCAAAACCAAAAACACCTTTCCAAATTCTGAAATCTGTTAAAATAAAAGACGGTGTTAAACTGGATGTACAGGTTAATAGTCGTATCAGTAAACAAGAGATGATTGATATTACGGCCTATATCAAAAGCGACAGCTCACAATATAATAACTTGCAGGTTGATTTTATTTTACCGGGTAACAGTTATCAAAATAAAGGTGGCGTTAATATATATGCTACTGCTGCCTATCATGATAAAACAATTGTATCGCCCGCTGATACCGTGGCAGATAAAGACAAAAACTTCCTCAGTTTTGAGTTTGTAGGTTTTAGTCCTGCTAAAGCCAAACAGTTATTGGAACTTGATCCAAAAGAGCTAAGCGGTAAGCAGCTCATAGGCAAATTTATTGACGATAATACCAAAACCATCACCATGATTGCCCAAGACAAACATGAAGATAACCAACTATATATATTGGAACTGGATAGTGCAGGCAAGGTAGTATCGGCCATTGCACCTATGGAAGTGACTGTTAAAGGCGTGCATAAAATGGTAGTTACCCAGCAAGGCGATTACATGGTGCTTAAAGATAGTATCTTAACCATGTACAGCATTGCCGATTATGACAAACCTTTCCGCAGTATCAAGCAGGACTTATAGCTTATTTTGAAGACGGTGCAGCGGTAGCCGGTTTGGCAACTGGTGTAGGTTTATTCATAGCAAAGCGTTTACCTATTACAGCCAGTTGATCGTCGTTCAGTTTTGAGGTTGATTTTAGTAGTCCTAAAAAGTAAGCCACTTCACTATCTTCGGCAGGGCAGCCCATGCTTTCGCCGGGAGCATCCAATGAAGCACCTGCCGGGCGCACTTGGCTGTCGGCCAATAATTTTCCTTTAGCATCCAATATCACCCAAAATGGTAATCCGCTTTTCTCGCCTTTAAAAACTTTAAGTTGGTCACGGGCGCCGGGATTTTCCAGGCCAATCTTGTTAGGTTGCTCCAAAACATCCAGATGCGCAATTATGTAATTGTCATCAAATAACTTTTTGCAGGTTGGATCTTCAATACTGGCATCCATTTTTTTGCACCAGCCGCACCATGAAGCATGGAACATCAATAACACTTTTTTATGTTCTTTTTTGGCTTGTGAGTATGCCTGATTCAATACAACATTGCTGGCAGGGGGCGTATCCTGCGCAAAGGTTGACAGATTAAAGGCTAATAATATTGCAGCTATTAATAACAGATGCTTTTTCATAGTATGTTAATGTTAGATAGATTACAAGGTAGCCTTATATTCGATCATTTCAAAACCAGCTGAGCTGTATTACGACTAATCTGTTCCAGCAAAACGGTTTTACCAATAGTAAGTTCTTTAATATTTCCGGTTGAATAATGTCTTACGGTAAGTAGGGTTAAGTCGTTGTTGTACTTTGTTTTATAGTCTTTATTTAAATCTTTTAACAGCGTTTCAAAACGTTCGTCTTTCAAATCAAAACAAACGCTGAAACTAAGTGCCGAGGTTTGCATCACATTGATCTTGACATGGTTTTTAGCAAATCTTCCAAAAATATCGCTCAGGTGGTCTTCGCTAATAAATGAATAATCTTTAGTAGCGATTGATAGCAATACCTGTTTTTGTTTGATGATGATAACCGGCTTTTCAAAAACAGTCGAAGCTGTTTCTTTTATCACGGTGCCTGGCGCGTCAGGATTGCCGAAAGGTTTTACCAGTAAAGGTATCCTGGAATTTTGCAGTGGCTTAATGGTTTTTGGGTGGATAACCGTAGCGCCATAGTAAGTCATTTCAATGGCTTCGGTATAGGTAAGTTCATCAAACTTTACGGTATCATTAAACAATTTCGGATCGGCATTTAAGATCCCGGGCACGTCTTTCCAGGTGGTGACAGATTCTGCACCCAGGCATGCAGCAAATATCGAAGCTGTATAATCAGACCCCTCACGACCCAAAGTGGTAGTAAAATTCTCAGACGTTCCGCCCAAAAATCCTTGTGTAACTACAAAGTTGTGTTCTAGCAGAGCAGGGATGCTTAATTGAATGCTTTCACGTGTTTTATCCCATTGTACCATGCCTTCACGGTAAGTATTATCGGTATGGATATAACCGCGCACATCCAGCCATTGGCTTTTTAAACCTTCGTGGTTAAGATAAGCAGCTACAATTCGGGTTGATACCAGTTCACCAACCGATACGATCTGATCATAGGTGAAATCAAAGTCGTCGTGCGGTTCGTCTTCTATCATCCAGTCAATCTCCACAAAGGTATTAGCAACCTCATCAAACACCGGGTGATTGGCTTCGAAAAGTTCGCTCATGATCTCAAAATGGTACTGTTTAATGCGCTCATAAATAGCGTGCAGGTCATCAGCCTGGTTGACATAGGCTTTGGTCAAATCCTCTAAAGCATTAGTGGTTTTACCCATGGCAGATACCACGATAAGCAGTTGCTCATTTTTATAGTTGCCAACTACTTTGGCCAGGTTAATTATACCGGCAGCATCTTTAACAGAAGCGCCTCCGAATTTAAAAACAAGCATTTATTTAATATATTGAGTGATAACCGTGTTGGGTTTTAATAATGATTTGATCTTAGCATAGGGGATAAACAAGGTAGTTTGCCCGGCTGCATAAGGTTTAATTTCGTATTGATTGTACAAGAACTTAATACCAATCGGTGTGATGGAATAATTTTCATTCAACGCAAACTTGTCGTCTTTGAAAAAATAATCGTTAGCCAGGGTAGCAGTAGGACCCAGCTTCTCTTCTTTTCTGAAAATTGTATCGGCAATGGCCGTTAGTTTGCCGCCGTAGCCTTGTGTCAATACGTCATTTAACTTAATATCTTTATTAGTCTTAGTATTCCAGTTAATAAAAGTGGTAATACTGCTGCCATGAGCGCCACCTTGAAAATTATAACCGCTCACTTCAAGTGTGGTCAGGCTGGAGTCTTGTCTGATAATTTTAACATGACTATCCAGCGTGAAAAACATAACGGTTCTTGGGTCCTGTTTTTTAACAGACTCATAAGATGCGATGAAATCCTTTGCCCATTGTTGCAAATTAGTTGGACGCTTTTCACCACCAAATAAATCCAGCAAGCGGGCAGAAACTGTGTCATTCAAAACAGCCTGGCCCGTAAATATCGGATAGTTAATCTTTGCCACCGAGCAGCCTGTATCCGGTTTATTGCCGCAATCTGCCGCGCGCTCTTTGATAGTTTTATAGGTATACGCCAAAGTATCCAGATTGATATGTGCTTTCACACTTTTACCCGGCCCAAAGTTACAACCGCCCAATGCAAGTGCTGTCCCTAAAAGCAATAAATACGCTTGTTTCATAGCTTAGTAATTTAGAAGTTGGTCTTTAGATAATGCGGCGTTTAACCAACCGGCTTCAATGGCCGCATTATATTTAGCATAAAAATTCAGCGCAGGCTCATTCCAATCAAGCACTTGCCATACCATCCCCGCAAACCCCATTTCTTTAGCTTCTATAATCAACTGGTCGAACAATAATTTGCCGATACCTCTGCCGCGCATAGGCTCTGTAACTATAAAGTCTTCCAGGTACATACGGCAACCCTTCCAGGTTGAAAAGCGGATATAGTATAATGCAAAACCAACAATCAAACCATCAACCTCGGCCACATATGCTTTCCATACCGGGCGGTCGCCAAAACCGGCCCGCTCGAATTCTTCTATTGTAACAGTTACTTCTTGCGGTGCTTTTTCGTAAAGGGCCAGTTCGTTAACCAGTTCCAGCAGGCGTACACAATCCTCTTTTACGGCGACTCTTAAGTGAAACTCCATTAATTATTTTTCCAATGTTTAATAACCCGGCCGCCAAAAATAGTACTTCCAACGCGTATCATAGTGCTGCCTTCTTCTATAGCAAGTTCATAATCTGCCGACATTCCCATAGATATCACATTAAAGCTTTCTTCTTTTCTAAAGAAACTCTGTTTTAGTCCCTCAAAAAATACTTTCAACTCCTGGAACTCATCTCTTATTTGTTTCTCCATATCGGTGTTAGTAGCGATACCCATTAGGCCGCGAATTTTAACATTTTTCAATTCCGCAAATTCATCAGAACGCAAAAGCTCTATAGCTTCATCAAAGCCCAGGCCAAATTTAGTTTCCTCGTCGGCAATGTAAATCTGCAACAGACAATCAATCACCCGGTTATTTTTCAGCGCTTGTTTATTAATCTCTTGCAAAAGTTTAATACTATCGACAGATTCAATCATGCTGATAAATG
Organism: Mucilaginibacter sp. dw_454; assembly: GCF_018449775.1. GTDB lineage: Bacteria > Bacteroidota > Bacteroidia > Sphingobacteriales > Sphingobacteriaceae > Mucilaginibacter. The sequence goes on along the minus strand of NZ_JAAVVB010000001.1, from coordinate 1,013,934 downwards.
GTGCAATGTATTTAACCTTATTGGTTTGCAGGTGGCCTATTTGGTGCCATTGAATGTCTTTAGGCAACTGCTCCTGTTTTTCCACCATCTCTTGTACCATGTTTTCGCCAAATAAACGCTGGCCCGCGTCATAGGCTTCCTGTATCTCTGCAACCGATTTTGTTTTTGAAACTGCCACCAGCGATACCTTTTTGGGTACAGTTTGCGTTTTTAGGGTTTTGATATTATCTGCAATGCTCATTAATCCGTAATTTTGTCAATTAAATCGCTAAATTAAAGAATGCGTAAACATATTATCTTGTTTTTTTCAGCTTTGCTTTTTTTGTTTTCCTGTGAGGGCAACAAAGACACCAAAGGTATCATCGACCGCGATGAAATGGTAAAGCTATTAGTAGATGTACATCTGGTTGATGGTAGCCTCGCCGCCCAGCCTAACGGCGATAGTCTTTATCGCCAGGGAACCGGCAGATACGTTTATGTATTTAAAATGCATCATACAGATTCAGCACAATTTAAAAAGAGTGTGGCCTATTATGTCAGGCAACCTGAAGTAGTGCAGAAAATGTATGACGACGTTATTAAAATACTGCAGGCAAAGTCAGATTCTGTTAACGCTATAATAGCCAAGGATAACGCAGCTACACGTAAACACATGGAGAAACAACTACAGAATGATACAAAAAGAGCAAAGGATTCGATAGCTGCGGAAGTGAAAAAGATGAAGTTGAAGATGAGGATAGATTCTGCTAAGCGGGCCACGCTGTTAAAAAGCACAAAGACCTTAAAAAAGAAGCTTAAACCCCATTATATAAAGTAATGCTTTACCCCGAAAATAGTATCGATAAGCTGGGTTTTACCGAGGTAAAGGAATTAATTAAAACACATTGCCTGAGTGTAATGGGGCAGCAGATGGTTGATCGGATCCAGGTAATGAGTAATTACGATCAGATCAGTAAGTTTTTAAGCCAGGCCCACGAGTTTAAAAATATCCTGCAAAATGATGCGGCATTACCTATTCAACATTTTTATGATATAAAAGCCCTGGCCAATAAAGTGCGCTTGGAAGGTGCTTTCTTAAGCGAGGAAGAATTTTTCCAGGTATATGCGTCATTAACTACCGTTTTTGCGGTAATAGCCTATTTCAATGAGCGCGAGGGCCAGTATCCAAACCTGGAAGCGCTATTTGAGCATTTACCGATAGAGAAGGCTATCATCCGTAAAATTGAACAGGTAATTGATACTAAAGGGAAAATAAAACTCAATGCCTCGCGCGAGCTGGCCGAGATATCTGCAGGCATAGCCAAAGCCGAGCAAGAGGCCCGCCGCAAAATAGACCAGATCTTTAAAAGTGCAAGCGCAAACAACTGGACGGCCGATGGTTCTTTGACCATTCGTGATGGCCGCTTGTGTATCCCGTTACTGGCAGAGAATAAACGCAAACTGAAAGGCTTCGTTCATGACGAGTCGGCTTCAGGACAAACCGTATATATTGAGCCGGAAGAGGTTTTTACGTTAAATAACCGCATCCGCGATTTGGAATTTGAACGCCGTCGTGAGATTGTTAAAATTCTAACCGCACTTACAGATGAATTAAGACCGTATGTGCCGCTTTTATTATCATACCATAGCCTTTTAACTAAATTAGACTTCGTGCGCGCCAAAGCCCTGTTTGCTATTGATATTGAGGGCGAATTACCACAGGTAGTAAACGAGCCAAGGCTAAAGTTAATTAATGCTCGCCATCCATTACTTTTCTTGAATTTTAAGAAAGAACATAAAACAGTAGTGCCATTAAACCTGCAGATTGATGAAGGTGCCCGTATCATTGTTGTATCGGGACCTAACGCCGGTGGTAAATCTGTCTGTATGAAAACGGTGGGACTGTTGCAGCTCATGGTACAAGCCGGCTTATTGATCCCTGCCGATGAAGCCAGCATAGTAGGCGTGTTCAAACAGTTTTTTGTTGACATTGGTGATGACCAGTCTATAGAAAGTGATCTGAGTACCTATAGCGCACATCTCTCCAAAATGAAAAAATTTGTAGAGAATGCCAATGGCAAATCATTGATACTGATTGATGAGTTTGGTACAGGTACCGATCCGCAATTTGGCGGGCCTATTGCAGAAGCTGTACTAGAATCGCTTAATCACAAAAAAGTAAGGGGTATGGTAACCACCCACTATTCCAACCTTAAAATATTTGCCGGTAATACCGAGGGGCTTGAAAATGCGTCGATGCTGTTCAATAACGTAGAAATGCAGCCCTTGTATATACTGGAAGTTGGTAAGCCCGGTAGTTCGTACGCTTTCGAGATCGCCCAAAAAATAGGCTTGCCGCAGCAGGTGTTAAATCTTGCTAAAACTAAAATAAGCGCTGAGCAAAAAAGCGTAGATACATTACTGGTTGGCTTGGAACGCGAAAAGAAAGAGATTTTTGATACCCGCTTAAAATTAGACAAACAGCAGCGTCAGGTTGACGCTTTATTGGCTGAGAACGAAAAACTAAAAAGCTATCTCGAAGAGAATAAAAAGGTATTAATCCGCGAAGCGAAAGACGAAGCTAAAAACATCATCCTCAACGCCAATAAACTGGTAGAGAATACCATCGCCGAAATAAAGAGCAATAACGCGGATAAAGAAAAGACCCGCGATCTGCGCGAAAATCTGAATCGTGAGTTACAGAAAAATACCGCTAAGCCAGAAGTCCCTAAAAAACAAACGACTGATGAAGAGCTAAAACCAGGCGACTGGGTGAAATTGACCGATTCTGAAACCACCGGCCAGGTAATAGAAATTGTAAAAGACAGTGTGATCATTGCCATTGGCGATTTGCGTACCGTAGCCAAACGTAAACGGGTGCAAAAGGTATCGAAAGCAACAGTGCCAAAAGAAGTTAGGCGCAGCCTATCGGCGAATACCGGCGATATAGCCAGTTTTAGTCCGGAGATTGATGTGCGCGGCATGCGTACAGAAGACGCACTGGCAGCTATTGAAAGATTGTTTGATCGCGCGGTTATGATGGGTTATGGAAGCCTGAAAATTCTTCATGGAAAAGGGGACGGTATCCTCCGAAAAATGATCCGTCAATATCTCAAAAAATACGACCAGGTGGAGCGCATGGAAGATGAACATGCAGATAGAGGTGGTGATGGTATTACTTATGTTTATTTGAGATAATGGAAAGTAACCCTCTTTCCGCCGAAGGCGAAGAGAGGGTGGTCGAGCGAAGCAAAGACCGGGTGAGTCCTCGAAGCGGCTTAATCAACCTATCAACAGCAACTCACCCCGACATCGCTGCGCTTGTCGACCCTCTCTTCCGCAAGCGGGAAAGAGGGTTAGAATTCGTTACTCCCCAACCTTTTGCTGATCAGGCAATTCACCCGGCCCCGGGATGTTTGGCTTATCATGGCTCTCACCATCATTATCGGCGGTGCCTTCATTATAAACCTGTTTTTCTCCCGGTTTAAAATTGTTGCTTTCGGTGTGCTCCTCTGCCGGCTCGGTGCGTTTAAAGTATGCGTTGCTATACCCCGCATTTTGCGACGGATTGTTTTTATCATCGCCCGATGAAGTAACATTGTTTGACCCAAAGTTCTGACCGCCCATTGGCTGCCCTTCGCGTACGGGTCTTGTGTCGTCGTAAGGTGTCAGCTCTTTTTCTTTACTATTTTCATCATCCACCCGGTAAGTATTGGGCTGGCCTTGCTCAGCTCCGCTGTCTTTTTCGTCCTGTGATTTATCTTCGCTTGATAACATAATCTTTGTTTAATGGTTATATAAATAGTAATACCGCTGTTTGGCGAATTGTTTTTATGTATTATGATTTTGTAGATTTAGAGAATCAATTATAACTGATGAATAAAGTTTTTAATAATGCCGACGACGCTATCAGCGACGTGCATAACGGTGCGATGCTTTTATTGGGCGGTTTTGGCCTGTGCGGTCTGCCCGAAAACTGTATTGCCGCGCTGGTTAAAAAAGGAGTGAAGGACTTAACTTGTGTGTCTAACAATGCCGGGGTAGATGATTTCGGTATAGGCTTAATGCTGAAACAACACCAGGTAAAAAAAATGATTGCATCCTACGTAGGCGAGAACGCCGAGTTTGAGCGACAACTGTTAAGCGGCGAACTGGAAGTTGAACTAATACCGCAAGGTACGTTAGCTACGCGATGTATGGCTGCAGGCTATGGTATGCCTGCTATTTTTACCCCGGCGGGGATAGGTACCGAGGTAGCCATAGGTAAAGAGATCCGAAATTTTAACGGTAAAGACTATTTAATGGAGATGGCCTTTGATGCCGACTTCGCCATTGTTAAGGCCTGGAAAGGTGATACTATGGGTAACCTGATCTACCGCGCTACGGCGCGCAATTTTAACCCGGCAATGGCTATGGCGGGTAAGATTACCGTTGCTGAAGTTGAAGAACTGGTTGAGCCTGGAGAATTAGACCCGGATCATATTCATACTCCCGGAATATATGTGCATCGGATATTCCAGGGAGTGAATTATGAAAAACGAATTGAGCAACGTACCGTACGAAAATTTGAAGATTAACAACCTACTGTCATTGCGAGCGTAGCGTGGCAATCGCGAATAATGCATCCTTGCGATTGCCACGCTCGTTCCTCGCTCGCAATGACATTAATAAAAGAACTATGTTAGATAAAATCGGAATAGCGAAACGCATCGCTAAAGAAATAAAAGACGGCTATTATGTAAATCTTGGGATAGGAATTCCCACACTGGTTGCTAATTATATTCCGAAAAATATGGATGTGGTGTTACAGTCAGAAAATGGTTTACTGGGTATGGGCCCCTTTCCTTTTGAAGGCGAAGAAGATCCGGATTTGATAAACGCAGGTAAACAAACCATTACCATGTTACCGGGTTCGGCAGTGTTTGATTCGGCCATGAGTTTTGGGATGATTCGTGCGCGTAAGGTTAATCTAACTATCCTGGGCGCTATGGAGGTGTCAGAAAATGGCGACATCGCTAACTGGAAGATCCCTGGTAAAATGGTGAAAGGCATGGGCGGCGCAATGGATTTAGTGGCATCCGCAGAAAATATTATTGTAGCTATGCAGCACATCAACAAAGCCGGCGAATCAAAGCTATTACCTCAATGCACCTTGCCTTTAACCGGCATCAATTGCGTTAAAAAAATAGTGACCGAATTGGCAGTGTTGGACATATTACCAAGTGGTGGTTTTAAACTCATAGAACGCGCACCCGGCATATCCGTAGAAGAAATAAAACAAGCTACAGCCGGCAAATTGATTATTGAAGGGGATATACCTGAGATGGTGATTGATTAACTGAAAAGTTTATCTCTCAACTCTTGTGAAATCTCATCGGTTACAGCCTGTATGCCTTCGGCGGCATTAGCGTTGTTGATGATAACTTTATGGCAACCGTTTCTGTACGGCAGCAAGAATTCTTTATAAGCAGGAACCACGTGGTTTTCCCATTTATACATCACATCGTCGTGCGAGTAACCGCGCTCCTGTAGATCGCGCTTTAAGCGGCGTTCAAGGGCTACAGCTTCATCGGCATCAATAAATATGCGCATGTCCAACAGCTCTTCGATAGGCTTAAAGTGGAAAATAAATAAGCCTTCAATGATTAAAATAGGGGCTGGTTTGATCTCCAGCATCTGCGGAACTATGTTTGGGTTGTTGAAGGTGTATTCTTCTTTGTAAATAACCTCGCCAGCTATTAACGTCTTGATGTCTTTTTCAAACTGTTCGGCATTAATCGTCGACGGCTTGTCAAAATCATATAGCTTATTTTCCTCGGGCGTCATGTTATGCGCAACGGGGAAATAATAATCATCCTGCGAAACCAGGCAAACCTCGTCGGCCGAGAAATGATCTAAAAAGCGCTTTAAAAAAAAAGTCTTACCAGAGCCGCTTCCGCCGGCAATGCCTATGATATAAGGTTTATTCATTCGGGCTGCCGTAGCTGATGTTTACGCGGATACGTTTGTCTAAAGCACCAATAGATTCGGCTACGTTTTTAGTCATCACCAAAATAACATCTTTGGTTGATTCACTATCATTTAAACGACCTACAACTTTAGCAAAAGTAGTACGGCCAGTCATTGGGTTGGTTATTTTAATTACAGTGCCAATAGGAGCAGTACGGTGCAGAACCAATTTTTTATTGGGGTCAAGGCTGGTATCGTCTATCCAGGTGGCAACCCCTTTTTCGGTTTTTTCAAACAAACCGTAGCGGTTTGCATTAAGCTTTCTTTCGGCACTATCCTGGCTGCTTACGTAAGTGGTCGAGTCGCGTTTAGCAACAGGATGTGGTGCTTCCACTGGTGCAGCGGTTTCAGGAGTGCTTGGTTTTACCTGTAAGATCTGACCGGGGGTAACCGTAGTAGAGCTTAAATTATTGAGCTTGGTTAATTCTTCAACAGTCGAGCCAAAGCGTTTGGCGATAGAATAAAGGGTTTCGCCTGCTGATACTTTGTATTGTTGCGCTGCGGTGCCCTCATTTGCCGGAGCTTGGCTTGGCTGCTGAGCGGCTTGCTGTTGTTGTACAGCAGTCGGCGGTGCCGGTAATGGTTTGCTTTGTTGCACCGGCGCAGGTTTGGTGTTTTCTAAAAACGACCTGTCGGTTGGTACTTTGATGATGCCGCCAATTTTAAGTGGAGCATTGTTATTAAACTTAATAATGTCGCCGGGTTTTACATTGTAACGGCGGCCTATAGAGTAATAGTTATCTTTTGGATCTAATTTATGTAAGATTACTTTTTTGCCATCCAGGTTCTCTACACCAACGGAATCGGTTAGTCTGTTTTTAGCGAAAAGTGAAGTAGAAGATATTATTAGGGTGGTTAGAAATAATAACGTTTTTAATTTCATAATAAATTCTTATTCAGTAATTTATAAGGGCACTACTTTTAGTTCTGCCTTGTTTTTAATATAAACCAGCCAGTTTCTATACAGGATAAACGACTCGGGCTGCATTTTTTGTATATCTGTATTTAATAAATCTTCATAAACCAGGGCCGCTCCATCCATAATGTACAAATGCTGCTGCAGCTGCACGCCGGTTAAAGTGTGCAAAGATACAATTCTGAATTTATTGTAGTGAAGCGATTGTACAATGTTTCCATGAACCTCAGAAACCGGTAAATTGTCTACGCCAGATGGCAACGCAGACTGTGGAAATTGAACACGGTTTTCAGCCTCAGTATCAATATCCATACTAAATGGTCTGAGCATGGCACCCGTCTTCACATCAATCAAAAATAATTTCTTTGGCTGTATCTGTGTGTTAAATACCACCGGTCCGGTTGTCGACAAATGGTCAAACGCATAAGTGTAATTGCTCCAAAGTACCTGTGCGTTTTCATCAATCGCCGTTAGGCCCTTATGTACCGGCGTGTTGTCAGACTGATAATTATGAAGCAGTAAAACCCCATCGTAAGATGCTTCTATGCCGGTAAGCCAGCGTTCTTCGGAGGTGTAATCTTCAAAATTTATTTTACTGTTAACCAGATTAATAGAACTAAAGGAAACTTGCTTATCGGCGGTGCGGGTTTCAAGAAATATGGTGTCGCTTAAACTGTCAATTTCCAGCCGCCAGATTGTACCGCTGAGCTGTTGATTGATGGATGATAATAGCATAGTCATAAGGCTACAAATATGCTATTTAATATCGACAGGCTCTTTTGGTTTTATGTTTTCGTCGCTAGTATTTTACGCCAATAGTTAGAAATATGTTATTGTTAACTGCATTCACAGCCGCAGCGGGAGTGGTGGGGCCAATATCGTATTGCATTACATTTTGCGATCCTTTTATATTCATAACGGCAGCATCTACATAATAATTTCCTAAATGATAGCCCAGACCGCCCGTAACCATCTTAGTGCTTGCGCCACCTTTAAGTGGATTGCCTTGTATGCCGTAGCCGCCGCGTAAAAAGAATGCGTCCACAATTTTGATTTCGGCACCGGCATGCAGGTTTACTGCCGATTGGTAATTGGCTTTGATAATGCCGTTGTCATAACTGCTGGTATAATTGGCGTCGGCATTATCGCTGATGTGGGTTGTGGTATAGTCCTCATATTCAATATCGCCGGTTATAAAACCAATATTCCCCAAAAATATCGACATACCGCCGGCAAATTTAAACGGTGTGCGCATGTCGTAGGTTAGCGCGTACTCAACAGGCCCGTTATTAAAACTGGCCCCTGGATTCAGGGTATTGCTTAAACCTTCGTTAAAAGAGTCATTGATATTATAAAAAGTAGGCGTAGTGATAGTTGCGCCCACGCGCACACTTTCAATGATCTTGTAAAGAATACCGACCTTAATATTATAACCCTCGCCTTTAGTATTTTGAAATTGACTGTAAGTTGAATTATAGCCACTGGTAACCGGCGTAGACCCATTTAATACAGTCGCGCTGCCCGTTTCATTAAAGCTGGTATTAGTATTATAACGTAGTTCGCTTATGCCCAGGCCAATACCAACATATAACTTATTGTTGTAATTGGCACCCATTGATATATCATAGCTGCTTTCGCCGCCTGTTCTGGTTATAAATCCGGCTTGTTGTACCCCGGGAAAGGCATTGCTTTTATAGGTAAAATTGGTGCCTGTACCGTAAGCGTCGATTAATTTTTGCCCGGCTGCCCAGGCTTGCAGGCTACCATCGGTAAGCCCTTGGTTATTAGCTAAGCTGGCATAGTAGTCAGTGATAGAATTAGCGTTGTTTTTTGCACCGTATTGCACTTTTTCGTAAAAGTTATTGGTACGATTATATGCCGCCCCCCAATTTAAACTCAGCCAACCTTTACCGTTGTTGCCGCCACCGTTTTTTGGTAACTGATTATAAAAAACCACAGCTGCGTTGCTCATATTGATATTGCCGCGACTGGCAGAACCGGGTTGACCGATATAAGTTGCTTTATTAGTATAATCGTCGAATTCGGGCGTAATGCTTAATTCTGAATGGGTGAAAAAGCCTATCCCGGCAGGATTGCCGCTAATGGATGTCATGTCGCCACCAACAGCTACATTGGCGTTACCAATACCTTTAATGCGTGACGTAGAACCTGTTTGAGTGGTAGAAAATCGCACTGCATCCTTTGCATATTGGGCAAAACTGCTTTGGCTAACTGCCGAAAGTGCAATTAAAAAAAGTATAGATCTTAACTTCATATATGTGCTTTATGGCCTTACCGGTCTGCCGCCGCCGCCACTACTTGAGCTACCGCCACTTGAACTACTACCAGAACTTGCGCTGCTGCTTGATGATCTTTGTGGGGCCGATGGTGCATCTGCTGTACTCTGTTGTGTAAAAGAAGGTCTCGGCGCCTGGCTTTCAGGACGTACCGGGCGATTGGTGCCGGCTACATTGACTGTGTTATTAGCAGTAGAATTTGTGCCAGGACGACCAGGATAAACGGCATTGCTACCACCCGGACGCGCTCCTGAGAATGCAGGAGTTAGTATGCCGGGCGCTGTGGCACTTCCCCTGGTAAATATCGGCCCTGAACCTATATTTGCCGTACCATTATTGTTGCGTCCAAACAACTGATTGCCATAACGACCATTTGTTCTTACAAATACCGGCCCGCCATTACTGTCGTTTGAATGTGAGTGCCATCTTTTATGAGTAGTACGGGTACCGCCTCCGGAAACGAAGCCAGAATAAGCTAAACCATATCCAAAGTCATCATAGCCATCAAAATCTCCATAACCAAAATCATAAGCCGAGTAAACGCCTAAATCATCGTAGTAGGAGTCGTCCGCATAGGCATCATCGGCATAAACCGTTTTAGAGGTATCCTGGTATGAAGATGTTGTATAAGGCTCATAACTATAATCGAAGTCATCGGTATAGCTAAAAGGTGAGGCATAGCTAAAACGATTGATGCGAGAGGTATAGTCGCCATAGTAATAATAATCATCATTTCTGGCGTATGTTGCTTCAGGCTGCGGAATGTATTGCGGGTCGACATAACTTACGCTTGCTTTTGCCTGTGTATAATAAACATCATCGCCCAGAGCTTTGGTTTTTGAAACTTCATTCAAAGTAGCGCAGGAACTCAATGCCAAGGCACTGATCAAAATAATTCCCCTAAGCAGGTTCCGTTTCATAATAGGTTTGGTTATGCAGATTAGACTATTATTTGATGCCATAGTTTAATTTGACACGCTTATAACGTATAAATTTATAAATTTGACCTCAAATCTAAGTAATTAAATAGTCAAAATATATTCCACAAACAAATGAGTAAAGGCGTTATTAGTAAAGATGAAGATTATTCGCAATGGTATAACGATCTGGTTATAAAAGCCGATATGGCTGAGTATTCGCCGGTTAGAGGCTGTATGATCATTAAGCCGTACGGATATTCTATCTGGGAGAAAATGCAAGCTGTATTAGACAAGATGTTTAAAGATACCGGCCATAGTAATGCTTATTTCCCTTTATTAATCCCTAAATCATTCTTCTCTAAAGAAGCCAGTCATGTTGAGGGCTTTGCTAAAGAGTGTGCTGTGGTTACGCATTATCGTTTAAAAAATGACGGTAATGGTAATATTGTTGTTGATGAAGATGCCAAACTGGAAGAGGAATTGATTATCCGCCCAACATCAGAAACCATTATCTGGAATACTTACCGTGGCTGGATCCAATCATACCGCGATCTGCCTATCCTGGTAAACCAATGGGCCAACGTAATGCGCTGGGAAATGCGTACGCGTTTATTTTTACGTACCAGCGAATTTTTATGGCAGGAGGGACATACAGCACACGCAACATCTGAAGAAGCGGTAGCAGAAACAGAACAAATGCTGGAGGTTTATGCCGATTTTGTAGAGAACTTTTTGGCGCTGCCGGTAGTAAAAGGCCGCAAAACACCTAATGAACGTTTCGCGGGTGCATTAGATACTTATTGTATTGAAGCTTTAATGCAGGATGGTAAAGCTTTACAGGCCGGTACTTCGCACTTTTTAGGTCAGAATTTCGCTAAAGCCTTTGATGTGAAATTCACTAATAAAGAAAATAAATTAGATTACGTCTGGGCGACATCCTGGGGTGTTTCAACCCGTTTGATCGGCGCACTGATCATGGCTCATTCTGATGATGCCGGTTTAGTATTGCCACCAAAACTGGCGCCTATACAGGTAGTTGTTGTGCCGATCTATAAGCATGACGAAGAGCTGGAGAACATAACGGCCTACGTAAATGAATTGAGTAAAACTTTAAAAGCTAAAGACATATCGGTTAAGTTCGACAAGCGCGATACACACCGCCCGGGAGCGAAATTTGCAGAGTACGAGCTGAAAGGCGTACCATTGCGCGTTGCTATTGGCAGTCGCGATATGCAGAACGGAACAGTTGAGTTGGCCCGTCGTGATACCAAAACTAAAGAAACAGTAAACCAGGACGGACTGGCTGAAAAGATAGAAGCGCTATTAGAAGAAATCCAAACCAACATCTACCAAAAGGCTTTCAACTTCCGTTCTGAAAATACGATCGAGGTTGATACTTACGAAGAATTTAAGCGCCTGCTGGATGAAAAACCGGGCTTCCTTTCGGCGCATTGGGACGGCACATCAGAAACTGAACAACGCATTAAAGACGAAACCAAGGCTACTATACGTTGTATCCCTTTGGATAATAAGCAGGAAGAGGGTAAGTGTATTTTGACAGGGAAACCGAGTACACAGCGGGTGTTATTTGCAAGAGCATATTAAGGTTAGTCCATAGTCCATGGTCGATAGTCCATAGATTATGCATGTCTATTTTATTACTATGGTCCATTGACTATCGACTATGGACCGTGCTGAAAGCACACCATGAAATTCGCAACAAAAGCCATACACGCAGGCCAGGAGCCTGACCCATCAACCGGCGCGGTGATGACGCCGATATACCAGACATCTACCTACTGGCAGAAATCGCCGGGCGATCATCAGGGTTTCGAATATTCGCGTGGCACCAATCCAACCCGTAAGGCTTTAGAGAGCTGCCTGGCGGCTTTGGAAAATGCTAAATATGGTTTGGCCTTTTCGAGTGGTATGGGTGCAACTGATGCCGTGATGAAATTGCTTTTGCCGGGCGATGAAGTAATTACCGGCGACGATCTTTACGGCGGTTCATACCGCATGTTCACTAAGATTTTTGCCAACTACGGTATCAAGTTCCATTTTCTGAATTTATCTGATCCGGAGATCATCCGCGAGCATACCAATGCTAACACCAAATTGATCTGGATAGAAACACCGACTAACCCGACGATGCAGATCGTCGATATTGCGGCGGTTACTAAAATCGGCAAAGAAAAAGGTTTGCTAACTGTGGTTGACAATACATTCGCTTCCCCGTATCTACAAAACCCTATGGATTTAGGTGCCGATGTGGTAATGCATTCCGTAACCAAGTACATTGGCGGCCACAGCGACGTAGTGATGGGTGCCTTGATGCTGAACGATGAGGATTTGTACAAACGCCTGTGGTTTATCTATAACTCCTGCGGCGCCACTCCCGGACCGATGGACAGTTTCCTGGTGCTACGCGGCATTAAAACGCTTCACTTGCGCATGAAAGCGCATTGCGAGAACGGTCGTATTATTGCGGAGTTCCTGAAAACGCATCCAAAGGTAGATAAGATCTATTGGCCGGGTTTTACCGACCATCCAAACCATGAGATCGCCAAAAAACAAATGCGCGATTTTGGTGGTATGATATCAATCACGCTGAAAGGCGCTGATTTAAAGGAGACTTTTAGAATAGCTTCGTCATTTAAGGTATTTACACTGGCCGAGTCGCTGGGCGGGGTGGAGTCGCTGATCAATCACCCGGTTACGATGACGCATGCTTCGATACCTAAGGACGCGCGAGAGAAAGTCGGGGTAGTGGATAATCTGTTGCGCCTGAGTATTGGGGTTGAGGATGTGGAAGATTTGCTGGATGATTTGAAGCAGGCGCTTTCTTAACATATTTGTCATTGCGAGCGAGGAACGAGCGTGGCAATCGCGAACTTTACTTATTAAAGCCTTTCTCCGTGCGATTGCCACGCTACGCTCGCAATGACAGAACGAAAACATGCAAAACAACCTCAAATCCTTCCTCGACGCCAAAGTGGCCCAATATAACCAACCAGGTTTTATTGCTAACGACCCGGTATGCATCCCGCATATGTTTAGCAAAAAGCAGGACATAGAGATTATGGGTTTCTGGGCAGCGACATTAGCCTGGGGCCAGCGACCGACAATCATCAAAAAATGTAAGGAACTAATTGCTTTAATGGATGGCGTACCTCATGATTTTATAATGAATCATGAAGAGATCGACCTGAAAAAGCTGCTCTATTTCAAGCATCGCACTTTTAATGATATTGATACGCTTTACTTTATAGCTTTTTTTAGGTATCACTATGAAAACTTTGAATCGTTGGAAGCTGCTTTTATTCCAACCAAAACTGTCATCCTGAGCGATGGCGAAGGACCTGCCGATGAACCAATTGAGACGTACCTTAACCATTTTAGAAAGTACTTTTTCTCCTTACCCGATTTTCCGCATCGCACCAAGAAACATGTATCGTCGCCATCGCAAAAGTCAACCTGCAAGCGTTTGAATATGTTTTTGCGTTGGATGGTACGTAAGGACGATAATGGAGTTGACTTTGGCATCTGGAACCAAATCAAACCATCAGACCTAATTATGCCTTGCGATTTACACGTCGATAGGGTTGCCCGCCACCTCAAACTCATCACCCGCAAACAAACCGACTGGAAAACGGCGATTGAGTTAACGCAACGGTTAAGAGATTTTGATCCTTCAGACCCGGTTAAATATGATTTCGCTTTATTTGGTTTAGGGATAGAAGAGCGTTGGGGTAGTGACGCTATTTTGCCTATCTTGTAGTTTAATAATTCGTTTTGTCATTGCGAGCGTAGCGTGGCAATCGCGAACCAAGCATGCGTGCGATTGCCACGCTCGTTCCTCGCTCGCAATGACAAATTTTAACAATAATGCAAGACGACAAAACTATTCCTCATTTACTCGCCGGTAAGTCGGCACATAGCTTAATGCTTTATGCCCATTTCGTTTCAGAATTTAAAAAAATAGGTGATATCACCGTCCAACCCACCAAAACCATGATTGGTATCTCAAACGCAAACAAGCGTATTGCCTGGGTAACGCAGCTAGGTAAGAATTTTATTCACGTGGTATTTCCGTTCAAGCAACCTTACTATGATAACGTATGCTTTCAAAAAGTGGGGCAGGTGCCTGGGCAACAACAATTCAATCACCACTTAAGGGTGTTGAGTATTGAAGATATTAATGAGGAGGTTTTTGATTTTATGCGATTGGCGTATTACGAGGAGAAGTTCTAGTAAAGTTGGGCATAACCAAAGAGGTTCAACTACGCCTCTTCCTTAAAATACACCTTATAATAGTTCATTGCCCTATCATCGTCGAAGCCTTTCTCAATCAACTTATTATCACCGTGGATATAAATGTGAAAGTTCTTGTCAAGCTTTAGTACGCTTTTATAGATCCGTGATTGCTTCTTGACGGCATTGTCCGAGATCTCAAAAGTATCGCCGATGCGGGTATCAAACTCATCCTCATACTGGCTTTTGAAAGTCTTGAATGATTCAATGGCTTTTGGGTTACTGATCACTTCATCGGCAAACTCATCCATGTCAAAGGTTTCTTTTTCCTTGAAATATTTCATCGAGCGATTCAATAAGTCTATCTTATCCGCCTTGGTCATGTCAAACTCGTCGTCTATCTTTTCGGTTACGAAGTTTTTATAGATGCCCAAAACGTTGCTGGTTTGGTTATAGCTGTCATTGCGGATCTTCAATTGCAGGAAATCATCTTTCCAATAAACAGCCGCATCCTGGCCACGATTGGCAGTATCAACCACAACTACTTTATAACCATTCTCTTTTTCTATGTTAAAGATGAGCACGCCCTTGTCCAATTTATTAATGTTGATAGCGTTATCCTCATAATCAACTGCGAAGCCGCCTTTTTCAGGGTAAACTTTTAGATAAGTTTCTTTATTTTCTGACTTAAAAACGCCTACTGCGTCCAGCGTATTGCCTTCAATCTGCACATCTTTAAAATAGGCCACATAGAATTCGCCCGCTTTAATATTGGGGTGATTGGCTACATTGTACAGGTGCTTCGCCAATTGTTCAGACATCGCATGAAACTTCTCTTTATCCTCAAATATCTGCGAAACAAAATTGTGCACCTCGTTCAGCGCCAGGTCGCCGCTGCTGTGCATCAGGTGATAAACTTCTACCGACTTTTGGAAAGGCGACAAGAAATACTGTTTCAACAGGCTGGAGATCAACTCATCTTTTAATTCAAGTGGATGATCTGACAGTGCGTACATTTCGCTTTGAGCCTGGTTGCCAACGTGATGTACAGAAATTTTATCTAAATAAGCTTCGAATGCGGTTACCATAATTGACGCGCAATTTACTTTTTTAATTTAGTATGCTTGCCATAATTTGCGACCTTTGCGCACAATGACAAATACCGAAGAAACTATTGTTGCTTTAGCCACACCATCGGGCACGGGCGCTATCGGGGTGATCCGTTTATCAGGCCCGGATGCTATTACCATTGCTAACAGCGTGTTTAAGGGTAAGGATTTAACCCAGCAGCCATCGCACACTATCCATTTTGGCAATATCGTAGATGAAGATTTTATATTGGACGAGGTTTTGATATCGCTATTTGTCGGCCCTAAATCTTATACCCGCGAAAATGTGATTGAAATCTCTTGTCATGGGTCTAATTACATCATTGAATCAATCATTAAGCTGCTCCTTAAAAAAGGAGCCAGGCTAGCCAAAGCAGGGGAATTTACGCTGCGTGCTTTTCTGAACGGCCAAATGGACCTATCGCAAGCAGAAGCAGTGGCAGATTTGATTGCATCAAACTCAAAAGCATCGCAGCAAGTGGCCTTACAACAATTGCGCGGTGGCTTTAGTAGCCAGTTACAAGGTCTTCGTGATCAATTAGTACAGTTTGCATCCTTAATTGAATTGGAGCTTGATTTTGCCGAAGAAGATGTAGAATTTGCTAATCGCGATCAGTTAAAACGATTAATTCACGATATCATTAAAGTAATTAGCGCCCTCATCCAATCATTTGAGTTAGGTAACGCTATTAAACAAGGTATCAACACTGTAATTGCAGGCAGGCCAAATGCCGGTAAATCGACCCTGTTAAATGCTTTGTTAAACGAGGAGCGAGCTATCGTAAGCCATATCCCCGGTACTACCCGTGATACCATTGAAGAAGTGCTAAACATCAATGGCATTAACTTCCGCCTGATAGATACTGCCGGCATACGCGAAGCTACCGATGCCATAGAAAAGATAGGCGTGGAGCGCACCATGGAAAAGATTGCACAGTCTGCCCTGGTGGTCTATGTTTACGATGCAGCGACATTGACATCCGAAGAATTAAAAAACGATATTGCCAGCCTGGAGCGGGAGGGCGTAACCATACTCCCTATAGCTAATAAAGCGGACTTGCTTTCGCTCGATGTTGTAGAAGAACTTAACGAATCAGGCACACTAACGATATCGGCCAAAGAAAAGACCAGCATTAATGAACTGCATTCAAAAATATACCACTCAGCCGTTAAAGACCAACTCGACGGCAACGAAACACTGGTAACTAACATCCGCCACCTGGAGGCCCTGCAAAGAACGGAAACGGCGCTGGCCAACGTATTACGTGGTATAGACACAGTTACTTCAGATTTCCTGTCGATGGATATTAAACAGGCACTGCATTACCTGGGCGAGATTACCGGTGCTGTAACTACGGACGATTTACTGGATAATATATTTAGTAAGTTCTGTATCGGAAAGTAGTCGATATAACTAATTGATAATCAATTAGTTATGGAATAAAAACAAAAAGTAAAATTCTTCATTTTTATTTCTTAAATACCATGTTATCAGGCGTTTACAAATAAAACCAATCAGTATATTTTTGCTTTTTGTTACTATTAGAAAGTAATTTTGTTGCTTTTTTGGTTCCCAAATCATCTTTTGTTCCTCATTTTTAGAGTATTTATTAATCGTTGTAACTATCGGTAACTAAATAGCAATAAACGATTACCTGGCTTAATGGCTGCCATAATTAACTTGCGTTCAGTCGAATTAAGAATTCTTTTTTTTGTTTCTAACTGGACTTTGCCGCCCTGTTTCAACGCAGAAGTTCGCAATTCTTCCTTATACTTTGTTAAGATTTTGGGATGGAGCTTTGAAAATTCGTAAAGAAAATCAACATTCAAAGGATATTTGTCTTTAAGATCACCTATTCTAACGATTACAGAGCCATTTTTCATTACAGTGGCTAATGCGTCGCCCGCATGCTCGTGTTCAGCCCTTAAAAACTCCAAAACAAAATTTCGATAATATTTATCTTTACTTAATTCTGGGTCTCGCCTAACGCTATGGATGGGCAGCAAGATCTTGGCTCTCCCATTAATGACCGGTAGGTCAGCATAATAGCTTATAAAATTGAAGTTTTCAAAATCAAAAGCGTTATTTACGGCAACCCTGCTTACCGGTATTTGATGTTTTGCACATTGTTTTTGAGTAAATTCAATAAGCTTCTTCTTTAGAATATTTGCAGTAATATCAGAAATTTTATCGCGACTTATGCCAGGAATCAACAACGCACAGTCAGCAATATCTTTTATATCCCCTGATTTAGCAGCCTCGCTTGATTCAAAAGCTGATTGAATTTCTAATGCCTGCATCTTACCAATACCCCAGCCGCTTGGTTCGTTAGCTGAGTATCCTAATGCTATTTCATCCACCTCATGCAGGGCATTGAGCAATTTAGCCACTGTCTTTTTATCCCCTCTATTAATACTGTCCAAAAGATACTGGAA
Organism: Mucilaginibacter sp. dw_454; assembly: GCF_018449775.1. Lineage (GTDB taxonomy): Bacteria > Bacteroidota > Bacteroidia > Sphingobacteriales > Sphingobacteriaceae > Mucilaginibacter. The sequence continues at coordinate 996,017 of NZ_JAAVVB010000001.1, read as the reverse complement.
GTAAGTTGCAATTTGATCTTCGCACTCTTTTGACCAAGTATCCCTCATCGCCGAAAGTCCGAATGGGTCGAGAAATAAGGGAATATCCTGGTAGGCGTAGATGTCTAAAAAATCATATCTGCCATCAGCTAATTTAAAATATTCACTAAATTTTTGGGGTGTTATTCTTTCTACTTTCATGATCAGGTTTATCATTCAAATATAGGCCACAAGTTAAAGGTATGCTATGTTATTTCCTAACAATCAGTCATTTGCCAACACTTATGTATCCAACTTAAGTTATGGGAAAGCTTTTAAAGGTGCAGTTATTTGTATCTATTATATAAATACGCGATATTTATAGTTATAAATCTTATGCATTCAATATTTCATCAAATAAGATGATCAAATTCAACAATTATACCGCATGAAAAATAGTGACAACTCATTGTCAGAAAATTTAATTAAAGATTGTTCACGTATTGGCTATTCTGCTATGTCATCGTGGATGAAGGAAAATGAAGTTGAAATGTCGGCGGCCGATAATTTTTTAGATGCAATTGCATTGACAATTGCTGACGGTAAATTATCAGTTGAACAGCTTAATACTGCGATTGCTGAACTCGATGAGAACAGTGACAAGAAGATTTTTTTGATGCGTTTAATGAATCTACCTGAATTAACCGGAAAGAAGGAAATCTTAAAAGAGTTATTTATCAAACACAGAATTGCCCCTTCCGATAAAAAATGGGTGAATGGCCTAGTAACTTCTAACCAACCAACCTTTATTTATCTATTTTGGGACGAAGATATTATCAAATTAAAATATTCCGAGATCCAGTATGATATTGAGATGGATATTGAAAATGATAAAATCGTCAGAACTGCGAAACGAGTAAATGTTATCTATCTTATTGATCCCAAGGATGGCTTTGTTCAAGTACGGTGTGATAGTGCTAAGATGCTTCACCAACATAAGAATGATGCAGGCAAAGCAACAGATAGCTCTTTTGAACAATATTATAAAAACTTATTGGCTGAATTGTTTCCGACACTTGTTTTCCAGGATATGAATTTGAATCGGCTGGCCAATCATATCGCTAATAATGAGTTAAGCAAATTCAGAATCACAAAAGGGGTAACTACTATTACCAATAATGCAAAACAGACATTTGCTACATCTTCTACTCAAGCAGATATTCGTAACTTACCGGAATATGCCGGGGCAGCGGCTACAGGATCAGAAACTTGGTTATCCGAGGATCTGGTAGGGTATTGGGTTTCGAAGGAATCCGAGGGCGCCTTGAAAAAAGATCTTTTTATGCGGATTTACCGCAAATATTCTCAAATTAGGGTGCAACGCGGATGTTTGGCCAAAGAGCTTGATTATGGAATTAGCAAGATTAGAGAAATACAAAACTCAATTTAGGCTCTTCAAAAGTGCTATTGATTCTATGCAGTCTTATTTACAGAAAGTAAATAGGCAGGCAAAGGATGCAGTTATAATCACGCCTCATAATTTGTCTGCGGTTTTAAATATACCCGAAACCGACGCTTTTTTTTTATTGTCCTTAGCCGAAAAGGAAAATATCCTCCATAAGAAATATAAGGTTTTTGCAACAGCTGGCAATGATTTTTTAGGCGATTTTGACGACACGCATAGCATTCCCGAAGAGATTACTGATCCTGAGGGAAACAGCTTTGATCGGGATCATTATTACGTTGATATCACTTACGAGCTTGAAAAATGAGCAAGCCGTTAAAATTTAGTTATAATGGAGGGCTCGCAACAGAAGTTGATATTGTAGCCGAAGCTTTCAAAAGGGTAGAAAGTTTACCCGCTGATGTCAGAACAGAGTATATTAATCAGATAAAACAAACCTTTTCCAATTATCGAATGAGAAGTAAATTTCAAACTATTTTTTTACCCATTATTGGTGTTGTTTTTTTGGTGGGGATACTTTATCTCGCCTATTTTACACCTTTTCCTACCGCATTCCAATCTGGTGTATTTTGGTTGGTTTTATCTTTGGGCGCTGCTGGTTTCGCTTCGTTAATTCCCGGTTTCATAGAATTCAAATATCAAAAATTTCTTCGTGCGGGCGGAGCGTTGGCAGTTTTTTGTTTAATGTACTTTTTTTCTCCCGACATCATCAACAAAACCAATCAATCAGTGCAAAATAAGATCGAGCTGCAGGTTGTTCAAGACGACGGCAAAGTTGTTCAATCAATCGCCCCAGATTTTGATATGAACAGTCGGGTGCCGCTCTATAAAGCAATTTCCGAATCTGTAAATAATTATTATGGGAGTAGTTTTGGACCGGAGCACTATACTTTATATAGAGCCTCAGATGGAAAAGTTTATACCGCCGAGACATGCAATCAATTAAGAGAGTTTAAAATTTTGGTTATTCCTAACGCGGTTGTAGCCCATTTTAAAAACAAACGTGAAGCCTATTTAAAATTCGTTAATAAAGGCAATGCCGTGATAAAATAGACATAGCTCAAGAAGTTACGCGAAAGTTGTTAGCGATAAGTTGTTAATTATCATTACCTTCAATATCATCCTAATTCCTGAATGTGTCACGCGCTAAGATCATAATTCCTATTGTCAATCAGCAGCTGATGGACTTCGATAATCCGCCGCCGCCATTGGTCGAGTGGCCGGATCAGTATTTGTTTCCGTTGAATTTAAAAGAGGGGAATTTTAAACGCACGGTACTGGCGGTGGTAGAGGCGGATATTGCGGCCAGTGAATCATATTTGGTGGTGACGGGGTTTACATCTTTGGCGCATATTATTGAATTGTTTGGTGGGCGGGTTAGTTTTGATCGGTTGCGGGAGGTGCGCATCGCACTGGGTTTTGAACCGGAATTGCGGGAACGGAAGTTGTGGAAGCGTGCGGAGTTAGATCAGGATGTGAAGGAGTATTGGGCCGGACAGCATTATTCCTTGCTGAATGGTGGCGTAGTGATTAAAGTGATAGAATTGATCAAAGCAGATAAAATCTGTTTTCGTTTATCAGATAAATTGCATGCTAAGATTTATGTAGGTGAACAGCATGTTGTACTGGGTTCGGCGAACTTCAGCCGAAACGGCCTAACCATCCAGCGAGAAGCTAATATAAGACTGGCGAATGATCCGCTGAAGCCAGTCGAACAGCAACAATACGGACAGGTCAAACAGATCGCAGAGAATTTTTATCTGCTAGCCAAGTCTTATAACGAGACGATTATCGAACTGTTGAAGAATTTACTGAAGCTGGTGACCTGGGAGGAGGCGTTGGCGCGAGCCATCGCCGAATTATTGGACAAGCCCTGGCTGAATGACATCCCGGAACTGTATAATAAACTTAACAGCTTGAAATTATGGCCATCCCAGCGGCTGGGTTTGGGCCAGGCGATGTATATTTTGCAAACACAGGGTTGTATACTGGTCGCTGATCCGACGGGTTCAGGTAAGACCAAAATGATCAGTACCCTGCAATTAGTGCTTTATCATTGGCTGTGGGAAACCGGGCGGCGGAATAAATCTTACGCGGTGACCATTTGCCCACCGTTAGTAAAAGACAGTTGGCACAAGGAATTTGTGGATATTGAATTTTCGCAAAGTGGTCAAATTTCCATGGGGGCTCTGAGTTATACTAAAGGAGACAGTCATGGTACGCATTTAAAAGAGATCCGTAACGCCAATATTTTGGTTGTAGACGAAGCGCATAACTTTTTAAATCTGCATTCCTATCGCAGTATGAGTGTGGCAGAACATACATCCGATAATATCATCCTGGCGACGGCAACGCCGATCAATAAGCGCCCCAAAGATCTCATGCGCCTGATTGAATTGCTTGGAGTAGATAATCTGGGTGATCAGGAACTGGAGGATTTTAAAGCCTTAAAAAAACAGCGGCATATTAAAAGCAATTCCCCCGAATTTGGCGCACTCAAAACATACATCGAGAAGTTCATCGTCCGGCGAACGAAATCTCAGCTCAATAAACTGATCGAACGAGAACCCCACTTATATGTAAACCGCGAAGGAAAACAATGCCGTTACCCGGAAAATGCACCTGAGATCTATAAGACTGGTGAAACAGTTCAAGACCGGCGTATTGCCGCCGAGGTCAATACACTGGCCGGCAAGTTGAACGGACTGATTTATTTGCAGGCCATCATCAAACCCGATGACCTGGAAACTAAAGACGAAGCTTATTATATTGAGGTACGTTTAAGGGCAGCTAAAGCGCTGTCGAAATACAATATCCAGGCTAAAATGCGCTCTTCAAAAGCCGCCTTGCTGGAACATGTCAAAGGAACGGAGGCCGCGCTGACAGAATATGATTTCAAATCGGCCAAAGATAAATCCGGCAATGTGATCGGGATATTGCGCAAGCTAAGGGAAAAGTTACCTAAAAACCAGCTTAAACCCGTTTGCCCGGCATGGCTGACCGATTTGGCGGCATATCAGCAGGTCTGCGATGAAGAGATCGGTATTTATGAAAGGATCGCCCAGCTTTCTATCAATTTGAGTCCCGCCCGTGAATTAAAAAAGGTTGGGGAATTATTAAAACTTTTCAAAGAGCATAAGCTGGTGCTGGCTTTCGACAGTACGGTGCTGACACTCGATTTTTTGAGTAAACTTATTGAGCTGCATCACTCCAACCATGTAATCACCCATCATGTGGTGACGGGAGCCTCCTCTAAAACTACCGTAAAAAATATCTTGAAAAAATTCGACTTGGGTTCCACCAGCGAAAATGTACTGGCACTTTGCTCCGATTCGATGTCGGAAGGGGTAAATCTGCAGCAGGCCTCCGCCCTGATGTTCTTAGATATGCCCAGTGTCCTTCGTATTGCGGAACAACGCATCGGCCGTATCGACCGATTGGATAGCCCTCATGATAAGGTCAAAGTCTACTGGCCGCTGGATAGTATCGAATTCGCCTTGCGCTCCGATGAGCGCTGGATCAAGACTTCTTTTGACACCGAAAGCCTGATCGGGTCCAACTTTACCATCCCCGATGAGATCATGGACAAGCATATGGAAAAGGTGATCAAGCCGGACGAAATGATTAAAGCGATCAAGGAAAATAAAGACCAAGAATATTTGTGGGCCGGTGTACAGGATGCGTTTACCAGTGTACACGAATTGTATGAAGGGAAAAATACACTGATCGACCTTAAAACGTATGAGACCTGGAAGGATGTAGATGCCAGCGTCAAAGTCAAACTCAGCATAGGGCGTTCTGAAAAACCCTGGATATTCCTGGCAGTAAAAGGGACAAAAGCCATTTCGCCACGCTGGTATTTTGTGGATGACAATCAAAAGATATCTATTGAATTGGGCGAAGTTTGTCAACAATTACGTTCCCATATCAACGGCACCAAACATTGGGAAATGAAATGGTCGGATGATGTCCAGCCGGAACTGGACCGATACATCAAGCTGTTGTTGCGAAATGAGATCAATATTCTACCCAGCAAACGCAAACGGGCCATTGAAGTGGCCAAAGTAATTTTAGAACGGGAACTGAAACAGGCTGCTAAAAATATACCGCGCCGTAAACTCATCCGGGATATCCTGGAAATGTTCGATCCTAAAATTGTCAATACCGAGGATAATATCGACTATTATCATTTTTCCCAGCAATGGCTGGATATTTTTACGCCTATTCTGGCAGAAAAAAAACGGAAACAGGGTAAGAGGGATAGAAAGGTTTTATCCCTGTTAGATCTTAAAAACGATAAATCCATTGAACTTAGCGATGAGATGTTGGCAAAAATACTAAATCATGCGCCTTTGATCGTCAATATGTGGAGCCGGGTCGCCTCCTGCATCATCGGTTTGCCCGAGAACTAATTATGGACAAGATACCGGTATCCAAAGCCAACCGCATCCGCAAGAAATTTATCCATCCACAACAACGACTACCAAATCCCCGAAAAATGCCAGCAAACTATTAACCAGCACTTCGCCACCCGTAACCAACATTTCCTCGAAAAACCCAAACACACCGGCCATAAAATATGGGGCCAGAAAACTACCACTTCCGTATTCAAAGACACCTACCATTGATTCTGTCCGAATCGACGTTTTTATGAAATGTTGTTACTTATTGGTAACTAAAAAATTCATAACTATCTGATAATCAATATTGTTTATTTTCCTGTTAGAAAGTGAGCAAAAAAAGTCATTAACATCTTGATTATCAATAAAATAATGCTTATCTTATTTTTTGTTACTATTTTGTAACTCAAATCTCATAACTATCTAATAATCAACGACACATAACTTTCTATATCGGCAAATAAGCCCAACGATAACGCGTCAAATAATCGAATTTATTATCTGCAAAATACAATAACACTATATTGCACCTCGCTTAATCTCAAATGCAAATGATCCGGAGTTTATATTCATTTTTAATAGTTCTGATTTTATCAGGTTATTGTTTTATAGCCAACGCACAATCTAACGATCATATTTTTCCGGCGTCGGCAATTGCTAAACCTTATATTGACTTTGATAGTAAGGGCTTTTTAGTTAATGGTAAACGCACTTTTATTGTGTCGGCAGGGTTGGAGTATGCACGTATTCCGCACCAGCTTTGGTATGATCGGCTTTTACGGATTAAACGGGCGGGCTTTAATTGCATTGAGATCTACACCATGTGGAATTTCCACGAACCACAGGAAGGAAAGTTTGACTTTAGCGGCGACCATGACCTGGACGCTTTTCTTAAAATAGTAAAAAACCTTGGCCTATATGCCATAGTAAGGGTAGGCCCGTATTACTGCGCCGAGTGGGATAATGGCGGCTACCCTATATGGCTTAAATTTAAAAAGGGTGTAAGCGTACGTGAGGACAATAAATCTTTTGAGCAATATGTCGATCGTTTTTTTGATCACTTATTGCCCGTGGTATTTAAAAACCAGATCAATAATGGCGGCTCGGTAATATTGGTACAGTTAGAAAATGAGCACCCGAAAAGCTGGGGCGATATAGTTGTTGACGGCTATTTCAAGAACCTGCAAACAAAGGCTTTGCAATTAGGGCTGCAGGTTCCATATTTTTTTAGTGGCCTGCATCATGGCAGTGATCCTGCCGGCGACGGTAAACTGGACGATGATAAAAGGCCAAATCCTTGGATGTCGACTGAGTTTTGGAGCGTGTGGTACTCGCAATACGGTGCAAAACCAGGTGACGCGGAATTGTATGACAGGCGCACCTGGAAAATCATATCGCGCGGCGGCAATGGCTATAATTATTATATGGCGCATGGCGGCTCAAACTTTGGCTATACCAATAATGACGAGGACGCCGCATCGTATGATTATGGCGCGGCTATAGGCCAGGCCGGCGATTTGCGCCCGATGTATTATGCTTTTAAACGCGCCGCCTGGTTTGCACGCAGTTTTGAGAATGTGCTTGAAAATAGCACAAATGCATCATTAGCATACCCGAATGCAGCTACGGATAGCACTTTAAAAGTTACAGCCCGAACAAGCCCGGCAGGTGATATCATTTACCTGGATAATCCGGGTGCAAAAGAAATCAACACGACCTTAAATATCAGCGGTGCCGAAGAACTTACAGCGGGTAAAAAATTCACGGTCAAACCCAAAGAAATCTACCCGCTAATTCACAACTTTAAACTGAACAACGATGTGACACTTAACTGGGCGCTTACCCGTGTGTTCGCTATTGTAAAACAGAGTAATACCACTACTATTATCATTGACGCCGAAGAAAAGTCGCCGGTGTTGTTGCAATTTGGTGTAAAAAATGGTGCTACGTCTAAATCGCCCGAAATAAAAATAAGCAATGGTATAGCCACTATTAATGAAACTATGTCATCGGCAGAAAAACCGTTGGTTTATACATTCAATACAGGCAGCCAAACCATTCGTGTGCTAGCCATGAACAGACAGCAAACCGATAAAACGTGGATTACAGAAATTGCCAATAAAAACTACATCATTAGCGGGTTAGCTTATTTTGGCGATGCGACGATAAAGGATCAGCACCTTCATATAACTACAGAAGCTCCTTTAAACCAAACCGGGCCACAAGCGGGAGTCGTGTATACAGCCAATGCATCGATTCCGTTTAACACAGGTGAGGTAGCTGACAAAGTAGTTAAGAATATTGCCCTGAATAATTGGGAATATAAAAGCGGTGCTACATCAGCGGCAGTAAATGTAAATACAACGAGTTGGCTTAAATCAACAGACGCGCAGCCTATGGGTGCAGACGGCGATGTTACGGCAGATGCATGGTACAGAACTACAATTGACGCACCAACTGAAGGAAAATATACCCTGCAAATAAAAGGCAACGGCAGGGGGCAAGCCTTTGTCGATGGTAAACCGGCTGCAACATGGTGGTTAAATAAAAATGAGGTATCATTCAACCTGAAAAAAGGAAAACATGTGCTGGCCATTTTTACGGCGCACGATGGACGGGATAAACTGGTGTCATATATTGGGCCTATAGACAAAATTGACAGCAAAGGCGTATCTGGCAGCGCTGTTATTAAAAAGGGCGGACCGTTTATCATAGGACTTAACGATTGGTACTTTGCCAAAGCAACGCAAAAGAGCGATGTTAAATTGGGGCCAATAGCAGAAGATGCGGCCTACAAAAAGTATAAAATTGGTACAGATGCCTTTAATAGGAAAGAGGGTTACGGCTGGTTTAAAACGATCGTTCCTCAACAACCTGCCGGCACCCAAAAATTAACCGTGTTTTTTAAGAGTGTTGATGAAAACGCCACCGTATTTATTAATGGTAAAGAGCTGGCGCATCATGAAGGCTGGGATCAGCCGTTTGAAGTAACTATTAATGATGCTGAAGCTTTGAAAAGCCCTATAAACCTGAGTGTGTTTATTGAAAACCATTCAAACGAGGGTGGGATAGACCAACCTGTAAAAATCAATGCTATAGGCGATGCTACTGCGGTAAGCGGTTGGGCACTGAAGGGTGGTCCCGGCGATCCGCTGGCAACCACAGGGTGGGCGAAACTGGCACAAGACAAACAAACAAATGGTCCTGTTTTTTATCGTACCACATTCAGCGTAACACAGGCGAAAGACCGCACGTTGATATGGCGCTTTAATCCTGAAGGATTGGGCCACGGGTCAGTTTGGGTTAACGGGCATAATTTAGGACGATACCCCGAAAAACTGGATATGAAAAGCTTATACATTCCAGAATGCTGGCTAAACACAGGTATGAATCAATTGGTAGTTTATGATGAAGACGGCCGACCAATCAGCAAAACGCAGGTTGTTACGGAACCTGATGCTAACAGGAGTATAACTGCCATTACAGCAAAGCTTAACTGAGTATCTTTATATGATTACAACGGCTCGGCATGAAAAAGATCTTTCTTTTTATAATAGTACTGGCAGGTATGCATGTCTACGCGCAAAACCCGCAAGCTAAAACAGCTAACGGTATACTACAAGGTGTTACCGGGGCTAGTGGTGTTGTCTCTTATAAAGGCATTCCATTTGCGCAGCCGCCTGTTGGCAATCTGCGTTGGAAAGAACCGCAAGCACCGCTTAACTGGAAAGGCATTCGTGAGGCCAATCATTTTGGCCCGCGTGCCATGCAGAGGGTTATTTACAGCGACATGATGTTTAGAAGCAATGGAAAAAGCGAAGATTGTTTATATCTGAACGTATGGACTCCGGCTAAATCAACCAATCAAAAATTAGCCGTGCTGGTTTATTTTTATGGCGGAGGATTTGGTGCCGGCGATGGCTCTGAATATCGTTATGACGGCGAGGCTCTTGCAAAAAAAGGGATTATCATGGTTACGGTTAATTATCGATTAGGAATATTTGGTTTCCTGGCGCATCCTGAGCTCGCTGCCGAATCTGCACATCATTCTTCAGGAAACTATGGTTTGATGGATCAACACGCGGCCTTGGTTTGGGTGAAGAAAAATATAGCTGCTTTTGGTGGCGACCCCGATAAAGTAACTATTGGTGGTGAATCGGCAGGTTCAATGTCCGTATGTGCGCAGATGGCTTCACCATTGTCAAAAGATCTTTTCAGAGGCGCAATAGGCGAAAGCGGATCATCGTTAGGGAACTGGTCGCCGACTCCGCTGGCTGATGCCGAACAAATAGGAGTTAAGTTTGCTGTTTCTATCGGTGCCAGATCCTTAACAGATTTACGTAAGTTACCTGCCGACTCTTTGCTTAAAATGTCAGCACGAGAAGATTTTCCTATCACTGTTGATGGTTATTTCCTGCCCGAATCGCCACAGGCTATTTTTAATGCGGGTAAACAGATGGATATACCGCTTTTAGCTGGTTGGAACTCAGCTGAGTCAGGTCCGGATGGTGTGTTAGGCAGATTAGATCCAACTCTAGACAATTATAAATCTTCAATACAAAAATTATATGGCGACCGCGCTTCTGATATATTAAACGTTTATGCTCCTGTTACAGATGCCGACGTTGCGCAAGCCGCTACTGATCTGGCAACGGACCGTTTTGCTTATGGCACCTGGAAATTTATCGATTTGCAAACCAAAACGCATAACAAGCCCGTCTATCGCTACTTTTTTACCCGTAAGCGTCCTGTAATGGTTAGTGCAGCTGCCGGTACGGTAGATCGATCGATGGGTGCCGCCCATGCTTCAGAAATTGAATTTGCATTGGGCAACCTATCTACCAATAAAGTTTATGCCTGGACATCTGATGACTATAAAATATCGGAAACCATGCAGAACTACTTTGCTGATTTTGTTAAAACAAGTAATCCTAACGGGCCTGGCTTACCTGTCTGGGAAAGTCTGAAAAACGACAACACAAGAGTGATGATATTCAAAGAGAATAGTAAATCACAACCGGACGTCAACGCGAAAAGATACATGGTAATGGATAGTTTCTTTAATAAATAGAAATATCAACGGCTTATCCGTTTAGGGGTGATCTTTCGCAACCGCAATACCATAATTTATGGGCTTCGCTTTTACCTGTAATTTCCTCAAGCCCCATAGTTTAAATAATCAACGAAAAAAGCGGCTATCACTAAAGGCAATTAGTTTTGTCAATAGATCAGCCAAACAACAGTCAAGGAAGAGAGATACGTTGTTTAGTTTGAATTATGTAACTTTGCCCCATGGCACGTACAGAAACACTCGAGGACTTTTATATACACAAATTTAATTGGCTACCTGATAATTTAAGTCAGGATATTGGGCACTTTAACGTTTTTCGAACTGAAGATTGTTATATGCCCGGAGCCAGGCCGGTGCAATACAGCCGCCGGGATTTTTATAAAATGAGCCTGTTTCGCGGCAAAGGCGTTATCCATTACGCAGATAAAAGCATCGAAATGGATGGGTCGGCATTGGTATTTTTTAACCCGGTTGTACCCTATACTTTTGAAAATCTGAATGACATACATTCAGGCAGATTCTGTATTTATAAGGAATCTTTCTTTACCGAAACATTACGTAATAGCATACATGAATTCCCGATGTTCGCACCGGGTGCTAATCCTGTGTATGTACTTGATGAGCAACAAGACGCCTATGTATTTGCCATATTTGAAAAGATGCTGGCCGAACTTAATTCGGATTATATTTTTAAATATGATTTACTGCGCAATTACATCATTGAACTGATACACTACGCGCTGAAAATACAACCGTCTAACAGGTTGTACCAGCACCCCGATGCTAATTCTCGTATCACGGCTATCTTTACCGAGCTGTTAGAGAGACAGTTCCCTATTGAATCGCCATCGCAGCGATTTGGCCTGCGCTCTGCAAAAGATTTTGCCGATCAGTTGGCTGTGCATGTAAACCATCTTAACCGCGCAGTGCGCCAAACAACCGGAAAAACTACAACCGACCATATCATGGAACGCCTGGCAGGCGAGGCCCGGGCGTTACTGCGCCATACCAACTGGAACGTATCTGAGATTAGTTATTGCCTGGGTTTTGAGGCACCTACCCATTTTAATAACTTTTTCAAAAAACAAACCAGTACAACTCCTTCTGCATTCAGAATTGTTTGAATTTCGTAATAATTGGTTTGATTAACGTAAACGCTTGCCTGTCGTTTCACCATACCTTTGTTTCATCTAAAACAAACAAAATATGGACAACATCAAAACTTGGTTTATTACAGGCGCTTCTAAAGGATTTGGTTTAAGCCTGGTAAAACAATTACTACAAGCAGGTCAAAACGTTGCTGCAACCTCGCGCGATATAAATGAACTGATAAAAGCAGTCGGCATAACTGCATCTAATTTCTTGCCACTGAAGGTGGAGCTTGGAGATGAAGACAGCGTTGGGTATGCGCTCTATCAAACTAAATGTGCTTTTAAAAGTATTGACGTAGTAATCAACAATGCTGGCTACGGCATTGGCGGCAGTATTGAAGAACTAACCGATCGGGAAACCCGCGATAACTTTGAAATAAATGTATTTGGTACCCTGAATGTTATCAGAATGGCGATGCCTTATATGCGTCATCAGCAATCAGGCCATATCATCAACATTTCTTCTATAGCCGGTATTACCGCTACCAGCGGGTGGTCAATATATGCTGCTACCAAGTTTTCGGTAGTTGGCCTGTCAGAAGTGCTGGCTCAGGACGTGGCTGAATTTGGCGTAAAGGTTACAGTAGTTGCTCCGGGCGCATTCCGTACCAATTTTCTAACTGCCGATTCTATCAACATCGCCCAGCATACCATTCCGGAATATTCGGCAATGCACCGTGCACAGGAAACACTTTTGAAAAAAGACGGCAAACAAAGCGGCGATCCGGAAAAAGCGGCTGCAGCCATTATCGAAGTAGTCCAAATGGAAAACCCGCCACTTTACCTGTTGCTGGGCGAGGACGCTTACGACCGCGCCATCGCAAAACTGGATAGGCTCAAAAACGAATACCTGCTTAATGAAGAGCTTTCTAAAGCCATGGCCTACAATGGCTAATCAATAAGCAAAAAACTAATCCTACATCCATCTATCATAAAAAGCGGGCTACTATTGTGCCCGCTTTTTTATTTAAGTACCGGTATACTCCTTAACCATCGCCACGAATGTTGAAGTAATTGTTAAAATTTAACATATTTTAACAATTAAGACCCATTTTTAGTTGGCATAAAACTGAATTGCTTTTTAAGTTTGCCTACCTAAAATTAAAAGTTATTTAATGGAAGAATCAATCAATACAACAGGGGCTGTGGCCGGCGGTTCGTCGTATTCGACAGATATCAGGGCTATCAATGAAATGATACAGCGCGAGAGCGCTTTTGTCGATCTGTTAAAGATGGAGATGGACAAAGTTATAGTGGGCCAGAAATACATGGTGGAGCGTTTGCTTATTGGTTTACTGGCTGATGGCCATATCCTTTTAGAAGGGGTGCCCGGGCTGGCAAAGACCTTAGCCATCAATACATTGGCAAAAGCTATCCAGGCAGATTTTAGCCGGATACAATTTACGCCGGATTTATTACCTGCCGATTTAATCGGTACGATGATCTACAACCAAAAAAAGGAAGAGTTCATAGTGCGCCAGGGGCCGATATTCTCCAACTTTATTTTGGCCGATGAGATAAACCGTGCACCGGCGAAAGTTCAGAGTGCATTACTTGAAGCGATGCAGGAGCGCCAGGTAACTATTGGCGATAATACATTCCCGCTGCCAAATCCTTTTCTGGTTTTAGCTACGCAAAACCCGATTGAGCAGGAGGGAACCTACCCGCTGCCCGAAGCACAGGTTGACCGTTTTATGCTGAAAGTAGTTATCGGCTACCCTAATAAAGAGGACGAGAAGCAAATTGTACGTGCTAACATAGCGCCACAAGGCATGTTAAAGCCAAACGCTATCATTAAGCCCGAAGAGATTGTTCGTGCCCGTAAAGTGGTGCGTGAAGTTTATATGGACGAGAAAATTGAGCAATACATTATCGACATTGTTTTCGCCACGCGTTATCCAGATCAATACAAATTGGCAAGTTATAAAAATTTGATCAGCTACGGCGCTTCGCCGCGTGCCAGTATCAATCTGGCGTTGGCTTCAAAAGCATATGCCTTTATTAAACGCCGTGGTTACGTGATACCGGAGGATGTTCGTGCAGTTTGCCATGATGTGTTGAGGCACCGCATTGGTTTAACCTACGAAGCCGAGGCCGAGAACATGACCACCGAGGATATCATCACCGGAATTTTAAACGCAGTAGAGGTACCGTAGGGAGAATCAAGAGTCAAGAATCAAGAGACAAGAGAATAAATAGTTCGAATGTCCTTCTTGATATTGACTCTTGATTCTTGGCTCTTGATTCTAAAAAAATGGCTAGAGACACGCAGGAATTATTAAAAAAGGTACGAAAGATAGAGATCAAAACCCGTGGACTGAGCAACCACATATTCTCGGGCGAGTATCACTCTGCTTTTAAGGGCCGTGGTATGGCCTTTAGCGAGGTGCGCGAGTACCAGGTGGGTGATGAGATCAGAACCATAGACTGGAACGTTACAGCGCGCTTTAATCACCCCTACGTTAAGGTTTTTGATGAGGAACGTGAGTTAACCGTTATGTTATTAATGGATGTGAGCGGATCTGAAAACTTTGGTACCATTAATCAGCAGAAACAGGACCTGGCTACCGAGCTTTGCGCGGTGCTGGCTTTTTCGGCCATACAGAATAACGATAAGGTCGGTGTGATTTTCTTTAGTGATAAGATCGAAAAATTTATTCCGCCTAAAAAGGGCCGCAGTCATATCCTGATGATCATTCGTGAGTTGATAGACTTTAAGCCCGAAAATAAAGGTACCGACGTTGGTGTAGCTTTGAAATACTTTACATCGGCCATTAAAAAGAAATGTACGGCTTTTATTATTTCAGATTTTATTAGTCCGGCATTCGAAAACGAGTTGAAGATCGCCAATAAAAAACATGATGTGATTGCTTTAAGGCTGTACGATAAGCACGAAGAAGAATTTCCTGATCTGGGTTTGATCCCTGTTCGTGACGAAGAGTCGGGCCAGTTAATGTGGGTAAATACCAGCGATAAAGAGGTACGCGCCGCCTTTAAAACCGACGCTATTAAACGTACCGAACAACTCAAGGATACCTTTAGCCGTTCAGGAGTAGACACCACCTCAATCGGTACCCACGAAACCTATGTAAAACCTTTAATGACATTATTTAAAAAACGGGAGAAGAAAAGGTGAGCATGATAAAAAGATTGTTTTTTAATTATACGCTGCTTGCTGTAGTTTTAATTTGTGGGATAAAAAGTGCCTCGGCGCAAGGTATCCTGGTTGATGCACGCCTGCAGGATTATACCATCAAATTAGGCGATCAAACCAAATTGTTCCTGGTGGTTACGCAGGCGGCAAAAGCGCATGTGGATTTTCCTAAGCTTGGTGACACCATTACCAGCACGGTACAGATAGTAAGCGCTAATAAACCGGACACAGTTGTCGATCAGAAAAATAAAAACATGATCACAATTACCCAGGCGTACATAATTACCAGCTTTGACGCCGGAGTACACACTATGCCTGCTTTTAATTTTATCACGCATGGCAGTATCGTAAAAAGCAACGAATTAACTATTCAGGTGCAAAGCGTAAAAATTGATACCACAAAATCAATTTATGATATCAAGAAGCCGGTAATTGTTACCTATACAATTGTTGATTGGGTACATGATCACCTGGTTTGGATTATAGGCGGCTTGATCTTAATAGCGTTAATTGTTGGGCTGATTTACTATTTGCGTAATAAACCTAAAATTGAGCCTGTAATAAAAATAACTAAGCCGGTGATTCCGCCACATACCATCGCTATTGAGAAATTGAAAGAATTGCAGGCCAAAAAACTTTGGCAGCAGGACGAGGTGAAGCTATATTATATTGAACTGACCGATATTTTACGCGAATACCTGGAGCAACGATATGACGTAAGGACGCACGAGCAAACTACGGATGAGATCTTGTATTCTTTAAAATCATGTGAAATAGCCGCCGATAATCGTGCAGAGCTGCAACGCATACTGACAACTGCCGACTTGGTAAAATTCGCCAAAGAAAAGCCTACTCCTGTAGATAACGAGGCTGCTATAGAAAAGGCATTGGCTTTTGTTCAAAAAACACAGCAAACTACCCAGCCAAAAGAAACCGAAGGAGGTGCAGATGGCGCTGTTTAAGAACATCGAATTTGCCCACCCGTTTTTCTTTTGGTTCTTGCTGCTTATCCCGGTAATGGTGGCCTGGTATATTTGGCGGCAAAAACAGCTTTACGGGTATCTGAATGTATCCACCGTTAAAGGATTTTCTGCGCCGGTTAAGAGTGTAGTGCCTAAACTAAGACATTTAGAAATAGTGTTGAGATCGTTGGCATTAATAGCACTAATTGTTGGGTTGGCCCGTCCCCAAAGCTCATTGAGCTGGCAAAATACCACTACCGAAGGTATCGATATTATCATTGCCTCAGATATCTCCGGCAGCATGCTGGCAGCCGATTTTCAGCCTAATCGTTTAGAAGCCGGTAAAAATATCGCTATAGATTTTATTAAGAATCGTCCTAACGATCGTATCGGCCTGGTTATTTTCAGTGGCGAAAGCTTTACGCAATGCCCACTTACTATTGATCATACAGTATTGGTCAACCTATATAACGATATTCATTACGGGATGATTAATGACGGCACTGCCATAGGTATGGGACTTGCCACTGCCGTAAACCGTTTAAAAGACAGCGAAGCTAAAAGCAAGGTGGTGATTTTACTGACTGACGGATCAAACAACATGGGTTCTATTCCGCCTATAACTGCTGCGCAAATTGCCAAACAGTTTAACGTAAGGGTTTATACCGTAGGCATTGGCACACATGGTTATGCCCCTTACCCGGTACAAACACCAATGGGTATCCAATATCAAAAAATGCTGGTAGATGTTGACGAGCCGACTTTGCAAAAGATCGCTGATATAACCGGAGGCAAATATTTCCGCGCTACAGATAACGAAAAATTGAAGAGCATTTACGAACAGATTGACCGCTTAGAGAAAGCCAAAATAGACGTTACTGAGTATAACAAGAAGACAGAAATGTTTTTGCCGTTTGCACTACTGGCGCTGCTGTTTCTGGCCTTAGAGTTTATTGTTAAAAACACGTTACTGAAAGGAGCACTAACCTAATGTTACGTTTTGCACATACAGAATATTTATGGGCGCTGGCTGCTATCCCGGTGTTTATCCTGCTGTTTATTTGGGTAAGCCGCTGGAAAAGTAAAGTGCTGAAAGCCTTCGGCGATAGAAACGTGGTGAACAACATTGTGGCCGATGTTTCATTCAGCGCTCCGCGTTTAAAATTCATCCTGTTTATCATAGCTTTTGGCTTTTTAGTAGTAGGCATTGCCGATCCGCAGATTGGATCGAAGATGGTAGAAGAAAAGCGCAAAGGCGCAGATTTGATGATACTGCTTGATGTATCAAATAGTATGCTTTCGCAGGATATGCAGCCTAACCGTTTAGAGAACGCCAAACAAGCCATCGCGCAGCTAATAGATAACCTGCATAGCGATAGAATAGGCATTGTAGTATTTGCCGGCGAAGCTTATGTACAGTTGCCTATTACTACAGATTACTCGGCAGCAAAACTATTTTTAAATACCATCAATACCAGCATGGTACCCACACAGGGTACTGCTATCGGTTCAGCTATTGATCTGGGCATGAAGTCGTTCGATTTTAACGATGGTACCGGCAAATCCATGATCATTATAACCGATGGCGAAAACCATGAGGACGATGCTGTGGCGGCAGCAAAAAACGCTTTGGATAAGGATGTCACAGTTAACGTTATTGGCATGGGCTCTGAAGAAGGCGCTGCTATACCAATTTACCAGGGTAATAAGCAGGTTGGTTTCCATGTGGATAGTGCCGGCCATACGGTAATCAGTAAGCTAGACGAAAGCATGGGTAAGGAGATAGCCGAGGCGGGTAATGGAACCTATGTACGTGCTACTAATGCAAATAGCGGCATCAATATAGTGATGGCGCAGATAGAAAAAGTACAGCGCAAAACTTATGATGCCAAATCATTTAAAGATTTTGAAGACAGGTTTCAATATTTCCTTGCGGCAGCTTTGCTATGCCTGCTGATAGAGTTTTTTATTACTAATCGTAAAAGTTTAAGATTAAGCAAGGTGAAACTATTTGAAGTAAAGAACCCATGAAGCAGTTATTGATAATTGTGATATTTTTAGGCTCGGGGTTGCAGCTGTTTGCTCAACAGGAGCGGAGCTATGTAAAAAAAGGTAATGAGCTTTATCAGCAAAAAAAATATAAAGAGGCTGAAGAGGCTTACCGTGAGGCTGTCGCCAAAAAAGAGCAAAATGTGCCCGGCAATTTTAACTTAGGCGACGCACTTTATAAACAAAAGCAGTATGATAAAGCTGCCGATCAATTTAAAAAGATTGCCGATGCCGGCGGCGATAAAAATGTGGTAGCGCACGCCTACCATAACCTGGGCAATTCCATGCTGCAAAACCAAAAGCTGGAAGAAAGTGTAGATGCCTATAAAAAATCTTTACTGAACAACCCTAAGGATGAGGAAACCCGTTATAACCTGGCTTATGCGCAAGAAAAGTTAAAAAAACAACAGCAGCAACAACAAAAAGACGGTAAGAATAACAAAGACAATAAAGATCAAAAGCAGAACCAGGATAAAAACAACCAGGACAAGAAGAACAACGACGATAAAAAAAATCAGGATAAAAAGGACCAGCAAAAGCAGGATAAGCAGCAACAATCTAATCCTAATAATATCTCGAAAGAAGATGCACAGCGCATGCTGGACGCTTTGAATAACGACGAAAAACAAACACAGGATAAGTTAAAAGGCAAAAAGGCTCGCGGTACTGCTGGTCGTCCGGCAAAAGACTGGTAGATACATACAGGTCAATGTCGTTAAGTTGAGATTTTGTCATCTCGAACGATTTGAGAGATCTATACACGGACCGGTAACGCACCTGTCATCTATAGATTTTTCCCTCGTACCTCGGTCGAATTTATTTAACTTAACAACATTGATATAAAGCCGTAACGGCTTGAGATAAATGAAGATAAAACATTACATATTAACCCTTTTGTTATTTGCGGCCGCGCCGGTTTTTGCGCAGGATGGCAAATTTGTAGCCACCGCAAGTCAAACCACGGTTAGCACCGGCGAGCAATTTCAGATTACGTTTAGCATAAGTGGAGAGGGCAACAATTTCAACCCGCCGGATCTGGTTGATTTTCAATTGCTAAGCGGGCCGAACGTTTCTAACAGTATGGAGTTTATTAATGGTAAGGCAACTTCCAGTTCTTCGGTGAGTTATATATTGGCGCCTATGCGTGTGGGAACTTTCACCATCGGGTCTGCATCGGTTGTAGTTAACGGCAAAAAATTGAGCTCCAACCCAATAAAGATAACAGTGATTAAACGTAAAGCCACTCAGCAAAACAATGGTGGAAACGTAACCGGGGCTGATCAAACCCAGGGCAATAACGTAGACCTCTCTAAGCTGCTATTTTTACGTTCGGATATTGATAAGAACAATGTGTACCAGGGGCAGCCTATTGTGTTAACCTACCGCATTTTTACGCGGGTTGACATTTTACAAAATCAAACCAATAAAATGCCTGATTTGACGGGTTTTTGGAATGAGGATGTAAAGCAAACACAACCGGCTCAGTTCCGTATAGGTACGTACAAAGGCGAACGTTACAATATAGCCGATTTAAAACAGATCATTTTGTTCCCGGAACATGCCGGTAATATTACGATCGATCCGTTTGAAATGACTTTTTTGGCCCGTGTGCAATCGTCGCCGCGCGATTTTATGGATCAGTTTTTTGGCGGCAACACCCAGGAAATTAATTATCCGGCCAAAAGCTTACCTGTTGTGGTACACGTAAAACCATTGCCCGAAGCGGGAAAACCCACCGGTTTTGCCGGTGCAGTTGGCAAGTTTAATATTGAAGCATCAATAGATAAAGATCATTTGAAAGCTAACGAGCCTATCAACTATAAGATCAAAATATCCGGTTTTGGCAATATCAAATTACTGAAAGATTTGAGTCCGAATTTTCCGGCTGATTTTGAAAAATATGATCCAAAGATCACCGATACGGTGACACAGAATGCCTATGGTTCGGCGGGCAATCGCATTTATAATTACTTGATCATCCCGCGTCATAAAGGCGATTATACGATTGACCCGGTTAAGTTTTCTTACTTTAATCCAGCCACTGGTCGTTACGTAAGCTTGACTACCCGGGGTTTCAAAATTAAGGTCGAAAAAGGTCTGCATGAAGAGAATGTAACCGCCATATCTGGTGATAACCAGGAAGACGTTAAGCTGCTCAGCAAAGATATCCGCTACATTAAAACCGGAAGCCCTGAGTTACGCGATACCGGCGAAGGCTTCTTTGGCTCTGCAGGTTTTTACCTATTGTTATTATTAGGGCCGCTTTTGTGCGTTGGTGCATTTGCTTATCGTAACCAAATGCGCAGAAATAATGCCGATATAGTCAATGTAAAAAGTCGCCGTGCAGGTAAAGTGGCCGCAAAACATCTGGCTATTGCTAATAAAGAACTGCAAACCAACAATACGCACGCATTTTATGAGGCTGTATTTAAAGGCTTGTACGGTTATTTGAGCGACAAACTGAATATCTCTTATGCCGATCTTGATAGAGAGACTATAGCGGCTGCTTTAAGAGCCAGGTCAGTTAAAGAAGAAACAACGAACGAATTGCTTGATACCCTGGATCTGTGCGAGATGGCGCGTTATGCACCGGTAACGCACATATCGGCACAACAGGTATTTGATAAAGCAAAAGGATCAATTAATGCTATAGAAGATGAAATTTAACCGGATCAAACTAACACTTTGTTTTTTGGCGACTTTTTGCTTGCCGGCGTTATTATTTGCGAACAAACAACCACTTTTTGAAAAAGCTAACGAGCTTTACAGCAAGGGACAGTATAAGGAAGCCACCGAAACTTACCAGCGCATCCTGGAAACCGGACAAGAGTCTGCATCGGTTTATTTTAACCTGGGCAATTGCAGTTACAAAGAGGGTGACATTCCACAGGCGCTATTATATTTCGAGAAGGCGCATAGGCTGGCACCCGGCGACGATGATATTAACTTTAACATTCGCCTGGCTACCTCAAAGACGGTAGACAAGATAGATGAAGCGCCTGAGTTTTTTGTAAGCCGATGGTGGAAAGGGTTTATTCTAAATTATTCGGCCGATGGTTTGGCGACGACCGCTATTATATTGACATTGATTGGCTCGGCATTACTGATCTGGTATTTCTTTGCGTTAGCGGCAGGAGCGAAGCGGTTTGCTTTCTTTAGCTCGATATTTTTCTTTTTTGTGGCGATCTGTGCCATCATCATAGCCTGCAGCCAGGCAAATTATTTTGATAATAATAAACAAGCCATTGTGTTTACTTCGTCGGTAAACGTCAAAACCAGTCCTGCCGAGGCCGTATCGACCACTTTTGTGTTACACGATGGTACCAAAGTAAACATAATGGGCAATAACAACGGCTGGATCAGGATCAAGATTGCTAATGGTAACGAAGGCTGGATCAAAGAAGGGGATGTTAAGGAGATTTAAACTAAAGTAGGGGGTGTCACCCTGAGGCACTCGAAGGGTGAGCGTTGGGAATTACGTACGTTCATTAGCCTTGCGCTCATGCTTCGAGTGCCTCAGCATGACAGCCTTTTTATTGGTGTTTTTTACCAATCAATTAAAAAACAAAGCGCTTTTAACGGTTATTTAATGTTTTTTAGTGTGTTTGAAGGCATACAGAAAATGAAAGGCCAGTGAAACAAAAAAATACCTAAAAGTCATTTTTACTGTTTCATTTTGTTTCACTGTAAATATTCAAAAATCTGATTATTAATTACTTAAATAAATATTGTGTTTCACTTGTTTCATCTGTTACACACGCACGTGAAACAAAACAGATTGACCCTACATCACTTGATCAGATAGGGCCGAATAGCCTTCTCCCAGATATCATAACCCAGCTGTTTCATATGCAGGTTATCGCCGAGGTATAGCTCGGGGCGCAACTTGCCGTTATCTAACATCAGCGGGTACACATCCACAAATACGATATTCTTCTCTTTGGCAATGAAGTCCTTCATCATCTGGTTAAACTTCAGTTCTTCAGGCATGATCTTCACGCGCGAAGGACTTGGTTTCATCCCGATATAGATGATCGGGACCGTTGGCAGCTGAGCTCTTATACCGGCGTATAGCTTCATAGTTCGGCTATAAACGGTATCTGCAGTGGCCGGCGCTTTACCGTCGACCATGTCATTTTCACCCACATAGATCACCAGTTGTTTGGGTTTGTATTTAAATACCAGATCGTTCAGCCAATAAATGATGTCATTAGTTTCAGCACCGCCAATGCCACGGTTTAATGCATTGTATGGTGCAAAGGCCCACTGCGCGTCGTCCCATTTACGGATAGACGAGCTGCCCACAAACAAAAGCGGGTTCTTAGGTGCAGCAAACATGCCATCGTACTTCTTGATAACCTGTACATCATCCCAATAAGCCGGTTTAGGGCTGGGTGTTGACTGAGCGAAAGTCGCAGTAATACATAAACTCAGGATAGCAGTTGCTATAAAGCTTTTCTTCATGGTATAGTCGTAAATTTGCGCAATGGTTAGTCACGCTGTTCATAATAGGTTTATTCACCAGCGTCAAAATGCTGACGAAGCTTCTCTTCTTCCAGGTCAAGCAGTTCTAACTGGTGTTTGACTAAGGTATCGCTTATATTCTCTTTTTTATTGAGTGTAAGTAACAATTTACGTTGTTCGCGCAGCAGGCGGGCCATCACTTTGCGGTAGTCTTTATAGAAGTCGCTGGCACGGGCTATGTTATCGTCCTTCTCCCAATCTTTCAACAACTCCATATCTGTGGCATAACGCAAGTGGACGGACTTAATCATGCCGTTGGTTTTAGTGAACTCGGCAAACTCCTCGTCCAGGATCTTAAGCGACAAGTACGACAGCTTCTTTCGAACCAACTGGCGTTGCTGCTCGACGGACACATCAGTATAATCCGGATCAGGCATGTTAACCAGTTTCACCAGCGCTGGCAGGGTTAGTCCTTGTAATACTAAAGTAGCCAAGATAACGCTGAATGTGATAAACAAGATCATGTCCCGGTTAGGAAAAGGATGGCCCGGGCTTAACACTATCGGGATACTTAGCGCTGCAGCTAATGATACCACGCCGCGCATACCAGTCCATCCTAACAGAATAGGAGCTTTCCAACCGGGATGCGGGTCGGCCACAGTAATGACCTTAGACATAACCATGGTTATGATGGTAGCGCCAAATGTGCAAATAAACCTGGTCACAATCAAAACGCCTATAATGATAGCACTATACTTTATGGCCGGCGCTAAGCCGTTCGGCCCTAAATCTTTAACAATTACAGGGAACTCCAAGCCAATGAGGATAAACACAATACCGTTAAGTACAAAAGCAACGGCCTCCCAAACATTTACACCCTGTAGCCTGCTGCGATGCGATAAGAACTGCTGCTGCCTTGCCGATAAGAACAAACCGCCACTCACTACCGCTAATACACCCGAGAAATGAAACTGTTCGGCAGCCATATACATGACATATGGCGTTATAAAGGTTAATATCACATCCATATTGTTAGAGGTAGGCAGCCAACGGTGTATAGCGTAAAACAACAAGGCCACGGCTATACCAATAACTACTCCCATTACAATCACTAACACAAAATCGACAGCAGCATCTCTGAATACAAAGCTGCCCGTAAGTACTGCCGCCAGGGCAAACCTAAACACCACTAAGCTTGATGCGTCGTTAGTTAAGCTCTCACCCTCAACAATAGTGACAAAGCGTTTGGGTACTTTGACATTTTTCAAGATTGCACTGGCTGATACTGCGTCGGGAGGAGAGATGATCCCACCCAATAAGAAGCCGGTAGCCAAGGTAAAACCCGGTATAAATCGCGCAGCAAAGAAAGCTATCACACAAGATGTCAGAATTACCACAGGCAAAGCAAAGCTGGTGATAACCCGCCGCCATTTCCAAAAGTCTTTCCAGGATGTGTTCCAGGCAGCCTCATAAAGCAACGGCGGCAAAAAGATCACAAAGATCAATTCGGGTTTGATCTCAACTCCGCGTAGAAAGGGTACAAAGCCCAGCGGTAACCCCACCAATACCAATACAATAGGATAGGCCACTTTTATCTTTTGGGCCAGCATCACACTAAAAAGAACAATAGCCAGCAGGCATGAGTACTGTATTACGGCGTTGTGCATGGCAATAAAAATACAACAAACCATACAAAAGCGACAAAATGCCGGATAACTATTTGTAAATAATAATTTAAATTAAAGTTGACTATACAAGTAAAAAAAGCTGATATTTATCTTTATAAATCACATCTTTGTGATCAAGCCAATTAAATATTAACCAATTTTAGATTGCTTATTTAAATCAATATCATGCAACACAATTACCTGCTAAAACGCGTCCCATTAAAGGTGTTTTTATGGGCACTCTGTATCCCTTTTTTTGCTTCGGCACAAGACAGAGGACTACAGCAACAAATCTCGCTGAATGACCTTTCGGCATTTAAAAATCCAAGCGCCAACTGGTCAATAGCCGGTTCAGCCATGGCTGATTTCAATAAACAAGAGATCATGACCAAAAAAGACGGTCAGGGTGTCTTGGTGAGCATCCCTGGTAAAGGGAAGAATGAAGACATCTTCACAAATATGGAGCATGGCGACATCGACCTGAGCGTAGACTTCATCATGCCAAAAGGATCAAACTCTGGCATTTACCTGCAAGGACGTTATGAAATACAATTATTGGATAGCTGGGGCAAACAAGCCTTAACCAGTGGCGACCTAGGCGCCGTTTATGAGCGTTGGGACGAAACCCGCCCTGCCGGCCAGTTTGGTTATGACGGTGTGGCACCGCGTATTAACGTGAGCCGTGCACCGGGCCTTTGGCAAAATATCCGCATACAATTCCAGGCGCCAAAATTTGATGGATCGGGTAAAAAGATAGCCAATGCACGTGTAGTTCGTATTATCCTGAACGGCGTAGTTATCATAGAGAATGCCGAATTACAAGCACCAACCCGCGGATCAGCATTTGCCAATGAAGCTGCTACCGGTCCGCTGCGTTTGCAAGGCGATCATGGCCCGGTGGCTTTCAGAAATTTCCGTTACAGCAATCATGTAAGTACTATGAGTGTTGACGGCAGCCGCCAGGTTTGGGATGCGAATGATAAACCGGTCTCTGTTGATGTTAAAGGCGAGCCTGTGGTGTTTCGAAGCTTTGTCGATATTCCAGGTAAAAGAGTTACACATTCTGCCAGTGTTGGCCTGTTAAACAACATTAGCTATGGTTTTGATTTGGAACTGGGTACCATATACCAAATTTGGAAAGGTGGATTCTTAGACGCTTCACCTATGTGGTTATCTCGTGGTGACGGTAATGCACGTGCTATTGGTAGCGTAATTAACTTAAGTGACAAACCTGCTTTGGCTTTAATTCATGAGGACAACCAGGCTTGGCCAGACACTTTGGAGAAAGGCATCTTCCGTCAAAAAGGCTATGAATTAGACGAAGCCGGCGTACCAACCTTTACCTACATTTTTGATGGCATCAAAATCAATGATAAAACCACCAGCGACGACGGGAAAATGCTGACACGCAAAATAAGCGTTGATGGGCTTGCAGCACCAAAAGATCTGTTTACACGCGTAGCCGACGCCAAGGATATTACCGACTTAGGTAATGGCTTGTATAGTGTTGACGACTTTACCTATTATGTGCAACTGGATAAGGGTGTAAAACCGGTTATCCGCAATTCTGCAAAAGGTAAAGAGATGCTGCTGCCAATAAAAAACACGGACAAGGGCTCATCTACTCAGTATTCATTGATCTGGTAATTCAATAAAATCATTCAAAATGAAAGCTATTTTTAAAAATATATTACTTACAGTAGTGGCTGGTTTAAGCTGTACTGTAGTTCTCGCGCAAAACGTACCTGTAGAGAAAGATTACTATCGCATTGTCAGTGTTCCGGCACCTGAAGGAGTAGAATTGGAGGTTGGCGGTTTGGCCTTGATGCCTAACGGCGATTTGGGTGTATCAACCCGTCGTGGTGATGTTTGGATTATCTCAAATCCTTATCAGTTAAATGGTAGCTTGCCTTACTATAAAAAGTTTGCCAGCGGCATGCATGAGGTTTTAGGCCTGGCTTACGTTAAAGGCGATTTTTATTGCGTGCAACGCGGCGAATTAACTCACCTGATTGACAAAAATGGTGATGGCAAGGCTGATGTTTATGAAACCGTTTACTCATGGCCTGTATCTGGTAACTACCACGAGTATTCGTACGGGCCGGTAGTGATGCCTAACGGTAACATGATGGTTAACTTGAACGTAGGTTTTGATGATGAGTGGTGGAGAGGTAAAAGTTTAGTGCCATGGAGGGCGTGGTCTTTAGAAATCACTCCTGATGGCGAAATGCACCCGTATGCTACCGGTTTCCGTTCTCCTGCCGGCCAGGGTTTGATTGATGGTAAATATTTCTATGCCGAAAACCAGGGCGACTGGGTAGGTTCGGGCTATATTATGCAGCTAGATCGTGGTGATTTTGCCATGCACCCTGCAGGTTTGCGTTGGGCTGCCGATCCGTCATCGCCGGTAAAAGTGCGTCTCGAAGATATTTACTCACGTGTTAATCCTCGTTTTAATGACCCTGAAGGTAAAATTGAAGATCGTGACCCTAATCGTCCTTACAAAACGTTAGCCGAAGTAGCTGGCGAGATTAAAAAGGGATATAAAACCCCTGCTGTTTGGATTCCGCACGGTACGTTAGGTAACTCAACGTCGTCAATGGTTCAGATCCCTGATAACGATAGCTTCGGCCCGTTTGCAGGTCAGGTTTTGGTGGGCGATCAGGCACAAAGCCGTATCAACCGTGTCTTCCTGGAGCAGGTTAAAGGACAATACCAGGGCGCGGCAATCCCGTTCCGTGAGGGTTTTGAATCAGGTGTATTAAGATTAGCCTGGGGTGCTGATAATTCATTGTTTGTTGGTCAAACCAGTCGTGGTTGGGGGTCAACCGGACAAAAAGAATTTGGCTTAGAGCGTTTGGTATGGGCAAAAACAACCCCTTTCGAAATGAAAGCTGTA
Source organism: Mucilaginibacter sp. dw_454 (assembly GCF_018449775.1). Lineage (GTDB taxonomy): Bacteria > Bacteroidota > Bacteroidia > Sphingobacteriales > Sphingobacteriaceae > Mucilaginibacter. The sequence goes on along the minus strand of NZ_JAAVVB010000001.1, from coordinate 968,777 downwards.
AGAGCAATGCCGGATGGTTTCGAGATTGAGTTTACCAAGCCGGTTAATAAAAAAGCCGCTGCCGATCCGGACAATTATACCATCACTGGTTTTACTTATAAATATCACCCGGTATATGGTAGTGCTACTATTCGTGAAAAAGTTCATATAGTAAACGCTGCTATTGTTTCTGAAGATGGTTTAAAAGTTAGATTAGTAGCAGATAGTCTTCGCGAAAAATATATTCACGAAATAAAGGTTGATAAAGCAGTAACTTCTGCCGATAATAGTGTTAGTTTATTGCACCCGGTTGCTTATTACACATTAAATAACATCCCTGATGGAGAAAAGCTAAATGTACCTAAACGCCATCCAAAAATGGATCATGATATGGCAGGCATGAACATGGATATGGGTAAAGCAAAACCATCAACTGCTAAAGCAGCACCATCAAATGGCGTTGCGCTTAAGAAGAACCAAACCACTAAACCGGCTTCATGGACTACGATTGATCAAACTGTAGCCATCGGCACAAAACCGGGTTTGAAGTTTGACAAAACAGAGTTTACTTTAAAAGCTGGCAGCAAGGTTAAATTAACCTTTACCAATAACGATGACATGCCGCACAACTTCGTAGTTGTTGCACAGGGTGATGCCATTGCGGTAGGTGATTTGGGTACTAAATTAGGATTACAGGCTGTTAAGTTGAATTACATAGCTAATACGCCAAAGATATTGTTCAATGCTACTTTGGTTGGCCCGGGTTCGTCTCAAACGATATACTTTGTAGCACCTAAACCCGGTAAATACACTTATGTATGTACCGTGCCGGGACACTATTTTGTAATGCAAGGCACACTGACTGTAGAATAACATACAGCAATAACTGAAATGTAACAATGGTGATAATGACTCAGGTCGTTATCACCATTGTTGTTTTAAGGCTTATTAATTAAGTAACTTAGTTTAACCGATTTACCTAATAATGGTACCTGAGATAAAACGATCTGCCATATTATATTGCTTATTAGCCTTTTTGCCCTTTATCGTATTGGGGCAAAATAACCATCCTTTAAAAAAAGAGTTTGCTTTTGGACACGCTACACCGGAGAGCATGGGCATGTCGCCTCAAAAACTGGAAGCCTATAAAAACGTATTAATGACCAAGGGCACGCACAAGCTACTCATCATTAAAGACGATAAAATTGTTTGTGAGGCTTATGCTAAAGGGTGGAGCGATAAAGAACAAACCAGTGGCACGGCATCGTTAGCCAAGGCTTTAGTTAGCGGCATGTCTTTAAATGCGGCAATTGCCGATGGTTATATCAGTGCCGACGCGCCTGCTTGTTTATATATACCTGCCTGGCGTAAATCAGACGTAAAATCAACAATAACTGTCAGGCAGTTAGATACGCACACCTCGGGTTTGGATGATTCTGAAGGCACGGATGAAGAAGAGGCCGCGCTGATTAAACAGCACAAAGACCGCCACATGGATTTGCCTGGATGGAAAGGCATGTTCTGGCGAAAAAAACCGGATCCGTTCACCCTGTCGCGCGATAGCGCCAAGGTGCTTTTTAAACCCGGCGCAGGCTCTCAATACAGTAACCCCGGCATCGCTATGCTCAATTATGCGGTTACTAAGAGTTTGCAGCAATCGCCTTATAAAGATATCGCCACGTTTTTAGATAAACGTGTTTTTAGTCGTATCGGCATAAAAAAAGGCAGCTATTCTTTAGGATACAATACCATATATAAGTTGGATAGTATGAACCTGGTAGCTGGTTGGGGTGGTGCCGCTTTTACCGCTGATGCGGTTGCACGTATCGGTCGCTTGGTGTTGCGGCGTGGCAACTGGCAGGGCCAACAGATCATTGATTCAACAGTAATTAAACAGGCATTGGGGATTAAAGGAGTAAGTGACCTCTCGGTATTAACCAATATCCCAGGCCGTGGCGAATCTACAAATGATATTGGGCCAACGGCTGCTTTAGGTTGGTTTACTAACCATGACGGTATATTTAAATCATTACCCCGCGACGCTTTTTTTGGAGCAGGTGCAGGCGAACAACTGTTAATCGTAATACCGAGTTTAAAAATGATATTTGTTAGGATGGGGACGCCGATCAATCCTAATTTCAGCGGCAAAAGTTATTGGAAGTTTGTGGAGAACGAAGTGTTTAACCCGCTGATAGATGCCGTTGATGAAGCACCATATCCAAAAAGCAATTTCATCACTTCGGCTACTTTTGCACCGGCAAATGAGGTTATCCGTCTGGCTGAAGGCGGAGATTGCTGGCCCTCAACCTGGGGCGATGACAATTTGATGTATACGGCCTACGGCGACGGCAACGGTTTTAAACCTTATACGGATATCAAGTTGAGTATGGGCCTGGCTAAAGTGTCGGGTACGCCGCCAAATATATCCGGTGTAAATATTCGTACCCCATCGGGCGAGCGGGTTGGGCATGGCGCTGCCGGGTATAAGGCCAGTGGTATGATTATGGTACGCGGCAGGCTGTATATGTGGGTGCGTAATACTAACAACGCGCAGTTGGCTTATTCGGCAGATCACGGCAAAACCTGGACCTGGGCCGACTGGAAACTGGATGTAAGTTTTGGCTGCCCTAATTTTGTGAACTACGGTAAAAATAATGCAGGCGCAAAAGATGATTACGTCTACACGTATTCCATTGACGATGCCAGTGCCTATAAATATGCAGATCAAATGGTGATGACCCGGGTAAACAAAAACCTTATTTTAAATTGGCGTAGCTACCAATACTTTGCGGGATACAATAGTACTGGTAAGCCTATTTGGTCTGAAGATGTTCGCAAAAGAAAACCTATCTATGTAAACCCCGGGAAAACATACCGCTCAGGCATGACTTATGATGCTCCACTGAAACGTTACCTATGGTGTCAAACAATTCCATTATCTGGCGATAAAGAGGAGCAGGGGCCAAGATTTAAAGGTGGCTTAGGAATCTTTGAGTCGCGCAACCCGTGGGGACCCTGGAAAACTGTTTATTATACCCGCGAATGGGATATGGGGCCGGGCGAATCGGGCAGTTTGCCTGCCAATTGGATAAGCAAAAATGGCAAAACGCTGTACTATTTATTCTCAGGCAATGACAGTTTCTCTGTCAGGAAGCTAACACTCACAACAAAGTTACCTTAAGGCCCCGCACCGTATTCGTTTCAACATCGGTGTTGTTATAAATTTGTGCAAACTATTAGCCCATGTTACGAATTAAACTTGTTCTTGTCTTCGTTTTAGCCTCTGCCTATTGTATGGCGGTAACTGCTCAGCAAATCGTTCCTTTTGGAAAAAACAATCAGTTAATAGTTAATGCCAATACCGGCACTTTCACTGTAAAGTATAACGGCAAATTGATTTTGGTAAATGCCGCAGCAGCTTACGCTAACGGTAATGATCAATATCAAACTAAAGATTATGTCAAACATACGGTTACAATACAGCCGCTTCGCGACCTATTGGGCAGCGGCAAGTTGTTAATTATTAGATCAACCAGGCAAAATGCGCCTGTGATGAAGCAATTGTTTTATTGCTATACTAACAGAGACTTTGTTGTTACCGAATTAGAAATTGATGGCCACGACTTAAGCTCGAACTATATGGCGCCGGTTATTGCCAACCAGGCTAATTTATATGCCGGCAGTAACTTGCGAACATTATTTGTGCCTTTTGATAATGACACTTTCATCAGATATCAGTCTAAAAATCTGAGTGATGAGGTTACTACCAGCTCAGAAGTTGGAGTAATTTACAATGACGCTTCACGGAAAGGACTGGTGATTGGATCTTTACAACACGACAACTGGAAAAGCGGCATTAAAAGTTTAGGTGCTAATGGAGTAATCAGTCGGCTAGAGGTATTTGGTGGATTGAATGAATTAGCTATAACCCGCGACTCGATGGCTCATGGCTCGTTGAATGGAGAGGTAATCAAATCGCCCAAGATGTTTATCGGTTATTTTGCAGACTGGCGCAAAGGGCTGGAAACCTATGCACGTACTAATAGCATTGTAGATGGACGCTATGTTAAGCCATGGAGTAAAGCCACGCCGATAGGCTGGAATAGCTGGGGTGTGATTGGCGTACATCTAAATTATCAAAACGCGACGGGAGTTGCAGACTTTTTTGACAAACAAATTCCTAAATTCCGTAATGAAGACGGTACCGCGTATATAGACCTTGATTCTTTTTGGGACAATATGGTACACGGCGGCTTTAGTGGCGATTTTTCAAAACTGAAAGACTTTGTAAATTATTGCAAAGAGCGAAACCTGCAACCCGGTGTATATTGGGCTCCTTTTACCGACTGGGGTAAGAACCCTGACCGTACAGCAGAAGGCAGTAATTATAAATATGCTGACATGTGGACTAAAACCAGTAAAGGTTATCATGATCTGGATGGCGGCCGCGCGCTCGACCCAACCCATCCTGGTACCCAAGCGCGTATTGCTTATGTTTTAGGTAAATTAAAAGAAACCGGCTTCAAAATGATCAAGATTGACTTTCTGGGTCATGGCGCGGTAGAATCTACTCATTTTTATGATCCTAACGTTACCACAGGCATGCAAGCCTTTAGGGTAGGGATGGAGACTATAAATAAAGTATTAGATAACTCCATGCTGCTATATGCTGCTATATCGCCATCTTTAGCCACTGCCAGATATGTGCACATGCGCCGCATTGCCTGCGATTCATTTCATTCGATAAAAGATGCAGAGTACACCTTAAACAGCGTAACCTACGGTTGGTGGCAAACTTATATTTACGATTATGTTGATGCAGATCACGCCGTGTTTGAAAAAGAAAATGCAGGCGCTAACCGGGCCCGGCTTATCTCCGCACTAATTACAGGTTCGGTTATTTTAGGGGATGATTACAGTAAAACAGCCGACTGGCAAGCACAAGTTAAAGAATGGCTGCAAGCGCCTCAATTAAAACAATTCCTCAAAAGTGGCAAAGCCTTTATGCCGGTTGAATCTGGCATAGATAATGCTGCCGCTCAGCAATTTATCCGCAAAGATGATAACTCCATTTACCTGGCTGTATTTAACTATAAGAAACAGGCTGCTAATATTGTAATAGACGCCGATAGACTGAGGCTTATGCCGGGGAAGAAATACAAGTTGACTGAGGTTTTAGGAGGTGAAAATGTTAATCTTACAAAAAATACCGCCATTTCATTTACCCAAGAGGGCGCTTATTTATATAAAATTACAGTCAATTAAGTACGATTGCTAATAAATAGGCGATCTGCAAGACAGATCACCTATTTCCTTATGGTGATTGTTTCTAAAAAGAGCTTGAGGTTTAATCCGCTATCACGGGTTAATTTATTAAAATCATAATTGATCTGTCGGTATAACTCCGGCGCAGAGTTTTGAAGCATCGGGCTTTTTAATAATATGGATAATATATACAGTTTTGCAAATTTATAGCCAAACTGTGCGGCAATATTATTAACCTGTTTTATCTCTGTTGCTATTTGGATTTCTTTACCTGCGTTTACTAAAGTCTTAATTTTCAAACTATGAAATACCATTCGCATATAAGAAGTGGCCAACGTATGGCATTTTTTATAATTTATTGATATATCTTCATATATTTCCGAAACCTTCTCCAGCTCACCCATCACAAAATAAGAGCTGGCTTCAATTGTTTTAATAAAAAACCTGTACTGTGAACTATGATTGTCCGACATCTCGGCACAATAATTATGATTTAAAAACTTAATAAATCTAAGCTGCTTAAGTGGATTATTGCTTAGCGCCAACGTATGTAGCCCTAGCAGAAAAAGCATGTCGTTGGTTGCCGTACATTTAAAATTAACTATTTCTCCCGGAGAACTAAAAGACAGCTTAGTGAGATCGGTAAGGGCCTCTGTTTTAATAATTCCATATTTTAAATGATAAAAAATAGCATCCAGGCAGGTTAACGGATTTACCGGGAACGTCTCAAAATCGGCTTTAGGAAAAGCTTTTAGTTTGGCCAGATTTACCTCCAATTCGTTCAAATCAAGCTGCATGGCAGCTATTATGGCCAAAGCTGAGTGAATAAGTATTTTGTTTTTATTGGATAATTCAAACCTAAGTAAAACCTGCAAGAACTTCTTATAATCAGAACTAACTAACTCCAGCCCAAAAAAATAATCGAATAGTTTTTCGCTAAAAGAGTGTTTGAAGTATTGAGTTAAAGCGTCATTTCTGCCGGACGATGAATGCTCACTTTCTAAAACTTCGCCAAGGAACGTAATGATTTCTGATTTCTCGTTCGTGTTTAAATGCACATCAATAATATTCTCTACGCTTTTAAGCTGCCCGGTTTTTATTGCATGTATTAAACACCATTTAAGCACATTTACCTTACGCGGACTCAGCGTAAATAGCTCGTTAATGGTTTTAATCAGGTCGGCATCTAATAGGTTACTGTTATCGTAAAGCAACGTTTTGGCAATACTGTGCTCCATAAACTCATTATTACCAAATAATATATCCGTGTTAAATTGGTGGATGCTGCTCGTATTAACCTCGCGCACAAAACCCACGCTCAATAACTCCTGGTAGGCATGCGGATATTTCTTTAAAATGTTTGCAACCTTTAATTTATTGATTTGGTAATGCTCATTTCTTATATCTAACTCCTCTACCAGCCCCTTTATCAATAACATTTTTTCGGCAGAGTATTGACCCAGGTAAACCTTTTTCAGAATGAAAGTAGAAATTGTTTCATAGAAGCTAAGATGGTCTATGTTGTTTTGTAAAAAATTGTCTTTATGCTGTTGGTAATAAAATTGGAAATATAATGGGTGATTAAAATTTTCAACCACATTAAGCGATATAAAATCTTCAATACCCGGCTTTATCTGATGACACAGTAATTTTATTTCCTGAACGCTAAACAATGGTACATTTATACAATTATCGTCTTTTTTAAAACCGGTATACCAACCGCCTGTACCAATATCAAATTCATGACGATTGTTTATCCAGGTTGCTGTCCGGGCAGTAAGTACCAGTTTAAACCAGTCATGGCTTTGATAAAAAGAAAAAATATCTACTAATTGATTCATGATCACTCTAAAGTGATCGCCTTTAAACATATGCTCATCAAAACCATCGATGATAAGATAAAATTTGCTCTTGCCGCGTTGTTTAACATCCATTAAAACGTTGATGTCGTTTTCTACATGGTAGCCAAGCAGCGCCAACATCCAGTCATGGATATCGCGACCGCTCATTAAAGCACTCATGATGGCATTACTGCTAAATAACAAAATGATATCATTAACGTCATTAAGCGCGTCTACTTCAAATTTCTTTTCAACCCATTGACAAAGCGCAATTGTTTTGCCATAGCCGGCAGGCGCAGTCAAAACAGTGCCGGTATGTTCTGAATTAATAAATTCTTCAAAATGATGATCGATAAATTCGCGATCAATGGTTTGATTATAAGGAATACCTGATTTGTTTTTTAGAGCCTGTAAAGTAAAATTGGTTATTTTACTTGCGTTCTGCTGTATCAATCTCCAGCTTAATTCTTTCGTAGTTGCAGCAGATGCCTTTTGGTCTTGTTTTTCACAAAAGTCATCCCATCCCTTAAAATTGCAAAAACGAGCCAGCACATTTAATGTAAATAGGGAAGGGTTGTATTTGCTATAAGCAAATCCGTAAATACGTTTAAATGTGGTTTCGCTGATACGATTACCGTTTTTTTTGTAAACCCTATCAGACAATGCGCGACACTCTGACGGCAAAATATTAGCAATGCCAGCATTAACTAATAGCAGTTTTTTTAGTTCTTCATATTTTGGCAGTGAAATTTTACTCATCTATAATTTCCTCCCATATAATTAGTTTGCTATTGATAACACTAATTTAATGCATTGATTTACAGTAAAATCTTTCGATATGGTATTTGGTGAAATCATTTTTCCCGTCTCGTATTGAAATGCAATTGATTGTAGCTTGCTCTCAAGTTTTTCACAGTCGGCATTATTATTAATCCCTAAACTAAATAGCGATGCAAAACCATTTAAGTTATAAGGTCTAATAGTTGGCAAACCACAAATGTTTAAAATCTCTGATTTAACATGATTGGTGATATATACTTTATCCATGGGGTTATAACTACTAAATTAATAAACGCTTATTACTTATCGCATTTATCATTTATAACCGTTATATATCTACGTAATATCCTGGTGTTTTAAATTTGCACTTAGGTTGAATAATTTCTTTATAGTAAATATTATCTCTTATTATTTCTCTTTGATTAACGACAACTAATCTTTTCTACCCATTATTGTTCACTTTTTCCATTTCAAGTATAAATACGTGTTTTTAAAATCAGGTATTTATACGTGGTTTTATTAAACCGGAATTACATAAAAACCGTACTTAATGGCAAATAAAACTAACCCGGCGGTATTTCTACATCCCGTTTTTGTTAATAAGTTTATTCTATGTCCTTCAATAGTTCGTGAGCTTAGATACATACTTTGAGCAATCTCGGCATTACTGTACTCTTTACAAATGTATTCAAGAACCTGTTTTTCGCGATTTGTTAATTTTACCGGCAAGTTGGCTATTGTTTGTTGGACAGCATTTTTTTTGTTAGCGTTATCCTGTATAGCTTTTAAAACACTTTTATTGAAATAAAAGCCTGTTTTATATACAGACTGTATAGCCATTATCAGCTCTTCCTTATCGCAATTTTTCTCCAGATAGGCTGATGCTTTAGCATGGATCATCTGTGCAATTAAAGAGGGATTAATATGCACAGATAAGATGATAACCTTTATTTGCGGAAATTGTTCATGCAAAATCTCGTTTAATTCTATGCCGTTCATGCCAGGCATGTCCATATCAATAATAGCTACATGTGGTTGATTGTTAACTATATATGGTATTTTATCCACAAATGAATTGCCGCTTTCAAAATCGCCCAATAAATTAAACTCCTCTACACTGCTAATTAATAATGCAAGGCTTTGTCTGAACAGATTTTGATCGTCAACAATAAATACGGGGATCTTATTCATACAACTGGTGAACTCAAGTTAAAGGATAATTGATTTGTATCCGGAATCCATTTCCGGGCGAGGTAGTGATATGGTAGCTCGCGTTAATTACAGTGAGCCTGCTTTCAATATTATGCATACCAATACCGTTACTTACCAGCTTGGTTTCTGCGCCCACGCCATTGTCACTATAATCAATTACCAGCAAATTATCGTCAGCTTTAAATTTAAGGCCCGCTTTACCAGCCCTGGCGTGTTTGATTGTGTTATTAAGCAGCTCTTCCAAAACCCGATACAATGCGGTAGACACAGGTAATGATAGATTTTCAAGTACATCCTTAGCATCATTAACAAAATCAATCATTAATTTGCCTGTCTGGTTAATGATTGTGCATTGCTCTTCAATGGCAAAAGCTAATCCGTAATAAGTTAATGCAGTAGGCGATAAGTTATGTGAGATATGTCGCACATCGTTCATCATTTTATCAATTATGTCTTTGCTTGATCTTATAAATTTAAGATGTGCGTCATCAACCACAGACGGTTTAAACATATCGATAATCAACCTTAAACTTGATATGGCGGCACCAACATCGTCATGTAAATCGCGCCCTATACGTTTACGCTCTTCCTCCTGCGATTCGATCACTACCTGGAGCAATTCCTTTTGATGAATTAACTCGGCTTGTTGCAGCATTTGGCGCTGTTGCAGCAACTTATTTTGATTACGAATATAGATCAGTATAAATGAAACTACCATCAGTACAGTGCCCGCGGTAGCTATAAGCACTAATACAAAGATATTATCGGTTGTTTTCTGCATTTATAGAAGGCTATGGAAAATAATATATTTTCTAATAATAAAACTGCGTTATACGATGTCCAGGCAATAAAATTTACAAATAACCCTTCGGTGAGCAATTGGTTAGCAAATGCAAAAACAAAAAAAGTGCATGAGTAAAATATCAATAAAGCAATATTTACCCAATTGTCTGGCAAATCGCCAAAACGATAAGAGTTTTCGGTGCTGCTTTGTTTAAGTAAATAAATAACCGCATAAATGATAATAATTATAGCCTCCAATGAGCGTGTGTAACTGTTAAACTGGCTATGTCCTTTTTGTATGTAAAAGAAGTTAAAAATGCACAATGCGGTAAAAATCAATACAAGGTAAGGGAATAATTTACTCATTAGTCCCTTTACACTTACACTGTAAAAATATGATACAAAACAGAATTCAAAAACCTGATATATATGAAAGGCAAAAAGATTCGATTTACCCAGATTAGCAAGTAAGGTGTTAATTGAGACAGAAACAAGAGAGGTAATAAGAAAGTAAAATACGGTTTTTGATGACCTGTCTAATATTTTATAACTAAGCAGACCTATAAAAATGGGTATTAAACAACTGAAACCAGCAACATAACTGCCCAGTATTAAATAAAAAAGCATACGGATGTGTATTAACAGCTTCTAAAATATCATTTAAAGCTTAATAAATACACATCCGTTGAAAAAATTAACTTTCTAAATTACCAGCTGGTGGTGTTGGCGGTGTAGGACATACCGGCGGACACGGAACTGTAGTATCATAAACATTACTTTCTCCCGTTTCACGATTTAGCTTTTCGTCGCCATTTACTATTGGTACAAGTAATATTTGGCTTGTTGCTGGATTCGTCGCATCATTTAAGCCGATATAAACTCTTACGTTCTCTGCATCAGGATTATTGATTAAGAGATTTTTATACGCTGCAATTGGTACCAGGTAAGACCTGACGTTGAATTTCTGCCCTGAAGTAGCTATATAACTCTGCCAGTTTACTACCATTTGTTTTGCCTGATCTACAGGGATTGTTCCTTCTGAAGTGTCGTTTGTGCTCATGAATTTTGTTGTGTGTTAAACATTACCGTAATAATAAGCAATAACGCGTGTTCATTTTTTTGACACTCGCCAATTGTATAAAATGAACAGAAATGAACAGATGAAATTGAAGAACATAAACAAAACCTGGCTGTTAAACTAGATTGTACAACAACGCCAATTTGTGATAAAAAACTGAATGGTTAAGAAATATAGCGACGCTGATTTACGGTCTATTCACTAATGATATGCACCTCGGTTCGCCTGTTAATCTGATGTTGTTCTTCTGTGCAAAACTCGCCTTTGGTGCAGTTATTTAAGAGTTGAGTATCGCCATAACCTTTAGGCACAAGCCTGCGTCTGTCTATACCTAATCTCACCAAATAAGCCACTGCGGATGCTGCACGTCTTTGAGATAAAATCATATTATATTTAGATGGGGCACGAGAGTCAGTATGTGAACTGATTTCCAGGCGGATGCTGGGACGTTGTTTTAACACAGCGGCCAATCTTCTTAATTCGGCAGCTGCATCCGGGCGGATATCAGCCTTGTTAACATCATAGTAAATATTATTCAGAATAATGCCTTCACCTTTTTTCATGGTTAACAAAGCAGTTACCGGTTGCGGTGAAGGAACCTTTAAATTTGCATTGATATCTTTACCGGTCAGGCCCGGTTTTTTGTCGACAATAACCTCAGGAGGTGCAACATAACCAAAGCTGTAAATGTCGTCATTGCCTTGTCCGCCTTCCCGATTTGATGAGAAGTAGCCGCTCAAGCTATCTTTCGTTAAAAAATAAAAATCGTCACTGGTACTATTTACAGGATATTTCAGGTTAACGGGTTTGCTCCAGGTAGCTTTATTACCCTTTGCTTTGAAAATGTCTAAACCGCCCATGCCGGGTAATCCGTTCGAGGCAAAATACAGACTATTGCCGCTTATGCTAGGAAAAGACTCATCATCTTTGGTGTTGATCATTTTACCGCAGTTCACAGGCTGATCCCACGTGCCATCGCTTTGTTTTACGCAGTACCAGATATCGGTTTTGCCCTCACCGCCAGGCATATCAGAAGTAAAATAAATGATATTGCCGTCTTTCGATAATGCAGCATTCCCTACCGAATACTCGGTTAGATTATTATATGGGAAGCTTTTAAACGCGGCCCACTGTCCCTTTACCTTAGTAGCCATAATAAGCTCCAGACGGCGGGTATATAACTTCTCTGTATAATCCGGTGTCTTTACATCTGTAGGCAGCTTTTTGCTTGGTACAGTAGTTGTTATAGTGATATAAGCCGTGTCTCCAGAATTGGTGAAAATCATAGGGCCTACGTGATATTTAGTATCAAAAAATGGGCTTCCTTTGGTTTTCAGCGCAAACGGTGTCACCATGCTACCGTCAGTGCGATAAACATTAAAGTAGCCATCGCCATTTCTATAATAGGTATCTTTTCTGTTATTACTGATTTTTCTGTCGGAGGTAAACACCATATCGGTTTTACCAAAATAATTTAGCCCCCAATCAGAATATTTACTGTTTAGCTTTTGTTCGTTTTTAATAGTAAACGCAATCGACGGATTTTTCTTCCATTTCTCGGCCGAATCGCAACTGGCCAATTTAAAAGGCAGTTGCTCGTGGTTTTCTGATTGATAGTAAACTTTATATTCGTCGCGGGCTTGTTTAAACTTTTCATTACGCAGCAATATTTCTGCATAATAAAAATGATCTATAACGGCTGCTTCGCCATAGCCGATGGCTTTTTGATACCATATCTCGGCGTTGTTATAATCGCCCATTAAACGGTAACAATCGGCAACACGCTCAACAATAAATCCATCTGTACTTGATTTACCCGCCAGGCGCAAATATATTTTTAAAGCATTAAAATACTCGTAACGCTGAAAAAGATTATCAGCCAATTGTTTGGTGTCTGGTTGTTCCTGCGCTTTAACGCCGGTTACCAGGATAATCAGAAAGAGGAGTAGAGTAGCTATTCTTTTCATAAACCGGGATTTAAAAATAGCGTGGGCTTAATATTCTGCCTTTTGCACGGGCAAAACTATAGGTTAATGAAATTTCATGCGACGCTACAGGGTACCCTGGTATTTTACTGGAGCCAAAATCATAAGAATAACCAAAGCGAAAAAGCGGAGTAATATTTACACCAACCATGGCAGTTATAGCATCCATGCGCTGCAAATCGCTTTGCAAATTAGGTTTGTTAAATATGGGTACGGCCGAACTGTATGACGCGCCGGCCCAAAGTACATCACTAAATAAGAAATTAGTTGCCACGTTTACATTGGTGGGGCCTTTAAAATCTTCTTTGATCAAAAATGACGGCTTCCAGTCAATTACAGGAGATATTGGCACCATAACGCCAGCTGTTAAATAGTAAGTACGTGTTTCTTCTATAAATACGGAGTTTGGGTCGGGGTAAGCATTTGGTATTAAATTAAGACCCGAAACGCCTACGTAAAAAGAAGGTGTATAGAAATAAACGCCTGCTCTAAAATCTGGCGCCAGTTTGTTTTGTATAGCTGCAGATATGGTTGGATCTGACGAGTCGGAGTTGTTAAATTTGGTGCCGTCAATATTATATAATATAGCGCCTACACCTACACCAAAGCAAAGTCGTTCAGAATCCTCGTTATTTAAACGAATACGATAAGAATAATTAGCATAAACTGATGAATTGTTCTCCGGCCCCAATCTGTCATTAGTAATCAACAATCCCAAAGCAACATTTTTATTTTCCGGATCGGTTATACCATCAACAGATAGCGTATTAGTAATGGGCGCACCGTCAACACCGGCCCATTGTAAACGGCTGCTGGCGTTAATAGTCCAGTTATCTTTATAACCCGCATAAGCAGGGTTTACAGCCAAACCATTAAACAAATATTGACTTAATTGTATGGTTTGCTGTGCAAGGCTTTTTATAGTAGTAAACGCCAGTAACAGCAACAGCAGGATATATTTCTTCATCGTCACCTTCATCATCAATGTTTTAAATATATCCAGCCTTTAAATAGGGTGAAAGTGCCGTTAGCCTCTTTGCGATTAATTAAATAGAAATAGGTACCATCTGCCAAGCCCTGGCCAGCCCAGTTATTGCTATAATGGTTAGAATGGAAAACTTCATTGCCCCATCTATTATAAATATCTACTGTGCTACCCGGATAGAGACCTATATCAGGTACTATAAACGTATCATTTTTACCATCACCATTAGGGGTGACAACTTTCGGCGGCGACAGTTCTTTCGAAGTAACATTTACGGTTACCGTATCTGCACAGCTATTGGCATTCGTAAACACAAATTTATATGCACCTATTTCGGTTAAACCTGATATAGTTGTTTTTTCGCTCGCCGGCGCGTTAATGTTGGCAATAACCGGCAAAACGCCAATTTGTGCCCAGGTACCGGTTTGGTTTGCAGTTATGGTTGCGATTGTGTTTTTTTCGACCGTTTGATCTGCACCCGCACTGGGTTGGGGTAAAAAGGTGGCGGTACTATCTACCTTAATATTGTTACAACCAACGCCGGATGGCGCAGAGTCGCATTCATCAAAAGGATTAGTAGGAATAACCGAATTGGGATTGGTAGCATCTGGGTCGGTAACATCCGCAGGTCGTAATATCGTAGCGTCGACAATAAATTTTCCTGACGGCGCTTTGGTTACCACGCCGGTAAGCGTAAACGTCCTGGTTGAACCATTAGTCATATTAACCTGTGCTGTATAGTTATTAAACTTTGCATCCGTTGTGTCTGAAACAAGTACGGTAGTACCTGTAGTTGTTTGGCTGGTAACTTTTACGTTTGACAACTCTGCAGGGTAATAGAAACCAAATGCAGCGCCTGTTACATCACTTGGGCCATTATTCTTTACAACTGCGGTGTAACTTACCGTCTGGCCGATACAACCGGTTGAGATGTCCGAGTTCAGGCTTACAACCTCCAGATCAGCTTCGCGAACTGCAAATGTAATCGGGGCATTGATGGGTGCGCTGGTTACGTATGCCCAGGTATCTATACTCTTGTTATCACCAAAATCGCTGTCAGAATTTGTTACAGTTGTGGCACCCCATTTGTGACCGTTTGTGAGGCTACTTATACCAGTTAAATTTGTAATAGGAGAGGACGGTGTACCGGATAACGTAATATCACTGTCGTCCCAATAAACATTATTACCATCGGCGGTTGGGTTTGTGGTACGCGTCAGTTTAATTCCGTTGACGTTTCTTTCAACGTCAAAAAATGGAAAGTGCACTTCGGCACTATGTAATAGTAAAGAGAGATTGGCATTAAAAGTGGCATTACCTGCAGATAGTTTATTTCCTGCGCCGTCGAGTCCATCCCAACTAATCGAATTTGTGCCTATTATAGCTACGCCGGTAAGTTTTCGATCAACAGCATCGGTTAATATCCCATTATTATTGGCATCAATGGTTAATGTATAAGTACCTGTTGATGTGCTGTTAAAGCTAAAAGTCCCACCCAATGGCGATGTCCCGGTTTTACCCTCGGTGCCCTCTGTACCGGTAAATTTAATCTGACTTACACTGGGTACAAACGGTGCATTAATTAGCCAGGTAGAGCCTCCGCCTGGTGTTTTGGCAGTGGCAGGTAAATCTGCAGCTGGTGTGTTAAAAAATATTTTGTGGGTAATGTCAGACTGTGTGTCTGTATCCCGGGGATCTTGAATCACCGGAGACCCAATGCTATTTAAGCTTTTATAACTTGGCGCTCCACTGCCTGTTCTAAAACCTTTATTGTTCACAAAAAATGAAAATCCGTTGCCTGCCTGTCCGTTATTATCTAGCGTGTATTGGTATCCGTCTTTAGTAAGAATATGAAATATACCATTAAAACCTACGTTGAACGTGCTTAATATTCCGCAAAAGATATTGGTGAAAACGCGGCCGGGCACGGTAACATTTGTTGCAGTACGAACAGTTATATCAAACGCGGCTATATAAGGGCCAGATGGTTGAGACCAGTCGGCACTTGCAGGGATAGCAACCGGGGCCGATTCAACACTTCCATCATTACCTGGAGCTATAAAGTCTATCTCCCAGATACCTTCCTGTGCCGAGGTAACAGTGCGGGTATAGGGCTTGTAACCGCCTGCATTAGGCAGGGCGCCGGCAAGTTCCTGTGCATGATTGGCAATTAGTCCTATAGTCGTTGAAGTGCCGCTGGTATATGTTGTACCATCAGGTGCTCTCAGATTAATAGTACCCAAATTTATACCCTGCGCGCTTGAACCTATATTTAATATTTCGCCGGCTTTAACGTACACCTTGGTTGTACCCAGCGTCGGGAAAGGGAAAGATGTTGTTTGCGTGGTACTTGACGATAAATAAGCCCGCCCGCCGCCGTTAGAGTTTAGTTCTTTACTGCCCTCTGCCCAAATAAACTGGGGCAACAATGTAAGTAATAGCAGGTAGCAAGCTATTTGCCATTTATTATGACGAAAACCTGTGTATAAGTGGCTGAAAAAGAAGTAGAAAGTTCTCAAATACTATTGCCCTATTTAATGATTAGGCTTTGCCTATAAATTTAAAGATAAATTCGTACAATATGCAATAGAAAATTTATCAACAAAAGGAGTATTTATACACCATAATTATATAAAAAAAGCCGCTGGTTCATCACCAGCGGCTTTTTAACTCACATACTATTATCTCCAATAACCTCTGTGCCACGCATATCCGCGGGCACCATGAGCCCAACTACCTCTAACCCAAACACGTCCGGCGCGTGGACGGGCCCAGTGACCGCCTATATAATTGTAGCGACCGCCTGTCCAAACCCATTCACCGTCAATCCAAACTGCGCCTGCATAAGGCGCTGCCGAGCGCACGTAATAAGGCTCAACGGGGTGATTTGTTACGTAATACTCACCGGCGCATGATGTTAATAGGCTACCGGTTAAGGCTAATAATATTCCAACTTTTGCTAATGTTTTCATCGATCAATGTTTTTTATATTATTGACAATTATTGAACCAGAAAGTTTAATTATAGCTTTATAAACCTATCAGCTATCATCAATTCTTTGCTGCCTGGCGTATATTGGTAAAAGCCTTTTCCTGTTTTTATACCAAGTTGTTTTGCAGAAACCATGTCCACCAAAAGGGGGCATGGTATATACTTATCATTTTTAAAGCCATTGTACAAAACCTGCATAATGGCCAGGCAAACATCCAGCCCAATAAAATCGGCTAATTGCAGCGGCCCCATAGGATGGGCCATACCCAACTTCATTACATTATCAATTTCTTCAACTCCGGATACACCTTCAAACAAAGCAAAAATTGCTTCATTTATCATTGGCATTAAAATTCGGTTAGCTACAAAGCCCGGCGCATCATTTACCTCCACAGGGATTTTATCCAACTGTCGCGATAGCTGCATGATGGTTGCAGTAACTTTTGTTGAGGTTTTAGCGCCCTTAATAACCTCGACCAGTTTCATCAATGGCACCGGATTCATAAAATGCATACCGATAACGTTTTCTGGCTTTTTTGTAACCGATGCTATGGTAGTTATGGCTATAGATGAGGTATTGGTTGCCAGGATAGTATTATCTGCGCAGAAATTACTAAGTTGTTTAAACAGGTTAAGTTTAATTTCCTGGTTTTCTGTAGCCGCCTCAATTACCAGTTCTGCACCTTTAACACCTGTTTTTAAGTCGTTATAAATATGTATCCGACTTAAGGTTTCTTTTTTCTCAAGATCCGTAATAATTTCTTTTTTGATTTGTTTATCCAAATTAGCACTTATAGTTTGCAGGCCGCGCTCCAACACGCGCTCATCAATATCAATTAATGAAACCTCGAAGCCATATTGCGCGAAAGTGTGCGCAATGCCATTACCCATAGTGCCCGAACCTATTACCGCTATCTTTTTCATATCTGTTTATAGCTTTACTTTTACGCCGGCAATGCCTTCTTTACTAAGATCTTGAATATCCGGAATTGATAACGCCGGACATTGCGCATAGTTTTTAATCACTTCTTCAGAAGATTCATTGGGTTCGCCATTAAATATAACAGCTATGACCGGGATATTTCTATTGCGCAACGCCTCTAACGAAAGCAATGTATGATTAATGCTCCCCAAATAATGTTTTACTACTAATATTACTTCGGCCCCCAACTGCTGGATCAGGTCAATCATCAAAAAGTTATTATTTAAAGGCACCATCAACCCTCCGGCTCCTTCAATAATTAAAGTATTGTCAGTTTGAGGAATTTTTATCGTTGTAGGATCTATCTCAATACCATCCAACACAGCAGATTTATGCGGCGAAAAGGGTTGGGTTAACCTATAACTTTCAGGATGAAAAATAGATTGCGTATTAGATACCAGGCTTTGTACCTTCAAGGTATCGCTATTATCTAAATCGCCGGATTGTATTGGTTTCCAGTAGTCGGCCTTGAGGCTTTCAACCAAAATAGCCGATACAACGGTTTTACCAATGCCCGTGCCTACGCCGGTTATAAATAGTGGTTTATTCATTAAGCAGATGGTTTATTTGGTTTGCCAATAATGTTATTTCATCAGCGGTATTATAAGCATGCAGGCAAATTCTTATCCGTTCGCTGCCCTCAGCAACAGTCGGGCTTAATATCGCTCTTACGTCAAAGCCCTTGGCCTGCAAATGCGCAGCTGTGGCCTTTGCCTTGTCATTATTTTTTAAAAGGATGCATTGTATAGCGCTGTCACTGTCAATCAGTGCGTACTCACTACCGCTTTTTGTAGCAATAGTTTTCTTAAACAATTCAATTACCTTATTTAATTCATCTATCTGTAGATCTGACGTTTGCAATAGCCTAAAAGCAGACTTAGCAGTTGCCAGCTGATGAAAAGGAGCTGCTGTAGTATAAATGAATGACCGTGCGTAATTGATTAAATATTGTCGCAATAAATTAGTACCCAACACAATAGCGCCATGACATCCAAGGCCTTTACCAAATGTTATTACGCGGGCAAACACCCTGTCTTGTAAGCCAAGATTAGATACAATTCCTGTTTTGTATAAGCCAACGGCATGCGCTTCGTCGACAATTAAATTAGCCTGGTATTTTTCGGTTAAGGCCAGCATCGCTTCCAATTTTGGTGAATCTCCATCCATAGAAAATATACTTTCTGTAACTACATAGATTAAACCTTTGGCGTTTTGCAACTTGGTTTCCAATGATGCCAGGTCATTATGTTTAAAAGTATAGCGATTGGCATGGCTTAATCGCGCACCATCAATCAAAGAAGCATGAATCAATTCATCAGTAATAATGGTGTCTCCGCGTTGTGGGAGCGAAGAAAGCAACCCTAAATTAGCATCGTAACCCGAATTAAAGAGTAATCCCGCCTCAGCTCCGAATAAATCGGCGATTTCCTGCTCCAGATCTTCGGTGTAAACTGTATTGCCCGATATCAATCTAGAACCGGTAGCTCCATTCAAATGCGGGTGATTTTCAATTTCTTCCGCTAACATATGCTGTAACACAGCAGAGCGGGCAAAGCCCAGATAATCGTTCGAGCAAAAATCTACCAGGTTATTTTCGGGCTTTAATGAACGGTAACCGCCATCTTGCCGGCGTTGGTCAAGCCTGGTTTTAATATAGTTTTCTGCTGCGTTCAAAAGTTAAAATTTCAGCTAAAATAAAGAAAGCCCCGGTTTGTCGGAGCTTTCTTTATGTAAAAATGAGTTTTATTAGTTGCCGCCTTGCATACGCGCTTTCATTTGCGCTGCACGAGCGTCAACCATTTTTTGATAAGCTGCAGCCTGATCTGCAGTTAAAATAGCTTTGATCTTGGCGTCAGTTATCGGCTGTGCTTTCATCATACCAGCCATCATAGTTGGTCTGTCGCCATTTGCAGCCTGTCTGATGCTGTCGCGTTGTTTCCCGGCTGCTTCATATACAGCTAATATTTTAGTGCTTTGGTCGTCTGTAATACCTGCAATATGTGCTTTTAAGGTATCTGTTTGAGATTTTGGCGTCATGCGCATGCGGCCACCGCCTTGTGCAAAGCTAACTGCGCTAATGCCTAAAACTAAGGCGAATACTAATGCTAATTTTTTCATTTTGGTTTGATTTTTATTTGGTGATATCTAAAGATAGTACGGTTAACCCTGCATATCCCTATGTGTAACTTAATTGTTGCTATAACAATTTTGATTATGTTAAACAAAAAAGAGCGGCCGTTGCCGCTCTTTTTTGTATGCTATAGAAGTTAGTTGCCGTTTTGTCGGGCAGCTTGTGCCGCAGCCTGATCTGCTAATTGTTTCTTAAACTTATCTGCCTGATCAGGAGTCAATAACGCCAGGATCTTATCATTGGTTGATTTTCTTAACGCGTTCATCTGTGGTCTAACCGAAGCTCTGTCACCATTACTTGCAGTTCTTAAACTATCCTGAACTTTAGCCTGAGCAGTGTAAAGCGCTGTAACTTTAGCAACCTGGTCATCAGTAAGCGATAATTTTTCTTTTAGTCTGCTGGTCATTTGAGTTGGGTTTCCACCTCTTCTGCCGCCACCTCCGCCGTTTCCGCCATCCTGCGCGAAACTAACTGCGCTAACGCCCAATACAAAAGCGCATACTAATAATAACTTTTTCATTTTCTTCTAGATTTAATTTTTGGTGTTATGATAAAGATAAATGAATAAAGTTTAACTGAGAGTATGTAACTTAATTGTTGCCTTCCAACTTAGAGATTGATCTTTGCATGTGCGCCATCATATTTGTGAGGCTTTCCATGGTAGGTTCAGGAGCGGGGATAGGCAGGTGAGTTGATATATAAGCCTTAGCCTTCCAAACTTCTAAAACGTCTTCGCCATTAATTTCATAAGGTTCATAAACCGGGTTGTCCGATACAAGTTTCAGTTTTTTATTATCCTTAAACTTATTGCCAATGCGTTTATAAACTACACCGTCATTTTTTGATATAACAACATAAGTTTCATTCGTTTTTATATCGCCCCAGTTTTCGACATACTCACCTATAATAGTAGTACCCGATACCAGCGGTAACATCGAGTCGCCTTTTATTTCAAAACCACGATAGGTACCTTGTTTAAACATAGGTAAATAAAGTTTTGGTAATTGAGCTACGTACTCCGGGTCGGCATAGCCATTCATGTAACCGGCGCTGGCCTTTAAAGGCACCATTTCAATATTCTCGTTATCTTCTTTATCTACAGAGATACTAAGCACGCGTAAGCCACCTGCATTCGGCTTCGGTTTTGCTAAAAACTTCTCATCAATCGGCTCATTTATAAAATCATCAACAGTAATTTCAAAGAAATTTGCTATTATTTTTAGCAAATCGTATTTGGGTTCGGCTCTTTCTTCTTCGTAAGCGCCTACCAGTGATCTCTTTATACCTACCTGATCAGCAAACTGTTGCTGTGTTAAACCCTTATTTTTCCTTAGGAATTTAATATTTGATGAAATTTTTGTCATAAAATTTGGATTTACTAAAATTGTTAGTATTTTTATGCTCATAAAATTAGTAATTATTTTTCAAACAGCAAATTTTATTATCAAATGAAACGCTTTATTTATATCATCACCGACAGAAACCGCAACAACTTACATGTAGGCCTTTGTTCAGATCTATTAAAAACCGTAAAATTTTACGAGGATATGCCTACTTTATTTTTCGACAGCGCTAAACAATTAAACCGGTTGGTTTATTTCGAGGAAATCAATTCTGAAGAAATGGCTATGGAGCGCTTTAAAACCGTAAGCACATTCACCAGGCCACAAAAAGAAAAAATGATCAGACCTGTAAATCCTAACTGGATAGATCTGACCATTGGTTTAAACTTTGAAAGCGGATTACGCAACAAAACGCAACTACGTCCATCAGTAAGTGCGCGCCGTAACTTTGCTATTTCTTAATAAACTTTAGCGCGCCCGAGTTCATGCAATATCGTTTACCGCCTCTGTCTGCAGGGCCGTCGTCAAATACGTGGCCCAGGTGTAAGCCGGTGCTGCGCTCAATAACCTCGTCGCGGGTTTCGCCGAAGCTATTGTCGGTTACTATTTTTATCTTTTTCATGTCCACCGGCTTAACAAAGCTAGGCCAGCCGGTGCCGCTGTCATACTTATCATCCGACGAAAATAGCACCTCGCCGGTAGCAGCACTTACGTAGACACCTTTTTGATGGTTATCGTAGTATTCGTTGTGGTAGGGTGGTTCGGTGCCACTTTCAACCATAATGTGATAAGCATTGGGGCTTAATACTTTTTTCCACTCTGCAGCAGGTTTGCTCAGTCGTTTAGCATTGGTTTGACCATCACTATTTTGACATCCTATTGCGCTTATTATAAATAGTAATGCTATTGCTAAAATTGATCTTTTCATTTCGGTAGTTATTTAGATTATAAATAAACTACGGAAATATAGTTCACTAGGTTTGTCAGCCTATTGCTAACTTATATTTCTTTGAATTTAGGGAAAAGTACGGCTGTTACAAAATGCATCACGCCGTTATCTTGTTGGATATCAAACTTGCTGATTACACTTTGTCCGCCTTGCTCGTCAATCAATACAATATTTCTATTTGCGTCCAACTTTGCCATTAGCTTATTTCCGGTTAGTGTAGTAAAAGTGGCGGTACCTTTATTAGCATTTATTTGATTGATGATATCTTTCGCCTTCAATACGCCGGGTATAACATGGTAACTAAGCATGGCAATTAAATCTGGCTCCCGGGTACTCATCAGCAACGAATCGAGCCTACCGGGAGAAATTTTTGCGAAAGCAGCATTATCTGGTGCAAACACCGTTAGCGGGCCACGGCTGCGAATGGTTTCAACAAAATGGCCAATATTTATAACCCGGTAAAAACTTGAAAACTCAGGCGAAATACGGATGTTTCCTTCCGCATCAATTGTTTTTACCATTTTCGAGCCTTCGTTATTAATTAACACCGGCTGCGTATATTTTACGCTTTTGGCCGACGTATCAACTTTCGTTATAGTTTGAGCAAATGCCCCTAAGCTGCCCATTAAAAGTATTACAGTAAAAATCAAATTTCTCATTACCCTTATAACCCTAAACATAGCTTAATGTTTAATAATTACCATCCCGGCGTAAATCCTAATCCAAACACAGGTTTGGTAACGTCATTACGGTTAAACGGAACAGCCAAATAAGGCTCCAATACAAAGTAGCCAAATACATTAACACGTAAAGATATACCGGTACTTAATGCCGGCACATGTTGGTTTGTGTTGTAAACGCCATTGCCATTTGCATCGGTACCAGTTCTATCCGGCGCCATTTGGAATTTTACCTGGTTACCCTGGTTCCAGGCTAAACCTGCATCAAAGAAGAAGTTTAGCTCTGAGAAGAAAAATTTCGACTTGATAGTCGATAGTTTCTCCGGGCCGGTAAATGGCAAACGAACCTCGAAGTTGGCTATAGCAGTGCGCGTACCCGATAATTGATCAATAGTAAAGCCATTGCTTGGTTTGCCATTGCCATTATAAAAGGTCTGAGCCTCATAACCTCTGATGAGGAATGGATAGCCGATATACAGCGGATATAAGCCATTAGAATTACCCAAACGGGCATAACCATATAAACGCGCTGCAAAAGTAAATGGAGCTGCACGTACGTATTTGCGTACATCAACGGTAGGTGCAAAAAATTGATAGGTACCAAAGTCGTATTCGGCTTCTACACGATAACGGAAACCATTAAGCGGGGAAGCAACACCGAAAAAGGAATTATCGCCAACCAAGGCCGTATTAACATTAAATACTGTAAATGGCCTTAATTGCGTACCGTTGTTAGTTTGGTCGGCATTATAATCTGCGTTAGATATATGGTTTTTAGTATAACTCACCACATTACCCGTAGTGTCATACAATGTACTGTATCTATCTACCCGATAATAGTATTGAGATGCACCGGTACCAAATTCGACCCGGGTTGATTTAGAAAGCGGGTAGGAGGTAAACACCGACGCCTGGTCCTGGAAAATGCGGATAATGTCGTAACGCTCATCAGTAACCGGTATGTTTTTACCGTTGACGTTTTGCGTGGTAGCGACAACGCTGTAATTAGCAAACTGATAAGGGATGTGCGAAATGCCACCACCAAAATTCCAGCGGCCGGTTTGGTTAATATATTCCACCTGTCCGCCAAAATCATAGATCTCACCATTGATAGCTAAACCAGCGTAGATTTGGTTTCGGCCCAGGATGTCACTAAACACGCCTTGTACGCCGCTGGCTAATCCGGTTCCGAATGAACTTACTGAGGCGCCAATACCACTGCTAGCCAGGTAATCTAACTTAAATTTGGGTTTATATGGTTGATTTTTAATAGAATCTGCCGGTATTTTTTGATAGGCCAGGTAATTGTTCAGGTTGGAGTTAATTAAGTCGACCCCAACGCCACGCATGGGTGGCAACATAGCTGCATCAAAGTTAGTATGACCCGGCTCAACTGTTACCGGCGTAAAGTCGGTTGCCTTAGCATTATACAGCGAATATTTTTGAGCGCGATAATAAGAGTAAACAATATCATTATTGGCCGAGATGCTTAAGGCCGGCGAAAACTCCGTGATACCGCAAATGCCGGTGAATAGATCAGTCATCTGTTCTAACTTGCCGGTGGCGATGGTATAACGGTACATGTTGCGGAAACCATCCCTATTTGACAAAAAGTAAATCTGAGTGCCGTCCGAAGAATATTGCGGATTCAAATTATTGGCCTTATTAAATACCGGTATATCTGTTGTTTTGCCGGTAGCCAGATCATATTCGGCTAAATTGAAAGTAATATCCTGCGACAATGTTTTATCATAAGTCCCGCGATCACTCGAAAAAACAATTTTTTTACCATCGCGAGAAAAGCTTGGCTGATAATCTGAATATTTATCGTTGGTTAGCTGGCTAACTTTTTTTGTGCCGAAGTTGTACAGGTACAAATCACCTTGACCCTCTGATAATCCCTGAAAAACGATTTGACTGCCATCCGGCGACCAGGATAGGTTACTAAATTGCTCAGCTTTACCCATAGATAGGTCCTGCAATATTCGGCCACTCGGCACTTCTACCACCAACATACGGTTGCGGCCTTTGTTAAATACGCTAAACGCAAATTTCTTTCCATCCGGCGACCAGGTACCTGCCGACTCGATGAAATTAAACTCATCAATATGAGTGTTAGACACTTTACTGGTTAGCTTTTTAATAACTGTACCGGTTTTAGCATCGGCCAGGAAAAGATCAATCGTAAACAGATTTTTCTCAGATAAAAAGGCCAGATATTTACCGTCCGGGCTTATGGCAGGTGCCACATTCATCTTACCCGAATTTTTGTCGTCAATTACTAACTGGCCAACAGGTTTCTGTACGGTGTCTTTCAGAAAAGGCTTATAAGTAGCCTCAATAGAATTTTTCCAGAGCTTGGAAAGTGTTTTATCATCATAACCAAAAGTGCGCCTTACACCATAAGCCAGGCCAAAGCGAGCCGTGTTTTTAAAGAAAGGCGTAATGATCGTATCACCATAAGTTGAACCGATAAAGCTCCAGAAAGCTTCACCATAACGGTAGGGGAAGTACTTATTACTCTCGGTAAGATCTTTAACCGTTGGGATATCATGGTTCAGGTAAGCATCACGCATCCACATCGCGGTGTACGAATCGTTTTTACCGAGTGAAAGATATTCGGCCATACCTTCAATCATCCAAAGCGGCAGATTATTGATATTCTCGTAGGTGTTATCCTCGTGTCCCAATAGGATATGATACTGAAAAGCATGCACCAACTCGTGACCAATTACGTGACGGGTCATCTGGTTGTTTTCCATTACCGGCATAACCACCCTGTTTTTTAAGCCCTCGGTAATACCGCCGGTACCCACGTCTATCTCACCGTCAATAGCAGTAGTTTGCTGAAAATCGGGATGATTAGCGTAAAGGATAATTGGATTAGCCTTACGAAAAGTATCCCTGAAAACCTGCTGATGAAGCGTATACCACAGTTCGGCCTCTTGCGCAAAACGCTTGATCATACTATCATTTTTTATATAATAATATAACTCGAAATGCGGGGTTTTATAAACTTTGAACTTAAGGTTCTTGTATCGTACTTTATTTTGACCAAAATACTGCGCATTTGCTACCACACTACAAAGCAGCATGCCAATTAAGCCAATGAGCACGAACCAACGTTTAGTCGATTTATATATAGGGGAGTAGCTCTTATTCATGAATGTATACCTCGCCGCTAAATTAATAAATAGACGTTAATTATTTGTTACTGGTTAGTTCCTGTAGGGTTTGCATCCGGAGGTAAGCCTCCCGGTGGGTTTAATGTATCTATGGGTGCGGTTAAACTATCCGTAGCCGTAGTGTCTGTTTTAATATGGGGCGACGGGCAATCGTAACTTTTAGTAATCTTAACCCATGGCCTTGGAAACGGCCCGTAAGTATAGCCCGATTCCTTATCAGCATAAACACGCTGCATAAAACTGCCAAAAATAGGTAGTGCAGTATGCGAGCCTTCGCCGCTTTCTGAAGTGGTAAAGTGTACGCTTCTGTCGTCTGCGCCAACCCAAATGCCGGTCACCAGGTCTTTAGTAATACCCATATACCAGCCATCCACATAGTCTGACGAAGTACCTGTTTTACCGCCAATCTGATTGTCTTTTTTCCAAAGACCGGGATATTCCCATAAAGCCTGCGATGTACCGCCCGGTTCTTCCATACCACCTCTAAACATATATAACATTAACCAGGCTACCTCCTGGCTAATTACCTGCTCTGTCTTTACGGCAAACTCCTGGATAACGTTGCCATCATGGTCAGTTATCTTTGTCACCAACAGTGGATCGATCTTCTGGCCTTTGTTCAGGAAAGTACTGTAAGCACGCACCATCTCATAAACAGAAACATCGTTTGACCCAAGGGAAACCGAAGGAACAGCTTTTAAGGGACTTTCAATACCAACCTTGTGCGCATATTCCACAATCTTATCCCAACCAACTTTTTCTGTTAATTGAGCGGTAATAGAGTTTACAGATTTACCCATGGCCCAACGCAATGACATTTCCTGGTAGCTAAACTTAAAATCGGCATTATTTGGCGCCCAAACTTGTTCTTTACCGCCATCGGTATATTTAATAGAAACCGGTTGATCTGTAAATTTATCGCAAGGGGTGTAGCCATTATCCAATGCTGTTAAATAAGCAAATGGCTTAAAGGTTGAACCTGCCTGGCGTTTAGCCTGGTTTACGTGGTCGTAATTAAAGTATTTATGGTTGATACCGCCTACCCAAACTTTAATTTTGCCGCTTGATGGCTCGATGGTCATCATACCGGTGTTCAATATACGTGCGTAGTATTTAATGGAGTCGACAGTAGAAAAGGTGGTATCTTGCTCGCCTTTCCAGGTAAATACCTTCATGCGCTTGGGCGTTTCAAAGTAATGTTTTACTTGGATAGTATCGCCGTGATATTTCGCCAATAGCATTTTGTAAATGGGCAGCTTTTGCTCATTTTTTAGTATAAAATCTTTGATCTCATTACCTTTCGAATCGCGCCATGGGTTTTTCTTACCCCAGATGCTATAAAAACGTTTTTGCAGCATCTGCATTTTTTCGGCAACCGCTTCTTCCGCATATTCCTGCAAGCGGGAATCAATGGTAGTATAGATCTTTAAGCCATCTTCGTATAGATCATAATCATTGTCCTTACACCATTTCTTTAACCAACGCTCAACCGCTTCGCGGATATACGAATCACCATGCGAGTCATCCTCAACATAGCTTAAGTTAAGGCCTAATGGCAAGGCTGAATATTTGTCAAAATCGGCTTTGCTTAAATAACTAGCTTTTGCCATTTGGCTTAATACCGTATTACGGCGCTCGACAGCTCTATCGGGGTTATTAATGGGATTATAAGTTGATGTACCTTTAAGCATTCCAATTAGCGTGGCAGCTTCAGATGGCGTTACCTCATTAGGCGTTTTATCAAAGAATTTTAAAGTAGCTGTTTTTATACCGAAGGAGTTGTTGCCAAACGGAACGGTATTCAGATATAAAGTCAGAATTTCTTGTTTGCTATAGATATGCTCAATCTTGTAAGCAGTTAACCATTCCTTACATTTCGATATCAAGGTGCGTACCACTGGTATATGCCGTAAAAAGCCCTGTGATTTACGTTTACGCGTAGCAAACAGGTTTTTAGCTAATTGCTGCGTAATAGTACTACCGCCGCGTTTATCGCCTTTGGCGGTGGAAAGAATACTGGTGACGAACGAATAAAAATCAACACCGCCATGCTTGTAAAAACGGACATCTTCGGTAGCTACCAGCGCGTTGATAACGCTTGGTGAGATCTCTTTAAACTCGACAGGCGAACGGTTCTCGTGATAATATTCGCCAAGCAACTTTCCGTCGGCAGCATAAACCTGCGAACCAACAGACATGCTCGGGCTTTTAATATCCGTCATATCCGGCGAGTAACCGAAGAGCCACAAAAAGTTTAGCTCGATAGCGCAAAAGAAGATGATTATAGCGTAGACAAAGATGACAAAGTATCTCAGGTATTGGTTTTTTATCCGTCTGAACATTCGGTAAAGATGTAAATTTATTGGCTCAAAATTATAGCCGGTTTTTAAATAGGTAACAACGCAATTTTAACCTTTAAATTTTAGGAGAGGAGTAGCCACTGCCAAAATTTAAAGCTTTATTTTTTGGTAGCGCGGGCAAATTTATTAAACGCCAGCGTTTTTTCAATCCAACTATCAAATTCTTTTTTTGTTTTGATGATGTCGGGGCTCACATACACAAAGTCTTTCAGCACTTTACCGTTACGAATCATGCCGCGCACGCCATTCAGTTCCAAAGCCTCTTTATATTCTGGCCCTATGCGGCAAAATAATTCGTCGGCGCTGGCGCAAACACACATCTTGCCATTCACCATAAAACATAAGCCGCGAAACATTTTCTTCTCTTCGACATCCTCAATCCCATGATCGACAAGAGACTCACGGATTCGGTTAGCTAAATTTTCATTATAAGCCATGCTTAAAAGACGTTAGTAATGCGCTTCTGTTACAAAACTTGATTTGCCGTTTTTTACGGCGATAGCTTTGATGGTCATTTTTGATATCACAGGTATGGTTTTGCTGTATATTGTTGATGACGTGTTCGGTGTCGAACCATCTATGGTATAATAAAGTACATCCGCATCCAGGTCATTACTTTTGATCTCTGCTTGTGTGGGCGGAGCAAAAGTTTTAAGCAGAGTGATAGTTGGATTGGGCACAATCAGATTATCCGTAATCGCTGAAGTAGATTTCTCCAAATCCTGCATAAACATTTTGTTAGCTAATCTGCCCGTAAAAACCTCAAACTCGCCGCCGTTGGCAATATCATCATAAGTTAAATACAGCTTGTTATAGACTTTTTTATTAAGGTTGATGCCTTGCAAATAGATATTATTGCGTGCCACCGAAGTGCCCGAATTTAAAATGGTAAACTTTTTACCGTTTTCTAAATTTATCACTGCGCTTTCAAACTGCGGTAAACCAATCTGGAACTGTTGCTGGCTGGGCGCAATATTATAGATCCCCAAAGCACTCATGACATACCAGGCCGACATCTGCCCGCAATCATCATTACCGGCAAGTCCGTCGGGTTTGTCAGTGTACTGCTCGCTCATGATCTTGTTGACAAAGAACTGCGTTTTATCGGCATCGTCAGTAAAATTAAACAGATAGGCCATGTGGTGGCTTGGCTCATTACCATGCGCATACTGGCCAATCAGTCCGCTAACATCCGGTTGTTCGATGCCGGTTAATGGGGCAGTAGTAGTAAACAGTTCGTTCAACTTGGCGCTAAAACTTGCTTTGCCGCCCATGCGGGTAATCAAGCCATTAACGTCCTGTGGCGCAAGGAAAGAGTATTGCCAGGCATTACCTTCAACATAGTTATGGCTAATCTCATTAGGGTCGAAAGGGGTAAGCCAGGCTCCGTTGATGCGAGGCCGCACAAACCCGGTTTCTTTATCCTGTACATTCTTCCAATATTGTGCCCGTTGAATGTATTCATTATAGTCGACCGGCTTATTCAGCATTTTGGCAAATTGGGCAATACACCAATCGTCGTAAGCATATTCTAATGTTTTTGATACGGATTCTTTATCGTTATCGGCTAAATCAGCGCCGTTTTTGCGGTATATGTCAAGACCAAATTGATTTCTGTTAACGGATGCTTTCATGGCATCCAAAGCTTTCTCTGCATTAAAATCGCGGATACCTTTAGCATAAGCATCAACAATAACGGGGATGGAGTGGTTACCGATCATACAATATGTTTCATTAGAAGCCAGCGACCAGATAGGCAGCAATCCTTGCTGATCATACATAGCCAGGAAAGTTTTGATAAAATCAAGCGTACGCTTTTTGTCGATCAACGCCATCAACGGATGCTCGGCCCGAAAGGTGTCCCACAAAGAAAATACGGTATAATAAGTAAAGCCATCGGCTGTGTGTATTTTCTGATCCATTCCACGATACTGACCATCAACATCGCTATAAATATTAGGCGATAACATGGTGTGGTACAAAGCGGTATAAAATATAGTTCTTTTGATTTTGCCATAATCAACCGGTGCCTGTTTTTTACCCGAACGTCTTCCATAGCCATTCATCGCCTCTGCCGACATTTGCTCTTCTTCTTTTACTTCCGGCGAACCACCTTCAACCTCAATTTTTGCTAAGGCCTCAATCCACTGGTTTTTTGCCGCTTTTTGTACCTTTTTGAAATCAAAATCAGGCATTTCGGCATTTAAATTTTTCAAGGCGCCATCGGCACTAACCGCAGAGATACCAACTTTAGAAATTACCTGCCCCGGGTTATCAAACCGGATATACAATTTAAGATTCTTACCCTTAGCTTTTTTCAAACCTTCCTGCAGCTGGTCATTAATCGCTATGCCATAAGATTTAAAGGGTTTAGAGAACTTAGCGTAAAAATACACGTGCTGATCGCTGGCCCAGCTTCTTGATTCGCGGTAACCACGAATCTCATGATCATTAATGATCTCAACCCATGAGTTCAGTACTTCATCGCGGTGTTTAAGATCGATAATAATATTAGCTTGACTGGTTGAGGGATAGTGGTACCGATGCATGCCTGCACGGGTGGAAGCCGTTAGCTCTACATCAATAGCATATTTATCCAGCGTGGTTTTGTAGTAGCCTGGCGATGCAAACTCATTTTTCTTTTTAAAACCTGAACTGTAATCGGTGTTTTTAAACTGTGGTTTGCCGGTAGTAGGCATAAACAGGATATCGCAATAATCGGCAATACCGGTACCGCTCAAGTGCGTATGCGAAAACCCATAAACAACAGAGTCTGTATAATGATAACCC
Organism: Mucilaginibacter sp. dw_454; assembly: GCF_018449775.1. Taxonomy (GTDB): domain Bacteria; phylum Bacteroidota; class Bacteroidia; order Sphingobacteriales; family Sphingobacteriaceae; genus Mucilaginibacter. Next base: position 937,458 of record NZ_JAAVVB010000001.1, on the reverse strand, counting down.
GAACAGCCGTCCCAACCCTCTAAACGGGTATCAGGGCTTAGCTGAACCATACCAAATGGCACTACTGCGCCAGGGTAGGTGTGTCCGTGTCCGCCGGTACCAATAAAAGGGTTTACATAGCCTGTATAATCTTTTTTCTTTTGTGCCGATGCAGTAAGGCTAAAAGCCAAAATAGCCAATATTGCGGCGCGAGAAATCTTTATCAATTTTAGATCAAATTAGTTTAAGCTGCAAAATAAGAAAGTTTGCAGTTTTATTGGCAGGATGATGCGTTAAATAAGGTTAAATGGTAAATTTTGGCTAAAGCCAACGGCAATGAATGAAAACAATGGTTTGAAATTAGTCAATTCATTGCCGTCCCATTTATGGGACGGAGATATCGGTTGTTCCAAAAGGCTTTAGCCAAACCGATACAATCCAGGCGAAGATTAAATAAGGTTAAAATCGTCGGCATCCTTTAAAAAAGGCATGGCGCGGCGGGTTTTAATAACCTCATCGCCGATGATGGTGAAGGTGTAGACGTCTTCCTCATCGCGTTTATAATAAACAACGTTGCCGTTGGGGTCTATACAGGTCGAGTCGCCAGAGTGATAAACTTCATTGCCATCGTGCCCAACACGGTTAACGCCTATTACATAACTTTGATTCTCAACCGCGCGTGCTGGTATCAACGTACGCCAATGCAACGCGCGGCGCTCTGGCCAGTTAGCCACAATCAACAGTAAGTCATAAGCCGCATCCACATTACGCAGCCATACAGGGAAACGCAGGTCATAGCAAATAACCGGACAGATTTTCCAGCCTTTCAGTTCTACGATCAATTTTTTAGTGCCTGCTGTATAAGTTTGATGTTCTTTACCTAAGGCGAACAAGTGTCGTTTATCGTAATAGTTACAAGTGCCGTTGGGTTGCATCCAAATTAAACGGTTGTAGTACTTGCCAGCTTCGGTTATAATCAGGCTGCCGGTAACCACGCAATCATATTGCTGGGCTATTTTGTGCATCCACTGCATGGATTTACCACCCATTGTCTCAGCTAATGCCTCTGCATTCATGGTAAAGCCTGTGTTAAACATCTCAGGCAGAATGATCAGGTCAGTTTTCTCACGGATGCTGCCCAATCGCAGTGCTATGTTTTGTAAATTCTGATCTATCTTTTCCCAAAATAAGTAACCTTGAAATACAGTGATTTTTAAATTTTCCATAGCAGATTTGAGTTCGGCAATAATGGTTAACTAATACGCGATATTTTTCATTAAAGTTTAAAATCTAACAATCTATTAACGGCGTCATCCAACGTTTCTTGCTTTTTGGCGAAACAAAATCTTAAAACTTTATGGTCTGTACCGCGGGTATAAAACACCGAAGTGGGTATACAGGCAACGCCCGCCTCTCTGGTTAAGCGCATTGCGAAGTCCACGTCAGACTCATTGTTTAGATGACCGTACTTAACCGATTGAAAATAAGACCCATATGAAGGCAGTAATTCAAATTGAGTTTGCGCTAATCCTTGTCTGAAATAGTCTCTTTTTTGCTGAAAAAAGTCTGGTAAAGAGCGGTAAGTATTCTCGTCTTTTAAATACTGGGCCATAGCGTGTTGCATAGCCGAGTTAACGCTAAAAACCAGGAACTGATGCACCTTTCTAAACTCATTCATCAGGTACTCCGGCGCAAGGACATATCCAACCTTCCAGCCGGTGGCATGAAATAATTTCCCAAATGAGGCTACAATAAAGCTGCGTTCCTTCAATTCGGGGTAGCGAGCCATGCTGTGATGTACTTCTCCGTCATAAATCAGGTGCTCATAAACCTCATCGCTTAAAATTAAAATGTCCTGATTATGTACAATGGCACTTAATTGTTCAATATCTTCCTGGTGTAAAATGGTAGCGGTAGGGTTATGAGGGGAGTTTAAAATGATGAGCTTGGTACGATTAGTGATCAGTTTTTTCACCATGCCCCAATCAATACGGTAATTGTTGGTCGGTTCTAGCTCTAACGATTTAACAATACCGCCCATCACTTTAATGGCGGGAGCATAGCAATCAAATGCAGGTTCGAACACGATCACTTCGTCGTTTGGATGAATAACAGCGCTGATGGCTGTAAAAATAGCCTGTGTGCCACCGGCAGTAATGGTAATTTCCGTATCAGGATCATAAGCCGCACCGTGCAGTTTTTGCACTTTATTAGCTATTTCATCGCGCAGCGCTTTAACACCGGCCATTGGCGCATATTGATTATGACCCTCCTTCATGGCTTGATTAACAAGCTCAATCAGTTCAGGCGAACAGTCATAATCAGGAAATCCCTGCGACAAATTGATGGCGCCAACCTGCGCTGCCAGGGCAGACATGGTAGTAAAAATGGTAGTACCGACCTGGGGTAATTTAGATACAATAGAAGTCATAGCCTGCTAAAGTAGCGAAAACTAATTTAGTTGGATTTTTAAATAAACAATAATGACGCTATCTTTAAGCATTATCTGCCTGTATAAATGACACCTAAAAAGACCTTATTAGCTTTAGTCGCTGCATTTTCATTTTTACCATTGATTGGTTTTTCGCAATTAAGCGGTCATGAAAATGAAGTGATCTCAAAATTTAGCGACCATTTAAAAAATGACGTTGCCTGGGATAATTTAAATGGCAGCATATCGGCGGCTGTCATAAAAGATAACAAAGTGATATGGGCAAAAGCTTTTGGCTATGCCGATAAGGACAGGAATATTTTGGCAGATACCGGCACCGTTTATCGCATCGGTTCCATCACCAAAACTTTTACGGCTACCTTGTTAATGCTATTGGTTGAAGATAAAAAGATCAGCCTGGATGACTATGTTGAAAAATACGTACCTGAGATAACTGATATAAAGGGTTACTCCAGCAAGCATAAGATCACTATCAGGCAGTTGGCATCGCACACCTCAGGAATTAAACGCGACCCTGAACCAGATTCCTTTTATATAGGCGACCCATCTCAATGGGAACGAATGCTAATGCGTTGTATTCCCAGATCAAGCCTGGCCTTTACACCAGGCGATAAGTTTTTGTATTCAAATGTAGGTTATGCTTTTTTAGGATTGGCTTTAGAAAGAGCCGGCGGCGAGCCTTATATCGATATGTTACAGCGCAGGATCATAGAACCACTACAAATGCACGACACATTCCTTTTGGTGCCCGACAATAAAGTAAAAAATATGGCCGTGGGTTTAAGTAACATGTCGGGCGCCGTAGATCTTAGCGTACCTTTTAAACAACAAATTGGAATGGGCTATGGCTTGCCGGCCGGTTCACTCTATTCAACACCTACTGATCTGGCTAAATTTGTAACCTCATTCATAACCAGGCCGCAAATATTAAACAAGGCGAGTATCAGGAAAATGGAGGATATATCCAGTGTAAGCGATTACTATGGTTTAGGTTTAATGATCCGTTCTGGCATCAATCAAAACTTAATAGAACATGATGGCTACGTGCCGGGCTATACCGCACAGTTTATGGTTAACCTTGATTCAAAGTACTCGGTTATCATTATGCGTAACTATAATCAGGGTAGTACCGATTTGAATAAAGTGGCCAGAAAATTACTGTTAGATTTATAATCACCTATGAAACGCCTTTTAATAACCTTCGTTTTTGTATCCGCTCTTTGCCCGCTGATTTGTTTTGCACAATTAACTAATCATGAAAATGAAGTAATATCCAGGTTGAGCGCACGCTTAAAAACCGATGTCGAATTTGATAATCTGGGCGGCAGCATATCTGCCGTTATTACAAAGGATAATAAAGTAATATGGGCAAATGCTTTTGGCTATGCTGACAGGGACAAAAAGATGCTTGCAGATACAGTTACCATATACCGGATAGGTTCCATCACCAAAACTTTTACGGCGACATTGTTGATGCTATTGGTCGAAGAAAACAAGATCAGCCTGGACGATGAAGTTGAAAAGTACGTACCCGAAGTTAAAGGACTGATTGGTTATAGTGATAAGCATAAAATTACCATCAGGCAACTGGCATCGCACACTTCGGGCCTTAAACGTGAGCCTGATTTAGGTAATGCTAACATAGGCAGTATAGACCAATGGCAGCAAAAGGTTCTGGAATGCATACCACATACCAGTTTTGCTTCTAAACCCGGTAGTGACTTTTTATATTCAAACATCGGCTTTGCCATATTAGGGCTGACTCTGGAAAGAGCGGCCGGCGAGCCATATATTAAAATGGTGCAGCAAAGAATTATAGAGCCGCTGTACATGAAAGATACTTTCTTTTCTGTGCCCGATGATAAGCGATCAAGACTTGCCGAGGGTTTAGATAATCAATCGGGTACGGTAAATACCCGGGTACCATTTAGAGAACATTCGGGTAGGGGTTACCGGGTTCCAAATGGCGCCTTATATTCAACACCGACTGACCTGGCAAAATTTGTTACATCTTTTATAGTTCAACCGACCTTACTTAGCAAGGCCAGTATTAAAAAAATGGAGGATATACCTTATGTTAGTAAACAATATGGGCTGGGGCTTACCGTACATTCGGGCATGAACAGAAATACGATTGGTCACGACGGGTCGACCGCTGGTTACACCTCGCAATTCATTATCAATTTAGATTCAAAGTATGCCATTATACTAATGCGTAATTATAACCAGGGCAGTACAGATTTGAATAAAATGGCCTATGATGTAATTAGAGATTTATTTTAAACAGGGTGATCCAAAAAAGACTTAAAAGTCAGGAAAAGTGATCCAAACTGATCCAACTATTAAAATAGTTTAACATAAATAGTTAACTACTAAACAGTTTTGATTTTAAGGTGATCCAACTAATCCATTTGATCCACACACGCACGTGGATCACTTAATAGGATTATGACTCAAATATTGAGGTAGGTATTTCTCAACATTCCAAGCTTTACCTAACTTAGTGCAATGAAAAAGTATCTGCCACTCATTTTATTAACCATACTTGCATCAGCCTGTAAATCAACCAAACCCAATAACGGGCCGGTAGTAGGTTTTGTCGATGCTTTTGAAGATGCCACTATAGCGCAAGCCAGGGTAGGCTTTACCGATGCCTTAAAGAAAGAAGGCTTCAGCGAAGAAAAGAAGACCGTACAGATAGAATACCGCAATGCACAAGGCAGCATCCCAACATTAACCCAGATCGTCAATTACTTTGTATCAGAGCAAGTAGACCTGCTGGCTACCTGCACAACCCTATCATCAGTAACTGCAGTGCAAAACACCAAAACCATCCCAATCTTTGAAATGGTATCGCCAACACCCGAGCGTATGAAGGTTGTTGGAGCCGATGGCAAAGCGCCGGCCAACCTGTTTGGCGCGGTTGAGGATCTGCAATACATTGATACGTCGTTCAGCATCATCCCAAAACTGCTAAAACCAAAAGGAACTAAGCTGGTAATCGGCATGATCTATAACGAAGCCGAGCCACAGTCTGCCGATGCTATGCAGCGTATTAAATCATTGGCAAATAAGCTGAATGTAACACTGATTGCCCTGCCACTTAACACCTCTGCAGATGCGCAACTGGTTACGCAGGCTTTATTGGCTAAGAACATCGACGCATTCTTTGCCAACCCGGATAATACGGTATTTGCGTCGTTTGAGACCATATTGAAAAATTGCAATGCCGCCAATGTACCCATCTTTACCAGCGAAGCAGGTTTAGTACAACGAGGCGCCGTAGCAGCCTTTGGTGCCGATATTTACCAATGGGGTTACCAAGCCGGCGAGCAGGCCGCACAATACCTAAAAACACATAAAACCGATGGCCTGAAACCAGAGATGGTGAAGATCCGCAAACGGGTTTATAACCCGGCGGCAGTTAAAAAGTATAACATTGCCATACCTTCAAATTTCGAAGCCGTAAAATAATGAGCTTTTACCTCACCGCCTTATTACAGGGGCTTTGCTTTTCGGGTATTGCACTGGGTATTTATATCTCCATGAAGATCTTTAATATCCCGGATATAACTACCGATGGTAGCTATACACTGGGCGGCGTAGTAACTGCTATTTTGCTAACGCGACATTTGCCGGGCTATATGATTCTACCCGCGGTTATCGTGGCCGGTGGGGTAGCAGGGGCAATCACCGGACTGATTCATACTAAGCTAAAGATTAACCCTTTGTTGGCCGGCATTTTGGTGATGACAGCTTTGTATTCGGTTAACTTAACCTTTATGGGCCGATCTAATCTACCTTTGATTGGCACCTCATCAATATTTACATCATTGCACGTACTAAACGACCCAAATCAAAATACAGCAATAATGCTGCTGATATTTGTAGCTATCACTACATTGCTAATCGGCTATCTCCTTAAAACAGATTTTGGTATAGCCATGCGCGCCACAGGCAACAGCGAATCTATGATCCGTGCCCTCGGCGTAGATACGGATAGGATGAAAATTATTGGTCTGGCACTGGCAAACGCACTTACAGCGGTGAGTGGTTATCTCATCACCCAGTATCAGGGCTTTGCCGACATGAATATGGGGATAGGTATTGTGATAGTAGGGTTGGGCTCGGTAATTATAGCTGAAACTTTGATTGGCTGGCTGCACATTACCTCAGTTTGGACGAGTCTGATTTTGGTATTGGCAGGCGCTGTTATATTCCAGCTTGTTTTAGCTTTAACTTTGAGCATTGGTGTAGACGCTAATTTATTAAAGCTGGTAACTGCAGTTTTCGTATTATTGATTGTAAGTTTACCGCGATTAAATCGTATTAAAGAATAAATAACCTAAAAATGAGATTTAGAAATTGCCCCATCGTAGTTATAGCATTGTTTGTTTTTACAACATGCTTTTGTTTTGGTATGCGCGTTCAGGCCGCATCACAATACTATTATCAGATTAAGATCTATCATTTTAAAACACAGGCTCAGGAAAGCCGACTGGATGCTTATTTTCAAAACGCCTATCTGCCAGCCTTGCACAAAGCCGGGGTTAAAAATGTGGGTGTGTTTAAAGTCTTAAAGCAGGATAGCCTGGATAAGAAGATCTATGTATATGTACCTTACAAAACCTGGGAGGCGCTTGAAACTACCGATCAGAAATTGATGGGCGATAAAACCTACCTGGATGCCGGTAAAGATTATCTGGACGCTCAGTTCGACAATCCTTGCTACACCCGTATGGAAACTATCGTACTCAAAGCATTTCCGGGCGCTCCAGAACCAAACGTACCCAACCTTACAGCAAAAAAGTCAGACCGCATCTATGAGCTACGCAGCTACGAAAGCGCTAGTGAAAAGTACAATGCAAGCAAAGTGAAAATGTTTAACATAGGTGATGAGATTGGCATTTTTAAGGGTTATAACTTCAACGCTATATTTTATGCCGAAGTAATTGCCGGCAGCCATATGCCTAACCTGATGTATATGACAACCTTTAACGGCCTGCAGGATAACAAAGACAAATGGAAGTTATTTTTTGACGATGAGCGTTTTAAAGCCTTAGGTAAAATGCCTGAATATCAAAAAAATGTATCTAAAGCCGAGAGTTTGTTTTTATACCCTACTGATTATTCTGATTATTAAAACAGGGATTCTTTCAAATAAAAAAGGCTACCTAATACCAGGTAGCCTTTTTATTATGTTGCAATTTTTAGTTAACTGACGGCTTGCTGCTGGTAGCTGTAACCGACTGCAGATTAGCTGTGACATTCTTACTTGTCACTGCTAAAGTTTTAACCTTATTCAATTTTGTTGTCTGATCTGGACGGCCTGCATAGCTAGCTAAACATGCCATCTCGGTGATACCCGACAGGAAAATAAAAAGTAGTAGAATTCCTGTTAATACGGGTAAAAAAAGTGAAGGTGACTTTTCTTTTTGCATTGTTAGTTTAATTAATTGTGGGGTATTAAATAGTTATTGGTGCCCGAATATATATACTTAAAAATCATTTGCAACATTTCTGTTACATTTTTACGATTATTTTTTTCGATTTGTCACAGTGCCTAAATAATTTATTTTTTTGTTATACGAGATATGTTAACACAATGTTTAACCAATGAGAATCATTTTTATCAATAGTTAATAATAGTTGAGTTTTTTTATTTAAATATCAAATAGTCAATAACTTATAATTAAACACAAAAGTTGTAAAGCTTTAAAAATACCGCAGATCATTTTAAATGATTTTACTATTTTGTGGCAAACAATCATTATGCGACCAATAAATGTAAACATGGGTAAAGGGCGGCTGGAAGCTTTTAGCGATGGCGTGATCGCTATCATTATCACTATTATGGTGTTAGAAATGAAAGTACCGCACGGTTATGAGCTATCAGACCTTAAAGAACTATGGCCCGTGTTTCTAAACTATATTATCAGCTTTATTTATGTCGGAATATATTGGAATAACCACCACCATATGCTCCATGCCGTACGCTCTATTAATGGATCGGTGCTTTGGGCAAATACGCATTTGCTTTTTTGGCTGTCGATGGTACCTTTTGTAACCGACTGGATGGGCGAAAGCTCTTTCAGTAAGCTTTGGCCGGTTGTAATGTATGGTGTGGTATTGTTGATGAATTCTATTGCCTACGCAATATTGGTAGTTGTGTTACTTAAGCATGAAGGCCAAACCTCACCACTTGCCATTGCCGTGGGTAATGATCAAAAAGGTAAAATATCTATCTTTTTTTACGTAATAGGGATTGCATGTGCATGGATAAGCCCCTACATAAGTTTTGCATTTTATGTGCTTGTAGCTTTGATGTGGCTTATACCTGATAGGCGTATCGAAAAGAAATTAGCTGCTGACCAGCACACCGGATAAGCCTGACTATTGTTGAAACGAAACGTAAAAGCAGGTACCTTTTCCTAATTCGCTCTCTACCCATATTTTACCGCCGTTGCGTTCTACAAACTCTTTACAAAGCATCAAGCCTATACTGTTGCCTTTTTCGCTTTCAGTGCCCTGAATGCTTCTGTTACCGGGTTCAAATATTTGGGCTTGCAATGATTTGTCTACACCAATGCCATTATCCTTTATAGCAATGGTCGAGTAACCGGCAGGCTCGCCAACAAGTGCTGATATTTCTACAAAACCGTCGGTATGCGTAAATTTAACCGCATTAGCCAACAGGTTTCTGATCACAAATTCAACGTGCGAGCTATCTGCACAAATAATAACCTCACCAGGCGTGTTATCAATCAGTTTTATTTTCTTTTGGTCGGCTGTTTCCTGGTTCAGATGCAGGCTTTGTACTATCAGATCTTTCACATTAAAATGCACTTTTTCATGTATAGCACCTTTAAGCTGCGTTTGCCCCCATATTAACAACTTATCCATCACATCTAAGGTAGATTGGCTATGTTGTTTTAGTCTTGGTATAAAAATTTTAATCTCTGCCATATCTACATCATCCTCCAAAACACTTAACAGATTAACAATGGTTGCAATAGGAGAGCGTAAATCATGACTGATAATAGAAAAAAGTTTGTCTTTAAAGTTATTTAAGCTTTTTAATTCCTCTTGTTGATGTAGTAATTGAGTATTTAGATCCTTAGTTTGAGAATAGAATAAAACGACAATTATTAGAACAATAATTGCGCATATGGCTACGGCTAATATAATTCCTGTTTGCAGCTTACTACGGGCGGCGCTTAGCTGCAAGTCCTTGACTTTTATTTTTGAATTGACTAACTCATTATTAGCAATAAGATCAGCTATATCCTTCGAGTTTTTTAATGTAAAAAGACTATCCTTCAATGCGTCGCGCTTCTCAAGCGTTTCTGAGGTTGCTTTATAATTGCCCTGTTGTTTGTAAACTTCTATTAGCCCAGCATAAGCATCCAGTCTTACATGGTGCTGTTGTATTTTTTGGGTAATCAACAAAGCCTGTTTAAGTAAAATTAATGCAGTATCAGGCTTGGTAGTTGTTTTTAACGATGCCAGGTTAACCAATGTGGTGGCTTCAGCTTCGGCTAAATTTAGTTTACGCGCTATTGCCAAAGCCTCATTTTGATAGTCGAACGCTTTTTTAGTATTACCTAATTGCTGATAAGCATCGCCTACATTTCCAAATATCATAGCCATAAGCTCAGGTTCGCTCGTATGGGCTTTTTTAACGCTGTTTAGAAAATATTGAAGAGCCTCCTTCATTTGCCCTTTCTTAGCGTAGATGATGCCTATATTATTCAATATATATGACTCAGAATTAGACGGAGGCAATTGCGTATTTAGCTTTAACGCGGACTCTTGATATTCAAGCGCCTTGTCTAAGTTATTGATCTGTTCGTTCAGTGCACCTAGTTTCAAATACGATTGCACCAGGCCGTGAACATCATTCCGGGCTTGATTTATTTTTAATGCCGCTAAAAAATTCTGCGCCGACTCTTTATAGCCTGCTGTCTTCGCGAACACGATACCCAGGCTATTATGAACAACCACCAGGCCTTGCTGGTAATTTATCTTTTCAAAAATGGATAGAGCTGTTTTAAGGTGAAATTTAGCTGAATCTATTTTACCTAAAGCGATATCAATAGCCCCTAATTGGCCATGCATTAAACCAACGCCCATAGGATAACTAAGTGTTGAAGCAAAAGCCAGGCCTTGCTTTGCAAAAAAAACAGCCGAATCCGGCTTTTCATTACGGTAAGCAACAATAAGCGCTTTGTAAATATTTATTCTACTGGTATCGGCGGGCGAATGTTTTAAACGAACTAATAATGAAGCTGTTGACGGTGGTTGAGCGAACGATTTCAGGCACATGAACAGGGTCAGGGCGGTTAAAATCAATCGTTTCAAGTTTAAGGCTTTCGTCATCTTACAAATTGCCTTCAAGATAGAAAAACATTCGCCAATAAATTAAACGAAAAACAAAATTAAAGTTGGTGGGACAATTAGAAATTTAAACTATACCGCGTTGACACACGCAGGTAGGGATAGTTTTGATCGATGTCTGCAAATTTTTGGTATCGACCATGCAAAGCAAAATAACCCGACTCGATGCTAAAGGCCAATTTCTTTACTACGTTTAACGTCACCTCGCTAGCTACTGTATGTAAAAAATGGTGTGAGGGCTGTCCGTTTACTGTGACCGTATAACCACCCCGGTAATTTATTCCGTAGGTTAATATATCTAATAAGGTTAACTGGCCACCGCCGCTAAATGCAACCCCGGGCCCGTAATCATAATCCCGTCCATGTGGTTGAATAAAATATGGGTCGGGGATAGCCGACAATAGGATAGGGCCTGCTCCAAAATTTGTGGTGATCTTCGTCTTTTTGGTAATATCGTATTCTGATAAAAAGTTAGCTTTCACACTTTCTCCGCCATAAAAAAATGCAGAGTTATGCAGGAAATCATAATTAGCAGAAAGCACCAGCAAGTGTTGTAATTTTTCGTTCGATTTGATTTCCCAACCCGCTAACGATCCGTATACGCTAACCATATTAACTAAAGAGCTATCATCCTTGCCAACCTCAACATTTACAGTGATGTTACTAAATGGTGTATTATAGTCTTTGTAGGGCGTACCGTACAGTAATTTAATGTGGCCGTACCAGCCATAATTACTGTTGTGCAAAATGTTTGAATTATTACGATTAAACGTTCGCCCGCCTACGTCAATTTCTGTAGAAATATCTGACGAATCTCGTTTTGAGTTTTTTACCGGTTTGCCCCACTTACCATCTAAAATTCGGGTAAGCCCATTTGATGGATTGATGATCAATGCAAAAACTTCGCTGGCTTGACGCCCAAAGCCGGTTTGTGTTGTATTAGTTATCTTGTCGGCCATCCGATGCGTCATTTCGCCCAACACAACTCCGCCGAAAGTAGTGTTAATAAAATCGTTAATAGCGGGAGGTTGATTTTCGGCGGTACTTTCCCAGAGATAACTTCCTACAGCAGCAGCCGGTACAGATTGCCAAAAGGTATAACCATTTGACCGAAAAGTGTTATAAAATATACTTCCGTGAAACGGGTGCCCAAATTGATTGGTAGTAAAAGGGTCATCATCCCAGGTCCAACTGGTAGGGTTATAATTGTGGCCTACAGATTTCCAGGTAATCTGTGCATAATCTGCTTTTTTCAAGTACCTATCCCACATAAATGGCAATATCTCGGCCATACCAAGTTCAATAGCTGAACGGGTAAAATGATGCGGATTGTTTCTTGTACGTGCCGGCTTAGGAGGCAATGTGTCTTTAATCGTTTTTTGCTGATAGGTGACATCGGCCTGTGCAGCAGCATTTTCGGTAGAGAAAATCGCGACAGCAAATATTGAAAAAGCGGCTAAGTTTAACAGTTTTTTACAGCAAGTTTTTAAAAAGAAAGAGGTAACAGTCATCTTATAAGCAAACGGAAAAATAAATTACTGTTATTAGAAAGTTAAGATTAAAAGAATTGTTTTACGAGATATAAATAAAGCGCAAAGTTTATATATTTGCGCAGGTAATTTTTTGATAAAGACATGAAAAAGACTTTAGGATTAATCATAACATTAATAGGTATAGTAATAGTAGCAGGATCGTTTGTTTTGACGCCAGATCATGCACTTAATGCTGCTGACTCGGGAAGTGGAATCAGTGCATCTGCAGGTTTAGCTTACGGTGGGTTTGTAACTTTCGGTATAGGTATTGTACTTTACATATCATCGCTACCACTGGCAGGCGAGAAACGTCAGCAACAAAGACAATCTTAATTTAAAAAGACATAAAATAGAAAAGGCCCGATGAGAAATCATTGGGCCTTTGTGTTTTATAATAATGTTATTTCTTAACGGAAAACTGATAAACAGTTTCCGACCTGAAAGTTTCACCAGGTCTTAATATTACACTGGCAAATTTAGGTTGATTAGGCGAATCAGGATAGTGCTGTGTTTCCAGACAGAATGCGCCATGTTTGGTAAAAGGTTTTCCGCCTTTGCCGCGTAGCTTTTCATTTAAAGCATTGCCTGTATAAAATACAACGCCAGGCTCGGTAGTGTAGGTTTTCATTATGCGGCCGCTGGCGGGTTCATATGCCACGGCTGCTAAAGCCAGTTTGCCTGATTGATTACGTAACGCATAGGTTAAATCATAACCATCGCCGTTATTAAAATCCTGGATACGTTTACCAATCGATTGCGGCGAAGTGAAATCAAAAGGAGTGCCTTTTACAGCCAACAAATTACCATCGGGGATACCACCTTTACCTGTTTCCAGATATTGGCTGGCAAAAAACTGGACCTCGGTATTTAATACTTTATCTTCCTTACCGCCCGATAAATTAAAATAGGAATGACTGGTGAGTACAACAGGGGTGGGCTGGTCGGTAGTAACGGTATAGTTTATCTTAAGTTCGTTAGCATTGGTAAGCGTGTAAAGTACCGTCAGATTCAGATTGCCCGGGAAACCTTCCTCGCCGTTTTTGCTCAGATACGTTACTTTAAGCGATACCTCTTTTTTGCCGGGTACTTCTTCAATGTTCCAAATCTTCTTGTTGGTGCCCATCACTTCGCCATTTTTGCTGGTGATGACGTTGTATTCTTTACCGTCTACAATGAATCGGTTATTAGCAATACGATTGGTAACACGCCCGCGAATGGCGCCCATACGTGCGTTGTCTTTGCTGATGTACTGTTTTAATGAATCAAAGCCCAATACCACATCGCCCATGTGGCCATCCTTATCCGGCGTAATGATATCGGTGATGGTAGCGCCATAGTTAATCACTTTAACCTGCATGCCTTTGCTGTTCTGCAACGTATACTGCCAGATCTTCTGACCATCGGCTTCGCCAAAAAATATTTTGCTGATGCGCTGGGCAGTTACGCCATAAAACGCGCAGAGAGCCAGGAGCAAAGCAGCAAGCTTTTTCATTTATTTAGTCGAAAACTTATAAATAGTCTCCGATTTAAAAGTCTCGCCCGGTCTCAAGATCACATTGGGGAAATTAGAATGATTAGGAGAATCAGGATAATGCATGGTTTCTAAACACAACGCGCCCCATTTATTGAAATGTTGCCCGTTACGACCAATTATTCGTTCGCTAAAATGGTTACCGGTGTATACCACTAAACCTGGTTCTGTAGTAAAAACCTGCATCACGCGGCCGCTTACAGGCTCATATGCTGTGGCCGCCAAAGCTATTTTGCCAGACTTATTTCGCAATGCATAGCTTAGGTCGTAACCGTTACCGGCTGCTGCAATGTTTTTACCAACAGCTGTAGGTTGAGTAAAATCAAAAGGGGTGCCTTTTACGTCGAGCAGTTTGCCGCTGGGCATCACGTCTTTGTCGGCCTCCAGGTATTGGTCGGCAAGAATAGTTAATTGCCAGTCGGACACATTTTCTGTAGTGCCGGATAAATTAAAATAAGTATGATTAGTGAGCACTACCGGCGTAGCTTTATCAGTTGTTGCCGAATAGTTAAGCTTTAATTCGTTGTTATTAGTAAGGGTATAGATCACGGTAACGTTCAGATTGCCGGGATAGCCCATCTCACCATCTTTACTAAAATAGGTTAGTTTTAATGCTACTTCTTTACCGGGTATTTCTACGATGTTCCATATCTGCTTATCAAAGCCTTTAGGGCCACCATGTATGTTTGATGCTAAAACGTATTCTGTACCGTCAAGTGTAAACCTTTTATTGGAAATACGATTAGCTACACGGCCCACCATGGCGCCCAGCAACGCGTTATCGCGGCCCATGTACTGTTTTAATGAGTCGAAACCTAAAACCACATCGCCAAGTTTTTTATCCCTGTCAGGGGTCAGTATATCAGTTATAGTAGCCCCGTAATTGATTACTTTAATCTGCATACCATTACTATTGGTTAAAGTGTATTGGTAGATCTGCTTACCTTCCGCCTCGCCGTAAAGTATTTTGGTGATGGATGGCTTGCTTATTGGGTGAGGTTTAGCATACGCCACAATAATCAATAAACAAGCAGCGATAGAAACAAGTACTTTCTTCATCAGGTATAAAATTGGTTCAATAAAAATACAAACTTACTCGGTAGGCAGGCCTAATAATTTAGCCGGATTTTTCCGGGCGACCAGATCAATGTCATGCTCGCTTAGCCCATTAGCTTTTAGCGCGATGATATAAGCCCGCATACCATCAGGATGCAGCGGGTTACCTGGCTGTCCAAGATCAGAATCAATAATACAATGTTCTGCACCTATGGCTTTGATGGCGTTTACACAAGTTATAACTGCTTTTTCATCGCCTAAATTCTTATTGCCTTTTTTGGCCAGGTAAGCCTGCCAGCAAAATTCAATAACGGCACCCATCGCTGCCATTTGTTTCATTTGCTCAACGGTTGCGCCTAAAAGCATGGCATGGGTAACTATGATCTTTTTAATTCCCGCTTGTGTGGCGGCTGATATCAATATCATTGATTCGGCAGGGGTGGAATGGCCCGTTTCCAGGATCAGGTCGTTCTTAGCAATAACTTCGTAAACTTCTGCTATTTCGGGTACTGGTTTACCGTCTTTAACCACACTTACAAACTTGCGTGGCCCCGGGCCATGTTCGAAATTATTCTCGGCGTCAACGGTAGGCAGCCAAACCACTTTGCCGCGGTGCCCTTCCATAGCCGCCATGCGGCGTACCGCTTCGGCATTCAAACCACCAACAGACCGGTTAAGTGCTATACCACCAAATACCTCTATACCGCCAACCTCTTTCATTGCCGTTTCGGCTCTGTCGGCAGTCATGGTGTAATGATTTTTGAGGACTATGCCGCGCATGCCTTCTTTTTTTGCCAATCGCACCAAATCTAAATCACTGATCGATCTTGCCGAAACATCGGGGCCGGCATGGCAATGAAAATCGATAGTACCTGCCAAAGGATTAGTATCTATAGACCGCTTGCTTTGTGCCCAGCTTATTTGGGTAATTAACAAACATCCGGCAAATATTAATCCCTTTATTTTAAGCATTTTATTTCGTTAAGGAGAATGGTTTGTCGTCTTTACCAGTGCCCCTGGTTTTGTTAGGCTTATCGCTCATTTCCAGTTTTAACTCGCCACCATTTGTTAACTCATCATAAGTGATGTAATTTTTGGTGAAGTCTTTACCATTTAAAGTAGCCGACTGTATATAAACATGATCCTTGTCATTAGCCGCAGCGTCTATAACAAATTTCTTTCCGTTCTCCAGATTCAACGTGATCTTTTTAAACATCGGGCTGCCTAAGGCATACTGATTGGTACCCGGGGTTACGCTGTACATACCTATAGCACTTAACACGTACCATGACGATGTTTGGCCTTGATCTTCATCACCGGGATAACCGTTTTCTGTAGCGTTGTATAACCTGTACATCGCGTCACGGGCGTGGTACTGGCCCTTCCATGGTTCGCCGGCGTAATCATATAAATAGATCATGTGTTGAATAGGCTGGTTACCCTGCGCGTACTGACCCATGTTAGCTACTACCATTTCGGTCATCTCGTGGATCATGCCGTGATAGGTGCCGGTGTTTACCGTAGTTGGCTCGCTGAAAACAGAGTCAAGCTTAGCGTTAAAATTATGATTACCGCCCATCATGTTAATTAAATCCTGTGTATCCTGGAAAACCGACCAGGTGTAATGCCATGAGTTGCCTTCAGTAAAAGGGCCGCCCCATTCAAACGGATCGAATTTGGGTTTCCACTGGCCATCGCTGTCTTTGCCTTCCATAAAGTGGGTAGCCGGGTTGTAAACATTCCGGTAGTTACGCATCTGGCGAGAGAAAATATCCATGTAAGGTTTATTATCCGTCATTTTGGCCAGTTGATAAGCACACCAATCATCATAAGCATATTCTAAAGTTTTAGCTGTTGCTTCGCGATATTTTGGATAAGGAACATAACCTAATTCATAATACTCTTTCCAGCCTTCGCGGCCGTTTGCCGGCCCCCAAGGGCCTTTGTTGGTAGCTTCATGATAATAAGCTTCTAATGCCACTTTAGGATCGAATGTATGAAGACCTTTTGCCCAGGCATCGGCCAATAAAGAAATACCGTGGTTACCCACCATGCTGCCGGCCTCGCTAGGGAATGACCATGAAGGCAACCAGCCACATTGCTTGTAAGCGTCTAACAGCGCCTGCATATAACGGCCCTGCTGTTCAGGTTGCACCAAGGTATTCAGCGGAAACTGCGCCCTGAAAGTATCCCAAAAACCAGTATCGGTAAACATATAACCGGGATGTACCGTACCATCATACGGGCTAAAGTAAACCGGTTTGCCCGCAGCGTCAAGCTCATAAAACTTACGAGAAAATAAGCTTGCACGGAAAAAGCAAGAATAGAATGTTTCTCTATCGGCCTGAGTACCGCCTTCAACAGTAATTTTACCTAGGGATTTATTCCAAACCGCTGCGGCGTTAGCTTTGGTTTGTTCTAAGGTTTTATCGGCACCTAACTCGCGTTTCAGGTTTAGTTGGGCTTGTTCAAGACTGATGTATGACGATGCTGTTTTAACCTGCACTTTGACACCATTTTTAAACTGAACATAAGCGCCTTTTCCTAAACCTTCAGCCTCTGTCGAATCGGCATGAGTAGTATTGGTTTTGTTATCCCAGGTTCCGTAAGCTTTAATCGGCTGATCAAACTGCATCACGAAATAACTTTTCCAGCCTTTTTTAAAACCTTCGCCGTTATTTACCCAACCAGTTATCGTATTTGCTTTCGCATCAATTTTAACACCACTTAGCCGGGTATAACCATCTAAAACTAAAAAGCTTTTCTGGCCGCCTGGATAACTGAATCTTAAATGCGCACCACGCTCGGTTGGTGCTATTTCCGTGGCGATCTTATTGTCAAACTGCACTTTATAGTAGTTTGGCTTCGCGATCTCATTAGCGTGGCTGAATTTAGCTTCGCGTTTATTTTCATCAACCACTAATTCGCTCATCGGCATTACAGAAAACACGGCGTAATCTCTCGTCCATGAGCTACACTGGTGTGCCTGCTGGAAACCACGGATATGATCTTTTAAATATTGATATTTCCAGCCATCACCATTCTTTCCGGTTTGCGGTGTCCAGGTATGCATACCGAAAGGCAGGGCAGTGGTAGGGTAAGTGTTACCGTGTGTTTGTCTGAAATCAGAATTGGTGCCCTGTAAGGTATTTACGTAATGTACCAGATCAGGCTGTTGCTGTGCAAACGCTGCGTTAATTAACAGGAATGGGGTAAAAAGTAAATGTTTAAATTTCATTGTATAATTGGTTCAATGTTCTGGTTATAGGGGGTGTTAATACGCCTCAATTATAGGAAATAAAAGAAACTTTCGGTTTAGTATAGCGCTATTGTAATAACTTACTTACGTAGCAAACTTAGCTGCCTGATACCTGCCCGTTTTTCACGACGAGTTTGCCACTAAAAATTAAGCCCTTATCTAACCGGGCTGAAATCGATTGTTTGATGATATCCGCATTGCGCGACACTCTTTTATTGAATACCTGTTTGCCATTTACAGAAACAGACACCTTTTTATCAAGATTTACCAGATCATCATTTAAATAAATATACAATACCTCGTCCTGATCGTCAATAATATTGATATCATTACCAGACACAGCTACCCGTACTTTCTGACCTTGTTTTGCTTTCGCGATATCGGTACCCAACCAATAAAATTGATCTCGTAAAATATCATCCTGGATCCAGATAACATCTTTAGGTAAAGGGTTTCTTTTGAAAGAGGCCAGCCATGGCACAGCAATGGTGTCTTTACGATTCATCCAATGCGGTAAATCAGGGTAAACATGTAGGCGGTGTGTAAAGCTGCCAGGATAGACCTTCTGTAGACTGTCCAGTCGGGCGCCCCATTGGGCTACTAATTCATTACGATGATAAGCGGCATCCTTTCCACCAACAAAAGCATCGAACGGAATGTTTTTCAAGTTCAAAATCTGCGCGTCGCCGGGATGGCCAGCCATCATCGCTGCTGCACCCCAATAATCCGCCAGGCGGGGGGCTAACTGAAAAACACCATCGCCACCGGCAGAGTAACCCATTACATAAATCTTATCCGGATTCACATCGTCCATTACAATCTCGCTTTTTATCAGTTCGGAAAACAATTCGTCAATAGGATAATCATGCCACATGTTCCAGGCATCAACAGGTGCACGAGGCACAAAATAAACACCTTCTTTCAGTTTATATAACCGCTTCTGATTCTCCCATTGTTGGTCGTTCTCTTTAGTGGTTGTGCCGCCACCGCCATGCAGCGAAATGTACAGACTACGGCCATCGGCAGGTTTGTCGCCAAAGATCTGCGTAGTAAACTTCATGGTGAAGTTTTTATACTGGATCTGTTTGGCAGCCCATTCCGCATCGGCCTTTGTTTTTTGTTGAGCCATTTGGGTTTGTAGTTCGGTAGCGGCAAATTGTGCTGCTTCTTTCTTGCTCAGATTAGTTTGGGCTGATGTGGCTAATCCGCTTAATAAGATAATGGCGATGAGGGTAGTAGTTTTAATCATCAGGAATATTTTAATAGCTAAATTATAGAATAAATAACAAAGCCCAATACAGCGTACCGGGCTTTGTTATTATATGTAATGTTTCAAATCTTAAAGACTCTTGCTGCTATAAACCAGGTTAAGGTCTGGATTAGCCGAATAATCAGCCCAAAGCTGATCAAGTGTTTTACCTGACAGTGTAGCCCAGGTATCGGCGGTATAGGTATGATTTCTTAATTCTTTATCAATCTGAATGATCATACCCGGTTTAACTTTCTGGTCAATCCATTCAAAGAAACGGGCGGTAATGCGGTAGCTTTGCTCGTAACCTTTGTCTTTTGCTTTAAAAGCCGGCAGGTACCATTTTGAACCTACATTATCAACGCCGTATTTATAACGGATATAATCGGCAATACCCTCTGTTAGCCAAACCGGGCCTGAACCATAGCCATAACCTTGTACTATGTGCATACCTTCGTGCGTAACGATATCAACATCATACGGAAACTTGTCCATGTATTTAGTAGCAAATAAAATACGGTTACCGCTGGTTTCGGCTACACCTTTATAAGCGGTGTCAGTAACAAAGATTACATCGTGCGTTGCTTTGTCATTAAACAGGCCAACCAATTTCGGGTAAACTTCAAAGTAGGTACTGATTAGGTTTTTCTGGATGGTAGGGTTAAATTTTTCATTTAAATTGACGAACACCAAAGAATAGCCGTCTTTTTTTATCGTATCAACAGATACCCAGTTTTTTTGCAATGCATCTTGCAATGACTGTTGGAAATTTTGCAGATTCTGT
Organism: Mucilaginibacter sp. dw_454; assembly: GCF_018449775.1. GTDB lineage: Bacteria > Bacteroidota > Bacteroidia > Sphingobacteriales > Sphingobacteriaceae > Mucilaginibacter. Next base: position 917,219 of record NZ_JAAVVB010000001.1, on the reverse strand, counting down.
TTCTTTTTCAACCATTTGCCGTTTGCTACAATTTCGCCGGGTACAGCTTTTAATGTAAAGTCTTTTGCGGTATCTATGATGCGCATAGTTACTTCGCGCTTAGTGCGGTAACCATCGGCATTAGCAAAGCCTGGATATACGGCTCTGAAAGCAACACCTAACTTCGTGGTATCTATTTTAGTTTTTGCAGCGTCATTAACGGTCAAAGTAAATGGATGGGGTTGACCGCGTCTGCGTTGAGGATTTTGCCCTTTCGTGGCCGGCGCCGGCGTAGTTTGAGCAACAGCTGCTGTCGAAAGCAATACAAAAAAAGTAAGGTTGGTAATTTGTTTAATCATGTCAAAAATGAGTTGTTTGGCATAAATATAGATTAAGTTAAAATATCGTCATGTAAAAATAAAGCTACAGTTAAGTGTTGTATAGACAATTTTGTGTTCACAGTACACCATTTATCAAAATCGCGTCTAGTTTTATGTCGATCTATTCGCCGTACATGGCAATAAATTTTAGTTTTGTAATAGCAGTATGGTAAAAAGCAGCAAAGGCATCGGTTTATTTTTATGGTGGATGGTGTGCGTGTTGGCAACGTTGACCACCCGGGCACAGGAAGTGCATTGGCCTAAAAACCGTAAAGCTGCTATTGTGCTAACCTATGACGATGCGCTACGATCGCAACTTAAAAACGCGATACCCCAACTAGAGCATGCCGGTTTAAAAGCTACTTTTTTTTTAACAAGTGATATAGATAGTACAACTATTCCAAGTTGGCGCAAGTTGGCAAAGGAAGGTTATGAACTAGGTAACCATACTTTATATCATCCCTGCCTGGCTATCGAAGATAATCCTGCCAAATCTGAAAAATATACAGCTTATCATATGATCCGTGAGATTGAAGTGATGGACCGGTGGTTATTTGCGATAGATGGGAAAACAACCCGCACTTTTGCCTACCCGTGTGCAGAAACTTTTGCCGGTGGAAGGGATTATGTAGACTCTTTACGCAAATTTCATGTTGTAAAATACGCACGAATTGGTGGCGACAGCAGCAACGTAATAACTGACTTTAAAAATATGGATACCCTGCGTGTGCCATCCTATGGCCTGGACGGTGGCGAAACAGGAGAGAAGTTAATCGCTTTCGTAAAGAATGTTGAGAAAACTGGCGGACTTGGCGTGATTATGATCCATGGTGTTGGCGGCGACTACATTACTATATCTACCGAAGCACATCAACAACTAATGGATTATTTACATCAGCATAAAAAAGAAATTTGGGTGGCTACTTTTCAACAGGCGTTAGACGAAGTTTACCGACAGGTAAAACGGCCGAAAATAAACATAGCTTCAACAGCACAAACACATTGACACATCTATATCTATAATGAAAGTTAAACTTAATAAACGAATTTCTGTCCTCGCGGCATTTTGCATGTTAGGAGTAATACCAGCAAAGGCACAATTAAGCAAAGTAAAACATGTAGTGGTTATTTATATGGAGAACCACAGCTTTGATAATTTGTGGGGGCAATTCCCTGGCGCAGACGGGTTAGACAAAGCAAAAAAAGAGAATATTATACAGGTTGATGCAAATGGCAAGCCCTTTGAAACATTGCCGCCGGTACCAAAAAGCAGTGCTTTCCCTACTAACTTGCCAAATGACGTTTTTAACATCAACCAATATGTATCTGCCGATGAAGTAAGTCCTGATATTACGCACCGTTTTTACCAGGAACAGCTACAGATAGACGGTGGCAAGATGGATAAATTTGCCCAGTATAACTTTACCAAAGGCCTTTCAATGGGCTATTATAAAACAAGCGAAATACCTTTATACGACCTGGCGAAAAAGTATACGCTTTGCGACAATTTTTACCATAGCGCCTTCGGCGGATCTTTTCTAAATCATATCTGGTTGGTTGCTGCTGCATCGCCGGTGTACCCAAATGCACCTGCTGTGATGAAAGCACAGTTGGATGCTTCTGGCAAACTAGTAAAAGATGGCACGATTACTCCTGATGATTACGCGGTTAACACCATCAATTCGGTCAATCTTCATCCCCAAAAAGCTGATCCTGCCGGCTTATTGCCCATTCAAACCGGCCCTAACATTGGTGATCGGTTAACAGACAAAGGCGTATCATGGGCATGGTATTCAGAAGGATGGAACGATATTGAAGCGGGCAAACCTTATCGTGGGTTTACTTATCACCACCAACCTATTGTTTATTTTCAACGTTATACACCAGGATCTAAGGATAGGGCAGAACATTTAAAAGACGAGACTGAATTTTTAGAAGCAGCACAGAAAGGCACTTTGCCTGCAGTGTCTTTCGTAAAACCTTCGGGTTTGGAGAATGAGCATCCGGGACAATCGTCAATCAATGCCGGCGAAAATCACGCAGTTAAGTTGATCAATGCGGTGTTGAATGGCCCCAATGGCAAAGATGCCGTAATTATTTTAACATATGACGAAAATGGTGGTTTTTGGGATCACGTCGCTCCGCCGGTTATTGATAAATGGGGTCCGGGCTCTCGTGTTCCTGCGCTGGTAATATCACCTTTTGCAAAAAAGGGTTATGTTGACCATACGCAATACGAAACCGTAAGTATCCTGGCTTTTATAGAGAAGCGTTGGGGCATAGCGCCGTTAACTGACCGCGATAAAAAAGCTGATCCGTTTAGCCATGCGTTTAACTTTTAAAGTAACCGCCGTTGGTTTATTGTTGACGATAGCGGTTTCGCTGCTTTCTTTAAGAAAGCCTGACGATAAACCCACGCAACAAATTCAACAGCAATTGATACGGCAATCCGATAGTCTTTTAAAAGCTATCGGATTGTTACGTTCTACACCATTTGATATTGCGCACAAACGTTTACTCCAGGAGCGCTTTAAGCAGCTTCGCCTGAGTTATAAGCGTGTGGAGTGGGCAGTCGAATATTTCGACCCGCTGACTACGCGACTAATTAACGGGCCGCCGGTGCCTGAGGCCGAGTTAAACGGACTAATCATTCAGCCCGATGGTTTACAGGTGATTGAGCAGGATATCTATCCACATATTGACATTAGCAAAAAGCGGCAAATACTTGGTTTGCTATCGCGATTAACTGCTAACACAAAGACTTTTCAGGACAATTTCAAACATGCCGATTTGCAGGATTGGCAGATACTGGATGCCGCTAAACAGCAGGTTTTTAGAGTAGAGCAGCTGGGGTTGAATGATTTTGACGACCCCTTGCTGCGAAATTGCTTTGCCGAGTCAGCAGTTAGTTTACGGAGCGTTCAGGAGGTCGTTCATCATTACGACTCTTCGATTGATTTTAGTGCGTCTATCAGATACTTAATCCAAGTGGCTGGTTTTGATCATTTTGATCGCGCCGCATTTATTACCCGTTATGCAAATCCTTTAACCCGCCAAATTGCTCAATTGCATAACAGGCTTAATTTATCAGAGTTACGGTACAATCGTTTACTTAGTCAAAATGCGGCGACATTGTTTGATGCAAATGCCTATAATCGTAATGCATTTATCGAATCGCCTGCAGATTCTGCAACCACCCAAAAGATCGCATTAGGGAAAAAACTATTCTTCGATCCTATACTTTCAGGCAATGGGGCGCGAAGCTGCGCAACCTGCCATCAACCCAATAAAGCATTTACCGACGGATTACCCAAAAACCTGGATATCACCGGCAGAAAATTGGTGGCCCGTAATACACCTACGCTTATCAACGCCGCGTTACAGCCTGCCCAGTTTTATGATCTGCGTGCGTCTTCGCTAGAAGACCAGGCCAATGATGTAATTGATAACAAAGACGAAATGCACGGCGATATGCGGGTAGCCATCGGCAAGCTTTGGCGCAATGATGAATATCGCAAACTGTTTGATCAAGCTTACCACATCGACAAACGCACAGCAATAGATACATTCGAGGTAATGAACGCCCTGGCCAGCTATGTACGCAGCCTAACGGCGTTAAATAGCCGTTTTGACGAATATATGCGCGGCAATTCAAAAGCGCTGACACTGGCAGAGATTAATGGTTTTAATCTGTTTATGGGCAAAGCCAAATGCAGTACCTGCCATTACATGCCGCTTTTTAACGGAGCGTTGCCACCGCGCTACATGCAAATAGAAGCCGAAGTGATCGGCGTACCAAAAAGCAAAAGCAGCAAACAGGTTGACCCTGATCCCGGAACCCACGGTATCCAGCCGCTGGATTTTAATAAGCATGCTTTCAAAGTAACCACGGTTCGCAATGCCGCGCGGACAGCGCCTTACATGCATAACGGTATCTATAAAAGCTTAGCGGAGGTAGTCGACTTTTACAACAAAGGCGGCGGGGCGGGGATGGGGATTAAACTACCAAATCAAACCTTGCCGACAGATCAACTGCATTTGACGATTAAAGAGAAGGGTGAGTTGGTGGCTTTTATTAAAAGTTTGGATAGTAATTAATCCTCAATGGCCTCAATACCCAATTGTCTAATTCGAGCAACATTATCCCTCATTGCCTGAAGCCGTTCAGGATCGTGCCCTTGCCAGTCTATAACTTCACCAATAATTAAAAGTGGTTCTTTGGTGCGGTATGACTTAGTAATGTTTCCGGGATATTTTTTATCCGTCAAGTTAGGATCATCCTCAAAGGCACCTGTTGGTTTAACAATATAAATTCTGCCGGGCTCTTCGCCCAAAGCAAGCTCGGCTCCCCAGGTTGCGGCATCCAGCGTAGCTGTCAGGTAAACGTATTTCGCTACATTCTGTTTGCCGAAGTTTGAGTTAAAACCTGGGCTAATTAAGTCGCCGATTTTTAATTGCGCCTTTGTACCGTGGAAAAATTGTTGTTCGTTAAGGTTAATGTTGGTTTCGTTTTGTTCGTTCATGGCTTGTTTTTTATTGGTTTTAAAGTCAAAAATATAATATGTAATAATCTAAAAATAAGGTTTTTAACTATATTTTTAAAAACGTACTATAACCAAAATATCGACGTTATCCTTACAACGAACAAGAAACTCCGTACACCATTATATAATCTTTGGAAAAAGCTATGTACTGCTTTTACTCATTTGTTGCCAATTTCTTCTGCCAGCCCGATAAGAAGTCCTTCGGTTCCCCGAATATAGCATAGCCGGTACGAGTTCTGATATTGAACTATTTCTCCAACGAGTTGGGCACCATGCTTGATTAGCCTGGATACCATTTCGTCAATGTCTTTAACAGCGAACATTGGACGTAAATAACCCAGGGCGTTAACAGGCGCGGCCCGATGGTCTGATATAGTAGCAGGTTTGATAAATTTCGAAAGTTCAAGCCGACTGTGACCATCAGGAGTAACCATCATGGCAATCTCTACACACTGAGCACCAAGTCCGGTAACACGACCGGCCCATTCTCCTTCAACGGTCATCCGACCTTCAAGCTTCAAGCCTATCTCTGAGAAAAACGAAATAGCGTCATCAAGTGATTCTACAACGATGCCGACATTATCCATTCTTAGCAAATTGTTTTTTGTCATTTTTTTAGTTTTTAATAAATACATCCAAAGCATTTCTATTTATACAGTTGAATTGTCATAAAGTTGTTCAGACGCCATTATCAAAAATAAAAAAGCCCCGATAGAAATGTCGGGGCTTTGTGTTTATGATTCCCTATTTTTAATTTAATAACGACTCACTATTATAATTTAAACTTAATACCACCGTTCACCACGAAGCCATCCAGCGGCGCATAAATGTCTTTGAAGTCTGGGTTAGTAATACTGCCTGTATAAATAGCCCCAAACTTAGTTTGCCTTGTATCTGTTAAGTTCTCAAAATTAACAAACAGCGAAAATCGTTCCCATATTTTTTCGGCCATTAGCCCCGCCGTCCAATACCCCCTCCCGGTCGTACCGTCATTTAATAGCTGCGGGCTGAAATAGTAAGCTTCCGCGCCGATCTTGAATTTATCCTCGACCTCATAAATCAGCACATTATTCAACCTGTTCTTAGAAACCAGGGGATAAGTAGAAATGGTGTTGTCGGTATGCTGCATCACGTCAGCCAGTGTATAGCCCAGGAATAGCTTAAAGTTTCCATAAGTTAATTTAACATTGGTTTCCATTCCCTTTGTATTCAGATCGCCCTGCGGTTGAAGATATTGCAGGTCGCCATTAGCCAATGGGGTCAATATAATGGGGTTATTAATCCGGGTATAAAAGAATAGCTGATTGATGCTAAAACTAATCTGGTCATTAAATAAGCCAGTCCGGTAAGTAATATCATAATTTGCGCCATAAGAACGTTCGGCTTTTGTGTTTACGACATCTATCGGCAGAACGTTTCTGAACTCGACGCGTTCTGCATCTTCGGTAAATACAGTAGGGGCTTTATAACCTAAACCACCACCCAAACGGGTAGAGAAATGCGAATTGATCTTATACAAGCCTGAAATGCGTGGCAATATGAAAACGCCATATTCATTATGATAATCGCCCCTTAACCCGGATTCCAGAATAAATTTATCGGTAACGTTCCAGGTATTTTGGACAAATGCGCCAATCGTATTGTAATTGTAGCTGCGTAAAGGAAAACTGCTGTTTTGATCTTCGTTAAAATTATCAGTTAAGTAGTTCAAACCCGCCACCCAATCTATTTTTTCACCATTATAAGCATAATTGGCTTCGCTATAAGTAGAAATTTGTACACCTGAAAAGCGATAGCCCGGCAAATTGATGCTGCGGTCAAAATAGCTGACGCTATTTTTAATAGTCAGTTTTTCTTTATCGTCTAATTTATGGTTAAGTTCTACCTGTGAACTATAACGCCCGGTTTTGTTTAACTCATAGTAAGAATGCTGGGCATCGCCATCACCTTTGAGGTATTGCATATCGCCACCAATGCGGTTTTCAACCGTAGCATTGATACCCGTAATTAAAGTGGTATTCTTATCAAGGTAAAAAAACAGTTTGGGGTTTAAAGTGTAGCGGTTGTAACGCGGTATGGCAGAAAGGCCGATGTCCGCTGGGTCATAAGGCGTCCCATGATTATAGGCCGCATAAACAGTTGTACCAGTCTTGTCAAACTTCTGTGAATAGAAACCACTGGCATCTAGTCCCAATGCGGAGTTACCATTTAACAGAAAGTCCAGGTGTCGTTCGTTAGTAGGTGTTTTAGATACAAGGTTAACTAAACCGGCAATAGCGCCACCGCCAGATAAGGTAGAAGATGAACCTTTAATTACCTCCACTTGTTTTAAATCCAACGGTGCTATCTGCAATAATCCCAAGCCGCCCGAAAAACCAGAATATAGCGGAAAACCATCGCGGATGATCTGCGTATATTTACCATCTAACCCTTGTATGCGAATACTGGAGTTGCCACTCGTAGCAGATGTTTGCTGGGTTTGAATACCTGTACTTTCGGCCAGCATCATGCGTATATCGCCGGGTTTCATATTCCCTTTTTCATCCAGTTCATCACCGGATATTACTTCAACACGGGTGGGGATGTTGGCAATCGTCCGGCTGCTTCGAGTGGCTCCAATCACCACAGTTTCCAGTTCCTGGCCGTCACCTTTGCCCGCTGAGTGCAATAAGATCAGCGTAGGCCCGGTTTGTGTTAACGGAAAAGTCAAGGTATCCAGCCGGGTTTCATAACCTACGTAACTAAACCGGATGACCTGCTTGCCGTTAGGGATTTTGATAAGCGTGATTAATCCGGCGGTATCAGATGAAGCACCGATAGAGGTGCTTTGAATAGATGCAGTTGCGCCAATCAAAGTTTCGTTTGTTTTGGCGTCCTTAATCATCGCCTTGTATATATTTTGAGAATAGGCTATAGCAGTATAAAGCAGTGCTGTGATAAGCACGGTTATTTTTTTCATTATAGTATATAATTAAGTTAAAACAGAAAAATTCAGCCATTGGGCTATAAAATCGTATTAACTTATCTTAGGAGGAAGCCAAATAGAAAGACTTATTTTTTCGATGTAAGGTTGCTGATAGGCAAGATGATAAGTTTTATGGTTTTTAGCAACAATCGGAAAGTTGATTGTTAGCAGTTTGCAAACGATAAAACCAACGCATGAACCACAGGTAAAAAATGGCGAACAACCGGGACATTCTTTTTCTTTAGTGGGAGACTTATCTGCTTGTTCCTTTTTTGTAGCTGTTTTTCGCTGGCAATCATTATCCGCGCAACATGGCTTTGTTGAAAGCAGAATGACATAAACAGATAATATCAGGCAGAGTAATTTCACGGGGTAAAGTTATTAATCATTATTACAAAAATGGATGAAGAGGAATTTTCGTTACCAGGAAAGTTAAAAATAGTATTCAAAAACCCCCGCTCAATTGCTTGAAGCTGAGCTGGATCTTTAAGTGTTCCTAAGTAGGAATAGACTTAACCGATGTCGAACTTTTTAGCTCTTCGCGAGATAACACAGGTCGATACCTACTTTAAGATCAATATCATATAGTCGAAGACACGTAGTTCTCTGAATGCTTGTCTAGGACTTAAAAACTATTTCTGTTTTATCGATCAAGAACCCAAATTGCCTTTGTAACTAATTTTCGCAGGCCCTATCTAATCGTTATGCGACAATTGAAAACAGGCGAGTTTTTTGGTGACACAGATCAGGTTTTAAGGCTGGATGGCCTGATACTTACCGATACGGTCTATACCCATCCTTACGTGGACTGGCATTACCATGAACATGCTTATTTCACCTTTATTTTGCAGGGCGCTGTATTGGAAGGCAATCAGAAAGGGCTGGTATATTGTTCGCCGGGTACTTTATTATATCATCATCACCAGGAGCCGCATTATAATCAAAAGCCCGATGGTTTTACCCGCGGTTTTCACATTGAGATAGAAGAAAAATGGTTCCAGCGGTTTGACCTGCGCAGCATGGAAGGCAGCTTAAAGATCGATCATACGCAAAGTAAGCTCATATTCTACCGGCTTTTCAGCGAACTGAAACTGAATGATCATGACAGCAGCTTGTCCATCGACGATCTTTTATTACGGATACTAGCCGGTGACCTCCCCAAGATTGGATGGGTGCCGCGTTTAAAAGAGATCCTTCATGAGGAGCGTCTTCTATCATTGGATCAGTTGTCGCAGGAGTTAGGTCTGCACCCGGTCCATATATCGCGGATGTCCGCTAAATACCTCGGTTGCACGCTGGGCGAATATCTTAGGAAGATCAAGGTGGAACAGGCATTGGCGCTGCTACCTGACACCAGGTTATCACTGACCAGGATCGCAATACACTGCGGCTTTGCCGACCAGAGCCATTTTATTCGCTGCTTTAAGTCGGTCGTTGGTACCACTCCCTCGGTGTACCGGAAGCTACTGATAAGTTAATCCTGTTCTATTTTATAGGATTTTGCTTGTTTACTTTTACCCTATGAAAAGAATTTACACGATCATTTTATTAATAATAACTTTCCGGTCCTTCGGGCAGACCAGGGATACCATTACGTTGAGCAAGACGGACATCACCGATACCACTGCTTTTGACATGCGGGTCAGGATGCAAAGACCATTAACTACTTATTTACAGCCGTTGGCGCCCACGATGGATATAAACGGTTTAGCCAGAAAGGGCAACTTTCAGTTCGCCTTTTATGCCGACGGCAAGTTAGTCTATACCGAAAACTTAAATGCGGGCGCCGGGACGCCGGAGCAAAAAAAGACGCAAACAAACTTTCGCGTTCCCCTGGTTTCCAATACAGATGAAGATTCCTGGGGAAGGTTCCTTTGGATGCGGTTCACGTTAAGGGGCGGAGAGGCAGCGCTGACCGAAGGTACACATGACCTCAGGATCGAGATAAGGCCCTATCTCCGTTTGGATTCGGTAATTACCGGTCCTATAATAGCAACAGGGCAAACCAAACTGAATATCATTAAGCCAAACGTTACAGATGCGCAGACTGCCATACAGCCGGTCGTTGCGGGCAGCAGTTGGCCGCTTTCCAATGCAAAATATGATCGGGAGCTCATCAAAAAAATGAACCGGGCTATCCTTCACCACGACCTGAAAAAGATCACCAGCGTCGTGGTGATCAAAAATGGAAAACTTTTACTGGAAGAATATTTTAACGGCGCGGATCGCAGAACTTTACACAATACCCGCTCCGCAAGCAAATCCTATACCTCGGCATTGATGGGCATAGCCATCAGAGACCATTATATTAAAAACGAGCGCCAAAAGCTGAAAGACTTTTACAACCTGCGATCTTATGCTCATTATTCCGCCAAAAAGGATAGTGTGAAGATCAGCGACCTGCTGAGCATGAGTTCGGCTTTTAAAGGTTCCGATGACAACCAGGACTCACCGGGTAACGAAGAAAACATGTACCCTGCGGCTAACTGGGTCAGGTTCGCTTTGGATCTGCCGATGGACAGTGCGAAAACCAATGGCAAACAATGGGACTATTTTACCGCCGGTGTTGTAGTGTTGGGGGATATCCTGAACAACTGCGTTCCCGGAGGACTGGAAAAGTTTGCTGACAAGAAACTTTTTAAGCCGCTTGGCATCAGCAAATATCAGTGGCAATATACCCCGCAAAAAGTGGTCAACACGGCAGGAGGCCTGGCCTTATCGTCACTAGATAATGCAAAATTTGGCCAGCTCTACAAAAACGGCGGGCTATGGAACGGAAAACAATTGATCCCAGCTGCATGGGTCGCTCGGTTATTGAGCAAACAATTACCATTACCCGGCAGACCGAATGAGTTTTATGGGTATCTTTTTTGGAATAAAACCTATGCGGCAGGCAACAAAAATTACGAGACCTGGTATTGTGCCGGCAACGGCGGCAGCAAGGTTTATATCTTCAAAGACCAGCCGCTCGTTATCGTGATCACCGCAACCGCCTACAATATGCCCTATGCTCATCCCCAGGTCGACCAAATGATGACCAGTTATTTAATTCCTGCGTTTACGAATTAGCCTGATAACGAGTCTATGATTTTACATCTCACTCCTACAATCTCCGTTTATGTAAAAGGCTAAAAAACAATAGCGCGGCTGGATATTAAAAACTAAGGGTGATGAAAAAACTTATGCTTATAGCATGCAGTGTTATGTGGCATTGGGCGGGTAACTATGGGATACACCCATCAACATTTTAAATAGGTTAAAGAAATAGGCATGCGTGAATTTAACTAACCCGATTGTTGCTGCTTATTGGATAGCTCCTGTTTCGCATCTCTTATTGATGCGGCATGATTGCATCAATAACAAAAAAACCGTATATCCAACATACATTGGACATACGGTTTTTTACCCGTACCCAGCGCCGGAGTCGAACCGGCACGGTTTCCCACAGGTGTTTGAGACCAGCGCGTCTACCAATTCCGCCAGCTGGGCATGCTTTGCTGTTGGTGTATTTCAACCCTCAGAAGCGGGATGCAAATGTATTTAAACTCTCTTTAATTCGCAACAGATATTTTTGTCTGTAGTAAATATTTGCAATATCGTTCAGGCGACTTTCTTTGGCAATGTCGTCCAGTTGCTCGTAGTCGGCCGTTAGTTGGTTTAGCTCTTCATTCATATCGCCCTCAACGGCAAGAACTTCTGCGGTTATACTGCCTAATTCTTCGGCACTGTCAACTTCCATCAGGCGTTCGTTTACATCCATCATTTCCATTAAAAAATCTGCTGGCAATTGCGGTTTTGCACCTTCTGATACTAAACCACGCAGCTTTAAAATGTATTCAAGGCGCCTGGCCGGGTCAGAAAGCGTCTGGTAGGCTTTGTTATTCAGGGTAGATAATTCCAGTATTTCTTGTTGTTTAGCCTCGTCCTCGTTAGCGTAAAAATCAGGGTGATATTGCTTGCTTAGCTCGTAAAACTTCTTTTTTAAGTGGGCGGCATCCGGGTTAAACGATTGCGGGATGGCGTAAAAGTCAAAGTAATTGATCATGGCGCAAATTTAGCGGTAAGAAAATGCAATTAGTGCTTAAACATAAAATTTCTCATCTTTGTTGCATGACATTATTTGATAGCATTAAGCAAAAGCCATTTTTTATATTGGGGCCATGTGTAATGGAAAACCAGGAACTTTTGTACCAGGTAGCCGAAAAGGTGGCCGAGATAGGGCAGAAGTATCCCATACAAGTAATTTTTAAATCATCGTTCGATAAAGCTAACCGTACGTCTATACACTCATACCGCGGACCGGGTATTGAAAAAGGTATGGAGATGCTGCAAAACGTAAAAGAGAAATTTAACCTGCCGGTTACTACCGATATCCACGAGCCTTACCAGGCCGCTATCGCTGCACAGGTAGTTGATATTTTGCAGATCCCGGCGTTTCTATGCCGCCAAACTGATTTGCTGGTAGCCGCTGCCGAAACCGGTAAAATAGTAAACGTTAAAAAAGCACAGTTTCTTTCTGGCCAGGATATGTTTTACCCGGCACAAAAAGTGGTTGAGGCAGGCAATGAGCAGGTAATATTAACCGAACGTGGCAACATGTACGGCTACAATAATTTAGCTGTCGATTTCAGAAATATCTACGATATGAAGAAATTTGGCTATCCAATTTGTATGGATTGTACGCATTCCGTACAACGGCCCGGCGGTGCAAACGGCAAAACCGGTGGCGACCGCACTTTTGTACCTATGATGGCCCTGGCCGCTAAAGCATTTGGCGCAGATGGTTATTTCATGGAAGCACACCCAGATCCGGATAACGCACTAAGCGACGGCCCTAACATGGTGAAGCTGCACGAACTCGAAGAAGTAATTAAACCGCTATTAGGATAGTGAATGGGTTATACGTGGGACGTTTTACGTTTTACGCGTTAAAGTTATACGTGAGACGTTGTACGTTTTACGTAGGAATATGGAGAGATAAAAAAACGTATTACGTCAAACGTATTACGTATAACGTAAAATGAAGGATATTGCCAAAAGAGTTTTCGAGGTTGAGATTGAATCATTGCAACACGTTGCAGGACTGATTGACGATACGTTTACCGGCGCTGTCGAAGCCATTTTAGCTCATACCGGTAAGGTGATTGTTATCGGTGTGGGTAAGTCGGGGTTGATAGGCAAGAAGATTGCCGCAACCTTGTCAAGTACAGGCACCCCGGCCTTGTTCCTGCATCCGGGTGATGCCTTCCATGGCGACCTGGGAATTATCAGCAGCGATGATGCAGTTATCCTGATTTCTTATTCTGGCGAAACTGATGAAGTTTTAAAAGTTATCCCATTTTTAAAATGGAATAACAACCTGATTATCAGCTTAACTGGTAGTGCCACCTCAACTGTTTCCAAAAATAGCGATCATCATTTAAATATCAATATTACCCGCGAGGCTTGCCCGCTGGCCCTTGCACCAACGTCGTCGACTACGGCTGCTTTAGTTATGGGCGATGCCCTGGCAATTGCGCTGATGGAGTCCCGGAATTTCCAGGAAGAAGATTTTGCACGCTTTCATCCCGGAGGTAGTTTGGGCCGCAAATTATTGACACGGGTTAAAGATTTAATGCGTACCGATAATCTTCCGTTGATTAGCAAAGAGGCTTCTTTTACTGATGTATTGCTCAGTATGTCTGAAGGTAAACTGGGGATGGTGATAGTTGGTGATAGAAACTATATAGACGGCATTATTACCGATGGGGACTTGCGTCGTGCCCTGCTAAAAAATCAGGATATTTCTAAGCTGTCTGTCGCCGATATGATGACTACAAACCCTATCATTGTTGATGAAACTGAATTTATCAGCCAGGTAGAAGCACTGATGATGGAGAAGAAGATCACCAACGTATTGGTAGGTAAAAGCCGGCAAATAGTTGGGGTGTACCAGATCTACAATCAATAAGCAGTTTATAAAAAACCTAATTGCTGTATAATAAGGCGTTTATAAAAAAGTTTCGTTAACAATTTCGTAATCTGTTAAATTGGGCTATCTTTGCAGCTCTAAAAAATCCTAATGCGGAAGTGGCGTAATTGGTAGCCGCACCAGACTTAGGATCTGGCGCTTCACGGCGTGGGGGTTCGAGTCCCTTCTTCCGCACACAACTAAACCCGGTCAATTTGGCTGGGTTTTTTGTTTAATATCCTTCGCCAAACTACCAGCTATCGGTACGAAAGGGTTCGGCGGGTAAACCGGCTGCATTTTGCAGGTTAGTTATCGGGGCATTGGTGAACGCGTATCTAACAGATAGTACCGGCCCCGATACATTTGGGGGTATGGTCAATACAATCGTGTTACCATTTATTGTAGCGGGGGCGTTATAGAAAATCTCATCAGCACCGGCCACAAAAAAAAACTGGTTAAGCGGACTATTATTAATAGTACTTAAACCATCTGCCGTACCTTTAACATAAGTAATGATAAGCTGATCTCCGCTTTGTGAATAGGAGAGATATTTGGGGCCGTAGCAAGCCACATCTAAGTTGTAGGTATTTTTTAGCGCAAGCAGGGCCAGTCTTTCGCCTACTTGCTTTTTGTCGCGGGGGTGATGATTAGCAGGGTCGCCAACATCCATGGTTACTGCCATGCCCGTCCCGGACATTGAGAGCACATTGGCTTGCGCTTCTCTGAATTTGGCCAGATAATTGCCCGTTAAATTACCGCCAGGTGGCTCAGTATTAAAAAAGTCCTCGGCAAAGGGCGCCAGTTGTACAAGGTAGAAGGGGAGTGTCTCTTGCGCAAAATTGTCTCGCCAACGTTGAATTAATGCCTTATTTAGGACTGTATATTCGCTTACAGGCTGTATATGTTGGTCGTTCTCTCCCTGGTACCAGATAAAACCTTTGATGGCTAATTTAAGCAGCGGACTTATCATCCCATTATAACATTGGCCGTTGTTCAGCCAATCACTGCATGATGAACCATCCACAGCCAAAACTATAATCCCCACAGGTACATTTAGCGAAGTATGTAACTTGCGGGCAAAGAAATAGGCAACAGCACTTAAATTACCCGCGGTTGCCGGCGAACATACTTGCCACGGGTTAATATCACTGAAAGTATCGAGCGGGTCTTCTTTCAAGTCCTGCTGTATAGTTTGAAAACGAATGAGCGGATATTGAGCGGCCTGTATTTCCTGGGCGTAATTGGTCACGCCTAAAAAAGGATCAACAGGCGCAATCTCCATCACCATGTTAGATTGCCCGGCGCATAGCCAAACGTCGCCTACCAATATATTAGTTAATGTAATTGAATTTCCGGTATCGGTATGGCAATTAATAGTTTGCGGACTGGCATTTGCAACCGTTGCAGGGATATTAACGCTCCAGTTGCCGTTTTGATCAGCAACGGCCATAAAGCTGCCGGGGTTCCAGCTTACCCTGATATCTACTTTGGTATCGGTGGTTGCTTTTCCCCAAATTGCTATGGGCTTGTCGCGCTGTACCACCATGTTATTCTGAAACTCGTTGCTTATACTAAATTTTTCGACGGTAATTTTAGAAGCCTGGTTGGAGGAACCAGAATTAATTGCATCTTTTTTACACCCGTCTACCATTAATGATAAACAGCCCAAAATGAGCAGCCATTTTACTTTCATGAATAGGTACAGGTATAATTGGTTATATCAAATATATAAATATTTGATATAACAATAAGCTCTCTTTGAAAGACTTATTAGGGTATAATCCCTCTGCCTAATAGCAATCGTAACTTTGTTATATGTTAGTTTTTTTATAAATTTGATAGGACTATTTTATTACATGGACAAACAACAACAGGCATTTGACAAAGCTGAACTGGACCTTTTGAAGGAAGGGTTGAAGAGAAGTTATAAAGAACGCTTCGAGATGGCTACCCAACTGTACAAAATTCAACAGACCATGAATAAAGCCACCATAGTTCACAAACCCTTTATCAGCAAATAATTTGTGGATGTTTTTGATGAAGAAATATTAAACTTCTGGAAAGCCCTTCAGGACAATAATGTACAGTATATTTTGGTTGGCGGCTATGCCATAAACTTACATGGTTATCAACGATTTACCGGCGATTTAGATATTTGGATTAATGATAACCTCGCAAACAGGCAACAGCTTCGTAAAGCATTTATAGCTTGCGATATGGGCGATTTCCCGATGTTGGAGTATATGCAATTTATACCCGGATGGACAGACTTTCATTTAAATAATAATATGCGATTAGATATATTAATTGATATGAAAGGTTTAGAAGGCTATACTTTTGATGAATGCCTGCAAATGGCTTCCATTGCTGATATCGAAAATGTAAGTATCCCTTTTCTCCATATCAATCAGTTAATTGAAAACAAAAAAAAGGTCAATCGACCTAAAGATCAGATTGACGTAGTAGCGCTTGAACAGATACGTAAATTAAGGGATGATACATAGTAGTCATTACATAGTATATGCTTTAAGACTTGTTGGATTCGAGTCTCACATAGCTCACAAAAAAAGCCGATAACTATAAATTATCGGCTTTTTTATAATTCAATTGTTGACTATTTCGCCCGCTCAACGTATTCTCCTGTGCGTGTATCTACCTTTATTCTATCACCCTGGTTTACAAAAAGTGGTACCCGTATCTCAATTCCATTTTCTGTTGTCGCAACCTTCAAAGCGCCGGATGAAGTATCACCTTTAACCGCCGGCTCGGCATAAGTAATTTCCAGTTCTACGAAGTTAGGTGTCTGGGCCATAATTGGTTCTTCACTTTCAAAAGAAACAATCACGTCCATTCCTTCCTTCAGAAATTTTACCGCAGGCCCAAATAGGGCTTTCGGAATATTATGCTGATCGAAGGTAGCATTATCCATAATGACCATAAAATCGCCATCCTCGTACAAATATTGAAAATCACTCGTTTCTACGCGGCAAATCTCTACTTGCTCGTCGGTTGCCAAACGGGCCTCGACAATTTTGCCGGTTTTAATATTACGAAACTTATCCAGGTAGAACGCGCCACCTTTTCCCGGTGTACGATGCAGCACTTCGGTAACGGTTACCAGTTCACCGTTGAAGCGTAATATGTTGCCGACTTTAATTTCGGATGCTTTTGCCATGAAAATATTTTATAAAATTTGAGTCCAAAGATAGATTAACTTATGATAAACCATAGTCAAAATATAAATCATCTCATCTGCTCAACCCATTGCTTTCGCCAAACCGGCGCTTCAAAGGCATCGGCAAAATACTGTGTCTCATGCACAACTTTGCCGTTACGAAACTCCATAATACTTACCGTATAAGCAGATTTTTGCTGGTAATTAATAGTATATTCCGTAACCCAAAGATCACCACTTCCGGCAATACGCTTTACATTGAAGCCTGACGGTTTGCCCGGATGATGGCTTCGCAGGGCTTGTAAGTTGGCTCGCCCTAAAATTCGCTCGCCCGACTGCGGATAATCACAAATAGCGTCGTCAGCGTAAATATCATGTTCTGCATCTATACCACCCGCTGCGGATGCCTGCCAGTGTGCATTAAGTACTTCAAGTATTTTTGCCTCTTTTATTGATGGATCCGGTTGTATGGTTTCTTTATTCATGTTTTTTTGTTTAGTGTGTTTTTGATAATCAGAAATTGCTTATGTGTATTTGCGCAAAATGTCAAATATAATTCCAGGAAACTTGTCTTTAAGTTATTACAAACTTCATTTATTTAATCAATTCATGTTTCCTAATTAATAATAGGTTTACACCCCCAGTGTTTTTTTGTGAAAAATAATAACGCTATCTAACATGAAAAAACAACTCCTATGCATTATTGCATTAGTGGCAGCTATTACAGCCTGTAAAAAAAATCACAACGATGCCCCGGTAACAACACCGGTAAGTTATCCTGCTATAGCAGAAGCTACTAACCCGGCAGTTTTCTTTACGGCACCTAATGGTACAAAAGCCTATAATGGAGGTTTTGGTTCTGCCATAGCTGCAGACCCTAATGATCCAAATGTATTTTACCTGATGACCGATCGCGGGCCAAACGTAGTTGGGCAACAAAGCGCAACCGCTATTGTTATCGGTAAACCCGACTTTACACCGTCAATAGGTAAATTCAGATTAAAGGATGGCGTATTGACTTTAGAGTCAACCATTCAATTTAAAAATGCTGCCGGTGTTAATTTAACAGGCTTACCAAATCCTATCGGGGTTGGAAATACCGGCGAAGTTCCATACGATTTGAGTGGTAATTTGCTACCTTATAGTGCAGATGGAATAGACTCTGAAGGTTTAACCAGAATGCCTGATGGTACTTTTTGGGTTAGCGATGAGTACGGACCGCATATTATACATTTTGACGCTACCGGCCGCACTATCGAACGTATCAATCCATTTGGAACCGGTACAGGCGGCCGCAAAATACCTTTGGTATTTGCAACCCGCAAACCAAATCGTGGCATGGAAGGATTAACTGTCACCCCGGATGGAAAAACCCTGGTAGGTATGATGCAGTCGCCAATGCTTAACCCCTCAAAAACTGCTGTCGCCAATTCATTGGTGTTACGTATTCTTACTTTCGATATTGCTACCGGTGCAACTAAACAATATGCTTATTTGATGGATAACATAACGCTTACCGGTGTTAGTGATATTGTAGCAGTTAATGCCACTACATTTTTAACAGTTGAACGTGATGCGCTTTTTGCAGGCGATCCGGTTGCTCCGGCTACGTTTAAAAAAGTATTTAAAATTGATATCAGCAATGCTACAGATATTTCTGACCCTACAAACGGCGTTAATGGTAAACTGTATAGCGGCAAAACAGTAGAACAATTAAATGACTTATCGGGCTTGCAAGCAGCCGGAGTTACCCCGGTTACAAAAACAGTGGTGCTCGATCTGTTAAAGGACCTGCCAACACCTTATACCCATGATAAGTGCGAAGGCCTGGCGCTATTGCCTGGAAATATCCTTGCCATCTCGAATGACGATGATTTTGGTGTAGCTGACAATGGTGCGAGCGGTTTTGCTCCAAAAATTCTACCATCAACTAAAAAAGTTGATGACAATACAATTTACTTTGTGAAGATTAAACTGTAACCCTATAAAACTTTTGCATAAAAAAGCCGGTAACTTTTTAGTTGCCGGCTTTTTTATTTAGAGGATTTACAACATTTTAATTAACTCCTGGTTGCCATTTAGCAGATAGAAGGCTATGAAGGTCATCGGTTCTGTATCAGAATGATTATCAAACTTAATAATGGTTTTACCTGCGGGTTCGTAAAATGCGCCACCTGTGGGTATAAAAATTTCTTCTTCGCCTTCAATTTGAAAATCGACAGAACCTGAAGCAATATAGCCCGTCACCGGGCAGGGATGAAAATGAACCCCGGTTTTTTGGCCCGGCTCAAATTTGATCTCTTTAATTTCGACGGTAGTAATCTGCTTAGAACCCAGTTCTGCAGTTAACAGTGGTTTGCGGATTATTTTTGATGGATTGCTCATATTGATAGGACAAATTTCTGTTAAAAACGTTACATTATAGAACTTTTTTTAATAAAAACAGGCGGTAACTTGCGCTGTTAATATCAAACAGTAAAAGCATCATCAGAGATTATGAAAAAAAGACAATTAGGAAAAAGCGGGTTAGAAGTATCTGCCCTGGGATTGGGATGCATGGGCCTTAATTATGCCTACGGCCAGCCAATGGATAAGAAAGACGCTATTGCACTTTTACGTGCTGCGGTAGAAAAGGGTGTTACCTTTTTTGACACGGCCGAAGTATACGGCCCTTATACCAATGAGGAAATTGTGGGCGAGGCATTGGCCCCGTTACGCGACCAGGTTGTGATTGCTACCAAATTTGGATTCAATATTCAGGATGGCAAAATGAGTGGAGTAAACAGTCGGCCCGCGCATATTCGCGAGGCGGTAGAAGGTTCGTTGAAACGATTAAATATAGAAACCATTGATCTGCTTTATCAGCACCGTGTTGATCCGAATGTGCCTATTGAAGATGTTGCCGGCACCGTAAAGGATTTGATCTCGGAAGGAAAAGTAAAGCATTTTGGCTTATCAGAAGCCGGTGCGCAAACTATTCGCAAGGCCCATGCTGTTCAACCTGTAACTGCTTTGCAAAGCGAGTATTCTTTATGGACACGCAATGTCGAAGAAAACATCATTCCAACGTTAGAAGAACTGGGCATTGGCCTGGTGCCTTTTAGTCCATTAGGTAGGGGCTTTCTGACAGGAAAGATGAATGCAGGCGCAAAATTTGACAGTCACGATTTCCGGGCTAATAACCCTAGATTTGAGCCGGAAGCGTTAAAAGCAAATCAAGCACTGATAGCACTCCTGGATAAATTTGCTGCAGAAAAAGGCACCACTACCGCGCAAATTGCGTTGGGTTGGTTATTAGCGCAAAAACCATGGATCGTACCCATCCCCGGCACCACTAAATTAAACCGTTTGGAAGAAAACATCGGATCGACAAAAGTTGAATTAACTGCGGACGAACTGGCGCAGATCAACGAATCGACTTCTAAGATCCAGATTACTGGCGACCGCTATACCGAGGCGCAAAGGAAAATGGTGGATTTGTAAATTACTTTCATAGACCGGAGTAGTTAGCTCATGAGTTAATGACTCCGGTCTATATTAATGTCATAAAGTAAATTGTTTGCCTACAGGTAGTTCAATCTTGATAACTTAGTCGTTTTTAACAACGGATGCCAAGAGACAATAACCCAGCTACAACCAAAATTACTTTAAAAGAACGATTGCGCGCCTTGCGTAATCTGCCGGCGTTTTTCAAGCTGGTTTGGCAGTCTGGTCCTGCTATGATGGCCGCCAATATCGCCCTGCGTTTTATTAAAGCGGCTATACCGTTTTTGTTGCTGTTAGTTGGCAAATTAATTATTGATCAGGTAGTACATCTTAACCGGACGCATGAATCATTGGCCGAGGCACATTTATGGAAGCTGGTAGGCCTGGAGTTTGTGTTGGCGATATTATCTGATGCGTTGACAAGGGTAATTTCGCTGATAGATAGCTTACTGGGCGATCTGTTTGCCAATCATACCTCTGTCAGGATCATGGAGCACGCTGCCATATTGGATCTTGACCAATTTGAGGACGCCATATTTTACGATAAACTGGAAAGAGCAAGGCAGCAAACTATCGGACGAACCATATTGCTCTCGCAGGTAATGAGTCAGGTGCAGGATTTTATTACCATAGGATTTTTAGCAGCCGGACTAATCGTATTTAATCCCTGGCTGATTGTTTTGCTGGTGATAGCTATACTGCCTGCATTTTTAGGCGAATCATACTTTAACGACAGAAGCTACGCACTAACCCGCGGTCAAACCCCACAACGCCGCGAACTGGATTATCTGCGTTACATAGGCGCCAGCGACGAGACGGCTAAAGAAATTAAAATGTTTAACCTATCAGGATTTATCATTGACCGGTTTAAGGTACTGTCTGATAAATTCTTTGTAGATAATAAACGCATAGCGGTTAAGCGTTCGGTCTGGGGTACTGGTTTTGCATTGTTGGGTAGTCTGGGCTATTATGGCGCCTACGTATTCATCATTAAGCGTACGGTTGACGGCGCACTAACTATAGGCGAGCTAACTTTTCTGGCAGGATCATTTCGTCAATTGCGGGCTTTGTTGGAAGGGATCTTGAACCGCTTCACTTCAGTATCGCAGGGAGCCATATTTTTGAGCGACTTTTTTGAGTTTTTTGACATCCAACCTAAAATTCATAATAATACAAAGCCAAGGCCTTTCCCTGATGTGATACAGCAGGGATTTACTTTTGAGAATGTAGGTTTCCGTTACCTGCATAGCGAACGATGGGCCAATCGCAATTTAAACTTCACCCTGCATCCCGGCGAAAAACTGGCTTTAGTAGGAGAGAATGGCGCCGGCAAAAGTACACTGGTTAAACTACTGGCCCGTTTGTATGACCCAACCGAAGGGCGCATTTTATTAGATGGTTACGATCTGCGCGAGTATGATCTGACTGAGGTACGTAAGCACATCGGCATTATTTTCCAGGATTTTTTGCGCTACCAAATGACGTTCTCGCAAAATATAGCTGCCGGTAACATCGA
This sequence comes from Mucilaginibacter sp. dw_454, assembly GCF_018449775.1. Classification (GTDB taxonomy): domain Bacteria; phylum Bacteroidota; class Bacteroidia; order Sphingobacteriales; family Sphingobacteriaceae; genus Mucilaginibacter. The sequence continues at coordinate 895,224 of NZ_JAAVVB010000001.1, read as the reverse complement.
AGAAAAAGCTAACCAGGAACTAATTAAAATTGCGGCCCAACAAAGCCTGGCCGACCAATTGGCGCAGAAACTGCCGGGCGGCTACGACCAAATGTTAGGCAAGCGCTTTGCCGATGGTGTGGAACTATCGGGCGGCGAATGGCAAAAAGTAGCCATAGCCCGCGCTTATATGCGCAGTGCTCAACTGGTTATTCTGGATGAACCAACATCGGCACTGGATGCGCGCGCAGAGTTCCAGGTGTTTGAACGTTTTACAGAATTAACCGAAGGTAAAATGGCCGTGCTTATTTCGCACCGTTTCTCTACGGTACGCATGGCCGATAGAATTATCGTGCTTGACAAGGGTGAGATCGTTGAGGTTGGTAGTCACGATGACCTGTTGCTGAAAGAAGGTAGGTATGCCGAGTTGTTCCAATTGCAAGCAATGGGATACCAGTAACTGTATCCTGGGTATTTTGAAAAATCGTGAACTTGATCTATCTTGTCCGGTGAACCAATTTATTACCTAATAAACTATCTTATGTTAAATAGACGTTCTTTTGTAAAGGCATCGGCTGTAATTTCGGCAGCAGGGGTGTTGTCAAACTACAAAGCCTTCGCTTACGACAAAAAGTATATCGGCCTGCAACTCTACACCGTGCGCGATGCCATGGCTGCTGATCCTTTAGCCGCGCTGGCTAAAGTGGCAAAGGTTGGTTATAACTCGGTAGAAGGTGCGACTTACACCGGCGACGAAAAATTTTATGGTATGGAGCCGAAAGCTTTCAGCAAAGTTTTAAAACAAAACGGACTGGTGATGCTGAGCAGCCATTATCGCCTGGGCGAGGAGCAAGACAAAGGCAAGGACACAGTAGGAACAATTCTGCATGATTGGCAGAAAGCCGTTGATGACGCGGCCGAAGTGGGCCTGAAATATATGGTTTGCGCCTGGCTGGCAGACAGCGAGCGCGGTAACCTGGATCATTTCAAAAAACTGGCAGACTATTTAAACAAAGCCGGCGAAACCTGTAAAAAATCGGGCATCCAACTGAGTTATCATAACCACGATTTTGAGTTTAAGCAGGAGGACGGCAAATACCCTTACGAAACTATATTGGCCAATAGTGATAAGGACCTCGTAAAAATGGAAATGGACCTGTACTGGATTACCAAAGCCAATCAAGACCCAATTGCCCTGATCAATGAAAACCCGGGCAGGTTCCCGCTGTTTCATGTGAAGGATATGGATAAGACACCGGCGCGTAACTTTACAGAGGTAGGCAACGGTATTATCGACTTTAAAAACATATTTAAACATGCTGACAAAGCCGGCTTGAAGTATTTCTTCGTAGAGCAAGACCAAACACCCGGCGATCCGTTTAACAGCATTACGCAGAGTTATAATTATATTAAAAAGAACCTGGTTTAGGTTTGACGTTGTACGTGATACGTAGTACGTTTTGTAAATTACTGCCAATCCTGTATTTTAACATTTTGCATTCATAACGTACTACGTATAATGTCAAACGTACAACATGACAAAGTCATTAGGTAAACATTTCACGCAGGTTTTTAGCGGCTCGGTCGGTAATTTGATCGAGTGGTATGACTGGTATGTTTATTCGATCTTTTCGCTTTATTTTGCCGATACGTTTTTCCCGAAACAAGATCAAACTGCGCAGCTTTTTAATACCGCAGGCATATTTGCTATCGGCTTTTTAATGCGGCCTATAGGCGGTTGGCTCATGGGCGCTTATGCAGATAGAAAAGGCCGTAAAGCGGCGCTAACTTTATCAATTATTTTGATGAGCGGCGGCTCGCTCATTATCACTTGTGTGCCCGGGTATTCAACTATCGGCATAGCCGCTCCTTTGATATTAGTGCTGGCCCGCATGCTGCAAGGTTTAAGCGTAGGCGGCGAGTACGGCACCGCGGCAACCTACCTGAGCGAGATCGCTCCAAAAAACCGAAGGGGATTATATTCGAGTTTTCAATATGTTACTACTATTGTCGGCCAGTTAATTGCTTTGGGCATTTTATTGTTATTACAACGATGCCTGTTAACACCGGCACAACTAGCTACCTGGGGCTGGCGCATTCCATTTGGTATCGGCGCTTTGCTGGCTTTGTCGGCTGTTTACCTGCGCCGCAACATGACAGAGAGCGAGGCTTTCAGCACAGAGAAAATCGCAACGCAAAAACGCGGCAGCTTAAAAGAGTTGTATAAATACCGTAAGGAGTCGCTCATTATTGTGGGGTTTACCGTCGGGCTAACTATTACTTATTATACGCTCACTACTTATGTACAAAAGTTTTTGGTTAATACCTCGGGCTTTAGTAAAAGCGACTCGACGCTAATCATAGCCATTGCCCTGTTTATCTTCATGTTGGCACAGCCGTTAGCCGGTATGTTAGGCGATATCATGAATCGTAAACGCTTCATGATCATCGCGGTATCCTTAAGTGTTTTATCCGTGCCGGCAATGGTATTATTAGGGCAGACGCATAGTTTTTTCTGGGCGACAACCATTATCACAGTCGCGCTCGTTATCCTGAGTTTAAATACCTCCATATCGGCCATTGTAAAGGCCGAATTATTCCCGGTAAATATTAGGTCATTAGGCGTGGCTTTTCCCTACGCCATTACCGTGGCTATATTTGGCGGCACGGCTGAGTCGGTTGCGCTAGGTTTCAAAAAAGCCGGCTACCCTGATGGGTTTTACTGGTACCTGGCAGTTTGTGTGGGTATATCGTTGATTACGGTAATTTTTATGCCTGATATGAGCAAGCGTTCTAAGCTGGATGAATAGCCCCTCCTAAATCCTCCCCGGAAGGGAGGACTTCAATAATTAGTTTTAGACGGCTTATAAAGTCTCCCCAACCGGGGGAGATTTAGAGCGGGCCTACTCTTTTGTACTTGCCAAAAATTATATACTTTTAGGCAATCACAATGGAAGAAAAAAACAACAAAAAAACGATCTGGGCGTGGTGCATGTTCGATTGGGCCAACCAGTCGTACAACATGGTTATCACCTCGACAATTTTCCCCGCTTACTATGTAGGTATTACAACTAACACCAAATACGGTAAAAACATGGTTAGCTTTTTTGGGCACAAGTTTGTCAATACCGTATTGCAAAACTACATTTTAGCGGCATCATACCTGCTTATTGTGCTTTTGCTACCGATATTGACTTCGATAGCAGATTATCGCGGAGCAAAAAAACTATACCTGCAAATGTTTACCTGGCTGGGCGCATTAGCTTGCGCCGGCTTGTTCTTTTTAAAAGAAGGCGGGCCGATAGAGTGGGGTATGATCTGCTTTGGTTTAGCTACCATAGGTTATTGCGGCGGCTTTGTTTTCTACAACTCGTACCTGCCCCAAATTGCCACGCTCGATCAGCAGGATAACGTGAGCGCCAAAGGTTTCATTTACGGCTTTGCCGGCAGTATTGTGGTACAACTGGTTTGTTTGATAGGGGTGCTGTTCCATAGTACATTCGGGATAACTGAAGATATGGGTGCGCGCATCTCGTTTGTCATTGTGTTTGTGTGGTGGCTGGGCTTTGCTATTATCCCTTTCAAGATCTTGCCAAAGGGGCAGCCCAATGCAGGCTCTCACCAGTTCAATGTGTTTACCGGCGGGTTTAAAGAGCTGGCCAAAGTGCTCGGTAAGATCAAAAACATGCCTCTGGTAAAACGCTTTTTGCCTGCGTTTTTCTTTTACTCGGTAGGTGTGCAAACCATTATGCTGGTAGCCGCCGAATTTGCCGCGAAAGAATTACACATGAAGGACGACGATTTAATTACCATTATCCTGATCATTCAAGTAGTAGCTATCATAGGTGCCTGGCTTACCTCGCTGGCGTCAAACAAATTTGGTAACACCAGGGCATTGATTGTGCTGGTGATATTCTGGACCTTGACCTGTTTAAGTGTATACTACATAGCCAACCAAAATCAGTTTTACGTAGCTGCATTTGCCGTGGGTATAGTTATGGGCGGTGTGCAGTCTTTATCGCGCTCAACTTACGCTAAATTGCTGCCGGAAAACATCCCTGACACCGCATCTTATTTCAGCTTTTATGATGCTACCGAAAAGCTTTCTATTGTGGTGGGCCTTGCCGTTTTTGCTTTGGTAGAGGATTATACGCATGAAATGCGCGACTCAGCTTTAGCCTTAGACGTTTTCTTTGTAGTTGGCTTAGTATTATTGATTGTACTATTTGTAGCCGAAAAGAAAGCTAAGAATGCACGGTTAGCACCGCAGGCTGATTTGGTTTAATGATATACTTTATAGCGATGGGTTTAAAACCCATCGCTACATTTAAGGCCGTTACTGATAAGTAGCGGCTTTTTTTATATTTTTACGGGGCATTTAACCTTGCTCATAACCTAAACCCAATGAAAACGTCCTTTATTATCACATCAATTTGCTTACTGCTCATTTTTATTAATTGCAAACCCAATGCCTTACCGGGTATCGATGATAAAATCTCTGCCGACTCGCTTAAAGCTGATTTTAAAGAAATAACCTCGAACATAGAAACTAAAGTACCCACTCCGTTTTATCTATGTCCTAAAAGCACTTACGACTCCATCAAGCAAACCGTAGAAGCGTCACTAAACAAGCCGATGACCGTCATCGAGTTTTATCAAAAAGTGTCGCCCATGTTTATGTTATTAAAAGATGGGCATTTTCAATTTTTTCTGAGTAAAAAGCTGGTCGAAAACCTGGAGCAAAAAAATCCCGAACTCTATTTCCCCTTCACTGTTTTTATTGATCATGACAGGATTTTTGTCGATAGCTGTTTAAGATCCGATGCGACAATTAAAAAAGGAACTGAAATTCTTGCCATCAATACCGTGTCGTCAAAAGATATTTTAAATAAACTGCGCTACGGTGTCGCCCTGAAAAGCAATGAAGAGAATTATTTTGAAAGACGAAATGAGGACCGCTTTTACCGGAGTTTACTACAGGGGATGGGGTTCCGCAATAATTTCAGTGTAAAATTTGCCGGTAAAACCGTAGACACAAAAGGAGTTTCGGCTAAAGTAGTTGCCACACTTGATGATGACGGACATGATTTCAGCTATAAAATTGCTGAAGGAAAAGATGGTATTGCTTACCTGGGGATAAAAGACTTGCTGACCGAGAACCGGAAAAAGCTTGACTCTGGCCTGAAGATATTTTTTAAAGCCGTTAAACAGCAGCACGTTAACAAGCTGATTATTGATATCAGGAACAATTATGGTGGGAGCACAAAACTGGCAAGGGATGTTTTCGACTATATTACCGACAAAAAATACCTGATGGATACCGGCGAGGAATCGCTTCAAAATTCAAAGAAAATTTTCGAAATCGACACTGTGCCCAGCATCCCGAAGCCGATGGCCGATAAGTTTATGGGGAAAACTATCCTGTTAACCAATGTCCTTTGCTATTCAAGCGCCCACATGATGGCCAACACTTTTCAATATTATAAAATGGGCACCGTAATAGGCCAAATAAGTACCGAACCATTGTTTATTTCGGGCGAGATTCAGGAAGGAATTACTTCAAATACCCAAAGCCGGGCTTACTTTCCTACCACCAATTTTTACCTGCCGGGATATCAAAAAGATAAGGTGACGTACTTTGTGCCCGATTACCAGGTTTACCCTACCATTAAGGAGCGGGTTACCGGTAAAGATGCCGCTGTGGATCTTGCTATTAAAATGCTTGGTTCCAATCACCAGGCTAAAACCAGGTAGCGATAGGTTTGAATCGCGCCCATTCGAAGATTTAAAAGCAGTTTGTCATCCTGAACGTAGTGAAGGATCTTATAAAAGTGATAGGCAAAAACCTGGCAAACTGCTAAATTCTAGACGTATAAGATTCTTCGCTGTCGCTCAGAATGACAAATTAATTTTTAGAAACACTCATGGTTTGAACCCACCGCTATATTTAATACTTTAGCTTACTATTTCACTCATCACTCATTGGAAAAGAACGATAAAAAAACCATTCGCGCCTGGGCCATGTTCGACTGGGCCAACTCGGCTTATAACCTGGTTATTACCTCGACAATATTCCCTGCTTATTACGTGGCCATTACCGCCAATAAAGCAACAGGTGATAGGGTAATGTTTTTCGGAAAAAGCTTTGTCAATACGGCGCTGTCAGATTATGCGCTGGCAGCAGCATATTTGATAGTGGCTATTTTGTTGCCGATACTGACCTCTATAGCCGATTACCAGGGCAATAAAAAGATCTTTATGAAATGCTTTACCTGGCTGGGTGCATTATCATGCGGGTGCCTGTTCTTTTTTAAACTGAGCAGTCTGGAGTTTGGTATCATCTGTTTCGCGCTGGCGGCTATTGGCTATACCGGAGGCTTTGTTTTTTATAACTCTTATCTGCCGGAAATAGCTACGGTGGATATGCAGGATAAAGTAAGTGCCAAGGGTTTTACTTATGGTTATGTCGGTAGCGTGATACTGCAGATCATCTGTTTTGTATTTGTATTGTTCCCTAAGGTATTTGGTTTAACCGCCAGCAGTTCGGCGCAGTTATCATTCTTATTAGTGGGCGTATGGTGGATAGGCTTTGCTTATATCCCGTTTACGGTATTACCTAAAGGCAGCCCCAACGCACAAGGGCATCATCATAACATTATTAAAGGTGGCTTTATAGAACTGGGCAAGGTTTGGCAACAGGTTAAAAATATGCCTTTATTAAAACGTTATTTACCGGCTTTCTTTTTTTATTCGATGGGGGTACAAACCATTATGTTAGTAGCGGCTAGTTTTGGTGCCAAGATCCTGCATCTGCCTACAGCAAACTTGATTACTGTTGTATTGATCATTCAATTGGTGGCTATTGTAGGCGCTAATTTAATGTCGCGGTTATCTGAAAGCTACGGGAATGTATTGGTGTTGGCTGTAGTAGTTTTTGTGTGGATATTAGCCTGCGTGGGCGCTTATTTTACTACCAATGCTTTTCAGTTTTATATTTTGGCGGGGGTAGTAGGTATGATTATGGGCGGCATACAGTCTTTATCCCGTTCAACTTATTCTAAATATTTACCGCAGGATATCCCGGATACGGCATCATTTTTTAGTTTTTACGACGTTACCGAAAAGTTGGCCATTGTGGGCGGTATGTTCAGCTTTGGTTTTATTGAAGAACTGACCGGCAACATGCGCAACAGTGCCCTGATGTTGTGTATTTTCTTTATCATCGGGCTGGTTTTACTGATTGCTTTGTACAAAGAGGAGCGGAAAATTCAAAAAAAAGTGTGAGATTAGCAGCGCATGAAGACTGAGCTTTTTATTCCTTGTTTTATAGATCAACTTTTCCCTGAAACAGCCTTTAATACAGTTAAGTTATTAGAAAAAGCGGGCTGTGTAGTTGATTATAACCCGGAGCAAACCTGTTGCGGTCAGCCGGCTTTTAATGCAGGTTTTTGGGATGATGCTAAAGCAGTGGGGCGTAAGTTTCTGGATGGTTTTTCTGACGATAGTGTTATCGTCTCACCATCAGCATCATGCACAGGCATGGTGAAAAATTACTATAATGATCTGTTTACCAATACCGTAGTGCATAACAAATGCCGTACGGTGCAGGGCAACATTTATGAGCTGTCAGACTTCCTGGTAAACATCCTGCAATTTGATTATTTCGGCGCCGAGTTAGAGGGCCGTGCCGTTTATCATGACAGCTGTGCTGCGTTACGCGAATGCCATATCAAAGCCGAACCCCGTCAGCTATTATCTAAAGTATTAGGACTGGAGTTAGTTGATCTGCCTCAAGGCGATGTTTGCTGCGGTTTTGGCGGTACGTTTTCGGTTAAATTTGATGCTATTTCGAGCGCCATGGCGCAGCAAAAGGTAGATAATGCGATAGCTGTAGGTGCAGAATATATCATTTCGACAGATGCGTCATGCCTGCTACAGTTGCAAGGTTATATCGACAAAAATGAACTGCCCATTAAATGTATGCACCTGGCCGATGTGCTGGCGCATGGCTGGGGCAACATATAACATTCTTTATTAATTTTCGTTATTTTAACACGCTGTCTGTAAAGCGTATAAGTATTATTACAAACCTAATTGATCAGTTATGAGAAAATTATTTTTACTAGTATTTGTTTTGATAAGCCAGGTTACATTTGCTCAAAAAACGGTTAAGCCGGCTCCAAGTGTTCCGATGGTAAATAATGAGATTGTTTATGAAGAAGATTATACTGTTTCGGGCCACTCGCAAGCCCAGTTTTTCCATAATGCAGAAGCCTGGTTTGTAAAACGTTATAACAGTAGCGAAGAAATTGAAAGTAAAGACGCTGCAACGGGAAAAGTACTTGGAAACGGGATAGAAACCCTGATTTTTAAAGGCCCCATGGGAATGGACGTGCCTTGCAAAATAAAAATGAAGATTGAGATAGTAAGTAAAGACAGCGGCTATAAAGTAAAGATTTACAACATAGTATACGGTTACCAGGCAGAACCAACCGATGAGCGGACATTCTTCTCTGCCGAGGATCTTTCAAAGTACGTTACCACTGGCAAAAATCCTAAAAACGAGCAAGGCATTAATATAGTGCCGTTAACTAAGAAACGCTCTATCAAAGCGCTTGAGGGCTTAACGCCGTTTGTTAATAACATACTGGCGTCTATCAACCAAACCATGAAAGAATAGGATAGCATTTGATAACAATTTTATTGTTGCACCAAGCTTCTAATGCTGATCTAGGTGAAACAAAAAAATACTTAAAAGTCATTTTTACTGTTTCATTCTGTTTCACTTAACTTTCTCAATAATCTAATTATTAAATACTTATATCAAGTATCTGTTTCACGTGTTTCATTTATTGCACACGCACATGAAACAAAACAGGCGGATAACTCATCGTTACCCGCCTGTTGCTTTTAGTATTATTCAGACTATAGCTTGCTATTGCTTAAGATCGCAATACCAGCGTCGATATACTGCCCGCCTTGTGTTTGTTTACAGTGAACTGCTATCACATTTTTGCCATTAGCTTTGATAGCCGCTTTGCCTGCTGCATTGATTGGCACCACGGTATAAGCAGAGCTATATCCGCTAATATCAGCGGCTTTAATACCATTGATGTATACTTCGCAATCCTCGTCGTGATGGATGTAAAGCACCAGCTTATCGCGTTCGGCTACCGATAGGTTGCCCACGTTAAAGTCCTGGCGAATCCAGATGTTGTCAGTGTTCCAGATAGTCTTGATGTTACCGCCTGGCGTACCACGGGTACCAAAGCCTGCTTGTCCTGATTTCCATGAAGCGCCACTGAATGAGGTCTTATACCAATCACCTGTAGGCTCGTCAGTAGTATACTTCCAAACCCTTGATTCTCTTTGTGATGATGGCAATACATCCCTGATATACAGGTTGTCATGAATGGCTTTATAGTTTGATGCATAGATCTTGTCGGCATCGCCTTTAACCACCTCACGGTCGTAGGTAATTAAGCCATTCAACTCCACCTCAACATCGGTGATCTCAGTATAAACCGCCGCGCTCAGGCCATTATTTGTTTTGTATAAGGTAAGATCGTTAGCGAACTTGTCGTATAGGTCAAGGTAGTCTTTCTTGTTGTTAATCATGATGTAGGTATCGCCAACCTTCCAGGTATGCCCCGGGATGATATAGCCTATACCGCCGTACTCGCCACAAGCCAAAGCCTGTGTCTTACTAAACGGAACGCCCGGCGGCGGGTAGCTGTGGATATCCAGCAGATCTCCCACACCATGATGGTCGCCACCGCTGGCTTGGTTAATCAGGCGTGACGGATCAAGCTTACGCACCATGCTCACCAAACCTGCGGTATTGTGCTGAGCCTGACCTTCATTAAAGATCACCCAGTTAATGATAGATGGTGAGTTCCAGTGGGTTTTGATCAGGCGGGTTAACTCTGATCTGAACTCTGCGGTATCAACAGGTGGCACATGCTCCGTGTACGAGTTAGGCGACGGCATATCCTGCCAAACCATCAGGCCAAGCTTGTCTGCCCAATAATACCAGCGGTAAGGTTCATATTTGATATGCTTGCGCACCATGTTAAAGCCGAACTTCTTGATCATCTCCAAATCAGACTTTAAGGCTGCGTCGGTAGGGGCAGTGTAGCCGCCATCAGGCCAGAAGCCCTGATCAAGGGGACCTAGTTCAAATAAGAACTTGTTATTTAGATATAGCTTCTTGAAACCACCGTCTTGCTCTACAGAGATCTTGCGCATACCAAAGTAGCTGGTCAGCTTGTCGGTAGCTACGCCACCTTTATTTAGGGTGATGTCCAAATCATACAAGAACGGGCTATCCGGCGACCATAGTTTTGGATGAGCCACCACAATGCTGGTCTCCACATTTGGCTTGATAGACACGGTCTTAACTACATTGTTACCATCTCTCACTTTAACTGATACCATCGCACCGGCTGCGTTGCCCGTAGCATTTACCGTAAGCTTAACAGCCGATTTATCCAAATCAGGAACGATCTTAATATCGCTAATGCTGGTTGTAGCAACCGGCTCTAACCAAACCGTTTGCCAGATACCGGTAACCGAGGTATACATAATACCTTGCGGGTTCAGGGTTTGCTTGCCGCGTGGCTGGCCACCCAGATCGGTAGGATCATAAACCCGTACAGTCAGCTCCTGCGGACCTGATTTGGTTAACGCGCTGGTAACGTTGTATGAGAATGGGTCATAGCCACCTTTGTGAATACCCAGGCTCTTGCCGTTTACGTATACTTCAGACTCCCAATCAATAGCGCCAAAATGCAGGATCACTTGTTTACCTTTCCAGGCAGCGGGCACCGTAAATGTGCGACGGTACCAAAGGCGATCATGATGTTCTCTTACACCCGATAAGGCTGACTCAACAGGGAATGGTACCAGAATGGTTTTATCCAGGTTGCCCTTAGGTAATGTTTCCCCTGTAGCACCGGGCTGGTATTGCCATAGGCCGTTCAGGTTCAACCATTCTTTACGCACCATTTGCGGGCGTGGGTATTCGGGTAGAACATGGTTAGGGTCGACATCCTTGGCGAATTTACTCATCAGCGGTGCCTGCTTCGGCGACCAGCTCTGAGCTTGCGTAGCTAACGATGATCCTGCGCAAGCAAGCAGGATAAACAGTTTTCTTATATTCATATTAAATAGATTGATTAGCAATTAGGTTTGCGCGGCTAAAGTATAAATTATAGCAATGGGTTTCAAACCCATCGCTATGAAAAGTCACAACCATTATTGTTTGGCAGATGTTTTGCTAAATCATGATTATGCAAAATTATAATGCAAGTGGCCATGATGCTGGTGTTGTCGCTTACGAGATAGCAACAGACAGCATTAGCGTTAAGTTCAGAGATGGATCGGTATATCTATATACTAATAAAAGCGCCGGACCTGCCGCTATTGCCGAGATGAAAATGCTTGCTAAAAGAGGCGAGGGGTTGACCACTTACATCAACCAACATGTAAGAGATCATTATCAAGAAAAGCTCAAATAAGCTCTATTCACTGTACTAAGTGCCAAAATAATCGTATTTTCGCTCCACAAAAATAATCGGTCACGCACGTAGGTGACCGTCAAACGTAATTTTATAAACTTTAAATCATAGTTGTAGATGATTAACATTACACTACCCGATGGGTCCGTTCGTCAGTATGACAAAGGGATCACTGCCATGCAGATTGCCTTGTCAATCTCCGAAGGTTTAGCCCGTAACGTATTAGCCGCCGAAGTTGACGGCCAGGTATGGGACTCAAGCCGCCCGATTGAAAAAGATTCAAGCGTTAAATTGTTAACCTGGAATGATACTCAAGGTAAATCAACCTTTTGGCACTCATCGGCCCACTTAATGGCTGAGGCGTTGGAAGCGCTGTATCCCGGAACAAAATTTGGTATCGGCCCGGCTATCGAGACCGGCTTTTACTATGACGTTGATTTTGGCGATCGTGAATTTTCATCAGACGAATTCAAACAAATTGAAGATAAGATCATCGAGCTGGCAAAAACCAAAGAAGAGTTTGTACGCAAACCGGTATCTAAGGCCGATGCGTTGGCTTACTTTACCGAAAAAGGTGATGAGTACAAGCTAGACTTACTGAAAGATTTGCCTGACGGTGCCATTACTTTTTATACACAAGGTAACTTTACAGATCTTTGCCGAGGTCCGCATATACCCAATACAGGTTTCATTAAAGCTGTTAAGCTGATGAGTGTTGCCGGTGCTTACTGGCGTGGCGACGAAAGCCGTAAACAGTTAACCCGCATTTACGGTGTTACTTTCCCAAAAGCAAGTGAACTAACTGATTACCTGCATTTGCTGGAAGAAGCTAAAAAGCGTGATCACCGCAAATTGGGTAAAGAATTGGAGCTATTTGCCTTCTCAGAAAAGGTAGGCATGGGCTTACCATTATGGTTGCCTAAAGGTGCTGCATTACGCGAGCGTTTAGCTAACTTCTTACAGAAAGCACAAACTAAAGCAGGTTATGAGCAGGTGGTTACGCCGCACATCGGCCACAAAAATTTGTACGTAACTTCTGGTCACTACGAAAAATATGGTGCCGATTCTTTCCAGCCCATCAAAACTCCGCAGGAAGGAGAGGAGTTCTTCTTAAAACCAATGAACTGCCCGCATCACTGCGAGATCTATAAAACAAAACCACGTTCATATAAAGACCTGCCGGTACGTTATGCCGAGTTTGGTACCGTTTACCGTTACGAACAAAGCGGCGAGCTGCATGGCTTAACCCGTGTACGTGGCTTTACTCAGGATGATGCGCATTTATTCTGCCGCCCGGATCAGGTGAAAGAAGAGTTCATGAAAGTGATTGACCTGGTGTTGTATGTGTTCAAAGCTTTAGGTTTTGAAGATTACACTGCACAGGTATCTCTACGCGATCCTGAAAATAAAGCTAAATACATAGGTACAGACGAAAACTGGGCTTTAGCCGAAGCTTCTATCATTGAAGCTGCTGAGGAAAAAGGACTAAAAACCGTTGTTGAATATGGCGAAGCGGCTTTTTATGGCCCTAAGCTTGATTTCATGGTTAAAGATGCCCTGGGTCGTAAATGGCAGTTGGGTACTATCCAGGTTGATTATAACCTGCCTGAGCGTTTTGAGTTAGAGTATACCGGCAGCGATAACATGAAACATCGCCCGGTAATGATTCACCGTGCACCATTTGGTTCGTTAGAGCGCTTTATCGCAGTATTAATTGAGCATTGTGCAGGTAACTTCCCGTTATGGTTGTCGCCGGAGCAATTTATTATTTTGCCTATCTCAGAGAAATATGAAGATTATGCAAAAAAACTTTCAGAAGAGTTAAAGAATTCCGATATTTGCGGGCTGATTGACTTTAGAGATGAAAAAATAGGTCGCAAGATTCGTGACGCTGAAGTTAAAAAGACCCCTTACATGCTGATTGTGGGCGAAAAAGAAGCTGAAGAAAACAAGGTTTCTGTACGTAAACATGGTGTGGGCGATTTGGGAAGCATGAGTATTGAAGAATTTAAAAATCAAATAATTAAAGAAATAACCGTATAACTTGGCATTAAACAGACCGGTAAACAGAGGACCAAGGCTTCCTTTTAAGAAAAAAGAAGCTGAACACAACATCAATCAATTCATCAGAGCTGCAGAAGTTCGTTTAGTAGGCGACAATGTAGAAACAGGGGTTTACGCCCTTAAAGATGCTTTAGCAATAGCAGAAGAGCAGGAGTTGGATCTGGTTGAAATATCTCCAAACGCTGTACCTCCCGTTTGTAAAGTAACAGACTATAATAAGTTTATTTACGAGCAGAAGAAAAAGCTTAAAGAGATCAAGAGCAATGCCAAGCAAACAGTTATCAAGGAGATTCGTTTCGGACCGAATACTGATGATCATGACTTTGAGTTTAAATTAAAGCATGCTACCAAGTTTTTAGAAAGCGGCGAAAAGGTGAGAGCCTACGTACACTTTAAGGGCCGTGCAATTGTATACAAAGAACAAGGCGAAATATTATTGCTGCGTTTTGCACAAGCACTGGAAGAAGTAGGTAAGGTAGAGCAATTACCAAAACTAGAGGGAAAACGGATGTTTTTAACCGTTGCACCAAAAGCAGCTAAAAAGTAGCTTTTTGTTGTACGTATTACGTTATAAGTTGTACGTCGAAAGATTGAATAAAAATAAAACGTATAACGTCTAACGTAAAACGTCTAACACAAATAAATAATAGATATGCCAAAAATGAAAACCAATTCCAGTGCTAAAAAGCGCTTTAAGCTTACTGGAACCGGTAAAATTGCAAGAAAAAACGCATACAAAAGCCACATCTTAACCAAGATGTCTACAAAACGTAAGCGTAACCTAACTCACACCAGTTTAGTTTCTGATGCTGATATGGGTAACGTTAAACGTATGCTTTGTATCGGAAAGTAATTAATTAATTTTTAACCAGGTATTAGAGTAATTAAAGACCGCAAGGCACTCACTACCAAAAAGACAAACACATGCCACGTTCAGTTAACGCCGTAGCGTCGAGAAGACGCAGAAAAAGGATCATGAACCTCGCCAAAGGTTATTGGGGTTCTAGAAGCAAGGTTTACACCGTTGCTAAAAACACAGTAGAAAAAGGTTTACAATACGCTTACCGAGATCGTAAAACCAAGAAAAGAGAATTTAGAGCTTTATGGATCCAACGTATTAACGCTGGTGCCCGTCAGCATGGAATTTCTTACTCACAATTAATGGGTAAGTTAACCGCTAAAAACATTGGTTTAAATCGTAAAGTTTTAGCTGATTTAGCTATGAACCATCCAGATGCTTTCAAAGCAGTGGTTGATGCGGTAAAATAAATCGTATTTTAATAGTATATAAAAAGACCTGCAGTAATGCGGGTCTTTTTTGTTTATGGCTGCCCCAAACCAGTCCAACTCTAACCACCACTTCATTGCGAGCGTAGCGTAGCGATCTCTACGCGATAGGCGATAAATCGTTTAGAGATCGTCACGCTCGTTCCTCGCTCACGATGACGCGGCGGAGTTATTGGGGTTAAACCAGTCCTACGCTAACCACCACGTCATCGCGAGCGTAGCGTGGCGATCTCTGCGACGATGATATCCGCTTGTTAAGAGATCGTCACGCTCGTTCCTCGCTTACGATGACGTGGCGGAGTTATTGGGGTTAAACCAGTCCTACGCTAACCACCACGTGATCGCGAGCGTAGCGTGGCGATCTCTGCGACGATGATATCCGCTTGTTAAGAGATCGTCACGCTCGTTCCTCGCTCACGATGACGTGGTGTTTTCCTTATCTAACATTTCTGTTACGGTTTTATAAACCCGCCTTTTACAATTATATTCGGTAAAACTAACTGACTCATATTAGATCACATGAAGAAATTTTTACTCTGTGGTTTTGCGGCGCTGCTATGCAATTTTGCGCGGGCGCAACAAACCTTCCCGGTAAATGGTGTGCAGGATATCCGGCCCGGATTATACGCCTTTACCAACGCGACGATCGTCGTAAACTCACAACAAACAATCCCGAATGGCACTTTGCTGATCAAAGACCGTGTAATTGAATCGGTAGGTGCGGGAACCGCTATCCCAAAAGGTTATGTAGTTGTCGATCTGAAAGGCAAATACATTTATCCGAGTTTGATTGATGCCTACACTAGCTACGGATTGCCTGATGCACCGAGACAGGCATTTACTTTTAATCGCACTATTACGCCGGTATCAACCAAGCCAGGCGCTTATGGCTGGAATGAAGCCATTCGCCCGGAAATGAATGTAAAATCTATTTTTCATGCCGATGGTGAAAAAGCCGAAGCATTTAAGAAGAATGGATTCGGTGCTGTTCAATCTTTAATTCACGATGGTATTGCACGTGGCACATCTGTAGTAGCTACTTTAGGTGACGAACGAGATAACCTGGTGATGTTAAATGACGAGGCGGCCGCTAACTACTCGTTCTCTAAAGGAACAGCCGTAACCAATTATCCATCATCGTTAATGGGCAGTATCGCACTTGTAAGGCAAACTTACCTGGATGCGCAATGGTATGGTTCGCAAAAAGAAGAGTATAATATTTCATTAGCTGAGTTTAATCGCGAACAAAACCTACCGCAGATATTTGAAAGCACCGACCCGTTGATGACCTTGCGTGCCGATAAAATTGCCAAAGAGTTTGGTAAAAAATATATCTATAAAACAGACGGCGAAGAATACCGCCGCCTGGATGCCATGAAAGCTACCGGCAGCAGCTTTATTATCCCGCTTACTTTCCCGGAGGCTTTTGATGTTGAAGATCCGCTACAAGCGAGAAAGATATCATACGAACAATTAAAAGACTGGGAATTAGCACCTAACAACCCAGCTATTATGGAGAAGACAGGCATCCGCTTTGCGCTAACCTCTTATGGTTTAACTAATCCGCGCGATTTCTGGACAAACCTGCGTACTGCGATGGATCATGGTTTAAGTGAAACACAAGCTTTAAAATCGTTAACAGAAATTCCGGCGGAGATGCTGGGGGTTAGTGATAAAGTAGGATCATTAGCTAAAGGTAAAATGGCCAACTTCCTGATTACTTCCGACGATCTGTTCAAGAAGGAAAATGTTATTTACGAGAACTGGGTAGAGGGCAGGCAATATATAGTTAACCGCGTAAGCGCCATTAACCTGGCGGGAACTTATAAATTAAGCGGCAATGGACTGGCTGGTGTAACGCTTCGTATTACCGGAAATCCCGGCTCGTATGAGTTAGGTGTTCAACGCAGCGGAACTGACAGTACCCGTGCGCGTGGCACATTCATTCGCACCGGTGATATGGTTAATTTATATTTCGATTTGAAAAATAACCCTGCTGGTACTATTCGTCTGAATGGTTATATTTCATCTACCTCGCCGGTTACGTTAACCGGTGGCGCCATCCTGCCTGATGGCACGTCGACTAATTGGTCGGCTACCTATTCAGATCCGGTACCGGCATCTGAAAAGAAAGAGCCTACAAAGCCTAATTTAACAGCAGGCCCGGTGGTATATCCTTTCGCCGCTTTCGGCAACGCCGAGATACCCAAAGCCGAAACCGTTCTGTTTAAAAACGCCACGGTCTGGACAAACGAAAAGGACGGCATCCTGAAAAATGCCGACGTATTAATAGAAAACGGCAAGATCAAGGCCGTAGGTAAAAACCTGCCGGCAGGCAATGCTAAAGTTATCGACGCTACCGGCAAACATATCACCGCAGGTATTGTGGATGAGCACTCGCACATTGCTGCAACCGGTGGTATCAACGAAGGTACACAAGCTGTTACTTCCGAGGTTAGGATCGGTGACGTTTTGGATTCAGAAGATATTAACCTTTATCGCCAGCTGGCGGGCGGGGTTACTACTTCGCATATTCTGCACGGTTCTGCAAATCCGATAGGCGGACAGACTATGCTGATCAAACATCGCTGGGGTGTATTACCTGAAGAAATGAAACTGGAAGGCGCTCCGGGCTTTATCAAATTTGCCTTAGGCGAGAACGTTAAGCAAAGTAATTTCAGCTTGCCGGGCGGACCGAATACCCGTTTCCCGCAAAGCCGTATGGGTGTAGAGCAAGTTTATGTTGATGCCTTTACGCGTGCTAAAGAATATGAAGCAGCCCGCGCGGTGAAAGGAAATCATGTGCGCCGCGATCTGGAACTGGATGCTTTGGTGGAGATTTTACACGACACACGTCACATCACTTGCCACTCTTACGTGCAATCAGAGATCAACATGCTGATCCATGTGGCTGATTCAATGGGCTTCAAGGTTAATACCTTTACCCACATCCTGGAAGGCTACAAAGTAGCCGATAAAATGAAAGCACATGGTATAGCAGGTTCAACCTTCTCTGACTGGTGGGCATACAAAAGCGAGGTTAGTGAGGCTATTCCATACAACGGAAAGATCATGCATGACATGGGTATTACTACCGCCTTTAATTCTGACGATGAAGAAATGGCGCGTCGCCTTAATCAGGAAGCCGGTAAAGCGGTTACTTATGGCCACATGAGCGAAGAAGAAGCCTTGAAACTGGTTACACTTAATCCTGCAAAAATGCTGCACGTTGATAACAAGATTGGCAGTTTAAAAGCAGGTAAAGATGCTGACCTGGTTGTTTGGTCGACCGATCCATTGTCAATCTATGCTGTTGCCGAAAAAACCTATGTTGATGGTGTACCTTACTGGGATTATGACAAAGACGCCGCGAAACAAAAAGAACTGAAAGCTGATGAGGGCCGCATCATCGAAAAAATGATAGAGGCTAAAAACAAAGGTGCAGCGGTACAACCAGTGGGTGGCGGTCGCCGCCGCCCGGTTTATGATTGCGACACCATTGAAGACGGCGCTTACGTAGTTGCCGATGATTATAACGGAATGGCTAAATCAAAATAAGGACGAGACAACATGAAAAAGATATTAATTTTTGGAGGATTGTTGCTTGGCACCGTCCTTACTTATGGGCAGGCGACGATATCGCCGGCCAAACCACAATCTAAGCCTATTATTATTACCGGCGCTACTATCCATGTAGGCAACGGGCAAGTAATCAACAATGGGTATATTGCTTTTGATAAAGGTAAGATCACTGCTGTTGGAGAGGGATCTCCTTCAAACACCAGTGGAGCCGATGTGATTAACGCAACCGGCAAACAGGTTTATCCCGGCTTTATTTGCCCGGTGACAACATTGGGTTTAATTGAAATTGAAGAAGGAGCAAAGGGTACGGTAGATAACGAGGAAACAGGAGAACTTAACCCCAATGTACGCTCGCTTATTGCCTATAATACCGATTCTAAAGTTATCCCAACGGTTCGTTCAAATGGTATTTTATTAGCTCAGCCTACACCGGAAGGTGGCACGTTGTCTGGCCAATCATCAGTAGTACAACTGGATGCCTGGAACTGGGAAGACGCGGCTTACAAAACCGATATCGCTGTACACTTAAACTGGCCGATAGTAAGGGCCGGACGCAGAAGAGCAGCCATTGTGCTGCCGGGGGCTGAATCGCCTGACGAAGCCCGGTTAAAACAATTGGACGAGGTGAACAACTTATTCACCGCTGCCAAAGCGTATGCTGAAGCAAAACCAGAAACAATCAATCTGAAATTTGAAGCATTGAAAGGATTATTCACCGGCAGCAAAAAACTGTTTATCAACGCTGATGGTGCTAAAGAGATCATTGAAGCAGTATCATTTGCTAATAAACTGGGTATCAAAGCCGTAATCGTAGGCGGTAAAGAATCTTACCTGGTGACTAATCTGCTAAAACAAAACAATGTCCCGGTTATCATCCGCGAAACACAGACTTTGCCGGCGAGGGATGAAGACGATGTATATCTGCCATACAAATTACCCAAAATATTGCAGGATGCAGGTGTTGAGTATGGTTTAACCGGTATTGGTTTCTGGCGCCAGCGCAATTTGCCGTTTGAGGCCGGCCAGGCAGTAGGATATGGATTGACCAAAGAACAAGCATTAAGCATGATCACCATAAACAACGCCAAAATATTAGGTATCGACAAAACCACCGGGACATTAGAAAAAGGTAAAGACGCCAATCTTTTCATATCAGAGGGCGATGCTTTGGATATGCTGACATTGAACGTTGAATCTGCGTTTATTCAGGGTAGAAATATTAACCTCGATAACCTCCACAAGCAGCTTTATAAGAAGTTTAGTGATAAGTACGGTTTGAAAATCGAGTAAGAAATATCATCTAAAAGACAAAAGCCTCATCCGATATCGGGTGAGGCTTTTTACTAACATTAAAAATTCAAACTAGTGCTTGGCAGCCACGTGCTTTTTTGCGGCTGATTTGTGCGGATGACCGTTTTTAGCTACGGGCTTCAATGAATTTTCCAAATCCATATATTGCTTGAAGTTGCGAACATCATTATCCACTATATTCTTAAAGAATGGATTTAATAAGTTGGCAACGCTTGCACCAAGGCCGCCTGCAGGCGGTTGATAAGTGATTAGCACATCAACCACAGTGCCTTTACCATCCTGCGCATCGCGGAAAAATACTTTACCGGCATTATCTATTACAGAATCAGGTAGCGAGCTCCAGCCAATCACTTCGCCGGGTTTGTCTGCTACAATTTCTGCGTCCCAGCTGATGGTGCCAACTCCGGTGGGCAATTTCATTACCCAGTGGGAGCGGGTATCGTCAATTAGTTCAACACTCTCCAGGTGATTCATGAATAATGGCAGATTATCCAATTGTCGCCAAAAATTATAAACGGCCTCACGTGGTTTGTTAATAGTAAACGCCGAGCGGATATTAACATTAACCGGCTCTTGCGTGTTTTTGCCTATTCTTGAATAAATAGCACAATGTCCGCTAACACCGCGGTTTAATAAATAGCCACCCGCACCTAATTTTAATATACTGGTTAAAGGACTTGAGAATAAACCACCCAAGCCTGAAAAAGTAAGTTTTACACCCGTAGCTATAGAAATATAACGTTCGGGCCAGTTTAAGTTTATGTCTATCGGTTCAGTCTCCTCTGTGTACTTTTTAACCGGATATAATGTATTCCCTGTCATAATTTAACGTTTATGTTATCGCTAATTAACAGTATAGCCGTCAGGTGGTTTTCTTTTTAGTGAATTAAATATCGTTATCGTTTTGTTGTTAGCATTTGTTATTCTACTTTTGCAACGCTTTAGGTTTCTGGTTGACAGTCAATATCAACCAAGAATTAAAAGGGAATACAGCGTAAATCTGTAACTGTCCCGCAGCTGTAAGCTCCAATACCAGCGTCCATTCTATAGGTCACTATCCGCAATTAACCGGGTGGGAAGACCGGACAAAGGGGAGTAAGTCAGAAGACCTGCCAGAGCACCATATATTATTCACAGCTTTCGGGGATTGAAGCTTGGATTTGAGATACTCACCTGTATAACCGGCGTGTTTTCATTTCTATATGATCCTTGATATGCGCTGTAGCTAAAGCTCTGGTATGAAGAAACATTTACCACTTATTTTTAACTATCAATGGCGCAAGCCGGGGTGTTTTGCGGTATTGTTATGTCTTTCTTTACCAATTTCCGTTTCTGCGCAGAGCGATACCACCAAAAAGATCAAAGAGGTACAGGTAAATACTACTACTTTGCCAGCTGTTCCCTTGGCTGTTCCTTCGCAAACCATATCAGCAAGCGATTTCAGTCATTACAGTGCATTTAACGTTGCCGACGCTATACGTAACCTTTCAGGTGTTAGCATTAAAGATTATGGTGGTATAGGCGGCTTGAAAACCATATCTGTGCGTGGCCTTGGCGCTAATCATACCGCAGTATTATTCGATGGCGTACAGATCAACGATGCCGAAAACGGGCAAATAGACCTGGGTAAATTAAACCTCACCAATATTCAGGAGATCACTTTATACAACGGGCAGCCGCCAACCATTCTTCAAACAGCCAGAGCTTATGCATCGTCAAGTGTGCTTTCTATCAAAACTATCAAGCCCTATTTAACCGCTGCTGAACCTTATGCCATAACAGCTGGCATAAAAGCAGGAAGTTTCGGTTTGGTTGAACCCTATTTACAATGGCAGCAACGGTTAAGCAACACGTGGTCTTTCATCATCAACAGTTATTTAACCGATGCTAACGGACGATATAATTATGCGCATAATGACAATGGTGTAAAGGACGGCGGTACACGTAACAATACCCAAATAAATGCGCAGCAAACAGATGGCGCGCTTTATTGGTCGAAAGATAGCGCCGGGTTCAATTTACATATCAACTACTATAATTCTGACCGGGGATTGCCGGGCGCGGTTATAGACAATGCGCCACCAACATTTGGCCAACAGCTTTGGAACCGCGATCTGTTTATCCAGGCTGGCTATGAGCAAAAATGGGCAGATGGATTTAGTTTGCTTCTTAATGCAAAGTTCACCAATAGTAAACTACATTATTTAGATCCGCACTTTATCACCGCAACAAACGTACTCGACCAGCATTTTACGCAGCGCGAGTATTATCAATCGACAGCGTTGGCTTATTCTATTCTAAATAATTGGGAGATTTCGCTAGCGGCAGATGTAGCAGTGAATAATATGGATGCCGATATACCCAACTTCTCTTTTCCTACGCGCTTAACGCTATTGAATGTGCTGGCATCAAACCTGGTTTTGGGGCGTTTAACTTTACAAGGAAGTTTACTTTATACCAACACCTTTGAAAGTGTAAAAACCCGGACGGCTTATCCCGATCAGCATTTGCTCTCACCAACGTTAATGGCAACTATAAAGCCGCTGGATGATCAGAACTTTCAGTTACGCACCTATTATAAATCGAGTTTCCGTAATCCGACATTTAACGATTTGTATTATGGATTTTCGCCCAATAAAGACCTTAAGCCCGAATATGCGCAACAATATGATGCAGGCGGATCGTATCGAAAGGGCTTAGATGGTTTGTTTGATTTTATAACCGTTACCGCCGATGCCTATTTTAACCATGTATCTAATAAAATAGTGTTCATCCCTACACTCTATAACGGATCGACCCAAAACTTTGGTAAAGTAGATATCAAAGGACTAGATGCCGGCATTAAAACAGCGCTGAAAGCAGGGAATGGCTACCGCTTTGATATCAGTGCCAACTACTCTTATCAGCAGGCTTTGAATGTGACGGGGCCGGTTACCGACGAAAATTATCTTAATCAATTGCCCTACATCCCAAAAAACACGGTTTCTTTTAACGCAGGCATTAGCAAAGGTTCAATAGGGGTATACTATAACCAGGTAGCCATTTCATCAAGATATTATAACAATAATAACGACGCTGCCGATTATATGCCAGCCTATTCGGTTAGCGATGCTTCGGTTGTTTACAAGACATCGCTTTCACATTTCCCGGTTACCGCATCGGCAGAAGTCAATAATCTTTTTAATAAAAACTATGTGGTAGTACAAAGCTACCCTATGCCGGGCCGCTCTTACAGACTTTCATTTCAAATTTCAATTTAACATAACAACAAATCATGAAACAATTTAAACTACATTCTTTCCTTGTCGCGTTAGCAAGCATAACATTGCTGGCCTCTTGCCACAAGGATAAAGTAACACCTGCTCCAAGCAAGCCGACAGCTGAAAGAGCAGGTATTTATGTATTAAACCAGGGTGGTATAGGGCATAATAACAGTACATTGACCTATTATGATTACACAAGTAAGAGCCTGGTACCTGATCAATTCGCTGCCGCTAACGCCCCAGGCACACTAGGAGACACCGGAAATGATCTGGGCATATATGGTTCAAAAATGTATATCGTGGTTAATAACTCAGATGCTATTTATATTACCACTGCAAAAACAGCTAAGCAATTGTCAAAAATCACGCTCCACCAGCCGCGCAGTGTGGTATTTGACAAAAATCATGCGTTTGTGACTTCTTACGATGGTACGGTATCAGTTATCGATACCACTTCAATGACAATAACCAAAACAATTACGGTAGGTGCAGACCCTGAACAAATGGCAATTGCCAATGGCAAATTGTATGTAGCCAACTCAGGTGGTCTTTTATACCCAGATCCACCGACAAACACTTTATCAGTAATCGATTTAGCTACACTTACTGAAATAAAGAAAATCACTGTACAGATCAATCCGATTGCGGTAACCGCTGATGCTTATAACAATGTATATGTATTATCCTTAGGCGATTTTGATACCAAGCCGGCGGGTTTAACCATTGTTGACGCTACTACCGACGCGGTTAAATCAGAACCAACTGTTAGCCTGGGTTACAATATACCTATTTATACACAAGGCGATTTTGTATATTACCCTACAACTACCGATAACAAAACTTATCAGATTGCGGTATACAACGCCAAAACACAATCTTCAGCTTCTGTTAATTTTATTACTGATGGAACGTCCATAACTACACCTTTTTCCATATCGGGTGATCCGCTTACCGGTGAAATATTTATTGGCGATGCTAAAGATTATGCTTCAAACGGCACTTTAACTGCGTTTGACAAAACAGGTAAGAAAGAATACGCCATTGCTACAGGCATTAGCCCCGGCAAAATTGTATTGCTTAACAAATAATAGTTTAGTAATTTTGGCTAAATAAGTATTTACCGATATGTCATTACAAAAAACAAATACCAGAAACGCAGTGCTGATCTTAATGATCATTGCGGCTACAGCCATGCGTTTGGTTACTTATAAGTTTCCGGGTGTGTTGAGCAACTTTACACCCGTGGGTGCTATCGCGATATTTGGTGGTGTCTATTTCACCGATAAATGGAAAGCTTATGCAGTGGTGTTGCTTTCGTTGTTTTGTAGCGATGTGATCATCAATTATTTTTACACGTCAAAGTTAACTTTTTTGAGTGGCGATACGTTTTGGAACTGTGTATGCTTCGCTATAGTGATATCTATTGGTACTTTAATCAAAAAGATAAACCTGGGTACCGGCATTGTTGTGCTTTTCGCACCTGTGTTAATTCATTGGTTGATTATGGATATGCCATGGATAAATGATGCCGGCGGCTTATTTCCTAAAACCATCGGCGGCTACATGGCTGCATTGGTAGCCGCTATTCCATTTGAAAAGAACATGTTGTTGGGCGATTTACTTTTCGGCGCAATACTGTTTGGTGGTTTTGAATTGGCTAAGCGTAAATACACTGTATTACGCACCCAACGCGAGCTTGCTCTTTAAACTAAACAAACAAATATTAAAAAGCGGCCCCGTTATCAGGCCGCTTTTTTTATGGATTGACATTTATGAAAAAGATTGTAGTATTAACCGGCGCCGGTATTAGCGCAGAGAGTGGTTTACAGACCTTCAGAGACAGCGATGGACTTTGGGAGGGTTATGACGTGCGCGAAGTTGCAACGCCCGAAGCGTGGCAGCAAAACCCGCAACTGGTGCAAGACTTTTATAACATGCGCCGTAAAGATGTGCTTGCCGCTAAACCGAATGCCGCGCACTTTGCTTTGGCAGAACTGGAAAAGAATTATGAAGTTACCATCATTACTCAAAACATCGATGATTTGCACGAAAGGGCAGGCTCTACTAATGTGATGCATCTGCACGGAGTAATTACCCGCTCACAATCTAACGTCGATTCAACATTAACTTACCCAATGGATGGCTGGGAGATCAAAATGGGAGAGGTGTGCGAGTTAGGTTCACAATTGCGCGCACATGTGGTATGGTTTGGCGAAGATGTGCCGATGATCGTCCCGGCAGCAAGGGAATGTCAGCAAGCGGATATTTTTATATTGGTAGGCTCATCGCTGGTCGTTTACCCGGCAGCAGGATTGGTTAATTATGTGCATTATGATGTGCCGAAATACATTGTAGACCCGAGCATTCCGGACATTAGCCGGATAAAAAATGTAATCAAAATAGAGGAGAGGGCCACTACTGGGGTACCGGAGCTGGTGAAGCAATTGATGACTGGTTAAACGAAAACACCAAATGCGTGAAACTTAGACTTATAAATCCTATAGTGTACTCCGCGCCGTCATCCTGAGCGCAGCATGAGGATCTCTAAACGAGCGGACGGGAACGCGTTCCGGAGATCGTCACGCTCGTTCCTCGCTCACGATGCCGTGGTGGGAAAGTAAATCACAAGGTTCTTGTGTACACCTATTTCCGCGCCGTCATCCTGAGCGCAGCGTGAGGATCTCTAAACGAGCGGACGGGAACGCGTTCCGGAGATCGTCGCGCTCGTTCCTCGCTCACGATGCCGTGGTGGGAAAGTAAATCACAAGGTTCTTGTGTGCACCTATTTCCGCGCCGTCATCCTGAGCGCAGCGTGAGGATCTCTAAACGAGCGGACGGGAGCGCGTTCCGGAGATCGTCACGCTCGTTCCTCGCTCACGATGACGTGGTGGGAAAGTAAATCACAAGGTTCTTGTGTGCACCTATTTCCGCGCCGTCATCCTGAGCGCAGCATGAGGATCTCTAAACGAGCGGACGGGAGCGCGTTCCGGAGATCGTCGCGCTCGTTCCTCGCTCACGATGCCGTGGTGGGAAAGTAAATCACAAGGTTCTTGTGTGCACCTATTTGCACAGACGGGGTAGACAGGGAGCGGGTAAAGAAATGACCTATCTTTTAAAGTTTTACTTCACAATTTTATAAATAGCTCCTTTAGTCTCGCTCAATAAATTACCGCCATTGGTAATCAGGTATAATTCGCCTGACGGATCTTCGCCCCAGCTGGTTATTTTAAGATTTGTTGGATAGTTCTGTAATTCGACTTTTCCGCGCTGCCAGTCGTTACCTTTTTTCTCGATGTAATAAATGGGGCCTGTCCAATCGGCAAAGAAATATTTACCTTTTTGGGCTGATAATTGAGTACCGTTATAAACATAGCCGCCAATTACACAGACGCCATTTTTATGATCGTATTCGGCAATGGGTTTAATAGTTCCTGTAAAGTCGCAACCTTCTTTTGGATTAAAGCAATGATTGCCTTCAACCATGCGCCAACCATAATTGCCGCCCTTCTCAATGACATCCATTTCCTCCCAGGTTGCTTCACCTACATCGCAGGTAAATAGTTGTTTGTTGGCTCTGTTGAATGAGAACCGCCAGGTATTGCGTACGCCATAGGCCCAAATTTCCGGTCTTACATTGGCCTTACCAACAAAAGGATTGTCTTTTGGGATTAGGTAAGTTGAATCGCTGTTTACATCGATCCTTAATACCTTACCTAACAGAGTATTCATGTTTTGAGCATTACCTATCGGGCCATGCTTATCACCACCGCCGCCACCATCGCCCATGGCAACGTATAAATAACCGTCGGGTCCAAACTTCAGGCAGCCGCCGTTATCTCCTTGACCGGGTTCGTCGGCAGTAAATAAAATGCGACCACTTTCCGGATCAGGCAGGGTAGCATTGTTTGATAAGGTGTACTCGGCCACCACATCTTTATGGTCGGATTTTTCAGCGGTAGCAGGCGCGCTATAAAAAACGTAAATCTTATGATTGCTCTTGAACTTTGGATGCACAGCAAATCCCAACAAACCGCGCACATCTACAGGCATCAGCTTGATGAGTTTACTGCTGATATCTAATAGCGGCGCATCCGTCAACTTGCCGTTCTTGATCAGTCTTATCTTTCCGGCCTGTTCGGCTACCAGAATATCGCCATTGCCAATAAAGGTCATATCTAAAGGCGCCTGTAAACCGTCAACTATTGGTTGAGCTTTGAAAGTTAGCGTCGGTGCTAACAGTCCATCCGGATCAGCTTTCTTTAAAACGTAAGAAGGGAGTAGCAATATGCCGACTCCCCCTAACAAAACAGTTAATAAACTACCGTTTAAATATTTTCTCATTTATTGGTTTTTGACGATTTTATAAACGCTGCCGGTTGTAACACCAGGGCCACCGGGGCCGGTTTCTGAATTGGTAAGATAATACAATTCTCCGGATTGATCTTCGCCCCAGCCTGTAATTTTTCCCTGGGCAGGGAAGTTGTTAATGGTTACCTTTCCTCTCAGCCATTTTTCGCCGGCTTTCTGCAGGTACCACACCGGGCCTGTCCAGTCGCCAAAAATGTATTTACCTTTTATGGATGGAATTTGCTTGCCATTATAGACATAGCCACCGATAACCGATACACCTTCGCTGTGCGCATATTCTGTAATAGGCGGAGTGATGCCTGTAAAGTCGCAACCGGTGGCAGGGTTATGGCAATGATTGCCTTCTACAATGCGCCAGCCATAATTAGCACCTTTTTGCAGGATATCTACTTCTTCCCATAAATCCTGGCCAACTTCGCCAATAAACAATTGCTTAGAAGCCCTATCCATTGTTATACGATATGGGTTACGGAAACCGTAGGCCCAAATTTCAGGTCTTACGCCGGCTTTGCCTACAAATGGATTGTCTTTGGGTACTGAGTAAGTAGAATCGACATTAATATCAATACGTAAAACTTTACCCAACAGGGTGTTCAAGTTTTGCCCGTTGCCAATAGCGCCGTGTTGATCATGTTGGCCGCCGCCATCGCCAAAAGTAACATACAAATAACCATCAGTACCGAAAACAATACCGCTACCGTTGTGATTACCGTCTGGTTTGTTTTGGGTTAAGATAATACGCGCACTGTTTGGATCTGCCTGGTCTGAGTTAGGTAGCATCTTGTATTCTGCCACAACATCAGTATGATCGAATCGGGGTTTACCCTGTTCGTTTTTATGTGGTGCGCTATAATAAATATAGAACTTGCCATTTGTGGCAAATTTTGGACTCAGGATAACGTTTAACAACCCGCGTTCCTCATAGCCTGAATTAACCTTAATCATTTTATCTTTTACATCCAATACCACTACGTCTGTTAACTTACCATCTTTAATTAAACGGATAGCACCAGTCTGCTCGGTAACCCATGCTTTATTCGGCGCAGGGAAGGCAAGAGACGTTGGCGCTTTTATACCGTCGGTAACCTTAACGGAGTTGATGGTGATTGTAGCAGGGTCAATATTCTGGGTAAAAGAGGGAAGTGCGATAACGGTAGCACATATCAATGCTGCAGTTAAAGTACCTAAAGCCAAAGCTTTTATTTTCAAAGATGTCTTCATAAAATTAATAGTGTATTATCATTGATTGGATAGCAATTCTACAATTTAATCGGCCAATAATTATATTTAGCCACGAATATTTTTACGCAATCGTTATCGGAAACAGGACTGGGTTAACGTTGTATATAATCTCCCATAATAGTTTAGTTAACCTATATAAACAATTGAAAAATAAATAATTAATATTTAAAAAAAACAGACAACAAAATTTTATTTGGCTAGTAATTATAGCGGTGATAAGCCTCTTTGAAGTCCTTTCCCATATCAACAAAGCGTGCGGCGATGGTTTTTAGAAACTCCTCATCCAATAATTCAAACACACTGTTTATACCATCGGTCAAATCCATCTCAGGGACTTTGTATGTCTGTTCCAATATACCGCGTTCCATTTTCACAATGAACTTTTGGTTCATGCTAAAAATGGTAATTTTGAAATCCGGATGCGGCAATTCTGCTATTACTCTCATTTTAAAAGAAATTAAGTGATTTTAAAGACATTTAAACGATTTATACGGCTTTTAAATGATTTTAAAGGGATAATGATCTTATGCGGCTAAAAATAAAAAATTAAATATGAGATTTGCCTTATTTAATTTGATCCGCACGTAGTTACATTTGCTTTATGGCAGAAGATCTAATAATCATATCATCATCCGATAAGACAGAACAATACACCTCGCTGATCCCGCAAATAGAAGCACTACTACAGGGCGAGCCGGACTTAGTAGCTAACCTGGCCAATATCTGCGCCGCACTAAAAGAGCAATTTAAGTGGCTTTGGGTAGGCTTTTACCTGGTAAAGAATGGCGAACTGGTTTTAGGACCCTTTCAAGGGCCTGTTGCCTGTACGCGCATTGCTAAGGGCAAAGGTGTTTGCGGTGGTGCATGGGAGCAGGCTAAAACGTTAGTGGTACCTGATGTGGATGCTTTCCCGGGGCATATTGCCTGCAGCTCGGCCTCTCGCTCTGAGATTGTATTGCCATTATTTCACAACAATCGGGTAGTTGGCGTGTTAGATGCAGACAGTGAACATTTAGCAGGTTTTGACGAAACCGATGCTCGATATCTTGAACGGATTATCGGGTTCATTAACTTCAATGAGTAAGATATTTCTGATAGCAGGACTGGGAGCCGACACCCGTCTTTATAACAATATTGACCTGGGCGACAACGATGTAACGCCGGTAGACTGGATTGAACCTAATGAAACTGATACTTTAAATACTTACTCACAAAAGCTTATACATCAATATTTTGTAACAAATAATTCCATAGTAATTGGCGTTTCGTTAGGAGGGATGATCGCCACGGAAATAGCCAAGCAACTCAGGCTTAATAAGGTAATATTAATTTCCAGTATTAAGACAATTAGCGAAGCACCCTGGTATTTTAAGTTCTTTAATGCTGTACCACTTTACAAAATTTTAACTGGGCGAGTGTTGGGTAAAATAGGCTATATCGCAAAACCCTTTTTTGGCCACATGGATAAACACGACGCCTGGCTATTTCACGACATGGTGCAAAAATCATCGCCTAAGTTTTTGAAATGGGCCATAGGTGCGGCGCTAACATGGGATAATCAAGTCGTTCCACCTAACATGTACCATATACACGGCGATAAAGACCTGGTTTTTAATTATAAGAACATCATTAATGCAACAATCGTTAAAGGCGGAACGCACATTATGGTTTTCGATAAAGCGAAGCAGATCAACAAAATATTAAAGGACATCCTCAAAAAGAAATGAAACTGCCACTGTCTTTTTATCAGCGAAATGATGTAGTTACTATCAGTCGCGAACTACTGGGTAAGTATTTATTTACCTGTATTAATGGCGAAGTTACCGGCGGTTACATCGTTGAAACAGAAGCTTATAATGGTGTTGTAGACCGTGCTTCACATGCCTTCGAAAATCGATTAACACCCCGTACAAAGGTAATGTATATGAACGGCGGTGTGGCTTATGTTTACCTCTGTTATGGTATTCATGAGATGTTTAATGTAGTTACCTCTGTTGAGGGACATCCCCATGCCATATTAATTAGAGCTATCCATCCAACTGATGGGTTGGAGGTTATGCAGTATCGGCGAAAAATGACTGAGGTAAAGCGAACCATCACTTCAGGCCCTGGTTCTGTTGCGCAAGCTTTAGGGATATCCAGGCAGATTAACGCCATCAATCTGCAAAGTGATACTTTGTGGATTGAGGATCGGGGGATGGTGATACCTGATGAACAGATTGCGGCTGTACCCCGCGTTGGCGTGGCTTATGCCAAACAAGATGCGCTCTTACCTTATCGTTTTTACGTTAAAGGCGATCGGTTTGTTAGCAGTCCAAATAAATAACGTCATTTGAGGCCTGCTATTGCAACAAATTAACGTTCGACGCATTATTTCACGCTTATCTTGCTAAAGTAGCTTATATCGAATATTTAAATGCTTAAAATCGCTTTTGACTCTATCTATATACTCCCAGTTCCACCCAACCATCGGTTTCCGATGTCAAAATACGAGCTGATACCCGGCCAACTACTTCATGAGGGATTGATTACAGCAGAGAACTTATTTGGGCCAAAGATAGTGAAGGAGGAAGCTATTCTTGCCACTCACGACCAGGGCTACTGGCACCAGTTACGTGACCTTACCTTATCGCCTAAAGAACAGCGCCGTATAGGCTTCGAGCTGTCCGACCGTTTGATTCAACGGGAGCGTACCATTGCGCAGGGAACTATTGATGGTTGCAGCTATGCTTTCGAATATGGGGTTGCTTTCAATGCTGCAGGTGGCACCCACCATGCCGGCACCAATTGGGGCGAGGGATTTTGTATGTTAAATGATCAGTCAATTGCAGCCAACTATTTATTAAACAATAATTTATCATCATCTGTATTGATAATAGATTTAGATGTACATCAAGGTAATGGTACCGCGCAAATATTCGAACATGAGCCGCGCGTTTTTACTTTTTCTATGCACGGGGCCAATAATTTCCCGTACCGGAAAGAGCGATCTGATCTGGATATAGCATTGCCGGACGGCACTGCTGACGACGAATATCTGGACATTCTAAAAAACACTTTACCCAAACTTATCGCGCAGCAAAAACCACAATTTATCTTTTATTTGTCGGGTGTTGACGTTTTAAAAACAGATAAACTGGGTAAAATACATTTAACCAAAAAGGGATGTAAGGAGAGAGACCGGTTTGTGTTTGAACAATGCATTGAAAACCATATACCGGTGCAGGTTAGCATGGGCGGCGGCTACTCACCGGAGATCAAAGATATCATCGAAGCACATTGTAATACTTATCGACTAGCTGCCGAAATGTATTTTTAATCTTTAGCGATGATGATGGACTGGCGAAACCGCTGGTGTTTGCTGATAATCTTAAAGCGAATGTAGAGTAACACTGCCGATACCATCAATCCTAAAACCAAGCCGTACCAAATACCGCTGGGCCCCCAGTTTAAATGGATTCCCCAGTAGTACCCGATGGGTAATCCCACTACCCAATAAGCCAGGAAGGTAATTACTGTCGGGATATTTACATCGCCCATGCCGCGTAAAATACCTAGCCCTACAACCTGCGCACCATCAAATAGCTGGAAGATAGCTGCGAGTATAAGTAACTGTGCTGCAATGCCTATAACCGCCTTATCTGATGTATATATCCAGGGTAACAGGTTATTCCCGAAGGTAAAGATCAAAGCGGTAAAAGCCATAAAGATCAACACGATATGGTAACTTGCGTTCGCAGAGAGTCGTAACCCGCCATGATCTTTTGCGCCAAAATAGTTCCCGGATTTAATAGCCGCCGCCGCAGATACGCCGCTCGACATCATATAAGTCATCGATGCCAGGTTGATGGCAATTTGATGCGCAGCCTGAGGTAACACGCCAATAGTGCCCATTAAAATTGCAGCTGCGCTAAATGCACTGATTTCAAAAGCATATTGCAAAGCTACGGGTGCGCCGATTTTTAAGATACTTAAACTACGTACCCGGTTAACGTTTCTCACCGAAAAATCTTTCAGATATTTCCTGAAGTTTTTCGATTTGAAAACATATACGCCCATAACGATCGACATCACACAACGGTCTATCAAAGTACTGTAACCTGCGCCCATGATGCCCATAGGATGAATACCGAATAGGCCTTTTACAAATGTTATCCCCAGGCATATATTTAAAATATTCCCCCAAATAGATATGAGCATAGCTTGTTTAGTGAAACCTAAGCCCTCGGCAAACTGCTTAAACGTATTAAAGATTAACATGGGGATAACCGACAATGCAAGCAGCATCAAAAAGGGTTTAGCTTTAATCAGCACTTGTTGCGATTGATGCAGATCGTCCAGTAAATATATCGAACCCAAACAGACCAAACCAAAAAGTATGACACCGGTGATGGCATTAATGAATAAACTATTGGATAACAGTTGCCCGCATTCTGCAAATTCACCGCGACCGTTATGCTGGGCGATAAGAGGGGTAGAGCCGTAGGAAATACCTATACCGATAATTAGGGGGATGGTAAATATACTGGTAGCCAGAGCCACGGCAGCTAAACTGATGGTTCCGGCAAAGTGCCCAACTATAATGGTGTCAGAGGTTTGCACCAGTGTATGACCTAATTGAGATATTACAACAGGTATAGCCAGTTTTAGGTTATCGCGATAATGCGGTTTATATTTCAGATAAAAGACGGACATGATTGCTGAGCTAAGCGGCGGTGTAATATTCCTCTTTCTCGGTGGTATGTACCCGTATAACACCCGACAGGATCATATTCACCAGGATGCGTTGGGCTGCTCTGCGGCCAACCTTAATCAAATCGCAATACTCTTTTACGGTTATGCGTGCAGATTGTTCGAGATATTCTAATAACGATTTTTCTTTGGCCGAATATTCTATTAACACGCCGGCTTCTCCGGTAGTTCTTTTAAGTACATCAACCACTATTTTGCTAGCCAGTACACTTTTGTCTTTAACGCGCACATAAACCCACCACTTGCCATCTTCTGCAAGTGCATAATGTGGTTTTAAGTCACTTTGAGGTATGTCAACAACTAGCACCGATTTATCATCCACATAAATCTCTTCAAATTTTGGCTCCAGGGCCGGGCGTGCATATAAAGTAGCTGCTTTGGTTATCATATAACGCTCTTCGTCTTCGCTTTTTACGCCTTTTATGGAACCATCGTCTGCAACGCCTATCAGCAGCCTGCCGCCTTTATTATTAGCAAAAGAAACCATCGTGCGGGCAATCTTTTCGCAGCTGGTTATCGTTTTTTTAAAGTCAAGTGTTACACCTTCGCCCTCAAATATCTGCTTCTTTAGGTTCATCGTTGTCGTTCTTAAGTACCTGATAAGGTGTATATATTTCCATCCATTTTTCAGGACCGGTTATTGTTGTAAATCCAAATTGCTTGTATAAGCCGTGTGCATCCAAAGTAGCTAATGACCATCGCCTTAAACCTTGCAGTTCGGGGTAGTTTCGAATAGTTTGTATGAGCCATTTCGACAATCCCTGTTTTTCCTAAACTCAGGCAAGATAAACACATCAGCAATATAAGCAAAAACAGCCTGATCTGTTATCGCACGGGCAAACCCAATTTGTTTTTTATCATGATAAACACCAAAGCATATAGAGTGTTCAATAGCTTTTTTTAACTTTTCAACAGGTATTCCTTTTGCCCAGTACGATTCCTTATCGAGATAGCTATAAATAACGTTAAAATCGAGCAAACTTTTGTCTGTCGAGACTAAAAAGCCTTTATCCAGAAAGGCCTGGTCATTCATTATCACTTTCATTGTTCGGTCTCTACAAAATCAAGGTTACGTAAATAAACCTCATTGTTTACTGTGGCACATACATCACCATTGGTATTGTAAATATCTATCGGATGCGATTTGATGTATTTACCGCCGGTATTAAGTACATGTTCGGCTTCGGCTACCTCATCATCACTGATATGGATCTTAAATTGAAGTTTTGTAAACCCGGCCTTTAAAAATTGAATTTCTGAGGATTTAGACCAGGCTATCACATTATAGCCTTTATGAACAAATATTTGATGAAACAATAATGGATAAAAAGGATCTGCGGCTGCGAAAATTGTGCCGCCGAATATCGAATTATTGTAATTTCTGTTAAAA
Organism: Mucilaginibacter sp. dw_454; assembly: GCF_018449775.1. Lineage (GTDB taxonomy): Bacteria > Bacteroidota > Bacteroidia > Sphingobacteriales > Sphingobacteriaceae > Mucilaginibacter. Next base: position 860,467 of record NZ_JAAVVB010000001.1, on the reverse strand, counting down.
AAGCTTTTGTTAATATTAACAGTAACACCGCGAAATCCCTGGTCAATATTGACAACCCAAATACGCTGAAAAAAAAGAGGAGGGTAGAAGCGCATTCCCCATTTTGATAATCTTTCTGTTACCACCATAGCGCTTAAATATCAGGATTAAAAATCTAAAATCCACTAGTGGCTTGTCAAATTTAAAGCGTCCACCATACCTTGCTGACAATCATTTTCTTAGCAGAACAAATTTTAAACAATGTATTTATAAAGCAGTTATTATTAGGTAAAGTGTTAAACTCTTATTTAAACATACCATCCTATGAAAAAACAAATTTTAGGCTTCGCACTTGTTGCGATAATGATCGGCTCGGTTACCGCCGGTTGCAGTTCTGAAAAAGCCGGCAGTTCGGCAACCGCTGTAGATAGTGCCAAAATGGACAGCGCTAAACAAGCAAAGAAAATGGCCAGAGCAGAAAGACGACAAATGCAAAAAGACACGGCCACGCCGGCTAAAACTATTGAGGATACCGTGAAATACTAAGTAATACAGCTATTAAGATTTATATAACAAAGGCTCGACAAATTGCCGGGCCTTTGTTATATAAATTTCCCATTATTTAATTCACATAATTAACATTATGTTAAGTAATGTATTCTTTTTAAAGCCCACCTACTTTGGTGGGCTTTAAAATTATTTATTGGGTAATGCGTCTATTTTAGCTTGTGTTGCCGATACATTAGCAGAATCTCTTGTGCCTTTGTAATAAATTTTTAATTGACCAAGGGCATCTCTCGATTTTGGATCAAGTTCTACAGCTTTGAGCAGATACGGTTTAGCCAGCTCAAATTGAGCAGCAGCTTTGGCCATCATTGCATTATATTCTTTCTGTTTGCTTGGCGGCAATTGGTTTGCATCGTTAAACAAGTCAATGCCGGGCGACAAATAAGCAGAACCTATGTTTAAGTTTGGTTCAAAGTAATTCGGGTCTATCTCCAATGCCTTTTTGTACATTTCAGCGGCTTTAGCAAGGGCATCATCCCTTTTAGCCTGTAATGCTGCAATTGCGGCAGCATCTTTTGAAGTTTTTCTCAGTTTTTGAAGACTCATATCTACAACACTAGCTGATGAAGTATAGGTAAGACCAGCGTAGTAATACAGCGTTTTGTTTTTAGGATCATTGGCGATGGCAGCTTGTATCTTACTCATAACCTCCTGCGATTTGCCGGTAAGCAAACTAAGCTCAATTTCCCTTCTTCTTAAATCGGTACTTGCCGGGAACTTCTCTACCCCTTCTGTAGCGTATTTTAAAGAGTTAGTCGTGTCTTTTTGAGATAGATATATGGTAGACATATCTAAATAAAGGCTTGCCTTCTTTGAAAAATCTAACGTTAATAATTTTGAATACGCGCCTAATGCATTTGGCATATTATTACCGGCATAAGCAGCAAGACCTGAGTAGTACAACGCTGTTGTGTCTTGTGGGAATAATTGATGATAGTAATCAAAATCCTTATAAGCCGCGTCATATCTTTTAGCGGAATAATCGGCCACACCCTGGTTTAATTGATATTGAGCCAGGTTCAGGCCTGCGTCATCAATCAACTTTTTATTTTCGCCGTTAACATCTGTTTCTTTTGCTTTTCTGTAAGCCGAATCCGCAGTTTTAAAAAATGGCATTGTATTCTTTTTTGAGGTGTCACGCATAGCAAAAGTGGCGTATACTGCAGCTCTTACGGCGTAAGTTGCCGGTAAAGTGGCAGATTTACTATTTGCGGCAGCTTTATCAATTGCCCTGCGCGCTTCCAAAAGGTTTTTGTCGGCCTCGTCATAAGTGGCCTTTACCTTACTTAATACAGTGTATTGTTCATAGGAGTCTTTCGCATGGCTCGTTTCGTATTTTTGAGCAAATGCAGCCGTTGTTGCAACGCCCAATAACCCTGCTAACAAAAATTTAATTCTCATGATTAATTTATTGATTAGTTAACTGTTTTAGTTTATTATTTATTTTGTCTGTTTGGTCTGTGTTTCCGGTTTTGGCATATACCATTTTTAACACTTGCAGGCAATTTACATCATTTGGCGATATTTCATTTGCCTTTTCAACCCACTGCACGGCATAGCCTAAATTTTTATTAGTCTCACCCCCTTTTGTAATTAAACTCTTTTTAAGGTAAAGTATACCCAGGTTAAATATTGGATCGTAAGCCGCGCTATTCAGATCAATCGCATGTAAATATAGGCTTTCTGCCTTATCGTATTGCTTTAAATGATCATAACAGTTGGCCGCAACAAATACAATATCGGGGTTATTTGCATTAAAATCAAGCAATTGGGGTAACAATGGTGCTAACGACTCATAGTCTTTATTGTTGTTGTATATCTGAGCTTCATCTAATAACAACGATTTATCATTGGGGTTTAGTCTGCGGCCCCGCTTCACCATCTCTAATGCTTTAGCGGTGTCTCCTACGGCTTTATATACCCCCGATGCCGCTTCTATATAATCAGATCGCGTACTATCGGTTTTAACGACGCTATCATAGTATTTTTCTGCAGTAGTAACATTGCCCAGTTTATTGTTGGTATAGGCTATATAGGCATTTAATGGCTTAAATTCTGGCGCGTATTTATGCGCCTTGATAAACATAGCGCCGGCATTGGTATAGTCAGATACCCGCATGTAGGCAAATCCTTTGCGGATGTATACATTAGCCAGGCATTCTCGCGAAAAATCCATTTCGGGCTGATATCTGAATATCTTTTTACGGGTATTTAATACATCTACCTGCTGATTGGTTTGACGAAAGAAGTTTTCTGGCTGGCCGGCCTGGTTAGTGGAATCTACGTATAGCAAAGCCGAATTGATAACCGCGCGATAAACCTGGTTTTGAAGGTTATTGGTATCGGGCGATGCCTTTATCAAACTATCGATAGATTTTTTAGCGTTGGTTAAGAACTTGAGTTCTTTTTTTTGCTTAAAAAAAGCCAAATTGTTTACTATGCCCTTTAGCATTTCCGATTGTGAAAATGCTAAAGGTGTGGTAAACAATACCAGTAGTACCGCTAATGCTATTTTACGGCTGTAATTCATAGTTTTATTCAGTTATATCACCTGATGTTGGTTCGGCAGCACCATCTGCGTCAGGAGTTGCGTTATCTTCGCCACCCTCAACCTCAGTTAGTGTAATTTCCTCATCCTCTTCATGCTCTACGTTGGCTACAGATGCAATCTCGTCGTTACCTTTTAAAGTAATCAACCTCACTCCTTGCGTTGCACGGCCCATCACTCTCAACTCGCTGATTGCAATCCGGATAATTACCCCCGATTTGTTAATAATCATCAGGTCTTCACTATCAGTAACACCTTTTATAGCTACAAGGTTTCCGGTTTTTTCAGTTATGTTCAAGGTCTTAACGCCTTTACCACCTCTGTTAGTAACGCGATAGTCATCTATATCAGTACGTTTGCCGTATCCTTTCTCTGACACTACCAATACTGTAGTTTCCGGATCGTCAATACTGATCATACCAACAACTTCGTCATTATCTTTATCTAAAGTAATACCGCGTACACCTGTTGCCGTACGGCCCATCGGCCTAACTGTAGACTCGTTAAAGCGAATAGCACGCCCCGATTGCAGAGCCATTACAATTTCGCTGTTACCGGTAGTTAATGTTGCTTCCAATAAAGAATCACCATCATTAACATTGATAGCATTGATACCATTAGCGCGTGGACGAGAATAAGCCTCTAACGAAGTTTTCTTAATCACACCTTTCTTGGTACACATGATAATGAAGTTGTTCTCCAAATAATCACGATCTTTCAGGTTAACAACCTTAATGTAGGCCTTAATGTTTTCTTCTTTAGGGATATTGATGATGTTCTGGATAGCCCGGCCTTTTGAGGTACGTGAGCCTTCCGGAATCTCGAATACTCTTAACCAGAAACATTGACCAGATTCTGTAAAGAACAACATGTAGTTGTGGTTTGAGGCCACCAACAAGTGTTCTATAAAGTCGGCGTCACGGCTGTTACTGCCAATCGATCCTTTGCCACCTCTACCCTGTCTGCGATATTCTGTAAGTGGGGTACGTTTAATGTAACCTTCGCGTGAGATAGTGATTACAACATCCTCATCCTCAATGAAATCTTCGGTCTGCATTTCGGCAGATGAGTGCACCATTTCTGTCTTACGCTCGTCGCCGTATTTGTCTTTTATTTCGGCTAGCTCGTCTTTGATGATCTGCATTCTCAAGCCCTCGTCAGCCAGAATAGATTTCAAGTATTCGATGGTTTTCATCAAGCCGTCATATTCGTCTTTGATCTTATCGCGTTCCAGTCCGGTTAACCTTCTTAAGGTCATGTCCAGAATGGCACGAGCCTGGATATCGCTCAGTCCAAAGTTACTCATCAAGCCTTCGCGGGCCTCTTCAGGCGTTTGCGAACCACGAATCAACTTAATTACTTCATCCAGGTGGTCAAGCGCAATCAGCAAACCTTCCAGAACGTGTGCACGTTTCTCAGCTTCTGCCAGTTCAAATTTGGTACGGCGGACAACTACCTCATGTCTGTGCTCAACAAAATGAAAAATCAGATCTCTCAGATTCAGCATCATTGGGCGGCCATGTACCAGCGCAATATTATTGACACTAAATGACGTCTGTAAAGACGTGTATTTGAACAGGTTATTTAATACGATAGAAGCATTAGCTTCGCGTTTTATCTCATAAACTATACGGATACCCTCGCGGTTAGATTCATCGCGGATGGCGGAGATGCCGTCCAGTTTTTTATCATTAACCAGGTCGGCAGTACGCTCAATCATCAGGCCTTTATTAACCTGGTAAGGTATTTCTGTAACAATAATACGCTCACGATCGCTGCCATAGGTTTCAATTTCGGCACGGGCACGCAATACTACACGGCCACGGCCTGTTTCCAGCGCTTCGCGCGGACCTTCAAAACCGTAGATGATACCACCTGTTGGGAAGTCAGGGCCTTTAACGTGTTTCATCAATTCGGCAACTTCAATATCGCGGTTATCAATGAAAGCTACGGTAGCATCAATGACCTCCGAAAGATTATGCGGGGCCATATTAGTAGCCATACCTACCGCAATACCAGATGCACCGTTAACCAATAAGTTAGGGAACTTTGCAGGCAATACGGTTGGCTCCTGTAAGGAGTCGTCAAAGTTTAGTTGGTAGTCAATGGTGTCTTTATTGATATCGGCCAGCATTTCTTCGGCAATCTTTTCTAATCTTGCTTCGGTATAACGCATTGCCGCCGGGTTGTCACCATCTATCGAGCCGTAGTTACCCTGGCCTTCAACCAGCGGATAACGTAAGCTCCACTCCTGCGCCATACGCACCATGGTGTCATATACCGATGAGTCGCCATGCGGGTGATACTTACCCATTACCTCACCCACAATACGGGCAGATTTTTTATAAGGCTTATTGTTATTTAAACCCAGATCAAGCATGCCGAACAGCACGCGCCTGTGAACCGGCTTTAAACCGTCGCGCACGTCAGGCAGTGCACGTGATACAATAACCGACATCGAATAATCGATGTAAGCCGATCGCATTTCCTCATCAATATTTATCGAAATTATCTTGTCTTCTTTGTGTGGATCGTTCTCTGTTCCTTCAGCCATTTTTTATTAATTGTAGATAGTTTGATTTATAATCGACCGTATTTTAATAAGTGTTAAATACGACTTGCGAAGTTAAGAATTAAGTTGATTTATCGAACGTTTTTTACCAACAAAATGCCTTATAAAGACAACAAAATACCCCTATTTCGAATGTATTTTTCAACACATTCAAAATACTCCACATTGAGCTTGTGTACACAGGCTATTGTCAAGCTGCAGATGCGTGAGGTGATCCACGTGAGTGCATGGATCAGTTGGATCAGCTAAAAAACACAAACAATTAATAATCAATTCATTAAGCTTAAACTATTTTAATAGTTGGATCACTTTGGATCACTTTTCCTGACTTTTAAGTATTTTTTGGATCACCCGGATTTTAATTTTACGGGCGTTACCTACGGCCCGTGCTGTTCGCTCATACTGCACCGGCCTTATTCACATGGCCGGTATCCGCTGCCATCACTAACGCATTTTTGTATATTTGAATAAACCCAATTATTATGAAAACCTGCATCCGACCTATAGTTACCTTTTTTCTACTGATGAGCTTTTTAATTACCAAAGCCCAAACCCCCATCCCAAAACTTACTGACCGCAGTAAAAAAGGAATTTTAGCCTACTTCAAAACCATTGTTGCAAACAAGCAGGTTATCGTGGGCCAGCAATGCAGCCAAAGCCCGGATGTTGCCTTAGAATATCAAAAGAATTTCCAGCGACTGTATGACTCCACCGGCCACTACCCTGCCTTACTGGGGCTGGATTATGGCTATTTCCCTAACATTAATTTCGCCCAAACCAATGAATACGCCATTAACCACTGGAAAAAAGGTGGCCTGGTAACCTTAAGCTGGCACGCCGACTGCCCCTTTACCGAAGGCTATAACGTGCGACTAAACACCGTGGAGAACAAAAGCATTATCGACCTGAAGAAACTATTAAAAAATGCGCCCGACTCTAAAGAAAAAGCCAGCTACCGTGCCGAGTTAGCCAATGTGGCCAAAGCCTTGAAGCAATTAAAAAATGCAGGACTAACCGTACTTTGGCGACCTTTTCACGAGATGAACGGTACCTGGTTTTGGTGGGGAACCAATGATATTAAAAACCCGACAAATCAAAAAGATTATGCGGCCCTTTGGATGGATATGTACCAAACGTTTACCAAAGACTACGGCCTGGATAACCTGATCTGGATCTATGCGCCTAATATCGCCGGAACTTACTTCCCGGCACCAGATGTTTTTTACCCCGGTGATAAATATGTGGACATTGTAGCCCTCGACAACTATCCGAAGGTGCCTGCATTTGAGGATTATCCTTCTTTGTTAAAAATGGGAAAGATTGTTAGCGACGGCGAGGTTGGCCCCGACGACTCCGCCTTTGGGCATTTTGATGAAACCGCTGTTTTAAACACTTTTAAAGGCAAAGCTCCTTACTTTTTGCAATGGCACAGCTGGCAGGGTGCTAAAGTAGCTATTGTCGATAATTTGAATGCTAAAGCGTTGATGGATGATGCATCGGCGATTACATTGGATAAGATCAGGTAGTAAACAATATTCTCCCCGCTGCGTCATTGCGAGGTACGAAGCAATCTCTACACCAGACAGTCAACAGGATAAATATCTCTGGCGATAGCCAACACAAACTTTACGGACATTGATTAGCGAGTGCAGAGATTGCTTCGTTCCTCGCAATGACGTGGTGTTTATAAAAAAGTTTTCAATTACTTCACCTTTACCCAATAATCTTGGATCAAAGCGCCGTTAGGTAAAGTACCACTTAACACCAGCGTATCTTTTCTGACCTCGTAATGGTAATGCACAGTCACACCAACCATCTTTTGGTCTTGCAAACAATAGGTTTGGGTTTCCAGGCAGGTATCGCCCTGCAGGGTGTAGGTGCCGCTTTCGTATTTCATGTCCTTCTCCCCTTTTTGATATACAAAAGCGTCGAATTTCTGGTCGGTATATTTGCGTTGCTGGGTGTAGCCTTTTGGCGCGGCAGAAAGCTTGTGGTTAAACCAGCCACCGGCGTAGTTCCATTTGCCTTTTAAAGTTGACGGATTATCGGTAGAACCTAAAGTCGCCAGAAAAACTAAAAGTATTGCCACTTTTTGCATATTATGCCCAGTTAATGCCTTTTTTTAGTAAAGATAAGGTCTTTGCTTCTTCGCTGCCAGGCTGAGGTTGGTAATTGTACAACCATTTAGCTGTGGGCGGTAAACTCATCAGGATAGATTCTATACGTCCATTAGTCTCCAAACCAAACTTGGTACCGGCATCGTACACCAGATTAAACTCGGCATAGCGGCTGCGGCGCTGGTATTGCCATTGCTGTTGTGCCTCGGTAAACGTTTCGTTTTTATGGCGATTTACCAACTCGGTGTAAATTGGGATAAACGAGCGCCCCAAAGATTTAGAAAACTCGAAGATCTCATCCCAGGAAATATGCTCGTTAGCCGTCAGTCGGTCATAAAATATGCCACCAATGCCTCGGGTCTCATCACGATGTTTGATGAAAAAATAATCGTCGGCCCATTTTTTGAATTTGCTGTAGAAATCGGCATTATATTGATCGCAGGTAGCTTTCAGGCTGCTGTGAAAGAATTTAGCATCGTCTTCAAACACATAATGCGGCGTCAGGTCAATACCGCCGCCAAACCAGCGCACAGGCTCTTTACCCTCGCCAAAAGTTGACGGCATTTCAAAATACCGGATATTCATGTGGATAATAGGCACCAGCGGGTGATTTGGATGAATAACGATAGACACGCCGGTAGCAAAGAAATCGTCGCTGTCAACTTTCAAGGCTTTTTTCATAACCTCCGGCAGTTCGCCATCGACAGCCGAAAAGTTTACACCGCCTTTTTCAAAAACATTTCCGTTTTGAATCACCCGTGTACGGCCGCCACCGCCACCGTCTCGCTGCCAAAGCTCTTCTTCAAATTTACCTTTACTATCTACTGCCTCTAATGCCCGGCATATTTCATCCTGGATAGCCTGGTAGTCGGCAACGATTTGTTCTTTATTGATCATTGGCGCAAAAATGCGATTTTATTTGATTTAGAGGGTAATGGAGTTGTCAAATGTTCCCAACGCCTTTCCATTACGTCATTGCGAGCGTAGCGTGGCAATCTCTACACGATAGGTAAACATCGGCACAGTATTTCCCGGAGATCGCCACACTCGTACCTCGTTCGCGATGACGTGGTGGAGTTGGATAACCGTTTACAACGTCTCCTCCATATAATTCAAATCCTTACCAAACGTTTCTTTCAACTGACTTAACGAAAACAGCGAGATCACCGTTAGCAGAATCATCATGATATAACCTGCGTCGATCATACCGTAATGCCCTTTAAAAATAGCGAATAAGGCGTTGATCGGGATCAATGCACCGCGCACAAAGTTAGGCACCGTAGTAGTTACCGTAGCACGCAGGTTGGTTCCAAATTGTTCGGAAGCTATGGTTACAAACGTTGCCCAATAGCCCACGCTGCAACCCATCAGGAAGCATATTTTAATAAATTTACTACTATCCATACCAGTCGAGCTAAGGTAATATACCACGCAGCCAATAGACACTAACAAAAACACCATCATAGTTAGCTTACGCGATTTGGTGATCTGCGCCAGGATACCGGCCAGTAAATCGCCTACAGAAATACCGATATAGGTGTATAAGATTCCGTCGCCGGCATTCAAGACTTCTTTGGCTTTTAAAGCCATACCAAACTCCTGCGATTGGGTAACCAATACCCCTACTACATACCAAAGCGGCGCACCAATGAGTATACAATACAGATATTTTAAAAGGCGCTTGCCATTGGTAAACAAACTCAGGAAATTGCCACGCGAAACGTCTGAGTTTTCAGCGTTCTTAAACATGCCAGATTCGAATGTTCCGACCCGAAGCAGCAACAAAACTGCCCCCAATCCGCCACCTACAAAATAAGCATTGCGCCAGCCGAAATGTTTAGCTACAATATTGGCTAATACAGCGCCAAATAAGCCCACTACAGCTACCATCATGGTGCCGTATCCTCTACGTTCCTTACTCAGCGTTTCGCTTACCAGCGTTATGCCAGCGCCTAATTCGCCGGCTAAACCTACGCCTGCAAAGAAGCGTACCAGCGCATATGTATTAACATCGTGCACAAAGCCGTTAACAAAATTAGCTGCCGAGTATAAAATGATGGACCCAAATAACACCTTGATACGACCTAGTTTATCGCCAATTACGCCCCAAAGAATACCGCCCAACAGCAAACCAAACATCTGCACGTTGATAATGAAAGTACCTTGTGCCGTGATATCTGCTTTATTGACAATGCCCAGGTCCGTCAAGCTTTTAACCCGAACTATCGAGAAGATGAGCAAATCATATATATCAACAAAATAACCCAGCGAGGCTACAAGTACTAAAAATATAACGTTACGGTTGGCTTTGGCCTGTGCGGCATCAGTCATAATGATCTATAAATTGGTTGGCCTAAAGTAAGGCAATTAAGTATAATTTTAAATTTTTAAGCAAAAAAAAACCTCTGGGTTTACAGAGGTCTCTTTTTAGTAGGCTTAGTAAAAATTTATATCTTTTTTACATTTACTGCTTGCAATCCTTTTCTACCGTCTTCCACTTCATACTCTACGCTATCGTTATCCTTGATAGCATTTACACCACCTTGTACGTCTTTAAAATGTACAAACAGGTCTTTACCTTCTTCGGTAACAATAAAGCCATAACCTTTTTGAGTGTTAAACCATTTTACTTTTCCAGTTTTCATAATGTTGTATAAATAGTATTAAAAATTGTTTTAGACATATAATCAAACCTGACTGAATACAAAATGGTGTTAATAATCAGTGGAATAGATATACCCTTATTTAATCAAATATATAAAATTATTTAATTATCCAAATAAAATTATTTGTTGGGTTGCGGGGTTAATCGTAAGTATGGTTTAACTTCGGTAAAACCTTTAGGAAATTTGCCGGGGATGTCTTCTGTTTTGATAGAAGGTACCACTACCACGTCTTCGCCATCCTTCCAGTCGGCCGGTGTAGCTACGCTATGGTAGGCGGTTAATTGCAAAGAATCCAGCACACGCAGTATCTCAACGAAGTTTCTGCCGGTTGATGCAGGGTAAGTAATAATCAGCTTAACCGCTTTATCCGGGCCTATGATGAATAAAGAGCGTACAGTAGCATTTACCGAAGCATTTGGATGGATCATATCATATGCTTCAGAAATTTTACGATCCTGATCAGCGATGATCGGGAAGTTAACTTCAACGTTCTGGGTTTCATTGATGTCTTTGATCCAGCCGGTATGCGATTCAACCGAATCCACACTTAAAGCCAATACTTTGGTATTACGTTTAGCAAATTCGTCTTTTAAAGCGGCAGTTCTGCCCAGCTCTGTGGTACAAACCGGTGTATAGTCGCCCGGGTGTGAAAATAGTACTCCCCACCCATCGCCCAGGTAGTCATAAAGATTGATCTCGCCTTGTGAAGTTTGTGCTGTGAAATTTGGGGCTTTATCGCCTAATCTTAAGCTCATAGTTGTATGTTTTAAATTGAAATTATTTTTAAAGTTACAGCGATTGTTTTAAATAACAATAGGCACCAAATAAATAATCTACTATTTACATAGATATTACATACATTATTTTAACCCCATAAAAAAAGCCCGCCCCGATAATCCGGAACGGGCTTGATTCATTTAATCAGGGTAATTATGCTCTGTCAATGTTTGTAACCTGGCCATCAACCGGTGATATGGTCAACAGGATGGTTTCTTTATCATTTTTAAGGCTGATAAAGTAAACAACAGGTTCTTCGCTATCGTTAGCTTCAAATCTGGTTACAGATTTAACATCATAACCAGCATAATCTTTCGCCAATACATTTTTCACTTCTTTAGTTACTGTAGTTGCAGCAATTTCCTGAGCTAAACCCCAGTATTCGCCATTAGCGTCGTAGTAAGCAGTATAGTTTACTTTATTTTTAGTAAAGTTTACTTTTTGGCTTCTTGAAGTTACGGTCCAAACAGTGTTGCTCACGTTTTCAAAGTCGCTTTGAAATTGAGTAAGTACAGCATATGACACGTTTTCCTCGCCAGTTGTAGTAGATGTTTTTTTACCGCCATCGGCAAATGCAGAAACGCTAATCATTGTAGCTATTACTGCGGTGAAAATTAATTTTTTCATAGTAGTTTTTTTTCTTTTTAATATTCTCAACAAAAGTACGGCCACTTTGCGATATATTAAAATTATTGACAATTATTGTGAATTCTTTATAATTTATATCATATTAAATTATAAAATTATAAATTATGCAATGTAGATAGTGTATTTAATACAATAAGTTAAATTTAAATAGTGTATTTAATACAATAAGGTCCATTGGAATAGCCCTAAAATGTGCCTTGATGGTATTGTAACGCCGTTTTTACAATAATTAAGGCAAAAAACAAAGAACGATGCTCGGAGCTTTCAGGCTACTCCAAGACTTTTTGTGGTTTTGTACAGTTATTGGGTCTGTAGTGTCCATTTTGGTACAAAGCCAACAGTATTATTGTAAGCCACCTGGTAGTACATTGCTCCTTTTTTAAGGACATATACTTTGGCATTTGCCGGTATATCTGCAATAATGTCAGCAGCATACTTATCGTCGCGACGTAACCTGACAATGCCGGTTACATTAGCGCGTACATAGGTGGTATATAGAAAACTGTTGTTGTTTTTAACGAAAGAGTTGAGACTATCGGTGAGATGCTTTACCGGCACCGGTTTAACAACCACCAGAGCTACCTTAATTGGATTAGTTTTAACTGCTACTACGCTATCTGTTTTAGCTACAGTATCAATCAAAGGAGCCTGCGCTATTGTTGGAGGCAATATATTTTTAATCCGGTGCCTGTGCTTATGTTTTTTAGGCGGACGGATTTCCGCGACGGTATCAGCTAGTATTATTTGTTTAGTGCCAGTAGTAAAAAGCTTAGCGAAGTAACCTATAGCAATTGCACCCAGCAAAACCAGGACAACCTTAAAACTCGTGCTATATTTTCGTACTTTTTTTACCATAACCTGCTTAATCTCTTTGTGTTAATCAGGGCTTGGATATAGAAGACAGGGCTTAGTTTAATCGTTCATGTTTTTGTTACAAATAAAATTTTTAACCATTACGATAGCGCACGAAGAAACACAGCGAACCTTGTAGCTTGCAATTAAATTCAGAAGAGATAAAAACTGTGGGCTTAAAGTGCCTTGATATAATCCAGGAAAAGATATAATGCCTTGCGCTTGTCGTCGTTCAAAGTAAAATCAAGCTTGTGCATCAGATAATCCTCCAGGTCGAAATCAGGGCGCACAGGAAGCGTTTTAATCAGCTCTGCGCGATGATCTAAACCAAACTTAAGTGATTGGTTAAACGCTGCGATAAAATCAGCAGGGATGGGTTTATTGGCTATCCAGGCGGCAAAGACAAATGGCAGGCCAGTGAAATTTTGCCATTCTTCGGCCAGATCGTATACATATTTAAACTGTTCCTTTTTACCAAAGGTGCGGTCGCCTATTTGAACAAAAGCAGTATCAGTATTTTTATCGACTGAATAGTCGGCTGCATTAGTAATTAATTCTGGGGTTACCTTCCAATAGTTTTTCAGCAGCACCTTAGCCAGGTTGTTTGACGATCTTGATTCAGGATCTAATTGAACACTCTTTACATCCTTGATATCACAGTTACTGAAAACAAACACTGAGTTTACCGCACCAACGGCACCAATGCAATAATCAGATACTATCTCCCAATAGGGCATATTCAAGGCAGCCGCTACGGGGATCAGGCCGATATCAACTTTATCGTCAATTAGCTTTTGCGCGCAATCTGCCGGGATGTCAAGGCTAAGATCTATTTGATTAATGATATCGGTGTTTTGAATACCGTATAAAAAAGGCTTGGTGTTAGTGTAGCTTACAGCTGATATTCTAATATTTTTCACAGAAGGATGTTAGTCGTGTTTTAAATGATCGGCATTATTGAAGCTTACGATCTCATATTTTTCGCCGTCGAAAGTAACTTTGTAAAGCACCAGGTTTTGGTGAGGGAATGAATCCATTTCGGTTAGGGGCTTGCCGGTAAGCAGGCATAATAACAAGCGCATTGCGCGGCCATGCATGCAGATGAGCACAGTGTTCTCCTCCGTATGGCTCATGATAATTTGTAACGCCTCCAGTTGACGCAACCTGACCTCGTTAGGGCTTTCGCCTTTTTCAAACTTGGCGTTAAGGTTGCCGCCTACCCACTCGCGCATCAATTGAAAAAAAGCTGCTTTAGTTTCGGGAGTACTGGGCATGCCTTCATAAATACCCCAGGCCAGCTCGTCAAGGCCAGAAAGTTTTTCAACCGGGATACCCAAATCAATAAAAAATTGAATACTTTGTTGAGTACGCTTAAGCTCTGATATGTAGATCTTATCAAAAGCAACAGATTTATAAGCCTCAAAAAACTGTTGTGCTTGTTTGCGGCCCTCCTCGTTCAGGTCGGTATCGCGGCCCCTGCCCTGCACTATGCCTTGTTTATTTAAATCTGTTTGCCCATGGCGGACAATGTATAGCGTCTTTATCATTCTTTTAGTCATTGGGTCATTGAGTCATTAGGTCATTTGCCGATCAAAACAATGACTCAATGACACGATGACCTAATTAATCACCGGCAGTTTATAGTACTGAGGTTTTGGTTCCTCGGCAAACTGATAATCGTTATAGTCGGTAACTACATTATATAAGGTGTCGCGTTCTATCGGGTAACGACCAACCTGTTTGATCAACTCCACCAATTGTTTGGTGCTCATGCCCGGGTTTTGCTCTTCGGCACCGGCCATCGAGTAGATCTTGGTAGTATCATCCAGCGTACCATCAATATCATCCACACCAAAATTTAACGACAGTTGTGCCGTGGTGCGACTTATCATTGCCCAATAGGCTTTAATGTGATCAAAATTATCCAGGTAGATACGTGAGATAGCATAATTACGCAAATCCTCAACCACGGTCGTCTCCGGCACGTTTGACATCTGATTATCTTTATTACGGAATTTCAGCGGGATAAATGTCTGGAAACCACCGGTTCTATCCTGCAACTCGCGCAGCCGATCCATATGGTCTATTCTGTGTTTATATTCTTCAATATGTCCATATAACATCGTGGCATTCGAGCGGCCACCCAGCTTGTGCCATTCTTCATGGATAGCCAGCCATTGGTCGCCGGTACACTTATCTTTTGCTATTTGCGCACGTATTTCAGGATGGAAAATTTCGGCACCACCACCCGGTATTGATTCCAGGCCGGCATCCATCATCATTTTCATGCCGGTAGCATAATCTATTTTGGCCTTCTTGAAAATGTAGTGATATTCTACCGGAGTTAATGCTTTCACGTGTAATTCGGGGCGATGAGCTTTAATACGACTGAATAGTTCTGCATAAAAAGCTACATCGTATTGTGGCAGTACACCGCCTACTATATGCACCTCTGTAACCGGCTCATTATCGTATTTTTTTACGATGTCGAACATCTCGTCCATCGTATATTCCCAACCTTCTTCTTTTTGCTTCAGCAAACGCGAATACGAGCAAAATTTACAATCGTAAACACAAAGATTAGTAGGTTCAATATGGAAATTGCGGTTAAAATAGGTTTTGTTGCCATGGCGTTTTTCGCGGATGTAATTGGCTAAGACGCCCAGGTACCCCAGTTCGCCTTTTTCAAACAACAACACGCCTTCATCAAAACTAATACGTTGATTATGAAGTACCTTTTCAGCGATATTTTTTAGTCCGGGTAATAGCTCCGGATCATTCAACAAAACCTGTAAGTTGTCTGATACCTCCATTTAGAAAATTATTTAAACAAAGGTAGTAAAATGCCGCAATTTAGCGGGGCAATTATTGGCAGTACCATGTTTAAACACATAGTATGACGCAGCGTTTACAGAGCAGCAAATAATTTAATTGGTGATAGACTTGATATTTACGCCTATAAAGCAATCGCTTACACAGCTATTGGGCGTATAGCCAGCAGCCGATATCATGCCATTATTGTTAGTCTGAAAAGTTATTACGTTTTTACTCTTGTCTGCTTTTAGCCAGATATTTTGGGCCTGGTAATAGATATCGTCCAGCGTTAACAATTGGGCGCCCTCGGTGCCATGCGTACCTAAAGTGTTGGCTGTTTCATGCCACTGGTCTGTTAGCGTTTTAGTGGTAGTATTGCTACCGGTATCGAATTCGTATTCGTAATTTAAAAAATCGCGAGCGGTTATTTCGCCTTGCTTAATAGTAATTGTAGTTTCTGAATAAGTGGCGTCCTTAACATCGTGTACAGCTATGTAAGTATACGTATTACCCGAACTTTTTTTGAAAGCTAGAAATGTGCTATAGCTTTTATCAAAATCAGACGATACGCCGCTTTTATTACAAGACAAGATTGCCGTTGCCGCCACAATGGCTACAACCAGCAGTACTTTAGGAATTTTCATAATCGGGTTTATTTAAGTAAAAATATAAAAACATTGCCTTATTATATCTAATTATTCCGGTAATTTGAATTATCATGAAAACAGAGACTATTGCCATCCACGCCGGTAATCATACCGACGAAACTACAGGAGCCGTTGTTCAACCTATAATTACGTCAACAACGTTCGAACGGTTGTCAGACGAAAGTTTTCGTGGCGATTATATTTACAGTCGTTCATCAAACCCTAATCGTACTGCTTTAGAAAACGTGTTGGCGAAGCTGGAAGGCGGCACAGCGGCAGCGGCTTTTTCATCGGGCAACGCGGCGGGCATGGCTGTATTTCAATCCCTTAAACCCGGCACGCACATTATCGCTCCTGATGATATGTATCATGGTTTACGCAATCAGTTAAAACAATTATTTGCCGGGATATTAGAGTTTGATTTTATAGACATAGACAATACAGAAATTTTAAAATCCCATATCAAATCAAATACCGGGTTGATCTGGATTGAAACGCCATCAAACCCCTTGCTTAAGGTTACCGATATTAGAAAGGTTGTCGCGTTAGCAAAAGAAAACAATACTAAAGTGGCTTGCGATAACACCTTCGCCACCCCTATCTGCCAGCAGCCGTTAAAATTGGGTGCAGATATAGTGATGCACTCCACCACAAAATATTTTGGCGGGCATAGCGATATAATGGGCGGTGCCTTAATTACTGCCGAAGACAATGAGTGGTGGCAAACCATCTGTAAAGTACAGACCATGGGTGGCGCCATTCCCTCGCCTATAGATTGTTATTACATGGTACGCAGTATCAAGACACTACCCTACCGTATGCGCGGCCACGTACACAACGCGCAATTGTTGGCCGAGTTCCTGGCAATACATCCTGCTGTGGAGCTGGTACTCTACCCCGGTTTACCATCGCACCCAAACCATGAAGTGGCTAAAGAACAGATGACCGGGTTTGGCGGCGTGCTTTCGTTCCAGGTTAAAGGCGACCGTGAGGACGCGCATCGGGTGATTAACAAAGTAAAACTGTTTACCAAAGCTACCAGTTTAGGCGGCGTGGAGAGTTTGATCGAGCATCGCGCAACCGTTGAAGGGCCAGATACCAAAACGCCTTTTAATCTATTACGTATTTCTGTTGGATTAGAACATATTGATGATTTGATTGAGGATTTGGAGCAGGCGTTGAGTTAGAGATTAATCATTTGTCATTGCGAGGAGGAACGACGAAGCAATCGCGAACTATGCTTCCTTGCGATTGCCACGCTATGCTCGCAATGACAAATTAAATTGAAGTTGCGGCCATCTCACAAAAAAATTTGGATAAATAAGATTAATCCCCTTTATTTGCAACCATAATTCAGTAGCAATACTGTGTCACGATCAATTCCCTCATACGGTTTTGATTTATAAAGAAGCGGCGAGAGATCAGGCTCAATGACCCGCTGGCAACCCTCTAAGGTTAGAGAAGGTGCCAATTCCTGGCCCGGTAAATATCCCGGGAAATATAAATTAACAACATGGAAAATTTTACAAACACCCATCTTCAAGTTATTACTGTCAAAACCACTGCACTTGCTATCAGCACAATTTGCTGCATGTGCCGCTGTTGATACTATACAGTTAATACGTTTCCTTTTCTGTTTTACTGAAAATACGTGTACTGTAACCGGTCAAGCATCGGTTTACCCAAACCTCAACAGCCAAATCAAACCAAATAGTAAAAATGAGTTACCAAACATATACTTACCAGCATGAATTCGAATTTGAGTGTGGCGTTAAATTGCCACAGCTCGAGTTAGGCTATCATACCTATGGTACCTTAAACAAAGCCAAAGACAACGTAATATGGGTTTGCCACGCTTTTACTGCCAATTCTGATGTATTAGATTGGTGGAAGGGTCTGTTTGGCAGTGGTTATTACTTTAATCCAGAAGAACATTTTATTGTTTGCGCTAACATGCTGGGTTCAACTTACGGTTCAAGCGGGCCTTTAAGTGTGAATCCGCAGACTGGCGAAAATTATTACCTGTCATTCCCACAGGCTACTGTGCGCGACATGATCAAATCGCAGCAATTGCTGGCAGCGCATTTGGGCATTGAAAGTATTCATACGCTAATCGGTGGTTCGCTAGGTGGCCAACAAGCCATGGAATGGGCCATTATTGAGCCTGATTTTATCAAGAATTTGATATTGATTGCGGCTAATGCCAAACATTCTCCATGGGGCATCGCCTTTAATGAGTCGCAACGACTAGCTATAGCCGCCGATCAAACTTTTTATGAAAATAAACCAAATGGCGGCGCCAAAGGCCTAAAAGCCGCAAGAGCGATGGCTCTACTATCCTATCGCGGCTACAAAACCTACGGCATTAAACAGCATGAGGAAAGCAATGAGGTAGTAGACAATTATAAAGCGTCAAGCTATCAAAATTACCAGGGTGACAAATTGGTGTCGCGCTTCAATGCCTACAGCTACTGGTATCTATCAAAAGCTATGGACTCGCACAACGTGGGCCGTAACCGGGTAAGTATTGAGGATGCGTTGAGCAAGATCACAGCACGTACGCTGGTTATTGGCATTAAATCAGACTTATTATTTCCTATTGAGGAACAACAATATTTGTTTCAGCATATCCCGCAATCGGCCTTTGCCGAGTTCGACTCGTACTATGGGCACGACGGTTTCCTGATTGAAACAGAAGCATTAACTAACATTATTACATCATTCTTTAAAACTGACGTAAAAGGAAAAATTATCCAATTACAGCAAACCGCATAATGAGCAAGAAACTAAATATCGGCCTTTTTGGCTTCGGCATTGTCGGCCAGGGACTTTACGATATCATCAGAACTAAAAACCTTAATATCGAAATAAAAAAGATAGCTATTAAAGACGCCAGCAAAGAGCGTTCTTTACCGGCACACTATTTTACGACTGATAAAGACGAATTACTGAATAACCCAGAGATCAATACCATCATTGAGTTGATCAACGATACAGAAGCTGCTTTTGATATTGTATCTACAGCTTTGAAAACGGGGAAAAACGTAGTATCGGCCAGTAAAAAAATGATAGCCTTACACCTGAATGAACTTATTGCTTTACAGGATGAATATGGTACTTCGTTATTATATGAAGGTGCAGTTTGCGGCAGTATCCCTATTATCCGTAATCTGGAAGAGTATTATGATAATGAGTTACTGCACTCTATCAGCGGCATTTTTAACGGTTCGTCAAATTATATTCTGTCAAAAGGATTTTTAGAAAATCTGGATTATGCTTCGGCTTTAAAAGAGGCTCAAGATTTGGGCTTTGCCGAGACTGATCCGATATCAGACGTTGGCGGTTATGACGCTAAATATAAATTGGTAATAGCTGCGGCGCATGCTTATGGCGTAGTGATTGATCCGGACAGGATCTTTAACTTTGGGATCCAAAACCTGGCTGCCGATGATATCCGTTATGCCCGTGAAAAGAATTTGAAGATAAAACTGGTGCCGGTTGCTAAAGAACTGGACGATAAACATGTAACCCTATTTGTACTGCCTAAGTTTGTTAACGAAACTGAGTTTTTATACAACGTAGAGTATGAATATAATGGTGTAACCGTACAAGCTGCATTTGCCGACCAGCAGTTTTTCTTTGGTAAAGGCGCAGGTGGCCACCCTACCGGTTCGGCAGTATTGTCGGACATTGCGGCGCTGCGTTACGATTACCAATACGAGTACAAAAAGACCAAAGAAAGCAAAGGCTTAAACTTCACCAATGATGTTGAGTTGAATATATATCTGCGTTATGAAGACGAAGAACTAGTGAAACTTCTGGAGTTTAAAACCATTAACGAGCGCTACTACTCCGGCACTTATAAATATGTCACCGGAAAAGTAAATCTTCAAAAACTTATCGATAATGAATCCCGTATATATGAGGACAAGGCGTTCATCGCCTTTGCCGATCAGCTAACGGGGGTCAGTTTAGCATCGGTTTAAATTAACATAAGTTTCAGTTTTATGTTGAAGGGTTCTGTAAAAAACGGAGCCCTTTTTTTGTGGCATATTGTCATTGCGAGCGTAGCGTGGCAATCGCGAGCTGTTCTCCTTGCGATTGCCACGCTACGCTCGCAATGACAAGTAACTATAAACAAAAAAGCCGCCCCATATGGGAGCGGCTTTTTAACTATATAGTGGATTTAATTATTTTCCGGCTGTTGTTGCGTCGTTAGCATTCAAAAACACAAAGTTGTTATCAAACATGTCCAGTTTGATCTTGCTGTCTTTATCTACTTTGCCGGCAAGTATCTGTTTCGATAATTCGTTTAGTATGCGCTTCTGAATAACACGTTTCAATGGCCTTGCACCAAACTGCGGGTCGTAACCTAACTGAGCCAACCAATCCAGCGCTTCGTCTGATGCTTCGATCTGTACACTCATTTCGGCCAGGGTTTGTTGTACCTGTGCAAACTGCAATTTAACAATGTCCCCTATCTCATTACGGCTTAACGGCGTAAACATGATAATTTCGTCTATCCGGTTCAAAAACTCGGGACGAATGGTTTGTCTTAACACATCAAACAATTGACTCTTAGTTTTAGCAATCACTTCCTCTTTATCGCTCTCTTCAAAATCCTGGAAATTTTCCTGGATAATGTTTGAACCAATATTAGAGGTCATAATGATAATAGTATTCTTAAAGTTAACTACACGGCCTTTATTATCAGTTAAACGACCATCATCCAATACCTGTAACAAAATGTTAAATACATCCGGGTGTGCTTTTTCAATCTCGTCCAACAAGATCACACTATAAGGTTTTCTGCGGACGGCCTCTGTTAACTGTCCGCCTTCATCATAACCTACATATCCCGGAGGCGCGCCTATTAATCTCGATACAGCATGACGCTCCTGGTACTCGCTCATATCTATACGTACCATCGCGTGTTCATCATTAAACAGGTATTCGGCTAAAGCCTTTGCCAGTTCGGTTTTACCAACCCCCGTAGTACCTAAGAATATGAAAGAGCCTATTGGCTTACGTTTGTCCTGCAAACCTGCACGGCTGCGGCGTATGGCATCGCTAATGGCCTCAATTGCTTCATGCTGACCGGCAACGCGTTTGTGTAACTCATCTTCCAACCCCAGCAATTTCTCGCGTTCGCTCTGGATCATTTTTGATACCGGGATGCCTGTCCAGCGTGAAACTACGCCCGCAATATCATCGGCAGTAACCTCTTCTTTCAGCATCCGGCTTTCCGACTGGTTAGTCAGTAATGCTTCTTTAAGTTTTTCAACTTCTTCCTGTGCTTCGCGGATGCGGCCGTAGCGCAGTTCAGCTACTTTACCGTAATCGCCTGCACGTTCAGCCTGGTCAGCCTCCAGTTTATAGTTTTCTATTTGCTCTACTTTTAAATTGATGCCATCAACCACATCCTTTTCTCCTTGCCATTTAGCACGTAAAGAATCACGGTCGGCAGATAAATTGGCAATCTCTTCTGATAGTTCTTTTACCCGCTTGTCATCTTTCTCGCGTTTAATAGCTTCGCGCTCAATCTCTAATTGCATGATGCGGCGTTCCAATTCATCAACAGCTTCGGGGACAGAATCCATTTCAATACGTAGTTTAGAAGCGGCTTCATCCATTAAGTCAATGGCTTTATCCGGTAAAAAACGATCAGATATATAGCGTTGCGACATTTCGACAGCGGCAATAATAGCCTCGTCTTTAATGCGCACTTTATGGTGTGCCTCGTAGCGTTCTTTCAATCCACGCAGGATGGAGATCGCGTCGGCGGTATCAGGTTCATCAACCAGCACCATCTGGAAACGACGTTCTAAGGCTTTGTCCTTCTCAACGTATTTTTGATACTCATTCAGCGTTGTTGCGCCTATGGCTCTCAATTCGCCGCGTGCCAGGGCTGGTTTTAATATATTAGCCGCATCCATAGCGCCTTCGCCGCCACCGGCGCCAACCAATGTATGGATCTCATCAATAAACAGGATAATCTCTCCATCGGCTTGCGTTACTTCTTTAATAACGGCTTTTAGTCGTTCTTCAAATTCGCCTTTATACTTGGCACCTGCTATCAGCGCACCCATATCCAACGAGTAAACAATCTTAGATTTTAAACTTTCAGGCACATCGCCTTTCAATATCCTAAAAGCAATACCTTCGGCAATAGCGGTTTTGCCCACACCTGGCTCGCCAACCAATACCGGGTTGTTTTTGGTGCGACGCGATAAGATCTGTATGGTACGACGAATCTCGTCGTCACGACCTATCACCGGGTCGAGCTTACCGGTGCCTGCATATTCATTCAGATTACGGGCATATTTACTTAAAGCTTTGTAGGTGGCTTCCGCGTTTTGATCAGTCACCTTATTATCGCCGCGCAATTCTATGATAGCTTTTTTAAGATCCTTTTCATTCACACCAAAATCTTTAAGTGCAGAACTGGTTTTATCGCTCACACTTAAAATACCTAGCAATATATGTTCTACAGATACAAAATCGTCTTTAAACTCTTTCAGGTACCCGGTGGCTTTTTGCAAAACCGAATTTGCGTTTGATGATAGGTAAACATTGCTGCCGCTAACTTTAGGGAACGATGCAATTTGTTCGTCCAAAATATCATTTAAGCGATTGATGTTTACATTCAGTTTTTTTAAAAGATAGGTTATCACATTCTCATCAACCAATAACAAACCTTTTAGCAAATGCGCAGTCTCGATAGACTGCTGCTGATTACCGGTTGTAATCTCGGAAGCTTTTTGTACAGCTTCCTGGGCTTTGATGGTAAAATTGTTAAAGTTCATAAGTCACTTTAGTCAAAACACTTGCCACAGTGCATATTATGAAATTATGGCATTGCTATTTAATTTAGTATGTCTTTTTGTCAAGTACAGGCAGATAGTTACTGCCTTTTTGTAACAAAGCACACTAAAAAAGGTGTTGAAAAACTAATCATGACCAAAATTTGATATTTTTGAGTATCCTTAATTTAAATAACATTGGATACCCATTATTTTAAAAGTATACCGGGGAAATACCGTACCTCATTCCGTAATTATTATACGTTACAGAACCTGCAGTCTATCCGTAACTGCGCCATTATTTTCTTTGTGATCAATGCAGCATTGCGCATTTTGATGTGGTCATTGCCCATTAGCATTACCAAAGCGCAAAATTTCCCGGAGTTTGATTTCACTAACTGGATCTACATTATTGTTACCCCTATATTTTATTTGATAGCGCAATTATTGCTAACGCAGATCAGGAAAACCAAGAAAGCCGATACAGTAATGCTGCTCTTTACGTTTGTATTTGCGCTATATATTATTTTGTGTGGGATGTATTCCAGTTTCATTGCCACATCCGACCCACGCAATGCATTAACTGTTTACCTTATAGCTTTATGTGTGATATCGGTAATGTGCGTGTTTGAGTATGACGAGGTGATTTTGCTGCTGATATTGACTGAAGTTAGTTATACGGCCCTGTTATTATATGCGCATGCCGACCCAACCAGCATGCTATATGACCAATTAATATCCATAGTATTACTGGCAGGTTTTTATTTGATATCCAGGTACTTCTTTTCTTACAAAGCCAGCTATTATCAGCAGATCATCGAGATCCGCAGTAAAAATATTGAGATTGAAAAGGCAGGCGAGTTTAAGAATCAGGTACTGGGTATGGTAGCGCACGACTTACGAAATCCTATTGGTGCGGTAGAATCTATTGCGATGATGATGGAATTGGAGGAACTTAATGCTGATACACAAGACAATGTAAACATGATCAAAGAATCATGCTCAAAGGCCCGCGGTATCCTGGACGATCTGCTGGAAGCCGCCAAAAATGAAAACATCAACGTTATTGAGACGCAAAAGACTGAGCTTAATCAATATCTCAAAAGTATCATAGACGCCTGGAAGGTCCAAAACAGGTTTAATGTGGTGCTCATCAGTTCAGTAAATCCACTAAGTGCGCAGCTAAACAAAGCGAAATTTACCCGCGTAATGGACAACCTGATTAGTAACGCACTGAAATTTTCGAAGGATACAGACAATGTCGAATTGCATTTGAACCAAAAAGATAGCCTGATCATTCTTGAAGTTAAAGATCATGGCCTTGGTATCCCACAGGATATGCTGCCGCATATTTTCGAGCGTTTCAGTATAGCCGGCCGTACGGGCTTAAAGGGCGAAAAATCAACCGGACTAGGATTAAGTATCGTTAAGCAGATCATTGAGAGCCATAAAGGCCAAATAAGTGTGGGGAGTATTGAAGGTAAAGGCACTACGTTTACTATTCAGCTGCCGGTGAGCGTCTAAAATGGCCTATCCACCGGGCCACCATAAAACTTGTCATTAAAATTCACCAAAAACAACTCTTTAGTAGCACGCGTACACGCCGTGTAGAACCATCGCAGAAAATCAGTATTTACCATTTCGTCGGTCAAAAATCCCTGGTCTACAAAAACAGCATCCCATTGACCACCCTGGGCTTTGTGACAGGTTATCGCGTAAGCAAATTTAACCTGTAGCGCGTTATAGTACGGATTAGTTTTAAGCTCCAGATGCTTCAAGCGCTTGTTGGGGATATGATCGTAATCTTTCATCACCTCCAAATAGAAACGTTTCTGATCATCCTGCGTTAAAGCCGGAGATTCGGTATAAAGTGTATCCAGTAAAACCTTACAATCTAATATCGGGTCCTCGGCATAATCTGTAAACTCCAGCTGCACATCGGCAAACCTAAAACCGTACATATCCTCTATCCTACGCACCTTACGTACTTTGGCAATATCGCCATTGGCAATAAACGATGTACTATTTTCCTGCTGATCCTGCAGCCAGAAGTAATTGTTTTTAACCACCATCAGTTGGTCTCCACCAGTTAATTCTTCCTCGCGCCAAAGCAATCGCGCCCGTATCTGTTTATTATAGAGATTAGCATTTTTGTTAGAGCGACAAATCACCAGCGTGTTCTCATTACCATATTTATTATAGGCGTATTCCAATCCTTCCTCCAGGCGTTCGCCGGTCATCCTGAAAACATCCTTATATCCTTTGGTAACAATTTGCGGAATAACTTCTAATTGTTGACGGATGATATCACGAACATTAGTAGCATTAAATAATATACCAGAGTCTTTCTGCTGCCTTAAAACATCAGTTAACTCAAAACTGAATACTTCCAGGCCGTAGTCGCCCTTCATCACCTGCGGATTTAAAGCCGGGCTATCATCCGAGCCAACAGGTGGTAGCTGTGCAGTATCGCCTACCAGCATGAGCTTGCAGTTTTTTTGATTGTAAACAAAGCGCACTAAATCATACAACAAAGTATGGCGGCTATGGCCACTTGGCGTGTCGGATATCATAGATGCCTCATCCACAATAAAAAGTGTGTTGGCAGCTATATTATCGGCTATCATAAATTCGCCCTCCACATCTAAAGCTGTTTTTTTTCGGTAGATACGTTTGTGGATGGTAAATGCTTTGCGGCCAGAGTAACTGGTTATTACCTTTGCGGCCCTGCCGGTTGGCGCCAGTAATACAGATTTGAAATTGTAAGTTCGTAAAGCTTTAACTAATGCGCCTACAATGGTGGTTTTACCGGTACCGGCATAGCCCCTCAAAATAAAACATTCGTCGCCTTCGTCTGTCAATAAAAAATTGTGCAGCAGGCCAAACAGTTGTTGCTGTTGTGCAGTAGGTTCGTGCGGAAAAGCTTTTCTGATTTGATCTGTATCGGACACTTTGCAAAAATGCTTATAACTACTTTAACTAATTCAAAAAATATTACTTTTGTTAACAGCATGAGCGAACAAATTTACACTTTCCGCGATCCGTCGTTTAACCTTAACCAGGCCTACTACTATACGTTGTTGATACAAGTAGACGAAAAGTCGTTCTCCTACGCTATCACCTACAAGAAAGACTTAATTGCCTGGGATACTAATTGTAACCTGGCCGAACTTGCAGAGCCACAGGAGTTAGCCGAAGAATTGACCGCTACTTATAAAAAAGTGGTGATTGGTTTACCATCAAATGGCTTTACACTGGTACCTGCCGCACTGTTTAATAAAGATCAGGTTGCTAACTATGCACGTTTGCTGGATGTTAAAGCCGACGAACGTGTGCTGGCTCAACCTATAGATAGCCAAAACTTTATTATTTATAAGATTAATGAGAAGGTTGCTGCTGCTGTACAACGTTTCGATTTTGACAACGCGGTTTATCAGAATAAAGGTTGGATCATTGCAGCCTCACAGGATAACCCTACCAGCCAGACGGTACACGTTCATGCTGAAAATAGTAAAGCCGAATTTCTATATTTAAAAAACGGCGCTATCCGTTTCTACAATAACTTTAATTACGAAACTGAAGACGACCTGGCTTATTATGTTTCGTTCGTACTAGATGAACTGGGTTTGCAATCTGCCGATATCAATCTAAAATTAAGTGGTAACCTTAAAGCCGGCGATAAGTATACTACCCGCCTGGAGCAGTTTTACCCTAATATTAGCTACTTTAACCCGCAATTGTTAAACCTGCCGACACAAATTGACGCGCAGCAAGTTTTAACTTTAACGGCTTTGTCATTATGCGGATCATCGGAGGCAGTTTAAAAGGGTTACGACTTAATCCGCCTAATAATTTACCGGTACGCCCTACTACAGATCTGGCTAAAGAGGCCCTGTTTAACATCCTGCAAAACCAAATCGAATTTGATAATATTGATGTGCTGGATCTGTTTTGCGGTACGGGTAATATTAGTTATGAGTTTGCATCGCGTGGTGCAAAGCAGGTAATCAGTGTCGACCGAAGTATCCATTGCATCAATTACATTAAAGATACCTCGCGCCAGCACGGATTTGACCAGATAAAAACCTATAAGGCCGATATTTTTAAATATCTGCAACTGGAAACAGAAAAATACGACTTGATCTTTGCTGATCCGCCTTACGATCTGAACCAGATCCCTGAGATCCCAAAGATCATATTTGATAAAGAACTGCTACAGCCCGATGGTTTATTAATTGTAGAGCATCAGTCTATGCAAAATCTAAGTAATCATCCCGCATTTACAGAGCAGCGTAAATATGGGCATTCATCATTTTCATTCTTTAAGAATTAGCTATCACCATACCATGAGAAAGAGCATTTTATACTTATTAGTTGCAGTTTGTTTTACAGTTGGATTGCAGAGCTGCACCAACAGTAAGGGCACCAAAGCCAACGATCAGATTGATAAAGATATTCGCCAACAAATAGCCGAGGTAAATAAAAAATTATTTGAGGGCATAACCACCGGCAATGTACAGGCTGTTAAAGACCTCATGTCGCCCGAGTTACTTAAAAATGCCGGCAGCCAGATAGACACTATAGTAACCCGTTGCAGCAAACGCTACCCCGCAAAAAGTTTCGAATTGCTAGATGAGTATTACACCAAAGGGATGGCGAAAAAATCGGAAGATTCAATCAAATCTGATAAAGGAAGCGTTAATGATTACAATATTGGTTTCCGTGTTAGCAATGATGAAATGTATACTTCGCTAATGGTTACAAAAGGCTTAACCATCAACGGTTTGATATTCGCAGTTTATGGAAAATATGGTAACGATTGGAAGGTAGCTATCCTTCAAATGGGCGATTACAGCATTATGGGCAAAACAGCCGAGGATTATTATAAAGAAGCTCAGGAACTGCATGCTAAAGGCAGCCTCGTTGACGCCACCAACCTGATGATCATAACCTCACAATTGGTAAGCCCGGGCGGTACTTATTTTTCTTACCGGAACGTATCGCAAATGAAGATATTCTTTTCAACCACCATTGATGTAGCCAACGCCACTTACCAATTACCTATTATAGTTAAGCAGGTAAAAACCGAGCCGCAGATATTCTCGATTAGTCCGCAGGTTATTGAAGAAGTCGGTCATGAGGGAATTTATCCTGTTATTAAGTACAGATCGACCATTAAATTAGAAGATACTGCCGCTTTGAAAGCCGAGAATGACGCCATGCAACAAGCTATAGGTACTATATTTAATGGGATTGACCAAAACAACCAGTATATTATGTATGAGGCTTACAACCAAATGCCTGACGGAAAGTCAAGCCCGCGCCATTACGGATTTATCCAAAAATTAAAATAGAGATAACCTGGTTAAACTTATCTTTACTTAAAATATCAGTAGCTCATGAAGATAGCACTTTTCCCGGGATCATTTGATCCGGTAACGAAAGCTCATGTTGACATTGTTAAAAGATCTGTCGGTTTATTTGATAAGCTATACATCGGCATTGGCCATAACAGCACTAAACCCGGATTTTTACCTGTAGATAAGCGCGAGCAGATGCTTAGAGCAGTCTTTGAAACCGAACCCAAGATCCATATTGTTGCCTACGAAGGGTTAACTGTGGATTTCAGTAAAAGCATCGGGGCCGCTTATATGGTGCGTGGTATCCGTACGGTATCTGATTTTGAGTATGAAAAAGCTATCGCACAAATGAATCACTCCCTGGCGCCGGATATTGAAAGTATATTTATAGTAAGCAAACCCGGTTATTCATCCATCAGTTCAACCATTGTACGCGAAATTTTGCGTTATGGCGGCGATGTAACGCAGTTTATTCCGAAAGAAGCGCTGGCTTATCTATAATCAGATCCATCTCGTGCAGCACATCTAAAATAGATGGAAAAGTATTGGCCAATATCGCGTCGATATCATTGGGTTTGAACCAGCGTACGTCGGTTATCCCCTCCTCTTTCTGAGGTTTTAACTTTTGCTGGCCCTTAGCTTTCATTTTATACCAATACGTTTTCTTTAATACAATCTCGTCTTTGTAGATATAAACATGGTAGGTTTTGCAGATTCTATCGCCGCGCTCGCTAATGGTTATATTGCATTCCTCTTCCACCTCACGCACAGCTGCTTCTTTAACCGTCTCTCCTTTTTCAATTTTACCTTTAGGTAAATCCCATTTATCGTTGCGGTAAATAAAAAGCAGGTCTTTGCTTTCATTCTTGACTAACCCGCCTGCAGCCTTGATAACCTTTACACTTTCCTTGATCTGTTTTAAAAAAGCTTTGGCATCCGGGCATAGAACATAAAACAAGTCGTTTTTATGAGCCAGCACCCAGGTATAAATTATTTTCAAATCAAAGCTCTGTTTATCAATGACTTGATACGCCTCAATTTGCTTTGGTGCAGATTCTGTTAATAAGATAACTTTCTGGTTAATATAAATTCTGTATTTTTGAGCCATGTTTAATACTACTGAAACCGAACAACAGGTAGCGGAATTTTTATTGCAAATAAAAGCAATTAAATTACAACCTACTAATCCTTTTACTTGGGCCTCAGGCTGGAAATCGCCTATTTACTGCGATAACCGTATTACGCTGTCACACCCCCCTATACGTACATATATACGTCAACAACTAACAAAGGCTATACAAGAAAAGTTTGGCTCTGTAGGTTGCATTGCAGGCGTTGCAACTGCAGGTATACCCCAAGGTGCATTGGTAGCACAAGAATTGGGGTTGCCTTTTATCTATGTGCGCTCAAAACCAAAAGAACACGGCCGCGGTAATATGATTGAAGGCGATATATTGACCGGCAAGCGTGTCGTAGTTATTGAAGATCTTATATCAACCGGTGGCAGTAGCTTACAAGCCGTAGCCGCACTACGCGAGGCAGGCTATGATGTAGCAGGTTTGGCAGCTATATTTAGCTATGGATTTGATCTGGCTACAGAAAATTTCAAGGCAGCTAATTGTCCGTTTATCACCCTTTCAAATTATTCAGCATTGATTAGCTATGCCGAGGAACATCAATACATCTCTCGTAAAGATGTGGAGCTGTTAAGAGAATGGCGCGAAAGCCCATCAACCTGGGGTGCAGAAGCGACCCAATAACAAATGGCAATTTTTGAAAGTAAAATATCTGTAAATCGGCCGGTAAGCGATGTTTATCAATTTCTGGCCGATTTTAACAATCATGGGCAGCTTATGCCCGATAGTGTGCAGGACTGGGCGGCTACTTATAACGACGCCAGTTTTATGGTACAAAACACCATTAAATTATCTTTGCAAATAGCCGAACGTATTGAGAACAAAGCCGTCAATATCCTGGCGGTTAACAATCCCCCATTCCCTATCCAACTTAACTGGTCGCTTGAAGTAAATGGCGACGCTACAGACGTTATTTTTACCATAGATGCAGAATTGAACATGATGATGAAAATGATGGTGTCTGGCCCGCTCCAAAAGCTGGCAAATCATGAGGCGGAGAGCCTGGCCTCCTTGTTGAGCAGCAATTAGTAATCTTTCTTAACTAATCGCTAATCTTCAACTTCTAATAACCCAAAAAACCGTACCTTTGCAGCAAATTACAGGTGCCGCATGATTAATGTATCAAATCTAACTTTACGCTACGGTAAGCGTACTTTATTCGAAGATGTTAACTTAAAATTTACCCAGGGTAATTGCTATGGCATTATTGGCGCCAATGGTGCGGGTAAATCGACATTTTTAAAAATCCTTTCGGGCGAGGTTGACCAAACCAGCGGAACTGTGAGTTTTACTCCCGGTGAGCGTATGGCCGTATTAAGCCAAAACCACTATGCTTTTGACGAATTTACAGTTCTGGAAACTGTAATGATGGGTCACAAAGAGATGTATGCGGTGATGAAAGAAAAAGACGCTATCTACCTGAAAGAAGATTTTTCGGATGCCGATGGCGAGCGTGCCGGCGAACTGGAAAACTTGTTTGCCGAAATGGATGGATGGAATGCCGAGAGTAATGCCGCTACCCTATTAAGCAACCTGGGCATTAAAGAAGAATTTCATTATCAACTGGTAAAAGACTTAGACAATACGCAAAAAGTACGTGTGTTATTAGCACAGGCACTTTTTGGTAATCCTGATATCTTGATCCTGGATGAGCCTACCAACGATTTGGACATCCACACCGTAAGCTGGTTGGAGGATTTCCTGGCGGGATACGAAGCCATTGTATTGGTAGTATCGCACGACAGGCACTTCCTGGATACCGTTTGCACGCACGTAGTAGATATTGATTTTGGTAAAATGACCATTTATACCGGTAACTATACGTTCTGGTACGAGTCAAGCCAATTAGCCTTGAAACAACGTTCTGATCAGAATAAAAAGACGGAAGACCGGGTTAAAGAGTTGCAGGAATTCATTCGCAGATTTAGCGCCAACGCGTCTAAATCAAAACAGGCAACCAGTCGTAAAAAAGCTTTGGATAAGATCAATCTGGATGAGATTCAGCCATCAAATCGTAAATACCCTGGTATTATCTTTAATAACCTGGGTCGTGAAGCCGGAGATCAAATCCTGCAAATTGAGGGCTTGAGCAAAACGTTAAATGGCGAGGTGTTATTTAAAGACATCAACCTGATGGTCAATAAAGGCGATAAAATTGCCGTTATCTCAAACAACAGTTTGGCCACTACCGCTTTCTATAACATTTTAACCGGCCGTGATAAAGATTTTAAAGGCGATTTCAAATGGGGTGTTACCATTAATTATGCTGATATCCCTAACGATAGCACCGAGTACTTTGCCGGTAAAGAAGATAACCTGATTGATTGGTTACGCGAATATTCACCGGGCGAAAAGGATGATCAGTTTATCCGTGGTTTCCTTGGTCGTATGTTATTCTCTGGCGAGGAAGTGTTGAAGAAAAGCAGTGTGCTTTCAGGCGGTGAAAAAATGCGTTGCATGTTTAGCCGGATGATGTTACAGTCGGCCAATTTATTGATGTTTGACGAGCCTACTAACCACCTTGACCTGGAATCAATCACCGCGTTGAACAACGGTATGAAAGACTTTAGAGGCACTATCTTATTCACCTCACGAGATCACGAATTAGTGCAAACTGTAGCTACCCGCATTATTGAATTAACTCCGGGCGGTATCATCGATAAACTGATGACTTACGATGAGTATATCAATAGTGATGCTATCGAAAAACTAAAAGAAGAACGCTACGCATAATAACACATATCAGGTAGATATAGTATATTGATAATTAATTATTTACTACGTCTACCTGATATAAAAATTCAGGTTCGGCGCTGTCTTTTGTCGCCCTGTCATACTCCAAACCATAACACCCTTTTGCGGTAGTCGAGCTTATGCTGATAGTATAGGTCTTCCCTGCCGTTATTTTAATATCAGGGTGCAAAACCAAATTCTTTGGCGACCAGCTCAGTTTATCTGCATTGACAGTGAATGACTTTAACGGCTGATCATTTCCATCCGCAGAAATAATAACCTGCAATTCGGCATCCGGGTAAGCAGCTTTAAAAGTGGAGATACTTAGATTGGTCAATGTACCGGTCTTTCTAGCCTTGAATGCACTGCTGCGTTTAGTGGTTGCATTGATATCACAACCCGGCGCAAAGTTTAAAGTAGCGGGCTTCGCCGTTTTTGCTGCGGACGGGATAGCAACTGTATTCTCGCATTCGATGGGCTGTATCGAACCATCGACACCAAATTTAAGTGGCGCCCAATAGTAATTAGCCAACGACTCATTCTTGGCGGCGTTATTCCACAAATCGCTACCAAACAGAAATACATCCCCAGTTTTTAATTTGATAGACGATACAAATGAAGGCTGACCGCCACAAGAATTATTGCTAATCTGTTTACCCTCAGACCAAGGCCCCAGCGGCGATTTAGCCGTACGATACGATGCGCCGGTACCACCGCAATAACCACAGTTTGGATCAGAATAGATCAAATAGTAAATGCCCTTTCGTTTAAACAAGGACGGTGCCTCGGTACTTTGTTTGGTTATAGCCCGGATAACTTTACCGGTACCTGTAAGGTAGTCATCGCTCAATTGCTCAATAGCTATAGCGCCTTGCGCATGCCAGTCGGTGTATGCCAGGTAAGCTTTGCCATCATCATCTACAAAAGTATCGTGATCGCCGTTATTTAGGCCCGCTACGGCTGCATCTGCGTTAACGGCTAAATGAGGTTCGGCTTGTTCTGTAAATGGACCTATAGGCGTCTTACTGGTAAATACGCGGTAGCCTGTTCTATTGTCATAAACGTTGATCCAAAGTACGTAACGTTGGGTGTTTTTATTATAAATGACATGCGGGCGGAAACAGCCATAAGTATTACCATTACAGCGGGTTTGCCAAACCGGTGTAGTCGCGTCAAATAATTGGCCCTTGTCTGTCCAGGTCACCATGTCTTTTGATGAATAAACCTCAAATCCGCAGAAAGGCGCATCTTTATGACCCCACTCAAATCCGCAGCCGTAACTGGTGCCATACAAATAATAGGTGCCATTAAAATAGGCTATTTCGCCATCGTGGGCATCCACAGCATCACCCAGTTTACTGAAACGGGTAACCTGTTCGCCTTTGCTATTGAAGTTGGTCAAGGTTTGCGCCTTAACGCCTGGCGGGAAAATAAAGGCTATTGCCAATATGGATTTAAAAAACTGCTTAAGGGTCATCATAGATTTGACTAATTGGTCGGCGACTGTTGCGTTGTAAATATACCGATACAGATCAATTTACCTAATCTGCTTTTATATATTGCATTTCCAATCATCCCCTTTTATGAGAAAATCGCTGTTTGTATTAATTGCTCTGGCCGCATTTAAAATAACCGGTGCGCAAACCCATCCGGCTAGCCAACCTCAATTTAAGCGGACAGTTATAGACAGTACTATTCAATACGCCTCGCACAAACCAAAGGTATTGGGGAAGTTTTCCAAAGATCAATACAACGACATAGGCTCGCCGGATAATCAAGGCTTTAAGCTCTATCGCTACTCGAAGAATTGGAAACCGTACGTGATCTTCTCGCCAGGCGATCCGGGAGGATACGAAGATGCTCAGATAGCAGACATTAATAACGACGGCTGGAACGACATCATCCTGGGCGGCTGGAGCAACCACACCCTCTGGGCCGAAAACCCGGCGGGCAGCGGCAACGATCCCTATACAACCCAGTGGGCAATCCACACCATAGATGGCACCCGTTTCTCGCACGAGGTATGCGCCGCCGACCTGAACGGTGATGGCAAACCCGATGTAATCACCACCAGCGGTGTTTACATACAAGGCGCTACCCCATCCGACTGGACCTTTGTGAATATAGGCCGTAGTGGTCAGGGTACTTGTGTTGTGAATGTTTTGAATCAAAAAGACGGCTTTGCCGACGTGATTGGTTTATATAGGGACGGCGATAAAAACCAAGTAGCCTGGTTCGAAAATCCGGGGCATACGGGTGGAAATCCACTTAAAGATAAGTGGATTCCGCGTATCATTGACGCCAATCCGGGCGGTGACAAATGCAATTTTGAGATGACCACCATGGCCTTTACCTCCGGTGACATTAACGCCGACGGCCGCGTAGACCTTGTTTGCGCCAGCCAGGGCGAAGGCACGGGTGAAGCAGATGATAACCGGC
The DNA here is from genome assembly GCF_018449775.1 of Mucilaginibacter sp. dw_454. Lineage (GTDB taxonomy): Bacteria > Bacteroidota > Bacteroidia > Sphingobacteriales > Sphingobacteriaceae > Mucilaginibacter. The sequence goes on along the minus strand of NZ_JAAVVB010000001.1, from coordinate 825,809 downwards.
AGATTGGCGATGGCCTGGTTTGGTACGAAGCTCCTGTCGACCCACGTACCGGTACCTGGATCAAACACACTATTGACCCAAAAGTGGGTTGGATCCATGCCTCATCGATCAAACTTGCCGACTTTAACGGCGATGGCCACCTGGACGTCAACTACGCGCAGCAAGACCAAAGCAAGCTCCGTAAAGACGGCAGCGACATCAAACAGCAACTGGGTATCTATTATAACATAAACGGCAAGGGTTTGCACTGGCGCGGCCAGGTAATCAGCAGATATGGAGACTATGGCGCGGGTGGGTTTAACTCTAAGGTGGGTATCATTGGTAAAGATAAACTGCCAAGCATCATCACCTCGTTACATGGCTTTTTAAAAGATGCTAACCCGTTGGTTCTGTGGCGAAACAAGTAAACTTAGCGTCACACCTTCAAAAACAAATTGCGGGTTTGGTATATTACCGTATATTTGACACCCTTTACAACACCTGACTTGGTAGCTCAGCCGGTAGAGCAACTGACTCTTAATCAGTGGGTCGAGAGTTCGATCCTCTCCCAGGTCACCCGTTTTAATCTAAAGCCTCAGGTCGTAAGTCTTGAGGCTTTTTGGTTGGTGGTGTTTGTTTCACGCGCGTGTATAACAGATGAAACAAGTGAAACAATACTTACAATTAAATTATTGATAATAAACACTTTATTAAAAGTGAGTGAAACAAAATGAAACACTAAAAATGACTTTTAAGTATTTTTTTGTTTCACGGGTCGTCAATTTTCGCAACAAAAAGATATCCGGTCAGGCAGCTTTATTGATTCTTATTTAAGCTATAAAACAATTAAACGCATTTAAAAATCACTTAAAACATTTATTTAAAGCTTCCCAAATAGCTTAGAGATTCTTCCACCTGCTCAACGGCGTTTTCTGCTTCGTCCTCGATGTAGTAATACTGCACACCGGTTTGCGCTGCCGCGTGCAAAACATCTTTAAAATCAATTACCCCTTTGTTTAAGGCAACGCTGGCCGCATCATTCGTAGTGCCGGTGTATATGCCGGTTGGCTCGCCTGCACGCATTTGTTTGAGATGGATAGCTATAAATCTGCCTTTGTATTTATGCAGCAGCAAGGCAGGATCGGTGCCGCCATGGTAGGCCCAATAGGCGTCTAGCTCAAAGTCGGCTACGCCTTTTTTCATGCCGCCGGCCATATAGGCAAATAAGGTACTGTCAGCCAAAGGCTTAAACTCATAGCCGTGGGGATGATAAAAGAAGTGCAATCCGTTATTTTTAAGTGTCAAACCAGCTTTGTTAAACATCGCTATAGCTTTATCGGCATCCGCTTTTGAAAAATCACCATCATGAGGTATCCATCCGCAGCCCACTATTTTGGCTCCAAATAATTTGGTTTGCTTAATTACCGTTCCAATACTATCTCTGAACAACTCATAAGGAAATACCATGCTGGTAGCAACTAAATGATTAGCATTTAAATAAGCTTTAAACTTTGCGGGAGACAAGCCATAATATCCGGACACTTCCACCTCTTTGAACCCCATCGATTTTACCTGGGTAAAGGTTTGTTGCTTATTCTTTTCAAATTCGCGCCTGAAGCTATAAAGCTCCAACCCTATTTTATTGGGGATAAGGGTATTTAAATTAGCGACTGGTTTACCGGTGCCATTTTGCAGCCACACATCAACCCGGGGCGTGTTCAAGTTATAGGGCTTGTATAAAATATCCATATCCCCATCGCCGTCTAAATCTGCTACCCGGGTTTCGTGGAAATCATACCCGGTTTGAAAAACCGTTTTCCTAAAATTGCCCTTACCATCGCCATATAAAATAAAGGCTTCGGCATTGGGGTTATCTGCTTTGGGCGAGCTTTCTGTCCATTTACCCATTTCCGCCACAAAAACATCCAGATTGCCGTCGCCGTCTATATCCTCAACCTGCAGGCTATGGCCATGGATCAGTTTTCTGCCAATCAAATCGCGCCCTTTCCAGTCGGCGGGATTTTCAGGATCACCATCGCACTCATAAAGTTTAGCTAAACCTTCCCCATCGCCCGGCGAAACAATAATCTGCAGCGTTTTACCAGGCCTGAATTTCCCCACGGCAACCCGACCTGCAGCATCAGCATAATGGACAGCTTTAAAACCACCTGTCTTCTCATCATACTTTAACCAATTATTACCCGCTATAATATCCTCATAGCCATCGCCATCAACATCGCCTTTGGTTAACCCTTCTACATACCATGCGTGTTTTTCGTCATCTGCACCTGCTTTGTAAATAGCTTTATATTGCCATGGCGACTGCTTAGGATTAGCTGGAATATCAGCTAAATAAAGTGTTTTATCATTTTGATTCCAGAATACTACCTGGGCATTGTCATTGTGTTTAAATTGGCCTATCACCTGGTCGTGATGCTGGGTGGCGCCGCTGTTTTTAATGATATGCCTTTTCCATTGGCCATTGATATTTGGATAAGGGTTCTCCCACCACCAAACCTCGTTACTTTGCCAATCGCCGCCAAAAACCAGGTCCAAATCACCATCGTGGTCTATATCATACAGCGCCCCGCCGGCTTCAACTGTGATCATGGTGCTGTCAATTACATGTCTTACCCAGCCTTTATTGACACGTTGGTACCATACTGCTGCGGGCGCTTGCTTACGACAAGTGAGCACAAAATCATTCACACCATCATTGTTTAAATCGCCAACTACACTGCCGGTTTGTTCAACACTATTCCAGGGCAAGGATATATCTTTAGTAGCACTTGACAGGTGAACCCAGTTTGTATTTTGGGCATACAGCAGACAATTGAACAAGCATAGAAATGCCAGCAGGCCAAGTTTTCTCATAAAAAGGGTTTGGTTAATCGGTATATATCAAATATACTTTCATATCTGTCATTTAAACAAATATTAACCTGGGATATTAAATCCCGGCATGTAACAATCCTATAGGTAGATCCGGATTGATTTTGATTACGGTGCTTTTTTAACTGGCACGCTTTCTTATTTCAAGCTTTTTAAATTTTGGATATATAACATCATAGCGGCGTCATCCAACAAAATTTCTTTACTCATTAAATATTGGGTGACAGTATATACATTCCCAAAAGCCCCATTTGCATCGGCAATTGTGCTAACCAGCTTCCAGCCGTCCAGGTTCATCCTTAACAATAAAGTGTTGATGTTTTTAAGTTGATATTTTTTTTTGTAATCGATCATCACTATGGACTTTATACTGTCAGGATAAAGTTTGTCATAATCAGTGTAATCTACCGTACAATTTGAGCTATTAGCGCGACTGTAGATAGTCAATTTATGTTTTTGTGCAGATGCCGCAATGGTGGTAAAGCCAAGTATCAGCATAAATAAATACTTTTTCATGGTTCGGGATTTACTTTATTTTTTCGACTAAGCAAAGAAGAGAAAGTTTAGAACTCATTAAATTATTAAAATTAAAGAGTCGGCAGCTTCAGTTTACCGCTCATTTCTCTAACAAAATATAAAATGCATCCGGTGGCAATTGGAGGGTTACAGTGCTCCCATTTGTTTGTAGATCAAGCATTTTAACAGCAAAACCGGCTGCATTGAGTTGTATTGCTTTTTTTATCAATTTATTTTTTAGGCTGATGCTGCCATTAGCCGGCATACCTAACCAAGGCATTTTACCGGTATTAATGATTTTAAAGCCCTGCATCAATTTATGATTATCATTAAACGTAGCGGGCTCCTCGTTCCAGCCTGTTGGCCTAAAAATAGTGCCTACTTGTAGCAATACTTTTTTTGACTGACTAAGATCCTTTCCGTCCATACTCACCAGTTCGATAGTAGCATATTCATTATTGGATGTAATGCTTATCTCATTTAAATTGAATGTCTTTTTAACGTTTAAAAAGCCCGACACTGCTTTTGCCTTAGGCGTGTTCAGGATAAATATGCCCGTTTTGTAATCCAGTTGCTCCTCTCCCGTTACGGATGTGACTTTCGAGGCTTTCAGATCGATCAATTTGTTCAGATTTGCTGATACCTGAACCGTATCCATTTTGCTGTCATAAACAACCGATATACCACCTGTCAAAAAAGTAAGCGGCGAAAACTTCCCCTGGTCGTTATTATCGCCTACCACAAAATCCCGGTTTGGGTCAAAGGATTGTTCCTCAAAAATGGACGGCACTTCCCGGTTCAGCATACTTTTCATGGTTCGCCGCTCCTGGAGGATTTTAGCTTCTTTGACATAGCCCAATCGTTGTATCAGTGCATTTGCCGGGAACATGCCTATTTCGCCCGGTGTCGAGGTACTCCAGCGGTTTAAGGGGTGCTGCCCTTGTATGTTCAGAAAAGTGAAATAAGGTTGTTGCATGTAATTAGTTGCCGTAGGTGTAAACCAGAAAAAGGCATCCAGCCCTGTTAAGCCACCGTAGGCGGCAACCAGTAAGGCGCCTTCGGTTTGGTACCTGTTTGGTAAATTCCACCCACTTTCAGTAACCATCATGGGGTGGCCGGCAACGTGTTTAACATTGGTCGGCAAATCAGCCGGATTTTTCAATGCCGATGGCGACCCATAAAAATCGCCGGGATCTACCCTCCAGCCCGCGTTTGGCCCTTTATGTTGCGGATCAAAATATTTATTCACCGCGATAACGTCGGCACCACTGTTGGTCCAGCGTTCCAGATCCAGCAAACGACTTTGCGACGCGGTACGCCAGTTACTCGCGTTAACCAGTTGTTTACAGCCCAGCACCTCCCGATAGTAATGCACCATATCATCATAAAAAGCGCGCTGATTATCGGCATAAAACTCCACCTGATCATGTAGTTTGCTGTTTTCGTTTTTACCTTGCGGTAAGGTCATGTTATAGATGGGCAGCAAGTCGGTAGTGTCTTTGATATTTGCCAGCTGGCCGTATTTATTTCTTAACCATTTAGAGAACTGCGCACCAACCATTTTGGCCAGCGCCGGTTTAATGCCGCTCATGGTCCAGAAAAATGGTGAGTCTTCATTTATCACCTGTATCACCGCTACTGCGGGTTCGTCTTTCAGCGCAACTTTGGTATATGGATTTGGAGTGGTATAAAGATATTTCACCCAGGCCTTATAGCCCGCTTTCATTCGCTCATTAAAATACAGCACCTCCCACATATCGTCCTTGCCGCTATAACCATCAATGCCCCATTCTTTTGGTATCCAGCCGCCCATATGGCCATTGGCTGGCCAAAATGGCGATATAATGGTATAAATACCCTGTTTCTTCATAGCAGCCACACAGCGCCAAATATTGCGCGCCTCGGCGGTGTCAACATCCATCAACCGGGTGTTTTTACCGTGTGGATTAATGGCGCCGTGATAGCGTATTACATTCACGCCCATTTTTGCCAGGAAACAGGCCAGGCTATCCAGCTTTTTGTCATCAAATTCAGCAGCCAGGCTGCCGCCATTGCAGGCCCAGAAACGTACCTCCTTACCATTACCATTAATAAAGCCATTACCGTCTGCGCTTAAATGAATAAATCCATGCTCGCCGGCGAAATGTTCATTCAGGCTGCGCAGGTTCAATAAACCACCGTCAAGTGACTGACTTTGCGAGTACGAAAAGGTCCACCAGCTGCCATCAGGTACCTGGGCTTCTACTGTTACGAACAGAAAAAATAAGATGAATAAACAGGCTGCCTTTTTCATAATGGTTTATGAGGCTTGAAATTAGGTTATTCTGATGAAGGAAGCAATGGTTGGATTTTTATTAGGAGTTGGAGTTCGTGCCTGGTTTTGCGGTATACATACTTTGTCGCCCGTATAGCACTCAATTGCCGCTAAGGCTGTCACTTAAGAGACAAAAGACACAGCCCCCTGGCGGCAATTGAGCGTTAAACAAGCGATAAGCTAATCGAGCAATTCACCTATATTTTCAGTCCGCTTCAAGCGGGTCTAAATCATCCGTTTCTACCGAAGTCACCGTTGTAGCAACCCGCCCGCTCAGCGCTAAATAACAAAAAGTTACGGCGACAAAAAAAGTCACAAATAAAAAATCGTAAATATAAGTAAGCGGCATATCAATAAGCGCTATTGCCGGTTTGGTAAGTGTAAGCGCCGTGGTTTTATGAATAATTGCCAGCGGGATAGCCAAAGCAAGTGCTGTTATTAAAACCGCGCCAAAAGTTAACCACCAGCTATCTATAATCATGGCGAAGCTCTTTTTGACTGCACCTAATAAAGGCAAATCCTCCAATCCCATTATCGCCATAAACAAACAAGATACCGGCATTAAATAAATGCCGGGGAGATAATAAAACTTAAAACCTAACTGCACCACTATGTTAAACAAAGCAAAGGCTATCAAACAGCCTACATATTTGGCCTTAAAGCCGGCCCAAACCTGTGCAACAGACGGCTGCTCTTTAATCTCAAAATATACACGGATGTAAACTAACGTCATTACCGCTATAGCCGCACTGCCAATACCTCCCAGCACACGCCTGATAATTTCTGTGGAAGACAAATCAAAAGAGAAATCGGGCGTCTCATAAAATGCATGCTTTACATGCGGCAAAACAGGGAAAGGATTAAAGTAATTGAAGACAATAACCGGCAACACAAATAACGTACAGATCTTTAAATAGCAGATGAGGAGTTGTTTCCAGTTTTGAGCTATGAAATTTATTGCGGCGGCTAATATTGAGCCTATGGTTGGTTTTTGGTGATATAACATGAGATTGGTTAGGAATACCTAAAGGTAGGAGATTAATCTGAGTTTAGCACAAGCAAGACATCATAAGTTTATGGCGTTGCCCCGATTAAAATCGGGGCCGCGCTATCCACTCATACGCCTTCAAGGCATTAGGCACGTGGCCGGTATCCGTTTCTATCGCTAACGTAGGGAGATACGATTTCTTGTATCATACAGAGATTTACTTTTAATTAAATAATTATAATATCGTATATCATTGACAATGAGAATATTAAAATGCAATTTTAATAAACCAAAACTCATTATCATGTCAACTTCAATTATTTCTGCCATATTAAAAATCGGTATAGGCGTTTTCGCTTTGTTTATGATCTATTTCGGCATTAATCACCTAACCTGGACAAATGGAGTCAAGGTCAATTTGTTAGGGGTAGTAGACTCAACTATTACGACAAATACACAAACCACCAAATCTGCTCAAAATGCCGTCGGCAATGTTGATTCAAAACAAAAAGTATTAACATACAATAATTCAAAACCAGTTTATGATAAACCCTTTAGTGACGATTTAATTAAGTCTGAAAATGACACGGCTTTTAAATTCATCTATATCGGTTTATTCCTTATTCTACTACTTGCTTTATTACCCACTTTAAAAGATTTCAATTTTTTAGGCTTATTCTCTGTTGATTTTCAAGACAGAATAAACACCTTGCAACAGTTGCACAATGACGCTGAACAAGCGGCAGCTACTGCCTCAGCGCCTGCTACAACAAACAACCAACTTAGTTTAACAGCCGTTAAAACTGCACCACCAGTCGCTAATTACGTTATTAAAGACGATAGAAAATTGACGGTATATATCTCCAATGATCCTTTATTTACTGGATATTATATTATTGATAATGAGATTATTAGTACGGATGAAGTAAAGCCACTAAAAGGAAGCGTTGTATTTCATCTTCCAGATACTTTTGCTGTCCGCAAACCAAAAATATTTGTAACGAGCGGGATAGCCCGATTTAGATTACGAACGAAAGAACCTTTTAAATTAATCGTAAAAACAGATAACGACAGCCTGGAGCTGGCTTACGAATTGAAGACCTTAATTAAATAAATCCATTAACTTAAACCTTTACATCATGAACAATGTAACATTTATTGGCCAACTCAGTAATGCGACGGGTTGTGCCGTAACGCTTATTCTTTATCAAGGCTCTACTGTAGTCTGGATCCATCATTATTATAACAGTTTTAATTTTAGTTCGCAACTACCAGATAACAGTTATAATGTAACAATTAACGGTTATACACAAGGCACTTTAACGTTTGACATCCAGGGGGCAAGCGGCGTTAATCCCCCGGTTCCAGCTGTCTATCCACAATCAATAAACGGTTCTTTTAACTTTCAAACCCCATGAAAAGATACGTTTTAACAATTATAATCAGCGCTTATGCATTTATAGGCCTGGCTCAAGACAGTGGAAAACCTAAAACGCAGGGCGAAATCAGCAGCGATGCATTTTTAAATTCTTTGGTTGAAAAAAAATTCAAAGACGCATCAGGTAATGATCGGCAAAACTGGACCGGTATGGGTGGAGCTTTTCTTAATTTATTGGGTACAAACGGGTCAACAGATCTCACTTTAAGCCCTACTCTTTTTACTTTATTGCACTTTAAAAAAGTAGCTAACAACGATACCAATTTTATAGACTACGAATATCGCAAGCAATGGTTTGCCAGAAATTTACAGCTAAACATCGGAGCTACCCCTAATTCAAAAAACCAAATACACCTGGACGCGGGCAATGCAGGTTTCAAATTTGCTGTTATAAACAACAAAAATGCTTCTGTTAAAGATTATCAATCACTAAGCAACGTACTCGATTTATCCGATTCGGTGAATATCATAATGCAGCATTATAAATTTGTCGAAAATGGCAGATATAAAGCAGCTATCGAGACTTTTGAAAATAATCCAAGCAAAGATTTAATAAAGTCGCTCCCTGATGCTTTAATAGCGCAGCTCAAATTGAATTTCAAAAATGTGAAGCCTGAAACATTGTTAATGCCGGCCAATGCATTACAAAGTGCTTTAGCAGACAAATTAGCAAAAAAGCCAACTTTAACCTTCTCTGCAAATGATAGTTATGATTTTGTCAAATCGCAACAAAACTCGCTAACTGTTTCTTCTGAATTTACCTTTTACCTCGGCAAAGTGCCTTTTGATCTAAGTGCGAATTATGTTTGGAGTGCAGATACATCTAAAACACAGAGTACGCTCGTTCGTAAAGTGTTCACGACTGCTTTCGGGAAGAACTTTAAAATTTCTAAAAGTTTTGAGGTTAAACCGGCATTTGATTACGTACATACACAAGGCCCGTTATACGAAAAAGAGCATCCCGATACATTTGATGCAAGCGTTGCGCCAAGAATTAAAATCAACGACCAATTTTGGCTTCCGATAACTATTAAATATGACGTAAAACACCCGCAATTACTTGGTTTTCTTTCTGTTCAATATTCTTTAAAATAAATTCGCACCTTCGTCGGCACGAGACTGCAGCCCAAGTCCAAGTTGCATGCTCGTGCTAACTTAATTTCTCCTCATCCAAATAAAACTTAACTAACAAGCAATCTGCTTTTTTTTAAACCGTAATGATTGTAGATTAGCGTAGATAATTATCATGACGAGAAAAATCTACCTTATACTGCTATTAAACCTATTTTTGGTTAGACCGGGCAAGGCAACGGATCTGGTGGGCACAGACAGCTTGTTAACTATTCTGCAACAAAAGAACGGGCCGCACAAAGAAAGGCAGCTGATCTTGTCAATCCGTTATTATTTTAGTGGGCGCCTGCCTGCCGGTTTGCCCGCTGCCAAAAAGAGCCTTGATAGTGTGCTGGCGGCTTTCCCGGTGCCAAATGCCGGGTCGCTTGGCCTTTTCGTCGAAACTATGTATCGCATGCAGTTAAGGCAATATGTTGAGGCAGAAAAAGTGCTGGTGCGTGCCATCTCACTGGCAGACCGGGCAGATGATCATTATTTACTTTACGGCTGTTTCACCCAACTGGCGTTTCTGCAAGCCTTAAAGGGCAATACTACAGAAGCCGTAACCAGCTTTCGCCAGGCGCGAAACGAAGCTACCACACTAAATGATGCTTACCTGCAGATCCTGGTGGATATCAATATCTCGGATATTTATCATCGCAATAAGCTATACGGGCAGTCTTTGCATTACCTTGACCAGGCCAGGGCATTAATGCACCGCCGGGAATTGAATGAGCCCGATCTCAACATGATGATACTGGTTAACAAAGTCGAAAATTATTTCAGTACAGAATCGGTAGATTCGCTGGCTAAATACAGCCGGCTGTTACTCGATCTCAAAATATCCAGTTCGCGCTTATACAGCTTCCAGCAACGAAGCATTTATATGCTCTATCTCTTACAGGCGCGTTACAACGATGCAGTTAAACTACTGGCTAAATTAAAGAAAGACCCCAGCTATGCGTATGATCTGACCGACGATCAGAACCTGACCAATGCGCTTTATCACAGCGGGCAGGTAGACTCAGCACGTGTAGTGGCACGGCAACTAATTGCCGACCAGGCTTTACAAAACCACCCGGAGGTAACCCTCCCCTTGTATGAAATGCTCGGCCGTATAGCCTTAGCCAAATCAGAAAAAGATCTCGCTATCCGAAGATTTGACGAGGCGCTTCAACAAGCCAAAATGCAAATTATACGTTTAGTAGAAGTAGATACTATAGCCGCACGGCTAAGGCTGGACGATATGCAAAGCAGCTACATTAGCCGTGAAGGCGGCTTTAAACGCGAGCGTTTGTGGTTGATCTTTGGTGTAGTTACTGTGAGCCTGGTATTGGTTGTTGGCGCTATGTTATACCGCAATAATCAGCAGAAAAGAAAATTTGAACGACTGCTTTTTGAAAGCAAGCGTAGTGAATTGTCGTTTATCAACTCGCATGAGATCAGGAGGCACCTGTCCAACATACTCGGCATCATAGACACCATTAGCCAAGCCGATGACAGGCACCAGGAATACCTTGAATCTGAAGCACACCTGCTTAGCGCCGCCAATGATCTGGATAAAAGTATCCGCGAAATTGCCGATAAGTTGAGTGACGATATAGCTTGATGATCTTTAATTTTGGATTAATGGGCTAACTCAAAACAACGCATCATAACATTTGTAGATAATTAAATGGAAATTACGAGAACAGGTACAAAGCCATCAGCAAAAGGCCCTGCCGATTGGTTTACGGGGTTAGTTAGAATAGATTCTTTATTTGATGCCAATCAGTCGCGGCGTGGTGTTGCTGCTACTGTAACATTCGAACCAGGGGCACGGACAGCATGGCATACTCATCCCCTGGGTCAGACATTGATCATCGTTTCAGGATTGGGTTGGGTACAGCGCGAAGGCGGGCCAGTTGAGCAAGTACATCCGGGTGACGTTGTTTGGTTTGAAGCAAATGAAAAGCACTGGCACGGCGCGTCGGCTACCAATGGCATGAGCCATATTGCTATACAAGAAAACTTAAACGGTAAAGTGGTAGATTGGATGGAACACGTGTCTGACGATCAGTATAAATTTTAACAAATGTCATCTCAAACGTAGTGAGAACTATTCTCTTGGCGTAGCGAAAAAATCTATACACATGCTTGGTATTGCGTGTGTATAGATTTCTCCCGTTGGTCGAAATGACATATTTATTTTTAATGACTATCCGGTTGTTGTAACAAAAGGGGAACAGGTAATATGTCTAAATAAATAGTAAGAATTCTAATATAACTAAAATCTTTGTCGATATGCTGACCAAGATCGGGCGTATTCATTTCTTCGTTAAAGTTCTGTTCGATAAACTTTTTCATTTTTTAAAGATTATTGACTTACGATACCTCCCCTGAAAGTACTACTAATACTTTCAGGGATCTTTACAAAGAAAATCGCTTAATCAAACACTTTGGCATTTGATAAGTCTAAAATCTATTACAGGGTGAAGAGGCAAAATGTGTAATAATTATTACACATTTTAGTAGGTTTTATAAATTTAAATTTATAATTTTGTTGGTATAGTTAGTCTATTAACTATAAAGACGCCCAGAGGTCTGAAGCTCTGAACGCCTTTTAATACACGGTTGACGGCCACTAGGAGACTCGAGCCCCCGATAGATTTGGATTTTTGCGCTTTTACTTCGCGCGCTTTACATTTAAGCTTTCCTGTCTGTTAGGGGTTTTCCTTTGTATCGTACCTCAAAGATACTTTACCATTTATAAAAAACTTCTTTTATTTTAGTATTGTTGAAAAATAGCAACTATTAACACTAAAGCAAGGGTATCGTAGTATTCACAATTTGCCAGAATAATTTTTCGTTACGCACACGGGCACGGTTTAACAACCACAGTTTCTTGGTCTCCTCAACTATCTCAAAATAAATTGTTTTTCTCGCATTTTACCGAATTATCTTCGTGTAACTGGTTGTCTATCAGAAGACTTCTTGTTATATTTAAGTATAAAATCGTTAATAATCGTATGAATTTGCTTGACTTTAATACCCGTTTTCCTGATGAGAATTCTTGCCGCCAGTATCTAAAAACTAAACGTGAACAAGAAGGTGTAACATGTAACTGTGGTGGTATAACACACTACTGGATTAGCACTCGTGAACTTTGGAAATGTAAAACATGTGGGTCTTGTCAAAACCTAAGAGCAGGAACTATCATGGAAAAATCACATATTCCTGTCCGCTACTGGTTTATGACCATACATCTGATGACCAGTACCAAGAAAGCATTTTCAGCACTCGAAATACAAAGGCAACTCGGGATGGATAACTACGAACCGGTTTGGTATATGATGCAAAAAATACGCAAATCAATGGGTAAGCGAGATATGAGGTATCAACTACAAGGCGAGATTGAAGTGGATGAGGGGTTTTATGAAGTAGTAACTTTGCCCGAAAAAGATCATTTAGGTAATTTGATACGTGAAGAAGTAGCTCAAAAAAGAGGTAGGGGTTCAACTAAACAAATGAAAGTACTGGTCATGGTAGAGTCTTTTCCTAACCCTCAACCATCTACTGATAAATACCGTAAAAAACGAGTAATGGGTTTCGTAAAAATGGTTACAATAGATGACTTATCATCAACTGGTATCAATTATGAACTGAAAAAATCACTAGATCCTACATCAACAATAGTAACAGATGGGTGGAGAGGATATTCAAGGTCAACTGATGTAATTGCAAAGCATATTAAAAACATTGTACCGCCTAAAGAAGCACATAAAACCCTGCCTTGGGTACATACAGTCATTGCAAATTCAAAACGTCAATTCTTAGGCGTACATCATTCAATCGGTAAAGACTATTTACAGAATTACCTCAATGAATTTTGTTATAAACTCAACCGCCGTAATTTTCAGACTGATCTATTCGACAGAATGATAGTTGCAGGAGCAAAAGATACATGGTATTAATTGCATTTACTATATAAAATGCTTTCAAAACCAGTTATAGAGATTGATAACTTATAAAACCGCTTTTTTCTTTCCAGACTTTCATCCTTTACCCAAATGTTAGTTGTATTCACTCCGCTGTCAACATAACTTATTAAATCACTTACTTTAAAGTCAACCATTCTATTTGAATAATCCGCTACTATTATTATTTCATTTTTCATAAGTTAAAGATACTAACTATCTGATTTTTAAATCTTTTTCTTTTTCAACATTACTAATATTTAAATTTAAGTATGGAAAATTCAAACAATTCAAAAATAGAAGTAAACAATCAGATTATTGAATGTCATAATCTTGACCAAATTAAAATACAATTTCCAGAAGGTAATTTTAAGTTTTCATTAAAACTCCTTCTGGAATTACTGGTAGATAAATTTTCAGGTGCAAAAAGTGCAACCTATCATGAAGATTTAATACCCGATTGATAGACCGTAGTTATTGGTAATAACTGCAATTTGAGATTCTAAAATCTTGTTGTCGGGATAAACAAAATTCTTCGCTATAAACTTAAATTGAGGTTCGTTATTTTCTAACTTTAAATCAATAAGACTACTAATATCAAAGTCTTTATAGTAAGAACTTAATACTCCGTTTACTTTATCATCCTGTAACTGATTTAAATCATCAACTATTAAATTATAGGTATCTATAAATTTTTTAGGATTAGATAGTTTCTCAACTAATTGTAATTGAGTTTCGGTGTTAAAATGTTTCATGTTATGTTTATTTAGAATAGTTTATCTAAGGTCATTTCACCAGAACCATTATTATAGTCAACCTGTTGTAGTTTTCCATTTATTTCTTCAAAATGTAGTCCTTCCCGTTCTTTTACGGTTAAAGTTGGGTATAAAAATTCCAGTTTTTGCAAAGTATTTTCTGAATAAAGCAAACTCTTAGTCTTTTGATTATAAGGGATACATTTAAATAGTTGCTGTGCATCTTCTGAAAGTGTAAGGGTTGAGTCTTTACTATTGATTTTTATATAATAATCCACTGATGTGTTTAGGGTAGGATTTTCAAATACTAATTTATTACTATCAATTTTATACTTGCGGCTTAAAGATATATCACCTCCAATACTCGTTATTTCGACATTGCAATAAATACTATCAATAAAATTGATAGAAATTGTACTTTTAGTTTCTACACAATCGCCCGCTATTTGTCTATCAATAGGCTGTAAAAACCAATGTCCTGTTAACCCTTGTAAGATTGGTGGAGTAGTTGGATTTGAACTTATATCATTTTGACAAGAATATAAAAGTGCGGTGATTGATAAGATTGAGATTAATTTTTTCATTGTTGGAATTTGGTGAAAAAGGTCAAAAAAATAGGCGTAACTAATATCACGCCATCACCAGGCTTCCAACGGCCCACCAAAGCAAAATGATACAGTTACGCCATAGCAGCGTACTATAATCATTCTTGTTGCTTCAGTTGCTAATTGTTGGAATTTGGCGATAGCGAAGAATGTTATGTACATAACCTTAACTCTTAAGGTGAAGTATGTTGTGAGTCGTTATTTATCCATATAAAATAGTTTGGTTAAATATAAATGAAAGAATTTTATTGCAAACCAATAATTGAAAACTTATTCTTTTTATTGATGTAGTTCTTATTAAATTTAGACTATTAGAAATCAGTATATAACAAAACCGCCTGAGCGTTAACTCAGACGGCTGAAGCAATTACTTAAAATAATACAACACCAATTGGTGAGCTATTTTAAGTAGAATAATAAGTATCGTTAAATACTTATTGGAATTATTACCTTTCATATAACAGGTTTTAATTGTCTACGATGCGGACGCATGAGGCTCCATTCATGACTAACTCCGCCCGAAGGTAAAAACTGTTATATGCTGATTTCTAATTTAATTTAAAACAAATGGATGTAACAGAATTCAATAAATTTTTAGGTTCGATACAATCAGGTATAAAACCAAATACAAGCGGAGTTAAGTTGACGAAAGAACAATATATAATTGTTTCAAAATATTTAAAAAGCGCTTTTCACCTAAACTGGACTGATTGGGAGATTAGATTTTTGTCGAAATGTTTGGAAGATTCCTTTGTTACAACAACCGGATAGCCATTTTATTTTTTATCCGATTTTACAGCACCAAAAAAAGCCATATACGCATTTAACGCGCTCTTGCCGGTTTCATGTACGGTAATGCCAATTACATTGCCGCTACGGTCGGTGTCGAAAGCTACGCCCGCTAAAGAGTCGTCAAAAATAGTTCGGTCGGTATTCTTTAGTTTAAACATGCCGATATTTTTCAGCGTATATTGCTTTGAGACGTCAGTAATCAGCACACCGGTATTCAGATGGTTATTGGTCTTAAAAGTTGGCGAGGTAACGCGAACAGCTTTCACGCGGGCAGTATCATCAACTCCCATATTGGTGGAGAAGTACATGTGCATGGCATACCCCTTTTTATTATGATCTGGATACCAAACATTCACGCTCTTCCCCATTGCCGCGTCAGATATGTCGGGTTTACCCAAATTTTCAATCACCTTACTTCCCGCATCGTTAAGTTTGGTCAACCCAACGCTTTTGCCTGGAAAGATCAATTGTTCCGGATCGACGGTTACCTTATTGCCGGCATAGCTAGTATCAGTTTTTTGTTTGCAGGCAAATAATATTAACGACGTTAAGGAAATAAAGAAGTAACGGCAAATGTTCATGGTAGCTATTTTGGGGCGCAATTTAGGAAAGACACAGCAAATCTGTAACCAAATTAGTTGCGGGCAATGTATCGGCAGGAATTACACTTCCAGCAACTTCACCAGGTCATGCTTCTTGGCATAATGGCGTAGGTAGGTAAGCGCTTTATCTTTTATCTGGCGAACACGTTCGCGGGTAAGCCCATGTTTAACGCCGATGTCCTCTAACGTTAAAGCCTCCGGCCGGCCAATGCCGTAAAATAACGTCAGCACAGAACGTTCACGTTCTGACAGGTGCATCAAAGCATCTTTCAGGGTATGCGATAACGATTCCATCATCAGTCCATGGTCGGCTGACTGGTCAGACGACGCAATTACATCAAGCAGCGAGTTTTCACCCTCATCGCCAAAAGGCGCATCTAAGGATACCTGTCGGCCGGATTTACTCATTACATCGGCAACGTTTTCAATAGTTCTTTCCATCGCATCAGCCAGCTCCTCTACAGAGGGTTCGCGCTCAAACTCCTGCTCAAGACGTGAGAATGTTTTATGTAATGCGGATAGTGACCCAATCTGGTTGATGGGTAACCTCACCATCCGCGATTGCTCGGCAATGGCCTGTAAAATCCCCTGACGAATCCACCATACTGCGTACGAAATAAACTTAAAACCCTTGGTCTCATCAAAACGATGCGCGGCTTTGATCAGCCCCATATTACCCTCGCTAATCAAATCATTAAGTGTAAGCCCCTGGTTCTGGAATTTTTTAGAAACCGACACCACAAAGCGCAGATTAGCCTGGGTAAGTTTATGTAATGCAGCCTGATCGCCCTCACGGATCTTGCGGGTAAGCGTCACCTCCTCGTCGGGGGTAACCATACTTATCTTGCTGATATCGCTCAGGTATTGGTCTAACGACTTGCTATCACGGTTAGTGATAGTAGGCGTAATTTTAAGTTGTCTCATGTACGGGTACCGGTACTACTGCTGCTATAACTACAGGCTTTATGTTGATGTATTTATCCAAGAAAGATCGTTTATCATCCCTGTAGCTGCTCACGGCACCTATTCTGTGCATAAACCTGATGTATTGCCAGGCCATGTCAAACTGATATTTTTTAAAACCACTGCGTGCGCTTTTTGGGTAAAGGTGGTGGTTGTTATGCCACTCGCCTGCCACCAAACCAGGCCACACCTGGTTAATAGATTTATCTTTAGTGTTGTAGTCAACGCCTTCGCGTTGTTTGTCTTTACCGTGGCCGTGGCCGTCATAATTGAAGGTACGCACACCTACCGCCCAAATACCGGCAGCGGCAAAAAGCGAACAGGCTAAAGCGTGCCCACCTAAAAGGTAAAATATCCCGTACCAAAAGGCCCAGTTCAATAACCAAACCGTAGTGGCATGTACCGGGTTTACATACGAGCCCCAATATTGATACTGCTTATATGTATTGCCTTTAACACCCGTATGCGCCATTAATTTTTGAACGCGGCCATAATCTGCTTCGCTCAAGTCTTTGGCTATAGGTTGATGATTGACATCGGCCAGGAAACAATACCAGAAACCTGCCTGCGCGTTGTAGGGGTCGCCGGGCTGATCTGAGCATGCGTGGTGCACGTGATGCGAGATCACATAAATTTCCTCGGGAATGATGTTAAGTGTAAGCTGCTGCGTTATAAAGCGCCAAAAACGATTTTTGAATTTATAAGCACCATGTGTACAATAACGGTGATGCCATACCGTGCCATGGGTACCCATAACTATCATACCATATACAAAAACGGCAAGCAGTGTATACACAGAAAAGAATTTCACTAAAAACAGGATAACAAAAGGCACCAGACACAGTATTTTGAACCAACTAAAAAAAGGCAGCCAATTTTTCCTGTCGCGAAATATGTTTAGTCTTGAAAAAAACTCCGTCAGGATTTGCTGTTTGCTGGGACGCACAAGGTCACCGCTTTCGTCTGTCCAACCGTATGATGGCGGTTGTAAAACTTCATTTAAAAAAGCCATTAAAATAAATTAAGCTATGAGTAATTGATGATTACTTGCGGGAGATGCGTGAAGGATAAGCAGCAATATTTATTTTCCCATCGCGTACCAGATCTATTTCTGTAAAAGCGTCTTCTGTTTTATTAAGCGCTTGCTGCAGTTTTTCTTTCACCTGCTGATATACCTTTAATAAAGTATCAGGTTTAGGCCGAAGTAATATTACCGGATGATGGGATCTTTTTAAACCTGTTATTTCGGCATCAGAAACCATTTCCAGGTTCCAGGACTCGCCGGTTTTAAAGCCGTGTTCTACAGCTTCGTTCTTTAAATCAAAAATAAACATATTAACCTGGCTGGTTAAACGTTGTTGCGCTTCTGCACCTGCCCCAAGGGCTTTTTCGTTGCTCATAATACTAACCTGATTCGGATTTATAATTTAAAGAGCTTAAAAATCACCTGAATCAGTTGAGGGGTAAAGTCTAAGTGGTGATGAAGCCAGTGTTGAGGCAATGTACGTATTAAACGCCAGTATTGTCAAAGTATTTTACTATTTGTTATTCCTATTGAATTTATTTTCAATAATTTGACTAAAAGTAAAAATATACCAATATTTAAGCCTATCTTGCACACTTAATTAAAAACAATAACAATGCAAAAAGAAGGAACAGTGAAATTTTTCAATAACCAGAAAGGTTTCGGATTTATTTCACAAAATGACACAAAGACAGAAGTTTTTGTTCATTCAACAGGCCTTATTGACCAAATCCAAGAAAACGACAGAGTTAGCTTTGACGTGGAAAACGGTAAAAAGGGCTTAAACGCAGTAAACGTAAAAGTAATTTAATCATCGCTATAAGATTTTACTCGGAAACACCTGCCCTTCTGGGGCGGGTGTTTTGTTTTTAACCGTATTTCAATTAATATATTTCAATTAAACTATATAATACAGCATGGGGAAATCCAACGAAACATTCAATAAAAAAGAAAAAGAAAAAAAACGCCTGAAAAAACATCAGGAGAAAAAAGAAAAAGCCGAGCAGCGCAAGGAAAATTCTGACAAGGGCAAAGGCCTTGAAGAAATGATGGCTTATGTAGACGAAAATGGTAATATAACCAACACGCCACCCGTGTACAGAAAACCAACTTTGATACAGGCGGAAACCATACAGATTGCTACACCTAAACAGGTAGCCGAACCAGAAGATGCGGTTAAAAGCGGTATCATCAGCTTTTTCAACACCAGTAAGGGCTACGGTTTTATCCGCGATTTGAAAACACAGGAAAATGTGTTCTTTCACATTAATAACCTGGCGTATCCTGCTAAAGAAAATGATAAAGTGAACTTCGCCGTTGAGAAGGGACCTAAAGGCATCAGCGCGGTTAATGTTACCAAAACACCGTAGCCGATCCTGCTATATACGATCTGAATATGTTAAGTGCCGGATTGAGAAAATCCGCGCTTAACAAAATTTAGCAGTACAGGTAAAGTCTTTCTTTACCTTAAGCCAACAAACTCCA
Source organism: Mucilaginibacter sp. dw_454 (assembly GCF_018449775.1). Lineage (GTDB taxonomy): Bacteria > Bacteroidota > Bacteroidia > Sphingobacteriales > Sphingobacteriaceae > Mucilaginibacter. The sequence goes on along the minus strand of NZ_JAAVVB010000001.1, from coordinate 806,390 downwards.
CCGCGGCTATTCTTACTTTTGCGGCAATGCTTACAACATCTGCCATAACAACTCCGCAACTCAAAAACCAGCGAATTTCTACCGTACTGGCTTTTGCCTTGCTTCCGCTCTCCGGTTTTGCTACTGATATTTATATACCGTCATTACCCAGCATGGGTGCCGATATGCACATTAGCAGTATACAGGTACAATTAACCCTGACCCTGTTTCTGATCAGCTATGGCACCTCTCAACTTTTTTTAGGAAGCATCCTTGATTCTTATGGTCGGTATCGCTTTAGCATGGGTGCACTTGTGGTATTTATTTTGGCCAGTGTAGTTATTGCCATCACCCGTAATATTTATTTGATCTATGCCATGCGTATTATTCATGGTATCACCGTAGCCATGATTGTAGTGGCTAAACGCGCTTATTTTGTTGATGTTTATGAAGGCGATCAGCGAAAGCATTACCTCAGCATGTTTACCATTATCTGGTCGGCGGGCCCTATTGTTGCGCCTTTTTTGGGCGGATATTTTCAAAATACCTGGGGCTGGCAATCAAACTTCTATTTCCTGGCTGCTATGGCCTTTGTGATTATGGTGCTGGAAATAATTTATAGTGGCGAAACCATCAAAACCCCTGCGGAATTTCATTTGAAAAAGATAGCTAAGCTATACGCAGAAATGATCAAAACAACAACCTTTAGTCTGGGTATACTCATGTTAAGTTTTGCTTACTCCATGGTAATTATGTATAACATGACAGGGCCTTTCATCATCGAACATCATTTTAAATTTACCCCGGTTGTGGCAGGTTATTGCTCATTGATACTGGGTTTAGCCTGGATGATAGGCGGATTTATTGGCAAGGCATTGATTAACCGGCCTTTTGTAGGTAAATTATTTGTCAACATCTTATTGCAGCTGGCTTTTGTGGTGATAATGATTATAAGCTTTAGGTTTATCAGCAACCTGTATGCTATGGTGTTCTTCGCCTTCCTGATACATGTAGGCGCGGGCTTTACTTACAATAATTATTTTACCTATTGCCTGGGGCGTTTTCCTAAAAATGCGGCTATGTCAGGCGGTTTAACCGGTGGAATGGTGTACGTTATTCTGTCGTTACTTACTTATATCGTTGTAGCGGTTATTCCCGCCAAAGACGAACATAATTTAAGTTATAGCTACCTGGTGTTTATCCTTTTATCGGTGGTGGTAATGCTGGTATTATTCAGGTTGAACAAAAAGCCATCAGCAGAGATCTAATTAAATTTGACAGCAGGTTCAGGGCGCTGGAAGTGGCGGTATGGTATTCCTGATGGAATCGACGCCTTTCCATATCACTGCGGCAATCTCTCGCATACCTTTATTGCTGGGGTGGAATTGAACATCGGGGTTAGGATACAAGCCCCAGGAATAATTACTCATGTCTTCGCCTAATTTACTTAAAGACACAAACGCCGAATACTTTTTCATGACGTTATCTATAGCCGTTCTGCCTGTCCAGAATGAGCCTACTGCATAAATATGTACATCAGGATTACCTGTCTTGAAATAAGTGATCAGGTCTGAGTACCTTTTATTGAACACTACCGAGTCAAAATCTGCAGGCACGTCCTCACCTATCCTAATGATGATCAGGTCCGGCTTACTATCACGATAACTTCTCAAACTATCATCGATACTATAAGCCTCAGGGAATATTTCAAAACCGGCTATGTTTGTAGCCGCAGTATCGCACCTATTGTTTAGCGCCAAAAACTTTCTGCTTAATATGTGTACATAGTCGCTGTCTGCTACAGTCGCAGCCATTCCCCAATTACCTGTCCATGAATAGACGGGATCTGTTTTGGCGCGTGTTATACTATTGCCTAAAATAAGGACATTACTAAAATAATACTGGCGCTTAATAGCAGGTAATGTGGTCTTTTTACATGCTATTACAAAAAGTGTTACAACTACCAGAGGTATTATCTTTTTCAAATCATTAAAAACTTGATTAAAGGTAATTTTTCTGTGTGACATTACCCAATTATTTGCTTCCATCAAGCATAACAGACAGTATAGGTTGCTCATCATTTTGTTATTTGCCTATATTAGCCATTGCCAATTATCCATTAATTGCTTCCGGCAATATCGGACGCTTATATCTATATGAAAAAAAACCTCCTTAGTGTTCTATTCTTTATTATCGCTGCTATAACTCAGGCTCAAAATATTACCAATCCAACAGCGGCAGCTTTAAAAGCCGGGTTTCTTAATCCGCCTGCATCTGCCAAACCCGGCGTTTACTGGTATTTTATGGATGGCAATATGAATGCAGAGTCGATAACGAAAGATTTGGAGTCGATGAAAAAAGCGGGCATTGGCAATGTGATATTTTTAGAAGTAAATGTGGGCGTACCCCGTGGCAAAGTCGATTTTTTAAGTAACGAATGGCAGGAACTTTTTAAACACGCGGTGCGCGAAAGCGAGCGCCTGGGTATCACCATAACATTAGGCATAGGCCCCGGATGGACTGGCAGCGGCGGCCCCTGGGTAAAACCGGAGGAGTCCATGCAGCACCTGGTTTCAAGCGCTATCACGGTAAAGAGCGGCCAAAAAGATAAAATAATATTACCGGTACCATCACCCAAAGCGCCTTATTTTGGCGATGGCGCCTTCACGCCTGAGCTAAAAGCTCAATGGAATGCATTTTATGAGGATGTAGCCGTGTTGGCTTATCCCACACCCGCCGAAAGTAAAAAGATAGCTGACATTGACGAAAAAGCTTTGTATTACCGTGCGCCTTATTCGTCTGCACCTGGGGTAAAACAGTATTTGCCTTCACTGGCCGAATATTCTGCAGATAAACAAACGGCTGTCGACAAAAAACAGATTATCGATTTAACCAAATATTTAAAAGCCGACGGTACGCTGGATTGGGTACCGCCCAATGGTAATTGGACAATTATGCGGTTTGGCCGCCGTAACAATGGCGCCATTACCCGCCCTGCCCCGGTGCCGGGTTTAGGCTTCGAGTCGGACAAGTTTGACACAGTTGCATTGAATAACCATTTAGATAACTACATTGGCAAATTACTACGCAAAACCGGCGGCGCCAACCCCAAATTACAAGGCGGACTAAAACGCCTGCACATGGATAGCTGGGAAATGGGTTCGCAGAATTGGACGGGTAACTTCCGCGCCGAGTTTATGAAACGTCGCGGTTATGATCCACAGCCCTTCTACCCTGTTTATGCAGGTCAAATTGTAGATAACGAAGAAATAAGCGAACGATTTTTATGGGATCTGCGCCAAACATCGCAGGAATTGGTATTAGAATATCACGCGCAAGCGGTAAAAAAATATGCTCATAAAAACGGCATGACACTCTCTATTGAACCTTACGACATGAACCCCACTGCGGACCTGGAACTTGGCGCGGTGGCCGACGTACCGATGAGTGAATTCTGGAGCAAAGGTTTTGGCTTTAATTCGTCATTCAGCGTGGTTGAAGCTACTTCGATAGCCCACGTTAACGGGCGTTCGCTCACCCCTGCCGAATCATTCACTGCACAAAACGATGAAAGCTGGAAACAATTTCCCGGCTCCATGAAAAATCAGGGCGACTGGGCATTTGCTGCAGGCATTAATCAGTTTGTTTTTCACACGTTTGAGAATCAGTTTTTGGCCGACTCATTACGCCCCGGCGCTACGATGGGCCCATATGGTGTGCATTGGGACCGTAACCAAACCTGGTGGCCAATGGTAAGTGCCTATCATGAATATGTGAGCCGTTGCAGCTATATTTTACAACAAGGCAATACCGTTGCCGATGTTTTGTATTTAACACCCGAAGGATCGCCGCATGTTTTCAGGCCACCATTTTCTGCCTTGCAGGGTAATGACACTATCCCCGACCGTCGTGGTTATAATTTTGACGGATGTTCGCCGGGACTATTATACAAAGCGAGTGTAAAGAATGGCAAAGTTATTTTCCCGGGTGGTGCCAGCTATCGCATTTTGGTGCTGCCTTTGGTAGCAACAATGACACCGGCGCTCTTGACCAAAATTGAACAATTAGTTAAAGATGGTGCTACGATTGTTGGCATGCCGCCGATAAAATCGCCAAGCTTAGCTAACTACCCTGCATGCGATGCGCAGATCGCTCATCTGGTAGATGCTATTTGGGGTATTCATCACATACCGGCGGATGCGGCCACCTTTTATTATCGTAATTACGGAAAGGGCGAAGTGGTTTGGGGTGGCGGCCTGGCTTATCAACAAGACAATCTTTATCCAAATTATGGCGTGACTACCCGCATCCTTAAAAGTATGGGTGTCGCTGAAGATTTTAAGGCCGACGCTCCTATCCGTTACACGCATCGCGCTGGTGAAAATTGGGATGCTTATTTCATCGCCAATACAACAAATCAATCAGTTAATGCCGATGCAACTTTCAGAATTGCAAATGGTTCGCCGCAACTGTGGGATGCTGTAAGCGGTAAAATCATAACGCTACCAGAATTTAAACAAACCGCAGGGCGCACTACGATTCCCTTACAATTAGTGCCTTATCAAAGCTATTTTGTTGTCTTTGCTAAAAGCCCCGCTGTTGCATCTACCAGGCACAAAAACTTTGCTACAATAAACAAGGTAGCAACCTTAACCGGGCCATGGAATGTTTCTTTCGATCCGAAATGGGGCGGCCCGAAAAATATAGCATTTGATGCTTTAACAGATTGGACACAAAATGGTGATGCTGGTATCAAGTATTATTCGGGCACGGCGGTCTATAATAAAACATTTGACCTGCCCACTAGTATAAATCTGGCTAAAGGAGATAAATTATTGCTAAACCTGGGCGAAGTGTATGACCTTACCCGCGTAAAATTAAACGGCAAAGATCTTGGTGTTTTGTGGACAGCACCATGGGCAGTCGATATTTCATCGGCACACAAAAAAGGAAATAAACTGGAGATTGAAGTGATTAATCGCTGGCCTAACCGTTTAACCGGCGATAGGCAAGGCAATGGTAAGCATTATACGCATACCACTTATAATCCATACACCCAAAATTCGCCCTTGTATAAATCCGGGCTGTTAGGGCCGGTAACTATCGAGATGAGTCGTTAATTCTATAATTATAAAAACAATGTCAGCATCTAAAAATACACAACCGGTAAAAATTGGCCTTTTCGGCATTGGGTTGGATACTTATTGGGATCAGTTCGAGGGATTAGAACAACGCCTTCGCGGCTATGTCGACCTGGTGGGGAATAAATTAAATCAATTTGATATTGAAGTTGTAAATCTTGGTTTAATAGATAATGCACAAAAAGCTTTTGAAGCCGGCAGAACCTTTAAACGTGAAGATGTTGAGCTGATATTTTTGTACGTAACTACTTATGCTTTATCGTCAACAGTGTTGCCGGCAGTTAAAAAATCCGGGGTGCCGGTAATTGTTTTAAACCTGGCTCCTGAAGCAGCTATCGACTATAAAACTTTCAATAATTTAAATGACCGTACCAAAATGACAGGCGAATGGCTGGCCTACTGTTCTGCTTGCCCGGTGCCTGAAATTGCCAATGTATTTAAACGATCTGGTATTCCCTTTTACCAAATTACCGGGCTGCTGAATGATGACCCGCATGTGTGGCGCGAGGTTGAAGAATGGGTAGCTGCAACTAAAGTGGCTAATGCGATGTACTACAATACGTTGGGTGTAATGGGTAATTATTATGGTGGCATGCTGGACATCTACGCTAATCTTACGCTGCAATGCGCCACTTTTGGCGGGCATATTGAAATTATTGAGGTAGATGAGTTGTCGGGCCTGAAAGGTGATGTCACCCAAACGGAAATAACTGATAAGATTGCCACCATCCAAAAATGGTTTGATGTACAATCAGATTGCCCGGAGGATGAAGTGAAACGCGCTGCTTTGACGGCTGTAGCATTGGACAAACTTGTCTACAAATACAACCTTGGCTCCATTGCTTATTATCACAAAGGCAGCGGTAATGCAACTAATGAAGATACCATGAGTTCGGTGATTTTGGGCACCTCGTTGCTGACCGGTAACCATATCCCGGTAGCCGGCGAGTATGAGATCAAGAATGTGCAAGCCATGAAGATCATGGACAGCTTTGGCGCGGGCGGTTCATTTACCGAATACTATGCTATGGATTTTAACGACGATGTGGTTTTAATGGGTCATGACGGCCCCTGCCATCCCGCCATCGCCGAAGGCAAAATAAAAGTAAAACCGCTGCAGGTTTACCACGGCAAGGTAGGCAAAGGTTTGTCGGTCGAAATGTCGGTAAAGCATGGGCCGGTAACATTGCTATCGGTAGTCGAGACTGCAGACAATAAGATCATGTTGCTAATTGCTGAAGCTGAATCTGTGCCAGGACCTATTTTGGAGATCGGTAATACCAATAGCCGCTATAAATTTGCTATCGGTGCACGTGCTTTTGTGGAAAGCTGGAACGCGTATGGACCCGCCCATCATTGTGCCATTGGCAAAGGGCATATTGCCTCAAAAATTATGAAGCTGGGTAATTTGCTTAATTTGGAATCTATAAAAGTTTGTTAAATTTTTGAAAATGAAATGTAATCCTAATAATATTTGGCCTGTAACTAAGAAATTACTTTTAGTGGTTTTATTGTCTATCTCTGTTTTAACAGCTTCGGCTACCGACCTTAAGATCATCATACAAAAACAATATCTTAATATTCCCGTGGGCCGCCAGGCACGCATGAAACTGATCAAAATCAATGTCGGCGGCAAGAGTTTGCGCGAGTTCCCGGTGCAACTGGCCGAGGGTACCACAGATTATTGGATCTATATAGACGTAACCGAATTTAAAGGAAAAGCGGTTACATTATCGTGTCCTGCTAAGATAAAGGACATCAAACGGATTTACCAGGACGACAAAATAAACGGCAGCGACAGTTTGTACAAAGAAAGCTACCGTCCGCAATTTCATTTTACAGTTAAGCGTGGTTGGAGCAATGATATTAACGGATTAATTTATATCAATGGCACTTATCACATGTATTGGCAGGCATTCCCATTTGGTTTATCATGGAATACCGGCTATATGTATTGGGGCCATGCTACCAGTAAAGATATGCTGCACTGGACCGAACACGCGCCTGCGCTGATGTTGGATAGTCTTGGTTCTCCATGGTCAGGCTCATCGGTCATTGATAAAAACAATGATGGTGGATTTGGCAAAAACGCTTTGGTGATATATTATACAGCCTATGATCTCACATCCTTTAAGCAGGTGCAGTGCATCGCTTACAGTATCGATGGTGGCAAAACTTATCATCGATACAAAGGTAACCCAGTGTTGGACAGCAACTGGGATGTAGACAGCAAAGACACCCGCGATCCCAAGGTTTTTTATTATGAACCAACCCAAACCTGGGTAATGGTTTTATTTGAGCGCGATGGCCTGTCTATCTACAATTCAAAGGATATGAAGAGCTGGAAAAAGCAGAGCCATGTACAAGGGTTGTACGAATGCCCGGACTTTTTTGAGTTACCTGTTGATGGTAATATATCCAATAAGAAATGGGTGCTGCATGGTGGTAGCGCCGATTATATGATCGGCACTTTTGATGGAAAAACCTTTACCCCCGAAACGCCAAAAATGCGTTATGCCGAGGGCCGCTCCTGGGGCGGGGACGATATGTTGTACGCTACCAATTCGTTCTCGAATATGCCCGATGGCCGCCGTGTACAGATAGCCTGGGGCCGGGCGCAGCACCAGGGCATGCCCTTTACGCAGATGATGTTATTTCCAACTGAGTTTTCGATTACTACTGATGATGGCAAACTTAAGTTGGTAGCTAATCCCATCAAAGAAATTGAAAAACTGGATGCAAATACTATAACCTGGAAAAATATATCCGCCGAAACTGCCGATAAAAAATTGGCCGATATTAAATCCGGCTTGCTTCATGTAAAAGCCGATTTGAAAATTGAAAAAGGCCGCCGCTTGATGATCAGTTATAATGGTGAAGAACTACTAAACTTACCTGCGGCGGAGCTTAACCCGAATGATAATACTTTGGAAATATTGATCGATAAAACATCATCAGAAATATTTGTCAATCATGGCCGTCGTTATATCGTTAAAAACTTAAAGCCATCAACTAATAATACGGGCTTGTCTTTTGGCGACAAGGATGGTTTGAATATTAAGTTGTTAACCGTTTCTGAAGTACGTTCTGTTTGGAATAATTAAAACTAAATCAACAATGTCATCTTTTAAATCCATTCACTACTTCATTGCCTTAACAATTTGTTCAGTCGCAGTCTCTATCACCCAGGTTTGCGCACAAGATGTTTATGCCGCTTATCGCAAAGATTGGCTCAAAAAGGCCGAAGAGTTTAAACCGGTTTTACAAGAGACTATTAAGAAACCGATAGGCATAGTCCGCATGGAAAAAGATGCATCTGCTTTCCAGGGATGGAAGGCGGTTAGCGCGGGCGGCATGGATCAACTATACAATTCATCGTTTAACAAAAAGAATAGCGGCATTGTGGTTGATTTTGGCGAACATTTGACTGGCTATTGCACCATTACCCTAAAAACCCGCCGCAGCGATATGGATGCACCGTTAAGGTTAAAACTAACTTTCGGCGAAGTGCCCGCAGAGTTGATGACGCCCTTTGATCCTTATCCCGGAGGCTTGAGCCGCGCCTGGCTGCAGGACGAAACTATTACCGTTACTGTTTTACCTGCGACTATAACTATCCCCCGCAGGGTTGCTTTCAGGTATTTAAAGATCGACTGGCTGGGTTCATCGTCTAATTTTGAATTCGGTATTGCTGATATTAGTTTTAAAGCAAGCACGTCAGTTACCGTTACACCTTCTGCCCTTTCGGCCAGCACCTCACCTGTAATTAAAGATATTGACAGGGTTGGTTTAAACACCTTAAAAGAATGCATGCAAACGGTTTATGAAGACGGCCCCAAGCGCGACCGTCGCTTATGGATTGGCGATACTTACCTGGAATCGCTGGCCAATAATTATTCGTTTCATAACGATAAGCTCACTAAACGTTGCCTTTACATGTTAGCGGGATTAGCTAATGATGATGGTTTACTAAATGCCGATGTTTTTGAGTACCCCGAACCACATGCGCAGAAAACCGATTTGCTTGATTATTGCTTTTTGTATAATGTGGCGCTAAAAGAATATGTAGCCGCTACCGGCGACAAACAAACCGGGCTTGACCTTTGGCCCGTCGCTAAAAAACAATTGGATATAGCCCGAAAATATGCCTTGCCTGATGGCATGATGGATTACGAAAAAGCTAACCGCGAATGGTGGGTGTTTTTTGATTGGAAAGATGGCCTTGATAAGCAGGCGCCCTTACAGGGTATTACTATTTTCACCCTTAACCAAACTTATGAGTTGGCTAAACTATTAGGTAAAGAATCAGAAGTGGCCGATCTTCCTGCTTTCGCGAAAAAATTAAAAGATGCAGCGCACAAGAACTTGTATGATAAAAGTTCAGGACTGTTTGTAAGTGGAAAGGATAAACAAATCTCCTACGGCAGCCAGGCCTGGATGATATTGAGCGGAGTTGCTTCAAAACCCGAAGCGCAGCGCGCATTAAAAGCTTTACCAGGCGTCAGTAATGCGGTTAAACCCGGCGCGCCTTACATGTATCACTATTATATAGCTGCGCTGATTGCGAGCGGCTTAGATGCCGAAGCTAAACAAGCCATGATTGATTATTGGGGTGGGATGATAAAAAAAGGTGCTGATACGTTCTGGGAAGTATATGATCCTAACGATGACTTTAAATCGCCTTACGGCTTCTTCCCTGTTAACAGTTACTGTCATGCCTGGAGCTGTACGCCTGTATATTTCATCCGTAAGTATCCGGAAATCTTTCAGCGGTAGTTCGGTTAAGTCATCAATCAAAATAAATTAGCGTAGTTCAACACAAATTTTTATTTTGTGTTCATGAAAACTGATCTTACTTATCGTAAAAACTATCGCTTAAAAATCGGCCTCGCTATAGCCGGTATTTTTATTGGAAGCGCATCCTTTGCACAATCACCACAATCTGTCGTTGATGGCATTATGCAGGAAGAAACAAACAATTCACAATTACAAAAATTAGCTCAAGAACTTTTCGACGGCGTAGGCCCGCGCCTGGTGGGTACGCCTCAAATGGATAAGGCCGGCGATTGGGCCGTAGCTAAATACAAAAGCTGGGACATTGCTGCCAAAAAAGAAAACTGGGGTGTATGGCGCGGCTGGGAACGTGGCATTAGCCATATCGACATGATCTCGCCGCGGGTAAAATCTCTGGAAGGCACCCAATTGTGCTGGAGTCCGGGTATGGGCAAGAAGACAGTAACTGCAGAGACTATTATTATTCCTGACCTGGCGGATTCTACCGCTTTTCAAAAATGGCTGCCTAATGTTAAAGGCAAAATCGTGTTAATCTCGATGTGCCAGCCAACCGGCCGCCCGGACGATAACTGGAAGGAGTTTGGTTTGAAAGAGTCTATCGACAAAATGAATAATAACCGCAAAGCTATGGCTACGGCATGGACGGCCCGTATCAAAAAAACTGGCTATACTTCGCGTACGTTGCCTGTTGCATTAGAAAACGCAGGCGCTGTTGGTATTATCAGCAATTATTGGTCGGCCGGTTTTGGAGTCGATAAAATATTTAGCGCTTATACTAAAAAAGTGCCTACGGTTGATGTTGCATTAGAGGATTACGGCGTGCTTTACCGTTTAACAGAAGCCGGCACTCCTCCTACCCTTAGTTTACATACCGAATCAAAAGAATTAGGCGAAGTGCCAACCTTTAACACCATTGCCGAAATTAAAGGAACCGAAAAACCCGATGAATATGTAATGCTATCTGCACATTTCGACTCTTGGGATGGCGGCACAGGCGCTACTGATAATGGTACCGGAACGTTAACCATGATGGAAGCCATGCGTTTGTTGAAGAAGTTTTACCCGCACCCAAAACGCACCATTTTGGTAGGTCACTGGGCCAGCGAAGAAGAGGGCTTAAACGGCTCGCGCGCTTTTGTTGAGGATCATCCCGAAATAGTTAAAAACCTGCAGGTTCTTTTTAACCAGGATAATGGTACCGGGCGGGTTATGAATATATCCGGAGCAGGTTATGAGGATTCTAAAGATTTCTTCACCCGTTGGTTAGCGCCGGTGCCTGATACTATTAAAAATAGAATTAAGTTAGACTTTCCGGGTAAGCCAGGTGGTGGCGGGTCTGACTTTGCCTCGTTTGACGCGGTTGGTGCCCCGGGATTTGAATTAAGCTCGTTAAATTGGTCCTACGGTGCTTATACCTGGCATACCAATCGCGATACTTATGATAAGTTGGTTTTTGATGATCTGAGAAACAATGCTATCCTGACAGCCATACTGGTATACATGGCTAGCGAAGATCCTGAGAAAACCAAGAATATTAAGGTTCAGGGCATTAAATGGCCCGAACCTGTTAAAGCTAATCGTCGCGGTGGGCTGGATAAGTAGCCCTAAGGAGCTAAAACAAGAAGCCGTTCCGGAAATCCGAAACGGCTTTCTTGTTTTATATCATAATCTAATTAGAAAAACCAAGCTTTGCCTTTACCAGCTCAAACACAAACGCGGGGCCGTAGTAAAGGTATCTTTTAGCCATACGTTTAGGTTCTTTTGCCAATCTAACGGCCCACTCTAATCCCAGGTTTACCCAAAAATCAGAGGGACGGGTTATGGTCTCGGCATAGAAATCAAATACTGCACCTATAGCACATATAATCGTTGTATCTAATTGATCTTTAAATCTATATGACCATTTTTCTTGCTTTGGCGCAGTCATCCCCACAAATAAAACTTTTGGTTTAAAAGCGTTTACAGCATCAATCATGCCCTGGTTCTCTTCGTCGCTAAACTCGGCTTTAAAAGGCGGAGAATAAGAGCCCACTTTAATCTTTGGATAGTCTTTAGCCAAACGTTTCTTGATCAGCTCTAAAGTACTTTCTGAGGCTCCCAGGTAAAAACAACTTGCACCTTCCTGGTTAAGTTTTTGTAAAAGATATTGATGGATATCGGCCCCCGCAATTTTCTTTACGTTATCACCGGTCATCATTTTTGCAGCGGCAACTATACCCACGCCGTCGGGCAGTAATATATCAGAACCGATAAGCGCTTTTTTGAAATCTTCGTCTTTTTCGGCAATCATATAAGAGTACTGATTAACCGTGGTTATCAGGGTCTTTTTATCAAAATTAAGCTTACTGAGACTACTGTTAAAGATCGAATAATCTAATACGTCTACTGTAGAATATTTTAAGACATCATCAAGATTATATCCTGCCATATTTAGCGGTTGGTTGTTTATTACGATATGGGCAAAAACAGCACCTAAGTTAAACAAACTAATTTTAGTTAGCCAAGTAAAACATAGAATATTTAGCTAGTGTTTTTAATAAAAAAAGCGCCCCTGTATTACTTGAGGGCGCTCTGATCGTTATATATAAGTTTTATCAGGCAATGGCATGCGGGCGCACAACGCTATGTTTGCGGGCGCCCGGCTTATGAAAAACCGACGTTAGTTTGGCCTTAAATAACTCGTACACAAATAAGGGCCCGTAGTAAAGGTAACGTCTGGCCATACGTTTGGGTTCTTTGGCCAAACGCACAGCCCACTCAAGTCCCAGATTGATCCAGAACTCTGAGGGGCGTGTTACTGTTTCGGCATAAAAATCAAATACAGCGCCTATGGCACAAATAACAGTAGCATCTAATTGGTCTTTGTACTTAGCGGCCCATTTTTCTTGTTTAGGAGCGGTCATGCCAATAAACAGTACCTGTGGTTTAAAAGCATTAACCGCATCAATCATTGCAGCATCCTCTTCGGCGTTAAATTCGGCCTTAAAGGGCGGCGAATAACTGCCTACTTTAATTTTAGGGTATTCTGTTGAAAGGCGTTTTTTTATTAACGCCAACGTATTTTCAGAAGCACCTAAATAAAAGCAGCTACCTCCCTCCTCATTTAGCTTTTGTAATAAGTGTTGATGGATGTCGGCACCGGCAATTTTCTTTACTGTTTCACCATTCAACATCTTTGCAGCTGCAACGATGCCAACACCATCGGGTAATAATATGTCAGAAGATATCAGCGCTTTTTTAAATGCTTCATCTTTTTCGGCAACCATATATGAGTATTGATTAACCGTAGATATCAGGCATTTTGTGTCGAAATTGATTTTGTTAAGGCTGCTATTAAAAACAGCATAGTCCAAAACGTCTACAGTTGAATATTTTAAAATGTCTTCTAAAACAAACGGTGCCATAATTAGGGGTGTTAAGTATATTGCTTGTAAGGCAAATACTACACCTAAATTATATCAATGTATTAAATAGCTTAAAAACAGCATTTTAAGCTGTAATTTATGTACATTTTTTTGCAGTGTGGGAATTAACCAAAGGTTTACTTCCACAAAGTGTGGAATTGTTTCCCACAAGTTTGTTACATAGTGGCGGGTGTGGGTTATTTGCACCGATAAAGATCGAATGATTTCTAGGTGTCAAATCAAGTTATACAGAATGTCTCGCACCGTGATTTGATATCGCGGCAAGCATAGATACCATTAAACAACACGCATTTACGTATATATTCTTATTTACTGTTGTGGTATAAAAAATAAGAGGTTACGATAACTCCAAGCGCCGAGATAACGGCCAAAGTGGTGTTCAATGAACGATATCCCAAATCAAGCGGAGCGTATTTGATACGATCAGGCTCAACGTATATCACGTCGTTATTTCGTAAATAATAATAGGGCGATGAAAAAATATTTTTCGATGTAAGGTCTATCGGCAAGTATTGACGTTTGCCATCAACTTCTCTTATTAATAATACGTTCTTACGTTTAGCGGTGATATTCAGGTCGCCGGCAAGGCCAAGTGCCTCCATAATAGTGATACGCTCGTTTTGTACACTAAATACATCCGGCCTAAGCACATCGCCCAAAACAGAAACTTTAAAATTTAATACACGGACACTCACTACCGGTTGTTTAAGATATTGCTCTAATTGCGGGGCCAGTTTGGCAGCAATCTCATCAGTAGTCATCCCGCTTACTTTTAGTTTACCTAAGTAAGGGACAACGATCTCGCCGTCCTGGTTAACTCTATACCCATAAACCGGATTTGGATTTGCATTATCAGTACCTTGTGGAACATTAGCCCTGGAGGTACTTGCATTGGGTAAGTTGGTGCCTGTAATACGTTCATTAGTGTTAAACTCGTTTTCGGGAGTTAAACTGGCAACGGTAATGCCCAGCAGATCGCCGCCTTGTATCTTAAACGGCGAGTAATTATTAATGCTTTCTTCTGATATTTTTTTATGGTCAAGATCCTGAAAATAAGGTAATTTACTGTAGTTAGAGCATGAAAAACAGAACAGCATTAGTACCAAAAAAAATACTTTATTTAGGTTAGATCTCATCGTCTGCAAGCATTAAATATAGCTGTTTCGAAATTAGCAATTACTTTGGTACTGTCTATTGGATTTTATTAACAAAACCGCATTTAATTAACACTTGTATAAACCCATGAAAAACAGATAAAGATCCTCCGCCATTTATTCATCATGATTTAATCTGTAAATTTGAATAACGATTTATCATTGACCGCCCATGAAACCAACCATAACCATTGAATATTGCCCAAAATGCCATTGGCTGTTACGTGCAGCTTATATGGCGCAAGAACTACTTACCACTTTTGAGGACGATTTGTATGGCGTAACCTTACACCCCAGTGAAATTGCCGGGCGTTATAATATCAGCATCAATAACGAAAAATTGTTTGACCGTAAAGAACAAGGGCGTTTCCCCGAGGTCAAAGAATTGAAACAGCTGGTGCGCGATAAAGTTAACCCTAACAAGAGTTTAGGTCACTCTGATTCAATTGTAAAATAAGTATAGTAAATCGGTATTCTTAATTCCATTAGTTATATTTGCGGGTTATTAAATTTAAAAATGCTATCGAAAAAAACTAAATATGCTATCAAAGCATTAGTGATCCTTGGGAAGAACATGGACAAACCTCCTATGCAGATCTCGAAAATTGCAGAACAAGAACGTATACCAAAAAAATTTCTTGAACAAATATTGCTCGATATGCGTAACGCCGGCTTTCTATACAGTAAAAAAGGCGCCGGAGGCGGTTACGCTTTAAATAAAGATCCAAAAGATATTTACCTGGTAAGTATTCTGCGCATTACTGACGGACCGGTGGCTATGTTGCCTTGCGCCAGTTTAAATTTTTATCATAAGTGCGACGAATGCCACTCTGAGGTTAGTTGTGGCATACGCGATGTGTTTGTTGATGTGCGCGATGCCACGCTTAAAATACTGTCAGAAACCAGTATTGCCGATGTGATTGCCCGCGAAACCAAGCTGATCAACGTTTAAGTTGATTATTCATCTGATTGTTAAAATTCACGTTTTTTAAATTATATTCTACCAGTTCCATATACTATAGGTATATTTGGAAAGTAATAAATACCTCGTTCCGGTTATGAACAGAGGCCTTAATTTTATACCAGATTTAAGTCTATGCAAAGCTTTAGAACAGAGCTCGAAAATCCAGTTGTTGAACAAGATATAATCAATCTTGAAAAGAAGATCCGCGAATTTCGTGAAGGAAAAATTAATGATGAGAAATTTAGAAGTTTACGTTTAGCCAGGGGGATCTATGGCCAACGCCAGCCGGGCGTACAGATGGTGCGCATTAAGCTACCGTTTGGAAAAGTAACCTTTAAACAACTACTGCGCATTGCTGAAGTATCAGACGAATATGCAAGCCGCAACCTGCACTTAACTACCCGCCAGGATATACAAATACACTACGTTAGTTTAGACAGAACGCCCCAACTTTGGGCCGATCTTGAAAAAGACGATGTAACACTTCGCGAAGCTTGCGGTAATACCGTACGTAATGTTACAGCCTCTCCTACTGCCGGTATCGACCCGAATGAGCCATTTGACGTTTCGCCATATGCTTACGGTACTTTTGATTATTTATTACGCAATCCGGTTAACCAGGATATGCCGCGTAAATTCAAAATTTCTTTCTCGGCAAATGATCAGGATACCGCGTTCTCATTTATACATGATCTGGGCTTTATCCCTAAGATAAATGAAAAAGGCGAGCGTGGTTTTAAAGTGATGCTGGGCGGTGGCCTGGGTGCACAACCTATCCTGGCTAATATCGTTGAAGAATTTTTACCTGAAGATCAGTTGATTCCTTATACAGAGTCAGCTATCCGTGTGTTTGACCGTTATGGTGAGCGTAATAACCGTAATAAAGCGCGTTTTAAATATGTTATCCAGAAATATGGTTTGGAGGAAGTATTGCGCTTAATGCAGGTTGAAAGAACAGCAAACAAAACAAAATCTTACAAAATAGATATTGAAGCGGTTGAAGTGCCTGCTTTACCTGCCGAGCAACAATTTGGCGATGTAACCATCAGTAATCCGCTGGGTTATGAGCAATGGTTGGCTACCAACGTATTTGAGCAAAAGCAAAAAGGTTTTTACGGTGTGTACATCAAAGTACAAACCGGCGATATCCCAACTGATAAAGCCCGCAAACTAGTTGCCTTATTGCAACCTTTAGCCGGCGACGAGATCCGCGT
Source organism: Mucilaginibacter sp. dw_454 (assembly GCF_018449775.1). Lineage (GTDB taxonomy): Bacteria > Bacteroidota > Bacteroidia > Sphingobacteriales > Sphingobacteriaceae > Mucilaginibacter. The sequence continues at coordinate 789,719 of NZ_JAAVVB010000001.1, read as the reverse complement.
TACGCAGAACCAGGGTTTATTGTTAAAGTATGTTCGTAAAGAGGCATTTGCAACCCTATATAACGGCCTGGCCGAACTAGGCATGGCTGCTCCGGGTTTTGACAGCGTTGCCGATGTAACCACCTGCCCGGGTACCGATACCTGTAACCTTGGTATCTCCAACAGTATGACTTTTGCACGTGTATTGGAAGATCTGATCTATAACGAATATGAAGATCTGATTTATAATCGCGATATTACTATAAAAATAAGCGGCTGTATGAATTCATGCGGTCAGCATAGCATGGCGCATATTGGTTTCCATGGCAGCTCATTAAAAGCCGGTGCTAAGGTATTGCCGTCAATGCAGGTAATGCTGGGCGGTGGTGTTGTTGGCGATGGCGTTGGCCGTGCCGGCGACCGTGTGATCAAGATCCCTGCAAAACGTGCTACACAAGTATTAAGAGATCTGTTAGATGATTATAAAGCTAATTCTATAGAGAACGAACTTTTTAATGACTATTACGACCGCCAGGGTAAAGACTATTTCTATCAAATGCTGAAACCATTGGCAGATCTGACCACCTTAACCGATGAAGATTTTGTGGACTGGGGCCATGTAGAAAGCTATGAAAAAGCAATTGGTGTAGGCGAATGTGCCGGCGTAGTAATTGACCTGGTAGCTACTTTGCTTTATGAAAGTGACGAGAAATTAGAATGGGCAAATGAATCTTTCAAAGGTGGTGCCTGGGCAGATGCTATTTACCACTCATACAACGTATTTATTAACTCGGCAAAAGCGTTATTGTTAGATAAGGGCGTTAACTCCAGCACACAGATTGGTATCATGAAAGAGTTTGATGCTCAATATGTTGCTACCGGGGAGTTTGCTTTGAACGGCGACAACTTTAACGAGTTAGTTACTCAAATTAACCAACACGAACCATCTGAAGAATTTGCTACCCGTTACAAAGCTTTGGCTACAGAATTTTTGGCTAACGTAAAAGCTAAAAGAGAAACTGTATTGCAATCGTAATAAATCATTTATATGGCGTTGCTATCAGAAAATAACGAAACGATTACAGTGCAGGACGAGAAAAACAGCGGCAACCAGTTGTTCCCGGTTTTTTTAAAATTGAATAAGTTGCATACCGTACTGATCGGTGCCGGCAATGTTGGCCTGGAAAAGCTGAACGCTATTTTACATAATAGCCAGCAAGCGCGCGTAACCATTATTGCCAAATCTGTAATTCAAGGCGTTTATGACCTATCAGCAACTTATCCTGCTATAAAAATTATTGAAAAAGCTTTCAGTGATGATGATCTGGACACTGCGGACCTGGTTATTGCCGCTACGGATGATTCTATACTAAACGCCTATATCCGCGATTCTGCGCATCAGCGTAAACTGTTAATCAACGTAGCAGACAAACCTGACTTATGCGATTTTTACCTGGGTTCTATCGTCCAAAAAGGCGACCTAAAAATCGGTATCTCGACCAATGGTAAATCGCCTACTATAGCTAAACGCTTACGCGAAGTATTGGACGAAAGCATCCCTCAGGAATTGGACGACTCGTTAAAGCATATGAGTCAGCTACGCGAAACGCTATCGGGTGATTTTACCGATAAAGTAAAAAAGCTAAATAAAGCAACGTCTGTACTGGTTGAACGGCAAAACAAACCAAAGAACTTGAAGTGGTTAATCTGGCTATCGCTGGTGTTTGCCATTGCTGTAGCAGGCACAGCATTATGGTTCAACGAGCCTGCGTTTAAAACTTACGTTCAGCATATCAACCCTATATTTTATTATTTCTTAGCCGCTGGCTTTGTATTTGGGTTGATTGACGGCGCTATTGGTATGTCCTACGGTGTTACTTCAACCACATTTTCATTATCAATGGGCATCCCTCCCGCTTCAGCAAGTATGGGTGTGCATTTGTCAGAGATTATGAGCAACGGCATTGCCGGTTGGATGCATTACCGCATGGGCAACATTAACTGGAAGTTGTTTTGGCTGTTACTTGTACCCGGTATCATAGGTGCGGTAAGCGGTGCCTATATATTATCATCACTTGAACATTACAGTGCTTATTCGAAACCATTTGTGTCGCTATACACGCTTATTTTGGGTGTGGTAATTTTCTTTAAAGCGATTAATCTAAAACGTAAAAGAACAGAACGCCCAAAGAAAATCAAGCGAATAAGGTTATTAGGTTTTGGCGGCGGATTTATTGACGCGGTTGGCGGTGGTGGCTGGGGCTCTATTGTATTATCAGCGCTGATAGCCGGTGGCCGTAATGCACGTTTCTCATTAGGTACTGTTAAGCTATCGCGATTTTTTATCGCTTTAATGAGCTCGCTTACGTTCATCACCATGCTAAACGGCAAACATTGGGAAGCAGTAGCCGGATTAGTATTTGGTAGCGCTTTGGCGTCGCCTATAGCAGCTAAGATCTCTAACAAAATTTCAACTAAAGCTATTATGATATCGGTAGCGGTTATAGTTGTTCTGATAAGTTTAAAAAGCATTGTTACCTTTGCAATGAAGATTATATAATGAGCACCCAGGCAGAAAATATCAAACAGTTAACAGCAGGTCTTGATCCTATTGCTGCGTTAACTAAATTAGCCGATGAGTTTCCGGGGCAAGTTGTTTTTTCGAGCAGCTTCGGCTGGGAAGATCAGGCTATAACGCACATGATCTTCGCCAATAACCTGCCTATCAAAGTATTCACTTTGGAAACTGGCCGTATTTTCCCGGAGACCTATTATGTGTGGAACCGCACCATGGAAATCTATGGCAAGACTATTTTTGCTTACTATCCGCAGCATGAAGCTGTTGAGAAAATGCTGAATGAGAAAGGCCCAAGCAGTTTTTATGAATCGGTAGAGAATCGTAAAGAGTGCTGTGGTATCCGTAAAGTTGAACCTTTAAACCGGGCGCTTGCGGGCAATAAAGTTTGGATTACCGGTATCCGTGCCGAGCAGTCTGTTAACCGTCACGACATGCATAATGTAGAATGGGACGAGCCACATAACCTGGTAAAGTTCCACCCTGTTTTTGACTGGACTTTAGCCGATGTAAAAGCATACATCAAACAATATAACATACCTTACAATACACTGCATGACCGCGGTTTCCCAAGTATTGGGTGCCAACCATGCACAAGAGCGATACAAGAGGGCGAAGATTTTAGAGCAGGACGCTGGTGGTGGGAAGACCAATCCAAAAAAGAATGCGGACTGCACGAGTTAATAATTGATAATAAGTAATTATTGTATAAGCGACTGTAAACGCTTATGTAATAACTGTAACCAACCAACATGAGTAAACATAATCAGCTGGACTATTTAGACCAACTTGAAGCAGAAGCAATACACATTCTGCGCGAAGTAGCCGGCCAGTTTGAGCGCCCTGCGCTATTATTTTCAGGAGGAAAAGATTCGATCACTTTAGTACGTTTGGCTGAGAAAGCTTTCCGTCCGGGTAAATTTCCTTTTCCGCTGGTACATATTGATACCGGCCACAATTTTGTTGAGACTATCGAATACCGCGATGCCATGGTTAAACGCTTAGGCGAAAGGCTGATTGTGGGCAACGTGCAGGATTCTATTGATCAAGGTAAAGTTGTAGAGCAAAAAGGCAAGAATGCAAGCCGTAATGCTTTGCAAACTGTTACGTTGTTAGATACTATTGCCGAACATAAGTTTGATGCTTGTATAGGCGGCGCCCGTCGCGATGAGGAAAAGGCCCGTGCTAAAGAACGTATTTTTTCAGTACGCGATGAGTTTGGCCAATGGGATCCAAAACGCCAGCGTCCTGAACTTTGGGATGTCTATAATGGCAAAATCCATAAAGGCGAAAACGTTCGTGTGTTCCCTATAAGTAACTGGACCGAGTTAGACGTTTGGAATTACATCCGCAGAGAAAATATAGAGCTACCATCAATCTATTTTGCGCATGAGCGCGATACCATTATCCGTAACGGTCAGTTAATGGCAGCCAACGAGGTATTGAATATGGATGCTGATGATGTGATTGAGCGTCGCACTGTGCGTTTCCGCACCGTAGGCGACATGACTTGCACCGCAGCCGTAGCATCTGACGCATTTTTGATTGATGATATCATTGACGAAATAAGCGCTTCTAAAATAAGCGAACGCGGCGCCCGTATGGACGACAAAGTTTCGGAAGCTGCGATGGAAGATCGCAAAAAGGGCGGTTATTTTTAGGCCTCCTGCCCTTCTAGGGCAATTAATACTGTAACAAACCAACCAAATAATAGTATGACGTCGCGCAAGCGGCGTCGAGAGAGTTCATGGATATATTAAAATTTTTAACCGCAGGCAGTGTCGACGACGGTAAGAGCACGTTGATTGGTCGTTTATTGTACGATAGCGATTCTATCCTGCTTGACCAATTAGAGGCATTACAGGCGTCAAACCGTAAAAACGACGACGGCACCATTGATCTTGCCATTTTAACCGACGGCCTTAAAGCTGAGCGCGAGCAAGGTATCACTATCGATGTTGCTTACAAGTATTTTCAGACTGATAAACGCAAGTTCATCATAGCCGATACCCCGGGGCATATCCAGTATACCCGTAACATGGTAACCGGCGCCTCGAACGCTAACCTGGCCATAATTTTGGTTGATGCGCGTAAAGGTGTTATTGAGCAAACTATACGTCACTCTTTCCTGGTGTCTTTACTGGGGATTCAGCAGGTAGTGTTAGCCATTAACAAAATGGACATGGTAGACTATAGCGAAGAAACCTACAACAAAATAGTAGCCGACTACAAAGTACTAGCCGGCAAGGTAGGTTTAAAGAACGTGCATTATTTGCCTGTAAGCGCACTTAAAGGCGACAACATTGTAAACAATTCAACCAATATGCCTTGGTACAGCGGCGAGAGCCTGCTGCACTTCCTGGAAACGGTTGAACTAGCCGTTGACACCAGCACAGAACACGCACGTTTCCCGGTGCAATGGGTGGTACGCCCGCAGACAGACGAATTGCATGATTATCGTGGTTATGCAGGTCGCGTTTCAAGCGGATCATTCAAGGTAAATGATAAAGTGACCGTATTGCCATCCGGCTTTACATCGACTATCAGCAAGATTGAGGTGTTTGAAAATGAGCCGGAAGAGGCTACTGCAGGTATGTCTATCACGATGCACCTGGCGGACGAGATTGACATAAGCCGCGGCGATATACTGGTTAACAGCAATTACCAGCCGTTGGTTTCGCAGCTTATTGAGGCCGATCTATGCTGGATGGATACCCGCGCTTTGGATACCACGCATACCTACTTTATACAACATAATAGCAAGGTAACGCGCTGCAAGATCCAGGAGACGCTTTACAAGGTGAATATTAATACCCTTGAAAAAGAGAGTGCTGAAGATTTTAAACTAAACGACATAGGCCGGATCATCATCAAGACTGCCGACCCAATAGCCTTTGATCCTTACGAAGAAAACAAAGCCAACGGTGGCGCCATCATTATTGACAGCCGTACCAACGTTACCGTTGGTGCCGTGATGTTTCGCAACGTAGCAGACTAACCAATCAAATACATATATTTTTTTAAGGCCCGGGGATTTATTCCGGGCCTTTTTTTGTTTATACACTATGTACTCCACGTCATTGCGAGCGAGGAACGAGCGTGGCAATCTCCGGCTCGCTGACATTATCATCATAAAATTAACCTTTATCAAACGGTTAATATTTAATATCGAATAAATTAAATTAAAAAGACACTTTTCCTGATATTTGAATATCTATCTGCGTATATGAAAATGTCTCTCTTAAAAATTGCCGGCTTTGTGTTGGTTATTGTTAGCGGCGTAAGCAATAGCTACGGCCAGGCGCGAAGTAACGTAAGTTTTGGTTATAGTATCAACAAGCCATACTCCGGCGATTATGAGTTTGGCCGTGGATTTATATTTCAGGGCACTATTGCCATCTCGGATAAATTAGCGATAGTACCCGCATTGGGTTATGACCATTTGGGGATTGACCGCTCGAAAAACGAGATCTCAGGCAGCTATACCAGAAAAAGCAGCATTGATTTGTTCTATTTGAGCGCATCGGTCAAATATTATTTCTACCAGGACTTTTTTGCAAAGGCAGGGCCTGTTTTGTTCGCAGCCGGCGGCAATGAAGATCTCGCTAATGCCGGTTTGGGCGGCGCGGGAGCTGTTGGATATAATCTTAATCTAGATAATCACAGCACGCTTGAATTTACCTTAAACACTACCATTATCGACATCCCTCCTCAAACCGGCAACGGAACAACAGCCATTGCCAGTTTCAAAATAGCTTATGCATTTAACTTCCGGAGGTTAAATAGATAACGGCAAAATCTGTTGATGCCCTTGCTGGTATTGTCACCAACAAGCTGTGTACCTGTTTTTGATGGGTACAGCGGTGGACTCACCCCGACTACGCTGCGCGACCCTCTCTTCACCGTTGGCGGAAAGAGGGTGAAAAATTCTTGTCATTGCGAGCGTAGCGTGGCAATCGCAAGGAGGACGGCTTAAACGCGTGCGATTGCTTCGTCGTTCCTCCTCGCAATGACAATATCTTTTATAACCCTCTTTCCGCTTGCGGAAGAGAGGGTGGTCGAGCGAAGCAAAGACTGGGTGAGTCCCCGCGTTAGGGATTGAAATGGATACCGGCCATGCGCCTAATGCCTCGCAGGCGTATGAATGAAAAGCCCGGCCGCAGGCAACGCCATTATTAGCATAAAATAAACCAGTATTCAATCAGCAAAAAAGCGGGCCGGAATTAAATCCGGACCCGCTTAACATTTAACCTACGTAAAAGAAAAGTTCTTTTGCTTAGCTACTATAATACGTAGCGTAAGGTGATACCATATGTTCTTTGATCGCCAAGTACACCTGCGTATTGGCCGGCGTTACCTGTAGCAGGTAATAATTGCTCGTAGTAGTTTTGGTTGAATATGTTACGACCCCATATGTAAGCAGAGATACCATGGGCGGCTCTGAAGCCTAAACGGGCATTAACCAAAGTGTAACCGGCAATGTTCAAATATTTTGAAGGTGTCGGGCTTGAAGAGAAACGGGTACGGAAATAGTCATCTAAACCAACAAAGAATTTAGAGTCGTCGCTGATGAATTTCGCATCGGTAGAATACTCACCACCTGCCGAAGTTGTCCATTTTGAAACCCCAGGAAGCTGTGTGCCAGAAATATCTTCATAGTAAACAGCTGTACCGTTTACGGTTAAGCCTGTTTGCTCTAAAGGAAGCGGTGCGTTGGTAAACTTAACGTATTTAGCATCGGTATAAGCACCAGAAGCATAGAACGCAAAGTTTCTGTTGGCCTGGTAATTTGCGTCTAACTCTACGCCTTTTACGTTGACCTTCTCGGCAGTAGCTAAATAACCACGGTTCACACCCGGATCTGGTGTTTGAACGTTAGTCTGGTAATCTTTAATATCAGAGTTATGGAACGTGATGTTTAAAGTAAAGTTGTCAGCCGGATTGGTTTTAGCGCCAAATTCATAGTGTTGCGTTTTTTCCGGTTTAATTACCGCCAGATCAAGTGCAGGTGCATTATTAATAACCGGCAAGCCGCCTACGTTAACACCTGATGGTTTGTAGCTGGTTGAATAAGTAGCAAACGCATTAATGGTTTTATTTGGACGATAAGAAGCCGTTACCTGGTAGGTAAAGTTCTTCTCGTCAAAGTTAGTAGTATAGAACTGGCTGCTGTACAAAGCGTTTCTGAAACCAAGAAGCGTAGGGTCGGTTATAGTAATACCGCCATTTGCTACCCTGTTATAGTAAACGTCTTTTTTATCGTAGTTGATACGAACTCCCGGGTCAATATGGAAAGCATCGCCAATTTTCCAGTCTAAGTTACCAAATACGGCAGCAGTTTGAGATTTGATCCAAGAATTGGTTGATATGCCGTAACCTTCAAACAGACCTGGTGTTTTCCATTGCGCAGTATTAGTAGTGCTTTGTGCAAAGCGCCATTCTGCCGAACCGGCTTCTTCTCTACCCGTGGTAGTGACTTTTTGATCCAGATAATATAAACCAATTACGCCGCTCAAATGATCAGTTAAATCGCCGGCATAACGAATCTCTTCAGACTCCTGGTGTTGTGTTGATGGATTTTGAGATTTGGTTAACACCGGTAAGCCGGTAAAGTCGCGGTCATTAGATGGGTTCCAATCCCAAAAGCGCCATGCAGTAGTGGTAGTTAATGTACCACCTCCTATTTTAAAATCACCATTTAAGGCTACACCACCTAATTTGTTACCAGATCTCCATGGAGCATCCTGGTCTACAATACGCGAAAACGGATTTGTTGTAGGTAGTTTATAACCTAAATCAGCAATAATTGAGTTGAACTGACGATAGCCTGCTCGCAATGTTGGTGCAACACCTGCAACTACCTGCGCATAGCCATTCGGATTTTGATTCGACAAATCGCCTGTTAAAGTAATAGTAGCTTTGTCAGACGGTTGGAAAAGCACCTGCGCACGGCCACCTAAATTATTGATATCATTCAATGGCACCTGTGTTTTAACATTTTGTATCAAACCATCGCGTTGTGTACCTGAGAAAGACAGGCGTAATGCAAACTCTTTGTTTAAAGGGCCTGTAACCGATGCTTTTGTTTGCACGTAGCCATAGTTACCAAAGCTACTTTCTAATGAGATACCCGGTGTAAAGCTGGCTTTACGGGTGGTAATGTTAATAGCACCGGCAGCAGTGTTTTTACCAAACAAGGTTCCTTGAGGGCCGCGTAATACTTCTATATTATCAACGTCGATAAAATCAAGCGTTGCAGCAGCAGGGCGCGCATAGTACACACCGTCTACATAAAAACCAACGCCCGGATCTAAACCGTCATTAGTTAAACCAAATGGTGAACCAATACCACGAATGTTGATACCTGTATTACGTGGGTTAGAAGTATATAACTGCAAAGACGGTACTAGCTCTTTCACACGGTTAACGTTAAACGCACCTGCTTTATCAATCTGCGCACCACCAATTACTGAAATGGGGATAGGTACATCTTGCAAAAGCTCCTGGCGTCTTCTTGATACTACTACAATTTCTTGTAACTGATCATCGCCTACCAGGGTAAACTCGACAGTAGTGCTTTGAACGCTCAATATTTGGAAATCCTGCGGTTTAAAACCAACAGAGCTAATTCTGATATAAAACGGCGCATCTACAGTAGGTTTTAAAGTAAATTGACCGTTTTCGTCTGCGCTTACGCCGGTGTTAGTACCTCTTATGATTACAGAAGCATGTGGTACAACAGCACCTTTGCTGTCTTTAACCACACCTGTTAGGGTATTCTGCGCAAATGCCGCAGACGTAGAAATTAAGAGAATGATGAGTAGAAGTTTTCTCATATGGATTATAAGTTTCATCTTGAGTTTATAAAGTGTTTGTTGGGTTGAAAAATTAATAATTAAAAAATGAGGAATATTGAATAAGTATTCAATCGACAATTAACAACAACAGGCTTGTTGTATGTAGTTAACGATGTGTTGAGGCGAAGTAGTTAAAATCATAAATAACATAAAGTCTATAGAATAAGTAGACAAAAGTATTAAAAATAATTTACCACCAAATTTTTTTTGAAAAAAAGTTTTTAAGCGATAGATACCTTCTCTTGTTGCTACCTTACATTTAACCAAAAAAAGACTTACTTTACGATATTTTAGCTCATTTTATTCACTTTTAAATGATTTACATTAAGAAATTGGCCAAAGTGATTCACTTTCATATTACAATCGTGTAAAATGAATGACATTTAACTAAATTATATATACAAACACGGAAAAATCTATTTAAAAATCCAATATTTGCATATATTTCTATCAAATACTATGTCTTTTAACTATAAACGTATCGTTGTGAAAATTGGATCAAATGTCTTGACGCAGAGCAATGGTCTCCCAGACCAGCGCCGTATCAGTCAGTTGGTTACCCAAATCAGCGCACTAAAGAAACAAGGCATAGAAGTTATCCTGGTGTCATCGGGCGCTGTAGCAGCAGGACGAAGCCTTATCACGGTTTCTGATAAGTACGATGCTATTGCTACGCGCCAGCTCCTCGCTTCCATCGGCCAGGTTAAGCTCATCAACAATTACGCGCAACTATTTGAGCAGCATGATATCCTTTGTTCACAGGTATTGGTAACTACCGAGGATTTTAAAGGCCGCCAGCACTATCTCAACATGAAAAACTGCCTGGAGATTTTATTACAACACCAGGTTATCCCTATAGTTAATGAGAATGACGTAGTATCTGTTACCGAGTTGATGTTTACCGATAATGATGAACTAGCCGGCTTGATTGCATCCATGTTAAATGCGCAGGCACTCATCATATTGACCAATGTCAATGGTATTTACACCAGCAACCCGAGCGACGCAGGGTCAGAATTAATTACCGAGGTGACAGATAACGGCGTCGACTTTGCTTCTTTTGTCTCTTCAGGCAAGTCGCAGTTTGGCCGAGGTGGCATGATCACCAAATCACACATGGCGCAAAAAACGGCGAAACTAGGCATAGCGGTACATATCGCCAACGGCACAAAAGAAAATATACTGATAGATGTATTGAATAACACCGCTGCCCATACCCGTTTTATCCCGGACAAAACCGCATCGGGCAAAAAGAAATGGTTGGCTCATTCAGAAAAATCGGCCACTGGTGTTGTGCAGATCAACGAGGGCGCTAAAATAGCGCTGACTTCAAATAAAGCTACCAGCCTGTTACCTGTTGGTTTAGTTGATGTATTGACTGATTTTAAGAAAGGCGAGATCATTAAGCTTATTGATGAGCAAAAAAAGGTAGTAGCCTTAGGCATTGCCGAATATGGTGCCGACAAAGCTAAAGAAAGCATCGGCCAAAAAAACCAAAAGCCGCTGGTACACTATGATTACCTTTACTTGTTAAGCTAATTGCCATGAGTTATACTACCTATTTTGAAAATGCGCAACTGGCGTCAAGAAATTTCAACTTATCTGAGGATGCTATTAATTTGCTGCTGACCGACCTGGCTGCAGAAACATTGTCGCAAACCCATTATTTGCTGCGCGAAAATCAAAAGGATCTGGACAATATGGATCCGGCCAATCCAAATTACGACAGGCTGCAATTAACCGTCAGCCGCATACGCGATATTGTAAACCATATTATTGATGTATCGCGTTTAGAAAACCCGTTGGGTCACATCCTCTCAGAAAAGACAATGCCAAACGGGCTGCATATATCAAAAGTTTCGGTTCCGCTAGGCGTTGTTGGTGTAATTTATGAGGCCCGCCCTAACGTAACTTTTGATGTTTTTGTCTTGTGTTTTAAAACCGGGAACGTGTGTGTATTGAAAGGTGGAAGCGATGCTGCTTATTCTAATCAGGCAATCATTGGCATTATTCATAAAGTATTAAGCCGCCACAACGTCAATGTAAATGTAGCTACCCTACTACCCAAAGAGCGCGATGCAGCCGAAGCATTGATGCAAGCAGTTGGGTACGTAGATGTAATTATTCCGCGTGGCAGCCAGGGATTGATCAACAGCGTACGCAAAAACAGCAAAGTGCCGGTAATTGAAACCGGCGCTGGCATAGTACATGTGTACTTTGATCAATCTGGCGATTTGCAGATGGCTACCAATATTGTTTTTAACTCAAAAACCCGGCGGGTAAGCGTTTGTAACGCTTTAGATTGTTTGATTATACATGCCGCGCGTTTAAAAGATCTGCCTGAATTAACAGTGCCTTTAGCGAAAGCCGGCGTTGAGATCTTTGCAGACGAACAATCATATGATCAACTTCAGGTTCATTACCCTTCCAATCTACTACATAAAGCGGGTCCTGAACATTTCGGCATAGAATTTTTGTCTATGAAAATGGCCATTAAAACTATTGACAGTTTTGAGGATGCGCTTGAACACATTGCCAGCCACAGTTCAAAACATAGTGAAGCTATTATTGCGGAAGACGCGGCTGTAACCGAAGAATTTTTGAACCGTGTAGACGCGGCTGCAGTTTATGTAAATGCAGCCACGTCATTTACAGATGGTGCGCAATTTGGCCTGGGGGCAGAAATTGGTATCAGCACCCAAAAACTACACGCACGGGGGCCTATGGGTCTGCAAGAACTGACCAGTTATAAATGGTTAATAAAAGGCAACGGACAAACTCGTTCGTAGCTTTTATCTAAAAAAAATCTCGGATTAAAACTTGATGTAATTGACTATGGCTACTACAAATATTATAAATAATATTACAGCTTGTAGTTTCTGCTCAATTGACAGGCGGGCTATTGTTTTCATGTTAATTTTAATTAGGGTATCTCAAAAATATCATCTGCCACCAATTTTACAATACCTTTAAATATTTTTATCATTATATTAACAATTAGCACTTTAGGATATCGCAAATACATCTTTTTTGTTGTTTTTTTTATATAATGATAACCAAACGTTTCATTTGGTATAATTGTGATATTTAAGGACTTACCCCGAGTATTCTCAAATTGTTTAAAAAGCAAATTATCTCCGTCATTTTTTTCGTACGCAGCTGCAAATAGCATTTACTGCTCCCATTTTGACTTATTCTTTCGTTAAAGAAAAATACTTGTTATCTGGGTAAACAGATATTATCATATTACGGCACAACCAAATTATATTTACCTGTTACTGACCAAAATCCGGCAGTCAAATAAAATTGAAAGCTGTATCTTTGCACGCAATATGAGTAAGCACGGAAGAATATTAGTGGCGATGAGTGGCGGCGTGGACAGTTCGGTAGCAGCAGTAATGTTGCACGAGCAAGGTTACGAGGTTATTGGCCTTACTATGAAAACGTGGGATTATGCTTCAGCTGGTGGTAGTTCAAAAGAAACCGGTTGCTGCAGCCTGGACAGCATCAATGATGCGCGTGCTTTGGCGGTTGGTTATGGTTTCCCTCATTATATATTAGATATCCGCAGCGAGTTTGGCGATTTTGTGATTGACAACTTTGTGGACGAATATCTTGCCGGCCGTACTCCTAACCCATGTGTGTTATGCAATACACATATAAAATGGGAGGCTTTATTGAAACGTGCCGATAAACTGGATTGTGAATTTATTGCAACCGGTCATTATGCCAACATTCGCTTACAGGATAGTGGCCGCTACGTAATATCAAAAGGTAAAGACGAAAACAAAGATCAATCTTATGTACTTTGGGGCGTATCACAACAAAACCTGGCGCGTACTAAATTTCCTTTAGGTAGTTTTTCCAAGCCCGAAATCAGGCAAATGGCGCTTGACATGGGCCAGGTTGAACTAGCTGGTAAAAGCGAAAGCTACGAAATATGCTTTGTGCCTGATAACGACTATAGGGCCTTTCTAAGGCATAAGGTTGAAGATCTGGAGCAACGTGTTGCCGGCGGCAATTTCACGCTGACAGACGGCACCATAGTAGGCAAACACCAGGGTTATCCTTTTTATACTATAGGTCAACGCCGCGGTTTGGGCATTGCTTTGGGTCAACCCATGTTTGTTACCAAAATTGACCCGGTTACTAACACGGTTGTTTTAGGTACCGAAGATGAATTGCAACGCAAACAGGCTTGGGTGCGCAACGTTAACCTGGTTAAATATGCAAGTATTACCGAACCATTAAATGCTATCACCAAAATAAGATACAAAGATGCCGGTGCCGAAAGCACCATTTTACAAATGGGCGAACACATGAAGGTTGACTTTCCGCATATGGTATCGGGCGTGGCACCCGGGCAATCGGCTGTATTTTATGAAGGAAACGACCTCTTGGGCGGCGGTTTCCTGATGTAACTTTTCATGCCTTATCCGGGCTTTTTAATCAAATCATTCTAATTAAAGGGAGGTTAAAGTTTGCGTTTCGCTTACTTTATCCTTTATTTGCAAAAAATAAAGTACTAAATGGCTAAAAATTTACTCATAGTAGAATCACCGGCAAAAGCTAAGACCATAGAGGGGTATCTGGGCAAGGACTTTACAGTGAAGTCAAGCTACGGTCATATCCGTGACCTGGTCAAGTCGGAAGATGCGATAGATATAGCCAATAATTTTAAACAAACCTATGAGGTTCCTGCCGATAAAAAGCAGATAGTTAGCGAGTTAAAGAAATTAGCTAAAGAAGCCGACATGGTTTGGCTAGCATCCGATGAGGACCGCGAGGGAGAAGCCATATCATGGCACTTGTTTGATACCTTAAATTTAAAAGACGCTACTACCAAACGTATTGTTTTTCATGAAATTACCAAGCCGGCTATTATGGCCGCTATTGATAATCCCCGCAAAATAAACTACGACCTTGTAAATGCACAGCAAGCACGCCGTGTGTTGGATAGATTAGTGGGCTTTGAACTTTCGCCCGTTTTGTGGAAGAAAGTTAAGCCGTCGCTTTCTGCCGGTCGTGTGCAGTCGGTAGCCGTACGTATAATTGTTGAGCGCGAGCGCGAGATCAATAAGTTTCAATCAGAAGCTGCGTTTAGAATTGTCGCCATATTTGGAACCGGTAAACAAGCTTTTAAAGCCGAGTTGGCAGAACGCTACAGCAAGCAGGAAGACGCCGAAAAATTCTTACAGGATTGCATTGGCGCCGATTTCGATATTAAATCACTAGAAACCAAGCCAGCTAAACGCTCGCCTGCTGCACCGTTTACTACTTCAACTTTACAACAAGAGGCTAGCCGTAAATTGGGTTATTCGGTATCGCGTACCATGCAAATCGCCCAGAAACTGTATGAGTCCGGACATATCACCTATATGCGTACCGACTCGGTAAACCTGTCTGAGACTGCATTAAACGCAGCGGCAAGCGAGATTACCAGCGCTTATGGTGATAAATACCATCAACATAGAAAATATAAAACTAAATCGGCAGGCGCGCAGGAAGCTCACGAGGCCATCCGCCCTACTTATTTTAACAACCATACCATTGAAGGCGATAATAGCGAGAAACGCTTGTATGAGCTGATCTGGAAACGTGCCATCGCGTCACAAATGAGTGAAGCGCAATTTGAGAAAACAACCGCAAAGATCAGTATATCAACCCGTAAGGAAGAATTGGTAGCTAATGGCGAGGTAATGAAGTTTGATGGTTTTCTTAAAGTTTACCTGGAATCGAACGACGAAGAGGATGATACGCAGACCGAGGATGCCGACAACGCTATCCTACCGCCATTAACTAAAGGCCAGCGTTTGGATCTGAGAGAAATGACTGCCACAGAACGTTATTCTCGTCCACCGGCAAGATATACTGAGGCCAGTTTAGTTAAGAAATTGGAAGAACTAGGCATCGGCCGACCGTCTACCTATGCCCCCACTATCTCGACTATCCAAAACCGTGGTTACGCGGTTAAAGAAGAGCGCGAGGGCAAACAAAGAAAATTCAGAGTATTGACGCTTAAAGGCGATAATATAGTTAAAGAAGAACGCATCGAAAATACCGGTGCAGAGCGTGGCAAGCTGTTTCCTACCGATATTGGCGCCGTAGTAAACGACTTCCTGGTGCAACACTTTAATGGCATTGTCGACTTTAATTTTACTGCTAAAGTTGAGAAGCAGTTTGACGAGATTGCTGCCGGATTGGAAGAATGGACGACCATGATCGGTAATTTTTACACGCCGTTTCATGCTGATGTACAAAGCACCATAGAAACTGCTGACAAGGCTACTGGGGTGCGCGATTTAGGTGTTCACCCGGAAAAAGGTGAGAAAGTATCGGTACGTATTGGCCGTTATGGACCTTTTGTACAAATTGGCGAGAATGCCAGCGACGATAATAAAGATTACAAACCCGCTTATGCCAGTTTAAGAACCGGTCAAAGCATCGAGACCATTACTTTAGAGGAAGCGCTGGAGCTATTCAAATTACCTAAAGTTGTGGGTGAGTTTGAAGGTAAACCGATGAAGGTTGCCATTGGTCGTTTCGGTCCTTACATTAGCCATAACAGTGCATTTGTATCGTTGCCAAAAGAAATTGATCCGTTGGATGTTACCGAGGAGCAAGCCATTACTTTGATTGAAGAAAAGCGTAAAAAAGACGCAGAAAAACTGATCAAGGCATTTGATGAAGATCCAACTGTTAAGGTATTGAACGGACGTTGGGGGCCTTATATTGAGTTTGGCAAACAAAATGTTAAAATCCCTAAAGATAAAGACCCGCTAACACTGACTTTTGCCGAGTGCAAAACCCTGGCCGATGCGGACAGCAAAGCCCCTAAAAAAGGCGGTAAGAAATTTGCTAAGAAAAAGTAGTAATAGGTTTTACGTTGTAAGTTATACGTTTTACGTGATTTTATACTTGAAACATTAACGTACAACGTTTAACGTCAAACGTATAACGTAATGATCAAAGATCTCCCCGAAAATAATGTAACCGATATTGCCGTGGCTGTGGCTTTAGAGGGTGAGAATATAGAAACAAAAATATTCCATGTATATCTCATCAACCTAAAAAATGAGGCCATTGAGAATGTGCTCATTACCTCTAAAGGTTATGGCGAAAAGGATGGCGAAAAAGTAAAAACCTCTACCCTGCGCCATATGTTCCCACTGGTTGAAGCAGGCTCTTACAAACAGATAGAATTAATAGACGAGCAAACTTTTGGCTTAAATAATGAGTACTGGTTAAGCTACTACATTGGCAGCCAGATCTACGATAAGAAATTCATCTTCCTGCCCGAAAGTATTATTGATAGTAACTTTATTAAGCTGCCCGTGGTTAATAAGCCCGGGGTGATGATTAAGTAGTCGATAGTCCATAGACAATGGTCGATGGTTTTATAGCAGCGATTTGAAGGATAACTATGGCCTATGGGCTATAGACCATGGACTAATTATTAAGCGTCAAACTTCTCCAACAACTTTAATAGCGTTTCAAAATCTTTAGGATATGGAGCGTGGATAGTTATCGATTCCCCATCCATCTTTTTAAACGTAACCTGGTAAGCATGCAAAGCAAAACGTTTCATAATAGGTAACTCTTCCTGATCTTTACCTAAATGGTATTTGCGTTTTATGGCCGACAGAAAAACCGGTTTACCTTTATACATTTCATCCCCTGATATGGATGCACGCTGTGTAGCCAGATGTATGCGGATCTGGTGCATGCGGCCGGTAACCGGGCGACACTCAACCAATGTGTAATGTTTAAAAAATCTAATAGATTGAAACCAGGTCTCGGCGCGCTTTCCCTCCTGCCTGCTAATGGTTACATTACCTTTGCCAACATTCAATATCGGTAAATCAACCAATAACTTATCAAATACATGGGTACCGTCAATTACTGCGTGGTAAACCTTGTTAACCTGGCGTTTTTCAAACTGCATAGACACCGTACGGTAAGCTTCGGGGTTCTTGGCTATTATAAGGGCACCTGAAGTCTCTTTGTCCAGGCGGTGGCATATTTGCGCATCGTCACTATATTCTTTAGCCAATCGCAAGATATTGATCTCACCGCCCTCACGCTCATCAAGCGAGCTAATGAAAGCAGGCTTGTTAATGACGATCAGATCATCATCTTCAAAAAGTATCAGGTCGGCAAATTTTGGAATCTTCATGTATAAAATAATAGTCGGCAAAAGTACGGTTTTTAAAACGTAAACGCTACACTTTGGCGCGTCCGAAGCGAGCAAACCGCTTAAAACGGCCATTGGTGCGGTTATTGTATTTTAAAAAACACATTATATATCTAACTATAAAAACATCATGAGTGATAAAGCAACCAAACCTGAAGAAAAGGGATTTTTCGAAAAGGTAAAAGAAACCATTGAAGAACTTTGGGACGGAACCAAAGACAAAGCCGAAGACATAAAAGACGCAGCCGAAGACAAATATAAAGACATCACTAAAAAAGCGGCCCCTGCAAAAAGAGCCGCAAGCCGTAAAGTTAGCGCTGCTACACGCACCGTTAAAGCTAAAGCGGCAGATGTTTCATCAAAAGTGAAAGCCGTTGCTAAAGACACTAAAGCGAAAGCTGAAACAAAAGTGAAAGAAGCAAAAGCTAAAGTGGCCGAGGTGAAAACTAAGGCAGATGCAAAAGCAAAAGACATCACCGCTAAAGCAAAAAAAGAAGCGACTGATGTAAAAGCAAAGGCCGATACGAAAGTTAAAGCCGTTACTGCGAAAGCAAAAACAACAACGGCTAAAAGAAAACCTGTATTATAAACTTAAATTTAATACAGCATGACAAAGGCCCCTTTCGGGGCCTTGTTATTCTATTTAAGCTGCTTCAAACTTGTAGCCTACACCTTTTACGGTAGCCACAATATCATCGCCCAACTTCTCACGTAACTTGCGTATGTGTACATCAATAGTACGGTTAGTTACCACTACAGAATCTTCCCAAATGTTCTTCAGGATCACCTCGCGGGTATAAACTTTACCTGGTTTTGATGCCAACAGGTATAACAGTTCAAATTCTTTTTTGGCTAATACTACCTTCTCGCCTTTTTGGAAAACCAGGTAAGCTTCGCGGTCAATTACCAGGTCGCCTATTTCCAGTTTGTTATCGCTTGCTTCTTCGGCAGGCGCATTTCTGCGCAGTATGGCATTGATACGGCTAACCAAAGCGCGTGGCTTGATAGGCTTAGCTATATAATCATCGGCGCCTACATTAAAGCCGGCTATTTCTGAGTACTCTTCGCTCCTTGCGGTTAAGAATACCATAAAGGTATTTTTAAACTCGGGCATGGTACGCATAATGCGGCAAGCCTCAATGCCGTCCATTTTAGGCATCATAATATCCAGCACTATCAGATCAGGTAATGATCTTTTTGCTTCGGTGACAGCTTCCTGGCCGTTGCGTGCTAAAAATACCTGGTAGCCTTCTTTTTTTAAGTTGTACTCAATAAGCTCTAAAATATCAGGCTCATCGTCAACTATTAAAATTTTTTGTTTGGTAGAGGTGCTCATGTACTATCGTTAAATTTGTTATAAAAGTATGTACTTAAAAAAAGCTTATAGTAAACTTAATATTAACAAATTGTTAATAGATACAATTGACTTAACATTCTATTTAGCCTTATTAAAGGTCTTGTTTAAAAAGTCTTCAAGCGCCTCACCTTGAACGTTTTTAGCTACAATAATTCCCTGCGGATCAATAATAAAGTTAGACGGAATGCCTTCAATATGGTACAAATGCTCTGTCGGACCATCAAAACGCTCCAAATCCGAGCCGTGTTTCCACGTTAACTTATCAGTTTCGATAGCTCTTTGCCATTCAGGCTTGTTTAAGTCTAACGATATGCCCAGGATATTGAAACCTTTATCTTTATAAGCCGCATAAGCTTTTACCACATTTGGGTTTTCGGCACGGCAAGGCCCGCACCATGACGCCCAAAAATCAAGCATCACATATTTACCTTTATAGTCTGATAGCTTAATAGGCTTACCGTCAAGATCTTTGATAGTAAAATCAGGCGCTTTATGGCCCAACGAAGTTGATTTTAACGCTTCCATATCGGTTACAAAACGCTGTACCGCTGGGTTATCACTAAATTTATGTGATTGTTTAACCTCGTCTGCATAATTGATCATTTGTTGCTCATAACGAATCTGATCCAGTGAAGACAGCGCATAAAATGAGGCCAGCGAGCTTTTGTTCTCATTAACAAATTTTAAAACAGCCTGCGCATAACCTTCCATGTTTGCCATTATTAATGGGCGATATTTGGCAATCAAAGAATCTGTTTCTTTACCGATCGCTTCAACCTTAGCCTGATACTCATCAGTTACTATTCTGTTTTTTTCTAACCAGGTGCCACTAATTTTGTTAAACTCCTGTATTTTTCCAGAATTTTCAGACCCTGTGATTTGATAAGTTGGTATTTTGTCCTTTAAATCCGTAGTGAAAGTAATTACTTCTCCGTCTTTAGCAATAAGGTCAAAAATAGCTGTGCCGATGCGTAATTTGTAAAGGTTTTCGTAAGCTGCCGGATGTTTAATCTCAAATTTACCATCGGCGCCAAGAGCTACCGAGTCAACCACATTAATCTGCGTGGTATCTGCCTCTAATAAGAAAACCTTTTTAGCATCACCGGGGTTATTTACTGTACCTACTATCTTAAATTTCGATCCGTCTTTACATGCGGCTAGTACTAATACCGCAGCAACTGCGCTGTACGCTAATAATTTTATCTTCATTTTGATTCTAATTCTTTGATTAACAGTTTATTGGTAGCTTGTGGATCAATCTTGCCTTTAGAGCTTTTCATAATCTCGCCCATAAACAAACCCAAAACGCCTTTTTTGCCTTTTTGGTATTCGATTACCTTATCCGGGAACTTGGCTAAAGCGTCCTGGATGTATTTGGTTACATCATCGCTATCAGCAGTAATCAGCAAGTTAAGCTCGCCAGCCAGTTGTTCAGCAGTTTTTTCCGGCGATTTGACCATAGCCGGGAATAATTTATGCGATGCCACGGTATTGTTGATAGAACCCGCTTCAACTAACCGAATTAAACCGGCAAGATTAACAGGTTCAATTTGCAAGTCGGTTATATGTGCGCCACTTTCATTTAGGTACGATTTTACCGCCCCCATCATTAAATGCGCTGCGGCTTTATAATTTTTAGTGTGGTTGATCAACTCTTCAAAATAAAGGGCCACTTCCTTATCAGCCGTCAATACCGAAGCATCATAGTCTGACAAACCCAACTCCAGGTATTTTTCATACAACTGGCTTGGTAAGGCGGGTAATGATTGACGGATATTTTCGACATAAGCATGATCAAGTACCAAAGGCATCAAATCCGGCTCAGGAAAATAACGGTAATCATTGGCCATTTCTTTAGAGCGTAATACCGATGTTTCGCCGGTATCGGCATTAAAGTTTAAGGTATTTTGATCAATATGACCGCCGGCTTCTATGATTTCTATCTGGCGCACAAATTCATGCTCGATGGCACGCTGCACATTACGGATAGAGTTCAAGTTCTTTACCTCACAACGGTTACCATATTCGGTAGCGCCTTTTAAACGCACAGAGATATTAGCGTCGCAGCGCATGCTGCCTTCTTCCATATTACCATCACAGATATCGAGGTAACGCAAAATTTTACGTATCTCTGTCAGGAACAGACCAGCTTCTTCGCTGCTGCGCATATCAGGCTGGGTTACAATCTCTAGTAAGGGTACTCCTGCTCTATTCAGGTCAATAAGCGAATCGGCATGATGATTATCGTGCATACTTTTGCCGGCATCCTCTTCCATATGGATATGGTGTATAGCTAAGCTTTTAGTATTACCGTTTGACAGTTTGACGGTGATATTGCCGCCTAAGCAAATAGGCTGTTTATCCTGGGTGATCTGGTATCCTTTCGGCAGATCGGCATAGAAGTAATTTTTACGATCAAAATTATTGTTCAAATTGATGGTGCAATTACAGGCTAAACCCATTTTTACAGCATACTCAACCGCGCGTTTGTTGATACGTGGCAAGGTACCCGGATGCCCTAAAGATATAGCGCTGATATGATGATTAGGTTCGGCGCCAAAAGCGGCAGAATCTGACGAGAAGGCTTTACTTAAAGTAGATAACTGTGCGTGGACCTCTAAACCTACAACTAATTCGTACTTGTCGCTCACTGTTTTTTCCAAAACGGACATATTGTAAAATTCGGATTTAAAACTCTATTGATCCTGCCAAATATAAGGTTAATATTAAATAGACCAAGATTTAATGAATGGCATTAAATCTATTAATTGTCGTTGCGAGCGAGGAACGAGCGTGGCAATCGCACGCTGCAAAGCTTTTCTCCTTGCGATTGCCACGCTACGCTCGCAATGACAAAAATTATTTTATAAAATCTCTCGCTTTGTCCAGGACTCTTGGTAAACCAGCCACATCTTTGCCACCCGCGGTAGCAAAAAACGGCTGACCGCCACCACCACCCTGGATCTCTTTAGCCAGTTCACGCACGATATTGCCGGCATTCAGGCCTTTGTCTTTAACCAGGTTATCAGATACCATCACCGTAATATTGGGTTTACCATCTATAACAGCAGTTAGCACCAGGAACAGATCAGATACTATATCTTTCAAGTTATAAGCCAGATTTTTAATCGCGTCGGCATTAGGTAGCTCTACCTGGGTAGCCAGAAAGTTCACACCATTAATGTTTTCAACTTTTTGAGCTAGTTCATCTTTTAATCCTGCTGATTTTTCTAAAACACTTTTCTCGATCTCTTTTTTCAGGCGAATATTTTCGGCCAATAGATCTTCAATGCTTTTAGTGATGTCTTTCGGATTTTTAAGCAACTCTTTAACCTGCGATACCAATTTTGTTTGCTCATTGATGAATAGTTCGGCAGCAATACCACTGATAGCCTCTATACGGCGCACACCTGCAGCCACAGCACTCTCAGCCACTATTTTAAAGTACCCAATAGCACCGGTAGCTTTTACGTGCGTACCACCACAAAGCTCTTTCGAGAATTTTTCATCGAAGGTAATTACGCGTACAAAGTCGCCATATTTCTCCCCAAATAATGCGGTGACACCACTGCTGATGGCTATATCATAAGGTACGTTACGCTCTTCTTTTAAGGCGATATTTTCGCGCACTTTTTCATTAACAATAGCTTCTATCTGAGCCAGTTCCTCATCAGTAACTTTAGCGAAATGCGAAAAGTCGAAACGCAGGTAATCCGCATTAACTAACGAGCCTTTTTGGTTTACATGCGTACCCAGTACCTGTTTCATTGCGGCATGCAGTAAGTGCGTGGCGCTATGGTTATTCATGATGTTATTACGACGGCTTTGGTCAACAATAGCGGTTAAAGCATCATCGATATCATCAGGCAGTTTGTCGACATAATGAACAATCAGGCCGTTCTCTTTTTTTGTATCAGTAACATTAATAACCTCACCATCCGGGAAGATCAGTTCGCCGGTATCTCCTACCTGGCCACCGCTTTCGGCATAGAAGGGTGTTTTATCTAATACCAACTGGAATTGATCTTTTCCTTTAGCGGTTACCTTTCGGTATTTAGTTATGTGTGCAACGGTTTCGGTTTCATCGTAACCGGTAAAAGTGGTGTCTTCGTCTTTCAAAGTAACCCAGTCGCCGGTATCAACCGCTGACGCAGCGCGAGAACGTGTTTTTTGTTCTTGTAATGAAGTTTCAAAGCCAGCGGTGTCAACATCCAGTCCCTTTTCCCGGGCCATTAGTTCGGTTAGATCTAATGGAAAACCGTAGGTATCAGACAACTCAAATGCAAACGCGCCGGCTATTTGCGTTCCTTTTTGGTCACCGATGTAATTATTGAAACGGTTAATACCGTTTTCTAGGGTACGCAAGAAAGAAGCCTCCTCTTCCAATATCACTTTCTGTACAAAATCTTTTTGGCTCCAAAGCTCATCAAACACACCATGAAACTGCTCTGCCAACAACGGCACCAGCTGATTTAAGAAAGGCTCTTTAAAACCTAAATATTGATACTGATAACGCACCGCCCTGCGTAAAATACGGCGGATAACATATCCCGCTTTGTTGTTAGATGGTAGCTGACCATCAGAAATAGCGAAACTCACTGCGCGGATATGATCGGCCAAAACGCGCATAGCAACAGCCGGGCTCCAATCGGCATCACCCGGAACAGCTTCGGCATTATATTTTTTACCAGATTTTTCGGCGATGAAATCAATCATCGGCGTAAACACGTCGGTATCGTAGTTACTAAATTTACCCTGAATTACACGCACCAAACGTTCGAAGCCCATACCTGTATCCACATGTTGAGCCGGCAATGGTTGCAATGACCCGTTTTTCAACCGATTAAACTGCATGAACACGTTGTTCCAGATCTCAATAACCTGCGGGTCGTCGGCATTTACCAATGTAACCCCCGATACTTTGGCTCTCTCAGCATCGCTGCGGTTATCATAGTGGATCTCAGAGCACGGGCCGCAGGGACCGGTTTCGCCCATCTCCCAAAAATTATCTTTTTTATTTCCTAGAAGGATATGATCTTCAGGTACAAAAGCTTTCCAGAAATCGAAAGCTTCCTGGTCTCTTGGTAAACCTTCTTTTTCGTCGCCTTCAAATATGGTTACGTATAAGCGGTCTTTGTCTATTTTATAGACTTCGGTCAACAATTCCCAACTCCAGGCAATGGCTTCTTTTTTAAAGTAGTCGCCAAAGCTCCAGTTGCCCAGCATCTCGAACATGGTGTGGTGATAGGTATCAATACCCACCTCTTCTAAATCATTATGTTTACCTGACACACGCAGACAACGCTGCGTATCGGCAACACGCGGCGATGTTGCGGGTGCTTCGCCCAGAAAGATATCCTTGAACTGATTCATTCCGGCATTGGTGAACATCAGTGTCGGGTCGTTCTTCACCACGATGGGTGCAGACGAAACTATAGTATGGCCTTTAGAGGCAAAAAAATCAAGAAAAGCTTGTCGTATTTGATTAGCAGTCATATCAATTATTAATAGCGGTTATTTAACCGCTTATTGCTGCAAAAATGTGAAAATTAGTGTAAAAAACCGTATAAAAGTGTATATTTCTGTTTAATAAACTACATTTGTATATGTCTATTGACGAACGCGAGATCACTAAAATGTATTACACCATGGGCGAGGTGACGGTCATGTTTGGCGTCAATCCGTCGATGATACGTTTTTATGAAAAAGAGTTCGATATCCTTAAACCCAAAAAGAATAAAAAAGGCAATCGCCTATTTACGCCCGAGGATATAGAGAACCTAAAAATCATTTTCCATTTGATCCGGGATAAAGGTTATACACTTCAGGGCGCGAAAGATTATCTCAAAAACAACATTGGCGACAGCAAAGGCAGCCAAAAGGTTATCGATTCGCTGGAAAACCTGAAGAAATTCCTGCTCGAAGTAAGAGATCAATTGTAATTCATCCTTATTGCATTTCAAGATTATAAGATTAAATTAGCCATACCAAATCTTATAATGCAATCCCGTTGATAGCTAAGCATAAAGGTGAAATTCCATTTGTTATACTACTACTTCCCTTTTTACTGGGGATTTGGCTGGGATTGTCGTTCCCGTCTATCACCTTTATATATTGGACAACTATTCCTCTACTGTCTCTTAGTCTTGCATTCATCATATTAAACATCGGCTATGCCAAATTCAGTATATATAAATCAAGATGGATGGGCGGAGTACTCACCAATCTTATTCTTTTTTTTGCGGGATGGTTTTGTGTGATCGAAAATAACGAACTTAATCAGCCTGCGCATTTCTCTAAACAGCCTTCTCAATATTTGATAGCCAGGATAAACAGCGAACCTATCCTAAAAAATGATTTAGTACGATTTACAACTGCTATAGAACAAGAGGTTTCTGATAAACAACAGCATAAAGCTACCGGCACCTTATTGGTTGCTATCAAAGATACCGCAAGCCGGCAGCTAAAATATGGCGACGTGTTATTGCTGCCATCGAAATACACCAATGTCGATCCACCATTTAACCCGGCCGAGTTTAATTACAAGAAATACCTGGCCGGGCAAAACATCTATCAGCAGATCTATCTATATAAAGGCCAATACCATTTGTTGAGGCATGATAAAGGCAACCCATTTATAAGCTATGCACTCAAGCTTCGCCGACAGTTGATAGAAAAGCTTAAGTTGCATATGCGCGACACCTCGGCCATTAATGTAGCATCGACCTTAATATTAGGCTACAAAGCGGATTTGAGTAATGATTTACTGCAAGCTTACTCCAAAACGGGCACTATTCATATCCTATCTGTATCAGGCGGGCATGTAGCTATAATTTATTTAATGCTAAGTTTTTTGCTTGGTTTTCTGGACCGGTATAAACGCGGCAAACTAATTAAAGCAGTAATCATCGTTAGCCTGATCTGGTATTATTCATTATTGACCGGATTCTCGCCGGCGGTATGCCGCGCCGCGGTAATGATATCGTTAGTAATTATCGGCAAAACTTATAGTAGATACATCAATACACTAAACATATTGGCCGCCTCGGCTTTCTTCTTATTGTTATACAATCCGCTGTATATTGTCGATGTTGGCTTTCAACTTTCCTATTTATCAGTCGCCGGCATGGTTATATTGCAACCTTTGATTTACGAGTGGTTTAAATTCAAACAACCTTGGGCCGATAAGTTATGGGCAATCTGCTCGGTTTCTATTGCAGCGCAATTGATTACCTTTCCGCTAGGTGCTTTTTATTTCCACCAGTTCCCGGTTTACTTCCTCATCAGTAACTTATTTATTATCCTACCGGCAGAAGTGATTATTATTTTAGGCGCTACCTATCTTGCTTTGCCGCAAATGGCTTTTGTTTCGGCGACATTAGGCTGGTTATTAGAAAAGTCTATCCTGCTCATGAATAAGGTACTTACCATTATAGAGTACGCGCCGTTTGCCAGCATCGGCAAAATATGGTTTACTACCGCCGAATATATTTTGGTTTACGGCGTCATGATTTGCCTGTTCTATTTTTTGTTTAACCGTAAAGTCTGGTTGCTGAAAGCAAGTTTAGGTTTGATATTGATAGCGGGGCTAAGTACCAGTTTTAAGCGATTCGGTGCCATTAAAACCGACAGCATAACTTTTTTAAACCTGCGGAAGCATTCGGGTTTGATTTTTAAACATGCTGATAAAGCTTTTATTGTTACAGATCTACCTTATACGGATAAGAATTATCAATATAGTATACAGCCTTGCCTGGATAGTAATAAGGTAGCCGACACTTCGGTATTTAAGCCCAACCAAAACATCGTATCTCCATTTTTGGTAAAGCATGGCAATCTCATCCAATTCAATAAAGTTAAACTGCTGATTTTTAATAAAAACATCCAAAAGATTTCCCTACCGCAAAAACTAAAAGTCGATTATATCTATCTAACCGGTAACCCGCATATTACTCTCGTACAGCTCACCAATAATTACCTTTTTGCTACGTTAATTATAGATAGTAACAACAGCGATCATTCGGTGACCGAATGGGAGAAACAAGCAAATGATGCTCACGTAAAATATTACTCTTTAAAACGTAACAAATCGTTTATCGCACTATCTAATTAAGAATATTTATTAAGATGAAAGTTTGCTTAGTAAATGATAAACAGCTAAATTGTGCTTATAAAAAAACAAAACATGAATACTAAATTAAAAATTGCCCTGGGCCTGGCATTCACGGCCTTAGCTTTTACTGCTAATGCTCAAAAGTCTTACACAAGTGGTACCGCTACCTATACTTTAAAAACAGGCATGGGCGATACAGAATCAAAAATATATTTCACTGCCGATTCAAACGTATCTGTTACACAACAGGGGCCTGCTTTAATAAAGATATTAACTAATGCCAAAGCAACTTACATAGCTATTTTGGTTGACGTTCCGGTAGCTTCAATTAAAAAAGCGGCAATTTTAAGCCCTGACGAAATTGAGCAGGGTTTAGCAGCAGCGCCTAAGTTTACCTTTACCCCATCTGCAGAAACTAAAGTTATCAACGGTTTTAACTGTAAGAAAGTTGATGTTAAAGATTCAAAAAGCGGCAGCAGCTATGTGGCTTGGGTAACTAAAGATATTTCAGTGCCAACCAACATGTTAACCAGATATTTTGCTGAAGCCGGCGGCGTGCCTGTGCAGTTTACCACTATACAGCAAGGCCAGGCGGTTGACGTTACCTTAAAAAGTGTAACAGACGAGAAAGCTCCTGTGGGTAGCTTTGGTATTCCAGCTGGTTTTGACAAGATCTCGTTAGACGATCTGAAAGCCATGAGCGGCGGTAAATAGTCAGCGCTATAACATTTTTTTGAAGGCTTCTTAACCTTGCGGTAAATTAATTACTTTTGCGAACCAATGTTAAGAAGCCTTTATAGTTTTATACGGTTTTATATTTTTTGGCTACTGTTTTTTGCATTAAGCAGAGTAGTTTTTGAAATATACTTTCATGCCAAACTGCAAGGTGCAACCTTTGCCGACATATTAAAAACCTTTTTTTATGGCATCCGCATGGATGCGTCCGCTACGGCTTACATTGCCGCTATTCCGTTAATGGTATTCATTATCAACTGGTTTAGGGGTAGTAAAAAGCACATCAAACCCATCTGGCTTAAAGTTTATACCTGGTTCTGCCTTTTCTGTATCAGTCTAATAGCGGTCGTCGATCTTGGTATTTTTGTGGAATGGGGTGCCAAAGTTAACTTCAGGGCTTTTGATACTTTGTACAACTCCCCTGCTGAGTCAATGTCATCTACGGCCTCCTCGCCTATTGCATTGCATTTAACTATCATGGCTTGCCTTTTAATTGCCGGAATAGTATTATCTAATTATATCCTGGATTATACATTTAAAAAGCCAGTCGAAAGAACCCCTAATAAAGTTTTATGGTCGATTTTGTTATTGGGAATTAACTTTATTATTCTACGCGGCACCTTATCAGCCGATCCGATCAACCAAAGCGCCGGTTATTTCTCAGACAATCAACTGCTGGACCTATCTGCCCAAAATACCGAGTGGAACCTATTTAATAATGTATTTGAAAATCTACGCAAGCCTTATAACCCTTATTTATTTTTGCCTGCGGCAGATGCTAAGCAAATTGTTGCCGAAACATTTAAAGCTCCCAAAGACTCAACAATCCATGTGCTCAATACAGACAAACCCAACGTGGTTATCATCCAATTGGAAAGTTTTACCGCCGATTTAATTGAGTCTCTGGGTGGCGAAAAGGGCGATACCCCGAACTTTGAAAAGTTTATTAAAGAAGGTTTATTGTTCAACAATATTTACTCGGCCGGCGACCGTACCGATAAAGGCATCATAGCCATATTAAGTGGTTTCCCGTCGCAGGCTATCCGCACTATAGTCATAGATACCACCAAGCAAAGAAAGTTGCCATCATTAATGGCAGACTTTAATAAAGCGGGATATAACACCTCCTACTTTTATGGCGGCGGCAGCGAGTATATGAACTTTAACACGTACATGAATGATCATCATACTGATCAGATAATAGACCGTCATACCATGCCTGCCAGCGAGGTTGGCTCAACATGGGGCGCTTTTGATAATGTGTTATTTGGCAAACACATTGCGTACCTGGACAAACAAACCAAGCCATTCTTTTCCTTGTTGCAGACCTCTACTAACCACGAGCCGTTTGTATTACCCGTAAAAGGTCATTTTAAAGGAAATGATGTGACTAATCAGTTTAGAAGTACCGCCTGGTTTACAGATTCTTGCCTAAATGCTTATTTTGAAGAAGCTAAGAAACAGCCTTGGTATAAAAATACATTGTACATTTTAGTTGCCGATCATGGCCACCGTTTACCTAAGAGTACTGCTGGAGCATTTAGTCCGCAGAAATATCATATCCCTTTGTTATTTATGGGTGGTGCTTTGAAAGCTGAATATCGGGGTACAGTAATAAACAAATTGGGAAATCAGATCGATATAGCGGCTACACTACTAGCACAATTGAATATGCCGGCAGAAAAATTCGAATGGTCAAAAAACTTACTAAACCCTTATACACCACAGTTTTCATTTTTCGACTGGGATAATGGATTCGGCTATTTAACGCCGGAGCAGTTCGTCTCTTACGACAATTCCGGCCGCCGGATAATCTACACTAAAAATAAAAATGCAGATTCGGCTATAACCGAAAAAACCTTGCGTACCGGCAAGGCTTTTATGCAGCAAATATTTACTGAGTATCTGAATTATTAATATCGGGCTTAGTTTACTTCTTTGCCCAAGGCAATTACCCAGTCGTTAAACAATCTGGTTTCTATATTAATCGCTATATCCGCATGGCTTTGCCACTCCGGAGAAAAGCTCTTTAGTTGATTGATCATCTCTTCTAAATGGCCTTCTTCTTCTAAAATGATGGACTTAACGTTGATCTTACTCTTAGCAGCGTCCAATGCATCCTGATAAATTGGATACAGTTCATCGGCACGTACTTCAATTGCATAGGTAACCAGTAAGTATGCGGCAAAACGTAAATCTCTACCTAATAAATTTAATTCTTTTTTTAAGTAACGACTCACCTCAACATCCAGCATATTTAAGTAATACTTGCTGTAGTTTGAAGCTACCAGGTATTCGTCGGCATAAGTAGGGCAAAAGTTTTTACCTGTCTTTTCAATTTGCTTTTTCAGATAAAAAGCATGACGATGCTCTTCGGCAGCGTGTTTCAGAATGATATAGGTAACCGTAGTTGGGTCCTCACTGGCCGAGATCTTACGTGCACCAGTATTTTCCATTAGCGACAAAGTATTTAGCCAGCGTGCGTGTAATTGATTATCAGCAATTATGGTAGGTAGTATAGTGTTTAAAGTCGTCATAATATCATGTTTAAGCCCCCTCTAAATTTCCCCCGGTTGGGGAAACTTTTTTTGCTTGCCTTTTAAGTCCTCCCTACCGGGGAGGGTTTAAGAGGGGCCGGCTATATTTCTTCGAGCGCCTGCTCAATTTTGCTGTAAATGTAATTCAAGTCGGTGTCGGTTATGCAATATGGAGGTAAAATATAGAGAACGTTACCCAATGGGCGTAAAATTATACCGGCATCTAAAAAGTACTCATACAACCTGTCGCGCAGCGAACTAAAATAAGACGTATTATCGCCGGTCTCCCATTCCATAGCTATAATAGTTCCGGTTTGGCGTACATTTTTTATTTTAGGATGATGTTTAATACGCTCGGCAAATTGAGCATGTGCGTTTTTTATACGGTCGATATTTTCGGCTGTCGCCGGATCTAAAAACAAATCCATGCTCGCTAAAGCGGCAGAGCATGCTACCGGATTCGCCGTAAAAGAATGACCGTGAAACAAAGTCTTTAATTTATCGTCAGACAAGAACACATCGAAGATCTGTTGTGTACAAGTGGTCAATCCCAAAGCCATAGTGCCGCCGGTTAAGCCTTTAGAGAAACACATGATATCCGGCTGCTCGGTGATGTGATTGGCAGCAAACGGCTTCCCTGTGCGTCCAAAACCGGTGAATACTTCGTCATCTATAGTCAGTACATGTTCTTTTCGGCAATGGGCTACCAATTCGTTTAGATACTGCGCCTCGTACATGATCATACCGCTCGAACCCTGCACCAATGGCTCAAAAATAAAACATGCCAATTCAGATTTGAGATCTGAGATTCGAGATTTAAGATCTTCTATATTATCCTTTGTTGGGATGTCAATAAACTCTACATCAAACAACAATGTATCAAAAGCTGCGGTGAAGGCGCTCCTGCCGCTTACCGCCATCGCGCCAAAGGTGTCCCCATGATAAGCGTTTTTAAACGCCAGCATCCTGGTACGGCTTTGCCCCTGGTTATTCCAAAACTGCAGGCACATTTTAATGGCGACTTCGACGGCTGTCGAGCCATTATCAGAGTAAAATACCTTTTGTTGATTATCAGGCAATATAGCCAGTAAACGTTCGGCCAGTTCAACAGCTGCCGGATGTGTAAAGCCGGCAAATATTACGTGCTCCAGTTGCGATAACTGTTCTGCCACTTTTTTAGCGATGTAGGGGTGCGCATGCCCATGTATATTAACCCACCAGGATGATACTGCATCAATATATTTTTTTCCATTCTCATCAAAAAGTAGCGCGCCCTCTCCCCTTACAATGGGTATAGGCGGCTTGGCCGTTTTCATTTGAGTATACGGGTGCCATATAACTTTAAGATCGCGTTCAACTAAATTCATAAGCTTTGTATTAATAGGTTGGCCACATGCTGGTCAGTAGGAAACATAAAATCGCTTTCTTTTAATTCACTCAACTTTATCCAACGGAAAGATTGCAACGGCTCTATATCTCCATCAAAATCAAAAGGACTGGTTTTGATAACCAGGTTCACCGGCTCGATGTTTTTGACCACATAGTAAATACTAATGATCTGCGAATCGTTAAAAGCCGATTTAACAAAAAAATCAGTAGTATAAAAATGATTGATGATCTCGACGTTTAAATTACACTCTTCAACAAACTCTCGCTTCAATCCTTCGGTCATTCCCTCACCATATTCTAAACCTCCGCCGGGGAATTTGGTAAACTGCATACCGTATTCCTGCTCGTCGCTGATCAGAATTTCATGAGCATCGTTTATCAGCAGGCCATACACGCGTACGTTAAATAGATACATTACTCAAAGTGTTTTTTATTGCGGATAACCCGGTCCATTGTCCATTCAATATCCTCAGTTTTAGGCTCTGCACGAACAGGGCAATCGGGCATATTACAATAGTGGCAACATTCGGGCAAACATGGGTCGGCATGGATAAATAGCTCGGTGCGCATTTCATTAGCGTTGAGCATTTTATCCACGAGAGAAACTTCTTCGTGAACTTTATTCAAATCGAAATAATACGGCAGCGTCAGGTGACAATCGATATGCAGCTCATTACCATACTTTTGCGCCCTTAAATTGTGCACATCAATCCAGGCGTCGCGACGGTTATCACCTAAGTATTTAACTACATTTGCCACCACGTCAAAATCAGCTTCGTCCATTAAACCGGCTACAGATTTCCTGACCAGTTTATAGCCTGTAAAAACAATATAAGCACCTACGAGGATAGATAGTATACTATCCAGCAAAGCTATCTTAGTAAAATAGATCAACAACAAGCCAACCACCAGGCCGGCGCTGGTAACCATATCGGTAATCAAGTGATGGCCGTCAGCCTCTATGGTTATTGAAGGGATGGATTTCCCCTTACGCATCATATAAAATCCTAATGCGCCATTGATCACGCCGGTAGCGCCGATAATAACTGCACCGATTACCAGGTCATGTATTACGTTGGGATGAAAGATACCATAGGTTGATTTAACAATGATGCCTGCTCCTGCTATCAGGATCAATGCACCCTCGATAAAAACAGAGAAATACTCTACCTTACCATGGCCGTACGGATGATTTATATCCCTGGGCTGAGAAGCCAGATAAATACTAAAAAATGCAAAAGAGCTGGCTACAACATTCACCACACTTTCGGCAGCATCCGTCAATACAAAGTTGGAGTTGGTTATAAAGTAGGCGGTAAACTTTGCCAGCATTAGAATAATGCCGGTAACAAGCGACAGCAGGATTATTTTCTTTTGTTCTTGCAAAGCAGATGAATCAAGCGCCAAATTTAGGCTAATTATATAATAATGCCGAAGCTTAAAAAAAGAATTAAATAATCTGCTATCGCTTAAAGGTTTAATCTTCGGCTTCGGCCTTATTTTTTATATTTGCCGCAATAAATAAAAAACAACTATGAGTGCATTAAGTAACAGGATCAACAACCTGTCAGAATCAGCTACTATTAAAATGGCCAAAATGGGCCGTGAACTTGCCGCTAAAGGTGTAGATGTAATCAACCTTAGCTTTGGCGAACCGGATTTTAATACACCTAAGCATGTGAAGGAAGCAGCCAAGAAGGCAATGGACGATAATTATACCTATTATTCTCCGGTACCGGGCTACCCTGAACTGCGTAAAGCTGTTGCTGCCAAGCTTAAGAACGAGAATGGTTTGGATTATGATTTTAGCCAGATCGTAGTTTCAACCGGTGCTAAACAATCTATTGCTAACGTGTTGTTTTGTTTGGTTAACCCTAGAGACGAGGTGATCATCCCTACGCCATATTGGGTATCTTATTCAGAAGTTGTGAAATTGGTTGAAGGTGTATCGGTGTTTATTGATACTACTGTTGAGCAGAATTTTAAAATCACTCCAGAACAACTGGAAGCTGCCATTACGCCTAAAACTAAATTGTTCATGTTTTCATCGCCTTGTAATCCTACAGGCAGTGTTTACAGCAAAGACGAGTTAGCAGGCCTGGCTAAAGTATTTGAAAAATACCCGGAGATCTATATCATGTCTGACGAGATCTATGAGCATATCAACTTTGTTGACAAGCACGAGTCTATCGCTCAGTTCGACAGCATTAAAGATCGTGTGATCATTATCAATGGCTGGTCTAAAGGTTTTGCTATGACCGGCTGGCGTTTGGGCTACTCGGCTTCAAATAAAGAGGTTGCAGCCGCTATCGACAAACTACAGGGCCAGATTACTTCTGGTACTTCATCTATTACCCAGCGTGCTGGTTTGGCCGCTTACGAAGGTGGCTTAGAAACTGTTATTGAAATGCGCGAAGCTTTCAGAAAACGTCGCGATATCGTTTATAAATTATTGACAGAGGTTGACGGTGTTAAGGTAAACCTGCCTGATGGCGCGTTTTACTTCTTCCCGGATGTTACTTCATTCTTTGGTAAAAGCTACAATGGCAAAACCATTAATGATGCAGACGAACTGAGCATCTATCTTTTAGAAGAAGCACACGTATCAACCGTAGGTGGCGATTCATTTGGTGATAGAAAATCAATCCGTATGTCATACGCTGCATCAGAAGAAAAACTGGTTGAAGCGATGTCAAGAATCAAAGCTGCCCTGGCTAAATTGAGCTAAACGTTAAATTAAATAACAAAAAAGCCCCGACGCGTAATGCATCGGGGCTTTAATTTTTTAAGGTTTTGTTGTTCTTTGTTAGTTACAATCCAAAGCCATAAGCTAAACGCAGACCTACTAAGCCATAATTGGTGCTTTGACCTGAATAGTTTTCATAACGTACACCAACATCCCAATGTTTGCTCGCATAACCTACCGCTGGTGATAATATCAATTTGGTGTCTTTATTAGCAAACTTTTCATCTATACCTTGTGGTAAGAAAGTTTTAGTTTCAATACCTGCACCTGCTTCGGCACCAAAATAAAGATTATCGGTAAAGAAAGCCTTAATGCCTAATTTAATAGGCACCATACCTAACGACTGATATTTGGTATCAGTAGTAGGATCGTTTTTTCCGAAGAAATTATAATAACCTGATGTAAGGGTAATTGCGAGGTTTTTGTCTAAACCATATTGTAACCTAGCGGTACCACCCAATTCTACGTTAGAAAAGTTGTGTGCATATCCTGTAACAGCACCACCTTCAACACCTACGCCAAAACGAAATTTATCAGGGGTAATTGTTTGTGCATGCACATTTGTTCCGATGAATAGCGCAACACCCGTTAAAGCTGCTGCTGCTAATTTTGTTAAATTTTTCATTGTTGTGTTTCTCTTTAATTAATGATAGATATAAATATTAATACTGGCACTTAAACAAATACTCTGCCATTGTGCCAATTCTGCGGCTTTTTAACATTTACATGATTACATCCGGGATAGCCATTTATAGCTAATATTAACAAATGTTAGTAGCTTAACTACTGAAAATGAGTAAGAAAGAAGGTCCTGTAGAAATTTAGGTCCATTGTTAAGTTATCGTTAACTATCGATGTTAAATACTGTTAAAATTGCCCGATTTTGTAGGCAATTTGTATGGAGCAACGCGTTTTTAACTCTTTTTGAAGGTATTACAGTGTATGAATATCTATACAAAAACCTGATGCCGGTAATATAAAAAGGCCTTTAAACAAAAACGCCCTTAACATTTCTGCTAAGGGCGTTTCTAATTATTAAATTTTATTAATGAAGTTCGTCAGGATCTTCCTTGTAGTTTTTTTCCAGTTCTGCTAACTTCTCTTTGCCATAAGCAAATTTGGTTATCAGGTAAAACAAAACAGGCACTATAAATATAGCCAGCGATGTAGCGGCAAGCATACCGCCGAATACTGTCCAGCCAATAGTTTTACGAGCCTCGGCACCCGCACCCGCAGCAAACAACAATGGCGCAACGCCTAATATGAATGCCATCGAAGTCATAATAATAGGTCTTAAACGAAGCCTTACTGCCTCCAACGTAGCTTTCTCCAATTCCATACCCTTATCCACACGTTCCTTAGCAAACTCCACAATCAGGATGGCGTTCTTGGCCGCGAGACCAATGAGCGTTATTAAACCTATCTGCGCATAAATATTGTCAACCAACGATTTATTAAGCGTCAGGAACAATATCGCCCCAAATGCGCCTAATGGTACAGCCAACAATACCGAGAACGGTACAGACCAACTCTCGTATAGTGCCGCCAGGAACAAGAATACGAAACCTATAGATAATGCAAAGATGTATATGGTTTTAGAACCAGACAGCTTCTCTTCGCGGCTCAAGCCAGAAAACTCATAACCATAACCCTGCGGTAAGGTTTGGGCAGCTACTTCTTCCAAAGCATTTAAAGCGTCGCCGCTACTATAGCCGTCTTTAGGGTTACCGTCAATCTCGGCAGAACGGAATAAGTTATAATGCGATATCAACGGCGCGTTCTCAATCATTTTGTACGATGTTAAGGTACTTAATGGAACCATCGCCCCTGCTGAGTTCTTTACGAAGTATTGCCCCAGGTTATACATATTGGTACGATAGTTTGTATCGGCTTGTGCTAATACGTGGAAGTTACGCCCATATATAGTAAAATCATTAATAAATGCGCTACCCATATAGGTTTGTAAAGCGTTGTTTACGTCAGACAATTGAACACCTAAACGTTTTGTTTTTTCACGATCAATAGTTAACTGATAAGCAGGCGTACGAGCGGTAAAAAAAGAGAACGCTTTACCAATTTCGGGGCGCTTATTAACCGCCGCAATAAAATTGCGCATTACGTTTTCAAAATTCTTGATATCGCCTCCGGCTTGTTTTTCTTCCAGGATGAAAGAGAAACCGGCAGTACTACCCAAACCAGGGATAGCAGGTGGCGGGATTACAACCACGCTGGCCTCTTTAAACTTAGCCAGCTTGGCTTGTAGTTTAGGTACCAATTGCAGCGATGTTATACTACGTTTATCCCAATCTTTTAACTGAACAAATATGGTGGCGCTGTTCGATTTCGTCGCGAAACTTACCACGTTCAAGCCACCCAAGGCTGCATAGTGAGCTATCTCTGGTACTTTATCTAAAGTATCCATCATTTCGTGCAATACTTTTACGGTACGTTCTGTTGAGGATGCTTCAGGTAAATCGTAAGTGATATAGATCCGGCCCTCATCCTCGGTAGGGATGAATCCCGTAGGCTTACCTTTAAAGAGTAATATCGTACCTATCACAATACAAACTAATATAATAATGACAAACTTGGAGTTCTTGATCCCCTTATCAACACCATTACGATATTTACCGGTAACTCTTTCAAACCAGCCGTTAAACGCAGCGAAGAATTTATCTAACCAATTCTTCTTCTTTTTAGGATCATTCGGCTTTAACAATATGGTACATAATGCCGGTGTTAATGACAATGCCACAAACGCCGAAATTAATACCGATATAGCAATGGTTATAGCGAATTGCTGATATAATCGGCCTACAATGCCTGGTATAAAACCAACCGGCACAAATACCGCCGCTAAAATCAATGCTATAGCAATTACCGGGGCTGATATATCGCGCATGGCATGCAAAGTTGCATCGGTTGGCGACATGTTCTTCTCTTCCATGTAATGCTGCACCGCCTCAACCACCACAATGGCATCATCCACTACAATACCAATGGCCAGCACGAAACCAAATAAGGTAAGCGTATTAATAGTAAAGTGCAAGGGGATGAAGAAAATAAATGTACCTATAATTGATACCGGGATAGCCAATACCGGGATCAAAGTAGTACGCCAGCTCTGTAAGAATAAAAACACTACTACAATTACCAGGAATAGGGCGATAACCAACGTCTGAACCACCTCATGTACTGACACCTTAACCACAGTTACAGACTCAAACGGAACTACATAATCAACGTCAGCAGGGAATGCCTGTTTAAGTTGTTTCATGGTCTCGTACACATTATCTGCAGTTTCTATAGCGTTTGCGCTTGGCGCCTGGTATATCAACAGGTAAGAAGCTCTCTTACCGTCAACAAAAGAGTTACCGGCGTAGTTAAATTTACCTAACTCAACACGGGCAACATCTTTCAAGTGCACTACAGCACCTGTGCCTGGTTGGGTACGTACAATAACGTTCCCAAATTCTTCGGGCGTTACTAAACGCCCCTTTACAATTACAGAGTACTCAAAAGTCTGACCGGTTTCTTGCGGGGTTGCACCTACAGTACCCGCTGCAACTTGCGCGTTCTGCTCATTTAAAGCAGCCGTAATATCAGCAGCGGTCATACCAAAGGAAGCTAGTTTATCTGGTTTCAACCAGATCCGCATGCTAAAGTCATCCGCACGCGATACCACGTCGCCTACACCTTTTGTACGTAGCAATGCATCTTTTAAGAATATGTTGGCATAGTTGTCCAAATAAGTAACCGCGTGGCTACCCTTAGGCGAATACAATGCAACCAACATCAATATACTCGGGTTTCTCTTTCTAACGGTCAGACCCAAACGTTGCACTTCTTGCGGTAATGTCGGCGTAGCAATACCTACCCGGTTTTGCACATCAAGCGCTGCAATATTAATATCGGTACCTACTTCAAAGTTGGCTGTCATACTCAAAGCACCGTTGTTAGTGCTATTACTTTGCAGGTATGTCATGCCAGGTGTACCGTTAACCTGTGTTTCAATAGGTGTGGCAACAGTTTGCTCAACCGTTAGCGCGTCGGCACCCGTATAGGTACCGGTTATAGTTACCGTAGGCGGCGTAATTTCCGGATACTGCCCTATTGGTAAGCTGGTCATAGCTAAAATCCCGACTATAACAATTACCAGGGATATAACGATGGCCGTAACGGGTCTTTTTATAAAGGTTTCTGCAATCATTTAAAATATATTTAAGTACCCGATAAATTAGTTTTTAGCTGGTTTGCCACC
Organism: Mucilaginibacter sp. dw_454; assembly: GCF_018449775.1. Lineage (GTDB taxonomy): Bacteria > Bacteroidota > Bacteroidia > Sphingobacteriales > Sphingobacteriaceae > Mucilaginibacter. The sequence continues at coordinate 750,976 of NZ_JAAVVB010000001.1, read as the reverse complement.
GCCTGCGCCAGTTGCACCCGCTGCCGGAGCCGGAACGCCGGTAGTAACCATACCGCTGTCGCGTAAACGTTGGAAACCATCGGTAATCACCTTGTCTCCGGCTTTAATGCCCGACATAATTACCACACTGCTACCTAAACGCGGACCTAAAGCTACTTTATGCTGTAAGGCTATAGTATCTTTTTTCTCACCGCTATCTTTCGCTTTCATAGTTGTATCCTTCGTTATAAACACAAAGAACTCGCCCATTTGCTCGGTAACTGCTTTATAAGGTATAATAACCCTATCGCCAGATTGATTATTAAGCACTTTCAATACGGTGCTCATGCCATCTTTTAATAAAGAGTGCTCATTTTCAAATTGTACCCTTACTTTGATAGATCCGGTTTGGTTGTTAACCCCACGGTCTATTGCTAAAATTTTACCCGGTTTATCATAGGTGGTAACACCATCAGGCAATACCAGTTTAAAAGTTGTATCTGTACTTTTTCTTTGCAGCTCGTAAAAACGATTGATGTCTTGCTCATTGATCACCACATCGACACCTATCGGATTTTCGCTTGATACCGTATTTAATAAAGTGGTACCTGCACCAACTTGCGACCCTAATCTTACTTGTGATATACCTATACGGCCAGTAACCGGTGCCGTGATAGTAGCATAAGAAAGATCTGTTCTGGCAGATGCTAAAGCCGCTTTGGCTACGGCAACCTGCCCTTTACTAGTTTCATAAGTTGCGGTAGACTGGTCAACTGTTTGACGTGCAACCGCGTCGGCTTTTAACAGCATATCATAACGGTCAACGTCTTTTTTTGCTTTATCTAAATTGGCATTGGCATTAGCCAGATTGGCTTGGGCCTGCACTACTGCATCCTGAAACTTGCGTTTATCAATTTCATAAAGCGGCTGCCCCTTCTGTACAACATCTCCTTCCTTAAAAAAGATGCCGGTAATAAAGCCAGATACCTGTGCGCGCAGTTCTACATTATTTAATGACACAACGCTGCCCTGATATTGATCATAATAAACAGCATCGGCTACCTTTGCTTCTGCAAGATATACAGACGTTGCCGGTGGTGGCCCGTCTTGCTTTGCTTTATCGCTTTTACATGATGCCCATGCTAACATTGCAACGGGGGCTAACCAAAATATGTAACTTTTTTTCATTAGTATGGTGGTGTATTGTTGTGTATTCTTTATTATTAAATTTTATTGCTGTTGCAACTGATCGACTGTTAGCGTTCCTAACGATTTCTTTAAGTCGATTTTGCTTGACAATAATTGAAACAATGAGTTGTAATAATTCAATTCGGCTGTACGTAAATCAGATTGTGCCACAATAACATCAAGGTAGGTTTTTATCCCTTCGCGATATTGAAGGCTAACTACTTTGTAAACATCATTAGCCAGGCTAACGTTTTGCTTTACAATCTCCCAGGCTGTGTAATTGCTCTTGTAATTGGCCAATGCCTGCATATATTCTGTATTGATGGTGTTTTCACTGTTTACAATATCCAGGTCTCCGCGCTCAACCTGCAGTCTTGCTTTCGCCAGGTTTTGTAGACGTTTTGTTCCCTGGAAAATAGGTATTGATAATGATAACCCTGCATAACCGGTTGGATATGCGTTATCATATAAACCACCAAAATGAGTATTCAAATAAGCCAGGCTATAACTGCCGACAGCCGCAAGTGATGGTAGAAATCCCCAACGGTAATAGCTTACGTTAAGATTGTCGAGATTTTTACGGGTTAGTAGTTGTTGATATTCAATACGATTATTGAAGTTAACCGTTTGATTGGTATCTATGTAAGCCTCTTTCTCATAAGTAGTTGAATCGTATGCCAAAGTAAAATTGCTTTGTGGATTCACACCCATGATCTGTTTCAGGTAGGCTAGTTTAGCTTTGATAGCCTCAGAGGTTTGCTTACGGGCCGTAATTTCATTATTTAAAGCGATTGTAGCTTGTTTATAGTCGATCTTGTCGGCAACACCTGCCTGATATCTTGAATAGGCATCTTTCAAACTCCTCTGCAGGCGCACTATATCTTCATTAATAATATTGAGCTGTTTTTCTGATAAAAGCACATCAAAGAAGGCCTTACTAACATCGGACAAAACATTGATTTGCGTGCTGATAGTATTTTGTTGAAAAGACAAACGCGAGTAGTTGGCTGTTTTTGAAGCCAGCAGTACATCATTATTATATATAACCTGACTGGCAGTAACACCTAAGCTCGAAAATTCGTCAATTGGTGATACAACACCCGGCGTGGTTGCTGTTACCGGGCTCCCCTTGAAATAGTGATCGTAAGCTCCAGAGCCGTTAACCTGGGGCAACCAGCCAGATAAACCAATACGGATATCGCGCTCATTGATTTGTTGGTCTATGGCAGCTTGTCGTACAGCGGGCTGATTGCGTAACGCAAACAGAACACTTTGTTTTAAAGTGATGACACTGGGTACAGAATCAACCGGAGCTTGAGCAAAAACGGCGACAGAATTTAAAATAACGATAAAATTAATTATCAACAACAGTTGTAGTTTTTTCATACTGTAGAAATGATCGGCAGATCGATAAACAAAAAATAAGGCTCTCGGTTTTACAAAGCCTAAGTAAGCATAAATTATTGGGGAATGCGAATATGGGGTTATAATTATATAATTATTATGCCGCCACAACAATTTTACTTAACTTCTACATTTCAAAGATGATCAGGCACGTTTTGAGAGATATTAAAAAAAAATGAAAATTATAGACCTGAAATAAACAAAAAATTTAATTAATTTGCCGATTGAGAAGAGCAACGCGCCTTAACAAAAGGGCGATTGTTAAAAAAAATTACATACGAAATATAGGTTATAAACTTATTCATGGTATTTTTACAAAAAATTTAAGCAGGCTTAATATACATGGTTAAAAAACTACACGAGAAAATTGCTCAGTTTCAAGATGCGGCAATGATCAGAGAGAAGGGATTGTATCCTTATTTCAGACCTATCGAGTCTGCGCAGGATACAGAGGTGATAATAGACGGCAAGCGCGTGTTAATGTTCGGATCTAACTCTTATCTGGGATTAACAAACCACCCTAAGATCAAAGAAGCATCTAAAAAAGCAATTGACAAATATGGTACCGGCTGTGCAGGATCAAGATTTTTAAATGGTACGCTTGATATACACATTGAGCTAGAAGATCGTTTAGCCGCTTATGTTGGCAAAGAAGCCGCTGTGCTGTTTAGCACAGGGTTTCAGGTTAACTTGGGCGTATTATCATGTGTTTCAGGACGTAACGATTATTTAATATTAGACGAATATGATCACGCTTCATTAATTGATGGCAGTCGCCTTTCGTTTTCGAAAGTTATTAAATATGCACACAATGATATGGCCGATCTGGAGCGTAAGTTAAGCTTACTGCCGGAAGAAGCAGTGAAAGTTATTGTGGTTGATGGCATTTTCAGCATGGAAGGCGATATTGTTAAATTACCTGAAATTGTTGAATTAGCTGACAAATACGGCGCTAATATAATGGTTGATGATGCGCATAGTTTAGGTGTTATCGGCCATAAAGGTGCTGGTACGGCTTCACACTTTGGCCTTACTGATGACGTTGACCTGATTATGGGTACCTTTAGTAAATCGTTAGCGTCATTAGGTGGTTTTATCGCTGCCGATGCCGATACTATTGATTACATGAAACACCGCGCACGTTCATTAATGTTTAGCGCAAGTATGACTCCCGGTTCTGTAGCAAGCGTTATTGCAGCTCTTGATATCATTGAATCTGAACCAGAGCGCATCCAAAAGCTTTGGGACAATACCAATTACGCTATGAAACTTTTACTGGACGAAGGTTTTGACCTTGGCCCTACTGAAAGCCCTATCTTACCTATTTATGTAAGAGATAACGATAAAACCTTCCTGGTAACTAAGCACCTGCAATCATCGGGTGTATTTGTTAACCCGGTTGTGTCGCCAGCTGTACCTTCAGACTCTTCATTGTTGCGTTTCTCCTTAATGGCCACGCACACTTTCGAGCAAATAGACGAAGCTATCGAAAAGATCACCAAAGCATTTAAAGATGTGGGTGTGGTGCTTGGCGTTAAAGAAAGAATATAATTATCCACAATATAGGATGCGGCCATTTAACAGATGGCCGCATTTTTTTATACCAATAATCACAAACCATTGGTTTTCTGCATGAAAAGAATAGTAACGGTAAACTCAAAAAACGAGCTTACAGCATTTATTGATTTCCCGCACGATCTTTACCAGGACGACCCAAATTACGTTCCTGAATTATTTATAGCACAACGCGATCTGTTAACCAAGCATCCATTTCATAAACACAACAAGCTGCAATGTTTTCTGGCTTACGATGGCGACAAGATAGTTGGCCGTATTGCTGCGATATTGAACAATGCACACAACGAATACAATAAAGTAAACGATGGTTTCTTTGGATTTTTTGATTGCATCAATGATCAGGAAACCGCCAATTTGCTTTTCAAAACAGCAACCGACTGGTTGAAAAAACAAGAAGTAACCGGCAAATTCCTGGGCCCTGTAAACTTTTCGACTAACGAGCCATGTGGTTTACTGGTCGAAGGCTTTGACAGCCCGCCGGTACTCATGCAAACCTACAACGCCGAATATTACGGCAAATTAATAGAAGGTTTTGGCTTTGCTAAAGATGTTGATTTGATTGCCTGGCATTGGGATGGTAATAACTACGACGATAAATCGGTTAGATTGCTTAATGCTTTGCAGGAGCGTTTAAAACGCAATAACATCGTTATTCGCAAAGTCGATTTAAAAAACTTCAAAGAAGAAACTGTCAAATTGCGCGAGGTTTACAATTCGGCCTGGGATCAGAATACCGGTTTTGTTCCCTTAACCGACGAAGAATTTGACTGGCTTGCCAAAGATCTTAAATTGATACTTGACCCCGAGTTTGCGCTGGTTGCAGAGCAAGATGGTAAAATCGTTGCCTTTGGCCTGGCACTCCTTAATTACAACGAGATCTTTAAGACCATAAAAAAAGGCCGCTTATTCCCTACGGGGATCTTTAAACTGCTGTTCGGCAAAAAGAAGATTCAAAGTCTGCGCATATACGCCTTAGGTGTGGTTGATGGTTACCGTAAGATGGGTATTGAAGCAGTATTGTACGGTACCATCATCAAAAATTATACTGAAAGAGGATTAAAATGGGCCGAAGCCGGATGGACGTTAGAGAATAATACATTGATCAATGAAGCCATTATAGCTATAAAAGGCGATCCATACAAAAAATACCGCTTGTACCAAAAAGCAATATGAAGGAACGGGTTTTAATAACCGGCGCAAGTGGATTTGTTGGCTACCACCTGATCATTGAAGCGCTGCAAAACAACCTCGAGGTATTCGCAGCAGTCAGAAAAAATAGTAAGATCGAGCATCTTAAAGATCTGAACGTTCAATATATCTACCTCGATTATGCTAATATTGAATCGCTTAAAGCTGAATTTTTAGATAAGCAATTTAATTACATCATCCACGCAGCCGGCCTTACCAGGGCTATCTCGGAAGAGGAATACAATAAAGTAAATGCCGACTACACTGCTAACCTTGCCCAAGCGGCTTTAGCATTAGGCACTGTTTTGAAAAAGTTCGTATTGATCAGCAGTCTTGCAGCCATTGGCCCACTAAAAACCTGGGGCGGTGTCATTACCGAGGATAGCCCCCCCAACCCTATTACCGCTTACGGACGCAGCAAATTGCTTGCAGAAAAAAAATTGGAAGCCGTTAAAGATTTAAATTATACGATATTAAGACCCACGGCTGTTTACGGCCCTCGCGATACGGGGATTTTCATCTTCTTTAAACAGGTAAGTAATCGGTTGGAGCCTTACATCGGCAGAATTAACCAAAAGCTGAGCTTTATTTATGTAACGGATTTGGCAAAAGCAGCACTGCTGGCTCTAAACGCCGGTGATATGAAAACCTACAACTTAGCCGACGGTAATTTTTATGACCGGCACGAATTAGGCACTTTAACCAAGACTATTTTAAACGTAAAGACGTTGAAGTTTCATCTTTGGGTAAATTTTGTAAAATTAATCGCGGGCATTTCAGAAAAAGTAAGTTCTTTGAGGAACACTGCCCCTATTTTAAATCTGGAGAAACTGAACGAGCTAATGGCTGTTAACTGGTCATGTAGTATCGAACTGGCTAAACAAGACCTCGGATTTAACCCGCTTTACCCCCTAGATAAAGGTTTACAAGAAACCTTAAAATGGTACAAGGATAATAATTGGATATAACAAAGTACACAAATATCAATCTATATTACATTACAAATGAAAAGCAACATCAAACCTGCCGAGGGTAAACTTGGTATTTTGCTTCCGGGATTAGGCGCAGTAGCCACTACATTAATAGCCGGAGTTGAAGCAGTAAAAAAAGGAATTTCACAGCCAATTGGTTCACTTACCCAAATGGGTACAATCCGCCTAGGCAAACGTACAGAAAACCGTCGCCCTAAAGTTAAAGACTTTGTGCCATTGGCCAGTTTAAACGATATTGTTTGGGGTGGTTGGGACGTATATACAGATAACGTATATGAGTCTGCAATGAACGCTAAGGTGTTAGACGCCGGTTTATTGTACGCTGTTAAAGAAGAATTAGAACAAATAAAGCCAATGAAGGCTGCATTTGATCAAAACTACGCTAAAAACCTAACTGCTACCCACGTAAAAACCGGTACCCGTTATGAGCTGGCTCAACAGGTAATGGAAGATATCCAAAGCTTTAAAGAGCAAAACGGTCTTGACCGTGTGGTTTTGGTATGGTGCGGTTCAACCGAAATCTATTACGAAGCATCAGACGTACACAGCACTTTAGATAAATTTGAAGCTGGTTTAAAAGCCGACGACAAATTGATTGCGCCAAGTATGATCTACGCTTACGCAGCTTTAAAACTGGGTATACCTTTTGCTAACGGTGCGCCAAACTTAACGGTTGACATCCCTGCATTGATCGACCTGGCTAAAATCACTGAAACCCCTATTGCAGGTAAAGATTTTAAAACCGGTCAAACTTTAATGAAAACCATCCTGGCACCAGGCTTGGCTGCCAGATCATTGGGTGTTAATGGTTGGTTCTCTACCAATATCTTAGGTAACCGCGATGGTTTAGTACTAGATGATCCGGATAACTTTAAAACTAAAGAAGTTTCAAAACTGGGCGTTTTGGAAGACATTTTCAAACCGGAAGACAATCCCGAATTATATGGCGACATTTTCCACAAGATCCGTATCAACTACTACCCGCCACATGGTGATAACAAAGAGAGCTGGGACAACATCGACATTTTTGGCTGGTTAGGTTACAAAATGCAAATCAAGATCAACTTTTTGTGCCGCGATTCAATTCTGGCTGCACCTATCGCTTTAGACTTGGCTTTATTTAGTGATTTTGCTAAACGTGCCGGCATGAGTGGTGTTCAGGAATGGTTGTCATTCTACTTAAAATCGCCACAAACTGCACCGGGCTTACCTGCAGAGAACGATATATTTAAACAACTGATCAAACTAGAGAATACGTTACGCTATTTAATGGGCGAAGATCTGATTACCCACCTGGGATTAGATTACTACGAAGAACTGGTTGACGCAAAATAACATGTTGTTTCATAAACTGGCCGCTACTGTTTTTGGCATCGGTTACTTAGGTAAAGGTGTGGGCACGGTAGCGGCCTTTTTTGCTTGCGTTTGCTGGTATTTATTGTTTCACGTTGGCTATCCGCCATTAATTCCTTCGCTATTGCTCACACTGGTTGTGACCGCGTTAGGCATTTGGAGCGGCAATAAAGTTGAACCCATTTGGGGTAAAGATCATGGCCGCGTAGTTATTGATGAAGTTGCGGGCTTATTTGTAAGCGTGCTTTTTGTACCGGCAACTATATTGAATATAGTTATTGGCTTTGTCCTTTTCAGATTTTTTGACATTTTAAAACCGTTGTTCATCCGCAAACTTGAAGCGCTTCCCGGCGGCTGGGGTGTTATGGCCGACGATCTGTTGGCCGGCGTCTATGCCAACCTGGTTTTACATCTAATTATCTGGATTAATTTATTTAATGTCAAAATTTAGTAAAACCTGCTAAATTTTGTCGACTGAATCTCTTATTTGACTTTTTGACCACAGAAGTCTATTGTATTTATTTACCTTTGCTGCCGTTTAAAAACCCACATTTAGGGCTATTTTTTGAAGATTATTTAACAAAAATTTAACCTGTTAAAAAATCTGTGACAATAAAATAACGGCCCGCAAAGTGAGTTTGTATAAAAGATGTACATGGATTCTAAAATTATATTCCGAAGGCTCTCATTTTTAGCTTTCTTGTTATTATATACCTCTTCATTATTTGCCCAAATTACCCGTGTCACCGGTGTGATAACAGATGGTGGGTCAAAAACTCATGAAACAATGCCTTACGTTACAGTGGGGTTTGCCGGTACTACCATAGGAGGGCCAACCAATAGCGAAGGTCGTTTTTCTATTTCTACTGACAAATCGGTTAAACAGATCAAGGCTAGTTTTGTGGGCTACAAAGATGCGTTTATCAACATCACGCCCGGCATGTCGCAAGTGGTTAATATCAAGTTAATACCTGCCGAAACCGAACTTACCGAGGTTGATGTAAAAGCCGGTAAAAAGCCACGCTATCGTAACAAAGGCAACCCGGCTGTGGAATTGATCAGGCAGGTTATTGCGCATCGCGACCTGAACAGACCCGAAGCTTACAATTATGTTGAGTATCGCGAGTATGACAAGATGATGTTCTCGATTGCTAACTTGTCGGCAAAAATCGCTCAGAAAAAATTTTTACAGAAATACAATTTTGTTCTTCAAAATCGCGATAGTACAACTGTACCCGGCAAATCTTTGTTGCCTATTTATTTAGACGAGAAACTATCGCAGTATTATTATCGCAAAAATCCAGAAAAAGAAAGAAGCGTTGTTTTAGGCACGCGTACTGTTGACTATGGCGGCTCCATAGACAAAGAAGGTGTAACAGCACTTTTTAAATATATGTATGCCAAGGTTGATATTTACGAAAATAGTATCAACCTTATGACCAACAACTTTTTAAGCCCAATAGCAAATGGCGGTCCAACATTTTATAAATATTTTATAACAGATACGGTTACGCTTGATAGCGGCCAAAAACTGGTTGAACTGAGTTTTACGCCACGCAACCTGGAAGATATGCTGTTTGAAGGTAAAATCTATATCACACTTGATGGCAATTATGCGGTTCAAAAAGCCAAATTAGGTATCAATAAAAACATCAACTTAAACTTTGTTAAGACGATGAATATAGACCTGGAGTTTGAGCAGAATCCTGATGGGCGCTATCATTTAAGTAAGAGTACCAATTTGGCCGATTTTGGAGTTAACAAAAATAAAAACAGTGGCTTGTTTGGGATCAGAACGTTGGTATATAAAAACTATGCTGTTAATAAGCCGCGGGCAGATACTGCTTATAAAAAAGGTGTGGAAGACGATGCTATATCTAACGAAGTATCGCATCGCCCTGAACAATTCTGGCAACAAAACAGGTTAGATACCCTGACCACTGCAGAGGCAAAAGTTTATAAAAATATCGACAGCTTGTCGCACATGAAATCATTTAAGCGTACGCTGGATATTGCTACTTTGTTACTTGCCGGTTATAAATCATTCGGTTGGTTTGAATTAGGTCCATCAAACTCATTCTATAGTTTCAATCCAATTGAGGGCTTTAAACTTAGGTTAGGGGGACGCACCACGCCCGAGCTAAGTAAACGCTACTATTTTGAAACTTACGCAGCTTATGGCTTTAAGGATGAAAAATGGAAAGGCTTTTTAAGTGCTACTTATTCGCTTAACGACAAGTCGATCTACAAATTCCCGCAAAATTATATCCGGGCCAGCGTTAACCGTGATACTAAAATTCCGGGAGCTAATCTTCAGTTTGTACAAGAAGACAACTTCTTACTGTCTTTTAAACGAGGTGAAAACGATAAGTATCTGTATGACGATCTATACAAATTTGATTACGTACATGAATATGAAAATCATTTTTCATACACGCTGAGTTTAAAGAAATTAACACAGTCGCCTGCAGGGTCTTTGTATTTTGATAATAACCTTGGGCGAATTAACAACCTGACTACCGCCGAAGCGTCGTTAAACTTACGCTATGCCCCTAACGAGCAATTTTACCAGGGTAAAATTTACCGCGTACCTATTCCAAGCAAATACCCGGTAATTAGCTTTGATTATACGCAGGACTTTAAGAATATCGTGGGCGGTAGCTACAACTACCAAACTGTACATGCCCGTGTAGACAGGCGTACTTATTTGTCGCAATTTGGTTATATGGATGGATTTATTGAAGGTGGTCAAACATTTGGCCGGGTACCTTACCCATTACTTACCATTTTTAATGCAAACCAAACCTACGCATACGATCTGTATTCATATAACTTAATGAACTTTTTGGAGTTTGTGAGCGACAAGTATGCAGCCATCAATCTAGATCAGCACTTTATGGGTTTCTTCTTTAATAAAATTCCATTGCTGCAAAAACTAAAATGGCGCGAAGTTGCTTCATTTAAAGCGATATACGGTTCACTGAGCGATAATAACAACCCTAAGTTACATCCTGATCTGTACCAATTTCCGGTAAGAAGTGATGGTTCGCCTATTACCTATGCTTTAGGCAATACCCCTTATGTAGAAGGTAGTGTTGGGGTCGAAAACATATTTAAATTTTTACGCGTAGATTTGGTGAGGCGCTTTACTTACCTGGATAACCCGGGTGTATCAAAGTTTGGCGTACGTGCAAGGGTAAAACTCGATTTTTAACAAAAAGGATATCAATAATTAATGGCACAGCAAACTTCCTTACGTACAAACCTTCAGCTTGGCATTTACAAGGTGATAGACCCGTTTGTTAAAATTTTAATTAAACTTGGCCTTACCCCTAACGCGGTTACTACTATAGGCTTTGTATTAAACATTGGTGTGGCAGTAATATTTGTCATAGGCGGCGAAGAAGGCAATCGCGGCGATTTAAGTTACATAGGCTGGGCCGGCGGATTGATTCTTTTCGCAGGATTATTTGACATGCTTGATGGGCAGGTTGCGCGCTTAGGTAACATGAAATCAACCTTCGGTGCATTATATGATTCTGTTTTAGACAGATATAGTGAATTGATTATGTTCTTTGGTATTTGCTATTACCTGGTAGCACAACATTATTTCTTGAGTTCGATTTTCGCTTTCATTGCTTTAATTGGGTCGATGATGGTAAGCTATGTACGTGCCCGCGCCGAAGGTCTGGGTGTTGAAATTAAAGGCGGGTTAATGCAACGCCCCGAGCGGGTAATTACTATAGGCTTATGTGCTATTATTTGTGGCGTGAGCTCGCTATATATTGGCGGCAATTATAAGTTATATGTACCGGGTATTAAGTATCATATTTTTGAGACGATGTCGATTTTCACTATACCTATTACTTTGCTGGCGCTATTAACCAATATCACAGCATTTAAAAGATTAACAGACGCTAAAGCCGCATTGGAGAAGCAAGAGAAGAATTAACGTTGCCTATTGATGAGATTATCTATTATACTACTGTTTACTACCGTTTGTTCTTTTCTACAAATCAATCAGTCGAGGGCGCAACAGATCTTGCCGCCACCTTATATAGACGAAAACAAATTTGCGGCCCCGGCAGAAAACATTCAACGCTTATTTTATTTGCAGCGCCTGCCCAACGCCAATACAATAATTTACGAATTGAATGCACCAAACGGGCGCCTTGATGAAGATGAGCCTATCCACGCCTATTGGATACGTTATGCAAACAAAGGAGAGAAAGAAGACCTGAATTATATACAGCGTAAATTCGCATACGGACTGACGATAAAAAAGTTGAGTAATGATCAGTATGATGTCAGATTTGTATCATACAAAAAATTTCAGATGCTGTTGATGAAAGCAAACGACGGAAAATATCATATCTTCGCAACACTTGCACAGAAGCAAATGATGGTTAATCGTATATTTGCAAAAATAGAGGGCGGCTCTTTTTGGGTGCCTAATATTGTTTATGTTGAGTTTAGGGGGACCGATCCAAACACAGGCAGAGAAATCATAGAACGTTTTAAACCCTGACAATAACCATGGCAAAAAATTTTATATCAAATTCACAAGAATCAACAAGAATGTTTAAAAACGACTTGTTGGAGGCTTTATCAAAAGTTCACTTTCTGGTGCCGGTATTTATTTTTGTACCGGTAATTTTAGTCAGTACCTACATTGCGCTATTTGTAAAGCAAATAGGTATACTGGTTTATATCGAATACTTTTTTATCGGCCTTTTTGTGTGGACGTTTGTTGAGTACATTATGCACCGTTTTGTATTCCATTATGTACCGAAAAATAAAATTGGCTTACGTCTGCATTTTATTTTTCACGGCGTACACCATGATTACCCGAGCGATGCTAAACGTTTAGTGTTACCCCCATCGGTAAGCATCCCGTTGGCTACAGCGTTTTACTTTTTGTGGAATGCAATATTGCCAGCCAACTATGTCTTTGGTTTCTTCCCGGGATTTATTTTGGGATACCTGTTTTATGATATTTCTCACTATGCTATCCACCACTTTAATTTTAAGGGTAACATCTGGAAAAAAATAAAACAGCACCACATGCTGCACCACTATCAAACCCCCGAAAAAGGATATGGTGTAACCTCGCCCCTGTGGGATAAGATTTTCCGTTCAGATTTTATAAAAAAATAAAAATGAATGGTGCTGTCGCTAAAGGCCCGGTAGTTAATGCCAAATCAATTTTAACGGTTACAATTCTTTCTATAGCTTATCTGCTGCTGTCTACATGGGTGGTAGGTTTTAAGTCAGACCAGGTAGTATTGGTTATCATATTCAATACGCTATTCTACGCGTCTACCATTACTCGTAAATTTATACTGGGTTTCAGCATTTTCATTGTCTATTGGATCCTTTTTGATTATATGAAGGCTTTCCCAAATTACAAATTCAGTGCTATACACATAGCCGACTTGTACAATACGGAAAAGCATCTGTTTGGCATTCATTTTAAAGGCCAATTACTTACACCCAATGAATACTGGAAAGCTAATTCAACCCACACACTCGACATCATTGGCGGCCTGTTCTACCTTTGCTGGATCCCGGTTCCGCTCGGTTTTGCCACTTATCTTTTCTTTAAAAAACGTCGTGAGTTTTTGCTATTTGCCATGACGTTTTTTGTGGTGAATTTGTTGGGCTTTGTGGTTTATTACACCTTCCCGGCCGCACCACCATGGTACATTCAGGAACATGGATTTACCTTTATTCCCAACACTCCGGGCAATACCGGCGGCCTGGCCAGGTTTGATCAATTCTTCAACGTACATATCTTTCAATCTATCTACCAAAAAGGCTCAAACGTTTTCGCAGCTATGCCGTCTTTGCACTCGGCCTATCCTATCATTGTGGTTTACTACGCGTTCAAAAACCATGTAGGGCCAATGAAGATAGTTTTGATAACCGTTATGGTTGGAATTTGGTTAACGGCTATCTACACCAGCCACCATTATGTTTTAGATGTTTTAGCCGGCATCACTACGGCTATTATTGGTATTAACTTCTGTAATTTTCTCTTTTTTAAAGTACCTGTGTTAACCCGGTTTCTGGACAGTTACGAAGCTTTCATTCGTTAATAAAAAGACAACTGTATAGTTTTCTGTACTAATATTTTTATATTAAAATAATTTACCCTACATTTAGTTCCCTTTCACAATAACATCTTCCTTAAATACAATTAGTTAGCTAACCGGGCATACTATTTGCATTTAGATTGACAGGCTGTGTAAAGCGGTATTATATGAAGAGACTTACTATACTTGTCATCACCTTATTATTTGGATTAAAATCATTTGCCTTGAGCTTGCCTGCCGACAGTGCGTCGCGCCAGCCTATGCCAATGACTACCAATATCGATACTTTAAAACAGCTTCTTCAAATCACTACTTCCGACACGGTTAAATCAGCCATTTATACCCAACTAGCCGCACAATATTTAAATTACGATAACCTGGATAGCAAAACTAAAAAAGCTTACCAGGCACAGGCATTAACTTATACTTATCAGGCATTGCATTTATATTCGGGTATGAATGATACCATTGGCCTACGTACCTCTTTTGATGCGTTGGCACGGGTTTATCGTTCGCAACGTAAATATCCACAGGCTAAATGGTTTATATTGCAGTCTAACACCTTATCAAGGGCAAAAAAAGATGTTCCAAATATCATGGCATCGTTGCTGGTATTGGCTAATATCAAAATGGAGATTAAAGACTATACTTTAGCTATGCGCGATTTGAATGAAGCCTTGACCCTATCCAAAGAAAACCATTACGCTAAAGATGAGTCAAAGGTGCAGGATGGCTATGTTTTATTGTATACGCATTTAAAAAATTATAGTAAGGCAGACATCGCTGCCAAACGGCGCGACTTCATTAATGACAGCCTGCTAAAAGGCGAGCAACGTTTACTGGCCAAAGCTCAAGATACTTTGCAAGTCAAAAAAAAAGTATCTACCGTCAGCAGGAAAGCTACCAAACTAAACTATACCAGGAGAATAGCCTCGTTATAGTTCTGGTTATTGCCATTGGACTTATCAGTTTATTTGCCATCTTTTACCGCTTACGCAAAAAGCGAAAGAAACGAAAAAAATAAACCCGCGTTCCCATCGTTAAGTATTCATATTTATCAAGAATGAAGTATCTGATTTTTTTGTGTGGGCTTTTCTTAACGTTGCACATTTCAAACACATATGCGCAATCGCTGGGTAGCGATAAATTCAAAAAAAAGTTTTTGGAATTAATTAATAGAACCCGTGCAGTAGGTTGCGACTGCGGCAGTACCCATATGCCTCCTGCCCCACCATTAGTGTGGAATGACGACTTAGAGAAA
Source organism: Mucilaginibacter sp. dw_454 (assembly GCF_018449775.1). Taxonomy (GTDB): domain Bacteria; phylum Bacteroidota; class Bacteroidia; order Sphingobacteriales; family Sphingobacteriaceae; genus Mucilaginibacter. Next base: position 735,938 of record NZ_JAAVVB010000001.1, on the reverse strand, counting down.
GCAGCAAAAGCACATGCTAAAGACATGGCTTCTGAAAAATACTTTAGCCACATCAGTAAAAACGGCCACGATGCCATGAATCGTGCCGAGGATGCAGGTTATAAGCACGACGGCTATCAAAGCTTTACCGTAGGCGAAAACATAGCTCAGGGGCAGACTAGCATAGAACAGGTTACAGACGGCTGGTTTCACAGCGAGGGGCACTGCCGCAACTTAATGAATCCCGATTTTAAAGAAGTTGGTATATGGGTAATGAATCTTTATTGGGTACAGGATTTTGGTGGCCGTACAGAATTTTCGGCAGCCATGAAGCAAATGATCAAAAGCGGCAAAGCCAAAATTATGCACAGCTCAACGCGGGAAGTTCCTCGTTAGGATTTTGGGGTATCTGACGCTTTCGGTGGGCGTGGGCCGCGTTGATGAATGATTAATCCGTTTAAAAAGTTACGCAATATCTGGTCGCCGCAAGGCTTAAAGTTAGGGTGATCTTCGGCCCTGAATATCGCCCCCAACTCTGTTTTGGTAATGCGAAAGTTTGCCAATTCTAACACTTTTACAATATCGTCGTCGGTAAACTTCATGGCTACCCTTAGCTTTTTCATTATATCGTTATTGCTCATATGCTATTATTCAGATATTTCAATCTTAACTTTTTTATTCTTTATCTTTTCGTTTTTAAGCCGTTGTAGCAGTTTTTCAATCTGGTTACGTTTAACAGCAACATACGAGGTTTTATCCAACACTTCTATTAAACCTACATCTTCTTTAGCCAGCTCGCCTTTCTTCATCAATAGGCCAACAATATCTACTTTATTAACCTTGTCTTTTTTGCCGGCAGCTATGTACAAAGTTAACCATGAGGTAGCCTGCGGCAATGATAATTTTGCAGGCAATTCTTCCAACTCCGGCGCTTTCTTTAAATATTTTGGCAACTCATCATCAGCCAACACTAAATAAGCGGTGCCCTTGGCGTGCATGCGCGCAGTGCGGCCATTACGATGAGTAAAAGCTTCTTCGGTGGGTGGTAACTGATAATGAACGATATATTCAACCTCAGGGATATCCAATCCCCGCGATGCTAGGTCAGTCGTAATCAATAACCGATAACTACCGTTTCTGAATTTTATCAAAGCCCGCTCTCTATCCTCCTGCTCCATGCCGCCGTGATAAAGGCCGTTGGCTATACCATGGTTCCACAACAGATCACTGATGCGTTCTACAGCTTCACGATGATTACAGAATACTAGTGTAGAGTGGTTCCCTATTTTACAAACCAGCGCAAGCAGTGCTTCCAACTTATCTGTCGCAGCAGTTTTAATGGCTTTAATGCTGATATCTGGCGCAGTAACTTTGTCGCGCAAAAAATCAATCTGTACAGCATTATGAACGCCGGTAAAAGCCGGTATCTCATCCATTTTTGTGGCCGATGTTAATATACGCCTGCCCAAATGAGCCAATTGGCCAATAATCATGGCCATATCGTCCTGAAAGCCAAATTCCAGAGCCTTATCAAATTCGTCCAACACTAATGTATGGACAGCTTCTGTACTAAAACTTTCGTTGCGTACGTGATAGGCTATCCGTCCCGGCGTGCCAATCAGTACCGCTGGTGGTTGCGATAGGTTATTCTTTTCAATTTTGGTTGAATGCCCACCATAGCAGCAGTTTACTTTAAAACCTGTGCTCATTGCTTTAAAAACTTGTTCTATCTGTAAGGCTAATTCGCGGGATGGCACCAATATCAACACCTGCACCTGGTTAGTGTCAGCATGGATTGATTTTAGAACAGGGAGTAAAAAGCCCAGTGTTTTGCCCGAGCCGGTTGGGGATAATAAGATCAAATCACGCTTAGCGTCGGCAGCAAGAGCAGCATTCTGCATCTCGTTTAATGCCGTTATTTTTAACTTACCAAGCGCTTCTTTTATCATGACGCAAAGATACGCCTAATTGCAGAAAAATCGGGTTATTCTTTACTCTTACCTTTTGATAATGCCAGTGCGGTGGTGGTTGTATAGTACTTAGCAATCATGTCAGGCACTTCCCAGGCTGGCATATCGCCATCTCGTAAATAACCCAGGTATTTCTCTGTAACGCGGCCGAAATGCGCCTCGTGACCGTCTTTATATTTTTCGGGGATGATAACCTCCCATCCTTTGTCATTCTTTTTTAAATCAATGCCGGCATATTTTTTTTGCAGGTCTTTCAAGCGCGCCATTAACAACTTCTCATAATCTGCCGATGGATTGACAGGCTCGATATACAGCGTGGGCAGATATTTCTCTGTCGCGGTTTGGCGCACATACAAATCAGCTTTAGAACCATGCAAAACCGAATTCTGACTATCGCCGCTGTTATCAGGCGCAGCATAGGCCCATTTAGCTGTGAGCTTAACGTTAACGCCAAATAGCCTATAGTTGACTGATCCGTTTGCGTAAACTTTCAGGATAGTGTCTTTAACTACATTGTTTTTCAAAAAGTCGGGGAAACCATCCAGTTTAGTTATGGCCTTAAACTGGCTTAACGTAACATACGACGGCCACCGGCGGGCATTATTAAATTGAATGTCCTTTTTATAGTTAATAATCTTATCCGGGAAACACTCCCATTGCGTTAAATCAACCAGGTGCGTACCAACATCCTGCAAACCTTCGCCCTGTTGTTTGGTGTCAAAAAACCAGTCAGGTCTGCTCAGTACATTACCCGATACATATTTATAAAAGTAGTGTACACTCTGCATCTCAACGCCGGGGTTTTTAGGCGTACCCTTTTTCAGATCGCCAAATACCTCCGGAATCATGGCAAACTCGCGCTGTAAAGTGTTGGTAATCTCATAACGCTCGGTCATGATATCGTACAATACCAATTTCTTTTTAGCGGCGTTTGTAAATGCCTCTTTCAGCATTTCAAAGTGCTCTGCATCAATAGCCATCGGTTTATCGCCCAATACATTGAAACCTGCGTCTATTGATTTTTTGATATACTCGGTCTTTTTGCGATTGTTACCGGCCATGACCACCACGTTGCCTTTTTTTTCGGCAATCATCTTTTCAAAAAAATCAGGGCCGGTATATACTATTTCGCTCCAATGCGTAGGGTCGGCTTTGCGAAAGTTGTACGCGTCTATTTTATCCAGATGAGATTTAACATCAGGACCTTTGGGTGCATAAACATAAACGTCAGACTCAATATCAGGTAAAGTGGTCTTTTGAACTAATGCGGCATGAAAATGCCCCGGATCTAAGGTGATGAGTTTCACCTTTTCGTCTTCCTGAAGTTGAGCGTGAGCCGAATAGCTGATGAACATAGCAGCCAGCAAAGCATATTTACCTACAAAACTCTTCATAAGTTGATATCAATTTAAAATAGCAATCCCTGCAATAAAAAAACAATTCCAACACAGGCAAAGCCCATACTTACCAGCCATAAACTCTTGCGCTTAACAATGATAGATATGGCCCCAATAGCGATGGAGATCTGAAACATAGTAATACCATGCGCAAAAATGCTATGCTTCTCGCTATGCATGGTCGATTCTTTTTGAAAGTCTTCGGCTTTTTCTTTGATCTCAGCCTGCTCTTTTTTGTTCGCAGCAATTTTAGCCTGATCTTCCGCTATCGCGGGTTTACCAAACGCTACCAATAATTTATTAGCCTCGCTTAGTGTTTCAGATTTAATGCCTTTGGCCTGGTAAAATGCCCATTGGTCAGATGAATGAATTTGAGCCAGCATGGCTTCATCTGCGTGCTCGCCGGCCAATAAGCCTGTTATGGCAGCCAATACCGCAATTAATGCTGTAGAGAGCGCTACAAACAACACCCAGCGCTCTTTACCCTCCTGCAGGATGTGGTGAGCATGTTCATTACTTTGTTCGTGAATTTTTTCCGAGTAATCTTCTATTTCGTCCATTTTAAAGGATACAGTAATTTAAGTTCGATGGTATAAAGGTAAATTTAGGAATGTTTACCTGCAATACCTGTAAATTTACCTTTACATTAAGAAGCGTTTAATTGCGAGTATCATTTACTTTGATAAAGCCTGCAATTTCTGCCGCGTCCTGATGGGTTAGATCACCCATACCGGTGTATTCCCATTGTTGCATTTGGTCGTCAAACACAATATCGCCCATGCCTACCTCGCCTTCAGTAAGTTTGAACACGCCTGTCGAGTATAAATTACCACCGGCGACATTTTGGTTTACCGGGGTAATGGTGATGTTATGCTCTTCACCATCTTTATAAATTGTATAATTTAACGGATCTGTCATGCCTTTACTACAATATACTGTCGCGTTTGTTTGGAATTTACCAGCCCATCAGCTGCATTACCCGGTCAAATTCGCCATTTACAGCTGCGTCGATGTTAACCTCTACATCGGTTACCGGATGTTTAAACTTTAGCTGCGAGGCGTGAAGCATTAATGTTGTCATGGCCCAACGTTCTCTGAAAAGCTTATTTTGCTTATTACAGCCATGTGTGGTATCGCCTATTATAGGATGATTGACGTGACTCAGATGTTTTCTGATTTGATGCATACGGCCAGTAGAAGGTTTAACTTCTACCAACGAATATCTGGAGGTATCATGTTTGCCAAGTGGAACTGGCAACTCTGCCTGTTTTAAAGTAGAGTAATGGGTAAAAGCGTCCTGTAAAGTGCCATTTTCTTTTTTCAGCGGATAATTAATGTCCTCTGCATCTGGCGTGTGCCCCCTTACAATTGCCAGGTAAGTTTTGCTAACGCGATTATCAGCAAATAGCTGTTGCATAGCTATCTCGATGTCCTTATCAAACGCAAAAAGCAATACACCGCCGGTTGCCCTGTCTAACCTGTGAGCGGGATTTACTTTGGCGCCTACCTGATCTCTTAACAATTGCAACGCAAATTCACTGGCGTCGGCAGCTATGGTAGAGCGATGTACCAGTAAACCATGCGGTTTATTTATAGCAACCAGATAGTCGTCCTGATAAAGAATATCCAGCATCAATTAGCCTAATATCTTGCCCAAATCTGCAGGCGAATAATTGATCGATTTCAGTGTTTTATCGTCCTGGGTACGATAAACCAGAAACAGGCCATCAATTTCTTTATGGTATGATTCGGTATTGTCTTTGCCTTTATAATGCGCAATGGTAGCATCAGCCTCTTCAATGGTCTTGCAGGCTTTGCTCATATTTGAGCGATGCACTTCGTCAAAAAGTTCTTTGAATTTTTCGCCTAAACCAAATTCCAGTACAGCGCCGGATAGTACGTACTGCAGGTCGCATAACGCATCGGCTATTTCTACCAGGTCATTGTCATTAATGGCTTGCTGTAATTCCTTCAGTTCTTCGGCCAGCAACTCAACGCGTAACTTACATCGTTCAGGGGATGGTATAGTAGGCTCAGGCAGTATAGGGTGTTTAAATGTAGTATGAAATTCTGCTACCTGGTTCAGTGAATTTAGATCTTTAATCATGATAAGCTTGTATTATAAATTAGCTGCGGATATCGAATCCTTTACGTCGCTAAGTTATAAATAAGGCGCTACTTATCAATAACAGGTTAGTAATTCACGGAACATACACATCGCCGCGTTTCAAAGCTCTAACTACATTTACTTTAACTGTAAAATAAATATCATTGGCATCTGTAAGTGTATAGATTTTATACCCAGTATGCCACTCTCCTACTGTTGAAACATGAAAAGGCTGTGGATGCCGGCTAAATACAACTTGATTGTTTATAACCTCTTTTTCTGACGAACATGCAAAAAATAGACAGCAAAAAACCAGGGGAAGTTTTTTCATGATTGTTGTGATTGATTAAAGAACAATTGTTAATTGCTTAAATATAATAATTTACTATTAGTTGAAAATCAAATGATGTAAAAAAATAGCGACAATAGGGATTTCTTAATATTATTTTAAAAATTCCTCAACATTTAGCTCATTCTCTCAATCTGTTTCAAACAAAAAAGCCATTTTAGTGAAAATTGTTTCACCAAAATGGCTTTTTATTGAAATATGTCTAAAAAAATATATTTACAGCTCTCTTACCCAGATATTACGGTAACTAATTGGTTCGCTATGATCTCCATGTGCCTGTAGCTTAATTGGAGCAGGACCATGTTTAGCATTGTCATAGGTTGGATGACCAACAAATACGGTTGGACCCAATAGCGATACATTATTTTGTACCAATACGCCATTAAACAAAACCGTAGCTCTGGCAGGAGTTTTAACAGAGCCGTCATCATTAAATGTCGGTGCGGTCCAGATCACATCATAAGTCTGCCATTCGCCGGGTGGCTTTGCCGGGTTAACCAATGGAATAAATTGTTTATAAATACTACCGGCCTGGCCGTTTACATAAGTTTTATTTTTGTAAGAATCAAGTACCTGCAGTTCATAACCAGCGTCGCCCCCACCCAGAGATGCCAGGAATACGCCACTGTTACCACGTGCCTGATCGCTGCCCGTAATATTGGTAGGTATGCGCCATTCTACATGCAACTGATAGTTCGAAAATGATTTTTTGGTTTCGATATTTCCGCTATGTTTATTAACGGTCAGTATGCCATCAGCAACGTTCCATGAAGCCGCATCACCACGATGATCAGTCATAGTCCACTGGTCAAGACTTTTTCCATCAAACAATACCGTTGCGTCTGACGGAGCGTCGGTGTTGGTTTTTCCCGGGGTAACTACATTTGGAACTGGTTCGTAAACTTCAGTATCCTCATGCTTCATTTGAGCATTAGCTACCAACGTACTTGCTGCAAGTATCGCTGCCAGCAATAATGATTGTTTTTTGTTCATAATTTTTAAAGATGTTTGGTTAACAAACATAATAAAAAAAGTCATCTCGTATATATAAGATGACAGTTGTGTATAGTATACTAGAAAGTGGTTGTTTTTTTGAACACCAATATTAATTTTGACTTAACCTAAAGCAATATGGCTAAGCTACCTGGCTATAATTAAATTTCGAAAACTGATTAAGCTTTGGTGCATCAAAATAGCGCTGCTTTGTATTCTCATTCAGGTCCCGTTGGGCTTTTTTATCAGACATGCGCATTGTAACACAAACCCCTAAAATGGTTGATATCAATACAATATTTATTTTAATCCTATTATATCGCATGCGTTCGGGATCCGAATATGATAAGTTGCGATGATAATTTTGATGATTTGGTAAAATTATATCTTTCATGTTTCAATTTTTCAATAAGTAGATGCAGAGTCGTTTGAATTAACACAATATTCGGGCCATTTTAAATATTATTTCTTCGACTTATTACATATTTATTTATACGCTATTAATAGCGAATAAGTTCAGTCTTTAAATAGATATAGTGTAATGTTAGATGTTTTAGTTAGTAGCCTTACGATTATAGCCCACTTTAAAACCGTAGGTTTTTAATCGACGAAAATCACATGCGCTCCGGCACTAGTATCCCTAACAAAGCCATTGCCCTACTAATAACTTTTGCCGATGATGCTGAAAGCTTTAATCTAAACTGTTTCACTAATTCATCTTCGGCTTGTAATATAGAATGTTCATGATAAAACTTATTGTAGCCCTTAGCCACCTCATAAGAATAATTGGCCACCAATCCCGGATTGTAGCCGGCAGCAGCTTGTTGTATGATACCCGGAAATTGAGTTAATAGTAAAATCAGATCACGTTCTTCGGGCGCTAGTTCAGCAGGTTCTGTTTCTACGCCGGTAATAGTTGCCCTGTTTAACACTGACTTTATACGAGCGTGTGTATATTGTATAAATGGCCCGGTATGTCCCTGGAAATCTACAGACTCGTTCGGATCAAACAATAAACGTTTTTTTGGGTCAACTTTTAACAAGAAATATTTCAAGGCCCCCATACCAATGGTGTGGTACAGTTGTTCTTTTTCTTCGTCGCTAAAATCATTAATCTTACCCAAAGCCTCGGTTTGTTCTTTGGCTGTTGATTCCATTTCGGCAATCAAATCATCAGCATCAACCACAGTTCCTTCACGAGATTTCATTTTACCAGAAGGTAGATCAACCATGCCGTACGACAAGTGATATAATCCTTTGGCCCAGCTTTTACCCAGTTTTTGAAGGATCAGGAATAACACCTTAAAGTGATAATCCTGCTCGTTACCCACTACATAAATAGACTCGTCCATTTGGTAGTCGTCGTATTTCAGCTGCGCGGTTCCCATGTCCTGGGTAATATAAACCGAAGTACCATCGGCACGTAATACCAGTTTTTGGTCAAGGCCTTCATCAGTCAGATCAATCCAGACCGAGCCGTCTTCTTTTTTAAAGAATACGCCGCTTGCCAGGCCTTCTTCAACAATATCTTTTCCTAATAAATAGGTGTTGCTTTCGTAGTAATATTTATCAAAGTTCACCCCCATTTTATGATAGGTTGTTGCAAAACCTTCATATACCCAGCCATTCATGGTTTGCCACAGGTCAATTACTTTATCATCACCTGCTTCCCATTGCAAAAGCATTTCTTGGGCTTCTTTAATTAAAGGGGCATTCTTTTTAGCTTCTTCTTCGGTTTGGCCGGCTTGCTTTAGATCATCAATTTGCTTTTTATATTCTTTGTCGAAAATTACATAGTACTTACCTACCAAATGATCACCTTTTTCGCCGGTCGACTCAGGCGTTTCGCCATTACCAAACTTTTGCCAGGCCAGCATCGATTTGCAAATGTGTATACCCCTATCATTCACCAAATTAGCTTTAATAACCTCATAACCTGCAGCATCCAGTATCTGCGTAACTGAATATCCTAAAAGATTATTACGCACGTGGCCCAGGTGCAGCGGCTTATTGGTATTGGGCGATGAATATTCGACCATCACCTTTTTACCGTTGGGCTTAGCTACGGCAAAATCATCGGCAGAAATAACTTTATTTAGTTGATCGATCCAATAAATGCTGACTATAGAAATATTTAAAAATCCTTTTATTACGTTAAACGCCGATACCTCACTCAGTTCATTTTTCAAATATTCTCCGATCTCGGCGCCCGTTTGCTCCGGCGATTTTTTAGAGAACCTGGTGAACGGAAAAGTAACAATGGTAACCTGCCCTTCAAACTCCTTGCGCGTTTCCTGCAAGCTGATATCAGACGGATTGATGTCTGTTTGATACAGTGTTTTTACGGCTTTAACAGTGGCATTAATAATAAAATTCATGCGGCAAAATTAACAATTTAGTCGGGAAATCTGGTTAAAGATTAAGCACTGCTATTGCTACGCTACAACAAATCTGAAATCAAAACATCATTAATTGAAATCATAATTATTCTGAATAGCTTTGTGACATTAAATACCTATATGATACTACCCGGTAAAGATTTCAAGTTAGATGTAAGTTCAGAAATTGGCGACCTGCGCGCCTTGTTGATTCACAGCCCCGACAGCGGCCTTGGGCGGGTAGTACCTTCTAAAGCGCAAGACTGGCTTTTTGAAGACATTGTACACCTGGACAGCATGCGTAAAAACGAGTATGATTATTATGTTAAACTGCTGCTTTACTTTTTAGATCCGGCTAAAATAAAAGGCAAACTAAAAGACATTGATGCCCGCGAGAATGACCGAAACTTTTTTAAACCAGATCATCAAGAGTTTTACGCGTCTGATAAAGTTATAGAGATACAAAGTCTGCTGGCAGACATTTTGGAGGATGAGGATATCCGCAACAAATTAACAGCATCGGTTTGCGCTATAGAAAGTTGCAATTATCGCCTGCAGCAAACGCTGACAGACACCGCTCCTATCGAACTGGCCAAAATCTTTATATCAGGGTCATTGGATAGCAACGAGATGATCTTTGCACCTATCCCAAATTTGATTTTTTCGAGAGATATCGGCATCGCTATAAATAATTATATGCTGCTCAACAAACCGGCAAAAAAAGCCCGCTCGCGCGAGACTTTGCTGGCCCGTTATATTTTCTTTAATCATCCGCTATTTGCCGGTTACCGGCATAACATTTTGGAGATCCCTGAAACCGTACAGCACTTTCTACGCCCCGGCGAGGATCAGGACGAAAAGACAACACTGGAAGGCGGCGACGTGATGATGATCAGCGCTGACCATTTAATTATTGGTTGTAGTGAGCGTACGTCTGTAAGCGGCGCCAACGAGGCTATTAAACTACTTTTTGCCAACGATGTAGTTAAAAAGATCACCATAGTAAAAATTCCGCATCGTCGTGATTATATGCACATTGATACGGTGTTTACCCAGGTTAAACGCAATGTTTGGGTGTTGTTACACTCGTTGGCAACTACGCAAACACCCGCCGAGGACAGTGAGCCTATCGCTTGGTTTGCCGATAAGAAGGTGAAGGAAAAAGATCGTACAGATATCATCCAATTTGAAAAAGGAAAGAAAAAGCCGCATACGTTTAATAGTATAGAAGACTTGCTCAATGACATCAGCCAAAATGATCTAAAAAGCCAGGAACCTACTAAGTTTATCTACTCAGGCAATGATACTTTCCCTTACGATGCACGTGAGCAGTGGACAGATTCTTGCAACCTGTTAGCGATCAAAGAAGGAGTTGTTTTAGGTTACGACCGTAATGATAAAACGGTTGAAGCATTTAAGAAAAATGGCTTTCACGCAGCAAAAGTTAAGGACCTGCTTAAGAAGTTTGAGAACGATGAGGTTGATCCACAGAGTTTACAAAACACATTGATTCTGATGCCATCGGCAGAACTTTCCCGGGCACGGGGCGGATTTCATTGCATGAGCATGCCGTTGCAACGGGATACAATTGTTTAACAATTATTAAAGGTTGGTGTTACATTGATTATATATTGTTGTAAATGCAAGCTACTTCAAACCTGTTAATGATACGCCCGGTAAGCTTTGGTTTTAACGAGCAGACTGCCGGAAACAATGCTTTTCAAATTCAAAGCGCAGATCAGCAATCTGTGCAGATTAAAGCTCTGGCCGAATTTGATGGCTTGGTTAAAGTTTTGCGTGATAACGGCGTGTCGGTCACCGTTATTGAAGATACTCCTCAGCCCTACACCCCCGATTCTATTTTCCCGAATAATTGGGTGTCATTTCATGCTAATGGCGATGTGTTTATGTATCCCATGCAGGCAGAGAACCGACGATTGGAGCGTCGCGAAGATATTATTACCCAATTGGAAGACAATTTTAAAGTCAGACATGTATTGGACCTGAGCCATTTCGAACATGAAAATAAATTTCTGGAAGGCACCGGCAGCATGGTGCTTGACCGCGAAAATGAAATTGCATACGCCTGCCTTTCGCCACGTACTGATGAAAAAGTTTTATCGGCATTTTCTGAACAAAGCGGATACACTATAGTTAGCTTTCACGCAGCTGACGAGAGAAGGTTAGCTATTTACCACACCAATGTGATGATGGCGATAGGTACTTATTTCGCTATTGTTTGTTTAGATAGCATTACCAATATCATTGAAAAAGAACTGGTTATAGAAAACTTAAAAGCTACCGGTAAACAGATCATTGATATATCCTTCGATCAGATGAACCATTTTGCCGGCAACATGCTGGAGGTTAATAATACCAATGGTGATACACTAATTGTAATGTCTAAAAGCGCTTTTGAGATTTTGAGCTATGATCAGAAAGCGGTATTATCCTCATTTGGAAAATTGATTTACGCCGATATTAACACCATCGAAACCAACGGCGGCGGCAGCGCCCGATGCATGATTGCAGAGGTGCATTTACCTATGGCAGCCAGCAACCAAATTTAATTACAATTCAACTATAAAAATTACACCAACATTTGGGTGTTAATTCCGTTAAAAAATTACATTTTTGCCAAAATTTTAATAAATGCAGAGTTACCAGGAATTTCTTGATTTGAGCGTTGGCTTTCCGCAAGAAGGCTTCGAGATCATTGATGACGAATTGTACTTCCATGACCTTAATTTAATGGAGATGATCGAAACGTATGGCACGCCCCTACGCTTTACATATCTACCCATTATCACCAAGAAAATACAGCAGGCCAAGTTGTTGTTCCAACAAGCTATAATCAAGAACAACTATCGCGGCAGCTACAAATATTGCTATTGCACCAAGAGTTCGCACTTTAAACATATTGTTGAAGAAGCTTTAAAGAACGAGATCCACCTGGAAACGTCATCAGCGTTTGATATGCCGATGATTGATGCGTTGGAGAAAAAAGGTGCCTTAACCAAGGATATGACCGTTATTTGTAATGGTTTCAAAACGTTCCAATACAAACAGTACATTATTGACATGTTGCATGATGGATTTAAAAACATCATCCCCGTATTGGATAACAAGGAAGAGTTTAACCTGTATGATGACGAGATTGAAATGGCAACCCCATGTAATCTGGGCATTCGTATAGCGGCTGAAGAGCAGCCCGACTCGCAATTCTATACCTCGCGTTTAGGTGTGCGCATGGAGGATATTATTGATTTCTATTACAACAAGATAGAGAACAACCCTAACTTCCAGGTAAAGCTACTGCACTTCTTCATTAACTCGGGGATCTCTGATACGCCATATTACTGGAACGAGCTGGAGAAATACGTAACCTTATACTGCAAGTTCAAAAAGATCAATCCCGCATTAGATACATTGGATATTGGCGGCGGCATGCCGTTTAAAGATTCATTGGTGTTTGATTTTGATTACGAATACATGATCAATGAGATTGTGAGCCGTATCAAGGAGATCTGTGCCGAGAATGACACCGAAGAGCCCGATATCATTACCGAGTTTGGTAAATACACCGTTGCCGAAGCTTCAGGCATTTTGTACAAAGTATTGGGCCGCAAGCAGCAGAATGATCGCGAACGCTGGCTGATGCTGGATGGTTCATTCATTACCAACCTGCCTGATGTTTGGGCGCTTAATCAGAAATACATTTTACTGCCCATCAATAACTGGGATTCAGAATACGAACGTGTTAACCTTGGCGGCATTACCTGCGACGGCCAGGATTATTACAACCAGGAAGCGCATATGAACAGCGTGTTCATGCCTAAGACACGTAAGGTGCAATACCTGGGCTTTTTTAATACCGGAGCCTATCAGGAAGTTTTAAGCGGCTACGGCGGCATACACCACTGCCTGCTGCCATCGCCTAAACATGTTATCATTCGCCGTAACCGCGATGAGACGTTTAACTTCGAGGTGTTTGGCGAGGAGCAGAACAGTAAACAAGTACTTAAGATATTAGGGTATACCACTACCTAAGCGCAAGGCCGGTTTAACCGGCCTTTTTTTGGTGATTAGCTATTTTGATAAGTATTGCCGTGCTTAATTCGGTATCATTGCGCGGCGATATAGTAATTTACTTCACTGATTTGTACAAATCGCCTATCTTAGATCAACCAATAACTAATTATGCGCCGTATACTTCCTGCCGCCATTTTACTAAGCTGTTTGGCTCTGAGTTTTACTTTAAAAACCCAAGAACCCAAATGGCAATCTTTATTTAACGGAAAAGATCTGTCCGGCTGGGACAGTTACCTCGGTCCTGATCAGGATGACAACGGTAAGTTTATAACCAAAGAACCATTGGGCCTAAATAACGACCCGCGACATGTCTTTACGGTAATAAAGGAAGATGGTGAGGGCGCTATTCATGTTTCGGGCGATGGCTGGGGTGCGATCATCAGCAAAAACGAATATGAGAATTACCATTTAAGGCTGCAGTTTAAATGGGGCAAACTATTATGGGGACAGAAAAAGAAAGGCAACCGTAAAGATAGTGGATTGCTATATCACTCTGTAGGCCCTTACGGAGCCGATTACGATGCCTGGATGCGCGCGCAGGAGTTCCAGATAGAAGAAGGTAATTGCGGCGACTATTGGGGCTGCGCAGGCGGCACAGCAGATATTCCGGCACATCCGGTAACTAAAGCCGACCCGATGTATGACCCGAAAGCTTCGTTGATCCACTTTACAGAAGGTGCCAAAGACGGCAGGCATTGCACCAAGCAAGGCGCAAACTATGAAGTCCTATCAGGGCAATGGAATACCCTGGATCTATATTGTCATGGCGACACCAGTATTCACGTAGTAAACGGACATTTGACAATAGTTCTATACCATAACAGCCAAACCGACAAAGGCGTAATTACCCCGATGACAAAAGGCAGAATCCAATTACAATCAGAAGGTTCCGAGATTTATTTCAGACGGATTGAGTTGCAGGAGATAGATAGGTTGCCGGCGGAATTAGTGAAGCCCTGATATTTTGGAGCATCTATAATAATGATGTTATCTCGACCAACGGGGAGATCTATACACGTAAGTTACGTAACTTAAAGTACTATGATTTGCATGTATGTAGATTCTCCTTTTAGTCGAAATGACATTTTTTATTTTCACGCATAAATCGCTATCCTGTTTTTCTGTTGGTTGCAATCCGAACTTACAAAATCTCTATAGTGGTGGATAACAGACACCTATTTATTTATTATCATAAATAACTGTGAACCAATTTATTTGTCCGTATCTTTTATCGATTTTTTGGCCGAATAACAAGCTGAAAGATTTCAGAGTCCGATATGAATAGAGAAAATCTTGCCGAACAACTAGCAATTGCTAACACACAATTAAGCGCTTTAACAGCCGAATTGGTATACGAACATGAGGAAAAAGCCAAACGGGCTGCCGAATTAATCGTCGCAAACATTGAGCTGGCTTTTCAGAATGAAGAGAAAGAAAAGCGTGCGGCAGAGTTATTATTAGCCAATACGGAATTACTTTTTCAGAATAACGAGAAAGAAGACCGGGCCAATGAGCTGATCATCGCTAACCGGGAGCTGGTTTTTCAAAACCAGGAGAAACAAGACCGGGCCGATGAGTTGGCAATAGCTAATAAAGAGTTAACCTATCAAAACCAGGAAAAGCAGGACCGTGCTGATGAATTGGTTATTGCCAACAAAGAATTACTTTATCAAAATCAGGAAAAACAAGATCGCGCCGACGAATTGGTAACTGCCAATAAGGAACTGATATACCAAAGCGAAGAACGCGAGAAACGAATTGAAGGGGATGCCAAGAAGGATGAGTTTTTCAACATGGTTAGTCATGAGTTAAAGACACCGCTTACCAATATTAAAGCTATTAACCAGATCCTAACCAGGTCGGTAAATAAGGAAGATCGAATCTACCCCTTTATAATAAAGTCTAATCAAAGTGTTTTACGGCTGGAAAGACTGATCGAGGATTTGCTGGATGTTACCAAGATCAATTCGGGCGAGATAGATTTGAATATAAGCGAATTCTTTTTCGCTGATATATTAAGTCAAAGTATTGAGACGGTGCAACAACTCTCGCCGCAACACAAAATTATATTAGAAAACACGGTAGATATATTTTATACCGGCGACCAGTTCAGGTTGGAACGTGTAGTGATCAACCTGTTAAACAATGCCATTAAATACTCGCCCAATGCAAGCGAGGTAATTGTAAAAGCTTTTGTAGAAAATAGTAAAATAACAGTCTGCGTGCTTGACTCGGGTATCGGTATAGATCAGGAAGATATAGACAAACTATTTAAGCGCTTTTTTAGGGTAAGTAAAATAGCCAACCAGTTTAATGGTGTGGGCCTGGGCCTGTATATAGCCGCCGAGATCGTAAAAAAACATAACGGCACCTTCAGTATTGATAGCGAACCGGGCGTGGGCAGTAATTTTTGCTTTCATTTACCAATAGGTTAATGACACCTTTACATGCTATTTATTATTCCGCTCCCCAACGATAGCTATCATTTTCTAACCCCATCAAATCTATTACTCGGTTAACTACGGTTAGGGCCACCTCTTCTACCGTTTGCGGCTTGTTGTAGTATGAAGGTACCGCCGGGCAAATAATACCGCCTGCCTCGGTTACAGTAGCCATATTACGGATATGGATAAGGTTTAAAGGTGTATCGCGCGCAACCAGTATTAGTTTACGACGCTCTTTCAAGATCACGTCTGCAGCGCGGGTTATCAGGTCGTCTGAAATGCCGCCGGCTATGCGGGCCAGCGTACCCATAGAGCACGGTATAATTACCATGGCATCAAACTTTGCCGAGCCGGAGGCAAACGGCGCCATAAAATCATTTTTAGCGTAAAATTTAAAAGGGAATTTGTCGTAATCCTGGTTGTCTAACTCAAACTGCCATACTTGTTTGGCGTTGTCAGACATCACCACAGCTACCTCTGCAATTTGGTTATGGAGTTGTTGTAATTTGTCCAGCAGCAGCCTGGCATATATAGATCCGCTGGCACCGGTAATAGCAATTACAATTTTTCTTTTCATACACCCCTCTAAATCTCCCCGAAGGGGAGACTTTTAAATGAACAATTAATATCATCCAAAGTTAAACCAAACGTATTGTTAAATAACTATAAAGTTAAAATTAGAGCGCCCTCCTTTGGGGAGACCGAGAGGGATAGGCACAAAAAAGGGTCGAATACAAGTACCCGACCCTACATCTACCTATGAAAAACATGCCCTTTGAGAGGGCACTACAAATATAATAACAGTTTTTTAATTATTAAATAATTTATTGAAATTATTTTAATACCGATTTCACAAATTTTTCATCTATCAGCGTCTGGATAATACCATCCACCATACCTACGCTTGGCACATAAATGCTTTTGATACCTGCCCATTTCATCACAGACAGATAAATCTCGCAAGCCGGAATGATTACATCGGCCCTATCCTGGTTTAAACCAAGCACGTTAATTCTGTCTTTTAATGAAAACGAATCCAGATAATCATATATTGATTTAAGCTTACCCAAGCTCATTGGTGTATTGTTTTTTTCTTCGGATAATTTATAAATTTTATTAATGTTGCCACCGGTGCCAATTCCAAAAACACCTTTAAAGTGGCGCGTATGCTCGCGGATAAAATCACGCATGGCTCCCCACGATTCTTCGGTATCCTGGTTGTCTAATATACGTATGGTACCAATGTTAAATGATTTAGAAGCCACTAACTCTCCTGCCGAAAACAAGGAAAGTTCTGTGCTGCCACCGCCTACATCAATGTACAGGTAAGTTTTATTTTTGTCGATATTTTGCTCGGCGTGGCTGGCGTAAATAATCCTGGCTTCTACTTGTCCGTGAACAATCTCCAGATCAATACCCGCTTCCTCTTTGATTTGTTTAACTACCTCTGCACCATTATGCGCCTCGCGCATGGCAGATGTCGCACAAGCCATATATTCTGTCACCTTGTAAACATCCATCAGGTTATGAAAAGCCTGCATGGTTTTAACCAGATCGGTAGTTTTTTTTACAGAAAGTTCGTGATTTAAAAACGCATCGTCGCCCAAACGCAGCGGTACACGTACCAAAGTATTTTTTTTAAACGACACCGTGCCGTCATTCTCTTTTATATCAGCAATAAGTAACCTTACCGCGTTCGACCCGATGTCAATAGCTGCGTATCTCAATTTATTTATTTTTTATTCTTTAAGTAGCTGTAAATATCAACTTGCGACCGCACCGGCAGTTCTGATTTAGTTTTATGATATTTGTTAGTATTGTCTTTGTTGATCTCGCGAGATTTGGTGTTATCGTTTAGCTGGATATCAATAATATCTCTCACCTCTTTTTTAATGGCTTTATCATAAATAGGGAAACCAACTTCAACCCGGGTATCAATATTGCGCGTCATAAAATCGGCAGAAGTAAGGTAGATCAGTTCATTGCCACCATTACAATACACATGTACGCGTGCATGCTCCAGGTATCTGTCTACAATACTAATAACCTCTATATTCTCGCTATAACCTTTCATGCCGGGCACCAGACAGCACATGCCGCGTATAATCAATTGAATTTTAACCCCCGCATTGCTGGCCTGGTATAACTTCACTATCAATTGCTCATCGGCAAGACTATTCATCTTCAGGATCATGTAAGCCGGCTTTTTGGCTTTGGCATTTTTGATCTCGTTATCAATCAGTTTATAAATTGCCGGACGCGAATCAATGGGCGATACAATTAAATGCTTTAATCCTTTTGGTAAAATGCCTTTATTAATGGCTTTGAACACATTGATCAAATCGCCGGTTATTTTTTTATTGGCTGTAAGCAATGTATGGTCTGCATACATGCGTGCTGTTTTTTCGTTATAGTTACCGGTAGACAGGCAAGCATAATAAGCCAACGCGTCTTTTTCGGTACGGCTTACCAGGCATATTTTTGAGTGTACCTTGTAACCGTCTATACCGTAAATTACGTTTACTCCTTCTTCTTCTAAACGGCGGCTCCAGGTTATGTTATTCTGCTCATCAAAGCGGGCACGCAGTTCAACCAAACAATTTACTTTTTTACCGTTTTTAGCGGCATTAACTAATGCGTGCATAATGCGCGAGTTTTCGGCCAAACGATAAACGGCGATACTGATCTCTTTAACATTAGGGTCGATAGCCGCTTCGCGTAAAAAGTGAATCACATAGTCATATGTTTGATAAGGTGTACTAATCAGGTAATCCTTCCTGGCTATCATGGCCATCAAACTGCGATCAAATGTCAAATTATCAACCGGTAGTGGCGGATATTTAACATACTCCAACTCCGGCGAACCCACGTTGGGAAATGATATGAAATTTTTAAAGTTATGGTAACGGTTACCCGGTATCAGGCTCTCGCCATGCAGGCCCATTTTGTGCACCAGATATTTTAACATATCAAGCGGCATCTCAGAATCATAAAGCAAACGCATTGGTTTGCCTTTTTTGCGTTTCTGCAGGCTGCGCGATAAAGCGTCGATAAATTTACCGCTTACTTCTTTATCCAGATCCAGTTCGGCATCGCGGGTTAGCTGAATGGAATATGCTTCAATGCTATCGTGCTCAAAAATGAAGAAGATATCTTCTAAACAATACCTGAGCACATCGTCCAGCAGGATAATGAATTTCAGGTTATTAGTCTCTGGCAGTACGGTAAAGCGCGGCAGATTGTCAGGTATTTCAATAAGCGCGTAGGTTACCTTTTTGTCTTTAGTCAGCTTAACAAAAAAGTAAATGGCGCGGTCGCGCAATTCTGGCAAGGTGACGGTATTATCCAACATAATTGGCACCAGCATGGCCAGGAGCTTTTCGCGAAAATGGTCGCGAACAAAAGTACCACGCGCTACGTTTAGCTGCTTGTCGTTAAGCAAGAAGATCTTTTCTTCGGCCAGTTGTTTTACAATGATGTTCTCGTACAGATCGTTAAACTTGCGCTCTTGCTTTACTACCAGGTTTTTAATCTGGTTCAGTACTTTTTTGGGGTTATAGCCCAAAATCTCCTTCGCTTTTTCGTTCAGATTAGCAAGTCGGCTCAGGGTGGCTACCCTAACGCGATAAAACTCGTCAAGATTAGATGAAAATATAGCCAGGAATCTGATACGCTCAATTAGCGGGACAGTAGGGTCTGCGGCTTCTTGTAAAACACGCTCGTTAAAATACAACCAGCTTATCTCTCTATTGATTAAAGGTACCCTTTTAATATCCATATATAAATGTGACACCCGTAGGTTATGGCAAAGCTGCCTATTTATTTGTTAATTTAATATTAATAAATTGCTATATCTGTTTGTTTTAACACACAAATTCAGCATTTGATTTTATCCCCTTTTAAATAGTAATTTTGCAACTCAAGTAAAAATACACAATATGCCAAGCTTTGATATAGTAAGCAAAATTGACGGCCAGACCCTGGACAACGTCATTAACATCGCCAAAAAAGATATTTTAAACCGTTATGACTTTAACGACTCGAAAAGTACGGTAGATCTGGATAAGAAAACCAATATAGTAACTGTAGTTACAGAAAGCGATATGCGTCTTAAAGCTATTACAGATGCTATAATCAGCCGCATGGTGAAACAACAGGTGGACCCTAAGTCTTTAGACCTGGATTATGGCAAAGAGCAGGCCGCGTCAGGCAACATGATCCGTAAAGAGATCAAAGTAAAACAGGGCATTGACCAGGAGACCGCCAAAAAAATCGTTAAAAAAATAAAAGACAGTGGCCTAAAAGTACAAGCCAGCATTATGGACGACCAGGTACGCATAGTAGGCAAAAAGATTGACGACCTGCAAGGTGTAATAGCATTGTGCCGTAAAGAGGATTTTGGCCAGCCGCTGCAATATATTAATATGAGGGATTAGTTAGATATCGAACATCCGAAATCCGACATAAAGAAAAAGCCGCCCCTTTCGGGACGGCCTTTTCAAACTAAACCAACATTACTTATTATGAAAACACTCTTTACCGGTATTTCCTAGGTCCGGGCCTGCAAACACAATCACCCTCACATTTCACGCGCAATCACCCTCACTGCCACGGACTTTCGGAACTTCCCGATATAATATTATTTTACAGCTATTTCTCTGGTCTGAAATTTAGCTTCTTCTTTTTTAGCAATAGTCAATTTCAAAACACCATTAACGTAGTCGGCATCAATTTTTGAATGGTCTGCGCTTTCCGGCAAGTTGAATGATCTGCTGAAAGTATTAAAGCTGTATTCGCGTTTGGTAAATTTCTTATTTTCATCAATGGTTTCAGTTTTCTTATCAGCCGAAACGCTTAATACATTTTTATCCAGATTGATCTTAATATCTTCTTTGTTTAAACCGGGGATAGCCAAGTCTATTTCAAATTGTGCGTCGCTTTCTGCAATGTTAACAGCAGGTACACGGCTAGCAGATCTTTCGTTTAAAAACGAATCATTCAAGATGGAGTAAACGTCATTAAAGAATGGGTTTACGAAGTTATTTTTGGGCTCTTTACCAAATTTTACTAAAGTCATTGTTATATCCTCCTAAAGTTTTTATTTTATTGTTATTTTCGTAAAGAGTTAATCAATACCCATACCATTGGCGTTTTGAGCGCAATTGAATGACGTCTTGTCATTTTAACCAATTTTAAACCGACATATTGACACTTAATGGCTGAAAAACTAGCAGATTACAAGTTTCGCACCCCCATACATATCCGTTTTTCGGATATAGATGCAGTGGGTCACGTTAACAATGCGATATACCTTACCTATTTTGAGATAGCCCGGTTTAACTATTGGAAACATGCTATTGATTGGAATTTAAGTGAACACGGCATTATTGTAGGCCGCAGCGAGGTTAATTATCTAAAACCTATAAATCTGCACGACGAGATTGCTTGCTACGTACGCGTAGTGCGCATAGGCAATAGTAGTTTTGATGTGATGCAGGTATTAGTTAGAATAACACCGCACGGCGAGGAAATTTGCACAACGGGCAAAACCGTTTGTATCAGCTATGACTATACAACAAACAAGTCGGTATCTATTCCGGCCCGCGAGCGCGAACAGATGATTGCCTATGACGAACCACGTTTAATACTGAATACTAATTAGTTAGCTATTTTGTTAATGATATTATAAACCAGATTATGAAAAAACAGCACCTATACTTCTTGATTTTACTGCTGGCTTTTGGCTGCAAGAAGGAGAATGCGCAGATAACAGACCAAAACCCGGCTAACACTGCCCCTGCTCCTACCATGCATATTATTATAACCAGCAGCCAGATCTTCTCTTATAACATCACCGAGTCTGACCCCATAAGTAATCAATTTACCACTAAAGATGATTACGATGTAGCCAGCCTGGATTACTCGTTCACTCCTGAACCGGGTAACGTAGTAACGATAGAGGCTGCTTCTGATAAAACAGGAACTATGGCACCTGTAGTAACTTATAAAGGCAAGACTGTGGGCCCGATAACTACCCACGGCAATGGCAGCGACCCGGGAACAGGCTTTGAGTTTACGTATACTGTACCGGCTAATTAACCAGATATTCTTAAATAAGTAAAAAGGGGTATCGACTAATTAGTCGATACCCCTTTTTACAGCAGGTTAATATTTTTATTTGCCGATTTGAAACACGGCGTTGATCTGGAAGCTTAACTTAATTTTTTTAACGTCGATGTCAGATTCTGCCGGTTCCTGCCTGTCGGCCGCTACAGCCATGCTTTTAAACATCACCGCTCTTGGCTGCATGTATACGCTATTGTCATTCTCAGTAATGTTCAATACAGGTCCCACTGTTTCGCTTAAACCCGCCAGCAAAAAAGTAGCTTTTGCTTTTGCAGACAGTAAAGCTTTCAGCTTC
Organism: Mucilaginibacter sp. dw_454; assembly: GCF_018449775.1. GTDB lineage: Bacteria > Bacteroidota > Bacteroidia > Sphingobacteriales > Sphingobacteriaceae > Mucilaginibacter. The sequence continues at coordinate 713,808 of NZ_JAAVVB010000001.1, read as the reverse complement.
AAATCATTTTTCAGCTGCTCCATCTTCGAATAATCATAACTATCTATATTGGTGCTTTGGATACCTTTTGCATCAACCTTACTGATGATCTGGTTAAAGCGGTTCAAATCATGAAAACGGATACCATATTGTTTGGATGCCAGGAAATCAGGATTTTTCTTTTTCTGATAGGTATTATTGTAAGCCGACAAATTATTGATGGTAAAATCTTCTTTCGGAATACCGGCATCGTTAACAGCCTGCTCGAGTTGTTTCTCCAATTGGTCAATGGTAACTTTAGTTTTACCATTCATGTACTCCTGCAAAGAAATAGTCACGTTGATAATGTCTGGGGTAATTTCTTGTTCGGCGGTACCGGTAACTTCAATTTTACGGCGCAGATCAACACTCTGCGCAAAGGTGGTGTAGGTAGTCGCGATAGTTAGCGCGGCAAGTATAAATAGCTTCTTCATATTATTATCGTTTTTGTTAGATATAGAACAAATAATAAGCATAAAGTTTAATTGATCATTCAATAATAACCTAATGCATTACTGTTAAACGTGTTAAATATTGACCGTGCTCATCATCAATTAATACTTCCGTTAAATAACCGGTCTCAACCGCGACTTGTTGTAAAGTATGCTCGTCAATATATAACCAACTAAACCACTCGGTCTTTAGCTTTTTGTAGGCATACTGATATTCAACCTCGCCATAATAACCGTGTTTAGGCAAATTGCCTTCGTACAGATAAACTATATCCGACGAATCAAATAATATCTGCCCATCGGGCTTTAATAAAGTCTTTAAGTGAATAAGCAGTTTTTTAAGCCCCTCAATAGTACCGGCCAGACCTATGCCGTTCATCAGCAGTAATAAAGTATCATAACCGCCTTGTTTGTATTGGAAGATATCGCCTTCCAAAGCATTCCTGATACCTCTCTCTTTCATGACTTTAACACACAATGGCGAAATATCCATGGCGGTGACATCAAACTCATGCTCTGATAAGTACAAAGAATGACTTCCTGCTCCTGCGCCAATGTCCAGCACTTTGCCGCGGCATTGCTCCAGCGCCATCCATTCTATATCGGGCATATCGTCTTCCTCACGGAAATAGATACCGATAGGCATCTCCTCTTTGGGGCCGTATTTATTATTGATCCATAATTTAGAAGGCGACCGCTTATCCCAGTAATCATATATGGCTTGCCCTAGCACGTCATTCATATTCGTTGTAAAATATGCGGCAAGTTAGCTAAACAGAAACAAAGCTCGGCTAATATCTGCGCTTCATAACGCGTACCAACCGGCGGTGGCGTTTGGCTGCATAATAGTCATTGGTTACCAATACTGCGTGAATCACACCCGGGATCCAAAAACACAGCGTAAGTAGTAAATTTAGAATGAATGCGCCCATACGGCCTGTGGTAAATACAGCTAAGGGCGGTAATAACAGACAAAGAAAGTAACGCATAGCAACAAGTTTACGGGTTCAACATCAATTAGACCCGCTGAACCTGCTATAGTTACAAATTAATGGTAATCCATATTCTTTTTTTTGCGACGCCAACGCAGGCGCTTGCCCCATTCATCAAACCTGCCGCCGGTAACCAGCGCCCCTCCTATTCCTAAAACAAATATCATTATAACAATAAAAACGTGCAGGCTGTCCGAAAAAAATGCTCTCATGGGCGCATCAATACAATCATCATGCCTTTATCGAAATATACAACCTCGTGCTATAGTTATATAAATTTGCATTGTTATTGCAAGTGCGTTACTTTACATCAACATCATCATGAAAATATTTCAACAACAAATACAGCTTAGCCAGCGTCGACGCGGCTTTCACTTAATAACTTCCGAAGTCGTGCAGGCGCTTCCACAGATTGGCGAAATCAAAATGGGCATTTGCCAGGTGTTCATCCAGCATACATCAGCCTCATTAAGCATCAATGAAAACGCCGACCCAACCGTGCGTAAAGATTTTGAAATGTATTTCAGTAAAGCGGTTCCCGAGAATGATCCGGATTATCAGCATGACGACGAGGGCCCGGACGATATGCCGGCACATTTGAAAGCGGCGCTGCTGGGTAGCTCGGTAACTATCCCTATCCGTAATGGCCGTTTTGCTTTGGGGATATGGCAAGGCATTTACCTGTGCGAACATCGTAATTATGGTGGCTCGCGCAGTCTGATGATCACTGCCTGGGGAGAATAATCAACTCATATAAAATTTCTCGCGATAACCGGTCGGTGTCATACCAACAGTTTTCCTGAAAATCTTGCGAAACGCTTTGGGGTCGCTATAGCCAGAGTTGATCATTACCTCGGTCATTTGCTGATTGGTTTTGATCAGCAGGCGTTTAGCAGCTTCAATTCTGGTTTTCTGTAGATATTCTATCGGTGTAATACCTGTAACTTGTTTAAATCTACGGGCAATATTGCGGCGACTACCAGGGATTTCTTTGATCAGTTCCTCAATTGTTCCGGCATTATGATAGGCCGATTCAATACTTTGTTGCGCCATAGCCACCAATTCGTCGTTATGTGCCTGTACCGGCGAGAAAGTACTAAAATAGGTTTGCTGCCCGCGATCCATATCTATAGAAAATAGCTTAGCTGTGCGCACAGCTATATCTTTACCACAATGTTTTTGCAACAGATGCAGCATTAAATGAAAGCTCGAGGTTGAACCGCCGCTGGTATACAAGCCGGTATCGCCGGTTACCACTTTGTCGGCCTGTAGTTTAACTTGCGGGAAAGCATTGGCAAAAGCTTCGCAGGCGTCAACATGGGTTGTAGCGGTTTTACCGTTAAGCAGGCCGGTAGCGCCTAATAGAAATGCGCCCGTACACACACAAGCCAGTTCGGCACCTTGCTGGTGCTGTTGTTGCAGCCATGGGATAAAAGAATAATTTTCCTGTATGGCCGGGATAATATCCATCGTATTAAAAGCAGGAATAAATACGAGGTCCTGTTTTGTTGCCGAAGCAGGTGCTTGAATTGGATATCCTTTAAACTCCAAAGCATTTCCGTCGGATGTATTAGTGCTGATTAGCGAGATATTAAAAGCTGGTTCCTCCTCATTTTCAGTATAAAACCTGTTTACACTTTCAAAAACATCCAATATGGCGGCTACACTTAACAGCCTGTATTTGTTAGTTAGTAAAATGCCTAATTGTATCATTTGCTTTCATTTATTGGTGGCATAAATATAAAAAAATGTCTCGAATACCCCCTATAGTTGACATTTATGCACATCATCACATCAAAAAATTGCGCCTACCTTAGCCTAACTAAAACAAACAAATCAAAAAATACAATCATGGCACAAATTGATCCCTACCTTAATTTTTTAGGTAACACCGAAGAAGCTTTTAATTTTTACAAATCTGTTTTCGGCGGCGAATTTAAAGCGTTGCAACGTTTTAAAGATACCCCTCACGGCGACAGCATGTCTGCCGAAGACAAAGAGCGCATTATGCACGTCGCATTGCCCATTGGCAAAAACGTACTCATGGGCACCGACGCGCTCGAATCGGCGGGGCATACTTTGAATTTCGGCAACAATATCTCTATTGCCGTAAGCCCTGAAAGCATCGAAGAAATGCACCGTATATTTAATGGCCTGGCAGCCGGTGGCCAAATACAACAGCCATTAGAAAAAATGTTCTGGGGGGCGTGGTTTGGTATGCTGGTAGATCAATTCGGCGTACAATGGATGCTTAACTATATCGAGGGTTAAAAATAATTTCCTGGTTATGCCCAGCCCTAATTGGCAGGGCATAAAAATCGCATAACATGAAAGAACCTTTAAATGATTTAAATAGAGTTCATCAGGAATTTGTTCAGGTATTATCAGCTATCCCTGAGGATCAATTAAACACTGTTCCTTTTGAGGGCAGTTGGACAGCAGCGCAAGTTACAGAGCATGCATGGAAAGCAGCTAGTGTTGATACGCTTTATGGCGATACCAGCCCTACTGACCGTGATCCGGGCGAGAAAATAAAGGCGGTGTCAGATCTGTTTCTGAACATGGATATCAGGATGCAATCGCCAGACTTTATTTATCCTTCAGATAAAAAATATGGAAAGCAAGAATTGCTCGACATGGTTAACAACAGGTTTAATAAGTTGATTGTGGCCGCAAAAACGCTTAATATTACGGTAACCTGCCTGGCTTTTGAGGTACCCGGATTTGGAGCGTTTACACGGCTTGAGTTTATTTGGTTTTATATTGTACACACCCAGCGCCATATCTTTCAGTTGAAAAAAATCGCCAAAGTTTTGGCAGGTTAATATCATGATAGTCGAAGTTTTTAAAACCAATGTTAATGAAATAGAAATGTCTGAGCAATTGATCAGACAGGTGCTTGATCATTTCCCGCATAGCCGGGTTAACTTTGATATGGAAGACTGCGACCGGATACTAAGGGTTGAAGCAACAATTGTAATCCCCGAAAAGATCATTGAGATCATCGAGGCCAACGGATACCTTTGCGAAGTTTTGATTTAATGGTTAGCGCAGGTAAACCGTCTCTAGCTCGCTTTGAAACAAACAACCGGAGTGCAATAAAAATTGTCCTGGCGTAAATATTTAGTTTCACGGTAAGGAATTTGGCCTTAACCCGACAAAGCCGAAAATATAAATTAAAAGATAGCGTAATTGCCATCTGTACATAAACTTACCATGACCTTAAAAAATATAATTACTGTCATCAAGCAATCGCTCAACGGCGAGAATCATGATTTTACCAGCGGCAGTATACGCCGTGCGGTATTTTTATTGGCGGTGCCGATGATTTTAGAACTGAGCCTGGAAAGCGTGTTCGCGCTGGTAGATATATTTTTTGTAGGCAAGCTGGGCGAAAATGCTATTGCCAGCGTGGGTCTGACAGAATCTGTTATCACGATAGTTTACAGTATCGCCATGGGATTAAGTATAGGCGCAGGAGCCGTCGTGGCCCGCCGCATTGGCGAAAAGAACGTAGACGGCGCCGCTCATGCCGGGGCGCAATCGCTCATTATTGCTTTTGGCATTTCGGCGGTATTAACGGTGGCAGGTATGATTTACGCCGGCGACATTCTAAGTTTAATGGGCGCCAGCAAAGCTGTTATTGCCGATGGCGCCATTTTTACCCGTATTATGTTTGGCGGCAGTTTGGTAATTATCCTCATCTTCCTGATCAACGGTATTTTCCGTGGGGCGGGTAACGCTGCTATGGCCATGAAGAGCCTTTGGATAGCCAGTTTTGTAAATATTATTCTCTGCCCGGTTTTAATCCATTTTTTCGGACTAAAGGGGGCTGCTATAGCAACCGTAACGGGCCGCACATCGGGTGTGCTTTATCAGTGTTATCACTTAATAAAAGGTAACGGTATAGTTAAATTTAAAGCTATTCATTTTAGTTTTGACGCAACAGTTATTAAAACCATTATTAAAATAGCGTGGCCTGCTACTTTACAGTTTATTATAGCCAGCGGCAGCTGGATTGTGGTGGCGCGTCTGGTAGCAGAAACCAGCGGTACGGCGGCATCAGCAGGTTACCAAATAGCTATACGTAACGTGGTGTTCTTTATTTTGCCTGCCTGGGGTTTAAGTAATGCGGCGGCCACCTTAGTTGGGCAAAACCTGGGGGCTAAAGAAATTCATCGGGCTGAGCAAAGTGTTATCATCACCGCCAAATACAATGCTATATTTATGGGTATGGTGATGCTGATATTTTTATTTTTCTCAGATCATATTATCCGCGTGTTTACTACGGATACCGGGGTAATTAAATACGGCGTACAAGCTTTGCGTACTTTTGGATCGGCTTATATATTCTATGGTATAGGCATGGTGATGACCCAGGCACTTAATGGCGCCGGCGATACCCGTACACCTACCTGGATAAATTTTATTTGCTTTTGGGTGCTGCAAATTCCGCTGGCCTGGTATCTGGCAAAACCATTGGGGATGCACGCTAACGGTGCCTTTCTTTCCATCCCTATTGCCGAAACTATTTTAGCGCTGGCAGCCTGGTATTTCTTTAGGCGCGGTAAATGGAAGGAAGTTAAAGTTTAATTTTCTTGAATCGAAAACGTTCAATATCAAACATTTTCATAAAGTTCTGGTCAGAGAATTTAGCAAATGCACCAAAGCACATCAATAGTCAACAAAATAGCAACCACCCAATTCAAAATCACTACACCTTCAGGTATTTTTCCGTAAGGATCTTTGTCTAAAAACTCCATATTATCAATAGTATTAATTAGTATTACTATTACTTTCTACGTAAAAAGTTATTGCTGGGTTATGGTTAAATGAAATTTTATTCGAAATAAGAGTAACAGTAACACTTTCAATACACTGCAAAAAAGCTATGCATCGAAATTCAAAATCTTATAGATTTGAATAAATTATCATTCCAACAATTAACCAATTATGAGATACAACCTGTTTTTGGCGACAGCACTGTTAGGTGTGTCGACTATCGCTTACGGGCAAACTACATCAGCCGATATTAAAAAAGCTAACTTACCTGCAGCTAACCCAACCGATGCAGAGATGTTTTCGCCGGTACCAAATGTTGTTACCCCAGCCAAAACATTCGGTGAGGCACCATCAGACGCAATAATTTTGTTCGACGGTAAAAATCTGGACCAGTGGGAAAATGCCAAAGATCAATCTGTCGCTAAATGGAAAGTGGCAGACGGTTTATTAACTGTTGATAAATCAGTAGGCGATATAGAGACTAAACAAAAGTTCACCAGCTTTCAATTACACATTGAATGGAAAATACCTGCGGATATTACCGGTAAGGGTCAGGAACGTGGCAACAGCGGCATATTCTTGTCAGGTAAATACGAGATCCAGGTTTTAGATACTTACAACAACGACAATAAAACCTATACCAACGGTATGGCCGGCGCTGTTTACCGCGAGTCTATTCCGCTGGTTAACCCTGCACATAAAGCCGGCGAATGGAACATTTACGATATTGCTTATCAGGCACCGGAGTTTAACGCCGACGGCACCGTGAAAACACCTGCACACGTTACCATTTTATTTAACGGCGTACTGGTACAAAACAATACCGAAATTAGAGGCGGCACCTCTATGACCAATGTTGCACATGCTTATAAAGCGCATGATGCAATGCCGTTAAGATTACAGGCCCACGGCGATAAAAGCGAACCGATAAGCTACAGAAACATCTGGATAAGAGAATAAGCCCCTCCCAAGCCCTCCCTACCGGGAGGGCTTTTAAAAACAAAACTTCAAAAACCTCCCCTTCCGGAGGAGATTTAGAGAGCTGATTTTATTTTTTTGTATTTCATTATTAATTTGTTACATTAGTTTAAGATTATTTGCCGACCCTTTACGCAATATAATACCGGCTTCTGCGTATCTTAATTATCACTTACAACATACTTGCCTATAGATTACAAACGGACTATTCAATCATCTAATCATTACATCAATGAATTATACAGTGAAGTTAGCCGATGGAACCCCACAACTAGTTGATATCAAAGACGGATATTTCAAAAACTGGAAAGTGTGGATTGTAAACATTAACGGTAAAGCAGCTATGCTTTACAAACTAGGTACCGAGTGGATGCAGCGCAATGAAGACTTTCTTGACAGCCGCACCTTGAAAATTATCGGCGAGTTTATTGATACTATAATATCTCCGCAGGGAACGCCCTCGCTGGCATAATTAAGCCAGCGCTACATTAATCAAATAAAGTTTCATTTCACAATTAATTAACCGGTTTTAACTAATTGGCTACGTCTTGTGGTATATTTTACCTAATAATGGTAACATAGCCAGAAATGGGTTTGCGGCCATGTTTTGGGTCGATGATATAATAATACACCCCCACCGGCAGGTCCTGGCCATTGAAATGTCCATCCCAACCGGCTACCGGGTAATTATTAGAAGTATAGACCTTTTGCCCATTACGGTTAAAAACGTCGACTATTGCACCTGCGTAACTATCCAGGTATTTAATAACCCAATTATCATTGATACCGTCGCCATTAGGCGTAAACGTGTTTGGCACAACAGGTTCTTGCAAAACCCTTACATTAACCTGGTCTGTTACTGCGCAACCGTAGCTGTTGGTAACGGTTAATGTGTAGGTAATGTCTTTATCTATACTTGCCACCGGGTTAGGTATGGTAGCATTATTTAAACCCGTAGCAGGTGACCATAAATAAGTTATCTTATCGCCCGTTGCAATGGCATGTAAGGTAGTGGTACCGCCCGACAGGATAGTTACATCAGGCCCGGCATCAACCGTACCTATAGGGTTTACTTTAATTTTATGAACGATGGTATCCGCGCAGCCTGTTTGGGCTGTGTAAATATATTTGATATCAAATGTGCCCACGCCTGCCTTTGCCGGGTCAAACAAACCAGTTGGCGATACCCCGGCACCATAATAAGTACCCGCGCCGGTAATACCGGTGTTCTCTTGGGCGGCAAATTGTACCGTACCAAAATTTATACAAACGGAGTCTGCTGCGTTGAAAGTTAAAGCAGGAACTGCTAATATTGTTATCGTGGTTGGATCACTTACCAAAAAGCAACTTTGGCCCGAATAAGCAATCATTCTAACAGTATAGGGGTGTATAGCGGTAGGTAAATTAATTTCAGGATATTTATGGTGATACAATTTGCCTTTATAAGGATTTTCATCTGTATCCGGCGTTGAGTTATCACCAAAATCCCAGATCACTTTGGTTATACTGCCAAAATCAACCGCAGACTCATTACTGAAATAGACATCTCTATTACTACAAAGCGATGACGGGTTTAATACATTAAAAACAGCCCTAGGTTCAGAACCATTTACGGTAAACGGTTTAACCAGCGTTTGTTGGCAACCGCCCGTAGGCGTCACAGTAAGTGTAACCTGATATTGCTTCGCTTCGCTATAAATATGGGCAGGGTTTTGCAGTGTAGATGTATTTGGATTGGCTGCATCAGCGTGGTCATCGCCAAAATCCCACAGATAGGTCATCGGTTCATTATCTGCAACAAAACTACTGTCTTTAAACTGTGCGTAAACGTCTTTCAGACAGATCTCGGGTAATATAAAATTCACTTTCGGTACCGGGTGTACTTCAATTGTTTTAGTAAGCGTGGCGGTACATCCCTTTGCTGTAATAATATTTAATATTACTTTATAAACGCCGGCAGTATCGTACTTGTGCTGAAATGGCGTGCTATAATATTTTGTATCTTTTTGACCATCACCAAAATCCCAGTTCCAACTATTAATATTTCCATCAGGACTGACAGAATTGTCGGTAAAAGTTATTTCCTGACCGACACAATAAGGTGTTGATGCAGTAAAATCAATATTTACCGGCGTTATAACATGGATGGTTTTGACAGTTTCATTAACGCAGCCATACTGCGTTGTTATGGTGAGTTTGACGGGGACATCTCCGCTTATTTTAAAACGATGTTTCGGATTTTGCACATTTGATGTATCGCCATCCCCAAAATCCCAATGCCACGAAAAAGTGGCCGAGCCTATTGATGTTGACTCATCCATAAAAAGTACAGTATCGCTCTGGCAAGTATTTTTTTGAACTGCGAAGGAAGCCTTTGGTGCCTGTACTGAGATATTTAATTTGTTCGAGGCTATAACACATTGTGAAGAATTGATATTAACGGCATCACTTTTAACAACCCGGTAAGAATAATCTCCGCCCTCGGCAGGCCCTAAAACACTAAATGAAGATGCCGTTGTGGGAGCAGTTTGATCAACCCACACACCATTTTTAAACAACTGAAGTTTTTGAGCGAACTTTTGATCCAGTGGCGTACTTGTTTTTATCGTGACCATCTGCGGCGATCCCGCACAATAACCAATAGTACTACTTTGATCGAATGCTATATTGATTGGAGTTCCATAGGGACTAAAAGTAATATCGTCAATAACAATATCATTGCCGGTGCCGCCGGGTGCGTTATTTGTCATCTTTAAAATAACAGATTGTACATTAGCCGGTGTAGAAAAAACAAACGGGTATTGTTTCCAGGTACTATCAGCAGGTATGTCATGCGTATTACCGCCTCCAAGTACTGTTCCGTCTACCGTTTCGATAGAAAAGCTTACGTTAGGTAATATACCATTTGTATTGAGCAGATTTTTTATCCAGGCGGCAAATTGATAAGTGGTGCTGCCGCATAAGCCATCAACCTGGCGCGTATAAAACAAGCCCGCAGCAAAGCTGGCATTTACCAGCATCATGTAGCCATTTGGGTTGCCCGTATGATCTTTGGTAGTTACCCAACCTTTATTAAGGCCCGCGGTGGTATTAAATATGCCATACTCTCCATCATTAGGCGATGCAGGCCCGCTATAAGTATAGGTAGTGCTACCCGAGTCTGCTGCCAGTGCAGGGCCGTAAGTGCTTGCTCCAGATCCGAAAGTTATGTGCACAATGGGGTCACCAAGACTTTGCGCCCCGGCATATTGAAAACTAACCACCAAAGTTATGATCAAAAAAATGATCAGCAGGTGGCTCAATTTCAGTAATTTTTTATGTGATATAGGTAGTGTTTTATCCACCTCTCTGATCCTTACAATTGGTAAGGATAAATATTGGTATAAAATGTCTGTAATTAAAGCGGAGTGCCGAGTTCCTGCCTTTTTCGTCAGGATTTAAACGCTTTTAGTAGCTGGTACCGCAATGTCTTTATCTAACAATGGTAACGTAGCCCGATATAGGCCTGCGGCCGTGCTTAGGGTCAATAATATAATAGTAAACCCCTACCGGTAAACCCTGCCCCCTAAAACTACCGTCCCAGCCTGTTACCGGGTAATTAACAGATGTGTATACCTTTTGCCCATTACGATTAAACACATCAACTGTGGCGCCAACGTACGTCTCCAGGTATTTAATGGCCCAGGTATCATTAATCCCATCGCCGTTAGGCGTAAAAGTATTGGGGACAACGGGCGCTTGCAACACCTTAACATTCACCTGGTCTGTTACAGAACAGCCATATTTGTTGGTGACGGTTAAGGTATAAGTCATGTCATTTTCTGCATTAACTACCGGGTTTGGAATAGTGGTACTACTCAATCCAATAGCCGGCGACCACAGATAAGTAATATTATCGCCGGTTGCAGTGGCATGCAGGGTAGTTGCTCCTCCCGCCAATATGGTTACATCGGGGCCGGCGTCTACTGTCCCTATTGGGTTTACTTTAATTCTATGAACTATCGTATCTGCACAACCGGTACCTGCCTCATATATGTATTTTATATCGAAAATACCAATCCCTGCTTTTACCGGATCAAACAAACCTGATGGGCTAACCCCGGTTCCGTAATACGTACCTGTTCCGCTGATAGAGGTACCTTCCTGCGCAGCAAACTGCACCGTACCAAAATTTATACAAACAGAGTCCGGGGCGTTGAACGTTAGCGTAGGTACTGCCAGTATTGTTATCATTGTATCTGTTGGAGATACGCAACTCTGACCAGAGTAAGCCAGCATGGTTACCGTATGGTTTTCTGCAGCATTAGGTAAATGTGTCTCAGCATATTTATGATAGTACAACTTACCCTTATAAGGGTTTTCATCGGTATCCTTCTTTGAACCATCGCCATAATCCCATACTACCCGGGTTGTACTGCCAAAGTCCACCGTTGACTGGTTAACGAAATAAACTGCGCGATTACTACACAGCGACGTGGCGTTTAACACATTAAACACTGCTTTGGGTATTGAGCCATTAACGGTAAACGGTTTTATCACCGTTTGCTGACAACCCGCGCTCGAAGTAACTGTTAGCTTAACCTGATATTGTTTTGCTTCTGTATATATATGTTTAGGGTTTTGAGCTGTTGATGTATTATTAGCTACGCTGGCGTTACTATCGCCAAAATCCCATAGATAAGTCATTGGCATGTTATCGGCTACAAAGGTGCTATCTGTAAACTGCGCATACGAGTCGGCCAGGCACACCTCGGGCAATATAAAATTAACTTTGGGTACGGCATGTACTTCGACAGTTTTTGTTAAGATAGCAGAACAGCCTTTATCGGTATTGAGTGTTAACTTTACCTGGAAAGTACCGGTTTTATCGTAGGTATGCTGAAAAGGTGAGTTGTTTGTAAAAGTTTTATACGTACTATCCCCAAAGTCCCATTGGCGACTAATTATGTTTGCCTCGGCACTGGTTGAATTGTCTGTAAAGGTTATAGTTTGATCGACGCAATCGGGGTTTGAATAATTAAATGCTGCAATAACCTGCGGAACAACATGTATGGTTTTTACAGTATCAATGGAACAGCCGTTGCTGTTGGTTACTGTTAATTTAACAATATGATCTCCCGCCGTAGTAAACAGGTAATGAGGATTTTGTATTACGGACGTTTGACCATCGCCAAAATCCCACTGCCAGGATATACCAGTAGCCCCTCCTGCCGTAGACCGGTCCTTGAAAATCGAAGTATCACCCTGGCAAATGGTATCTGCCACTGTAAACGAAGCTATTGGCAAGGAGTAAACTGTAATATCAAGCTTGTTCGAGGCTACAACACATTGCGAGCTATTGATATTACCGGCATCGCTCTTTACTACCCGGTATGAATATGCACCGGCTGTATCAGGCGTTAAAAAACTAAAAGAAGTGGTGGTACTGGCGGCAGAATGGTCTATCCATTTGCCATTATCAAAACGCTGCAGTTTCTGCGCAAAATTATGATCCAACGGCGTAGTGGTGTTAATGGTGACCATTTGCGGTGACCCAACGCAAAAGCTTTTATTAGCAAGTTGATTTGACTCGACGGCTATCGGCGTACCATATGGGCTAAAAGTAATGTCATCAATAGCCATATCATTCCCGCCGCCACCCGGGGCATTGTTGGTCATTTTTAAAACAATAGATTGGCTTGCCATTGGCGTTGTAAAGGTAAACAGGTACTGCTTCCATAGGCCATCGTTTGCAATGTTACCGGTTGAAGCGCTATCTAAGAGGGTACCGTCCATTGTCTCAATAGAAAATGTTACGTTAGGTAATATACCGCCGGTACCGCCTAATATGTTTTTTATCCAGGCAGCAAATTGATAAGTGGTACTACCGCACAAACCATCAACTTTACGCGTATAAAATAATCCGGGGTCATAATCGGCATTTACAATCATCATATAGCCATTGGGGTCGCCGGTATGATCGGTTGTCAGCCGCCAGTTGGGGTTTAAACCCGCCGTTGTATTAAATATGCCATACAGGCCGTCTTCTGGCGAGATGCCGTTGCTGAATCGATAGGTAGTGGAACCAGAGTCGGCAGCAAGTGCAGGGCCTGCGGGGTTTACTCCCGACCCAAAAGTTATATGCACAATAGGATCGCCCAAACTTTGTCCGTAGCTTTTTTGATAAAAGCATATCAAAGCCATATAAACTATGGTTACAATAAAAATATTTTTTACTGAAATAATTCTACGTAAATAAGATAGCATTTCTACCTGGGGGTATGCTTATATAATTGGCAGTGTTAAAATTATAATTATTAACGCAGATATTATAATATTTTAATATCGCTATAAAATAAAAAAACCGCTTTAGGGCGGTTTATAAAAATAATGGGGTGATAGACAAATAGCCTATGGCATTTTACCATGCAACGGTATGGCAAAACAAAAGGTTGAACCCTTACCTACCTGGCTATTTACCCATATCTTACCACCCTCTCGCTTAATGATTTCTGAGGATATATAAAGACCAAGCCCTAAACCCGGGAAAGTATGCTGCATATCGCCGCTTACACGATAAAACTGTTCAAATACCTTGTTCAACTTATCTTGCGTTATTCCAATACCAAAATCCTGTACACAAAGCTGCACCTCATCCCCTTTAAGCGTGGTGCTAATAACAATTTGATCTGCCTGCGGCGAGTATTTTATGGCATTTGTAATTAAGTTAGATATTACCTGCCCAATGCGTTCTTTATCGCCATAAACCATACCTATTTTAGCATGGCGCTCAATTAAAGTATGTTTTTCGGTGGTTCGCTGCAAGTCCTCAACTAAATCTTGCACCATTGGTACAAAATCAAATTCGGTATCATTAAATTGCAGTTTGCCGGCATTAATTTTAGTTACGTCCAATAAATCGCCAATTAAACTGGTTAAACGATCTATTTGAGCATCCATACGACCAATCATGGCAGCTTCTTTTAAATCGCCTTTTTTTAACAGCATTTTCTCTAACACCTGGGTGTAAGCTTTAATACTTGTTACAGGCGTTTTTAATTCATGACTGGCTATGCCGATAAAATCATCCTTTTGTTGCTGTAATAGTTTCTGATCTGTTATATCAACACATGAGCCAATATAACCCGAGAAATTATTTCGCGCATCATATTGCGGCTGGCCGGTCAGTATGCACCAATGTGTAGTTCCATCGGCATGATTTAGCCTGAATTCTACTTCAAATAGTCCGTGCGCTACAATATCGCCGGTTAATTTTTGTGCAACCTTTTGCCTGTCGGCGTGATAGATGGAGTTGAGCCAACCACTACCAAGGTGTTTGGCATATTCGCGGCCTGTCCAGTCTACCCAGGTTTGATTAACATAGGTAACGGAACCGGCTTTGTCAGACATCCATAATGTGGTTGGTGCAGCACTGGTAATGTTTCGTAACAGTTGCTCGCTATCTGCCAGTGCTTGTTTGGCAGCAATTTCCGGGCGTAGATCCCGCATTACGGCGCCGATAGCTATGGGCACGCCAGAAACAGGATCATCTATACGAATACAACTATTATATACCGGAAATATCTCGCCAGATTTTAAATGACGTACCAACATGGTTCCCTCCCATCTGCCCTTATTCATAACCCTTGGCAAAACTTCGCGCTCAACCTGGGCAAAATGCGCCGGATCATGCAATTCTGATATCGGCACCCTCGAGACATGCGCAGCATCGTCAAAGCCCAACATATTCATGCCGGCCTTATTGATATAGGAGTTAATACCATCCAGATTTAAAATAGACATGAGGTCAACGCTGTTATCAACTAACGTGATTAATTTGCGCTGTTCCTCCATGGCTTTACGCTGTTCGGTAATATCTAATAACGTCCCTATGATGCGGGTAGCAAGCCCATCATTAGCGTAGGATACTTTACCTTCAAGCCTTATCCAATGAACTGATTTATCGGGCCAGATCACCCGTACTTCGTATATCAGATGGCCGGTTTTTAACGCTACCTCCTGCGCTTTATTTCTTAATATAAAATCATCGGGGTGAAACGCGGCAAGATATTCTTCGCGCGATGCCGGCTTTTCAAAACCCAGGATATTAGCGCCTCTTACTGATGTTATGATCTCGCCGGTTGTCAAATCAAGGTCATAGGTACCCAGGCTCATCGCATCAACAGCTAAACGAGCGCGTTCTTCGGCTTCCTCAATTAATTTCCTGCCTTTAAACATTTCAGTAACCTCGGTTGCTATTACAATTACACCGCTGATATTGCCATCCTGTTCGCGAAAGGGCTCATAAACAAAGTTTACGTATACTGTTTCTAAAACGGCATTACGCATCAGTAATACCGCGGCGCCATCGCCTTTAACAGCCACCCCCGTTATCGACACACTGCTAAGCAGTTCTTCAAAACCCTGGCCTTTTGCAAACGGAATACAATCAAACACCGGCTTACCCATCATTTCGTTGGGTGTTTGGCCGTATAATTCACACAACGAAGGATTGATCAGATCAACAACAAAATTGCTGCCCTTTAATATGGCAATGCCAACAGGTGCCTGCATAAACGTATCAAATAATTGTTGTTGCTGTACTTTAAGAGCCTCCTGGCTCTTTTGCTCGCGCTCTGTAACCTTATGTAATTCGGTAACGTTAATGGGCGAATGGATAAGATAGCTTACGTTCCCATCGTTGTCCAGCACAGGGGTATTGGTGGTTGTCCACCAGCGTTCTTCAAATTGATCTGTGCCTGAAACCGGGATATCGTAACGGTAATTATTAAGGGTGTGAGGTTTTTTAGTATTGATAGCTGTGTCGAACGAAACTATCGTGCGTTCTATGTTTTTCGAGTCCTCGTCGCTGGGATTAGCCGGAAACGCGCCGAATACAGATGTGCCGACCAAACTTTCGCGTGTACTATTAGTGGCTTTAAGATAAGCGTTATTTACGTCGATAATGGTATAATGCGGCTTATCAACGTCAATAATAAGCATTGTAGCTTCGCTGTTGTAAAATATATCCTTAAAACCGCTCTCGGGTAATTGTTTGATCATAATTAAGCATTACCGGCCCGGCAGTAAATCAAAAACTTCCTGCCAGAAAGTTAAAAGTAAAAATATACTGATTATTTATGTACTATTTATTGAATTGGCTGCTGTGATAACGCAGTAAAATATTATTTACAAGCTCTATGGATAACAACTCACAGTTACACAAGTTTTTACTGCAACGAAAAATATAATATTAATTTAACTCCTGATGTAATATAATCGGTTATATTTGATATCATAAATAATGCTAAGTCAATACAATACACCCCCTTACCTTGTATGATCACCACCACCAATTCCGCTAAAAGCGATAGCGGCAAAAACTATCCCACGTGTCCCAAATGTCGAAAAACAATGGACGACCGCGTGCCTAGAGGCTGGTTTGTTAAATCTTTTCTTTTTTGGGTACCATTAAAAAGATACCGTTGTTATACTTGTAAAGGCAAATACTACATAAAGGGCCGTTAACTTAGCGGTTAAATATCTTGGCCGGGTTTAAAATATAGTTTTTATCAAATACCTGCTTAATACCTCGCCACAACTCAAAATGTACCGGCGAATATTTTATCGGCATAAAATCCTTTTGTACAAAACCAATTCCATGTTCTCCGGATAACGTGCCACCCAAAGCAACCGTCAACTCAAATAATTCGGTGATACCGTCGTTTAGTTTAGTATTCCAATCCACATCGCTCATATTGGCTTTCACTATATTTACGTGCAGGTTACCGTCGCCTGCGTGACCATAACAAACCGATTCAAAACCATACCTATCTCCTATTTCTTTGATACCTTTAATCAACTGTGGCAGCGCTGCGCGTGGCACTACTGTATCCTCTTCTTTATAAACAGAGTTTGCTTTTACCGAAACACCCATTGTACGGCGTATGCGCCATAATTCTTCTTTTTGCGTGGCTGTATCGGCAAACAGAACATTGGTGCAACCATGTGCTTCTAAAACAGCATTGATCTTTTCACAATCGTCAAATATCACATCAGGATTAGTGCCATCTACCTCTATCAGCAAAAATGCCGCATCTTCGGGCTTCATATCAAAGGTCAGCCCGTCTTTATCAATTACCCACTGTACGCCCTTGCGTTCCATAAATTCAAGGGTTGATGGGATAACCCCCGCTCTAAAAACCGCGGAAACCGCTTCACATGCTTCCTGGTTTGAGTTAAACGATGCCATCATCAAGGCGTCTACAGTAGGCGCCGGAATGAGTTTTACCACAATCTTGGTAACTACACCTAATGTTCCTTCAGAACCTATCATCAGTTGCGTAAGGTTATATCCTGATGCATATTTTAAGGTATTGGCACCGGTCCAGATAATATCGCCCGATGGCAAAACGACTTCCAGGTTTAACACATACTCGCGTATAGTGCCATACTTAACCACCCTTGGCCCGCCCGACCCATGCGCTATGTTGCCGCCAATAAAACAGCTCCCCTTACTAGCAGGATCAATTGGATACAATAATCCTTTTGCAGCCGCCTGATTCATAAACTCCTCGGTTATTACGCCGGGTTCTACTGTGGCCTGCAAATTTTGTTCATCTATATCCAGTACCTGGTTAAACCGCTCCATAGCCAAAACAATACCGCCCATAACAGGCAGTGCGCCGCCGCTTAAGCCGGTGCCAGCACCACGGGGCGTAACCGGTATTAAATGCCGGTTACAAAGTTTCAATAGTGTTGATATTTCTGCAGTGTTTCCTGGCTTAACAACAACTTCCGGATAGTAGCGCAGATCCTCCGTTTCGTCATGGCTATATTTTTCCATGCCGGCTCTATCCGAAATAACCCATTCATCACCAATAATTTGCTTTATATCGGTTAAAATATCTTCGGTTATTTTATTGTAGATCATAACCTTTTACTTACTGTAGTTAAGCGTAACACTTGACGACCCTGTTTTAGCGCCTACCAATGGATTCAATTTATAGATGGTTAGTTTAACCGTATCAACAAAATTGTATTGATTTATAATATTGTCCATAATGTCTTGAGCTACGGTTTCAATTAGCTTTTTGGTGCGCTTCATTTCATCGCAGGCAATTTCATAAAGCTGTTCATAATTTACGGTGTTATCCAGGTTATCTTCGTTAATGTCGCCGGTTGGCGTAAACGCTACCTCGATATCAACTATAAAATGGCTTCCTAATTTTTGTTCTTCGGGATAAAAGCCGTGATAAGCAAAAAACTCCACGCCATGTAATGCTACAATCATGTCCAAAAATAGTATTTTAGTAAATACCGCTGTCAATTTGTTAGCTAAACGTGCGATAGCCTATATTTGTTTATAAACCAACCGATCATGGCAAAAACCGATCTTTTCGAATCGCCGGACTATTACCTGCTGGATGAACTACTTACCGACGAACATAAACTGATACGCCAATCCGTACGCGATTGGGTAAAAAAAGAGGTATCGCCCATCATTGAGGATTACGCCCAACGCGCGGAATTTCCGAAACAGTTATTAAAAGGATTGGCAGAGATTGGGGCCTTTGGCCCCACTATACCTGTGCAATACGGCGGATTGGGCCTGGACTATATTTCGTACGGCCTGATCATGCAGGAAATTGAGCGTGGCGATTCGGGTATCCGTTCAACTGCGTCTGTGCAGGGATCATTGGTAATGTACCCTATTTATGCCTACGGGTCTGAAGAACAGAAAAATAAATACCTGCCCAAGCTAGCCGGCGGAGAATTAATGGGTTGCTTTGGTTTGACGGAGCCTGACCATGGTTCTGACCCCGGCGGTATGACTACTAATTTTATAGATGCCGGCGACTATTACCTGCTTAATGGCGCAAAAATGTGGATCTCGAACGCGCCTTTCGCAGATATTGCCATTGTATGGGCTAAAAATGAACTAGGCAAAATACAAGGACTGATTGTAGAGCGCGGGGCTGAAGGTTTTTCTACGCCTGAGACACATAATAAATGGTCATTACGCGCATCTGCAACGGGCGAGTTGGTGTTTGATAATGTAAAAGTCCCAAAGGAAAACTTGTTACCAAATGTCTCCGGACTGAAAGGGCCGCTGGGATGTTTAAACCAAGCCCGTTACGGCATAGCCTGGGGAGCCATTGGCGCCGCAATGGATTGTTATGATACCGCCCTGCGTTACGCTAAAGAACGCAAACAGTTTGGTAAGCCCATAGCCGCCTTTCAGCTACAGCAAAAAAAACTGGCCGAAATGATCACAGAGATCACTAAGGCGCAACTATTGGTATGGCGACTGGGTACATTAAAGAATGACAACCGGGCTACCCCTGCTCAAATATCTATGGCTAAACGTAATAGCGTTGAAATGGCGTTAAACATTGCACGCGAAGCCAGACAGATATTGGGTGGCATGGGCATTTCCGGAGAATACCCTATAATGCGACATATGGCAAATCTTGAATCGGTAATTACGTATGAAGGCACTCACGATATTCACCTGTTGATAACAGGGCTGGATATTACCGGAGAAGAGGCTTTCAAATAGTGACAAAAATGCACTCCCAATGGCTCTAATACCGCCTTGAGTGCTATATTTGTGATAACTTTTTTGATGAAAGTATTGATCTGCCGTAAAAACCATTCGATCCTGTGGTATGCTCATAACCTATTGTTATTGAGCTGTATTTTATTGGCAACCTTTTCCTGCAAAAAGAAAAACAACCGGGTAGGTAATTCGGATGAATTTTTGCGGCTACGTGCACATATAGATACGCTTTTTGGTACTAACCGTGTAAATCAGGGTATGCATGAAATGGAATACTTTGTCAAACACTCCAAAGATCTAACGCTTGAGGACAGGTATGCTTCCTATGGATATCGTTATTTCTATTTTCATCGAGCTTTAGGTGATCATAAGAGAGCATTACTTTATGCGGATACTATGTTAAGCATAGCTAATGAAAGCATTAATAACCCACAGCAATACCAACATTTATTTATAGACGCTCAAATGGCTTTGGGCGATACTTATTTCAATTTAGGGCAATACAGCACCGCTTATCAGCACTTGTTTCAAGGTTATTTGGTTGGTAAGAACAGCTTAAACCATACAGCATTATCAGAGTACATGTACCGTATGGGCATGATTACCTACAAAATGGCTAATTACAAACTGGCCAAAGAATATTTTTTGAGAAGCTATATTTATTACAATATCGTACCGACAGATTTTGTAAACTATTACCATGTACAAGAGCTATTAGATAACATAGCGCTGAGCTATAAGCACAGCAACATGCTGGATAGCGCAATTGTCTATTTCGATCAATCATTGAGCTTCATCAATAAATATGGGCCGCAATTTAAGGACCGGCTAAAAATGATGGAGATAGCACAAGGTGTTGTTTATGGTAATAAAGCCGAGATCTATATCCTAAAAAAAGATGATGAACAAGCCATCGGTTTGCTAAAGAAGAGTATCAAAATTAATCTGCAAAAAGATTACGACAATGCCGATGCGGAGTTAAGCGAAATTAAACTGGCTCAGATTTATGACGACCATCATCGCGATGCTGAACTATTTGCTTTGTTAACCGATATTGGCGAACAGTTAAAAACGACTAAGAACCCGGATGTGGAAGCTGATTGGAACAGATTGATGGGTCACTATTATTTGCGTAAAAAGGACCTGTCCAGGACCGTTGCCTTTATGCAGGATTATAATACCGTAAAAGACTCGAACATCGCCCGTTTTAACCAACTTAAAGAAAGCGAGATTGATAAACAATTTGACACGTACGAAAAACAGCAACAAATAGACGAGTTAAGTAACAATAACAAGATACAACGCATTTTACTGGTAGTGATTTTGATTTTCGCGGCGATGGCGCTTGTCATTATTCTATTGGTATACCGTAACTGGCGAAGATCAAAAAGCGATGTACAAACCGTAAAGACGCTTAATCAGCAAATCAACGAGCAAAACATAGAATTAGGCAAGGCGCTAAGCGAGCTAAAATTAAGCGACCAGGAAAAAGACAGAATACTACGCACAGTTGCACACGATTTGAGGAATCCAATTGGTGGCATAGCGTCTCTCACCGATTTAATGGTTGATGAAGGTTATAACGAAGAGCAAAAAGATCTGATCAAACTGGTAAAAGAAACTTCACATAACTCGCTGGAGCTGATCAACGAGATTCTGGAGGCCACTAACATCACCTCGATAGAAATAAATCCGGAGCTGGTAGAGATTAACGCATTGGTGAATACCTGCGTGGAATTGTTGCGTTTCAAGGCAGCAGAGAAAGCACAGAAGATATTCTTTGAGCCTTTGCATACCCCTCAGCAATTAATGATCAGCCGCGAAAAGATCTGGCGCGTAATTAATAACCTGATTAGTAATGCAGTTAAGTTTAGCCCAACCGGCGCGCCCATTTTTGTAAAGATTGCCACAGAAAACAACCAGGTAATTATTTCTGTGCTGGATAATGGCATAGGCATCCCCGACCAATTGAAGGATCAGGTGTTTAACATGTTCACTACGGCTCAGCGCCCGGGAACTTTGGGCGAAAAATCTTTTGGATTAGGGTTATCTATCTGTAAACAGATCATCGAAAAATCGCATGGAAAGATCTGGTTTGAAAGTAGCAATCGGGGCACTGTATTCTACATCAGTTTGCCTTTGCCCGACAGAGATGCTCAATCAGAATCACCGCAGCAAGTTAGCGTACCACAAGCCTGAGGCTTTTACAATACGCTCCTGCGTTTCAAAATTCACGTAGATAATACCAAAGCGAGGATTATAACCCTCGGCCCACTCAAAATTATCTGTAAGCGTCCAGATAAAATAACCATTAACCTTACTGCCTTCGTTTTTAGCTTTAAGCACCTGTTGTAAAAACTGTTGCAGGTATTCGGTACGTTTAGGGTCGTTCACCCGGTTTTCAACTACTTCGTCTTTAAAAGCGGCACCGCTTTCCGTTAGGTATATTTTTTTTATCTGCGGATATTGATCGTACTTTTTTAGAATGTGGTAAATGGATTCGGGGTAAACCTCCCACTTCATAGCAGTTATGGGCACATTCCGACGCTCGGCCTTAACCAGGCTGGCGTGGATGTACGGCGTAAAGAAGGAGTGCTTTACGATTTCGCGGGTATAGTTTTGTATGCCGATAAAGTCAAAATCAAATTTAACTTTCTCCATATCGCCCGGCAAAATATGCTTCTCCATTCCTTTTAGCACCGGCAGGTCATCCGCAGGATACCCTAAACCTAATATCGGTTCAATATACATGCGGTTAAGTAAAGTATCTACCCTCAATGCAGCAGCAACATCTTTAGGTTTATTACTATAAGGCTCTACATATGAGCATGAAAACGTGGTGCCTATTTCCACCTTTGGCAACATTTTTCTTAAAATACGGCCACCCTCTGCCATGCACAAAACAGCATGATGTATAGCCGGTAAAAAATTCCGTATACCTTTGCGCCCCGGGGCGTGTATCCCCAAAAAATAGCCTGCGCCGGTAAAAACAGCTGGTTCGTTCATCACCATCCAATGTTTTACCAGGTCGCCAAAGGCGTCGGCACAAACAGCAACGTATTCGCTAAACCAGTCAACCACATCACGGTTTGTCCAGCCGCCTTTCGCCTCGAGCACGTGCGGGATATCCCAGTGATATAGGGTGATCCATGGTTCGATACCATTATCCAGGCAGTATTGAATTACTTTACGATAATAGTTGATACCCGCCTGGTTAACCTTGCCGGTACCATCGGGCAATATGCGCGACCATGCTATCGAGAACCTGAAATTTGGAATATTTAATTGTTTGATGAGATCGATATCGGTTTGATAACGATTGTAAAAATCGGTTGCTGTGTAATGATGGTGACCGTGTAAGATCTTGCCTTTTTTGGTAGCAAAAACGTCCCAGATGGATTCACCTTTCCCGTCGACATCAAATGCACCTTCAATCTGCACGGCGGCAGTTGACACCCCCCATATAAAATCCTCGCCGAAAAGCTGTTTACTTAGCGGTGTATTCTGAGTATTAGATTCCATTAAATTGAGCTACGCGACGCCCAAATTGTATATTAAAATTGTATAAAAGAAACTATAGCGAAAATAAATTAATGAATGAATGACGATCCGATACTTTTAAGTATGATCCACTCACGCAAGCTGTTGAATAAATTGCCGATGAATTTCATAATTATTTGCTTTTGTTTGATACTAAGGTAGCCAGGTAGTGTGTGTTTAGCATATCGCTAACATTATCTTATTGTTAACTAATACAATAACCGCCAAGTACAAATATTGTTTAAATTAGCCCTGTTTATCAAGCAGCTATGCACCTATCCTATTACACCATTGCCCAAGTATTTGGCATTTCAGAAATATTATTACTCATCGCCAAACGATCAAAGAAAAGCGGCACTAAAAGCCAATCCGACAAAAGCTCATTAATTACGCTGTGGGTAATAATTACAGGAAGTATTACCATAAGTAGTTATGCCGTCATAGCCGGCATAGGTCAATTAAATCGTACCAACCTGGCAATGGATATAGGCGTTGCTGTGGCGATGATAGGTTTCATCATCCGCTGGACGGCTATTTTACAATTAGGAAAAATGTTCACGGTTGATGTTGCTATTACCAGCAGTCATCAATTAAAAACAGATGGATTATACAAGCTGGTACGCCATCCCAGTTACCTGGGGCTATTGCTCATTATTTGGAGCATTGCTATTTGCGAGCATAATATTGTGGGCTATGCAGTAATGATTATACCGAATTTTCTGGCACTAAGTTACCGTATCAATGTAGAAGAAAAAGCACTGACAGCCGAATTTGGCCAGCAATACATCGACTATAAAAAAAATACCGCCCGTTTAATTCCGGGGATATATTGAGTTATAATGAAAGACTATTTTTTGAGAATGTTTGGCTATGATTTATATGCCAATCAAGAAATGTTAACCGCAATACGCGGACTTAACAATCCCGAAAAACCCGTACAACTGCTTGGCCATTTACTGGCTGCCCAACAACGCTGGTTAAGGCGTTGTAAGAATGAAAGCGATGCCGATGTGATCATCTTCCCAAAAACCGAAACCGTGCGGTTTGAAGAATTAATAGCGGCAAACAATCGGGAATGGGTGGCGTTTTTAAATGGTTTGACTGAAGAAGATATGAATCGGGCTATCACTTACCAAACATCTAACGGTGCCCCATTTACCAATACTATTACAGAAGTTGTAACCCAGGTTATTAATCATGGCACGCATCATAGAGCACAGATTGGTCAGCAGTTAAAATATGCAGGTATGGAAACTTTACCGCTTATTGATTATATATTTTACATCCGCCAATAATTTAACCTACGGATTACACAAAACAGCCTGTTTAATGTAATTTTGCAGGCATCATAACCAAACACTTTATGAAGAAGATATTTCTGTTAGCATTTGCTGCTATAGCATTTGCCGCCTGTAATGATTCAAAGAACGACGAGAAAACTGTTTTGAACGATGTGATTAAAATACATGACACCGTAATGGCGCATAGCGACCAGTTAATGCACGACAAAATGAAGCTGGATACCTTGCTTAAAACCGCCGATGACACCGCCAAAACCAAGATTAGCCTTCTAATTAGCAAGCTTAATAATGCCGACGGCCAGATGGAAGATTTTATGCAGAAGTTTGATCCGGAGCAGAAAGGTAAATCGCACGATTATATGATGAACTATTTGACCGCACAAAAGATCCGTATCCATGCTGTTGATTCTATGATCAACTCGTCAGTAAAAGAATCAAGCGAATATTTGAAACATCTAAAGAAATAACATGAAGATATTGATTGGTGCAGCGGCCCTGTTATTTTTAGCAAGCGCCTGTAAGTTTAACGCTGCGCAAAATACCACTTTGCCCATTTATGGCAATCGTACCCCGGTAACAAACACAGTAGCTGGTAAAACCACAACAGATACCTTATATCAAACCATTCCCGATTTTAAAACTGTTAACCAATATGGCGACAGCATCAGTAGTAAAAACCTGAAAGGTCAGATCTATGTGGCCGACTTTTTCTTTACCACCTGCCCCTCTATCTGCCCTGTAATGGCCAAGAATATGCTGGATGTATATAACGCTTATAAAAACGACAAGGACGTAAAAATCATTTCTTATACCATCGACCCCAAACATGACAGTGTTAATGTATTAAAAAAATATGCGGATAAATTAGGCGTTGCGGGCAATACCTGGTGGTTTTTGCAAGGCAAAAAAGAAGAGATCTACAAATTGTCAGAAAGCTACCTGGTGCGCAAGCCCGAAGAGGACGCCAAGCAAATGTTTATTCACGATGGTTATTTTATTTTGATTGACAAGCAAAAACGCATCCGCGGTACCTATGATGGCACCGTGCCTGATCAGGTAACTCACCTTATTGCCGACATTAAAACACTAAAAGCGGAGTCCGGCCAGAAATGAAAATCAAGGTAATAAGCGTTTTATGTGTGCTGCTGGCCATACTCATTTACTCGTGCCAGAACGAAGACGACATTACTTTTAAACGCTATTACACCACAGGCAGCCTGGTTTACCAGTCGCATTGCCAAAACTGCCATGGTAACGACGGGCTGGGCCTATCGGCACTGATGCCTCCACTAACGGACACCGCTTTTCTGAGGAAAAATAAAACTTCGCTAGCCTGCTTTATCAAGTATGGATTGAAAGACAAGATACTTATCGTCGACAAAAGATCATACGATAACGATATGCCGCTCACCGACCTCGCTCCCATTGAAATTGCAGAAGTGTTGACTTATGTAGCCAACTCTTTTGGTAATAATCAGGGCTTGATTACCTCGCAAAAGGTCGAGGCTGATTTGGCCGAGTGTAAATAGACCATCTGTCATTGCGAGCGTAGCGTGGCAATCGCACGCGTTCCTTTTCTCCTTGCGATTGCCACGCTACGCTCGCAATGACAACAATTGAGTAACTTCCCGTCTAAAACCTTACCTTTACTCCTGCAAAACGTTCTATCGCTGCCCCGGCTTTTGTTGGGGCGGAGGAAAGTCCGGGCAACGCAGAGCATCCTGCTTCCTAACGGGAAGGCGCCGGCAGCCGGCGACAGCAAGTGCCACAGAGAATATACCGCCTCGCTTGCGGGGTAAGGGTGAAAACGTGAGGTAAGAGCTCACGGCTTTTCCGGGCGACCGGGATTGCGGTAAACCTCAGGAGTTGAAAAACCAAATAGGTCCCGAATGCGAAGCTGCTCGCTTCCGTCCCGATTTATCGGGGCATCGGGATGGGTAGGTTGCTTAAGCCTGTTGGCAACAGCAGGACCAGATTAATGATAGAAATCGTTCGCCTTCGGGCGGACGAAACAGAACCCGGCTTACAGATTTGCTGCTGTAAAAAAACGTCTCTTCTTAGGAAGGGGCGTTTTTTTGTTTTAGGCTTCGCTGTTTATATATTTGTTAAACCAATTAACCTCGCCTATGAAAGTAATCCTAAAGGCTGCCGCTTTACTCATATGTTTCCACTTTTGTGCATCAGGCGTATTTGCGCAAACTAACGAGAAAGCTTTTTACGGCAGTTGGGAGCTTGATCAATCAGCCTACTATGGTCGGCAAGAGCCGCCTACCCGTTACACCAAGATCTTTAACGCCGACCACACTTTTGCCAACCTGCAAACGCAAGCCGGCAAAACCTTCACCTCGCACAGCGGAAAATACCAGGTAAATAACGACGACTATTATACAGAAAGAGCCTTATACGTTAAAGAAGGGATGAGCTTCGTATTCAAAGACAAAGACGTTATTATCCACTACCATTTTAGTGATGATAAAAAATGGCTCACATTCAGTTTCACTGTTCAAAACGGCACCGCTTTTACTGAACGCTGGCGAAGATCAGACCAGGCCTATGCCGATAACAGCAATTTAAGTCAGAAAAAAATTAACCCAACCACAAGATAGTAAGCGGCATTCTTATATTTTCATCCCCCCTGCTCACGCCTAACCAATAATCTCCAACCTCTAATCGTTAATCTTCTATCCCCGCCAACCCATCTTTTCCACAATTGATAAAAAATCAATCATCAGCAAAACAAGTAGCACTAAAAAGTGTTTAGTTTCCTATACAATACCCTATATTAGTTAACGTTATTACAAGCATCCTATCTAAACATTATAATGGCTAAAATTTTAATTATTGACGACGAGCGGGCTATCCGTAATACCCTGCGCGAAATATTGGAATATGAAGACTACGAAGTTGAAGATGTAGACAACGGTATTGACGGCTTAGAGCTGATCGCCAATAACGACTACGATCTTGTACTTTGCGATATAAAAATGAGCCGTATGGACGGCATGGAGGTGCTTACCGAAGGTTTGGTTATCAAACCCGATCTGCCTTTTATCATGATATCGGGTCATGGCACAGTAGAGACCGCGGTTGAAGCCAGCAAGAAAGGCGCTTTCGACTTTATTTCTAAACCACCCGATCTGAACCGGCTACTGATCACCGTTCGTAACGCGCTTGATCGTGGTAGTTTGGTGGTTGAGACCAAGGTACTGAAACGCAAGGTATCGAAAGTTAGACCTATTTTGGGCGAATCTAACGGCGTAGCCAAGATCAAAGAAACTATAGACCGCGTAGCACCTACTGATGCCCGCGTACTCATTACCGGTGCCAATGGTAGTGGTAAAGAACTGGTAGCCCGTTGGTTGCACGAAAAATCGAATAGAGCTAACGCTCCTCTTATAGAGGTTAACTGTGCGGCTATCCCGTCGGAACTAATTGAGAGTGAATTATTTGGCCACGAAAAGGGTTCGTTTACTTCAGCTATTAAGCA
This sequence comes from Mucilaginibacter sp. dw_454, assembly GCF_018449775.1. Lineage (GTDB taxonomy): Bacteria > Bacteroidota > Bacteroidia > Sphingobacteriales > Sphingobacteriaceae > Mucilaginibacter. Next base: position 685,717 of record NZ_JAAVVB010000001.1, on the reverse strand, counting down.
GCGTATCGGTAAATTCGAGTCGGCTTCTGGTGGTACTTTGTTTATGGATGAGATTGGCGATATGAGCCTTTCTGCCCAGGCCAAAGTATTACGTGCCTTACAAGAAAACAAGATAACCCGCGTAGGCGGCGAGAAAGAGATAGATGTTGATGTACGCGTAGTAGCGGCAACCAACAAAGATCTGCTAAAAGAAATTGAAGCCGGTAACTTCCGGATGGACCTTTACCACAGGCTGAGCGTTATCCTGATCCATGTGCCCTCATTAACCGAGCGTAGAGACGATATTAGTCTGCTTACACAAAGCTTTCTGGAGGAGATTTGCAGCGATTACGGCATGCCGGTTAAAAAGATCTCTGAAGGTGCACTGGAAGCCTTAAAAGCCCTGCCGTGGACGGGTAATATCCGCGAACTACGTAACATGGTGGAGCGTTTAATTATTTTGAGCGACAAGACTATTACCGAAGAGGATGTAAAGGCATTTGCCAATCCATCTGCACCGGTTGCTGCAGAAGCACAAGCTGCTGCCCCACAAACCGATTTTAACCAGTTTAAAAACTTCCAGGATTATAAAGATTTTGCCGAGCGAGAATACATTAAATTCAAACTGGAAAAAAACAACTGGAACGTATCTAAAACTGCAGATGACATTGATATACAACGCAGTCACCTATACAGTAAAATTGAGAAATACGGCTTAAAACGCGGCGAGTGACACGATTGAAGAATTAAACACGATTGAAGGATTGTTAAGATTATCAGGATTTAAGATTAATCAGATTCTCCAATTATACCGAAAAGATAAAAGCCCCATCAGCCAAGCTGATGGGGCTTTTTATATAATATTAAGAATCTTATATAATCTTAAAATCCTGCAATCGTGTCATTCGCCCAATAGTTTCTTTTTCTGCGCTTCGTATTCGGCTTTGGTAATGGCACCCGAATCCATCAGCGCTTTGAGTTTTTTGATCTCGTCGGCTACCGAACCGGCACCTGTGGGAGATGCAGTGTCGCTTTTGCAGGGTTTTACTTCGCAGGCGTCAATAGCATCGTCAATAAAAACGGTGTAGCGCATCGGTCCCCCCGCGTTCACGCTAAACATATACTTATCAATGCCGCTAACCGTTGTTTTGCGCATGCTTTTAATAACGGCACCTCCGTTGGCAAACTGTTTGGGTAAAGTACGCACCGATCGTGGGTTTGGTATAATGCCATGATCTTCAAAATACATAAATGAGCCATCGGATTTAGTGCCATGACCCAGCCTCAAGGTATCGCCCACATGGTAGGTTATTCCATTAGACGCTTTGTATTCGGTGATCTGCGCCTTGCTTAGAAACGGAATGCAAAGCACAGCGAAAAATAATATTTTTTTCATGGGATGATAATTAATTAACCAAGATATCTAATAAAATTAAAGATTCTTTTTCCGATTTCAATCAAAATATTTATTATTACTTATCTAAAACCGATATTGCTATGGACGCCTCTCCTTCTATTACTGTTGCACCAAACGTTTGCGCTGTATGCTCAAAAAACGTTGATATTAACGACTCATTCTGTGATAACTGCGGATATCCTTTAAAAGGATCTGAAATGGATCAGCAAACTTTCGTAGTTACCCGCAATAACCACGAAATTGACCTGAATGAATCCCTGAAAAAAGTAAAAATGGCAAGCAACACTTTGTATTGGATTGCGGGAGCTACGGCCTTATTTGGCATTTTTAGTTATTTTATTACTGATGATCCGGCAACAAAAATAAGTTTGCTCATTGTTAATTTTATTTTGGCTGCGGTGTACCTGGGATTGGGTATCTGGAGTAAAAAGAAACCTTTTGCGGGCATTGTGTCGGGCTTTTCATTATATATATTGGTGATTATTCTAAATACTATAAATGATCCTGCCACTATTGCTAAAGGCCTTTTTATAAAAATAATTTTTATCGGTTATTTTATAAAAGGTATAAAATCTGCTCTTGAAGCAGAGCGGATTAAAAAAGAGCTGAATATTGAATAATCCTGCGATCGAAAATAGCATCGCAGATCAAAAAAACTGTAGCGCTTGCAATGAAGTGTTAGCCGCGGACAGCAGGTTTTGTAAATATTGCGGCGCTGACCAGGTACGTGAACATATTGTTTTAGGTAACCAAAGGTGGGTTGCAATTAAACAGGCTGCGTTATTTTATTTGTTCGATATAGCGCTTTGTTGCCTTGCTTTATTTGTACCGGCTTTTAAAACATTTGGATGGTCTGTACTATTTGACACCCTGCTTGCTGTAGTTGCAGTGGCCTTTTTTAGTTTAGATTGGAAAAACAATAAATCAATTTTAGCTTGGCGCAATTTTTCTGTGACCAGGCTTTTAAGTTATATCATATTGGCTGTTGCAGGGTCATTATTTGTAAGCTACACTATTGGGTGGTTAAATCAAACCCTTTTTTCAAAGCAATTATCTTATTATTGGCTTTATTCAAATCTGAGTTATGGTAAAGTAATTATGGTGATTTTTGTAGCCATAATGCCCGCCTTATTCGAAGAACTGGCTTACCGGGGATACCTGCTTCAGAAATTACTTTTTATAACCGAAAATAAACAGGCTATTTTCATATCCGCTTTTTTGTTTTCAATAATGCACATGAGTCTTATCTCGATAATTTGGTTAATTCCTTTTGCATTGTTATTAGGTTATGTTCGGGTTAAAGAAAACACACTATGGTATGGTGTTGTAATGCACTTCAGTTTCAATTTAACTGTATGTTTAATTGAGTTTCACCAAATGGCCCATCTAGCCTGACAAAACATGGCTGCCGGATTACTATTAGTTTAACCGTCCCTCAAATGCCTGCTTGTTACGGCGCCTATGCGCTTATAGACAAAAACTAAGATAGGAAACCATACAAATTTATCGCCTAAAAAACCTATTTTTGCGCCTGAATGAAGCACATACGCAATTTTTGTATTATAGCACATATTGACCACGGTAAGAGTACTCTTGCCGATAGGTTATTAGAGTATACCAACACCATTACCCAACGAGAAAGCCAGGCACAATTGCTTGACGACATGGACCTGGAGCGCGAGCGTGGTATCACCATAAAAAGCCACGCCATACAAATGGATTATGAGCTTGACGGTCAGAAATATGTACTAAACCTGATAGACACTCCCGGCCACGTAGATTTCTCGTACGAAGTATCACGCTCAATAGCGGCCTGCGAAGGCGCTTTATTGATTGTAGATGCAGCACAAGGCATCCAGGCACAAACTATATCTAACCTTTATTTAGCTTTAGAGAACGACCTGGAAATTATTCCGGTACTGAATAAAATGGACCTACCGGGTGCTATGCCAGAAGAGGTAAAGGACCAGATAGTTGAGCTGATTGGCTGCAAGCGCGAAGATATCTTAGCTGCATCAGGCAAAACCGGCATGGGTGTACATGATATTTTACGTGCCATTATAGAGCGTGTACCCGCTCCCGTTGGCGATCCGGATGCGCCATTACAAGCCTTGATCTTTGACTCGGTTTATAACTCGTTTCGTGGTATTGTGGCTTATTTTAAAGTGGTAAACGGCGAGATCCGTAAAGGCGATAAAGTAAAATTCTTTGCTACCGAAAAGCAGTATATTGCCGAGGAAGTCGGCACTTTAAAATTAAAGCAATTACCCAAAGACGTCATTAAAACCGGCGATGTGGGTTATATTATATCAGGTATTAAAGAATCGCGCGAGGTTAAAGTCGGCGATACCATAACCACTATTACCCGCCCTTGCGAAAGCGGCATACAGGGTTTTGAAGAGGTTAAACCAATGGTATTTGCGGGGATCTACCCGGTTGATACCGACGATTTTGAAGAACTACGCGAATCAATGGCTAAGCTGCAATTGAATGATGCATCTTTAGTTTTTGAACCGGAATCGTCTGCCGCTTTAGGCTTTGGTTTCCGTTGCGGTTTCCTGGGCATGCTGCACATGGAAATCATCCAGGAGCGCTTAGAGCGCGAGTTTAACATGACGGTGATTACTACCGTGCCCAACGTGTCTTACCTGGCTTACTCAACCAGAGGCGATGAAATCATCGTAAATAACCCGTCTGACTTACCCGACCCAAGTAAAATTGACCGTGTTGAAGAGCCTTATATTAAAGCAACTATCATTACCAAGTCTGAATTTGTTGGGCCGGTGATGTCGCTTTGTATCCAGAAACGCGGTTTTATTAAAAATCAATCCTACCTGACCTCAGATCGTGTAGAATTAATCTTTGAGATGCCGATGGGCGAGATTGTATTTGACTTTTACGATAAGCTAAAGACCATATCAAAAGGCTATGCATCGTTTGATTATCACCAGATAGGTTATCGCCCAAGTGATTTGGTACGTTTAGATATCAAACTAAACTCTGAGCCGGTTGACGCTTTATCATCATTGATTTTCAGAGGTAACTCATACGATTTTGGCAAAAAGATCTGCGAAAAGCTGAAAGAGCTTTTACCGCGCCAGCAGTTCGAGATTATTATCCAGGCTTCTATCGGCGCCAAGATCATCGCCCGCGAAACCGTAAAAGCCATGCGTAAAGACGTTACCGCCAAATGTTATGGTGGTGATATATCGCGTAAACGTAAACTATTAGAGAAACAAAAAGCCGGCAAAAAACGCATGCGCCAGGTGGGTAACGTAGAGATACCACAAAGCGCGTTTATGGCGGTGTTGAAATTAGATTAGACCGGAGAGAAATTTATGTCTGATAAAACACTTAAAATATCATCAGGATTACTATCTCTTGCTCTTTTAGTAACATTAATTTTCAAGTTGCAGAATGTGCCCGGAGGGATGATTCTGTCCGGACTTTTCTTAGGGTTAATGATCATAGTTGGCATTTTATTAGCCTGCATACCTGTTGCCTCACTTCTAAAATTCGTCTTTAAGAAAAACTCCTTTTTAACCCTCTATTCAATTTCGACTGTTGTAGCTTTTTTGTACTTTCATTACACGTTGTACTCTCCAACTTTAAAGTTAATTGTTCCCATAGGTTATAAAGGACAGGTCAACTTGGTTTTATCAAATGTAACTGATAATATATTGGTTTTGGATACCAACGGTATAGGTTATATAAATGAATGGACATTTAACCATACCTATTCCATTCCACAAGTTTACTATTCAAACGGTATAAACATAAATAATCTTTGCGTGGGATTTAATCCATCCACTTTTTGGGGCGGGGGGAAAACATGTTGCATGAGCGGACGAGAGATACAGTCATTATCTTTTGAAATTGTTTCAAAAGATAAAATCGGCCAAAAGTCATACGATAACAAAGATTTGACATTGCTTGTAAACAAGAAATTAGCTACGCTTTTAAAACCAGATCAATATACAAAAATACAAACCGATTCGGCAAAAGTACAAACCAAATAGGTCATTGGCCCTTACAACATTGCATATGCAGCTCTTAGACGGAAAATACGTATCAGAAAAACTTAAAGTTGAAATAGCCGAAGAAGCGGCTAAGATCTTAGCAACTACCGGCCGCAAGCCTCATTTGGTGGCAGTATTGGTTGGCCATGACGGCGGCAGCGAAACTTATGTAGCCAGCAAGATCAAAAACTGCGAGAACGTTGGTTTTAAATCAAGCCTGGTACGTTATGAAGATACGGTTACTGAGGCTGAGCTATTGAAAAAAGTGGAAGAGCTGAATGCTGATGCGGATATCGACGGCATCATTGTACAGCTTCCCCTGCCGAAACATATCGACCCCGAGAAGGTAACTGAGCGTATCGATTATCGTAAAGACGTTGACGGCTTCCACCCTATTAACCTGGGCCGCATGCAGCGTAATTTGCCTTCATTTATTCCGGCTACACCTTATGGCATTACTTTAATGTTGAAAGAATACGGCGTGGAGACTGCAGGTAAACATTGCGTAGTAGTTGGACGCAGTAACATTGTAGGCTCGCCTATGAGTATCCTGATGGCGCGTAACACCACTCCGGGCAACTGTACGGTAACCATTTGCCATAGCCGCACTCCTGATATCAAAAAGTTTACTTTGGATGCTGACATCTTGATTGTAGCCATTGGCAAGAAAAATTTTATTACTGCCGACATGGTGAAAGATGGCGTGGTAGTTATAGATGTGGGCATGAACCGCGAAACTTCAACCACAACCAAATCAGGCTTTAAATTATACGGCGATGTCGATTTCGAAAACGTGGCGCCAAAATCGTCGTTCATTACCCCGGTACCCGGTGGTGTTGGTTTAATGACGATTATCGGGTTATTAAGGAATACTTTAGCTTCGGCTAAGAAAGAAGTATACATTTAGTTAGAATCAAGAAACAAGAGCTAAGAATCAAGATAAATTGAGGTTCAACCTGTCTTGGTTCTTGATTCTTGTCTCCCTCTCTACTACTCAAGTAACCAACCCTACCCGGTAGTTCCAAGAGCTAAGAATCAAGCGTCAGGATTTGTTCTTCTTGATTCTTGACTTTCAACCCTCGACCCATTCTCGCCCAAATAATCAACCGGCACCTGGTAGTTTTCATTCTCATCGTTCCACACCATTGAGGTGATCTTCCAACTTTCGTCTATCAGAACATATTGAATGAAATTGATACCACGGATCATCTGGTCTTGCTGGTAATCAGAAAAGCTGCGTTCATAAACGCTGATGCGCTGTGCTATTTTACCAAACAATTCGGTTCGTGAATAAATTTCGTGTTGGTTGAATTGATTCGTCTCTCCCAAGGCAACCTTCGACTCCAGTTCCTGCACAAACGATTCAGCGGTATATAGAACCATTTGTTTATCGCTGTTGTTAATCAGTAGCCCATCACCGTGAAATATGGATTGCAATGATTCAATATCCGGAATCAATCCATTTTCAAAACTGATGTTATCGTAAAATTCTGTGGTTAATTGATCTATTGCTGTTACGCTCATTTAAATACCTGTTTAATTTTTTCTAAAAAGGAATCGATGCGGATGTAAATGCCGTCGTCCCGTATTTCAACAGGATAGGTATCTACAAAATCATGCTGACCGGGATCGCCCTTGCCTGTATGTATGTCATACGAGTAACGGTGAATAGGGCAAATAAGTTTTCCGTTTTTGCACCAGCCGCCGCTCAGTTCGCCACCGGCATGCGGGCAGGTTGATGACAAAGCATAGATGCTACCGTCATAGCCTACCAGGCAAATGCCACGTCCGTTAACTTTTACTTTTTTGATAAATGGCTGGTCAGTGTATTGAAAATCAGGTATTTTATACCAGGCCATAGTTTTAGAAATCTATTTTCAGGTTCATCACCGTTGGGTCCTTAATCACATCATCCATGGTGGTGGTGAGTGTAACATGGCGACGATCGGCAGAGACAATAGCTCTGGGATTGTTTACCTTTTTTACCGGCCTGGCAAAATTCAGTACTACTTTATACGGCATATCTATTAGCATGGCTTTAGCCATTACCAGTGTATTTTGAGTCTTCTTGAGAAAAGCGTTGAATTTAGCTTTGTCAATAATGCGGTAAAATTTGTGCGGGGTAACATCGTATTGGTAATAATCCTGTCCGCCTAACAATTCTCGTGCGTCATAACCATGGGTTTGTTTTGAACTTTTAGTTACTGCATCCAATTGACTATTCATTGAGATTTTGGAAAGATGATCCAAATAATACTGCAAATCATCTGCATCTTTAGCCATATGCGTGATACTCAACTTCATGACGCTTTTTTGCAGATCCATTTTAACAGACAGGTTGCAGTTGGCTGCCAAGGCTAACTCGTCTTTACTAAGCTTGGTTTCCAGGCTATCCGGCATTGCCGCCAAAAAGCTCATTGTAGTATCTTTAACTAAATTAAACTGAGGTGTTTGTTTAACTGAATCGGCGAGTATATTCTTAAAAACTTCAACAGCGCGGCCCATGTCAAAACCATAAACCACATTACATGAACCGTCTAATTTAAAATCATAATGCTCCTCTATGTCCACGCATGAGGTGAGGCAAAAAAGCAGGCATGAAAAAATTAGCAGGTAAGGCTTCTTCATCTATATCAAAGCTAGGTATTTAAGCTGAAAGCAGAAAGACCAAAGCTTAAAGCCTTAAGTTTTAAAAAAGTTTAATCTTTACGTCAGCTTATTGTCGCTTTCTGCTTTAGTCTTTCTGCTTTAAGCTTGAAAGCTTTCCGCTTTAAGCTCAAATAACTACCTTTGCGCCCTATTATGGCACACCAGGTTCCGGAAGACGGCACATTGCTTCCTTTAATGGAAGAGTTTTATACGATACAGGGAGAAGGATACAACACCGGCAAGGCAGCGTATTTTATCCGGCTGGGTGGCTGCGACGTGGGCTGCCATTGGTGCGACGTTAAAGAAAGCTGGGATGCCGAACTGCACCCGCTAACCGCTGCCGATACGATCGTTGAAAATGCCGAAAAATATCCCGGCAAAGCTGTAGTAGTTACCGGTGGCGAACCGTTAATTTATAACCTGGATTACCTTACTGCTCAATTACAGGGCAAAGGCATCAAAACGTTTATTGAAACTTCAGGTGCCTATCCCCTGTCTGGTCATTGGGACTGGATCTGTTTGTCGCCAAAAAAATTTAAAGGTCCTAGTGCGCATATCGCGCAGCATGCTAATGAGTTGAAGGTGATTGTCTTCAATAAATCTGACTTTGAGTTTGCCGAACAACATGCCGAACTTGTTTCATCTACTTGCAAGTTGTACTTACAGCCTGAATGGTCTAAAGCCAAAGAGATGACCCCGCTTATTGTTGATTACGTAATGAACAACCCAAAATGGGAAATATCTTTACAGACGCATAAGTATCTTAATATCCCTTAATTTTTTAACTTAGCGTGTACCATTAGGCGCTAAATTAAAATGAAAAGTGTATTCCTTACATTTTTATTGCTGTTTTTAACTGTTTGCGTTTTTGCGCAGCAGCCCTATTCTACCACCAATCAGGAGGCTATAAAAAACTACGCGCTGGGCAATCAGGCTATCGACGAGCATAGCTATCCTGAAGCTATCGATTTTTTGAAAAAGGCCATTGCTGCCGACGATAAATTCGTAGAGGCCCACGCCTTGTTAGGCAACACCCTGCATCTTACAAAAAACAACAAAGGCAGTATAGACGAATTTAGAAAGGTTATTGCTTTAAATCCTGATTTTAGCCGCGCCATATACATGAAGGTTGCCGATATGGAAATCTCTGAGGCTCAGTACAAGGAGGCTACGGCCCATCTGCAAAAATTCCTGTCATTACCAAATAATGCGGATCGCGACCGTGATTATGCACAGAAGTTACTAAAGGACTGCATCTTTGCTATTGATGCCATGCAGCACCCGGTGCCGTTTAAACCCGTCAACATGGGGCCTAATATCAACACCACTAATGATGAATACTCACCGGTATCTACAGCTGACGATAAGACCATTATTTTTACGCGACAAATAGCCCAAAACGAAGATTTTTATCAAAGCGATAAAACTAATAACCAATGGCAAAAAGCAGTGTATCTGAGCGACCGTATCAATACGCCAAACTATAACGAGGGTTCAGAATCTGTATCGCAGGACGGTAAATTTTTGTTTTTTACGGGATGTAATCGTCCTGATGGTCACGGGCGTTGCGATATTTATGTCGCCACAAAAAAGGGCGACGATTGGGGTAAGCCGTTTAGCTTAAGCCCCCCGGTTAATACCAGTGGCTGGGAGTCGCAGCCTTCTATCAGTGCCGATGGCCGCACGCTATTTTTTGTGAGTAACCGTAAAGGTGGATATGGTGGATATGATATCTGGAAATCGACGTTAGGAGACAAAGGCTGGAGCGAACCGGAGAACTTGGGACCTAATATCAACACCGCTTATAACGAACAATCGCCATTTATACACCCTGATGATAGCACGCTCTACTTCTGCTCTAATGGATGGCCGGGAATGGGCAACCAGGACCTTTTTGTAAGCCGCCTGGGTAAAGATGGCAAATGGCAGGTTCCTAAAAACCTGGGCTACCCTATCAATACTAATGGCGACGAAAGCGGATTAAGCCTTAATGCTAGTGGTAACCTGGCTTTTTTCTCGTCAAACAAACTAGACGGTTATGGCGGCTTCGATATTTATACCTTCGAGATGCCAATGGAGCTGCGCCCGCATATGGTAACCTATGTTAAAGGGTTTGTAAGCGACGCCAAAACGCATCAACCGCTCCAGTCGGCGGTAGAGATCATCGCACTGGAAAACAACCGCCCTGTTTATCAAGACTACAGCTCTGAGGACAAAGGCGACTTCCTGGCTACGATAACCGCCGGTCAAAACTACGGCTTAAATATCTCCAGACCCGGCTACCTGTTTTATTCCGAGAATTTTTCGTTGGTTGGGCACACCTCCAGCAATCCGTTTTTTATAACGGCTTTGTTAGAACCTATTGAGGTGGGTAATAAAGTTATCCTTAAAAACATCTTTTTTGACACTAATAAATTCCAACTAGAGCCGGAATCGAAACCGGAGTTACAAAAGTTGATCGAATTTTTACAGTTGAACCCTACAGTGCATATTGAAATTTCGGGCCATACCGATAACGTTGGTAAAGATGATTTGAATCAAACTTTATCAGAAAACCGGGCAAAATCGGTTTATAACTTCCTGATTAGCGGCAAAATTGATCCGGCGCGGATGGTGTTTATAGGCTATGGCAAAACACAGCCTTTGGCACCAAATGATACTGATGAAAATCGGGCTAAAAACCGCCGCACGGAGATTAAGATTACGGCAAAATAGTTGGACCTTTATTTATCAATCAAACTATAAATAATTTTATTCAATCGTCTGATAAACTTAACTTGATGGTTGTAGGCCACCATAAAGATTTTATTTTTTTCTTTTAAGCCATCAACGAGAAGAGGTTTTTGCAAATCATGATATTCCCTATTTAATTTTAGTTGCTCGTCCCCTTTTGCCGAAGCCTTGGCAAAATTATAATTCCTGCAATTTGAAATAAAATTATTAACGCTTACGAGTATATTTCCTTCTAATTCCATAGTTGATATTGCCAGCTCTCTTTCTAATTCCAAAAGTTCCAAATCATGTAAGTATAAATGCAAATTGTCTCTCGCTACGTTAAAAGCGAGCTGCTTTTCATTAAAAAACAAATCTATAGAAGTAAGGCTTTCAAAATTGTCGTATGAATAATATATCAGTGAAAAAGAATTTAGAGCATTTAACCAATCAGAGTATTTTAAATTTATTTCAATCAAAGCATTTCTCTCAAGGGTTTTTATATCCGTAAAACTTTGATTGTGTAGATTTAATTGACTTTTCAAATATTCGGTATCGTCATTATATTGTTTTTTTACCTCTTCAACAAGTTGAGTAATCTTAGCGATGTCTTGTTGCGTTGCTAAATTTTTTCCTTTTTCTTGAAAAAATGATTTAACAAAGGCCAAATATAAGCCAATTAAAATGGCAACACTTTCTAAGATTATATGTGTTATCTCCATATATTATTTAAAACTTTGCCTTTAATTTAGCGCAATACATGCGCATACAACAAAGGCCTCCAAATTGGAGGCCTTTGTTGTAATGTTAGTTAGTTTCCTAATTCTGACATGAATTTTATCCGCATCAGCTGTACTTCTTCGCGGGTATAGTCATCAGCGCCCAGCTCGGCCAACGCGTCGTCTATCGAGTCTATTTCGGCTGTACGGAAGTAATCAAACACTTCTTCCTGCTTGTCCTCATCTATCACCTCATCTATATAATAGTTAAGATTGAGTTTAGTACCCGAGTTAACGATGGTTTCAACCTCCTTCAACACTTCCTCGTAAGTCAATCCTTTTGAGGCAGCTATATCGTCGAGATTTAAATGCCTGTCGATATTTTGGATAATGAACACTTTCAATGCCGATTTATTGGCAGCACTTTTAATCACCATATCAACCGGACGGTCAATATCATTATCCTCAACATATTTCTTGATCAGATCAATAAACGGAGCGCCAAACTTAGAAGCTTTGCCCGCTCCTACGCCCGATATTTGTTTCAATTCGTCCTGCGTGATAGGATAATGCGTACACATCTCCTCTAAGGACGGGTCCTGGAACAACACAAACGGTGGCAAACCTTTTTGCTTCGCTATTTTTTTGCGCAGATCTCTCAGCATTTGCAGCAACTCTGTATCCAGCGCCCCTCCTCCCTGTTTGGTGTCGTCATCGCCACCATCATCATCAGCAGGCTCTATGGCGCGGTTCAAGATAAACCGAATACTGTGCGGGTTATCTAAAAAAGAGTGCCCCAGCTTGGTTAAACGCAATAAACCGTATTGATCAATATCTTTTGACAAATAATTATTCAGCAATGCCTGGCGCAGTAAGGAGTTCCAAAGTACTTCGCCGTCGTCTTTACCGGTGCGGAAAAGCTCCAATAAATGATGCTCATAATTATGCACCTGCTGGGTTTCAACACCCATTAATATATTGATAATGTGATGATCGTCAAACTTCTCGCCTGTTTGCTTGATTAAGTTTAACGCCTTGTGTAATTGCTCCTCAGCATCAAAATATGTTTTTTGCGCGCAGCAGTTGTCGCACATGTTATTACAACCGGCCTCGTTAAAATTTTCGCCAAAGTAATGCAATAACTGCTTACGACGACAAACAGACGACTCGGCATAATCAATAACTTCTTTCAGTATCTGGGTGCCGATCTCGCGTTCAGCAACCGGCTTATCTTTCATGAATTTTTGAAGCTTGTCTACATCTTTTTGTGAGTAGAAAGCCACACAAACCCCTTCGCCACCATCACGGCCGGCGCGGCCGGTTTCCTGGTAGTAACCTTCCATGCTTTTAGGCACGTCGTGGTGTATTACGTAACGTACATCGGGTTTATCAATACCCATCCCAAAGGCAATGGTAGCCACAATTACGTCCACATCTTCCATCAGGAATTTGTCTTGCGTATCGGCACGTACTTTAGGGTCAAGGCCGGCGTGATAAGGCAAAGCCTTTACCCCATTTAATGCCAATACCTCAGCCACTTCTTCTACCTTTTTACGGCTCAGACAGTATATAATGCCCGATTTTCCCTGGTGCTGTTTTACGTATTTAACAATCTCTTTGATGACATTTCGCTTGGCACGTACTTCGTAGAAAAGATTTGCGCGGTTAAACGACGATTTGTAGATCGTCGCATTATTCATCTGCAGGTTTTTTTGGATGTCCTGCTGTACTTTAGGCGTTGCGGTGGCCGTTAAAGCTATGATAGGTATATCGTCGCCAATATTGCTGATCACCTGGCGTATTTTTCGATATTCGGGCCTGAAATCATGCCCCCACTCTGAGATACAATGCGCTTCATCAACAGCCACGAACGATACGTTGTTCAAGCGTAAAAAATCAATATTTTCTTGTTTGGTTAATGACTCGGGCGCTACGTAAAGCAACTTGGTTTTGCCACTCAGCACATCATCTTTTACTCTAACTATATCGGCTTTGGTTAATGAAGAATTTAAGAAATGCGCAATACTGTCTGATCCGCCGAAGGCTCTTAATTGATCTACCTGGTTTTTCATCAGTGCGATAAGCGGCGAGATCACAATAGCGGTACCCTCGCTCATTAAAGCGGGTAGTTGGTAACACATAGATTTACCACCACCTGTAGGCATAATTACAAACGTATCATTACCGGCCAGGATGTTGGTGATAATCGCTTCTTGCTCTCCTTTGAAATTATCGAACCCGAAAAAGTTCTGGAGGTTGTCAAAGAGCGATTTTTTTGTCTCTATCATTATAGGTACTCCTATTTATTGTAATAATTTGAAAGTTTAAAGTAACAAAAATTTATGAATAAACGATAGATTTACTTTAAAATTTTATACTAAAATGATTATCCGTTAAAAAACAATTTGTTTATTTATCCTTTTATATGCTTATGCGATTTGTGCGGACAACAATATCATACCGGTTAACGATTACTTAACAGATAAATGCCCACATTTGCTGCAACAATACCAAACTAAATTTCTACAATAACAACATGAATAAAAACTATTATGCCATTATTATGGCGGGAGGTATAGGAAGCCGTTTTTGGCCTATAAGCCGTACCTCGCACCCAAAACAGTTTATTGATATTTTGGGCACCGGTAAAACGTTAATACAGCAAACGTATGACCGTTTTTTAAAAGTATGCCCTAAAGAAAATATTTTTGTTGTTACTAATGAAAGCTATACCGAACTGGTAAAAACCCAGTTGCCAGATATGGCCTACAACCAGATACTAACCGAGCCGGTAATGCGCAATACAGCGCCCTGCGTAGCTTACGGTTGTTTTAAAATAGAATCTATCAATCCGGATGCTGCTATTGTTGTGGCGCCGTCAGATCACCTGATTCTTGACGAAGCTGGTTTTGTAGCCACCATCGAAAAATCATTACAAACTGCTACAAAACACCAGTGCCTGGTAACCCTGGGTATTAAACCGTCTCGCCCGGATACAGGTTACGGTTATATTCAATACACTGAAAACGTTATTGACGGCGACTTCCATAAAGTAAAAACGTTTACCGAGAAGCCTACGCTGGAGATTGCAAGAACCTTCCTGCAAAGCGGCGACTTCTTGTGGAACGCGGGGATCTTTGTATGGTCGGCCAAAGCTATTGTAAAAGCATTTGAGCAATACCTGCCTGAAATGAATGATATTTTTGCCGAGGCACGCCCGCATTACAATACCGAAAATGAGCGCACCCACGTAAACCAGGCCTATATGCAATGCACCAATATCTCTATCGATTATGGTATTATGGAAAAGGCTGACAACGTTTACGTTTTGCCATCAGAGTTTGGTTGGTCAGATTTAGGCACCTGGGCCTCTATTTATGAGTTGGCTGATAAAGATTACGTAGGCAATGCGGTTATCCCGTCAGAAAAAGTGATTATGTACGACTCGTCGAACTGTATGGTGAATGTACCCGAAGATAAACTGGTGATTTTACAAGGCTTGCATGATTACATCGTGGTTGAATCAAACAACACACTACTGATCTGCCCGCGCGACCAGGAACAAAACGTTAAAAAAGTGGTTGCCGATGTGAAGCAACAGTTTGGGACAAAATATATTTAAGTTTAGTGATTAGAGATCGGGGGGCTAGAGATTAGTTTCTATCGATGGTCTACTTATAAAAACAAAAATCGCCTGATAATCAGGCGATTTTTGTTTTTATTTCAAAATATTTTTTATAAATTTAATTTGATTAACGTCACAATTAAACCCTAAAAACTATGAACCCAGCTTTGATCAATTGGCCCGCCGTTTTGGTGGCGGCTCTTTCTTCTTTTGTTATCGGCGGTATTTGGTACAATCCCAAAGTATTTGGCACCGCCTGGATGGTGGACAGTAAACTTACCCAAGAAGAGGTGCGAAGCGGCAACAGCGCCAAGATATTTGGCTTTACTGCTTTGTTTTCTTTAATATCATCGGCAAACCTGGCCGCTTTTTTGGCAACGCCTGCTACCACCACGTCATGGGGTGCCACCGCAGGCTTCCTGGCTGGTATCTGGACATTTGGTGCAATTGCCACGCATAGCTTGTTTGAGCAAAAAAGCTGGCGACATATTTTTATTAATGGACTTTACAGTATGGTAGCGCTGGTGGTGATGGGTGCGATATTGGGCGCCTGGAGATAATTGAAATATGTAGAGACGCAATATTTTGCGTCTTAGGCTTGCGATTCGACACGCATATACATCTTGCGATGATGCGGACAGAGACGCAAAATATTGCGTCTCTACAGTTGTTATTTTATTTTGATTATCCCTGAACGGTACAGATCGAGCGCTTGTTTTATTAGATCTTCAATGTCATCTACGGGCAAATCCTGATCAGGTTCTACAAACAGAATTTTCATCCTGGCGCGTTCTCCTAAAATCAAATCAGGATGATTGAGGTGTTTGCCTTCTACAAAACCGATGTAAGGTTTGTGGCTAACCTTATCTGCCCACAAATAGCAAAACATTTTGCCCTTATAACAAAAGAAAGGCATGCGGTATTTCCATTCGGCGGTAACGTCTTTGTCTTGATCTAAAATAAGCTTTCTAAGCGCAAGCAGACATGAGTTTACTTCATCGCTATGCTGTAAGTAGAAGTTATCCAGGTCGCTTATCATAGAATATCTATTCAAAAAATTGTCATCCTGAGCATAGCGAAGGATCTTACACGCCATACAAAGCAAATTTGATAAGATTCTTCGCTACGCTCAGAATGACAAGACGGTTTTTAACCTAACCGCTGCCTAATCGCCTCGTACAAAATTATCCCCGTAGCCACCGACACATTCAAAGACTCGATCTCGCCATACATCGGTATTTTAGCCAGGTGGTCTGCTATGCGGATGATATCGTTGCGTACGCCATCTTCTTCAGACCCCATGATGATGGCCGTTGGTGCGGTATAATCGGGTTTATAGATATACTCTTGCGTTTTTTCGGTGCAGCAAACCAGTTGCAGGCCACTTTCCTGCAGAAACTTGATGGTCTGCATAAAATTATCATGACGGCATACCGGGATCTTGTATAAAGCCCCTGCGGATGTTTTGATAGCGTCCGGATTAATTTGCGCCGAACCCTTTGCCGGTACTACGATGGCATGTACACCGCTGCACTCTGCAGTACGGGCAATGGCGCCCATGTTACGCACGTCGGTAATAGAATCCAACACCAAAATCAATGGTACCTCTCCTTTTTCAAATACCTGCGGAATGATATCTTCTATTTTCTGATAAGTAATTGGCGAGATAAACGCAATCACACCCTGGTGGTTTTTCATGGTGATGCGATTCAGCTTCTCTACCGGTACTTGTTGTGCCGTGATATTATATTCGGCCAGCAGTCCTTTTAGCTCCGCCAGCAGCTCGCCGCCGATGCCGCGTTGTATGTATAATGATTCAATTTCTTTACCTGCTTTGATGGCCTCAATAACCGCGCGGATACCAAAAACTACCTGGTTGCTTTCGCGGGGTTCCCTGTTATTATTATACATTTTGCTATTAGATTATGAGCGCAAAAATAGCCATATTAATTAACTTTGTACCGCGGGAGGTTATGCTGCGATTGATTGTATAAATTTTAGGTGTAAATAGCAAAATCGAGTTACTAACAACGCTATAGAAAGGGCGTTTTACAGTCAGAATATTTATTTACCAACAACGGACTGTTAACAACGCGATTTGAAAAAAAAAGTAATTAACTATAGGTAAATCCGCCGCTTTTTAGTATATTTTTGATGACCATGATTTTCGAGAACGATAACCAATACAACAAGCAAAATGCCAGCGATAAACGCAGCCGGATTACCAACCCAACCCCCTACACCGGTTTAGGCAAATTGCCCCCGCAAGCTATTGATTTAGAGGAAGCTGTATTGGGTGCCCTGATGCTGGAAAAAGATGCCCTGTCGTCTGTTATTGACATCCTGAAACCGGATGTGTTTTACAAAGACAGCCATCAACGAATCTTTAAAACCATACAATGGTTGTTCGAAAAAACGTCGCCGGTTGATATTTTGACCGTTACCTCGCAGCTGCGTGCCCAGGGCGAGCTGGAAATGATTGGCGGCGCTTATTATATTACCGAGTTAACCAATCGTGTGGCGTCTGCCGCTAATATTGAATACCACTCGCGTATCATCATTCAAAAATTCATTCAGCGCGAACTGATCCGTATTTCTACAGATATAATTACAACAGCTTACGAGGATACTACCGACGTACTGGACCTATTGGACAAAGCCGAGAAGAACCTGTTCGACATCGCCCAAAATAACCTGCGCCGCGATTCGCGCAAAATGGACGACCTGTTGCAGGAAACCTTAAAAGAAATTGAAGCCCTAAAAGATAAAAAAGACGGCCTAACGGGTGTAGCCTCCGGCTTTACCGACCTTGACCGTATGACCTCAGGCTGGCAAAAATCCGACCTGGTGATCATCGCCGCCCGCCCTGCGATGGGTAAAACCGCTTTCGTATTAACCTGTGCGCGTAATGCCGCGGTTGATTTTGAAAAACCTGTGGTGGTATTTTCTTTGGAGATGTCGTCGGTACAGTTAGTTAATCGTCTGGTATCTGGCGAAACCGAGATCGAGCAGGAAAAGATCCGTAAGGGTACGCTAGAGGAATGGGAATGGCAACAGATCCACTCTAAAATTGGCCGACTGGAACAGGCCCCGCTGATTATTGACGATACCCCGGCGCTGAACATCTTCGAATTCAGGGCTAAATGCCGCCGTTTAAAATCGCAGTACGATATCCAGCTAATCATCATTGACTACTTACAACTAATGCACGGTAAAAGCGATGCCAAAGGCGGCGGTAACCGTGAGCAGGAAATTGGTAGTATCTCGCGTGCCTTAAAATCGGTAGCTAAAGAATTGAACGTACCAGTTATTGCCCTGTCGCAGTTAAGTCGTGCGGTAGAGAGTCGCCCGGGTGCTAACAAAAGGCCAATGCTTTCAGATTTACGTGAGTCGGGTTCTATCGAGCAGGATGCGGATATGGTACTGTTCTTATACCGCCCTGAATATTACGGCCTGGAAGTTGACGAAGACAATAACCCAACCAAAGGCGTGGGCGAGGTTATCATAGCCAAGCACCGTAACGGCGAAACCGGAACTGTGCGACTGAAATTCGTTGGTAAATATGTGAAATTTACGGATTTGGACGCCAACGATTCATTCCAGCCAACCGGCAGCGCTTTCACCGGCCTTAACCCATCAACAGATTTTGATAAGCCGAGCAACTTTATTATCCGCCCGTCAAGAATGGATGATATGGAGGATGAGCCGCCGTTTTAATTTGATGTCGGAATTAAAAGATCTGTCATTGCGAGCGCAGCGTGGCAATCGCGAATTTACCCAGCTTCTTTGCGATTGCTTCGTCGTTCCTCCTCGCAATGACAAAAGGCTATTTTCTCTTGGCCGTTGTTGGTGTTATCACCAACAAGCCGTGCGGTGGGTAATGCTAGTAACGCCAATGATAGGGGGAGTTTTTTGAAATTATATTCGTGTTGTCATTTCGACCATCGGGAGAAATCTATACACGCGCAAATCATTCGGCAACTAACTCGTGTATATATCTCTCACTACCGTTCGAGATGACATTTACATACTTGGCAGTTGTTAGTATTAGCGCCGAATTTGGTATTCCTTAAACAAGCTCATAAGACTCCCGTATATAAACAAACACCCCCGGTTTGAGTTCATCGACATTGGTTAGCCGTAGGTGATTTTCATATTTTTTACCATTGGCCACGCTTTTTATCACCGGTTTTTCTTTATGCGGCTCTTTGGAGTAGAATTTTATATCGAGCCATTTTTTCATAGGGCGGATGATGAGGAAACCTGTGCGTTTATAAAACACAATGCAGTTGGGTGTGGTACTAATTAATACTTTGGGCCAGTCGGCTATCTCTGCCAGGATCTTGTCAAAAACAAGCACCAATTCTTCGGACCGGCCTTCAAAAAGCGAGTCGAGGCTAACCCGCTTACAATAATGCCGGAAATCTTGCCAGGGCAACTCGCGCTCACATTTGGGGCAGGTCCAGCTCATGGATTAGCAGGCATCAAGAATAATCATCCACTTATTGTTGTCGTCAAGCGCATAGGTTAGCCCGTCGCTCATTTCATAAACATGCCGGCCGCATTTTTCACTATAAAAGCTTTTGCTTTCGCGAACTATCTGTCCGCCGTTATCCTGGCGCAAATAGAAAGATAATGCACCCAGTGATGGATCAACATCACTAAGTTTTTGATACTCGCCCTCTTTTACAAACGCAGAACTCATAAAATCTTTATTTTTAAGAATTCTACAAATAATGTGCCTTAATACTTTTAACCTTCGGTGGCGCGAGTATGCAGCTCGGTATTTATTATTTTTTTGTCATTTCGACCGACGGGAGAAATCTATACACGCGCAAATCATTCGGCAACTAACTCGTGTATAGATCTCTCACTACCGTTCGAGATGACAAATTTTTACTCTTACCCACCACGTCATCGCGAACGAGGTACGAGTGTGGCGATCTCCGGATAAGCGGACTAACGCAACGGTCAGAGATCGTTACGCTCGTACCTCGCTCACGATAACGTAGCGGAAAATCTCTCGGCCGTTGTTGGTGTACGTTCTCTTGATGTAATGCGGTGATAACACCGACCACAGTCCAAAAGAGTGTAAACATTTATTTATTGCATATGTTGGCTAAACAACCACTCCATAATATGCGGATCGCTATAAACAGATAACCACGACAAGTGACCGGTTTGAGGATACAAAGTAAAGCCCGGGTGCGCACCTGCCTTACGCAATCCCAGCAGCATATCTACAGAGTTTTGATTATTAACGTTTGGGTCATCGCTACCCGCGCAGATCCACATTGGTATCTTGGCCGCTGCGCCGATCTTTGAGACATCGCCGCCACCACAAACAGGCAGGGCCGCAGCAAACAGATCTGGATAACGCTCAACCGCATCAAACGTACCAATCCCGCCCATGCTCAGGCCGGTAATGTATATCCGTTTAGTGTCTACATGATAATTTTTCACCACCTGGTCTATCAACTCACGCAAAGCCTGCATTGGCGTGGTTGGTGTCGACCTTAAATTGCCTATCATTCCGTTGTTACCTCTGTCGAAATTACCCCACTGTTGGCCCGGAGGGCATTGTGGTACAATAACTACTGCGGGATGCAAGGACATCATCTGGTCTGTAGCAAAAGCCATAGCGCCCCATTTTAATTGGGCCTGATTATCTGTACCGCGCTCGCCGCTGCCATGTAAAAATATCACCAGGGGTGTACTGCGCGAGATATCGTCATCCGGGCCAAGGATATTGTAACGCAAGGTATCGCCGGCTTTGTCTACAAATTTTTCGGCAGAAAAGCGCTCGCGTTGAGCAAAAGTATTAGTTGCAACTAAACAAAGTGCGAAGCAGGCAGAAGCCCGGAACAGGTTTTTTAAAGCTCTCATTGAATAAGTGGTTGATGGTTAATATAAAGCTAGTCTTTTATGCTTGAAAATTAAATATTTATTTACCGTTAGACACGGAGACCGGCGTATTGCTGCCATTTTGGAGTATGTAGCCTCAGCTTTGGATTGGCGATAAATGAGTTTGTTTTATAGATTAACGGTATTTCAATGCTGCGCCTGGCCGTTGTTGGTGTTATCACCAACAACTCGCCCGGTGGGTAATGCTAGTAACCCAATGATACTTGTTGGTGATAACACCAACAAGGGCGGACAATAGGTATGCAATATCATCCGCCTGGCGCGCAGAGATTGCTTCGTTCCTCGCAATGACGCTGTGTTGATTTTTTAAACGAATTGTTACTTTCGGTTCAATAATATATCATTTCGGTGTGCGCCCGATGGCCCCCGCTACCGCAAGCGTCCCGCTTGTGGAATTTAGGCTTTTTAATTTACCACAAGTGGGACGCTCGCGGTAGCTATATAATTAAGAGGCAACCTCCAACTTATACCCTCTCCCCCTCACAACAATAATATTGGTGTTCGGATCACCTTCCAATTTCTTCCTCAATTTTGATATAAACATATCCAGGCTGCGCCCCACAATAACACCCTCATCTTCCCAGATCTCTTTTTGTAGCCGGCTTCTTGCTATAGTCTCGTTAGGCGACAACGCGAAAATGATCAGCAGCCGCGTTTCCGTCCCGGTTAGCTCTATGGTGTTATTATTTATCACTAACTGGCGTTTCTCCGCATCAAACAATACCGAACCAAAATTGAATATCCTGGTGTGCTGATCGTTAGTTAAAGCTTTCCGCGGCTTAACAGATCTCAAGAAAATAAAACCAACAAAAGCCAGCAATGGCAGGCTGCCCAGCAGATACCCATTCTTTGTAGTAATTATGCCTGTTGGTTTAAATTTAACGTTAACCAGGTAACGTCCTTTGGGTTGCGTCCTTCCTCTGCAGGGAATAATACTATTATCTGCTTTATTTTGCGATATGGCATAGCCGTAGGCTACTTTGGAGCTGCCGGGGTTAAGCACGTTAACCACATAGTCGCGCGATAGTGGGTTTTTGGCCAGTAAACGCTTGGTGGTGTTAACCAACGAGTCCGGTTTAAAAGCAAACTCCTTCTCAAAGCTGATCTGGTATTCGTTTTCGGCGATTTTTTTTACCGGGAGCACTCTTGAGGTGCTATCGCCCGACTGTAATAGCAGTTTATCTCCTATCCTCCGCAGCAAAACTTCCCTCCTTGCCATATCAAAGTCGTCATCGCCGCTCATGCTGAAAGCTGCACAGATCAAAGCAATGAACGAGAGTAATAGCAACCCGAACAGGTACTTGCGTTTCCCGGAGAGCAAATTTCGGCTAAGAACCATATTGTCAAGTTTTTATTTACAAAGTTTACATTTTTATTTACAATCCCAATCCTTCAAGCCGAAAATATCAAAGTAATTTTGCTGAACCAATTGATTAGGATATGAAAAATAAAAGAAACGTTTTGCCCTGCCTGATTATTCTGCTTACAGGAGTAATTTATTTTACCGTACAGGCTCAGCAAAAGAAAAGCGTCAATCGCGCTAACTTTTCTGGTGAATGGAAATTTAATAAATCGAAAAGTCAGCTTGTTGAACAGTTTCCGCTGTGCATATTCGGGAACGATCGCATGAGATCTAAAACCATGAAAATAATCGGATACAAAGATTTTCTAACTGTCGAAGTAGAAAGTCTGTCTCCTGATGGGGCGCTGGTTACAAATCAACAGAAACTGATGTTCGACGGTAAAAAAAGGGAGGCCACTTATGTCGGAAACCCAAGGGACGAATCTACCGCAAGGTGGTCTGATGATGGCCGGACTATGACTGTTAACTCGGCCAGAACAATGACAAACCCGGTTAGCCCCCTTCATACATTCAATACAAATGTTGAGGCGGAGGCTATTAAAGTAACAGAGGTTTGGACGTTGATTAATGATGGAAAGTCTATGGCTGTCCAGGTCAAATCACACTCAAACTCCGGCGGGAATAGCATGACGCTGGTGTACGACAAACAACAGGCTGCGGATTACCGCTTCTAAGGCGTGAATTATAAACGACGCTGAGGTACAACCATGCTAACGATTTAAAACTGATTGGATATTGTTCCCGTCGCGTACTTTCTGCTACTCTTAACCAATATATTTTACTTAAAATTTAAAAAAATGAAAAGATTATTTGTATTTGTTCCGGCTATCTTGCTGGTGTTAGTTCTGCTAAATTCTTTTGCGCTAAAAGAAAAGAACCCAATAAAAGAAGGCAAATCACCGGCTATTGCCAACATCATTTTTAAATCTGCTGATGGCGGACAAACATGGCAGGACATTAGCGAAGGACTCCCTGAAGGATTGCAGAAAACAGGTGTGGGGGGAGCTGGTTTATTTGCAAATGACCGTGGGCTATATTTACGTGCCGGAAATGGCGTTTATCACAATGAGCCAAATTCTACAAATCTTCTTTGGACAAAAGATATTTTCCCTGGTGCCCAGCGTAACATTACCCCTGTCAAGAATGGAATAATTGCCTATAATTTCAGGGGGCAATTTTTACAAAAAATAAACGGAATAAATAATTGGTCGCCCATATATACTGATTTTCAAGAGCAAGCCGTACGCCTGGACAGAACGATAGATTGGATGTACAAGAATTTTAAAGAGCGGGAAGTACGCACCATTTTTGAAACTGCCGGGGGCACAGTTTTCATTGGCTCCAACAACAGCCTTTTTAGATCTGCCAACAGTGGAAAAACCTGGGAACAAGTGCATGTTGGAGACGGTAGCTTGAAATTAGCAGAGTCGGACGGTGTACTAATGACTACCAGCAACTATGGAATATTAAAATCGACCGATGATGGTCAAACCTGGGATCGTGTGCTTAGTGAAGGAGGCACCGGCATAGCTGTGGAACATATAGATGGGGGATTTGCTGCTATCATCTACAACGCAATAACCCAAACAAACAGTATACACATTTCACAGGATAATGGAAAAACCTGGAATGTTATAGGCGAAGAGCTTCAACCTTCCTGGTACAGTTTATTAATGAAAAAAATAGGCGTAACTAAATCCACTTCGAATATTTCATCAATTAAACAAATGGGTAAATATTTGATATGCGGCGGTTCAGATGGTATCTTCAGGTCGGGCGACATGGGCAAAACATGGAAAAAAATATCACTTCCTGATATAAAAAATTATGGCTTCAATTTATCTGTTGCAGGCAACGTGATTTATGTGCTACCAAATAAAGGATGTTAAAAAGATCCAAACGCAGCAATAATGTTTATTGCTGTGTTTAAAATAATTTGTCAAATGGCCGTTGTCGGTGTTATCACCACAACCCGCACGGATGATAATGATAGTAAGACTAATAGCCCTTGTAGGTGACAACACCAACAAAGGCGCAAAAAAAATTTCGACCTTTCTACCTTTCGAGGGTAACCCAGAGACGTCGTGGCAGCCGCCTTTTTAAATTATTATTCTATATTTAGCGCGGTACTAATTATAGATGAAAAAAATTGCCGTTTTTTTATACCTGTGGCTTGTTTTGCTGATGCAGGTAGTCAATGCACAAGTAATTTCAACTTATGCAGGCAACGGATACGACGGTGCTGGAAACAACGGCAATCCTAATTACAACGGCGACAACGGACCTGCGATCCAGGCCCAGATCAGTCCGCAATATATAGCGGCCGATTCCAAAGGTAATATCTATATTTCGCAAGGCGGGGCGTATTACACTGTAAGAAAGATAGATGCGAAAACAGGTATTATTACTACAGTTGCCGGCAATACAAAAATGGGCTATACTGGTGATGGCGGCCCGGCTACTTCGGCTAGTTTGAACGAACCTCGAGGGATTGCTTTCGATTCACATGATAACCTTTTTATAGCTGATTATTGGAATAACTGCATTCGCCGGGTGGATGCAGTTAGCGGTATAATAACAACTATAGCAGGGAACGGGAATATTATTAACGGCTATAGGGGCGACGGAGGGCCTGCCAAAGACGCTTTGTTATTTGAGCCATTTGCCATTGCTTTTGACAAAGCCGATGATTTATATTTTACTGATTTCAATAACAACTGCATTCGCCGTATAGACGCCGGCTCCGGGATTATTACAAAAGTGGCGGGAAGCGACCCACCAGGCTATGCGGGCTTTAGCGGAGATGGCGGACCCGCAGTGGATGCCAGACTATTTGCTCCGGGCAGTATTGCCATTAATAAATCCGGGGACGTTATTTTTGCTGATTTTGTCAACAACCGTATACGTCAGATCAATTCAAAAACCGGTATCATCAGCACGGTCGCCGGAAATGGTGAGGAAGGGTTTGGCGGAGATGGTGGACCTGCGGTAAATGCACAAATATACGCTCCGTGGTCGTTATCGCTTGATGATGCGGGTAATATCTATGTGTGCGACGGCGCAAATAACAGATCAAGTTACCAGGTGCGCAAAATTGACGTCTCTACCGGCATCATAAATGCTTTTGCAGGCAATGGCAGTCCTGATTACAGCGGTGATGGCGGCCCCCCACTTAAGGCGGGTATGGCTCCAAGAGGAACCGTGTTTGACAATGACGGAAATATGTTTATAGGAGATGCGGGGAGTTCCCGTGTCAGGAAAATCATTGTCGCGCCCTTAGGTCCCCCAAAAATTGATTATACCGGCACCTGTACGCAAAAAGCAACCTCTTTCAAATTGACGGCGGCCTATGTTATTGATTCGGCCAGGTGGAGTTTTGGAGATACCGGCAACACTTCAATAGAAACCTCTCCGCAATTTAGTTTTGCTGCTGCAGGCAAATATACCGTTAGCGTAACGGTGTACAGTGGCGGCAAAAGTGCAGCGGCCAATGCCGACATAAACATGATAGATTGCAGCACCTCCGGAGCTCCTGTGACACCGGGGGGATATTTTGAATTGCCGAATACCTTTACGCCCAATGGAGATGGCATAAATGACGAATTTAAACCGATATATGCTACGCCGCCACTAAATTATAACCTACTAATTTATGATCGGTATGGCAGCCTGCTGTTTGCTTCAAAAAGTATGACACAAGGTTGGAAAGGTAATTATAAGGAACACAACTGCCCCGTAGGTGTATATTACTATATAGCGACTTATCGATATGAGTCTGGAACAAAACAAACAAAATCGGGTAGTATCACTTTGTTGCGATAACATATAATCAAGGCTTTATTACTCTTGGCCGTCGTTGGTGTTATCACCAACAATCCGCGCGGTGTTGTTTAACTATCTTGTCATTTCTTCCAGCGGGATAACTACGCTCTTGAGCGCAGCGGAAACTCTATACACACGCTAAGCTTCAAGAATAACTCGTGTATAGATCTCTCACTATCGTTCAAGATGACACCTTTTTATTTGCTAACCTTGTAGTGTTTATTGCCTATATCAATCCGTTTTAGTGAAAAGATAGGTTTTTCCGCCTTGTATTAAAGTGAATGTCTTTTTAGCGGGTTCAAATGCTATGTTAACACCTGCTCTGGTAAACGAAAATTTATCATCGCCTTCGGCAGTAAGCGGAAAAGCGGGCTGACCGGTAGCTTGCCCAAATAATGTAGTCCCGTTTTTAGTTATGGCAATCTTTAGCGGCATTTGCTCGCTAGCGTAATGACCCAGATATTTATCAAGTTGGGCAGTAGTAAGGGTAATTTCTTTAAACTCGGGGATGGTGTAAGGTTTATTAAAATAAATGCTTAACGCACCTATACATATATCATTATTTGAATATCGCGCTCCATTAGAAGTATAGGCTATCGCCAGCTTGTCTTCCGGAAAATAGGTCAGTAAACTGGTGAATCCATCAATACTCCCACCGTGGCCATACCCTTTTTTCTCATAAAAAGGCATAACAAACATGGCCATACCAAAATTATCTTTCATTGTCTTCATCAACTGTAGGCTTGCCGGGTTAATCAACTTTCCTGCAAAAAGGGCGTCTATAAATTTAACAAGATCGGCGGGCGTGGATACAATAGCACCTGCCCCACCCGGGATGCTCATGTCGGTTTCGGGCATTTGGGTCCATTGCCCAGCGTAGGTGTAAGAGTAAGCTTCGTTTTTAGCCGGATTGGCTTTAGTGCCGTAATAAGTATTTGTTAAACCTATTTTTGAAGTAACGCGTTTTTTCAACTCTTGCGCATAAGTTTCACCGGTCAGCTTTTCAATGATATAACCCAGCAGTAAAAAATTAGTATTGCTATACTCCGCCTTTGTGTCCGGTTCAAAATCAGATTTCTCTTTGGCAATAATGCCGGTCATGTCAGCTTGAGACATAGGTTTGCCCATATAAGTGTGATAAAGCGAATCATTGGTAAAGTTATGAAGGCCGCTGCGATGGTCGAGCATTTCGCTTATCGTAATCTTTCCGGCATTGGGAAGTTGCGGGAAAAAAGAAGCCAGGGGTGTATCAAAGTTAAGCTTACCTTCATCAATCAATTGAAAGATCATGGTGGCGGTAAACATCTTACTAATGGAACCTATCCGATATTTGGTGTTAATGGTTGCCGGTGTTTTTAAAGTCCCATTCACCTGGCTGTAACCAACGGCCTTTTGATAAATAACCTTACCATCAACAGCTATTGTCATACTGCCCATGTTTTGGTTGTGCGCATTCAGCGCAACGAGAAAGCTATCTAACTTTGCTTTATTAAAGTTTTGTGCACAAGCCGCACCCTGTAAGAAAATAAAGAGCAATAACAAATTAACTGTTTTTTGGCGCATTATAGTGATGTTTAGATTATAAAGTTAACATTTAACGCTTTATAAAGGCTTTTATTAAAAGCCTACCATTGGTAGAAGTTAGCCCGCATTCTGCTTACAGACAAATACTTTTATCGCAACAAGCGTGAAACAAAAAAATACCTAAAAGTCATTTTTACTGTTTCATTCTGTTTCACTTTATTTTTATAAGTATATAATAATCAGCCAATTAATCAACTTTACTGTTTCACTTGTTTCATCTGTTACATACACACGTGAAACAAAACAGCAACCGCCTATCATTCCCCATCAGGGGGTTAGGGATCTAAAAGATCAGCCCCAGCGCTACCCCTATCAATATCACAAAAGGCGTTTTAATCTTAGTGAACTGCAGCAGCAAGAACGTGCAGATCATGATTGCATAGGCCATCCAGTTTAGGCCGAAGGGTTTGGTTAGTAATATGAGTGCCGTCGCCATAAAGCCTACAGCTACGGCGTTGATACCACTCAAGGAGTTCTTGATCCGCGTTATCTTCTTCAGGTCCTCCCAAAAGGGCACAATAAACAGGATCAGGATCAAGCCGGGCGAGTTGATACCGATAACAGCGATCAAGCTACCAATGATCTGCCCGCCTACACCATAACCTTGATTGCCCATCGTTACCCCGCCTAAGAATGAAGTAAAGCAGAATGTAGGCCCCGGCAGTGCTTGCTGCAAGGCATAGCCGGATAGAAACTCGGCGCCGGTGAGGTAATGCTTAACCTCCACAAACTCTGTGTACATGAGCGGTACCAGCACCTGCCCCCCACCGAAGATCAGGATACCATTACGGTAGAAGTTCTCGAACAAACGTATCGGCAAACTAAACGGCGATGTACGATTAATGATAGCACCCAGCGCAGCGAATGCCAGTAACACACCCACAAAGTACATCACCTTATTAGGGTTGGTATTAGCAAAGAGCTTAACACGCAGCTCGTTCTCTTGCGGTTGCGTTTCCAACGCAGAGGATACGATGCCGCCCAGCATAATCAATATCGGGAAGGCATAGGCATTCTGCAGGATCAGCGTAACAATGAAAGAGCCGATTGCCAGCATGGTGCTAACCCGCGTCTTCAAAAACTTGTTAGCAAACGTGTAAGTAGCATACGCCACAATACCCACGGCCATAGGCTGAATAAACTTCAGTATATCTGCTACTCTACCCCTCTCGGCAAACATCTTGTAGCTGATAGCCGCGGCGCACATAATGGCTGCCGAGGGTAAGATCCATAATAAAAACGTCGCGAGAGCTAACCACAGTCCGCCCACCTTCCAGGCTATGCCCACTAAGGTTTGGGTTGATGATGGGCCTGGCAGCACCTGCGCCAGCGCGTTTAGCTCCATTAATTCCTCTTCGGTAACATACTTACGCTTCTGCACAAACTCGCGCAGCATAACCGCAATATGTCCCTGCGGACCGCCAAAGGCACTCAGCGTATACAGGAAAGCATCGCTTAAGAAAAGGAGGTGACGTTTTCTCATGCAGCCCCCTCTAAATCTCCCCCGGTTGGGGAGACTTTTAATTTAAAGCCTTCCCTACCCGGGAGGGTTGGGTGGGGCTGATTAATAATCGTCGTCATCATCATAACCAATAGCTTCCCGATAAATGGATTGCAGCTCAGCAAAAGCATGATTATCGCGTTTAGCTTTGGTGATCTCCATACCTTTTTCGTAGGTCTTTATGGCGTCGTCTTTACGACCAAGCGCCTCATACAGTTTACCTAAATGATAATAGGTGCCAGCGTATTGAGGATGATTGGTAACCAGGTCCTCATAGTACTCCAATGCCCTATTTGCATCGTTTAAACGAAGATATTCAGTAGCCAGGGCATATTTTAAAAACTCGTCGTTTGGTTCGTTCTTTATAAACTCTAATAGCTTATCTAATCTGCTTGTCTCCATTTTCAATCCCTATCTTTTTTATCTAGATTTGTAGAAACCCTATGTTATGACCATCAGGAGCTACAATACTACTTAATTTGCTCCTGATAGCTTCGTTACCATAAAAAACAAATTACAGCAATGAAAACTCTTGTATGTATAAGCCATGTGCCCGATACCACCACAAAAATAACTTTTACCGATAACAACACGCAATTTAATACAAACGGGGTTCAATTCATTTTAAACCCGTACGATGAAATAGCTCTTGCGCGTGCTATCGAATTAACAGAGGGTGCTAATGGTACAGTAACCGTTATTAATGTAGGCGACGCCTCTACCGAGCCTACCATACGCAAAGCCCTGGCTATAGGCGCAACCGATGCCGTACGCATCAACGCGCAACCGCACGACGCATGGTTTGTGGCGTATCAGATAGCACAGTACATTAAATCAAATCCTTTCGACCTAATATTGACGGGCCGTGAGTCGATAGATTATAACGGTTCAAAGGTAGCTGGAATGCTTGGCGAACTTCTGGATATTCCGTCGGTATCAATCATTAAAAAGCTGGAGATTGAAGGTACTCAAGCTACTGTTGAACGCGAGATTGAAGGTGGCAAAGAAGTATTGGCCATTCCCTTACCGTTGGTAGTGGGAACTGCTGAAGGTGTCGCCGAACCTAAGATCCCCAACATGCGAGGCATTATGTCGGCACGTACTAAGCCGTTAACAGTTATTGAAGCTGTCGAGGTAAAAACAAATTCAGAGATCATCAGTTATGAAACACCAGCACCCCGTGGCCAGGTAAAATTGGTTGAGGCCGATGATCCGGCTAAATTAATTGAGTTATTACACACCGAGGCCAGGGTTATTTAATTAGATAGAAATACTATGTCAGTTTTAATATATGCGGAGAACGCTGACGGCAAATTCAAAAAGTCGACTTTTGAAGCTGTAAGTTATGCCCGCGCCATTGCCGACCAAAGCAATACTATACTTACGGCCCTATCCATCGGCGATGTAAGCGCAGACGAACTAAGCGCGCTGGCTAAATACGGTGCCGATAAGATATTGAACGTATCCAACAGTCAGCTTAAAAACTTTGTGAACCAAGCTTACGCTTCGGTGATTGCAGAAGCTGCTAAAAAAGAAGATGCAGATGTTGTTGTGTTGTCCAACTCCTTTTCGGGCCGGGGCCTCGCTCCCCGTGTCGGTGTAAAGTTAGAGGCAGGGATTGTTGACGGTGCCGTTGCATTACCCGAAATAAACGGCGGTAAATTTACAGTTAAAAAGACAGCATTTTCGGGCAAAGCCTTTGCTACGGTAGAATTAACATCAGTCAATAAAGTTATTGCGCTTACACCAAACTCCTTCAAGATAGCAGAGGTTGCCAAACCGGTAAAAGTTGAAGACTTTAGCACTGAGGTTAAAGCGTCTGATTTCAAGGCAATACTAAAAGAGATTGTACGCTCGACAGACAAGATTTCGTTGCCTGATGCTGAGATCGTTGTATCCGGCGGTCGTGGTTTAAAAGGACCTGAAAACTGGGGTATGATCGAAGAGCTCGCCGATTTATTGGGTGCAGCTACAGCCTGCTCAAAACCGGTATCAGACGCGGGTTGGCGGCCACATAACGAACATGTTGGACAAACTGGTATAGCTGTCAGTCCAAATTTGTATATTGCAATAGGAATTTCGGGCGCGATACAGCACCTTGCGGGTATCAGTTCATCGAAGGTTATTGTAGCGATAAACAAAGATCCCGAAGCTCCGATCTTCAAAGTAGCCGACTATGGTATTGTCGGCGATGCTTTTGAAGTGATACCAAAATTGATAACAGCGATTAAAGAACATAAGGCCTTAGTATAAGGATGTTGTGATGGGTAATAACATGAAAAAAATTAAGCTTGATATTGTTGGCTTGTCTTATAGCCAAACACAATCAGGCGCGTATGCGTTGGTTTTAGGCGAAGTTGGCGGCAGGCGCCGTCTACCGATCATCATTGGTAGTTTCGAAGCGCAGGCAATTGCCATCGAGATCGAAAAAATGACGCCAAGCCGTCCCCTAACCCATGACCTGTTCAAAAGTTTTGGCGAGGCATACGCTATTACCGTGCAAGAAGTGATCATTTACAACCTGGTTGACGGTATATTTTATTCAAAACTAATTTGCAGTGACGGTAAAAAAGTAATGGAGATAGATGCCCGCACATCTGACGCCATTGCTATTGCGGTACGTTTTGAGTGCCCCATTTATACTTACGAATTTATCTTATCAAGTGCCGGAATTGTTATTGAAGGAAACGACTTTGTTTACCTAGAAAACATCAGCGAAACGCCCGAAGATATATCAACGGTTTCGTCAACTGCCAGCGCCGGCTTTGGTGCGCTGGGTATCGAAGAATTAAAAGCCAAGCTACAAGAAGCTTTAGCTGAAGAATCATACGAGAAAGCCGCTAAAATTCGCGATGAGCTGAATAGACGTAAAGCCTCGTAGTTATTTATTGGTTGGAGATCAGAGATTAGGCTTAACATTACAATATTTGTCGATATAACTAATCTCTATCTCCCTTTCTATATTCCCATAAAATTCACTACTTTCAGATTTTGAATTTATAACTGATCGTCATTAATTAAAACCAGCCTGTATGAATGTTAAGTTTCGCTTGATACTAATGAATTTTATGCAATATTTTATATGGGGAGCATGGTTGCTTACCATAGGTGCATATTGGTTTCAAAACAAACATTGGTCGGGCGCTCAATTTGGCATTATCTTCTCTACGATGGGCATTTCGGCCATTTTTATGCCTGCTATAACCGGCATCATCTCAGATAAATTTATCAACGCCGAAAAGCTATATGGAGTCATGCACATTTGTGGTGGCATAGTACTGGCCTGCCTGCCACTCGTTACTAATCCAACTACTTTTTTTTGGGTGATGTTGCTGAATATGGTATTCTACATGCCAACATTGGCATTGTCAAATACTGTAGCCTACTCCGCTTTAAAAAGAGCCAATATTGATGTTGTTAAAGAATTTCCTCCCATTCGCATCTGGGGTACAATCGGCTTTATAGCCGCTTTGTGGGTAGTTAGCTTAACGCATAACGAAACCTCCGCCAATCAGTTTTATATTGCATCGGCTATAGCATTTGCTTTAGGTATTTATTCATTTTCATTACCAAAATGCCCGCCTTTATTGGCTAAGATCGACAATAAAACACTTGCAGGCGCTTTAGGCTTAAATGCTTTCGCGCTTTTTAAATCACCAAGATTTGCCATATTCTTTGCCTTCTCGCTTTTATTGGGTGCGGCCTTGCAGTTAACCAATGCCTACGGCGATACCTATATTCATGATTTTGCGAAAATCCCTTCGTACCAGGATACCATAGCGGTAAAATATCCGGCAATCATTATGTCTATCTCACAAATTTCAGAGACGTTGTTTATCCTGGCTATACCATTCTTTTTACGCCAGTTCGGTATTAAGTATGTGATGTTATTTAGCATGCTGGCTTGGGTACTGCGCTTTGGTTTGTTTGCATTTGGTAACCCTGCAGAAGGTTTATGGATGATTGTAATGTCATGTATTGTTTACGGCATGGCGTTCGACTTCTTTAACATATCCGGCTCATTATTCGTAGAAACACAGGCAGCTCCCGAAATCCGAGGTAGTGCGCAAGGTTTATTTATGATGATGGTTAACGGCTTTGGTGCTTTATTCGGTAGTTTTGCCAGTGGTTTGATCATTGATCACTTCTTCACTATGTCAAACGGCGACAAAGACTGGCACGGCATCTGGTTATGCTTTGCTGCCTATGCACTGGTAATTGCAGTGATATTTCCATTTGTATTTAAATACAGGCACAATGCTGCTTTAGAGCACGCTATTAAACACGCTTAAACACTAATACCATTTCTCGTTTTAATTAACTGATGAAAAAACATTATCGCAAAGAAACTGATTGTGCCAACTGCGGAACGCCGCTGCAGGGGAAATTTTGCTACCACTGCGGGCAAGAAAACCTGGAGCTGAAAGAGAGTTTTGGCCACATGATGAATCACGCAATCAGTGATTATTTCCACTTCGATCATCAGTTTTTCAGCACATTAAAACCCCTACTATTTGAACCTGGTAAACTAACTAATGAATATTTGGCCGGTAGGCGCGTGTCATACCTGCACCCGGTGAAAATGTACATTTTTATAAGTTTGATTTACTTCGTGCTACTATTTCAAAGTGGATATAAACCTCCGGTAAATATAAACGTGAGCAAACCAGAAGGACCTCATAAAAAGGAAATGGCCGTTACTGACAGAAAGCTGGATAGTGTGATTAAAAGTCCAAATACATCGGGATTAACTAAAAAAGTATTATCAATAACTAAAGGCAGGCTAGATTCTGAAGCTGTACATAAAACATCAGGTGATGTAGATCCCGACGACGATGTTGACGTGATGATTGGCGAAGGCCGTATGCCGGGAATGACCAAAGACACAACATACACGCAGTACCTGGCATCGCAGGCAAAGCTTCCAGATGACAAGCAGGATGGCTTCTTCGATCGCTTATACCACAAAAAATCATACGAATACAAAGAGAAATATGGTAAGCACGCCAGAGAGGCTTTTTTTGACGAGTTTAGGCACAATATGCCTAAAATGATGTTTTTAATGCTGCCATTATGCGCATTGATTTTCAAGATCACTTTTGCAAAGAATAAAAAATATTATGTAGAACATTTGATATTCACATTCCACTTGCATTGCTTCTTGTTTTTATTTTTGGCTATAATTATGACGCTGGAGCTGATTTTTCCAAAAAGCTGGGGTCTATATGATTGGTTAAGTTTGGCAGGTACAGTAGGTGTTATTTGGTATCTCTACAAATCTGTAAGGGTATTTTACCAAAGAAGCAAATGGCGCACAATAACCAAATTGCTGGGCGCCAGTCTGATGTATTTTATCGCATTTACCTTTTGCTGTAGTATAGCATTTATGCTGACAGCATTAACGATGTAACCCTAAGTTAGAATATTTTATAGGCTAAAGACAAGTTGAATAAATTGATTTTAGTCGATCCGGCTCCATAATTCTGTTTGCTTAATCCAGCCTCATAACGCAAATCGACAGATAAACTACGGATATCAATGCCGGTACCTAGTTGCCAGGCATAGTTTTGATTTTTATAATTTAGTCGGGTGATATTACTTGCCGCGTCGTCATAGTTTTGATCTTTGTTGATGGCAAATGACACCATAGGACCTGTATAAAAACGGGCACCAAAACCAAAAGCACCTACTTTTCCGCCAAATAGCAAAGGCACATCCACGCTGGTAAATTTCTGCTTGATACCATCTACGGTTACATTTTTTCCTGTTACATAGGCTTCTGGTTGAAAGTTAAAACCCAATGCTCCAAAACGCGCCCAGATGCCACCCAGGTAACCTGCCTGGTTGCTGCTATTGAAAGTACCAGATTTTGAAAGGTTGGTTAAATTCATCCCGCCTTTAATACCAAAAGCAAAGCTGGGAATTATTTGAGCTTGAGAAGTAAATCCTGTTGTTATAGCAACAGCGACGATTAATAAGATCTTTTTCATGGTTTAGTGAATTAAATAAAGGTCAAAATTATAATAAATTGTCATTGTGAGGAGGAACGACGAAGCAATCGCACGCTGCATAGTCCGCGATTGCCACGCTTCGCTCGCAATGACAAACTAAGTCTGAATTACACCTACATTAAATGGTTTCTCAATGGGCGAATGATTAGCAGCCTCAATACCCATCGATATGATCTTGCGAGTCTCCAATGGGTCTATAATGCCATCTACCCAAAGTCTGGCCGCTGCATAGTATGGCGTAGTTTGTGCGTTATAACGATCGGTTGTTTGTTTGAGCAGTTCAGCTTCTTTTTCTTCATTCACATCCTCGCCCCTTGCCTTCATGCCGGCCGCTTGCATTTGTACTAAAGTTTTAGCCGCTTGCGATCCACCCATTACCGCTATTTTTGCTGATGGCCACGCATAGATCAACCGTGGATCATAAGCTTTACCACACATGGCATAATTACCCGCACCATATGAATTACCGATTACAAAAGTAAATTTAGGTACTACCGAATTGGCTACCGCGTTCA
This sequence comes from Mucilaginibacter sp. dw_454, assembly GCF_018449775.1. Taxonomy (GTDB): domain Bacteria; phylum Bacteroidota; class Bacteroidia; order Sphingobacteriales; family Sphingobacteriaceae; genus Mucilaginibacter. Next base: position 649,876 of record NZ_JAAVVB010000001.1, on the reverse strand, counting down.
CCATCTTAGCGCCGTCTTTTATAATACCGCCTTGTTCTGACCGGCTACCTACCATAAAGCCGGTAACGTCCTGCAAGAAAACCAATGGAATTTTTTTCTGATTACAGTTCATGATAAAGCGTGTAGCCTTATCTGCCGAATCGGAATAGATTACCCCGCCAAACTGCATTTCTCCCTTTTTTGATTTGATGACTTTGCGTTGGTTAGCGACGATACCAACTGCCCAGCCATCTACCCTACCCAAACCGCAAATGATGGATTGGCCATAGCCTTCCTTGTATTCTTCCAGTTCTGAATTGTCCAACAGACGCAAAATGATCTCGCGCATATCATAAGCCTTTTCGCGATTATCAGGCAACAGTCCGTAAATTTCTTTTGAATCTAGTTTAGGCTGAACGGTTTTGATACGATCAAAGCCGGCTTTATTAAAATCGCCAACCATACTCATGATCTTTCGGATAGATTCCAGGCAGGTTTTATCGTTGGGTTGTTTGTAGTCGGTTACACCGGATATTTCACAGTGTGTGGTGGCACCGCCCAGGGTTTCGTTGTCGATGTCTTCGCCTATAGCGGATTTCACCAGGAATGATCCCGCGAGAAAGACGGAGCCTGTGCCTTCGACGATCATCGCCTCATCACTCATAATAGGTAAGTAAGCGCCGCCAGCTACGCATGAACCCATAATAGCCGAGATCTGAATGATACCCATGCTGCTCATCAGCGCATTGTTTCTAAAAATGCGACCGAAGTGCTCTTTATCCGGGAAAATTTCATCTTGCAAAGGCAAATAAACACCTGCAGAATCGACCAGATAAATGATGGGTAAACGATTTTCCATGGCAATTTCTTGCGCGCGCAGGTTTTTCTTTGCAGTTATCGGGAACCATGCACCTGCCTTAACCGTTGCATCATTGGCTACTATTACACACTGTCTGCCAGATACATAACCAATCCCGGTTATTACTCCGCCAGACGGACAGCCCCCATGCTCGGCATACATGCCATCGCCTACGAAGGCGCCAATCTCCAACCAGTTCGAATCCCGATCTATCAAATTAGCAACCCGCTCGCGGGCCAGCATTTTGCCTTTCTCTTTTTGTTTGGCAGCAGCTTTTTCGCCACCGCCCTGGTATATTTTTTTAAGCCGGTTATTTACTTCATAAACCAGCTGCTTATTAATATCCTCATTTTTATTAAAGTCGATATCCATGGTAAAGGTTATAACAGAAATACAATTTAGGTAAAAACGCTTGGTTGTGGCGTTTTTATATTGCTTATGCTAAATAACACAAAATGCAACATTTGTGTTACGAAAAAATTTGGAAGTGAAACTTTAATTCAGTTAATTCGTATAACTATTGATTAAACGCCCCTATTAAAACAGATGATTATATTAACAATAGCTTATTTACTCCGCCGCTTTAATGTGTTGCCACTTATCTATAGCAAAGTACTGGTAACTCAATTACCTGCATTCACGCTTGCCGCATTCGCAGCCTGCGCCTATCAAGTTTCTTAGGAAAGGTTTCTGTCTTTGAACCAAACCTCGTCCGGTTCAATTTTGGCGTGTTCCATCAGGTCAACTAATTCTATAGCATTAGCCGAGGTGATGACCAATTGGCGGTTTACCGGTTTAAGGAAACGCTGCTCAACCATTACGTCCATTTGCTTTAGCAGATAGTCGTAAAAACCATTAATATTCAGTACACCAACGGGGTGCTGGTGCAAACCTAGCTGTAGCCAGGTCAATACTTCAAAAAACTCTTCGAGGGTACCAAAGCCACCGGGCAGCATAATAATACCGTCGCACAAATCATTCATCATTTGCTTACGCTGATGCATATTCTCCACTATGTGTATTTCGGTAAGCCCTGTATGGCCAACTTCTTTATCCATTAAAAAGCCGGGGATAACACCAATAGCTTTGCCGCCGCGTTGTAAAACAGCATCCGCCATCAGGCCCATTACGCCTACCTTGCCACCACCATAAACCAAGGTAATGTCTTTGTTAATCATGACTTCGGCCAATAGCTCGATAGCCTCTTTTAAGACAGGATCGCCGTTAAAGTTGGCGCCACAGAAAACACATATGCTTCGCATTTGGTGATTGGAGATTAGTTAATTGGTGATTAGGTTTTGATTTATGATAATTGGAGACTAGAAATCAGGAACCCCAATATCTAACCTCCAATTTTTAATCCCTACCTGGTATAATTTGGTGCTTCCTTAGTAATCGTAATATCGTGCGGATGTGATTCGCGGATACCTGAAGCGGTGATACGGACAAATTTGGCTTGTTGCAGAGTTTCAATATCTTTAGCGCCGCAATAACCCATGCTGGCCCGCAGACCGCCTACAAATTGGTAAATAACCTCTGACAAGGTTCCTTTATAAGGTACACGACCAACAATGCCTTCTGGTACTAACTTCTTAATGTCATCCTCAACATCCTGGAAGTAACGATCTTTTGAACCTTGTTCCATGGCTTCGATAGAACCCATACCGCGGTATGATTTAAATCGACGCCCCTCATAAATAATACTCTCGCCGGGTGATTCTTCAACTCCTGCAAATAATGACCCTGCCATAATAGTACCTGCGCCTGCCGCAATAGCCTTCGCAATATCGCCGGTATGTTTGATACCGCCATCGGCTACAACAGGTACACCGGTGCCTTGCAGCGCTTTGGCACACTCATAAACCGCATATAGTTGTGGTACACCAACGCCCGCAATAATACGGGTGGTACAAATAGAACCCGGGCCAATACCCACTTTAACACCATCGGCACCGGCTTTAGCTAATGCTAACGCACCGTCGCCGGTTGCTACGTTACCTGCTATTACCTGCAAATCAGGATATTTGGCTTTAACTTCTTTCAGTTTATCAATAACGCCTTTTGAATGGCCATGAGCGGTATCAATAGCGATGACATCTACCCCGGCTTTTACAAGGGCGTCAACGCGTTCCATGGTATCAGCAGTAACACCAACGGCGGCGCCTACACGCAGGCGGCCGTGCTCATCTTTACAAGCGTTAGGGAAGTTTCTGAATTTCTGGATGTCTTTAAAGGTGATCAGACCTATCAGGATACCATTGTCATCAACAACCGGTAGTTTTTCAATTTTATGTTCCTGTAAAATCACTTCGGCTTGAGCCAATGTGGTACCTTTTGGCGCAGTAATCAGATCGGCTTTGGTCATTACTTCCTGAACCGGCTTGGTCATTTCTTTTTGGAAACGCAGGTCGCGGTTGGTAATGATACCTTTCAGCTTATTACTTTCGTCAACCACAGGAATACCGCCAATTTTGAACTCGCGCATGATCTTTATTGCGTCAGCAACAGTTGATGCTTCGTGCAATGTAACCGGGTCCTGAATCATTCCACTTTCTGAGCGCTTTACTTTACGCACCTGCTCGGCCTGGCGCTCAATGCTCATGTTTTTGTGCAGCATGCCTAAACCACCGGCTTGTGCCATGGCTATCGCCAATTTAGACTCGGTTACCGTGTCCATAGCGGCAGATACCAGCGGTATATTAAGCCTGATCTTTTTAGTTAAAAAAGAGCCGGTGTTTACATCGCGTGGTAAAACTTCTGAATAAGCCGGGAGTAATAGTACGTCGTCATAGGTTAATCCTTCGGCGACAAATTTTGATGGGTCTGACTGCATAGCAAATAATTATTTGGAGGTATTATTTGCCGGGCAAAGCTAATGATTTATTTCGGATTTCGGAAGTGTGATTTCGGAATTGGTCAAGATTTACAAAGCGATGATTATTAATTTCGGATTTTGGGTTAGTTAAATCCGAAATCGAAAATCCGAAATCCGAAATTCTAATATTTTCCTACAATAACCTTATAGAACTTGTCAAATTTTAAGTACTCATTAGCCAATTTCAATAAGTCGTTAGCAGTTACATTTTTGATGATATTGGTATAACGATCATAATAATCATAATCCATGCCTGAGAAATATAGATTCTTGAATTTATCGGCGTGCGAAAATACGTTCTCAAGGCTGCCCAGCAACGAACCCATCATGTAATTACGCACCAAGCTCAGTTCTTCTTCCGGCACTAATTCTGTTTTTAACAGATTGATCTCTTTTTCAATCTCAACGGTCGCTGCTTTGCAAACCTCTGCTCCCACTTCGGTAGCGATGAATAAAGCGCCACCCTGACGATATGAAACAACGCCACTACCAATGCCGTAGGTATAACCCTTATCCTCGCGAATGTTATTCATCAGCCTTGAGCCAAAATAGCCGCCCAGCACCGTATTTAATACTTGTACAGCAGGAAAGTCCGGATGTTGACGATTAATGAACGGCAAACCCATACGGATAGCTGATTGCAACGCGTCGGGCTTTTCTATAAAATAGAAATGTTCGGTAGCATTGTGTATTACTGGTTGGCTGGTATCTGCCGCTTTTGACTGGTTACTCCAATCATTCCCAAAGATATTTGTAAGCTGATCTATAGCTGTTTGTTCAACTTTACCGGCAATAATTAAGGTGCAGTTTGATGGCTGATACATTTGCTGGTAATGGGCCAATAAGTCCTCGCGTTTAACGGAATTGTAAGTTTCAATATCAGGCGTTAAACCGTAAATACTATCACCATACAAAGCTTTATTAAAAGTGCGACGCGCCACAACATCATTCTTTTGCAGGCCAACTTGTAATTTTTGTTGTTGATTGCGGATGTAGATATCCAGTTCTTTTTGCGGGAAGATAGAATTAACCAGGATATCCTTGACTACCGGCAAGGTTTTGTCTAAATGCTTGGTTAGCGAATACAAGGTAACCTGCGACTGCTCATGGCCATATTCTACCGATAAAAATGCGCCGTAAAAATCTATTTTATCGGCAATCTCGGCAGCAGTTAAGGTTTTGGTGCCATCGGTAAGCATAGTATTAACCGCGGTATTTAATAACGGCTTCGCCGGATCAAAACGCAGGTTATTAAAGATCCATTCAATTCTTACCAGTTCCTGATCGCCAGAATTAAAAGTATAAAGGCTACAGCCATTAGCAAACGTTGTTTTATCAGGCCTGATCAGGCTTATATGTTCTATCTGCTTTGATGCAGGAGCTTCCGTCCTATTTAATATATTAGTCATTGGTCTGTTCTGCAAGGTAAATTAATGTCGATGAATTATCTTTTCTGAACAGCTTGGTTGCTTCGCCTTTAATTTCCGCCGGTGTTACTGCCAGGAATTTTTCGGTTTCCTGATTAAATAATTCGGCATCACCCAAAAGCTCGTAGTACGCCAGGTTCATGGCCTTGTCTAACAACGACATCTCTGAAAATATCATAGTCGATTCGGTTTTGTTCTGCACTTTGGTCAATTCATCAGCGGGTACTTCTTGCCTCGTTAATTGCTCAACCTCGGCCCATAACGCAGCTTCAGCTTCTTCAACCGATACGCCTTCGCTTGGCTTACCTTCAAGTACAAACATGCCTTTATCCAGGCTACCGAAAACGTAGGCGTGAACCTCGCTAAATAATTGCTTATCTTTTACCAAACTACGGTACATGCGCGACGAATTACCACGCGAAAGAATATCAGACATCAACTCAATGGCATAAAATTCTTTCTCGCGCCTGCCCGGCATTTGCAAGGCGATATAGATGTCATTAACCGGCACTTTAGCGGTTATGGTTTCGCGGCGCTCGTCGTGCTGCTCATCTTCTTGGGGGAGATTACGATGATATTTTTCGCCGGCAGGTATCGGGCCAAACCATTTCTGGGCCAACTCTTTTACTTGCTCCAGCTTCACATCGCCCCCAACTACCATAATGGCATTTTGTGGGTTGTAATGCTTTTTAAAGAACGTTTTTACGTCTTCAATCTTAGCATCGGCAATGTGTTCAATCGTTTTGCCAATAGTATCCCAACGATAAGGATGCTTTTTAAATACCATGGGGCGCAAACGCAGCCAAACATCGCCATAAGGCTGGTTCAGGTAGCGTTGCTTAAACTCTTCTATCACCACGTTCCGTTGCACCTCCAGGCTTTTTTCACTAAAAGCCAGACTGAGCATCCTATCGCTTTCCAACCAAAAAGCAGTCTCTAAATTGGCCGATGGCAGTGTGATGTAATAGTTAGTGATATCATTGCTGGTAAAGGCGTTATTCTCGCCGCCAACCTGTTGCAGCGGGCTGTCGTAGTTTGGAACATTTACCGAGCCGCCGAACATCAGGTGCTCAAACAAATGCGCAAAACCGGTTTGTTCGGGGCTTTCATCGCGCGAGCCAACATCATAAAGGATGTTTAGTACGGCCATTGGGGTTGTGTTATCTTCATGGACAATCACCCGCAGGCCATTGTCTAATGTAAAACGGTTGAATTTAACCATGTATATTTAGTAGTAGTAAATTGTAGCGAACAAATGTATAATTTTTTAGATGTTTAGTGCTTAATTTTAAGAATTTGAAAATTGTATGATATGACCGCCGTAATATCAACCCCTATTTTTAAATAATGGATCAGAACAAACTCGTCAAACAGATAAGCGCTACCCTTGGTAAACTAAAAGTAATTGAGTTAAGCCGAATACTTAGAGATCAGCAATTTAACCTGCGCGATCTGATCGATATAACCCACTATCAAGACGAAGCTATTGCCTTCAGGGCCGCCTGGATCCTGGAGAATTTATTTCTGCAACAACCCGAAGTTTACGCATCGTATCTTGAATATTTGTTTAATGCTCTAACAGATATTAAATGGCCGCCTGTAAAAAGGCATTATGCCAAAATTGTGATGCATATCACGTCGCCTAAAGCGCCTAAAATCATTAAAGATCAATTAAAGCAAATTCATATAGAACCGGTGATTGAACAGTTATTTGAGTGGTTAATAGATCCGAAAATTAAAATAGCGGTAAAAGTATTTTCAGCAGAGGCTTTGTTTAATTTAAGAAATCAGCATGATTTGATCAAGGACGAACTGCGCAACCAAATTGAGTTTTTAATGCGCGATGGGTCTGCGGCGATACAGACCAGGGGGAAGAAGTTGTTGAAAGGGTTAGGATAATTAAAAACGTCATCGCGAGCGACAGCGTGGCAATCTCTGTGCAACAGACAGGTCTAATGTACAGAGATTGCCGCACTCGTTCCTCGTTCGCAATGACGTGTGCGAGATAAAGCAATTACGCTTGCGGTTTATCGCTGCTATGCAGGTTATTACTCACCATATAATGATGCAACTTAGCTTCAATGGCCGATGAGCTGTCATTAGCATAAGTGCCATAAGCGTTTACAATAATACCCTTAAGATCATATTTAGGCGAACTCACTGCGTACACTATCGACATATCGGCCGGGTTGCTTTGGCCCTCGAAGCGATAAAACTCATCTATAGAGAAATCATCCGCAGTCATGTGTATATCTTTCGACTTATCGTCGATCGTGTCGCCTTCCATACTCAGGTTGGCGGTATATCCCCTTTTCATCAAATCGTTAGTGGCATCCACTAAGGTTTCATAGTTTTCCATGGTTCTTGTAGTTTATTTAGGGGTAGCACAAAACCACCTCTGTTTATAAACCACAAAAGGAATATACTTGTTTGATTTTTACTGAAGATTTTTGGCTGATCAAACCTGCCTGTCGGCATCCCACTTTTCAAGATAATGCGCTATCCGGCTCAGGAAAGAGCCACCTAAAGCACCGTCTACCACCCTGTGATCGTAAGATAATGACATCATCATAATATGTCTTATGGCTATCACATCGCCCTCTGGCGTTTCAATCACAGCAGGCTTTTTCTTGATGGTACCCACCGCTAATATTGCCACCTGTGGCTGGTTGATGATCGGGGTACCTGATAGGTTACTAAAGGCACCAACGTTGGTAATGGTAAATGTTCCGTCTTTAACATCATCTGGTTGCAATTTACCTGTACGAGCCTTGTTAGCCAGGCTGTTAACGGCTTTGGTTATACCCAGTAAGTTAAGCTCTTCAGCCTTTTTAATCACCGGCACAATTAAATTACCATTTGGCAAGGCCGTAGCCATGCTGATGTTTATAGCAGCTTTTTTGATGATCTGTGTACCGTTAACCGATACGTTGATCATTGGATAATCTTTTATAGCTTTTACAACCGCCTCGATAAATATTGGCGTAAAGGTTATTTTTTCACCCTCACGTTTTTCGAAGGTGGCTTTTATTTTTTCGCGCCACAATACCAGGGCGGTAACATCAGCCTCAACAAATGAGGTTACGTGCGGCGATGTATGCTTGCTCATTACCATATGTTCGGCAATTAAGCGGCGCATACGGTCCATCTCTATAATTTCGTCAACGCCACTGGCTGTTAACGGTTTTGAATGCTCTATTTTGGTTTGTCCCGGTCTCGGCGCTTCCTGTCTTGGTGCAGCTGGCTGTGCCGGTTTCGGAGCAGCAGCTTGCGTACCGTTGGTTGCTCCATTCTGGTATCCTGGTGCAGGACTTGGAGCCGGTGCTGATTGAGGCGTAGCTGGGGGAGCGACTGTTCTCTTTTTTACATAAGCTAACAGGTCGTCCTTAGTTAACCTGCCCTCAGCACCACTACCAGGAATACTATCTAATTCGGCCTGGGTAATATTTTCTTGCTGCGCGATATGCTTAACTAAAGGCGAGTAAAATCTTGCTGCGCCCTTGGTATCATTGTTTTGTACAGGGGCAGTTGTTTGCAATCTTGCAGCTAACTGATCAACACCCGGAATTTGTGGTGGTTCTGGCTGCCTTACAGGTGCTGGCGCAGGGGGCGGTATACTTGCTGCTACAGGAGCAGGTGCTACAACAGCTGCTGGTGCCGGTGCGGCTTCTTCAGCAGCATCAGTTTCAATAATAGCTATGATTGAGCCAACCTGAACTACATCATTTTCTTTATAACGCTGCTCGACTAATCGGCCGTTTACAGGCGACGGGACTTCTGAGTCGACCTTATCAGTGGCGATTTCCATTACCGCTTCGTCGGCTTCTATATAATCACCTGGATTTTTGATCCATTTAATTACGGTTGCTTCTGCAACACTCTCCCCCATCTTTGGCAATAACAGCTGATATTTAGCCATACTTTAAAATATAGTTCTTTGGTCAAAATTAGATAATCTGCTGTTTACTTTTCAACATCCTTGAGTAAAGTATTCAACATAAATAATGCCGCTGAGGCGCTCCTTTCGATGTTTTGAAGCCTCTTGCTGCCGAATGTGTATTTCTTTCGCACCGTTTTTTGAGTCGATGCCGCCGCTATCCAAACCGTGCCGACAGGTTTATCGGGCATCCCGCCATCAGGGCCTGCAATACCGGTAACAGCAATAGCGTAATCTGATTTAAAATTGCGTAGTGCGCCTTCCACCATCTCAACTACGGTTTCTTCACTTACCGCACCATATTGCTGCAATGTCTCTTTTTTTACATCGAGGATGCTTTCTTTTAACTCGTACGAGTAAGAAACAGCTCCACCAAAAAACACTTTCGATGAACCCGGATGCTGCGTAAACAAATGCGAAATATAACCACCGGTACAACTTTCGGCTACCGAGAGTGTCAGATTACGCTCAGCCATAAAGTTCAGTATTGATTTCTCAAGCGCAATGTCTTCTTCGGCAATTACAAACTCGCCTACCCGTTTAACAATCTTTTTAGCATATTGTTCAATCTCATTGTTGAGCAGAACTTCATCATCGCCCTGGCCGCTTAAGCGCAGGCGCACCTGGCCCAGTTTGGGCAAATAAGCAAGCTTGATATGTTTAGGCAATGAATCTTCAATATCTTCAATACGCGTAGCCAGAAACGATTCGCCCTCGCCCGCCGTCAATATAGTTTTATGAATGATAAACGGAAGCTTAAACAAGGTTTTGATCTTGGGGATCACTACTTCCTCCATCATGTACATCATCTCAAAAGGCACACCCGGCATAGATACATAGATCTTGCCCCCAACATTAAACCACATTCCCGGTGCGGTGCCATTTTTATTGTCTATAACTTCACAGTTTGACGGAACCTGCGCTTGCAGCTTATTGATGTCCAGCATCGGGCGATTGTATTTCGCAAAAATGCGCATAACGTTGTCCAGTGCCTCTTTGCTTTCTACCATACCCACGCCAAAATATTCGGCCAGGGTATTTTTGGTAATGTCGTCTTTTGTAGGGCCCAGGCCACCGGTAATAAAGATCAGGTCAGCACGGCCTTTAGCTTCTTTCAAAGCTGTAAGGATATGTTGCTTATCGTCAGACACCGACGAGATCTGCTTTACGCGGATACCGGCACTGTTTAGCTGTTGCGCCATCCATGCCGAGTTCGTATCAACAATTTGTCCTATTAATATTTCGTCGCCTATAGTTATAATTTCTGCAAGCATGTTAATAGTTATTAAAGCTGGCGTTACTGGTGTAATCGCTTCGCTTGGTTAATTTGAGCGCCTGCAAAATTGCGGATTTAACCTTTAGTGTAACGTTGTACGATTTATAAAACCCAAACGGCACCCAGTTTACAGAAAGGTCCCAACAATGCAAATCGCGATATATAGCGAAAGATGTGGCACTACTCAATTGTTTTGCCTGCAAATCATAGTTGGTATTAAACTGTATTTTCCATTTCGGCGTCAAACTAAAATCGCCACTGAGCATTATGGTGTTTACGTGGTTGGTGTTTACGTAATTATCCGTGTAGCTAAAGTTATAATTCATCACCAGGTTCCACGGAATATTAAAGTCTATATACGCCGACGGATCACTATTGAGCAATGCCATGCTTTGCCGTTGCGCTTCTGTGGCGTTATTTAAGGTGTTTGGCAAATTAGGATTATAGCCCGGCAATGCGCTTGCGTCGGTATTATTGGGTGTTGGATGGAAAGACGCCGGGTTTAAGGTACCACTTAACGAGAAGTTAAAACTGGTTAATTTAGGGATTTTACCGTCTTGCCAGGTATAACGGTTAAACTTATGGCTATATGCGGTTACCCGACCGGCAGAAACCGAATCAAAGACCTTGGTTACATACGGATCAAACGAACCGCCAAAACTCACGTTAACTTTGTCATTGAATAAGCCCGTATGCCCAGAAATAGCTATCGGCGTTAACTTGAAAGAGTCGGCCGCAAAGTTGTAAAAAGTGTTAAAAGCTAGGCTTTGCAGTAGTTGCACTTTTTTAGGAGTTTGCGAGGTGTCCGTACTTTTAGGCCGAAATTTGGCTTCTAGGTTGTTATCAATGCTTAAGTTAAGCCCTGCCTGTCGCCCACCCTGCGGACCGCCATAAACACTATTTTGAAAGTAAGAATATCGTGAGTAAACCACGGGATATGGCACGCTGGCGTTACTTACTATTAAGTGATTATAACTTCTGTCAAGCCCAGAATAATCTGGCGCATACGAAAAGCTAAGGCTGGGTGTAATAACATGACGTACGGCCATTAACCGGCTATTTTTAAAATAGACTGTACCATAAAGCTTGGTAGACAACCCAGCGCTCAGATTATAATTACCTACCCTTTTAAATCCGGGTACCGTGTCGGTAGCCAATGAGTCGGCACGTGCATAATGCTGCCTTATTGATTGAAAATACCAGCGCTCGGTATAATTGGCGCCCATATTAAACTGGAAAAATTTAAACACGTTCAAGCTTAGCCCAACCGGTATCTGGTGTTGTATACCGTTTTGTAAACGTTTGGTAAGTGTCTCGCTTTTAAAGAGTTCAGATTCGGGCACATTGGTTATTTGGTTGGTAGCCGTCATGTTATAGGCCAACGTAATTTTCTCATACCATTTTTGCTCACCAACCTCGTCCTTCGATTGGAAAGGGTTTATGCTGGACATACTGAAGTTAATATTGGGCAATTGCAGGGAAACTGTTTTTGCCGTCAAATCCTGGCTATGATCCAAACTGGTAGTCATATTAAATGGCGTACCCTCCCAGGTTTTTGAATAAGAGATACTTGAACGCAAAGCGTTTGAGGTAAGTTGTTGCAGGTTATACCCGGTTGATGCCGGGTTATTCTGATAAAAGCTTGATGTACCGGCGTTTACTGATGCACTGAATGTACTGCCCGGGCTGGCATTTGGGTTTTGCGTGTGCTGCCAATCAATATGGAAATCTTTTTGCGGCGGGTCGCCGGCCAAACCGTAGTTGTGCGAGCTGTAGCTTAACGTTAAAGCTCCGTTATATTTATACCGGCTCATGTAGTTAAGCGCGCTGCTTACTTCGTACGATCCGTTGGAGTAATAAGTACCCAGGTTGGTTAAATCGGCGTAATCGCTTAAACCTATATAATAACCAAAGTCTCGCAAGAAAAATCCCAGCGTCGCATCTTCACCAAAAGTTGGCAGCAAAACTCCGGAAGAACGGGTGTCTTGTTTAGGGAAAAAACCAAAAGGTATGCCAATTGGTATCGGTATACCCTCAATCTCCAAATAAGCAGGGCCTGATATAATTCGCTTTTTTTCGCCAATACCACGGGTTATTACAATGCCATAATCGGGGGTTTCACCTTTTGATGGTTTGTCGCAGGCGCTAAAAATAACGTTATGATAAGCAACTTCATCGTCATTCAATTTCTTTGCCTCACCGTGCGAGATATAGTTACCATCTTGCTCAGAAAATGGATTATAAATATGTCCTTTTTTTGTTTCGTAGTTAAAATACAGCGAGTCGGATGTAATGGGCGATTCTTTACCCTGTTTAGATATCGGCCGGCCTATATAACGCCCGGTTCTTTTATCGGGCATGCCGCTGGCAAATATCAGGTGGTTTTTACGATCAATACGAATATATTCAGCATCCAGCTCAAAATTACCATAGGTAACGCGTGCATTGCCTATCCGGTAGCTTATTTGTGTTTTGGTATCATTAAAGCTTGAGTCGGCTATTTCTTTAACCTCATTATCTAAGGTAGATTTATTTTTGGAGGTATCTAAAATGGCGCCCCGTTTAGAAGTATCTCTTCCCACTGTCAGATTACCTCTTTTTGAAGTGTCATTTGCAATAACTTTTGGTATCGTATCGTTTTTTGAGGTAGAATTTCGCTTAGATTTCTTTAATTTAGCGGTAATTCGCGGAAATTTATCTGTTGAGTCGAGTTGTATAATAGTGTCCGCGGCAGATTTAAATATCGTAACCCTACCTTTATGAGCAAAGGCAATCAGGTTTACTATCAATATAAGTGCAAATAGAAAAATTAAGTTGACGAATTTCAAAATTGATTATGAATAGTATTTTTGCAGATATAGTTAACAGCGTTCAAAAATAATGAAAAATAAAGCATTGAAAAGATTGATTTTTGGATTATTGGCATTACCGGTGTGCTTTTCGTTATTTTCTTTTACATTAATTAAAACAATAAAAAACGATACCATTGTAAATAAAGGCTTTAAACTTAAAACCGTTATTATTGATCCGGGCCACGGCGGTAAACCTACCGGTACAGGCCATTTTTCGCACGGAGCATCTGGTTCTTTCTCTACCGAAAGAGGTGTAACGCTTGCTATAGGCCTAAAATTGCAGGCTGCCATACAAAAAGAATTGGATGGCGTTAAGGCTGTGCTTACACGTAGCAATGAGGATGATGTGTCGTGGGAGCGTCGATCAGAAATAGCTAATGAAAACAAAGGCGACCTGTTTATTTCGTTGCACTGTAATTCATTATCAGACAGAGTTGTTCGTGAGGCAGTGGGACACAAGCATGGCAAAACCGTTTACAAATCTGTGCGCGAACCAAACAGATCAGGCAAAGGGGTATTGTTACTGGTTTATGGCACCTGGCGCGGTCGCGAAGAAGAAAAGGCTATAAGCAAAAGTCAGTTAGAAGAGGGCGAAGAAGGCGAAGGCTCAGAAATGAATGCCGGGCTTGATCCTAATGACCCGGAATCCATCATCCTCATTAACCAATATAAAAGTAAATTCAGACAGCGCAGTATACATCTGGCTACCTTAATTAACACCGAATTTACTGATACTGATGGCCGCCCAAGCGAAGGCATACGCGAGCAAGGTGTACTAGTATTGTGCCACAGTGCAATGCCAGCGGTACTGGTTGAGACGGGCTATATCAATAATCCGGACGATGAAGAATACCTTAATTCTGACAAAGGACAGGACGAAATTGTAGCCTCAATTATCCGCGCTTTAAAGAATTACAGGGCCGATGTAGAACAAGTAGCCAAATAATTGGTTATAGTGTGAGTTCTGATAGCTATCGGGACTAAATGTGGGATAAGTGCGACGGACAAATAGTAAAATTTAATTAGCTTCATGCCCAACAATTAATCTCCAAACTAATATCACAACTACTACGTATGAAAATATCAAACGAGACCAAAATAGGCGCACTTACTTGCATTGTTATTGCCATGCTGATACTCGGATACAGTTTTTTAAAAGGTAACGACGTATTCTCAGGTTCAAATAAATATTACGCGATTTATAAAAGTGTAGACGGACTTACCGTATCAAAACCGGTACTGGTAAATGGCTTTCAGATTGGGCACGTATCAAAAATGCAATTGCATGAAGATGGCCGCACTACGGTTGAATTCAAAATCAAATCAGAATATAATATCCCTGTTAACACCCTGGCCAAACTGGTAAGTACCGACTTGCTGGGCAGCAAAGCCATTGTGTTTTTATTGGGCGATAGCAAACAGTATGCTGAAAACAAAGACACGCTGCGTGCTGATATACAAGGCAGTTTGGCCGAAAGCTTACAGCCTATCCAAACCAAAGCCGAAAACCTGATGACAAAACTAGATTCATCACTGGCTTCTATTAACGCTATTTTGAATCCAAACTTCCAGAAAAATGTAGACCGCAGTTTTGCCAGCATTGCTAATTCATTACAAACGTTGGAAGGTACCACCAAAAAGATCGACGCGTTGGTTGGATCGCAGTCAACCCATATTGATGGTATATTGGCCAATGCAGAAACTGTATCAGGTAATTTAAAAGTAACCTCTGTCGGCCTAAATAAAGTAACCGACAATTTTCAAAAATTTAGCGGTGATTTGGCGAATGGCAATATTCAACAGACTTTAGACAATGCCAACAAAGCTGTGTCTGAATTACAACAAACCATCGCTTCCATGAATAGTACCAAAGGTTCGTTAGGTTTATTGGTGAATGACGACAAGCTTTATAAAAATTTACAGTCTGCTTCTGATAATCTGAATTTATTGTTTATCGACCTGAAAGCTAATCCAAAACGCTATGTACACTTCTCGGTGTTTGGTGGTGGTAGTAAGAAGGATTAATATTACATACTCCAAAAATCGATTGTCATTCTGAGCGGTAGCGAAGAATCTTATCAAGTTTTGCTGTTCGGGCGTATAAGACTTTCGCTATCGCTCAAGATGACAAATAATTTCCTCATCTAAATTAGAAAAGTCTTCCCTTCAATCGCCAACGCCGTATTTGGGAATACGCTTTGCGCCTGTAGCAACAGTTCTTCCAATGTTTTGTAACGGGCGGAGAAATGACCAATCACTAATCTCTTAGCATTAACCTTAGCGGCTACTTCACCGGCTTGTAAAGCAGTGGTATGGTGGGTTTCATTTGCACGTTCAAGCATGTTATGCAAAAAAGTAGCCTCGTGATATAGCAGATCAGCGTTTTTTATCTGATCGAAATACTGCTCGTTATACATGGTATCTGAGCAATAAGCGTAAATTTTAGGATCGGCCGAATCGGCAGTAAGCGTATCATTTTTATATACTGTGCCCTGGTTATCTGTATAATCTACGCCTTTTTTTAAGGCTGTATAATATTCAACAGGCACGCCAATGCGTTCTATTTCATCTTTCAATAGCTTACGCAGTCGTTTCTTCTCTTTAAACAAAAACCCGGTGCAGTCAATCCTGTGGTCAAGCGGAATGGTTTCAACAACAACATCCTCGTTATCTATAATAACCTGTGGTGTTTTAGGATCAGTAGGATGAAATTCTATTTCGTACTGCAGAACCGTTTCTGAATATTTAAATTGAACCTCAATGATATCCATTAAATGTGGCGGACCGAATAGCTTTAAAGTTTTTTTTCGTCCGTTAAGGTGTAGCGAAGAAAGAAAGCCAATAAGGCCCAGATAATGATCGCCATGTAAATGGCTGATGAAGATATGATCTATGCGGCTGCTTCTTATATCAAAACGAAGCATTTGTTGTTGGGTGCCTTCGCCGCAATCAACCAAATATAGGCGCTCATTGATATTAAGCACCTGCGATGTAGGGTTTCTATTGTAAATGGGGGTAGCAGAACTGCTGCCTAAAATTGTTACCTCAAATCTCATATCAGGTAAACAATTAAGGTACTATCTTGCTTCTTTTTTTAATTCTTTTTCTATTTCTTCCATGAAGATATGGTCGATAGCCTCTTCAGTTGATGGAACAATAGTTAACACGCTTTCTAATTGTGATATAGTAACCAGGCGCGATACAGCGTCATTTAATCCCGTCAAGATAAAAGAACCTGTCGCGTTTTTACACAAACGATGGCCAACCAACAAACTGCTTAAACCAGACGAATCAGCAAATTTTACTTGAGAAAGATCAAGGATTATGTTACGTTGTCCTTCGGTATTGATCAATATCAGCTCAGATTTCAGCTGTGGCGTAATCAACGAGTTTAACTTAGACTCATTGAGTTTAAGCAATATATATTTCTCGTGTTTGTCTACTGTAAACTTCATTTTACTTCAATATTTGTAACTGCTAATATAGGCATAATTGGACAAAAAAAATCACAATGCCGGCAACGCCTTTTTTATAGCAAGTTCTACTCTGTCCAACACGTTTTCGGCAGTTGGCTTAACAAATTTTTCGCCGGTGATCTGTTCATAAAGCTCTATGTATCTCTCTGATATCGACTCCACCTTTTCAGGCGTCATTTCAGGCACCACCTGCCCGTCTTTACCTTGAAAGTTATTCTCTATTAACCATTTGCGTACAAACTCTTTAGAAAGCTGTTTTTGTGGCTCGTTTTTTTCCTGGCGATCCTGATATCCTTCACTATAAAAGTAGCGTGATGAGTCAGGTGTATGGATTTCGTCAATCAGGTAGATCTCGTCGCCTACTTTACCAAATTCATATTTAGTATCTACCAAAATCAAACCTTGCGCGGCAGCTATTTCAGTACCGCGGGCAAACAATGCACGGGTAAATTTTTCCAATAGTGCATAATCTTCGGCAGATACGATACCTTTTGCCAGGATATCTTCCTTAGATATATCCTCGTCATGCCCTACCGCCGCTTTAGTTGTTGGGGTGATGATAGGTTCGGGCAGCTTATCGTTCTCTTTCAAACCTTCCGGCAAAGCCACACCACAAACCTGGCGTTTGCCGGCAGCGTATTCGCGCGCTGCATGCCCTGCCAAATAACCACGGATAACCATTTCTACTTTAAACGGTTCGCAAATGCGGCCAATGGTTACGCTTGGATCGGGTACACTCACCACCCAATTAGGTACAATATCGGCAGTAGCTTTCAAAAATTTAGCTGCAATCTGGTTAAGCACTTGTCCTTTATAAGGTATAGCTTCAGGCAGCACCACGTCAAACGCAGAGATGCGGTCGCTCACTACCATTACCAGGTATTTATTATCAATAGTATAAACATCTCTAACCTTACCTTTATAAAAACTGGTTTGATTAGGGAAATTGAAATGGGTTTCTTTTAATGCATTCATGATTGAGAGTCAAGAATCAAGAGTCAAGAATCAAGATACTTGGATTCTTTCTCTTAACTTATTTATATATATAACGAAGAGTCAAGAATCAAAATCCATCTTGGTTCTTGATTCTCGACTCTTGCTTCTGATTACTGTATATCGCCGTAGGCGGCTAATATCTTTCTTACTAATTTATGGCGGACAACGTCCTCGCCGCTCAGGTATACAATCTCAATACCTTTGATATCGGTTAAGATGCGCAGTGCCGTGTGTAAGCCGGATTGTTGCTTCTTTGGTAAGTCGATCTGAGTAACGTCGCCGGTTACGATAAATTTTGCTGATGGCCCCATACGGGTCAGGAACATCTTTAGCTGCATATCCGTGGCGTTTTGCGCCTCATCCAATATCACAAAGCAATTATCAAGCGTACGGCCACGCATAAAGGCTAATGGAGCAATTTCTATAGTTCTGTTCTCCAGATATAATTTCAGTTTTTCGGCGGGGATCATATCATCCAACGCATCATATAGAGGGCGCAGGTATGGGTCAATCTTTTCTTTTAAATCGCCCGGTAAAAAACCCAGGTTCTCCCCTGCTTCAACAGCCGGACGGGTTAATATAATACGTTTAATCTCTTTATTTTTAAGGGCGCGTACGGCAAGTGCTACCGCGGTATAAGTTTTACCGGTACCTGCGGGGCCTATGGCAAACAGGATGTCGCTTTTATTGATACAGTCAACCATTTTACGTTGATTGGCTGTACGGGCTTTAACCATTACACCATTAGGTCCAAATACAATCACCTCGCCGCTGGCAAACTTGTCTGCAGCAGCGTCTGTACTCGGTGCAGAGGTATCCACTTTCGAACCCAGGATCCTTTCCAGATCGGTGATATTCAAATTTTCATATTTTTCGATATGCTCAATCAGGTGTTTGAACTTCTCTTCAAATACTACTAATTCACGCTCGTCGCCCAGTATCTTTACTTCGCTGCCGCGGGCAACTATTTTAAGTTTGGGATATTGTTTTTTGATGATCTCGAAATGATCGTTATTCGGCCCCCACAAAACTGCCGGATTTATATTTTCAATTGATAGTTTGAGCTCGTTCAATAGTAAATTTGATTATTTTGTTACCGATTTTTATGAATTAAAAATTGAATATTTGCAGCGTCTAACGCTTGTACAAGATTAGTAATAAATATTTAAAAAATTAATGGCAATAATAACTTTAACTACTGATTTGGGCGATAAAGACATTTATCAGGCTGCCCTTAAAGGAAGCATATTAAAGCTATTGCCCACTGTTAATATTGTCGATATTACTAACAATGTTTCTGCATACAATGTACAACAAGCGGCCTTCATTTTAAAAAATAGTTTTCACTATTTTCCAAATGGCACGGTACACTTAATTGGCATTGACACCGTTTACAGCGCCGACACCAAATATCTGGCCCTGCGCTATAAAAATCACTATTTTGTGGGTTCAGACAATGGCATTTTTTCGTTGATGTTTGTACAGGAACCGGATGAAATTGTGGAGATAAATATCAGGCAGGATCTTAATTTTTTACACTTTCCGCTGGCAGATATTTTTGTAAAGGCCGCCTGCCATTTAGCCAAGGGCGGTAAACTAATAGAGATTGGCTTGCCATTAAGTGGTATCGAACAAAAAATGAACCTGCAACCGGTGGTTGAGAAAAGTTTGATCAAGGGTGCCGTAATTTATATAGACTCTTTTCAAAATGTTATTACTAATATTACCAAAGAGTTTTTTAGTAAAGTGCAGCAGGGCCGGCAGTTTACGTTGTATTTTAAACGTAATGAAACCATCAACCACCTGAGCTGGCATTACAGCGAGGTGCCTGAAGGCGAAAAGCTTTGCTTATTTGGTATTAGCGACCATTTAGAGATCGCCATAAATAAAGGCAACGCCAGCGGCTTGCTGGGGCTTAATTTAGGCGACAGCGTTATTATTGACTTTGACTATCATTCATGAAAAAACTAATATCGTTTTGTTTACTGTGCTTTGTGTCTGTGAGCGTATTTGCCCAGGCAAATGCCGATTCGGTAGCTTATCAACGCCAGCGCACTAAGATCAATACCATGTTGGCCGTGCGCGGTACAAAGTTTGGCCAATACGATAAAAGCCTGAGCGAACACACCGGCATCTTTGGCCTGCAAACCAAGAAGGACATTCGCCGCAGCAATGATATCCTGATGGATATTGTTAAAACCGATAATGACATTTACCGCGAACTAAAAATATTACTGGAGTATCGCACTTTTCAGCAAAGCCAGGTTCAGGACCATTCTAAAGAAACTGAGCAAACCGCTACCGAATCTATGTATACCATTTCCAGGTTACAAGATCAGTTAGTGAAGGTTAAAAAGGAAAACGAAGCAAACGCCACACTGCTTGACAAAGAATCACTCAACTTTAAGATCATTGTTTTTATACTGGTGATTATCATCCTGTTCCTGCTGAGAAACCAGATACGCCGTAAGGAGAACAAGTCTTAATGAAATTAACTATACACGGTGCTGCCCGCCAAGTTACGGGTAGTATGCATTTGCTTGAAATTGGCCAATATAAGATATTAATAGACTGTGGTCTGGATTACGAGAAGGACCGCAGCATCCAATCAAACGAAGACTTTCCATTTGACCCGGCTGCTATTGATGTAGTGGTGCTTACGCATGCGCACATTGACCATTCAGGTAATATACCAACCTTGGTGCGCCTGGGCTTTGCGGGCCAGATCCTCTGCACCCCACCTACCGCCGACTTAACTGAACTGCTACTCCTTGACTCTGTCAACATATTCATGAGCAAAGCGGCTAAAAGCCACAAGCATGGCAAAGGCAAGTTTGGCACAAACGTGCAGCCGCTTTACCTGCAAAAGCATGTAATGGACGCTATGGACCGCTTTGTGACCATAGGCTTTAATAAGCCCTTCCGTATTACAGGTGATGTGGAGCTGACCTTTGTGCCTGTAGGTCACCTGCTGGGCGCTGCTGCTGCAGTATTTAAGATCAATGATGGCGGGGTTGAGAAAACCATGGCCTTTACGGGCGATATTGGTCGCAAGAACTACCCGGTTTTAGACGATCCCCAGGCCTTGCCACCTGTCGACTTCCTGGTTACGGAGTCTACTTATGGCGGCCGTGTGCATACCGCGGATAAATCGGTTGAGGAGACATTGGTTGATGTGATTGACAAGTGCTGCGTGAAAGAACAAGGACGCCTCATCATCCCGGCATTTAGTATTGGGCGTACGCAATCACTGGTTTACTCGTTAAACAAGATCTTTAGCAGTGGCTTACTGCCGCCGGTGAAAGTGTTTGTTGACAGCCCGATGGCTGCACGGGCTACCACCATCTTCCGCAAGTATCATAACCTGGTTAACAAGGAGGCGCAAGACTTCTACCAGTCGCAAGGCGATGAGTTTGAGTTTGATAACCTTACCTATGTAGAGAACCTGCATGACAGCCGCCAGGTTTCTAACTATTACGAGCCTTGTATCATCATCTCTTCGGCAGGTATGCTGGAGGGTGGCCGTATCCAGGATCACCTGTTTTACAATATTCAGAACTTCTACTGTACTATCCTATTCATAGGCTATTGCGCTAAAGGCACCCTTGGACACCGCCTGCTGCGCGGCGACTCCATAGTCCACATTAAGGACCGCGACCTGGCCGTGTATGCAACCATTAAGCAAACCGACGTACTGAGTGCTCATGGCGACCATGATGACCTGATGAACAACGTCAGAACCCAGGATAAGGCCCGGTTAAAGAACATCTTTCTGGTGCATGGCGAGGATAGCAGTATGCAGGCCTTGGCCGATGGTTTGAGTGCTGAGGGCTATACGGTGACCATACCTGAGAAGGGTTTGAGCTATACGTTGTAGTTCGTTCAAACCCTCATTTAACTAACCACCACGTCATTACGAGCGTAGCGTGGCAATCTCTACGCGCCAGGGAACTGCTTCGCCGGAGATCGCCACACTCGTACCTCGTTCGCGATGACGTGGCGGGGGCTGTTTTGTTTCACGTGCGTATACAACAAATGAAACAAGTGAAACACTATTCTAATTCAACTAATTGATATAAAGTTGTTTATAAAAAACAAGTGAAACAAAATGAAACAGTAAAAAATACTTATAAGTCATTTTTTGTTTCACATATAAACGTTTGTCATTGCGAGCGTAGCGTGGCAATCGCACGCGTTTAAGCTTTTCTACTTGCGATTGCCACGCTACGCTCGCAATGACAAATGAGACAGTTTAAAACACAAAAAAGGCGCTTAAAAGCGCCTTTTTTCAATTATTGTGAGTTGACAATTTTATTTTTTAAAATGACCAATAATTAAACTGGCCAATTCTACACCAATACGCTCCTGGGCCTCGTTGGTTGCGGCACCAATGTGCGGCGTTAACGAAATTTTTGGATGCGATAAGATTTCCTGACGCGGAGTAGGTTCATTATCAAACACGTCTAGTGCCGCGTAAGCTACCTGGCCGCTGTTCAAGGCATCAACCAAAGCCAGTTCGTCAATTAAACCACCGCGAGAAGCGTTGATCAATTGTACGCCTTTTTTGGTTTGTGCAAGCTCTTCTGCGCCAATCAGGGCTTTGTCTACAAATGGGGTATGCAGGGTAATAAAATCAGCAGTTTTAATGATCTCGTCGAGCGTAGTTTTTTTAACGGTAACATTAACTTTTGTACCACCGCTGCCTAATACTATTTCAACCTCCGGGTTAAAATCAAACAAATCATAGGCCAAAACATCCATACCAACGCCGATAGCAATTTTGGCTACCTCGCGACCGATACGGCCAAAACCTACAATACCCAGTGTTTTACCACGCAGCTCAATACCTTTAGCATAAGCTTTTTTCAGGTCGTTAAATTTGGTACCGCCATCAACCGGCATTTTGCGGTTACTGTCATGCAGAAAACGTACTCCGGTAAATAGCTGGGCAAACACCAATTCGGCTACTGATAGTGATGAAGAAGCCGGCGTGTTATAAACACCAATGCCTTTTCCTTTAGCGTAGTCAACGTCGATATTATCAACACCAACACCACCGCGGCCAATCAGCTTTAAATTAGGGCAGGCGTCAATTAAAGCAGCACGTACTTTAGTAGCACTGCGTACAGTAATGGCATCGTAGTTCTGTAATTTAACAGGCAATTCATCCTGCGGAATATTGTTAGTATCAACCTCAAAACCGGCATCCTCTAACATTTTTTTTCCAATGGGGTCTATCCCATCGTTAGCTAATATTCTGATCATTTTATTTGTCATTAGTCATTAAGTCATTGGTCATTGGGCTCTGTCACAAATGACTATTGACCAATGACCAATAAACTAACTCTATTTATTATTTTCCTGAAATTCTTGCATCGCGTCAATCAGGACGTGGACGCTGGTTATTGGCAATGCGTTGTAAATTGATGCGCGGAAACCGCCAACACTTCTATGGCCCTTGATGCCAACTATGCCTTTTTCGTCGCATAGTTTCAGGAATGGCTTTTCGTGCTCGGGGTTTTCCATCACGAAGCAAACGTTCATGTCTGAGCGGTCTTCGACAGCGCAAACCGGTTTGAATAATGGGTTACGGTCAATCTCGGTATATAAGGCTTTTGATTTTGCTTTGTTCTCTACCGCAATGGCTTCAACACCACCTTTTGATTTTAACCAGTTCAGTGTTAACATTGAAACGTAGATGGCAAATACCGGTGGCGTATTGTACATTGAGCCGCCTTCAATTTGCGTCTGGTAGTTCAGCATCGATGGGATCTTACGGGCAACTTTACCCAGGATCTCGTCTTTAACAATCACCAACGTAGTACCTGCAGGACCCATATTTTTTTGAGCGCCGGCGTAAATCAAACCAAAATCGGCTACGTTAATTTTGCGGCTAAAGATATCTGAAGACATATCGCAGATCATAGGGATCGGCGATTTAGGGAACTCATGCAGCTGTGTACCGTAAATGGTATTATTTGAGGTTATGTGGAAATAAGCAGCATCCGTTGGGATGGTGTAATCCTTTGGTATATAAGTAAAGTTGCTTTCTTTTGATGTCGCAATAACATCTACCTCACCAAAATATTTAGCTTCTTTTAAAGCTTTATTGGCCCACACACCCGATTCAAGGTACGCAGCTTTTCCGGTTGATGGTAGCAAGTTATAAGGCACCATGGCAAACTGTGTGCTTGCGCCGCCTTGTAAAAATAATACCGAATAACCTTCCGGAACTTCTAACAATTCTTTCACTAACTTAACAGCTTCGTCCAGCACGGCTTCAAATTCGGTCGAGCGGTGCGAAATCTCCAACAGAGATAATCCGATTCCATTAAGGTCAACAACTGCCTGTGCAGCTTGCTTTAAAACTTCATGAGGTAAGATGCCAGGTCCGGCACCAAAATTATGTTTCATATGTTTTGAAATTGGTTTTTACGCCACACGAATTAAGAACTTCGTATTTTGTTGCGGCAAAGGTAATTAATTTGACAAAGTTTATAGGTTTTATTTGCATTTATCCTAAAAAATGCAAATATTTTATAATTAAGGGCTTTAAAGCGCTGTGGTTAAAAGAATTAAAATTGGCATAGTGGCGTTATTACAATTGTAATAAACTTTTAAGCGTGTTTTAACATCGATATCATTTCGGAAGGACTGCTTGCGGCAAATACTGAACTACCTGCAACCAGCACATTTGCACCGGCAGCGTAAAGTTTACCGGCATTGTTTTTATCTACCCCGCCGTCAACCTCAATCAGCGCTTTTGAGTTACGCCTTTCAATCAGGTTTTTTGCTTCCGCGACTTTCTTATAAGTGTTCTCAATAAAATGCTGACCGCCAAAACCGGGGTTTACAGACATCACCAAAACTACGTCCAGGTCAATCACAATATCCTCTAATAACGACACCGGGCTATGCGGATTAATGGCCACCCCTGCCCTGCAGCCCAGTTCTTTAATAACCTGTACCGTGCGGTGTAAATTTGGGCAAGCCTCTAACTGCACCGTTAAACCGGCCGCGCCCGCTTCTGCAAATCGTTTAAGATAACGGTCGGGTTCAACAATCATTAAATGCACGTCGAGCGGCTTGGTAGCGTGCTTTTTAGCCACCTCGGCCACCGGGAAACCAAATGATATGTTAGGCACAAACACACCGTCCATAATATCCACATGTATCCAGTCGGCCTCGCTGTTATTCAGCATTTCGATATCGCGTTGCAGATTACCAAAATCGGCAGATAAAATTGATGGGGATACTAGATGGTCATTAGTCATTGGTCATTGGGTCATTAGTTAAGGCAAATATAATTTAATAGTTCATTAGTTCATGGGGAGGCTTTATCAAAAAGAAAATGTCATTTCGACCATAGGGAGAAATCCTATACGAGCGATATGCGTGGCGTTTAAGATTTCTCCCTATGGTCGAAATGACAGCTTTTTAAATACTAATGAGGTAGAAATACTAATGACTAATGAACCATTGAACTAATGAACCACCCTACTCATTTTTCAAACTCCTCACCGGGTTCATTAATGCGGCTTTAATGGCACGGAAACTTACCGTGGTTATAGTGATAATTACCGCCAACAAAGCTGCCGCGGCAAATACCCACCAGCTAATAGTGGTGCGGTAAGCAAATCCCTGCAGCCAGTGACTCATAACATACCAGGCAATTGGGAAAGCCACCAGCGCTGCTATACCTACCAGCTTCAGAAAATCATTAGACAACAGGCTCACAATATTGGTTACGCTGGCGCCCAAAACTTTACGGATACCGATTTCTTTGGTGCGTTGCTCGGCCGCATAAGTAACCAGGCCGAATAAGCCCAGGCAGGCTATAAATATGGCGAAGAATGCAAAACACATAAAGATCTTACCCGTGTTTTGTTCAGACTGGTAGATGTTGTTAAAATCATCGTCAAGGAAAGAATATTCAAAAGGCTGGCCGGCCATGTTCGCGTCGGCATTGTGGTAAAGCGTTTGTATTTTAGCTATTAACGACGGCAGATTTTTGGTGTCGACTTTAAATTTAAATGCACCACGCTGTTCGCCCAAATGCATGATTAAGGGCTCAATTTTATTGCGCATCGAACCAAAATTAAAGTCTTTCACCACACCAATAATATTAAAGACGGTATGATGCTCGGCACTCCCCCGGTAAAGACTTTTACTGAGCAAATTTTTCATGCCTAACATTTTCGCAGCTGCTTCATTGACTATTACCGCTGTTGAATCTGTCAAATTATCTTTTGAAAAATTGCGTCCTTCAAGCATTTTCATATCCAGTGTCGGGATGTAATCTTCGTCTATGTACCATGAAGCGATACTCAGCGATTGCCCCGGGCTGTTGGCTGCGTCCTTGCTGTAAACTTCGGTATCGTCGCTTTGTGAGGCAGGCGAATACCCGGACATGGTGCCACTCCTAACCCCGGCCAATTTCAACACATCCTGTTTGAAAGACTTTGCGTGCAGGTAAAGCGGCGATGTGTTGTGTATAACCAATATCTGGTCGCGATTGTAGCCCAGGTCTTTATTACGGATATAATTAAGCTGACTGTGAATAATCAGCGTGCTTACAATAAGCACTATTACCGTGGTAAATTGAAAAACCACCAGGCTATTGCGCAACCAGCTACCTTTAAAGCCCGAAGACAGTTTGCCTTTCAGCACATCAACAGGCTTAAATGCCGACATGAAAAACGCGGGGTACAAGCCGGCCAAAAAGCCTACCAGCAATGTAATACCCATTAACGCAGGGATGATCCAAACAGCGGCTAAAAGGTTAAGCGTAATTTCTTTACCAGATAACCGGTTAAAATAAGGCAACAGCAAAAAGGCAAAGCCAAGCGCAATAAACATGGCAATAAAACAAGTAAGCGTAGATTCTGATAAAAACTGGTAAACCAACGTTGATTTACTAGAACCCAATACTTTACGCACTCCCACTTCCCTGGCGCGGCCGGCAGAGCGGGCCGTGGACAGGTTCATGAAATTAACACAGGCTATCAGCAAGATAAATACTGCTATTACAATAAAAATATAAACGTATTGCATGTTACCCCCCGGCTCGATCTCGCTCGACAGCGTTGATTGCAGGTGGATATTTGCGATCGGCGTGGGTACAAATCTAAAATGATCGCCCTTACGTTCCATGTCGGCTATGCTGGTGTGCAGCCAGTGAATTAATTGAGGATCTGCATATTTTTTGGTGGCTTGCCTTAAAAAGCCCTCTAAATCTTTGCTGGTGACGCTTGGCCTTACCATAATGTAAGTTAAAAAGTTCTCGCCGGTCCATTCGGGGCCGTAGCTTTCTTTTAAACCAACCATCGACCTGATGATGTTAAAATGAACATGCGATTGCCTGGGCGTATTTTTGATAACGCCGGTTATTTTAAAATCGGTCGTGTTATTGAGATGCAGGGTTTTGCCAATTACATTAAGCGTGTTAAAATATTTCATGGCAGCATCCTGGGATACTACTGCTGTGTTAGGTTCTGCTAACGCTGTATTGGGGTCGCCTGCGATGAACGGTAAGGTAAAAACTTGAAAAACATTAGCATCGGCATAAAAATCATGCTCTTCGATCAATGTTTCGCTGCCTTTTCTAACCAGGCTCTTGCCATTGGGCCTTAAGCGCGTTGTTGTCTCAATTTGCGGATAGTCTTTCTTCATCTCGCCCGCCATAGATGCCGGCGAATTGATGTCTTTGAAGGTGCTACCATTCACCTGGAAATCTGAGCTTATCCGGTAAATGCGGTCTGCGTTCAGATTATACCTATCGTAACTCAACTCATCAATCACAAAAAGTGTTATGAGTAAGCAAACAGCCAAACCTATTGATAGCCCTAAAATATTAATGGCCGAGAATCCCTTATTTTTCCAAAGATTTCTGAAAGCGATTTTAAAGTAGTTCTTGAACATGCGGCTGCGATTTGGTCAACAAAAATCGGCGAAGATAATGCCATACAAATAAAGTATTGATTTGCAGAACATTAAGGCATACTCATTAAAGATAAATCGTTCGTTTTCGATACAGTAGCCGTTCAACACCGAACATCAGAGCTATTAGTTTTCTTTAAATATAGCCAGGAAAACTGATGAACCATTGAACATTTAATCAATCACAATTCAATAAAAGGTCGTAGTATTTTCTCATGAGTATGATGTCGTAATTTACTAATGAGGTGTAGGCTTCGGTTACCAGTTCGGTAAGTATAGACGAGCCAAGTTGACCGCCTCCATTTGGGATAGAGTCGTAATAAGCAATAAGTTCTTTCACCCTTATAATTTCGTACAATAGCTGCTGAACCAGGTCGGTGTGGGGGCCACCGGGTTTACCTGAATTATTGCCGCTATTGAGAAAATCTAAGGGATCGTTAGAAATAGAATTCATCGTCAAAATTCAGATCTGCCTTTAGCTTTTATCAATCAACTTCAAAACTATAAAGTTGTATACACAAATTTTGTTTTAAATATTTTTAAATAATTAAAACAAAATCAGTGTTAAATAGTAAAAGCCTTATTTCTAAGGCTTTTACCCCTCCCAACCCTCCCCAAAGGAGAGGGCTATAAGAGGCTTGTATTTTAAGTCTCTCCGCCAACCGGCGGAAGATTTAGAGGGGTGTTAGCTGTTAACTTCCGGCTTAGGCAATAAAGCTTTACGAGAAAGTTTTAATTTACCTTGCTTGTCAACTTCCAGCAATTTAACACGCACTTCGTCGCCTACGTTAAAGATACCGTCCATGGTTTCGAAACGTTTGTGGTCAATTTCTGAAATGTGTAATAAACCGTCTTTACCAGGCATGATCTCAACAAATGCACCAAAAGGCATAATTGATTTCACTTTACCTTCGTAAATCTCGCCTACTTCTGGTTTAGAAGCAATGTTTTTGATACGGGTAACCGCTTTATCAATAGCTTCTTTATTATCGGCAAAGATTTGTACGATACCCTGGTTGCCAACTTCCTCGATAGAGATAGTAGCACCGGTTTCGCGTTGCATTTCTTGAATGATCTTGCCACCGGGACCGATAACCGCACCAATAAACTCTTTGTCGATTTTGATGGTGATGATACGCGGAGCGTGTGGTTTGTAATCTTCGCGGGCCTCTGTAATGGTTTTAGCCATTTCGCCAAGGATATGTAAACGGCCCTCTTTAGCCTGATTTAACGCGTTGGTTAATACTTCGTACGACAGACCGTTAATTTTCAGGTCCATTTGTACTGCAACGATACCGTTTTTAGTACCTGTTACTTTAAAGTCCATATCGCCCAGGTGATCTTCGTCGCCAAGGATGTCAGAAAGGATAGCGTATTTGGTACCCATTTCGTTAGTGATCAATCCCATTGCGATACCAGATACCGGGTTAGTGATTTTAACACCGGCATCCATCAAAGCCAATGTACCGGCACAAACCGTAGCCATTGATGATGAACCGTTTGATTCTAAGATATCAGAAACGATACGGATAGTGTATGGATTTGCGTCATCAGCAGGTAATACGCGTTTTAATGAACGCATAGCCAGGTTACCGTGACCAATTTCACGACGGCCTGCACCTCTGTTAGGACGAACCTCGCCGGTTGAGAAACCTGGGAAGTTATAATGCAATAAGAATTTTTGGTATCCGTTGATGAATGCACCATCAATCATTTGCTCATCGTCTTTAGCACCTAAAGTAACGGTAGTTAATGATTGAGTTTCGCCACGTGTAAATACAGCCGAACCGTGAGCAGCAGGTAAATAACCTACTTCGCTCCATATCGGGCGGATTTGCGTAGTAGTACGGCCGTCTAAACGTTTACCTTCGTCTAATACCAGGTTACGGATAGCGTCATACTCAACATCATGGTAATATTTTTTAGCTAAGAATTTGGTGATATCATCAATCTCGCCTAAAGTTGCTATGTACTCGTCACGCACTGCTTTAAATTTAGCACCACGTTCGTCTTTACCAGAAGCCTCGCCTGCAATAGCGTAAACTTTATCATAAGTAGCAGCGTAGATAGCTTTTTCAAGCTCGTCATTGCTGTGCTCATGGCTGTAAACACGTTTCTCGGTTTTACCAACTTCGATAGTTAATTGTTTTTGTATAAAGCACTGTACTTTAATAGCTTCGTGCGCAAATTTAATTGCTTCAACCAATTCAGCTTCTTGTATTTCAGCACTTTCGCCTTCCACCATGTTGATGTCATGCTCGCTACCTGCAACAATAAACTCTAAAGTTGCTGTTTGCAATTGCGTTAAAGTTGGGTTGATAACTAATTTACCATCAACTTTAGCTACGCGAACTTCTGATATTGGGCCATTGAAAGGGATATCAGAAACAGATAAAGCGGCAGATGCTGCCAAACCTGCTAAACAATCAGGCATGATATCTTTATCAGCTGATATTAAGGTAATCATTACCTGAGTATCTGCGTGATAATCTTCAGGGAACATTGGGCGCAATGCACGGTCAACCAAACGAGAGATCAAAACCTCATAGTCTGATAAACGAGCCTCGCGGCGTAAAAACCCACCGGGGATACGACCGGTAGCAGCGTATTTTTCTTGATAGTCTACAGAAAGTGGTAAAAAATCTACCCCTTCTTTAGCTTCTTTAGACGATACTACAGTAGCCAATAACATGGTATCACCCATTTTAATTACTACAGAGCCATCAGCTTGTTTGGCCAGTTTTCCAGTTTCGATCTCAATGGTGCGGCCGTCACCTAAATCGATTACTTTTTTAATTACGTTTAAACTCATTTTGTTTGTGTTGTGATATGCTTTTCATCTTTTAGAGCACATCGGTTTTTTTATGTGTGTAATTTTTGTTTCGTAAAGAAAAAAAGCCATCCGCCTGGATGGCGGACGGCTTTTTATAAAAAATAAGTTTTAGTTACTTAATGATATCTCTCAGCGCTAATGCTTTGATGATGGCACGGTATCTTCCAATATCTTTTTTGTAAAGGTAAGCCAGCAATCCGCGGCGTTTACCTACTAGTTTTTGCAGTGACAATTGGGTTGAAAAATCATGTTTGTTTTTTTTCAAATGCCCTGTTAAATGTGCGATACGGTAAGTGAACAATGCTACCTGACCTTCGGTTGTTCCGGTGTCGGCTGCGTTTTTACCGTGTTTTGCGAAGATTTCTTGTTTTTCTTCTGTACTTAAATACATTACGTAAATAATATTAAAGCGTTACTAATTTTTGTTAATTGTGGGGCAAAGGTAGGCAAACTGTTATATATATACAAGTGTTGTTTTGATTATTAATGCATTAGTACAATTGGCCGATGTCACTAATGGCGTTCCCTTCGGGCCGGTCCGCCTTAAGGCGGATCATACGCCACAAGGCCTTAAGCGCGGGCCGGTATCCGCTTCAATCCCTAACGCAAAATTACTATGTTTGCTATATAGATTTATGACTGCAACCACCCAATACGCCACCTTCGAAACCGAATACCGCGTTCGCCCGGACGATATAGATATGTATCGGCACGTGCACAATAGCAAATATTTTGACTACGTATTGGCTGCCCGTTACGACCAGATGGAGCGCTGCTACGGTATGTCGATGGAGAAATTCCTGGCCGATGGATACGGCTGGCTGGTGCGCAGCGTGTTTGTAGATTATAAACGCCCGCTCATATTAGGCGATTACTTCGTAGTAACTACAGGTATCGAAAGTATCGACGACAAGATCTGCCGTGTAAAATTCAACATCAAAAACAAGGTTACCAATAAAATTTGCTGCGATGGCTGGTTTGATTTTGTAATGATTACCCTGGCCGATGGTAAAGCGTCTAAAATCTCTGAGGAGGTGATTGAACACTATACATCGTTCAAGAAAGCCTAACACTCGTTCTCGTTTTCTTGCTCTTTAAATCCATTTGTCATTGCGAGCGAAGCGTGGCAATCGCGAACATCGCATTCTTGCGATTGCCACGCTTCGCTCGCAATGACAATTTGTTATATTGGTGGCATGCTTTGAAGGCTTGTGTAGCTATCTTTACAAACCACCCTCAATTAACTCCCCATAAAACTCACCCAAATCCATACCCGCTGCCCTCACCTGCTGTGGTATTAAGCTGGCGGATGATTGGCCCGGCGTGGTATTGATCTCAATAAAATAAAACTCCTGCGTATCGTCCAGTAAAATAAAGTCTACCCGTGCCATGCCGCGGCAATTTAAGCGCAGGTATACCTCGGTAATGATCTCAGCAATCTGCGCATCTTTAGCCTGGCTCAAATCGGCCGGTGTTATCTCTTCCGATGCACCAGCGGTATACTTAGCCTCGTAATCAAAAAATTCTGTTTTGCTGATAATCTCCGTTGCCGGTAATACAACTACTTTGCCATTTAACCGGGCTATGCCCCTGCTAAATTCGCGGCCCTTAATAAACTCCTCGATCAAAATCTCACTGTCTTCATGAAAAGCTTTATCGATAGCAGCAGGCAACTCTCCTACTGTATGCACTTTGCTCATGCCTACACTGCTGCCGCCATTATTAGGCTTAATAAATAATGGGAATTTTAAGGCTGATGCGATAGTGCCTATATCATGTCCGTCCTTTTTAAACAGGCGGATAGATTTGGCGGTATTCAACCCGTGGATACCATGAACGATAGTTTTGGTATAAGCCTTATTCATAGTAATGGCCGATGTAGTAACATCGCAGGTATTATATGGTACGCCTATAATATCCAGATAGCCCTGCATTTTACCGTCCTCGCCGGGGGTGCCGTGTATAGTGATGAAGGCAAAATCAAACTTGATCTTTTGGCCGTCTAAGGTCAGGCTGAAATCGTTTTTATCTACGTCAAAACGTTCGCTGCCGCGCTCGTAAAACCAGCGGTCGCGGTTGATCAGAATGATATAAACGTTATACTTTGTCTTATCTAAATTATTGGCAATATTGCCGGCGCTGTTTAAAGATACCTCGTACTCGCCGGTAAAGCCGCCCGCCAAAAGTGCTATGTTTTTCATCGTCATACGGCCAAAGATAAATATTTTTTTTAGGCCGTATTCCTAACCCTATTTATTTATCAGTAACCAATTACAACCCCATCGGGGTTAAACGCCGGTAGAAATATTTGGCCCAAAAATGGCGTGCCGTTAGGTACGCTACTTGTGCAGCACCTACGGAGCTGACAGATATGACGCTATAATTAATTCTACCAACGTTTTGCTCCTATGGAGCATTTAATACATTAGTATTTCAAACTTATAAATGCGAAATTATCCTTATGTTTGATGCATAATTAAGTATAATATCACCAAACCCACCAATGAGTAAATTTGGTTCTTATTTAAAAACTACCTCTTTCCGCAACACGCTTTTAATGGCCATTGGCGCTGTTATAGCCGTTGTTTTGATTGCCTTTTTCAGCCTTAGCTTTTACACTAATCATGGCTCGGGCATACCGGTACCCAAATTAAAAGGCATGCCTATTGACAAGGCTATCGATATTTTAAAAGATCAGGGCTTTGATTATCAGGTTGATTCTGTGTATGTGGGCGATGCTCCTCCGGGTACCGTGGTAGAGCAAGACCCTGACCCGGGTACCAACGTAAAAGAAAATAGAAAGATCTACCTTACCATGGTTACGCTGAAGGCGCCGCCGGTGGCTTTGCCTGATATTGACCAGATGCCTTATATACAGGCGGTGGCCACGCTATCAAATGCAGGCCTTAAAGTTGGCGATACCAGTTACCGTGCAGATATAGCGCTAAATGTAGTATTAGAAACCAAAATGGGTGGACAAGCCATCAAAACCGGCCAGCGTATTCCAAAAGGTTCGCGCATTGACCTGGTATTGGGCGATGGCGTAGGCGCCAGCGAGGTGGATGTACCCGATTTGACTAACCAGGATCTGGATGCCGTGCGTTTTGTATTAAAGAATGCCAACCTGGGCATAGGTACCATTACCTACCAGGGTGTTATTACCGACTCGAGCAATGTGGTAGTGGTAAGCCAGTTCCCTATGAAGACTGATTCTGTCAGCAAGGTCAGCATCGGCACAAAAATCAACCTGACTGTTGAGCAGGCAAAAAAATAATGCAAGAAATTAGTGCACAAAGCTTTAACAACAAATTACAAAGCGGCCAGCCGCTTAATTTGTTGGATGTGCGCGAAGAAATTGAATATCATACCTACAACATAGGCGGCAAAAACATCCCGCTATCTAAACTGATTGAAAAACTTAGCCTGGTGCATCCTAACAAAACCGACGAGATTATTGTTATATGCAAAGCCGGTTTGCGCAGCCAGACAGCGCAAACAATTTTAACACGAAACGGCTTTACCAACGTAACAAACTTAACTGGCGGGCTGTTAGCGCTGCAACGACTACAGGCGTAATAATTTTTATAATATCATGGCTAAAAAACAAGCATCATCAGGCGGTACTTTCAAAAAATTCATCATCGCCCTGGTAATTTTGGTAATACTTGGTTTAGGCGGCACATTGGTATTTTATTACCTGCGCTACTTTGGCCCACAAGTAACAGGTAACGAAGAATATCTTTACATACGCACCGGCTCAAATTTCGACGACGTTTATAAAACCATCAGAGATAAAAACATAGTTCAGGACACCGCTACTTTTGCCTGGGCTGCCCATCAAATGAAATATGCTGAGCATGTAAAACCCGGCCGTTACCGCTTGCACGAAGGCATGAGTAATCGCAAGTTTATCCGGATGTTGCAACTGGGTGAACAGGACCCGGTTGACCTGTCGTTCCACGTATTCAGAACTAAAGAGCAATTTGCCGGCTTTGTGAGTAAAAAATTAGAAGCCGATTCATTGACCCTGCTACGCTATATTGACTCTGCCGATTTTGTAAAACAATTTGGCTTTGATACCGACAATGCATTTGTAATGGTGATGCCCGATTCGTACAAAATAAACTGGGACATATCGCCGGAAAAGTTCTACAAACGCATGTATAAGCATTACGAAGCCTTTTGGACAGACGAGCACAAGAAACAAGCAGCGGATATTAACCTGACCGTACCGCAGGTATCTATTTTAGCCTCTATAGTTGATGCAGAAGCAGTTTATGATGATGAGATGCCAACCATAGCCGGTTTGTACCTTAACAGGCTGCGGAAGGGCATGAAACTGGAGTCTGACCCTACCATTATCTTCGCGATGAATGATTTTACTATCCACCGCGTGTTAAACAAATATTTGACAGTTAACTCGCCTTACAATACCTACATGCACACCGGCCTGCCTCCGGGCCCGGTTATGTTGCCATCGGTAGCGGCGGTTAAGGCGGTGTTGAACTATCAAAAGAATGATTACCTGTATATGGTTGCAAAAGAGGATTTCTCTAATCGCCATAATTTTGCTACCAACGTCGCGCAGCATAATATCAATGCCGCTAAGTTCCGCAAGGCACTCACCGAGCGTAAGATCATGAAATAATGTTCGAGCATTCAACAAAAATACGTGTCCGTTACGGCGAAACCGACCAGATGGGCTATATGTACTACGGCAACTATGCCGAGTTTTACGAGGTTGGCCGCGTAGAAATGCTGCGTAGTTTAGGCCTTACTTATAGTGGCATGGAAGAATCAGGCATAATGATGCCGGTACTAGAGATGAAATGCAAGTACCTAAAGCCAGCCCGTTACGACGAAGAGATCACCGTCAACGTTATCATGGATAAAATGCCGGGGGTGAAAATCCATTTCAGGTACGAGTTATTCAATGAGAAGGACGAGCTTATTAACCAGGGCGAGACGTTACTGGTATTTGTTAATATGACCACCAATCGCCCTTGCCTCCCGTCCACTGAGTTTTTGGAGAAATTAAAACCATTTTTTGAGTAAATTACAGCACTGATGAGATGGGTGCACCGCTTACTTTTACGGATTAAGCTTTACCGTACATTTATAAAATGGACCAAGTCTATTGTATTACCCGGTTTTGGTAACCTGTCGGTATATGCAGTTACGATTTCGCTGCTCAACGAAATTTTAGAAGATTCGTTGCTTAACAAAGCATCGGCGTTAGCCTATAACTTTTTACTCGCGCTTTTTCCCGGTACGCTGTTTTTATTTACGCTGATAGCTTACATCCCCGGCGATAAGTTCCAGGAAAAGCTACTGGAGCTGATTCATACGGTATTGCCTACCTACGCCTACCTGGCATTCCAGGCAACCATTGTAGACATTGTTAAGCATAGAAATGCCGGCTTATTATCTTTAGGCTTCCTGACGGCCTTATACTTCGCTACCAATGGTGTAAGCAACCTGATGCGGGCCTTCAACAACTCGTCGTTAATATTAGAAAAACGTACCTGGTTAAAAAGGCGCTTTATAGCCATGGTGCTTACCATAGTTATTACCATTGCGCTAATTATAGCTATAGCCATCATGATTGCCGGCGAGAGCGTAATTGGGTATCTACAGGTGCATATAGCCAGTAAAAGTCATTTTTGGATCTATGTATTGATACTGTCGCGGTGGCTCATCATCGTCAGTATATTTTTTGTGACGATATCTTTGCTGTATAAATACGGGCCATCGCACAAGTTAAAGTGGCCATTCTTAAGCCCGGGTTCAATATTGGCTACCGGATTAGCAATCCTTACCTCGGCCGGGTTTACTTTTTACATTAATCATTTTGCATCATACAATAAGGTCTATGGCTCCATCGGTACTGTCATCGTAGTGATGTTATGGCTGTTCCTAAACTCTGCAATTTTGCTCATCGGCTTTGAATTAAATGCCAGCATTGACCTTTCTAAGCGGAATATCAAGGTGGTAAAAAAGCGTATTAACAGCTTTAAGACCGAAAAATTCATCGAACAGAAAAATAATTAAGTTCATTTTCAACCACTTAACAGCATTTTAACACAATGTTAAAAAAAGTGAAATTCCGATTTGCCAATTCGGGCCGGATTTGTACTTTTGTCCCCGGAGAGCTGGCAGAGTGGTCGATTGCGGCAGTCTTGAAAACTGTTGACTGTAACAGGTCCTGGGGTTCGAATCCCTAGCTCTCCGCAAATTTTGATAACAAAACACAACAAAAGCCTGCAAATCAAATGATTGCAGGCTTTTGTTTTTAGGAAAAAATCCTACTAAACCTTATGTTTAATTCGGTTTCGGTAACTTAACCGAAAAAGTAAATGTATATACCGATTTTTTATTATGGTTGACCGACTTGTTATTGTCTGCATTTTAAAAGCAACATACTTTTAAATGTCATTTGCAACAAACAAATGGATTTCAAAAATAATTTTGCATACCAATTAACCTTTAACCAATGAAGAACATTAAAGCACAATTACATTCAAATCTTAAAAACAGCAATTTATCTTTCGCTACCACATTTTTTTGTATGTTTTTGATTTTACCGGTTCTTACAAATGCGCAAAAAGTAACCTATCAACAGCTGAAAACGTATGAAGGGCTTTATCAGTCTGTAAATAATACCACATTAAAAATCGCAGCTTCGCCAAAAGATACCAATCTTTACGCAATTATCAATCTGTCAAGGTATAAATTGAGACCGCAGGGAAATAATGTTTTCCTGAATAGCACTAACCAGCCGGTAACGTTTTTAAAAGATCAAAACGGAAAGATTAAAGGCTATACCATCGACAGGGATACTTTTAAACTCCTTAGCCAAAATGTTAGTTTTCCGGTAAAAATGTGGTCTCCGAGGATGGTCGATAACCCGGATAAATTCGTTTACCGTTATCAGCAACCGGCACAACTTAATGATGCCCTACAAACTGGCACGCTGAAGGGAACGGGCCTAAATCCTCAATTACTTGCTGATATGATGCATTATATTGTTGCAGGTAAATACCCGGATGTACACAGCATTTTGATCATCAAAAATAAGAAGCTGGTGTTTGAGGAATATTTTTACGAATACACCCGAGATTCGCTACAGGAAATGCGATCCGCTTCCAAAAGCGTCATATCAGCGCTAACGGGAATTGCCATTCAACAGGGTTTGATCAAAAGCGTTAACGAAAAATTACAAGACCTTTTACCTTCGTATCATTTTGCCAACCCGTCACCTTTGAAAGATGCTATCAATCTTCAGGATTTACTTGATAATCAAAGCGGTGTCAACTATGATGAGGCATGGCCTAAATCTATGGGAAACGAAACAGATATGGGTATTTCAAAAGATTGGGTAAAATATACTTTTGATCTTCCGATGATTGATACGCCCGGTAAAATTGGCCGATACAATTCGGGAAACTCTATAACTGCGGGATGGATAATTCAACAATATGCACAAATGCCAATACATGATTTTGCAGCAAAAAATTTGTTCGGACCCTTAGGCATAACGAATTTCAAATGGGATTTCAGACCAGACCCTTCCAACGCTGCTAATTTTTGCCAGGTCATCCTGAGTCCAAGAGATATGGCAAAATTCGGCTTATTGTATCTGAATAAAGGTTTATGGAATGGTAAACAGGTTATACCAACAGCATGGGTAGCTGAATCGACAGCAAAACATTCAGTTGTGCAAGGTGTCGATTATGGTTATTTATGGTGGTTAAAATATCTGGATGCGGATGGCATAAGGTACTACGGTTTTGCAGCACAGGGAAATGGTGGACAGAAGATATATGTATTCCGTGATCTGGACCTTGTAGTAGTGACCACTGGCGGTAATTATAACACACAGTCGCCTGCAGACGAATTAATCAGGAAGTACATATTACCATCGTTTAATAAAAACGGCGGTAAGTAACATTTGAAAATTTAAATTCAAAGTATAGCATTAATCAGTAGTGCAATCAGGAAGATTTGTATCTGTTACAGGCTTACTGAAAAGTCCGATCATTCCGGCTTTTTCATTTAATGCTATTTTACTTAAATATCTTTTGTTTCAATCCTGTTTTCGAGAATATTCTTCACTATTTCCAAAATCCCCTCAAGGTGTTCTAATAGGTTCCCATTCACCCCGCAAACACAAATGCCACCCACTATAGTGGGTGGCATTTTTTATTTCAGCACGGTTCGTTTCCTAAGTTTATCAACGCAAAAAAGCCCTTCGCTCTACCAAAGGGCATAATTTACAATAAATTAAATTCAAGCAAAAAGTTGTTCAAGCCGTTTGCAGTTTCAAACCAAAGGTTCTAATCCATATGCTCGTACCAGTATCAGTATGATCTTTGGAAAGTCTTATAAACCGGGGGTTTGGTTGCGAATAAGGTTCATTTACCTTTTTACTACTAAAGAAATCGTCTTAGAATCGCCAAAAACCACTTTGGGCAGCTGGCTAGTTGGTTCTGTATCCCACAAACATTCTCTTACGGTAAGCTCCTGTTTTACCGCATCGAGCGAAATCAATTGAAATGACAATTTAGTTTCGTCTTTAGATGAATATTCACCCTTCATTGGCGAATCAACACGAAATGTATTTAATGCCACATCATTATCCGGGCCTCTGTAAACATAGAACTCATTCCAGTTGCTATTGCCATGAAAATACGCTTTGATGTTAGGGTGCGCCCTCAAAAAAGCCACCCAGCCGCGCTGTTCGATATCGGTTGCGCCGTCATTTTTTGCCGCTACGTGCCCTTCTTTATAATGTTCGGCGGTTAAGTTCTCAAATTTATTATCGAGTGTCATATTATACGGCGGTACCGGGTTGGTAAAATGCTTTGATTCGCAGGTTGGCTGGTCATGGCAAAACACAATAACAGGTGTGGTGTTAGCTACCTTTTGCAGATCTTTTTGCATCCAGATGCGCTCGGCAGAGTCTGGCCAAAGGGTAATAAATATTACATGTATCCCCT
Organism: Mucilaginibacter sp. dw_454; assembly: GCF_018449775.1. Lineage (GTDB taxonomy): Bacteria > Bacteroidota > Bacteroidia > Sphingobacteriales > Sphingobacteriaceae > Mucilaginibacter. Next base: position 610,428 of record NZ_JAAVVB010000001.1, on the reverse strand, counting down.
TTATGTTTAATGAGTAGTTGACCTTATCTGTTGTATAGTTATAATTTTCGTTGGTTTTGGGCTGAGCCGGTTTCATCATCAGGTTATAGATTTTCACCATAGCAGTTGGGTCTGTTTTTGGATTCATTGGTTTACTATAACCTATTGCATTTGATATGTCGTGATTTCCCGGAGCAAGCAAAAGTTTAGCAGGTTTGTGCTGATGATCTTTCAAAGTTACCCCATACCTATAATCGTGTTCAAACTGCGCCCAACTGGTAGCTGCGCTTTGATACGGAATCTCCATACGATTGGCAATATCGCCGCTTTGTATCAGGTAATCTACCGCAGTTACTTTTTTGCCCGATGCTATTCCGCCATCATCCGGCAACGTTAATGCCGGCACCGTATTAATGGCCTTGATCATGGCCGCATTCACAATTTTAGCATTTACGGCCGTATCGCCTTTAAAATTCTTTCTGGTGATGCCATAATGGGCGTCTGACGTATAAACCATTTGTACAATTTGGCCAAATGTAATAGAAGGATAACCAAGGCCAATCAACAGACCAAGAAGAAGCGCAATTTTAAGATGACGTTGCATAACAGGTTTTATTTTCTTTTATAATAAGATATAGTAGCAAGTTTTCCAGGGTAACCTTTTATCTCTGTGTCTGTATAATAACCAGATCCATCGGCAGCAAAGCCTACCCCCTCTCCTTGTGGTTCATTATCAGCATAAGGTGCAACCTGTGGCTGGGTTAAGAAGCCGCTTGATATAGTGGTTCCCGCCGCAAGTTTCCAATACCAGATCAATTCATTACTTCTAAGCAAGATCTCTGTACCGTCTGGAGATATATCGCCACCTGTTGCTTTATTAAAAAACAACTGCGCTACCGGCGATAAAACCGTTGTCGAAGTTAAACTTTGTGGGTAACGTGCAACGTATATTTTTGAAAAATTACTTTCCTTACTGGCTATATAAATATCTTTTGTTGACGGGTCAATCATAAGCGTTTCGGCATTGCGCGGCCCATCCGGATATTTTAATTGAATGATATCAACACTGTTAATATCGGCTACGTAAGGCAATGTTTTGCCGGTCAGGTCTGGTTCAGGGAAGCGATAAATAAACACAGAGCTGTAAACCGATTTATTATCGCCTATTTCGGCTATATAAATATAACTTACACCGGCCACAGGGCCTGGTCCAACCGCTATATCTTCCCAATCCCGGTTACCTACACTAGTAAGTGTCAATGTTCCCTTATCGGCACCCGTTCCGTCTGTTAAATACACCTGGGCAGCGTTACCACTATCATTATGGATATAAAGCACACCCGGATTGATCCGGCTGGCCGCAACGCCCGATATTTCAAGAAGATCTGTCCTCGAAAGCTTATTGGTAACAGGTATAGCATTAAATAATTTACAGGTATCTAACAACGATGGGCTGTAAGACGGGGTAATAAAATTGACCGTTACAGGTGGTTTGACTGCTGCAACAGTATCGGTATTAGGCGAAGTTGTAACCTGTGTCTTTTTGCACGAAAAACAAAAAAATATTATAAATAGTAACAACCCCATTTTCATGGGGTTGTTACTAAAATGAGGTGTTATATAAGATCTCATTAATTATTGACAGCTATTAATGATGGTTACCGGTACCGTCTGATTGATAGCATCCCATATCTTTTCCTGGCGCTGTTATGCCACTTGATCCAAAGTTAGGATCCATAGGGATTCCGGCAGTAATTGGCTGAAAAGCTGTTGTTGTGCCTTTACCAAGGGCAGGCGAACCACTTTGTAAACGAAAGTTATAACCATCTACAGAGCACTGGGTTATCCATGAACCGGCAACAGCAGGCAGTGGAAAATTGGCGAACATTGGGTTATTTTTGCCAACTAATGAGCTACCGTCATAAACAAGACCAAAAGCATATTTTGAGCCAAGGAAGGCTGCCATGTTAGGAATGTCAGTTGCTTGCGGATGTGTTACTACCGGCTGTGCCACGTTGGTAGGCACAAACTGGCCTGCCATGGCGGCGTTATCAGCATAATAATAATTGTAGCCGTAAGCAGTTTGTTTAATTAAGGATGATGAACTGTAAGTGGTATCTGCTAAATAAACTTTTGCACCGCCCGGGCCGCCGGCTATACGTACACCAAAATCGCAGTTAACGATAAGGTTGTTGTATACAAGCGCCCTTGAATTGTTTTCAATTTCAACAGAGCCGCTTCGTGCACCGAAAACACCATTGTTTCTGAAACCGTCATTCACATAAGTGTTGTTATACATGGTAAACTGGCATTCGCCTGCAGTGGTGCCATCGCTTGCTGTTTTAGTACCGTTGGTAGCGCCACCAATAATCAGGTTATAGGCCATATTACCTACAGCACTGCCTTTGGCGTTAAAGCCGTCACCACCGTTGCTTCCGCATTTTTCCATTGTGTTGCGCATAATGTTATAGAAACCGCCATAAAAACGTGTTGCGTCATCGGGCGAACCATACATCCATGAATCTTCCATAATAAACACACCGGTAGGATTAGTAAAATAAAGGATATACTGAGCGCCGGTTTTTAGCGAGTTTCCGTTAGGGAAAGGAAGGGCTTTCAACGTTGCGCCACCAAAGTCAAGGTGTGTCCATTTAATAACAACTAACTTGCTGGTAGGGCCTGCATATATACCGCCCCAGCCACCAACGTAAGCCGAATCAACACCTACGGTTGATGTGCCGGTAGTTTTGCTTCTGCGCGGATCGGTAATAGTAATCGGCGCGTCTTGAGTGCCAAGGCTTATCAAATCGCCGTTTACGATGATGTTGGCACCGTTAGTCATGTTTAGCTTTACACCCTTCTGAATCAATAATGTATCACCCGCATTTACCGTGATATCTCCACCAATGGTGTAAGTTTGGTTGGCCAGGAATGTGCCTTTGTAAGTTCCGGCAGGTAAGATGCCCGAGTTGGGTATCGCTTTCCCTACCTGTATCTGGGGTTGAGATACAATCGCATTATCGCCGCCTTTCTTACTGCATGCAGCAAGCGCTAAAAGCGATATTCCTAGTGTAATGATTTGTAACTTTTTCATAAAAATAAATCGAGGTTAATTATTTGTTTAATTGTTAATTGTTTAAAAATTGTACTTCACACCCAGGTTGTAGCGGGCATAATATTGGTCATACTGAACCGTAGTATAGGCTGCACTTTCCTGATGGGGATATTTGGCTATCCCTGAGTAGTTGTAAGTGTTGTTTTGTTTGATAACCAGCTCGTAAGGCGTGTTTAACAGATTATTAGCTTTTGCATAAACAATGAAGTGTTTGCCAAGCTTCTTCTGAGCAGAAAAGTCAAGGAATGTTGAAGGCCTTTCCCAGGTATCCAGGCCATAGTAGTTAGATACCGCTTCTATCCTTTCACCGATATAAGAAAGCGATAACTGGGCATCTATGCCATTTTTTTGATCTTTATACAGTAGCGATGCGTTGCCTATATTGGCTGCCTGTCCCTGCAGTGGCCTTGTTTGATCAATATGGGTCACCTGGTTGTCAAGCACAATACTTTTTGCAGTGGTAATCTGCGATTTAGTGTAGGTGTAATTAATTGATGCGCCAATGTTGCCAAAATATTTTTTAGCCTCTAATTCTAAGCCGTAATTGGTGGCATTACCAAAATTGTTTGGTGTAAGGTATAAGTTGGCGCCGCCCGAAGCTTGTTGCAGCTCGGTCTCTATCGGGTTAACCAGGTGCTTATAGAAGCCGCCTGCCATAAACTCATCAAATACCCGCGGGAAAAACTCGTATCTTAAATCATAGTTATCAATAACGGTATGCTGTAAATACGGGCTGCCAATATGCTGGTAATATTCATCGGCTGTTTGATCAGGGAAAGGGATCAAATCTGCAAATGCAGGCCTAAGGATAGATATATAATAAGATGCTCTTAAAGCTTGCTCATTAGTCAACGCATATTTAATATTGATGCTGGGCAGGTAATCTGTATAATCTATGGTCGCTGTTTTACCCGGAAAGGTAACCGGCAGTTGTGAAAGATAAGTTTGATAAGTATGTTCGGTTCTGACGCCGGCCACCACATCCAAACGATCTGTGATATAATACTTGAACATGCCATAAGCTCCCTGGATATTTTCAGTGAAAGTGTATACACCCGGGTCGTGAGCCGATGAGCCTTTGGCATTTACCGTATCAGCACCTATAAACAAGAACCTGGCATTTGGTATGGTGGTGTACGTTTCTGGCAAACCGTCAACAATCGTATTCGGTAAACTGTAGCTGTTATTATAATTATCCCTGGTTTTATGCCTGAACATGCCACCTGCCGAGAAAGTAATATCACGCCCAAATAACCTGGCGTTATAATGCAGGTTTAAATAAGCAGAAATATCTTTATCAGTGTTGTGTGACCAAACTCTCGATTCGTTTTGAACATAAGTTGGCCCGGTTGTAATGTTATGGGCAACCGAAACAGTTGGCTCCTGGGGGTTAGAGGTGTTTGCGCTGGTAGTGGTACTTGGATCGTCAGCAGTGCTGTATTGAGTGTCAAATTCTGCATCATCGGGCATTTTATGCGTTGCCTGTGAGCTGGCAATCGTCCAGTCGAGAGATAACGGTTTTAATATTTTATGCTTACCATTTAGCGTAATGTTATAAATATCTTGCTTATCGGTACGGGTTTCGGTCAGGTTATCTACCTGAAAAGTGCCGCGATAGCCCTGGTAAGTATAACCGCCGTAGGTATTGTCCTGCGTCTGTCTAACGCGATATTGGTTTAACTGTAGATAGCTGGCAAACAATTGCACGGTGTTGTTACTGTTAAACTTATAATCGATAGAGGCAATGGTACCTAAACGCTGTAACTGGGTAGAATACTGACGATTGTATGAACTTTGAAAAGCAGTTTCTTCGTTTTGTTGGGCACTACCTACCGGCGGACCTACAGTGTTTGTCTGTATTACAGCAAAGCTGTTAGCGCCCTGGTATAAATCTTGATAGCTACCAGAAAAAAGCACTCCTAATTTTCCGTTTAAGTAACGGTTGCCGATAGTAAGGCTGGCATTAAGATTTGGTGTAGCGTTGGCTGTTTTGGTAACCAGGTTTTGATAAGGAAAATCATTAGCAGTTGCAATTCCACCAGGATTAATTTCGCCGGGCGATTTACTGTTTACTGTGCTATGATCAAAACTGGCCAATGGCCTGTCAAAAAATATCTGACTGTAACCTGTACCAAACTCTCCGTCAACTTTTAGCCTATCCGGTGCAGTCTTCATCACCAGGTTAACTACACCGCCCGAGGCGTCGCCTTCCATGTCCGGGGTAAGCGTCTTGAATACCTCAATCCTATCCACTAAACCAGCGGGGAATATATCCAAAGGCACGTACCTGTTTTTGTTATCCGGGCTTGGTATTTTAATACCATTTATGAGCGTGGTGTTATACTGCTTATCCATACCGCGAATGATGACATGTTGCGCGTCGCCGGTATTGCTGCGGTCTATAGAAATACCCGATACACGCCCCAGTACATTTGACACCAGCACATCGGGAGAGATAGCAATTGACTGTGCCGAAACCACATTCATGGTGTTATTAGAAACTTTCTCTGTGTTTCTTGCGGAATAGTCGGTTGCCTTACTTACATATTCTATAACTGCCACTTCGTTTATTGCGGTGGTATTATCAATCATGGCAATATTTAATACAGTTGCTTTGTCTGCCGGCACATCTACATCATATTCTTTAGTTGTTTTGTAGCCGACATAAGTTACATGTAGCTTATAGTTGCCGGCCGCCATGTTATTAAAAGTGTAGGTACCATCTAGTTTAACCGAAGTATTTATTGTAGCGGCGCCATTTTCAAGATGCACGGCGGCGCCAATCAGTGTTTCGCCGGTTTTTGAATCGGTAACATGCCCTCTCAAAATGGTTTGAGCAAAAGACGGAAGACAAATTGCGGTTAATAAAAAAATTGTAAAAAGGTAAGATTTAGGTAGTAAGATTAATTTCATGAACAGGGGCTTATGATGTAACGTTTTGCGATGCTTTTTTAATAAAGCGCAAAGAAACCGCCTCAATTCTGAGTGAATCCTGAGTTTTACAACTGATTTAAATGAGTTAACGCAATGATTTTTTTATGTTAATATTTGACACGTTTTGATAACATTATCAAGGCTTAAATCAATTTTAAATTGATGGCTTTGTTATACTGCTCGTATTAAAATAATGTAATCAAACTAAAGCCCTGAGATTAACAGCTATTTATCACACAAAAAAGCCCCGCCAATTATGGCGAGGCTTTTTTGCCAGCACGCGGTGCTTATAAGTTAGCTACAAGGTTTTTTGCCTGGTTCAATAGTTTCACACCCGGTTTTAGGCTCTGTGTGGTTTTACTGATAATGCTTGCACTTTCAATCAGGCTAATCAATTGCCAGGCAATGTCTTCTGCTGACAAGTCCTCTCTAAATTCCTGATTGTTTATACCAGTTTGAATAATCTCTGCTAGCTCCTGCTTCCACAACAAAAGGGCCTTGGCAACCTTTTTCCTCATCTCTTCATGAACAGCGCCGGCTTCAATAGCCAGGCTAAATAAAGGGCAGCCGTTGCCAACCAACGTATACTCTGTTTTAGGGTGATGGAACTGGATATGCGCATTTAGTTTCGATCTGTTATCTGTACAGCCGCTAACCAACTCGTCAATTGCCTTTTTGCTTTGTTGCAGGTTATGATCCAACACAGCCATGGTAATATCATACCGGTTGTTAAAATAGCCATACAATACCGCTTTGGTTTTGCCCGTAGCTTTTTCTATTTCAGGTACGGAAACATTGCAATAGCCTTGCTCTGCCATTAAGGCTGCGCAATCTTTGATAATTTTTTCGCGGGTTTCAATCCTGGCCTTAGATCTGGCAATTAACGTCATCGGGTGGGCAATTAATCCTTTTTAATGAAATTGCCTTTTTCGTCAAATATCAAATCGCCCCCTTTAACTTCAGCCTCGTAGGTTACTTTGTGTGCAGCATCGGTAACAAGGCCCGCCTCTTTTATTTTGGCGCCTTTGTAATGTGCAGCTACATAGGGTGCAACGGCCTTAGGTAAATCATTTACGCTAATGGCCTTAACTATTTCAATAAAAACACCGGCCGGGGTAAACATCACAGAATTATCCTCGCCCGATTTACCACCCCAATTGGCCTCGTAATTACCCTTTTCTTTTTCCCAGGATACTTTGGTTGCTTCCGGGTATTTGGCCTTTAAAGCGGCTTTAACGGGTTCGGGCACAGCGGTGCTTTTAATGTCCTGCGCCATAACGCTGACAGTTAAAACTATACCTGCTGCTGTCAATAAGATCTTTTTCATGGTCTTGAATTTTTGTCAAGTTAAAAAGTCATTCTGTAGACAATCAGAACACATTCTGTAGTAAAACTGAGTTAATTTTAATTCTCCGGCGGGGCCTGTAAGCCACCGTTGTTATCGTCGTTTTCTTTTTCTTTCTTAAACTCCAGCTTCCCGAATTTATAGCTCAGGCTCAAGCCAAATGTGCGAAAGGGTACCTGACGCAAACTGCTTTGCGTAAAATTAGTGCCCGATGTGAGGGAGCGTTGATCAACATACTTGGTAAACGGATCTGCAGTGGTAAAACCTATGCTGGCGTTTTTATTAAAAAACAACTTGCGGATGGCTAAATTATAGGAAAAGAAAGCCGGCCGCGTTCCCTGGATAGTTCGTTGTGACGAATTGTAATTTCCGAAAACCTCGGCCACCAGGTTTTGATCGAACTGATAAGTTGTATTTAAGTTTAACCGGTACGTAAACCCGCTAACTTTTGGATTACCCGGATTGGTGGTTATCCTATCGGCAAACATGGTGTTGGCGCGCAAGTTTAGTTTATTGCCCACAGGTACCGATCCGAACAGGCTTAAGCCCTCGGTAGTTTCTGTACCGACATTGTACCGCTGATTTAAAAACACATTGGTGTATTTTGTACCGCCAACATTAAGGGTATCAAACTGTGTTGTGTACGATTGTATATCGTTGGTATTATAACGATAAAATACTCCCGCATAAAAATTAGCCCCCGAGTTGTAAGATTTGTTATAACCCAATTCGTAATTATGCCCAATTTCGGGCCGCAGGTTTGGGTTACCCGTGCTAATGTTATGGGGGTCGCTGATGTTATAAAATGGGTTAAGGTCATTATAATCCGGCCGCTCAATACGATAGCTGTAGCTTACTTTGATAGATTGTGTTGGGTCTATTTTGTGCGATAATATGGCCGACGGCGCCAGGATATTATACCCAGGTATGTGCGCATTGGGGAAATCTGATCTCGTGTTGGTGTACTCGTCACGTAAGCCTGCCTTAGCATCAAAAAAACCGAACAAAGAAAATTGTGCAGACAGGTAGTAAGCATAAACATTGCGTTTGTAATTAAAACCATAGGTTTGATCAGCATTAGGCACAAAACCACCAGCCGCCAGTGTATCTGTAACTACATTATTGTTGATGTTTTCAAAAACACCTTTAACCCCGGTTTCTAAGCTGAAGTTTTTGCTGATAGGTTGCACATAATCTATAGCAATATCGGTCTCCCGGTCTTTACCCGGGTTGGTGTTCATGGTGCCCGATGAAGGGAAATTGCCGGTTTGATAATCTTGCTGCTGAAAAGAGTATGAGTTATTTTTACTTTGGCTGCTGTTGTATAAAACGTCCAGCTCCTGGCCCTCCTTTTTAAAAGTCTTTTTATAAGCGAGGCTGTAGTCTATGGCATTTGCATTGAACCTGCTGTTTGAGTTTCGTAACGACAAGAGATCTGAAATTGAATTTTCAGATGGGCTTTCATTGACCATTTGATCTTGATTGGTTATACCATTGGTATGATTACCAAAATGGTTAAACCCAACCGACGCAGTCAATTCATCTTTTTTGCTGATGTTCCAATTGAAACTTAAGCCCGATTGATAACCGCTTCTTGCAAAATTGCCGCTGCCTTTTTGGTAGAGGTGGGTTGTGTTATTCAGCGTATTGTCTGTGGTATAACGGTCGTTGGTTGTTATGGTGGTGGTATTAAATTGATCATTCCCGCTAAAAAAAGCGTTAACGCCAATATTACCCTTGCGTACACCTAAATTAACCGATGCTGTATTTAAACGCGTGCCGGCCGATAGATTGACAGCGCCATTAATGCCCTGAACTTTACTATCCTTTAAAATAATGTTGATGATGCCTCCGGTACCGTTAGCATCGTATTTAGCGCCGGGGCTGGTTACCACCTCTATACTTTTTATCTGGCTTGCGGGGATAGATTGCAAGGCATCGGTAAGGCTGGCACCGAAAATGCTTGATGGCTTTCCGTTAATTAGAAAGCGGATATTGGCGTTGCCCTGCAACTCGACATTGCCATCAATGTCCACCGTAACCTGGGGTACCTTCTTCAACACGTCCAGCGCGGCGCCACCTTGCGAGGTAAGATCATTAGCAGCATTGTACACCAGTTTGTCGATCTTATTTTCAACCATGGGGGCTTTACCCACTATGGTGACGTTTTGAAGCTGTGTTTGTGCAGGAACAAACGATATGGTATTTAAAGAAATGGCGCGCACGCTATTACTCAGTGCAATATGATCGATAGTGGCAGATTTATATCCCATAAAATCAATCCTGATTGAATACTCGCCGTTGGGGATATTACTGATAACGAAATTTCCTTTAGTATGAGACACCGAACCATTAAACGGACTGGCTACCCCGATTTTGAAAATGCTGATACTTACATACTCAATAGGCTGTTTAGTATCGGCATCAATTATTTTGCCGCTTACCCGGCCATTGGCTTGGGCATTTACCCTGATAAAAGAGACAATTAATATAAACAGGAGACAAATTCTTTTCATGCAATAATTCAGCTATATCGCGCAAAAATGGCAGTCAATGCTGAATTAATTCTGAATTAAGGTTACAATAACAGTAAATAAAAAAAGCCATGCAATAATGCACGGCTTTTTTTGATATGCTGATCAGGATTGACCTACGCGTTTTTCAACTCTGTTTCATACAGTACTTTACCGGTAAGGTCTACAGCTTTAATATTTAACCGGGTTGAGTCTACCGAAAAATACATAAACCCATGAGCCGAAGCTGCAAAACGGCTAAAGGCCGCGCCTTCAGTAACCTTGGTCAATTCAGAACCTGCACCTGATATGATCTGGTTAGTATGCCCCTCTCCTTTAAGATGCTGTAAAGAATGTTCATGGCCTGAAAGGTAAACGTCAACTTTATGATCTTCGAAAGTTTTAGTAAGCGCTTTGCGCATGGTCAAAGTTTCAAGGTTTGTAATACGTGGCCCTACCGTGTACATTGGGTGATGGCCAACTACAATTTTCCATTTCACATCGGCCGATGCAGCAGCAAGTGTTTCGTTTAACCATTTCATTTGTTTGGCTACATAATCGGCTTGGTCTTCGTGTTGAAAAGGGTCGGTATCCATCATCACAAAAAGCACTTTGTCTTTGGTTTTTACTTTTCCAGGCTCCTTTATCTCTTTGTCGGCATCCTTATTCAGGCTTACCTCTTTCGAGTAATAGCGTGCCGGCATGTTCCAACGGCGGCTTATTTTACTGTAACGGATCTGTGCGTCAACATCTGTATGATGGTCATGATTGCCTACCACAATATGCCAGTCGCATTGCAGCGAATGAGCCGTGTAAATGTTTTCAAACGAAAAGTTGAATAAGGGATCTTCCTCGCTCACCACACCCGAGGGATAAAAATTATCGCCGCATGATATCACAAAGTTATTTGGATGATCTGTGGCCCATTGGCCCATTTGTTTGGCAACCTCCAACTGGTCGTACTCGCCATTTCGGCCCCAATCTCCCAATGCCATAAAATGCAGGGCAAAATCGTCTTTTACCTTTGGTAATAAGGTTAGGTCCTTACTATCCAGGTAGGTTACTTTTTCGTCGGCAAAAGCTGCCGCGGGGCCAATCAATGATGCACCCAGGGCGGCAATGGCCGTGTTTTTTACAAAATCTCTACGCTCCATATTGTTAATTTTTTAATTCGTAAACCAATAGCTTGAAAGAGTTTGGCAGCTGCGTTTTAGTGCCTTCTTTATAATCAGATACCGGGAAATAGATCTTGTGCGTAGACGCGTCCAGCGCCATAGTTTTAGCATGGTATTGGGTGGTGATCGTTTGCAAAGCGGTATAAGCATCAGGGCCGTTTTGTTTAAAAACGCTGGCTGTGCCGTCGCCGTTAGATGCGATGATCAGTTTATTTACTGCGTCATAAACTACAGCGTCAACACCCGATCCGATAGGCAATGTTTGTATCACTTTACCGCTGGCGATATCAATCACGCTCATCCCCTTATTCTCGCGGCATACGGTGAACAAGCGTTGGTTGGCTTTATCAATAGCTAAACCAGTTGGGCCACCACAAGGATTAAGCGGGAAGCTTTTTACTAATTTTAAGGTTTTAGTGTCAATAATGGCCAGCTTGCTTTTGTCTTCCAGATTGTTGTAAATCATTCCCTTGCCGTCGGCCACTGCAAATTCAGGCGCTCCACCTAAATCCACTGTACCAACCTGCGTCAAACTTTGCGGGTCGACAACTACAGCGGCATTGCTGTCGCCTTCAAAAGCAAAGATTTTTTTTGAGAACGGGTCATAAATAATACCGTCCGGACCTTTACCGGTAACCGCGATGGTTTTAACAACTTGCAGCGTTTTGGTATCAAAAGCAACTACGGCAGTTCCTTTGCCATCAGTAATAAAGCCTTTGTTAAGGTCGCTTACAATAGCAATGCCGTGTACGCCTTTCATACCGCTGATGGTGCCAATTACCTTTTCGGTAGACAGGTCAACTACGTTTACCGCGGTGCCGTGCGATGCATACAGGCGTTTGGCAGTCTGGTCTATAAAAACATAATCATTACCGCCATCGCCAGGCAGGGCAATACTTTTTTCGAGTACATATTTTTGTGCCGATGCGTTAAATGCATTGCAAAATAGCGCCATCGTAAAAAGAAGAAACAAGATATTCTTTTTCATAATAATAAAATCAGGATATAAATAAGCAGAAATCTGTTTGCACAAATTCCTGCTTAATATGGTGTATCAAATTAATTAGTGTTTGTTGCCTTTACCGTCAGAAGTATAAGCACCGATATCTGCGTTGTAGGTAGCGTTACCTTTACCTATTGCAGGCGAGCCTGTTTTAACATGGAAATCATAAGGATTAGCGGCGCCGTTTGGTTTAATAAAAGAACCATCGAATGAAACAAACAATGGGTCTTTGCTGATTACGTCGCTGGTTTGAGCTGTACCTACACCGTCGCTTGGGTAAAAGTTAGCAGCCAGGTTAATCACCACATTGGCATTATCAGTAAATGTTGCTGCAGAAGCATAGAAAAGATTGTTTCCATAAGTGGTGTTTTTGGTATCACCGTCAGGGAAAATATCAACGCCCTGGTAGTTGTTCACCATTAAATTATTGTAGATGTGGCCAATTGCATTTACACCTACAGATACCCCTCTGCCTGGTTCTGCTGCACCTCTTCTCCAACCGTTAGCAACCATGGTGTTGTTGTAAACATTCACCACGGTTTGCGGGAAAGGCACGCTGCTGCTGGTTTCTAATTTAACACCAGAGCCGGCTTGATTATAGATTACGTTATAAGCAACGTCGCCGGTTACACCAGCTTTAAGGTTAATGGCTTCGCCATCTGTACTGCCTGATGATTGAATAGTATTACGTAATATAGTAACATGCGCTAATTTGATACCCATCAAGTCGTCTTGACCGTTAGTGAACCATGAGTCTTCAATATCAACATTGATGGCTACTGCAACACTTACTGATTTACGCGGATCGCCGCTTGGGTCTGGGCCGCCGGTATTGTTAACGTGAGCCCATTTTATAGTTACAGCTTGCGCGCTGTCGCAGGCAAAACCACCCCAAGAACCTGGTTGCTGTGAATCAGAGTCGAAAGTAACAGGGTTGTTTTGACTGCCTAATACTTGCAAAACACCGTTAATATTAATTTGAGCATCGTTTTTTATAACTACGATAGCACCAGGTTGGGCAGCCAATGTATCGCCTTTTTTAACGGTCAAATCTGCAGTAATTGTGTAAGTGCTGCCGGTTAATAAAGTACCTTTTACAAAACCGCTGATATTACCGGCCGCAATAGGATGCGATGGTGGTATTACCGGGGTGATGTTGTTTGTAGACTCTTTTTTGCTGCAAGAGGCCAGTATGGAAACAAAGGCCAAGCCCGTTACCAATAAAGAAAGCGTGTTTTTTTTCATGAGTTTATTGTTAATTGTTTTTTAGTTGACATATCGTAACCCGATATTATAGTTTGCTTTATAGATGTCACGGCCTACCGTGATGTTGTTGATGGTGGTGGTGGTGGGCGTATTTAACAGATTATTGAATTTTCCGAATAGCGTAAAATGCTTACCCACACCTTTTTCGCCGGATAGCGCAAGGAAGGATTGAGGTTGATGATAATAATCGTAACCATAATTATTATACACTTGCGAAAGAGTGGTGCCTATATATTGATAAGCTAGTTGAACAAAGACTTTATGCGCTCCGTCGCGATACATCAAAGATGCATTAGCAGAATTTTTAGTCTGTCCCTGCAGCGGGCGACTTTCCAGTTTGCCAACAGCAGTATTTTTTTGAGTAGTATCGGGGAAATCTTTTAACGACGTTACATTCGAGTAGATATAAGCGTAATTAGCCGATACGCCAATTCGCCCAAAATATTTGGTATATACCAGCTCTACGCCTTCAATAGTGGCTTCCGGGGCAATGTTGGTTGGCTTGTAGGTGATGTCTCCGCCACCAAAGCCAGTCAACTCCAGTTCTATTGGGTCATATAATTTTTTATAGAAACCGCTTATAAAAAGCTGTTCGTCATCTTTCGGGTAAAGCTCATATCGCAGGTCGAAATTGTCTGCTGTGGCATGTTTCAGGTTGGGGTTACCCGTTTCGCTGGTACCATTAGTTCCCTGTATATTGTAAGGCACTAACTCATAATAGTTAGGTCTTGAAAGCGATTTGAAATAAGACGCTCGAATATTGGTTTTAGCGTTTAATTTATAATTCAGCTGTAAACTAGGCAACACATCGGTATAGTTTTTCCGTACCGCGTTTTCAGCTGTCGGAATAAAAGTGGCATAGTCAAATCCCTGAGAGGTATTTTCTTCCCTAACGCCGCCAAAAATATCCAGTTTGTTTAATGACAATTTAAATTCGGCGTAGCCTGCTGTGATATCTTCAAAGGCCGTGTAATTATTCACATCATAGTCGGCTGTGCCCTTGGCATTATAAACACTCCAACTTGCGTTCTCTATGCCGGTATAAATTTGCTTGCCACCATCGGCTCCTGCCAAAGGTTTAAGCTGATATTGATCCTGTTCATTAAATCTATCCTTGTGGCGGTATAATCCCCCAACTTTTAATTCAAGCGTATGATCATTTATTTTCCCTTTATAGGTCAAATTGGCAATTCCATCCTCATCCTTATCATTGTTATGCTGCCAGGTATGTGTAATACCGTCGAAGTAATCGGGCGTGCTGGTAAAGTCTGTTTTGATGAGGTGATTGATGGAGATATCTGCCTCATCGGGCATCTTCTTGGTAGAAACCGAAAACACACCGGCCCAATCAAACAATAAATGTTTAGAAAGGATGTGCTTACCCTCCAATTTGAAATTCTCCAATAATTCTTTTTGTACCAGGGACCTATTGTCATCGGTCACCGTACCAGTGCCGGGACCATTACGACCGCCATTTCCGCCAACAATAGCAGTATCTATCCCTAAACGAGCTTGCGCAAGGTAGCTATAGAGAAAAACGTTATTAAATAAGATCTTGTTACGTTTGTCAATGATATAATCTGCATGTACGGCAAGCCCATTATTGATTTGGTGATTAGAATAAGTCAGGTTAGAGAAATCGGTTATACCCGGCTTAAAATCATCCTGCGGATTAGCCACAACCGGGTTAAACTGCGAATTGGTACCGAAATATTGATTTTGATAGTTATCCGCTATCATAATCCCGAGCTTGCCATCCAGGTACCTATTACCGTAAGTTAGTCCGGCTACTGCCGAAGGCAAGGCTGTTTTCTGTTTAAAGTCAAGATTTGAGCGGCTAAAATCTCCGGGCTGTGCTTTATAGTCGTCGCCATTGATTGCCAACGGACTTTTAGAGCTGATATCTGCTGTCGAGAAGCTCTGAAACTTGCGGTCAAGGAATATCTGGCTATATCCAATTTGCGCGTTCGCTTTAATTAACATGGTATCCGGCGCGTCTTTAAACACCATATTTATTGTACCGCCAATAGCATCGCCCTCCATTTCCGGAAGCAATGATTTACTTACTTCTATCTTCTGCAATAAGTCCGACGGCACTACGTCAAGTGACACGTATCTTGATTTTTCATCAGGGCTTGTAACTTTTACCCCATTTATCAATGTGTTATTATATCGCGGTTCCAGTCCTCTGATCATGGCATAGGCTTCGCTGCCACCTGTATTACGTTGAATAGTCACACCAGAAACGCGTGACAGTACATTGGCCGCGTTAATATCCGGCGAACGCTCCATAACTTTTGCAGTGACTACGTTAGTAATGTTGTTGGCATCCTTTTCAGCCGTTCTGCCTGCAGCCTCCGACTCTTTATCCAGCCTTCCGAATACACTCACAGCCTGAAGATTTTCCTCTTTTTGCTCCATGGTGATGTTCAAGACCACGGTTTGGCCGGGGCTAAGTTTGATTTTCTTCTCAAACTCTGCGTAGCCAACATATTTCACCTTGATCTTATACTCGCCGGCAGCTACCGATAAGATGTAGTTACCATTTTCGTCAGTTATTACAGCGTGCTTTTCTTCATCAAAACGCACGGTAGCACCTTGTAAGCGTTCGCGTGTTTTTGTATTGGTGATCTGCCCTCTAAGTGTTGCGTTTTGTGCACAAACTATCGTGGTAGAGAATATAAGAAGTATAAAAAAATAAAGTTTTTTGACCATGTGTTTAGCTCATTTAAGAGCAAAAAAGCCGGCCAATGTTGGAGGAAGATTGGATTATGAGTGTATAACCCGATGTTTAATTAAATCGTAATATAAAGTTAATAAACAACTAGTTATGAAGCAGATGTGGTAACTTTAAATCAGACAAAATTAACAATTACTTAAAGCTTGCCGCTAAAAATTAATTATAAACTGATGGTAGGGCGAATCAAATCTGTAGGTTAATAACAAATCAAAGTTCTCGCAGATCTGGCGGGATATGGTTAACCCTAAACCACTGCCTTCTGACCCGGAAGATTTATGAAACCTGGTAAAAATATCTTCAACGGGTAAGGGTTCCCTGGCACCAGTGTTACTAATTATAAAATGTGCTGGTGTCAGTTCAATCCGGATCGATCCACCCTCGTAGTTATGTCTGATAGCATTGGTGATCAGGTTGCTTAATAAAACTTCTATCAGATAAGGGCTGGCCAGTATTTCTTTGGCTTCGAAATGGCAGGTAAGTGTGAGTTGCTTGTCCTGGTATATTTCTTCAAACTGGACGATCATTTCTTCGATCATCATTTTTAAATCAATCGACTGCCATTCCTGGAACAACCGGTTCTCAATTTTCACTAACAGCAACAAAGACTGGTTTAACCGGTTTAATCTGGAAACGCCACTGTAAAGATCATCCAGCAACTTGCTTTGTTTCTCGCTGAAGTTATCGGTTTGCAACAAAGAGTCTAATTTAGAGTTGACTATCGATATGGGCGTTAAAAACTCATGAGACGCATTCTCTGTAAAAGTTTTCAATGTGCTATAATCTTGCTTTGCTTTAGCGGCCATTTTTGTTACTGCGATATTCATGGCTCTGAATTCATCGATTTGCGTGTCTAACATCGGAATAGTAGACGGTTCGGTGATATTGAACAGGTTTAGCTCATGCATAATGCTATGAAATGGACGCCATAACCGGTTTAACATCAAACGGCCGGTTAAAAACAATGCCAGCAGCAGAAGAAGAATGACGCCGGCAGTGATGAGAAAAATAATCCGGATCAAATCTTCGGTTTCAACTTTTGATTCGACGATCACTACTTTATAATACTGGCCCCCTAAGGTTACCGATGTAATCAGCCCTCTGCCGGGTTCAAGATTACCGTCACGATGATAGGCTAATCTTTTAGGATTATCCTTGCCCCATTTTTTAAAATACAGCGTATCAACAAATTTGCGTTTTATAGAATTTGGAGTGGCTTTCTTAAAACCTATTTGTAGATACTTCGAGTCAAAAATCTGGGGTAATTGTTGATTAACGTGCACATGCTCCGCTATCTCCATTTCCTCGTTTTGCAGATCTTTATCTTTTTGACGCGTAAGCACCCAACTGATAGCCTGATAATAAGCAATGCCGGTAATAAGCGTAAGTACAATATAAGCAATTAGGTTTACCTGATTATATCGGTCAAATAGCTTCATTCTTCTGAGAATTTATACCCTGTGCCGTACGCGGCTTGTATATAATCTTTACACCCAGCTTCCATCAGTTTTTTACGGGTGTTTTTGATATGCGAGTAGATAAATTTGAAGTTGTCGGCTATGTCAATACGATCACCCCAAAGATGTTCCGCAATAGCATTCTTTGAGACAACCTTATCTTTATTAGCTATAAAATAGAGCAATAGCCCGTATTCTTTTGGAGTGAGCTTTACAATCTGCCGGCCCACTTTTACTTGTTTTCCCAATAAGTCGATACTAATCTCATTAAACTTAAGCAAATTACTGCCGTTAAATGATTTTCGACGTATTATTGCGGTGACCCTGGATTTCAATTCGGAAAGATGGAACGGTTTAACCAGGTAATCATCAGCACCCAGGTCCAGTCCTTCTAACTTATCATCCAGTGAGTTTTTAGCCGATATGATAAGCACGCCATCCGGGTGATTATTTTCCTTTAAATTTTTAAGCAAATTTATACCACTGCCCCCAGGCAAGGTTATATCCAGTAAGATACAGTCGTATCGGTAAAGATTTATTTTGGTCAAGGCATCGGCGTAATTCCCGGCAATCTCACAAACATTTCCCGCTTCAGAAAAGTAATCTTCAATACTTTCGCGCAGGGCTTGCTCATCTTCTACAATCAGTATTTTCACGAGTTTTTTTGTGAAAATAAATATAAATATTGGAGATATTTTGGAGAAGTGGTTAAGTCGAAGTTTACAATCTTAATATACCTTAAAGACAATGTCCCTTTTTGAAAAACATCTTTAACTACTGCCAAAATCGCAGAAAGGTGTTCAATCCTGATCTCCTTAACCCCGCAAATAAAAACCTCAACGAATTTAAAATCAATTAGTTGGGATTTTATTTTTACATAGGGCGCAAATTGGACTGCAATTACCACCTGGTTCAAGCCTCTCCTATCACTACACTCTTTATATTCATATCTCTTACATGTATTCGGCGAATTGATAGTAAATAACTATTTCGATTGCGTAAATTTTTCATGGTTCATTTTAGTTTTCATTAACAAAGATTTCTATCATTGTTAATGACCAATAATAAATCATGAAACCCAAGCTTATATTATCCGGATTCTTTTGCCTCTTTTCTTTAGCAGGTTATTGTCAAAAAAAGCAAGTTTCATTAGTTCCTGATAAACCGTCGCAGGCTCCAGATTATTTCTGTACCTGGAATGTTCAGGGCTATGTAACCAGTTACGGGCCGTCAACGGTAATGAGGAAGGCCATGATCGAACAAAATATTTTTGGTTCTGGCACATATGAGCGTTGGGCTGCCATGTTTTCTAAATTGCATAAAGACCTTTATTTAGTTTTAGATGACGATTGGGAAACACCGCTAAACGGCGACAAAAGCTATTATGGAAGCTTAATTGTTGATGATGGACGGTTCCCGTCTGTGAAAGGCTTGCCGCCTGAGCAAAAATTAGCTTCCTTATCAAAAAAAACAAAGGCATTAGGCTGGAAGGGTTTAGGGCTTTGGATCTGTGCGCAACAAGCACCAAAATATAAAACCGACGATAGTATAGCCTATTGGACGGATCGTTTTAACTGGATGAGAGACGCAGATATCCGTTACTGGAAGGTAGATTGGGGAAACGATTCAAAAAAAGCAGCCTGGAGGGCCTGGTTAACAAAATTGGGCAAACAGGTGGCTCCAAATCTCATTATTGAACAAGCTATGACATCGTCTGTATTATCAACAGCAGAAACTTACCGTACTTATGATGTGGAGAACATTATCGCTGTTCCGCATACCATTGACAGGATTGGCAAGTTATTGACTGCGCTTCCAAAAGGTCAGGCGGTGAGTATCATTAACTGTGAAGACGAACCTTATATAGCTGCCGGCACAGGCTGCGCTATCGGCATTATGCGTCACGAATTCAATGGCAATTTACCGGATGGCACGCAGGACTATACCTTTCCTCCGGTGGGCAGAGATTTAAAAAGCAGGCTTGATGAGGTAACGCGCTGTGTAATGTGGCATAAAATAGCAGCACCATTTGGCATTAATAAAACAGACTTTTATATCGATACCACCTTATTGTACGATCACTGGTTGATGAAAAGCCGCGAATCATGGATGAGTAACCATGGTGAAGGGTATAACAATGCCTTTCAAGCCCCTGCAATTATTACCCGCGGACTGGAAAAACCAATCGTTACCTTGAAAAAAGGCGACAGCATACCGCCTTATATCCTGGCATCAAGATATCCTGATGGCGCTATCGCCATAGCATCTATTGGCCGCACTATTGGCCGGGAATACCTTACGCCTCGTGCCGATGTATTATTAAAGGTCGAAGGTATCGATAAACCATTCGGGATATTCGGTCATTATAATAGCCTTACGTTACAGGTTGAACACCCTACAAAATTTAAACACGTATATGCTCAAGATCTGGCCGGCAATGTACCAACCGACATTACAGCCCAGGTTTTACGTAAAGGAAATAAGTTCACGCTTCCCGGAGCTATCATTGACAAGGTAGGTTTGGCCGCGGCATCAAAGAACGATCAATCTGAACCGGGGTTGGTATTAATATTCAAACAATAAAATCATGAAAAGTTATCTTAAAATTTGCCTGTTCGCTTTAATAGCGCTGGTTGCAAACAGCTCTTTGGCCCAGGTTACTCCAAAACAGCAAGCAGCCATGGAGAGAGCTAAAACAGATTCATTGACGAAAGTTAATTACCGGGAGACACTGCAAAGCTTAGGCATTAAGTTACCGATACTTCCATCTATGGCAGACGATCCAAACCGGCCTAAAAATTCAATTTCAAGAAGTGATGGCAGTGGCTATACTGATGCTCACGGCCAATCACTCCATCGCACGCTATGGGGTACCTGGGTTAATTATGATGAAGATAAAGCGAATGACTATACCCTGCCCGATCCATTGGTATTAAAAAATGGAAAACCGGTTACCAGCGCTAAAATATGGTGGCAGCAACGTCGCCCGGAAATTGTGGACGATTATGAAAGCCAGGTATTTGGTCGCGTGCCTAAAAATACCCCTAAAGTTACTTTTAAGGTAAGCGATATCGATAAAACAGCTTTGGATGGTACCACGATAAAAAAAACTATTACCGGCCACATTGATAATTCGGCCTACCCTGCTGCAAAACCGCAAATTAATGTCGCACTATACCTGCCTGCCAGGGCAACCGGTGCGGTGCCGTTGATGGTGATAGCCTCTTCGAATACAAAAGGAAATAACGAGACCATCAAACTTTTAATCAACGCTGGTTGGGCAATAGCCTATTTTGATACCAATTCAGTACAGGCCGATAACGGGGCCGGATTAAGTGAGGGAATCATCGGGTTGGTGAACCATGGCAAATTAAGAAGCCCGGAAGATTGGGGTGTTTTGAGAGCATGGGCCTGGGGCTTAAGCCGGGCATTAGATTACTTTGAAACCGACAAAACCATCAATCCTAAACAAATTGGCATTGAAGGGCATTCACGCTGGGGAAAAACAGCCTTGTTAGCCGGCGCGATGGACACCCGTTGGGTCATTGTATTTGCCAGTTGTTCAGGATCGGGCGGCGCATCATTGGAAAAAAGAAACTTTGGCGAAAACCTGGGTTTGATTGCCGCCGAAAACGAATATCATTGGATGGCTCCAAATTTCATCAAATATGGCGGCGACTGGAAAGCGTTCCCGGTTGATGCGCATGAAATGATGGCTCTGGTAGCACCAAGACCATTATTTATCACCGGCGGAACACAAGATATCTGGGCTGATCCTTTGGGCGAGTTCAAAGCTTGCGTTGCAGCAACGCCTGTGTATACGTTATTAGGTAAAACAGGGATCGTTTCCAAGGAACTGCCGGCACCGGATGTCGCATTGCTTAATGGCGAATTGGCATTTCGTGAACATGCAGGCGGCCATACTGACTCGCTGGATTGGCCGACTTTTGTTGAATTCGCGAAAAAATATTTTAAATAACCATTACAAAAGCGAAAGAACTATTATTAAACAAACCGATTAAGTTTTTCAGCTAAAATATTCTTAGGTACCGGACCAGCTTGTCTATCGACTAACTCCCCTGACTTAAAAAACAGTAACGCTGGCACATGCGAAACTTTATAGCGCTTGGCGGTTAAAGGATTTCGCTCAGCATCGATCTTAGCGATTATAGCCACTTCTTTATAATCAGTGTACATTTCATCTATAACCGGACTGATCATTTTACAGGGGCTACACCAGTCGGCCCAAAAATCAAGCAATACCGGTTTTGTCGACCGAAGCACCAATTCCTCGAAGTTTTCATCTGTTATTACGATTGCCATGGTACTATTTGATTGTCTGTGCTACGGGTACTTGCAAGGCTTTTTTTCTGACGAAGTAGCCTATGATCAACGCTATCAACATAACTACTTATTTAACTATACCTGCAAAACGTTGATAAAAAGCCGTCGTACTATCGGCATGCTTAGGTTGATATTTTCCGGCAATAATTGGAATATATATCACGCGCCTGCGGCTGGCCTCGCCAACTATAGATGACTGCGCTACGCGGTGCCATAATCTGCCATCGTGGATGGTCAAATCTCCGGCTTTTGGTAAAATGGCTATTTCGTCTTTATCGGTATCGTGGTCAAGGAAATACTTTTTTCGGAACAAAAGTTTATAGATGCTTTGCTGATGTGTGCCCGGCAACAGACGTAATCCCCCATTTTCAGGACGGGCATCACTTAAATGAATGCCGACATTCAGCATCGGGCTTAATTTTTGACCTAAAAATATGTCGCGCAAACCATCGGTATGCCAACCCATTTTGGTGAACTTACTTAGCGGGCCATTAATGTAGTGATTTAACACCATACCATCTTTCTCATTTATACCCAAGCGTGCATCGGGGCCAATTAATTTAAGCAGTAATTTAAACCGGTCATCTCTGGTTAGCTCTTCAAAAGCTGGATGTTGTTGGTTAATAAAGGCAAAACGTTGTACAATTGGAGCGCCATCCACGTCATAACCATATTTAATGGGCACGCCATTTATTTTTTTAGTGTTGTTTATCAGCAGTTTTTGCTGCACAGCTAATGAAGCATCTATTAATTGGTCGACGGTTTCTTTTTCGAAAAAATTCTGAAAATGGATATACCCGTTTTCGTTAAAAAATTGTTTTTGTTCGGCGGTAATTAAGCCGCCAAGGCTATACCTTGAATAAGTATTGTTCATAAAAATGGAGAAATATTAACGTAAGAAAATTATAGCCCGCAAGCTGAGGCCACTATTAATTCGAGATCGAATTGAGATGATCAATTAACAACAACAACACATACAGGCGTTCTCCTGGGCGAAGAACATTGGCCCGAAATGTTTAAAGGATATATTGTTTTTTTAAATTCATTAATATCTATTAAGTCTATAGATTAAGTAAAGATAATTATAATATTAAATAATCAAATAAAAATTGAATAATTATTTTTCATACAAACCACCACCTATCCGTTCTACAAAACTCTTGCTTACCAACCTAACCGCAAAGGCAGATAGCTTGTTAAGTGTTCCGGGTATTATCTCTGCTTTTTTTGCAAATAAGCCTTTTACCGCTACGTTAGCTACCTCATCAGGACTCATGTTAAACTTCTCTGCAAGGTCTGCAAGTTTATCCATGCCCGCACGTTTGGCAAAACCGGTATCTGTGGGGCCGGGGCATAAACAACTAACACCAACGGGGCCTTTTCTTAATTCATAGCGCAATGCCCGACTAAAAGACAGCACAGCAGCCTTACTCGCCGAGTATAATGCCAGCGTCGGTACGGCCTGGTAAGCGGCAGTACTGGCCACATTCAGGATATACGCTTGTTTTTGCTTTGACAGCAACGGCAGTAGCTGATGACTTAAAGAAACTACAGCATCAATATTCAATCTTAACATCTGTAGTTGAGTATCGAGTGACAATTCTGCAAATTTACCCCATAAGCCAAAGCCCGCATTATTAACTAAAATAGAGAGGGGGTAATTGAGATCTTTTATCCACTGCACAACCTCGTCAATGCCTTTGGTTCCGGCCAGGTCGGCAGTATAATAAACGGCTTGCACGCTATAATCTTTTTTGAGCGTTTCGGCAAGCAATTCAAGCTCAGTTGTCGATCTTGAAACCAGCAGCAAATTATATCCCCGTTTCGCTAACGTTAAAGCTATTGACCTGCCTATACCACCGCTTGCACCCGTAACTAACGCAAAATCTGACATACTGCTCTTTATTTAATTTAAAGGTAAGGCCTCAACCAATACATCCCAATGGGCTATAACTAATTCAAAGCGGTGTTGCTCTGCTTTTTCATAAACTTCCTTATCCGGAAAGAGTTGCTTTTTATACGGGTCGACAATGCTGTAATCCAGGGCCAGGTGTTCTGTTTTGAAAGTAATGACTACTTTAAAATCCCAACGAGTATCCTCGCCGCTATGAACTATGGGCGTCTCTGCTTTGATGCTTATTACATCACCTTTTTCTTGTAGTTTTTTAAGCAACGGATAATGATTTTTCTTCCACAGCGCTATAAACTCATCGCTATACCCCCACTTCACTTTATAATAGCTTTCAATGGTTAAAGGTTTGTCGGTTTGCGCAAAAACAGACACGCTGCTAAGCAACAGGCACGCTATAATTATTATTTTTTTCATGAGGTGTGAGGGCGGGATCGAACCGCCATATTGAGCTTTTGCAAACCTCCGCCTAACCACTCGGCCACTCCACCTTATTTTATTATGCAGCTACAGCCTGATATACTACAGCCAATTTCCCGGCAACCTGGTCAATCTCTTCTGCAGTATTAAAATGCGAAAATGAAAAACGGATAGCCGTACGATCCGGATCTACCCCCAAAGCCTGCAATACCGGCGATACCGAACCTGTACAACACGCACTGCCGCCCGATACCGCAATCCCTTCGGTATCCAGATAACGCAACAAATCTACACCGGCAGCCGGAAGACTTGCACTAAGCACCGTATAAATACTTTTATTTGCTATTGCAGATTGACCGTTGAATTGTACTTCGGGCAAAAGCTCAGTTAGTTTGTCAATAAGCTTGCTTTTTAATTGTTGAACATAGCTTTGATGCGAAGCGAGTTTCTCGTTTGCGAGCTGCAGCGCTTTGGTCATGCCCACAATACCCGGTAAATTTTCGGTGCCCGCCCTCGACTGTTTTTCCTGCCCTCCACCATGAATTAATCTTGTCAACCCCTGGCCTTTACGGCAATACAAAAATCCCACACCTTTTGGACCATGAAATTTATGTGCAGAAGCGGCCAGGTAATCCACTTTTAGTTGTGACAGATCAAAGGCGTAGTGCCCCATTGTTTGAACGGCATCGGTATGAAAAACCACTTTATATTTTTGGCACAATTGTCCAATTGTTTCAATATCATTCAAATTACCCACCTCGTTATTACCATGCATTACCGATACCAGGTTACGGGTATTGGTGCGTAATAAGTATTCCAAATGATGCAGATCAAGGTTGCCTGATGTATCGTGTTTAATAAAACTTATACGTGTATGGTATTGACGGCTCAATGCTTTCAAAGTTTGCAATACAGCGGGGTGCTCGAAAGATGTGGTAATAACATGATCAATCTGCCCGCAAGTTACTGCCGACACGATAGCCAGGTTATCTGCCTCAGTACCGCCTGACGTAAAAACAATTTCTTCGGCATCAGCCCCAATCAAATTAGCTATGGTTTTGCGGCAGGCTTCCAATGTAGCCTTAGCCTCGCGCCCAAATTGATGGTGCGATGAAGGGTTACCAAAATGATTTAATAAATAAGGTGTCATGGCGGTTAATACTGCCGGCTCTAATGGTGTGGTTGCTGCGTTATCCAGGTAAATACTCATAATTTTTATTTTAAATGTTTATTTCCAGAAAGCGCCGGGCGGCTGCCTGTTTAATCATTCAATCTTATCTTTCTCCTTTTTTCGGAGTAGGATTTGGCACCTTTTAGCATGGTAAAATGTTACAGGTTGCCAAGACGTCATCGGGCCTTTCCCTCGGTCTTTCTGGATAAATTTTATTAAAGAACTGCTGCAAATATACAATTAATCTATAATTCCTATAGAATTTATAGATATTTTTTGAAAAGACAAAATTATCGGTTACGTTTGTGCTGTTAAGCAAATTTAGATGTCGCAAAAAACAGCTCAAATCATATCGATCGATACCGTTTTTATACAGAATGCGCCGGGCTGCTGTTGTTGCTGCCGTTAATACCCGCGTTACCTTGCCCCCTATCTTTTAGCACGCGCTGTGCCTCATTACTTTAAATCTGTCCCCATGAAAAATAATAGAATAAACTATTTATTGTTATTGCTGATGCTACTATCGCCGATAAAGTTATTGGCTCAATCGGGTCATCGTGTGCTTGTCGTAATTGCCCACCCTGACGATGAAAGCATACTCTCAGTAACGTTATATAAGCTGGCTAAAGAGCAGCACACCACGGTCGACCTTTTCGTGATTACTAATGGCGAAGGCGGTTACAAGTATTCAACGCTGGCCGAGCAGTATTATGGCTGCAAATTAACCACCGCAGCCGATGCTAAAAAGAGACTGCCTGCCATCCGTAAAAAAGAGCTTCGCGAAGCCGGTAAAGTTATCGGCATTACTAACTATTATTTTGCCGACCAGCCGGACAGCCATTATACGTTAAACGAGCACGAATCCTTAGACACCAGCTGGCAGGTAGCCAAAGTAAAGAAGCGGTTGCATGATATTTTAGTGCGTAATCATTACGATGATGTATTCTGTCTTTTACCCGAAGCCGATACGCATGGCGGGCACAAAGCTGCTACCCTATTAGCTTTAGACGCTGTAGCAGCATTACCTGCCAATCAACGTCCGCTTATTTTTGGTGCCGCTTTGCGGGATAAAACAGACAACGCCAGGACATTTAATGGCTTGGGCACCTATCAGTTGACACGTACAGATAATCCGCTACCCTCTTTCGTGATAGACCGTACAGTAAGTTTTAGCTACCAAAATCGTATCAACTACAAGATCATAGCTAACTGGGAATTGGCCGCACACAAAAGCCAGGGCGCTACGCAAATGACTATAAACGATGGTGATCTGGAAGAGTTTTGGAGTTTTTCTATTAACAATACAGACAAAAAAGTTGAGGCTGACACTTTATTCGCCCGTTTGTGTCAATCGCCTTACAAAACTAAAGTTAGCAGCGCGCCAATAAATTCGCTTGCTTATAAACAATAAATTTCCGATGAAAACACATCTACCCGTACACCTTAGATATACATTGATCACCGCTGTATGCCTGTTAACCGTTCAGAAAGCAAATGCGCAACAAGAATTAGCGGCGCACTTTGAGCGTTATCATAATACAGAAAAAATATCGACCCCGCCTACTGTTGCCGGATTGACCAGAAGAGCTGAAAAACAGCGACTTCTTGACTTCCTAAAAGAGCTGAACGTACCGGCCGTACCCTACAATGAACCTGCCGATAAACAATGGAACAAATTAGCCGGGCTGTTTACCCGGTTAAAGCTGTATCCACTGGCAATGAAATGCTACTTAAAAACTTTAACTCCCGACAGTTTGGTTAATGACGATATCCCTGTAACGGGCGATGACCAGTTAAGTGTGGCAAGTCAGCTCAAACAACTTGGAAAGAACACGAAAGCTGCAAACTCCAGCATCATACAGGTTAATCATATCCTGGAAACGTTTCACGACGGCAAGTCCGCGCTTGCCTATGCTATGATCCTGCATGTTAAACAACCTATTCGCGGCACCACCAGGGTGCATAAACTGGCCAACACCGGGCATACCTTTATTACATTGATTAAGTTTAATACAGATTCATCTTACACAACCTTGTCCTTTGGTTTTGGGCCGCGTAAAGACAACCTGCTTTCGGCTACGCCGCTGATACCTTCAACCTCGTCAAAGTTTACAGACGATGGTAGCCATGAGTGGGACGAGGTGGTTGGTAAATTTATTTCGAAACGCCGGTTTGAAAAGATCCTGGAACTAACCCACCAATACGACGGGCTTGCTTATCACCTCAGCACTAACAACTGCACAGATTTTGGTTTAAAAGCCGCCCAAATGGCGGGACTTAATATAAGTGATACCAAAGGTACCTGGCTATTGGGTGGCGGCAATAATCCGGCTAACACCGGCGAGAGTATCCTGCTGGGCAAATTTAGCAACGCAGATACCGGAAACTTAGACCAGTTATACATCGATACGGCCCAGACTATTCCAATCAATCTCAATAAAAATTAAAACCTGGCTTATCTCAGGAAATATTTAAATCAATTATATACTATGACAAAATTCAACTTTCTCACAATTATTTTATTTGCTTTTACTTCGACAACCTACGCGCAAACCGATGGCGACTGGTATGGGTCTGTATCCAGAAACGGACGAACAGGCAGCGTATTAGCTTTGCATTTAAAGGGCAAGAATGCCACTGTAGATTTTCTGTCCGAACAAAAAAATGATCAGAAACCATCAGAGGTCGACATCAACGACAAATCAATTTACCTGGTATTGCCCGAACGCGAAATAGCGATAGAAGGTACGCTAAACGATAAGGCCGAACTGGTAGGCAATGTTATTTACAGCGGCAAGCCTTATGCCATAATCTTTACAAAAAATAAGATTGAAGCCGCTACGCTCGAAAAAAAACGAGGTGGACCGGACGTCGAATTTTCCGATAAATCCATGTCGCCAGATCCGGATACCAAAAGGGTGATCCCCAAATCTGCTTCACTTTTTATAGAAGAACTTACCTGGCTGGATGTTCGGGACAATTTGCGCGAAGGAAAAAACACTATCATCATAGGTACGGGCGGCGTTGAACAATCGGGCCCGTACATCCCGACAGGAAAACATACTTACATAACCAGGGTGCTTGCTAAACGCATTGCCGAAAAGTTAGGAAATGCATTAGTTGCGCCGATAGTACCGTTTGTACCCGAAGGCGGTTTTTATCCGCCAACCGGGCACGTTAAATATCCCGGCACCATCAGTGTACGTGAAGACACCTACGAAAACCTGTTAAGCGATATCGCTACAAGCTACAAGGTGGAAGGCTTTAAAACCATTGTTTTTTTTGGCGATAGCGGCGGTAATCAATGGGGCATGTACCGGGTTACTAAAGCGCTAAACGACAAATGGAAAGGCGACGGTACCCACGTGATATTCGTGCCTGAGTATTATGACAATAACCGCCTGTCTGCCTGGTTGAAAACGCAGGGCATAGAAGAAGGTAATGAAGGGATACATGATAACTATAAAGTCGAATCACAAATCATGGTGCTTGACCCGGCCCTTGTCAGAGCGCAGCAGCGTATAGAAACCGGTCATTTTTCAATTAATGGTGTGCAGCTTGCCCCGGTTGAAAAAACGGTTGAAATGGGTAAAAAGATAGTCGACTACCAGGCAGATATTGTAGTGAAGCACGTGCAAAAGGCATTAAGCGAACAGTAAAATGACATCGCTTACAAAGGCTTCCTGGAAAAGTTATATTTCTTTAATAGCCGGTCCGCTGCTGTTTGGCATCATCGTATTATTCAAACTGGTCTCTGCCGATGCGCATATCCGTAACACAGTAGCCGTAGCGGGATGGATTTTGATCTGGTGGGTTACAGAAGCAGTACCCATCCCGGTTACAGCTTTGTTGCCGCTGGTGTTGTTTCCAATTATGAGGGTACTCGATCTGAACGCTACCGCGGTTAACTACGCCAACCCTACTATATTTCTGTATATGGCCGGCTTTATATTTGCCCTGGCCATGGAAAAGCATAAACTCCACATCCGGATAGCTTTATACATTGTGCGCTTTGTAGGCACCAAAAGTAACCGGATTGTATTGGGTTTTATGATTGCCACAGCTTTTATTAGCATGTGGGTTAATAATACTGCCACCACGTTAATGATGCTACCCATTGCAACCTCGGTATTGACACTAATGGAAGACGAATTTTTAAGCGCAGGACTGGAAAGCGATTATAAAAATTTTGCTAAAAGTGTATTGCTCAGTGTGGCCTATTGCGCCAGTATAGGCGGCATGGCCACCATCATTGGCACGCCAACCAACGCCGTTTTGATCACCTTCTTCAAGCAATTCTATCAAATAGATATATCTTTTGCAGGATGGTTTTTGGTTGGTTTCCCGGTATCCGTTGTTATGCTTATTGCTGCTTATTTTATTATAGTTAAGCTTTTGTTTAAGGTAAAAACTCAATCATTACCCGGCACGCAAAATATGCTCGATGCTAAAATCAACGAGCTTGGTAAAATGTCTTTCCAGGAATATGCCATAAGCACGGTGTTTATTATCACTGCCCTGGGCTGGGTACTGCGAACGCCGTTTATAGAATGGTTTGGTTTAAACTTTTTGAATGATACCATCATAGGGCTATCCGGAGCTTTACTGCTTTTCATGATTCCTGACCCTGCCAGCGACACTCGTTTTTTGTTTGACTGGGGCAGTATGAAGAAATTGTCATGGGGCATTTTATTTCTGATAGGTGGCGGGCTGGCCCTTGCAAAGGCCCTGGAAAACTCGGGAATTATTAAATTGGTTGGTCATGCCATTACTGCAAACGGCATTAGCGGCACGTTTATTTTAGTGGCGATATTAATAGTTGTAACCTTATTATTAAAGCAATTTATAGGCAATACAGCGCTGGCAACCATCATGCTGCCTATGGCATTCGGTGTAGCAAACGCAACCGGTATCAATCCAATTTTGTTGGGCGCCCCGGTTACCCTGGCCTGCAGTTGTGCATATATGTTGCCCATGTCAACTCCCCCTAATGCCATTGTTTTTACAACCGGTAACGTCTCCATAAAAGATATGATGCGAAGCGGCTTTTTACTGGTGATCGTATCCTTCCTGGTGTTACTGGCAGCTTATGGGTTATACAGCCAGATGCTATATGGAAGTTTAAAAGTATCCGGCAAATAAGTTCCGTTTATTGCTGCTGAGTTACTAAACGCTAACTTAAAAAGCTTTTTTTTAATAATGATTTTAAAAAGCAAAGCCCCCTACGCCAAAGGGGGCTTACGCAACGAATCAGAAACTAAAACGCTGAAGAACTTAAATAGAGGGCTAGTAGCTACCAGCCTGTAATTTGCTTGGCGTTAACGCATAGGGTTTATTAATCCTGTCAAGCACTACATAAATAGAATCCTTTTTCTCGTTGATTCCTTTCAGGATCACATGCGAACCATCAGTGGTACTATAGGTCAGAATCATGTGGTCGCGCTTAAACGGATCCTTTTTCTCGGCAGCTATACCACGTGTGCGGCGGGTTGACTGAGCGATTTTGTTAATTGCCGTATTTTCATCGCGGATGTTAGCCAGGGCTTCCTTAGGGATCCGGTTTTGAACAACTTCTTTCTTACGTTTCAAAACAGTGTTCTTACTCCTTACACCACCCGAGCCAAGTGCACGTGTATTTTTATCCTGCAGATACAAAGTATGGTTAACTGTATCAGCATCGTAATAAAACACACGTTGGCCACCACCTACGCCCGAGAGTTCGAACGTACGGTTAATATCGCGCATAGGCGCGCCACCACCGTTAGAAAGGTCAAGCCAAACCGGTTTATTAACCCGGTAAGTTAATGTCGACCATTTTTCAAAAGTCACAGCGCTCCAGCGTACAGAATCTTGAGGATTGTAAGGGATTTCGTGATTGTTGATCTTAAACTCAGTTACATTGTAGTTTCCACGCAGAGTTTTAATACCACTGGTAGATGGTTGTTTATACGGGTCGTATTTCCAGTTGATGAACTGCAGGTAGAAAAACAAGATCAGGAATACATAGATGAAGGCTGTTTTTACACCAATACGTGTGTACTTAATCCATTTGGCCGACAGATCAGGATAAAAGTTCTGCGGAATCGTATACTTTTCCAATACCAAAAGGCTGTATATTTTCGGTACATCATAAATAATCAAAAACGACGAGGTTAATACAAAGAATGAAGCGTACACATGCACACCGCCATTGTAAGAAAAATTAACAAAAGTAATGTCGGCCAATGCGCCAAAAAGCAATACTGAGCCTAATAAGGTTGTTCTTCTGAAAAAGAGCAACGCGCCGGCAGCAACTTCTACTACACCGGCAAATATCTCATACCAGGGTACAATACCCACTTGCAGCCAGTAAATTTTTTGAGCGGTGATATCGCCAAAATTTGTATTTAAAACCCCTAATGAAGGATAAGGCAATTGTACCGGCAAAAACTTGGTAAAACCAAAGCCTATAATACCGATAGCAGCACGATAACGTACGATAACACGCAACCAGTAATATAACCTGTCGTATGATTTATTTTTGTTATCAATAGCGCTCCAAATCAAACCACCTATTATACCTATGGCGAAAGCCTCAACCCAATCAATGTAACCTAACAGGTTATAAGCCGGATTTGAGAACCGGTAAATTGACGGCGAGTATAGGGTTAAATCATAAAGGTCGCGGTAATGCAGGTTAAACCAATCTATTGTAAAAAGGGTTTTATACCATGCCGCCGTAAAAGGCAAAGACATGATCAAAAAGAACACAAACGCTATCCTGAATAAAACTCTTTGATAAGGTTTCCAGGGTACCGGTGTTTTGGACGCTATGGTCAATTTTTTTCCTCCAGTCGGCTTAACCACCTGCGTCGGTGTTGCTATAACAGTTTCATTTTCTGTTGACATAATAATTTCTTTTTATGATGATGAAATGGACTGATTAGAGTTTGATTGACTTATCGCGGCCCTTTTTGGCAACTTCCTGCAACAGATACTTTTTATCAATCTTATCTAAAACAGCATAAACCGAATCCTTACCTTCAACACCCGACAGTACGAATCTGGTACTATCAGGCTGTGTATAGTGTAATATGATCTGGTCGTTTTTATAGTTACTGTTTTTGTTTTGCAGTTTAAGCACCTGGTTTACGCTGTCTACAACGTAGCTGTAGTATTGCCTGCCGGTAGAGCCTGCTAATTCATAGTTCCTTTCCGGGTCTTTGTAGTTAACTTCTTCAGTAAGTGCCGAATCTAATTTGACAGGTTTATTTACTGCAATGCTGATAGTAGCCCATTTCTCGAACACAAGGTTTGTCCAACGCGAGGTGTCGGTAGCCGAATAAGCCAGCGTATCTTTATTCAATTTGAAACTGCTTACATTATAAAACCCGGCAGCGTCTTTTAATCCTGCTGCTTTCGGAAATTGATAAACATCATTATGATAAGCCGAGTAGGTTTTAAATCCGTAGATCACAACAAAAAATAAAATGAATACACTTTTAAGTACCAAACGCGCGGGTTGCCATTTTTTTGGTAACGATGGCTGAAAGTGATTAGGCTGGGTAGGTCGTTCAAAACCAATCAGGTTAACTAAGCGAATGATATCGAATGATAATAACAACAGACCAAGGGAGATCAGATACAAGGCATAAATAGCCTCGCCCCCATCATAAGCCAAATTTGAAAAGAATACGTTGCCTAGAAAGACCACGATGATCAATGCACCTATAGTTGCAGTTTTCCTAAATAGCAAAAGCAAACCACCCACTATCTCCACCAAGCCCAAAAACGATTCATAAGTAGGTACAATGCCCAGGCTTAATGAAAATATTTTCCAACGGGTAAAGTATCCGTAAGGTGTATTTAAGTTACTGATAGATGGAAACGGCGCCTGCAACGGGAAAAACTTGATAAAACCGTAAGCGATAATACCTATCGCCAAACGGTAGCGCACAATCACCCGCAGCCAGTAATATAGCTTATCGTAATCAAGTGTTTTCTGTTCTCGAAACGACCAGATTACCGCACCTATTCCTGCAAGAACCAACAGCACAACCCAATCGATATAGGTGTTAAGTCCCCAGCCACTGGCAGCATGGCTGCCAATGATCTGAGGAGTATAACGGCTAATATAAAATATATCACTAAACTGAAGATGTAACCAATTGATGGAAAACAAATTGCGGTAATATTTCCAGTCGAACGGTACAGCTTGCAATATGAAGTAAATGAACGCAATACGAAATATCGCCTTCTCAAAACCAGACCAATCCGACTGGTGTGAGGATGTTATTACTTTACTCATTGTTTCGTTAATTAATGGTACCCTGGATTTTGAGGTATATTAGCGGTTACCTGGTCAAACGGAATAGGCAAAAGGAATTTATTAGGATCTGTGATACCTAAAACTGCGGCTGCTCTGCCTGTGCGTACCAGGTCAAACCAACGATGGCCTTCTTCAGAAAACTCCAGGCGGTTCTCGTTTTCAATTGCCAGTAATATATCTGCCTGGCTGATTGCTGTTGTAGGCGGTAATCCTGCACGATCACGCACAGCGTTCAAATCAGTAGATGCACTGCCTGCTCCTATCAGATTATTTTGTTGCGCACGGGCTTCGGCACGGATCAGATACACCTCGGCAATACGTATAACGTAGGCCGGGTCTGTAGCCGGACTGCGATAGTAAAGATTACCATACCATAAACCGGCAGAAGTTTTAGCAATGATGGTGTTGCGATTTCCACCTATGGTAGGATCATTAACCAACGTAATAAACGCCGGGCTTGGCGCCCATTGGCGTGTACCACCATTCGCAGGCGGCTGCCAGCTTCCGCGCTCGCCATTGGTATAGGTGGCGCTGTAAGCTAATTCAAAAACAGATTCTTTGGTAGCTACCGCATTATTGGCAAACCACGCACTATAAGGTTTTAATAAACTGTAATTGGTGACGTCGCCCAACACTTGGGTAGCATATTTTTCGGCGTTTACCCAGTCTTTTTGGTATAGATAATACCTGGCTTTAAGCGCCCATGCCGTTTCGCGATTAGCCCTTACAGGGTTTTGAACAGTTGGCAAAGGCAACAAAGGCTCGGCTGCGTTCAGGTCACTCAATACCTGCGCGTAGGTATCTGCCAGGCTGCTGCGTTTAATATTATTTCCGTCGGAAGATGTCACTGTTGGAGTAGTTACTATAGGTACCCCACCCCATGTGCGGGCCAAATCAAAATAGCTTAGTGCCCTTATAAAATAGGCCTCGCCAATTAACTGGTTCTTTTCAGTTGCAGTAAGCGCAATATCATTAACTGCAGGGATTTTCGCTATAGCATTATTTGCCCGGTTAATGGTGCTGTAGATGCCCGACCAAACACCTTCAACAGTGGCATTATCCGTCTTTACGTTATGAGAGATAAAATCTTGCACAATGGATTGAGAACCCGTCCATTGCACATTATCACCACCGAAGTAACCTATCGACACAAAGCTTGAGCCGTAATAACTGTCGCCCGCCAATCCGCGGTATATACCACGAACAGCCGTTTCGGAGGATGATTTATCAAAAATAGTTTGATCGTCAGAAACTGCATCCTTAGGCTTAACGTCCAGGAATTTCTTGCAGGATTGGATCCCGGTAATCACCAGCATCGCCGGAATTATATAGGTAATTTTTTTAAACGTTTTCATATAGCGTAATAATTATAATGTAAGATTTACACCAATCTGGATGGTATGCGGCTGTGGCGGCGTACCCAAATCAAGTCCTTGTGTTTGTGAGCCACTGGTTACGTTAGCTTCAGGATCTGGCCCGGTGTATTTGGTGATGATGAAGAGATTAGATGCCGACGCGAATACACGTAGTTTTTGAATATCGATTTTACGCGAAATTTCTGCAGGCAATGTATAACCAATGGTCAATGATTTCAACCTTATGAATGAGCCATCCTCTAAAAAGCGGCTGTTTTGATCTAACGTATAGTTATTACCATAAGCAGTTACTCTTGGTACATCGGTAATTTGGCCAGGATGTGTCCAACGGTTTAGCTGGTCGGCAAAAATTACCCGGTTTGCATCGCGGGTACCACCACCTTCACCAAAGAATTTATTCATATTCAACACTTTATTACCGTACTCGTAAGTAAATAGTAAGCCGGCATCAAATGCGTGATAAGTGAAGTTATTGGTAAAACCACCCTGGAATTTAGGAAGTGCATTTCCAACAATCTGCCTGTCTGCAGTAGTTACAGTAGGTCCTTTAGTGCCATCGGCATGCTGGAATATAGCATTACCGGTAGCGGGATCAACATAAAGTTGTTTATACATCCAGAAAGAATACATAGAAGAACCTTGTCTTAGTGTTATCCAGTCGCGGCTATATTCAGAAATAGGCGCAGGTAATGTGATCACTTTGTTTACGTTGCCTGAAATATTAAATTCAGAATTCCAGCTAAATTCTTTCGTTCTAACGATATGGGCATCAATGCCAAATTCATAACCTTTATTACTTACTTTTCCGGCATTGCTGTAAACAGTGCTAAACCCTGTAATTTCCGGAACAGGAGTTTGTAAGAGTACGTTATTGGTTATTTTTGAATAAACATCAAACGTTAAACTCAAGCGGTTATTTAACAAACCTAAGTCCGCACCTACGTCAAATTGCGTAGTACTCTCCCATTTCAGGTCTTTATTAGGCAACTGTTGAGGGGCTGTACCAGCCTTATCGCCACCTGAGGTAATATCCGGATAACCTGCTCCGCCAGTCCAAAGTCCCTGAGATGCAAAATTGCTAATGCCGTTAGAGTTACCGGTAGTTCCGTAGCTGGCACGAAGTTTCAAGTCGCTTACAGCACTAACATCACGCAAGAAATCTTCATCTTTTAAACGCCATGCTGCGCCTACTGCCGGAAAATATCCCCATTTATTGTTAGTACCAAATTTTGATGAACCATCTGCCCTGGCGCTGGCCTCTAAATAATATCTGCTATCATAGTTATACGATACTCTTGAGAAAAATGAAGCGAGGTCTGATTTTGTCCAGGTTTGAGATGCTGTACGGGTAGCCGCAGACGTAATATCTGTATAAGCATTATTAGGGAAGCCTGAACCTTGTGCAAAGGTGTTTTTACTAACGTTATTTTGTATAGTATTACCAACCACCACATCTAAGGTATGCTTGCTGGCAAATAGCGTATGGTAGTTTATAGTTTGCTCATTTACCCAGGCACTGGCATCTGTAATAGACGATGTTGCCAAACCATTGGTAGGTGCGGCGCCTAGCTGGGTCTTGTCGTTCCAATATTCAGATTCGTTATAGTTATTATAATCAAGGCTCCAGCTTGTTTTAAAGGTTAATCCTTTTGCCAGTTTAACATCAGCATAAAAATTGCCTACATAGCGTAAACTTGTAGTACCTACTTTATAATTATTTAACAATACCTGCAGATTATCAAAACCAGCCCAGCGGGCAGGCGTACCATCGGCATTAACCTCGGGCAGGTAAGTTGGCGTATGCAAAGCAGATTGGAACAAACCACCGGCAGGCCCGTCACCGGCACGTGCCTGGTTTCTGAATGATCTTGACAAGCTATTGGTTACACCAACTTGTATAAAGTCATTAACTTTTTGGTCGATGTTTACACGTAGATCGCCTCTGTCAAAATAAATAGGTTTAATATCCGCATCCTGGTAGTTATATCCGGCACCGATATAATATTTAGTGTCTTTAGAGCCGCCGCTTATAGAAAGGCTGTAATCGCGCAACGCACCGGTGCGAAACAACTCGTCCAAACGGTCGTAAGTATGTTGGTCGCCCGGCAAGCCACGCGGCGCAGGGGTAGCTGTAGGATTATCTGTAAGTGCTCTGAAAGGCAGATATTTGTAAGTTGCTGCACCCGCAGTATTTCCGGCCGCAATGGCATCCGCTTCAGAATTTGTATAGAACTCATTAACAATTTCAGCATGCTCAGGTCCGGTAGTCAGCTTCCACAAATCGCCTTTAGGCTCATAGGCAACACCTTGGGTGACACTAAAGTCTATTTTTGGCTTGTCGTTAAACTTGCCGCGTTTAGTGGTTATAATTACCACGCCGTTTGCCCCCCTTGATCCGTAAATAGCGGTTGCGCTTGCATCTTTCAATACTTCAAAGCTTTCTATATCACTGGGATTGATATCCGCAATTGGTGACGTTGCCCGTCCGCCGGTATTTACAGTTTGCAAACTGGTATTATTTAGAAACACACCGTCAACTACATACAAAGGGTCGTTAGACGCATTGATAGACGTAGTACCACGTACGCGGACAAATATACCGTCGCCGGGTGTACCTGTATTTGAATTGATTTGCAAGCCGGCCGCTTTACCCTGCAGTTGTGCATCAAAGCTTGCCACCGGTATGCTTTTTACCTCGTCGGCTTTAATGGTTGATTGGGCGCTAACCAGGTTTTTACGGGTACTTGAGCCGTAACCAACTACAACTACGTCGTTCAGATTATTGATATCCTCCTGCAACTGTATTTCTATTGGGCTGCCATCTGCAACAACTTCTGTAGTTTTATAACCTACGTAGGTTACAACAAGGGTGTAAGGATATTTTTGGGCAGTAATAAATTCAAACCTGCCTTTTTCATCAGTAGCTACCACGTGAGTAGTTCCCTTTATTGCAACCACCGCCCCGGGAATGGTTTGTTTAGTCACAGCATCTGTAACTACACCTAGAAGTTTTGAATTATTAGGAGGTAATGATCCTTGCTGCGCGAAAGTGGCAGTGGAGAGGAGGACAAGAAACAGTTTTGTGACAATGGAGTATAGATGTTTCTTACGTATAAATATTTTCATACATTTAGTGGGTTTTGTTTTTGATTAATCTTAAATGGAATCTGGAAATGAGGATCAGTAAGTGATTTGCCGTTACCGCTGATCATTCATTCTGCTAAACCGGCGAGGCTACCTTGCCGGTTTTCTAATTTCAGTTTTTTTTCAACACATATGCTTATTGGGGGGACAGGGGGATTACTTAAAAAAATTGTTAAGAAAAATGAGCACCATTAACAACAACACATCCATTCCCCAAAAGAAATAGACATTTCTGAATATAAACCTGCAGCTTCTGGCGAAGCGGGTTTATGGTTGTTATTTGTTGCTGTTGTAAACATTCTCGCCAAACATATAAATTATTATTTAATCTACCAAATCCATAGACAAAGTATATTATATTCTGAATTCAACATTTAACAACCTTAAATAATGGTCCTTATACTTGAATCAGGCTACCGGTACCTCCAATATTACAAGAATCGAATCCCTATTTCTTTACAAACAAAAAAGGCTAAATGGTTTATAAACCATTTAGCCTTTTTTGTTTTTTTTTGC
Source organism: Mucilaginibacter sp. dw_454 (assembly GCF_018449775.1). Taxonomy (GTDB): domain Bacteria; phylum Bacteroidota; class Bacteroidia; order Sphingobacteriales; family Sphingobacteriaceae; genus Mucilaginibacter. Next base: position 571,716 of record NZ_JAAVVB010000001.1, on the reverse strand, counting down.
AATAATTGATACTAAAGATTGATATTATACGAGTTTTTATTCTCGCACATAACAAAAGTGCTGTGCGTGCTACCAATACTTGTTACCGACCCCAACTTGTTAAAAACAAAATCCTGGTAGTGTTTCATGTCTCTCGCGTAAACTTTTAAGAGAAAATCAAAATCGCCCGAAATGTTGTAGCATTCAACTACTTCTTTCAATTGCATAATGTCAGTAACAAACTCATGCCCTATGCTTTTGTCGTGCTGTTTTAGCTTAATATTACAAAACACAATCAACCCATAGCCTAGCTGTTCAGCATCTATCAACGCTATATACTTCTTGATGTAACCGTTGGTCTTTAGCCTCTTTACCCTTTCAAAAACCGGCGACGGTGAAAGATTTACACGTGCTGCCAGTTCTTTAATGGTAATTCCCGAGTCTTGTCCAAGCAATGTCAGTAATTGGATATCTGTATGGTCCAGTTCTTCCATAGAATAATTTTCTTTGAGGTTATGGTTTAGATAGCTTACCAAGCTTAAAAATCCTAATTTTACCGCAAAATTAGAATTTTATACTTAACTATTATTATATATACAGTTATTAAATCTTACTTAGTAGCTTTGTTTGGAATTTAGTCCTATAATGGACTACAACAACTCAGCGTTCTTTTCTATACTTTATCTACCAGAAAAGGTTTCCCGTCTTTGATGACGGAAATTAAAAGGGAACCGTGTGCAAATCACGGGCTGTCGCGCAACTGTAAGTAACAAAAAAAAGTTTTAGCCAGCAATGTCCACTGTCTGCAGACGGGAAGGACGGCTAGAATGTTATAAGTCAGGAGACCTGCCTGTTCTGGAAGGACAATGCTTTCGCGAAATAAAGCAAATGGTCTGATCTGATAGTATAAACGGCTGGCATTCTGCCTGCTTAAATACTGCTGCATGCCCATTTTCGTGAAGTTTTGTAAAGTTTTTCAAAAGCGCTTTAAACAGTATTCATCATTAAATCTTTAAAGAAATGCTAACGCAAAACCTGGGCTACCCGCGTATTGGTAGCCAAAGACAACTTAAAAAAGCCTGTGAAAACTATTGGGCAGGCAAAATCGATCTAAGCGAATTGAAAGAGGTTGCCCGTGCGATCAAAGAAGCAAACTGGCAAACACAACTAGACGCAGGCATTGACCTGATTCCTTGCAACGATTTTAGTTTTTACGACCAGGTATTGGATACCAGCCTGATGCTCGGAGTTATCCCGCAACGCTATACGCAAGTGCTGTCGCAAGTAAAAACAAACGGAGAAATTGATCTCTATTTCGCCATGGCCCGTGGCTACCAAAAAGATGGTTTGGATATCACAGCTATGGAAATGACCAAATGGCTGGATACCAACTACCATTATATAGTTCCTGAATTTACTGCCAAACAGGAATTCAGCGTTTTTTATGAAAACGTTTATGGCGAATACCATAGTGCCCAAAAAGCACTCGGCAAAAAAGCTAAGCCTGTATTGGTTGGCCCTGTAAGTTATTTGTTGTTAGGCAAAGAAAAAGAAGAAGGATTTGACCGCATAGACCTCATTAAAAAACTGGTTCCTGTTTATGTGGAGATTATTAACCGCCTTAAGCAATTAGGTGCAGAATGGGTACAATTGGACGAGCCATGCCTGGCGCTTGATCTTTCAAAAAAAGAAAAAGAAGCTTTTGAGTTTGCTTACCGCGCTATTGCCAACCGCGTAAGTGGCGTTAAAATATTAGTTGCAACTTATTTTGAGGCTCTTTTAGACAACACCCAATTAGCCGTAAACCTTCCGGTTACAGCTTTGCACGTGGATCTGGTACGTGCACCAGAACAATTAGATGAAGTATTAAGCTTAATTCCAGACCAGCTTCAACTTTCTGTAGGTGTAATAGACGGCCGTAATGTTTGGAAGAATGATTACGAAAAATCATTGCAACAGATTAACAAAGCCATTGAAAAATTAGGCGCAGATCGTGTAATTATCGCGCCATCATGTTCGCTGCTACATAGCCCGATCGATCTTGAGCTGGAGACTGCGATTGATCCGGAAATTAAAAACTGGATGGCGTTTGCTAAACAGAAATTGACTGAAGTTGCAGCATTAAAGCAAATAGCGGAAGGAAACAACGAATTACTGGATGCTAATAAAAAAGCCATTGCAAGCAGGCGTTCATCGCAAAAAGTTCACAAACAAGTGGTGAAGGACCGCGTATCGGCTATCACAGATGCAGATGCTGCCCGTAACAGCGCTTTCCCGGTACGTCAGCAAATACAACGCGAACGTTTCAATTTGCCATCATTCCCTACTACTACCATTGGCTCATTCCCACAAACAGATGATATCCGCCAATTGCGCGCTAAATTCAAAAAAGGTGATTTGACGCTTGAGCAATACGAAAAGGAAATAGAACAAGCAACTATTGATGCTATCCGCTGGCAGGAAGAGATTGGCCTGGACGTACTGGTACATGGCGAGTTTGAGCGTAACGATATGGTTGAATATTTTGGCGAACAATTGGATGGATTTCTGTTCACCAAAAATGGCTGGGTACAAAGCTATGGCAGCCGCTGCGTAAAACCGCCGGTTATTTTTGGCGATGTTAGTCGCCCGAAAGACATGACCGTACGCTGGACACAGTTTGCTGCCGCGCAAACCGACAAGCCAATGAAGGGTATGTTAACCGGACCCGTAACTATTTTACAATGGTCGTTTGTTCGCGACGATCAACCACGTGATGTAACGACTAACCAAATTGCGTTAGCAATTCACGACGAAGTGTTGGCGTTGGAAAAAGCCGGCGTAGGAATTGTTCAGATAGACGAGGCCGCTATTCGCGAAGGCTTGCCATTGCGTAAAGCAAAACGCCCGCATTACCTGGATTGGGCAGTAAAAGCCTTCCGTGTTACTGCAAGTGGCGTTCAGGATAATACACAGATCCATACGCACATGTGCTATAGCGAATTTAATGATATTATTGAGCATATCGCTGCCATGGATGCCGATGTGATCACGATAGAAACCTCACGCTCTCAAATGGAACTATTGCATGCATTCGCGCATTTTGAATATCCTAATGAGATTGGCCCCGGTGTGTACGATATTCATTCGCCGCGCGTACCAACTACCGAGGAAATGGTATCTCTTTTGACTAAAGCAGCAGACTTATTGCCTGCACAAAACCTATGGGTAAATCCAGACTGCGGGTTAAAAACACGTAAATGGCCGGAAACTAAAGCGGCCCTGGAAAACATGGTTGCCGCAGCCAGGCAAGCCAGAGAGCAAATTAGCATAGAAGCGTAATTAAATAACAAGAACAGCGGGCGATTAGCCCGCTTTCTTATTTTAAACCTTAAGCTATCTATGATTGCTTAACTTGCGCGCCGGCAAATGTTCAATTTATACTCACCTCTACAAAAAAAATGACGCTAGAAGAACGCATACAACAATCAGAGACACGCATTTTTAAAGCGGTATTCCCCAATTCTACTAATCATTACGACACATTATTTGGCGGCACTGCTATGCATATGATGGATGAAGTAGCGTTTATTGCGGCCACCCGCTTCAGCAGACAGGTAATGGTAACCGTAAGTAGCGATAAGATCGACTTTAAGAAGTCCATCCCGGCGGGAACTATCATTGAATTGGTTGCACGGGTGGGCCATGTTGGCAATACCAGTTTAAAAGTGGATGTAGAAATCTATATCGAGCAAATGTACGCAGAGGGCAGAGAGCTTGCTATACGTGGTAGTTTTACGTTAGTGGCCATTGATGAGCATAAGAAGCCGGTGTTGGTTATCAAATAAGCCTTAAAAGTCTTTTAGGTTTGAATAGATATTTCTCGTCATCTTAAAACAAAAAAGCCGCCCCAATAGGGACGGCCTTCACTATTCAACATCACAACATCTGTTAGAATAAAGAGAACTCGACGCGACGGTTTTGTTGACGACCTGCGGCAGTTTTATTAGTAGCAATAGGTTGGTTAGGGCCGTAACCTGTTGCTTCTATAGTTGATGCGTTAGCACCCTTTGATACTAAATACGCTTTAACAGCTTCTGCTCTGTCTTTAGATAAAGCCAGGTTTAATTGCATTGAACCGGTATTATCAGTATGACCAGCTAATTTTAAGCTAAAGTTTTTCTGAACCAATAGGTCAGCAACACGGTCAAGCGTTGGATAAGATCTTTCTTTGATAGTAGCTTTACCTAATTCAAACTCCAGGTTTTTGATGGCTTCGCCAACAACCTTACGGTCAGCTTCGGTAACGATCACTTTCTCGCGGATAACCGGTGCAGGAACTTTTAACGGACAGCCAGCTCCATCTACTACTGTGCCAGACGGAGTGCCCGGGCATTTGTCGTATTTGTTAGCTACGCCATCGCCATCATCATCACCAAAATCTTTAGTGAACGCGGCATAAGCTTCTTCGTCACGCAATCTGTTTTGTTCTGCAATAGCTAAACGGTTACGCAGTTCGTTGCTTTCGGCTGCACTCTCTTCGCGTAAAGCGGCAATAGCGCTGTAATTTTGTAATTGAGAACTTTTTCTTTTACCCAAGGCAATTTCAATACCTGCGTGGGCATAAGAATAACGATCATTCAAGGCACTTGTTACCCCATCAAAATCACGAGATTTCATGAAAGAAACGGTATAACCTAAATCAAGGTTAACTGCACGGGACAAACCGAATTTAAAACCGGCACCAATTGGAATAAACCAATTTTCGTGATAGCTGGTGTTAATACCGTCCGGCGTATTGAAATCATGTGCGCTTGATGATAAATAACCTGCACCTGCAGTTAAATAAGGCGACAAGAAATTACGTTTTTGATTTAAGCTTACGTTAGCAATAGTAAAATTAGCTACAACATCTCCAGACCATTGAATGCGGGTAGCAAAACTGCTGTTACCTTGAGCTACAGATCCTGCAGGCAAAGAGTTAGCATTATCACCTTTGATAGTACCGGCTAAGAAATCAGCCTGGATACCAAATCCTGGTAAAATTTGTTTTTTAATGTAGCCACCATAACCCCAGCTTATTTGCGGGCTTTTATAGTCGCCATTGCTTTCTCCGTTAAACGGAGTGTAGTGGCTCAATATGCCACCATTTAGGCCTATAGACCAGGTACGAAATGATTTTTTTTGAAAACGAGTTGTTGAATCAGCTCCCATGTCCTGAGCAGACGCTGCAACCGATAAACCCACTAATGAAAGGGCAAGCAGCGATTTTGTAAATTTGTTATTCATGTTATTATTATTTGTCTAGTTACACTTATGTGCAACGCAGAGCAATAAACAATAACCCGGCCCTAAAGCTAAAAACAACAAAAAATTATTTTATTAAGATAAAAATTGGCGTAAAACATAATATTATTTTATATATCTCCAAAAAATATATTGTGTTATTTTCCCGACAAACTGTTTACCAGCGACGAATTGTTGACATATGTTGATAAGACTTCGGCTGGTTTTATAGCGAATAAAGGCGAACGACCGGATACGCAGTCGCTCGCCATTAATTGCTGTTACACGGTGATACTGTCGATGCCTTTTTGCAAAGCTGCTTCTGCCTGGCCGGGATAAGCAGATCCTTCCACACGGAAGATTGTTAAGTCGGTCATCCCCAAAAAGCCCAGTAAACTTTTCAGATAGCTTGAAACAAAATCGTAAGGTTGCATAGGTCCGTCAGAATAGATGGCACCCGATGACATAGCAACGTATACTATTTTGCCTTTGATCAAACCCTCTGCCCCATTTTCATCATATTTAAAAGTGACATTGGCACGAGCGATATGATCTATCCATGCTTTTAGTACCGATGGGATACCAAAATTCCATAACGGTGCACCAATTACAATGATATCCGCGTCCTTAATTTCTGCAATAGCTTCGTCAGAGTGTTTGAGTGCTTCCTTACTTTGGGGTGTTTGATTCTCGGCCGGGGTGTAAAACGCAGCAAGCGTTGCTTCTTCCAGGTGCGGAAAAGGATTTTTAGTGAGGTCCTTAATTTTTACGGTACTACCCGGATTGGCAGCTATAATTTTATCTACAATAGCATTTCCTAATTTAATGCTGAATGAATTTTCGCCTTTAGGGCTTGAGATGATATGCAAGATCTTTTTCATAATGTATTTTTTATTTGTACAAGACAAACCTACCTACCCCAGCTTTCAAAAAGATACTACTATCCCAAAGGATACCGGTATCCTTTGGGATAGTGCTTATCTTTGCCAGGTATGAAAACTGATGCTGAAACACAAGAAGAGGTTGCCAGCCCCTGCGTTGAAATCAACTGCGCCGATGGTGTAGCACGTATACGGGATGCATTGTATGTATTGAATGGCAAGTGGAAACTGCCATTGATATTTGCGCTTACAGAGGGGCCTGCACGTTTTAAAGATCTGCAACGCTCGTTAGGCGATATCACCCCTAAGATATTATCTAAAGAATTAAAAGAACTGGAGCTAAATGAGTTTGTTGTGCGTAATGTATATTCTACCACACCGGTTATGGTTACTTACGAATTGACCGGCTATAGCCGTACACTATATAACGTATTACACGAGCTTAAGGAATGGGGCACACAACACCGCGAGCGCATTGTAGCCAACAGAAAAAGCGCCAAATAGACCACATAAAAAAAGCCTCTCATTTTCAGGAGAGGCTTTTTTATTATATCAGCGACACCAATTCGGCAATCCGGTTGGATATACCTACTTCATTATCATACCAGGCCACTACTTTAACCATTTTGCCCAACACCTTGGTTAAACTGCCGTCGACGATTGAAGAATGCGTATTACCTAATATATCAGACGAGACCAATTGTTCTTCGGTATACTCCAGAATACCTTTAAGAGAGCCACCGGCGTACTCTTTAAACTTGGTATTGATCTCGTCAATAGTTACTTCTTTTTTGAGGTTGATAGAAAGATCGACAATAGAAGCATCAATAACCGGCACCCGGTACGAATAACCATCCATTTTTCCCAGCAGGTTTGGCAAAACATTGCCTATGGCTTTAGCTGCACCGGTAGTTGTGGGGATGATAGAATAAGAGGCCGCCCTGGCACGGCGCAAGTCCTTATGGGGTGCGTCCTGTAAATTCTGATCTGATGTAAAAGCGTGAACTGTCACCATAAAACCCGATTCTACGCCATATTCTTTATCCAATATCGCTAACACCGGGGCTATACTACCCGTTGTACAAGAGGCGGTCGAATAGATCTGATCTCCACCAATTAACTCATTATTAACGCCATGTACAATAGTTTTTACACCGCCTGTTGCAGGCGCAGTTATCAATACCTTTTTCGCACCGGCATTGATATGTGATTGTGCACTGCTTTTATCCGTAAAACGCCCGGTCGACTCGATCACCACATCAATCCCAAGCGATGCCCATGGTAATTTCTCAGGGTCTTTTTCTTTGAGCATGGTTATCGATTTTCCGTTAACTATCAGCGTATCGCCCTCGGTGGCAATATCGCCGGGAAAACGACCATGTGCGGTATCATATTTTAATAAATGTGCCAGTGTTTGCACATCGGTAAGATCGTTTATAGCTACAACTTCAACAGCCGATTGCTGCTGTAAAGCTCTTAAAGTCATTCTGCCTATCCGGCCGAATCCATTGATTGCAATTTTCATATTCTTTATATTTAATGGTAAAAAAGTTAATACCCGCCCTTTGGCGCCCATTGCTAACTGGTGCGCTTTAGGCATTTTGCCTGTAAAATAATTAAACGGTGTTGCCGTCTTCTATCCCTGGGTGTATCAGCAGGTCCTCTATTCCTGCGTCCTTTAACGCGGTGCGGAATACCCGCCGATAATCGGATGGTGTGGTCATTAAATGCCTTAAAAACGTTCGGCGCATAGATACCAGGTTACCCAGGCCGCATTGTTCTGCAATTCTTTCTAATGAGATATCTGTATCTTCCAAATATTTCCGGGCTTTCTCTACCCGCACCTTTTCAATGAATTTGGCGGGTGGCATACCCGTTTCTTTATGGAATACACGGGTGAAATTGCGTGTACTCATATTCATATGTCCAGCCATTCTGCTAACATCCAGCGACTCATGCAGATGTTCATTTAACCAATTCTGTATTTTTTTGGCGATGTTTTCGCTTTCATAAACCGGCAGCAGATTGCCAAATTGTGTTTGAAAGCCTGGCCTGCTTAGGTAAAAAACCAATTTCCGGGCCACGCGTATGGCCACATCTTTTCCGAAATCTTCTTCAACCATGGCCAGGGACAGGTCGATACCCGAAGACACCCCTGCCGAGCTATAAATATTGCCATCATTAGTAAAGAAATGATTGGCATTCACCTGCACCAATGGATACTCTTTTTTCAGTCTCTCACTCAAATCCCAATGAGTGGTAACTTTTTTACCATCTAATAAACCAGCTTTTGCCAGCGTAAAAGCACCACCGCATACAGACCCTATTCGCCGCGTATTAGAAACATTGATCTTTGAAAGCCATTGATAGAATTCCCTAAATGATTCAACACTACTTTCGCGGAAATCATTGCCGGCGATGATCAGCGTATCAATTGGTGTTGTTATATCCATTACAGAATACGGGCAATGGATTTCAACCCCCGTAGCTGCAACAACTTTACGATTTGCTGTAGGCGCAACAATTAGCACTTCATAACCAGCTACACCTTGTACGCTCTGCAAAATGTTGTTAGCGTTGGTAAAAACATCAGACGGACCGGCAAAATCAAGCAGCATATTGGCTGTCATGACAACTATAACTACTTTCTTTCTATCTTCCTTGATATTCATAAATCAAATTTACACATTGCCGCACTTGTCTCAAAGGACATTAATTATACAATTTAGGCCAAGTTGACTATCCACACTACAAACAGGAATATTTATTATCTTAGACTAAAACGATTACGATGAAAAAATTAACATTAATAGGCTTGCTTTGTATGGCCTTTTTGTTGGGATATGGTTTTAGCCGGTTAACCAGCCCGGCCAATAGCGGCCCCAGGGTAACAGGCATTGGCGGGATCTTTTTTAAAGCAAAAGATCCGAAGGCGCTGAAAGCCTGGTATAGCAAGAACTTAGGTATCAAAATGAGTCCATATGGTTCGACATTTGAATGGCACCAGGGCATGGACAGCACAAAGAAGGGTTTTACCGCATGGGCGGCATTTAAAGAAACTACCACGTACTTTGCCCCTTCTGATAAACAATTCATGATCAATTACCGGGTAGAAGGGTTAGATCAGCTGTTGGCTCAAATGAAAACCTCAGGCATTGTGCCGGTTGATACCGTACAAAAAGTAAGCTACGGTAAATTTGTACACCTGATGGACCCGGAAGGTAATAAAATCGAACTATGGGAACCTAATGATGTGGAATATGCTAAAATGGGCAGTATCACCACCAAATAATGTTAACAAGAACGGCAGAACAACGGCTGTATCAGGTTTGATTTACACCTTGATTATTTTATAATTTGCCTGGCTATGGTTTGAATAGCCAGTAACTCTACCTTATCCAATTGGCCAAACAAGCGTTGTTTGTGCATATCAAATGAGCGTTGGGGTTGTTGATCTTTACCTGCTTTTTGGTCGCCGTTATGGAAACACCAGCCGCCGGCACCGCCCGTTATAGCCCCCTTCAAATCTGCAATGTAGTCATCTACGTCAGGCTGCCAAATGGTATAGCCGCGGCGAAAAGGTTCTTGATAATGTACCGGAATTACATGGCCGTAAGCTTCCATTTCACGAATGTATTCACGTGTTTTTGATGCGGTTTGCATTGCCGAACCTTCATTTCTTGGCCTGTGTGGACTGATAAAATCAACTTTAACAGTTTCCAGGTAAGCTTCCAGATCTGCATTGCTGATATCGTCGCCCGCCGAAGCAGTAACCGGCAAATCATTATCGAGCGCCTGGCACAGCGCTCGCAGGTCTTTCAGATCGTTAAAACTTACATACCTGTCATCTTTTACATCATGCTCATTGGCAAGATCCAGATACCAGTTTTTGTACAAACCCAAAGCAGATATAACAGACTTTACAGCGTGTTGATGAGCCTCGATAGTTTTTAATGAACGGCCATCTTTATTGTTCCCATGTGCAAGTGTTATGTCAACAATAATACCACGCCGATTGCACTGTCCTACCAGCCATTTCAATTTGTCCATATATGGTTTAACTGCAAAGCCTTCGTCGTCAACGGCGCTTATGTCGGTATTGCCACCGGCCCAATTAACCCACACACGTATCCAATTAAATTTATATCTTTTTATATCTGTAAGATCTTGCCTGATTGACCGGCGGCTGGCTCCCAGCGCACCATAATAACTGATGCCGTAAAGAAATGCAAGCTGATCATTGATGGTAAATGTGCTTTCTGAAATACCTAATTTAGTTTTAACATAAAACGAATTACCGTTTGTTTGAGCGTACAATTGGCACGAAAACAGAAAAAAGCAAAATGTAAGTATATGTTTACGCCCCATTAAGCTAAGGTAGTCAATCAAAGTTTATTTTTCTGGTACTTGTTGGTGGCAGCACTGTCCGCAGTCTATAAATCGAACAATTAGGCGCGTGGTCTTCATAGTACAAAAAAAGCCTCTCATTTTCATGAGAGGCTTCCGGGTAAATGATGGGGCTCGAACCCACGACCCTCGGTACCACAAACCGATGCTCTAACCAACTGAGCTACATCTACCGTGTTGGGAGTGCAAATGTATAAATTTGGTCATTAATATCAAGGTAAAATTTAAAATTACAATTTGGTTACCCTAACATTTAGAATGGCTCTAAATAATAAGGTAAATTTGATACATCATGACAGAACAACTGATTGAACTGAACGTAACCGGGATGCACTGTAATAACTGTGCCCTGTCTATACATAAATTACTCGAAAAGAAAGGCTTGCATAACATATTGGTTGATTTTGCCGGCGAGGAAGTAAAATTCAGCAATGACAATAACACCCAATTGCCAGAGATTATTAAGGGTATAGAGCAATTAGGTTTTAAAGTGGTTGACGACCCTGCATTGCATGCGCCAAAGTTCTATGAGAAGGTAGAAAACAAGTTTTTGTTCTGCGCCATCTTCACCGCTCCCCTCCTTTTACATATGATCTTCCCGTGGCATGTATTGCATATGCCTATGGTGCAGCTGCTGCTTTGCCTGCCTGTTTTTATTGTGGGATGCCTGCATTTTGGCAAAAGCGCCTTTCATTCGGTTAAAGGAGGCGTACCTAATATGGATGTGTTGATCTTTATCGGCTCAACCTCGGCATTTGTTTATAGTTTGGTGGGCACCGTGCAAAACCTGGGCGAGCAATATCAATTTTACGAAACCTGTGCTACTATTATCACGTTGGTGTTGCTGGGTAACGTGTTCGAGAAGCGCTCGGTTAGTCAAACCACATCAGCAGTAAAAGACCTGGTGAAATTTCAACAGGTTAATGCTAACCGTATAATTGATGGCACTGTAGACGTGATCAGCGCGCGCGACGTGAAGCCGGGCGATGTCCTGATTGTAAATCATGGCGATAAAGTACCGGTTGACGGCGATATTTTAGAGGGTGATGCCTCGGTAGATGAATCTATGCTCACCGGCGAAAGCATCCCGGTTGATAAAGCTAAATATGACAAGGTTATTGGCGGGACTATTTTGGTTCAGGGTAATTTTAGAATGATAGCTACTAAAACCGGATCAAATACCGTACTGTCGCAAATCATCGAACTGATGAAAAAAGCACAAGCCGCCAAGCCACCGGTTCAAAAACTGGGTGACAAAGTAGCGGCTATATTTGTCCCAACGGTGATATTAATTTCATTATTCACCTTCGTGCTCACTTACTTTTTGAGCGATAAAGGCTTACAGCAATCTTTAATGAACGCCATAGCCGTATTGGTTATCTCCTGTCCTTGTGCTATGGGTTTAGCTACGCCTACGGCAGTTATGGTGGGATTGGGTCGTGCGGCCAAGGGCGGCATATTAATAAAAGGTGGCGACACTATTGAAGCCGTTGCTAATACCAAATATGTAGTATTTGACAAAACCGGAACCCTAACCACCGGCAAGTTTAGTATAGATGAGATCAAAATTGAGGCTGATGCAACCATAGAGCAGATTAGAGGCATTATTATAGCTATCGAGGAACGATCTAACCACCCTATTGCTAAATCGCTGGTAAGCGAGTTAAAAAGCTTGCCACAGAACAAGGTGATATTAAAAGCCGTGTCAGAAGAAAGAGGATTGGGTATGCGGGCCGAAGATGTGGAAGGCAACACCTACTTCTTAGGTGCAGGTAAAACGGCTGCCGATGGTAATTTTAACTTATCGCTTTTCAAAAATCAAAAACCCCTGGCGCAGATCGCTATTGATGACAGCATCAAACCCGAAGCCGTTAATTTGATTAGTGAGTTGAAAGCTATGGGTATTATACCGGTGCTACTAAGCGGCGACCGCCAAAATCGCTGCCAGAAAGTGGCCAAAGCTATCGGGATAACCGAAGTACATGCCGAAAAGCTACCCGATGAAAAACTAACCGTCATCGACATCTATAAACAAAAGGGCAAAACGGTAATGATTGGCGATGGCATTAACGATGCTCCTGCCCTTACCAAAGCCGACGTTGGGGTTTCGATGAATGACGCCAGCCAGATAGCCATACAATCAGCCCGTGTTATTTTGTTGAATACCGATTTGCAATCAGTGGTTAAGTTCCTGCAGATCAGCAAGCATACATTGGTCACCATCAAACAAAACTTATTTTGGGCATTTGCTTATAATATCATAGCTATTCCCGTCGCGGCCTTAGGTTTCCTTAATCCTATGATGGGTGCCTTCACCATGGCATTTTCCGATGTTGTGGTCATCGGCAATTCGCTGCGTTTAAAACGTAAACGCTTAGATTAATTTTTCTATTTTTGAACCCAGGCTATGGACTATCGACCGTGGTCTATGGACTAACTAATGATTGAAATTTACACAGACGGCGCTTCAAGTGGTAACCCGGGTCCGGGTGGATATGGGGTGATATTACGTTCGGGGCAGCATTATAAAGAACTGTCGGAAGGATTCAGAAAGACTACCAATAATCGCATGGAGCTACTGGCCGTTATCAAAGGGCTGGAAGCTATAACCAAACCCAACCAGGACGTTACCATCTTCTCCGACTCCAAATACGTTATCGACGCCATAGAAAAGCGCTGGGTATACGGCTGGCTCCAAAAAGGTTTTAAGGATAAAAAGAATAAGGATCTTTGGCTGCGTTATCTCGACATCAGCAAACTGCATAACATCAAATTCACCTGGGTACGCGGCCACAACGGCCACCCCGAAAATGAGCGTTGCGACGAACTGGCTGTTGCGGCCGGCAAGCGTAAAGAACAATTACTGATAGATTCGGTATTTGAAATGGAAGCGGCTAAGACTAACATGTTTTAAATCAAATTTGTCATTGCGAGCGTAGCGCGGCAATCGCAAGGAGAAAAGTTGAACGCGTGCGATTGCTTCGTCGTCCCTCCTCGCAATGACAGATTAACAAATAGGTAATCGAATGGGGTGGATAATGGGCAAGTTCAGAACTATTTATTTAGCCCTCCCCACCACGTCATCGTGAGCGAGGTACGAGCGTGACGATCTCCAGACAAGCGGGGTTAGCACGCCGGTCAGAGATCGTCACGCTACGCTCACGATGACGTGGTGGAAGTATCTGTCATTTCCCCTTCAAAATACAGCGGATTTAATAACTCAGTATGACAGGTATATTACTCTGCCTTCGACGGTGTCTTATTCACGCCCAGCTCTATAACCTGCAGATCCTGGATCTTATTGCCATCAATATTAAAACGCATCAACGTACGTACTTTTTGCCAACCCTGTTTGCCCGCAGCACCGGGGTTTAGATGCAGGCAATTGATCTTTTTATCAAAAATAACTTTCAAAATATGCGAGTGGCCGGAGATAAACAATTGCGGCGGATTAGCATAAATTTCATTCCTGATCCGCAGATCATAGCGATCCGGGTAGCCGCCAATATGCGTCATCCATACATCAACATCCCCACACTTAAATCGTAAATTTTCGGGATAAATTTGTCGAATTTCTTTACCATCGATATTACCATATACACCACGTAGCGGTTTAAATGCTGTAAGCTTATCGACTAACTCTATGTTACCAAAATCACCGGCATGCCAGATCTCGTCGCAGTTTTCAAAGTGTTTGAAGACGGCGTCGTCCAGGAAGCTGTGGGTGTCTGATAATAGGCCTATGCGAGTCATGTTAATTTCGGATATCGGATGTTCGATTTTAGATCTATTCAAAAATAGTAAAGAATGGCGTTAGCAAAAGCTGATATTGTTGAGAATACACTTTCGGAGCATCGTAGATGATAAACTGGTCATCTTTTTCTTTTATTTCTGCGAACGAGAGTACTAAAATCTTCCGATGCGCTTCGCTGTCGGGATAACTAAAAATTCGGATTTGTTTTTGAAGCTTTAGGCCGATTGACGCTCCGATAACTTTAACTAATTCAGCGGTTTGCAGAGGCAATATCAACCAGAACGCTCCATCATCAGAAAGATGTCCGCCAGCCGACTTAATCAATCTATCAAAAAAATCTGCATCAGCATGTTTAGCCAAACTCTTCTTTTCACCGGGCGATTCCAGCGAATTGATATAAAACGGCGGATTGGATACGATCAAATCATATTTTTTCTGCGGATGATCTTCTAGGAATGCTTCAAAATCATCAGTATATAAACTTAACCGATCGGCAAAAGGAGAATTGTTAAAGTTTCGTTGGGCTGTCTCAGCAGCCAATTCGTCGATCTCTACAGCATCTATCTGCGCGTCAGAAAAACGCTGCGCCAGCATTAAAGCTATTACGCCCGTGCCGGTCCCGATATCCAATATGGTTTTAGGCTGATATGCTTTAGCCAATGCACCAAGCAATGCGCCATCGGTATTGATCTTCATAGCGCAACCGGTCTGGTCTACATTGAATTGTTTGAAACGGAACATTGCATATGTTATTTGTCATTGCGAGCGTAGCGTGGCAATCGCGAACTTTTCTCGTTATGCTTTTCTACTTGCGATTGCCACGCTACGCTCGCAATGACAATTGGTTTTACTACCGCTCGTAAAACTCAATCGGCAACCCATCCGGGTCAGCAAAGAAAGTAAAACGTTTGCCGGTAAACTCGTCTATGCGGATAGACTCTACTTCTACCCCATCCGCAGTAATAGCAGCAATAGCCTCATCAATATTATCTACCTCAAAAGCCAAATGGCGCAGGCCTGCAGCCTCCGGCCGCGATGGGCGTTTGGCTGGCTCCGGAAAAGAAAAAAGCTCGATCTGGTATTGGTTGCCCACTGCCAGATCAAGCTTGTATGATTTGCGCTCCGCGCGATAATTCTCTGCTACAATTTTAAAACCAAGTATCTGCGTATAAAAATGCTTCGACCGTTCATAATCAGAGCAGATAATAGCAATGTGATGTACCCGGTTAACTTTTAACATTTTGAAATTCGTTTTAGCACAGTATTTCTAACAATTTGTCATTCTGAGCATAGCGAAGAATCTTATACGCCTTAATAGCCGCTTTTATAAGATTCTTCGCTATGCTCAGAATGACAACTTATTGTTTTTAAATTACTCGCCCAATATCGTATGTAACACGTTATCGTAAACCAATTTAACATCGGTAACGTGGCCAAAAGATTGCTCGTCAACACTCAGGTAGCCATTAGTTACATTACCCAGTAAGCTAAACTCAACTTCGCTGGTAGCCATCATCTCGATAAAACGTTCCTGATCTGCCGGGGCAATACTCACTACTACCCTGCCTTGTGCTTCGCCAAACAAGAAAGCATCTTTACGCACGTTCGCATCGGCAGCTATCTCAAAGCCTAAGCCGTTTGGTAAAGACGACTCAACTAAAGTAATAAACAAACCACCGTCGGCCACATCATGTGCAGACTGGATAACTTTATGCAGAATCAGTTGTTTAACCACCTGGTGCATAGCATATTCTTTATCCAGGTCAAAATATGGCGCCGGGGCAGCCAATACTTTATGCCATGAAGCTAAATATTGAGAAGAAGCAATATCATTTACAGACTCACCAATCAGGTAAACCAGGTCATCCGGCTGTTTAAAGTCTGATGTCATGATGTTTGAGATATCGTCCATCACCCCCAACATACCAATAGTCGGCGTCGGGAATACCGGGCCATCATCAGTAGATTGGTTATAAAAACTTACGTTACCACCGGTTACCGGGGTTTCAAATTTGGTACAAGCTTCGCTCATGCCTTTTATGGCACCCACAAACTGCCAGTAAACTTCAGGCACATACGGGTTACCAAAATTAAGACAATTGGTAATGGCCACCGGTTCGCCACCTGCACAGGTAATATTACGTGCAGCCTCAGCCACGGCGATAGCGGTACCTTTCTGCGGATCGGCATAAACGTAGCGCGAGTTACAATCTACTGTAATAACAATCGCTTTATTGGTGCCAATAACATTTACCACCGCTGCGTCGCTCGGGCGGTTAGTGGTCATGGTAGATACACCTACCATAGAGTCGTATTGATCGCTAACCCAACGTTTCGAGGCTATATTTGGATGAGATATTAAATGCTCGGCCACATCAACCAGGTTTTGAGGCTCGGCAATATCTTCAATTTTAAATTTTTTATTTTCTGCAAAATAAGCAGGCTCTTTATACTCGCGCTCATAAACAGGTGCGCCGCCGCCTAAAACCAGATCATCAGCAGGTACATCGGCAACTAATACGCCGCCTGCATAATATTCTAAACGTTTGGTATCAGTAACCTCGCCTATGATAGCGCAGTTCAGATCCCATTTATCAAAAACAGCTTCAACCTCTTTTTCGCGGCCTTTATGCACCACAATCAGCATGCGCTCTTGTGACTCAGATAATAAGATTTCGAAAGGCTTCATGTTTTCCTGGCGGGTTGGTACCGCGTCCAGGTTAATTTTCATACCGTGCTCGCCTTTGGCAGACATCTCGGAGTTTGAGCAGATAATACCTGCCGCACCCATGTCCTGCATACCTACAACAGCACCGGTTTTAATAACTTCTAAAGTAGCCTCCAATAATAGTTTTTCCTGGAATGGGTCCCCTACCTGTACCGCAGGCAAATCGTTCACAGAATCTTCAGTAATATTTTTCGACGCAAAAGCCGCGCCGTGGATCCCGTCTTTACCTGTGGCCGAACCAACTATGTAAACCGGGTTACCAACTCCATATGATGTTGCCGAAACGGTTTCGCCAGCTTTAACAATACCTGCCGAGAAAGCATTAACTAATGGATTGATGTTATAGCAATCGTCAAAAAACAGCTCGCCGCCTACAGTTGGTATACCAAATGCATTACCATAATGGCTAATGCCTTTAACCACACCTTTAATAAGCCATTTGGTTTTGTCTAATGTGATATCACCAAAGCGCAATGAATTAAGCTGTGCGATTGGGCGTGCACCCATGGTGAAAATGTCACGGTTAATGCCGCCTACCCCAGTAGCCGCGCCCTGATAAGGCTCTAATGCAGATGGGTGATTATGCGATTCGATCTTGAAGGCACAACCAATACCGTCGCCCAGATCAACCAAACCAGCGTTTTCTTCGCCGGCTTTGGCCAGCATGCGCGGGCCGTCTTTTGGCAAAGTTTTCAGCCAGGTAATAGAGTTTTTGTATGAGCAATGCTCGCTCCACATTACAGAGAAAATAGATAGCTCGGTAAAGTTGGGTACGCGGCCCATGATTTCAATAATGCGTTCGTATTCGGTTGGGAGTAAGCCTAAATCTTTGGCGGTTTCAACGGTGGTAAGTTCCTGGGTCTCCAATGTTGTCTGTTTTTTTGAAAGGATGCCCAAAAGTAGGGAAAAAAGGCGAAAGCCGAAAGCTAAAAGCTGAAAGCCTGATACTCAAAAGTTCAAATTTTTATGCTTTTGGCCTTCAGCTTTCGCCTCAAAAACCTAGTCGTTTATAGTAAAACTAACTGGCAAGGTTAATTTAACACGCACTGCTCTACCGTTTTGCATGCCGGGTTTCCAGGCTTTGGCAATTTTTAAAACGCGGGCAGCTTCTTCATCTAATCCGTAGCCCGGCCCGCGTTCTACTTTTATATTAGAAAGGTGTCCATCCTTTTCAACAATAAAACTTACCAGCACTCTGCCGCTTACGCCATCCTGCATCGCTTTATCAGGATAATGGATATTTGATTGTAAGAACCTCGACCAGGCTGCATCGCCACCAACAGGTTGGGGCATCATTTCAACAGCGGTGTAGGGTGTGTTAACATCATCGTCACCAGTGCCAACCCCGGCACCAGTGCCAGTCGATGCCTTGTCTGTGCCATCGCCGGTATTAATCGCGGTTCCCGTTCCTTTTACATTTTCGGCGCCAACATTTGCTGCTTTCAACTCGTCCAGTTTCGGAGGTTCTTCAGCAATTGGATCTGCCGTAACAACCGGCGGTACAAATCGAACGGTAGTAGTTGGAGCAGCGGGTGCCGCTGCAGCCTTCGGCGCTTGCACTATGGGTTTGGGTGGCTGCGCTTTAGGTGCCGGCGGGATAACATAAATTTGGTCGAGTTTCGCGACAACCATTACCTCAGTAACAGGCTTGGTTCTGATGGCGATACCGATAAGCCCCACTATTACAGCAACGCCAAATACGCCAATGATAAATGATCTGAAAACAATTTCTGAATGATGTTGCCTGATGTAATAAGCACCATATTCTTTGTTACGTTTAGCAAATACAAGTTCGAGCCACTCGTCCTTGCACAAATTAAAGTTGGAGATAAGCATAGTGATTAAAATTTAAAGTTTAATAGAATAACGCTTACCAAATATCAGTTGTTGCAACAATATTGCTTTTTAGTATTTTTTCAACATTATTGCGTTTTTAGTTATTAAGCTGATAATCTTACCTTTAATTTTCAATCAACATGCCAATATAATGCAATATTGTTGCAATTAGTGTTTTGTCAAAATCGGCCAAAACCAAAAAAACTGCCCCGATTTCGTCGGGACAGCTCCTGTTTTAGAGAAATCTCTAGATATTGTTATTAGAATGAGTAAACCGCAGCAAATAAAAATTGAGAAGCGCTTTTAGTTGGTGCACCATCTTTGTTGGTAAAACCGGCGTTTACATCTTTGTTGTTATCCAATCTAACTTCCGGAATGAAAGTAAACGGACCTGATTTGATGTTAGCAGTAAGAGTTGAGCCAATTACTGAATTTCCTACAGTAGTTACACCAGCAGCTGTTACGTCGCTTAGTTTGAAGTATTCTTCTCTTAAACCTAAAGTAACTGCTTTTGAAACCGCTAACTGTGGATATAATGCAGCGCCTTTATAGTTGGCCGCACCGTTACCTGTTTTATTAGCAGCATTTAAGCCTAATTTAAAGGCATCAGTAATTTGGTAGTTGGTGGTTAAATCTAATATTGTGCCTGAAGAAGGACCTGTTAACAAGTTGATATAAGCAGTCCAACCTTTAACCGGCGCAACCATTAACTGTGCACCAAAAGTATTAACTCTTGCAGCAGCAGTATATACGTTCCACTCGTCGTTAAATGCACCAGCCATTAAGCTAACTGCAGGCGAGAAAGTGTAAGTAGCTTTAAAACCGGCATTTTGAAACGGACCGGCAGTGAACAGGTATGAAGTTGAATAGTTAAAGTTTCCTACCGGAGATATTACTTCTTCGCCTACAAACGTACCCATAAAACCAGCGGTTAAGTTAAACGCATCAGTAACATTATAAGAAATATATAAGTTTTGGATGTGGTAAGAATCGTTAGCAGCACCGGCAACTATTGATTGTTCCTGGCCTCTTGGACCGAATGAAACCTCACCCACGAAAGATGCTTTACCAACCGACTTTTTTAATGCCAGATCAAGCATGCCTATTGAAAGAGAGTTTTGATCGCTGGCGAAACTTGTTGGGATATTTTTGTGACCAGAGAAATCGTATTTATAATAAACGTCGGCCGAGCCAGAAATTACCAGGGGTGCATCACTGGTAGTTTTTACAGTATCCTGCGCTTTTGAGGCCAGGCTAAATGCAGATACACCAAGGATTAATAGTAATAATTTTTTCATGATTTGATTGATAAGTGTTAATTGATTAATTGTTGTGTTTTGATTTGATTGTTAATATTATTTGTAAGATCGGGCCTGCAAAGCGGCTGCCAAAGGCTCCATTCTTAAATTGACCATTGATCTTCAATAATTTATATTTTATTATTTATTGACCATTTCATTCTTCCTACCAAAATGGCAGGGTGTGTGATAGAAAAATCCGGTTATAACAAACCCTTGTACGGTAGATAATAGCGTGGCATTATCAGCCGCACAAGGGTTGTAATGTTTATTTCAAATCCTTAAGCTGTAACTTTAGCGCCTTTGTCAAAAAGACCGCTTAAGCTTACATCTTCGTCAGTATTTGGGTAAACTTCCATACCGTGGTCAAACACATCGATACCACCTGCACCAAGCTCACCGTGTTCTTCGATACGTAATTTCCATGGATGAGGTAATGCATTGATAACGTACATCATGGTGATGGTAACAACAAATACTGCTATAGCAATAGTAAATGTACCAATAGCTTGTGCTTCTAACACACCAGCGCCACCACCGTAGAATAAACCAGTTACCGGAGCGCTGTTGTCGGCACCTAAAGGACCTGTAGCACCGTATTGGCCTGAAGCAAATAAACCTAATGATAAAGTACCCCAGATACCTGCTGCACCGTGTACTGATACTGCACCAACTGGATCGTCTATACGTAACCACTCAATAAAGTTCATTGATAAATAAACTACTGCACCGGCGATAGCGCCTAAGGCAAGCGCACCAAGCGGGCTAACCCAGTAGCATGGGCAGGTAATAGCTACCAAACCACCTAATAAACCGTTTAAAGTGTAACCTAAATCAAATTTACCTTTGGTTGCGCCAAACCATAAACCTAATAACATAGCCATCATACCACCAGAGCAAGCTGCAAGTGTGGTGTTAGCAGCAACACGGCCAATACCTTGTACGTCCATACCTGACAATGTAGATCCAGGGTTAAAGCCGTACCAGCCAAACCACAGGATGAAAGTACCTACAGCAGCCAGTGCCATGTTGTGTCCCGGTGGCATGCCTCCTTTAGCTTTATCGTCGCGGGCGAAGATTCTACCTAAACGCGGGCCTAATACAATTGCACCTGCTAATGAAGCAATACCACCTATGGTATGTACTACTGTTGAACCAGCGAAATCACGGAAACCATTGCCTAGTGTTGGCAAGAAGTGACCGGCGCCGCCCATTAATGCTAAGAAACCATCAGGTCCCCAAGCCCAGTGACCGATAATTGGGTAAATGAAACCAGTGATACCGATAGAGTAAAGAATATCGCCACGGAAACTAGTACGACCAATCATTGCACCCGATACGATTGTAGAGCAGGTATCAGCAAAAGCGTATTGGAAGATCCAGTGTGCCAAAATTGGAACGCCGTAAGCTTCGTAAGTAGCCGGGGTGTTTTGCAGGAAGAACCAGTTTTTACCATCCGGGCCGCCCCATCCTATAAATCCGTTTCCATGTCCAAACATAAATGCGTAACCAACAGCGTAGAATAAGATACCGCAAAGACAGGTATCATAAATACACTCCATTAATACGTTTACTGTTTCTCTCTTACGAGCGAAACCAGCTTCAAGCATAACGAAACCAGCCTGCATACCGAATACTAAGAACGCTGCAACCAATGTCCAAACTGTGTTAATTGAATTAACGATTGAAGTTTCAAGATCGGTTGGTTTTGGAGCAGCAGCAGCGTGCGCTGCAGATGGCAATAAGCCGGGGATAGTGAACATTGCTGCTACTACCAAGCCTAAGCCAATCATCTTTCCAGTTAAAATGGTCGCTCCCAGCGCCCATTTTTCCCGCGTCAATCCGCGAAACGCGCTTAGCAGGGTGAATTTTGGTGTTTTTACTTTCATTTTGTTTGTTGATTTGGAGAATTAGTTAAATGTGATTCTTTGTTTTCTATAAATTATTAAGTGTTGTTGCAATGATTCTTATTAAACATTAGCAATATCGTTGTTGAAATATCACTTTGTTAATATTTTCATAAAATTATAGACCAAAATCATAAAAAACAAGAGTTTAGTTAAAAAAATCGCATTAAAACATGAATTATTACAAAAAATATAAAAATTAACAATTATTTAACTCATTTTTTGAATAATTTTCAATTCAAAAACCAATATTAATTCAAATTATATAATTTTTTATTTCGATTTTTTTATGTTTTACCAAACAAAAGGTCGTTTTAGCAGTTTTATTTGACCTAAAATTTAAAAAAGTCGTGCAAATCGGCGTTTTAAAATCAAAATTTTCATAAAAACAGCGATTTTTCATCGATAATTTTCAATAATTATCAGTCAAAAGAGAAAATCAAGAAAAAACAGTAATCTTTTTTAATTCATTAATGATTTAGTCTTTATTTATAAAGTATAATTCTAATTTTGAGCTAAACCATCAAAATAAAACGCAAATCATGCCTAATATTCGTTTTCAAGCTCTTCAGGCTGTATTAACACGGACAATTCCTGAAACTAAAGCGCCATCTACCAAAATTTCCGACTATTTCGGGGCAAATGTGTTCGATATTAAAAAAATGAGAGAGCTTCTTTCAAAAGAAGCCTATAATAGTATTATAAACTCCATTGAAAAAGGCGAACCAATACCCCGCGATATGGCAGAACAGGTAGCAACCGCCATGAAATCATGGGCATTGGGCAAAGGCGCTACACATTATACACACTGGTTCCAGCCATTAACCGGTACTACTGCCGAGAAGCACGACTCTTTCTTTGAGCCAACTGCCGATGGCGGTGCGATAGAAGTTTTCTCTGGCGATGCACTGGCGCAACAAGAGCCTGATGCATCCAGCTTCCCTAGTGGCGGCATTCGCAATACTTTCGAGGCCCGTGGTTATACCGCCTGGGACCCTTCGTCTCCGGCCTTTATCATGGCGCGTACCTTATGTATACCAACCGTATTTGTATCGTACACCGGCGAGGCGCTAGATTATAAGGTACCATTATTAAAGGCGGTAAGCGCTTTAGATAAAGCCGCGGTTGATGTTTGCCACTATTTTGATAAAGGCATTGAAAAGGTAAATGCCTCTTTAGGTATTGAGCAGGAATATTTTTTGGTTGACATAGCCTTATTTAATGCCCGCCCTGATCTGTACCTGACCGGCCGCACCTTATTTGGACATGAATCTGCCAAAAATCAGCAGTTAGAAGACCATTATTTCGGATCGATCCCTGAACGTGTTTACGCGTTTATGCAGGATATGGAAACCGAGTCGTTATTATTAGGTATACCTTTAAAGACACGCCATAACGAAGTTGCACCATCGCAGTTTGAGTGCGCCCCTATTTATGAAGAGATTAACCTGGCTATAGATCATAACCAGTTATTAATGGATTTGATGGATCGGGTAGCCAAGCGTCATAACTTTAAGGTGTTATTACACGAAAAGCCTTATGCAGGCATTAATGGCTCTGGCAAGCATAATAACTGGTCGATGATTACCAATACGGGTAAAAACCTATTGTCGCCGGGTAAAACGCCTAAGAACAACCTGATGTTCCTGACTTTCTTTGTAAACACCATCAAAGCGGTTTATGAGCATGGCGATTTATTAAGAGCATCCATAGCATCAGTAAATAATGACCACCGTTTGGGTGCCAATGAGGCCCCTCCTGCTATTATATCTATTTTCCTGGGTAGCCAGTTAAGTGAGCTGTTGGACGAGATTGAAACTTCACGCATCAGCAAGAAAGTAAAAGACGAAGCTTTGCTATGGCAGGGTATCCCTAAGATCCCGCAGATCCTGAAAGACAATACCGACCGTAACCGTACCTCGCCATTTGCCTTTACCGGTAATAAGTTTGAGCTTCGCGCGGTAGGTTCGTCGGCCAACTCGGCCAGCCCGATGACTATTTTGAATTTGATTGTGGCAGATCAGCTTAAAAAATTCAAATACGATGTAGATAAGCTATTAAAGAAAGGCGAAAAGAAGGACGTTGCCTTATTAATGGTGATTAAACGCTACATCAAAGAATCAAAAGCCATCCGCTTTGAAGGTAATGGTTATAGCGAGGAATGGGAAAAAGAAGCCGCGACAAGAGGTCTGTCTAACTTTAAAACCACCCCAAAAGCGCTTGATGCCTTTATCTCTGATAAATCGGAGATCTTATTTTCTGAGACATCTGTTTTTACCAAACGCGAGGCACATGCCCGTCATGAGATCTTATTAGATGCCTTTTACAAGAAATTACAGATTGAAGCCCGCGTAATGGGCGAACTGGTGATGAACGTAATCATTCCTTGTGCTATTGATTATCAAAGCAAACTGGTTGAAAATGCCAAAGGTTTGAAAGATCTTGGTTTAGACAAATCAACCTACCAGGTGCAGTTAGACATTATTAATAAACTGGCGGAGCATATCAATTTTATTAAAGCCAATGTCGACGCCATGGTTGCCGAACGTAAAAAGGCCAATGAAATTGAGGACCTGCGCGAAAAAGCCATTACTTATGATGAAAAGGTTAAATCATACTTCCAGCCTATCCGCTACCACGTAGATAAACTGGAGCAATTGGTTGACGATTCGTTATGGCCGCTGCCTAAGTTTAGAGAATTGTTATTTATTAAATAAAAAAAGCCCCGCTGGTCGGGGCTTTTTTGTTATAGGACATTTTACTATAAATAGGATCTGTCATTCTGAGCAAAGCGAAGAATCCTATACGACTTGATAAGATTCTTCGCTTTGCTCAGAATGACAGGCCAGGGAATATCTCTCGCCCTTGTCGGTGTTATCACCAACAACTACCGATATGACCATGATTGTACTGCGCTGACGCAACGCACTGGTTGTTGGTGATAACACCAACAACGGCAAGAGCGTATAACAATTCGGTGATAACACCGACCACAAGCTAAATCTTAAATGTTTTCTCCGCCCTTGTTGGTGTTATCACCAACGAGTAACGATAGGTTGTGATTTGCACTACATCAACCCACGGATTGGTTGTTGGCGATAACACCAACAACGGCCGAGAATTGTTATTTATTAAATAAAAAAAGCCCCGCTGGTCGGGGCTTTTTGGTTGGATAACGTTTTCAACAGGAAATAGTCTAATTTTACAAAAAAGAATATTCATAGTTAATTGATTAAATATATTGAGCTTGGAAAACGTTGACAACATATTTGATAAAGAGGCGCAATTAAAGCAAATTAAAGAACGTGGACTTGACTCATATTTAGACAGAGACTTAAAAGAGTTTTATCAAAAATTTGAAAGACTAAAGGAGTTAGTCAGTACAGAAGCTGATAATGAACACTTTGAAGAGGCTTATGACCTTTTTTGTCATATCTTCGACGCCGTTCCTATCATGCTTCACAAACTGTATGGAATGAATGTAATTCGTGCTGCAAGAAATAAGTTAGGCGAAATATTCACAACACAGGAGCGAATTTCCTATAACAAGGAAACCGCACATATAGGACCTGGCAAATTCAACGTCTGGTATCAATCGATGTTTTACGGGTGTTTACCCTATATACCGACAAATAAGGGCTTATATCCAGAGCCAAGATTAGTCGCGGCATTAGAATGTTGTAAAGACCTTCACCGCGCTGGGGTAGAATTACTCATTCAAGATGTCACAATCGGTGCATGGAAAATAGTAGAACCGTTCATTGCTGTTAACTTCGCCTTCGATCCAGTGCATCTTTCCAATAATCCTGAGATGAAATCAGCGACTGAAAACTTTTTGTTAGATATGAGCAAAGGATATTCAAACGAGGCCATGGATTTTATTCGAGAAGTGTATGAGTATTTTTCTTGTCTTTGCAGGACAGGTAGCGACGAAAGAAGCTATTATGTTCTAACCGCCTTATACCTCGCAATCAAAGAGTATTATAAAAAAATGTTAAATACAGATGTACTGGCACTAATAAGTTCTAGTGCAGCTTCAGAAGGATACGGTCTAAATATCGTCATGACTCCTGAAGCTGTAGATCGCCATTTAAAGTTAAAAATGGTAATGATGGAGCGGTTTCATTTAGAAACCATTGGATCAACTAATTATATTGCGTTACCGATAACCGAAATAATTACCAACTCGAACGACGTGGAAAATTTCCACTATCATTTTGAAAAGTATTTACCATTGCCCGATCACATACTTGTTGAGTTTAAAGGTGCAGATTACGGCTACTTACCGCAGTAGAGATTCTACGCCCTTGTTGGTGTTATCACCAACAAGTATTACTCGGCATAATGTTTTAATAACCCAAAATCGTCTATACCTGTTTCATAAAACTTAGCTGACGAATATTTATAATCTTCCGGATAATTCGCTAACCTCCATTTTTCCTGTATTGGGTTGTTGTGAATATAATCCAACTTTTGGATAAATACAGCCGCGGTCCACAGATCAACACTCAACGAATTTCGTTCCCAAATCTGATATTCTCTATCCTTGGCATTTACCCGGTAGTTTTCAAGTTGTTCAGGATTTATTTTTGTTAGTTCGAATTTTAATTGTTGACCAGTAAACTTCAAAAAACGCAATTGTATCTTTTCTTTAATGAACCCATCTTGTATCTGCCAAATTAAATGAATATGGTTTGGCATTATTACAAAGCCGTAAACAACGATACTTCCCTCGTTCTTTAAAAACAATAAGCTGTTAATGATGATGTCTTTAAAAACGTCGGGCTTTAACAAAAGCTTCCATTCTAATATCGTCGCTGTAAAAAACTGAGCGTGGTAATCAAAATTAATATCAGCCATATCGCTAATTTACAAAATATCGGTATTTGTTGGTGATACCACCAATGAGTACCGATACGCCGTGATTTGTACTGCGCTAACCCAGCGCACGAGTTGTTGGTGATAACACCAACAACGGCCGGAGAATCCTATACGACTTGATAAGATTCTTCGCTTTGCTCAGAATGACAGGCCAGGGAATATCTCTCGCCCTTGTCGGTGTTATCACCAACAACTACCGATATGACCATGATTGTACTGCGCTAACGCAACGCACTGGTTGTTGGTGATAACACCAACAACGGCAAGAGCGTATAACAATTCGGTGATAACACCGACCACAAGCTAAATCTTATACGTTTTATATCGCTTTTAAAAGATTCTTCGCTATGCTCAGCATGACAATTTAGGCGGGAAGTGCTTTCGTTATTTGTTTTATCACCAACAAGTATCCTATAAAATTATGAGATATTTTTAAATTTCGTCTTACTGTTTCATAACACTTCAGTGAAACAAAAAAATACCTAAAAGTCATTTTTAGTGTTTCATTTTGTTTCACTGTAATTTTGCAAAAAACTTATTATCAAATACTTACATTAAAATACTGTTTCACTTGTTTCATTTAGTACATACACACGTGAAACAAGCAACAGCTCATATTAATGATTATCGACATTAAGCGTATATTTGGGCCATGGTTTCTTCGCAAAGATATGATCAGCGGGGCGTGTCGGCCTCGAAAGACGACGTACACAACGCTATTAAAAACATAGACAAAGGTATCTTCCCACAGGCCTTCTGTAAGATCATCCCCGATATACTAACCGGCGATGCCGAATACTGCAACATTATGCATGCCGACGGTGCGGGCACCAAATCGTCATTAGCTTATACCTATTGGAAAGAGACCGGCGATATCTCGGTATGGCGCGGCATTGCCCAGGATGCTATCATCATGAACCTGGACGATTTGCTCTGTGTGGGTGCTACGGACAACATACTACTGTCATCAACCATTGGCCGTAACAAGAACCTGATACCGGGCGAAGTGATTGCTGCCATCATCAATGGTACCGAAGAGATCCTGGCAGAGCTACGCGAAGCCGGAATAGGTATCTACAGCACCGGTGGCGAAACCGCCGATGTAGGCGACCTGGTACGCACCGTAATAGTCGACTCGACTGTTACCTGCCGCATGAAGCGCGAGGACGTGATATCAAACCACCGCATCCAACCCGGCGACGTGATAGTAGGCCTGGCCTCATATGGCAAAGCTAACTACGAACAAGAATACAACGGTGGCATGGGTTCGAACGGACTAACTTCTGCCCGCCACGACGTTTTCAATAAAAGCATAGCAGATAAGTACCCTGAAAGCCATGATGCGGCTATTCCGTATGAGTTGATCTTTTCAGGAAGCAAGAGCTTAACCGACCCGATTGAAATAGGTAATGGCGAAACGGTTAGTGCCGGCAAGCTGGTATTGTCTGCTACACGCACCTACGCGCCTATTATTAAACAGATATTAGATAAGTACCGCAGCCAGGTTCATGGCATGGTGCATTGCAGCGGCGGTGCGCAAACCAAGGTACTGCACTTTGTAGATAAGCTGCATATTATTAAAGATAACCTGTTCCCTATTCCACCGCTGTTTAAGCTGATCCACGAGGAATCTAAAACCAGCTGGCAGGAGATGTACAAGGTATTCAACATGGGGCACCGTATGGAGCTGTATGTACCACAAGAGATAGCTGGCGATTTGATACAGATCTCTAAGAGCTTTGGGGTTGATGCGCAAATTATTGGTCGCGTTGAAGCTGCGGAGCAGAAGCAGGTAACTATCCGTTCGGAATTTGGAGAGTTGGTTTATAACTAAACAGCAGCTATAAAGCCATAAAAAAGGCCTCCAATTTGGAGGCCTTTTCGTTTAGTTTACTTTCTATTTAAAGATTAAAACAACGTGAATTCAACACGACGGTTTGCCTGACGACCTTTTGCAGTTTTGTTGGTTGCAATTGGTTGAGTTTCGCCATAACCGGTAGCTTCAATGCGTGATGGATTAGCACCTTTGCTTACCAGGAATGATTTAACAGACTCTGCACGGTCTTTTGATAATCTTAAGTTAGCATCGTTTGAGCCAACGTTATCTGTATGACCAGCCAGTTTTAAGCTAAAGTTTTTGTTAACCAACAGGTTAGCAACTCTTTCTAAACTTGCATATGAGTGTGCACGGATGGTAGCTTTACCAAAGTCAAACTCCAGGTTTTTGATAGCGTCTCTTACAACTTTTCTATCTTCTTCGGTTACATAGACTTTAACATCAGGTTTTGGAGCTTCAGCAACCGGAAGCGGGCAACCTGCACCGTCAACCTTAACACCTGCCGGCGTACCAGGACATTTATCAAAGAAATCCGGAACACCGTCACCATCACTATCTGTAGTGAATTTGGCAAGGTTAGCGTTTGTAGCATCCAGGTCGCTTCTTAACTTGTCGTTAGCAGCTTTTTGTGCGTCAATTTGATTTTGCAATCTGCGCTCTTCTGTCATGTATTCGTTTTGAATACCAACAATAGGATTAGACCACTGCAAACTAGGTTTTGATTTTGCACCCAATGAGAACTCTAAACCTCCATATCCATAAGAATAGTGGCTGGTTTTAGGATATTGACTAACGCCATTAAAACTGTTAGCATCAATAAAGTTCTCAGTATAGCCAAAGTTAAGGGCAACGGCGTCACTTAATCTGAATTTAACTCCACCACCAATTGGCATAACCAAAGCAGATGATTTAAAAGATGAAGACGCTGTAGTAGGGAAGTCGCCACCGTTATAGCCTGTAACGGTAGGCGTGTAATAAACTACGCCTAAACCGCCATTCAAATAAAATTGAACTGCGTTTTTGCGACGCAGATAGTCAACCGTAGCAACGTTAAGTACACCATTTAAACTAACCTGGTTAAACTTGGTACTAAAAGCTGTATAACGATTTCCGAGGTTATTAGTAACATATGGAAGGCTGCCGGAAACGTCGCCTTTTACCATACCGCCGTTGTAATCAAGAGATATACCAAATGAATGAACAACCTGATCTCTGATAGACAAGCCATAACCGGCTGTGGGTTGCCAGTGGTTAAATCCATTATGACCACCTGTTAATAAATTTAATGAGGGCAAACCGCCATTAATACCGATAGACCAGGTATTGTAAGCACCTGCGCCCGAAAATGGCTTGATAGCGTCACCGCTGCCTGCATCATTAGTTTGGGCAAATACACTACCGCCTAACAGTACTCCTGTTACCATAAGGGCAGCCTTTTTTAAATTTGTTTTCATAATTGTTGTTGTTTTTGTTGAAACCTGCTCTTAAAAAAGAGCAGATGTTACCATGTGTAGGCAATTGCGGTGCCACAAGAACAAAATCAACTAAACATACTGTGTAACAACAGCTAATAAAAAAGGGCGATATTAAAATATCGCCCTTTAAAATATACAGTTTTGTATGATACGGATAAGATTACAGCATCATATTAGCTAGCGCTTTTGGCTAAAGCCTGAGTAATATCAGCTATCAAATCATCAGCTTTTTCTAACCCACATGATATACGGATCAATCCTGGTGTAATACCTACAGCTAATTGCTCATTGCTAGACAATTTGGAATGTGTAGTACTGGCAGGATGTGAAGCTATACTGCGTGAATCGCCAAGGTTGGCGGTTACGGTTAAAAGATCCAAAGCATCCAGGAATTTACGGCCGGCTTCTACCCCACCTTTTAGTTCCAGGCAAAATACGCCGCCCCCCATCTTCATTTGCTTTTTGGCGATCTCAAACTGCGGATGCCCTTCAAGCAAAGGATATTTTACCCAAGCCACGGCAGAATTACCTTGTACGGCTTTAGCTACCGCAAGTGCGTTTTCACAATGACGGGTCATGCGTACATCTAAAGTCTCTAAACTTTTGCTTAATACCCAGGCGTTAAATGGTGCCAGCGATGGCCCTGTATTGCGGCAGAACAAATAGATCTCATTGATCAAATCTGCACGGCCAAGAACAATACCGCCTAATACACGGCCTTGACCATCTATCCACTTGGTAGCAGAGTGCACCACCAAGTCTGCGCCGTATTCAATTGGTCTTTGCAGCAAAGGCGTCGCAAAGCAATTATCTACATTTAAAATAAGATTATGTTTCTTGGAGAATTTGCCGGCCCATTCCAGGTCCAAAACTTCTAATTGTGGATTAGTAGGCGTTTCCAGGTAAACCATTTTAGTGTTAGGCTTTACAGCGGCTTCCCATGCAGCATCGTCATTGGCAGGCACCAGGGTGTGCTCTATACCATAACGCTGCAAGTATTTGGTAACAATAGTGTAAGTACTGCCAAACACAGAGCTACAGCATATTAAGTGATCACCTTGTTGAAGCAATGCAAAAAACGACCCGAATATAGCGGCCATACCGCTGCTGGTAGCAAAACCTGCTTCGGCACCTTCTAACGCGCACATCTTAGCAATAAACTCGTCAACGTTAGGATTGCTGAAACGCGTGTAGATATTATCGTCAGATTCGCCGGCAAACGCTGCGCGCATGCTTTCAGCATCTTCAAAAGTAAAACTGCTGGTTATAAACAAAGGCGTTGAATGTTCGCGATGTTGCGTTTTCTCAGACTGGATACGTATAGCCTGGGTTACGGGGTCTAATTGAGATGACATTGAGATATTAATTTTATTACTGTGTTACGGCAGGATGTACAAACACCTGCGTTTTAATAGCGGCGCCGGCATGCTCTAAAGTAGCCGCAACCGAACAATATTTACCTACAGACAATTCAACCGCGCGGCTGGCTTTGTCCGGGTCGATATCACCATACAAATGAAATTCGATGGTTACCTCTTTCCATAGCGATGGTTCTTTACCTGCTTCGCGATCACCACTGATTACCATTTTATAGTCTTGCACGTCTTGACGTTGTTTCTTCAAAATAGTAATAACATCAATGGCCGAGCAGCCGCCCAAACCCATCAGCAACATCTGCATCGGGCGAACGCCAAAATTCTCGCCGCCACTTTCGGGGCTGCTATCCATATTAACGGTATGTCCGTTTTCATCGCTTGCGGCAAAGCCAAAATCGCCGTGCACGCGCTCTAAGTTTATTGTAGCCATAGTCTATGTAACAAGTGTGCTAAGTTAGCACTTTTACGCTGAGAAATTTGGGCCAAAATCCACATTTGTGTAATTTTAAACACATCACACTATCAACTAAACCTATGAAAAAGTTATTATTTAGTTTACTATTCTGCTGTTCGGCAGGTTTCTGTTTTGGCCAGCAAAACTTAATTTCTTATGAGGATATTAAATTCTTGCTACACAACAACCTGGCGCAGGCCGATACCTTTTTAACAGCAAAGGGTTACACCACCACGCAAAAAAATGTAAAAACCAAAAATCGGGCTTATGGCCTCAAATTAACTGATGGGTCGTTTGTAACACTAACTATGCGCGCTGATGGCAAAAAGCAATATATCGAGTTGGAAACCAACGACATTACTCAGTACACCCTCATCAATAACTCTATATCGCAATATATTAACAAAGAAGGCTCTATTGGCGATGTACAGACGTATTACGTTAAAAACCTGTGCAATATTTATATTACAGTTAATGATACGAAGCCCTATAATCCGATTAAACGTGATTATGTAATGCAGATAGTGCCTGATAAAAATATAACAGCATACGAGTAGTTAAAAGCAGTTTCTACCAGGAATGGCAGCTTTAACGCCTTCGATTGTTTAAATTAAGTTAACATTAGCTTGTTAAATTTACCTGATAAAAATACGGCTATGTCAAAAATCACTTTTAGGGTAAAACCTTTACCAATAATAGTTTTGATATTTATTGGAGGATGGGCTTGCGCGCAAGTGCCCGGTAAAATTGGAAACAGCGAACAGGTGTTATTACCCAATGGCTGGAAACTAAGCCCTGCAGGCAGGCAACTGCCTTTGGGCGATCTGCCACTTAATATGCAGCTGAGCGCCAGCGGTAAACTGCTTGCGGTTACCAACAATGGGCAGAGCACGCAATCTGTACAGTTAATCGACCCAAAAAATGAAAAATTATTAGATCAAAAAGTACTGGCTAAATCGTGGTATGGCCTGGCGTTTAGCCATAACGAACAACATTTATATGTATCTGGCGGCTATGATAATTGGCTGCTTGACTTCCCGATACAACAAAATAAGCTTGGCACAGCCGACACCATCAGATTGGGTTTACGATGGCCAAAGAATGACATCTGCCCTACAGGTTTAGTTACCAATAAAAGCAATTCCAGATTATATGCTATCACCAAAGGCGATAGCTCATTGTATGTAATTGAACCGGCCACTAAAAAAGTCCTTACTACGGTTCAATTACCCACTATTGCTTATGATTGCCTTTTATCGCCGGACGAAAAGACGTTATATATCTCTTTGTGGGGTGGTACTGAGGTAGCTGTTTACAATGTATCGACTAATAAAATAACCACCACTATTTATTCGGGTCACCACCCTAATGAATTGTTGCTGAACAAAAGTGGCAGCCGGCTTTTTGTGGCTAATGCTAATGACAATACGGTATCAGTTATTGACACTAAAATCAATAAGCTTACTGAGACTATATCAACCGTTCTGTATCCGACAAAGCTACCCGGTTCAACAACCAACGGACTAGCGCTTTCGGCAGATGAAAAAACCTTATACATAGCGAATGCCGACAACAACTGCCTTGCTGTGTTCGATGTTTCAAAATCAGGCAACAGCCTTAGCCAGGGCTTTATACCTGTTGGCTGGTATCCTACCAATGTAAAAACCCTGGGTAACAAAATTATTGTAGCTAACGGAAAAGGTTTGACCTCGATGGCTAACCCGCTGGGGCCGCAGCCCTTTTTAAAGGACAATAACATTGGCGAACACGTGGGATTGACCGCCAACAGTATGATCCAGTATATTGGCGGCTTGTTTAAAGGCGCATTATCTTTTATTGACGCACCAAATCCAGATCAGCAGAAAGCTTATACTAAACAAGTTTACGCCAACACGCCTTTCAATACCAAAAAAACGATACAAGCTGATGGCGAAGCCGGCAACCCTATCCCGCGTAAAGCCGGAGAGAAATCGCCCATTAAATATGTTTTTTACATCATTAAAGAAAATCGTACTTACGACCAGGTATTAGGCGATATGCCTGAAGGCGACGGAGATACTTCGCTTTGTATTTTTGGAAAAAATGTAACACCTAATCAGCATGCACTAGCTAAACAATTTGTGTTGCTCGATAACTTTTATGTAGATGCCGAAGTAAGCGAGGACGGACATAACTGGAGCATGGGTGCTTATGCTACCGATATTATTGAAAAAACATGGCCCACCAATTACGGCTCGCGCGGGCCGGCTTACAGTGGCAATGCAACCGGCGCAAATGAGGGTTATATCTGGGACTATTGCCAGCGTGCCGGTGTAACTTACCGCAGCTATGGCGAGTTTGGGTCATTCAATAAAGCGCAAATCAAATCATTACAGGGCCACATGGGTCCGCATTCGCCGGGCTTTAATTTGAAAATAAAGGACCAGGTAAGAGCCAATGCCTGGATCCATGATTTTGATTCATTACAAGCCATTAATGCGATACCACAATTCAATACGTTGCGCATTAGCCAGGATCACACCAGCGGGCAAAAAATTGGCGAATATGCACCGATCGCGTCTGTCGCAGATAACGACCTTGCCGTGGGCCGCATTGTAGAACACTTGTCTCAAAGTCCGATCTGGAACCAGTCTGTCGTGTTTATTTTGGAGGATGATGCTCAGGCAGGTCCCGACCATATTGATGCACACCGTTCGCCGGCTTATGTGGTGGGTACGTATGTTAAGCACAATGCCGTTATACATAGCATGTATTCTACATCCGGCATGCTGCGTACCATGGAGTTAATATTGGGGCTCCCTCCTATGAGCCAATATGATGCTGCCGCGCTACCATTTTATGAATGTTTTACCAGCAAACCGGTTTTAACGCCATTTAAAGTGATACCTGCGCAGGTTAGTATCGATGCCCGCAATGTGGCTGTCAATCAAAGCAGTAAACGCTCGGAGCTTTTTAACCTGGCCAATGAAGATAAGGTACCAGACAGAGATATGAATGAGGTAATATGGAAAGCGGTAAAAGGGGAAAACGCCGTTATGCCGGCTCCTAAACGCAGCGCATTCGTAATCCTCGAGAAGAAAAAGAAAGATGATGATGATTGAGTTTGGTGCTCTTATCGTTATTTAAAGTAAAACAACTCAGTTCTGTATATTTGGATAGCAGCTCCGGCTGC
The DNA here is from genome assembly GCF_018449775.1 of Mucilaginibacter sp. dw_454. Classification (GTDB taxonomy): domain Bacteria; phylum Bacteroidota; class Bacteroidia; order Sphingobacteriales; family Sphingobacteriaceae; genus Mucilaginibacter. The sequence goes on along the minus strand of NZ_JAAVVB010000001.1, from coordinate 536,466 downwards.
TATCTTAGTTTATAATAAGCTATCGCATGGAATCACAACTGGAAAAAATCCGCGAACAACAAAAGCAATCCTGGAACAAGTTCTCGCCGGGATGGAAAAAGTGGGACGAGTTCAACATGGCCTTTTTACACCCAATGGGAGAAGCTATTATCAAACAGCTTTCTATCACGGAAACTGATCATGTATTAGACATTGCCACAGGTACCGGCGAACCGGGTTTAACTATTGCCGCGCTGGCTACACAAGGCAAAGTAACAGGTACGGACCTGGCTGAGGGCATGCTTGAAGTCGCGCAGCAAAACGCAAAAGAAAAAGGGTTACCGAACTACGAAACCTTAACCGCCGATGCAGGCGAATTGCCTTTCTCCGACGATTCATTTGATGCTATAAGCTGCCGCATGGGCTTTATGTTTTTCCCGGATATGCAACAGGCGGCTAACGAAATGTACCGTGTGCTAAAACCCGGTGGACGCATCGCGGTATCGGTATGGGGTAATCCTGCTCACAACGATTGGGTAAATACAATCATGAGCGTTATTAAAAAACATATAGAGATACCACCCCCTGCCCCGGGTTCTCCTGGCATGTTTCGCTGTGCCGCGCCAAATTTAATGTCGGATCTATTTAAACAAGCCGGCTTTAAAAATATAGAAGAAGCAACGATAACCGACAAAGCAGCTTATAAAACTTTCGACCAATATTGGGAAATAATGCTTGATGTTGGCGCTCCTATTGTGGCCGCTATGGCGGGTGCCACTGAGGAAACTGTCGCTGCTATCAGAACAGAAACAGCAGCGTTGTTTAAATCAAAGAATCCGGGTGGCGGGGCTGAGCTGTGTTATGATGCATTAATTATTTCCGGTGTAAAATAATCGCCAAACGTTACGAGATCTGCCATTAACTCAGATGAGTTTACTATTTATCATCAGTTGGTAGGTTGAAAGATTTTAAAACCTTATCTTCTAATTCTTTACGGCGATTTGCTACGATTTCGGCGGTATTTTTCTTATTGATCATATTTTCGTGATACGCTGGTCCAAATGAAGTTTCATACTTAATACTGTTTATTATCACTTTATTTATTGAATATACCAACACCTTTTTGTCTTCGATCGGTCTTCCAAATAAGAAAATATTAGGAACGCTCTGAGCTTGTGCAAAATCTTGCAATGGCTCTAAAAGGCGGATTGACATCCCTTGTATTGTGTCAAAAGGAATCGCACCTGTTCTAGCGTAACTAAAGTAAGATGGATAAATGATTCCGTCAAACCCTTCTTCTCTGATACGTTTCGCGATTCTACTACAAATGGGATAAGAATGTTTTCCAGCAAGAAATAGAAAATGAATAGCTAAGTCTAGGCTAGTAAATTCGGTAACGCCTTCTTCTCGAACCACCGCAGACAGGTTAATCATTTTTAACTCTGCCTTAGGTACTAATTTGGCGACAAACATATCATCCTCTACAGTTGCTCTGCATTCGTGGATGCAAAGTTCCAAATCAGGAGATGCGTATAGACCAGCTTCGCCGTTATCGTCAAAGCGATTATTCCCACCATAACCTTGTGGCGGGCTGTCATATTGCGCTGAGTCATGGGGTATGTCTGGATTTAAACGAATACGGTAGAACGGATGATTTTCATTTAATAAGTGAACAGGATAAATTTGTAAAATCCTTTCAATAATTGAATCTATTTCTTCTTCCTTTTGGAGTGATTTTAACGGTTCAATCTCTCCTAGCATCCACAATCTCGGTCCATAATAAAACAGGCCAATCTCTCCCGCTTGTTCAATAAGTTTTACATCTTGTTCTAGCCAAGGTGATACGTGAATATTTGAATCATTGAAGCGCAACTCATTCATTTGAATCAATGGAAATCCACCGAACTCAAATCTTTCGATAGTACCTCGAACGAAAAAACGATAACATAGATGTCTTACAAGAGGTCTAGTTAATTTTTTTCCATCTGATTTACCACAGTTAATGCATTTACTGGTATTATCTATACCTATTGTAGTGGAATCCAAGCGCAGTCCCTCATCGTTAAAACATAATGAGCAAAGAATTTGATCACCAGAAACATCACCTTTCTCGAAGAAATTCTGATACATCCCCTGTTGTCTCATTACGTATTGATAAGCTAACTCAAAATTTGCCATGTAATTTACTTATTTATAAACGAGTAGGTTTTTCAAAAAGAGTGTTCAACGGTCATTTCACTACCCCATCCACCACGGGCCGGGTATCACGATTAGCCAAATCCCAGCCGGTGTAAAAAACCAGTTGTGTACGTTTTATCAACAAGGGGAAATTGATCTTGCTCACTTCGTCGCTGGGCTGATGATAATCGGCATGCAGGCCGTCGGTAAAGAATATAATGGGTATGCCGTTCTTGGCAAAATTATAATGGTCTGAACGATAGTAGATTTGCTCAGGGTCGTTAGGATCGTCGTATTTATAATCCAGTTTAAGCTTTGTATAGGTATCATTAGCCTTTACATTGACCTGCTTAAGTTCTTTACTCAGCTTTTCAGACCCAACCACATAAACATAATCAGCAGAATCGGGCTTGCCCTGGTACTCAAACCCGGTGCGGCCTATCATATCAATATTCAAATCGGTAATGGTACTGGTCAACGGGAAAACCGGGTGACTTGCGTAATACTCAGAACCTAACAGTCCTTTCTCCTCTCCTACATTAGCTAAAAACAGCAGGCTGCGGCGCTGGCCATGACCATCCTTTTTGGCTTGACTAAATGCACGCGCCAATTCCAATACAGCAGTTGTACCAGATCCGTCATCGTCAGCACCATTATTTACTTTATCCGGGCCTTCTGCGTTAAGCCCAATGTGGTCATAATGCGCAGACATCACCAATACTTCATTTTTCAAATCAGTGCCTGGAAGATAGCCCACAACATCAACAGCCTTTACATCTTTGATATCGGTATGGTAGTTTATCTGTACATCGGCCTTAACGATTTGCGTAGTGTTAGCGCCGCCACCAGCCGTGCTTAATAAATCGGCAAAGGTTTTACCGACAGATTTCAATAATTCATCGGCCACTTTATCTGTTATTAATATCATTGGCATAGAGGCGTCCAAAGGTTCGGGTTTGTCAGGTTTTACACTCAAGCTTGAACCAAGTATGGTAGCGCGAAATTCTTTAAAAGCGGCAGGCAATTCAGGATTGGCTGCCAACATAATAGCTGGTTTTTTATTTTTAATTGCAGCAATCAGCTTCTTACGATCGTCTGAAAGTCTAAAGCCGGTATTTGTTTTTACACCTTCGTGCGGTTTATCCTCATTTATCCATAATAACACTTTGCCGGCAAGATCAGTATTTCCAATCTCTGCATCGGTACCGTAGCCTATAAAAAGTATTTCATTTGCCTTTATGGCGTTATCGGCGTGCGATCCGGGTAGATAAAAATCATAAGCCTTAGCCATTTTTTTGCCGTTTACTGTAAAGTCGGTATTCAACGAATTTTCAACCAACGGCACATTTAAAAAGTAAGAACCATTTACCGGGGCAGTAAGGCCCATTTTCTTGAACTCGCCGGCTATGTAATTGGCAGCCATATCCGCGCCGCGTTTACCGGTTTCGCGGCCCTCAAAAGCGTCAGAAGCTATAATGGTTAAATGTTTCCGGGCATCGACTGCCGATATGTATTGCGCATATTTGCCTGGATCTGCTTTTTGTTGAGCATTAGTTACAAATGCGGCAAATAGCAGCGAGTTAATGATTAGTATTTTTTTCATTGATAATGAGATTGTTAGTTAATTAACGTGAATATAAATATTTTACGGTTTATAATAATCGACTTAGCTAATCAATCAACAAAAAAGCCTGCAAATGAAATACTTGCAGGTTTTAACGTAACAATGGCATTGCGTTTAATTAAAAGATAGCCTGAACTACAAAGTATTGATTTTAAATAACTTGCTGAACGACTGCATATGCTCAAACCCTAACTCCTAAGTTATATAACCAACACGCTAAAATACCTAACAATTATAATCCTCTCTTAGATATAGTTTTAATTAACTACCTTTAAGCTTTACCGCACACCACTATCTTTTGCTTTTTGCATTCCCGCCGACGGTAGTCTTTTGCTTAATTTCTTCAGAAAAACAATAAGCATAAATCCGCTAATCAGCGGATAACAAAAAATCTACATTAAACAAAAACATCATGAAAGGTAAAACCATGCAAAAAGACAAAAGAAAACTTGCAAATCCTGACGCTAAAAAATCAAAATCAGACTATCAATCAGGCAAAACAACATCCTCCAGTAATGATGTATCGCCATTTGCCAAGAAAAACAAATAAGCCGGATTATTTTGATGCTATCGGCACCAACTCGATTCTGTGCATCGTTGGTTTGTTGATGGCATAGATTTTATCAATCAACACATCCATCTCTTTTTGCCAGGCATCACGTAGCGCAATATAACGGGCCCGGCTGTAGGTATCTTTATTGGCATTCAGGAAAATATCTTTGGCAGAATATTTTTTGACTGAATCCAGTGCAGCGTTGCTGTCATTATGCAGCAGGCCTTTACCTTTTAAAAAGTCGTACTCTACCCAAACATACATACGGATGCGGCGTTCGATATCCCAGCGTTCTTCATTTAATTCGCGGATCTGTATGGCTTGTTGATATTGCGGCGTGTTCGGGATATCGGCCATGTTAATGCCTGATGATAATTCGGCCGACGTAAAGCTTTTCATCCGCTCGCCATCGATCAGTAAATCATATTTACCATCTTTTAGATTCTTAACGGTCAACAATTCCTGATTAAACTCTTGATTAAAGGGCACAACCTTTAAAGCGTCCGACTGCGGGAACCGGCTGCCCCAACCACGGGGCAAAGTATCTATTGGGTAAGGCAATGATTTAGCCAGGTAATTCAAGCTGATACCATTATTTGCTAACGCGACTTTGGTTACTGTGCTGTTAACGGCTCTCTCCACTTTTTTAGTCGCAGCATCAACGCTGACATCGGCTACCACATTATTAGCCAGGCCCTGCGTTTTTAAAAACAGGTAAGCCATTACCAGGTGGCCGTTATTGTCGGGGTGAATCCGATCGTTTGGTGTTAAACTAAAGGCTGTATCACGTACTTGTTCGCGCTTATTGATGGCATCCATAGGGTGATAAAAATCGACATATCCCCAATGATTATTTTTGGCTGATTCTTCCTGATGCGCCACAATTTTGGCAAGTTGAACGCTTTTGCCCGGATAGTAATTTTTTGTTGAGAACTTAGTCGTTTCATCATAAGGCGAACCGCCAATCAGGATGGCTCTGATATTGGGCATAGACTTCAGGCGGTCCTCCAGCTTGCCGTAAGTATCATAGCTGCCCGCCAGTCGCTTATCCATAAAATCCTGCGCATCTTTACGGTACCATTCAAAGTAACCGCTATCGTTCATGCCCCAGGTTAAGGTTAGCACAGTTGGCTTTTTAGACAGCACGTCATAGTCAAACCTATCGGCTATCTGGCCAATAACGTCGCCCCCTATACCGGCATTATAGCAGGTAATGCGGCGTGTTGGATAATGCGTCATGTAATACAACCAGATATAAGCGTGATAATGCCCGCCGTCGGTTATGCTGTTGCCTACAAAAACCACTCTGTCGCCTTGTTTAAAAGGTGCCACAGTTTGCCCGTTGGTAAAAAAAGTTATGCAAAAGCAAAGGTATAGCGCTATGATGATTGATCTCATGAACTGATTGTTAGATTTAATTGGCTGGCCATAAGCCGTCTCAAATATAGCATAAGCGTAGATTTTAAATAACTGAAGCGTGTATATTTTGGTTATTATTTGGCTTGATTTGATTAGGTTTAAACTTCTATATTTGGTTACCTAAAAAGCCGGAGTACATTAAATTTCCTTCGGTAAAACAAAAATGTATTACATTCATTTTCTATCATAATTAATAACAATAATATAACACCAATTATATGCAGGAATTAGATCCAAACGTTCTGAGCAAGGCCCTAACATGGCTTAACGGAAACTATGATGCTGACACCAAAGCCGAAATTCAGCGCCTTATTGACACCAATGCTACTACCGAAATAACCGACTCATTTTACCGAGACCTAGAGTTTGGTACCGGCGGTTTACGCGGTATTATGGGCGTTGGCTCTAACCGCATCAACAAATACACCATTGGCGCTGCCACCCAGGGCCTGGCCAATTTTTTAAAGAAGACCTACCCCGGCGAAAAGATCGCCGTAGCCATAGCGCATGATAGCCGTAATAATTCTGACGTGTTTGCCAACATTACTGCCGATGTTTTTTCGGCCAATGGTATCCATGTTTATTTTTTCCGCGAGCTGCGCCCTACACCGGAGCTGTCGTACGCGGTGCGCCGCTTAAAATGCAAGAGCGGGGTAATGTTGACGGCGTCGCATAACCCTAAAGAATATAATGGTTATAAAGCTTATGGCGAAGACGGCGGTCAGTTTGTGTCGCCATATGATAAAGCGGTGATGGACGAAGTATCGGCTATTGCAAGTGTAGACGATATTAAATTTGAGCGCATTGCCACCAATTTTGAGATTATTGGCGAAGAGATAGATCACGAATACATTGCTAAAATCACTGAGCTTTCGGTATCGCCGGATGCTATTGAGCGCCAGAAAGATTTGAGCATTGTTTATTCGCCTATTCATGGTACGGGTATTACTTTGGTGCCGCCTGCTTTGTATAGTTTTGGTTTCAGGAACGTTACCGTGGTTAAAGAACAAGAAACGCCTGACGGCAACTTCCCTACCGTGGTATATCCAAACCCGGAAGAAAAAGAAGCGTTGACCCTGGCGCTTAAAAAGGCCGCTGAGATTGATGCCGACCTGGTGCTGGCTACCGACCCTGATGCCGACCGCGTAGGTATCGCCGTAAAAAATACCGAGAACGAGTTTATCCTGCTTAACGGCAACCAAACCGGTAGCTTACTAATTAACTACCTGCTTACCGCGTGGGAAGAAAAAGGAAAACTTACCGGCAAAGAGTACATCGTTAAAACCATTGTTACCAGTAACCTGATAGAGGCTATCGCGACAGCAAAAAATGTAACTTATTACAACACGCTTACCGGCTTTAAATACATTGGCCAATTGATGACCCAATTTGAAGGCAAGCAAACCTTTATTGGCGGTGGCGAAGAAAGCTATGGCTACCTGGTTGGCGAACTGGTAAGAGATAAAGATGCGGTGGTATCGGCAGCGTTTATCTCAGAAATGACCGCTTTTTATAAAGACAAAGGCAGCAGCTTATTTGAGGCCATGATTGATATGTACCTGGAGTATGGTTTCTATAAAGAAAAACTGATATCGATCACCAAAAAAGGCAAAACAGGCGCCGAAGAAATCAAGGCCATGATGGAAAAATTCCGCACTAATCCACCGGCTACTTTGGGTGGCTCAAAAGTGGTTACTGTCAAGGATTACGAAAGACGGATTGAAACAGATATCGCGTCAAAAACTACCTCGGCTATTGAATTGCCGGAGTCTGACGTACTACAATTTGTTACCGGGGATGGCAGCATTATTTCTGCGCGCCCGTCTGGTACAGAGCCTAAGATCAAGTTTTATTGCAGTGTGAATGGTAAGTTAGCCAGCAAGGAAGCCTACCAGCAAACCGATGCTGAACTGGATGCCAAGATTGACAATATTATTAAGGATTTGGGTGTGTAATACCTACTGGTTAAATATTGTTAAAGTCTCGGGTAATTAGCCCGGGACTTTTTTGTTTATCGCTATACTACCTGTATATTTAAACCATAAACCAAGCATACAACCTTATCATGAAAAACTTCATTGTTCTTATTGCCTGCCTGTATAGTCTAAACATATCGGCCCAAACACATAAAAAGAAAACGATGCCGGTTGCTGCAGCACCGTCTCAAAAACCTGTTGAATACACCTTACTAAAAGGCCACATAGATAACTATACAGATAAAACCCTTGACTACTTCGCCGATAATTATTTTGGCGGATTTTCTGGTACTATCAACATTAATAACGACGGCAGCTTTAGCACCAAAATACCGCTCGATATGTCTTACAGAACAGTTACATTGATGCCAGGTGACGAACACATTCCTATACTTTTTATAGGTAAAGACACTATTGAGGTATCCTGGGATCAGAAGGATATAGAAAAAACCACGAGGATTCACACTACCAACTCTGCCCTCGCCGACGAATTGATAGCGTATATTACACTGGACAGAAATCACACCAGAAATCGTAATGATTTAAGCAGCAAGATGTATGACAGGACGATAACAGATTCGGCCAAGTTTGCTATGGTGAATAAAGCTTATAATCAAGATATAGAAGAAATCTCGGCGAAGCCAATAACTGACGCCTCTGCAAAACATGCCATAGATGTTTACTTTGATTATGCCGACTTATTGCGCAGCGCTGATATATTAGATAGTTACAGGCTTGAACTAAAAAACAAACCCGCTGCGGATAGCCGTTTGATGAATATTGTTGGCGATAACAGATACCCGCGCTATAAAAACGAGAATGACTGGTTCTTTAAGGTTAGCGATACCTACCGTAAATTTATTTTTGATTATGTGCGGTTTAATAACGCGTTCAACTCTTCTAGTTTTAGTGGCGATGCACGTCAAATGGAGGATGCAACTCAGCCATTTGCCCCTGCACTGAAAGACTACCACTTGGGTATGGCAGCCTTCAACATTACTTCCATGCGCGATTGGTTTATTACCAGGTCTATCTTCCAGGATTTTGAACATTACTCATTCGATAATGCCCTTTGGGTGTACCAGGAGTATTTGCCTCAAATTAAAACAGCTTATTATGCTGATACTTTAAAGAAATATTATGCCCAGGTTCAAAGTCTAAAACCGGGTGGTCCCGCGCCAATTTTTACTTTGAAAGATGAAAACGGTAAAACAGTATCGTTAAATAATTTCAGAGGTAAAAATGTCTATATCGACTTTTGGGGTGTAGGTTGTGGACCCTGCATTTATGACATAACCAACAACGTGCCTAAACTACACGAAACTTATAAAGACAAAGATGTGGTATTCATCAATATTTGCGTAGACGCGAACGAAGCTGAATGGAAAGAAAATCTAAAAAAATTAAATCTTCATGGTATCAATCTGCTGGCCGAAGGCTGGACCAAAAATCCGGTTTGTAAAGCCTATAACGTGAATGGTATACCACATTATTATTTATTGAATACTAACGGCCAGATAGTAGACAACAACAGTAAACGCCCCGGTAGTGGTATTAACGACGATATAGATAAGTTGTTAAAGCATTGAAACCGCTGGAATACCAACAGTCGCAATCAACATAATTAAAACCCGGCCTGCTTGTGCCGGGTTTTTTGTTTTTGTGCGATGGAAATGCTAACTATACATTAAAATAAACCTATGCGCTGCCTGAAATATATTGCTTTATTGATTGGAGTATCTAGTCTTAGTTATGCTCAGAAAAAACAACCAATCGACTACGTCAACCCCTTCATTGGCACCTCAAATAGCCGTTGGATGCTGTTTCCTGGTGCCACTGCGCCTAACGGCATGGTAAAACTAAGTCCCGACAACCAGGGCGATGTTTGGCAGGGCGGTTACGAATATTCTGTAGGTAGCATTCATGGCTTTACGCATATTCATGGCTGGACGATGGCCGGCCTGTTAACTATGCCCACCAATGGCGACCTGGCGCTAAAACCCGGCCGTGCCGACGAACCTTTTAAGGGAGCGGGCGCCGGTTATCATTCGCGTTTCAGGCATGATCAGGAACATGCTTCGCCAGGGTATTATTCGGTTTATTTGTTAGACTCGCACATCAAAGCCGAGCTAACCGCTACCGAGCGCACCGGCGTACAACGCTATACCTTACCTGCAGATAGCACTAACCGTATCATGGTTCAGTTAAGTATGCCGTCTGAATATGGCCTGGATTTGAAAGATGCACAAATTACCAAGGTAAACAATACCGAGATTGAAGGTTTCGCCAAGTCATCTGCCGCAGGCTTTAATGATTATGTGTTGTATTTTGTGATGCAGTTTAATCGACCTTTCAGCGGCTTTCACGGCTACGTCAATCAGCAGGAAATCAAGAGCGATATAGAAGTTAAAGGCAGTAAGGATCTGGGCGCATACGTCACCTATCCTACTGCAAAAGCTGAGCAGGTTATCCTTAGAACAGGGATATCTTTTGTAAGCACAGACCAAGCCAGATTGAATTTAAAAACCGAGCTAAAAGGTTTTGATTGGGATTTTGATCGACTAGTCAAACATAATCGCGATAGCTGGAACAATATCCTCAAGACCATCACCGTCGAAGGAAATTCTGAAACGGATAAAGTTAAATTCTACACCAATTTTTACCGCTGCTTTAGCGCCAAGATGACCATGAGCGATGTGAACGGCAAATACGTCGACGCGTGTGAGAATGTGCAGCAATTGCCGGCCGACCGCAAAGCCATGATAGGCGGCGATGCGTTCTGGAACACCTTTTGGAATTTGAATTTGTTGTGGACGCTGACTTCACCAGAGACGGTGCAAAAACTAGTAGGTACACAACTGGAAATGTACGAGAAAACGGGTTGGCTATCCAAAGGCCCTACCGGGATTGAATACTCCGGCATTATGGAGGGTTCACATGAGATGGCGCTGATTGAAAGCGCCTATTTAAAAGGCATTGTTAAAAAAGATGCCGATGTGGCTTTTGCAGCCATGAAAAAGAATGTGGAAGTTGAGCCCACGCCTACTTGCGGTGGTAATCCCGGCAATCCGCAGATCTCGGTATATGCTAAATATGGCTATGTACCTATTGAGAAAGGTGTCACTTCAAAAACACTCGATTACGCCTACGATGATTGGTGCGTGGCGCAGATGGCCAGGCTTCTCCATAAAACAGACGACTATAATTTCTTTCTCAAACGCTCTGACAGCTGGAAAAATGTATTTGACCCGGTAAGTAAATACGTCATCCCTAAAAAGGAGAATGGTAAATTCATCGATAACTTTGATCTATTTTCGGTAGCGCATTTTGTGGAAGGTAATTCCTGGGAGTACTCTTTTTACGTACCCCACGATGTACCGGGTCTGGTAAAATTTGTAGATAGAACACGATTTACCGATCGCTTAGAAAACGGGTTTAAAAAATCAGAAAAGCAACAGTTCACCGCCCCTGCGCTGGACAGAACCTGGGGCCAATCTGCAGAGTATTATATCAATCACGGTAATGAAGTGACCATGCAGGCGGCTTATCTTTTCAATTATACCGATAAGCCCTACCTCACCCAATATTACACCCGCAAAATATTGAGCACCTTTTACGATGCCTCGCCTTATACCGGCTGGGGCGGCGATGAAGACGAGGGCCAGATGGGTTCCTGGTTTGTGATGAGTTCAATGGGTCTTTTTGAGATGAATGGCGGCACATCTCCGGACCTGCGCATTGATTTGAGCAGCCCGATCTTCAACTCTATCAAAATCAATTTGGACCCCAATTTTTATAAAGGCAAAACCTTCGAGATCAAAACCTATAACAACTCGGCGAAGAACATTTATATCCAATCGGCTAAGTTGAACGGCAGGGTTTTGAACGGCAACTTCATCAGTTTTAAAGATCTGGTTGCGGGTGGAAAACTGGAATTATTTATGGGGGCTAATCACAAACCTTAATAACATTTGTCATTCTGAGCAGAGCGAAGAATCATATAAAAGCAGTTAGCAAAGCGTATAAGATTCTTCGCTACGCTCAGAATGACAATATTTTTGAACGGCATCGCTACAAATTAAAAGTCGCCTTAGCCATCACTATGCGCCCGGGTATAGTATAAGTACTGGAAGAATAGGTATTAGCCGACAGGTATACAGCAGTATAGTTCTTAGTATTGAACAGGTTCTGAGCGTCTAATTCTACATCCAGTTTAGTTTTCAAAAAGCGATAGCGGATGGAGGCTTCGGCAAAAATATATTTCAGATCGCCTGCATTTTGCTGGCGGGTATAGTAATGATCGCCGGATACGTTGAAGAAAAAGTTACTGGCAATGTTATAATTTGCTGATGCCGATTGAATCAGGCGGTCAAAATTACTGGTACTGCTTACCGCCGGCGATTTACTGGTGGTAATACCATAATTGCCGGTATAACTCAAGGTTATTTTATCGCCGGCTTTGGTATCGGCGCTAAATGACAGATTTTCATTAATAGTGTTATAAGGCAGCACCAATCCGTTTTGGATCTGGTTAACTTTCGAGGTTTGGTAAGACCCGCCCAAACTAAATGTGGTATGCAGCGCGAAAGAATATTTGCTCACCTTACTGCTTAATGACCAGCTATTAAATTCATTATCGTAAGGCAAAACAACTCTTTCTTGTATATTATTAGTTAGCAAAGCTGATGCAATACTGTTTGAGTTTTGGTGAGTGTACGAGACATTGATATTAAAAAACAGTAAAATAATAGCTTTACGATAATTGAACCCAAGATTTGCTGACTGCGTTTGCGATTCGGTCAGATCAGCATTATTAGCGCCGAGGCTGCGATAGTTAGAAAGTATAAAGCCCCGATAAACATCGGTTATGCTGCCAATACCATGGCGATAATTATAGCCGGCAGATAAATAGTTTTCGACACTGGTCTGGTATTTCGCAAACAAGTTCGGATCGAAATACAGACGATTAACGCTCTTGTTCAAGTTATAAAGCCCCTCGTTATAATCAATATCCAGGTAAGTTAAAGGCAGTGACACGGTAAGTTTTAAAATTTGACCTGGGATATCATAGTCAGCTTCTGTATATAATTTATTGCGCGACCAATTGAGATTATTCCGCGCACTGTCAGACACTAAATTAACCGAATTATCCAATTGCGTTACTGACAGATCAGAATTCAACATTTGCGCCTGCCGGCTAAATCCCACCCGATATGATTGTGTAAGATATTGCCTGGGGATACGATAGTTAACGTAATTATTGCTAAAAAAACTCGGGATATTGGCATTTTGTGTTAGCTGCGAATACCCCATATTATTGTTAAAAATGTCCGGATTTAATCCCGGATCTATTACCCTATCCTCCGGCTCGCTCGAATGATTGATATAGCTGGAGCCTTCGATGATGTTGGAATTTTTGAGCGTTTGCATAAAGCTTAAATCATTCGAGGCATCCAGTAAATTATCTCTTAAAACCTGGTTAACGGGCACACCATTGGCTACCAATGACGAGTAGCCTGTTTGATGGCTATAATCTGTAGTTAGGTTATCATTTAGGTAATATTTAGGATTGTTAATGTTCAAGCTAAACTGGCTATGCAAAATGTCCGGTCGGTTTTTATTGTGTTGTGTTTCGGTATAGTGCACTGTATCACCGGGCAGATAAACGTCGCTGGTGCGATTGTAGTTTTGTAGTTGACGGTCGCGCATGTACGACAGATTTAGCCTCAGCTGCACATCCTTTTTCAAATTGATCAGGTTATTCAGATTCAGCAAACCCGATTGATTCATCAGGTAACGATTACGCGGTAGGTCAGGATCGCCGGCTGTGCCCAGCGATAGCAACGAAGATGGCTTATTATTATCATTTCTCGAAAAGTAACTATTGCTGTTGTGTGATATCAATTCGGAAGCCACGTCATAACCAATATTGTTGCCCTTCAGGTAATTTATGGCTTTATACTTATCCTTAAACATCATGGCGTTTACGTCGATATCGTAATTACCAGGCAAGCCGCCACCAAGCGTTTCCTGCCCTATCATTTGTAGTTTAGCTTCTTTTTTAATGGTTAAATTAAGAGCGACATCATCACTGTTAACTTTGCCCTGCAATGCTTTTATGGGTTGATGATTTTGAATCACCTGCAACTCGTCCACTACCCCGTTCGGAATGTTACGCGTAGCTATGTTGTATTTATCATCCAGCAAATTGTCGCCGCCGATGTATAGATTGGAGATAGATTTCCCATTATAGCTGATCTTGCCATCTTTGTCTACATCCATACCCGGCAGTTTTTTGATCACATCGCCAATAACCCTATCCTGCGGACTGCTAAAATCAGATACCTTATAACTCAGTGTATCACCGCTGGTACGCAGAAAGGGGCGGTTATTTTTAACCACAATCCCCTTTAATTGATTAACCGCTACTTGCAGCTTAAAATTATAAGGAGCAGACAAATCAGTTATCGGCAGCGAAGCTTTTTTAAAGCCGATACAGCTAACCTCCAGCTTAAGCCCGTCTTTATCTGCAGTAACAGGCACCGGCAAACTATACCCGCCTTTATTGTTAGTGCTGGTGTAAGCTATGATCAGACCTTTACTATTTTTTAAATTTATACCGGCCATAGCTACTGGCTTGTTTAAACTATCGGTAACATCACCCTTTATGCTTTGAGCAAGGCATGCCAGTGGCAACAGCAACCATAAAATGGCTACTGCACCTGTTTTTTTAAAGCTGATCATGGTTTTTCTGGTAGTTCCAAAGGATTGTTAATCACAGCTTGCGGCCCCATCATTACCTGTACTTTAGGACCCGAACCCGGCGCACCGCCCCCCGACGAACCAAAAGAAGCGCCGCCCATGCCGTTTCCTACAGCTTTGCCAAAGGCTTGTGGATCTTTACGCATGGCCTCGCGAAGTTTTTCAAACTCTTTTTGAGTGGTTCTTACAGCATCGGCTGGTATAGCAATTACGTTGGGGTCGGTGCTATCGTCATCCATACCTATCAACTTGATCGTTGGACCCGCATCTGTGGTAACTGTTTTAATTTGCGGGGTTGCCTCCTCCATACTGTCAAATTTAAAGACCACTTCTTTGTTCTTATCATAAGCCTCCACAATCAAACCAGGTAAACCATTCAACTTCCAGGGGCCTGTATGAAAAGGTAGATCAGGGCTAAACCAGGCCGTATAATCGCGGCCTTTAAAATGCGTTGTCGCCTTTTGGCAATGTACGCCGCCAATGGTCAGTGTATCACTGCTGATGGCCCAATTAATAGCCGGCATTTTGTCTTCAATAAGATATGGCGTAATTAGCCGCTCCTTGGTAATCAATTTATTTTGAGCCGGAAACTGATAATATTCTGTGCTGCTGGTCGGCGCACGGCTGGTAATGCTAAACCGCATATTACCAGAACCTTTCTGCTGTGCAGCCTGCTCTTCAATTTGTTTACGCATCATGGCCTGCTGTAACTTACGGTCATAGCTTTTGTAAACGCTGGCGTTCTGCCCGGCAAACAACACCATGTTTTCGGTATAGGGTTTGTCGCGCTGCGTGGTATCACGCAGGTGCGAAAATTTAAAATGTACAATTAGTTTAGCGGTATCTGCCTGTTGGGCCAATGCGGCAAATACCGGCAATAGCAGTGTTAAAATAAGCGTTGCCTTTTTCATGATTGTGATTAGTGTTAAAAGTTCAGTAACTATTGATGCTGAACAAATGTAGCTAATTGGCAATCAATCTACGAAATATTCGTAGATAATTTAACACATTTTAACATATTACGAAAAATTCGTAATGCAAGGAGGCTTATTAGTCAGGTGGTTGTGTGATCATCGGGAATTCAAGTGTAAACTCGGTACCAACATTAAGATTGCTATTTACGTTGATAGAACCACCCAGGCTCTCTATTTGCATTTTTACCATAAACAGGCCAACTCCCTTACCTTCTACACTCCAGTCAAAACGTTTATATAAACCAAACAGGTGTGTGCCGTATTTATGCAGATCGATGCCCTTGCCGTTGTCTTTTACTGTAACAATAATTTTGTCGCCCAATATTTTGCTGGCGATATTGATAATCGGGCTAACATCGTCCCGGCGATACTTGATGCTGTTTATCACCAAATTTTGTAAAATACTGTATAGATAGCTTTTCAGGATATAAAGGTCATCAATGTTAAAATTACCGGTGATAGTCACTTTATTTTTGGCGATCATTTGACTAATGCCGGCCTTTATTTCATTTAACAATGCAGACAATGAAACTTGTTCTATCTGGTCATTCACCTGGCTGCGTACCTGCAGTATTTGGTTTAGATCAAGAATAACCTTATCCAGGTTGTTTACCGACAAGGCAAGCGCCTCCAGCATATCATTGCTATCAGGCATGCCCGGTTCCATATCGCCCAATAGCGCCGCAAGCCCCTGGATATTGGCTACCGGTGCACGCAAGTTGTGCGATATGATATAAGTAAACTGCTCCAGGTCTTTATTACGTTGAGCCAGGTCGGCAGTCATATTTTCGCGCTCCGACTCGCGATTTTTCTTTTCCGTGATATTTTTAAAGGTAAGGATCATCCCTACAATTTCGTTCTGCCTGTTAGTTACTCCCACCCATTTAATATCATACCATTCGCAATCGCCATTGGGTAAGGCAAAACTGGTCTCGTACGAGGCGATTTTATGCTCCTTAACCAGCGCAATAGCTTTGCGGATAGACTGGCGCCTATCTGCAGGGAAATAATTAATGACAGGCTTACCAACCTTTAAGGGTTTATTAAAGTGTTTAATCATGGCTTCGCTGGCGCTACTGTTGCAGGAAACCACCTTCAGGTCCATATCAAACAGGATAATAGACAAATCAATATTTTCGAACACCGAGCGCAGGTTGGCTTCTGATTTTTGCAATAACGCTTCTGCCACTTTTCTATCGGTGATATTTGTATGCAAAATTACTGCACCTTTTTGAGTTCGATCATGTAGAGGCGCAACAACCATCATATACCATTCCTTACCACCCAACGAAACATATTCCATCACAAATTCCTTTTCGTTTCCCTTGATCACTTCCCGGATACCTGCTTCGATTTTGCTGCTGGTGGCTTTGTCAATACCTGTAGCTGTTTCTGATATGGCCAGATAGCTATAACCCAAACCATAATTCGGAATTCCCAGGTTATTAAACAGCGCCAGTTTTTTCCAGGAATCATTAACGGCAATGATCTTCCCTTTCTCGTTAATGAGTACAATATTTGGTGGCAGGGCATTTAAAATAGTGGCCTGTGTCTCTGACGCTTCCTGTATTTTTTGTTCGGCAAGTTTTTGTTCGGTAATATCCTGGGTAAAGCCTTTTATGTGAATTGGCTTACTATTATTACCTCTATTAATCAGCAACTTAGCATGCAGGTATTTAACGGAGTCGGCTTTGTGGGTTTTGATTTTAAAATCAAGGCTAACAGAATCTGCATACGCTAAGGCCTCATCCATTTCCTGCTTAATTCGAGCGGCATCATCCAGATGCACCTGATTAAGAAAATTACTGAATGAGGGTTCAATCTCCCCCGGCTCAAAACCCAAAATGTGGTATAACCCGGGCGACCACTGTGCAGCCTGGGTTATCATATCGATATCCAGACTACCAATATTGGCAATGTTCTCGGCCTCACGCAATAGCGCCTCGTTCGCTATCACCTCCTTCATGTATTTTTCGCGTTCGGCTTCAAGCCTGGATGTCTGTAATGCGTTTTCAATGGCATTCGGCAGGCGCTGCATACGGTCTTTCAACACATAATCGGCAGCGCCATTTTTCATAATTTCAACGGCAAACTCTTCTGATATGGTAGCTGTGATCAAGATGAATGGCACGTTCAATCCGCTTTTTTTCAGTATGGCAAAAGCTTCGATAGAATCAAATTGGGGTAAAGAATGGTCAGACAGTACAATATCTGGCTTATATTCGTTAATAGCCCGAGTGTAATCGACCCTGTTATCAACAACTATTTTTTCAAATATCAGCTTAGACTTTCTCAGCGTCATATCTACCAACTCGGCATCGGTTGGCATGTCCTCAAGGTGTAATATTTTTAATTTATCGTCACTCACTTTGCGTCCTGATGCTATATGGGTGGTTGGTTAATAATTAACCAATACAAACCCAGGTCAGAGATGGCTTTAGCAAAGGCCTCAAAATTAACGGGCTTTACCACATAGCTATTTACACCCAGCTTGTAACTTGTTATAATATCCTGCTCCTCGCGCGACGATGTCATGATCACTACCGGGATAGTTTTAGTCGCTTCGTTTGATTTGATCTGGCGCAGTACCTCTATACCATCTACCTTAGGCATTTTTATATCCAGTAAAATAACTTTTGGCCGGCAATACGTATCGCGGTCAGCAAAGACGCCTTTGCCGAAAATGAAATCCAGCGCTTCTTCTCCGTCTTTTACATGCACCAGGTTATTAGCCAGGTTTACTTTGTTTAAAGCGCGAATGGTAAGTTCAGCGTCATTTATATTATCCTCTACCAGTAAAATCTCTACTTCGTTGTTACTCATCCTTATTCATTTTTATAGGCGTGCTAAAGTAAAATGTAGCGCCGTGTCCCTGAATAGATTCGGCCCAAATGTTGCCGCCATGCTTGTTAATGATACGCTTTGCCAATGCCAGGCCTACGCCTGTACCTTCAAATTCCTGCGCGCTGTGCAGGCGCTGAAACACACCGAAGAGCTTGTTGCTGTATTTCATATCAAAACCAACACCATTATCTTTCACATAATAAATGCGCTTGTTGTCGTCCTTAATACTACCTATTTCAATTACCGGATGTTCAGACTTCGAGCTATATTTCACAGCATTACCTATAAGATTGAGCAATACCTGTCTTAACAAATTAACATCGCCGCGGGTTGGCGGTAACTTATGGATGATAATTTCGGGAAGCAGCGGCTGATTTTGAATAATCTCACGAATGCAAACTTTAACCAGCGCATCCATATCCACCCTGATGGCTACCATTTCTTTACGGCTCATGCGCGAGAAAGCCAGCAGATCGTCAATCAACTGACCCATCAGGCGCGCATTTTGGGTTATGGTGTTAATTACCCGGTTACCTTCATCGCCCAGTTCATTTTCAAACTCCTCTTTAAGCATCATGGCATAACCATTTACAGCGCGCAGCGGCGCCCGTAAATCATGCGAAACGGAATAAGAAAATGATTCCAGTTCCTGGTTGGCCGCTTCTAACTGTACAGTGCGTTCAACTACCTTTTTTTCCAGATTTTCATTAAGTTGCTTAATTTGCAGGTCGGCCTTTTTGCGGACAGATATATCACGAATAAAAACGGTTAAACCACCATCAGGCATTGGGTAAATATGATTTTCATGCCAAAGGTTAAGCGGCTCATAATAATCTTCATTACAGATATATTCTTTTTTAGATGCAGCCCTGTTTAAAGCCTTATACGTGGGCGAGTTTACCGCGTCGGCAAATTCGGTCCAGATATATTTACCAATCAGATCTTGTGGATCTCGGCCTATCATTTCGCCTATGCGTTTATTGGCGTAAGTATAGCAGAAATCTTTATCCAACGCTATAAAACCATCGGCAATGCTCTCTAAGATATTCTCGATCTGTTGATTTTTAGAATTAACAACTTCCTCGCTTTCAATGCGTGCGGTAATGTCTCTGAAGTTACATAAGATGGCTTTGATCTTTCCATCGTTCAGCCAATTGGTAAACATTGCCTCAACCCAGATATAGTGCCCTTTTTTATGCTTAGTGCGATAGTTGGATAAAATAGGCTCGCTTGGTTTTGCTATCACTTCTGCTAAAAGTTTTTTGACCTTTATCCTGTCTTGCGGATGCACCATA
Source organism: Mucilaginibacter sp. dw_454 (assembly GCF_018449775.1). Classification (GTDB taxonomy): domain Bacteria; phylum Bacteroidota; class Bacteroidia; order Sphingobacteriales; family Sphingobacteriaceae; genus Mucilaginibacter. The sequence continues at coordinate 516,862 of NZ_JAAVVB010000001.1, read as the reverse complement.
TCATCAATTATAAGGCCCTGCCGGTCTTCATTACTCCAGCCGCTTATCCGTTCTGCCGACTTACTTCTGAAAACCACGTTCATGTTTTTATCCAGCATGGTGATGCCGTCGTGACTGTTTTCAATCAATTTTCTAAACCTTATCTCATTGGCTGCTATCTGTTCTGAAGTTTGCTCTATCTGTTTCTCAAGCTCTGCGTGGATCTCTTCTTTTTGTTCATCTTTCTCTTTTTGAACAGTAATGTCACGGGTTATTTTGGCGAAGCCCACCAAATGGCCGGCATCGTTATAAATGGTAGTAAATGTAGCGTTAGCCCAAAATACCGACCCGTCTTTACGCACCCGCCAGCCTTGCATTTCGCGCACACCATTTTTAAGTGCAAGATTCAGATTTTTACCAAATTCGTTGCTTTTGTTGTCGATATTAGTATAAAAAATGGAAATATGCTGGCCTATAACCTCGTCTTCGGTATAGCCATGTATGTTTTGCGCACCCTGGTTCCAGCTCATGATATAACCATTAGGGTCTATCATAAATACGGCATAGTCACTTATACTCGCTACCAGTAAGCGAAAAAGCCTCTCGTCAAAACTATGACTTAAAGCAACACGATCAATATTTTGGCTCAGCACAAAATTCAATTAGGTGTAAGATGTCTCTCTAATAGCATCCGGCGATTCATAACATAAAAGGGAGAACGTTATCAAAAAGCCACAACAGATGCAGTGATTTAAAAATATATAAAGAGAACCATTTCTACAACCTTTAGGTTTACAACTGAACAAACTGAACAAACCAAAACGTCCAAATTCATAGGTAAATCCAGGTATTTTGGCTATATAAATGGATAAATTGGCAAATGGTTTTGGGCTTAGCTGCCAAACACACTTTTGGCCTTTTTTATAGTTTTTTCAAGGTCTATGCCTTTATCCAACACGCCTTTAAACAAATCTCCGGTTTCTTTCAATCTGTCAATAGTGTTAAAAATGGTGAAATGCTTCATGGTAAGGCCGGGTTTTACCTCGTCCCAGGTTAATGGCATAGATACCGTGGCACCTACTTTCGGCCTTAATGAATACGGCCCGGCAATGGTAGCGCCGGGGCGATTTTGCAAAAAATCAAGGTACATTTTACCTTCGCGTTTAGCAATCATACGCTCCAGGCTGGTATAATCGGGGATTTGTTTGTGCACCAGCGAAACAATGATCTTAGCAAACATTTGCGACTGATCATAATCGTACTTAGCCCCCAGGGGGATATAAATATGCATACCTGTCGAACCCGAGGTCTTAGGGTAGCTGGGCACATCCAACGCATCTAACACCTTTTTAACTTCGAGCGCAGCTTCTATTACCTGGTCAAAAGTATTTTTATCCGGATCAAGGTCTATCACACAATAGTCCGGGTTATCCGGCGATTTATAGCGACTGAACCATGGATTCATCTCGATACAGCCTAATGAGGCCATCCATAATAAGTAAGATTCATCAGACCCCACCAAATACTCTTTATGTTCGCCATCGCCATTGGTGTATGGGAAAGTTTTGGTGATCCAATCGGGCGCTTTACCTTTTACGTCTTTCTGGTAAAAGCTTGAGCCGTGTATACCATTCGGGAAACGATTTAGTGACATTGGCCTGTCCTTTAAATACGGCAAAATATATTCAGCTATGCGATAATAGTAATTAAACATATCGCGCTTGGTTACACCGTCTTCGGGCCAGTAAACTTTGCTTAAATGGGTAAATTTGAGTTCATGTCCGCAGATCTCGCGCACCTGGGTTTCGTCTTTGGGGTTGAGCAGCGTTTTCCGGTCCTTGTCAGCCGGCGGTTTAATAGCCGCGTGTGTGGTTTTTTTAGGGATCGCTGTATCTTCAACGCCGTCGACTGTTTCTTTGGTATCCTTAGGTGTTTCCAAAATTACCTCCTTTGCTTTTTTGTCTTCTCGTAAACCTTTAAACGATGCCTGGCGGAATACCCCGTCGCTGGTTACCTCAGCAAATGCCACCTCGGCTACCAATTCGGGTTTTAACCACGTTGGCTTGGCGCCTAGTCTTTGCGGGCGGAAACGCGATGGTTTATCTACATCCGGCTCCACATCGAAAGGCACTTTATCAGTGATTAATGGCTTAAACCTGGCCATCATTTCTTTTTGTAGCTTTTCTGAGAAACCGGTACCTACTTTACCAACGTATTTCAAAACCTTACTATCATAAACACCCAAAATCAATGCGCTGAACGATTTCGATGTGCCCTCATTCTTGGTAAACCCGGCAATGATTACCTCTTGCCTTCTCTGCACTTTGATCTTGAGCCATTCTTTCGAGCGCAGATCCGAAGTATATACACTGCTACCTTTTTTAGCAATGATGCCCTCCAAACCAATCTTCTCCGCCGCCTTAAAGAACTCGATGCCATTAGCTGCGAATACTTTGCTTTGGCGTACGCTATCGTTATTAGTTGGCAGGATTTCTTTCAAGATGGCCTGGCGTTGAGTCAATGGCAAGTCCATCAGGTTCTTACCCTCATACCATAAAATATCGAATACATAATAAACCAGGTTACCATCTGCCTCGCTGCGCCAGTTTTGCAATGCACCAAAGTCGGATAGCCCTTTATCATTCAATACCAGGATCTCGCCGTCAATAACAGCGTTGATTTGCCAATCCTTCAAAATTTGGTTAATGGGATAATATTTATCGAAAGGAATATTATTGCGCGATATCAGTTCCGCTCCTTTTTTGTCGACGATCGCGAGCGCACGGTAACCGTCCCATTTTACCTCGTAAACCCAGTCCGGGTCGTCAAAGGGCGCGTCCACCAACGTGGCTTTCATGGGTTTGATATTTTTAGGGACAGCAGATTTTGGAGCGGCTTTCAGAAGAGCCCGTACATCAATATCTTTTGCTGTATCCCGGGTGTTCCCTAGCTCATCCGCAGCTTCATCCTCATGCGTCAGGGCTTTTTTTTTATTTTTTGGCTTTTCTGGTTTTACATCTTCTTCATGCCCATGCTGCCAGACTTTTTCGCTGGTCTTTTCCATGGTCTCGATAGTTTTGCCAGACAGGATCGACTTATCTTTTTTGGTGATGTCTTTGGTTGATGCAAAGTCGTCGTTATGTTTAATCAGCAGCCAGCCGTTCTCGCCCATGCCATGGGTTTTCACCAGTGCAAACTCGCCATGCAGCTTTTCGCCATGCAGCTTTATCTTAACCGAGCCTGATTTAAGCTGCTGTAACAGGTGTTTTTCCTGTTTTTTCTTGCCTTTTATTGCTTCAATTGGCTCATAGGTACCCTCATCCCAAACAATCACGGTACCACCGCCATATTCGCCTTGCGGGATGATGCCTTCAAAATTGGCGTAGTCAAACGGATGATCTTCTACCATCATGGCCAAGCGTTTAACCTTGGGGTCGGTCGACGGGCCTTTGGGTACCGCCCAGCTCTTCAACACGCCATCCATCTCCAGCCTGAAATCATAATGCAGGCGCGAGGCATCATGCTTTTGTATCACAAACATTAAATGATCTTTGTCTTTACTCCTGCCTGCTTTGGGTTCGGCAGTTTTGGTAAAATCACGCTTCGCTACATATTTTTCCAGGCTCATAATAATGCTGTTTATTGTTAGAGTAACAGCGTGATTTGGGGAATGGTTTTAGGGAAATAGCTGCAACTATTCCCTAAAAACATCATTGCGAGGAACGAAGCAATCTCTACACTTGCTAATCAACGTCCGCAATGATCGTGCTGGCTATCGCCGATGAGATTTATCCTATTGACTGTCTGTTGTAGAGATTGCTTCGTTCCTCGTGATGAAAGACCGATCCACAAAACAAAAAAGCCGAAGCGAAAAATCGCTCCGGCTTTTAGCTGTTGGTCGTCAGCTTAGTTAGTTTTCAAAGAGAAAATCCAATTCAAAATCTCTTTTGCATCCTCTGGTTTCAAATCAGGGTGAGCCGGCATGGTTACATCGCCCCAAACACCACTACCACCATTTTTGATCTTATTGATCAACTGTTTGTAAGTGTCTTTATCTTTTTTGTATTTGTTAGCTACATCAACAAATGCAGGGCCTATTACGTGCTCTTTAGCTTTGTGGCACGATTTGCAATCCATCGACATAAATAAGGTCTGCCCCTTAGCAAATTTTGATGATGGATCTATCGGCTCGTCCGTGCTGCCTGCAGCAATAATTACCTGCTTACTGGTTGCGGCTTTTAGGCTTGGATCTTTAACCGTAACCGAGGCTTTAAAGCTACCTGCTTTTGCATAAATATAAGTTACCCAAGGCTTGGTAGTTACTTTCTTAATACCGTCGCCAAAGCTCCAGGTATAAGTCATTTTATCATTTTCAGGGTCTGATGCCTTTACATTCAGGGTTACTTTCAGCGGTAAGGCACCGTATGCTTTATCTACCGTGATATCAGCAATTTCAGGTGCGCGGTTACCCGGATTGTAATCTACACGTGCTATGCCCGAATCTTTATTTTTCTTGAACCAGCCATCGCTGTTACCATATTCTAATACATATAGGTGACCATCAGGACCCATTTCCATATCAATCATGGAGTTGAATTTGGTTTTGTCCATAAATGGCTCTATCGATACCAGGTTGCCGGCAGCATCCATAGTTACCGCCTTGATCCATCCACGGATAAAGTCGTAAATAAACAGTTTGTCATTGTAGTACGACGGTAGTTTACCGGCAGCGGTAAAATCTTCTGAATGATAAACCGGACCAGCCATAGCAGTACGGCCACCAGAACCCAACTCAGGGAACTCAGGAGATGCTGCGTAAGGATACCAGATAAAGGCTGGCTGCGCATCAGGCAATACCGTTAAACCGGTGTTATTACGTGAGTTGTTAACCACATGGTGCGGATCAAAAGCTACACCCGGATCGCCGGTTGCATAATTATACTCGCGGTATGGGTAGTTGTTACCTACAAAGTACGGGTAACCAAAGTTACCTGCTTTACGAGCCTGGTTAATTTCGTCATAACCACGCGGGCCGTGTGTTGCTAAACTATCGTTGTTAGCATCCGGGCCAACCTCGCCCCAATATAAAAACCCGCTCTTTTTATCAACAGAAATACGGTACGGGTTACGGTTACCCATTACATAAATTTCAGGGCGGGTTTTAGCTGTTCCTTTGGGGAAAAGGTTTCCTTCGGGGATGCTATAAGTTCCATCAGGATGCATTTTTAAACGTAGAATTTTACCGCGCAGATCGTTGCTGTTACCAGAACCTCTGCGATCGTCATACTGCTCAAATCCCGGACGGTCATCCACCGGAGAATAAGAATAGCTATTTGGCGGATTTTTACCACGACCTTCGTTAGGTTCGTCAAACGGTGTAGTATTATCGCCCTGCGAAACAAACAGCACATGGTCTTTGCCAAACGCTATAGAACCGCCGGTGTGGCAGCAAATCTCACGCATAGTTTTAACCTGTAGCACAATCTTTTCGCTCTTAGGATCTAACTTGCCGTTGGTAAAAGTAAAACGCGATAAACGGTTTACTGAAGTGTCCAGCGGGCTGTAATAAGTATAAATGAAGTGGTTGGTTTTAAAATCAGGATCGGCTTGAATGCCTAATAGACCTTCTTCGGCATTAACGCCCTTACCTTTTTCTGTAAGCGTGTGGCTGTAAACAGACACAAAACCAACTTGCTTTACCTTATGAGTTAAATGGTTATACAACATAAACTCGCCTTTACGCTGCGCTACCAAAATATCCAGATTTGGCAGGATAGTCATTTCGGTAGGCTCGTCAAATACGCCGGCTACCAGTTGTGTTTTGTTGAAACGATTTTCTTCAGGAACGCGTGGCGTTTTTGCTTTAGCATAGTTTAAAGGCGCATTGTTACCAATGGCATACTTGATACCGCCCAGCAAGTGCGCCAGGAATAACGGATCGCTGTATGATTCATCAGTATGACCTAAACCTGTGTAGAACACCCGGCCATTCTCAAAAGTATGATACCATTCTATAGGGTGATTAGGCCCCATTTTAAAAGCATCATCCCCACCATTTTTTGCATAGGTTAATGACGATTCTTCTAAGTTGATCAATACGTGAATATCTTTAGCAACGTTTTTGTAATGATACCATTCGTCTTTACGTTTCCACTCTGTAGGCAGCATTTTGGTTGACGGGAAATTTTTGTCGACCACCGTTAATGTTGCCATTTGCTGTGCCGGGTGATGTGCAAAATAGCCACCTACCATGCGGCCATACCATGGCCAGTTGTATTCTGCATCTGCAGCGGCGTGTATGCCTACAAAGCTACCACCTGCCTGCATATAGCGTTCCAGGTCGGCTTTTTCGGGAATATTTAAAAAATCACCTGTCGTGCTTACAAAAACAAGCGCGGCATATTTTTTAAGATTGGGTTCGTTGATTTTGTCGGCATCGGTGGTGGTGTCAACAATAAAACCATTTTCCTGCCCCAACTTAATAATGGCATCTGCAGCCAACGGAATTGAGCCGTGGTGATAACCTGAGGTTTTTTTAAGAACCAGGATACGCGGTTTTGATTTAACCTGGGCGTTGGCAAAATTTACGGTCGTGAAAACGGCCAGTAGGCTAATGCCTAAAAAACTAAATAATTTAAATTTCATCGATTGGTAAGGGTTTATATTGTCTGGTTTTGACTTTACAATACTTTAACGGCTAAAAGTATTCAAATTCCAAACAAATCCTCAAACTTTTTTCAAAAAAGACAATCGATTGCACGTAACTTATTCTTTACATCTTGAATTAGACTTACGAAGTTTTAAAAACTTCGTAAGTCTTTGCGATTATCTCGCTCCACAAAAAAATAGCGATGGGTTTGAAACCCATCGCTATTAAAAAACTATTTAGTTATTGTCAATACGGTTATCTCCAGCCGCCACCAAGCGAACGGTACAATTCCGCTACTGCTTGTAAATGTTCGGTTTTAATGCTGGCCAATTCCAACTCGCTTTGCAGCACGTTGCTTTGGGCAGTAATCACCTCCAGGTAATTAGCCAAACCATTTTTAAATAGTTGGTTAGCGTTTGATGTTGCCTGTTGCAAAGTGTTTACTCTTTGAGCAGCAATGTTTTGCTGTTCTTTTAGTTTGTCGATCTTCACCAATGCGTCAGACACCTCACCTACTGCGTTCAAAACAGTTTGGCGAAATTGGATCACCGTTTTCTCGCGATTGATCTTAGCTACTTCAAAATTGGTTTTCAGTTCTTTATGATCCAACAAAGGCGTAACTAAACTACCGGCTACTATACCAAACAATGATGCCGGCACATTAAACCAGTTACTGGCTTTAAAAGAGTTAACGCCACCTTGTGCGGTAATACGCAAAGCAGGATACATTTCTGCCTGGTTGATACCAACGTTTGCGTTAGCTACAGCCAAAGCCAATTCGCTGCTTTTTACATCAGGGCGACGGCTTACTAATGCCGATGGTAACCCTGCCGGTAAATTATCGGCAAAGGTTACCTCATTCAATTTTCTATCGCGGACGATGCTTGCAGGTAGCTCGCCGGTTAAAATACGTATAGCATTTTCTTGCAAAGCGATATTCTGCTCAAACTGAGGGATCAGTCCGGCTGCAGTTTGTTGTTGCGCTTGAGCCTGCTGTACAGCCAGTAAAGTTACCTGACCAGCGTTGTATTGCAGCTTAATGATATTTAAAGTACTGTCATTCAATCGCACATTGCTTTGCGCAGTTTGTAGCTGCGCATCCAGCATCAGCAGGTTATAATAACCTTGTGCTACAGAAGCTACTATGTTAGTCTGGATAGCTTTTTTAGCTTCAGCAGTTTGCAGATAAGCAGCTAATGCAGCCCTGTTTTGATTGTGGATCTTGCCCCAGATATCGGCCTCCCATGATAATGAAAGGTTGGCCGAATAATCCTCGATATGCTTGGTAGTTATACCAGCTTCTGATAGACTTAATCCATCCAAACTATTGTCAGACGGGCGGCTGCTGCTGGCGGTAACATTCAGGCCAACTTCAGGCACGTAGTTCCATTTCACTTGTTTTACCAACAGTTGCGATGCTTCGATATTTTTGATGGCCAGTTGCATATCGTAGTTTTTGATGATAGCGCTGTCAATCAGTTTTTGCAATTCGGCATCGGCAAAGAAATCTTTCCAGGGGATGTCAGCAATGCTGGTGGTATCCGTGTTGGTGGCACTTCTAAAATTTGCAGGCAATGCTGCCTGCGGTGTTTTGATATCTTTTGATACGCCGCAGGCGGCAAGCACCGGCAGCACCATCATCAAAAGATATTTATCTATATTTTTCATTGTCGTATGTATTAAAATTAAACCAGTTCGGTTTTATGAACATTTACCGGTATACCATTTGGATGGTGATGATCGCTGTCTTTATTCTCTTCATTTATCGTAAAAGGCACACCTGTTATTTTTTCCTGGAGACCCTGGAAGATTACAAACAATACCGGGATAATAAACAAGCCTAATAGCACACCAGACACCATACCGCCGGCAGCGCTGATACTGATAGAGTGGTTACCCTGCGCAGACGGACCGGTAGCAATACTCATTGGAAACAAACCAAATACGAAGGCCATTGAGGTCATGACGATTGGGCGTAATCTCAGTTTAGCCGCTTCAATAGCCGAGGCAACCAAGTCGTGCCCTGCCCTGCGGCGTTGTACCGCAAACTCGACGATCAGGATGGCATTCTTGGCCAGCAAGCCGATGAGCATGATCAAAGCCACCTGTACATAGATGTTATTTTCTATACCGGTTAAGCCCAATACCACAAATACACCCAATATACCTGTTGGGATTGACAGGATAACCGCTAATGGCAAGATATAGCTTTCATACTGAGCTGCCAGTAAGAAGTATACAAACACCAGACACATCAGAAATACAATGGTTGATTGACCGCCTGACGAGATCTCTTCGCGGGTTTGACCCGAGAACTCATAAGCATAACCCTGAGGCAATTCTTGTTGTGCTGTTTCCTGGATAGCGCGGATAGCATCACCAGAGCTAAAGCCCGGTTTTGGTATCGCATTGATCTCGATAGAGTTAAACAGGTTATACCTTGACGCAGTTTCCGAACCAAGTACATGGCTAAATTTAACCAGGGTGTTTATCGGTACCATTTCGCCTTTGTTGTTTTTTACAAAAACGCGGTCAATAGCCGAAGCATCTGTACGATCTGCAATATCTGCCTGCACAATTACACGGTAGTATTTACCAAAACGATTAAAATCTGATGCCTGCGCTGTACCAAAGTAAGCCTGCATGGTAGATAATATATCTTTTACGCTTACACCCAATTGCGCGGCTTTCTCGTCATCAACCTCTAATTGCAATTGAGGGTAATCTGCTTTGTAAGACGTAAAGGCAAAAGCAATTTCCTTACGCTGCATCAGTTTACCTATAAAGCTGTTGGCTATGCCGCTAAACTTGGGTAAACTACCGTTGGTTTTATCTTGCAGCATCACATCAAGCGCTTCTACGTTACTAAAGCCCGGCACCGTTGGGAAACTGAATACGAAAAACGTACCACCCGGAATGGCACCTAATTTTCCTCTTACTATATTTTGGATATCGTCGATATTCTTGACAGCGCCACGTTGCTCATTAGGCTTTAAGAGTAAGAATATTACCCCCGCTGATGGGCTGCTGGATTGTGTTAAAAAGTTGAAACCGGATAGTGCGGTAACAAACCTTTGCGACGGTAGTTGCTTTAACTGATCTTCGGCTTGTTTGAATATTTTATTGGTAGCATCAAGGGATGTACCCGATGGAGTTGAAACAGCTATGGCCACAAAACCCTGATCCTCGGTTGGGATAAAGCCAGATTTGGTGGTATTTACCAGGTAAACGGTAAGTGCTATTACTACGCCAAGACCTGACATAGCAACCCATTTATTTTTGATTAACGACCTAACCCCACCGATATATTTATCGGTCATGTAGTTGAAACCGCCGTTAAAGCCCGCATAAAATTTCTCTGTGAAACTTTTCTTAGGTTCCTCGTGGCCGTCAGCACTGTGTTTGTTCTTTAAGAACAACGCAGCTAGTGCAGGGCTCAAGGTTAGTGCATTAACAGCCGATATCAAGATAGCTATGGCCATGGTTAACGCAAACTGCCTGTAGAAGATTCCGGTAGATCCCGTCATGAAACTCACCGGTAAAAACACAGCTGCCATAACCAAGGTGATCGATATGATAGCGCCGGTTATTTCATGCATAGCTTGTGCAGTTGCCTCTTTAGGGCCAAGGCCCGGGTTATGCTCCATTTTGGCATGCACCGCCTCGACGACTACAATGGCATCATCCACCACAATACCTATGGCTAACACCAGTGCAAACAAGGTTAATAAGTTAACAGAGAAACCGAAAAGGTTCATGAAGAAAAACGTACCTATAATAGCAACCGGTACCGCAATAGCCGGTATTAAAGTTGATCTGAAATCTTGCAGGAATATAAATACTACGATGAATACCAATATAAATGCTTCGATCAGGGTATGTTCAACCTGTTTGATTGATTCGTCAAGATCTGTTTTGGTACGGTAAAACTGGTTGTATTTGATGCCGACAGGAAAATCTTTCGATGCTTTTTCTAATACCTTATCAACTGCAATCTGTATATCGTTAGCGTTTGAGCCTGACAGTTGGATAACACCGATAATTATACCGTCGTGCCCGTTAAGGTGACTGGCGCTGGTGTATGAATAAGTACCCAGCTCAACACGTGCTACATCTTTTAAATGCAGTACAGAACCATCGGCATTTGCACGAATAGCTATGTTTTGATAGTCTTCTGGTTGAGTAAGCTTGCCTTTGTATTTAATTACATATTCGAACGCTTCTTTGCTTTGCACGCCCAGTTTACCCGGTGCTGCTTCCAGGTTTTTGTCCTGGATAGCGGCCATTACCTCGGCAGGTGTAATATTATGACTTGCCATTTGGCTTGGATTTAACCAAACACGCATTGAATAATCTTTAATACCACCAAATATACTTGCAGAACCTACACCCGGAATACGTTTAATTTCGGGGATGATATTGATTTGTGCATAGTTGGCAACAAAGGTTTGATCGTATTTCTTAGGATCTTCTGTATAAATAGCAATCGCACCAATAAAGCTGTTTTGTTGCTTGGTAGTGGTAATACCGTATTGAACCACTTCTGCCGGTAATTGGCTGGTAGCTTGCGATACACGATTTTGCACGTTCACAGCCGCCTGGTCAGGGTTAGTACCCTGTTTAAAGTAAACCGTAATACCCAAAGTACCATCATTACTGGCGGTAGATGTCATGTAGGTCATGCCTTCTACACCGTTGATTGCTTCTTCTAAGGAAGGCGTTACCGAACGTAAAATAGTCTCGGCATTAGCGCCCGGGTAAACAGCAGATACCAATACCGCCGGAGGGGCTATATCAGGAAATCGCTCTAAGGGCAATTTGCTTAGGCCAAGCACACCCACTATCACCAGTAAAATGGAGATAACAGTTGCCAGTACCGGCCTTTTTATGAATATCTTAAACATAATGTTTTGTTTTTTAGAGACAAGAATCAAGAGACAAGAGTCAAGACAAAAATCACTCGTCGCACTCTCTTGTTTCTTGGTTCTTGGCTCTTGTTTCTAAATAAGTAATTAGTTTTTAGCTACTTTATCAGTTGCTTTTTGTGGGGCTATTTTGGCGCCTTCCTGCAAGTGATCCATGCCGCTTAGCACAATCTGGTCGCCGGCTTTTAAGCCATCTTTAACTACGTAGTTGTCGCCGTCTTTACCGTCAATAGTAATAGGTACTTTCTTAACCTTGTTACTATCTGCCAAAGCAAAAACAAAAATCTTGTCCTGCATTTCTAAAGTAGCCGATTGCGGTACGGTCAATGTATTGTCATGCACCAGGCTTAGGCGAATTTTACCTGTGTTACCAGAGCGTAACAAGCCTGCTCCATTTGGGAAGGTTGCACGTACTGTAATAGCGCCGGTAGTTTTATCAAACTGGCCATCAATCATATCTATCTTACCTTTAACATTATACTCGCTGTTATCAGCCAGTAACAATGACACTGCAGGCAAGCGGTTCAGTTTATCTTTTAATGTTGAGCCGGGATATTCTTCTTTAAAGCCTACAAAATCCTTTTCACCTAAAGAGAAGTATACGTGCACGTTATGTACGTCTGACAGTTGCGTTAACGCTTCCACATCTTGCGGAGACACCAGGCTACCTTGTTTCTTCAACAAACGACCGATATAACCCGCTACAGGAGCTTTAATAATAGTGTAACCCAGGTTGATCTGCGCCGTAGATACGTTGGCTTTAGCCTGCTCTATATTAGCTTTAGCAATTTGGTTAGTGGCAACCGCAGTTTTCAATTGAAAATCTGATACTACCTTATTTTGTACCAATGGAGTAAGCTTGTCAATCTCTAATTGAGAGTTCAGTGCGGCACCTTCGGCAGCATGTAAGTTTGCTAAAGCATTATTTAAAGCAGCGCGGTATGGTTGATCATTGATTTTGAACAATGGCTGGCCGGCTGATACCGCTGCGCCTTCGTCAACAAAAACACGATCCAGCGCGCCGCTTACCTGCGGGCGAATTTCTACGTTTACCGCGCCCTCTATAGAGGCTGGATATTCCTGGTAAGTGGTTACCGAAGATGTTGCTACGGTTTGAACCGGTAACGACGGTGGTGGTGGCGCCGTTTGGGCGGCCGGGGCGGTTGAGCAACTGCTGATGAATAACAGCGTTGCCAACGCAATCAATACTGCTATAACGCTATTAATTTTCTTAACAGCATTAAATGGAAGCGAATGTGATGGAGTTGTCATGATGTTTTATTTATTAGTGTAGATTTTACGATTTGATAATTTTAATTTAACACTGTTAAATAATTTAACGGCGTTATTTCAGCTTGAAAAAAATTTATCCTTTTATTGAACGGATAATGCCTGTGATGGCAGTTTTAAGAACCTCTTGATTCGTTTCGTCGGTATTACCGCGGTTTACCATGTTGATGGAGATCAAACCATGTATAACCGACCAAAAGGTGTAGTATTTAATGCAGACTTCTTCTTCGGTACCAACGTGGGGCAGCATCAGCTCCACTATGACGTCCCAAATCAGGTCCATGGGCATTTCAGATTCGGGCATGATCTTGGCCATCTCACAACAGCTCACTCTAACGCCATACATTACCTGGTATAATTCACGTTCGGCAAAGGCAAAGTCCCAATAAGCCGACCACATAGCCTGCAATTGTTTTTCAGGCAGGCGATGCCTGTCTCTGGCTTCTTCCAGTTGTTTAGCTAACAACAAAAAGCCCTTACGGGTAAGCTCCATTAAAATGGCATCTTTGCTTGCGTAATACTCGTAAATAATAGGCGCGGTATATTCTATCTCGTCTGCTATTTTACGCATACTTAAAGCGTCCCATCCCCCCTCTTTTACAATTTTAAGCGAGGCATCCAGTATGTTACACCGGGTCTCTTCTTTTAATCGTAATATTCTGTCCTTACTTGCCATTGCTTTATGACGTAAATTTATTTAACACTGTTAAACAGTACAAATGTATGTCGGGTTTTTTAATTATTTGCCATGCGTTTGTCATGAATTTAACAGTGTTAAATAAATTTATGGGCGGTAAGTTTAATGAGCGATTGAGTGAATTAGTGATTGAGTGAATGGAGTAATTCATTAAATAAACACTTGAATATTAATTAATTACATCAGCGATAATTTAAGCACTCAACTAATCTCTAATAAACTATTCTCCAATCACTAATCAATGGCGTTCCCTACGGGCCGTGCTGTACGCTCATACTGCTCATGGCCTTAACCATAGGCCGGTATCCGCTGCCATCACTAACGCGGGCTGCATGCAAATTATTACTCCATCCGTTTGGCCGGTAATACCTGTAAACTCCCGGGGTTTATTACAATTATCCGGTAAGCGTTATAATTATCGTTAATCGTTCATTAATTACCAGATTTGAGTGTCGTTTAACTATGACTTGAAATTCTTTTTTATTTTTTTATGGTCGCTTGTTAAGACGTTATGATTATTTTCGTAAATACAACCAATCATTTCCCTAAACCATGGAAGTCTTCGCCAGCCGGCCGTCTTTTAAAAGCGCCGGGATTGTTTTTTTAATAACGATATTCCTGGTACTAACCGGCAATGGTTTTGTTATGGCTCAAAACTGTACTGGCAGTTTAGGCGACCCGGTTGCTACTATCACCTTTGGTAACGGCGCCAACCAAACCGCTGCGTTAGATCCAACTAAAACCAATTTAACTTATGCCTTCAGTTGCCCCGGAAATGATTCGTACGCGATAGTTTCTAACAGTGGCAACTGCAATAGCGATTGGCATGTAGTAAACAAAGACCATACCGGCGACACTGACGGCAAGTTTATGCTGATTAACGCTTCGGCTACGCCGGGTAATTTTTATGTGACGCAGGTAGATGGCCTTTGCTCAGGCACTACCTATCAGCTTTCAGCCTGGATGATAAACATGGCGAAAGCAATAGGCATAGACCCAAATGTTACTTTCACTGTAGAAACAACAACCGGCACATTCTTAAGTTCGCATAGTTATATTATTCCCCAAATTTTTAGTTCCGAATGGCAACAATACGGCTTTACCTTCTCTTTGCCGGCGGGTGTGAGTTCTGTTGTCATTCGCATAAGCAATAACAGCACATATACCACCCCGGGCAATGACCTGGCTTTAGATGACATCACACTCAGACCATCCGGGCCGCCTATTAATCTTAGTATACAAAACGTAACTGACGACGCTATATCAATTTGTCAAAACTCTTCGTCGCCAATAATTTCTGCCAACGTGGGTGCCTGCTTTCCAAATACGGCTTATCAGTGGCAGATTTACCGGTCGGACGATGCCAACCCTTCATGGAAAGATATTAGCGGTGCCAATGCTTCAATCTGGGCCGTTAACACAACACAACCTGGTGCTTATCAATATCGTTTGTTGATAGCCGAAGATGGAAATATTCAATCGTTAAACTGCAGGGTAATATCATCTGCGGTAAGCATAAATATCGACGCTCCGTCGCAGGCCACGGTAAGCATAACAACACCTAAACAAACAATTTGCCTGCGTGAAAAAGTAACCTTTAGTTCATCTGCTTTAAATGTGGGCAATGGTACACCTACTTACGACTGGCAGGTTAATGGTGTTTCTGTTAATGTAAATACAAACCAATACACTACCCAAGATCTTGTTGATGGCGATAAGGTAACCTGCACAATTACAAGAACGCCGGTATGCGCCGCTCCGGGTATCTCTAACACAATTACAATGCATGTCAACGGGGTTGCACCCGAAGCTGTAATCAAAACAGTAGGATGCTCCGGCGGGCAGGCTACATTTTCTGTTAGTACCAACCAAACTACAGGCCTAACTTATGATTGGCTGGTTAATGGAAAAAGCACAGGGATAACCGGCGCTACTTTTGCAAATCAATCGATTCCAAATAATGCTGTAGTATCTTGCATGGTGGGCAGCTCTACCTGTAGCACACCCGTACCGTCAAATGAAATATTGATGACCTATATTAATGTTGCATCAACAACAAGTATTTCTGCAGACGCCACAACGGTTTGCCTAAACCAATTGGTTACATTTAAAGCCAATCCACTACCGGGCGCTTCTTATCAGTGGCTAAAAAACGATCTTCCTGTCGGCCCCCGTGACCCTACTTTTACTACCTCCAATATCAATGACGGCGACGTTATAACTTGCAATATAAATAACACTGCCTGTGGGATCCCGGCGATATCTAATGCTATTACCATGCACGTAGCTGGGTTTATAACTTCAGGAAGTATCACCTCCACCCCATTGGCAACCACCATTTGCAAAGGCACTCTTATGACATTTACCGCAGACGCCGGCGGGGTTACCGGGGCAAGTTATCAATGGGAAGTAAATGGTATAGACGTTGGGCAAAACGTCGGGACTTTTACTTCAACCACCCTAAATGATGGAGACGTTGTAAGCTGCGTACTAAGCAGCAGCGCGGACTGCTCGACCCCTTTTACAACTAATAGCATTACTATGCACGTGGCAGATGCCATAACCGCTGTAACCATCACCTCTGATGTTAATAATGTGTGCGAAAGTACTCCTATAATATTTACAGCCGACCAGACATCGGCAGCCAGTTATCAATGGCTAAAAAACAATGTAACTGTCGGCACAAACAGCCCCACCTATATGGCTAACGACTTTAACGATGGGGATGTAGTTAGTTGTACGCTGACCAGTAATTCAACCTGTACTACACCGGTTCCATCTAATAGTGTCACTGTACACATCATTAAACCTGTAAAGTCTGTGGTGGTTAGTGCATCAGAAACTACCATATGCAAAGGTTCGCCGGTAACATTCAGTACAATTGTCGACCAAACAACGGGTATAACTTATCAATGGATGCTTAATGGTCAACCCGTTGCTGCCGCTACTACCGATACACTTGTTACCAGTAATTTGAACAATAATGACGCAGTTACCTGCACAGTGACTTCTACAGCTGGCTGTAATCCGCCTGTAACACCAAATCCTATTATTATAATGGTAGAAGATTTACCGCAGATTACGCTCCCAGCCACCAATTACCAAATAAATCAGGGCGAAAGCGTCAATATCGTGGCTTCGGCCATTGGCAATGGTTTAACTTACAAATGGTCGCCTGCTACGGGCCTGGATAAGATAGATATAGCCAGCCCGACGGCCAGCCCGCTTAACACGACACAATACACTTTATTGGTAACAACCCTGGCAGGTTGCACCCTAACCAGCGCCTCGGTAACGGTAAAAGTGATCATCAAAGAATTAAAGGTCCCTAACTCATTTACGCCCAATAACGACGGTGTTAATGATACCTGGGAAATCCCCGGCCTGGAAAATGACGCGACGGCCAAAGTGCAGGTTTATAATCGTTATGGCTCGATGGTATACAGCAGCCTTGGCTATAATACCCCGTGGAGCGGAAATTATAAAGGAAAACCGCTGCCGGTAGGCGTTTATTATTATACTATCCGTTTAACAAATAATACCCAGAAGCTCACAGGGTTTGTAACGATAATCAGATAGCGACCGGCTTCAACTCTGATCTGTTTTAACCAAATTCCGTACATCAAAATCCTTGTTAGCGGCCAGCGTGATCAGGTGATTATAGGTCTGTGAGTCCATGTGCGACTTGCGGCCCAGTATCCATAAATACTTGCGGTTAGGGTGCCCTACTAATGCATATGAGTAATCATGCGCTAGCCCAATGATCCAGTATTTGCCTGTGAACGGCCATTGAAATTGCACGGCCAGCTTGGCGTTGGTTTTGGTGTCGGTAACAGTAGCTTTGCCTTTAGCTACTTTGATCTTACCATCTTTAACGCAGGTATTCGTCACCTGGATGGAACCGTCTTTGTTTTTGGCATATTCGGCAACTGTATGGCTGCAGCCGCGTTCAAAGCTCTGCGGGAAAGCAGCTATTTCATACCATTTGCCCAGGTATTTATCCAGCTCAACATATTGAACGGTTGATAACGGTTTGTTTTTAGAATACAAAGCCAATGCGGCTATGCTGGTAAGCCCGAAAGCGGCTGTTCCGGCAATGATTTCTCTCTTGTTCCTCATGGTTAGATAACGCCCGGCAATACCTAAAAGTTTCTGTCGTTAAATAAAAAGACTGATATTTGGGATATGACGGTAAGCATTTTGGGTTGCGGATGGTATGGTTTAGAGCTGGCTAAAGCGCTGGTAAATAAATGGGTAAAGGTTAAAGGGTCCACCACCTCAACCGATAAATTGGAACTATTATCTGAGCAGGGGATTGAGCCTTATCTCATCAATCTATCCATCGAAGACCCTATAGATACTGCATTTTTTGATTGCGATGTTCTCTGGATCAGCATTCCACCACGCGCACGATTTGGCAATGGTGGCTTATATCTGCAAAATATTAAACAACTTATCCCGCTCATTATAGCTAATCATATCCGCCAGGTGGTTCTGATCAGTTCGACAGCGGTATATGGCGATCACAACACTGAAGTCACGGAGCTGGACACACCTGATCCGGATACAGAGTCAGGACAAATTCTGCTGGCAGCCGAACAGCTATTAAAAGCACAAAACGACTTTACTACTACCATCATACGTTTAGGTGGCCTGATAGGCCCCGGCCGCGATCCGGGTCGGTTCTTTGCAGGTAAAACAGATATCCCTAACGGCGAGGCGCCGGTAAATCTGATCCATCTTGACGATTGCATCGCCTTGAGTTGCGCCGTATTGGATAACCAGGCATTTGGGCACACTTTTAACGCGGTGTCACCGTCGCATCCAACCAAAGCAGAGTTTTATACAGCAGCAACTATTGCTTCAGATTTAGAAGAGCCACAGTTTATTGAAGAGAAGACAAATTGGAAAATTGTGTCGACCGTTAATATTGGTGAGATCTTAGGTTACACTTATAAAAATACTTTGTCATCCTGAGCATAGCGAAGGATCTTATAAAAGCGATTAGCAAAGCTTATAAGATCCTTCGCTCCGCTCAGGATGACAAGTAGTAAATCTGACTACTCTACTCCTCTCACATTCATCTTCAGCATATAAACACTCTTTGAAGCGGTGATAAACAACACATCGCGGTTCTTTCCGGCAAAGCAAACATTACCCGTCCAACTATCTGTATTGGGAATATGCGCTATCTTTTTACCTTCCGGGCTATAAATGGTAACCCCTTTGCCGGTAATGTAGATATTACCTTTTTCGTCCAGCGTCATCCCATCCGATCCCTGATTAAATAGCAGCGTCTTTTCACTTAGCGTAGCATCTTTGTTGATGATATAACGATAAGTCTTACCACCGCCCAGGTCTGATACATACAGGTATTTGCCATCTGGCGTACCCACAATGCCGTTTGGTTGGCGCATATCGCCTACAACCTTGATTGGCGTTTTTGCGCCTTTAGGCAGATAGTAAACGTGCTCGCCATCCAGTGCTGAATGTTTGCGGGTCCAGTAATCGCGCTGATAGTATGGATCGGTCATATAGATACCGCCTTTGCTATCTATCCAGATATCATTTGGGCCATTCAACTGCTTGCCATCCAGATCTGTCATGAGCACAGTAACTTTGCCTTTGGGGCTAATAGACCATAACTCTCCTTTATCATCGGCACAAGTAACTAAATTACCCTTTTTGTCGAAATATGTTCCGTTCGACCGGCCCGATTTCTCCATAAAAACAGACAGCTTGCCCATTTCCATCTCATACTTCCAGATCTTATCATTCGGCTGGTCAGTAAAGAATACGTCGCCGTTCTTATCTACCGAGCAACCCTCGGTAAAAGCAAATTGGTTGGATATCAACGTAGGCTTAGTAAGCGTATCAAACAAAGTATGTTGTGCAGATGCAGTCATGGCTGTGATGGTAAATGCGGTAAGTATTATGGCTTTTTTTAGAGCTATCATTCGTATCTTTTATTAGTTATTTAGTGCAGCTTCTTTAAATAGGCCGAAATCGCTTAATGCCGGGCTGACAGCGGCAGCTGTTATTCTTAATCTAACTTTGCTGGCAGTTACATCATCCTTCAATCTTATTAAGCGGTTACCGCCTATGCTGGTAGCAGTGGCTACCTCTTCCCACTTACCGTCTACCCATGCGTCAATCGCGACAGCGTCAATCCGTTGTCCTAACTTTATATTTTCACGAAGCCGCACCACGTTAAAGGTTTTGGGCTGATGAAGGTTCAAGATCAGTTGGGGTGTAGTAACGTTATCGTCCGTTGCCCAATAGGTATACCGGTCATTATCAACCAAATTGGCCGGGCCATACTTCAACTTGTTTTTGCCGCGGACATTGCTTGCGGTTATTGTCGCTCCTTTAGCCAGGTTGATCTTAAAGGTTTCTTTTACGATGTTGCCAAATTCGGCCAGCGAAGTCACATCATGGTCGTCCAGCAAACCTAAACGATTTGGCGACAGACCCAGATCCAAACAAGCACCTCTGCCCACACTTTTATAGTATAGATCAAGCAGTGTAGCCGGCGATTTCACCTGCTCATCCTGCGTGGCGTGGTAAAACCAGCCCGGGCGCAGCGCCACATCGCACTCGGCAGGCATCCAGTATTTACCATCGCGATGGCCCTCGGTACCTTCTTTATCCAGCACAAAGCCATTGCCCGGTGCTTTGCCAGCTTCCGGTGAGTGCGGTGTATAGGTGGCCCAGCAAGTCTCGCCGGCCATACCGCGCTCGTTACCAACCCAACGCACATCGGGGCCGACATCACCAAAAATAGTAGCGTTTGGTTGTAGCTTACGGGCTATGCCCCAGGTTTCGTCCCAACCGTAATAAGTAGAGCGGTCAATAGTTCGTTTCTCTTTGGCGCCTCCGTAGTAGCCGTCGCCGCCATTTGCGCCGTCATGCCATACTTCAAACAATGGGCCGTAGTTACTATATAGTTCTTGTAACTGTTTGCGGTATACTTCGGTAACATACTCAGGTTTGCCGTACAATGCACTGTTCCTGTCCCACGGCGAGCAGTAAACACCCATCTTCATGCCTAACTTATCGCAGGCTTCGCGGTATTCTCTCAGGATATCGCCTTTGCCGTTTTTGTAAGGGCTTTTAGAGATGTTATGCTCGGTAGTTTTGGTGGGCCATAAACAAAAGCCATCATGGTGCTTGGCTACCACAATCACGCCTTTAAAACCACCCGCTTTAGCTGCACCTACGATCTGCATAGCGCTAAACCTGGTGGGGTTTACTATTGCCTCATCTTCGTCGCCATCGCCCCATTCCTTGTCGGTATAAGTATCCGGCCCGAAATGGATCAGGCAATACATCTCTGTTTCCTGCCATTTTAATTGGCGGGCGCTGGGCAACGCACCATAAGGTTTGGGTGCCGACTGGCTAAAACCCGTCAGACCAATGCCACATAGCAGGGCTGTCAATATCAGTTTATTCATAAGGGTTATATTGGTTTAGCTAATGTAATTGTTTTTGCGATAGGTTGGTTGATTTTGTGCTTGTCGATTTTTATTATCGGCGAAGACTCACCCGGTCTGCGCTACGCTGGACCACCCTCTTCGCCTTTGGCGGAAAGAGGGTTATTTTAATATCGAATAATGAATTTAGAATGGTCGAACGCCGAAGTACTTCATCATTCATTATTCAACATTCGATGTTCATTATTTAAAGCCCCTCTTTCCCGCTTGCGGAAGAGAGGGGCGACGAGCGAAGCAAAGTCGGGGTGAGTCCCCCGCCTGCAAGTGATCCACGCGAGAATGTGGATCAATTTGGATCAGTTGGATGACTTCAAAAATACAACAAATTATAAATCAATAAGTTAATTGTAAACTAGTTTAATAGTTGGATCAATTTGGATCACTTTTCATGACTTTTAAGTCATTTTTGGATCACCCATTACAGCCTGAATTTGATTTGTACAATCAATCTATTTTGCTAAATTTGTTAGTATGAAGCGTTCAGGAAGTGCAGATATGCCCCTACATTACGGCTATGTACCGCAATGGCTGGCAGAGCGGATGGCCAAGCTGGGACTGGCCGTAGTAGAGACTATAGCGATGGACTATGGCAAGGACGAATTTTTGCGCCGCATCAGCGATCCGTTTTGGTTTCAAAGCCTGGGTGCGGTTATGGGGATGGATTGGCACTCATCAGGCATTACAACTTCGGTGATGGGTGCTTTGAAACGAGCCGTTAATCCGCATAGCAAAGAGCTGGGGATTTATATTTGTGGCGGCAAAGGCAAATACTCCAAACAAACGCCGGATGAACTGCTACGCATCAGTGAACGCACGGGACTTGACGGCAATTACCTGGTGAAGTGCAGCAAGCTAAGCGCCAAGGTAGACAATACCGCCATTCAGGACGGTTTCCAGTTATACACGCACAATTTTATTTTGAGCGATACCGGCAAATGGAGTGTGGTGCAACAAGGCATGAGCGATGCTTCGAGTACCGCCCGTCGTTATCACTGGCATTCTGATAACTTAACTAGTTTTGTTGATGATCCGCATACCTCCATCTACGGAAAAAACAATGGCTATATTTTAAATATGGCCGATAGGAATGCCGCGCCATCCCGCGCCGGTGTAATGCAGATAGCCAGTGAAAACCCGGATAAAATGCTGCGTGAGATTGGTCATTTAACTATGCCATCGCATCATGATGTCAGAGCGGAAGATATCGATCTGAAAAGATTAGGATCTGTACTGTGGCTGGCGCATGAAAAGCGACCGGAAGATTTTGAGGAGTTGTTATTATTAAAAGGATTAGGGCCGCGTACGCTGCAATCATTGACTTTAGTGAGCGAGGTAATTCACGGTACGCCGTCGCGGTTTAAAGACCCGGCAAGGTTTTCTATGGCGCATGGTGGTAAAGATGGTCACCCCTTTCCTGTCCCGGTTAAGGTTTATGATGAAACGATTGGCACACTACAAACCGCTATACACAAAGCGAAACTAGGTAACAGCGAAAAAAACGAAGCTATTAAACGGCTCACTCAAATAGCCCAACGTGCAGAACAGGATTTTATTCCCAACGCCAATTTTAACAAAGTAATTGAAGAAGAGCGTAATAACTCCTGGAAATATGGCGGTCGTACTGTACTCGGGAAGGCCCAACCACCCAAGCAGGCTCAACTAAAACTCTGGTAATATTATTTTAAGGACGCAGCAATAGCAGTTGCCGAATCGAGGTGCGCTTGCAGTATGGGTAAAGTTTTATTGGCGAATTTTTTAATATCCTCGTTATTATCTGCTTTGGCAGCAGTAAACAACTTGATGGCATCTTGATGACCGGTGATCATTGTCGTTAGATAAGCCTTATCAAATTTAACGCCGGAGTAGTTATTCAGATCTGTGATGGTAGCTAAATGCGTTGCGCTCACTGAGTCGCCGCCTGTTATTTTATCGGCTATCGCAAATTTCTGTAAGTCGTCACTGATACCATCGTTATCGGTCACTACCATTTGGGCGAAGTTAATCACCCGGGTATTTTTTGAGGCGGTTTGCGCCAGTTTAGAAGCTTTGATGCCGGTTTCACTATTTTCCAAGCCTTGTTTGATAAACGACGAAGTGTTGCCATCTACCATGTCGTTATAATTTTTAGCGTGTTTACTGTTAACGCATGATACAACTGCCAATAACATCATCATTGCAGACAGGCAACCAATCAAATTTCTCATCTTAAACTTATTAGGGTCTATATCGGTATAGACAAATATAACGTCAACAAGTTTAAAACAATTAATTATTAGTAGAATTTTTTTATTGACAGCTTTGTCATTGCGCGGCCGGAACGACGAAGCAATCGCACGCTGCAAAGTTCGCGATTGCCACGCTACGCTCGCAATGACAGAGGTATAAAAAAAGCGATAGCCGGAATACCAACTATCGCTTAAAAATAATTTATAAAAATAGCCTAGGCCAAATTACGCCCGGCATTTACAATACCATAAACGGTACGGATAATCAGTTTATCATAAATCTCTAACAGTTCTTTATCGGTAGTGTTGTTACGAAGGTTTAATGCGTAATGCTGCATGATAACCAATGGCAATACAATTTTTTCGCGAATGCCAATAGAGCGGCGATCAACCGGCGAATCCTGCATCAGCATTTCTGTACCGGTTAGCTCTAAAAGCAGCGATTTTGTTAATTCGAACTCGTCTTTCAGTTTTTTCCAGAAGCCTCCGAATTTTTCGTCTTTTTCCAAATAAGCCGTCACCCTAAAATCTGATTTAGACATAGACATGATACAGTTATCCAACATCGTTTTAAAGAAACCTGAGGTATGATATAGTTGAGCAACTTCTTTCCAGCGGCCTTCGTCTTTCATTTTCTTTAAAGCGGTACCTACCCCATAAAAACCCGGAATACTTTGTTTTAACTGGCTCCATGAAGTCACAAAACTAATGGCACGCAAATCTTCCAGTTTCAACGGCGCATCGGCATTACGTTTGGTTGGGCGGCTGCTGATGTTGATTTTCGACAACAATTTCAGCGGGCTGAATTTTTCGAGGTACTCCACAAACAATGGCTGCTTACGCAGGTTCATAAACAGCTCGTAGCTTTCATCGGCCATGTTGGCTATCAGCTCCTTTTCTTTCGCGCTTAACAGATCATTGCTATCCGGGTTCAATGCTGATGTTACACCGGCATTGATCAACTGCTCCATGTTAAAACGGGCAGTTTCTACCGAGCCGTATTGTGAGCTTACGGTTTGGCCCTGTATGGTTAACTGGATATGTTCGTTAGCTATCTCTTTACCCATTGAGGCATAGAAACGGTGCGTTTTACCGCCGCCACGTGCCGGTGGCCCACCACGGCCGTCAAAAAAGGCCAGATCAATATCATATTTACGCGCTATGGTAGTCAACTCAACCTTTGCTTTGTAGATGGACCAGTTTGCCATTAAGTAGCCTCCATCTTTAGTACTGTCAGAAAAACCCAGCATAATACTTTGCTTATTGCCACGTCTTTTCAAGTGTTCTTTATAGAACGGATGGGTATATAGTTTTTCCATTACCTCGGCTGCAACTTTCAAGTCGTTCACGGTTTCAAATAATGGCATAAAATCAACGGTTAAGCTATCTGCCTGCCAACCGCTCCAAAGGAACAGATCAATGAGTTGCAGAATATCAGATGCCTGCTGGCAGTTACTGATAATGAAACGCTGGCAGCCTTTCTCGCCATTGGTATGCTGAATATGTTTCATCAGCATAATGGTGTTCAGGGTGTCGCGCGTCATGTCGTCGGCATCTTCAGGGCATAAAAAGTTAAGTTCGTTAAAAGCAATAGCGCCTAGTTTTTTATCCTCATCCAACTCGCCATAGTTTGCCGGTAGGCCGGTGGCTATGCCTTTATCTACACAATAATCAAATACATTGCGCAATATGCGGCTGTCCTGGCGGATATCCAGCGTAGCAAAGAAACAACCAAACAAACGCACTTTACGCGTAAAGTCCTCTACAATATCAACAAATAAGCTATCGTGGTTGGTTATAAGGGTTTCACGTACATTGCCTAATAAGGTTAACAATTCGCCTTGAAGATCTTTTGCGTTATGCTGATGCTTGTTAAAGGCATTTTCATACAACATATTCTCAAGCGAAGTCATCTGCGCTTCGATACCTCTGAAGGTAATGCGACGTTTCAACACCCTGAAATCGCGGTAATAACAACGGAAGATGATCTGTCTTAACAAACAGGCCACATCATAAGTGGTTTTGGTATTTACGTTAGGGTTACCATCACGGTCGCCGCCCGGCCAGAAGCCCAGTTCTAATATCGGCGCGCTGTCTACATCGATATCAAACTCCTCTTCGAGTTTGGTTTGGATACCGGCTACTGCATGGTAAAAAGTATTCTCCAGGAACCACACCAGGCTCACGGCTTCGTCAACCGGGGTTGGTGCTTTTTTGTTAAAGAACGGCGTTTTACCCAATTGCTGTAATAAAACGTCGATGCTGTTAATGTCGTTGGTTTTAAGCGCCTCAATCAAATCCGTCATGATACCTAAAACCGTACCCGGATAAAACTGGGTTGGGTGTGCCGTAAGCACCAGGCGCAATGAAAAATCTTTTAATTTTTCGCTGATCTGCTTGCGCACCTGGTCGCTGGCGGCGGCGCTTTGCAGCAGACCGGTTAAGGTGCCTACATCGTCGGCTCTGCCTATTTTACTGAATGATGAATCTTCGATAGCATCAAACAAAACCACCTGGCGTTCAATGTATTGAATAAACCTAAACATGCGGTTAAGCTGCTCGCGATGGTCAATATCAGGTACGTATTTTTTAAAGAACGATTCAATAATTTCGGCCGGCGACTCCTCCTTTATGGCACCCTTATCGCAATGCGAACTAAAAAAGGGCAACAAAATGCCTATTTCTTTTACCTGGTAAAAAGGTAAGGTCTGAAATAAGCTGTTATATAACTCAAAGCGGGTAACAACTTCATTATTAAAAGCCGTTTCTCTTTGGCTGAGTTTTAACGTAGAGGACATATTTGGTTGTATAAAAATGTAAAAAAGGCTGCTTGGTCTACAGGTAGATCAAAATCGGTGTGAATTTAAACTAAAATCGTTAAAAATTATATAATTATTAAAAAAAATACACATTCGCCTTAATATTGATTATAAAAATCGCCGTGAGATAAAATTTTTGCAAATTCATATATCAGTCTTTTTTTACGAGATTTGTTGAGACCATGCTTCAAACCAAAGAGATAAAAACCTTCTTCTTCAGCCAGTACTTTTCTGACGGTTTGCGCATCACGCTTGGCGTTTTATTGCCGTCATTAATATGCACACAGTTTGGCCAGTTTGACTTGGGGATAACCCTCTCTTTAGGAGCCCTTTGTATCTGCGTAATTGACAGCCCCGGCCCGGCAATACACAAGCGTAACGGCATGCTGACAGGCAATTTGTGCCTGTTTATTGTAGCCGTTACTACTGGTTTTGCAAGATTGAATGTGGTTACATTAGGCTTGGAGGTTACTGCATTTTCCTTCCTGTTTTCCATGTTTACCGTGTATGGCAACCGCGCCGCATCTGTAGGTACCGCGGCTTTACTGGTAATGATTTTTATGATGGATAAGCAGATTGTTCCAAATGAGATCATCTCCTATAGCGCAACCATACTGGCCGGCGGGGTTTGGTACATGATATTTAGTTTGATCTTCTTCGGCATTCGCCCCTATCGCGCAGCGCAGCAAGCATTGGGCGAGAGCGTGGCCGATATAGTTAAATTTCTGCGGATAAAAGCCGATTTCTATTTGCCCGAAACGGACATAGACGAGAATTATCACAAACTGGTATCGCAACAAATTCATGTGAGCCAGAACCAGGATGTGGTGCGTGAGCTATTGTTTAAAAGCCGGTTAATGGCCCGCGAGTCGACCAATGCCAGCCGTATTTTGGTGCTGACCTTTGTCGATTTGATAGATATGTTTGAGCAGATCATGGCTACTCATTACGACTACGGCCAGATCCATGAAAAATTTAAAACTGCCGGTATACTGCCCCAAATAGCCGAACTGATCCACAAAATGGCTAACGAGCTGGAAAACATCGGCTTTGCCATATTATCAAACACCCGCTACAAGCATCTGGCCGATTTTAACGGCGACCTGGAAAAGTTGAAAACAAAGATTGATGTCATAGGCGACGAAAATGAAACCAGTAACCTGGTGCTCAAAAAAATCCTGATCAATTTGCGGGATCTAAATAAGGAGATTGAAAATATATTTAATTACTATAATTCAGCCTCGTCTAAAATATTGTTAGAGAAGAATAACGATATAGAGTACTCCAAATTTGCGCCACGCCAGGATTTTGAACCACATGTTTTCTTCGATAATTTTACCTGGGATTCGGCTGCGTTCAGGCATGCTTTACGCGTGAGTTTGGTTTGTTTGATAGGCTTTGTCGTGGCCAAAGCGTTTTCTTTGGGCCACCATAGTTACTGGGTCTTGCTGACGATTATTGTGATATTAAAACCCGGTTACAGCCTCTCTAAACAACGCAACTATCAGCGTTTAATGGGGACCATAACCGGTGGCGTAATTGGTATATTGATCCTGGTATTTGTACCCAACGTAAAAGCGCAATTTATGCTGATGCTGGTGTTTATGCTGGGTGCCTACAGTTTTCAACGCCTTAACTATGTAGTGAGCGTTTTTTTTATGACGCCCTATGTATTGATTCTCTTTAAGTTTCTAGGCGTTGGACATTTGAATATTGTGGAGGAGCGCGTAGTAGATACCGCAATCGGCTCTACCATTGCGTTTATAGCCAGTTACCTGATCTTCCCTACCTGGGAGTTTGAGCAGATCAAACATACACTGGCCGACGTGATTTGCAGCAACCTAAATTACCTGGTCAAGATAGCCCAAAGCATAACGGGCAAGCAAGTCACCACCACAGAATATAAGCTGGCCCGTAAAGATGTCTTCGTTAAATCGGCCAACTTATCTGCCGCCTTTGAACGGATGACGTCGGAGCCAAAAAGCAAGCAGCGTAATATTAAAGACATTCACAAATTTGTGGTGCTGAACCATATCCTGTCGTCGTATACAGCTACCGTAGCCTCCGAAATCACGGTAAAAGGTATGCACCAAGCCACCCCAGATACCTTAAAGCTGGTCAAGAAAAGCATAGCCATCCTGAATGATACCGCTCAAAAACTTGGTGGTAAACGTTTGGAGTTTACCGGGGAAAAAGCAGAACCGGCGGAGATTGCTGTTCCTACCGTGACGGAGAATTTATTAAAAGAACAATTGGGCTTTATTAATAAGATCAGTACAGATATTTCGAAGATTACGGATGATGTGTTGAGGTAGCTAAGTTTTGTCATTGCGCGGCCGGAACGACGAAGCAATCGCAAGGAGAAAGGCATGAACGCGTGCGATTGCCACGCTACGCTCGCAATGACAGGTCTTTTTTATTTACAACAACTCAGTAGCCAAATTAGCCAACTCACTCCGCTCCCCTTTTTGCAGCGTAATATGCGCGTACAACGGATGCCCTTTAGCACGGTCAATCAGGTAGGATAGTCCATTACTTTCGGCATCGAGGTATGGGGTATCTATCTGGTAAATATCACCGGTAAATACAAATTTGCTGTTCTCGCCGGCGCGGGATATGATGGTTTTTACCTCGTGTGGGGTAAGGTTCTGCGCCTCGTCCACAATAAAGAATATCTTACTCAGCGTACGCCCGCGGATGAAGGCCAGCGGTGCTATAGAGATCTTTTCATTCGTCACCAATTCATCCAGTTTGGCTTGCATTTTTTCGTCGTCGGCAAACTGATCTTTAATAAATTTCAGATTATCCCAGATCGGCGCCATGTACGGGTCTATCTTTGATTTAATATCGCCCGGCAAAAAGCCAATGTCCTTATTACTCAACGGAATAATGGGCCGCGTCACAAAGATCTGGCGGTAATATTTGCGCTGCTCTAACGCGCCCGCCAAAGCCAGCAACGTTTTACCTGTGCCTGCATTACCCTGTATAGTCACCAGTTTAATATCCGGGTTTAACAAAGCATGAATGGCGAAAGCCTGCTCAACATTTTTAGGTTGAATGTTAAAAATAGGCTGGTCGGTTACTTTTTCCAGTAGGCCGGTCTGCGCGTTATAAAATGCCGGTACATTACCTTTTTTACCCTCAAGAATATAGAAATGATTGGCCGAGCTTTTGTTTAGCGCCAAGCCATCAACAGGCAAAATATTTTGTTTATTGAGTTGAGTTAATTGCTTATCGGTAACGTTTAGCGAGGTTTTGCCGCTGTACAGTTCGTCAAGGTTTTTAACCTTGCCGGTTTCGTAATCTTCAGCATGTATGTTAAGCGATTTAGCTTTGAGGCGCAGGCAAATATCTTTCGATACCAACACTACGTTTTTATCAGGGTTTTCGCCTTGCAAACCCAAAGCAGCATTCAGTATACGGTGGTCTACCTTGTCTGATCCAAAGATAGCTTCAGCATCAACTCCGGTGGTTTTAGTGTCGACAACTACTTTAAAGCTGCCTTTATCTTTACCATTGAGCGGGTGCCATTTACTGATGAGTTTTTTGCGGGAGATATCATCAATCAAACGAATAAAACTGCGGGCCTCGAAATTGCGGGTATCATTACCGCTCTTCATGTTGTCCAGCTCTTCCAGCACCTGTATGGGGATAGCCACATCATGCTCCTGGAAATTCTCGAAAGCGTTATGATCGTACAAGATCACAGAAGTATCTAAAACAAATATCTTTTTCTTATCGGCAGGTCTGCTCTTATCATCCTTTTGCATACCACGCTAAATTAGGCAATTTAAGGCCTAACGAAAAATTATTTGTTAACCAAAGGCGCCACTTTTGTACCCAACAGTTCAATTGCGCTCAATAATTGCTGATGCGACAGCCCCGCGTTATCCATCTGGAAAGTAATGCGTGATATACCGCCAAGCGCTTCGCTATGGTGTAAAATCTTCTCGGCAATCTCCTCCGGACCACCAACCAGCAACGCGCCAGTCGGGCCATTCTGCGCGTTAAAATGCGGACGGGTAACCGGCGGCCAGCCACGTTCACGACCAATACGGGTAAAGACTTCAGCGTAGCCGGGATAAAATTCTTCAACAGCTTTTTCGGTAGTTTCGGCAATATAGCCCAGCGAATGCAAACCAACTTTCAATTTGTCCGGAGAATGTCCCGCCTTTTGGCCGGCACTGCGATACAGATCAACCAATGGCCTGAAACGATGCGTCTCCCCGCCTATCACGGCTACCATTAAAGGCAAGCCCAAAGTACCGGCACGGGCAAATGAAGCCGGCGTACCGCCCACGCCTAACCATATGGGTAAAGGTTCTTGCAAGGGCCGAGGATAGATAGGCTGATTATTCAAAGCCGGACGGAATTTACCATTCCAGGTTACATATTCGTTGTTTTGGATATTTAACAGCAGATCAAGTTTTTCAGTAAACAACTCATCATAATGGTGCAGGTTATAGCCAAACAGTGGGAACGATTCAGTAAACGAGCCACGACCAACAACCATTTCGGCCCGGCCCTTAGAGATCAGATCCAGTGTCGCAAAGTTTTGGAAAACACGCACCGGGTCGGCAGCACTTAATACGGTAACCGCGCTGGTTAGTATAATGCGCTTGGTGCGCGCCGCGGCAGCAGCCAGGATCATGGTTGGCGCCGAATCCAGGAATTCTTTACGGTGATGCTCACCAATACCAAAAACATCCAGGCCTACTTTGTCGGCATGTTCCATCCTGTCCAGTAGTTGTATCAGGGCGTCGCTGTTATTGGTGGTACCCTTTACATTGGCGGCAGCAAAGCTGTCTATTCCGATTTCCATGAGCTGATAATATATGTTTAAACAAATATCTGCAAAGATTGTGAAAGATGGATCAGATGGAGGTAAAATTACTTGTCATTGCGAGCGTAGCGTGGCAATCGCAAGAAGAACAGCCGGAACGCGTGCGATTGCCACGCTCGTTCCTCGCTCGCAATGACAAAATTGAGGGAGAAAAAATCGCTATAAAACAAAACGGGAGCCGCCTCTTTCGATTTGTCTCCCGTTTCTCCTCTATGAGCAACCGTGGTCGTCCATAAAGCCTCAAGCTTTCTATAAGTTAACCGACTCGCCCTGGCCCTTGTGCCCTTGCGGGTTGGGGTTACGTCAAAGTCATTAATTAGGCTGCACACCTCCGTAAAAATCTGCAGCTTGTGTTAATACCCTATTGTAGTTAGCACCGTGTTTCTGTTGCTTGCGCGGTTTCTGTTTAATGTAACTCAGGCAGTCCCGTGATCTTTAGCGCTTCCGAAGATTTGCCCGATTCACTTTCTGTTATTCCTGTAAGGCTGTCAAAGTACGTCGTTCTTGATGATATCAATATCGGGACATCTGCACCATTTGCAAAATATTTTTAATGATTTTTATTAACGCGTTGCTAACAGTAATTTGGTGGTTATTAACAGGTTGTAGTGTGGTAATTTGTAAGTTAGATATTTCATTTTTTTAGTCGTTTGAGGTTGATTTTGATGTTAAATAATTGCTTTAGAAGTTGGTTTATTAACAGTGTAGTTTTTAACAATATTGGGTAGGTTTTGAAAATTCACTTGGATGAAAAATGCGTAAAAATGAAGTTTTGAGGTTTTTATTAAGAAAAGAGGGAGAGATTTTCAGGCATTTTGGCGTTCCCTTTGGGCCGCGCTGTACGCTCATACGCCACAAGGCTTTAGGCGCAAGGCTGGTATCCGCTGCCATCGCTAACGCGGGGGACTCACCCCGACTTCGTTTCACTCGTCGACCCTCTCTTCGCCTTTGGCGGAAAGAGGGTAAAAAAACAATTTAAAACTTAACAACTGCATTGTACAGAACTCTAGTGTGTATAGCAACCGTCAGACGCACAGCTTCGGGCGAAAGCGGTAAAACAATGGTGGCCTTGTGCGGCCGCAGGGCTGTCTGGTCCCGATAGCTATCGGGAGTGCCTGAAGCGTAGGGATTGTGCGACAAACGGCGGCAACAGGCCCCTGCCCAGTCCCGATAGCTATCGGGATTATCGCTTTGCAGGGCAACGGCCCAGAGCGCAGAGAAGCATTGCGTATGACTTGATTTTTTGGTGACTTTTCATCAAGAGGCGATTATATGAAATGGATGTGAAAGGTTTTTATAATAATCTGATAGTAAGGTTTTATATTTAGTGTAAACTTATCACTAGGTAATGAACCGTAATCATAGAAGATATAATCGCAATCAGCCTCCACATCAAGCCAATCGCACCAATCTTTTGCCCCCGACCCCATCTGTCAACAATAGTCCCCAAAACGAAAACAGTGAACGCGAAAGCGACAATATCCGAAATAACCATATAATTCCGTCCCCAAATAAAAATGCTTGGCGATACGCTGATACAATAGCGGTTTTCGCCCTTATTGTAGGTGTGGTAATGGCTGTTGTTACATACAACTTGTTTAGCATTAGTCAATACCAAGCTCAAAGCGTAATTGATGCCGGAAATGCCGCTAAAACATCTGCGACTATAGCTAGAAATACTCTTACCGAAACACAAAGGTTTAACAGTCTCACGCTTTCTAATCAGCAAAAATCTGATAGAAAATCTGATACTACGGAAAGTATTAAAAGAAAAAATGATAAAGCCACCTTTGAACTTCAACAAAAAGTTTATACAAACAGCATAAATGACGCTAAAAAAAGATTTTATATTGACACGCAAACTTTGCATTTGCAAATAAAAGGTCTTAAGCAAACTCAAGATCAATTTACGAAACAGTACGAACCGTATCTCAAGTTGAATGTAGATAGCATAATTGTAAGATTTAATAAATTGTACATTTATTATACCATGTTTAACCTCACAAATACGCCGGTTAAAGTGGTTAGCATTGAAAGCACCGCATATATCAGAGGAACAGAATCTATAATTCCTGTTAAAATGCCAAGTCCTGCTAGCGAGTCCATGTATATTATAAAAGAAACTCCGCAAATAAGGTTTTTTTCTATACCGTACGCTACCACAGATGAAATAAAATATGTTGTTACGGGTTTGTGGTCTGTCTTTTGGGACGTGGAATTTGAATACATAAATCAAATTACAGACGAAAAACGACGTTACATTGTATCTGTAAAACTTAATAAGACAAGAGGAGAAAACCCGCCATATCCTACTTACAAAAAAAACGACAATATCTCTAATTGAAGTTACGTATTAATTAGAGCATGACTTTTTACCACCTTCTCACGGTTTAACAGCTATATAGTCTCCTATCAAGATGAAAGACACTCCTTTAGTGGCAATTAAGCGCTAGACGAGCGACAAGTTAATAAAGCGATCCGGAGATTGTCACGCTCGTACCTCGCTCACAATGACGGAGGTGGTTAATTTGCATGTGGGATGCCGAAATAAATTCGGCATGACAACGGGATTAAAAACAAAAACGGGCGCCGCCTCTTTCGATTTGACTACCCGTTTTCAACTCTATGCCACACCGTGGTGTCGCGTAAAGCATCAAGTTTTGTGTAATATGACCGACCTGATCTCATCCGTGTTATTTTGCGAACATTGCTCCATCTCGTTCCAGTTTGTGGATACCGACTTAACATCGTTATGTTGCTGTAGGCTCGATTCTGTTTGTGACCCTCGCGGGCTTTAACTCCTCTGTTCTAAGCTCAAACGCGATACATCTGTTTCCGTTCTAAAAGGATCTGCAGATCTGATCATTGTTTGCTAACACCGATTGCTTCAAGGTCATTAATTGTATTGCTATTCTCCGTAAAAAATTTGCAAACTCTTAATACCTCGCTAGTTACACACTGTTTCGGCCGCTGTCGCTGCTTCTGTTTCAATGTAACTCAGGCTTTCCCTTGATCTTTAGTTTGTCCGAAAACTCACCCGATTCAATTTCTGTTATTCCTGTAAGGCTGTCAAAGTACGTCGTTCTTGATGATTTCAATATCGGGACAGCAAGCACTTTTTACAAATTTTTCTCACCGTTTTTATTAACGCGTTACTAACACCAAAACCGCAGTTATCAACACATTAAAACCTATAAAAATCAGTAACATACAGGTATTATATCGTAGGTTATCCACATCCGGATTATTCACAATTCTGAGATATTTTTTCATTTTGATTGATTTAAAAAATGCGTAAAACTGATTTCAGGTTAAATTTTCTCGGTTAAATGCTTCCAATATCGCTTGGGAATATGGCGCACATGCAGCTTGGTGTTTTTGCGCATCGGGATGTTTACGCTATGGAAATAGCTCTTCCACAGGTGCTGGTAAATGCTTTCATCCTCGGTATAGGCAGATATTACATCGCCGGGGTTAGCTACCGTAGCAAAGTCAAGTGTGATAAATTGTGTATCGTGCCCATTATAGTAAATTCCATAACTGCGCTTCAGATCATAGATCATCCATTTTTGATCGGCATAGCGGCTTTTAAAATGACGGATTAGTAGCGGTAGCACATTAAAATCCGGTTCGACCGACGCATAATAGGTATCGTCTTTCAATTTCTGGAAACGCACAAAGGCCTCCATCCGGTGCTTTTCGCGGCGCATCATGCGGATAATCTCCGAGAGGCGTATTACATACCGGTTTCCATAATCGTCCTCAATATTCTGTGCGCTATCAAAAACGTAACGGATAAAGCCCACCAGGTTATTCTCCTCATTATCCATTTCGGCCATGTGCGCTATGTACAAGCGCTGCACACCATTAGGCGACAACTTTTTGCGCAAACCTTTTAATACCCGGGTGGCGTAGACTTCATTAGTAATCACATCCAGCTTTTCCCCGAACATCGCCCCTGCCTGCTGCTGCCCCTTAAATAATCTCACTACCGATAATTTACGATCATAGATTTCAAAAATCACAGTCAGCAAGCCCTCAAACGTGCCGTCATAAAATAGCGTCGTCATTTTAAAACAGGTTAAGCTGGTTGGGTTTATTCTTTAGGTATTTACTTTGAGATTCGGCCAGGATAAACTGCTTGATATTATTCCCGGTGAGGTCGCGCCGCTCAAACTCCGGGCTGTTACAGGTAACAAAATACCTCGCCCGGTTTACCGATACGCCTATTTTTTTTAGCTGATCCCAATTCAACTTACCAAACTTGCGGGCACTCACAATCTTTTGAGCCGATTGTACGCCTATCCCCGGCACACGCAATATCAATTGCAAGTCCGCCTTATTAATATCTATCGGGAAAGCCTGCATATTGCGGATGGCCCAACTTAGTTTCGGGTCAATATCCAGATCAAGCAGCGGCTGCCCCTGGTTTACTATTTCGTTAACATTAAAGCCGTAAAAGCGCATTAGCCAATCGGCCTGGTACAACCGGTTTTCGCGCACCATAGGTACACTGGTATTTAGGGCCGGCAAACGTTTATCGGCCAAAACCGGCACATAACCCGAATAATAGACCCGCTTTAAATTAAAATTCTGATAAAAATAATTAGCCGACTGCAACACCTGCTGATCAGTCTCGGGCGTAGCGCCTACAATTACCTGCGTACTCTGCCCCGCCGGCGCAAATAGGGGCGCTTTCTTGAACAGCTTTTTTTCTTCTTTGCGGAGTATGATCTCGTCCTTTAAAAACTGCATCGGGTCAATCATATCCTGCCGATTTTTATCGGGCGCTAAAAGTTTCAAACCCTCTTCGGTCGGCATTTCCAGGTTAACACTTAATCTGTCGGCATACAATCCTGCCTCGCGCATCAGCTCATCGCTGGCGCCGGGGATGGATTTAAGGTGGATATAGCCATTAAACTTATGTTCAGTACGAAGCTTTTTGGCTACTTGCACCAGCCGCTCCATCGTAAAATCGGCATCCTTAAAAATGCCTGAACTCAGGAATAGCCCTTCTATATAATTACGTCGATAGAAATTGATAGTTAGATCGACTACCTCCTGCACCGTAAAAGCCGCCCGCTGGATGTCATTACCTTTGCGCGACACGCAATAGGCGCAATCATAAATGCAGTAGTTGGTTAACAGAATTTTCAGCAGCGAGACGCAACGCCCGTCTTCGGTATAACTATGGCAGATGCCGTTACTGGCATTACCCAAGCCTTTGTTCTCGTTTTTGCGCTTACTGCCGCTAGATGCGCATGATACATCATACTTAGCGGCATCGGCCAAAATACTCAACTTCTCTGTTATCCTGTCTGCATTCATATCAAATCAAAAATACTAATATTTTTAGCATTTTGTTTGTGATGTGGATATTTAAATTATTCTTGGCGGATGTATTGAAAGTAGCAATCAAACATTATCCCGCTAACAAGGTTGAGTTTTAAACTACGATTATGAAAAAACTATATACTGCCGTTGTCACCGCCAAAGGCGGCCGCGACGGCCACATTAAATCTGCCGACGGCGTGATTGATTTAGAACTAAAAAAGCCCAAAGAACTGGGCGGTGAAGATGGCTATGCTAATCCGGAACTTTTATTCGCCGGCGCATGGGGAGCTTGCTATTTGGGAGCGTTAGGCTCTGTTGGTAAACGTGACGGCGTTGATGTAAGTGAAGCGACTGTTGATGTACACGTCGGCTTTAATCAGGAAGGCGAAACCAGCTATGCGCTATCTGCCGAGTTACATGTGCACGTGCCTGGTATCACGGTAGAGCAGGCTCAAAAACTGGCCGATGCCGCGCACAAAGGCTGCCCTTACTCCAAAGCAACCCGCAACAACATCGAGGTAAAAATTATTGCCGAATAGTTTTTAAATAAGGCGGCAACGCGTTGCCGCCTTATTGCGTATCTTTAGTTATGGATGAAAAGGAAATCGAGCGTTTAATCAAAATCAGCCGCGAGCGCCCCCTGATGCCGGAGACCTATATCCCCTGGCAACTGGAGCCAGAGCCTGATGACATTTTTCTGCCCGAAACTTTGACATCCTTACAGGGGCTTGATCTTTACGATACGCTTAGCCCTACTCAAAAATTGGAACTGGGCCGGCACGAATTGGTACAGGTAATTGCTTCTTATGCCTGGGGCGAGTGCCTGTTCTGCGTTTTTATGACGCGCCATTTGATAACGCTGCCTGCTGATAATGTGGAGCATCAATTTTTAATTCGCGAACTGATTGAAGAATTCCGTCACCAGGAAATGTTTGCGCAGGCTATTGCCAAATTGGGCGGCAAGCCAATCAAACAAAGTCGCCTGCATAAATTTTTCGGCGAATTCAGCAATAAATACCTGCCTGCCGATTACCTGTTTATGGGCAGCGTATCGGTTGAGTTAGTGACTGATGTTTACGGCAACTACGCACGCCGTGCCCCAAACATTTACCCGGTGCTCAAAAAGATGTTCGACCTGCATAATATTGAAGAAGGCCGGCATATTTTATTCACCAAAGCACTGCTAAAAACCTATTCAGAAAAAGCAGGATTTATCAAACGCACGTTATACAGCTACGTAATATTGTTCAATATTCTCTTTGTACGCACCATGTATGTTAAGCGCGAAATCTACCAGCGCATCGGCCTGGAAAACCCGGATGAAGCGTATAAACTAGCATCTAAAAACTTCAAACAAAAATTTGCAGATAGATGCCTGGAGGATATCACTGAGTTTGTAGCCGGCTGGAAAGGTTTTAATTTGCTAACGCGATTTGCCTGGCGGTGGGTTTTAGGCGCGAAGGTGTAGTTATCGGTAAGGTGCTAGTGAGATTGGATCGCAAATCGTCAAATCATACCTTAACCCTGAAGAAACTCCCCACTTTTTTTGGACTTTCAAAAAGTACTGTAATTTTTCAGAGTAAGATAACTTAGCAAAATATAGCGCTCTTTCTTTTTGATCTTCTTCCCACGTAGTGTTAAACCTTATATATTTCATTTGAAATTATAAATTTAAGAACCATTCATTCTTAAGCTCAACCGTTTCTGTCAACTTAGTAGCAACTCCTAAATTAAGTTCCTTTAACTTGTCACAAAGCAGCTCACCATCTATTAGGTCAATCGGCGGAGCCCCGTCTCGGGTAGCTTCTTTAATTGCTTCTCTTGTAAATGTACCTGTTGTAATTACCAAACCTTTATCAGCTCGTCCCTGCATCGCGCCCCTGAAATCTCTGATTTGACTTGGTGTAACGGAACCTTTGTATCTTTTACATTGGAATATCACGTGAAAGCTTAGCAAACCTCCAACTCTGATTATTCCCTTTCCGTCAATTCCTCCATCGCCAACTTTTCCTGTAACTTCCACTTGGGAAAATCCGCTTTCACGAAGTATACGCTGAGCTAATCTTTCAAAGGCGGCGGGTGTAATATTATACAAAATATTAAGAAGTCGACTTTTCCACTCTTCAGAATTGTCGACCTCCTCTTCAACTTCTTTCTCTATCTGTATTGTGGAGGTTTGAGCGGCTATCTTTTTTTCTAGCGGCTTAGACTGCTCCCTAACGTACCTGACAATCTCTACATTATCCAAATTAGACACATCGATATCTGATTTGAGCAAAGCCCAAATACCGCGAGATGAATTTTCGAGCAGGCCGAATTTTTTCAAATAAGTCCTGCTCCACGCAAGGCGATAATCTACCTCTTTGATAGTTTCACTTTCTCCATGGAAAATCTGTAAAACATCTTCAGAAATAGACGCGATTTCATAAACATAGTTATTAATCTCTTCTACTGATCCAGAACCGCCGAGTTTTAAAAGGGCTTTAACCGTCGGGATAATAAGTTCGTCA
Source organism: Mucilaginibacter sp. dw_454 (assembly GCF_018449775.1). Taxonomy (GTDB): domain Bacteria; phylum Bacteroidota; class Bacteroidia; order Sphingobacteriales; family Sphingobacteriaceae; genus Mucilaginibacter. The sequence goes on along the minus strand of NZ_JAAVVB010000001.1, from coordinate 478,098 downwards.
AAAGATGGCAAATTAGTATTGGTTTTCTTTCTCGCCATTTCTTTGAACTTATATCACCTCATTAATACTCATTTCCTTAATCTCTTTAATTTCCGGGCGGCCATTTTTGAAAGCTTTACGCGGGCTTAAACCCAACAGCTCAAACATGGCCATATCTTCATCAAAAGATGGATTTGGTGTGGTTAACAGCTTCTCGCCGGCAAAGATAGAGTTGGCACCTGCCATAAAGCAGAAAGCCTGCTCAACAGTATTCATTTCTGTACGGCCTGCTGATAGACGTACCACAGTTTTAGGCATAATGATACGGGTAGTAGCAATCATACGCACCATATCCCAGATCGATACTCTTGGTTGATCTGCCAGTGGTGTGCCTTTTACCGGTACTAATGCGTTGATTGGCACCGACTCAGGATGTTGGGGCAGGTTAGATAAAGTTTTTAGCATAGAGATCCTATCCTCGGTAGTTTCGCCTAAACCAATGATCCCGCCGCTGCACACAGAGATCTTCGCTTTACGCACATGCTCTAATGTTTTCAGGCGATCATCATAAGTACGGGTGGTGATGATACGTTTGTAATCATCCTCTGAGGTATCCAAATTATGGTTGTAAGCATACAGACCGGCATCGGCCAAACGTTGCGCCTGCGACTCGGTAAGCATGCCCAGCGTACAGCAAACTTCCATATCCAGGCCGTTAACGGCTTTCACCATGTCAATTACTTTGTCAAAATCTTTGTTGTCGCGTACTTCGCGCCAGGCAGCGCCCATGCATAATCTTGAAGCGCCGCCGGCTTTTGCTTTTTGAGCTACCGCGATCACTTCCTCTTTAGGCATAATGGCATGCACATCTACACCGGTATTGTAACGGGCAGCTTGAGGGCAATAAGCGCAATCTTCAGGGCAGCCGCCGGTTTTTATCGAGATAAGCGAGCTGATCTGTACTTCGGCGTAATCTTTATTTTCGCGGTGGATGCTGGCGGCCCGGTAAACCAGGTCAAGCAGCGGGGTATTGTATATATCGGTAATTTCTTCTTTAGTCCAGTTGTTTCTTACTTCTGCCATTTTAGATCAGTTTTGATTTTCAAATTTACAATAAAAGGTTTTTATAAAATCAATGATGTGATAAAACCTGTGGTAATAAAAGGTGAGTTGCCAGCCACAGGGTAAGCCAAAATCCGGCGCAGTCTGTAAACGTGGTGATGATAATAGACGAAGCCACAGCCGGGTCAATACCTACCCGTTTCAATATCAGCGGGATACCGGCACCCGATAAGCCCGCGACAATGAGGTTACCGGTCATCGCTACAAACAATACCAAACCCATCAGCGGGTTACCGTCGTAGAAAAAGGCAAAGGCTCCTACCACAATTCCGTTAACGGCGCCATTTATTAAGCCAATCAAAAACTCTTTTAATACGGTACGGTAAGCCTGATTATCGCTCAAATCGGTTAATGAAATACGGCGTACGGTTACCGCCAGGGCCTGTGTAGCTGCGTTGCCACCCATACCGCTTATAATAGTCATATAGGCCACAATAGCCGGTATAGCCACCTGTACATTTGGAAAACGCCTTACTACACCAGCCGCCAAAAAGCCGGTAGCCAGGTTAATAATCAACCATGGCAAACGGCTTTTTACCGCTTCCTGCCAGTTACCGCTCAGTTCTTCATCCTCAGATACACCGGAGATCTTTAACATGTCCTCGGTACTCTCCTGCTCCATTACATCGATGATGTCATCCACCGTAATTCGGCCCAGCAGCTTCATATTATCGTCTACAACGGGTATAGTTGTTAAGTTATATTGCGATATCAGCTTGGCTACCTCTTCCTGGTCAAGCTCTGCTTTCACGTAGATAGGATCGTCTTTATAAATAGCGCTAACTTTAACGTCAGCATGTGCTTTAATGATGTCTTTAATAGAGACCACACCTTTCAGCACCTTATGCTCATCCACCACATAAATGGTGTAAAATTCCTCCATCTCTTCCGACTGCCGGATGATCTCGTCTAAAGCGCTTTTTTTGTCCGAATCGATATTAATACAGATCAGCGCCGAGTTCATCAAGCCACCGGCGGTATTCTCGTCATAGCTTAAAAGCGCACGGATGCTGCTGGCATCCTCCTCATCGATATCTTCCAGGATCTCCTGCTGCTCATGCTCTTCTAACTGCGAGATGATATCCGTCGCGTCGTCATAATCCAGCTCTTCTACTATCTCAGAACGTTTGTCGGGATGCAGGTTAATGAGGAGTTCGCCGGGGCGATGCTCCTCGTCCATTTCAGCAATAACGTCCGACGCGACAACCGTAGGCAGGATATTGATAATACGTTCCTTATCCTCCTGCTCCAGCTTTTCGAACAAAATAGCAATCTCCGAAGGGTGATACTCCTTCAGAACTAACTCTAATTCAGCATCATCGCCTTCGAGCGCGGTTTTAATGCGCTGGACGTCGGTTTTATCTATTTCAAAAGATTGCATACCCGACTAAATTAGGTATTTAAGCCCGGAAAAAAGCAAAATAAAATCCTCTTTTTGAATGTTGAACAACCAGTAGCTTGTCATCCTGAACGTAGTGAAGGATCTTATAAAAATGACAGGCATAGCGTAACTGTTAATCGTACAAGATTCTTCGCTATCGCTCAGAATGACAACCTGGTTTTTAAATTCATTGATTCCTACAAGCTATGATCGTACTTAACTTTTACCCCTGTTAGTTTATCCAACTTAGCCAAAACCATATTTACCTGCGTTTTGCGAATAGATACCTGTATGCTGCAATCATTATCAAACTGTTGTTCAATAATTTGCAGGTCGGCATCTTTGATCAGGCGCATTATATCGTTCATCTGCAGATAGTCAAAACTGATGGTGTAAATATCATTCACCGTTTTTTCTATGATCTGCGCAGCGGCCAGCGCTTCTTCGGTGGCAACTTTGTAAGCGTTGATCAATCCCGGCACGCCTAGTAATGTGCCGCCAAAATAACGGACCACAACCACCAGTATATTGGTGAGATCTTTAGATAGTAAAGTGTTTAAGATTGGTCTACCTGCTGTGCCAGATGGTTCGCCATCGTCATTTAACTTAAATACTGAGCGATCAACAGTTAACCGCATGGCCCAGCAATGATGATTAGCCTTGGGGTGTTCTGTTTTTAATTTAGCGACGATCTCCTTGATCTGGCTGTCTGACTGGATAGGATAAGCAAAGGCCAGGAACTTACTGCCACGATCGCGAAAAACACCTTCGGCAGCCGAAACTATAGTTTTATAGGTATCGTCAAATAGCATCGACGATGGTTAAAAATTAAAGATTACGATAACGGCTATCAGCGCCAGGAAAATACCAACTTTATTGAGCGTACTCAATTTTTCTTTGAAGATGAACAGCCCTACCAACGTGCCCAACACAATTACACCAATATTCATCGCTGTAAAAACTGTCGAAGGTTTGCTAACCAAAGCCTGGTGGGCCTTTAAGTAAAACAGGATATTACCAAAGTTGGCAACGCCCAGGGTCCAGCCAATCAGGATATGCGGAAATGAGAATTTAGTTTTCCCGCTGATGATTTTGATGATCAGCATGATAAATGCGCAGATAAATGCCAGCACAAACACCATGAACAGCAGCGAAGTATACGGTACTGATTTAACGGCCGAAAGCTGCTTAAATAAAACATCGATCACACCCATCCCAACAAACACCACCAGCAGATAAAACCACCCGCCCGACGTAGCTTTGCCACCGCTTTTGCCCCAGGGGATGGAACATAAAATAGCAATCAAGCCAACCACAATGCCTGCTATTTTAATCAAGCTTAAATGTTCGCCAAAAATAAAATATGATGCCAGTATGGGGATAAATAACGATAATCGCTGCGCGACATCTGTACGTACAATTCCCGTTTTGGTAACAGACGCGGCCAAAATTACAAACAGCACCGGCAGCAAAATGCCCAGGCCACCTAAAATATTTATCGGCGCCGCATCAAGGTTTACCCAATGCGGTTTAAAAATAAGCCAGGTTAAAACAATAGCGATAGAATAGTTCCAGGTGATGGCCTGCAGCACGTCGACATGGTAACGCTTGGCCAATTTAAGCATGATGGAAACCGCCACGCTGCAACAGATACTTAATAAAACGTATAGCATCAGCTCTGTTTATTTTTTGTAGATAATTTGTAGATGATCTGCTCCTATTGGAATCTCGTCTGCAATAATACCGTTAATTTTTGGTGCTTTTATACCCGATGTTAAAGTTGCTTCGCCGGTAAATACCCGCGCCTCATCCCATACCCCTGCTTCGATAAACGAATTCAGGGTGTGCGCCCCACCTTCTATAATTATTGACTGAATATCCTGCAAATACAATTGATACAGGATGTATTGCGGCACATAACGGTCAAAATCTTCCAGGGCTATGTATTTGATCTTGCCGTCCACATCGGTCTTCACTTCATTAAAAATAAAAGTCTCGACAGATTGATCGAATATATGAAGGTCGTGACTTAACTCTAACCTGCGATCTATCACCACACGTTTTGGCGATCGGCCATCCCCATACCTGACATTTAGCTGCGGATTATCAATCGCAGCGGTATTTTTCCCTACCAAAATGGCATCTTCCTCACTGCGCCATTGGTGTACCAACTTGCGCGACTCAGGCCCGGTTATCCATAACTGGCTGTTATCGTCCGGCGCGAAAAAGCCGTCCTGCGTTTGCGCCCATTTTAAAATAACATAAGGGCGTTGATGCTGCACTTTGGTAAAAAAACGCCGGTTTAAAAAGCGGCACTCCTCTTCCAACACACCCACTACGACATTAATACCCGCAGCTTCCAGTTTTTCAATGCCTTTACCATCAACCTGCGCGAATGGATCGCGACAGCCTACTACCACTTGTGGGATGCGATGCTTGATAAGCAGATCGGCACAAGGTGGTGTTTTACCGTAATGCGCACATGGCTCGAGTGATACATAGATGGTCGACCCACGAAGCAGATCTTCGGCATTATCAAAGTTTGCGAGCACCTGGTTTACCGCGTTTACTTCGGCATGGGCCTGGCCATATTGTTGATGATAGCCCTCGCCTATTATTTGATCATTATGCACAATAACAGCACCCACCATAGGGTTTGGGCTTACCTTACCTGCACCTAAAATGGCCAGGTCGAGGCAGCGCTGCATGTATATTTCATAATGAGGCATGGGCGAAGATAGTGATTAGTGCTTAGTTGATTAGAGATTAGTGACTGGTTTTTTAGTTTTTGTCACTCCAAATACAATCACCGCTACGTCATCGCGAGCGAGGTACGAGCGTGGCGATCTCTCGATCACTTTGCAGTCTTTAGAAAAGATTTAAAGTACAAATGGCTAACTTCGTTGCGATGAAAACTATTACTGACGCTTTTAAAGCATTTAAAGAGGGGCTCTCCGGATTGTATGACGATCGGGAAATTGCGTCTGTATCTTTAATAGTTTTAACCGAAGTGATCAATTCGTCGAGCGCAACCATCAAGGCATTTGGCGACCGGCCGTTGACTTTTGTTCAGCAGCAAAAAATAAACGACATACTTACCCAATTAAAAACCGGCAAGCCGCTGCAATATGTGTTAGGCTACACAGAGTTTTATGGTTTAAAATTTTTGGTAAATCCGGCAACACTAATCCCACGGCCTGAGACAGAGGAATTGGTAGAATGGGTGCTGGATTCGGTGGCGGGTGACGGGACGCCGGATTCGGGATTGCGTGTTTTGGATATTGGTACAGGCTCGGGGTGCATTGCCATTAGTTTGAAAAAGAATTTGCCGGGTACAGATGTGTCGGCTATAGATTTTTCTGTCGATGCCTTAAATACCGCCAAAAAAAATGCAAAACTACATGAGGTTGAGGTTAATTTTATCGAGGCTGATATTTTGAATTATAGTTCTAATGCGTCGTATTCTATTATCGTATCCAATCCACCTTATGTTACTTTGGAAGATAAGAAACGGATGCACCGTAACGTGACTAATTTTGAACCGCATTCTGCGTTGTTTGTACCAGAGGATGATCCGCTGATATTTTATAGGGCTATTGCTGATTTTGCGTTGAAATCGCTTGAACCGAATGGATTATTATTTTTTGAGATCAATGAGAGTTTGGGTAAGGAAACTGCAGGGCTTTTGGAAAGCAAAGGATTTAAGGATGTTGAATTAAAGCAGGATTTAAGTGGTAGAGATAGAATGATAAAGGCGACAAGATAATATTTCTGTCATTGCGAGCGTAGCGTGGCAATCGCAAGAAGGACGGTTTAAACGCGTGCGATTGCTTCGTCGTTCCTCTTCGCAATGACAAATTAATTACCAACCTGTCATTGCGAGCGTGGCGTGGCAACCGCAAGGAGGACGGTAAAACGCTCGCAATTACAATCTAAATTATAGATTAAGCAAACTTTCAGTCCCAACCTTCATACCATCCATCAGACAAATCCAACCACTTAGGATTATCGTTATTCACCAGATCAATTTTCTTTTGACGCGATCCGGCTTTTAGTTGCTTTTCCCTTGCTATAGCATCTTGGACGTATTTAAACTCTTCGTGATAAACCAATTTATTGCAACTGTAAGTTTTGGTAAAGCCATCATTGCTTCCCTTTTATGTTGCCATACCCGGTTTTGAAGATCATTAGTTACTCCGACATAGATCACGGTATTGCCTTTATTGGTTAATATGTAAACGTAATACAAATGTTGTTTAGGCATAAAGCAATGTAGTATTTTAATATATTATTCGCCAACGCTTGTCTGTTACCTTCTCCTTGCGGTTGCCACGCTACGCTCGCAATGACAAAAATTTTTATTTTTAAATTTCATATCATCATCCTAATTGACCATCAAATCCCTAAATCGTGTCAGTTCCTCGGATGATACTGTATAATCGTCCCTTTCAAATACTCCCTGTCCAAATGCGTATAAATTTCCGTCGTGGTAATACTTTCGTGGCCCAACATTTCTTGCACTGCACGTAAATCAGCGCCGCCTTCAACAAGATGGGTAGCAAATGAATGCCGAAACGTATGCGGACTGATGGTCTTTTTCAATCCGGTTTGTGCGGCCAGATCCTTAATCAGCATAAAAATATAAACCCGGCTTAATCTCGACCCGCGGCGATTCAGGAAAACATAGTCATCCTCGCCTTTTTTTATCGGATTATGCACCCGCACTTGTTCAATCCAGATCTTTAAGGCTTTTATGGCCGAGCCGCCAATAGGCACTAGTCGCTCTTTGCTGCCTTTGCCAAATACTTTGATGAACTCGATATCAAGATACAGGTTGGATAGTTTGAGTTCGGTGAGTTCAGATACCCGCAGTCCGCAGCCATACAATGTTTCCATAATGGCCTTGTTTCGTGCGCCTTCAGGGCGCGATAAGTCGATGGCATCAATCAGCTTATTGATATCCTCATAACTCAAAGTATCAGGCAGTTTGCGCGTTATTTTTGGCGATTCCAGCAATTCGGAGGGGTCGATCTTAATCAGATCCTCCATCAGCATATATTTATAAAAAGCTTTAATGCCCGATAGGATCCGCGCCTGCGAAGACGGGATCATACCCAGCTCATTTATCCAGGTGATAAAACGGCGCAGGTCTGAGAGGGTAACGCTTTCGGGCGTTAGCTTAGATTCCTGGATCTCGGCAAACTCAAACAACCGCCCAATATCGCGGGTGTAGGCCTCGATGGAGTTTGGAGAGAGCGATCTTTCCAGTTTTAAATAGGCCTGAAACCCTTTTATTGCCGATGGCCAATTCAATTGATTTTAGATTTAATGTTTTATACTTAAGTTTGAGCTAATGAATATACAGATAATAAACGGCCCAAATTTAAACTTACTGGGCGTTCGCGAGAAATCTATTTATGGCGATGCCAGCTTTGAGAGCTACCTGGAAACGTTAAAAACGCGTTATCCGGAGTTGAATATAGCTTACTACCAAAGCAATGTAGAAGGCGAGATCATCAATAAACTGCATGAAATTGGGTTCAGTTTTGATGGCGTGGTATTAAATGCAGGCGCTTATACCCATACCTCGGTAGCTATTGCCGATGCCATTGCCGCCATTAATACGCCGGTTGTGGAGGTGCATATCTCTAACGTTTATAAACGCGAGGAATTTAGGCACCATAGCATGCTTGCCGCCAGTTGCAAAGGTGTTATTGCCGGTTTTGGTATGGACAGCTACCGCCTGGCTATTGAGAGTTTGACCGTTAAATAAAACATTTTGAGCGTTTTGTTGTCATTGCCGTAGTAAACTATCACCATTAAAAATTGTGCTTTAGCCCCTTAAAATGCAGAAAATATTAAGACCTATATTATTTATCGCCGTTCTACTTTCTGTTTTTTGCGTTGATGCGAATGCACAAAAGTTAAAATCTGCCAGCGCCAGGCAACGCAAAGCCATGCGTGCGCGCGACTCGGTATTGCGTGTTTTTAACGGAGCAGATACTTCGGTAAGCACCCTGTTGCAACACCTTGAAACATACAACAGCAGCTTTGTCCAGATCAGGAATGATTTTGCCGATGGCCTGGATACCACTGATGTCGCCACCCGGGTACCATCTATTTTAAGACGACTTAATAAAATAAAGGACCAGGCAAATACACACAAAGCCAGCACTTTAAGATATCTTTTTGTATTACGCAATAATCTTGATCATATTCAAAGCTCACTTGATGATTGGCAAGGCGATCTGGATGCGATAAACGACAAGCTGGTACAAAACCAAAAGGATTTAATTAAGTTCCACACAGATTCTGTCCTGATTAAAACTATCCCCAGCGACAGTATATTGAGGGCCAGGTTTTTTGAACGCCGCAGGGAAGTTATTTTATTATGGATCTCTATCGATTCGGCCAACAGGCGCAATCTGTTTAAAATAAATATCCTGCAAAATAAAGTTGCCATAGCTAACGCCAACGCGCTTGACGAAACCGACCAGATAGACGACAAGGTAAAACGCTTTGCAGAACGCGCCTTTGAGGGCGAGTTTGGTTACCCGTGGCAGATCGATCCAAGCTATAACAATATCAAAACAGCGGTAAACGGTACACTGGCGCTTACCAAAACTCAGCTCAATTATTTTATCAGCAAAGAAACAACTACGCACCTAATAGGCACCTTTTTCTTGCTGCTGGTGGCTATTTGGGTGATTTATAACCGCGAAAAAATTAAACGCTTCAAAGAAGAAACCGAACTTATAGCCAGCCAGGCCAACCTGATCTATAAATACCCGGTAATATCTGCGCTATTAGTGCCTGTAGTAATTGTCCCTTATTTTTACGATCACCCACCGGTAGTTTTTTTGGAGATATTTTTTCTGCTATCGCTGATATTGGTATTGATGCTGACAAAACGGGTGTTTAATCCTGAGGTTTTCAGAGCGCTTAGAGGTTTATTTTTTATAACGATTGTATATAGCGCCAGTAACATGCTGGTGCAGATTACCAACCTCGATAGATTGGTGATCCTGGTGTTGACTATAATCGGCGTTATCATAGCTTACCGGTTTCATAAAAAAGTTTTTGCAGCCCCAACGCATTATCCCAAAAACACACTGTGGATACTAAAAATATTTATCGCGCTCCAACTGCTTGCAATCATTTGTGATGTTAGCGGCAGATTCAGTTTAGCAAAGATCCTGGCCATTACAGCTACTTACAACCTGTGGTTATTGGTGAGCTTATATTTTGTTGTGGAGATCATAAGCCAGGGGCTTTTATTACAATTCCATACCCAAAAAGATGATGACAGCATTATCAGTTGGATAGACCATGCTATTTTACAGACAAAATTCAGAAAGATCTTAACGCTTGGTGCCGCGGCGCTGTGGTTATTCTTCCTCTTCCAAAATTTGAATATAGACGATGCTGCTACCGATTACATCAGCAATATCCTTAACCAGGCCCACACGGTAGCCGGCGCTTCATTTACCTTTGGGGGCTTTGTGATTTTCATCGCGGTGATCTGGTTATCATCCGTACTGTCAAATATCATCAGTTATTTTTATGATATTTCGGCGCAGCGCTCTGATATCGAATCATTAAAAAAGAAAAACCGCACCTCGACCCTATTGATTAGGATAGGTGTATTTACCCTGGGATTTTTCCTGGCTGTGTTTGCATCCAATTTCCCGTTGGATAAGATTACCATCATCATCAGTGCCTTCGGTATAGGTATAGGTTTCGGCTTGCAGAACATCGTAAATAACCTGGTGTCGGGTATTATCCTGGCGTTTGAAAAGCCGGTGCAGATAGGCGATATCATTGAGGTCGACAGCCGCTCCGGAACTATTAAAGAAATCGGTATCCGCGCCAGCAAAATTGCTACGGCCGATGGTGCCGAAGTGATTATACCTAATGGCGACCTGATTTCGCACCACGTAATTAACTGGACACTGAGCAACAACAACCGCCGTGTCGAGCTGATCGTCAGTGTAGCTTATGGCACCGAAATAGAAAAGGTAAAACAACTGCTTAAAGATATTCTGAATCGTCGCGAAGACATTATGAAAGAATCTGAGCCGCTGATCTTTGTGCATAACCTGAGCGAAAGCTCGGTTGATTTCAGGGTGTTATTCTGGGCGGCAGATATTAACCAGTGGCTGCAGCTTAAAAGCGCGGTATTGGGCGATATTTATGCGACATTCAAAAAAGAAGGTATTGAAGTGCCGAATAAAGCTACCGAGATCAATATGAAATTGCCCGACGGCACCACAGTTAGTATGGGCGACAATAGTAAAACGTTAGGTATCATACCACCGCCGGAATCAAAGGCTTAATAAAAACGCTTGCGTTCCAGGTCGGTAAACTTGCGGAGTTTCTTAACAAAAAAGGCCCACATAATACTGCCATGGTACATGCCGGTTAGTTTAGCGTTATATTTCTTAAGATGTGTGCTTGACGCGTGCTCACCGCTTTTAAATAAGTGCGCAATAAAATAACGATGCGCACGGCTAACGGCACCGGCATCTTTGCGCTTACCTTCGGTTAAAAAGCGCAGTAAGGCTGCAAAGTCCAGGAAGTATCTGGCGGTTATCACAATAAAACCTTTCCAAAACGGCAGGTTCTTTTTAATAAGCAGTAAATTATTTCTGAAATTTAGATAGGTCTTGAACGGATTCTCGGCGGTTAACGTTCCCCCGCCTACGTGAAAAATTTCTGATTGCGCACAGTACATCACTTTGTAGCCACTGTTCTTTAGTCGCCAGCAAAGGTCAATTTCTTCCATGTGCGCAAAGAACTCCTCATCAAAACCCTCGGCTTCATCCCAGTATTTCTTTTTGATGAACATAGATGCACCCGATGCCCAGAAAACTTCGCCCGACTCTTCGTACTGCCCATGATCTTTTTCCACCTCATTTACAATACGGCCACGACAAAACGGATAGCCAAAGCTGTCAATAAAACCACCGGCAGCGCCGGCGTGCTCAAAGCTATCTTTCTGGTCGTAAGCTTTTATTTTGGGTGCGGCTACGGCAATCAACGGGTCGCTTTCCATGAGGGCTATTACGGGTTCTATCCAGTTGGCAGGCACCTCCACGTCAGAATTTAGCAGGATATAATAATCGGCCTCTACTTGCGCCAAAACACGGTTATAACCACCGGTAAAGCCATAGTTATCATCATTTTGAATGATGCGAATGCCGGGGTAATTTTCGCGAATAAACTCGATCGATCCATCAGTCGAGGCATTATCGCCAACAACAATGTCCAAATTGGGCCATACGGATGAAAGTACAGAAGGCAAGAACTGGCGCAGGTGCTTTAAGCCGTTCCAGTTTAATATCACTATAGCTACTTTTGGGTGTTGGGTCATCTTTTATATTTCACGTGCTCCGGCTTAAACTTCCATCTTCTGTGCGACCATAGCCAGTATTCAGGGGCTCGTTTAATAATGTCTTCCAGAAATTTCACGTGTGCTTTAGTGATCTCGTATTCTTGTGTTTGTTGTGGTTCTTCAAATAAGGTATGCAACGTGTATGTATAATACCCCCTTTTTACACGCACCATGTCATAATAAAGAACAACGCTGTTGGTGGTACGCGCAATTTTTTCAACGCCCAAAAATACAGGAGTTTTTTGGTTTAAAAAATCAACAAAGTAATCTAACTCCTCTCGCGATGGTGTTTGATCGCCCAGCAAGCCTATTGCCGGCTGTTCATTTCTTAACCGGGCCAACTCGCGCATTGCTCTGTTCATGGCTACCGGTACAGTGCCAAAACTGCTTCGGATACGGTAAAAAAATTTGTCAAATATGGCATTTGATAATGGCTTATACACTATCAAAAACTTTTTATCGGTATAAAACGGAAAATTTAAGCCGGCCCACTCCCAGTTGCAATAGTGCCCGCCAATAGCCACCAGGCTGCGCCCCTGCACATAATAGTGGGTAATTACTTCAGGGTTAGTCAGTACCACGCGGCGGCGCAATTGTTTTTCTGATATGGTGAGCGATTTAACCGTCTCCAAAACCATATCGACAAAGTAGTGGTAAAATTTGCGGGCTATCTGATCAATTTCTTTTTCGCTTTTTTCGGGAAATGAGTTCCTGATATTTTCATAAATTACCTTGCGGCGATAACGGATCACGTAATAAAGAATCACATACAGAAAATCGGAAAACGCAAAAAGCGCCCAAAAGGGCAGTAAAGAAATAAAGTATAAAATAAAGATTGCTATGCGCAGTAGTCCGTTTTTTAGCACCAGGTAAAAGTTTTTACAAACTTAAACATCACCTCAAAACAAAGGTTGGCTTAACTAACCGGCGCTTGATTTTTTGACATTAATTTAACCTTTAGCCCCGTTGGGTAAATTTCCACCGGCGGTGCGACCATAGCCAGTACTGCGGCTCGCGGCGAATCATAGTTTCCAGGTATTTAACATGAGCCTCGGTAATTTCATGCGTTGCAGATTCCTTTGACTTCTCCATCAACGGCACTATCGTATAGGTATAATAACCGCGTTTCACCCGTTTCATATCGTAAAATATTACGGCCGAATCTATCAGCTTGGCAATCTTCTCAATCCCCAAAAAAACCGCCGTAGGCTGATTCATAAACTCTGTAAAATAATTGGCAGTCTCTAACGGAGGTGTTTGATCGCCGGCATATACCGATACCGTAAACTCGTTTTTATGGGCGACAGAAGAGCGCAGGGCCTGCCCCATTGGCACCACCACGGCGCCAAAGCGAGAGCGCATTTTTATAAAGAACTGATCAAAGACCTGGTTACCCAGGTTTTTGTAGATCACAAACAAACGGGTATCAATGCTAAACTCCAATCCGGCCCACTCCCAGTTGCAATAATGTCCCGCCACAGCGGTAACACTTTTGCCGGCGGCCTCATAATTTTTAACAATTTCAGGGTTGGTACAAACCACGCGGCGCTGCAATTCGCTTTTTGATATGCTGGTCATTTTGATGGTTTCCAAAATCAAATCTGCCAGGTAATGATAGTATTTCTTCTCGATGTCCGCCCGCTCGGCATCGGTCATTTCAGGGAAAGCATTGCGCAGGTTTTCTTGGGTTACCCGCCGGCGATAACCGATGACATAATAAAGTACCACGAACAAGATATCGGCTACTAAATAAAGCAGCCAAAAGGGCAACAACGAGATCAGGTATAAAAAGACTGTCCCTAACCTTGAAAGCCCTTTATTTATCATTATTTTTGGAGGTTTATACTACAAACATAATTTATATGATTGACAAAGGCGCTGTATTGCCCCTATTTTATCTTCCGCCGGTTGCATATTTCTCGTCGTTTAAGGCGCATAAGCCTGATATACTGATAGAGCGCGATGAACATTTTCCAAAACAAACCTACCGTAACCGGGCCAATATTTACTCGCCGGACGGTATGTTGACGCTAACTGTGCCTGTAGTTAAAGGCTCAAAAATACATACCAAGGTAACCGATGTTAAAATCAGCTACGATTTTAAATGGCAGCGCCTGCACTGGATGAGCCTGGAAACCTGCTATCGCCGGTCGGCTTATTTTGAGTATTATGAGGATGATTTTGCGCCGTTTTATCAAAAGAAGTTTGATTATTTGTTTGATTATAACGAACAGATGCTGCAGATGATCCTAAAGTTTGTCAAACTACCCATCGAACTAAAATATACCGAAACCTACGAGGCCCAATATCCGCAATTAGAAGATTTGCGCGACGCCATCAGCGCCAAAAAAGCGTATGATATCGAACAAAAACCCTATTTTCAGGTTTTTGAAGAACGCAACGGCTTTATCAAAAACTTAAGCATCATAGACCTGCTGTTTAACCAGGGGCCGCAAACAATAAACTACTTATAATGGGTCATATAAAAAGAGTACGGTACAGAACTGTTAAACATCAAAACGTGGGCGAACGCCCCGGTGCCATTACCATTGCCGATGACGCTTTAAAGCCTATCATCACCGTTTACTCTTATAATGAAAAAGAACTGATAACTGCCGATGGACACGATATGAAGGTGATCCTGGAACAGTTTAAAAAATGTAAGGACCACACACATTGGATACAGATCAAAGGCTTGAATGATCAAAAACTGATCGAAGATATAGGCAGCTTGCTCAATATCAACTCGCTGGTTTTAGAAGATATAACCAATACCCACCAACGCCCTAAATTTGATGAGTATGATGATTATGTTTTTAGCGTAAGCCGTCAGATTTACTTTACCGCCGATAACGAACTGTGTAATAACCAATTCTCGGCTCTGGTAAAATCAAACATGATCATCAGTTTTGAAGAAACACACGACGAACATTTTGAAGGTGTAAAAGCACGTTTAGCAGCCGGCAAGGGCGCCATACGCACGGCCGGCCCTGGTTATATGTGCTATGCACTAAACGACACCATCATTGATACGTATTTTGTGTTACTGGCTCATATTGGTGACGAACTGGATGGTGTAGAAGACCGTTTGTATACCAATGCCGATAAAACCATTATGTACGATGCGCAGCAGCTTAAACGCACGCTGATCATCCTGCGTAGGATTACCTGGCCGGAGCGCGACAAGATCAACGACATTTTACGCAGCGAACACCCACTGGTGACTGCCGAGGTAAAAATGTTTTTGAAAGATGCTTACGACCATTGCATACAGGTAATGGACCTGATTGAAAATTACAAGGAGATTTCCAGTAGCATTATTGACTTATACCTGTCGTTGGTAAGTAACCGCATGAATGAGATCATGAAGGTGCTCACCATCATTTCCGTAATATTCATACCGCTGACGTTTGTGGCCGGTATTTACGGGATGAACTTTTCACGTACAGACCCTGCAACCAATAAAGTAATGCCGGCTAATATGCCTGAGCTTTACTCGCCGCATGGGTATGTTTATGCACTGGGCGGTATGTTGCTGATTGGTGTGATACAGGTTATTGTTTTTTGGAAAAAGGGTTGGTTTACGAAGTTGTAGACCCTCTTTTTTCATGCCGACACTGTAAAAATTGTCATTGCGAGCGTAGCGCGGCAATCGCGAACTTTGCAGCGCGCGATTGCTTCGTTGTACCTCCTCGCAAAGACAAATCGTTCGCCTGTCATTGCGAGCGTAGCGCGGCAATCGCAAGTAGAAAAGCTGTTGAACATTGCATCCTTGCGATTGCTTCGTCGTTCCTCCTCGCAAAGACAGTTTGATATTAATTCTTGTGGTCAACCGCCGGCGGCATATACTCCCATGGCAGTTGGTCGGCTACGCGTTTACGCCCCCAAAATCCCTGTATAAATATGTGGTCATAATTGGTAAAACTACCACGGCTATCTACACGGGCATCGGTATTAAAAATAGAGCCGTAATAGTATAAATTATTAAGCTCATCTGTACCAACATGGGTTGGGTCTGGCTTGGCGGCTTTCTTTTTATCATACACAATATAAAACCGCGCATCGTACCTAAAGGTTATCAGGCTTGTCTCTGATCTTTTAATAATTTGCTCTGCAGGGATAGGTATGGTTTCAATCACTATCGGGAAAATCGAACTCACTATTTTGTAAACCAAAAATCCTTCCTGCCTTGTGGTGCCGGCATATAATGAACGCAGGTAATGCATCAACGAGCCTTCATAAGCCTCTTGCCTGGCCTTTTCCCATTTTTGCTGTTGCTGGGGCGTACCCTTCATCTGTTCAAAGCTGTAATCGCCATCATAATAAGTTAAATCCTGGGCCTCCTGGTGCGAGAAAGTTTTAAGCAGGTATTTAATACGATAGCCCAAGGCATTATTCTCAATGATCAGGAAATCAGAAGTGGTTGCTTTTAATGTCCCTTTGGCGGTAGAGAATTCCAGCAGGTCCGGATTTAATATTTTGCAATATTTAACGTTGGATGACTCGCCCATAAAAGCATCGGTAAATATCTTGATCTGTTTTTTTCGGTCCGATTTACCAATGTTAACGTCATTCAGCAAGATCGTCTTTGTCGCCAGGGTTATAGAAACCGTTTCGGCTGCATTTTTTAAAATTACGTTTTGCTTTGCCGACTCATAGCCCAGCATATTAACCACCACCTGGTAGGTGCCCGGTGTTAATCCATTAAACCTAAAACGGCCCTCGGCATCGCTGGCAGCAGCTTTTTCTGACCCGGCTATAAATACAGTTGCCGATGCCAGCACCTCTCCTTTTTGGTTTTTGACGGAGCCGACGATGCTATAGGTTTCCTGGGCTTTAACATTTAAGGCCAGCAAAAGGCAAACAATACTTGTAAGTAGATATTTCATCGGATAAGTTTTCGGTTTGTTATTTATTCACCGGGTGATCGTCGGCAACATATTCGTATTCATAAGGCAACTGCCAGGCTATCCTTTTTGTTGTCCACCAGCCCCTGATAGTTATATTTTCGTATTCATCCAAACTGCCTCTGTTGTCGAATTTTCCACCTATCCTAAAAACAGAACCATGTGGTTCGGGATTATATAAACGTTTGTCTTTATCATTTGTAACAACAACTTCGGTTGCGGCTGCGGCCTTTTTGGGGTCGTAAACAACATAGAACCAATTGCCGCCAAATTTAAACGCCGCCTGGTCGCCGCTTTCGCGCTTAATTATTTGTTCGGAAAAAATTGGGGCCGGTTTCATGTCCATTACGGGGTAATCAATAGTAGTGACCTG
This sequence comes from Mucilaginibacter sp. dw_454, assembly GCF_018449775.1. Classification (GTDB taxonomy): domain Bacteria; phylum Bacteroidota; class Bacteroidia; order Sphingobacteriales; family Sphingobacteriaceae; genus Mucilaginibacter. The sequence continues at coordinate 460,942 of NZ_JAAVVB010000001.1, read as the reverse complement.
GTAGGTTAAAAAACCTTCTTTTTGAGCGGTTTGCGCGTACAACGATCGCAGGTAATGCATAAACGAACCCAGGTAAGCAATTTTACGGTTTCGCTCCCACACCAATTGCTGTTCGGGCGTACCGGTCATGGGTTCGAAAGAATAGTCTCCGTCATAAAAATATCGATTCTCACGTGGGACATATTGAAAAAACCGGAGCAGGTATTTTATACGGTAACCCAGGGCTTTATTTTCGACAATCAAAAAGTCTGAGGTAGTGGCTAATACCGCAATACCCTGCTCTTTAAACCTCAATATTTCGGGATTTAAGACCTTGCATTCATTAGCAAAAACAACAGTCCCGATAAAAACTTTAAGAAACATTTTAATTTGCCACGGCTTTGGCAAATGCCTGGTATCGTTAATCTTAACTTCTTGCAGGGCTATCTGTTTTTCGCCAAGCGCTATATCAACAACTTCGGGTTTGTCTTTTAAGGCGATGGCTTTTTTTACATAATTGTAGCCTAACATATTTACCACAACCTGGTAGTTACCCGGGGTTAAGCGGTAAAAAACAAAATGGCCCTGATCGTCAGTCATAGTTGCTTGCTCAGTGCCGGCAATAAATACAGTAGCAGACTGCAGCTTTTTACCTGTAGTGTCTGTAACGGTGCCGCTAATGGTATAGGTAGTCTGTGCGAAAGCCCCGATCTGGAGACAGCACAAAATAATCAGACTAAATAAATACTTCATGGCCAGGCTTAGATTTTTACTAAGCCGAATATATCTATTTTAACTGTAAAGAAATGGTTAGTAATAAAAAAAGTCGCCATTAATGGGCGACTTCTTAAATATGCTTGTGGCTACTATTTCTGAAACTGAGGCTTCAAAAACGCTTTTTCGGCGGCACGCATTTTTAATACTTTGGGTAGCGATACCGACTCGATATAGGCACTGGTAGGGTGCTGTTTAAAATATCCCTGGTGATAACGCTCGGCACCGTAAAAAACGGTAAAAGGTTGTATCAAAGTAACCACCGGAGAATTGTACCGATGCGATGCATTGATATTTTTGATCAGCGCTTCTATCCCGGCTTTTTCTTGTGGCGTACGATAGAAGGCAATGGACCGGTAATCGGTGCCCTCATCAGGTCCCTGGTAATTTAATTCGGTTGGGTTATGAGCGTAAAAGAAAGCCTCAGCCAGTTTCTGAAAACTAATGATTTTAGGGTCATAATAAACCTGTACCGTTTCGGCGTGGCCTGTGGTGCGGGTACAAACTTCGTCGTAAGTGGGATTTTTGGTTGTACCGCCTGCAAAGCCGGCTATAACGTGGTCTACACCCTTTAATTCGGCCATGGCCTCGCCCATGGCCCAGAAACAGCCACCAGCAAAAGTAGCTACCGCCTGCCCGGCTTTGGGTTGCGGCACGGACACTAATTTCAGATCATTGGGATTATCCTGGCCGTTGGCACAACCAACTATCACTAAACTAAATAAAATATACAGAATTGAATTTTTCATAATCAAAGTGTTTAACCAATATACGCATCATTCTGTTTTGCAGATGGTCATGCAGCGGTCATCTCGTCTGCGCCTTCAAAGCATTTTTCACCATGATCAGGATACTGTTTAGTCCGTTGATCTTGATCTCATAAACACTCGACAACATCATGCCCATTTTGCCCGGAGGAAAACCTTTGTTTTTGAGCCACTCGAGATAGTAAACCGGCAGATCGCTGATGAAAGTGCCTTTGTACTTACCAAACGGCATACGGGTTTGTACAATGTCTACGAGGATCTTTGAGTCGGGTTTGATGGGCTCCATTGGGGTAAAGATAGGAGAATGAACTCACCATTAAACTTTTTTTGTCATTGCGAGCGTAGCGTGGCAATCGCAAGGAGAAAAGCTCGCGATTGCTTCGTCGTTCCTCCTCGCAATGACAAACTTGTGTGATTTCCTACTCGTACCTTAATGCCTCAATCGGATCCAATCGCGAAGCAGATTGTGCCGGGTAATAACCAAAAAAGATCCCGGTTATGGCGCAGACAAAGAATGATAATACCACCGAGGATTCAGAAATAATAGTTGGCCAGCCCAGCGTAGCCGTAACTACCCAGGTAGATACAAAGCCCAGGCATACGCCGATAACACCGCCCGTAATACTGATCAGTACAGCTTCCAGTAAAAATTGCATCATGATATCTTTACCACGCGCACCGATAGACATCCGCAGACCAATTTCTTTGGTACGCTCGGTTACCGATACATACATGATATTCATGATACCGATACCACCAATTACCAGCGATATCCCGGCAACAACGGTAAGCAGTACGGTTAATAAGCCACTGGTTGAGCTTAAAGTTGCAATCAGCTCTTGTTGGGTACGAACGGTAAAGTCGTTATCCTCGCTGTCGCGCAGGCGGTGCGAGGCACGCAGCTTATCGGTCATTTCCTGTACGGCTTGATCGGTTACGTCTTCGCTGGCGGCTGATGCGTAGATATTGGAGTAGTAAATGGTCGCCAGAATTCGTTTTTGCACTGTGGTATATGGCGCTATCAGGATATCATCCTGATCCTGCCCGAAAGTATTGAAACCTTTTGGGCTTAATACGCCGATGATCTGGAAAGGAATATGCCCGAAACGAATGATCTTGCCTATCGGGTTTTCGCCATTTGGAAAAAGATTATCAATAACTGTCTGCCCTATCAAACAAACTTTGGCCGATGTCAACACATCGTTCTCTGTAAATGCGATACCATCTTTAACCGTAAGTTTACGGATATCAAGGTACGCCGGATCAACGCCACTCATGGTGGTAGGCCAGTTAAGCGGACCATTGATAGCTTGCCCTTTTGAACTTACCGATGGCGATATTTCAGTGATGTATTGTGGATTGGTTTTTAAGGCCACAATATCTTTTATAGTCAGCGTCTGGAAGCTTGCGCCTGCTATCTTTACACCGCCGTTAAGGTTACTGGCCGGTTGCACGGTAAGCATATTGGTACCCATGCTCGATAGCTGGTCATGAATACTTTGCTTTGAGCCCTGCCCTATGGCCACCATCGCAATAACCGATGCCACACCGATGATAATACCCAGCATGGTCAAAAAGGCCCTCAGCTTATTTCTAAGCAGGGCACGGTACGCAATGCGGAACAGGTTAGCAATATTCATGATGATATGTTATAATCGTCTGTAACAGGTAAGGCAGCCAGCATTTCTTTAGCCGATTTCCTGTTTTCGTTTTTAGTATCTTTTTGGATGATGCCGTCACGCAATTGTATAGTACGGCTGCTAAACGCGGCAATATCCGGCTCATGCGTAACAAATACAATGGTTTTGCCTTGCGCGGTATTCAGATCCTGCATTAATGCCATGATCTCATACGATGTACGGCTATCCAGGTTACCCGTAGCCTCATCGGCCAGGATCATTACCGGCTGATTAACCAGCGCCCTGGCAATAGCCACACGCTGCTGCTGCCCGCCCGATAATTGATTTGGCATGTGGTCGAACCGATTATCCAGCTTAACGGCTTTCAAAGCATCCATGGCCCGGTCGCGGCGTTCGCTTACGCTGATATCTTTATTGTAGAGCAAGGGTAACTCTACATTCTCTAAAGCCGACGTCCGCGCCAGCAAATTATAAGCCTGGAACACGAAGCCTATTTTATGATTGCGCAACACCGCCAGCTCATCGCGGTTTAGTTTTTTAACATCGACACCATCCAGGAAATAATTGCCGATGGTGGGCTTATCCAAACAGCCCAGGATATTGAGCAAAGTGGTTTTCCCCGAACCGCTGCTACCCATAATGGTTACAAACTCGCCGGTATTGATATCAAAAGAGATCCCTTTGAGTGCGCGTACGGTTTCGCTGCCCATGATAAACTCGCGTTTAAGATCGCGGATCTCGAGTGCTTTTTTAGTTTCGCTCATCGGCCACGGCCTCCTCCACCGCCTCCGCCGCCACCACCACCACGGCGCGCCGGCATAAACGGACTACCACCTGCTGCTGTAGCACCACCTGAAGTGCTTAGTTTACCGCCGGTTGCGCTGGTTATTACAATATCATCAGCAGTTAAGCCTGATAATACTTCAACCTGGGTGTTATCATTCAAGCCAGTCTTGATTCGTGTTTGGACAATCTGTTTACCTTTTAGTAACCAAACGTACGATGTTTGTTTAACTACGCCACTGCTATCGCTGCGGCTACTCATGGCGTGTGGGGTTCCACCTGCTGCGCCGGCGGCGGCACCACCTGCTCCTGCACCGGCACGTTTATGTGCTTTATGTGGCAATTTACCCACGATTTGGTAGTCTTTCGACAAAGCAGAATCAGGCTGAAAAGCAATAGCTTTTGCCGAGATCAGCATGGCATCGTTAACCTCTTTGGTGTAGATGATAATGTTGGCTGTCATGCCCGGTTTTAGTTTCATATCATCATTCGGTGTGGTAATGATGGTAGTATAAGTCACCACGTTTGATGATACCGATGGGTGCAGACGAATTTCCTGCACTATACCCTTAAACTGATCGGTTATAAAAGCATCCACGGTAAATGCTACGCGGTTGCCCTGTTTTACCGCGCCGATATCGGCCTCGTCTACATTGGCTTGCACTTGCATTTTGGTAATGTCTTTAGCAATCACAAACAAGGTTGGTGTATTGAAGCTTGCCGCTACGGTCTGACCAACACTAATGCTACGATTTAGCACCACCCCATCAATAGGCGAATAGATATCAGCATAAGATAAATTTTTCTTAGCCGACCGTACCTGGGCCGCTGCACTGGCTACCTGCGCTTTAGCGGCACCGTAAGTATTCACCGCGCTATCATAATCGGCTTTGCTTATCGCATCGGTTTTGTAAAGCAGGCCCTGCCTGTTAAAATTATTCTGGGCAAAGAGCAATTGGCTTTGCGCATTCTGTAACTGGCCGGTGGCCTGATCCAAAGTCGCTTGTAAAAGAGATTTATCCAGTTCGGCCAGTAACTGACCTTTTTTTACCTGCGAGTTAAAATCGGCATATAATTTTGAGATAATGCCCGATACCTGGCTACCCACGGTAACGGTATCTTCAGGCTCTATCCTGCCGGTTGCCGTAACGCTTTGGGCTATGTAGCCGTGCATTGGCTTCTCGGTTTGTAGTACTATGGGGGCCTCGGGCTTACGTATAAAAAAGTACCATATCAACAGCAGTGCTACTACTATTGCTAAGATTATCAATATCCTTCTATAACCTGTTTTCATGTTGTGACGTTATAATTTAATAGGTTGGCCCCGGTAAAAATCGTATATTCTTAAGCTTAATATCAAGTTGTATTTGGCTTGTACAAAGGCCTGTTGCGCCTGCACGTACAAGTTTTTTTGTAATAAAAAGTCTACCGTGTTAGCCACGCCCACCTTTAATTGCTCGCTGGCTATGCGGTAGCTTTCCTTGCTGTATTTAAATTCCTCGTTGGCGGCATCATACTGTCCCTGCGCATTTTGCACGTTAATGTATGCCCGCTCAACTGTTTGCGACAATACATACTTGGTATTCTGTAAATCGAGTTTTGATTGCTGTACGTTGATCTTGGCTTCCTCAACCTGCGTCCGTACTACGCGGCGGGTAAAAATGGGTATAGCCAATGTTAAACCAATTTGCTCGGTTAAACCATTGCCAATCTGGTTAAAGTAACCACTGCCTGAACCCGTAGCATATCCTGAACCTATAGAGCCACCAGCCACGAGCGAAGGCAAATAGCCAGCCTGGGCCTTAGCTACATCATACTGTGATATTTGCACACCCAGTTGCCCATTCTTAATTTCCGGTCGGGTACGGTAGGCGCTGTCTTGTGCTTCATTTAATGGCGTAACAGCCACAGATGAGGATGTCACGATAGTATCCGGACGCACAATATCAAAATCTACATTTGACGGTAACAGCAGGTATTGTTTAAGCGTCAGCACATCGCTGCGTTGTGTGTTTTTGAGGTTGGTTAATGTGTACTGGTCTGCAGCTTGCTGGGCTTGCAGTTGAATCAGATCTTTACGCGCCACACTGCCCACATCATAACGTTGCTGCTCCAGCTTTACCTGCGCTATGGTGGTGTTCACCAGGTCGGTATTGTACAGTATATTTTCTTTGTCTAAAAGTATAGCCAGGTAAGCTTGTGTAATTTGCAGGGTGATATCATTCTCCTGCTGCAAAATATTCAGGTTGGATGATTGCAATACCAAACCCTTTTGACTGATGGTGTTATTGAGCAAGCCGCCGTTAAACAGGGTTACCGATGAATTTACACCGTAATTACCCGATGCCACAAAACCCGAGTTGCCATTGTTATTCAAGCCGCTACCATTATTATTGGTATTATAATGGCTGAAATTTTGTGTAGCAGAAGCCGACAGATCAGGCAATTTAGCGGCCCTGGCCAATTCCAGATCCTGTTGACTTAATTGTTTAGACAGGCGCAGCGAGTTTATCTGGATGTTGTTTTTCTTGGCATAGTCAATGCATTGGCTCAGATCCCATTTGATGGTTTTGCCCACCAACGTGCTATCCTGCGCATAAAGCCGGGTAAGGCCCAAAAGCAGCAGTAACGTACACGTGAATTTTAGTTTTAACAACATATTGTAAAGGCTACTCGGTTGAAATTCATTTGGATGATATAAGCTAAATTTCAGCAAATTGTTTTAACACAGCAGGTTAATTATGTAAAGAGTTTATTACTATCATCCGATAGTATCGATATTATACACAATAGTATACATGATTATGACAAACAGTACCTGGCTCCAGCTGTTTATAAACCCATGGAACAACAATTTAAAGCAACCTTAACCGGTACCGACGGACCTGTTAACGGTACAATAACACACATTACTTTTGAAGGGCATAAAAGAGCTTATCGCTTTGATGCCGTTGACGACACATTGCATTTGGTAATAGCACCCGATGAAAATGGTAACTGGCAAAAAGTTGCCGGTACCGAACCGTATCTTTTTGGTTGGGTAGATGAAATGGCCGAACAAATAACCAAATTGCACGCTTAGATTTAATCTCCCTATGGAAAAAAGAGAATTGGGCCGGTCTGGCATTAAAGTAAGTCCGTTTTGTTTTGGCGGCAATGTTTTTGGTTGGACGATTGACGAAAAGCAATCATTCGAAATTTTGGACGCTTACGTAGATTCAGGACTGGAATTTATTGATACTGCCGATGTTTACTCTAAATGGAAACCGGGTAATAAAGGCGGCGAGTCGGAAGCCATCATAGGCAACTGGCTTAAAAAATCAGGCAAGCGCGACCAGGTGATCATTGCTACCAAAGTAGGTAAACCTATGGGCGAAGGTAAGCAGGGGCTATCAAAAGCATATATCACCGAAGCTGTCGAAGCGTCGCTAACGCGATTGAAGACTGATTACATTGATCTGTATCAATCGCATGATGATGACCCGAACACACCATTCGAAGAAACACTGTCGACCTTTACCGACCTGATTAAACAAGGAAAAGTACGTGCAATTGGGGCATCAAACTATAATGCTGCCAGGTTACAGGAAGCTTTAAAAGTGAGCGAAACAAACGGCTTTGCGCGCTATGAAACATTACAACCTGAATACAATTTGTTTGATCGTGCAGGTTATGAAAAAGAACTGGAACCGCTATGCGTTGAAAACCACCTTGGTGTGATCACCTTTTTCTCTTTAGCCAGCGGATTTTTATCAGGCAAATACCGTTCTGAAGCTGATCTGGAAAAAAGCCAACGTGGTGGCGCCGTTAAAAAATATCTGAGTGATCGCGGTTTTAAAATACTGGACGCTCTAGATCAGGTTGCATCACAATACAACACTACACCCGCAGCGGCTGCGATAGCCTGGGTTATCGCCCGTCCGGGGGGTTACGGCGCCTATTGCCAGTGCAACTTCATTAAAGCAATTGCAGGATACTACGGCTGCGGTGCGATTAAATTTGGATAAAGCGGCGATTGAGTTGTTGAATGTGGCGAGTGGTTATTAATTAAGAGCCTGTCATTGCGAGCGTAGCGCGGCAATCGCGAACTTTATTCCACCACGTCATGGGGAGCGAGTACGAGCGTAACAATCTCCGGATCGGTCGCTTACTTATCGCTTTTATAGCGCTCTTGGCCGCTAGGGCCCATTACTTTTTCCTTGATGAAAAAGTAACAAAAAATCAAGTCAGTCGCAAGGCTTCTTTGCGCTCCGGGCCTCTGCCCTGCAAATCAGGTAAAACCTGGGCAGGGGCCTGTTGCCGCCGGTTGTCGCACCCGGGCCTGCGCTTCAGGCAACATTCCCGACAGCCCTGCAGCCGCACAAGGCCACTATTGTTTTACCCGCTTTCACCCGAAGCTCTGCGTCTGACAGATGTTGCACACGTTATAGATTTGTCATCCTGTACCGAATGTTCGGGACAAGAACCCGCACGCTGAGAGCGATCATTTATAGCGTGATGAGTTCATGTTGTTGTGCAGAGGTCAGCAAACCAGCTTCGGGTGAAAGCAAACAGAATAAGTTGGCCTTGCGGGCGGGAGAAGGCATTCAACTTTTTGCTGAAGCGGAGGACTAGTGCGAGCGAAGCAGGGCAAAAAGATTGCGGCCTTGTGATTCTGTTTGATTTGCAGGGCAAAGGCCTAGCGCGCAAAGAAGCCTTTTTGCTGACTTGATTTTTTGGTTCTTTTGTATCAAGACAAAAGAACAAAGCCTTAGCGGCGATTGAGCGCTAGACGAGCGATAAGCTAATCAAGCGATCCGCAATGATGGATGGAGATCAACAACAAAAAAGCCACCTTACAGTGGCTTTTTCTATTATATATGATGGAGGAAATTGCGCTTATTTACCAAATCTATGTCCCTGGTTTTGATCGCGGTTAGCGGCAAAATGGTCATCGTTGCGTTGTTGCTGGCCATTACCGTTTGAGCGTTGCGGCTGTTTGGTGTTTTGGCCACCGTTATCATTCCGGTTACCTCTGCCACCTTGATTATTCTGATCGCGGTTACCTTGGGTATGTTGTGCACCGCGGGGCTGATCACCTGGTCTTTCAAAACGTGGTTGCGCTTGCTGACGGTTATCGAAACGGTCGTCGCGTCTTGGGGTAAATCTATCGTCACGACGTCCGTCAAAACGGTTATCTACCCTATTGTTATAAGCTCTCCAGTCGTAGGCGCGGCCACTATAACGTTCGCGGTACATATCGGCACGTAAGAACGGACGAGGAGCGCGTACTTCATAGTGACGGGCAGCTCGCCAATCATAGTTACGATATTCACCCGGCAGGTAAGCGGCAGATACCCAGTTGTCGCCATTATTGTAATAATAGGCATGTTCTGGTACGCTATAATAAGCGTCAACATCCGGCAGGTAATAATAATCGTCGGCGTTGTTATAATCAACAGCTACACTTGGGGTAGCCAAAGAGGCTTCAACTACCGGGCGATGACCACCTAAGCGTAAACCAATTTGTAATATTTGTGCATTTGCGCTGGTGTAAAATAAACCACTTAATGCTATTGCTGATACTAAAGCTATCTTTTTCATAATCTTAATTTTTATACCATTAGGACGATACAAAACCGTTAAGGTTTAATCTACGCTTTGCCAATAAACTGTATATATTATCATATAACAAATTAAATATCTTAAAATAAATACAAAACGGAATAATATTTTACAAAGATGAAATTATGAAGCTATGTAAAAGCTTTGCTAATATTTAATTTGGTTGCAGGCCTTAAAATTTATTCCCTTAAATTTGATGAATAAACCATACTACTTGATAAACAAACAAGACAGCTTATGAAAAACAAGAAATTGCTCTCGCTATTGTTGCCGCTGGTGGCAGTGGGCGGATTCTTCACCCTGAACGCCTTAAAGACTGATACTAAACCCGCCGAGGTTCCTATTACCTTACCCGCAGGTTTTAGCTCTACCATTATTGCCGACAATTTGGGAAGCGCGCGCCACCTGGTAGTTACGCCGCAAAATGATATTTATATCCACATGGCAAGCACACGTGTAAGTAAAGGCATCATTGTATTGCATGAGGCAAATAATAAGGCTACCATAAAAACAAGCTTTGCAGACTACGGTGGCACCGGTATCGCCATAAAAAATGGTTACCTGTACGCATCTTCCAAAAATTCAGTTTTCCGTTACAAACTGGATGCCAACAACCAGGTTATTGATCCAAATCACCCGGAAACAATTGTACATGGCCTGGTAGAGATCAACCATCATCAGCCTAAAGCACTTACTTTAGATAACGACGGTAACATCTATGTAAACATTGGCGCCCCAAGCAACATCTGCGAAGAGTATGATAAGAAGAGAACCGGCTGCCCTATCCTGGATTCGACCGCCGGTATCTGGCAGTTTAAAGCCGATAAGCTAAATCAAACTTATAGTAAAGATGCACACTATGCCTGGGGATTAAGAAACGTGGTAGGTATTGCCTGGAATCAACAGGACAATCAGCTTTTTGTAATGCAGCATGGCCGTGACGCCTTGCATGATCTGTTCCCTAAATTGTATACAGCTGAGCAATCTGCAGAATTACCGGCCGAGTGTATGTTCGCTTTAAAAAAAGGTGACAACGCCGGTTGGCCATATGTTTATTATGACTGGCAAAAACATCAAAACATGATGGGCCCTGAATATGGCGGCGACGGCGTGAAAACTGCCGATCCGAAATATATCAACCCGGTTGCTGCTTACCCCGGTCACTATGCGCCTTGCGGTTTATTATTTTACACCGGAAATCAATTTCCCGAGCGTTACAAAAATGGGGCTTTCATTGCATTCCATGGTTCATGGAACCGCGCGCCGCTACCGCAAGCCGGTTACTGCGTAGTATTCCAGCCATTTAAAAATGGTATGCCTGATGGTAAATGGGAAGTTTTTGCTGATGGCTTTGCCGGTACTGCCGAGCAGAAAGCATCAGGCGCGGCGGTACACCGCCCATGCGGACTGGCACAAGGTCCAGACGGCTCCATCTATGTTACCGATGATAACAAGGGAACTGTTTATAAAATCAGTTATCAAAAATAACGCGCGTTAAAATGTTTTAAAGCGCTTTTAAATGTTTTAAAATGCAATAACGCAAAAAAAGCCGTTCTGCTAAGTGCAAAACGGCTTTTTTTATGCGGCGATATTCTGTTTAATAACCTCTATCACGAAATTGTTCTTCAACTCCTTCTCGGCAACCACCATGGCAAAATCGACATAGCGTATACCGTTGTCAATAGGGTATATAGTGTAACCTCTTTTGTTAGCGTCATATTCGCCAAGCTCAAAAAGTTCGTCTGCTTGTTTGCCTTTGATCTTGGCACCACCAACCAGTTGGTACGCATCAAATATATTTTGGAAATTTAAGTTCTTCATAGTGAATAGGGCATTGCAATAAGTTTGCCAAAAAGATTGAGTTATAAGAAACTTATTGTCATTGCGAGGAGGAACGACGAAGCAATCGCGAATAATATATGGCGGTGCCCTTCTACTTGCGATTGCCGCGCTACGCTCGCAATGACAGAGGGGCAATTCGTATTACGACGCTTTTTAGCAGTACTTAAGTGAAACAAAATAAGACTTAAAAGTCATTTTTACTGTTTCATTCTGTTTCACTCAATTCTTACAAACACTTAATTATCAAGAGTTTATTTAAAAATATTGTTTCACTTGTTTCATCTGTTGCAGACACGCGTGAAACAAAACACTCCACCCTCACGTCATCGTGAGCGAGGTACGAGCGTGACGATCTCTGAACGATATTATCCGCCTGGCGTGTAGAGATGGCTTCGTTCCTCGCAATTGACGTGGTGGGTAATAGAATACCAATGAACTAATGACTGTTGACCAATGAACCAACTAAGCAAACCACTCAAACAGATCGCTCTGCTTTAATGCTTTCTTGTGCGTAGCATCAATGTCCTTTAAGATATGCCCCTCACCCATCTGGATAATGCGGGTTCCATGATTGTAGGCATCTTTGAGGTTATGAGTGATTAGTATAGTGGTCAGCTTGTAGGCTGTCGTAAGTTTGTCAGCTATATTGATCACTATCTCTGCTGACTTTGGATCGAGGGCAGCGGTAGGCTCATCCAGCAGTAAGATCTTGCACTCGTCCATCACACTCATGAGCAAGGTTAAAGCCTGGCGCTGCCCGCCCGATAGCGTACCGATGGGTTGTTCCAGCTTGGTTTCGAGGCCCATACCTAGTGCGGCTATTCTTTGCTTTACATCGCGCTTAAAAGCCTCGGTAACGCCAATGTTTAAGCCCTTGGCTTTGGTGCGGATGGCCGCAAGGCGGAAGTTGTCCAGTATGCTCAGTTCGGACGCTGTACCACTCATGGGGTTTTGGAACACCCGGGCTATCCATTTGCTGCGCTGGTAGTCGGCCAGTTTGGTAACGTCGTCGCCATCAATGCTGATAGTACCCGATGATGGAATGACGCTGCCTGAGATGAGGTTAAGCAGTGTGGTTTTACCAGAACCGTTCGATCCTACAATAACCACAAACTCCTCACCATTGATGGTTAGATCAATGCCTTTAACCGCGTTCACCTCGTTGGCCTTGCCACGGTTAAAGGTTTTATGGAGATTGGTGATCTGGATCATGACAGCAATTATAAAAGATTGTCATTGCGAGCGCAGCGTGGCAATCGCGAACTTTGCAGCGTGCGATTGCCACGTCGTTTCACTCCTCGCAATGACAAACCAGGTTAGATACTTATCTTATCCTTAATGTACTTAGCACTTTGCGCAATGCTTACATAAGGGTCGATATTAGTATAGTTCTCTTGCTCAACGATGAAATGTTTAACACCGGCGCTTTTAGCCTGTGCCAATATCTTCACAAAGTCGATAGTGCCGCTGCCTATCTCGGTATTTAGCTCGTGGTTGCCTTTGTCCATATCTTTTATATGCACAAACTCATAACGGCCAGGGTGTTTAGCAAACAACTCTAAGGGATCTTTACCTGAACGTACAACCCAGTAAATATCCATTTCCATGGTCACCAGTTTAGGGTCGGTTTGGTCAATAATGGTATCGTAAAAGGTGGTACCATCAACCGGGCGCCACTCAAAGTTGTGGTTATGGTAGCCTAGTTTCAAGCCTGCTTTTTGACAGATCTCGCCTGCTTTGTTTAGCTGCTCAGCAACCTTTTTGAAATCGTCGACCGTCTTGATGAAATCGCCATTAATAGCCGGAACAATGATGGTTGATTGACCGGTAGCATGCGCAGCCTCGATATAAGTATCCAGGTTATCCGTTTTACCTGACCCAAAGAACTGGTTCATATCATAGTGACCGCTTGCAGTGGTCAGTCCGTTAGCCTTTAATACATCGTTAAACGCCTTTGCATCCAATCCCCAGAAACCTGCACCTTTGCTGTAGCCAAATGGCTCAACTTCTTTATAACCGGCCTGCGCAACTTTAGCTAACACACCTTTTGGATCTTTTGGTAATTGGTCTCGCAGACTATAAAGTTGCAGGCCCACATTTTTAACAGGCTTAGCCGAAAGGAACTTTGGCGCCATCATAGCTCCTGCCGATAGCAAACCTGCCTGGGTTAAGAACGTTCTTCTTGTTGTCATTGTGTTTGTAATTAGTTGGCTAAAATTAGTAATATCTGTGGATGAAGCCTATTAAAAGCATAAAAAAAGCGATGGGTATAAACCCATCGCTTGATAATTAATAACTTTCTAATATTATAAAGCTGCTGCCTTTACTGCTTCTTTATTTCTTGATCGCATATATAAAACCAATCCGCCAAATGCTATGATCAGCCCTACCGGGATTACCAATGTAGTTTTCAATACTTCAGGGCCAGATGCTGACATGGCAGCGTCAAAGCTTTTTGCCAAACCAGTACCTGGTGCAGCCGATCGATACGCATCGAGGCTAGCTCCCGCAGGCAGGTTTTTAGCCATTAGATTATCGTAATAACCGCCCATAAATATCATATACAACGACACCGCAAGCATACCGGCACCGCCCATCAGGTTTAAACCTACTGCACCCGTCCGTGGTAAGTTTTCTGCCACAAAACCGATCATACAAGGCCAGAAGAAGGCCACGCCTAGTCCGAATATCACAGCTGCAAAATAGATAGCTTCACCGTGTAAAGTGATCATTAAATAGATACCAAGAGCAGATAATATAGCCGAGATAAGTAATACTCCCTGAGGCGCAAACTTGTGTACAATCGGGCTTGCAAATGCTCTGCCCAATACTTGCATGGTTGCCACAAACGTCAATATTAAAATGGCATTATCTGTGACTGTCTTAAATAACACGCCAATCCATTGGTTAGTAAACAACTCAGTGATGGCTGTAGCAAACATGCAGATAATCATAAAAATGAAAAGCGGATTTAAAAGCGCTTTATACATATCGCGGGTACTTACACCCGAAGCAACACGTTCTGTAACCGGGAAGTCCAATTTTGAGAACAAGTAACCATAAGTAAGTGTAGGCAACAGCATAACAGCTATCTCCACCTGCGAAACCCAATAAGGTTTTACGTCGGCATGGCCGGCTAATACCTTATCTAACCCAAAAACTACCAGCGTACCAATAACAATACCTGCCGGGAACCATAGGTGAAAGTGATTAAGTTTTGTTGTTTTGTTATCGGTGTACAGAGACGCAACCAGCGGGTTACAAGATGCCTCAACCGTGCCATTAGCTATGCCAATCAACAGCGTTGATGCAAATAAAGTCCAATAACCGTTGGCAAAAATGGTAAGCACGATGCCTATTAAGTGAAAAATAAAAGCGCCAACCAGCAATTTTTTCATGCCGATTATATCAACAATAAAACCGCCGACGATTACTGCTAAAGGGAATCCCCAAAACGCAGTTGCGGTAATAGTACCGATCTCTGAGCCACTAAGATGGAACCGCACGCCCTGGTCGCTTAAGATACCCGCGCGAATACCAAATGATAATGATGTAACTAGCAGGGACAAGCAGCTCGCCCTGAATAGTTGGTCACGATTAATTTGCATTATGTTTTTGTTTAAGTTTATAATTGGTTGGTTAAATATATAGCTTTTAGCTTATTCCTAGTATCCGTTTGTTAAAATCCTCATCAGACCCCGCAGCGGCAAAGTCGTCGAATGCTTTGTCTGTTACACGGATGATGTGGTCTTTTATAAAGATGGCACCTTCTCTTGCACCATCTTCCGGATGTTTTAACGCGCACTCCCACTCCATTACGGCCCACCCGCTGAAGTTATATTGCGCCATTTTACTGAATATCAATTTGAAATCTACCTGTCCATCGCCCAAAGAACGGAAACGGCCGGCACGCTCAACCCAGTTTTGGTAACCACCATAAACTCCCTGGCGGCCTGTTGGATTAAACTCGGCATCTTTAACGTGAAACATCTTGATGCGTTCGTGGTAGATGTCGATATATTCTAAATAATCCAAACACTGTAATACAAAGTGCGACGGATCATAAAGCAAATTAGCACGTTTGTGATTTTTCACTTCTTTCAGGAACATTTCGTAGCTAATACCATCATGCAAATCCTCGCCCGGGTGAATTTCATAGCAAAGGTCAATGCCATTTTCGTCGAAAACATCCAATATTGGTAACCAGCGTTTGCCCAGTTCTTTGAAACCGGTTTCCACAACGCCGGCAGGGCGCTGAGGCCATGGATATACCATCGGCCATAATAAAGCACCGCTAAAGGTTGCATGTGCATTCAGGCCCAAATTTCGCGAAGCCCGCGCAGCGTATTTTAACTGTTGCACCGCCCACTCCTGGCGCGCTTTGGGGTTATTATGATATTGTGCCGGCGCAAAAGCATCGAACAACTGATCATAAACCGGGTTAACCGCAACCAGCTGACCTTGTAAGTGGGTCGACAGTTCGGTAATTTCCAGGCCGTGGCTGTTAACCAGACCTTTTATTTCATCAGCATAAGTCTTGCTTTCTGCCGCTTTTTGTAAGTCGAAATAACTGCTTGCCCAGCTTGGTATCTGTATCCCTTTAAAGCCTAAGCCGGCCGACCATTTACAGATCTCGTCCAAAGTATCAAATGGCGGTTTATCGCCTAAAAACTGCGCTAAAAATATAGCGGGGCCTTTAATTGTTTTCATATATTATACGTTGAATTTAGTCCACTTAATGTCTGATTTACCTGAGGCTATTACATTTTCAATGAAAGCCATCCCTCTTACCCCCTCGTCAATACCCGGATAATCCTGAGCCTCTGGCGATGCTTGCGTGCCTTCAATCTCGGCCTTAACACACAGCGCGAAATTATGGTACAGGTTAGCAAAAGCTTCCAGATACCCTTCCGGATGGCCGCCCGGTGTACGGGTATTATGCGACGCGTAAGAGCTTACATAACCTCCGCCTGTACGGTAGATTTGCCATGGCTCACCACTCATTTTCACCACTAGTGTATTGGCATCCCATTGCTGCCATTCCAGGCTGCCGGTTTCGCCGTATACTCTGATTTTGACGTTATTTTCTTCTCCGGCGGCTATTTGAGTAGCAGTTAATACTGCGCTGGCGCCATTGTTTAGTTTGATCAATACCGCGCCGTCGTCGTCCAGTTTGCGGCCTTCAACTACAATATTGATATCGGCGCATAATTGGGTTACTTGTAAACCGGTAACATATTCCATCAGGTTAAAGGCGTGGGTACCAATATCGCCCATGGCTCCTGCTATACCGCTTTTACCCGGATCTGTGCGCCATGAAGCTTGTTTGTTGTCTTCGCCTTCTAAAAAGGTAGCTAACCAGCCTTGCGGATACTCGACATAGATCTTACGCACTTTACCAATTTTGCCGGCTTTAACCAATTGCTTTGCTTCTTTTACCATTGGGTAACCGGTGTAAGTATGGGTAAGGCAAAATAATTTCCCGCTTGATTTTACCACTTTCTCCAGCTCTTTAGCTTCGGCCAGTGAGAAGGTCATCGGCTTATCCAGCACCACGTGAAAACCATTCTCTAAGGCCAGTTTAGTTGGGCCAAAGTGCATATGGTTTGGCGTAACAATACTGATCACCTGCACACGTTGGTCTGCCGGTAACTGTTTTTCTTTTTCGATCAGTTCTTCGTACGAAGCGTATGATCTTTCGGGCGATAAACCAAGCGCAACGCCGCTTGCTATCGACTTTTCGGCACTGCTGCTAAAAGCGCCGCAAACCAGTTCATAATCATCATCAATACGGGCAGCAATGCGGTGCACCGCACCAATAAACGCGCCTTGTCCGCCGCCTATCATTCCTAATCTTAGTTTCATCTTATTTTGTCAGCCTATTAATTTATCAGTGCCGAATGTAGAGCCGTCATCTAACAAATTGGTTATTAGTTTATTTGTAATAATCTGTTGGTTGTATATATGGTTTAACCGGCACAAACAAGGGTATGTGGGCCTGCTTGCCACAGGTTTACCAAACATAATAACTTTATCATTAAAAATCCTAATGCTATAAAGATATTACGCAATCGATTGTAATTATTCATTGTATAGCTATTTTGCCAGTACCGCTCGTTCGCCGGCCAGTAACGCTACACACGCTTCAATCCCGTCGGGCACAGCAATTCCTGCTACCTCATTTTTGTAATTTTGCTTGATCTCTTTTCGGCGCTTAGCTTCAATAAATCGGCGTACCTGGTCGCGGTTTTCCAGGATTAATCCGGGTATTTGTACAGGTTTGTTTTGTTCGTCCTTAGCCACCATGGTAAAGTAGCTGGTGTTAGTATGATTGATGACATTAGTCTTGATGTTTTCTGACACCACACGAATACCCACTACAAGCGATGTATTACCCACATAATTGATAGACGCCATGAGCGATACCAACTCTCCTACTTCAACCGGCTGCATAAAGTCTACGGTGTCGATAGATGCGGTTACACAATAATTACCGGCATGCTTGGCGGCGCAAACATAAGCTACCTTGTCCATCAGCGATAGCAAGATACCACCATGGATTTTACCGCCAAAATTAGAGTACGACGGGATCATCAATTCGGTTATAGTAGTTTCAGAAAAACGGACGGGTTTAAAGGCGGAAATATCGGTCATAGTAAATCAATTATGCTGCAATATAAAACTTTTACTTGCCAGCATATTCGTTAAAACTTAAATTGCCTTAAATTTTACGCCAGTGAAAAACCTGTTAACCTTACTCTTTTGTTTTTTTTGTGTAGATGCCTGCCTGGCACAACAAGTTCAGGAAAAGAAAAACGTCATTATTGATGATATTATAGAACAATACCAGGCGACGGTAGATAGCAACGGCATAGAAACCAAAGTTGGCAAGTACACCGCGCTTCGCAGCAAAAAAACTATTGCCAGCGGCCAATATAAAAATGGCAAACGCATAGGCACCTGGTATTATTACGACCACGACGGCAAGATGCAGCAGCAGTACGACCACGACAATAACAAGCTACTTTTTGAAGCACCCGAGCCCAACCCATCCAACTTTCATTATTTTATGGATGTCGATGTCAGAAATCAGGACAAACCACAGCAGCCCATTAAGATTGGCGGGCGATATTTTGGTTATTTGCCCTATTTGAAATTGATCAGGCGTATCCATGCGCTGCGAGGCATGGACGAGACCGGTTGTAATGCCGTTTTAACCATATTAGTAAGTCCTTTAGGAAGGATGGCAGATTGCTCGGTACAACTGTTTTGTAATAGTGCCGACCCAATTTATTATACCGTAGATGCTGCTGATTTACCGGAAATAGACAAGACATTTATACCGGGTACCTTTAACGGGCAGAAGATTGCAACACGCATTACTATACTTTGCAAGGCAGATAAAAATAGTGAGGTGAATATTTATTGATAACTCTTACTTTTTTGTCATCTCGAACGGAGTGAGAGATCTATACACACGCTGAGCATTGGCCAACAACTCGTGTATAGATTTCTCCCGTTGGTCGAAATGACAACCGTTATAATAAAAGAGTTCCCTGCTAAATAGCAGGGAACTCTTTTATTATATTCAAAAAATATTTCTTAGTGATGATGATGTCCATCTGCACCGTGTGCATGGCCGTGTGACAATTCCTCGGGAGTTGCCGGGCGAACGTTGATGATCTTACCTTTAAAGTGCAAAGGCTGACCAGCCATCGGGTGGTTCAGGTCTACAATAATAGAATCCTCTGCAACTGAAACAACCTGTCCCTGGAAATGATTTCCCTGGTTATCCTGCAAAGGTAAGATAGCACCAATTTCAGGCAAATCTGCACCCTGGAACATTTCGATAGGCAAATTTGCTACCGCTTCTTCGTCATGTTCGCCGTAGGCGTCTTCGGCGGTTAATCTAAAATCATAAGTATCGTTAGTTGATAGTGTGCTTAGGTTTTCTTCAAACTTAGGCAGCATCTGGCCTGCGCCAAATAAAAAAGTTAGCGGTTGTTCTTCGGTAGCACTTTCTACCAATGCTTCGGTTCCATCTTCCTGGTCAACGTACAGATCGTAAGTTAGTGACACTACATGTTGTGCTTCAATTTTCATTGTTAAATTTATTTTGTAAAATATTGGCACCCATGAGTGCTTGTTGCTTTAATAAATAATGTTTTAAGCCTTAATTTGTTTTAAGGCGTCGGCGATAGTATCGACGGGGAGACCGCAGGTTTTGTCCTTACAGACAAATATTTGCGTCCGGCCAGTAAACTTATCGCGCAGCAAAGGTAAACTTCCTTTTTTACCACCCAAGATAATTTTGTTGGGGACGTAATTTTTTTCCATTTCTATGCGCAGCGCCTCGGAATTTTCGCCCACAATCGCCACTTCCGATGTTCCGAAAACCTCTTCCAATAACAACATCCCCCAGTTTGAGTAAGCCGAACCATATTTGGCCATATGCGGCATAATATTGCGCAATAGCTGCTCGGCTATTTCGGTGTGTTGCTCGTTATCGAAGAGCAATCCTAGCTTGTGCAGGTTACGCGCCATCACCGAGTTTGAAGACGGAATAACACCATCCATGATCTCAGATTTACGGGCGATGAGTTGTTCGTCATCATCGGCAGTAAAAAAGAAAATACCGCTTACATTATCAAAATAATGGTCGATGGCGTTGTCTGCCAACTGCACGGCGTAGGTTAACCATTGCTCATCAAACGTTACCTCATACAAAACAATAAAGGCATCAATCACATTGGCATAATCATCCAGGAACGCTTCTTTACCGCCTTGTTCCGCATTCGCGGGACCTTTATAAACCCGGATAATACGGCCATGATTTAGCAAATGATCGACAATAAAACCGGCATTCTTCAAAGCCAATTCCAAATAATGCGCGTTATTAAACGCGCGATAAGCATCGCACAAACCTTTTAACATTAGTCCGTTCCATGAGGCCAGAATTTTGTTATCCAACCCCGGACGTATGCGCTTGGCCCGTACGTCAAACAGCTTTTTGCGCGATGCAGCAACGCTCTCCAGCATTTCTTCTACAGAGATACCGATTGCCTCAGCCAAATCGTTATCATGGCCCCGTTTAAACAGGATATTGGTTTCCTCCTCTTCCCAATTGCCTTCGTCGGTAATGTGGTAGTAGACGCAGAATAGCTCCGCTTCGGCGCCTAAGACCTGTTGTATCTCTTCTTTATTAAAAGTATAGAACTTCCCCTCTACCCCTTCACTATCGGCATCAAGGGCAGAGTAAAAGCCGTCCTCCGGTGAAAACAGTTCACGGGTAGCGAAGTCTACGGTTTCGGTGACTATCTGCTTGTATAACTCATTGGGTTGCCAGGTATACGCTTCAGAGTATAGACTAATCAGCTGCCCGTTATCATACAGCATCTTCTCGAAATGCGGCACATGCCAAAGGCCATCTACCGAGTACCGCGCAAAACCGCCGCCCAGATGGTCGTAAATCCCCCCTTCTGCCAGCTTTTGCAAGGTAAGTTTCGCCAGTTCGGCAATCTCCTCGTCCTGCATCAAATGCGCATAGCGGATCAAAAACTGCCAGTTATTCGGCATCGGGAACTTAGGCGCGGTGCCAAAGCCACCTTCTGTACAGTCAAAGTACTTCTTCCAGTTATTAACGATGGTTGCCAGATCCTCCTTATTGTATTCCGGCTGGGTAGTTACAAAAGGAATAGACTCATATTTTTGGATACCTTCTGTTAAGCGGGCGGCATATTCTAAGGCGTCCTCTGGTTTCTGTTTATAGTAGTCGGCCAGGTTAAAGAGCAGGCTCGTCCAGTCGTTCTTCTTGAAGTAGGTGCCGGCGTAGATGGGCCGCTGATCTGGCAGGCAGATACAATTCAAGGGCCAGCCGCCGCGACCGCTAATGAGTTGCACGGCGCTCATGTAGATCTGGTCGACATCAGGGCGTTCCTCCCTGTCTACCTTGATACACACAAAGTACTCGTTCATTACCGCAGCCACCTGTTCATCTTCGAAGCTTTCATGCTCCATTACGTGACACCAATGGCAGGCCGAATAACCTATGCTTACAATAATTAACTTGTTCTCGTCTCTCGCCCTCTGCAAAGCCTCTGGCCCCCATGGGTACCAGTCGACCGGATTATTGGCATGTTGTAATAGATATGGCGAGGAAGAATTAGCTAGACGATTCATGGGGTAAAGTTGCGATTATTAAAGTACTTAAATAATAAATGGATTGGCAAACCTAAAGTTTTGACAAATGTGGGATTAAGCAGATTGACAAATCTTAACCTTCTTTCCGCCAAAGGCGAAGAGAGGGTGGTCGAGCGAAGCAAAGACCGGGTGAGTCCCCGCATTAGCGATAGCAGCGGATACCGGCCCGTGATTAAGGCCCTGCGCAGTATGAGCGAATAGCGCGGGCCGCAGGCAATGCCATAAACCATAAGTCCGTACACACAATTGCGCGATATTATGCAATCACATTTTATTTCACTTTATTTGTTGTTCAAAAATTAACTGATCAATGCATTACTTTAAAAACTACTTGCTTTTAGCATGCGGAGTGGTTGCTATTGCCTTCACAGCATCGGCACAAACACCCGGCGACACTGTTAAATACAATCACTCGGACCTTTTCGGCCCTATTACCTGGCCAACTACCAGCAACGGCACCCGGTCTGCCGCCGGCAAACCGGGCCCTAACTACTGGCAAAACCGTGCCGACTATCTGATTCATGCCAGTCTGAATGAAACCGCGATAGATACCACTATTAACGGTGACGTTACCATTACTTATACCAACAACAGCCCTGACCAAATGGATCATTTGTGGCTGATGCTTGATCAGAACCTGTTTCGCCCCGACTCTCGTGGCGCTGCAGTAACCCCTATAACCGGCGACCGTTTCGACGTGAAAGGCTTTAGCCGCGGCGGCGTTAAGGTTGAATCTGTTACCGTTACCTACAAAGGCCAGAGCTACACGGTTACCCCGGTTATCACCGATGCCCGCATGCAGGTGCGGCTGAACGAGCCATTGGGTGCCAAAGGCGACAAGATCCAGGTTAAGGTGAACTATAACTTCTCGATACCTTTCTACGGCGCCGACCGTATGGGCCGCAAGAAGTTTAAACAAGGCTACGTATATGAGATTGCCCAGTGGTACCCGCGCATGTGTGTTTATGACGACGTGGAAGGCTGGAACACCCTACCTTACATGGGCCTTGGTGAGTTCTATTGCGACTATGGCGATTACGACTACTACATCACCGCCCCTGCTAACATGACCGTTGCCGGTTCTGGCGATTTGCTGAATGCCAGCGAAGTGCTTAGCGCTACCCAACAAAAACGTTTAGCCGATGCCCGCCAAAGCGACAAGACGGTAACCATCATATCAGAAAAAGAAGTTGGCGCTGCTGCCACCCATCCGTTTAAAGGTAGCCTGACCTGGCACTTTAAGATGGAGAATACCCGCGATGTATCATGGGCGGCCTCGACAGCGTTTATTTGGGATGCTGCTAAGGTTAACCTGCCGTCCGGACGTGCTTGTATCTCGCAGTCGGTTTACCCAATTGAGAGCGCTGGGTTTCATGCCTGGGGTCGCTCTACCGAATATTTGAAGAACAGCATCGAGATCTACTCTAAAGCTTATATTGAGTATCCATGGAACTCGGCAGTTAACGTGTCTGGTGTGGCTTTGGGTATGGAGTACCCGGGTATCATCTTCTGCTTAAGCGGCTTGAAAGACGGCGGCCTTTGGGGCGACGTTACGCATGAGATTGGCCACAACTGGTTCCCGATGATTGTGGGCAGTAACGAGCGTAAATACATGTGGCAGGACGAAGGTTTTAATACCTTTATCAATGAGTACTCAACCATGATGTTTAACAATGGTGAATATGCGCCGAAAGACGCTGCCAACCACCCGACTATGTATGGTGACGGACACGCACAGCAAGTATTGCGCGGTTATATCAGAAGTAAGGACCCATTGATGACGCCATCTGAGGCTATTGGCTTAAATGACTATGGCCAGTACTACAGCAAAACCGCTTTAGGTTTAGATATGCTGCGCGATGAGATCTTAGGCCCTGAGCGTTTTGATTACGCCTTCCACGAATACATCAAGTATTGGGCAATGAAGCACCCAACGCCTTACGACTTCTTCCGTGCCATGAATGATGCCGCCGGCGAGGACCTGAACTGGTTCTTCAAGCCATGGTTCTTCACTACCTGGAAACTTGACCAGGCTGTTACCGGCGTTAGCTATATGGGCGGAATGGAAAACGGCGCGATCATCACCATAGAGAACAAAGAGAAGATGGCCATGCCGGTTGATCTGTTGATTACGCAGACTAACGGCAAAACCGAACTATTGCACCTGCCGGTTAACGTATGGCAACGCAACGGTATCTGGAAGTTCAAATACCCTTCAACCTCTGCTATCAAATCTATTGTTATAGACCCGGATCATAGATTACCGGATATTGATTTGAAGAATAACGTTTATAAAGCAGAATAAGCGAAAAGCTTAAAGACTAAAGCAGAAAGCTTGTATAGCAAAGCCCCGGTTTCATCCAGAAACCGGGGCTTTGTTTTGTTTCACGCGTGTGTATGCCGGATGAAACAAGTGAAACAGTATTTTTAAATAAGTTATTGATTATTAGATATTTGATAATTCACAGTGAAACAGAATGAAACACTAATCCTGACTTTTAAGTATTTTTTTGTTTCACTTAGTTGTTAAGATTGAAACAAGTGAAACGCTTGCTGCAGCGTAAATTACTATCGCTTAGTAAATAACTTTTCATTCCTTTTAACACGGTTTACAAGGGTTTTTTTCTTTTAACCGAAGCGTATTAATGCTTATTAAAACTTATAGCCCACAGATACACTAATTACCCTGTTCTTTAAAGTATTGGTATCCGAATAAGACAGGTTACCCAGGCCGAGGCCGTACTGAACATCAACCAGGTATTTTTGGAGAACCAGGCCCGCGATGAAGTTTACGCCGTAGTCGGGGTTTTTATAGTAGTTGCCGGCGTAGGTTGGGTCGGCAGAATGGTCGCCGAAGCCGCCGTGGTATACGGTGCCGTCAAATGACTCTTTGGCCGCCAAACCATAGGCAAAATATGGACCGCCGCCAATGTGAAATTCGGCATCGGGCGCCAGCACCGCTTTGTAGAAGAAGTTAACCGGCAGCTCCAGGTACGTTAGTATAAATTTTGATGATGAGGTACCTTCTGTGGTTTGGTTTGCGTCTATCGTCCCGGTTACAAATCGCTCGCCTTTGGTGGTGAAAAACAAACCGGGTTGCAGGTAAAATTTGCCGTAGTCAATGTCGGCAATAACACCTAAGTTATAGTCGGTAAGCGCTTTGGCACCGGTTGGCAGTGTATTAGGGCTTAATACCTGTTTGGCAAAGTTTACGCCGCCCTTGATGCCCCAATTAATGGTTTGGGCGAAGGTGGTTGTTGTAGCAATAAGTAGTGTTAGGGTGATAAGGTTTTTTTTCATTGTATCAGTTAAATTTAGGTTTCGTTTGAAATTTTGTCATCCTGAGCATAGCGAAGGATCTTATCAAGTTTACTCAGCCAGGCGTATAAGATTCTTCGCTATGCTCAGAATGACAGTTTTTGTTTCCCCTCTTGAGAGGGGGCGCGTCAGTCGGTGCGGTGGCAGGGGTGTGTTAATGAAGCGGCTTAGCCTGTCGTCTAAACACACCCCTGCCCCTCTCAAGAGGGGAACCCTACGCGCGCCATCTCCACCACGTCATCGCGAGCATAGCTATCTCTACACGATAGATTGCTGCTTATCCGGAGATCGCCACGCTCGTACCTCGCTCGCGATGACGTGGTGGTAAATTTATCAACCTGACGCCTATTATTAAAATTGTCATCCTGAGCATAGCGAAGGATGTTATTCGTCATACTATTCCCACCGCGTCATCGCGAGTGTAACGTGGCGATCTCTGCGCGATAGGTGAACAGCCGACCTGGCGTGTAGAGATTGCTTCGTTCCTCGCAATGACGTGGTGGTGAGAGCTTACGGTTTCACCTCCACCATTTCCTCGCTCAAATTCCAACCCCTAACACTCACCTTCGGCTTAGCAACCGGCCCGTTGTAATCCAGCACCACCGTCTTTTGCTCACCCGGTAGCACAGACACATAGTTATCCGAGTAAAACACCGGCGTTACCCGTTTCTTGGTTGTAGGATTAATGAGCGACACGCGGTTAAAGAACGCCACAGGCGCGGCTTTTGGATTGCTGAGCGTTACAGCTATTTTGCCTTTGCTTAGTTGTTGGGCGGTAATCATCACTTTTGATGAGGCCATTTCATTGAGGCCCGAGTATTGTCCATATTTATCGGCCAGCCAATAGATATTATCGCTCAGAATTTTTTGACCCTCGCTCAGGCGCACATCAAGGAAAGCGCCATGATCTGCAGCTATAGTTTTGAGCTCTTTACGGATGTTGATGACATCGGCTACGCTGCTGGCATCCAGATCCTGGAAGAGCGTGGTGATGGGTTTTTCTTCGCCGTTGATCTCGTAGAGTTTTACGGTGGCTGTGAGGTGTTTATAGTTGGTAAATGTGTTGTTCACTACCTTCACCGTGCTGTCCGTAGGGTTAAACATAATGTGTACCGGCGCGCTGCCGTTGTGCAGGCCATACAGGCAGGCATTCACATCTAAATAATAATCGTACATCTGCCCGCGCATGGCGCTCCATGGGTTCTGTGTTTTCCAAATGATGGAGCCGGTGTACCAGTCCCACATATGCGAGCTGAAACCTTCCATCAAACCGCGGTATTGGTCGTAGTTAACCAGTTGAGCCTTTTCGGCAAAATCGCGCACATCTTTAGCCTTGCCATAACGGTCAATATAGTCTTGATAGCCAATATAGGTATGATAATCCCAAACAGAATCAGCATGTTCGCGGTGTTTAACGTTATCATATTGCGGCACTATCATGTTAGCTGCAGGTATGATACGTTGTAGCGATTCATAATCGCCTATCCCTACCGAACCTACCTCCGAGTTAAACGGATAAGTGCGCTTGGCCCAGAAAACCGACAAAGGCTGAATGTTATACGGCCCGTCGCCATTGGTGCCTTTTTCAGTTTTCGACATGTCCAGCGAGTTCGAGAAATCCACAAACCAGCGGGTGTTGTCCAATGCCGGCATCAAAGTATCGCGTACGGCACGCAGGATATCATCCGGCTGTGTAATTTCGTTACCACCGCACCATATGGTTAACGATGCGTAGTTACGTACCATTTTGATCTGGTCTTCTATCGATTTGATGTACAGCGCATGGTCGTCCGGGTATTTGCGGCGTGTGGCCTGATCTTCCAGTTTTTTCGGATCTTCCCAACGGCCATTGCAATCGCCCGATCCCCACATATCCTGGAAAACCATAATGCCGTATTTATCGCAGGCCTCGTAAAATTCAGGTCGCTCAATCAAAGCCCCGCCCCAAACGCGGATCAGGTTCAGGTTCATATCATGATGAAAATGCACCTCGGCATCATAACGTGCCTTGGTAAAGCGCAGCATCTCGTCGCTCACGATCCAGTTGCCGCCTTTGATGAAAATGCGCTGACCGTTAATATTGATTTGGCGACTTTGGGTATGGGCGTTCCATTCACTAGTAGTTTGGCGCACGCCTACTTCTATATTTTTTTGGTCGGATACTTTGTTAGCCCCCGTAACAAACTGTAGGTTTAAATGGTATAAATTCTGCGGACCGTAGCCGTTTGGCCACCACAATTTAGGGCTGTGTAACGAATAATCCTGTAACTGCACTTCGGTGGTAAGGCCCGGCTGCAGGGTTACTTTTTTAGCTACCGGTTTGCCATCCAAATTATATTTTAAATAACCGCTCACAGCTTTACCGGTAGCGTTTTGCAGTTGTGCCGATACTTGTATGATGGCCGGTTTCTGCGGACCATCAGGCTGCCTTACGCCTGGTACCAGCGTAACCACATGCGGATCGACTATGCGTACGCCGCCGGTTTTTTCGATAGTCACTTTATCCCAGATGCCGGTATTTCGGTCATGAATGGGTTGAATCCAATCCCAGCCCGGCGTGTATTGAATGCTCACGTTTCGGGCAATGGTGCCATCGCCACCCTGGCCGCCGTTGGGGTTGCCTACCGGGTCGGGCGGGAAGACAATTACTGCCAAACGGTTATTGCCATTCTTTGCCAGCCATTTGGTAATGTTAAAACTTCGGCGCAAAAACATGCCTTGCAGCACTTTGTCATTCAGCTGATGTCCGTTTAAAAAAATATTGTAGCCATAATTTACGCCGCGCATGTTCAGGTATACCTGGTTGCTGCCGGTGGTTTTAGCCTCTTTAAAATCTTTAATGAACCAATAGGTATAATAATCGCGACCCGTTACGTAAATATCCGGTATATGCTTATTATTCATCCCATAAAAAGGATCAGGAATTTGTTTGTTATTGAGTTGCGATGTGAGTACTGTACCCGGAACCGTCGCCGGCTACCAGCCGTTAAGTTGATAATTGGGCGCAGATATAATATTGCCGCCGTCGACCGCGCTTGCCTGTTTGCATTTCCAGCCGCTGTTTAGCTCGTAACTGGTTTGTGCCGATGAGCGCTCGGTCATCGCCATAAAAAATAGGAACGCTAAGATTATTGAGAATTGATTTTTAGGAGTAAAGAGGCGCATAGGCTTATTGGTTTGAAAGCATTGGATGGTAAATATAAAAATAATGCAGTTGCAGACTACAAGCATATTCGTCCGATTTAAAAACTTCGGACAGCGCAGGTAACATATTTTACCGTCATTGCGAGGCACGAAGCAATCTCTGCGCGCCAGGCGGATAATATGGCGCACCTATCGTGTAGAGATTGCTTCGTGCCTCGCAATGACGCGTTTAAATATTAAAACATGGTCTTCTTACAAGCTCCGAATTTTCATATTCCTGAACCTGATCTCATCGCCATGATCTTGCAACAAAATGCGGGTCGGTTTCTTTTTGCCAAAATCCGGTTCGTTTTTAAATTTGCTTTTGGCAATGGCCTTCAACAAAACGTCACCTCCCAGATCAAATTCTACGATCTTTTTTCCGTTTAGCCAATGCTCCACATGGTTGCCTTTTACAATAATGCGCGACTCATTGAACTGCCCGGCGGGATTTAGTTTTTTTGCATCATTAGGCGGAATAAGCGCGTAGAGCGCGCCAGTAGCATGAATGGGGCCGTTTTGCAATACATCCGGATGCCGTTCATCATCAACCAACTGATATTCAAATGCTACCGCGCTGGTGCCATCATCACCATTATACATTAAAAAGCCGGGGTTATGCTGGCGTTCCTGCAGCATGTAATAAATGCCGCTGTTGCCAACCTGCTGAATGTTCCATTCAAAACTAAACTCAAAATCTGTAAACAACTCGTCGGTCATCAGATCGCCGCCACCGGTGCGCGGGCGGCCGTTACCTTTGGCGTTTTTAAGGCAGCCGTCCTCAATTTTCCATCCCTTTGATGGGTTATCGGTTTCATAATAACTGCGCCAACCATTCAGGCTCTTGCCGTCAAAAAGCAGTTTCCAGCCTGCTGATTTTTCGGCGGCTGAAAGGGTATTCACTTGGGAATGTACTGAAGCCGCGCTAAAAATCAAAAAGGTCAGCATGATAATGCCAACGGCGCGTTGTATGTTATTTTTCATTTAGGTAATT
The DNA here is from genome assembly GCF_018449775.1 of Mucilaginibacter sp. dw_454. Taxonomy (GTDB): domain Bacteria; phylum Bacteroidota; class Bacteroidia; order Sphingobacteriales; family Sphingobacteriaceae; genus Mucilaginibacter. The sequence continues at coordinate 431,858 of NZ_JAAVVB010000001.1, read as the reverse complement.
GTTTAAGGTTAGGTTTATATAGCGATGGGTTTAGAACCTATCGCTATGGGTAATCTATAATATTAGTCTTTTGGCTCCCAGAGTTCAATGATGTTGCCTTCGGGGTCGAGGATATGAATGAACTTTCCGTAATCGTATTCGGCCAGTTCATCAACAATGGTTACGTTCTCTTTTTTTAGCTCCTCTACCAGCTCCACCAGATTCTCTACCCGGTAATTGATCATGAATTGCTTTTCAGACGGGTTAAAATATTTGGTATCCTGCGGAAAAAGGCACCAGGATGTTGATCCTTCTTTCGTAGTGTCTTCGGCATCCCGCCATTCAAAGGTTGTTCCGTATTCGCTTTGAGGTAGTCCCAAATTTTTGGCGTACCATTCGTTCATTGCTTTGGGGTTATCGCTTTTAAAAAATACGCCGCCCAGGCCCGTTACTTTTTTCATAATTTTGTGTTACAAGTATAAGTCTACGAGCAATTTCCGTGTATTTTGGGACAATAGCAAATGTTTTGTGGTAGTGCCTGAATAATAATATTAACATTAATCACTCTTGTCATTTCGAGCATAGCGAGAAAACTATACACATGCTTAGATTAGCGTGTGTATAGATCTCTCCTTTCAGTCGAGATGACAAAAAGAAGATAAAACGAACGCTAAAAACAGTAGCAAAATCTTTCGGCTTTCGCGGTAAAACCTTAATTTCGCAGACACAGAAAAAGAGGGAAAAGCATTGGACTACCTAGAAGGATTAAACCCCGAACAAAAAGCAGCAGTACAACAAATTAAGGGCCCGGTAATGATTATTGCCGGCGCAGGTTCTGGCAAAACGCGGGTTATTACCTACCGCGTGGCGCACCTCATTCGTAGCGGTGTCGATTCATTTAATATCCTGGTGTTAACCTTTACCAACAAAGCATCGCGCGAGATGCGCGAGCGGATAACCCATCTGGTTGGCCCCGAGGCGAAGAATATCTGGATGGGTACCTTCCACTCTGTTTTTGCCAAAATTTTACGTGTAGAGGCCGACAAATTGGGCTACCCCAGCAACTTTACCATTTACGATACCGACGATAGCAAAAGTGTGATCCGTGCTATTTTGAAAGAGATGAGCCTGGACGATAAGCTGTATAGTGTAAACCTGGTGCTTAACCGAATCTCGGCAGCAAAAAACAACCTGGTATCGTGGCAGGAATACCAGAAAAACGACCAGATCCAGGCCGACGATATTTCGTCAAACCGCCCTATGCTGGGCACCATTTATCAAACCTTTGTGCAGCGCTGTTATCGCGCCGGCGCTATGGACTTTGATGACTTGTTGTTCAAAACCAATGAGCTGCTGAAACAATATCCAGAGGTATTGAATAAATATCAGCATAAGTTTAAATACCTGATGGTGGATGAGTATCAGGATACCAACTTTTCGCAATACCTGATTGTGAAGAAACTGGCCGCTGTTAACGAGAATATTTGCGTAGTGGGCGACGATGCCCAGAGTATCTATGCTTTCCGTGGGGCCAATATCCAAAACATCCTGAACTTTGAGAAGGATTATCCTGATCTGAAGGTTTTCAAATTAGAGCAAAATTATCGCTCCACCCAAAATATTGTAAACGTTGCCAACAGCATTATCGCCAATAACAAAGAGCAGCTTAAAAAGAATGTTTTTTCTGAAAAGGACGAAGGCGATAAGATCAAAGTAATGCGCGCCTTCAGCGATAACGAGGAAGGTAAATTGGTTGCCGAAGAGATTATGCAGCAGCGCAGCTTGAAAGGCATGCGCTGGAATGAGTTTGCTATTTTATACCGTACCAATGCGCAGTCGCGTTCTATGGAGGAAGCCTTGCGCAAGCTGGGGATGCCTTATAAAATTTATGGCGGCCTATCCTTCTATCAACGCAAGGAGATTAAGGACTTGATCTCTTATTTCAGGCTGACGTTTAACCCGAATGATGAGGAAGCGCTAAAACGGGTGATCAACTACCCGCGCAGGGGTATTGGCGATACCACTATTGATAAAATTATTGTAGCTGCCGATCAGCACGGCATAACGCCATGGGAGGTGATTGTCGCACCCGAAAAATATTTGGAAGGCCGTGTATCGGCATCTGTCACCGGTTTTGCGGTGATGATACAGAGCTTCCAGGTACTTACCAAGACACAAACCGCCTATGAGGCGGCTTTATATATTGCGCAGCACTCAGGGCTTCTAAAGGACCTTTACGAGGATAAATCTGTAGAGGGGTTAAACCGCTATGAGAATATCCAGGAGTTACTGAATGGTATCAAGGAATTTAGTGAGCGCGAGGATCTCGAAGAAAAAGGCCTTGATGTATTTATGCAGGATGTTGCTTTGCTGACCAATGATGATAAGGATAAAGACAAAGACGCCGAGACTATATCGTTGATGACGATACATTCGTCTAAAGGTTTAGAGTTTCCGCAGGTTTATGTGGTGGGATTAGAGGAAAATCTCTTCCCGTCGCAGATGGCCTTGAACTCGCGTACCGACCTGGAAGAAGAACGTCGCCTGTTTTATGTGGCCGTGACTCGTGCCGAGCAGAAGTTAACCATTAGTTATGCTACCTCGCGCTTTAAATTTGGTACGCTGATCAGTTGCGAGCCAAGCCGTTTTTTGGATGAGATTGACGCGCAATACCTCGAGCTTGATTTTACCGCCCGACCTGCGCCCGGCGTTGGCAGTTTAAATTACGACGACGAGCGATCTGCCTGGAGCCGTACCGACGATAAGTTTTCTAAACCCAAACCTAAAAGCACCGCTGCGCCTGTTAAAACCACTTCTATTTTGGCCAAGGCCCACGTACCATCTGCCGACTTTAAACCGTCGGATACTTCAAACCTGCAGGTAGGTATGGAGGTAGAGCACGAGCGTTTTGGTTTTGGTAAAGTGATTAGCCTGGAGGGTAATAAACCCGACATTAAAGCTACCATCTTTTTTAAGGAGATAGGCCAGAAACAGTTGCTTTTAAAGTTTGCCAAGTTGAGCATTATAACCAATAATTAATAATTTACCCAGTTTTCGGGGAACCTATTCCCCATTTAAATCCACAGTTAATACAGTATTACGGTTTATAAGCTTAATAAGCAAGCTTTTTTTGGATGGCATGTATTTTGGATAGTTGATTGTGACCCTTTACCCAACAATTAAACTATTACTGAAATGAACGACAACCAAAAAAAGAAGACTAACAAAACCATCGGCAAAAACATCCGCACGTTGCGCCATCAACACGGGTGGAGCCAGGAGGATGTAGCAAATCGTTTGGGTATTTCAATCCCGGCTTTTTCAAAAATTGAAACCGGCGTTACTGATGTAAACCTGTCAAGACTGGAGCAGATTGCTGACATCTATGAAATAGACGTAGTGCATATATTAGCACTTGACAGTGAAGAGGTGGAGCAGCAGCCTTCAAATCTGAGTATTTTGCAGAAAAAATTGGTAGATCGCGAATCAGAAATTGTTAACCTGCAACGTAAAGTGATTTTACTTTATGAAGAACTGCGCAACGCAAAGACATCGGTACATGCTTAAGCATAACCGTTTAATAATTACAACACTATTCTGTATTAGCCTAATAATTGGGGTCTAAATAATTTACCGCAAGTTAATTTATTTAGACCCCAATTAATAAACACGTAAAATACAGACGAATACGTCCCCTTTTCTCTTTTTGATAAAACTTTGGAGCATCATTTGTTAGTATACAGATGATAAACATCTATTAGCTATGTCTAACTACCTGATATCTATACCGCAAAGCCAAACTAAGGTTACAGCAACTATACACGACCAAAAAAGCAATTTGAAAGTTAAAGCTGTGAAGCTGGCCACCTTAACTTACAAAACAGCTAAAGGCGAGGTGAGCTTTTTTGTTACGATAGGAAAAAAAATATTAGCTTTTGAAACCAAAGGATATAACAAACACAGGCAGTTATTAATTCTGCAAATGATATCCTGCTATTGTATGTATATGGGATGGGTTGAGGCGCAGATACACGCTACCCTGCCTGTTTAAAGCATTAGAGGGTAGTTTTACCCGGATCATGAAGCATATCGCTCATTTCAATGATCTTCTCGTCAATTTCAGACACACACTTATCCATCATATTAATACATTCTAACTGATCTACCAGGCCTTCTTTTTCCAGGTTCATCAAACCTTTAAGGGTGGCTATAGGTCCGCGGATCTGGTGCGATAGATAGGATGAATATTCTGATAATTTCTTATTCTTAACCTGCAGGTCCTTCGTTCGTTCATCAATAATTTCTTCCAAATGGTGATTAATGCGGTCAAGGTTGTCTTTCTGCCGCGATATCTCGCTGTTAAGCTCCTGCAATTGCAAGTTAGTAGTTGCTTTGCGTTTAACGTTGGCCACCAATAACACAATAACCACTACAAGCAGGCCAGCTGTAATGGTTATCGACCAAAATATCACTCTTGTCAGTTCGTCCTTTTTCTGCTGCGTAACGGCAGCAAGCAACCGGCTTTGCTCCTGCTGTAAAAAATTGAATTTTATGGAAGCATTTGTGCGGTAACTTGTGCTATCTTCCTGGTAAATATTAATTAGGTTATCCAGCGCAGCTTTATAATTTTTACGCTTGATCTCCATTTCATAAGCAGTATGCTTATAATCATAAATATCCTTTTCATTATGGATAAGCTGAGAATAGTTTCGCCCTTCTTCAAGATACTTCTCAGCTTCGGCATAATTGCCTTCAGATACATACAGATCTGTTAGGGTGAGGTTGATTGCGGCAACTGACGAGTTTAGGTCAAGCTCTTTAGCTTTATCGTGCGCCTTGATCAGGTATTCTTTGGCTTTTCCAAAATCGCGTTGATTATAATAAATAACCCCTATATCTTGCAGGCAAAAAATAAGCGAAGGCATATTTTTTAACTTTTCAAATAACTGATAGCTCTTGGTGTAAGAGTTAAGCGCAGAAACATTCATATTCTTACGATTATAAATGTTGCCCATATTAAGATAAAGGGATGCGATAAGTGATGAATCGCGAAACTTTTGCGCAATGTCTAATGATTGATTAAAGTAAGACAAAGCCTTTTCATAATCAACCATTTGGTAAAGGTTACCAATGTTATTGTAAACCTTGGCTGCACCGCGTTCGTCTTTTAGTGAATTATACTCTGCCAGGGCATCAAAATAGCGATTAAGGGCGGTATCCAGGTGGTTAGAATAATATTCGCCGATGCCCTTCATACGATAAGCTTCGGCAACCCCTCGTCTGTAGCCTATCTTATTGGCTAACGCTAATGCCCGTTCTGCGTAATCAATTGTCTCTTTGGCATTGGTAGTACGGCTATTGTAAGCGCTCTTATTTAGCGAAATTACTTCGGTGGTGTCTTTTGATGCAACATCCGGCGCGTCGGTTGCGTAAACAGTATGAGTAACCAATATAAAAAGTAAAATTGCGCAGGCTTTCTTCATTAACTCACTTTTACGTTTAATTAAGGTGAAAGTTATAAATAATACATTACATATTTTCTATTCCATAAAAAAAGTGTCCTTTTCGTGTTGAAAAGTTTTTATGTGTTTGCTTTGTAATTAACAAAACATATATATCTTTGCTTTGTTAAGTGTTTGACTATCAAAAAAGTATAAGCACAAATTAAAAAATAATTAAACATTAAAAAAATTAAAATATAGGAAAAACCAAAAGGGACACGTAAGAAAAAACCACAGTTTAGCGCCAGTAAAAAACGCGCAGATTGCAAATGCAAATCACATAAATTTGCTATATTGATTAACTAATGGTTAATACGAATAACTTTTGAAATATTTAATAAAACAAAGATTTAATAAATTTATAAATATGAAAAATATCGCCTTTGTACTGATTATCACTTTATCGCTTGGAATCTTAACTTCCTGCTCAAAAAAGGAAACGATTAAAGAAACACTGTCGATATTTTCATTCAATCCTTATACCCATAATAACATATTGGCAACAGCCGACTAATTAAAAATTGAACCCTATTAAAATTAACTATAACACAACCATTAAAATTTAAAGCCATGTTAAAAGTAATCTTCACCGCAGCAATCGTTTTATCAGTAGGAGTTTTGTCACTGTTAAAAACCTCAACTCCAGCAGTTGAAAAAGTAGCTACCCCATCATTAGCTAAAGCAATGGTTGATAGCAGAGCAAATGTTTTAGCATCTGCCGACTAAGTAAGAACCATCCTTAACAGGTTAATCAATAAAACAGGTATTAAATAATATTAATAAGCAACCAACAGCCTTTAAATAATAATAAGATCATGAAAAAATTAATTATAGCATCAGCAATCGTGTTATCAACAGTAGTATCAACAAGCTCATTTGCAACTGTAAGAGGTGGCGAGAAAAACACACTGGCTACTGCCGATAGAAATGGCGAGAAAAACACTTTAGCTACTGCAGATCGTAACGGCGAAAAAAACACACTGGCTACTGCCGACAGAAATGGCGAGAAAAACACACTGGCTACTGCTGACCGTAACGGCGAAAAAAACACTTTGGCTACTGCCGATAGAAATGGTGAGAAAAACACTTTAGCTACTGCCGACAAATTCTAATTACAACATAACAATTAACAGATCATAACTACAATACATACTCAATAATATCATGAAAAAATTAATCATCGCTTCAGCAATCATCTTCTCAACAGGTATCGTTTCTACTTCATTTGCTGCTACCACTGTTAAAGAGAAAAATACTTTGGCTACTGCCGACCGTGCTGGCGAGAAAAACACTTTAGCTACTGCTGACAGAGCTGGCGAGAAAAACACTTTGGCTACTGCCGATCGTAACGCTGAGAAAAACACTTTAGCTACTGCCGACAAATTCTAATCGTAACACAACAACTAACAGATCATAACTACAATACATACGCAATAATATCATGAAAAAATTAATCATCGCTTCAGCAATCATCTTCTCAACAGGTATCGTTTCTACTTCATTTGCTGCTACCACTGTTAAAGAAAAAAACACTTTGGCTACTGCTGACCGTGCTGGCGAGAAAAACACTTTAGCTACCGCTGACCGTAATGCTGAGAAAAACACTTTAGCTACTGCTGACCGCGCCGGCGAAAAAAATACTTTGGCTACTGCAGATCGTAACGCTGAGAAAAACACTTTAGCTACTGCTGACAAATTCTAATTACGACAACAAACAGATCATAACCACCCCGATATACTTTACAACATCATGAAAAAATTAATCATCGCTTCAGCAATCATCTTCTCAACCGGTATCGCTTCTACTTCATTTGCTGCTACCACTGTTAAAGAAAAAAACACTTTAGCTACTGCTGACCGTGCTGGCGAGAAAAACACTTTAGCTACCGCTGATCGTAATGCTGAGAAAAACACTTTAGCTACTGCAGATCGCGCCGGCGAAAAAAACACTTTGGCTACTGCTGACCGTAACGCTGAGAAAAACACTTTAGCTACTGCCGATAAATACTAATTTTCAACTACTCCATCCGCCATCATAAATTCAGTCATGAAAAAAATTGCCATCATTGTTGTAGCTATCCTTTTAACCACCGGTGTAACTACTTTTGCTTTAACCAATAAAGAAGCCAAAACCGACCCAATTAAAGTGGAAAACACCAATGCTAAAGTAACCACTCAAAGCGCTAATGCAGTTTTAGCTACTGCCGACTAAGTAATAACCAATACTTTCTTAGATCATCGGGCGATGATCATTTGCTTACCGGTTATCTGCCCACTTACTTGTAACTACACGCCTACACCTTCCGGATTGACATTAAGCAGCGAAACGCTGATTATAAAAAATCTTGTCTTCATAGAATCCTAAGGACGTTTTCAACGCTTGCCGCAGATTCAAACCCACAACAATAATCCATTTGTTATGGCGCGTTTAATGGCGTCAACCTCGCTACTGGTTTTGTCCATTTGCATTAACGTCTCTATATCGTACAAGGCAAATCCCTGTTAAAGTCCTTTTTATCTTGTCAGTAAATATCTAAAAGCTAACAGCCGTGGTATTTTATTAAATAGCCGTTATATTTGCCTCAAACAGAAAACCGCTATGCAAGAAATAAAACAATACGTTGAGCAGCATAAACAACGCCTGCTTGATGAGCTTTTTGAACTACTGCGTTTCCCATCAGTAAGTGCCGACCCAAAATACAAGCCCGAAGTTTTAAAAACAGCCGACTACGTAGCGCAAAAACTACGCGAAGCCGGTGCAGATAATGTAGAGGTATGCCCTACTGCCGGCTACCCAATTGTTTTTGGCGAAAAGATAATTGACCCCAATAAACCTACGGTATTGGTTTACGGCCATTACGATGTGCAACCACCCGATCCGCTGGAACTTTGGAAAACCCCACCATTTGAGCCAACCGTGCGCGATGGTAAGATCTATGCCCGCGGCGCCTGTGATGATAAGGGCCAGTTTTATATGCATGTAAAAGCTTTTGAACTGATGATGCAAACCAATACCCTGCCTTGCAACATCAAAATTATGATTGAGGGCGAGGAAGAAGTAGGCTCAAGCAACCTGGGTGTGTTTGTAAAGGCCAATAAAGAAAAACTAAAAGCAGACGTAGTACTGATATCTGATACTTCGATGATCAGCATGGAGAATCCATCTTTAGAAACCGGTTTGCGCGGTTTATCATATCTTGAAGTTGAGGTGGTTGGCCCTAACCGCGATTTGCACTCGGGTGTTTATGGCGGCGCAGTGGCTAACCCGGCTACAATTTTGGCTAAGATGATTGCATCGTTGCATGATGAGAATAACCACATTGCTATCCCCGGTTTTTATGACGAGGTAATTGCGTTGACCGAACAAGAACGTAAAGAATTAAATGCTGCACCTTACAACGAGGCCGAATACAAAAAGGACCTGGACGTAGCCGAACTATGGGGCGAAAAAGGTTATACCACTTTTGAGCGTACCGGTACCCGCCCTACTTTAGAAGTGAATGGCATTTGGGGCGGCTATATTGGCGAAGGCGCGAAAACGGTTTTACCATCAAAAGCCAATGCCAAGATCTCGATGCGTTTGGTGCCAAATCAAGGCTCAGAAAAGATCACCCAGTTGTTTACAGATCATTTTAAAAAAATTGCTCCTGCATCGGTAAAAGTAACCGTAACCCCGCACCATGGCGGCGAACCGGTAGTAACGCCGACCGATAGCATTGCTTATCGCGCAGCTCAAAAAGCCATAACCGAATCATTTGGCAAAGCGCCTATCCCAACCCGTGGCGGCGGAAGTATCCCTATTGTAGCGCTATTTGAAGCTGAGTTGGGCATCAAGACTGTACTAATGGGTTTTGGTCTGGATAGCGATGCCTTGCATTCGCCGAATGAGAAGTACGATATTTATAATTATTACAAAGGGATAGAGACTATCCCCTTGTTTCATAAATATTTTGCAGAATTGAGTAAGTAATAGTTCAGATTTGTCATTGCGAGGAGGAACGACGAAGCAATCGCATGCGTTTCGCTTTTCTCCTTGCGATTGCCACGCTATCGCTCGCAATGACAAATTTTAGAAATAAGTTATACAGTAAACCGCTCACACCCATCCAAAAAACCCTCATCAGCATCAGCCCCAATCCCAGATGCATCACTAATATCGAGTTTATAACCATCATAAGTAACCCCGCCAACACATGGGTCAATCAAATGCCCTAACATACAGGTATCCATATCGTAAAAATGAATATTAGGGCTACTATAGGCAAAATGTAGTTTTGAGCTAAGCGCGATGCGGCTTTCCAGCATGCCCCCCATCATACAGGCTATGCCATGCTGCGCAGCCAGGTCATGAATTTGCTTTGCTTCATAGATGCCGCCCGATTTAGCCATTTTGATATTGATGTAATGGCATGAGCCGCTTTCTATCTGTTTGCGGGCGTCATGATGGTTATACACGCTCTCGTCGGCCATGATTTTTACCGGTGATAACTTTATCAGCTCTGGCAGTTTATCATCATACCAGGTGCGCATGGGCTGCTCACAGAATTCAATTTCATAATCGCCCAGGGCCTGTAAAGCAAATACCGCATCGTCAAAACTCCAGCCCTGATTGGCATCTACCCTTATTTTCAATTCATAGCCTATTGCTTCGCGAATCTGTTTGATGCGTTCTACGTCTTCAACAGCCTTCTTACCCAGCTTTACCTTTAAAATATTAGCACCCGATTTTTTAAATTCGATGGCTCTTTTCGCCATGTATTCGGGCGTATTGATACCTATGGTGATGTCGCTTTCTACCACCCGTCGTTCGCCTCCCAGATATTTATAAAGTGGCTGATTAGCATTTTTAGCAGCTATATCATACAATGCCATATCGAAAGCACTTTTAATAGTGCCGTTACCGGCGATAGCGTCATGGAGTTGCTGTAAGCGTGCCGGGATATCTAGTGCATCTTTCCCCTTCCACAGTTTAGCAAAATCGCGCGCTACGGTCAGGCAGGTATCCTGCGTCTCGCCGACAATCATGGGGAAAGCAGAACATTCGCCCACGCCATAAAAACCGCCATCAGTATGCACGCGGATGAATACGTTTTGTGCATAATCCATGGTACCCGTTGCAATGGTAAAAGGCTCCATAGGGATGCTGAAACGGTAAATATCTATATGGGTGATGATAAGTTGTTGCGCCATAAACGAAAATACGAAAACCAAACGTAGAGACGCAACATTTTGCGTCTCCGGTAGGCGGTGATTGTTAAAGACGCAAAATATTGCGTCTCTGCGGGTTGCTTATTCAATATATAGCACTATCTTTGTTACGCTTCAGCAGATACGCGCATCGTTGCGTTTTTGCGATCATATAAAATTCAATTTTAGCCGCCTTTGCCCTTGTTAATTGGGTAAAGATGCCCGGGCTAACTTAAAACTTCTTAAAAACATACATTATATGGCATTCGAAAACACGCCTACAAATTTTGATTATAATTCAACCAGAAGCAAATTGCTGCTTTCTGAATATGGCCGTAACGTACAAAACATGGTTAAGTACATTGTTGCGCTGCCCACTAAAGAAGAACGTAACCGTTACGCACAGGTAGTGATAGACCTGATGGGTTTTCTGAACCCACACCTGCGCGACGTAGCCGATTTCAAACACAAGCTTTGGGATCACCTGCACATTATCTCTGAGTTTAAGATAGATGTGGATTCCCCTTACCCTAAACCGGCCGAGGATGCTATCCATATTAAACCAGAGCCTTTGCGTTACCCAAATCAGCGTATCCGTTACAAGCACTATGGCAAAACCATTGAGCTGATGATAGAGAAAGCCAAAAGCATTGAGGAGCCTGAGCGCCGTAAACACATGGTACAAGCTATAGCTAACTTCATGAAAATGGCTTATGTACAGTGGAACAAAGATTCAGTATCTGACGAAACGATTTTGGCCGATTTGGTTGCCCTGTCAAAAGGCGAATTGAAAGTAGATGAGTCTATCAACCTGAACAAAGTTGAGTATCGCCCGCCGGTGCAAACCAATAACAATAACCGTGGTGGCCGTACTAATAACAACCAGAATAACCGTGGCGGCGGCGGTGGCTCAAGCAATAATGGCGGCCGCAATAACAACAACAACCCGCGTAATAACAATAATAACAACAACAATCAGCGCAACCGTAATAACGGCGGCGGTGGTAAGAAGTTTTAGCCTTCTGTAATAATATTAATAAAGTCATGCTGAACTTGTTTCAGCATCCCATCATATAGGAACGCTGTACTTAGCGTGTGGGATGCCGAAATAAATTCGGCATGACTCGTTTATAGAACTACCCTACCACTTCTTAAATATCACAAACACGGCCAGCACAATTAGCCCAAAACCAATCAGGTGGTTCCAGCCGAAACGCTCGGTTTTGAAAAAAACCAGCGAGAAGATCATAAAGACGGTAAGCGTAATAGCTTCCTGAATAGTTTTTAGCTGTACCAAAGTAAACGGACCGCCATCGCCTTTAAAACCGGCGCGGTTAGCAGGCACCTGGAACATATATTCAAAAAATGCCAGCCCCCAGCTGATTAAGATAACCGAGATCAGGCCCAGGTTTTTACCCCATTCGTAATCTTTAAACTTTAAGTGCCCATACCAGGCAAAGGTCATGAAGGTATTCGATATGAGTAGAAAGATGATGGTTTTTAATCCGCGCATGTTATTTTGTAACTATATTACTTTAATCTTTTTTCGGCCAACTCACTTTTATAAACCGAGTTTAATGACGGTTTAGCGTTTACCAGTAAAAGTATAGCCGTACCTTTTTCTCTTGACATTGGGTTATCAACCTGGCTCAATTGCCGGCAAGTATCGGTAATTGCGGCAAATCTTTTTACTTTATCGCCCATGTCTTCATCCACATAAATTATGTAATGCGCATTTAAGTCGGTTGGCGCCCAAAGGGTAAAGCTACTGTTTAATGATATAATCTCAGGCAAGTTATATTGTTTGCCAAAATGATGTATTGCGCTTGCTTCGCCGTAGTTGTCGGCATATATCTGGGTGTTTTTTCTTTGCTCGGGGGTAAGGTTATAATAAGCTTTGGCAACTTTTTGCGCCATTTCATCCCAGCCCAGCATATCTGCATAATCCTGGGTAAGCGGGTGCACCTGCTGGTCTTCCCAGGTTACTGCAAACTTAAAAATGTCGGTATGGTTTCCCACATAATTAAACACCGCGAGGGTTGAGTTGAAGGGCAACACCGGCAACAGCATCGGCAGCAATATTAAATTGGGTAAGGTAAAAAACAACACAGCCAAGGCGCGCAGAGGCGTATACTTAATCTTTATCCAACGTTCAAACGCATATCCGCCGGCGGCAAACAACATGGGGTATGCGCCAAACAGATAATAGTTTTTGCCACTCATCTCCATCAGAAACAAAAATATCAGCACATAGGCAAACGCCAGGAACTGAAACTTGCGCAGCTTGAATGAAAATAACAGAAAGCCAAACCCAACCAACCATAAAAACAAACAGATACCGTTAACTGCAATTTGCTGGCGTATAAAATTACCGGGAGTAATATAATTCAGCTGATATTTTTGCAGCGTTTTCATGTGCGTAACCACCGGCAGGTGGTGGGTAAACTGCCAGATTATATTAGGCAAAAAAATGAGCAAAGCAAGCCCGGCAGCGCCAATGATATGCCTGTTCCACAACAACTTGCGTTGCTTTGTAAACAACAAACCTATTAGCAGAGCCAGGGTAAAAAAGCCCATAGTATATTTGGTGAGCAGCCCCACGCCAATTACCAGCCCTAAAAAATATAAATACTTTACCGAATGGCGGTTAATGTACCTGACAATGAGCCACACGGCCAAAACCCACCACAGCTGATCAAATACTACAGGTTGAAAAAGGTAATCGCTGGCAACAAACGCAGGTGCGAAAATAATACCTAAACAGGCCAGCGTAATAGCGAACATTTTGCCGCCAAATTCAACGGTGATTAAACCTACCAGCCAAACAATTAACGCACCGCCAATAGTGCTGAATATACGGGTTGCTACTACAGAGTCGCCAAATAGTGTGGTAGTGAGTTTAGCCAACACGGCAATAAACGGCGGCACTTCTTTATAGCCCCAATCCAAATGATCGCCCAGGGCAAGGTGCAAAAGTTCATCCCGATGGAAACCAAAATGCGAGATGGCCAGCGCGTTCAAGCCTATTTTAATCAATACAAAAATCAGGATAAAGTTGGTGTAACTCGATTTCCGGTTTTGGTAGGACATGCAGGTTATTAGTGGTTAGTACATAAAGATAGTTTTTTGAGGCGAAAGCAGAAAGACTAAAGCTAAAAGCTTTTTTTAAAGCCGAAAGCTAAAAGACCAAAATGGAAAGCATTTTTAAGCAAAAAGGTTAAAGCCTTGTGTGTAAAACTTTAACCTTCCGTTATTTTTTCAATCATACCGTAGCTTTCTGCTTTGGTCTTTCTGCTTTCAGCCTAAATGCGTTTAATATCGGCGCCTAAAGCTTGCAGGCGTTTATCAATATGCTGATAGCCACGCTCTATTTGTTCGATATTGTAAATAGTTGATTTTCCTTGTGCCGATAGCGCTGCGATAAGCAATGAAACTCCGGCGCGAATATCCGGCGAGGTCATAGAGATACCGCGCAGCTGCACTTGTTTATCCAAACCGATAACGGTAGCACGGTGCGGATCGCAAAGGATAATTTGTGCGCCCATATCCAACAGTTTATCCACAAAAAACAAACGGCTCTCGAACATTTTTTGGTGGATCAATACCGAGCCTTTGGCTTGTATGGCAACTACCAGCACAATGCTCAGCAGATCCGGCGTAAAGCCTGGCCATGGTGCATCGGCAATGGTCATGATAGAGCCGTCAATGAAGGTTTCTATCTCGTAATGATCTTGTGCAGGGATGTAGATATCGTCGCCCCTAAGCTCTAATTTGATACCCAAACGCTTAAATACATCAGGAATCATTCCAAGCTCGGGATAGTGTACATTTTTTATAGTGATTTCAGAACCGGTCATAGCCGCTAAGCCAATGAATGAACCTATCTCTATCATATCCGGCAGCATACGGTGTTCTGTACCACCCAGACGGGTAACGCCTTCGATAGTCAACAGGTTTGAACCGATGCCACTGATTTTGGCGCCCATCCTATTCAGCATTTTGCACAGCTGTTGCAGGTAAGGCTCGCAAGCTGCGTTGTAGATGGTGGTAGTGCCTTTAGACAACACCGCGGCCATCACAATGTTGGCAGTACCGGTTACCGACGCCTCGTCTAACAGGATATAGGTACCTTTTAAATCAGAAGCATCTACATTATAAAAGCCGTCCTCAGGATTATAATTAAACTGCGCACCTAATTTTTCAAAGCCCAGGAAGTGAGTATCTAATCTACGACGGCCAATTTTGTCGCCACCAGGTTTTGGGATAGATGCTTTGCCAAAACGGGCTAACAGCGGACCAACAATCATGATCGACCCACGTAAACCTCCACCTTTTGCTTTAAAGGCATCCGACTGGAAAAAGTCCTGGTCTATATCTTTTGCTTCAAAGCTGTAAGTATCATCGCCCAGGCGCTCAACTATAACGCCCATATCGCCCAAAAGCTCAATAAGCTTATTTACATCTTTAATATCAGGGATATTGCTGATCGTTATTTTCTCTTCAGTAAGCAGTACAGCCGAAAGGATCTGTAAGGCTTCGTTTTTGGCACCTTGCGGTGTTATTTCGCCTTTTAACGGCTTGCCACCCTGTATTTCAAATGCGTTTACCATGGGTTGATGTTTGATATTTAATAGTTTACAGGCGCGGTTATATTAGCACACGCTCTGTACAAAGATTATAAATATATTTTTGTTTTTGGGGGTGTGTAGAGAGGAATGTTTGCACATTAAAAATGTGCAAACATAGTTGTCATTGCGAGGAGGAACGACGAAGCAATCGCACGCGTTTATTCCTTTCTACTTGCGATTGCCACGCTACGCTCGCAATGACAAAAAGTTATTTATGCCGATATCGCATTAATAATATCGTACTGCGTAATAATAGCAATCTGGCCATTATGCTCAACCAATACGGCAATATTATCATTATTGATCATCGCCGAGATTTTATCAATCGAGGTATTCACATCCACAAACGGGAACGGCGCTGTCGTAATATTTTTCACGGGCTGAGATTTCAGTGATGGATTTTCTAACAACGCATTCAGGATATCGCTTTCGGTAATTTTACCCATTACCATACCCGCTTGCGTAACCGGGATCTGTGAAATATTGAGCGATTTGATAGTATTGATAGCTTCAAGGATAGTTTTCTCGATATCGATAGTTACAATTTCCTGGCTTTCTTTTTTGCGGATGATGTCTTTAGCGGTCAGTTTCTCTTCTTTCAGGAAACCACGATCGCGCAGCCAATCGTCATTGTACATTTTGCCCAGGTAGCGGGTGCCATGATCGGGGAAAATGATCACAACTACATCACCTTCTTTAAACTTATCCTTCATCTGTAGTAAACCAGCTATAGCAGAGCCTGTAGAGTTACCGGCAAAAATGCCTTCTTTACGGGCCACCTCGCGTGTCATTAGCGCGGCGTCTTTATCGCTTACTTTTTCGAAATGATCTATCAGCTCAAAGTTTACGTTGGCGGGTAAAAAGTCCTCGCCAATACCTTCGGTTATGTATGGATAGATCTCGTTTTTATCGAACTCGCCGGTTTCTTTGTATTTTTTAAATACCGAGCCATAAGTGTCAATACCCAAAATCTGGACAGCCGGGTTTTGTTCTTTTAAATATTTGGCGATGCCGGATATGGTCCCACCTGTGCCTACACCTGCTATCAGGTGTGTGATCTTGCCTTCTGTCTGCTCCCAGATCTCCGGGCCGGTAGACTCATAATGTGCCTGGCTGTTAGACAGGTTATCATACTGATTAGGTTTCCATGAATTTGGCACCTCGCGCTCTAAACGCGATGATACCGAATAGTAAGATCGAGGATCTTCAGGATCAACGTTAGTAGGACAAACTATTACTTCGGCGCCAAAGGCACGCAAAGCGTCAAACTTCTCTTTCGATTGCTTATCGGTACTCGTAAAAATACATTTGTAGCCTTTAATTACTGCCGCAATGGCCAGGCCCATACCGGTATTGCCCGATGTACCCTCAATGATGGTGCCGCCGGGTTTGAGCTTTCCGCTGCGCTCGGCATCCTCTATCATTTTTAGCGCCATACGGTCCTTAATAGAGTTGCCGGGATTAGTGGTCTCTATCTTAGCCAGTACCGTTGCAGGGATGTCTTTTGCTATTTTATTCAATTTCACCATGGGCGTATGGCCTATGGTTTCCAGTATATTATTGTACCACATGAGTTTAGTGATTAGAGATTAGTGATTGGAGATTAGTGAATGATGAAGATAGATATATTTAAAACTAATCACTATTCACCGCTCACTAATCACTTAAAAGCGCAAGTGTTTCACCGTTAAACCGCCATTAATTAATTGCTTCAGCGATTCTATACCAACTTTTAAATGTGTTTCAACAAACTGACCGGTAACTTTCGAGTCGCTTTCGCTGGTTTTAACACCTTCGGGGATCATTGGTTGATCTGATACTAAAAGCAATGCGCCGGTTGGTATTTTGTTGGCAAATCCGCAGGTAAAAATAGTAGCGGTTTCCATATCAACAGCCATAGCGCGCAATTCTTTCAGATAGCTTTTAAACTTCTTGTCGTGCTCCCAAACGCGGCGGTTGGTGGTGTAACAGGTTCCGGTCCAGTAATCCAGCGAGAAGTCGCGAATAGTGGTCGATATGGCTTTCTGCAAAGCAAACGAAGGCAACGCAGGCACTTCAGCCGGCAGGTAATCATTAGATGTACCCTCACCTCTGATGGCTGCGATTGGCAGAATTAAATCGCCTACATTATTTTTACGTTTTAAGCCACCGCATTTACCTAAAAATATCACTGCTTTAGGGTGAATTGCGGTCAGCAGATCCATCACCGTAGCTGCTACCGAGCTGCCCATACCAAAGTTGATGATGGTGATACCTTTAGCTGTAACGCTTTGCATTGGTTTATCAACACCCATAATTGGCGCATTGTCATTCCATTCAGAGAATAGCTGAATGTACTTTGAAAAATTGGTGAGGATAATGTACTCGCCAAACTCTTCCAGTGGGCGGCCGGTATAACGTGGCAGCCAGTTGGCAACAATAGCATCCTTTGTTTTTAAGCCCGATTTTACCGGGCTGCTTACTTCTTTTACTTTCGGAAGGTCTTCTCCTTCTTTCTTTATGTTCAGCTGTTCGTTCATAGTACCCCCTCTAAATCTCTCCCAAAGGGGAGACTTCTTTATGGTTATAGTTATATTTTAAAATTAGTCAAATTTTTCTGTTAGCCCTCCCCCTCGGGGAGAGTTGGGAGGGCTTTTATACAGCAAACCCCGGTTGTAAAACCAGGGCTGCAGTTTAATTTATAACAAATATCGCCGTTGGGCTTTGCTTTGTTGTTAAGCCACTTTTAACTTTTTAAGGTCAGAACGGTCAAATTTCTCGTGAGCGTAATCTAAAGTAATGTTCAGTTTCTTGATGTCTTTTTTAGACGGGAACTCAAACATCGCATCAATCATTATCGCTTCGCAAATTGAGCGTAAGCCACGGGCGCCTAATTTAAACTCCATTGCTTTATCTACAATAAAGTCAAGCACTTCGTCGTCAAACTCCAGTTTAACACCTTCGTATTCAAATAACTTTTTGTATTGTTTTAACAATGAGTTTTTTGGCTCGGTTAATATATTGTGCAGGGCTTCCCTATCCAACGGATTAAGGTAAGTCAACACCGGTAAACGGCCAATCAACTCGGGTATTAAACCAAATGATTTCAAATCTTGCGGAGTAATGTATTTGTAAAGGTTCTTTAAATCAACCTCGCCTTCGTTACCTTTTAATTTGTAGCCCACGGTTTGTGTGCGCAAACGGTTAGCTATTTTTTTATCGATGCCATCAAAAGCTCCACCGCATATAAATAAAATATTGCTGGTATTAACCGTAATCATTTTTTGGTCGGGGTGTTTACGTCCGCCTTGCGGTGGTACGTTAACCATAGTACCTTCCAGTATTTTTAATAATGCTTGCTGTACACCCTCGCCGCTAACGTCGCGGGTTATAGAAGCATTATCGCTTTTGCGGGCAATTTTATCAACTTCGTCAATGTATACAATACCTTTTTCGGCAAGGGCCACATCATAATCTGCAGATTGCAGCAAACGGGTTAATATACTTTCCACGTCCTCGCCTACATAACCCGCTTCTGTTAACACAGTGGCATCGCAAATGCAAAACGGAACGTTTAATATTTTTGCTAAAGTTTTAGCTAATAAGGTTTTACCGGTGCCGGTTTCGCCCACCATAATGATGTTGGATTTTTCAATCTCAACCTCATCTTTATCAATACGCTGATTTAAACGCTTGTAGTGGTTGTAGGTAGCAACAGATAAGATCTTTTTAGCATCGTCCTGGCCGATAACATATTGGTCAAGATGACCTTTAATTTCGGCAGGTTTTAGTATTGCGGGAGAGCTTGGCGAGGCTTTAACCTTACGCACTTTTAATTCTTCGGCTAGTATTTCATTAGCCTGGTTAACGCATTTATCACAAATATGTGCATCCAACCCCGCTATAAGCATCAGTGAATCTTGCTTGCCTGCGCCGCAAAATGAACACCTTATCTCTTTACTATTTTTATTCATTGTGATACTTTGTTATTTAGCAAAAATACTTATTCAATATTGATATTACAAATAGTCGGGAAGTCCGAAAGTCCGGAAAGTCTGATGGCCAAAAAAATTGACTTACGGACTTATCCGACTTACGGACTTCTGACTACTCAACTATTGAATTACTTCTTTGTTTTGTTACCTCTTAATATTTCGTCGATCATACCAAACTCTTTGGCTTCTTCGGCTATCATCCAGTAATCGCGGTCTGATGCATCGTGTACTTTTTCGTACGATGCACCGCTATGATCTGCAATGATCTGGTATAATTCTTTTTTCAATTTAGTGATCTCGTGGTAAGAAATCTCAATATCAGATTGCTGACCTTGTGCACCGCCCGATGGCTGGTGAATCATCACCCTTGAATGCGGTAATGCAGCGCGTTTACCTTCGGCACCGGCTACTAACAACACTGCGCCCATTGAAGCTGCCAAACCTGTACAGATGGTAGCTACATCATTCGATATCAGTTGCATGGTATCATAAATACCCAGACCAGCATAAACAGAGCCGCCCGGAGAGTTGATATACAATTGAATATCGCGTTTAGCATCGGCAGATTGCAGGAATAACAACTGCGCCTGGATAACATTGGCATTTTGATCATAGATGGGATCGCCCAGGAAAATAATACGATCCATCATTAAACGAGAGAACACGTCTAATTGCGAAATATTTAACTGGCGCTCTTCAATAATGTAAGGCGTGTAACCGGTGATGCCCGGGCCAGTGGCTATACCGCTTGGCGCGTTGCTGCGGTTTACATTGCCGATAAATTTATCTACATAAGTGCTGCTGATACGATGATGTTTTACAGCATATTTTCTGAATTCGTTTTTATCTGGATTACTGTTCATGTGTATATGTATTTAGCTTTTGTTGTGATGCGGGCAAGCCCGCGATAAATATAGTTTTTAGTTGAATATATTTTAAATTATAAAGTTTAGAAAAAGAAAAAATACTACCCCCTTTTCTTCAACAAGTCATCGTGAGCGAGGAACGAGCGTGACGATCTCCGGATCGCTCGCTCAGAGATTGCCACGCTACGCTCGCAATGACGCTTTTTTTATTTCATTTAAACAAAAAAAGCATCCTCTTTTTTGGAGGATGCTTTTCTCATTAAAGTATAAAACTTGTCTTACTTAGCCAGCTCTTTAAACTCGTTGTAAGGTATTTCTTTTTGATCTAAAGTAACTACGCTCTTAATGTAATCTATTGTTTTAAGGGCTTTTACTTCGTCAAATACTTTATTAGCATTCTCTTTGTTTTGCAGGTATTGTACCGTGTACTGGCCTAATTGCTCGTCTGTTAACGGGGTTGGGCTGTACATTCTGAACTGTGCGTCTAAGCTTTGTTTTGCCGCTGCAAAAACTTCATCATATTGAATCTGGATATTGTTGTCTTTAATGATTTTGTTTTCAATTAAAGTCCATTTCAAGTTTTGAGCAAAATCTTTGTAACCACCTTCCAACTCTTCTTCGCTCAGCTTTTCGTTTGTAGCTCTTAACCAACGTTTCAAAAACTCGTCAGGTAACTCAAACTGAACTTTGTCTATGCTGTAGTTATAAACGTCGTTCTGTAATTTCCTGTCTGCGTCCTGAGCCATCATGCTTTCTAACTCTTCAGTTATCTTAGCAGTAAAACCAGCTTCGTCAGTTACCACACCTGCACCAAATAATTTATCAAAGAACTCCTGGTTCAGATCGCTTTCTTCTAAACGGTTAACGTTTTTTACAATTAATTTAAAGTTTGATTTTAAATCAGCCGCTTCGCTTTCGTCTATGCCTAAAATGGCAGCAACTTTTGGCGTATCGTTACCATATGCTTTCTGGATATCCAGTACTACTTCATCGTCTTTTTTAACACCAACTAAAGATTTCAAAATCTTGGCATCTTTAATTTGCTCTAATCTAACAGATGTAGTATTGCTTATGCCACCATCAAAAACAGAACCATCAGGCGAAAGCTGCTCTAATTGCGCATATAATACATCATCCTCTGCCGATACGTCAGGATTTGTCATTTTGCCATAGCTTCTGCGGATATTTTTAACGCGCTCGGCCAGGGTTTCTGCATCAATCTTGATCACATATTGTGTTAGTTTATCTTTTGATGAAAAATCGATAGCAAACTCAGGCGCCAAACCAATTTCGTAATTAAACTCAAACTGGTCGGCAAAGTCCCACTTGTATTCTTGCTTGTCGTCTACTTTCGGCAATGGCTGGCCCAACACCTCTAATTTTTGTTCGGCGATGTAGTTATTTAAAGTATCAGACAACAGGTTATTCACCTCGTCAACCAAGATACTTTTACCATACATTTTTTTGATGTGTGATGGCGGAACCATACCCGGACGAAATCCTGGTATTTTTGCTTTTTTAGCGTGGTCTTTTATTGCTTTATCAACACGAGCCTGGTAATCGGCAGGGTCTATATTAACTTTCAGAACAGCGTTCAGGTTATCGATCTTTTCCTGTGTAATATTCATCTTTAATGGATAATTTATTTTTAAGTATCTGCGTTACAGCCCCTGTATTAGGGCTCTAATTTTAGAGGTGCAAAGGTACTAATTTATTTTCAATTAAATTTATGCAGATACAAATCATAACGTAATCAGCGCTTTAACGTTTTAATGCTATTCTAATGTTACAGACACATACGTCAGTATTTTGTAATTATGTTGTTATAAAGGTAAAATATGTACAATATCCGCAAACTTGTCGTTAACATTGGCGTGTATTTATTGTTAATAATAAGTTACTAATAATACAATACACATCCCTACCTGATTAATCTACACTTCAAGGCAGCATAATGTCTGCGCCTGATGTCATTTGATATATACGTCCCTTCAGGGCCGGCATACATCATGGCAATTGCTTAATTTTTTTTTGCAACTCAACTAAATCAACACAATAAACATTCACTATGAAATTTAAAAAATTATTACCTATGAAAAACATTTTAAAGCCCGCAACATTGCTGTTGTGTGTGGGTTTGATGGCATCATGCTCAAAAAACAGCGTTGTCGTTCCAAGCGACCAAGAAGTTGTTAACCCAATCTCTGATTATACCGTTACGCCAGACGCTAACGACGGTTTCACTTTTAAATTCAACAGCCTTGCACAAAACTTTACTAAACTAGAGTGGAGATTTGGTGACGACACATTAAAAACCGACACCAATCCTACGCACACGTATCTTGCTCCCGGCACCTATGACGTGGATTTAGAAGTATATTCAAAAACGGGTAATTTTTCTCACAAAGAAGTTCCTTTAGTTATCGATCCGGAAAAAGTGTTAGCATTAAACGCTGTAAAGACTGGTGTAGACGGCCAGTTAAAATTTTCTGCCACCTTAAAGGGCAACATCGCATCAATTTTATGGACATTTAACGCGGTTGACCCAGTTACCGCAGCGGTAACCACAACTACAAGTACAGACTTATCGCCGGTAGCAAATTTTGCCTTTGGTAGCTTTAACAACTTTACGGTTACTGCAACTTCAGATAAAGGAAGTATTGTTACCTTAAGCAGAAGCGCTACAACCGATGGCATAGTTATAGACATTACACCAACCAATATTGGTTTCCATTCTACTTACGAAGACACCGGTAACTCTAACGAAAACTCACCAAAACTGATTGACGGCAATACGCAAACCAAATTTGGTTACTATTCTGCTTTCCCTGGGGTTGAAAACTATGATGTTTATTTCCCGGCCCCTGTTGTTGTTAAAACATACGGTTTGGAAAATGGTAACGACTCTGAAAGTACCCGCGACCCTAAAGAATGGTATATCCAAGGCTCAAACGACAATGGCCAAACCTGGGATAATCTTGATCACCAAAACTTAACCATTGGCTTTGCCGACTACCTGACCTCAATTGGTCAAAGTGGTACCAGATATTACAGATTCTTCTATTATCCGATAGCAAGTCCAAAAGCATATACCTGGTACAGATGGTCTATTTTGAGCACATTTGCAGGTGCGTTCCAAATGATGGAATTCAGATTATATAAATAATAGTTCTTTATATAAAAGCAAAAAGCCTGTGTCGATATCGACACAGGCTTTTTGCTTTTAGCTTGTTTGCTAACCTAAGCCATCAAATCATTTGGAGTAATACGCAACTATACTACCATTCAATGTAACGTTGCCAGACGACTCGTGTATTTTATTTGTAAGCGCCAATTCGCCACCGCTAAAGGCCACTGTTTCTTCAACGGGGGTACTGCTCTGCGCAAAATTAACTGTTAACGCGCTCCCGGATAATTGATAGGTAAAATTACCAGCATTTATGTCATTCAAATTGGGCGCACCGATAGATATGCCAATACCTACATTAGCGTTGCCGGTATTATTGCTGTTAAATTGGATGTAAGCAGCAGTATTGGTATTTAAAATAGTGGTGTCTTTATAGACATTCCCGTTTTGGTCGGCAAAAGCAATCTCGCTTTTAGTAAGTTTCCACTTACCGATAATAGATGATTGATCGTCTTTTTTGCACCCGGCGATAGCCGCGGCGCCTATTAAAAGCGCAGGTATTAATTTTTTCATGATGTGATTATAGGTTTATTAGGTTTGATAAATATAGTTTTTCAATTGATCAACAGCCGTTACTGAGCAATTAGGTTCTAACTCGATATTTATTTTGTATAATAATTAACTGTCTCTGAAACCACAGCTGATGGGTTACCCGGCAAAAATAATTTATTACTGATGAGCATCTCCTTTCCGTTGAAGGACACAGTTTCGCTTGCACCCGGTGTGGCCTGATTATTAAATGTTAAGACATTGCCCGAAAGCTTATAATTAAAGGCCCCTGTTTGCTGCGGCGCTGAATTAGGATCGGTTGTTGTAGTTCCGCCGAATGTAGAATATCCCGAACCATCGGTATTAAATTCAATATAACCAGTGGGATTGGTATTTGCAAAGGTGGTGTCCTCAATTACCTCCCCTTTACCACCGTAATCATAAAGTTTAAAATCTAGTTTAATCAGACTCCATTTGCCTACAATGGCCGACTGGCTATCTTTTTTACAACCGGCTATTGCCAAAGCGACTATTAAAACGGAAAGTACTATTTTGTTCAAGCTGTGATAAGTTTCAGCTAATTTATTAAATATTGCAACAACCTATCTTACAATTTTAAAATCCTAACTTATAAGTCAGCAAAAAGCCAACATCAGTTATATTGATGTTGGCTTACAAGATTTGAACCAACGTGATTTAATTAACCTTAGTTAGGGTTGATACGCCTGATTTTTTATTATTAATGGTAGTAGGATTTCCTTTGTATTTAATAGTCGACGCGCCGGTGGTG
Source organism: Mucilaginibacter sp. dw_454 (assembly GCF_018449775.1). Classification (GTDB taxonomy): domain Bacteria; phylum Bacteroidota; class Bacteroidia; order Sphingobacteriales; family Sphingobacteriaceae; genus Mucilaginibacter. The sequence goes on along the minus strand of NZ_JAAVVB010000001.1, from coordinate 407,257 downwards.
TTAACGGTCAGCTCATGCAGTACATTGATTTCAAAATCGCCTGCTCCCGATGATTGCAGGTTGTAATTACCCACAATAAAATCAAAGGCCTGCAGTTTACCCCCGCCTTCAAAGTTTGCAGTAAAGGTGCTGGCCTGTCCTTTCAGATCAACCTCGGTTGCGCCGGTGCTGGTTGTTGTTAAGTTAGCGGCGTCAAGTTCCATGTTAATCTTTGAAGCCCCTGCCAGATCCAAATCAAAATTTTGAGTTATCAGTTTTCCTTTAGTACCTATATTTACTGCCCCTGAGGCTTTAAGTTCTTCCAGTTTCTTTACGCCAATACTGACCGTGATCGTGCTACCCTCACAAACGCTTTTTTCGCTTTTAATAGTCAATACTTCGCCATTTACTTTAGTGGTTACGTTTTTAACCAGGTTGTCATCGCCGGCGACAGAAACATTTAGCGAGCTATCCTGCGTCAATGAAATATTAAAATCGCCACTAATGTCCAGCTTAGAAAAGTTGGTCACCTTTCTATTTTCTGTAACCACATTACCAGATCCTTTTAAACATCCTGGTTTACATGATGCTAATGCAAGCATTGATATGCCGGTAATTAAGGTAAGTGTAGTTTTGAAAGCGATATTCATGAGAAGTTTATTAAGTTGATACGAAGTTACATAAAACAAAACAGGAGTCTAAGACTCCTGTTTTAAAAAATATATAGTGAACTTTTGCAAAAGTGTGCGCTTGATTATAAGCTGGCCATTTTCTCTGCGGCTTCGCGGGTAGCATTAACTTTGGTAGTGTTTTTTTCGCTGGCATTAACAACGGTTAAGTTGGTTTTATTTAAGGTTGATGACTGCGTGTAAGCTACATTGTAATCAACTACGCTACCTGAAAGGTCGGCTGCGGTACGGTTGTTTAAGGTTACATTAGCGGTAAGTGCATCAAAGTTTAAATGTGCTGTTGCAGTATTATTTAACACCAGGTTCAAATCAATCAATGATAATTTACCGTATGATTTTATTGTCGCATTGTCACTAGCGGTGATGGCATGTAAATCTGTTACAGTTACCAATACTACCAGTTTTTCGGTGTTATATGATGCAATACGCAACACGCCGTTTTTGTCTTGTACAAAAGCATTTTGTGCATAGTATTTATCGTAAACTTTTACGTCGTCTTTGCTGCCGGTGGTTACATAAACTTCAACGTTTCCGGAAGCTTCAATTTTGTTAATGTTGTTGGTTGCAACAGTTACAGGGGCCATATTGCCATTGTCGTTTTTTGTTGCCGCGTTGCTAACTGATACACTTAATATAATGGTTAACAGGGTGATTAGGGTTACTATTCTAGTTTTCATGATCTTATGAATTATTGTAATTTTCTTTTTTAATATTTTTAAATACATCCATAAGACGACACCAATTACAAAACGTTACAGGCAGATAGTGTAAAAACGACACAATGCCTTTTTTACTCGGTGAACGCCGTAATAGTGTCGGTGAAAACGGAAAGAAAATTATAGGGTGATGACAATGAGCGACTGATTTTCAGCGTTTTTTGCAGTCTAACCGGGCGCTTTACAGGTAATAGCGCTCGTTATTGAATTTAATTTTGCCGGCGTCAAGCAGCAAACGAATGGTATCCAGACGTTCTTTTTCGGTACCGATGCGAATTGTCTCCATCAGTTCGTTAATATCCAGCGACTCTGTAGTGAGTGATTGTACAATTTCATTAGTGATATCGTCTACAACATCAACCGCACTTTGGCGGCGCTTCTCTTCCAGGCATACATCGCAGACACCGCACTTCTCGGCGGCAGTCTCGCCGAAATAGCCGAGTAATTGCTGACTGCGACATTGCCTGCGGGTGCAATAACCAAATACAGATTCTATTTTTTTGCGATAAGTAGCCTTGCGCTGTTCTATATAAGCTTTGTCGATATACAGATCTTTCGGTTGCAGGCGCGATCTGAGGTACGTAACCTGCGGCTGATCATTTTGCGGCAGATAATTAATCACACCATATTCCTGCAATTGCTTTAATCCCTCTATAACCTGTTGCACACTCATGTTGGCCCGGCAGGCCACATCAAACTCCTTTATCCGCACATAGCTTTCAAAAGCGCCGCCGTACGATCTGAGCAAAGTTTTTATAAAAGCATCCCAACCGGCATTTTGGATCTGGAAGTTATACAACTGATCATGCTGTATCTCAAACCTGAATCGCGATGGTAAAAACACACTCTCGCTGAATGACAGGTATTCGCTTTGCTCCAGGAATTTTAGGGCATTCAGCGTCCTGATCACATCCAACTGATATTTTGAACAAAAAGCGCCCAAATCAAGATCATAACTTACCCCCCCGCCTGCTCCATAAGCAACGGAGTAATAGTTGGATAACTGATGATATACCAGCTTGATCTCATCAACCGACGGAAAACTGAGTTCAAAGATCTTTTCTTGCCGGGCATGGTCGGCGTTATTATATAATAGTACAGCGTAGGCTTTTTGTTCATCCCGGCCTCCGCGACCAGCCTCCTGGTAATAAGCTTCCAGGCTTTCGGGCGGGTCTTTATGAATCACAAACCTAACGCCCGGTTTATCAATCCCCATCCCGAAGGCATTCGTGGCAACCATAATTCGGGTTGCGTTGCCTTTCCAGCTTTCCTGCTTTTTAGAGCGTTCGTCGGGCGTTAGTCCGGCATGGTAATAATCGGCTTTAATATTATTATCATTATAAAGCTTGGCTATCTCGGCACACTCCCGCCGACTGCGTACATAGACTATACCCGTGCCTTTAACACCTTTTGCTACGTCTAACAGTTTGCGGAACTTATTTTCTTCGTGCTGCACCACATAGCTGATGTTCTTGCGCTCAAAGCTTTTCTGAAAGACTTTAGCATTTTTAAACAGTAGTTTTTCTTGTATGTCGATTTTAACCTCTGCAGTGGCGGTGGCGGTAAGCGCTAAAACAGGCACGTCCGGATGTAATTTGCGTAGGTCGGCAATGTGCAGGTATGCCGGTCTGAAATCATATCCCCATTGCGAGATACAATGCGCCTCGTCTACCGCAAACAAATTTACCCGCATGTATTTAATGCGCTCCTGTACCAGTTCAGACAATAAACGCTCGGGAGATAGGTAGAGAAACTTTACATCGTTATAAACACAGGCGTCCAGGGCTACGTCGACTTCGCGTTTGCTCATGCCGGCTGTAATAGCTATAGCTAATATACCTTTTTCGGTCAGGTTTTCTACCTGATCTTTCATCAAAGCTATCAGCGGCGACACCACAATGCAGATCCCGTCCTTAGCTAAAGCAGGCACCTGGAAACAAACCGACTTACCGCCGCCCGTAGGCAAAAGTGCCAGCGTATCGTACCCCAACAATACAGATTGGATGATATCCTCCTGCATGGGGCGAAAGGTATCGTGGTTCCAATAGGTTTTGAGGATCTCTTGTATAGTCATAGTGGAGTCTGCAAACTATCGCTTCGGAAAACATTGTGGGCCAACTGCACCACCACCGTATTCTAGTATCAACTTGCTGTTTACATAGCGATAAAGGCAACTATCGCTATATTGTTTTTTTAAACTGTCGGACATGGGTTTGTCGAAGACAACAAAAGAGTACTCCCCCAATCCGCTACGCTGAAAACCAATTTCTGTGGGTTCGCCGCTTTTAACTGAAATACAATGAGCAGCTTTCAGTTTTTCTTTCAAGACATTTAGCTTATTTTCAGTTATGCCCAAACCTACTAACAAAGAATCTAATTTTTTCGATCCCATGTCTTTATACCAAGAAGCACCTGTCAAATCTGAACCTTTACCTGTATCGACAGGAATAATTTGCAATCTATTGATAGTGCCATCATCATCAAATTCGACATCAAAGTTTTCGAACTTTGGTGCTATTTGTTTAGCATAACTTTTCACCTCGTAAATTTCTACTTTTTTATCATTAAAGGTCTCGATCAAGTCCTTTATATTGTACGTTTTATCAAACAATCCGAAAGCGCTTAACAACATCACCCAATAGGTAACGAACCCTATGCCTAGAAGCACAAGCAATGCTATTACTGTTCTGAAGATTATTTTGAGTGCCTTTGCGCGACTTACCACTAGAATTATTTTATGACTTCCCCAAAACTATTAAAATGCGTTAATAGTTTTAACTTAGCATTTGTAAAATTCTGCTCAATGAAATTACTCAGACTAACAACTATACTTTTACTTGCTGTGTGTACCGCTAACGCGCAAGCACCAAAATGGAACGTCGAGACCCCGCCGGGCGTTCAAAAGAAAGTTACAATAACTACCGACGAAGGCACCTGGATGAACCTGGACGTCAGCCCAGACGGCAAAACCGTAGTATTTGATCTTTTAGGCGATATTTATAGCGTACCTATTGGCGGCGGCAAAGCGGTTCTGCTGGCCGGCGGTAAATCTTACGAAGTACAGCCGCGTTACAGCCCTGATGGTAAATCTATATCGTACACCAGCGATAAAGAAGGCGGCGACAATATTTGGGTAATGAATGCTGATGGCAATAACAAACACTCCATTACCCACGAAAATTTCCGGTTATTAAACAACGCCAGTTGGACACCTGATGGCCAATACCTGGTGGCCCGTAAACATTTTACCGCCTCGCGCTCATTAGGCGCCGGCGAAATGTGGCTATATAATAAGAATGGCGGCGACGGTATCCAACTAACCAAACGCAAAAACGACCAGCAAGATGCCGGTGAACCAACCGTATCGCCCGATGGCAAGTTTGTTTACTGGAGTGAAGACGTAACCCCCGGACCCAATTTTCAATACAGCAAGGACCCTAATGCGGGTATCTACGCTATAAAAAGGCTAAACCGCGAAACCGGAAATATAGAAACCGTTACAGGCGATGCAGGCGGCGCATGCCGTCCACAGATCTCTCCGGATGGTAAACTACTGGCTTTTGTAAAACGTGTACGTTTAAAATCCGTACTGTATCTGCATAATTTAGCCACGGGCGAAGAATGGCCGGTATACGACGACCTCTCGCACGATCAGCAGGAAACCTGGGCTATTTTTGGTGTGTATCCAAACTTTGCCTGGACACCAGACAGCAAGAATATCATCTTTTACGCAAAGGGTAAAATCTGGAACCTGGATATCACCTCGTTACAAGCAGTACAAATACCATTTGACGTTACCACTACCCAAACCATTACAGACGCGCTGCACTTTCCGCAGCGTGTTTTCCAGGACGATTTTACTGCCCGCATGATCCGCCAGGTAACCACCTCGGCCGATGGTAAAAAGATTGCCTTTAATGCTGCAGGCTATGTTTATACCAAAGATCTTCCGGCGGGTGTACCAACGCGTATTGATACGTTGACAGATTTTGAATATGATCCCTCTTTCAGTCCTGATGGTAAGCAACTGGTTTACATATCATGGAACGACGCTTTAAAAGCTTCAATCAATACTGTAGACCTCACTACCCATGTAGTTACCCGGGTTACGGTTGATAAAGGCTATTACTATACCCCAAAATTCTCAAACCATGGCGATAAGATCATCTACCGTAAGGGCGAGGGTAATGAGGTTTTAGGATTTGCCTTTGGCGTTGCACCGGGCATCTATACTATTCCGCCTGCCGGTGGTACACCAACCATGATCATTGACAATGGTATCAATCCAACTTTTTCTGCCGATGATAGCAAGATCTATTATCAAAGCAGCGAGGGTGGCAAAAAAGCATACAAGATCATGGATGCCAACGGTGCTAACCAGCGTACGCTATTTACTTCGCAATATGCCACGCAATTTGCACCAAGCCCCGATGGTAAATGGATGGCCTTTACCGAACTGTTTAATTGCTATGTAACACCCATGGTAAATGCAGGGGCACCGCTTGATTTATCAGCTAATAATAAGTCGTTGCCGTTAACTAAGTTGACCAAAGACGCAGGCACCTCATTACACTGGAGCAAAGACAGCCAAAAACTGATGTGGGTACTCGGACCAAAATATTACACCCGCGACATTCACAACGCGTTTTCGTTTGTTGACGGCACCGCCCCTGCCCTGGATACTACCGGCGTAGACATCAACCTGAAATTAAAAAGCGATGTACCTGACGGTAAAATAGCCTTCACCAACGCACGTATCATTACCATGAAGGATGACGAGGTGATTGAGAAAGGCACCATTATCATTGATCATAATAAAATAGTGAACATAGGCAAAACCGGCGAAGTGCCTGTGCCTGACGATGCTAAGGTTTATGACATCCCCGGTAAAACTATTATGCCGGGTATTGTTGATGTCCACGCGCATTTGCACCCCAGCCAGGACGGTATTTCGCCGCAGCAGGACTGGAATTATTTTGCCAACCTATCTTACGGTGTAACCACCGCGCATGATCCTTCGAGTAATACAGAAATGGTATTTAGCCAGTCGGAAATGCTGAAGGCGGGCCGTATGGTGGGTCCTCGGGTGTATTCAACCGGAACGATATTGTATGGTGCCGATGGCGATTTCAAAGCAGTAATCAATAGTTTAGATGATGCGCTTTCTGCACTGCGCCGTTTAAAAGCTGTTGGTGCATTTTCTGTAAAAAGCTATAATCAGCCGCGCCGCGAGCAGCGCCAGGAGATTATTGAAGCTGCACGCCAACTGCAAATGCAAGTGGTGCCAGAGGGTGGTTCAACTTTCTTTACCAATATGAATATGATCCTGGACGGGCATACCGGTATTGAGCATAACATACCTGTATGGCCGGTTTATAAAGATGTAAAATCATTATGGAACAATAGCAAATCCGGCTATACCCCTACACTGATTGTAAGCTACGGCACTCAATTTGGCGAGAACTTTTGGTATGACCGTACCGAGGTTTGGAAAGACGAGCATTTGTTGAACTTTACGCCGAAATATATCGTCGATTCACGTTCACGCCGTCGCACTACCTCAGAATACGGAGAATACGGCCATGTAGAGGTTTCGAAATACGTGAAGCAAATTGCTGACGGTGGTACCAAAGTAAACCTTGGGTCGCATGGGCAACTACAGGGTTTAGGTGCACATTGGGAAATGTGGATGCTGGCACAAGGCGGCATGACCCCGCTGCAGGTTATTCGCTGCGCGACGATAAATGGAGCCTCATACTTAGGTATGGACAAAGAGATTGGCTCATTACAAAACGGCAAACTGGCCGACCTGATCGTTATGAATCAAAACCCATTGGACGATATCCGTAACACCAACAATATTAAATACGTAATGCTTAACGGTCGCCTATATGACTCGGACAGTATGAACGAAATAGGCAACCACGAAAAGCTGCGCCAGCGTTTCTGGTGGCAGCTAAGCCGCGGTGATAGCGTTACCCTTCCTGTTGGTAATACAGAAACTTATTTGTACGGTACTAATGATGGTGATTAAGCTATTATAAAACAATTTGTCATTGCGAGCGTAGCGTGGCAATCGCGAATATTGCATCCTTGCGATTGCTTCGTCGTTCCTCCTCGCAATGACAATTATCGGATTTCTACAAAATCACCGGCGATTGCGCTCCATCCATGGTAATGGTCGTACCCGTAATATACCGCGCTTTATCAGATGCTAAAAACAGCACCAAGTCCGCTACCTCTTCCGGCTTAGCTAAACGCCCCATCGGGATTTTTTGGACGGCCTTTTCCAGCGCTTCATCTACTGTTATACCTAAAAAACGAGCCTCGGCTTCCATACCGCTGGTTACCCGGCCGGTTTCTGTTAGTCCGGGGTTAATGCCCACTACCCGGATGCCCGAGGAAGCATAGGCATTGCCCAGCCCTGCTGTAGCCAACATCAGCGCAGCGTTAGCCGAGCCACCTGCCAGGTGTGTCGGACTGGCCACTCTACCGCCTGATCCGATAATATTTACGATAACGCCCCTACCCGCAGCAGCCATCAGTTTAACCACCGGATCGAGCACATTAATGGTGGTAAAGTATTTGGCATCCATAGCTGCGCGCCAAGATGCCGGGTTAAGTTCAGCAACCGGTGTACGTTTAGCCGCGCCGGCTGAGTTTACCAGTACATCTATCACACCAAATTGCTGTTGAACATGCGCCACCAACGCAGCAGCCTGATCGGCATCAGACACATCGGCACTAAAACCTGAAGCGCCTGGTAGTTCTTGCAATGCCTGATCAATATTGGCTTGTTCGCGCGAGCTGATGATCACTTTTGCGCCGTAGGCAACAAACTGCTTAGCGCAGGCAAAGCCAATGCCTTTTGAGCCGCCGGTAATTAGTACTACTTTATTTCGGTAATATTCTGCCATTTTGTTTACATATCTAATTCTTAAAATTTGATATAAGGTTTGGCTTGCATTTTTGATTAAGGTAAATAGCCAACTCTCGCACTAATTAAAGTAAAAGTCAGTACAATTTAGAACGAAATTGCATTATTCTCATTTTCAAACAGTTGAAAAACTTGGGTGGGATAATGACAAATTTGATAAATCCGGAAACAAACACCGTATTTTAATTAGTAAAAACAATTATTTCATAAAAAATAATACAAATAATAACTCAAAAAGAAATTTGAATGTCGTTTAAATACATATTGATAACAAAACAGAAACGTGCATAACTAATTGTTAATTAATAGAATAAGTAAAAAATATTACTTATTTTAATTAAAATATGTTACAAGCAAATCTTTTTTGAATTATATTTAAAAGGATTTAAACTATTACGATTATGAAACTTAGAACCCTAATTATCGGCTTATTATTAATAAGCCCATTTCTTCTGAAAGCTCAAACCGTACAAATATCGGCATCAGAGCCCGACGCTAAAATAATTGTTGATGGTCAGCAAATGGGCACCGGCAATGTCAAAATTAAAGTGCCCAAAAACTCTTGTGTGGATGTTAAAGTGATTAAAACAGGATTTTTAAGATATGAACAGAATTTTTGTAATACAAAAGGGATGGCCGAGCCACCAAAAAAACAGTTTTTTGACATGAAAAAGGACGATGCAGAGGAAGCATCAATCAAAACAGACCAGGCTAACATAGACTTTTCTGTAGAGGTAAATAAAAAGCTTGATCCTAATGACGTTTGGAAAAGGGTTAATCAGGTAGTAACAGATTATTTTGATGCTATTGAAGTAGCAGACAAAGAAACTTCTTATTTAAGAACAGCCTGGAGTATACAAACCTTCGCTCAAAATACCATCAGGACAAGACTGATTATTAAACTTGCAAAAAGCGACCCATTGACCTATAAGGTAAAACTGGTAAGTGAATTCTCCGGAGCACCGCTTACTAGTGTAAAAGCAGATGAGTTGTTTCACGAGTGGGACCGGATTCTGAGAAAATATCAGAATGTGATATCAGATTTCAACACCCGTTTGGGTAATCAATAGGCTGCGTTATAGCCGAAGGCTACAATTGATATTAAACCATGTAAGAAGGCTCACTTTACTGTGAGCCTTTATTGTTTCTAGCTGAGTACTTAGGCTTGTTTCGCTATGTTCTCTTCGCAGTTGACGTACTTTTTAGTTTATGACAATTAAATATCCCCCCTAATTAAAACCAGATAATGACTTGTCCTGAAATAAGAACCGGGTGATCCAATTGATCCACATTTTTGCGTGGATCACTTATAGAACAAAAAAGCCCCCGACTACTCGGGGGCTTGCAAGCTAAAACCTCAGCTTATTATCTTTTCTCAATGGCAACGTATTCGCGGTTTACAGCGCCGGTATAGATCTGGCGTGGGCGACCGATTGGTTCTTTGTGCTCTTTCATTTCCTTCCATTGTGCAATCCATCCCGGTAAGCGGCCCAGTGCAAACAGCACGGTAAACATATCGGTAGGGAAACCTAAAGCACGGTAAATGATACCTGAGTAAAAATCTACGTTAGGGTATAGTTTACGTTCAACAAAGTATGGATCTTTTAGGGCCACTTCTTCCAGGCGCTTGGCAATCTCCAATACTTCGTCGTTAATACCTAATTTCTCCAGGATATCGTCGCAAGCTTTCTTGATAATCTTGGCGCGTGGATCGAAGTTTTTATACACGCGATGACCAAAACCCATCAAACGGAAAGGATCATTTTTATCTTTTGCTTTATTGATCCATTTGTCGGTATCGCCGCCATCTTCCTTAATTTTCTCCAACATCTCTATAACCGCCTGGTTAGCACCACCGTGCAGCGGACCCCACAATGCAGAGATACCTGCAGATACGGAAGCATAGATGTTAGATTCTGATGAACCTACAATACGCACCGTAGAAGTAGAGCAGTTTTGCTCATGATCTGCATGCAGTATCAATAAGGTATTCATGGCGCTAACTACAACCGGGTCAACCTCCAATTCTTCAGTCAATTGGCCAAAGGTCATGTTCAGGAAATTGGTTACATAGTCATACTTATTCAGTGGGTACATAACCGGGTGGCCCAATGATTTTTTATAAATCCATGAAACTATGGTAGCCATCTTGCTTAGCATTTTAATAATGCTTTGGTTCAGCTCTTCCTTAGTTTGGTTTGATTTTAATGATTCAGGATAAAAAGCCGACAATGAGCATACCAGCGAAGAAAGCTGACCCATAGGGTGAGATTTTGACGGGAAACCATCAAAAAACTTCTTCATATCCTCGTGCACCAAGGTATGGCGGCTTATTTCGTATTGAAAATCTTTCAGCTGTTGAGCGGTTGGTAATTCGCCGTAAATCAGCAAATAAGCAACTTCGATAAAGCTTGATTTTTCAGCAAGCTCTTCGATAGGATAACCACGATATTTTAATATACCCAGCTCGCCATCTAAAAAAGTGATAGAACTTTGGGTAGCACCTGTATTTTTATAACCGATATCTAAAGTAACAAAACCGCTTTGATCTCTTAACTTTGAAATATCAATGGCTTTTTCGCCTTCTGTACCTTCAATTATCGGAAGATCGTATGTTTTATCACCTATTTTAAGTTGTGCTGATTCAGACATAGAAAGAATGTTAGTATGTGCAACAAATATATACAATCTGCGTATAATTCAACCGTACCCGGTGTTGTGAAATTGTAAAAAGTTTGTCTTATTAAACTTATTTCGGTCAAAAGCCTTCCATTTGGTATATTCGTACTTATAATCAAATAAAATTAACTGTTAATGGCGATTACCTGCGGGCTGGTATTATTAATTCCCTTTATTTATGATGTTGGTGCGCCCTTGTTAGTTTTACTTGTTGCCGGTGCCTGGATGATAGTAACTTATCGTCGCAATATCCGCGCTGCTGTTAAAGCCTACGCGGCACAGCTCCCTGAACCATCGCCACAAATTGACTCACGTCAGGTCCATTCGCTTATCAACTCACTCGACGATATTATTTTTGAATTTAATGAAGACAAAGTTTGTTTAAACGTTTGGTTCAATGAGTTCAAACAGCGTGTAGTTGACCCCAGATCGTTGGTAGGTAAAAAGATAGAAGATATCTTATCCCCGGAAAAAGCAGAGAAATTTAACCGTGCGCTCGATTATGTAATTACTAATCGTAAACCTACATCGCTGCAATACCCGTCAGACTATGGCACAGGCAGATGGTTAAATGCCAAACTTACCCCGGTTTTTGATCATGAAAGAAATTACACGCACAGAATCTCGGCATCAGTAGCAGATATTACCGAGCAAATGCTGGCCGCTGAGGCTTTGAAAGAGAAAGAGTCGTTGTTGATTGAGGCTCAAACCGTTGCTAAAATTGGCAACTGGTTGTTTGATGCCGTTACCCGCCACACTTATTTATCTGATAACTTATTCTCGATACTGGAGATTGACAGATTCCCGGAAGATATCGATCAATTTGCCTATTACCTTAGCCTGGTGCACCCGGATGACAAGGAAACCTGTGGCAGTTTTTTACAAACCATTGCAGTTTCTGAAGGCAAAGAGCATGAGCACAAGCTTATTACCCCTACCGGTAATTTAAAATATATACGCATCATTATAGGTAACAAAGTATTAAATGCCGATGGCAGCGTGAAACGTATTGCAGGCGTTATACAAGATATTACCGATATCAAACTATCAGAAAAAGCCATTCGCAAGGGTCGCACCGAACTGATAGAAGCGCAAACAATAGCCAAAATAGGTAACTGGAGCTGGGATATCCCTACCGTTACACTTACCTTCTCTGAGGAGATCAGCAATATTTTTGAGGCTGACCCTACTGCCCTCGAGTTTTTAGGCATCAAGAGATTTCTTTTAAAGTATGTTCATAAAAACGACAAGTTTATTGTTCAGCATCTGTTTAAAAGCGCCGCTCACATACCTAATTACACCTGCGTATTTAGGATTGTAACACCAGACGATGCCGTTAAATATCTAAGTGTGATTGTAGGTAAAGTACTGTTTATAGAAAATGGCGCTCCACGTAAAGTAATAGGCACGTTACAGGATGTTACCGACCGCAAGCGCGTAGAAATTGACTACAAACGTACCGAAAATAAATACAAGCTGGTTTTAGAAACCATTAAGCTCGCGGCTATCTCTCTGGACAATAATGGGTATGTAACCTTTTGTAATCAGCACCTGGCTAATATGCTGGGGTACACGCAAAAAGAGATTGTAGGGATGCATTGGTGCGACAATTTTATTCCGGAAGAACTAAGAACCACTATCGGTGACATGCTCACTCACAACGCTATTCCGTCGCAACATACCAATCCTATAATTTGCAGAAACGATGAGCAGCGTATCATCAGCTGGCAAAATACCATGACCTATGACGAGAATGGTATATTGAGAGAGACCACCGCCATTGGCGAAGATATCACCGATCAGCAAAAAGCTACACTGGAGTTAATCTCCGCTAAAGAATTGGCCGAGAAATCATCTAAATTCAAGTCGGATTTCCTGTCTATTATGAGCCACGAAATCCGAACACCGATGAATGCGGTAATAGGCACCACCAACCTGTTGCTGATTGATTCGCCGCGGCCCGAGCAGATGGAATATCTGAATATTCTAAAATTCTCTGGCGAAAACCTGCTAGCCATTATCAACGACATCCTGGACTACAATAAAATAGAGGCTGGCAAACTGGAGCTTAACGAATTAAAATTCAATATCCATACGCTGGCACAGAAGATCAAACAAACATTCTCTGCAAAAGCGGCCGAGAAAAAGCTGGTACTTGACCTATCTATAGACGAATCTATACCAGAACTTTTAAATGGCGACCAGATACGACTGAGCCAAATATTGAATAACCTTATTAGCAATGCGGTTAAGTTCACGTTTAAGGGCCATATTGATATTGCCCTTAAACTTCAAAACGAAGACCAAAATCAAGTTACTGTATTATTCACGGTTAACGACACTGGAGTAGGTATCGCCCCCGAGAATCTGGCGATGATCTTCGATCCGTTTACCCAGGAGCCTACAATTATTGATAATGATCACGGAGGTACAGGCCTCGGCCTGGCTATTACCAAACGGTTAATTAATCTGCATAATAGTGATATTACGGTGGAAAGCACCGTTGGCAAAGGCACGTTATTCTCGTTCACTATCACATTTAACCGCCCTAATGATGAATTAAATAAGGAACTTTTGGCAGCCCCGGTTAATGCCATGCTTAACCTGGAAGGTATGAAGCTATTAATTGTTGACGACAATAAAATGAACCTGCTAATTGCCTCGCGTTTCCTGAAAAAATGGAAGGCAGAGGTTGATGAAGCACAAAATGGGCAGATAGCGGTTGACATGGCCAACAGTAAAACTTACGATCTGATTATTATGGACCTGCAAATGCCGGTAATGGATGGGTTTGAAGCTACGCGAGCTATTAAAAAGCTATTGCCCCTGTTACCTATTATTGCGCTAACAGCAGATGCAATGCCCGAAACTTACGACAAGGCCCTGGCCGCAGGCATGAGTGATTATTTGAGTAAGCCGTTTGTACCCGGTGTGTTGTTTGATAAGGTGTCGAGGTTTTATAAGCAATAAAACAACAGCCCCTCTAAACGGCAAAGCCCTCATGAATACCTTTTAATAAAAAATTAACTTGAATAATCTTCCCCGGTTGGGGAGACTTTCTTAGTACTCTTGTATTATCGCTCTGGTTCCCTCCTTACCGGGGAGGGTTAGGGAGGGGCTGGCTAATTAGACCTTATCGCTTCTACCGGATCTAATTTAGATGCAAACCAGGCCGGAATGATCCCTGAAATGATACCGATACCTACAGAAGTCCCGATACCAATAATCACATTTTTAAGATAAAGCACAATAGCTACGCCCGACGCCCATTTGACAGCAAATGTCCCGAGGTAAACCAATAACAGCCCTATCATCCCTCCCATTAAACAAAGAATTACCGATTCTATTAAGAATTGCAGCAGGATAAAATAGTTCTTTGCGCCCAATGATTTTTGTATGCCGATGATATTGGTACGCTCTTTAACCGACACGAACATGATGTTGGCAATACCAAATCCCCCCACCAAAATGGAAAACAAGCCAATGATCAAGCCGGCCACGTTAATGATCTTAAACACAATGTCCAACTGATCTGAAAGCATGGTGCTTTCATTAAGGGCAAAGTTATCATCATCGTTGGGGCGCAGGCTGCGTATGGAGCGCATTAATCCCTTAAGCTCGCCTTTTACATCCTCGATAGGGATACCAGGCTTACCTTTCACCATGATGGATGGATGATACTTTTCATTCTGCACATCAATCATGTTATGCGCAAAATTCAAGGGTAGCAGTACTTCCTTGTCCGACGATATACCCAGCATATCTTTACCCTCTTTGGCAAACACACCAATGATGGTTACATATCGGCCCATTACCTTTATTTTTTTGCCCACCGTTGTGCCACCCGGGAATAAATTATCGGCAATGTCACTACCTATAATAGTAACGGGCGCGCCGGTTTGCGATTCCATTTCGGTAAAATATCGTCCATCCTGAAAATTAACCGTCCAGGTTTTGTCGTGATCCTGGGTACAAGCATCAATCTGTGCGCCGTCTACGGTATTACTGCCGTATTTGATGGTGCGGTTATCAATGCCTATTTCGTAAGAAATCGCTAAAGCAGTTTGACTGCGGCGCTGCAATTCGTAAAAATCGCGCAATTTAGATACGGGGCGCTGCATGTATTTCCACCACGGATATTCGCCATCTGATGTCCATGGCCATTTTTCAACATACACACTGTTGCTACCCAGCTTGTCTACACTTTTCTGCAAGTTGTCGCGCAAGGTATCAACTGCCGAGAATACGGCTATGATGGTAAATATGCCAATGGTAACTCCCAGCAGCGACAATAGTGTGCGCAAACGATTTTGCCTGAGCGCATCAAACGCAAATAAAACACTCTCCCTGAAAAGTTTTAAAAATATCATTGATCTTAATTACACTGATTTTTAATTGATTTCACAGATTTCAAACTCATTTAGAATTTTGGTGTTATATAATCTTAGATGTTTATATTGCAGTTAAGTTACAGCAACAAATTAATAAACCTAATAAGTTTGCCTAAATCAACAAAAGCAAATAACATATCGGTGTAATCATCAAATATAATCGGTGGAATCCCTAATTATATTAGTACATTTGCGCCCTGAAAATTCATATACACAAGCATGAAATTATCTCAATTTAAATTCAATTTACCAGAGTCACTAATTGCCCACAGCCCATCTGCCGCTCGCGACGAGTCGCGCTTAATGGTGTTACATAAAGACTCCGGAAAGATTGAACATAAAGTATTTAAAGACGTACTGGACTATTTTGACGATAAGGATGTAATGATCCTTAATAACACCAAAGTATTCCCGGCACGCATGTACGGTAATAAAGAAAAAACCGGCGCTACCATTGAAGTATTTTTGCTGCGCGAGCTAAACAAAGAACTTCGTTTATGGGACGTATTGGTTGACCCGGCACGTAAAATACGTGTAGGTAATAAATTATATTTTGGCGATGACGATTTGTTAATTGCCGAGGTTGTGGACAATACTACATCACGTGGACGTACTATTCGTTTCTTATTTGATGGTACTGATGAGGAATTTCGCCGTAACGTGGAGATCCTGGGCGAAACACCACTGCCAAAATACATTAAACGTAAAGCTACTGCCGAAGATAAAGAGCGTTACCAAACCATTTTTGCTAAACACGAAGGTGCAGTTGCCGCCCCTACCGCAGGCTTACACTTTAGCCGTGAGCTAATGAAACGACTTGAATTGAAAGGCGTTGAATTTGCTGAAGTTACGTTGCACGTTGGTTTAGGTACTTTCCGCCCGGTGGAGGTTGAAGATCTGACCAAACACAAAATGGACTCAGAGCAAATCATCATTGAGCAAAAACAAGCTGATATTGTAAACAGAGGCATTGAGAACAAACGCCGTATTTGTGCAGTAGGTACTACCAGTATGCGTGCTATCGAGTCGGCAGTATCGGCTGGTAAGAGTTTAAAATCAATTAACGATTGGACCAGCAAATTCATCTTCCCGCCATACGAGTTTAGCATTGCCAACTCGATGATCACTAACTTCCACACGCCAGAGTCGACTTTGTTGATGATGATTACCGCTTTTGGTGGTTATGATCACGTAATGAATGCTTACGAAGTTGCTATTAAAGAAAAATATCGTTTTTACAGCTATGGCGATGCCATGCTGATTATCTAATTTTTAGATTTGAGACGTGAGATACAAGATGTGAGACTGGAAACGGTTTCACATTTTTTGTTTATCAGTATTATTAAGATATTTACCGAAGCAAGTCTATGTCGCACACCTCACAACTTACATCTATCCCTAAGTACGCCATCATTGTAGCTGGAGGTTCGGGTACGCGCATGGGTGCCGTTGTTCCCAAGCAGTTTTTGTTACTAAATGGATTACCGGTTTTGATGCATACATTATTGGCTTTTTACAACAGCCCGTCAAAACCTGGGTTAATATTGGTGTTACCTACAGCATACCATGAATACTGGGTAGAACTTTGCAAAAAGCACCATTTCGAGATTCCACATCAACTGGTTGGCGGCGGCGAAACCCGCTTTCATTCTGTAAAGAATGGCCTGGATTTGATTTCTAGCGATGAGAAGAGCCTGATTGCTATTCAGGATGCCGTAAGGCCGCTTACCAACGCACAAATTATCGATGAGGCCTATCAGAGTGCCGCAGTGCATGGAAATGGCGTGGTAGCGGTTAAAAGCCGTGATTCCATCCGTCAACTAAAAACCGATACATCAGTTGCGCTTACGCGGGATGAGATTTACCTGGTGCAAACGCCGCAAACCTTCCAATCCGCGCAGTTAAAAAAAGCTTACGAGCAAGAATATAATAGCAGTTTTACTGACGATGCCAGCGTGGTTGAAGCCACAGGAGTTAACATCCATTTGGTAAACGGCAGCTATCAAAACATCAAGATCACTTTCCCGGAGGATATTGCGATTGTGGAATTGTTGATGAGGCAGGCTGATTAAGCATCGTCTTTAGGCGAATCGTAAAAAACCAGCTTACCGACGTTTTCTTTTACCTCATTCCAACTTTTGATATCAAACTCTAATAAACCTACCGCCCCAGGCGGAACATCTGCGGGCTGACCTGATAAGTAATACAATACCTGCGCTATAGCAGGGTTGTGGCCTACCAGCCCTATAAAATCAAACCTATCATCCAGTTCGTTAATTACATCAACCAGCACATCCTGTTCGGCATCGTAGATCTTTTTAACCTCATGAGGTTTTGCCAGGCTCATATGCTCGGCAATCACATCGGCCGTAGCCAGCGTACGCAGCGCCGGACTACTTATCAATATTTGCGGTACAATTTTATGCTCCAATAATCGACCGGCCATCATGGCTGCGTCGCGCAGACCTTTGGGTTTTAGCGGGCGCTCAAAATCATCATAACCCGGTTCGTGCGTGGCCTTGGCGTGGCGTATTAAAAGTAGTTTTTTCATAGCGGCAAATATTTATTGAATGAGATATCCCAGTCTGATTACTAACAACAGCTATGCCAGTAATCTTTTACAGAATTATAATTAACTATTTACAAATGCGGTGACCTGGCTTTCGTCAATATCATTCATACATTTAAAATGCCCAAGCGGGCAAGCAGGTAAGCCAAATTTTGAACATGGGCGACATTCCAGTTCTACACCGGCTACCAATACTTCTTTCACTTTGTAAGGCTGCACGCCCAGCAATTCGGGCACGGTACCGCCCCATACTGAAACGATCGGCCTGTCAAATGCTTCGGCAATGTGCGTAAGGCCGGTATCAAAGCCAATTATTTTGTTTGCTTTTGATATGAGGAATACAGACTCATCCAAAGAAGTAACTCCGCAGGCGTTGTAGGCTTTATCTCCCAAAGTAGCGGCAATTTCATCCCCATTGGCTTTAACATCATTCCCGCCCAATAAAACTATCGGTAAATCAAGCTCTTTACAAATGCTGATGATCTTCTGATTTGGCATCCGTTTGGTAAAATGCGTAGCCCCAATCACAAAAGCAATAAAGCCCTTTTGGTGCGATACAGGCAATAGTTTATCTAACTGGTATTTGGCTTTGATATAATAATCAATGGGCTGATCATCGTTCTTAACACCCAACACAGCCACGGCTTTCATGTACCTGTCAACCAAATGCACGGGCGGCACCAGCTTTAAGTTAAATTTAAGACTGAGCCATTTACGGATAGTCTGTTTTTTGTAGGTGGATGATGGAATGCCGATCCGAAATTTAATAATGGCAGTGCGCAGGTTATTATGTAGGTCGACAACGTGATCGTAACCCTCAGCTTTGATATCAGCTATAGTGTCCGACAATTTTGGCTTCAGCAGTAGCAGTTTGTCGACATAAGGATTATTATCGTAGATATACTTAAAGGCGGGTTTAGTAATAAAATGCACCTCGGCATCCGGCAGCTGTTTTTTAAGGCATCGCACAACCGGGGTTGTGTAAATGATATCGCCCATTGAGCTAAAACGGATCACCAATATCTTCATCTGTTGTTATTAGCTCCCCTGACTTTGTATGCGTTTAATGATAGAGGTTGATGAATAGCCTTCAACCAGGTCAATGGTCTTAACCTCGCCCCCATTGGCCAGCACCTCTTTACCTCCAACAATATTTTCAATTGAATAATCGGCACCTTTTACCAGGATATTAGGCATTAAGGCGTTGATCAGGTCAAGCGGCGTATCTTCTTCAAAAACTACAATGGCATCTACAAAAAACATGGCAGCCAATAATGCGGCGCGATTTGCCTGGTCATTAACCGGGCGACTCTCGCCTTTGATACGTTTTACCGAGCTATCGGCGTTTAAACCAACCACCAGCTTATCGCCTAAATTAGCGGCTTTTGCCATGTAAGTTATATGGCCAATATGTAGCAGATCAAACACGCCATTGGTAAAAACCACCTTATCACCTTCGCTTTTCCAAAAGTCGACCTTGCTTTTGATGGTGGGCAAATCGCCTATTTTATCTAAAAGTGCGTGTTCTAAATTCGTTCTCATGGTGTTGGGTTAATACAGATCGTCAACGGCCTGGCAAAGTATATGCCCTATCAGGATATGCATTTCCTGGATACGGGCGGTAGTATCAGCCGGAACAACGATATTCAGATCGCACAGGCCAGTCATTTTACCACCATCGCGACCCGACAAGCCTAATGTTTGGCAACCCATTTCGGTAGCCGTTTTAAAGGCTCGTAAAACCACCTCGCTGTTACCGCTGGTTGATATGCCGATAAATAAGTCGCCGGGCTGGGCAAGCGCCTCTATCTGGCGGGCAAATACGTAGTCGTAGCCATAATCATTAGCTATGGCCGTAAGTGCCGAGGTGTCGGTAGTTAAAGCTATGCCCGGCAAAGCTTTTCGGTTTTTAACAAAACGTCCACTTAGTTCGGCAGCCAAATGTTGGGCATCGGCAGCACTACCACCATTACCTGCAATTAAAACCTTATGGCCATGTTGTAGTGTCGAGGTTATCAAATCGCAGGCGCGCTCAATGTCGGGCACTAGTGTGTCTATAACCTTTTGTATGGTATCCTGATGATCTTTAAGTTGCTGAATAATCACGGGCTTATTTTTTCCTGTCTTTAAAAAATTGTGTTATTTCTGGTAAAGATAACGTGTTTAAGCACCTTTCCTTATACAAGCCGCCTTTACGGCCAACAATAACACCGTAGTGCATATCTAAAAAGCCTTCGTTACGGTGGGCATCCGGGTTAATAGTTAGCCAAACACCTTTATCCAAAGCGTATTGGTGCCAGCGCCAGTCCAGATCTAATCGCAGTGGGTTGGCGTTAATTTCAATCACTACGCCATTAGCAGCACATGCATCTATCACTTTTTTATAATCGAAAGTATAACCATTACGGCTTAGTAGCAATCTACCCGTTGGATGGCCCAGTATGGTTGTGTATGGATTTTCGACAGCTTTGATCAAACGTTCGGTAGCTTTCTCTTCGCTCATTTTCAAATTACTGTGAATAGAGGCTACTATAAAATCAAACTTCCTCAAAATCTCATCCGGGTAATCCAGCGAACCATCGTTCAAAATATCTGATTCAATACCTTTAAACACATGAAAGCCATCCAGCTTTTTGTTTAAGTGGTCGATTTCTTCTTGTTGCTGCAGTACACGTTCAATGCTCAAGCCTTTGGCATAGAAAGCACTCTTGCTATGATCGCACAAACCCAGGTATTGCAGGTTTAGTTGATCTTTGCAATAGGCAGCCATTTCTTCGATGGTGTTTACCCCATCGCTCCAGGTGCTGTGATTGTGTAGCGTGCCACGTAAATCGTTATAAGATATTAGCGTTGGCAACGCGTTTTTTGAAGCTCTTTCAATATAGGTATCACCTTCGCGCAGCTCGGGTTTTATAAATTGCAGTCCGGCTTTTTGGTAAATCAGTTCTTCATTTTCTGGTTGATCGGCATCATCTCCGCCGCGTTCTAACACCGCTTTAACATGCTCGTCATTACCCGTTTTGTTGAATAATGTCTGAAAGAAAAAGCGTTTCTCCACTACGTAAATAACAACCTTTAAGCCGTTATCGGTTACCCCAACAATATGATCGCCTTCTGGCTTGATATCATTTACCAATTCAGATTGAACAATACTGTTGTAGGCTATTTCGCAATCGCGGGCGCCTATTACTACTACCAGCTCATTTATAATTTCACAAAGTCTGCGGTATTCGCCGGCAAACTCAATCAGGAAATTGGTGAAAGTAAATTTTAATTTTTCAAGGATCTTATCAGCCTCCGGTTCAACCTGTGCATACAGGAACTTACCTGTACTGGCCATCTTAAATTCAATGGCTTTGCGGATATCGTCCTGCGTTTTTAAACCGAATCCTTTAGCTTCGATCAGCCTATTTTCGTTACAAGCGTAGAACAACTCTCCTACGGTTTCAATAGCCATGTCGTGCCAGATAACGGCCACTTTTTTAGCGCCGATACCTTTAATGCCCATCATTTCTACTACGCCCGGTGGCGTTGCAGCCATGATCTCTTCCAGTTCGACCATAGTACCGGTTTGTACCAGCTCAATGATCTTACCCGCTACGCTTTTACCTATGCCTGATATCTTCTCTAATTCTTCAAAAGTTTTATCGGCGATCTTTCCATTAAATTTATCAACATTGAAAGCAGCGTTGGCAATCGACTTAATTTTAAAAGGGTTTACCTCATGCAGTTCCATGAGTTGCGACAGCAAACGAAGTCTACGGGCTATGGTCTTATTTTCCATAAATAGAATAAGTGATAAAAGTACGAAAGGTTTGTATTAGTTCATAGTTTTGAAAGAGTCCATAGACGATAGTCCATGGACCATAGTTTGCTTAGCGCTATACTATCGACCATGGACTATGGACCATCGACTAAATCTACTTCACCACCACATCATACTCCATACGGGCAAGCGGAGTACGCATCATGGATGTCAGACTTTTTATCTTCTCG
Organism: Mucilaginibacter sp. dw_454; assembly: GCF_018449775.1. GTDB lineage: Bacteria > Bacteroidota > Bacteroidia > Sphingobacteriales > Sphingobacteriaceae > Mucilaginibacter. Next base: position 385,301 of record NZ_JAAVVB010000001.1, on the reverse strand, counting down.
TAAACCGGGTAGTTTTCGCCCAGTTCAGATTTAAGCATGCGGGTTTTCATTTGCACGCTGAAGCTTTCACCCAGTTTATTTAACACGCTTTTTTGTTCAGGATAAGCTACCAGCTTGTAGTCTTTAACGTTAGCCTTTTTAGCTGCAGATTTAATAGCATCATCAATATTACCCAAGCGGTCAACCAAGCCTATTTTCAGGGCTTGCTCGCCGGTCCATACCCGGCCCTGGCCAATGCTGTTAATATAAGCTTGTGTCTTATGACGACCTTGCGCTACGGCTTTTGTAAAATCGTCATAACCATGATTGATCTGATTCTGCAAAATTTGATGCTCGGCCGGGGTTAGCGGGCGACTGGTGTTACCCAAATCGGCATACTGACCGGTTTTTACATCATCGAATGTTATACCTAACTTGTCGTTAAATAGCTTCTGCATATTAGGCAAAATGGCAAAAATACCTATCGAGCCGGTAATGGTATTTGGCTGCGCGTAGATAGAATCGGCAGCGCACGAGATATAGTAACCGCCAGATGCTGCTACATCGCCCATCGATACAATAATCGGTTTCACTTTTTTAGTCAGCATTACCTCGCGCCAAATCACGTCGCTTGCCAAAGAACTACCCCCCGGCGAGTTTACGCGCAGTACCACAGCTTTAACTTTGTCGTCCAATCTTACTTTGCGCAATGCTTTTGAGGTAGTTTCAGAACCTATGCTATTGTCGTCACCATCACCGCTGGCAATATCGCCCGATGCATAAACTACAGCAATACGGTTGGTAGAAACTTCTTTGGTATCATCATCGGTTGATGTGTTGCCATAATCGCCAATCTCAACGCTGTTTAAATTGGATTTTTGCTTAACGCCTAATTTGGTTTTCAACTCAGCCAATACCTCATCGCGGTATTTAAGGCCGTCAACCATTTTTAGTTTCAAAGCATCCTCGGGCTGCTGTATGCGCGCCTCGTTAGCGTAGTTAAATAGCGAATCTTTGTTAATGCCACGTGCTTTGCCTATACCGGTTAAATAATGACCATATAAAGAGCCAAGGTATGAGGTTACCTGCAAACGGTTAGCATCGCTCATTTTGGTCAGGATCATAGGCTCTACAGCGCTTTTAAACGTACCTACTCTAATAACCTGTGCTTCAATGCCCAGTTTATCTAACGCGCCTTTAAAGAACATCTGTTCAGAACTAAAACCGTCAAACTCAAAAATGCCTTTGGGGTTAATGTAAACCTTATCTGCTACAGATGCCAGGTAGTAAAATCCTTTGGTATAAACCTCGGCATAAGCAATTACAAATTTGCCTGATTTTTTGAAATCTATCAGGGCATTGCGGATCTCTTCGGTAGTAGCCTGGCCAGATAGCATATAGCTTTCATCCAGTAAAATCCCTTTAATATTATCGTCGGTTTTGGCTTTCTTAATGTTAGCCAGGATATCTTTTAGTCCGATTGATTTATCGCCATCTAAACCTAAAAAGTTAAGGTTAGCTAATGGGTTGTTTGGTGTGCGTTCTGAGATGGGGTATTTTAGCTCGATGTGTAATATGGAGTTTGCATCAACTGTCGGGCTCTTGTCGCTACTGGCGCCGGCTATTATACCTGCAATTACAAGGATGATAATTATGGTAGATAAAATTATGCCAACCACAGTGGCCAGCACAAATTTGAAAAATTGCTTCATTTACTATTATAAATATTTATATCTATGCAAACTTAATAAAACCCTTGGGATAATATTTATTAAGAGCGCCATCTATAATATTTGTTACAACAATGAATAACGTTTTTTTGCTTTTAGGCAGTAATATGGGCGACAGAAAGGAATACCTGCAACAGGCCGTCTTACATATATCGTTTGATGTATCGCCTGATATGCGGATCTCGTCTGTTTACGAAACCCAATCATGGGGTAAAGTTGATGAACCCGATTATCTGAATATGGTTGTGGAAGTAAAAACAGATTTATCGGCCCAAACAATTTTGGATAAAATATTGTCTATTGAACAGGTGATGGGAAGGAAACGCGAGGAGAAATGGGGATCGCGTACTATTGACATCGATATTTTATATTACAATAACGATATTATTGATACGCCGGGGCTGAGCATTCCGCACCCGCAATTGCAAAACCGGGCATTTACCTTAGCCCCTTTAGTTGAGCTGGCACCCAACTTTATTCACCCGGTTTTGAAGAAAACTAACCTTCAACTCAAAAAAGATCTAAAGGATAACTTAATTGTAAAAAAATTATAAATTTGGATATAAAGCTAAAATATGGCAGTCGATTTAACCAACCTTGACCTTGACCTTTCGCTCCTTCAGGAAATTGCTGATGGCAGTGATGAGTTTATTATTGAGTCGATTGATATGTTTTTGGAACAAACCCCTATATCAATGCAGGAAGTAAGTAATGCATTCGAGAAGATGGATTGGGCCACGGCCGCATCAGCTGCGCATAAAATGAAGGCTACGTTGGGCTTTTTTGGTATGCTGAATAGTCAGGCTTTAATCCAACAAATTGAATTAGCCTGCAAATCAGGCCAGCCGGATGTAGTGGACGTTATTGCCAGGTTTGAACAAGTGCAAACATTAATTAACGCCAGCGCTATTGCACTTCAGCAAATAAAAGCAGAAGCACAAGGCTAAGCCTTAAACCTGCTCTAGTTTAAAAGTATAACTCTCCATAATTAAATTAGCCAAAAGGTTTTTACAGGCTAAGTCAACTTTTTCGCGAGCAACTTCTTCGCTTTCAGCTTCAATTTGTAAAGAGACGTGTTTGCCGATACGGATATTTTGAATTTCGGCAAGGCCCAAATTTTTCATGCTACCTGTCACCGCCTTTCCTTGCGGGTCAAGTATTTCTTTTTTAGGCATTACATCAATTTCGGCTTGAAACGTTTTCATGGAGTGATTTTATTTTGTGAACGATGTTATTGTGACTCTTTTTGAGCGCCTGCAACATCGTCGTGGGCTATTTTAAATTGAACAATTGATAAGGTGATATAGATAAATATAACCACCGGAACAGCGGCAAATTTAAAAAATAGTATCAATATTGCCGAGAACAACAGCAGCAAATAGCGATAAATATTTTTGTTAAGGTCTTTATTCTTGAATTTGAGCGACATAAGCGGCAATTCAGCTACTAATAATGCGCACATCACCACCACAAATGCAGAAAGAACAAATGGATTTAATATGATCTTGGAAAGACCCGGGTGCTGATCGATAATTAATGGGAATGACGCTATTAAAATAGCATTTGCCGGTGTTGGTAAGCCAATGAAAATTTCAGCCTGTCGGGTATCGGTATTAAACTTAGCCAGCCTGAGCATAGAAAATACCGCGATCAAAAACGCGCTGAAGTTTAAAAACTGGCTAACGGCATGGATTTGCGGAGCCTGTAAGAAAAGCTGGTATAATATCGCTGAAGGCAAAACGCCAAAACTTACCACATCAGCCAACGAATCCAGTTCCTTCCCTATTCCCGAGAACGATTGTAGTACACGTGCAGCAAATCCATCAAAAAAATCAAATATAGCTGCCAGGAAAACGGCATAGGCCGCGGTAACTAAATTGCCTTGCACGGCAAATACAATCCCCACACAACCGCTAAACAGGTTGCAACAGGTTATTGCGTTAGGGACATGCTTTTTTACCCGCTTTCTCATTTCAGGGGTGAAGGTATTAGTATTAACTTAATAAATCAATAACAGTCGATTAAGTTATGATTAGAAATTAGTGATTGGAGATCAGAGATTAGTTAAAACGCTAATCACCAACCTCCAACCTTTAATCTCTATCTACGAATTCATCGAGATTAAGAACTCTTCATTAGTTTTTGTGCCTCTAACCTGGCTCTGCAAGAACTCCATAGCCTCTATCGAGTTCATATCGGCCAGGTGGTTACGTAGTATCCAGATGCGTTGTAAAGTCTCTTTATCCAACAGCAAATCGTCTCTACGTGTGCTTGATGCAGTAATATCAATAGCCGGGAATACGCGTTTGTTTGATAGTTTTCTATCCAACTGTAACTCCATGTTACCGGTACCTTTAAACTCTTCAAAGATAACCTCGTCCATTTTAGATCCGGTTTCTGTCAACGCTGTCGCAATGATGGTTAATGAGCCACCATCCTCAATGTTACGGGCAGCACCAAAGAAACGTTTTGGTTTGTGTAACGCATTAGCATCAACACCACCTGATAATATTTTACCAGATGCAGGTGCTACCGTATTGTAAGCACGAGCTAAACGGGTGATAGAATCTAACAAAATTACCACGTCATGACCACACTCAACCATGCGTTTAGCTTTCTCTAAAACGATGTTAGCAATTTTCACGTGACGCTCGGCAGGTTCATCAAATGTTGACGAAACAACCTCGGCGCGTACGCTGCGGGCCATATCTGTAACCTCCTCAGGGCGCTCATCAATCAATAGAATGATCAGGTAAACTTCCGGGTGATTTTTGGCGATAGCATTAGCCACATCCTTTAATAACATGGTTTTACCTGTTTTAGGCTGTGCCACGATCAAACCACGCTGGCCCTTACCTATTGGCGAGAAAAGGTCCATGATACGGGTTGAATAATTACCCGGATCTGTAAATAAATGTAATTTCTCTGAAGGGAAAAGCGGTGTCAAGTGATCAAAAGGAACACGGTCACGTACTTCGGCAGGGATACGGCCGTTAATAGCTTCAACACGTACCAACGGGAAATATTTCTCGCCTTCTTTTGGCGGGCGGATGCTGCCACGAACGGTATCGCCTGTTTTAAGACCGAATAATTTTATTTGCGACTGTGATACATAAATATCATCAGGCGAAGTTAGATAGTTATAGTCAGATGAGCGCAGGAAACCATAACCATCAGGCATGATCTCTAATACACCTTCATTTACAATTACGTTGTCAAAATCAAGATTGATAGCGGGTTCAGGCGCTTTTTGCTGCTGCACGCGACGCTCAAATTTTTGAGGACGTTCAGCATTAGGATCGGCTGAAGATTCAGCAGCTATTTCGCCTTCCTGTTGTGGTGATTGACCTTCATCCTCACTAACAGGAATATTTTCGCTAATTACCTCGTCATCAGCTTGCGGCTCGTCATCTTGTGCATCAAATAAATTAGTATCGTCTAACGGAACCTCAACACGTGGTTTGGTTATTTTAGTAGTAGTGGTGCGTATTCTGGCGCGTACTTTTTTCTCGCCGGCTTCTTCTTTTTGTGCGCCTATCGGCGTATAGTTATTTTCAACAACTTGTTGTTGTGCTCTGGCAGCTTCGATAAGCTGTTGCATTTGTACAATATTAGTTATTAAGTCGGGCTTGCGTAGCGAGTCGGCATCAGGAACACCTAAACTTTTGGCAATTTCGCGCAACTCAGAAACGAGCTTGTCGTTCAATTCGGTAGTATCAGACATGATATGAATTATGGGTTCAAAAGGGGTTTTATTACAACAGTTATACGTGAGACTTACAGTATGCTCAGATAGTTATTTGAAAAAGAAATTTTTTGCAGCTTGTTTTTGCACTGTTAAAACCAGGTATACTAATGATATATAACGTGGGATTGAAAAATTATTCTTTAGTGCAAGAAAAACTCAAAGGAAAACACTGCAATTCTAATCATTAAAATTCAGAAAACAAACTTTTAAAAAAAATATCTTTTTTAACTGAACAATTAAGCTAATTTTTAGTTTTTTTGGGCGATTAAAACTCATCTTCCAGATTATCTTATGATTACACGCCAGCAACTGATAGACCAGATTAAACAAAAAAAATCATTTCTATGTGTTGGTTTGGATACAGATGTCGACAAGATCCCCGAGTTTTTAAAACAATACCCCGATCCTGTTTTTGAGTTTAATAAACGTATTATAGACGCCACTAAAGACCTTTGCGTGGCTTATAAGCCCAATTCTGCCTTTTATGAAAGCTATGGTGTGAAGGGCCTGCAAAGCCTGATAGCCACCTGGAAATATTTACCACAGGATACTTTAAATATTATTGACGCCAAACGCGGCGACATTGGTAATACCTCTGATAAATACGCACGTGCCTTTTTTGATGAAACAACATCGGGCATGAGTTTCGACGCTATTACGGTTACCCCATATATGGGCAATGACAGCGTTACACCGTATTTGAAATATGAGGGCAAATGGGTGATCATCCTGGCGTTGACATCATCTATAGGCAGCAAAGATTTTCAATATCTTAACACCGGCGATGGCCATCTATACGAAACCGTTATCAAAAAGGCCAACACCTGGGCCGGTGCAGACCGTATTATGTACGTTGTAGGCGCCACCAAAAGCACCGAATTTACCGACATACGCAAATACGCCCCCGATAACTTTTTACTGGTACCCGGCGTTGGCGCACAGGGCGGCAGCTTAGAAGATGTTTGCAAATATGGAATAACCAAAGATTGCGGCTTACTGGTTAATGCATCACGTTCAATTATTTACGCTGGCAATGGTGAGGATTTTGCAGACGCTGCGCGTGAGGAAGCGAAGAGTTTGCAAAAGCAGATGCAGCTGGAGTTAGAAAAAGCCGAAATTATACCGAGGGATTCTAATTAATTGATTCAATTATTTTAATTTCTGATTTACACGCACTTAAAATACTTTCACTAATTTTCTCAAATTCTTTCGAATTATTAAAAGTACGCTTGATGTATATTCTGACTGTTAATGTTATTAAGTTTAAATTTTTAAATTCCAAACTGTGCGTTAACCACTTGTCAGATATTTCGTATCCTGCTGCACCTTTTTTTATCAAAAGAACCGCTTTATCTTCACCAGAATCTTTATAATTTTCATTTTTACTAAGGTCAATTGCCGAATAGGTGTTATTTTCTCTGTCGGCATTTAACGCGGTTAGTTTATTTCTAATCTCTTTTACCGTCTCGTTAACCTTAGCGAAAGCTTTTGTGTCTTCTGCACTTATTGTTATACGTTTTCTATAAATTCGTTTAAACAATTTCCTGTTTATTAAGCTGTTAAGAATTTCGTTTTCGATAGTTTTCCCGCTCTTATCATTATATTTTTTTATAGTTTCTCTTAAGAAAAACTCATCTCCATTATCCACATAAAACTTTACTATATCTGTTAGTTTTTCACAATCATCAAGCAATTTAGTTTCAGAGCCTGTCAAAGTAAGGGTAGAATGAGTAAGCATTAGATTTGCCCCCCGATTTGTTTTGTGAAAATATATTTGATTATATAAGTGAGATCTGGATTGGATGAATCTCAACATAGAGTCAGATCCACTTTCTTTATATCCCAGTTTTACAACTTGATCTTCAATTATCGGTATAAACGAAGAAAAAATTCTATTGATATCATAAATCCCGTAAGTTACACCCGCAAAATAACTATCTCTTAAGAAATAGTCCATTCTATCAGCATCAATAGGAAACGCTGTTATAATTCGAGAAAAAAAACTCGTATAATCAACGCCGTTATCATCAATTATATTTGTTATCCCCACAAATTTGGGTTCTATCATTTTCACAATTCTTTCAGCTTCAATATTGCTTATATTTTGCTGTACTATTGGCGAGAATTTATCAGGATCGTCAATGTTCTGTTTTTTCAAAGTATCGATTAAGTAAAACACAAATAAACATGAAATCAATTCATGTTCGACTTTGCCGTCGCTTGCTTCTATAAGCTTTTCAAATCCTGATCTATATTTATTTACTACTAGGTCATTTTCGATTACGTCTAAAAAAGTTTTCTTGGATATTGCAAACGAATCAAACAAATGCGACATCGGCCCGTGCCCAATATCATGAAGAAGCGCTGCAAGTCTAAGTTCCTGATAAAAAATACCTTCTTGGGTTCCTAAGCGATCTAGATCGAAAAACAATTCGCTCTCCGCCTGGAAATATTTTTGAGCTTTTTTTATCCCGGTATTGTAGTTTTCTTTACAAGAATTGTAGATCCTGCCTGCAGTGTGCATCACACCTACAGAATGTTCAAATCGTGTATGATTTGATGAAGGAAATACATAATATAAAAACGAATTCTGTTTGACTTTTCTCAACCGTGAAAATATCGGTTGAGCCAAGATCCACTTTTCGATTTCGGATAATTTAATGTCACCATGTAACGGATCTAATATAGACCCGTAATAGTTGTTGAGATGTGATTCAGGCATATAATTGGTTATCAAACAGGTTGACAAGAGCAAGTATAATTTAAAAAAACTGTTATCAAAAATAAAGTGAAGTAAATTATTGCGGATGTAATTTCGTTAGGTAATATCGGATCTTAAATAGTTATCTTCCCTTCAACAGAATCATCCAGTGTTTTACCAATGGCTGCTCCGGCTAGTTGTTTAATGAAAGCTACAGCATTACCGTGTTTGTTGTCCCAATAGTAAGCTTCGGTAGGTTCCAGTTTCACTACGGCTATGCGCGGGTCAGCCTCTCCTTCCGTAAACCAGGTTTTTAGTATCGGTTTCCAGAATTCTTTGATTTTTTCTTTATCGGCGCTTAGTGTAACCAAGCCATATACATTCAGGTAGTCAGAATATTTCGATCCCTGAAAGAATAACTGGGCAAGCGGTTCACTTTTTAGTTCGTGGTAGGTTTCGCTGTCGTTTGCAATCAGGAACCACAGGTTACCTTCGTCGTCAACCTGCTGCACCGTCATTGGACGTGCCGATGATGGCAAGCCTGTTTTGATATTGCTGGTAAAGAAACAGGTTTTAGCATCTTCTGCCAGTTCTTTCAACTTGGTTAATGCTTCCGGACCATTCAGGTCTTTAAAATTATCTTCGGGTTGATTTTGATTAATGCTGTTCATAATCTTAAGTTTTTAATAGTTTGATGTATTAAAGACTTACCAATTATGATGCCGAAGGTGGATTTGTTAACTATACTCTCGATAACCACATTATTTTCCAAGCCGTCATTGCGAACGAGGTACGAGTGTGGCAATCTCTCGCCGCCTATCCGTTGTCAAGAGATCGCCACGCTATCGCTCGCGATGACGGGTTGGGGATAAACCCCTACCCAAACACCACCTTACGCTGCGGAAACTTCTCGGCATAATTAGCTACCAGGTTCTTAATGTAATCGTTACCGGGATATGGGGTGATGTAGTCTTTAAGCTGCTGCACATTCTCTACCTGGAAATAATGAGAGATATAACCCATGCCATAAAACTTACCCTTCTCAACCAAAATACAGCTGTGCTCATCATCTGTTCTGCCGTCATCGCGGATGGCGAAGGTTGGTAAAGCGTTATTAAGTTCGGCTATGGCCAGGTTAACTTTTTCATTATAGGCATCGGCAGGCTCAATACCGGTACAGGCGCATTGCTCTTTGGCAACACCGGTGCATGGCCCGGCATTGCTTTGGATAAAGCAGAGTTTTGGGCACAGCGCAAACATTTCTATCAGTTGGTTCAATATCGTCCTGCCTTCAAATATGGTATTACAGGTGTATATTGCGCCGGTGTCTTTGCGGTATTTGTCCACCGCCAGGCGCATGTAGCCACGCTGATCTTCGAACATATATAAACCATAGGCATGTTCAAATCGTTTCAGTGAGCGGTTGTATTTAGGCCACAGGCGTTTAATCTCCACAGCTTCCAATACAAAGGCTATAAGCTCAGTACCGCAAATCTGGTGGGTGATCTGGTGTATGTTCTTCAAAAACTCCTGTCGTTGCTGACCGGGGTTATTACCTGTAAAGTGGCTGCTTACACGTTTCTTGATATTCTTAGCCTTCCCTACATAAATGACTTTGCCTTTATGATCGTGAAAGTAGTAAACGCCGGGCGTATCGGGCAGATCCTGCACCGCCTTTTTAGGCAAATGTGGTGGTAGTACCTGTTCCTTAGAATTTTGTTTTAGCGCCTGTTTAATATGGTCGTCGCGGTCATTACGTATCAGCAGGCTAAACAGCTCGGCGGTTGCTTCGCAATCGCCCATAGCACGGTGACGGCTTTCATTGTCTATCCCCAAGTGATGACAAAGCTTACCCAGGCTATATGATGGCAATCCGGGCAAGATCTTGCGTCCCAGCCTTACCGTACATAGCTTATTGCATTGCAGTTCATACCCGGCTTGCGCCAAATGGTATCGAACAAAAGAAAAATCGAAGTTGACATTATGGGCAATAAAGATCTTGCCATGCAGCAAATGGTAAATATCTGCTGCCACGTCTTCAAACGGCGGGGCATCGGCCACCATCTCGTTGGTAATACCTGTTAACGCCCGAATATAGATAGGGATATCCCTGCGGGGATTTACCAGTGTACTAAAGCGTTTGGTTATCTTTTTACCATCATGCAGGCAAATGGCTATCTCTGTGATGCCGTTAGCATTAGCATGCCCCCCTGTTGTCTCTATATCTACTACCGCGTACACAATTCAAATCTAGCAGATTTTACTAACATTTTTAGTTAAACGAAAAATTAATTTGATGGGATATATCAATTAACGTCATTGCGAGGTACGAAGCAATCTCTGCAACAGACAGTCAATAGGATAAATCTAATTTGGCGATAGCCCGCACGATGACTACGGACATTGATTAACATGTGTAGAGATTGCTTCGTACCTCGCAATGACGCGCGGCGGATGGGTTATTAGACGCAATGCGTCTCTACGAAAAAAGGCCTGCTAATGCAGGCCTTTTCCTATTCTCTTATCACTAGCCACTATTTCTTCTTAGTCGTCGCCTGTACCTGTTGTTGCTGGCGCATCATCTCTTCCATTTTAGCGGCGAAACCTGATTTTTTCTTTTTGGTATCTTCCGGTTTCTTTTTGTTTTCCTGGATCTGCGCATGGATCTTCTTGTCATCAACCATTAAACGGATAATGTATTGCTGTAAGAAGGTAAACATGTTTGCCAGGAAATAATAATAGTTTAAACCTGCCGGGTAGCCGTTCAAAGCACCCAGGAAGATGATCGGCGTGATGTAACCAATATACTTCATTTGTCCGCTTACGCCCGAGATCTGGTTGTTGAAATAAGTATAGATCAGCGTTGATATCGTCATCAACACGCACATCAAACTTAAGTGATCGCCCAGGAACGGTATGTTAACACCAAAGTTGATGAATGAGTCGTAAGTTGATAAATCGTGCATCCACAGGAAGCTTTGTCCGCGTAGTTCAAACAGTCCCGGGAAGAAACGGAAGAATGCAATAACAATAGGCATTTGCAGCACTAAAGGCAAACAGCCACCTAGTGGATTTACACCTGCCTTTTTATAGAGCTTGAGATATTCCTGTTGTAACAATGTAGGATTGTCCTCACCTACTTTACCTTTGATCTCGTCCATCTCTGGCTTTAACACACGCATCTTAGCCATTGACAGGTAAGACTTGTACGTTAACGGCGACAATACCAGTTTAAGGATAACTGTCAACGCCAGGATGATTAAACCGTAGTTCCAGTTAAACTTGGTTAATACGTTAAATACCGGCAATACCGCTATACGGTTGATGTACTTTAATGGACCCCAACCCAGGTTAATTTGCTTTTCAAAGCCATGGCCCTGGGCAGCTAATAACGAATATTTGTTAGGACTAAAGTAAAAATCAAATGGATAAGAACCATCGCTGTTGCGGGCTACGGTTAAGCTGGCTTTCAGTTGTTTAATATCGGCATGATTGCTGGTATCTGTACTGACAGAAAGGCTTGATTTGGTAAAGCCATCTTTGCTTAGCAGCACGCTCGAGAAGAAGTGTTGTTTAAACGATACCCATTCTAATTTTTTGTCGGCAATATCTTTCTGATCGTCCTTAGTATCGCCAAAAAAATCAAAATCGTTATTAGTATCGTAGTATTGGATCATGGAATACTGATGATCCAGTTGTGCACTTTTCTCTAAACGATGCAGGCTGCTTTCCCAATCCAATGTTAAGCTGCTGGCATTGGCTATGATATTATCCAGGCCGGTAGCTTTAATGGTTAAGCCAACTTTATAGCCTTCGCCTTTCAGGGTGTATATATAATCAATATACTGTGTTGGGCTATAGCTTAAACGCATGGTGATAGCCGACGAATCCTGACCTGCAACCTGCAAACCTGCTGCACTTGGGGTAAAATAACGCTCGCTGGTATTGATCGTAGCAACGCCCGTGGCGAAGCTAAAACCAAACTTATTGGCATCACCCTCAAATAAAATCAAAGGTTTTTGGTCGGCAGTTTTGAAGTTTTTCAACTCTACCGAATAAATGCGACCACCCAGGCTGCTCAATTTAACGCGCAGGTCCTTATTTTCGATGGTAACCAGTTTTTCAACCCCTTGTAAGCTTGAACCAAAAGGCGTTTTCAGCATAGCCGAATCAACCGGTTTAGGGCCAAGTTTTGTGGTGTCAAGCACTGCTGTTTTTTTATCAGCACCAGCACCGGCAGTTTTTCCTTTTTTTAATTGCGCCTGTAATGCGGCCTCTTTCTTTAATTGCGCATCAGATGGTTTTAACAACCAGAATGACGCGAAAATAATAATCATGATCAGGAATAATCCTGTAAACGTATTTCTATCCATTGCTATCGTATCGTACTCAAAATTACTTACTTCTTACGGGCATAGGCCATTGAAGCGGCGACAAAGTTAATAAAAAGTGGGTGCGGATTAGCAACTGTTGATTTTAATTCGGGGTGAAACTGTGCGCCCACAAAAAACGGGTGATTTTTCAGTTCCACAATCTCTACCAGGTTATTCTGCGGGTTAATGCCCGAAGGTTGCATGCCTGCAGCATCATATTGTTTAAGATACTGATTATTAAACTCATAGCGATGACGGTGACGCTCGCTAATGTGTTGCTCGCCATAAATAGCGAAGGCTTTTGTACCCTTTTTGATATCGCAAGGGTATGCACCTAAACGCATGGTACCGCCTTTATTTACTACTTTTTTCTGTTCTTCCATCATGGCAATAACCGGATTCGGCGTTTCCGGGTTCATTTCCGTACTGCTTGCATCCTTTAATCCTAAAACGTTACGGCCAAATTCAACCACTGCGCATTGCATCCCTAAACAGATACCAAAAAACGGAATGTTATTTTCGCGCACATAGCGTATTGCCTCTATCTTACCTTCAAAACCACGCTCGCCAAAGCCAGGTGCAACCAGCACACCATGCAGGCCCTGCAGCTTTTCAATTGCGTTTCCGGTAGTTAGAGTTTCTGACGGGATATATGTTACATGCACCTTGCACTCGTTTTTAGCGCCGGCGTGGATGAATGATTCTATGATTGATTTATAAGCATCAGGCAGTTCAACGTATTTACCCACCAGGCCAATTTTTACTTCGGATGTCGGGTTTTTTAAACGGCCCAGGAAATCTTTCCAGCTGTCCAGATGCGGTTCTGTTTTATGCGGAAGTTTTAACTTGGTTAATACGGTTTTGTCCAACTGTTCTTTCAGCATCAGCAAAGGCACGTCATAAATGGTCGATGCGTCAATCGACTCGATAACCGCATTGATATTTACATTACAAAATAAGGCTATCTTTTTGCGGATATCCATATTTAGGTGATGCTCTGTACGGCAAACCAAAATATCCGGTTGGATACCATATTCCAGTAACATTTTAACAGAGTGTTGGGTTGGCTTGGTTTTCAACTCGCCGGCAGCAGCCAAAAAAGGGATCAGCGTTAAGTGAATTACCAGTGAGTTACCAGAGCCTATCTCCCATCTAAACTGGCGAACGGCCTCGATATAAGGTAACGACTCGATATCGCCTACGGTACCGCCCAACTCGGTGATTACGATGTCGTATTTACCATCCTCGCCCAACATACGGATGTTGCGTTTAATCTCGTCGGTAATATGCGGAACAACCTGTACGGTTTTGCCTAAGAAAGCGCCCTCACGCTCTTTATTGATGACATTTTGATAAATGCGACCAGTGGTAATATTATTAGCCTGCGATGTTGGCGTATTTAAAAAACGCTCATAGTGGCCAAGGTCAAGGTCGGTTTCTGCACCATCCTCGGTAACATAGCATTCGCCGTGTTCGTAGGGGTTCAACGTTCCGGGATCGATGTTGATATAAGGGTCGAACTTTTGGATGGTTACGCTGTAGCCGCGCGATTGAAGGAGCTTTGCCAGTGAGGCCGAGATAATGCCTTTCCCCAACGAAGAGGTAACACCGCCCGTAACAAATATGTATTTAGTCATCTGAAATTTTGAATTTTGATACCGGTTTTAGGCCTGTATCAATTGTTTGTGTACGGGATACAAAAGTAAGATTTTTTTTGGTGTTTGGACGAAGAAAATGGAATTGTTGAAAAGCACTGTGTAATAAACACTAACGACATTTTATTTAAACAAAACAAGAAATTTTCTCTTTCTACATAACCAAGAAATCAAAAATTCGACATGAAAAAGATACTGCTGCTACTCATTTTTTTACTAATAGCCCAAATAAACTTTGCCGGTACTACTCCTTATTTGCGTTACCTGCATTCGTTAAATTTAGTGTCTAAACTTTGCTCACAACTGACAGACAATGCCGACATGATTGCCCATCGCCCCGACCGTATAAACATTAAAGCATTTGCGGTAAGTTTCAATAAAAAAGCGGGTACCATTATCGTCAATCAAAACAACCTCATCAACCTCATTAATCATGGCGGGCTTAAAGACCATCACTTTCCTAACACCTATCGTATCCTGCAGCAAAACGTGGTAGATCTGAAAAAGATCCTGACGGATAATCGCCCGCAGATTGATAACCTAAAACTTCCAAACTTTAATAGCGCCGAAATCTATAATGCGTTGGATTTTAAAGCTTATGAAAATGATGAATTACTGCGCCAGGTTGCTCAAAATCACCGCAACAAAGCATTTAAGCATAATGTGGTTGATAACTTAACGCAAGGTGTAATTTTGCTCAATGAGTGCCGCAGTAAGGTGGCGGCATTGTATAGTAAAATAAAATAAGTCTTATTTGGGCTAAAGCCAATTAGCTTCATTTTAGTGTTCCGTCCCATAAATGGGGCGGCAATGAATTACTTTTTGCGATTTGGTATTCATTGCCGTTGACTTTAGTCAACGGTTTCAGGAGCAAAAGTCCGGCTTTAGCCAAATCTTGCGAATTAAAACTTCAACTTTAACAAATCCTCCGGCGTATCCACTGCATAGGTTTCCAACTCGGTTTCAGCAACTTTTATGCGATAACCATTTTCAATCCAGCGTAACTGCTCCAAAGCCTCTGCTTTTTCAAGGCCGGAAATAGGTAAACGGGTTATCTGCTGCAAAACATCGGCCCGATAACCATAAATGCCGATATGCTTGAAATAAGGATAAAACTCCAGCCAATTTTGCGGCTCTTCGCTGCGGATATGCGGTATGGCCGAGCGTGAGAAATAAGCGGCCTCGCTTAATTTAGTGACAATAACCTTCGGCGTGTTGGGATTATGCAATTCCTGCTCGTCTTTTATGCGTTTTACCAGTGTGGCAATCTGCACGTCGGCCGAACTAAAGCAAGTTGCCAGTTTAGTAATTTGTTCGGGGTCGATATAAGGCTCATCACCCTGTATATTAATTACAACATGATATTGGGGATGCGCCGCAGCAACTTCGGCACAACGGTCGGTACCGCTTTGGTGGTCGGCGCTGGTCATTACGGCCACTCCGCCAAAGGCCATTACGTGGTCGAAAATACGGTCATCGTCGGTAGCAACTATAACTTCAGTTAAATGATCGCACTTTTTGGCCTGCTCATATACCCGTTGGATCATACTCTTGCCCCCGATATCTACCAAAGGTTTACCGGGAAAACGTGATGATGCATAACGTGCTGGTATGATACCTAGGATTTGCATGTTGATTATGTTATACGTTTGACGTTATACGTAATAGTGGATTAATCAGAAAGGCTACGTAAAACGTATAACGTCCCACGTAAAACCCTTTAAAACAACCCGTTTATCTCTCTTTCAACCGCCTGGATGATATTACCTAAATCTTCCGGGTTATTGGCAAAGTCCAGATTATCTTTATCCAGCACTAAGAGCTTACCCAGTTTATAGTTATTGATCCATTTGTCGTATTTCTCGTTGAGCTTAGACAGGTAATCAATCCGGATACCGATCTCATACTCACGGCCGCGGCGTTGAATGTTATTTACCAACGTAGGTACAGATGCTTTCAGGTATACCAGCAAATCCGGCGGTTTAATGTATTCGGTTATATTGTCGAAAATAGATTCATAGTTTTCGTAATCGCGACTCGTCATGAGGCCCATGTCGTGCAAGTTTTCTGCAAAAATGTAAGCATCCTCATAAATAGTACGATCCTGTATAATATTGCGCCCGCTTTTCTGAATCTCGATGATCTGGCGGTAACGGCTGTTCAAAAAGTAGATCTGCAGGTTAAAGCTCCAACGCTTCATGTCGCTGTAAAAATCTTCCAGGTATGGGTTGTTATCAACAGCTTCATATAATGGTTCCCAACCATAATTTTTGGCCAGCAGCTCTGTAAGCGTAGTTTTACCGGCTCCAATATTTCCAACAATAGCTATGTGCATATATTTCTTAGTTCGTGGCTAATGGTTCATAGTTAATAGTGTTATTGTTAGCATACAACCACCAGAATGAACTCCGACTAATATACACCATGAACTATTAACTATCAACAATGATCTGACTTAAAAATTCCTAAACCCAATGATCTCTCTCACCTCACGGATAGTTTTCGAAGCGCTTTCGCGAGATTTTTCGGCACCATGACGGGCTACTTTGCTTAGATAAGCAGCATCACCGGCAATATCATTAATCCGCTCACGGATTGGCGCAGTGGCAATGATCATATCTTCGGCCAACTGCTTTTTAAGGTCGCCGTAACGGATCTGCATGGTGTTGTACAGGTTATCAAAATGCGCAATGGTATCGGGTGTTGAAACCACCCTCATCAGGTCGAAAAGATTTTGAATTTCGTCAGGTTTCTGTTGATTTTCTGTAGTTGGGCCACTGTCGGTAACGGCACGCATCACTTTCTTGCGGATAGCCTCGGGCGTGTCCGAAAGGAAAATAGCATTGCCCTCTCCTTCCGATTTACCCATTTTACCCTTACCATCCAATCCCGGAATCTTTACCAGGTTGGCGCTAAAGTTAAAGGCATATGGCTCCGGGAAATATTCATGGTTGTATAAACGATTAAACCGATTGCCAAAGGTGCGGGCCATTTCCAGGTGTTGCTCCTGATCTTTACCTACAGGCACTTTAGTAGCACGATGAATCAAAATATCGGCAGCCATTAACACCGGATAGGTTAACAAACCGGCATTCACGTTATCTGGATGCGCACGAACCTTGTCTTTAAATGAGGTACTCCGTTCCAACTCACCCAGGTAGGCATTCATGTTCAAATAAAGGTAAAGTTCGGCAACTTCAGGGACATCTGATTGCACGTAGATAGTGGCTTTATCCGGATCAATACCTGCAGCCAGGTACTCTACCAATACGCTTTTTACGTTACTGTGCAGGTTATCCGGCGTTGGGTGTGTGGTAAGCGAATGCAGATCGGCAATAAAAAAAAAGCAGTTATATTCATGCTGCATTTTTACAAAATTCTGTATAGCACCATAGTAGTTACCCAGGTGCAAATTTCCGGTTGATCTTATTCCGCTAACAACAGTTTCCATAGCGGCGAAAGTAAGTATTTTTTATATTTTTGAGGACGATGAAAATAATATTGAGGAAACTACACTGCTATTTATACATAGCCTCGGTAGCTTTAACCTATGCAGTAGCTTTCCCGTTTTTATATATTTTATCGCGTAATAGTCGTTATTATAAGTACATGAACGCCATCAGGCGCACCTGGGGGTTCGCAAGTTCATTGCTGGTTGGCATTTTTTACGGTTTTGAGTACGAGGAGCCTATCGACTGGAACAGAACCTATATTGTTTGCCCCAACCATACATCTAATTTGGACATTACGGCCATGACTATCCTTATCCGCAATAACAACCATTGCTTTATGGGTAAAGATGATCTGCTGAATAACTTTGTGACCCGCCTGTTTTTTAAAACGGTGGATATCCCGGTAAATCGCGAAAGCAAGATGTCATCCTATCGGGCTTTTAAGAAAGCATCTGAGGCACTGGCGGCCGGTACTTCGGTAATTATATTTCCGGAAGGCCGTATCCCTGATCAATACCCGCCTCAGCTACATGATTTCAAGAACGGCCCCTTCCGTATGGCTATTGAGATGAAAGTGCCCATCATCCCTGTATCGTCTGCCAATACCTGGAAAGTTTTGTGGGATACAGGCCTTGACCATGGCAGTAAACCGGGAATTTGCCATATATTTGTCCATAAGCCTATAGAAACGGCTGGTTTAACGGTTGATGATGCCGATGCACTGCGCGACCGCGTGCATAATATCATCCAAAATAAATTAGTATAAGCATGAATATTGACAGCGAAACCGTAGATAAGATAGCCCACCTTGCCCGCCTGGAGCTTGCCGAAACCGAAAAGCAGGAAATGATTGGCGATATGAACAAGATCCTTGATTTTATGGCCAAGCTAAACGAGATTGAC
This sequence comes from Mucilaginibacter sp. dw_454, assembly GCF_018449775.1. Taxonomy (GTDB): domain Bacteria; phylum Bacteroidota; class Bacteroidia; order Sphingobacteriales; family Sphingobacteriaceae; genus Mucilaginibacter. The sequence continues at coordinate 366,760 of NZ_JAAVVB010000001.1, read as the reverse complement.
ACTGCCGGTGTTGAACCGCTGGTATACCTGTCTAAAGAGATCAACGTGTTCCGCGAAGATGTGGTGAAGCAAGACATCACTATAGAAGAAGCCCTAAAGAACGCACCAAAGCACGATGATAAGTACATCTTTGTTGCCAAGGTGATTGGATAGTTGATGGATCATAATTGATAGTTCATGGATATTTTGAATGTTAATGGCATTCCCATACTATGATCTATGACCCATTAACCATGAACTATCTGTAACAATCCCCCATATTACGCGTCAAACAACAAAAACGCATGGAGCCATTAATTAGCCTTAAAGATATCGGACGCAAATATGTGATTGGTGCTGAAGTAATTCACGCGCTTAAATCGGTATCGCTGACTATCAATAAGGGCGAATTTGTGGCGCTGATGGGTCCGTCGGGTTCGGGTAAATCAACCCTGATGAACATATTAGGTTGCCTGGATACACCGACCAAAGGCGAGTACATCCTGAATGGCATAAACGTAAGCCACATGACCGACAATGAGCTGGCCGAGGTGCGTAACTCAGAGATCGGCTTTGTTTTCCAGACTTTTAACTTACTGCCCCGTAACACTGCTTTAGATAATGTGGCACTGCCGCTTATCTACGCCGGCATTAGCAAAGACGACCGTAAGGCACGCGCCCGTAAAGCTTTAGAGAATGTAGGCCTGGGTAACCGTACCGATCACCGCCCTAACGAGCTATCGGGGGGGCAGCGCCAGCGTGTGGCCGTGGCCCGTGCGCTGATTAACGATCCATCTATTATCCTGGCCGATGAACCTACGGGTAACCTGGACACCAAAACATCAATAGAAATCATGAGCCTGGTGGAAGACATCCACGCCAAAGGCAACACGATTATATTAGTTACTCACGAGGAAGACATCGCCATGCATGCCCACCGCATCGTCCGCATGCGCGACGGTTTAATTGAGCGCGATTACATTAATACTAATGTGCAGATTGTAGATAGAAGCGGGATAGTGTAGGCGATCCTATTTTGTCATTGCGAGGAGGAACGACGAAGCAATCGCACGCGTTCAAACTATTCTCCTTGCGATCGTCACGCTGCGCTCATGATGATGTATTGTTTAATTTTATTACGCCACTGCGGCCAACCTCTCCACAAACTCCGCTATTTGCAATGATTTTTCGGGATTAATTGGACCGCCATCGCCAATGATTAGCGTGTTGTTCACTATCTCAATTACCTGGTCGTCTTTTAACATCGGTAATATTACCTTTCTGAAAGCGGGCGTCATCGCTTTACCTGCCTTTGCAATATCATTAGCAACCACATAAAACCTACTGCTAAATTCCTGATCGTCAGTAAATTTGAGCGATACGGACTGAAACAGGCCCATCATCTTATCGGCAAAGGTTTTCTTTCTGATCAGCACCCGTCCAAAATCGTTACTTAAATTAACAACGCCCCAAACCTGGTATTTGCTGTAATTGGCAGTTTGCGATGCGCCGCCCCGGCCGCCTGCACTTAACGCGTAGTCTGTCTTAATAAAAGTTAAATAACAATTATTTGTCGGCGCGTCAAGAATCAACGTGCCGCCTATGCTTGATTTGGGATTATTATTAAATAGCTCGAATTTGTTAATATGCAGGTTTACATTGCCCTGTAAAGTAATATTGAACTTTGTTTTTAATGCTTGATAGGTTTCCTCAAGTACTTGTAGGTCATCAACATCAATACCGTCAACCTCAAACGGTAAGCCATTCAGCAATATGTTTTTCATACCCCACCCCAGCAAGCTTCGGCAACACGCTCCACAAACTCGGCAATATGCAGCGATTTTTCAGGAACGATCGGATCATAATTACCGATGAGCAACGTATGGTCAACAATCTCAATCATGAAATCATTGTCACGGATATCCATTACCGCGTTGCGGAAATCACGAGTCATGCAAGTGGTGGCTTTGGCGTGGTCGTTTACAACCACGTAGAATGTATCGCTGAAAGGCTTGTCCTCGTCGAAATCCAGCTCATGCGGATGGATGAGTTCAAGTAGTTTATCGGTCAGCGTTTCGCGGCGGATCACTACGCCGCCAAAATTATTCTTCAAATAGGTAAGGCCCCAAACCTGCGCTTCTGAGTGATGCGTTATATGCTTATTGCCTATTTTATAGTTTACCTGTAAAAACAGGATGTAGGAATCGCCGCAATCGCGCTTGATTACGTATGATCCGCGCAGGTTAACGTCGGCACAATTTCTGAAAGCCTTAAACTGGTGCAAATCGAAATCAATATGTCCCGTAGGCATTACATTAAATTCTTCGCGTAGTTTCTGATAGGTTTCGCTAAAACGGTTTATAGCATCCTGACTAAGGCCTTCTGTATCAAAAGCATAATTTTCCATAAGGTGAAGAGTGGTTTTTGCTAAAGTAGAAAATCTTTTTGAGGATTTGGAAACACCTCACTTTATTGTCATTGCGAGCGTAGCGCGGCAATCGCAAGGAGAAAAGCCGGAACGCGTGCGATTGCTTCGTCGTTCCTCCTCGCAATGACAAAATTGCGATTAATAATGCTGCATTTTACCACAAGAGCAAACACAATTAGCATCACTTATCCCCAACTTACTTAAAAAGTGCTGGTAAAAACCAATCCGATCTACCATACCTACATTATTCTCGCCCAGATTACACTCTAAGGCACCGTTAATAATGTTAATCACCATACCAAAACCTGGCGCGCGGCCTGCGGCTTTGTCGGCGGTGTTGGGTTGCCACTTGCCTATCATTACGTCGTGGGCTGATGGCTTGTGGGTTTGCGGTGTCATCCAGAAATAGATGGCGGCTTTAAAAGCAACTACCGGGTCCTGGGTGATCAAGTCGGGGTTGTTAAGCAAGATCTGATGATCGCCAAAAATACAGTCGGACGCGTACCCGTAGTTTCCGTTAAAGCTTAACTGCATTGGCCCGCGGCCGTAATATTTTTTTCCTTTTACCGGGGGATATTCATCGCTATCGCCAAAATAATCTAATGATGTATTGTCCTCGTGGGTAAGCATCAGTCCGTCTGTATAACTGCCGTTCATACCATGGCGGGTTTCGTGCGCTATATTGGCGAAGAAGGCTGCCAGTTCTTTTTTATTGGTCAGCGGGTCGCTCGCGGTACAGAACAAACCGTAATCAATATAATAGGTGCTATCTGGTTTTACTTTGGCCCAGGCTTCGTTCCAGTCTACATCCTGGCGTATGGTGGTAGTTTTACCGGTTGACCTATCGGTACGCACAAATTGATAAACCGACACCGCGCGGCGGGTAATTTTCATCTTGATCAGGCCTAACTCTTTGATGGCCTTGATAAAAGCCGGGTAAGTATAAAATTTATCGCGTTGCGGAAACAACTCATCGAACTGTTTTTCTGTAATTAAGTTAAACACAACCGGGGTATTGGTTGTAGTTGCAGGTGCGGTGGTATTACCACAGCTTACACTAACTAACACAATGGCAAAAGCGGCTAGTATTATAAATTTGGTTGAGGGGATGATGTTTTTCACGATATGTTTTTTGGTATATGTTAACCGACTGTAAATATAAAGGCTAGTTTAGCCCAACCCATAAATTAATGCGTAATTATTATAATTGTTTACATCAATATTTATAAATTGCTTCAACGCATTATATGAAGATATATACCAAAACAGGCGATAAAGGTTTTACCTCATTAATAGGCGGCACGCGTGTACCCAAGCATCACCTGCGTATTGAAAGCTACGGCACGGTTGATGAGCTGAACAGTTACATAGGCCTGATACGCGACCAGGATATTACCACGCATGACAAAGAATTTTTGAAGGAGATACAGGATCGATTGTTCACCATAGGTTCGTCGCTGGCAGCCGATCCTGAAAAATCAAGGATGGTGATACCCGACCTGTATACGGAAGATATTGAGACGCTGGAAAAGGAAATGGATCAAATAAACACCCAACTGCCAGAACTTAAGCATTTTATTTTGCCGGGCGGCAGCACTACAATATCTTATTGCCACATAGCCCGTTGTGTTTGCCGGCGTGCCGAGCGGCTTACTGTACACCTGGCCAACGAGAGCGAGGTGGAAGAAAAGGTGATTATTTACTTAAATAGATTGAGCGACTACCTGTTTACCCTGGCCCGCAAGCTGGCAAACGACAATCAAATACCTGAAAATCAATGGATACCAAGACTTAAAAAAAATTAAAAAAATATATTGATAATCAAACTAAAAATATTATACTTTTGCCAAAATTGACAGCTTTAAAAATTAACTAACATTATCAGATAAAAATATGTACTGGACACTTGAATTAGCATCTCACCTGGAGGATGCACCATGGCCTGCCACTAAAGACGAATTAATTGATTACGCTATACGCTCTGGCGCACCTGTTGAGGTGATTGAAAACCTGCAAGCATTAGAGGATGATGGCGAGCCATATGAGAATATTGAAGAAATATGGCCTGATTACCCTACAAAAGATGACTTCTTTTTTAACGAAGACGAGTACTAATCGTCCATAAATTGACATAAAAAACCCTGTGCTGAACATATTGGCACAGGGTTTTTACTTTTTATACCCGTTTGGAATAGTTTTGGATATAAGCCTTACAATTACTCACAAAAAAACATAAAACAATGAGAGGCTTATTATACATCATCGCAGTGATCCTGATTATAGGATGGGCATTAGGATTTTTTTACTACTCGGCAGGTGGCATTATCCACGTGTTATTGGTAATAGCTATTATAGCTTTAATATTAGGTGTGATTAGAAGAGCATGATCTCTTAGATACAAGAATCAAGAGACAAGAATCAAGAGTTACGATTTTATTGTACAATAATCATCTAATTCAAGAAAAGAGCCGGGAAACTATGCAAAAGCATTTGTTTCCCGGCTCTTTATTTTAATAATGTCTTGATTCTTGGCTCTTGATTCTCGACTCTAACTAACCTTATACATCTTCCCCGGTAACGACCGGATAAAACCCTGCATTTCCATATTCAATAAATTCATGGCTAGCTGGCTCATGGGCATATTAGTTTTAATGGTGAGGTCGTCAATTGCTATAGGCGCATTATTTTGCTGCAGGATATAAAATATAGCCCGCTCATCGTCCGACAGATCTAACGGTAACAGAAACTGCTCTACGGGTTTGGCATCGTCGGGTCGCTCCCAACCCATGGCGTAGGCCAGATCGGCCATACAGCTTAATAAACTGGCTTTATTATTACGGATCAGGAAGTTACAACCTTCAGAATAGGTATCATTCAATCTTCCCGGAAAAGCAAATACATCCCGGTTATAAGAGTTGGCAATTTCGGCGGTAATCAATGCACCGCCTTTAATACTGGCTTCTATAACAACCGTGGCATCGGCCATGCCTGCCACAATACGGTTACGTGCCGGAAAATTTGCCGGACCAGCGGGTACGCCCGAAGGATATTCGGTCAATAGTCCTCCCCGCTCCAACATTTTATCGGCGGTATTCTTATTAGCTGCCGGATACATTTTATCTAAACCGGTGCCCAATACACCAACAGTGCTGATGTTCTGTTTCAAACATTCTTTATGGGCAATAACATCTATACCGTGGGCCAATCCGCTTACCACCAGTACATCGTATTGCTGTAGTTCGGCTACCAATTCCTCGCATAGTTCTCTGCCGTAATCTGTAGCGTTACGGGTTCCTACAATGCTTACAATCTTGCGGGCGTTCAGATCGGCATTGCCTTTACTATATAATAAAGCAGGCGCATCGAAGCAGTTCTTTAATCTTTTAGGATAACGCGGATCAGTATAAAATAAAACGTCGATGTTGTTCTTTTCAACAAACTTCATTTCTGCTGCTGCTTTTTGCAGTGCTTCTTTAAAGTTCAGCTCACGCACGGTCTTCTCTCCCACACCCGGGATAGTCAACAATTTAGCAGGCGATGCATTGAAAACCGCCTCGGCACTGCCCAAATGACTTACCATCACCTTGCCCAGCGTAGCGCCTATATTTTTTAAGAAAGTAATTGCTATTTCGTGAAGTTGCGACATGGTATAAGTAAGGCATGCAAAATAAGATATGGGCGGCGGAAGTACAAATAATTTCTTCATTGCTCATTAAATTTAACAACACGTCATTGCGAGGAACGAAGCAATCTCTACACATGCTAATCAATTGGGTAAAATCTCAGTTCAGTAACGAGCCATGTAAATGTTTCCATCTAACTCATTATTAATAGCAATTTGATACTGCTGGTTATCACCAGACGAAGTCTGTACTTTTGACTTTCTGTTGTAGAGATTGCTTCGTTCTTCGCAATGACGGGAACTATATTGGCTCATTTTTCATCCCTCCTCCCCTATAAATCAACCTATTTTAATAAAACTATAAAAATAGTTTGCAAACTATAAAAATAGTTTATACCTTTATTTAACCCAACTATAAAAGTAGTTTGCTATGAACATTAAAGAATTAACAAAAGCCGAAGAACAAGTGATGCAAATACTATGGCAGCTAAATGAAGCCATTGTAAAAGACATCATCGAGAAAATGACAGACCCTAAACCTGCATACAACACCGTGTCGACGGTAGTGCGCGTGCTGGAGGGTAAAGGGTTTATAGACCATAAATCTTATGGCAATTCGCATGTATACTACCCGCTCATCAGCGAGGCGCAGTACCGCAAATTTACTTTTGATAAGATGATGACCAATTACTTCAGCAACTCTTACGAGAGCCTGGTATCGTTCATCGCTAACGAAAAGAAATTGGGCGTCAAGGAGCTTGACGAGCTGACCAAACTGATAGACGACCTTAAAAACAAGAAATCATGAACTGGCTGCATTACCTGATAGAAGCAAACCTGTACCTGGTAGTGTTTTACCTGGCTTACAGTGTACTGCTGGCAAAAGACACCCATTATCAGCTTAACCGTGTTTTTTTATTATTAAGCAGCGCCGTGGCTTTTGTATTACCGCTGATACAGTTAAATTTTTTGAAACCGACGGCTTATGTTTATGAAGCTACGGCAACTTATATGCAGGCAACAGCATCTTCTCCCCCTCTTTGGCAAGCCGTATTGTTTGATGCTTATTTAGCTGGTGTATTGGTGTTGGCCACAGGTTTTGCAATCAAACTGATCAGATTAAAAAGATTAAAAAAATCGGGGACTATCATTAACAGTAAAGATCATCATTTAGTGCACCTCAAAGGTTCAAATACAGCCTTCTCCTTTTTTAATTACTTATTTATTGGCGATGATACGGGCAACGAATCGCTCATCATCAGGCATGAATTGGTGCATATCCGCCAAAAACATTCGGCCGACGTGTTATTTATGGAGCTGCTGAAGATCATCAACTGGTTTAATCCGGTGGTTTACCTGTTGCAACGAAGCATCCGCACCCAACATGAATACCTTGCCGACGAGCAAACCGCACTAGCTACGCACAACACGGTAGCTTATGCTTCCTTTTTGTTAAATAATGCTTACGGTCTTAGCGGCCCTGCTATAACACATTCATTTTTCAATCAAAACTTATTAAAAAAGAGAATTATCATGTTAGATCAAAAACGCTCAGGGAGTTTAGCGAGGCTAAAATACCTGGTGGCAGTGCCGCTGTGCGCTGCCTTGTTAGCCGAGTCGACTTTAGGATTCAGCAAATCGTATGGCTTTATTGGTATCGGCCAGCAAAAAACTGCTATAGTTAGTACTACAGATACTGCGAAAAAATTTAAAATAGTACCCGACGGTCACAAAGGCTCCAATAAAAAGGGCAAAAAAGGCACCATGGTTATAAAAAGAGATACGGTAGTAACTATGCGCCCAACGCAGGCACCAACGCCGCCTAAAAATCCGGCAGGAAAAAGTACCGCCCTGCATGGTACTCCTACGCCGCCATTGGCTAAAAACGCTAAAGTTAAGGTAACAGATGTTATACTTACCCCACCGCCACCACCGCCGCTACCCGCAAAGAAGACATCGGGAAAGAAAAAAGTGATCATAACTGACGTCATTCTTACTCCGCCGCCGCCGCCACCGCTGCCATCAAAAAAAGCTGATACAAAACCGGTACAAAAAGCTGACATACGGATTGACGAGCCGGTGAAAACAACAGCAAAGCCAACCAGCGAAATCAGGATTGATGAGCCTGTTGTAACATCAGATAAGAAAATCAGCCCCGATATAAGGATCGATAACCCTGCACCAGTAAAAAAACCATAAAACCAAACAACCTAAACCTTACATCTACCCAGACCAAAATTTAAAAAAACAGAAGCTGATGAACTGGTTACACTACCTGGCCGAAGCCAACTTGTATTTGGCGGTATTTTACCTGGCCTACCGCGCACTTTTAGCTAAAGAAACCTATAATCAGCTTAACCGCGTTTACCTGCTGTTTAGTTGTGTGGCGGCGTTTACATTGCCGGTTTTGCAATTGGGCGTGTTAAAACACGTTGAATCGGTTGAGTCCGTTAGCCAGGTTAGCTATACCATAATGCCCGCGAAATTTGAGCCATTAACGGTAACGCCATCGCATGTTACGATTGCGCCGGCAATGGTTGCAGAACAACAGCATCTAACCTTGCAGGATTATCTAATCTATGTCTACGCGATAGGATGCTGTGTATTATTGATGGTGCTTATGGTAAAGCTGTTCTCGCTCATTAAACTGATCCGCAATGCCAAACGCCGCAGGCAGGATAATTATAAGCTGATCTATCTGCCCGAAACTGATGTAGCCTTTTCATTTTTTAACTACCTTTTTATTGGTACCGATGCTAATGGTGCTAATACCATTATCAGGCATGAATTGGTGCATATCAGGCAGAAACACTCTTTGGATATTTTATTCCTGGAGGTTTTAAAGATCATCAACTGGTTCAATCCATTCATATACCTTTTACAAAACAGTCTTAAAACCATTCACGAATATATTGCCGACGAGCAAACCGCCACCCACGAAACCGACCCGATAACGTATTCAACCTTTTTGGTGAATAACGCCTACGGTGCAGGCGGCTCGTCTATCACCCACTCCTTCTTCAATTACAACCTACTTAAAAAACGTATTATCATGCTTAATCAACAACGCTCAGGTAGCTCAGCCAGGCTGAAATACCTCATTGCCGCTCCGCTTTGTGCAGGCCTGCTTTGTGCATCGACACTGGCTTTTAGTAAAGATTATGGATTTATTGACCTGGACCCGGCAAAAGTGAATGCCGCTGTCTATACTATCAAATCTCCGGCTATTGTTAACGAAATACCTAAACCTACATCGCCTAAAGCAATAGTCCCAAATACTGCTGCTAAAATTAAAGTTACAGGCGACGATCCGGCAGGAAAAGTTACACCGAGCGGTTATAAAGAGGGCTATGAAAAGCTTACCTGGGCCGTTATTGAAGACAACCGTTTTTCAGCAGGATTAAGCTATTACCAGTCTTTTGCTACCACTACCCCGCACAGCCTTAAAGACGCCATTGTTGCGGTTGGCTTTACGGTTACTAAAGATCAAAAAATAGCCAACGTAAAAGTTATTAAAAGCTCGGGAACTGTGATGGATGGCGCTGTTGCAGCTGCCTTTAGCGCATTCAACGGTACCATTATAGATAAACCTGGCAGGCACAGCTATTTAATCCACATATCTACCCATGGCCATACCGAGGCAGAAGATGATGTAACCTGTAAAAAGTACGGTTACGAAAATCATATAACGGTAGCTATTGCCGACCATCTGACTATTGGCCCTCCGCCCATTTCAATCAAACCGGCAAAAATTATTCCGGCTGTGATAGACACTGTTGGCCAGGCAGACTTACAAAAATTTTATAACGACCTGAAATGGTACATCCAGTTCCCAAAATCAGAACGTGATAAAAATATTCAGGGCCGAGCCATTGTACGGTTTTGTGTAGATGATAAAGGCGAGCTTCAGTACCTATCTATTTATAAATGGCCATCTATTACTTTGGGTTACCAAGTTTTTTGGGCCATGCAACACAGCGCCTTTTTAAAACCATTAAAAGGTAATTGGGCCATGTCAATAAACTTTGATATGGGTGGTGTACCTGCTTTAACCACCCCAATTGCCGACATACCGCAAGATACTACGGGGTTATACCATGATAGTTCGAAAGACCCCGGCTTCAAAAAGGGCGACATATATACCGTCGTTTCGAAAAAAGGACCATTGTTTGTCTATGATCCGCAAAAAATGAAAGGACCTTACCAAGCACCGGTTAAAGTACTAAGCGAACTGGTTATTAAAGCACCTGTCAATTAAAAACAATACACCTAAACCTTATCACACCAAACCTAAAAAGAAGATCTCATGAACTGGTTACACTACCTCGCCGAAGCTAACTTATACCTTGCGGTATTTTACCTGGCCTATCGCGTATTCTTAGCTAAAGAAACTTACAATCAGCTAAACCGCGTTTACCTGCTGTTTGGTTGCGTAGCAGCGTTTGTGCTGCCGATCTTACAATTGGGGATCTTGAAACCTGCCGAGCCGGTTGCTACAGTTAGCTATGCGGTTGCACCGATAGATTTTGAGCAACTGCCGGTAATATCGCAAAGCGTTACGCCATTGGTGATTGAGCATCAGTTAACGTGGCAAGACTATTTAGTTTATGCTTACGCGGCAGGATGCTGTGTATTATTGCTGGTTTTGGCTGTTAAGCTTTTTACGTTGATCAAACTGATTAGCAATGCTAAGCGTGGGCAGCAAGACAACTACAAGTTGATTTATCTGCCTGAAACCGACGTAGCCTTTTCTTTCTTTAATTATCTTTTTATTGGTACCGACGCTAACGGTGCTAATACCATTATCAGGCATGAGCTGGTGCATATCCGTCAAAAACACTCACTGGATATCTTGTTTCTTGAGGTTTTGAAGATCATCAACTGGTTCAATCCTTTTATCTACCTGCTACAAAACAGCCTTAAAACCATTCACGAATATATTGCCGACGAGCAAACCGCCGCCCACGAAACCGACCCAATAACGTATTCAACCTTTTTGGTGAATAACGCCTATGGCGCAGGCGGCTCGTCTATCACCCACTCCTTCTTCAATTACAACCTACTTAAAAAACGTATTATCATGCTTAATCAACAACGCTCAGGTAGCTCAGCCAGGCTGAAATACCTCATTGCCGCTCCGCTTTGTGCAGGCCTGCTTTGTGCATCTACACTGGCCTTTAGTAAAGATTATGGATTTATTGATCTTGACCCGGCGAAAGCCGCGGTAACATCGGCTCGGACTGCAAATTTGTCGTCACCAGACGAAAAATTTCCTCCCCCAATGATAACAACCGGCGGTTACGATGCATTATCGCATTACCTAAACAAGAATATCCATTACAAGCCCTCAAAATCTGACCGGGGTGGCATGGCGTTGATAAATTTTACGATAACTGCCGATCATAAAATAGCAGATGCCAAAGTAAGTAAGAGTGCAGGTAAACCGCTTGACGCTTTAGCATTAAATGCACTAAGTGGATACAAATTGCCTGTTGGCGATCAACCGGGAACCGGGCTGGTACGCATTTATTTTTATACTACCGACTATAGCATATTCAATAATAACGCCGGGTTGTCGCCTAATCATAAACTTGATATATTAATAACCGACAAGCCTCATTTGTATGATGTTACCAGCAAAGGTTATGACTACCAGCTTAGTGAGCAATATAGTAAAGACGGCAACGGTAAATATACCCGTCACATACACTCGGTAACGATCTTTGAAAAAAATGGTGAAGCGAAAACGTTTATTTCGGGAAAAGACAACATGGGAAAGCTGATAACCAAATATGGTTTTAGTTGGCCCGAAGGCACACCGACTGTTAAGTTCCCGCCGCCGGTACCCTCAAAATTAATTGTTGTAGATGGTAAAATACACAGCCCCCAACCCGAAGAAACTATAACGGCCGATTCTGTAACCGACGTGCCGGCCAATACCGATTGGGCCATTAAAAAATGGGGAGTCCAGGCAAAATATGGTGTCCGCATATATAGTGGCCATGGCCAAATCATCAAAAAATCGGCAGCGCAGCGCACCCATTCTGATAAACACGGCGGTCGCGTTAGCACGAGCAAACTGTACGGTGCCACGTTACCCTACGATGCTAACGTTATGTATGTAGTAAATGGCAAAAAGCAAGAACCAAATCCTAATCAAAACAAAGAAAAAACCCTGGTAGATATCAACTGCGATTCGATGACCGTTTACGAAAAAGGGAATGCTTATGCCCGCGCTAAATGGGGAAGCGACGGAAAAAAAGTTGTGGCTTTACATGGAAAGGCTGCTGTTACTTTTATTGATTGGAGTGCCCCTAAGACTGATGAAACACCAAAGTCGCCAGAAGTAACTTCAACGGTAGTGCCCGATTCGGAGTATGCAACATTCGAGCAATTAGGCAAAGACTTTTGCGACCGTATCCATTATAACAAAATTGATCGTGACCGGAGATTGGCAGGCCGCGTAATTGCTGCCTTCTCAACTGATGGCAAAGGCAATTTGGTGTATCTCAAAATAGTGAGAACGCCATCTCGCCCAATGGCTGATGAAGTATTTCGGGTGATAAAGGGCAGCGAGGTGGTGAAAAGATTGCGCAAAGGAAATTGGGTGATACCCATAACGTTTACTTTAGGCATCACCCAGCCAGGTGGTAATATAGCTGATTTAGTACCCGATCCAAAGGTAATAGCCGCGGCAGCCGCAGAACCTGGCAACTTTCTGGTTTATAACCCCAATAACATAGCACAACCAGAGGATGACACCAGGCAATTTAACGAAGTCGTTATCCGCGGTTATATCAGAAATCAAAATTAAAAAAGCTAAACCTCATCACACAAAAAGCCGGGCAAATTTGTCCGGCTTTTTTGTTAGTTTTATTTAAAGATCCTAATCGCCTTATGAAAGTAATTGCCGCCTGTTTTTTGTTGATTTTGTTGATCTGCATTACCGGATGTGTTCAAAAGCAACTCGCCAAACACCGGCAGGAAGATTTTTGCGATTATCTAACCTCTCATATCAAATACCCTGTTAGTGAGCGAGAATGGCAAATATCGGGACTAGCCACTGCTGTTTTTGTAATTGATGCGCACGACAGTTTGAAATTTTTAAAGATTGTTGAGTTCCCTACCAATAATATGGGGCGCGAAATTTTCAATAAAATAAAAACGGCTATCACCGTAAAAAAATTAGGTAAAGGAAATTGGATGCTACCTATACGCTTTTCGATGTTTATTGTCGATCGGGGTAAAACCCAAATCAGTATTTCATCGGGCCAGGAAGCGCAGGCATTTATAATAAGGAATCACGATTGGAAAAATGATTTTATTTATAACCCCCATGATATGCCACTGCCTAAAGACATTAAACACCTAAGCGAAGTAGAGGTAAATGGTTATATAGTGCGGGCGCACGAAGAAACGGTAGATTAACGATTTGTAAAAAAATCTTAGATCGAATTCTAATAAACCAAAAGGTTACTAACTTGTTACCCTTACAGTAAATCATTTTAAACCACTTACCATGCGGACCAACAAAAAAAGATCGATAAAAAAATCGACAGCAAAAATGTTGCTGGCCGGTGTATTAAGTTTTGGTGCTATGGGTATTGCGCCAAAAGCATTTGCACAAATGCCGCCCCCACCACAGGCTCCGCCGCCACCGGGCGAAGTGTTGGAGAAGCTAAATCCGTTTAAAAAGAAGAAAAAGGAAACAGCTGCCGATAAAAAGAAGAATAAAGCCAAGAAAGATTCAACCATATCGGCTGATGACCCGACGGCCCCGCCGCCACCGCCAAATCCTATCGATCTGATCAAAAAGAAAAAAACGCCTCCACCGCCACCACCCGCCGGCGGTAATGAAGGAATATAAAACGTAGAGACGCAATATATTGCGTCTTTTTTATATTGCCATTTAATGTTTTCGGAACCTAAACGCGCGCCGGAGACGCAAGATATTGCGTCTCTACAGTGTATGTTATCCTTTAATATAAATTACCTGCTTGGTCTCAAAAAACTCGCCGGGATAATAATCCTTCAGGTGGTATTGAATTACCTTCAAACCAGATTCTTTAATCTCGTCAGTAAGGTCGCCGCCTTTTAGGTACAGGATGCCGTTAGGCAGCTTATTTTTTGAAGTCTTGCTAAATTTCTCTTTGATCCATGGGTAAAATTCGCCCAGGCGGGTTACCGCGCGCGATACAATAAAATCAAATTTCTCATCAATCTGCTCGGCGCGTGAGTGAGTTGCTCGTACGTTTTCAAGCCCTAATGCGCTTGCTACTTCCTGCACTACTTTTATCTTTTTGCCGATAGAATCAACCAGATAAAAACTAGTCTCAGGAAACAAAATAGCCAGCGGAATTCCCGGAAAACCGCCGCCCGTCCCTACATCCAGCACACTTTCGCCGGGTAAAAAAGGCATTACTTTGGCTATACCCAACGAATGCAGCACATGGCGCTCAAAAAGCTGATCGATATCCTTACGTGATATTACATTGATCTGGTTGTTCCAAAACTCATACAGGGCCGGCAATTGTTCAAACTGTTGCTTCTGCTTTTCAGTAAGATTGGGGAAATAGGTAAAAAGGTCTTCAGATGTCATCCCTGTCTAAACGGTTTATGATATTGCCAAGCAAGTACCTGGCTCTGAATAATTGTGCTTTAACTGTACCCAAAGGCAGGTCAAGCTGCTGGGCAATTTCTTCGTACGATAGTTCATCAAAATAACGCAGCGTAATCAGGTTGCGGTAACGTGGCGGTAAGCTTTGTATCAGCAGCTTTAACTCTTCGGTCTGCTGTTTTTTGATGGATGTTTCTTCTGGGTTCAGCGTGTCTGATTTGATCTGTAATGGTACTTCTTCGCCCTCATCATCAACCATGCCATGTATAGAGGTGGTATGCAGCTTTTTCTTGCGGATAAAATCGATACAATTATTGGTGGCTACCCTAAATAGCCAGGTACTAAAGGCAAATTCGGGCTGGTATTTATCTAGTTTTTCGAAGGCTTTGGCAAAGGTTTCAACGGTAAGGTCCATAGCATCCTCTTTGTTGTTCACCATCTTTAGCACCATGAAATAAATAGAGTCTTTATAGCGCTGCATCAGGTCGGCATATGCCTTTTGGCTACCCTCCCGTGCTTTGACTACCAGGTGGAAATCATTCTTTGCATTCTCGGTAAAATTGGAATTTATTTCCATTGGGTAGTTTTTACAAAGGTGCCGATTAGTCCAAAAACATTGATATAAATGTAATAAACAAAATCAAGAAAAGGCAGATACCAGATCTGCGACATCGCATTTAATTTCTTAAATGTTTTACGGTAAATCAATATTTGTACTAACCATCTAAATACAAACAAACCTAGTGCCAGTAATGGTTCGAAGTAATATACTAAGCAGCATATAAACAGCGCGTAAAATAAAAGTCCGGTCAGGGCATCTAAACTCAACATGCGGCGGTGGCTGCCCTTATATAGCTTACCTACGCCTGAGTGCCTTTTTTTCTGCCGATATAGTGCGCCGAAACTGGTTTTGGCCTCGGTATACATAAAACTATCCGGATGGATCTCTATAGATGTATTGCTTGGGGTAGCATTTTGGTTCACAAACAAGTCATCGTCGCCAGATAGCACATGCATATGCGCCGCAAAACCTTTATTAGCAAAAAACAAGGTTTTAGTATAAGCCAGGTTACGGCCTATCCCCATATAAGCATCGCCATTAAGCGCCGCAGAAAGGTAATTAATAGCAGTTTTTAAAGTCTCAAACCTAACAATGCCGTTTAATAAACCACCGGTTTTATAATAAGGCGAGTAACCTAATACTATTTGTGTATTTCCGGTAAAACGGCTGGCCATGTGAGCTATCCAATTGTTTGACGCAGGCTTGCAATCGGCATCGGTAAACAGCAGGTGTTCATTTTTTGCCGCTTTTATACCTAAAGTAAGCGCGAATTTTTTGCCGGTTTTAAAGCGGACATGCTCGGTTATGGTAACTACTTTAAGCCGCGAATGATTGGCTTTTAAGGCATCCAACACATCGTCAGAATCGTCGTAAGAGCAATCGTTAACTACGATAACCTCAAAGTCAGGATAGTCTTGTTGCAGGATATAGGGTAGATTTTCTGTCAGATTTTTCGACTCGTTACGTGCGCTGATAACAACGGAGATGGGTATTTTAGCTTCAGGCAATTCATCAGAAACCTTGTACGCCGAAAGCGATTTATAATTGCTGATGAGATAGTACAACTGGACTATGAACACCAGCAGGAAGAGCACAAATAACGCAAGCCTAATATATGTTTCCAACACGTCTTAAATATCGCGCAAAGTTGCTAAAAAAATGGCACATTTTTTTAGTCATTGTGTCATTGTGCGCTTTGCGCGTCATTGGTCATTTGCTGTGCGTCATTAGGTCATTAAATAGCTTCCGAACAACCAATGACCAATGACGCGCAGCAAATGACAGCGTAGCGAAATAACCAATGTCCTACTCCGCTCTCAAATTTTTAACCGGGTTTGTCAGCGCGGCTTTTACAGATTGATAACTCACCGTTAATAAGGCAATGGTTACAGACAGCCCGCCGGCCAATGCAAATACCCACCAGTTTATGCTTACGCGATAGCTGTAATCCAGCAGCCACTTATTCATGCCCCAGTATGCAATCGGTGCCGCTATCGCGAATGAAATCACGACAAGTATCACCAGGTCCTTTGATAACAAAGTGGTTATACCGGCTACCGAGGCACCCAGTACTTTACGCACCCCAATTTCTTTAACCCGGTTTTCGGCCATGTAGGCGGCCAGGCCAAACAGCCCCAGGCACGATATAAATATAGTTAGCCCTGCAAACAAGGCTACCAATTCGCCTAAGCGTTGTTCGTTATCAAATTTGCGGGCATATTCCTCGTCAATAAAATTAATGTCGGGCGTATACTCCGGATTGTACTTTTTGAAAATAGCCTGCGCCTTTTTCAAGTTATAGGCAGTCGGGTTTTTTCCGTTTAATTTAAACTGCACGGTATGAAAAGTCATAAATCCGCCGTTTTTGGCGCCGCATATTAATATGGGCCGGGTTGGCTCGTAAGGGCTGGTCAAAATAAAATCTTTCACCACACCTACAATATGCCAGTCTATCCCCAGGTCACTCACTTTTTTTCCTATCGGATCTTTAAACTTCATGATCCTCAACGACGATTCATTAATAATCATGCCTGTCGAGTCTGTCGGATATTGTTTCAGATCAAAATCACGGCCTTGTACAAACTTTAATCCGGCGGTTTTACCCAGCCCATCGTCTGCCAGGAAACGGTCGAATGAAACATTTAGATTAGGGTCCTTCCCTTCCCAGTTCTGCCCCCATCCATCGCTCCAACGTTCAGTAAGCGGCGAGTTTGTTTTGGTTACCGATGTGGCTATGCCCTGTGACAATAGCTCATTTTTTATTAACATGTAATTTTTACCGATATCGCCGTTCATGTGCTTATACACCAGGTGGTCGCGGTTGTAGCCTGTCTCGCGGGCCTGGGCATAATCAATCTGTTGTTTAATGACAATGGTACAGATAATGAGCACTATAGCAAATGTAAACTGTAATACCACCAGTACCTTCCTGGGGTTAACCAAAGAATTAGCCCGTTTAAACGTACCTTTTAAAACCTTAACCGGCTTAAAAGACGACAGAAAGAAGGCAGGGTAACTACCCGCCAGCACACCGGTAAACAGAATAAACCCAACAGAGGCCAGCCAGGTATTGATACTTGTGAAACTGATAAAAAGGTGCTTCTGTGTAAACGTATTGAACGCTGGCAGGCACAACAGCACAATTACTAAGGCAATGACACCCGACAGCAAAGCCAGTATAACAGACTCGGTAATAAATTGTGCAACAAGCGACATTTTGCGTGCGCCGGCCACCTTGCGGATACCTACTTCTTTGGCACGTTTTTCACTTCGGGCCGTACTCAGGTTCATGAAATTGATACAGGCAATCAGCAATATAAATAGCGCTATTACGCCAAACATTTGCACGGTTTTGCTGCGGCCGTTGTTGTCTTCAACCCCGTTGGTAAAACTTGAATATAAGCGCCAGCGTTCCATCGGATACAGAAAATACTCCCACTTAAACTTGCGGGCTTCATCGCTGTAATGCTGTTTTAATGGTTTTATTTGTGCCGATGCCGATGCAAAACTTGCATTCTTCTTCAGCATAACAATCGTAACTGTGCTGTTATCGCCCCAGCCCAGGTCCTGTGCTTTATCTACCTTAAAATAATCCCACGGAATCAGATAACTAAAGTTAAAACGGGTATTCTGCGGCATATCCTTCATTACCCCGGTTACCAATAAATCATCTTTATTTTTTTCATTCCTCACGGTTTTGCCCATAGGGTTTTTATCGCCAAATAAAGCCTGCGCCATCGTTTGTGTAAGCACGATAGAATGCGGATCATTTAATGCTGTTTTGGGGTCGCCCATCAGCATCGGGCAGGTAAATACCTGCAGAAAACCGGTGTCGACCAAGCCTCCAGACATCGTTATTTTTTTATCGCCAACGGCAAACCTCACCTCATTAATATCACTAACGCGCACCGCATGCTCAACCTGGGGCACATCTTTTTCAATAATGCGGGCCGCCGGTGCTGATATTCCGTTAGACACGCCTATGTCGCTATGATCTGTAGCACGGTTCCAAACCTCATAAATACGATCTTTATTTTCCTGGAAATTGTCATAGCTCACCTCGTTCTGTATCCACAATAAAATCAATACAGCCGCGGCCATACCAATGGCCAGCCCGGTAATATTTAAAAACGAAAAGCCTTTGTTACGCAACAGGTTACGATAGGCTATTTTGATAAAATTTTTGATCATGATATGTTGATGAAGGTAGTAATCCTTTATTAAGACTTTTTTTAATACTATTGACTCTTTAAGCTTTTAACCGGATTGATCATGGCAGTTTTAAATGCCTTATAGCCTACCGTGAGCCAGGCCATCATAATAGTTATTGCCATCACCAGTAAAAATATAGCAGGTTTAAGCTCAATTCTGAATGTATAAGATTGCAGCCATTTATCGGCAAGATACCAGCCAACAGGTGCTGAAATGGCAAAAGCAACGATAATAAGCAAAGTAAACTCTTTAGAAAACAGGTAAACTATATGGCCTACCGAGGCGCCCAACGTTTTGCGGATCCCTACTTCGCGCGTACGCTGTACCGCCATGAATGACACCAGGCCAAACAACCCCAGGCAAGAAATAAAGATAGCTATACCGGCAAATACCTGGTATAATAAGGATAAGCGAATATCGGCCTGGTAAAAATGCGCAACCTGGTCATCAATAAAATGATATTCATAGAGGGCGTCCGGGAAAGTTGCTTTCCATTTACTTTCAACCACAGCAAGCGTTTGTTGTATGTTGGCCTGATCTATTTTCATATTGAGTACGCCATAGGCATTTTTATGCGATGCCATTAGCACCGGCGGTACCGCATCTTTAAATGATGCCACATTATAATCTTTCACCACCCCAACTATAGGCGCTTCAAGGTGTTTATTGTTCCATAAACTAATGTATTTGCCTATGGCCTGCTGCGGATTGGTGATGCCTAATTTTCTGATTAAAGTCTCGTTAACCACATAGCCCTGAACGGTATCGCTGGCAGCATAAGGTTTCCCTGCCAGGAAATGCAGCTGATACAATTTAAAGAAATCGGCATCGGCCCATTTAAGGCTCACGGCAAAATCAGTTTCTTTATGAACATGATTAAATTGAATACCGGTGAACCAGGCATTATCGTCAACCGGGCTGTAGCCGCTAAAACTTACGTTCTTAACCCCCGGTTGTTGCCGTAGTTCAGTCTGTAAGAAACTGTATTTACTTTGGCTCAGGCTGTCCTGGGGAATATTAATGACCACAACAGCATTTTTGTTAAAGCCCAATGGCTTATTCTTGAAATAGTTAAGCTGCGAGATCATAACCAGGGTACAGATAATTAATACCTGGGCTATGCAAAACTGTAAAACCACTAATGTTCTGCGCAAAGAAAGCCCGCCCGAACCGGCCGCGCTAATCTTATTTTTCAGCGCGGTAACCGGGTTAAAACCGGATAGCACCAGGGCTGGGTAAAAGCCTGATAACAACGTAACCGTAACCCAGAGCAGGCCAAGAAAAATAAGTACAGCCGGGTTAAATAAAACCTGCTCGTTTAGCTTAATGTCCAACAATTGGTCTAGAAAAGGCAAGGTTGCCCAACTAACCACAACTGCCAATACCATAGCGACAAACGTAACAATGGCGGTTTCGCTAATAAACTGCAGCGCTAATTGTTTACGGCCGCTCCCCAGCACCTTACGGATTCCAACTTCTTTTGAGCGATTAATAGCTTGTGCGGTTGATAGATTAATAAAGTTAACGCAGGCAATAATCACCAAAAACAACCCGATGAGGCTGATGGCGTTGATTAGCTGTTTGCTGAAAGGATGCGCGGTGAAAATATCCATGCGGGCATCGTAATGCATTTCGGTTAGGGGCTGCAATTGAATGCGCAAGCCTTTTTTATAATCGTAAGGGTTATGACGCTGAATAAAAGCATTGAGTTGTTGCTCATAATTGCCGGCGCCTGCACCTGTGGGCAACGTCAAAAAACAATAATTCTCGCCAAAAGTCGCACCCCAATTTTGCATACTATCGTAGTTTTCGCCTCCCTTTGAGCGCATGGTAGCATAGGACACCACAATTTTTAGCGGGAAATCTGTATTAGCCGGCATATCCTCTAAAATGCCGGTTACTTTCAGGTCTGTTTTACCTTTATAACTAATGGTTTTACCTGTCGCATGGCGCCAATCGCCAAAAAATTTATCGGCCTCGCTGCGGGTAAGTGCTACGGTATTTGGTTCTGTCAGGGCCGTCTTTTTATCGCCGGCCAACCAGTTAAAGTCGAACATATCAAAAAACTGCGGCTCGGCATAGTAGGCTTCGTCCTCTTTGAATTTTTTGTTGTTTACACTGAAGAAATTACCCTCATTACGCAAAATAGTGGCTACCTGCGGCAAGGTCGGAAAGTCTACACGCAAAGCACCCGGTATAGGGAATGACACCCCGGTGCCGTAGCTAACCACCGGTTTGGTCGACACTTCTATTACTCTATAAATACGATCCTTCTTTTGATGAAACGTATCAAAACTGGTTTCATAACGTACAACTAAAAAAATAAGCAGGCATGCCGCTATACCAACCGTAAGCCCGGCAATATTGATTGCTGTATAAAGCTGGTGCCGGCGGATACTTCGCCAGGCTGTTTTGATATAGTTTTTGATCATAACAAACAGATAAAATATTGATACATACGCTATTGATTGATAAACCAAGCCAACTGAATGCCTAATATCTAAATAATTGATTTAAAGATAATTATATTGATATAAAATTAAATAGCTGTTCGGTTTTGATACAAAAAAGTGTTCGGTTTTGATGGCGACCGATTCATAGATTATTGGCAACTAAGGCGCGGTTGTCATGCTGAGGCCCTCGAAGCATGAGGGCAAAGGCCACCGCTCACCCTTCGAGGGCCTCAGGGTGACAGCCATTTTTAACAAAGCATACCTTATACAACTCGCTAATCTCTAACCCTCCAGATAGCTATCGGGACACTAATCTCTAATCTCCAAAAATCATTACCTTTGCCGCCACGAATGAAATTTAAGTTACACTCACAAGATCCGTTATCGAAGGCCCGCGCGGGCGAGATCACTACCGATCACGGCACTATACAGACCCCTATTTTTATGCCTGTGGGCACGGCTGGTACCGTAAAGGCGGTTCATCAGCACGAATTAAAGAATGATATCCAGGCGCAAATTATCCTGGGTAATACCTACCATTTATACTTACGCCCGGGCCTGGATGTGATAGAAGGCGCCGGCGGACTGCATAAATTTAACGGCTGGGATGGCCCTATTTTAACCGACAGCGGCGGCTACCAGGTATATAGTTTAAGCGAAGTACGTAAGATCAAAGAGGAAGGCGTAACCTTTCGCTCGCATATTGACGGTTCAAAACATTTGTTTACGCCCGAGAATGTGATGGATATTCAGCGTACTATTGGTGCCGATATTATTATGGCTTTCGATGAATGCACTCCCTATCCCTGTGATTATATCTACGCCAAAAAGTCGATAGAAATGACGCACCGCTGGTTGAAGCGCTGCTGCGATCGCTTCGATAGCACCGAGCCAAAATACGGCTATAGCCAAACGCTTTTCCCTATTGTACAAGGTTCTGTTTATAAAGACCTGCGCGTAAGATCGGCAGAAGTTATCGCGTCTTTCGAGCGCGAAGGCAACGCCATAGGCGGACTTTCTGTAGGCGAACCTGCCGAAGAAATGTACGCCATGACAGAAATTGTGTGCGATATATTACCGGAGCAAAAACCGCGTTATTTAATGGGCGTGGGTACGCCAATAAATCTGTTAGAAAATATAGCTTTGGGTATAGATATGTTTGATTGCGTAATGCCAACCCGCAATGCCCGTAATGGTATGCTTTTTACAAAAAATGGCGTTATCAATATCAAAAACGAGAAGTGGAAGAGCGATTATTCGGCCATTGAGGCAGATAGCGATTTAGGTGCGGATACGTTTTATACTAAAGCCTATTTAAGGCATTTAATACATAGCGGCGAGATGCTGGGCGCGCAAATTGCAACCCTGCATAACCTGCATTTTTACCTGTGGCTGGTTAAAGAAGCGCGTAAAAAAATTATCAGCGGCGAGTTTTACAGCTGGAAAAAAACTATGGTTGACCGTTTGGGACAAAGACTATAAATGAAAAAATTTTTAGACCGATATATAACTATAATCGACTGGTATATTATCAATAAATTCCTGGGCACTTTTGTGTTTACTATGGGGATAGTGATAGGCATATCGGTGGTTTTTGACGTGTCAGAACACCTGGATAACTTCCTGACGCATCATGACACATTCTATGATATCGCGTTTAAATATTATGCCGGTTTTATTCCCTATTATACCAGTCTGCTGGCGCCTTTGATCACGTTTTTGGCTGTTATTTTCTTTACTGCCAAGATGGCTAATCAAACCGAGATCATCCCCATTTTAAGCGGAAAGGCCAGCTTTACGCGTTTTTTGCGCCCTTATATTATAGGGTCTACCCTGATATTTGTGGTATGGTTCTTTAGTTCATTATACTTGATACCGTACACCAATCACCTTAAGGTAGAGTTCGAAAATGCTAACGAATTTAATGGCCGCGAACAGAAGAGTCAGGTACATTTAAAGCTGGATAATCACACTTATGTGTATGTAGATTCATATGAGAACGGCTCGCACATAGGCTACCAATTTGTATTGGAGAAGTTTGATGGCGACCAACTGCGACAGCGTATCACAGCCAACACTATTATGTATGATTCATTAAAAAAGAAATGGACTTTACATGATTATTCAGTGCGATATATAAATGGTTTACGCGAAAGACTGGTACTAAACCAAGCCCAGAAAGACACTACGCTCGAGCTTTATCCGGCAGATTTTGAGGCACACGACAACATATATTCTGCCATGTCATTGCATGAATTAAACATTGATATTGTCAAAGAAAAAATTCGCGGAGCGGGCAATTTAAGAGATATGCAGTATGAAAAATGGCGACGTTTTCTGTACCCTTTTGCGGCCTTTGTGCTCACTCTAATCGGGGTTTCCATATCGTCAAGAAAGGTACGCGGGGGCATTGGTTTACCCCTGGGGATTGGCCTTTTTCTGTGTTTTGCCTACATTGTGGTCGACAAATTTGCGCTGGTATTTGCTATAAAAAGTGGGTTGCCGCCTATGCTGGCAGCGGCCTTACCTAACATTTTATTTGGTATATTAGGTACTTACTTACTGTATAAAGCGCCCAAATAATGGCCGATAATAACGCCACGAGATTTGCACAGATCAACAAAAACTTATTAATACTCCATTTTACGGTATTTATATGGGGTTTTACCAGCATTTTAGGCGCTTTAATTAGCATTTCTGCTGTACAATTAGTGTGGTATAGGGTTTTAATAGCGCTTTTATCGCTGTTTTTGTACTTCAAATTCAACAAAACCGGGCTCAAAATCAGCCGCGAAACCTTCTTGAAATTGTTCTTTACCGGGGCATTAGTAGGCGGCCACTGGATACTTTTCTTCGCCTCTATCAAGCTTTCTACCGTACCGGTGACCTTGGTTTGCCTATCATCAATGACGCTTTTTACGGCCATTCTGGAACCAATTTTTAATAAAACGCGCATATCAAAACTTGAAATCATTGCCGGATTATTGATTATTACCGGCATATATTTAATCTTCAAATTCGAAACTCAATACACTAAGGGTATCATTACCGGCTTACTTAGCGCCTTGTTTGCTTCTACTTTTTCTATCATCAACTCTAAACAAGTAAAGAAAATAGAGCCGGCAATCATCTCATTTTTCGAACTTTTGGGTGCCCTATTCTGGGCCAGTTTGTACCTTATTTTTACAGGGGGATTCAATGAGAAGATGTTATTAAAGCCATCAGATATTTGCTGTTTATTACTACTAGGAACCGTCTGTACCTCCCTGGCCTACGTCGCCGGAGTATCTGTAATGCGCGAACTTTCGGCCTTCCGGGTAGCGCTTATTACCAACCTGGAACCGGTATATGGCATCCTCATGTCGTTTGTTTTCTTTGGCGATATGAACAAAATGACAGGCGGATTCTGGGTAGGCGCGGCGATAATATTGTCTACTATCTTCCTGTTTCCCGTTGCCCGTACACGTCTGCAAAGACGTAAAAATGGATAAGATTTCCCGTTTCCAGCTACTTCATTTCTCTTAGTTTTTTATTTGTCCGTGAGCTACCACTAAGAGTAGGGGACAATTCAACATCGCCCTTAACGCATTTTAAGCCCTTCTGAGACACCTGGTGTTTTGACCATGTCTGTATACATTTCAAAAATTATCGTTGTTTTTAGCGCAAATTAGAGCAGATGATTTGTGTATTGAAACCATCGGTTCATCAAAGCTCAACAATCGTTGTTTTTACAGGTAAATTTCAGCCAAATTTAAAGAATTAAAAGTAAAATACAGATTTATATAATTAAATTATATTATTTAAAATCAGATATTTATATAAATTATATAAACTTTAAATTTATTAAAAATGACTTTTAAAACAAGTGTAAATACTAAATAAATTAGCATATATCAAAATATAGGCTTAAAGCTTACATTAATAGTCTATTATTCAGTATATCTATATAGATTATTTAAACAATAAAATTAGTTTTTGATTTTGACGGGAAAATCAGCATACTTAGTGTACTGAAATGCCATTTTTTGAAAATTGACAAAAATCAGTGGATGTTGACCGAAATAAAAAATTCAGGGAAAAAGAGGATTAAAACAAGAAATCAGAACAAATAATTTTTGCGGGTGGATCAATGTCGGTATGTTTCAAAATCGGGCAGACCAAAACCAAAAAAGCCGGCGATTTCCTGATCTTTCAAAACCAGCTCAACCCTCCATGTTTTGACTTTTCAATTTTGACTTTCTAATTCGCGGCGAAGCCGCAAGCCCTTCCCTATTTTTGAAATGGATTTTAATTAGCGACAGAAAAATCTGATATTGGTAAAAAGTCTCATCAACCAAAAAGCTATGCGCATATCAACCATACTAATTATCATCGTCACCATTTTGCTGACGATAGTGCTGATGCAAAATACAGAGCCGGTGCGGTTCACTATTTTGTTCGGCTCGTTCTATGTTTCAAAACTGGCAGCCCTGCTAACCTTTGGCGTGGTGGCTTTTATTTTAGGCATCATGGTTGGCCGCCCCAAAAAGGCGCGCAGCATTGGGGGAGGTCGCCCTTATGAGGGCGACGACGATGACGACACCGATACACTAAGCGATGAAGATCGCGAGTATATCAGCCATCCATAAAAACAGTAACTAAGCTAAATGTTGTAGAAAACCTGGTTGTCGTGCTCAAGCGCGCCCAGGTCGGGTGTTTCGCGGAAGATGCCAAACACCGATGCGCCGCTGCCGCTCATGCTGGCATAGACAGCGCCGGCTTCGTAAAGAGCGGCCTTCACTCCTCTTATCTCGACATGGTTGCGAAAGATGTTCTCCTCAAAATCATTTTTGATCAATTTCCGCCACTCCTCAATCGGCTCGTATATCAAGTCGAACAACGACTGCTTTACAGGGGCCGGTTTAACGCCGCCGTAGGCTTCCGATGTAGAGACATGAATGTCCGGCATCACCAAAACAATAACGTAGCCTGAGAGGTCTAATTTTACCGTTTCGAACTCGTCCCCCAGTTCAAAAGCAAACACCGGCTTGTTCTCGATAAAAAACGCGCAGTCGGCACCCAGCTTGCGGGCGTAGTTTTGTTGTTGAGCAACGGCAAGACCCAGCCTAAATTTATCATTCATCAGCCTGATAAAAAAAGCAGCGTCAGCCGAGCCTCCGCCCAGCCCTGCACCTATCGGAATGTTTTTATGCAGGTGGATCTTCACCGGCGGCAAATCAAAATCTTTTTTGAGCAGATGATAGCCCTTAACGCAAAGGTTGTCTTCGGTCCTTCCCGGGATATCCAGGCCCGACGATTCGAAGCTCAGTTCGCCCGCCTCAATCACCTCTAGTGCGTCCTTAATTTTGATAGGATAAAAAATGGTTTCCAGATTATGGTAGCCGTCGGTGCGGCGCTCAATAATGTTCAGGCCAATGTTTATCTTTGCGTTTGGAAAAGTGATCATATAAAATCATTAACAACGGCTGTTTTTATAAACATCCGTAGGAAGCCAAAAATAGATTTTTTTTATTTGTACCCGCGAACCAACATTCGCTTATTCCATCATTCACTCAATCACTCATTGAAACATGAAGCAGTATCTTGACCTAATGCGCCACGTAATGGACACCGGCACCCAAAAGCATGACCGTACCGGCACCGGCACTGTCAGTGTATTTGGTTACCAGATGCGTTTTAACCTGCAGGAAGGTTTCCCGCTGGTGACAACGAAGAAGCTGCACCTTAAATCTATCATTCATGAGTTGATCTGGTTTTTGCAGGGTGATACCAATATCAGCTACCTGAAAGAAAATGGTGTGCGGATCTGGGATGAGTGGGCCGATGCCGATGGAAACCTTGGCCCGGTGTACGGTTACCAATGGAGATCATGGCCAACACCTGATGGCAACCACATTGACCAGATCTCACAGATCATTAATCAAATTAAAACTAATCCCGACTCGCGCCGCATCATTGTATCGGCCTGGAACGTGGCCGATGTTAACCAGATGGCATTACCGCCTTGCCATATGCTATTTCAGTTTTATGTGGCCGATGGTAAACTGTCTTGCCAATTGTATCAGCGCAGCGCCGATATATTTTTAGGGGTGCCTTTCAACATTGCATCGTATGCTTTGTTGACCATGATGGTAGCCCAGGTGTGTGACCTTGAGCTTGGCGATTTTGTGCACACTTTCGGCGATGCGCACATTTACAACAACCACTTCGACCAGGTAAAACTTCAACTGACCCGCGAGCCACGCCCGCTGCCAACCATGAAGCTAAATCCGGAAGTGAAAGATATCTTCGATTTTAAATTTGAAGATTTTACTTTAGAAAATTATGATCCCTGGCCTCATATTAAGGGGGCGGTAGCGGTTTAATCTCAAATTGTCATTGCGAGGAGGAACAACGAAGCAATCGCACGCGTTTAAACTTTTCTCCTTGCGATTGCCACGCTACGCTCGCAATGACATCCTAAAAAACTAAATGACCCACCAGATGACCGTATCCATCGTAGTAGCTATTTCAGAAAACCACGCCATTGGCAAAGACAACCAGTTGCTTTGGCATTTGCCTAAAGATTTAAAACATTTTAAGGAGATCACATCAGGCGGTACCGTGATCATGGGCCGCAAAACCTATGATTCTGTGGGCAGGCCTTTGCCAAACAGGCGCAATATTATTGTAACACGTCAGCAAATTGAAATTGAGGGCTGCGAGGTGGTCAATTCGCTGCAAGCCGCGTTGGATTTATGCCAGGGCACCGAAGAAGTGTTTATTGTTGGCGGTGCCGAGATTTATAAACAGGCTATGCTGCTTACTGATAGGATTTATTTAACCATAGTTCACGCAAACATTGAGGGCGACACCTATTTTCCTGAAATCAACGCAGATATCTGGAAAGAAACCGAACGGGCCGATCATGAAGCGGACGAAAAAAACGCGCTTCCCTTCTCATTCATCACGCTTGAGCGGGCATAACAACAAGTGCTTAAATTTTGTTTCAATTTAAAATTTCATGGTTGCAAAATTTTATTAGATTTGCCGTCTTGTTTAAAACGCTTATAAACTAATTAATTACATATTATAATTTACAATGCAAGGTAAAGGGGTTATTAAATTTTTCGCCGTAGTGCTAACGATTGTGTGCTTGTACCAGCTATCGTTTACATGGGTTGCACACAAAGTTGAGAAGGATGCTGAAGTATATGCAAAAGGCGATACTGCTAAAGCGAAAGCTTATCTGGATTCTGTTTCGTCATTACCGGCCTATCCGCTTTTGGGCCATACTTATCAATATTGTGTAGAAAGAGAGCTTGCTCTTGGTCTTGATTTAAAAGGTGGCATGAACGTTACCATGCAGATCTCATTGGCTGAGTTAGTAAGAGCTTTATCAAACAACAATCCTGATCCTGCTTTTAACCAGGCTTTAGTAGCTGCAAATGCCGATACTAAAACCAGCCAGTCTGACTACATTACGTTATTTGTTAATGAGTATGAAAAACTGGCTCCTAACGGTAAGTTAGCTGCTATATTTTCAACAAAAGACAACCAGGCTCAAATAAAATACAACGCTTCAAACAGCGAGGTTGAAAAATATTTGAAAGACGAAGCAGACGTTGCGGTTAAACAGTCATACACGGTATTAAGCACCCGCATTGACCAGTTTGGCGTTACTCAGCCTAACATATCGTTAGAGTCTAACACTAACCGTATCCTGATTGAACTACCCGGTGTAAAAGATCCGGAGCGCGTACGCAAACTGTTATCAGGTACTGCTAAACTGGAGTTCTATCAAACTTACGAGATCCAGGAGGTTTACCCGATGCTGGCTAATGTGGATGCCTTGTTAGCTGCAAAAAGCAAAGTAGCAGCAAAAGACTCGGCCAGCACAGCTGTCGCCACAACAACTGAGGCTAAAAAAGATACGACCAACAAAAAAGGTGCATTAGCCTTATTGAATAAAGTGCAGAAAAATGCCGCTAAGGACACTTCTTTAGCCGGCAAATCAAAATTAAACGCGTCTCACCCACTGTTCGCAGTGCTTACGCCGCCAACTTATCAAGATCAACAGGGTCAGCAGCAGTTGCGCCCGGGACCGGTTGTAGGCTGGACCTTACAAAAAGACACTGCTAAAGTAAATACTTACCTGCATAGCAAAGATGTTCAGGCTTCATTGCCACGCAATATCAAATTTGCATGGGCTGTAAAACCGCTTGAAAAAAGCAAGATCTATGAATTATACGCGCTTAAATTATCAGGTGCCGACAATGGCCCGGTATTAGGTGGCGATGTGATTAACGATGCTCAAAACGATGTTGATCAAAAAGGCAGCCCTGAAGTACGTATGGTAATGAACTCGCAAGGTGCCGAAAAATGGCGCGCAGTAACTGCCGAAGCGTCTGCTGATAAAAATCATTTAAAATCTATCGCCATTGTATTGGACGATAATGTTTACTCTGCACCAACCGTACAGAACGAAATTTCTGGTGGTGTGTCATCAATCTCTGGTAATTTTAAAGTTGAAGACACTAAGGATTTAGCCAACGTATTAAAAGCTGGTCGTTTACCTGCCCCTGCTCACATTATTGGTGAGGATGTGGTAGGTCCGTCATTAGGTGCCGAGTCTATCAATGCAGGTTTGCTATCCTGTTTAATGGGCTTACTCGTTGTATTGGTGTTTATGGTTGCTTATTACAACCGTGCTGGTACTGTAGCGGTGGTTGCGGTAGTCATCAACGTATTCTTCCTGATGGGTGTATTAACCAGTTTACGTGCAGTGTTAACCCTACCGGGTATTGCGGGTATCGTGTTAACATTAGGTATTGCGGTTGATGCTAACGTATTGATCTATGAGCGTGTTCGTGAAGAACTTGCGCTTGGTAAATCTGTCCGCTTAGCGGTAACCGATGGTTTCAAACATGCCTTATCGTCAATCTTAGACTCTAACATCTCAACATTCTTAACCGGTGTTATCTTATTCGTGTTTGGTAGCGGCCCTATCCAAGGTTTCGCAACTACTTTGATGATCGGTATCGTTACTTCATTATTCTGTTCATTATTAATTTCAAGATTAATATTTGAGTGGATGATTGAAAAAGGCTGGGACATCAAGTTTTCACATGCCTGGAGCTCACATACTTTTAAAAATGCAAACTTCGCGTTTGTTAAAAAACGTGCGAGATTCTATATTTTCTCAGGTACGTTTATCGTTGCAGGTATTATATCCATGTTTGTACAAGGATTTAACTATGGTGTTGACTTCCAGGGCGGGCGTAATTACACTATACAATTCCCTAACAAGAATGTTACTGATGATGATGTACGTACAGCTGTTGAAGGTGTGTTAGGTCATGGTACCATAGTGAAAAAATTAGGTACCAACAAAATCAACATTACCACCAACTACCTGATCGAGGATAACTCAACTACAGCCGATGCCAAAGTTGAGGGTACAATGATCAACGCGTTGAACAAAAATGCTATTACACACATCAATGATCCTAAAAAAGATATTGTAGGATTTCAAAAAGTACAGGCCACTATTGCTGATGGATTAAAAAAATCAGCGGTTTGGACGGTATTATTCGCCATCATCATCATATCGGCTTATATCCTGATCCGTTTCCGCAGATGGCAGTACAGTTTGGCAGCAATGATTGCTACCGCGCATGATGCTTTGATGGTATTATCGTTCTACTCGATCTTTAAAAGCGTACTACCTTTTCTTGATATTGATCAGGCTTTCGTAGCGGCAATATTAACTGTAATTGGTTACTCAATTAACGATACCGTGGTAGTATTTGACCGTATCCGCGAGTTCTTGAAATTACACCATTCTAAAAACGACGACCCGAAAGAGGTTATCAATAACGCGATTAACAATACTTTAAGCCGTACCATTATTACTGCTTTAACCGTATTATTCGTGCTGATTGTTCTGTTTATTTTTGGTGGCGACGTTTTACGTGGCTTCTCGTTCTCACTGTTAATTGGTGTTTGTTTCGGTACTTATTCTTCAATCTGTATCGCTACCCCGGTTATCGTAGACTTTGGAAAAAACGATTTGAAATAATTAGTCATCTCATTATAACAAAAAAGGCTCCAAAGAATATTTGGAGCCTTTTTTGTTAACTACTAACCGTATCAACAAAGTGTACCATGAACACCACGCAAAAATCAAAATTCCCGCAGGTAGTTATTATTGGCGGCGGCTTCGGCGGCCTGGAAGTAGCTAAACAACTGGAAGACGCGCCTGTAGAGGTTTTAATGCTGGATAAGCATAATTACCACACCTTTCAGCCACTGCTGTACCAGGTAGCTACGGGGAGTTTGGAGTCGGAGTCGATTGCTTTTTCGTTGCGTAAGAACTTTGCGGGCCAGAAAAATTTTCGTTTCCGGATAGCCGAGGTGTCGGGCGTGGACATGGAGCATAACAAAGTGCTTACTAATGTGGGCGATATTGAATATGATTATCTGGTGATTGCCACCGGTTCAACCACCAACTTTTTCGGCAATAAAGACATTGAGCGTTTTGCCATGCCAATGAAATCAATACCCGAAGCGTTGAATCTTCGGTACCTGATCTTACAGAACCTCGAGGAGGCCTCATTAAAGACTACCAAAGAAGAGCGCGAACCCTACCTGACCTTTGTATTGGTTGGTGCCGGCCCTACCGGTGTAGAGCTTGCAGGTGCCTTAGCCGAGCTGCGTAACCACATCCTTGACCGCGATTATCCTGAATTGCAAAAATCGCACATGAAAGTTTACTTGGTCGATTTCCTCCCAAAGGTATTAGGACCATTCTCTGACGAAGGCTCAAAAGCAGCCAAACATTTCCTGACGGAAATGGGTGTTGAGGTAATGCTGAACGTGAAAGTGGAAAGTTATGATGGCGAGGAGATAAAATTTGAAGGCGGCAAATCCATCAAAACTAAGAACGTGATCTGGAGTGCCGGGGTACAGGGTGTTGTGCCTGCCGGTATCGACAAAAAAGATATTGAAAAAGGAAACCGGATTAGTGTTGATTCCATAAGCCGGATTAAAGGTTCAGAAAATGTTTTTGCTATTGGCGACGTTGCTGCGATGATTGATGACGAAAACCCTAAAGGGCATCCGGGCGTTGCACAGGTGGCTATACAACAAGGTAAACTGGCGGGCAAGAATATCATCAGCCTGATTAAAGGCGAACCAACAGAGCCTTTTAAATACAATGACAAAGGATCATTAGCTACCATAGGCCGTAATAAAGCCATTGCCGATCTGGGCAAGCTCAAGTTCCAGGGATTTTTTGCCTGGCTGATCTGGATGTTTGTACACCTGATATCCTTACTGGGTTTCAGAAACAAAGTGGTGGTATTTGTGAACTGGATTGGTAACTACATAGCTAACAACGGTGGTGCCAGGTTAATCATCCGCCGGTTTGTGCCCGAAGAATTACCTAAAAAGGACAAACAAACCGCCAAAGCTGATTAACTTGCATAACAAATGGCCGGTACAACTATAAAATTAACCGAATGCCCCCGCGACGCGATGCAGGGCCTGCATAATTTTGTGCCGACCGATGTAAAGGCTGCCTACATTAATTTGCTGTTGCAGGTAGGTTTTGACACCATAGATTTCGGCAGTTTTGTATCGCCAAAAGCTATACCTCAAATGCGGGATACGGCGGAGGTACTTTCTAAATTGAATTTGGACAGCACCCAATCAAAACTATTAGCCATTATAGCCAATTACAGGGGCGCTGTGGACGCTTGCGTCCACGAGGAGATCAATTACCTCGGCTATCCTTTTTCTATCTCTGAGACCTTCCAGATGCGTAATACCAACTCATCTATCGCCGATGCGTTCGATACGGTTAAACAAGTGCGTGAGCTATGCGAAAGTAAAGGCAAAGAGCTGCTGGTTTACCTGTCAATGGGTTTTGGTAACCCTTACGGGGATGAATGGAATATGGATATCGTGTCGCAGTGGACAGAGCGATTGATTAGCGAAGGCATCAACATCATCGCGCTGTCTGATACGATAGGTATCGCCAAGCCCGATCAGATCAAAGCTATCTACACCCAACTAAGTGATTCCTTCCCTAATACCGAGTTTGGCGTACACCTGCACAGCACTCCAACTACCTGGCATGAAAAGGTCGAAGCCGCCTACCAAAGTGGCTGCAAACGTTTTGATGGTGCCCTTAAGGGCTACGGTGGCTGCCCCATGGCTGCAGATGACCTTACAGGCAATATCGCTACAGAAAACCTAATTGCATATCTCTCCCAACAAAACGCGCTCACAGAGCTTAATTATAGGCGATTACAGGATGCCTTAAATTATTCAACCAGCGTGTTCAATGTTTAAATCATCAGGAGCCTAAAATCTTACTTACTATCGAGGCTTCTTATAAACGCAATAATATCTCCGCTTTCTTTTTTCGAAAGGTCAAGTTTATCCGCTGCCAGGGTTTGGTTGCTTACTTTATAGCCCAGGCCTGCCCCACCGCCCTTGTTATAAAAATCCATCACCTGCTCTAGCGTTTTGAAAACACCATTGTGCATATATGGCGCAGTACGGGCCGCATTGCGCACCGTGGTTATTTTAAAAGCGTGTTTAAAGGCTTCCACTTTCAGGATATCATATCTGCCCATGTCTCCATCTATTTCTTTACCGTCCGCTGTTTTAGGGACGCCAATTACTTCGCTTTCAATCAGTGTATATCTTGGCGGGAATGAGCCATTAAAAAGTGGCATGTAATGGCAGGTTCCGCATTTGGCTTTTCCCATGAACAAGTTAAAACCGTTAATTTCCTGCGCGGTCATGGCTGTTTTGTTGCCGCGCATATAATTGTCAAAGCGACTGTTTAAAGCCGTAAGGCTGCGCACATACGAGCCGATAGCATTCATGACTTCCAAGGTGTCAATACTTTTTCTATCCTTTACCGGGAAAGCATCAGCAAATAACTTACGATAATTATCGTTTTGCCATAAACGGGCAGCGGCAACTTTCATGGAGCCGTGCATCTCGTCCTTATTTTGCACCACGGTTAGTGCCTGATCCTCCAAGGTTGGCACCCGAAGGTCGTCAAATTGCGAGGCTTGTAAGGCGGCATTAATTAAAGTTGGCGTATTTCTCCTCACTAATTTATCGCCATCTATTATCGTATTTTTCACTAAACCGTCTGTAAATGCCTTTTCGGGCTGATGACAGGTCAGGCAAGTTCTTTTACCATTCCCGGAAAGCATGGGTTCGGCAAATAAGGCTTGCCCCAGTTTGATTTTCTTAGCAGTTGCATAGGTCGATGAATCGCCGGGAGCAAAAGCATTGACGTTAAATGCATCAACATCAAATAAGGTTTTTGCATTTTGATTGAGTAGACGATTATAAGTGGTGATCTTAAAATTCAACTGCTCTTCCAGGTTTTCAATACCCGATGAAACTGCGTTACCATAATGGGTTATGAAAGCCGCCCTGTCAAAAGCGTTGAAATTGGTATTTGCTTTAAGATAGTTTTCGGCAGCATCAAATTTGGGGATCAGGTCCGCTCCTTTTTCGTCGGTTTTGTAATAAGACATCACCGCTTTCAAGCTGGCTAAACTTGCAACAGCCTCTTCAGAACTTTTTAGGGTAAGCGGATTATCAAACCCGGCAATACCCAACGCCAAAATTCTGAATACTTCTTGCTTTGCTGCATCAAATACCTGCCAGTTAAAAAGATCGACATTGTTAAAGTAGCTTTTAAATTTATC
This sequence comes from Mucilaginibacter sp. dw_454, assembly GCF_018449775.1. GTDB lineage: Bacteria > Bacteroidota > Bacteroidia > Sphingobacteriales > Sphingobacteriaceae > Mucilaginibacter. Next base: position 331,667 of record NZ_JAAVVB010000001.1, on the reverse strand, counting down.
GCACGCAGGCTTTAACAAGTTTAGCTGGGCAATTAAGGCTTGCTTATTGCGAGGGTCATATTTGGGGAAGAGATAGCCTTCTATCACCTGCAAACCCGCAGGTTCAAATACCTGCCCGCTGCTCATTTCAATCTCCTGCACAGGTGGTCCATTTACGAACCTGGCGGTGGCCGGCGAAAAATATTCGGCGCCCCATTCAAATTTTTTGTAGGATAAGCGGGTTTGCAGAAACAGCTGTTGCAGCTGTCTTTCGTCGGCGCCCGCGGTTACCGCGTTAAGCAATTTATTATTGTTCTGTATAAATGTTTCAACTTGCAGTGACAACGTCCGGGCAATGGCCTTTTCGGGTGCGATGGTATTATGCCTGCATGAAAAAAAAGCACAGACCATAACAGTAATTAACAAGGTAGATAGCAGAAGTAGTTTCCTCATCGGATAGCGTTTTCCGCGAAAGGCGGGCTTATTTATTGTAAACGAAAAAACGAGGGTGGCGAAATGCCATCCTCGTTATATATAAAGTTTTTTAGATTAAAAAGTAAACGCGTTCGATAACGGGTTTGCATTTTTATCACGATCTGCAAGCGGTGAAAGGCTCCATCTTTTCTCGATGAAAGAAAGGATACTTACAGTTTCGTATTGAGTATGGTCAACATAACCTTTTTTAGCAAACGGAGAGATGATGATTGCAGGAACGCGTGTACCCGGACCCCATTTTTTGTCGATAGTTGGCGGAACAACGTGATCCCAGAAACCACCGTTTTCGTCATAAGTAATAATGATAACTGCGTCTTTACCGTTAGGGCCGTTTAATACTGCATTAACCAGGTCGACAGCATGTTTTTCGCCTAAAGCTACGTCAGAGTAACCAGGGTGCTCGTTATAAGTACCTAAAGGTTTTACGAAAGATACTGCCGGTAAAGTGCCAGCAGCAGCAGCCGACATAAATACGGTTTCGTCTTTAAGGTGATCTTTTTTGGCTTGAGTACCATCAGCATATTTTGCATAATAAGCGAATGGCTGGTGGTGAAACTGGAAATTTGGATCAGGGTTACCGGCTAAAGCGTTATCCCAACCGCCAGAATACCAAACCCATGAAACACCTTTGTCAGTCAATCTATCACCAATAGTTGGGTTAGTTTGGTTTGGAACTAAAGTATTTGCAGCTGCACTAGCAGGGTGCGGTGCATTTACAGTATAGCTTGTATTAACTACAAAACCATCTGGAGTGACCGCGCCGTCTGTAGTTACCTGGCCGTTAACATCAACCTTAGCAACTATGCTTGATGGAGCATTAGGAAAAGTTGGGCTGGCTGCCGCAATTAACCACTGGTGGTTAAGGAATGAACCGCCAAATGCGCTGTGGTAAAAATTGTCGCAAAGCACATATTTTTGTGCCATTGGCAACAATGGTAATAAACTGGTTTTATAATAACCTTGCGATAAACCTGCCGAGTTACTGTTATACAAAGCATATTTATCCATTTTGCCACCATCTATCTGCATTTGCTCTTGATAGTAGCGGTGTAAAACGTCCTGGGTTATAACGTCATTGGCCACGTACTGGTCAATGTTAAAGTAGGTGTTGGTAAGGTTGGTAGGAAATACCGGCGTGCCCGGGATAGCAGGTAATGTAGTGTAAGCTTTACCGGTAGCATCTACTTGAGTGGTGTTTGCCGGGGTAGCATTTTGCAAGCCGTTTGCGCCATCAAACTGGCCGTATAAGTTATCAAAACTGTGGTTTTCCATGTAGATAACAACCACATGGTTTACGCTATTGATGCTCTGTGTTACGCCGGTAGTGGTGCTGTTTTTTTTACAACTGCCAATGGCCATACTTAAAAGTAGTACGCCGGCCATCGCCAAGCCATTTTTTTTAAAGATAAAGGTTTGTTTCATAACTGTGTTTGTTGTTTGGGTACAAAAAACGCAGTTGGGCGTAAACATAAAGTTAGTGCCACATCATGATATGATTATCATATCACTCAAAGCAGTTAACCTAAAAATAATACCGATATTATTAAGTTTTATCGAAATTAACAATTAGTAAATATTAGTTAACTATATGGCTATTTTATCGCTTCACCATTTTAAAATGCTGAATTCCCGCTTCTTCAAACTGCGGTCCTTCGGCTACAAAGCCAAATTTTGCATACAATCCCATCGCCAGGATTTGCGCATTCAGGTAAATGTATTCAGCATCGGCAGGTAAATCGGCTAAAACAGTACGTACTAACTCCTGCGCTACACCCTGCCCTCTGAATTTTTGGAGAACAGCAAAACGCTCCAGTTTATAACCATTGTCAGTTTTGCGCCAGCGCGATGCACCGGCAGGTTCGCCATCAACAGTAGCCAAAAAATGTGTGGATTCGTCTTCATGCTCCCACTCCAGCTCCGGCGGGCAATTTTGTTCGCCTACGAAGACTTCGCGGCGTATGGCAAAAACTTTATCAAGATTGGGTTGGTCGCTTACCTTCTGTACTACTATCTTTTTTGGCTCGGGCATCGTTGTAATGCTTTTTGGTTCTGAATGTTGAAAGTTTAAAATTATGATTTTCTTCGGCAGCATCAATAGAATGCGTGCAAGTTAAATCATCTTCCTTTTCGGCCAATCTGCTCAATGCAACGTAAAATTTATGTAATTGATCCAGGTCTTTTTCGGTAAGGTCCTCAATATCAACCATGCGGTTACTGGCGCCCTGGTGTGAAGCCAGCAGCTCATTCAGTTTTAAGTGAATGGCTTTCGAGTCTTTATTTTGCGATTTCTGGATCAAAAACACCATTAGAAAAGTAACTATAGTAGTACCGGTATTAATAATCAACTGCCAGGTGTCTGAATATTTAAATACCGGCCCGGTAACCCCCCAAACCACAATAACCGATATGGCGGTGAAAAATGCGGCCGAACTACCCGTAGCGGCAGTTGCCCAGTTTGAAAATTTCTCGAAAAAGTTCTTTTTCTTAGCAGCCATGATGATTTTATTGACGATAAATAAAAACCGACCGTCATGCCGAACTTGTTTCGGCATGACAATCCACAACATAACTAAAAAAAAGCGCCAATGTTTTCACATTGGCGCTTTATAAATATAAGGTGTTATTATCTTATAACTTGTCGGTAGCGTTGATGCAATTCAAATCTTCGAATGCAACGGTTAAACGCTTAACAAAGCTCTCTTCAGCTTTGCGCAACCATACGCGTGGGTCGTAATATTTTTTGTTTGGAGAATCCGGACCTTCTGGGTTACCAATCTGGTCTTGCAGGTAAGCCTCTTTAGCCTGGTAGTAATCTTTAATACCGTCCCAGAATGCCCATTGCATATCGGTATCGATATTCATTTTGATAGCGCCATAGCTAATTGCTTCGCGGATTTCTTCCTGGCTTGAACCAGAACCACCATGGAACACGAAGTTGATTGGTTTCTCTTCAGTCAGGTTAAATTTCTGCTTAACATACTCTTGTGAGTTATGCAGAATAACGGGTTGCAATTTTACGTTGCCCGGCTTGTATACACCGTGCACGTTACCAAAAGCTGCTGCTACGGTAAAGCGCGGACTAACTTTTAATAAGTTCTCGTACGAATAAGAAACCTCTTCAGGCTGGGTATATAAACGCGAGCTGTCAACATCGCTGTTATCAACGCCGTCTTCTTCGCCACCGGTTACGCCTAATTCAATTTCTAAAGTCATGCCTAGTTTAGCCATACGAGCTAAATATTTGGCAGATATTTCGATATTTTCTTCGATCGGTTCTTCAGAAAGATCCAGCATATGCGATGAGAACAATGGTTTGCCGGTTTCGGCAAAGAATTTCTCGCCGGCATCTAACAAGCCGTCAATCCATGGCAATAATTTCTTAGCAGCATGGTCTGTGTGTAAAATCACCGCAACACCATAATGCTCGGCCAATAAATGCACGTGCTTTGCAGCAGACGTAGCACCTAAAATACAAGCTTGTAGCTTAGAGTTATCTAATGATTTACCGGCGTAAAACTGTGCGCCGCCATGCGATAATTGAATAATTACCGGCGAGTTAACTGCCTTAGCGGTTTCCATTACAGCATTAACCGAATTGGTGCTGATAACATTTACTGCAGGCAAAGCAAATTGATGCTTTTTAGCTGCTTCAAATAGTGCCTGCACCTGGTCGCCGTGCAAAACTCCTTTATAACTTTTTAAATCCATTTGGTTTTACTTTGTGGGAGCCGAAGGTAAAAAACATTATCGGTTTTCAAGGAAAAAAGTCTATAAAAGTTATAGGAAATATTGCGGACTTATTGTTTAATGTACACTTATATTGTTTAAACTATTGACTTGGCAGAATAAACGGGATGTTTTGATTGAGAAAGTTGAACGTTTGACGTAATACGTTTCACGTGGTGTGTTTAATACAGTACGTGAATGATGGTGCGATAAGTTCCCCTCTTGAGAGGGGCAGGGGTGTGTTAATGAAGCGTTAGATAATAATGGCGTTTCCCTTCGGGCCGGGCTTTTCGCTTATACTGCACAGGGCCTTAGGCTAGGGGCCGGTATCCGCTGCAATCCCTAACGCGGGGGGACTCACCCGTTCTACGCTTCGCTCGACCACCCTCTCTTCCGCAAGCGGGAAAGAGGTTTGGCTAACCGCGAGCTTCACCACTCCGTCATTGCGAGGTACGAAGCAATCTTACATGTGTTGGGAAGTTGCGAGTAGTGAGCAGACACAAATGTCAGATGGAATTATTTTTTAACCTTATTACCGTTAAACCACCCTTTTATATATGGATATAAAATATTGATAATAGAACCGATTACTACCAAAGCAAAACCTAAAAACAGCAATAAATTTGAATATGACACTGGTGGTTTAGCTGCCTCCAAATTTACGGAAATTGCAATAATAATCGAACCTATAATGTTTAGCGTGCTTGTTACTATACCAATGAAAGGTGTTGTTTTTAGAAATTCAACTTGAGACAATAAAATAGAAATATTGGCATCTTTTTGATTCCCTTCTTTTAATTTCAAATGATAAGTATTTAAAAGTTGTTTAATTGCAACTTCATTGTCTTTTAAATCTTCGACTCTTATTTCGCTTAAACTTCCACCTTGATAAATTGTTAATTCATCTATATCAGAAGCAACAGTTTCACTCCTTTTCTCAGGCACTTGTTTCCTCCTTTCCTTGATACCAGGTGTAATGCATTATTCGATTTTGTAAATCACCCATCGCAAGAATCACAAAATTCAAAAGCAACTTTTCATCACCTATATTTCCCATGGAAATTGGTTTAGAAAGGCCTGAGCCTAACGCATTGTCAAAATTATATAAGGTGACAACTAAAGATTGTTTATCGCCCTCAGGTTGCTTTCTAGTCACGTAGCTACCCGTCTTTGTTGAATCACTAGCAAAAAGAAGTGTATAAGTTAAACTACCGATCGTGAAAATTAATGGCTGATCGTATATTGCGATAATAGTCCCGCTTAAGACAATTTTATATTTACCTATTTTTATTGAAGTATCCATTAAAGCACCTACTCTATTCATTCGTTTCGTCAAATATAAAATTCTTTATTCAAATCCACGTAGGTTAAAACTCTCGGATACAACTATCAGACTTGAATTAAATAATCATGTATTGTAATTCCATCCGCTGGCGCACACGTGCCGTGTGTGTCAATATCCTGCACTTGCTTAGCATGTGTAGAGATTGCTTCGTTCCTCGCAATGACGCGGTGGTGAGAATAGCGGCTATTTAACCCTCTTTCCGCCGCAGGCGAAGAGAGAGGGTGGTCGAGCGAAGCAAAGACCGGGTGAGTCCCCGCGTTAGGGATTGCAGCGGATACCGGCCCTGCGCCTAAGGCCTTGTAGGCGTATGAGCGGAAAGCCCGGCGCTCTATCAGCGCAACGCCCATATATTATAATGATTAGTTCCTGTCTCTTTGATAAGCCCCTACCTACCCTCCCCGAGCTAGGGAATCGCGCAAAGGCCCTTGCTTTATTGTTATACATAAAACCACAAACAACTTATACTTTATTCTCAACTCTCTTTTCTTGATTCTTGACTCTCGACTCTTGTTTCTAAAAAAACAAACATCTAACAAAATATTTCGTTTCTTTGCAGTATATTGAAAGAGCTAGACATAGATATGGCGTGGTTTAAACGTGAAATAAAAGGGATAATTACGACTACTGAGGAAAAGAAGGAAACCCCCGATGGGATCTGGAATAAATGCCCTCAATGTAAGAAACCTCTACATTATTCAGAGCAAGTTGAAAATCAATACGTTTGTCATTACTGCGGTTTCCACCTGCGGATAGGATCAAAAGAATACTTCTCTGTATTGTTTGATGACAACGAGTTTACCGAGTTGTTCCCGAACATGGTTTCGGGCGACCCGCTGAACTTTACAGACACCAAAAAATATTCTGAGCGGTTGGTTGAAACCCAGTTTAAAACGGGCTTAAAAGACGCTATCCGTGCTGCAGTTGGTAAAATTGACGGCCAGGATATTGTGATTGCCTGCATGGATTTTACCTTCATAGGCGGCTCGATGGGTTCGGTTGTTGGCGAAAAGATTGCGCGATCTATCGACTATAGTATTGAGCATAACATTCCGTTCCTGATGATCTCAAAATCGGGCGGTGCACGTATGATGGAAGCTGCATTTTCATTAATGCAGATGGCTAAAACATCGGCTAAGCTGGCATTGCTGTCGCAAGCTAAAATTCCTTATATTTCTTTACTGACTGACCCTACTACAGGTGGTGTAACTGCGTCGTACGCTATGCTGGGCGACATTAACATTGCCGAGCCGGGTGCGCTGATTGGTTTTGCCGGTCCGCGGGTTATTAAAGAAACTATTAAGAAAGATCTGCCAAAAGGTTTCCAAACTGCTGAATTTGTACAGGAACATGGTTTCCTTGACTTTATTGTAGATAGACGGGAAATGAAGGCTGAGTTGGCTGCTTTCCTAAGGATGATGAAAAACTAATAATACTGATATCAGTTATAATAAAAAAGGGATGATCAAATAGTCATCCCTTTTTTATTTGTCATCCTGAGCGTAGCGAAGGATCTTATACGATTTACTTGTCGCTCTTACAAGATTCTTCGCTATGCTCAGAATGACAAACGAGTATGCTATACAACTCCCGGCTTAGCGCCATCAATTGGCGGCATATCTTTTACATAAACACCTTTTTTCTCGGTATCCACGTTTTTGTTTTGCCCTGGGTTATTAACCTGTTGCTGTTTGCCTGTTTTTCTGGGCTGGTTACTACTGCCCCAGTTTTGATTGTTAGTTTTCATAGCTTTAGTTTTAATGAAAACGGCTACCTTTTTTGGAGATAGCAGCTTTGTTTATAAAAATAGACTACTCGTCAAATTATATACCTTCGGTACCCGGCTCATGGCCTACCATACGTGCGGTACGACGGCCCTGCGGACGGCTCTCAAAGTCGACCTTACTTGGGCCGACTGTCGGGAAATCTTTGTGATTTGGTGGCGTAACGTCTGCTTGTTCGCTGTAAGAAGCATCAGTACTTTTATCGTGTTTTTGCTGCTCGCTTTTTGTCGCAAGGCCTGTGTTTTCAGCGTCGGCCTCGTGTGTGTTACGTTTGTTATTACCGTTTCCGGAATTTTGATCTTGAACTTTCATAGGTTTTGAATTTAGTTATCAAATACCTCCGAAAACCGTGCCAGTATTACTTTGAAAGAAATTTATTTACCCAGATTGGGCTAAAGAGAACACTACAAGTTGGGGACTTTTTCTGCAAACAACTCCTTTAATTTTCCAACTACAAAATCTATTTCATCCTTAGTATTATACTTAGAAAATGAAAAGCGAACCGAAGGACGCGTGCTGCTGGCACCTATGCCGGTTAATACATGCGAGCCAATATCCGTACCTGAGCTGCATGCGCTGCCACCAGATGCAGAGATACCGGCGATATCCAGGTTAAACAAAAGCATGTCGGCCATGTCTGTTTCCGGGAACGATACGTTTACTACAGTATACAAACTTTTATCGGCATCGATCTCGCCATTAAATAAAACACCAGGAATATTGGCTTGCAGCTGCTCAATCAGGTATGATTTCAGACCCTGAATATGGACCTGGTGGTGTTCCATGTCGGTATAGGCTAACTCCAATGCTTTTGCCAGGCCAACAATACCATAAATATTTTCGGTACCGCCACGCATGTTACGTTCTTGCGCGCCGCCGTATATAAATGGTTTGATTTTTATTTTATGGTTGACATGTAGAAAACCAACACCTTTTGGACCATGAAATTTATGGCCGGCACAAGTAATAAAATGGATTTTAAGCTTACTCAGGTCATGCGGATAGTGACCCATAGTCTGAACTGTATCGCAGTGAAAAACGGCGTTATACTGCTCGCAAAGGTCGCCTACACGTACAATGTCTGTCAATATGCCAATTTCGTTGTTAGCCTGCATTAAAGACACAAAGCTGCGTTCGTTATTTTGTAACAGGCTTTCCAATTGATTAAAATCGATATTGCCTTTGCTATCAACATCAAGGTAGCTTAATTTGATACTGCCGGCCTTTTCCATAGCTTCGAAAGTATGGATAACGGCATGATGCTCTAAACGAGTAGTAATAGCGTGCGTAATGTTATTATCCAGCATGCCGCAGCGAATGGCGGTATTGTCGGCCTCGGTACCACTGCTGGTAAAAAAGATCTCGGCTGGCGAGGTATGCAGCAGGTTAGCAATAGTCTTGCGCGATTTCTCAACCAGAGCCCTTGCCTCGCGGCCATGCGCATGTATAGACGACGGATTACCAAAATGGTTCTCCATTACATTACACATAACCTTAATTACTTCTGCATCCATTGGCGTGGTTGCAGCATTGTCCATATAAACGCGCATCAGTTCTTTTTAATGAGTGGTTGTGTGAATGAGTGATTGAGTGAATGTTTTTACCAGAGTTAGCGACGCTCTGCCATTCACACATCTTTATTATCCCTTCAATTGTAATATTTCTTTTATATCAGCAATGATCTTATTGGCCAGACCATTGGCTACTGTCTCTGAATCACCTTCAGAATAGATGCGGATGATCGGTTCTGTATTTGAACGGCGCAGATGTACCCACTGTTTGTCAAATTCTATTTTCAAGCCGTCGATTGTTGAATGTGGCTGATCTTTGTATTTGGCTTCCACCTTCAGCAGCAAGGCATCGATATCCATCTCCGGCGTCAATGTGATCTTGTTCTTTGAGATAAAATAGCTTGGATACGAGCTGCGCAGATGCGAGATCGGTTTACCGTATTTAGCCAGGTGAGTTAAAAACAAAGCTATACCAGCTAAAGCATCACGGCCGTAATGTAACTCAGGATAAATGACCCCACCATTACCTTCGCCGCCTATTACCGCATTCACTTCTTTCATTTTGTTGACCACATTCACCTCACCTACTGCAGCGGCATGATATTCGCCGCCGGCTTGTTCGGTCACATCGCGCAGGGCGCGGGTTGATGACAGGTTTGAAACGGTATTACCTTTATTATTTTTCAGGATGTAATCAGCAACCGCAACCAGTGTATATTCCTCACCGAACATATTGCCGTCCTCACAAACAAAGCACAAACGGTCAACATCCGGATCGACAGCTATACCCAAATTGGCATTTTTAGCCAATACTTCTTTTGATAAAGCTACCAGGTTCTCAGGCAATGGCTCAGGATTATGCGGAAACTCGCCATCAGGCTCACAAAATAATTTATGTACGGTTTTAACACCCAGTTGCTCCAACAAAGCCGGTACAAAGATACCGCCTGTAGAATTTACACAATCTATAACTACTTTAAAATCTGCTTTAGCAATAGCCTCAACGTCAACCAGTGGCAGGGCCAATATCTGGTCGATGTGTTTTTGCAGATAACTATCGTCTGCTGTTACTTTACCTAAAGCGTTAACATCGGCATAGGTAAAGTCGCTGCTTTCAGCAATCTCTAAAACTTCTTTACCATCAGCATCATTAATGAACTCGCCATCAGCGTTTAACAATTTAAGCGCATTCCATTGTTTTGGATTATGGCTTGCAGTCAGAATGATCCCGCCTGCAGCTTTTTCTAACGGAACAGCAATCTCAACAGTCGGCGTAGTTGACAAACCAATATCCACCACATCAATACCCAAACCTTGCAAAGTACCCAGCACCAGGTTGTTCACCATGCTGCCAGAGATGCGTGCATCGCGGCCAACAACTATCTTTTTTATACCTGACTTTTTAACTGCCCAGGCACCGTAAGCCGATGTAAATTTTACTATATCTAACGGTGTTAAACCGTCGCCTGCAGCACCGCCAATGGTACCGCGTATACCCGAAATTGATTTTATTAAAGTCAAAACGTTGTCTAATAGTTAAGCCGCGAAATTAAGGATATTAAGTGAAGGATTGATGAAATTAAAGTCATTATTGAAAAAATGGGGTTGGGATTTTAGATCGTATTACATGTAGACAATCTCTAATTCCTAAGTCGGGTTGCTAGCTAATCGCTCTTATAGCGCTCATGGCCGCTAAGGCCTAGTTCTTTTTCCTTGGATGAAAAAGAACCAAATACTGAGCGTAGCGACCTCATTCACACAAAAAATAAACAACAGTGAATAAATCAAGTCAGCAAAAACCTTCTCCCCACAGGCCAGACTCCCAGGCCCGGTTTGCTGACAGGCCATTGCGCGCTTTTTTTTTGATTCTTCACTGTTTGCAGAATTTACTTTAGAACCGAAACGTCAGACGCAGAGCTTCGGGTGAAAGCGGGTAAAACAATGGTGGCCTTGTGCGGCTGCAGGGCTGTCGGGAATGTTGCCTGAAGCGCCGGCCCATGTGCGACAATAGGCGGCAACAGGCCCCTGCCCAGGTTTTACCCGATTTGCAGGGCAAAGGCCAAGAGCGCAAAGAAGCCTTGCGTATGACTTGATTTTTGGTTCTTTTCATCAAGGAAAAGAACAAAGCCAACCCGCGGCGATTGAGCGGGACGATCTTCAATGTTTGGAAGAAACAAAGTTCTATGCACGAAAAAATTAACGATAACACGCTATACCGAGCCATGCAGCGTTATTACTCACAAGTTTCACGATTGTTCCTATCTTTACCCGCAACAAAACACATTCATGCCCGATTACTTATTGCAACTTGACCGGCACTTATTTTACTGCATTAATCACGACTTAGGCAATACCTTTTTTGATGCCGTAATGCCGGTTTTGCGTAATCCTAAAACCTGGATACCGCTGTATGTTTTTATTTTTGTTTTTTGCCTTTGGCGATACAAAAAGAGCGGAGCCGTGGTCATCGTTTTTTTAGCGCTTACTTTTGGCATGGCCGATTTTGGTAGCGCCGGCCTTGCCAAAGCCTTTTTCAAACGAACGCGCCCTTGTAACGACCCAACCATGGCGGCCACTATAGTAAGCCGCATACCTTGCGGCACCGGTTACAGCTTTCCTTCGGCACATGCCAGCAATCATTTTGCTATTGCCGTCTGTTTGAGCATGATTTTTTACCGACGATATAAATGGGTTTTGCCGGTTGCATTGATCTGGGCAGCATTAATAAGTTTTGCACAAGTATACGTGGGTGTGCACTACCCTATCGACGTTACCTGCGGAGCAATTTACGGCACTTTAACCGGCCTGCTGTTGGGCTGGGCATTCTGGAAAACAAATCCCAATTTTAGACATGAAATTTAAGCTATTAGGTCTGTTGATTTTATTGATATCGCTGGCAGATTGTTTATATGCCGGCGTTGCTGCCGATACACCAAGATATGATATTGTTAAACTCGAGATAAAACGCTTAAAACGCCAGCGCACGCTGCATATTTATTTTCCGCCAAGCTATTGGAACACGCGTAAAAAGTTTCCGGTTATTTATGTACAGGATGGGCAAACCACGTTTATTAAAGATGCTTACAATAATAATGAAAGCTGGTATGCCGATTCGCTGGTTAATTTGATGCCCACCAATAAGCAATGCATCATTGTGGCTATACAATCGGGCATTAACTCGGTGCGTATGCAAGAGTACAACCCCTATACAGGCACTAGCGATGCTGCAATTTATGCCGCTTATGTAGCTAAAGATGTTAAAACATATATCGATACTACCTTTCGTACATTGCAAGACGCTAAGCATACCGCCGTTGTAGGCAGCTCTATGGGCGGCCTGATCAGCATGTATATTGCGGCTAAGTATAGTGACATCTTCGGCGTGGCCGGAATCTTTTCGCCGGCTTTTTGGTATGCTGAACCTGTTTATGATGACATGACCAAACAAGCCATCAACCCTAAATCAAAATTCTTTTTTGCTTATGGCGATGACGAGGGTAACGAGGCTGATTATGTAAACCGGATGGTGACACTGCTGAACAATAAAAAGATCGGCCCTAAAAATATCCCGGCCCCGCTGGTTACAAAAGGCAAGCATGACGAAAAACAATGGAGGCTTGATTTTGAAGCCTTTTACCGCTGGTTTTCCAATCAGTTTTAATTGTCTCATTCAGCACCCTAAATTGTCCATAGCCCACCCTGTGGTTATCAATGAGGTAACTTAAATTTGATTAACCATCAATTAAAATCATGGAACACATCATATTTGAGAACGATATTACCATCATGTACGTAGCCGCCAGCTCATTTCCCGACGGCGTATTGGCGACACATCAGCAACTACATTCCTTATTTCCATTCTCAACGGCGAGAAGGTACTTTGGCATATCGCGACCTGAAAACGGACAGATTGAATACAAAGCAGCTGCGCAAGTAATAGAATCCGGCGAAGCCGAAAAATATCAATTAGAAACCATGATCTTAAAAAAAGGCAACTATATTGCTATAACCATTCACGATTTCATGAAGGATATTCCAGCCATACAAAAAACGTTTGATGTGCTTATCTCACAACCAAATCTGGATCCCGATGGTTATTGTGTTGAAGAATATACCAACCAAAGCGATATGCTTTGTATGATCAGGCTGAAAGATTAAAACCATGCAAAAATTCACCACCTTTTTAATGTTCAAGGGCCGCGCGGAAGAGGCCATGAACTTTTATACCTCGCTGTTTAAAAATTCAGAGATAGTAAACATCAAAAGGTATGGCGCGGGTGGGCCGGGTGCAGAAGGTACGGTAATGCACGCCACTTTCTCATTAAACGGCCAAAACTTTAAGGCTATTGACAGCGCGGGGCACGCTTTTAGTTTTACGCCGTCCATATCCATTTATGTAACCTGCGAAGATGAAGCCGAGATTGATGCTACCTACTCGGCTTTACTGGAAGGCGGTAGCGCTATGATGCCATTGGGTAGTTACGGCTTCAGCAAAAAATTTGCCTGGGTGGGCGACAAGTTTGGCGTATCCTGGCAATTGAATCTGGCATGATAATTTTTTCTGGGCGATGAATCTATATCTAAAATTTTAAAAAATATACAATGAAACAGTACGCGTTAATTTTCAGGCATCCGGATGGCAGCAAAATTGCATCGCCTGAACAAATCCAGGCCTGGATGAAAGCAACGGGCGATTGGCTAAATGAAATAGCCAAACAAGGCAAATACGACGGCGAGAGTGGCGGTTTTATGTTTAATGAGGCCAAGGTTGTGCATCATGGGAATATGGTAACAGACGGCCCGTTTGGCAAGACAAATGAAACTTTGGGCGGCTATGTTATAGTAAAAGCCGACTCGATAGATGAGGCAGTTGAATTTGCCAAAGGCAGCCCGGTTTTGGCCGGTGAGAACAACACAGTAGAGGTGCGGCTACTAGCCAGATAATACCTATCCTCTTAACTTGTCCAGCAAATCGCTTAACTGGCCTGCTTCTTCGGCGGTAAGATTGTTTTTGATGAAATCCTTGGTTTTAAATTCGCTATCCATGATCTCCAGCGTTTTCAAACCTTTTTCGCTAATGCGGATGTCCACTGCGCGGCGGTCTTTATTATTGGTGCAGCGGGTAATCATTTCTTTTTGAACCAGCCTGTCTACAATACGCGAGGCATCGCTCATCTTATCGATCATGCGCTCCTTTAGCAGGTTAACCGTAGCCGGTTTTGGGTATTGGCCACGTAATATCCTCAAGATGTTAAATTGCTGTTGCGTGAGGTTATGACGCTCAAAATGACAGTTAAAAGTATTCTTTAACCATCCTTCGGTATACGAAATATTGATAACCGCCTTTTGGTAGTTATCTTCAAACTTAGAGTGTATTTCTTCGTCTATCCGCATAAACTTTTTTAATTCAGGGTACAAATATCCTATTTTTTCTCCGGATTAGCATCGTCCTGTGTTTTTCCATAACCATAGGGACAATGCTTACAGCCATTTTCGCAGCAATAACCGCGCTTTAAATGGTAGGCTTCTGTTAAAACCCATAAGCCATTTTCGTTGATGTAATAGTCCTCTCCCTCTTTCATCGCCTTGCTAATTCAATATCTTAACGTATATCTTATCGCCAAAGTGTGCTTTTAAGTGGTTACCATTACCGTGTAAGGTCCAAACCTGTTTTGGTTCAACTTGTTTTACTGCGGTCAGTATATCATTCCAGTCAACATGGTCTGATATAAACAATGTGTCCTGTTTATTCACCTGCAAATTATCCCAGCCTGAGGCAAATAAGCGCTTTACGCCTGTGGCTTTAATGTAGCTGTTAAATGTAAACGGCGTAACCAGGTAAACAAATTCGTCCTGTACCTTCATCATTTTGCGGCCATATAACTGGTAGTTACCCAGTTTAAAACCCAGCCGCTCATAGATTTGATTAATAGGCATAATTTTATGATGTACCAGCACTTTTTTCTGCGGAGCGTACTCATTGATCATCCGGATTAATCGTTGGCTCTTACCCATGCCATAGGCCCCTAAAAGGATGTTACTTTTAATGTCATTCAATTTTTTGATTTCTGCTACCGGGTCAGGATGAATAATGTTCGGATCAGCAAAGGTACTCTCCGTAATCAGCACATCGGCTTTAACCCACTCGATAGGTTCACAAGTAGCGTCGGGCTGGATCTTGTAATCGCCCGTATATAGATAAGTAGCTCCTTCATATTCCATCAAGATCATCGCCGAGCCCAGCATGTGGCCCGCCGACACAAAAGTTAAAGTGACATCTTTAATTTTAAATGATTGATGATAGCCCACGATATTGAAAACCTGCGCCGCCGAGCGGTGATAACGCAGGTACATAAATTCGCGCGTGGCCTGGGTGCAATGAACCTCTTTATTGCCGCTTACCGCATGATCTGCATGCGCATGGCTTATTACGGCATGATTAACCGGCTGCTGTGGGTCGAGATAGAAATCGCCGTATTTACAGTAAATACCGTTGGGGTTAATTTCAATAAAGTCCTGGAGGATATTCATTAATTATTAAAAGTTGCATCTATTATACAAGATCAAACAATCCCCACCACGTCATCGCGAGCGAGGTACGAGCGTGGCGATCTCTGAACATGCAAAGCCTATCGCGCAGAGATTGCCACGCTACGCTCGCAATGACGCGACGGAGTGAAATAATGACAAAGTGCTTCATGGCGTTGCCAATTGTAAAAATGTTTCATGCAATTCCAGCACCTGCGGTATCAGTAATTGCTTTTCATCATTTTCAATAGTATAATCTGCCAATTCGCGTTTTTTTTCCTGGGTGAATTGTTTGGCTTCACGTGCCTGCACTTCGGCGGCGGTAACGCCATCGCGTTGAGTTACACGCTCAATCCGCAGTATAAGCGGAGCAGTAATCAACAGTGAATAATCGCACATCTTGTAAGATGTACTTTCAAATAATAAAGCGGCTTCTTTAATCACATAAGGCGCATTCTTAATCCCCGCAACCCAGGTATCAAACGCTCTAAAAACAGCGGGATGTGTTAAAGCGTTCAACTTAGCCAGTTGCGCATCGTCATTAAAAACAATATTGGCCAGGTATTTACGATCAAGGCTACCATCTGTTAAATAGGCAGCATCGCCAAAAGCTTTTTTAATGTCGATTACCAACTGTGGGTCATCGGTCATGATGGTTTTGGCTGCGATATCTGCATAAAACACCGGGATGCCCAAAATCTCAAACAGTTTACTTACGGTGGTTTTGCCGCTGCCTATATTACCGGTGATACCTATTTTAAGCATTACTTTTTAACTATAAAATCGACATTGCTGGGTTCAACGCTCACCAGTTTACAATAAGCCGGTATGCGCAGTACTTTCACCGGCAGCGTATTGAACCCATATGTGCGCCATAAATTCAAATCAGCCTGAACTTCAAACAGTTCTTCATCGATATCATTATAACGGCTTAAGGCTGTGGTGATGGTTACTTTAACCTTCTGAGGAAACAGCCTTACATTAAAATAATCTATATTACCCATCAGCTTGATAGGTAGCTCCAGCGTCTTTTCAGTAAACTCTTCTATCGGAAGTGTAACCTGCACGGTTTTAGGATATACCGTGATGTTACCTTCAGGCGAGGCTTCCAGGTTAAGCTGCGTGGTTACATCTTCATTGACGTTTTTAAGCGTCAGCGAATCGGTGCGCCAAAAATCAATCTTATCAATGCTGGCACTGGGGCCGCTGATGGTTACATACGACGGCTTGATAATAGCATTGCCAGACTGCGTAAACTGCTGGGTATATCTAATATTTCTTACTAACCTTACCGGCACCCTGCGTACGCTACGATTAGTAAAATCAAAATAAAGTGTATCAGGATTGATAGCGGTAATTTGGTTGTTGACTACTTTTTCGGAATTTATAACAGCAAGCTGCGTATTCAATACCACATAATCCTGACTGTCAAGCTTGCTCAGATCAACCTTTATGCGATGATTCTCTTCCTGCATTTTAGAAAGCACCATCTGCCAGCCTGTTCCTTTTACAGTAACGCTAACGGTGTCTGACTGTAAAGAATGAAACGCTCTTTTTTGAGGACCATTTTTAAAGGTGATAATTTCTTTTACAGAATAATTGTAACTATTGGACAATACAGCAATTACCCAGGCGCCCAAAGCTAGCACCAGGCAGGTTAAAAACGCCGATATACGCCTGCGCTCTGTTGCCGATAATTTTAATATTGCCATTTAATTTAGCTAAAAGCCGAAAGCGGAAAGGTTAAAGCTA
Organism: Mucilaginibacter sp. dw_454; assembly: GCF_018449775.1. Taxonomy (GTDB): domain Bacteria; phylum Bacteroidota; class Bacteroidia; order Sphingobacteriales; family Sphingobacteriaceae; genus Mucilaginibacter. The sequence goes on along the minus strand of NZ_JAAVVB010000001.1, from coordinate 314,550 downwards.
AATGCTTTTCTTTCCGCTTCGTTTATATTTTGCCAGGTGCCAACACCTTCAAAGCAATGTTTTATTTAGTTACAACAGGCGTATTAACCGCTTTTGTATCTTCTAAAGAAACTGCTGCTTTGTTAAAACGTATTTTGTGACCACCTTCTGTTTCCAGTAAAATGGTTGTGTCGGCTATATCAATAACCTTACCGTGCATGCCCGAAGTGGTGATCACTTTGTCGCCTTTTTTCAGGGCCTCGGCAAATTGCTTTTGTTCTTTTTGCTTTTTAACCTGCGGGCGTATCATAAAGAAATAAAATACGATGATGATTAACGCAAAAGGAAGTATTTGCGCTATACCGATACCGCCGCCTGCGGCTTGTAATAAAATAGTTGCTGTCATTTTTTATTTGTTGGGTGTGAGTACTTCGCCAAGTAAGTGCACAATACTTTGTGCAGGCTGGGCATTGGATGTAACGGTGATCAATTTATCTTGCAAGCCTGATTTACCAGTACTGTTAAAGGTTACGGCAATTGAGCCGGTATCGCCGGGCATTACCGGGCTTTTGGGCCATGTAGGTGTGGTGCAACCACATGATGCTACCGCCGTTGTGATAATTAACGGCGACTTACCCATATTAGTAAATTTAAAACTATGCGAAACCTTATCGCCTTGTTTTATCTTGCCAAAGTCATAAGTAGGCGATTCATATCTAACGTCAGCCCCATCTGTTGTGAAGTTAACCTTTTGTTGCTGTTGTTGTTTGGTTGGTTGATTGCAAGCCATTAAGCCGCCAGCTATCATTCCTGCTAAAAACAGTTTTTTCATATATTGTATTACTATTCTATTAATCCTCTACCTACTTTATTAATTTTCTTTTCGGCTTTAAGTTCGGCCAAAATTTTGTCTAATATACCGTTTATAAACGAATTGCTTTTTGGCGTGCTGTACTCTTTAGAGATCTCCAGGTACTCATTAATAGTAACTTTTACCGGGATAGAACTAAAGTTAATAAACTCGGCTATTGCCATTTTCATGAGCAACGTGTCCATCATGGCGATACGCTCGGGTTCCCAATTTTGGGTTTTAGCGGTAATTAGTTTTTGGTAATCCTCGTCATAACGTACGCTTGTTGCCAGTAAATTAATGATAAACTCTTTATCCTCATCCCAATTGCCGGTTACTTCGGCCAGCTTGTTTTTCTCAGGCTCATCAAATGCAAAGTTTTTGAAAGTTTTGGCTATCAAAGCTTGCAAAACATCTTTGTCTACCGGCCAAAAAATAAATTTCTCTTCAAAAACCTGGTCGGCCAGAGATGATTTTAAAATTACTTTTTTGAAGATGAATTTAATGATGTCTTTATCCGTTTGGATAGTGTCGCCGGTTTTTTCCAAATACTCGGTATACTCGGGCGAACTTTTTAATGCGGTAAATAGTGTTTTAACCAATTCAGGTTCAAAAGACCATTCTACTTTATATTTTTTTACGCCTGCTAAGTACTCTTTATTTTGGCTTAAAGAACCAGTAAACCGGTTGGTTAATATTTTCTGATTGGCATTCAGGTCTTCTTTGGTAGGTAAATGCTTGTGCGCACGCTCGGTAGCATCAGTTTCTGCATAACCAACTACTTCTGAGATCAGTGATAGCATCCAGATGTACATTTCATACACCTCGTCTATACTTTGTAGCAGGTTTTTTTCCTGTTGTTTAATGTTAGTCGCATTCGTTTGATGATATGCGTACAATGATTGTAATACTTTTACCCGTAGGTGCCTTCTGTTTAACATTGGTATAAGAACGATTTAGGATTTTTAATCCTGTTATTTATTATTGTTGTTTGTTTTGTTTTAATAGCCGGATTTTACCTTATTAATGTCACTAATACGTTTTTCAACAATTTTGTTTGCCGCAACAATGGTAGAAATGTTCTCGGTTTTTGAAAGTTTGATAACGTTGCGCGTTGCTTCATAAATATTCTCGGTTAACTGTAAGGAATGCTTTTTGGCAAAACCCATCAGCTCCGAATAACAGTTAATTACCCCGCCTGCATTTATAACGTAATCGGGCGCAAATATAATACCTTTATCCAGTAATAATTGTCCGTGTACCTCTTCGTCTTCTAACTGGTTATTGGCCGAGCCTGCTATGATACCGCACTTTAACTTATTAATAGTTTGCGTATTGATAGTACCCCCTAAAGCGCAAGGCGAATAAATGTCGGCATCGATATCAAAAATACTGTGATTAGCTACCGCTTCGGCGCCATATTTTTTTGATACCTGGCGCGTACGGTCATCATTGATATCACTAACGTAAACTTTTACATTCTCGTCGCGCAGCAATTTTACCAGGTGCTCGCCTACGTGGCCTATACCTTGAACTATAACGCGTTTGCCTGCCAGGCTATCAGTACCAAAAACTTCTTTTACCGAGGCTTTAATGCCCATAAAAACGCCCATGGCTGCTATCGGCGCAGGGTCGCCGCTGCCGCCTACAGATTCGGGCAAACCGGCCACATGCTCGGTTTCCATACGGATCAGCTCCATATCGCGCGGGTTGGTACCTACATCTTCGCCTGCTATAAACTCGCCATTAAGGTTTTTTACAAAACGGCCGAACTTGCGTAGTAATACTTCTGTTTTTTGCTTGCGCGAATCGCCAATAATCACGGCACTGCCACCACCCAGGTTAAGGCCCGATATAGCGGCTTTATAAGTCATGCTTCTTGAAAGGCGTAGTACGTCGGCCAATGCCTCGGCTTCGGTTTTATAGGTCCACATGCGCACACCGCCCAGGGCCGGACCCAATACGGTATTATGAATTGCTATAATTGCTTGTAACCCGGTATCCGGGTCGCTACAATAAACAACTTTTTTATGCCCGCAATCTTCAAGCTGGCTAAATATAGAATCGGTGGATTTTGCGATCGGCATTTATTATATCAAGGCATGACAAAAGTAGGTATTTTTTTTGTGCATCAAAGGGAATAAGATTAAAATACAATGAATGGCTACTATAGTCGCTTCGCCGGTTACTCACCCGGTCTTTGCTTCGCTCGACCACCCTCTCTTCCGCAAGCGGGAAAGAGGGTCTTTGAAATTCTGTCATTGCGAGGAGGAACGACGTGGCAATCGCGAACTTTGCGCCTTGAGATTGCCGCGCTACGCTCGCAATGACAGTTTTATCGCAATAACCCTCTTTCCGCCGAAGGCGAAGAGAGGGTCGACAAGCGTAGCGATGCCGGGGTGAGTCCCCCGCCATGCAAATCCCAAATTTAAATTAATGATTATTACTTCGATATTCGACATTCAGAATTCATTATTCGATATTACTTTTGTTTATGACCATCATAACCCAAACCCCACGCATCATTATCCGCGAGTTTTTGCCGGACGAACTGGAAACTTATCTCAACCATTTCAACGACGAGCGTGTGATTGAACACATTCCCAAACGCACCCGGGACGAGCGCATAACCATTTTTAATATCGCGCTAAGCGAATATACCGGTTCTAAAACCAAAGGTATTTGGGGTATGTTTTATGCTGATAGTGATGAATTTATAGGTAGCTGCCTATTGCGCCCTTTTGGCGACACAAGCGACAAACTGGAACTGGGTTATAGTCTCGATCACAAAGACTGGGGCAAAGGCCTGGCATCTGAAATGGCCAAAGCAATGGTGAACCATGGCTTTTTTGATAGCGCTATTACAGAAATAGTGGCATGCACCACTGTAGAAAACATACCATCGCAACGCGTATTAGAAAATGCAGGGCTTAAGCGCGACGGCAATTTACTACGCGGAGAACTGGACCTGCCATTTTTTAGCTTAAAGCGATAAAGCCCGTTAATCTTTAAACCAAATAAAGTATTTTTGCTTACCGGGCGTTCGCGCTGCGGCATTGCTATCCATGAAAGATCTTGCTTATCTAAATAAATTCTTCGTTAAATACCGCTGGCAACTTATCCCGGGTTTGCTGTTCGTTATTATATCCAACATTTTCAGCGTAAAGCGTGCCCAGGTTGTTCGCGAAGCGATTGATCTGGTAACCGAAAACATCGGCGTTTATCACCTTTTCGCGGGTTTTCAACGGCAAAGCATAGTTTATGAGATCTTTAGCTCCGGCTTGCTATTTTTTGGTATTTTAATTCTGGTATTGTCATTAATAAGCGGTTTGTTCATGTTTTTTATGCGGCAAACCATTATCCTGATGTCGCGGCATATTGAGTACGATCTAAAGAACGAGATCTATAGCCATTACCAGGATCTTTCGCTGGCCTTTTACCGTCGGCACAATACCGGCGACCTAATGAACCGTGTTACTGAAGACGTGAGCCGTGTACGCTTGTACCTGGGTCCGGGCATTATGTATGCCAGTAACACTATTGTACTTTTTGCATTGATCATTTATTTCATGCTCACGGTAAACGTCAGGCTTGCCATTTTTTCTTTACTGCCGATGCCGGTTTTGGCCATCATCATTTATTACGTTAACAACGTTATCAATTTTCGTAGTGAGAAGATCCAGGAGCGCCTCTCCTCTTTGTCCAGTTTTGTGCAGGAAAACTTTTCGGGTATTCGTATCATGAAATCGTATGTGCGCGAAGGCTCTGTGCGCGAAAAGTTTGCTTTAGAGAGCGAGGATTATAAAACGCACTCTATGGCGCTGGTTAAAGTACAGTCCTCGTTTTATCCTTTAATGTTATTTTTAGTGGGATTTGCCAACGTCATCACCATTTACATTGGTGGTATTGAGGTGATGAAGGGCAATATCAGCCCCGGCAATATTGCCGAGTTTTTGATCTGGTTAAATCAGCTTACCTTCCCGGTAATGGCATTGGGCTATGTAACGTCCATGATTCAACGTGCTGCTGCATCGCAAAAACGGATTAACCAGTTCCTGGATGAGAAACCCGAGATCATTTCGCCAGATGTACCTAAACGTACCATTAACGGCTTGATCGAGTTTAAAAATGTAGACTTTGTTTATCCTGACACCGGCATACAGGCGCTTAAAAACGTAACGTTTACCGCCAATCCCGGCGAAATGGTGGCTATTATTGGCCGTACAGGCTCGGGTAAATCAACCATAGCCAACTTATTGCTGCGGATGTATGATACTACCGGCGGCGAGATATTGATAGACCGCGAGCCGGTAAAACAGCTTAACCTGGAAGGCTACCGCGCGCAAATTGGATTTGTGCCGCAAGAGGTGTTTTTATTCTCTGATACCATTGCTAATAACATCGCATTCAGTGCCGATGTGCTGGATATGCCAAAGGTAGAGCAAGCCGCCAAAGATGCTGCCGTATATCGCAATATTATGGAGCTTGAAAAAGGATTCGGGACTTTAATTGGCGAACGGGGCATTACGCTGTCGGGCGGCCAAAAACAAAGGGTGTCTATTGCCAGAGCCATCGTTAAGCAACCGCAGATCTTGATTTTTGACGATTGCCTCTCGGCGGTTGATACCAGAACCGAGGAAGAAATACTGCAAAACCTGGGGTATATTATGCAGGGAAAAACAAATATTATTATTGCACATCGTATATCGACCATAAAAAATGCCCATAAAATTTTAGTAATGGACAACGGCGAAATTATTGAACAAGGCAACCACCAGCACCTCATGCAGCAAAAGGGAACTTACTTTGAACTATATGAAAAACAGCTTCTTGAGGAAGAAGAAGCATAAGGCGCCTGAAAAATATAACAACTTTATACTTAAATCATTAAAAAAAGCCAATAATATTTGATTTAATACTTGTGGTTTAAAAATTTATTTATATTTATGCCTAACAAAACTAAACTACAACAACACCAAGCATGGGAGATTTTGACAACAGAGAGCGCGAAGAGGTTTTTTCAAAGAAAGTCAGAGCGGGAAAAAGGACTTATTTTTTTGATGTAAAGGCAACACGGTCAAACGATTATTACGTAACCATTACCGAAAGCAAGAAGAGATTAGAGGACGGAGTTTTTATCAAACACAAAATATTTTTATACAAAGAAGATTTTGAGAAATTTTTGGAAGGCCTGAACGGAACCATCGACTACATCAAAGAAAACCAGGAAGTTGTTGAAAAACGTTACGAATACACAGATGCGCCGGAAATTGCCAGAGCTACTGCCGACGACGATTTCTCTTTCGAGAACTTATAATTAGCAATCAAACCAAAACTTATTATAAACCTAAAACAAAAAGCCCCGCCAATTGGCAGGGCTTTTTTATGTTTAAAGAATTTTGTTTAGCTACCAAAACCCGGTGTTACAGCATGCGCCATATGCATACTGAATGCAATTACACCAATAATTATAAATACGCTAAGTATCATAAAAACTATAGTCATTATACCAATTAGTTTAAAAGCTGATTTTAACTTACCTAACCCATCTGTAACCGTAATTGAACTGGCTAACATTATCCCGTCTCGTACCCTGCTGCCAAACTGGTAAATGTATAGCGATACAAAAAAATAAAATACCCCTATCAAAATAAAATAAAATATAATAAAGCCTACAGGTATTGCACCCATTGTACTAAGCGGCGTTGGTGAAAAACTTGACATAGCAGACATAAGGGTTCCAAAAAACAGCGCATATAACGTAATAAAGCCAGTCCCGATAAAACCCAGGATACCTAAAAAACGCGCCCATTTGCCGGCACTTAACAGATAAGATTGCGCGTCCTGCAATAAAATTATTCCCTGCGGTTGCTCGGGTGTTTGCGGTTCTGTTGTAAAAGTTTCTTCCATTGCTTAAGATTTAAGTTTTTTTAATAATGTTTTAGTTCCTTAAATCTAAACAATAATTTATTCAACTAAAAGCACAACCGCTATAATGTAGCTATATTGCTGTTAATTAACATCTAATCTATCTTTTATTAATGTTTTAAAACCGGATGCAGCACGCTATGCATAACCACCAGCGCCATACTGAAATAGATGATCAATCCGGTTACGTCAACCAGCGTAGCCACAAACGGCGCAGACGAAGTTGCCGGGTCGAGCTTTAAGCGTTTCATTAAAATCGGCAGCATAGAGCCTGCCAGTGATCCCCATAAAACTATACCTATTAACGAAATACCTACCGTTAAAGCAATCAGGAATGGATGTGCCCCGTATATGGTACTGAAAGTGCTCCATAAAATAATCCGCAGAAAACCTATGATACCCAGTATTGCACCCAGCATTAAACCCGAAAGTATTTCACGGCGCATAACCCGCCACCAATCGGCTATAGTAACCTCGCCAAGGGCCATGGCCTGTATAATTAGGGTCGAAGCCTGCGAGCCGCTGTTGCCTCCGCTTGACATGATCAGGGGAATAAAAAAGGTTAATTGTATCACCACGGCTATTTCATCATTGAAATACTGCATAGCGGTCGAGGTTAGCATCTCGCTTAAAAAAAGAATTATCAGCCACCCCACCCGTTTCCTAACCAATCTGAACAGGTTGATATCCAGGTAAGGCTCGTCCAAAGCTTCGGTACCACCAATTTTCTGGATGTCTTCGGTATATTCCTCGTTAGCTATCCAAAGGATATCGTCAACGGTAACTATACCCAGCAATATGTCTTCATCGTCAGTAACCGGCAAAGCCGTGCGGTTATTCATCCTGAATATGTTGATGGCTTCCTCCTGCGGATCAGTTGCTTTTAGCGCTATTAGTCGCCCATCCATCAACTGGCTTATCTTGGTGTCAGGATCAACCAATAGAATTTCGCGAATTCGGATGTCATCCAACAAAACGCCCTTATCGCCTAAAACATAAATAACATCGATGGTTTCTGAGTTTTTACCATATTGGCGGATATGCGCCAGCACACGGTTAACGTCCCAGGTTTTTTTAACAGCGATGTAGTCGGGCGTCATTAAACGGCCCACACTGTCTTCTTTATAGCCTAATAACGACAGGGTTTCTTTACGGTCGGCTGCCGAGAGGTGCAGAATAAGCGCTTTAACGGTATCGCCATGTAATTCGCCCAAAAAAGCGGTACGGTCATCGGGCGGCAGCTCGGTAATGATCTCGGTAATTTTGGTACCCGGTAATTGCTTGAAGATACGCTCCTGCGTAGGGAAATCCAGGATCCTGAATACGTTAACCGCGCGGTTAATATTCAGCGTTTCAATAAAAAGGGGGCCATATTCCGGAAGCTCGTCTATCAGCTCTTCAACGTCTGATATATTAAGGTTGTTAAGATAATCGCGCAATTGTTGTTCGTCTTTTTGCTCAATCAACAATTCAATTTGTTCAACCATTTCTTCCATCATATTAGCCTGTTTTTACATTGGTGTATCGTTTGTGTTTATTGGCCGCAAAAGTCGTTTATTTTTTTGAAATTGTAAGGTAGTATTTTCTGTTATCTTTGCAGACTTTTAAAGCCCCTCCCAACCCTCCCCGGTAGGGAGGGCTTGAAGATTTGTTCGTTTAATATTTACTTAAAAAATACAAGTCTCCCCTACCGGGGGAGATTTAGAGGGGGCTAATAATGGCTTTACAATGTGGTATAGTGGGTTTGCCAAACGTAGGAAAATCAACTCTTTTTAATTGCTTATCAAACGCTAAGGCGCAGGCGGCTAACTTTCCGTTTTGCACTATTGAGCCAAATGTGGGCGTAATAACCGTGCCTGATGAAAGGCTGACCAAACTGGTAGAAATAGTTGTTCCGAAATCTATAGTACCTAATACTATTGAGATTGTCGACATTGCCGGCCTGGTAAAAGGTGCCAGTAAAGGCGAAGGCTTGGGTAACCAGTTCCTGGGCAATATCCGTGCTACCAACGCTATTTTGCACGTATTACGCTGCTTTGATAATGATAACGTTATACACGTTGACGGCAGTGTTGACCCAATCCGCGATAAAGAGATCATTGACACCGAGCTGCAGTTGAAAGATCTGGACAGCATTGATAAAAAGATCCAGAAGGTTGAAAAAATGGCCAAAACCGGCGGTGATAAAGAAGCTAAGAAAACCTTCGAGGTGCTTACCGTGGTTAAAGAGCATTTGTTGAAAGGTAAATCGGCACGCACCGCCCCTATTGCCGAAGAAGATAAAGAATACATTGACGACCTGTGGTTGTTAACCGCCAAACCGGTACTATACGTTTGTAATGTTGACGAAGCCTCTGTAAACACCGGCAACGCTTATGTTGACAAGGTTAAAGAAGCTGTTAAAGACGAAAACGCAGGTGTACTGGTAATATCGGCACAAATTGAGGCTGAGATTGCTGAGCTGGAATCATTCGAAGAACGTGAGATGTTTTTGAACGATATGGGACTGGCCGAATCGGGCGTAAACAAACTCATCAAGGCTGCTTACAAGCTGCTTGACCTGGCTACGTACTTTACTGCCGGTGTGCAGGAAGTACGCGCCTGGACCATCACCCAGGGCTTCACTGCACCACAAGCTGCAGGCGTTATCCATACCGATTTTGAGAAAGGATTTATACGTGCCGAAGTAATTAAATACGACGATTTTGTGAAATACAACGGATCTGAAGCCGCCATTAAAGAAGCCGGAAAACTAGGTGTAGAAGGTAAAAGCTACGTGGTGGTTGATGGTGATATTATGCATTTTAGGTTTAACGTATAGTCTTCGGCAGATACAAGAATCAAGAGCCAAGAATCAAGATAGTTTATCTTAGTTCCTGGCTCTTTTGTTTAAAAGACTTAATCCGATTTAGTCTTGACTCTTGTCTCTATTCCTGGCTCTTGCTGTTTTAGATTATTAGATTCACTAAATCAAAAAAGTCTTGACTCTTGGTTCTTGTCTCTTGACTCTATAAATGGCTCCTTTGTTTAAAAGACTTAATCCGATTTAATCTTGGCTCTTGATTCTTGACTCTTGATTCTCACTTACGCTTCAGCGTAAGTACCGTTATCTCCGGCCAGATCCCCACTCTGCCTTTCAGACCCAGGAAACCGAAACCCCGATTTACATACAGGTATCTGTCTTTTTGTTTGTAAAGCCCTGCCCACTGCTTGTAAACATATTTGATAGGGCTCCATTTAAAGCCGAATAACTCGATACCAAATTGCGCGCCGTGGGTGTGGCCCGCTAATGTCAGGTTAATGTGTTTTGAATGTTCAAGCGTCTTGGCTTCCCAATGTGATGGGTCATGCGACATCAGGATCTTAAATTGGCTGTCAGGTACATTTGCAATGGCTTTATCCAGGTCGCCATATTTGTGAAAACCGCCTTTACCCCAGTTCTCAACACCGATAAGAGAGATGGTTTGCCCCTCTTTGTTAAGAGTGATCGCTTCGTCCAGCAATAACCTGAAACCTATTTGTTGATGTACATTTTTAAGGCTAACCAGGTTAGCGGCCTTTAACGCCTCGCTGTCCCATTGCGTATAGTCACCATAATCATGATTACCCAAAACCGAATACTTGCCTAAAGGCGCTTCTAAACGCGCGAAATACGGAATCCATTGATCCATCTCTGAAGCTTTGTTATTGACCAGGTCGCCGGTGAATAGTATTACATCGCTATGCTGCGCGTTTACCATTTCAATGCCCTTGTTAACGCCTTTTTCGCTGGTAAAGCTGCCTGCGTGGATGTCTGATAACTGGGTTAATGTAAAGCCATCAAAAGCCTCGGGCAAATCAGGGAAATATAGGGTGTGCTTATGCACCGTGTAATGATGACGGCCATGGGTCAACCCAAACAGCAAACCTAAAAACGGAATGGCGGCTATGATCAGTGCCAGCTCGCTCACCCAAACGCTGCGCGGCGGGAAGCCGCTGAAGGCCCGTACAACGTCCTCGATCAACAACACAGGGGTACCAATGATCTTAGGGACAGCCGAAAGCAGCATCAAAGCCATCACCCAGGATATAGCCTTTGGCGCCCGCCCCATAGAGCGGCCCAACATGGTATAAATTACCCCTAAAACTATTAAAATATCTACAGACCAATAGGCCCAATGTGCTACGGCGTTAGCGGTTAGCGTGGTTACTGCGGTAAAAAAATAAACATCGGCAAAGGCCCAAAGCAGTAAAATGTACAGAACTCTTTTTCTCATTATATTAGTGGTAGACGATTGAACCCCGAAAACATTTTAAAGTTTTCTTAATAAATGTTATAACGCTCATTAAAAAAGAAAAAGCGCCTGTTTAAAGCGCTTTTTCTATCTTTTATATGCAAATAAATGTAGCTAAAGGGCTAATAACTGGCTATTACCGTTGCCGGGCAAAATCTGCAACAACCAGCAAATCCTTAGTTCAATTTTAATATATTTGCCCCATCAAACTGCTCCCGTAGTTCAATGGATAGAATTATGGTTTCCGGTACCATATTTACCAATTTATAATTAACTTATAATCAGATACTTATAACAGATTTTTACAACTCCATAAATCTTTTGTAAAACATTTTCGGGATAAAATTGCACCATCGATACCGAACTTTGAAGCACTTTTTTTCCTAAAAATTACCGGCTCCGCTGGTGCCTTTGCGATAGTCTTGGATATGTCGAGCGACATTGTCTAAAATGACAAATGATGCAGACTGAAGAACTAGCAGACTTACTTAAAAAATCAGCTCTCGCCGGGGCGGAGCAACATCTTAATAAACATCTACTCCCCAAATTGATGAGCAAGGCTGCGGCTTACCGCTTTTACGGCCGGACCAATGTAGATCGCTGGATCGCTGAATCGCTCATTAAGCCTGAAGGAAAATTGCTTGACCGGGAGTTACTCGCTAAGACTGCGAATGCCAGCAATCGAATAACCTACTTGCCCGTAAGTGAACGGTGAATAATACTTCAATGGAATCTATTGATTTATCACGACATCTAAATTTGATCATCCGGGAAGCAGCGGCTATTGGAACGATCATAGGGCTTGTCCGTACCGGATCACTCAAACCCTATCTTAAAAAGAATGAAGCTTTCCGAAAATTTGGACGGGCTCGTGTGGAACACTGGATCGAATCAGGAATTATCACTATCCGCAAAGACGGTAATCACTCCGCCGCGTGGCGTATTGACCGTATAGAGATCGAAACTGTCGCAAGCGCGGAAAGGCTTCGCTTTATAGGTTTATGATCAAATCCCGGGCCTATACTCCTACACCAGCTAAAGCTTCTGCAAACAATCGGTACGACTTTAATTTTGCCTGGTGATCCCAAATATGAGAAGTCACCATCACTTCATCAATTTGTGTTTCGGCTATAAAGCCCTGCATTTCCCGCCGGATGGTTTCCGGACCGCCGATAAATGCGTAGGCCAGCATCTGGTTAACCGCTTCGGCTTCATAAGGGTTCCAAATGGTGTCCATACTGTCCACTGGTGGCTGTAACAAAGCTCTTTTGCCGGTGATGACACCCATGAAAAACTGCTGCAGTGAGGTAAATAAACGCTTCGCTTCCACATCTGTATCGGCCGCAACCACATTGACACAGGCCATTATATAAGGAGCGGATAATTGTGCAGAGGGTTTGAAATTCTTGCGATAGATATTGATAGCCTCGGTAAAGTAAGTTGGCGCGAAATGGCTGGCAAAGGCATACGGTAAGCCTAATGCGGCCGCCAAATGCGCGCTGTCTGTACTGGAACCCAGGATCCAGATCGGGATATCCAACCCTTCACCAGGATTAGCGCGGATTTTACCATTGGCATTACCTGCTGAAAATAATTTTTGTAGTTGCTGGACATCCTGCGGGAAATGATTTGGGGCATTCATATTTTCCCCGCGGATCGCCATGGCGGTCACCTGGTCTGTACCCGGCGCACGGCCCAAACCCAAATCGATGCGGCCGGGATACAAGGTAGCCAAAGTTCCAAACTGTTCCGCCACGATCAGCGGGGCATGGTTGGGCAGCATCATACCACCCGAACCTACCCTGATCGTTTTTGTCCCGCCGGCAATATAGCCGATCAGGATCTGCGGTGCCGAACTGGCCACGCCAATCATATTATGATGCTCTGCAAACCAGTAACGGGTATAGCCCTGTGCTTCGGCCTGTAAAGCCAGCTCCATACTTCTTTTAAAAGTATCCGCCGGGGTAAATCCCTGTACCACAGTGGCCAGGTCCAGTACCGAATATTTAATATCGCTTAATTGCTTGTTCATCGTTAATTATTGCATTACCAGTTCACCTAACGCTTCCTTGGTAAATGTCCTTAGTTCATCGTTACGTCCGTCACGGATCTTTTGCACCCAGGACGGGTCAGCCAATATCGGGCGGCCGACAGCTACTAGGTCAAAGTCTCCCCTGTCCATCCGGCGTACCAGTTCATCCAGTGAACTCGGTTCGGAACTTTCTCCCGCGAAGGAGCCAAAGAAATCGCCTGAAAGACCAACCGAACCAACCGTAATGGTTGCTTTACCACTCAGTTTTTTAGCCCAGCCCGCAAAGTTCAGATCAGAGCCATCAAACTCCGGTTCCCAGAAACGGCGCTGCGAGCAATGGAAAATATCTATCCCGGCTTCTGCCAGCGGATTCAACCAGGCTTCCAGTTCCTGCGGTGTTTTAGCTTGCTTATAATCATAAGCTGCTGGTTTAAACTGCGACAACCGGATGATCAACGCGAAATCTTCTCCTACTTGTTTACGCACCTCTTTAATCACCTCTACCGCGAAACGGGTTCTTTCCGGTAATGTTTTACCACCATATACGTCCGTACGCTCATTCGTACCTTCCCAAAAGAACTGGTCGATCAGGTAACCGTGCGCGCCATGGATCTCCACACAATCAAAACCCAAACGTTTGGCATCTGCCGCGGCCCGGCCAAAAGCGGCAATCGTGTTAGCAATGTCGGCATCGGTCATGGTTTTACCATTGTTAAAACCAGGATGGTTCAAACCCGAAGGCCCTTCGAAAGGTACTGGTGGCAACCAGCCGGAATGATGATTGGCCATTACGCCCATATGCCAGATCTGCGGCCCCATACTGCCGCCGGCTGTATGCACCCCCTTGATCACCTGCTGCCAACCAGCCAAGGCCTGTTCACCATAGAAATGCGGAATATTCCCGTCATTCGAGGACGACGGCCGGTCGATCACCGTGCCTTCAGATAAAATTAAACCCACTTCACCCTCCGCACGCTTGCGGTAATAGGCGGCCACATCTGCTGTCGGCACACCATCGGGTGAGAACGAACGGGTCATCGGCGCCATGACAATGCGATTTTTAATATTTAAGGATTTTAGCGCAAAAGGCCTGAACAAACTGTCGTTATTCATAAAAAACAGATTTTAAAAGGATTAAACTTTAGTAAGGATCAATTGTGACAAAGTTTCAAAGGCGGCCTCATTACGACGGTAATAGGTCCATTGCCCTTTACGTACAGACTGCACCAGTCCGGCGCGCTGCAATAGTGACAGGTATTCTGATATAGTCGATTGGGTCAATCCCGTTTTTAACTGGATCTGCCCAACGCAAACTCCATCTTCAAAACCAACATGCTCCGCCTGCCCCGGAAAATTAATTTCCGGCTCCTTTAACCAGTTCAATATCTGTAACCGGGTCTTATTGGAAAGCGCTTTGAATATCTCTACCTGATCCATGCGACAAATATATATCGGAATTTCCCGATATACCAATTAATACCGGAGAGATGACAAACCCCTGATAAAATCAGTTTTTAACTGCAGGTTGGTATATCCTGCGACGCTTCGCTATCAACGTATGTTTACGTGACCTGCAATTCGACCGGGTGTTTAGTTGTCCGGCCGGAAGCGGTTATTTTATACAGCTCGCCATAGATCCGGTCACGAAGGTTTTCCCGGTCTTTGATCCAAAGGACTTCCAGGCCACGTAACAGGTTTTTCTCGCTGTCCTCAATTTCTATCTTAGAAACTGCGGCGTGCAGGCTGTTGATAACGGTATGGAGTTCTTGAAAGTCTCCTAAAAGCACCGTCAATTCCCTGATATCCTCATAGGTTGCTAACGCCGTATATGCCGAAATTTCCTTGATCTGCATATCCAGGTAAGGGGAAATATGTAACAAGTTCTTTAATAATTTCCTGGCTTCGTGAAAAGACTTATCCGAAGGAAAAACAGGAGTAAATAATTCTGCCAAGGCATCTCCTTCCAAATGTATAAATTGCAGGATAGCCGCCCGGCTGATCTGCTTAGGTAACAACTTTATTATTTTTTCTGCTGCTTTCTTTAAGGGCTTCAGCCCTTTCAGCTGTTGATGGACTTCCGCTGAGTATTGCTGCAATTGGCCCTCCAGGTACGCCAGATAAGTATCCGGTGAGCCCGGTTGCCCGCTCCCTGTTTTTTGAACATAGCTTTGCTGCAACTGCACCGTACGGACAACCCCTAATAATTGGTAGATCTTTACCATTTTTGGGGGGAGTTTAGCAGCGTGCCTATGACCTTTTGCGCTATCCATTAAACGGAGGAAGGCACCCAGCTTCTTAATTTTTATTCTAAATACGCGAATTTCCTCTGGCTGGAGCTGCAGCCGGACATTGATAAGGGCAGCATCTATTTTTTCGATCCTTTTTTCAAGGATCGTTTCTATTTTCAAATGTTTCATGTTTATTTTTTTTGGGTTGATGATGATCTTTAGACCGTCGCCAACAGCCTTTTTAAATAATGGACCAGCGCATCGTCTTCCCAATCCCCTTCATATTTTTCACCATTGATATAAAAATTGGGTGTTCCGGTTACGCCGCTGCGTTCTCCCCCTTCAAAATCCGCTTCTATCTTTGACGCCAGCGCCTCGCTTTGAAGGTCCGTTTCGAACTTATTCCGATCTAAACCGATCTGATCGGCGTAAGCCAGCAAGTCATCGGAATTTAAGTAAAGCTGGTTAGTGTAAAGCAGGTCGTACATCTCCCAGAATTGGCCCTGAAGCGCCGCCGCTTCGGCAGCCGTCGCCGCAGGAAAGGCATCCGGGTGTTCCGTTAAAGGAAAGTTCCTGAAAACAAATTTTAAGTTTTTACCCAGCACTTGCTGCGCCTTTTTGATCACCAGATAGGACTCTCCGCAGGAGGGGCATTGATAATCGCCGTATTCGACCAGTTCAAGCGCCGCTGTATCCGGCCCTTTTATATGATCTTTGTGCGTAACCGCATTAGTCAATTGACTGTTCATAGTTTTTGAATTACCTGTTTTCGAAACGCCCTGTTTTTTTGCTGACGATAATCTTATACATAATCAGTTCAACACTCGTGCCGACATCACTCTCTTCGTCCACAAAGCCGTGTTCCCTGGTAACGGAATCGTCTAAAATAAAGGGGCTGATCCTATCCACCAGCTTTTGTAAGATGTGTTGTTTTTCTTCCAGACCAGTAATTTCTTCAAACCGGCCCCAGGCGATCACGCTTTGCCAGTTGGTCATCGTCTTGATATCATCTACCTCAAAACAGACCTGCGGATTTTCCCGCATCATCTGAATTTTCATCCCTTCGGCAGAATGACAATAAATGATCCCGTTGTCATAAATATAATTTACAGGTACGATATACATCGTCTCCGCTGAGTGACAGCCAATGCGGCCGTACAATTGCTCCTTTAATAGCGCTTCTATCTGGGTATCGTTGAGTTCTCTTAACATAACGTTTTTCATTATGGCTGTAAATTTCCGCTTAACTGGCTCCACAGGCCATGAGTCCGGTCATCTTAAAATATGAGAGGCGTCACTTTCCGGATTGGCGGCATTACTCGCTATCCGCAGCGGCATACTTTCCCCTGGTGGAAAAAGGTGTCCCCTTGCTGTGGAACAGGCTGGCATTGGCAAACAGAGGTGCAGGGAACAACGTATTTTCCGGCACCCTATCAAATTCACTGCTATGGCTAAATGATCTTTCCTCATATTCCCATTCCAGCAGGAGTTTCCATTTTCCTTCAGGAAGATCATCGATGGGCAGGCTCAGTTCGGTGTTTTCCCCGGTGTCGAATTTCAACCTTCGGCGGTCCTGGACTCCTTGCAGGGAGATACGGGTCAGACAGGCCGTGCCTTTAACGGGATGCGAAAAACTAAACTGCAGACATTTCATAGTGGTATAGTTTAAGGATGGGCATAAATTATAACACAAATCTATACGATAAGGCATTAATGAAAAATGACCAAGGTCACCATTTCAACTGATTATTAACGTATTATCGTCACAATGAAGGATTGAGCATTTTCGCCAGGCAGTCCAGCAATTCCTTTTCATCAAAAGGCTTAACCAGGTAAGCGCACCGCCCGATCGACAGGGCTTTTGCCTTGTCGCCACTCTCGGATTTAGCGGTAATAAATAAAAAAGGGATATGGCGGGTTGTTTCCCGGTCCAGCAGGGCCTGAAAAACGGTGTAACCATCAGCGCCGGGCATCAGGACATCGCTGATGACCAGGTCAGGAAAGTGAAGGCCTGCTAAACGGATACCTTCCAGCCCGTTATCGGCAGTAATGACCCGGTAACCCTCTAGTTCCAGTAATTCGGCCGTGTTTTCACGGATATCCTGGTTGTCTTCAATCAGTAAAATGTTTGCGTTCATTTCGGACCGGCTTAAACAAGTAACAGCAATAACTGCGCTAATTTACCGGTAAGCAATGGATTTTACACCTTAACCACTGATTTTGTGATAAGGATCATTTTTCCAGATGACGGCTATCCTGTTTAGTCCGCCGTTTTATGGGCAGTTTTGATCGATCTGTTCACCAGGATCATCAAGCATTATGAAAAAGATAGCCATACTTACCGATTTTTCTGACAGGTCAACCAATGCCGCACTTTATGCGCTGCAGCTGGCCCGGCACTTAGGAGCCAATATACTATTGTACCATACTTTCCTCGTGCCATCCGCCGAACCGCTGAGCGCCCAGATCGCCTGGCCCCTGGAAGATGATGACGCGCTCCAAAAGAGCAACGAAAAAGACCTTCGTTTGCAGGCAGAGCAGTTAAAAAAAGTATTATCGGGCTGGCCTGCCGATGCTTTCAAGCCGGCGATCACCTGCAATTGCAGTGCAGGCACCGCAACCCTGGATCTGGACGAATTACTAGCGGATAAAGCGCTGATCTTAATCGTAATAGCCACTCACCATACCGGCTTTACCGCGCTGGTCATGGGCAATCACCTGCGGGGGGTACTCGATAATTCCTCCCTGCCGGTAATGATCATTCCTGAACATGCGGCTTTTACATCCCTGCAGAAAATCGCTTTTCCAACGGACCTGAGCGCTGCCGACCTGGAAGTGCTGAATTCGCTCGCGGGACTGGCCAGGCCATTCCATGCCGAGATCATGCTGGCGCATATCAGCCCGGAAGGAGATCCTGCGGAAACGCCGGTCAAAAACTTCTTACAGGATGTTGGCAACCAAATCGATTACCCCAATATTTATTACCGGAATATTCATCAAAACCAGGTAAAGACGGGACTACAGGAGCTGGAGACGGCGGTAGGTGCCGACCTGCTGGTCATGGTCCACCGTAACAAAGGCTTCATTGAGCGATTATTCGGCGGGAGCTATACCCAAAAGCTCGCGGCCAATCCGCTGGTGCCCTTACTGATCTATCCCTACCCGGTACCCGCTTATCCGGTTTTTTAAACGAATGGTAAACATGTCCTATTCCCTGAAATATTTCTTCGTAATCTTTTTGACCGGTTATATTCTACATGGCTTTGGCCAAGGGGTGAAAAAAAACGAACCGGCGTTATTGAATACGCAGTCACCCGTTGTTTTGGACAGCCTGGAGATCATCGCTTTTTATCAGGGCCACCCTGAATTGATTACCGGTAAGGCGCAGCTCCTGGATTTTTATGACCATAGAGCATACGCCTGTGCCTGGTTTGCCGGCGGTCGTTTAACCGAGCAGGCAGGCAATTTGGTTAACCGCATGATCAACTTGCCGGACGAGGGAATTTATACTGCTATTCCTTACCAAAAGGAACTGGAACTGCTTTTAGACGGGTTGAACGGGCAGCAAAACAACCAGCAGACCAACGTCACCCTGGAACTGCTGCTGACCGCGCAATATTTCGTCTTTTCAAAACTGGCCTGGAACGGGATGAACAACGCTGCCAGTAAATCGTCCGGCTGGTATCTCCCCCGTAAAAAAATGGCTTATGACCAGTACCTGGACAGCCTTTTAGCCGCGCCGGACAAACCATTCACATCAGCCGAGCCGGTCTACCGGCAGTATGAATTACTCAAAAGCTTTTTACGAAAATACCGCGCCCTGGATACCGGGAGTACCTGGCCTCCTATTGTGCTGCCATTGCCCCGTTTAAAACCCGGCGATTCTGCTCCCGTGGTCACGCTGATCAAAGCGCGCTTATATAAATTGGAAGATTATCACGGGGATACCCTAAATAACCATTATGACAAGATACTGCAGAACGCGGTTAAACAATTTCAGTTCCGTCACGGCCTGCCGGTTAACGGCTTGCCGGATAAAGCAACCCTGGCCGAACTGAATATCCCCTTAAAAAGCCGGATCAGCCAGATCCTGGTGAATATGGAAAGAAGCCGGTGGTTACCCGTTACGTTAAGCTCCGTTTACCTGGCCGTTAATATACCTGAATTCAAATTACATGTTTATCATGCGGATAGTTTATTGTGGAGCTGCAGCGCGGTGGTCGGGCAAACTATGCATCAAACTACCGTATTTTACGGGGAGATCAAATACGTCGTTTTTAGCCCGTACTGGAACATTCCGCCAAGTATTGTCCGCAATGAAATTTTGCCCGGCATCAAAAATGATCCTAACTATATCGCCAAACATGATATGGAGATCACCGGCTACCTGGATGGTTTGCCGGTCGTCCGGCAGAAGCCGGGACCGATGAATTCATTGGGCCTGGTTAAATTCATGTTTCCCAATAGCTATAATATTTACCTGCATGATACCCCGTCAAAGTCACTGTTCGGCGAGACTTCCCGGGCCTTTAGTCATGGTTGCATCCGCATCGCTGAACCCGTCAGGCTGGCGAACTTCTTGCTGAAAGAAGACAAGGAATGGAACCCGGAAAAAATAGCTGCCGCCATGCATGCCGGTAAAGAGCGTTATGCCACCCTGGCCCAAAAGGTGCCGGTGTTCATCGCTTACTTTACGGCTTTTACAGACCGCGATAACCGGCTGAATTTTAGAAAAGATATTTATAACCTGGACGGAGAACTGGCAGCGCTTATCCTGTCAGGCAACGGCGTCTACTAAACAATCAAACTATGAAAAACACAAAAGATCTGGGCATTTGGATGGATCATCAAACTGCCCACTTAATGGAGTTTACCACAGACCCCATTCAAACCACCACCATTGATTCCGAATTCACGCACGAAGAAAAGGAGCAAACGCTGTCCCGGAGTGAAAACCTGATGCATAACAAAGAGCAGCATGAGCAGGCAGCTTATTATAAAGAATTGGGTGAACTGATCAGGGGCTACGATGAGGTCATTCTGTTTGGCCCTACTGACGCCAAGGTTGAGCTATTTAACTTTTTGCGAAAGGACCATCGCTTCAGCGCTATCCAAATCGAAATTGAACAGGCGGATAAGATGACCGTTAACCAGCAACACGCGTTTGTCAAGGCGCACTTTTCTAAAAAACTTTCCCTACGATAAAACTAAAATGCATATGAAAACCAACCAGGATATCGCAAACGACATTCAGGAGGCCATCCATTGGGAGCCCCTGTTGAAAGACACTAAAATTGCCGTAAATGTTACCGACGGGGTGGCCACCCTGACCGGCGTAGTGGACGGCTACCTTAAAAAATCAAAGGCTGAAGAAGTGGCTAAAGGCGTCACCGGCGTAAAGGCAGTCGTAGAAAAGATAGCCGTCCAGTTTATCAATGAGACGGACCGGAGCGATCAGGAAATTGCCATGGAGGCCATCCAAGCCTTGAAAAAAGATGGCCAGGTTCCTCATGACCGGATAAAAGTGACCGTGGAAAACGGTTGGGTTACCTTAACCGGCAATGTTCCCTGGAACTATCAGAAAGAGGCGGCAAGAAATGCGGTCAGGCACCTGGATGGTGTCAAAGTGTTCACCAATGATATCCGGATACAACCTGAAAGCCCGGATGAGCTGGAACAGGAAGATGTCCAGCGTGCGTTCAGGCGAAGCGCGTCCCTTTATGACCAGGATATACAGGTCTATGTAACAGAGCATGCCGTAACGCTCAGCGGCGTGGTCAATTCCTGGTACCAGAAAGAGGAAGCGGAACGGATGGCCTGGAACGCGCCGGGTGTTGTAGCCGTCGCGAATGAGCTGGTCATCGATTTAAAAGATTAAACCATGATGACCTTAACCCTACAGATCAGCTGGCTTTTTTTGCTGGCTATCCCGATCGCCTGCATCGCCTGGACGGTGACGCATGAAGAAGTGTTCCGGGAACCCCGGGAATACTGTACCCGGCGCAGCCAGGAAGGTAAATCATTAGTGGAGCGAAAGTTCTTCTACTTGTTTACCTGTGAGTACTGCTTTAGTCATTATGTGACCATCCTGTTTCTTTGCCTGACGGGCTACAAGCTGCTCATGGATAACTGGGCAGGCTACCTGATCGCGGGCTTTGCGCTGGTGTACGTCGCCAACGCCTACATGAGCTTATTCGGATTGATCCGCCAGGATATTGTTAAAGAAAAAGAAGAAATAAAAGTTCTTAAAAACAAATCGGGAGCATAACAAAGGCCGGTCGTCACAAAACCGGCTTCCACATGTAGTAACGTTACCATGAGTACTAAGCAAACGATTACCGATCGCACCATGAGCGCCATGGTGATGGAAGTCCCCGGGCAACCCTTACGATTAAAAACGATCCCCATACCGGTGCCCGCCGCCAGGCAGGTATTGGTGAAGATCATCGCCTGCGGCGTTTGCCGGACCGATCTGCATATCATGGACAGTGAACTGGCGCAACCAAAACTGCCGCTGATCCCCGGTCATGAAATTATAGGTAAGATCGTACAGCTGGGAACAACAGCTTCAAAATTTAAAATCGGTGACCTGGTAGGCATCCCCTGGCTGGCTTATACCTGCGGACAATGTAAATATTGCCGGAGGGAACAAGAGAACCTATGTGAAAATGCGCTCTTTACCGGTTATACTCTTGACGGCGGTTACGCCGAATATACAGTCGCTTTTGAAGACTTTTGCTTTTCCATGCCGGCCAGGTATGGGAACCCGTCGGGGGCGCCGCTGCTTTGCGCGGGCCTGATCGGCTACCGCTCCTATAAAATGGCGGGGCCGCACGCTGACCGGCTGGGTATTTACGGATTTGGCGCAGCCGCGCATATCCTGATCCAGGTCGCCTTGCACCAGGGTAAAAAAATATACGCCTTTACCAAAAACGGGGACCGGGACGCACAGCTTTTCGCAACGGCGCTGGGCGCGGAATGGTCGGGCGATTCGACCGCATCCCCGCCGGAACTGTTGGATGCGGCGATCATTTTCGCGCCTGTCGGATCGTTGGTTACCCAAGCATTGAAGTATACAGACAAAGGAGGCAGCGTTGTTTGCGGCGGAATCCATATGAGTGATATCCCATCGTTTTCCTACGAACTTTTATGGGGAGAAAGAATGATCCGTTCGGTGGCCAATCTCACCCGGAAAGACGGTTTAGAATTTATAGCTTTGGCATCACAGGTGCCGGTGAAGACGGAAACCAAATTATTCCCGCTGCATGAGGCCAATGAAGCATTGGCAGCTGTACGGGGAGGTTCAGTACAAGGCGCGGTCGTACTGGTAATGTGAAGGCTCATTCATGAAAAAATACTTTCCCTTTTTTCTGCTTTATAAAAAAGCCCTGATCCTGGCGCCCTTGCTGGTCATCATCGACGTCGCCTGTGAAATTGTACAGCCCGACCTGATGTCAAAGATCGTAGATGTCGGCGTGGGGCACAAAAACCTGCACTATATCCTGCAAACCGGTGGCCTGATGCTGGTTTTGTCCATCATCGCTATTGCCGCCAATGTCGGCAATATCTATTATTCTTCCCATGCTTCGGTGGGTTTCGCTGCCGAAGTAAGGAAAGGGCTGTTTAAAAAAATACAGGAATTCTCTTTTTCCAACCTGGACAAGTTCAGTTCGGCATCGCTTACCACAAGGCTGACCAACGACGTGAATATCGTTCAGGAAGTGATCATGATGTCTTTACGCTTACTGATCCGGGCACCATTAATGCTGCTCTTTGCGGTCGTAATTGCTGTCAGCATCAACGCGCAGCTGGCCCTGGTCATTGCCGTGGCCATCCCGGTGTTAGGAATCAGCATGTATATCATCCTGCATCAAGGCTTTCCTTATTTTGAGCAGATGCAGCGCAGGCTGGATAAGGTAAACGCCGTGGTACAGGAAAACCTGGTCAATGTACGGGTGGTCAAATCATTTGTCCGGGAAGATTTTGAAAAGAAAAAATTCGGCCGTACCAATGATGAATTGCGGGAAATGGCGGTCAAAGCCTCGGGTATGGTGGTGATGATCCTGCCGGTCATGCAACTGGTGATGAATATTTCCATCGTCGCTATCGTTTGGTTCGGCGGCAACGCGATCATTTCGGGTTCCTTCCAGGTCGGGCAGCTCATGTCGTTTATCACCTATATCACCCAGATCCTGATGTCGCTGATGATGCTTTCCATGACCATCATGACTTTTTCCAGAGCGCGGGCATCTTCTGACCGTATCCTGGAAATATTGAACACCACGGTCGATATTGTCGATTCGCCTGAGGCAAAGGAGAAAGACCTGCTGGTTCAAAAAGGCAAAGTCGAATTTAAGAACGTTTCCTTTAAATACCATCCCGATGCGGAGGCCTATGTACTCAAAGATATCAATCTCGTGGTTAACGCGGGTGAAACCGTCGCCATTATCGGCGCGACCGGCGCGGCCAAAAGCACCCTGGTGCAACTGATCCCGAGGCTGTATGATGTGAGCAAGGGACAGGTATTGATCGATGATGTTGATGTCCGCGATTATACTCTGCCTAACCTGCGGAATAACCTGAAGCTGGTGCTACAACAAAACGAATTATTTTCAGGAACGATCAAACAGAACCTGAAATGGGGCAACCCGCAGGCTACCGATGAGGAAATTATCTCAGCCGCCAAGGATGCACAGGCCCATGATTTTATCATAACCTTTCCCAAAGGCTACGAAACGGTGCTGGGGCAAAGCGGCATCAATGTGTCCGGCGGGCAAAAACAACGGATCTGTATCGCCAGAGCCATCCTGAGAAAGCCAGCTATCCTTATCCTGGATGACAGCACCAGCGCGGTGGACACGGCCACCGAGGCCCGGATCAGGTCATCGTTCAGCACGCACCTGAAGGGGACCACCACTTTTATTATTACCCAAAGGCTTAGCTCTATCAAATCGGCGGACCGGATCATCCTGCTGGACGACGGCGCGATCATCGGCAGTGGTTCACATGATGAGCTATTAAAATCGAGTCCGGTTTACCAGGAAATCTATCACTCTCAGCAACTGGTATCATGAAAGCAGCGATCCAACCAGCCGGTTTGCCAGGCAGGCGCGGGCATATTTTCGTCGAGAAGCCAAAAAATGCATGGCAGGTCATGCTGCGTTTATGGCGCTACCTGAGCCGGCAAAGAGGAGCCTTATTTTTAATTCTTTTCCTGCTCCTCCTCAATATCACCACTACGCTGCTCGGTTCTTATTTATTGCGTCCGATCATCAATAATTTTATCATCCCGCGCGATATCCCCGGGCTGATCCGGATGGTGGTGCTGTTATTAACCATTTACGGTATTGGCGCTGTCGCGGGTATCTGGCTGAACCGGCTGATGATCGTGGTGGCGCAAAAAACCATCAGCGTGATCCGCGCGGACTTGTTCAGCAAACTGCAATCTTTGCCGCTGAAATTCTTTGATACGCACAATCACGGCGATCTGATGAGCCGGTTTACCAATGATGTGGATAATGTGAGCGATTCGCTGAATACCAGCATCCTGCAGCTATTGACCAGTACGATCACGCTGCTGGGCATTTTCGCGCTGATGTTGTATATCAGTCCGTTGCTCACCTTGGTCACTCTGGTCATCGTACCGCTCATGTTATTGGTTGCCGCGAAGATCATCGGTAAAAGCAAAGGTTTTTTTACGACGCAGCAGGCCGCTTTAGGCGCTGCTGATGGCTACATTGAAGAAATGATCACCGGGCAAAAAGTGGTCAAGGTGTTTTGCTACGAGGCCATGGCTGAAACCGAATTTGAAAAGCTGAATTATGATCTGCGCGATAAAGCTACGCAGGCACAATTATACTCCGGGGTGATGCAGCCGGTGATCCAGAACCTGAACACGATCAATTTTGCGCTGACGGCAACGGTAGGCGGTTTGCTCGCTATTTTAAGAGGCTTTGACCTGGGTGGCTTAGCCGCCTTCCTGCAATACTCCCGGCAATTTGGCCGTCCTGTCAATGAGATCTCCGGTCAGTATAACAGCCTGCAGGCCGCGTTGGCCGGCGCGGAACGCATTTTCCAGATCATGGACGAAGTGCCGGAAACCAGCGATGCGCCTGAGGCCGTAACCTTGGCGAATGTAAAAGGCGAGGTGGAATTTAAGGCGGTGACATTTGGTTATGATGCTGGCAAAACGGTGCTCAGGCATATCAGCATCACCGCGAAACCCGGTCAAAAGATCGCCCTGGTCGGCTCCACCGGCGCGGGTAAAACCACGATCATGAACCTGCTGCCCAGGTTCTATGACATCCAGGCCGGGCAAATCACGATTGACGGTATTGCGATCAAACATATCCAAAGAGCCGATTTACGCAGATGCATGGCTATTGTCTTGCAGGACACGCACCTGTTTACGGGTACGGTACTGGAAAATATCCGTTACGGCAGATTGGAAGCCACAGACCAGGACGTTATTGCCGCAGCTGTCCTTGCCGGCGCCGATTCCTTCATTCGAAGATTGCCTAAGGGTTATGATACGGTACTACAAAACGATGGCGGCAACCTGAGCCAGGGGCAACGCCAATTACTGAATATCGCACGGGCCACCGTAGCCAAACCGGCCATTCTGATCCTGGATGAGGCGACTAGCTCCATCGACACCCGTACCGAACTGATCATCCAGCAGGGTATGGACCAGTTGATGAAAGGCCGGACCAGCTTTGTGATCGCCCACCGCCTGTCCACTGTCCGTAACGCGGATGAAATCCTGGTGCTCGAAAACGGAGAGATCATCGAACGGGGCAGCCACGAAACCCTGTTAAAATTGCAGGGAAAATATTTTGAACTCTACAACGGGCAATTTGATTAACGCGACGATCAGCAATTTAAAACTGACCACGATCATGGCGGATCATGACCGGCGTCATTACCTGATGACCGATTTGTTTGCAAGTTTGTAGTACGCACAATGGCTTGAATTAAGTCATTAAAAAATAAACAACATACGGTCATGATGTATACAATGAATTATTGGGGTATGGACCTCATCTGGTGGTTTTTATGGATTTTAATGCTGGTTTGGATATTCGCCATCCCTTACGATATCCCCGGTCAGCGAAATAAAAAGGACGGCCCTTTAGCTATTTTGCTTAAGCGCTATGCTGCCGGCGAAATCGGCGCTGAAGAATACAATGAAAGGAAAAAGATCATTGAAATGGAATTGATCAGGAGGAGTTGAACCTTAAACCCAACTTTATTTAACCAATAGCCCGTTACTCATCCAATGGAGGATCACAAGACGCAGGTAACATCTACTTATCTACAAAACTCACCAAAATGGAAAATTTAACCGAAATGTCCGACCGTGCGGAACAATACCACACACTGGCCAAACGCTGGACCAGCGATTTGGAATTCTTTCAAATAGAAACTGATTTTTTACTCCAGCTACAGCGCGATTATTTGATTCGCCTGACCGGAAAGGTAGCCGGCGAAACGCTGAAGGCTATTGACGATCAAATTTTAGGGCTGCAACTGGATATGCACGAAGCGGCTGTGCGGTGCAGGGAACAACTGGATCGTTTAACCGCGATAGCTGAAAACGTTACGCCGGAGGATATTTCATA
The DNA here is from genome assembly GCF_018449775.1 of Mucilaginibacter sp. dw_454. Classification (GTDB taxonomy): domain Bacteria; phylum Bacteroidota; class Bacteroidia; order Sphingobacteriales; family Sphingobacteriaceae; genus Mucilaginibacter. The sequence continues at coordinate 287,638 of NZ_JAAVVB010000001.1, read as the reverse complement.
CCTGCTGACCGAAAATAACGGCTTGGCCGACCTGATGGTCAATCTTAACCAGGAATACCAGGAGGTTAAAAAAGCGTTATTTACCCAGGTTAAGCGCGTTATGCATGAATACAAGCTTTTAACGGATTAGCGGTTTCCTGTCTGCCGGCAAACCCGGCGCGTTACCGGTAATTGGCCCTTTTAACCAGTAGTTTGATATCCCTGATCAATATTTTACGGCCGTCGGTTTCCAGTATACCCTCGGTTTTAAATTCCTTGAGCAAGCGGATAACGTTTTCCTGTGCAATCCCGGCAATATTGGCGAGGTCTGAACGGGATATGTTCAATACGATATCCTGGTCGGGAGTTTGCCCGTCCTTGGCTTTCTCCCGCAGCACAATGAGCGCGATCGCCAGGCGCTCCGGGCCGGTGCGCTGCGCAAAAACGGAGATGCTATTGGCCAGCACCGTAAATTCATGACTCAGCGCCTTTAAGAGTCTTTGCATAAAAAGCGGGGAGCGCTGTAAGGCCGCGGTGAAATCTTCTTTGGGAATAAAGGATACCAGGCTTTCTTCCATGGCAGCCGCGGAATCCGGGTAACGTTCTTCGGAAAGCACCGCATGATAGCCAATGAGCTCCCCCTGATTGGCAACGTAAATAATCTGCTCCTTACCGATCTGATCCACCTTGTATTTTTTAACCTGGCCGCTTCTGACTAAAAAAATCCCGGATGGAAATGCACCCTCGCGGAAGATCACCTCTCCTTTTTGGTAGCGGTAATCGCTTTGGTTGCTGATTAACAAGTTATAATCCTCCGCTGAAAGAACGTTTAAGATCGATTGGGTAGTAAAATTCCAACGGTCGATAGGAAATATTCCTGATAAGCTCATGGCGCAAAGTTACGATAATATTAAAAACTGATAAATATCAGCTTCTTCACTGATTTATTCCGGTGCGGGGTACGCAGACACCGGGTATCTTTGAAGGTGATCAACGCTTACCCATACTCTCTTTTCCCGCCTGAACCGGAAGCCCGTCAACGCAACATCATCGCACCCTTAAAAAAAATCAACCCCGCGGCTTGTTTCTTCCGCAACGATGCAGCGTTCGACTGGTTGTATCCCGAACATTTCCAATTAATGTCCCTGAGACAGTGGACCCCGCTGGCTGTTGCGAAGAAGGCAGCAGAATATTTAAATGTCAAGGGGGCCAGGATCCTGGACATCGGCAGCGGCATCGGAAAATTTTGCATGGTGGGCGCCCACCACTATCCCGATTCCGAGTACTTTGGGGTGGAACAAAGGCATGAACTGGTGCATTACGCCAGGATCGCCAAAAAATATCTCGGGCTGGACAACGCCAGCTTTATCCATGCGAATATCACGCAGGTCAACTTCCATGAATTTGATCATTTCTATTTCTATAACTCCTTTTATGAGAACATCGACCGGGAGAATGCTATCGACGATACGATTGAAACGTCCTACAGCCTCTATGATTATTATACCCGGTATTTGCAGTCCGTACTCAAAGATAAGCCCCCTGGTACCCGGGTAGTCACCTATCAGAGCCTCGGTGAGATCTTACCGAATGATTTTAAACAAGCCGATCAGTCATTCGGCACCCTGCTCCGCTTATGGATCAGGGAATAAATAAATTTTAAGCTGAGAATTATAGCCAATGTATAGCGATACCATCAATATTTCCTATTTCCGAAAAGACGCCGCCTTTGATACCTTATACCCGCAGCATATCCGGGAACTGTCCCAGATGCACTGGACCGCCCTTGACATCGCATTGGAGGCCAGCAATTACCTGGCCAGCCCCGGGGCACGCGTTTTAGACATTGGCAGCGGGGTCGGTAAATTTTGCATCGCAGCGGGCGTGTATCATCCCAATACCGATTTTTTTGGAATTGAACAGCGCAAGGAACTATTCCATCATGCCCAAGTTGCACAAGAACAGGTTGGCGCGGACAATGTTCACTTTAGCCATGGGAACCTGACCGAACTGGACTATGACCATTACGACCATTTTTATTTCTATAATTCTTTCTATGAAAATATAGAGCCCGGCAGCCGCATCGACTACTCAGTAAGGACCTCTTTTGAGCTTTACAACCATTATACCGAGTTCATTCATGATATGCTCAGCAGCCGGCAGGCAGGCACCAGGCTGGTCACTTATCATGCGCCGGATAAACAAATACCGGCATCGTATCAATTAGTGGATAATTCCTATAGCAGGGTATTGAAAATGTGGGTTAAGGGGTAGTGAAAGTGTTGATGCCCTGCTATAAGAATATAGATAAAATAGTACAAACCGGCAGCAGAACGATCAATTAAATGGAAAAGACACCGAAATCGCGGGCGATGCTGCACGCCAAATGCCCGCGCTGCAGGCGCGGGAAGATGTTTGAAGGCGGGATGTATAGTTTCAGTTCTAACCGGATCAATATCCATTGTCCGGACTGCAGGATGATCTTTGAAATCGAACCGGGTTATTTTTACGCCGCGATGTACGTGAGCTATGCCCTGAATATCATGGAGGGTGGAATGATTTGTTATTTGACCTACCTGATCACGGGAAACAGTGATTCACCCTGGCTTTATACCTCAGCGATCCTGTTTGGGCTGTTTGCCTTATCCCCGGTCAATTTCAGGTATTCCAGGGTATTCCTGTTATACTGGCTATCCCCGAAAGTGCATTACCATCCGGAACTGGATAAGCCGGCAATTGTTACGGAAAGCCGTGAAGCGGTTACCAATTTAAAAACAACTACATGAATTTACTAGAAAAAGCTTTGTCAAAATTAGGCCCGCTTGGTTCCCATGCACATTACGCCCACGGCTATTTTGCCTATCCGAGGCTGGAGGGTGAACTCGGCAGCAGCATGATGTTTAACGGAAAAGAGAAATTGATCTGGAGTTTAAATAATTATCTCGGCCTGGCCAATCATCCCGATGTCCGTACAGCCGATGAAGAGGGGGCCAAACAATATGGCCTGGCTTATCCCATGGGCGCGCGCATGATGACGGGCAACTCTACCCTGCATGAACTGCTGGAAGGGAAACTATCCGAATTTGTGAACAAGCAGGATACGTTCCTGCTGAATTATGGTTACCAGGGAATGCTGTCGGTCATCGATAGCCTGGTAGACCGGCATGACGTGATCGTTTATGATTCCGAGGCACACGCTTGTATCATTGATGGCTGCCGCTTACATGCCGGGAAGCGGTTCGTGTTCAAGCATAACGATATGGAAGATTTTGAAAAGCAGCTAAACCGGGCGGAGAAACTGATATCGGCCGGCAATGGCGGGATACTGGTGATCACCGAAGGCGTCTTCGGTATGCGCGGCGATATGGGCAAACTCAAAGAGATCGCCCTTTTCAAAAAAACACATGACTTTACCTTATTGGTAGATGATGCGCACGGCATCGGCGTAATGGGCCCGACGGGTGCCGGGACCGGTGAGTTGCAGGGTGTGCAGGATGCCATCGATCTCTATTTCGGTACGTTTGCGAAAGCTTTCGCCGCTATCGGCGCATTTATTTCCGGCAAGAAGGAGATCATCCAGTACCTGCGCTACAATATGCGCTCCCAAATTTACGCCAAGTCACTGCCGATGCCGGTCGTTTTCGGCCTGCACCAGCGCTTGCAGCTGATCCGGGAGCAGCCGGAACTGCGCATCAAACTCTGGCAGATCACGCACGAACTACAGAACGGATTAAGGGCAGCCGGCCTTGATATTGGCAACACGGAGTCACCCGTTACCCCGGTCTACTTACAAGGTTCGATCCAGGCGGCGACCAAACTCGTCGGGGACCTGCGGGAGCATCATGACATTTTTTGCTCTATGGTGGTTTATCCGGTCATCCCGAAGGGCATGATTATCCTGCGGCTTATTCCTACGGCGATCCATACGTTTCAAGAGGTGTACAAGACTATTACCGCTTTTAAGGCTATTGGTAAAAACCTGGAGGATGGTAAATATGACGGGCATGAAAAACCTTTTTACCCGGCAGATCAAATTTTATCCGGCAACTTATACCAATAGCTCAGCAGCATATTTTGGCCCATTATTGGTTCATTAAAGACTAAGTCACATGTTTGCCTTCACTACGGCATCGGTGTTTTTGAAGCGCGCAAGGTTAGGGTCAGCTGTAATTATGCTTCCTGATATGGAAATGGCCATTGATGATTTTACCGATCAACCGGATCAGTTCCGCATCAAACATCGTGGTGCCTTCATCATTCCTTTCCACCCAGGTACCGTCTTCATCCAAACAGATCTTACAATTCCTGCCTTCCAAAAGGATCTCAAAGGAGGAATCCCTTTGGCCGGGCGGGGATAAGATATAATACAAATATGCCCGCTGCTGATATTTCACCCATAATGGTAGGCCTATCATTTGATGCTACGCTTTGGCCAGCTCTTCCACAAACAGGTTGGTAAATAAAGGATTTGACCGGTTGATGAATTTAACCCGCAGTGTCGCCGCGCTGTCGGCATAGACGATCAGGACCGGCTCATCGCTGTTCATCGCCGGGAGGGCTTCATCAAACCGGTACAAAACTTCTTCCTTATCACACTTGATCCCGGCTTTTTGGAATGACGCTTTGACAAAATCTTCCGCGATACCATTCAGTAATTCCAAATTATGCTCGCTTCGCTGATTGACGGCCGCGAAATCAAATCCCGCCTGCTGTAAATCGTACCCCATATTAAAAGTATCTTTCATTTTTACCTGTTCTGCCTTCGAAGGCTTTTCCATTAGGTCAAAGGTAATACCCCGGGGTGGCGCAAAATGCGGAAAAACATCAGGCGGAATACTGATTTATATCATACCGGATTTTTATCCGGCGGGCAAATTATCCCCTACTTTTGTACGATGTCAAAACGCAGGACTGATTATACCTTCTGGACGAAATACAAAAAATTCGCGGGGAATGAGATCCTGCTGTATGTCATTATGATCGCAGGTATTATCCTGGGGATCATCATGGTCAGCTATTTCCGGAACTAATATAGCTTCGATCGGTTTAAAAACTGATAAATATCAGCTTCCGGGTTGATTTGTTACGATAAATCAGCCTGCACCGGAGGGTAAATTCGAAGCCATGAAAGTTGATTCCCATTACCCGCAGCATTTATATTACACCACCGGCCATCAGTGGTTGAGATTCGAAGAGGCCTATGCCTTTACGGGCATCACGGACTTCGCGCAAAAAGCATTAGCCGGGGTGCTGATCGTGACTATTCCCTACTTAAATAAAATAGTGGTGCAGGGCAGCTATCTGGGCACTATCGAAACGGAACAAGCGGAAATGGACCTATTTATGCCGGTAACCGGGACAATTGCAGCTATCAACCCGGAAATATTCAGCGCGCCCGGATCCGTGAACAACGATTGCTATCATACCTGGCTGGTTCAAATAGAAGCCGCCCAAACTGATCAAAAGAATTTGCTGCTGAACGCCGAAGCCTACGAGGCTTATAGCCGGCAGGAAAACAAAAACAGGACCTATGCGTAAAAAACTACAGGACAAGATCGCCCGTTTTACGGATGCTGCTGACATTAAAGCCAAGGGGCTTTACCCCTATTTCCGGGCAATCGAATCCGGTCAAAACACTGAAGTCCTTATCGCGGGTAAACGGGTATTGATGTTCGGCTCCAATTCCTACCTGGGCCTGACTGATCATCCTTATATTAAAGAAGCCGCAAAAAAAGCGATCGACAAATATGGGACCGGATGCGCCGGCTCCAGGTTCCTGAACGGGACGCTGGATATTCATATCGAACTGGAAAGCCGTCTTGCCCGGTATGTACATAAGGAAGCGGCCGTTCTGTTCAGCACGGGCTTCCAGGTCAACCTGGGTGTCCTGTCCTGTATCACCGGACGAAATGACTATCTGATACTGGACGAACAGGATCATGCTTCTATTATCGATGGCTGCCGCCTTTCCTTTTCACGCGTGATCAAGTATGCGCACAACGATATGCAGGATTTACAGCGAAAGCTAAGTATGCTGCCGCAAGAAGCCATTAAGCTGATTGTCATTGACGGCATTTTCAGCATGGAGGGTGATATCGTTCAATTACCCGGGATCGTTGCCCTTGCGAAACAATATGGCGCCAACATCATGATTGATGACGCGCATAGCCTGGGTGTGATCGGGCATAAAGGTTCCGGTACGGCCTCGCATTTTAACCTGACCGCTGAGGTAGACCTGATCACCGGCACTTTCAGCAAATCGCTGGCCTCCCTGGGTGGTTTTGCGGCCGGTGATCATGCGACCATAGACTACCTGAAACACCAGGCCCGCTCGCTGATGTTCAGCGCGAGTATGACGCCATCGGCTGTGGCCAGCACCATTGCCGCCCTGGATATTATTGAAGCCGAACCGGAAAGGATCGCTAAACTCTGGGATAATACCCATTATGCACGGGCGCTAATGCAGGCCGAGGGCTTTGACCTGGGCTTATCAGCAAGCCCGATCCTGCCCATTTACATCAGGGATAATGACCAGACTTTCCTGGTCACCCGGAAACTGATGGCTATGGGCATATTTGTGAATCCCGTCGTGTCGCCTGCCGTGCTTCCCCAGGACTCCCTGCTGCGGTTTTCCTTAATGGCCACGCATACCTTTGCCCAAATAGAGGAGGCGGTAGAAAAAATAGCCAGGGCATTTAAACAGGCCGGCGTGATCGCGATGAAAGAAGACACACGAAAAAGCACAGTTATCGATTAGGCCCCTGATAAGGTGAGCAAGATCACAATTATTGCGGTCGTACATCATTGATTAGCCCCCGCTCCCATGCTACTTTTGAGCAAAGAACAGCAAGATCATGGAAGCACTAAGCAAAACGTCACCGATCAAATCGGTCAATCCTTTTAATAATGAAATTGTCGCCACCTTCGAGGTGATGACCGATGAACAGGTCGATTCAAAGATCGGCCTGGCCGACACCGCTTTTCAAAGCTGGCGGAAAACACCAAAGGCAGAACGGGCACAACTGTTGCGCCGCGTCGCGCATCTGCTGCGTGTCCGCGGGCCCCAGCTGGAAGCGCTGGCTACCCTCGAAATGGGCAAACTCCTGAAAGAAAGCCGGGCGGAAGTGGAACTTTGCGCGGCTATTTTTGATTACTATGCCGATAACGGCGAAAAGTTCCTGGCCGATCAGCCTTTAGACACTCCGCTGGGATCAGCGTTCCTGTCTTATGAGCCTATCGGCGTATTGCTGAGTATCCAGCCCTGGAATTTCCCTTTCTACCAGATCACCCGTTCAGCGGCGCCACACCTGATGGCAGGTAACACGATGCTGCTGAAGCATGCCTCCAACGTACCGCAATGCGCGCAGCTGATGGAGGATATTTTCCTGGAGGCCGGTTTTCCCGCAGGCGTTTACCAAAACCTGTTTATACCCGGTTCCAAGATCGACCGCCTGATCGCTGATAAGCGGATCAAAGCGGTAACGCTTACCGGCAGCGAGCCGGCCGGATCTTCCGTTGCCGCGGCAGCCGGGAAGTATATTAAAAAATCCACCCTGGAGCTTGGCGGCAGCGACGCGTTTGTCGTGCTGGATGACGCTGATGTCGAACAGGCAGCCGAAGCCGCGGTGCGCGGCCGGATCTGGAACGCGGGACAAGTTTGCGTATCGCCAAAAAGAGTGATCGTAGAGGAAGGGATTGCTGATGCTTTCCTGGAAAAAGTAAAAACCAAATTTGCCGCTTTAAAGGTAGGCGACCCGACGGACGAACAAACCGACCTGGCACCGCTGAGCAGCGAAAAAGCAGTAGCAGACGTGATCAAACAGGTTCAGCAAGCCGTTGAACAAGGCGCGACCGTGTTGGCCGGCGGCCATCGTATCGATCGCCCGGGCGCTTTTATGGAACCAACCATTTTGGCCGATATCCAGCCGGGCACCGCTGCCTACGAGGAAGAGATCTTTGGGCCGGTGTTTATGTTCTACCGGGTAAAGAACGAACAGGAAGCGATTGCTTTAGCCAATGCCACCGATTTTGGGCTGGGCGGCAGCGTATTCAGTTCAGATGATCAGCGCGCCGTAAATGTGGCCAGGCAGATCGATACCGGTATGGTTTACATCAACCATGTGACCGGCATTGCACCTGAATTACCTTTTGGCGGCACGAAACATTCCGGCTACGGCAGGGAACAATCTCCCGCAGCCATTTATGAGTTTGTCAACACCAAGCTGATCCGCGTAACCACAGCGGAAAACGCTTATTAATCAAATCCTGGCAGTCAATCCACAGCAAGCTGCGGATTGACTATTTTTATTCCTATGATAAAAAACAACACCAAGAACCCTGCCGGCAAAACTTTTACCTGCCCCATGCACCCGGAAATTACCAGGAGCAGCCCGGGAGCCTGCCCGATTTGCGGCATGGACCTCGTGCCGGTCATTCCATCAGTGGATGGAGAAGAACAGGAATATAAGGAGCTATCAGGCAAAATGTGGGTAGCCGCCTTTTTCACCATCCCGGTTTTTTTAATCGCGATGCTGGGGATGATGCCGGCCAATCCTTTGTTGAAACTCCTGTCCACCGCTGAATGGGACGGGGTGCAACTGGTATTGTCCCTTCCCGTAATTTATGTTTGCCGCTCTTTTTTCGTTCGGGCCTGGCTATCGGTCGTGACCTGGAACCTGAATATGTTTACCCTGGTCGGCCTGGGTACCGGGGTGGCTTTCCTGTTCAGTTTAACCGGGCTGTTCCTGCCCGGAATGTTTCCGCCGGAATTCAAAACCCATCACGGAGCTGTTGCCTTGTATTTTGAGGCGACTACGGTTATACTCACCTTAGTGCTGTTAGGTCAGTTGCTGGAAGCAAAGGCGCATAGCCGGACCAACGGCGCGATTAAAGCCCTGTTAAAACTGGCACCTACCGAAGCGACACTGGTCTCGGGCGGGAAGGATCAGGTCATCGCTATCGACAAGATCGTAAAAGGAGATCTGCTCCGCGTGAAACCAGGGGATAAGATCCCGGTCGACGGTCATATCACCGAAGGCGGGGCAACGATCGACGAATCCATGATCAGCGGGGAACCCATCCCGGTGGAAAAGAAGGCGGGAGAAAACGTTATATCCGGCACAATCAACGGCAATACCTCCTTTATCATGGTCGCCGAAAAAGTAGGCGCGGAAACCCTGCTCGCCCGCATCGTGGAAATGGTCAGTACGGCCAGCCGTTCCAGGGCGCCGATCCAGCAATTAACCGACCGCATCGCCCGGTATTTTGTACCTGCGGTGGTCCTGCTGGCGCTGATCACCTTCATCGCCTGGGCCAGGTTCGGGCCGGAACCCGCCTTCGTCTATGGCTTAGTCAATGCCATTGCCGTATTGATTATTGCCTGCCCCTGCGCGCTCGGCCTGGCTACACCCATGTCGGTCATGGTCGGCATTGGCAAAGGCGCCGGAGCCGGCATCCTGATCAAGGACGCGGAAGCGCTGGAACGGATGGACCGCGTCAATATCCTGATCACGGACAAGACCGGCACCCTGACCGAAGGTAAACCGGCCGTTGAAAAAGTGGTCGTGGTCAGCGGCATTAAGGATGATGATTTGATCTGCGCCATCGCGTCTTTGAACCAATACAGCGAGCATCCGCTGGCAAGCGCATTGGTGGCCTTTGCCGCTGCGAGGGATCTTTCGCTGACAGCGGTGAACGACTTTCAGGCTGTACCCGGCAAGGGCGTTACCGGAACCGTGAACCAACAGCCGCTGGCGGTTGGCAACGAGGCGCTGATGCAACAGGCAGGCGCCGAAATTCCGCCGGAGCTGGCGCAGGAAGCGCTTCTCGGCCAGCAAGCAGGAAAAACCATCTCTTATATTGCGGTAGCCGGGACCGTCTCGGGCCTGGTCATGATCAGCGATCCCATCAAAGCGAGCAGCCGGGATACGGTCAGGGAATTAATGCGGCAGGGCATCGGGGTGATCATGCTCACCGGCGATAATGAACATACGGCAGCCGCGGTCGCCCGTGAACTGCAGCTGACCGGTTTTAAAGCCGGGCAATTACCGGCGGACAAGCTTGACGAAATCAAAAAGCTGCAGGCGGAAGGCAAAATAGTGGCCATGGCCGGTGACGGGATCAATGATGCCCCGGCACTGGCGCAGGCGGATATCGGCATCGCCATGGGTACCGGAACGGATGTGGCGATAGAAAGCGCCAAGATCACCCTCGTAAAAGGAGACCTGAAAGGCATCCTTCAGGCCAGGAACCTGAGCCATGCCGTCATGAGGAACATTAAACAAAATTTGTTTTTTGCTTTTTTCTATAACGCGCTGGGCATACCGGTCGCGGCAGGTGTCCTCTATCCGTCTCTTGGTTTGTTGCTCTCCCCGATGACCGCCGCGCTGGCCATGAGCCTGAGTTCGGTATCCGTCATCCTTAATGCCTTAAGATTAAGAAATTCAAAAATTTAAGAACGAAAGCCTGATGATCATCTATAAGCAATTCTCCTTTGATTCCGCGCATTTTCTTCCGCAGGTTCCTGAAGGGCATAAGTGCAAGCGCCTGCATGGCCATACGTATCATTTAACGGTGTTTGTAACCGGTAAAGTCCGGGAAAAAGAAGGCTGGGTAATGGATTACGGAGACCTGAAGATGGCCGCCGGACCGGTCGTTGACCTGCTGGATCATCACCTGCTGAATGAGATTGAAGGATTGGAAAATCCGACGGCAGAAGTACTGTCCGTCTGGATCTGGAACAAGATCAAACCTTTACTGCCGCAATTAAGCCGTATCGAACTTAAAGAAACGCCTTCATCCGGGGTAATTTATGAAGGCGTATGAAACCGGCAGATCCGTCGTTCAGATAAACAAGTGGATCAGCTGTTGCCAAAAATCATCCGGCTCAGCCGCAACCGGGTCGAACAACTCGTCGATCCGGTCTGAAAATTCTAACAGTTCTGTACTCATGATCAATGCTTTAATGATGAACAAATTTACCGGAAGAGCAGCGGAAAAAAAATGAGTACGGTCACCCCGGCCGCTGTCCTGCATCATTATTTTAGCGGCTGGCATTAGCCATCTTTGGCTATGAAAAAGTCCGTTACCTTCTTTTATACGCTATTGCTGACCTGTAGCGGCTTAGGTTGTTTAGCCGCCACAGTCGTAAACGCAGACAGTCTTTCCCGTGAGATCCGGCGGCAATTGGGCGGTCCTGCCGGCAAAAAATTATTATTTCCGCAAAGCGTTAAACGTTTCTATGCGTCCAGGTCCTATCATTCCGCATGGTTTAAACCCCAGACGGGAGAAGGGCCAACTTGGCAGGCGATGCTGCTGATCGATTGTACGGAACAATTTGGCCTTGCAGGTGTAAACTATCACCAAAATGAATTATCGTATAATACCTTACATGACATTTTAGAAACGCCGGGCACCATCAGCGCGGCCAGACAGGCCCGCTTTGATATGCTCCTGTCTGACGCCATGATCGCCTATATGAACCATTTACATTATGGCCGGAAAAACCCGGTCTATCCGGCCGGCAAGGTGGATCGCGGAATCCCTGATGCTTTCCATGCCGAAAAAATGCTGACACGTGCGCTCGGGCAAACGGACCTGATCAGTGTGATCACCGGCGTTCAACCCACTAGTAAGCAATACCGGGATCTGCAGTACCAGTTGTATATGTTACTTGGGGTTCATTCCGGGGATAATTACCAGGTTTCCGCGGCGGACATTAAAGGCATGACGCTGAGTATGGAACGGCTCCGCTGGGCTTCGGCCGCGGAAGGCCCTTTTATCCAGGTCAATATCGCCGCTTACACCTTAACCCTCTACGAGCCGGATTCAGCCTACGTTTTCAGGATCATTGTCGGGAACCCCCAGCACCAGACCGCCCGCATACCAGGTGCCATCAGCAACCTGGTAACGGCAGCCGCTGAGGACTCACCCCGGATGGCGCTTCCCCGTCTTTCCACGTTACTGCCGGAAATCATCCCTGAAAAACCTGCGGATCGATCTAACCTATCCTATCCGGGGGCGGCTGGTTCTTTTACCATCAGGCCCCAGGGCAGTCGTGAACAACAACAGTTTGGCCGGGCACAGCGGGATCTGAGCGATGGCAGTATCCGGGTAGCGCACCCGGAAAAGCTGGCAGCGCTGTTGTTACGCTATGACGGCGCGGAAAACAAGGTAGCCGGCATGAAAAAGGCTTTACATGCAGCGCAGGTCCGTACTTTCCGTTTAAAAAAGAAAGTTCCGGTGAAAATAACTTACCTGACCTATTTGATGACAGATGGTGAACTGGTTATCTATAAAGATATTTACGGGCTTGACCGGTCCCTGGAAAAAGCCCTGTTTCCCGGCAATACCCAATTCGTAATCAATTATTAACTATCAATACCGATGATCAATAAAGCTGAAATACAATTCCTGGACGGTCCGCAGTCACGCTGGAAAGAGCTGAAGTTTACTATTCAGACGATGACGCAGCTGATCCACGGCTTCCGGGCGCTGCACTTTGTCGGGCCCTGCATTACCATTTTCGGCTCAGCTAGGTTCAAAGAGGACCACCCTTATTATGCGCTGACCCGAAAAGCTGCTGCCGCATTTGCCCAGCTGGGTTTCACCATCCTGACCGGCGGCGGGCCCGGCCTGATGGAGGCGGCCAATCGCGGTGCCCGTGATGTTGGCGGCAGATCAGTTGGCTGTAATATCCAGTTGCCGGTAGAACAGCAACCCAATCCTTACCTGGATAAATGGGTGTATATGAAGCAGTTTTTCCTGCGGAAGGTGCTGTTGGTCAAATACTCCTTTGCTTTTGTCGTTATGCCCGGAGGGTATGGCACGATGGATGAGTACTTCGAGGCGCTGACCCTGATCCAAACCCATAAGATCAAGGACTTTCCGATCATCATTTTCGGTAAAGCTTATCACCAGGAGCTGATCGCCTATATTGCTCAAATGAAAAAGGACGGGACCATCGGCGAGAACGACAACCGGTTGTTCCTGGTCACCGACGATATCGGGGAAGCCGTTGCGCTGATCCGGGAAAAAAGCATTAAAGCGTATGGCCTGAAGCCCAAAAATAAGGTCAGGCCGTTCAAATGGCTCTTCGAACAGGCTTAAACCTTTATTTTACCCTGCATTACCCAGGTAGAGTCCGATCAATAAGACGATAGCCCCGCCAACAATGACCTGCAGGATCGTTTTAATGAGCGGCGTATTCATAAACTTATAACGGATAAAAGCAATAGCCAGCAGCTCGCCGGCTACGACAACATAGGCCGTCCTCAACGCAATATTTAAATGAGGGATCAGGAATGGAAAAGTATGCAGCATACCGCCAATGGCGGTGGCAATTCCTGTAATACTGCCCCTGATCAGGGGCTTACCCCTGCCCGTTACGGAACCATCATCGGTTAACCCTTCAGCCAGTCCCATACTCACACCGGCTCCCAAAGAAGCAGCCAACCCTACGAAAAAAGCGGATAGCGGTTTACCGGTCAGACCGGCGGCGGCAAAGATCGGCGCCATGGTAGATACAGAACCATCCATAAGCCCAAGCAAAGCGGGCTGCACTTTCTGAATAACGAACCGGCTTTCTGCCTGCTGCCGCGAAACTTTCATCTTTAATTTCATGTGTTCCCGGTTGTCATCTTCCGGTAGAACCAGCGTTTAGCCAGTTCGGCGGTAGCCAGGTAAGCGCTGATGATCAGCAGCATCCAACCATAATAACCCAGGGGTAAGCGGGTAAAGCCGAACCATAAAGCTACCGGCGTAAGCGGCAAGATCAGCACCAGCAGCAGGACAGCGAGCGTGGCGATCAGCAGGAACTTACCCGGCAGGCTTTTGAAAAATGGCAGCCGGGTGCGGACCACCAATACGATCAGGGTAGCAGAAACAACCGATTCAACAAACCAACCTGTCTGAAAAGTGAGTTCGCCAGCGTGAAATACATATAGCAAGACGCCAAAGGTCAGGTAATCGAATACCGAGCTGAGGAGTCCGAAAGTGATCATAAAGCGTTTGATAAAGCCCAGGTCCCAGCGCTGGGGCGACTGGATATTCAGCGCATCGACCCGGTCGGTCGCGATGGTCATTTCGGGAAAGTCGGTCATTAAATTCGTGAGCAGGATCTGCTTGGGCAATAAAGGCAGGAATTTCAGGAACAGGGATGCGCCCGCCATACTGAACATATTGCCGAAATTGGCGCTGGTCGCCATGAAAATATACTTCATGGTATTGGCAAAAGTCTTACGGCCTTCGATGATCCCATCGACCAGCACGTCCAGGTCGCGGCTCAATAGCACGATATCCGCCGCTTCCTTGGCGACATCCACCGCGGTATCTACCGAGATACCGACATCAGCGGTATGCAATGCCGGCGCATCATTGATCCCGTCGCCCATGAAGCCAACCACATGGCCCGCTTTTTTCAACAGGATAATAATACGTTCCTTTTGATTGGGCTCTACTTCCGCAAAAATATCGGTCAGCGGTGCCTGGTGGCTCAGGGCGGCATTGCTCATTTTCTGCATGGCTGAACCAGTCAGGATAAGGGGTTTTTCAATACCGATCTGCAAAGCCAGGCTTTTCGCCACCAGCGCATTATCGCCGGTGATGATTTTGAGCTTCACGCCGAGGTTATTGAGCTTACCCAGCGTAGCGGCCACGCCGGGTTTTGGCGGGTCAAACAAAGTAATAAAGCCGAGGAAGACCATGTCCTTTTCATCGGCCTTGGTGAAATCCTTAGCTGCATCGCCGGGTTTATAGGCGACCCCTAAGGTTCTGAACCCAGCCGCGCTTAAAGCCTCGTATTGCTTGAGTATCGCTTCTTTGCCTGCAACAAGACTGCTTACTTTACCATCGCCGGATTCTATTTTGGTACAAATGTCCAGGACAATGCGCAGCGCGCCCTTGGTAACGGCGAAATTTTCTTTTCCGTTTTTAACCTGTATCGTTAGTCTTTTGCGGATAAAATCGTAAGGAATTTCCGTCTGAACCGTATAAGCGGGCTTCGCCCCTTTATGACCCAGGCAGATCGCCTCATCGATCGGGTTATGAAAACCCTGCTGCAGCGAGGCGTTCAGCCAGGCATATTGCAAAACCTTGTCACTGTGCTGTCCGTTACTGTCCAGCGTATCTTTCAGCTTCACCTTGCCCGCGGTGATCGTGCCGGTCTTATCCGAGCATAAAATATCCATGCTGCCAAAGTTCTGGATAGACGATAAGCGTTTAACGATGACCTTTTGCTTAGCCATCCGCCGCGCGCCGGTGGCCAGGTTAACGCTGATAATGGCCGGCAGCAACTGCGGCGTTAAGCCCACGGCCAGCGCCAGGGAAAACAAAAAAGAGTCCAGCACCGGTTTATGCAGGAAGACATTGATCGCGAAGATGACGAGCACCAAAACCAGCGTGATCTCCATCAGCATATACCCAAACTTGCGGATGCCTTTTTCAAAATCGGTTTCAGGAACCTTAGCCTGCAGTCCGGCAGATATTTTCCCGAACTCGGTTTGCAAGCCGGTTTTCATCACCAGCACACTGGCCTTTCCGCTGATCACGTGACTACCCATAAAGAGCGCGTTCGTTCGTTTGGCCAGCGGCGTATCGGCGGGTAGTACGCCCGCATTCTTTTCTACCGGGTAGGTTTCGCCGGTAAAGGCGGCCTCATCCACGAAAAGTTCCTGCGAGTCCAGGATCAGGCTGTCCGCCGGGATGACATCACCGGCCGACAAAAGCACGATGTCGCCTGGAACTACCCCGTCCAAAGAGATTTCCCGTGACTTTCCGTCCCGGAGTACCGCGCAATGCAGGGCCACCATTTTTAAGAGTTCAGCTACCGCGTTGGCCGCGCCGCGCTCCTGCCAAAAGCCCAGCAGGCTGCTGATCAGAACGATCGTCAGTATAATCACCGTATCGGCCACATCACCCAGCCCCGCTGACAATAGTGCCGCTACGATCAGCATGATCGTAACCGGGCTTTTGAACTGCGACAGAAATAAAAAAAAGCCGGATGACCGGCCATTGGCTTTGATCGTATTGGGGCCGTATTGTTTGCGCCTTACGGCCGCTTCCTGTCCGCTCAGCCCTTTGTTACTGCAGTTGAGGCCGCTTGTGGCTTCTGCTTCGCTTAAATGCCAGAAACTACCCGGCGCGGTATCTTTGTTATTTTCCAATTTATGTGGTTGAGGGGGCATATAATTGTTCCTGGTACTCCCGCACCATCCGGCCGGCTTCAAACGCCGGAACGACATCCCTTGCCGCCTTTTTAATGATGCTGAGCCAATGCTTTTTCTCGTTATAATACATCGGTATAACGGTCTGTTCCAGCGTATCCATCAGGCTCAGGTTTTCCAGGCGGTCCTTTTCCGTTACGGGGAGTTCATCGGCTGCGGGCCGGATCAGGAAAGCGTTTTCCCCATCTTTGGCAAACTCGGGTACCCAGCCGTCAGGCAATGACAGGTTGATACTGCCGTTCATGGCAGCGGTCATCCCGCTGGTGCCCGAAGCCTCCCGGTACATCCTTGGATTGTTCAGCCAGACATCCGATCCTTTTTTTAACAAGGCGGATAAGCCGAGTTCATACCCCGTCAGCACGGCGCAGTTAGCGAATGGTTTTGCCCTGCTGATGATCTGGTTGAACAGTCCAATGCTCTCCATATCTTCCGGGTAAGGCTTTCCCGCCCAGATGATTTGTACGGGGAGAGCGCTGTTATTAACCAGGGCCATAAACCGGTCCCAGTCCCGCATCAGCAGGTCGGCCCGTTTATAGCCCGCAAAGCGCCTGGCCCAGACGATGGTCAACACCCCTTCTTTAAAAAGTTTGCCGCATTGATCGGCCACTACTTTGAATAATTCCCGTTTGAGTTCCTTTTTCCGGTTAATGATCGCTTCATCCTGATCAGCGGCCATAGCCTGGTCGATCAGCGGATCCGCCCAATAGGCTTTATTCTGCGCATTGGTGATGGAGATGATCTCGCAAACGCCCGGATTGCTGCCCCACATCTGCCGGGCGACCCCGCCGTGCAGTTTGGAAACGCCGTTCGCTTTCCGGGCAAACTTGAGCGCCGCCAGGGTATAATTAAAATTATCTCCCTCCAGGCCCAGTATAGACCTGGCCTCGTGCGCCTGCAGGTGATAGAAAAACGACATTTCTTTGAGCAGGTCATAGCTATGCGCTTCGTTACCCGCCATCTCCGGCGTATGCGTGGTAAAGACGACCCGCTTTTTCACTTCTTCCAGGCTTTTATATTTGCTGAGCAGGTAAAAATTCAGGGAAACCGAATGCCCTTCGTTCATATGGTAAACCTCCGGCTCCATACCTAACCTATCCAGCAACATAGCGCCGCCAATACCTAAAACAATGGTTTGGGCGATCCGGGTCGTTTCATTAGGATCGTACAGGCTGTGGGTGATCGATCTGGAAAGTTCATCGTTTTCCGGCACGTCTGTACTTAACAGCAACAGGGGCGCTGATCCGAATGTTTCCGGTTTCAGCAGCCAGGCCCTCACGTGGACAGGCGCATCGTGCACGGTTACCGTAAATATGATCCCGGTATCCTGTAAGAACGAATAATCCTTTTCAATGAATTCCGGCTTCATCAGGCCATTGCCGTCCCGGCCCTGGTCGTAATAGCCATATTTCCAAAGCATACCGACCCCGACCAGGTTTTGTTTCCGTTCATAGGCGCTGCGCAGGTGCGAACCGGCCAGAAACCCCAGTCCGCCGCTATAAATTTTAAGTGACTGATCGATCGCGAATTCCATGGAAAAATAAGCGACAGGGGTATTGTATTTTTCATCCGGCGTATAGCCGAAAATTTCATTGCTGGTCATTGTAGTCAGGCGATATTTTATAAGGTTTATATGCAAAGCTGGGATCGGTCAGCATTTCAATTTCTTCTTTTTGGATATTGGCATCCACCAGGTTAATGTTCAGGTCCTCATAATGATCCATCCGGTACTGCAGCAGTTCCGGCAAACCTTCCGCTCCCCTTTCGATCAGTTGCGCAATATAAGCCTGCGCACCATCTTTTGCCTTCTCCATCGCCTGCCCGATATCGCTGAACAGCAAGCTATCCCGGTCCAGGGTCAGCGTACCTGAAGGTTTGGCGCTGACGGGTTTAAAGTCGTTAACCGGGATTTCGGTAACGGCGGTATCGTTTAAATTTACCCGGTAATATTTATAATAACGGCGCATCCCGCCCTGTTTTATGCTTTCCATTTCCAGTTCAGTATTTCGGGCATATCCTTGCCATTCGTGTTGATATAATGTTTATGTTCGATCAGTTTATCCTGAAGCTGTTGTTTGAGATAAACCCCTTTGCTGCCGGTTTGCGGCAGGCGGTCGATCACATCCATCACCAGGTGGAAGCGATCCATCTCGTTCAGTACGGTCATGTCAAAAGAAGTCGTGATAGTACCTTCTTCTTTATAGCCGCGCACATGCATATTTACATTATTCGCGCGGTTATAAGTCAGGCGGTGTACCAGCCAGGGGTAACCATGGAAGGCGAAGATCACCGGTTTATCCGTCGTGAAGAGTTCGTTATAGTCCTTGTCGGTCAGTCCATGCGTATGCTCGGTGCTCTTCTCCAGCTTGAAAAGGTCGACCACATTGATGACCCTGATCTTCAGTTCCGGCAAATGCTCTCTTAAGATGGAAACCGCAGCCAGGATTTCCAGCGTAGGTACATCACCGCTACAGGCCATAACTACATCGGGCTCCGCTTCCTGGTCATTGCTCGCAAAATCCCAGATGCCGATACCACGGGTACAATGCGCCACGGCCTGTTCCATGTTCAGCCATTGCGGCGCCGGGTGCTTGCCGGCTACGATGACGTTCACATAATGATAGCTGCGCAGGCAATGGTCCATGACTGATAATAAACAGTTGGCGTCGGGCGGTAAATAGACCCGCACGATGGTCGCTTTTTTATTCACCACATGATCGATAAAGCCCGGGTCCTGGTGGGTAAAGCCATTATGGTCCTGTCGCCATACGGTGGACGTTAATAAAATATTGAGCGAGGCGATCTTGCGCCGCCAGGAGAGCTCAGAACTGGCCTTCAGCCATTTGGCATGCTGGTTAAACATGGAATCGACGATATGGATAAAGGCTTCGTAGCAATTGAATAAGCCGTGCCTGCCGGTCAGCAGGTAGCCTTCCAGCCAGCCTTCGCACTGGTGCTCGCTCAGCATTTCCATTACGCTGCCATCGGCAGCAAGGAACTCGTCATGTTCGGCAATAGGCGCGTCCCATTGGCGGTTGGTCGCTTCGAATATAATATCGAGGCGGTTAGATACCGTTTCATCCGGGCCGAAGATCCTAAAGTTGCGTTTTTCCTGGTTCTCTTTGATCACATCACGCAGGAAGCGGCCGCTGACATAAGTATCGCCTTCACCGTCTGCGCCTGGCGCCTCCACGGTTACCGCGTAGTTCCGGAAATCAGGCAGGCGCAGATCGCGCAATAAGTTGCCGCCGTTAGCGTGCGGGTTGGCGCCCATCCGGCGCTCGCCTTCCGGCGCCAAAGCCTGCAGTTCCGGCAATAGTTTACCTGCTTCGTCAAACAGCTCTTCGGGCTTATAACTTTTCATCCAGCTTTCCAGGATTTGCAGATGTTCCGCAGGTGCTGATGCCGAAACGGCCAGCGGGATCTGGTGCGCCCGGAAGTTGCCTTCGATCTGGTAGCCATCCACTACTTTGGGGCCCGTCCAGCCTTTGGGTGACCGCAAGATGATCATCGGCCAGCGCGGACGCTGCCCGTTCGGGTGTTCCGCATCATATTTGACCTGTTTGATCCGGTCCACCGCGTAGTCCAGGGCAGCTGCCATGTCCCGGTGCATTTGTTCCGGTTCATCGCCTTCAACAAAGATGGGGTTCCAGCCATAGCCCCGGAACAGTTGCTCCAGTTCTTCGTGACTGATGCGGGCCAGCACCGTAGGGTTTGAAATTTTATAGCCGTTCAGGTGCAGGATGGGCAGCACCGTTCCATCCGTTAGCGGGTTCAGGAATTTATTGGAATGCCAGGCGGTAGCCAATGGCCCCGTTTCGGCTTCCCCATCGCCGACTACGCAGGCGACGACCAGGTCCGGGTTATCCATCACTGCTCCAAAAGAGTGGCTTAAAGAATACCCCAGTTCGCCGCCTTCATGGATCGAGCCGGGTGTTTGCGGTGACGCGTGGCTGGAGATCCCGCCGGGATAAGAAAACTGGGTGAACAGCCTTTTCAGCCCTTCTTCATCCTGGGTGATATTCGGATAAACTTCGGTATAGGTGCCCTCTAAATAGGTTCCGGCAACTACCGCCGGCCCGCCATGACCCGGACCGGAAACATAGATCATGTTCAGGTCGTATGCCCTGATGATCCGGTTAAGGTGGGTATAAATAAAGTTCTGGCCGGGCGTGGTCCCCCAATGGCCCAGCAGCATATTTTTGACATGCTCCAGTTTCAGCGGTTCTTTCAGTAAAGGGTTGTTCCGCAAATAGAGCTGCCCTACAGACAGGTAATTGGCGGCCCGCCAATAGGCGTTCATTTGTTGCAACAGCCCGGGCGGCAAGGGGTTTTCAGGTATATTGATTGCTGATGATTCCATTTTTGATCTTGAATTTATGTAGCGGTGTTGGTAAAGTTAAGCGAGGGGCGGTTCCCAAAAAATGATCATCATCATTATCAGGATAAGGATGATATGCGTCACCTTAAACGTGCAGAGAAAGCGCAAATAACAGCCAACAGGGTTTAAAAAATGACCACGATCACTTTTTCACCTGAAATTAATTATATTTTGTATGACTTGTAATCTTGATATTTGCGATTATGGAAAATGCGGCCCTTTTGAAAGCTATTATTGCGAACGCCATCGATGGCATCATTACCATTGACAACCGGGGCTGCATTGAATCTATCAACCCGTCGGGCTGCAAATTGTTTCAGTATACACCCGAAGAGGTCATCGGCAAAAACGTTTCCATGCTGATGCCGCCGCCGGATAAAGAGCAGCATGATGAATACCTGGCACGTTACCAGCGTACCGGGCAGCCGCATATCATTGGTGTCGGCCGGGAAGTAAAAGGCTTGCGGAAAGATGGCTCTATTTTCCCTTTCCGGCTGGGCGTAAGCGACGTCGCTTATTCCGGCAGAAATATCTACACCGGTTTTATCCATGACCTGAGCCGGGAAAAAGAAGCGGAAGAGCAATTGAAACAATACGCCGCGCACCTGGAAGAACAGGTGGCCGAAAGGACCCAGAGCCTGCAACGCCTGGTACAAGCCCTGGAACTGGCCAAAGAAGAGGTCAGTGAATCCCTGGAAAAAGAAAAGGAACTCGGGATCTTAAAGAGCCGGTTCGTGTCGATGGCCTCCCACGAGTTCCGGACCCCGCTGAGCGCGGTACAACTATCCGCCTCCCTGATCGAGAAATACGCCCTGTCTTACGGGAACCCCAATATCAGCAAACACGTCGGCAAGATCAAAAACGCGGTAGGCAACCTGACGGCTATCTTAAATGATTTTCTTTCCCTTGAAAAACTGGAAGCGGGAAAAGTAGAACCGGCTTTCAGCAGCTTTGACCTGGTCAAACTGGCAGAAGAGATCACCGAAGAAATGCAGCTGCTGGCCAAACAGAACCAAAACATTATCTACCAGCATACCGGCACGCAGCATATGGTCCGGCTGGATCAGAACCTGCTCAAAAACTGCGTGGTCAACCTGATCGGCAACGCCATTAAATATTCCGGGGAAAACACGTTTATTGAATTTAATACGGAGATCAGCGAACAGGGATGCCAGGTTACCATTAAGGATAACGGTATCGGCATACCGGAAGCTGACCAGAAACATTTATTTGAAGCTTTCTTCCGTGCGCATAACACGGGCAATATACCCGGCACCGGCCTGGGACTGAATATCGTTGCCCGGTATGCCGACCTGATGCATGGCCAGGTGAGCTTTAAAAGCGAAGTGAACCAGGGCACCTTATTTACTATTTCATTACCGATCCTATGAGCAAAAAAGTACTGATCATCGAAGACAATGACGATATCCGCGAAAATATAGCCGAAATACTGGAACTGGCCGGTTATACGGCCCATACCGCCGCCAACGGAAAGAAAGGCGTGGAACTGGCCATAAAAGAACTCCCCGACATTATCCTGTGCGATATCATGATGCCGGAGCTGGACGGCTACGGCGTACTGTATATGCTGAATAAGAAACCCGAAACCGCCGCGATCCCTTTTATCTTCCTGACGGCGAAGGCCGAGCGGGTCGATCTGCGCAAGGGCATGGAAATGGGCGCGGATGATTACCTGACCAAGCCTTTTGATGACATGGAGTTGTTAAACGCCATTGAAAGCCGGCTGAAAAAGAAAGAGATCCAGTTGAATTTTTACAGTAAATCGCTGGACCGGCTCAACAGCATTGTCTCTAAAAGCGATGGCCTGCTGGAATTAAAAAAGATCATCGAGGAGCGCAAGGGCCGTGAATTCAAAAAGAACCAGGTGATTTATTACGAAGGGGATAAAGGCAATAACCTTTTCCTGGTCATGAGCGGCCGGATCAAAACGATCAAACTGGCGGAGGACGGACGGGAACTGATGACGGGCATGTTTTCGGCTGATAGCTACCTGGGCGTTAATGCCCTGTTGTCCGGCGAGGCCTTTACGGATACCGCGACCGCGCTGGAAGACAGTTTATTGTGCCTGATCCCGAAGGACCAGCTGGAACAATTGCTTGACCTGTACCCCATCGTTGCGCGGGAGTTCATCAAATTACTCTCCAACGATATCCGGGAGAAGGAGGATCAGCTGATGCAACTGGCCTACCATTCTGTCCGCAAACGGATGGCCGAAGCCATGGTGCGCCTGTCCCGCGGCGAAAACTCCGGGGCGGAAAGTTTCCGTATCTCCAGGGAAGATCTCGCCGCGATGGCCGGCATGGCGACCGAAACGGTCAGCCGTACCTTATCTGATTTTAAGGACGAGGGCCTGATCGACAAAAAGGGCAGTACAATTACCATCCTGGATATGGCGCGTCTGGCCAAAATGAAAAACTGACGCAGATCACTTTTTTTACTGATACTGCTCACGTGGGGGGAGCTTTGGACCGGTAGTTTTGTAGCTAAACAAAATTATAGCGGATGAAGACGGTCGCGTACAGTATCAAACCTTTCGAAAAAGAATTTTTGGCCCGGGCCAATCAAAAAAAACATGATATTACCCTTATCTCCAACCCGCTGGGCCCGGATACGCTGACTTATGCCGCGGGGAAAGACGCCGTCATCGTGTTTACCACTGACGATGTTTCCGCGCCGGTCGTGGAAAAACTCGCCGCAATGGGTATCCGGTTTATTACGACCCGTTCCGCCGGTACGGATCATATCGATACGGCCGCGGCAGCCCGGTTTGGCATCAAACTGGCTAACGTCCCCGGTCAGGCGCCGGAGGCCCTGCAGGAGATCGCCGATCAAACCATCAAAAACCTCGACCGCTGGCAACTGAATAAATGCGTGGGTAACGCCTGCATTTGTGCCAAAGATTGCAGAGCCGTCCAATCTCCAACCGAAAACAACCCGGCCAATGACCACTAAAGCATCTTCCCTGCGCCTTTCTGACAAGTACCAGGTGGCAGCGCCACGCTATACCAGTTACCCGACCATGCCCTTTTGGGACACCGCCGGTTTTGACGGGCAAGCCTGGGCGGATAGCGTCCGGCGCTCTTTTACGGAAAGTGACCAGTCAGCAGGCATCAGCCTGTATATCCATTTACCATTTTGCGAGGAACTGTGTACCTATTGCGGCTGCAATACACGGATCACTAAAAATCACCGGGTCGAAGAGCCCTACATCGCCGCGCTGATCAGCGAATGGCAACATTACATGGAGATCATGGCTGCGGCACCGGTCATTCGCGAGATCCATCTCGGCGGCGGTACGCCGACGTTCTTCAGCGCAAAAAACCTGCAGGCCCTGATTCGCGGCCTGCTGGAAAAAGCAAGCGTTCACCCGGAAGCAGCCTTCAGTTTTGAGGCCCACCCGGCGAATACGACGGTGGAGCACCTCCAAGCACTATTCGACCTGGGTTTCCGCCGGCTCAGCCTGGGTATCCAGGATTTTGACTCTAAAGTACAGCAGATCATCAACCGCCGGCAAAGCTTTGAACAAGTCGCCACTGTCACGCATCAGGCTCGCCGGATCGGGTACACCTCGATCAATTATGACCTGATCTATGGCCTGCCTTTACAGACATTGGAAGGACTGGCCTGCACCTTACGGAAGGTAGCCGAACTGCAACCCGAAAGAATAGCCTTTTACAGTTATGCCCATGTGCCCTGGCTCAAACCGGGACAACGGAAATTTACCGAACTGGACCTCCCCGCTCCTGCCGCCAAGTTAAAACTGCATGAAACCGGGCGAAGCCTGCTCAAAGGCTATGGCTACCGGGAAGTCGGCATGGATAATTTTGCCCTTCCCGGTGATGAGCTCCTGGAGGCTGCGGCAAAGGGCCGCCTGCACCGGAATTTCATGGGTTATACCACCCACCAGTGCCAGTTGCTGATCGGACTTGG
Organism: Mucilaginibacter sp. dw_454; assembly: GCF_018449775.1. Classification (GTDB taxonomy): domain Bacteria; phylum Bacteroidota; class Bacteroidia; order Sphingobacteriales; family Sphingobacteriaceae; genus Mucilaginibacter. The sequence continues at coordinate 263,110 of NZ_JAAVVB010000001.1, read as the reverse complement.
CGTATCGGCTATCAGCGATGCGGGCAGCGCCTATGCCCAAAATATAAAGGTGGTAGAAGACTATTTAAAAGCGGTGAATGAAGAAAAGCTTCCGCTACTGAAAGGACACCTGATGACCCCTGAGGATTTGATCATCCGGCGGCATATCCTGAACATCATGTGTACGGGCCGGACCAGCTGGAACCACCATACCGAACCCTGCGCCGCCGTCTTTGAGGCCATTGACCGCCTGCAGCCGCTTGCGGATGACGGGCTGATCGAACTCAGTTCCCTGGGACTAACAGTAACACCGGAAGGCGAAGGCTACCTGCGCAATATCTGCATGGCGCTGGATGCCCGCTTATGGGCGGCCCAGCCCACTACCCGCTTATTCAGCATGGCTATTTAGGTACCGCAGACAATTTATGAACAGCTAATCTACATTAAACAAATATGTTATGAAAACGATCATTGCCGCCACAGATTTTTCAGCACTGGCCGAAAACGCGGTGGACTATGCCGCCGCAATCGCCCAACGCTACCAGGCCAGGCTGGTGCTTTTTAATGCCTTTACGATTCCGGTGCCTGCGGCCAACGGGCTGCTTACGGTTGCAGACTTTGACGGCCTGCAGTCCGACAACCAGGACCGTCTGAAAAAACGGGCGGAACAGATCGCGGAAATTTATGCTATCGGGGTAAACTACGAGTCCTCGTATGCCATTATCCCCGAAGAACTGGAAAATCTCCTGGTGAAGTACGAAGCTGAACTGGTGGTCATGGGTATGGAGCCCGATAGTTTAAAACAGGACCTTTTGGGCAATACCACAACCGCCGTGATCGGGAAACTGAACTGCCCCGTGCTCGCGGTACCGGAAGGCGCCCGCTTTGACGGTCTTAAGAAAATTATTTTTGCCTGCGATATGCTGCACGGCCTGCCTGCGGATCTTCTGCCAAGAATAAAAGCGATGGCAATAGCCTTCAAAGCAGATTTGGAAGTCTTTTTTGTAGCGGAAAAAACCAGCGGTCCGGATACCAGCGCGGTCATTGCCGCGGCGTTGGAAGGCATCGCTTACGCCTATAAGCAAATAAGATCAGATGCTGTTATCAGGGAAATACGGCAGGAGATCGTGGCCACGGAAGCCGACCTGTTGATCATGGTGCCGAAGACCTATGGTTTCTGGTCTTCGGTCGTGCACCGCAGCAAAACCCGGGCAATGGCTTCAGGTTTAACTATACCCTTGCTGGCTATTCCGGCTTAACTGATCCCGGATAAACCTGCGCCCAGGCAAAAGGCATGAACGCCCGCAAACCTGCGGGCGTTCATGCCTATTAGCGGTTTACCTTCCCTTGCGTTATGGCTTCGCGATTTCCAGCACCATCCGGCCGCTGATGTCGCCCTTTTTCATATCGTCGAAGACCGTATTGATATCTTCCAGCCTGGCGGGTTTGACCGTAGCTTTCACTTTCCCTTCCACGGCGAATGAAATAGCTTCTTCCATATCCTTGCGGGTGCCTACGATAGACCCCCGGATCGTCGTGCCGTTGATCACGGTATCAAAAATGGACAGATCGAAAGTCCCGGCCGGCAAGCCGTTCAGGGAAAGCACCCCCTTGCGGCGAAGCGTACTTAAACCCTGGTTAAAGGCGATCCTGGACGGGGCGGTTACCAGCGTACCATGCATACCCCCGGTTAGTTTTTTAAGGTATTCACCCGGATCATTTTCTTTGGCATTAACGGTAAGATCGGCACCCAGGCTTTTGGCCAGCGCCAGTTTATCGTCAGCGATATCGATAGCGGCGACATGCAGTCCCATCGCCTTGGCATACTGCACCGCCAGGTGCCCTAAACCACCGATCCCGGAAATGGCTACCCATTCCCCGGGTTTGGCATCGGTTTGCTTCAAGCCTTTGTATACCGTAACACCTGCACAAATAATGGGCGCCATTTCCGTGAAATTGATATTTCCCGGTAAATGCGCCACATACCGGGCGTCTGCCACGACGTATTCAGCAAAACCGCCGTCTACGCTATAGCCCCCATTCTGCTGGGCCTCGCAAAGGGTTTCCCAGCCGGTATAACAATAATCGCAGCAGCCGCAGGCGCTGTATAGCCAGGGTACGCCCACCACGTCACCCTCTTTCAGGTGCTGAACGCCCGGGCCGATGGCGGCTACATAACCAATGGCTTCATGCCCCGGCACCAGCGGCATCTTGGGTTTAGCCGGCCAGTCGCCCTGGCAGGCATGCAGGTCGGTGTGACATACGCCGCAGGCGATCACCTTGACCAGTATTTCATTCTCGCGGGGTTCTCTGACCGGCATTTCTTCGATCTGCAGCGGCTCGCCGAATGCGTGGATCACGGCTGCTTTCATTTTTTTAGGTATCATTTTTTGTAGATTAAAAGGTTAAATCATTCTTTAAGACTGGTAAATATGGGTCGTTGCCGCGGTTTAAAAAATGACGGCGGACAGGTATTTAAATGATGTTTAGTTGACGGCGGACATGCGGAGGTGGAAGGCCACCGTTAGCTGGTCGTTCGTTTTGATCATGCCGCCTAATTTTCTTGGCGGCACCAGGTTAAAATCAGAGAAATTGATATTCCTCGATCCCAGCAGGTGGATCACTTTCTGATCATCCATAGAGACCTGGTAATTGATCTCCAGCCGCTTGGTGGCCCCGGCCAGTTCAATATTCACCCAACCGGTAACCTGTTGCGGCTCCGGCCGCAGCTGCGGCATTTCGCTCAGGGATAAAAAACGGATATAGAGGCGGGGAAACTGGCTTTCTTTCAGCGTTTTCCGCAGATCACGCGTCATCATGGAATTATGGCAGTCAAAAGTTATGATCTTCAGCCCGACATTCCCGGTTAGCGCGACCTCCTTGCTTTTCCTGCTGACCGTCAGGGTATCCGTTTGATCATAGCTAGGGATCTCGCAGGAAAACTTATTGATGTTCGTACTGCCGTTGACGCTTAAGCTGCTGTTTTCGGCGATCACCCACCGGGTTCTTTCGGGCGGCCAAAGCAACAATAAACTGATCCATAAGATAGGTTTGTACCACATGGCTTTGGGGATCAGGGGTTAATTTTTGCCAGGATGATCCCGGCGACGATCGCCTGCATCAATCCATAGCCGAACCAACTCAGCACCATGGCAATGGTAACATCCAGGGCGCTGAAGGAGATCCACATGACTGGCAGCAAGGCAACAATGGAATAGACCAGGCCAAACTCTATTCCCTTTAATAAGAACGGGCCTTTGAATAAGCTTTTAAACCGGTCCCAGAACCAGGCCAATGCAAAGCTGAAGATGAACGCGTGCAGGTAAAAAAGCAAATCCCGGTTACCGTCTGAATTAAACAAGGGGTTGTTGTATTCGGTAAACAAGGCGGGGAAAAACCGTACGGCCAGGTAAAGGCCGCCATAGCTGCAGACGAACAGGATACAGCCGGTGATAAAACCGGAGATCAGGATCTTTTTCATGGTTGATGAATTAAAAAAAACATCCCCGGACAAGCCCGGGGATGTTTAAATGGAATTAAAATGCGATAGCGGCTTCCAGCATAACGCCGTTGAACTGGCCGCCGTTAAGAATATTGGTGTTAGCGTAATTTTTATAAACCTGGTCAACGTATTCGGCCTTCATCATAATATTTTTGGTCATGAACCAGCCTATGGAACCTACGCCGCGGTTGATGGTCACATCGGCAGGATTTCCTGCAATAGTTGCCGTAACGGTATTATACCTGCCGCCTACCCAGAAATTCTCTTTGTTTGCAGGGAAGCGGTAGATCAGGTCAACCGCATATTGTTTAGCTCCGCGGTTACTGGTTTCGGTAATAGACCTGCCACGCGCATCTTCATAAGTTCCGAAGAACTCGAGGCCTTTATGTTTTAAAAACAAGTTGGCCATATAGGTATGCACTTCTTCGCTGAAGCCGGGATTAAACCTGCCTGAAAAGGCGTTGTAATCCACCGCGTTGTTCAGCGTGGTGCCATTGGCTATATTTTGGTTGGACATGATATAGTAATAGTGTGAGCCGGTACGGTCGCCGCCGAATAAAGTACTGCTGTTTGCGCTGCTTACGGTATAGAAGGAGCCGGATAATCTGATCCGGGTATCTTCATTGATTTGTTTATCAAAGCCGATTTTGCCATGATAGGCCGGTGGATATTTGTTGACTTGTTTCGTTGCAGAGTCGATTTTGGTAGGCGCAACTACGGTTTCATTTAACTCACCGTTGGTGATCCCACCCATCAGGAAGAAACCTGATTTATGGTGATAATAGATCTCGGCGCCGGTTTCGGTGGAGAATTCATCCATGATGTAATTTTCGACAAAGGGGTTGTAAATCGTATTGCCGCCGTCCGATCTGCGGAAATGCTGGTCGCCATAATCCACATCATTCTGGCCGATCTTGATGGTAAAGCTTTTCATCAGCTGATCTACCAGGTCGCTGTGCAGGAAGGTCAGTTTATCAAACTGGATATACCCTCCTTTTACCCAGGTATCCTCATGGTGCCTGGTAGCCAGGTAAGAGGTCAGGTTCAACCGGATACCGTCTGCCAGCTGCACGTCAACATTCAGGTTGGCCATCGGCAGGTTAAAGCCGGGCATCAACTTGATCAGGCTGTTCACATTGCCGGTAAAGCCGGTTTGTGTTTTGGGTAGGGCCGTATTCCCGTCGGTCAGGTCCTGGAAACTCAGTTCAAAGTTGCCGCCGATCTTTACTTTCAACCCGGTAAAAGCCACCGTGTCTTTTTTAGAAGTTTCAAAGATATTCAGGCCGCGCTGGTCATTAGGACGGAAGAACTGCATTTGCCCTTGCTGGGCTTTTACACCCAGGGGCAACAGCGCCAGGGCTACGAGTATCAGATAGAGATTTTTCATGATTATTTTTTATAAATAAGGTTAAACTGAATGGTAAGGTCATTGTAGACTTTCATGGCGCCCAGCATAAAAGTTGGGGGTTTAATGCCATAATCGGTTAATTGGATTTTTTTGGAGCCGCTGCAGGTAATGGTATTGTCGGCATTGACCACCGCGGTAACGTCCATGCTGATCGGCTGGGTGGCACCGGCAATAGTCAGGTTCCCCTTGGTTTTGATCAGGTACTTATGCGCATCGACGGTAGTTACCTCGGCAGTAGTCAGTTTATAACTGATGTCCGGGAACTTTTTGGCGTCAACCGCTTTATAGGTACGGTCATCCATAGAAGTATGCTCGCTTTTCAGGCTGGTCACCGCCAATCGGAAACTAAGGATTTGCAGGTGATGATCAGCGAGGTTAAAGTCGCCCTGGCTTTCCATTGTGGTGGAAGTCATGGTCCAGTCATGTACATTGGAGGAGCCCAAAACTTTGATGTTTACCTCCTTGTCCGTGATAAGTTTATAAGTGGTCTGCGCCGCCCCTCTTTGTGGCAGGATCGCCGCAGTGACGATCATCAGGAGGGCAGCGATCTTTGTAAGCTGCTGTTTTAAATGTTTCATGGTCTTTTGTTTTATTTGATGCTCAAAGGTAGCCGGCGCTCCTGCGGCAGGGAATGATGACCGTGCGCCGCAAACATGATCGTAATCACTTACCGGCGGTAGTTAAGGCATAAAAAAGCCCGCGGCGACGATCGCAGCGGGCTTTCCCGGCATTTAGGGCGGGCGGCTTATACCGCCTCCGGGAAGACCAGCAAGGGTGTAAAAGGATGATGCATCATTTTTTGGGTGATGCTGCCCCTCAGCAAACGCTGCAAAAAGTTCCGTTTTTGATGAACCAATACCAGCAGGTCGAGGTCCCGCTCAGCGCTCAGCAGTTTAAGACCTGCCGCAATATCACGGCTCCTGATCAGGCGGTAGCTGATCCCCTTGCAAAATTGCGCCAGTTCAGCCTCTTCATTTTCGGCGGCGGTTTTACCGGTCACCTGGGCAACCCATAACCGGGCGCCGGTATCCTCAGCCAGACCTGACAAAGTTTGCAGGATACCGGTATGGACCGTTTCCTTGTCCCTCGCGAAGGCAATATTTCTGTAGCCCTGGAACCGGACCTGGTAAGGAATGATCAGTACCGGGAATCCGGCATTATCGATCAGGTCACGCGCATGGTCGCCGGAAAGCATGGTAGACAGCAGGCCCGCGTTGTGGCTGCTGATAACGGCCAGCAGCACGTGGTTTTTAATGGCTATTTCATTGATCCGGCCGGCAACGGATCCTTCCACGCTGCACTGGCTGATCTCCGGCCGGAACACGGCTGCATTTTCTTTATTGGCGGCCGTTCTCAACCGGGCGGCCAGTTCCCCGAGGTCTTCGATACTGTTTTGTTCAGCACTGGATAATTGCTCCCCGTCTGGCGCATAAATATTGCAAAGCAATATATTGGCTTTGATCTGTTGTGCCAGGTGCAGGGCATAATGGGCGGTATAGTCCGCATTGATGGAGAAATCGGTTAATACTAAAATGGTTTTCATGATAAACACGTTTTAAAGCTCTTAGCCGTAAAACTGCGGTTTATGCTGCAGCCATCACATGATGAGGATCAGCCGGCGTAATGATGATGGTCACTTTGTGGTATTTGATAAATGACGGCATTCATATTCAGGCCGGCACCGACCGAAACAAACACGACCGTGCGGCCGGAGGTCAGGCAGTGGTGGGCGATCTCGCCTTTGGAAAGCAGGTCATATAAAGTAGGCAGGGTCGCTACCGAACTATTGCCCAGCCAGGAGATCGTCATGGGCATGAGGTGATCCGGCGCCTGTTTAAGGCCATACAGCACATACAATTGCTTTAAAATAGCCTCATCCATTTTCTGATTGGCCTGGTGGATCAGCACCTGGTCAATATCGCCGATGGTCAAGCCCGCTTTCGCGATGCAGTCGCTGATCAGCAAAGGGACGAATTTCAGGGCCTGTTCGTATAATTTCCGGCCCTGCATTTTAAGAAAAAGGGTATCTTCCGGGTAAGCCGGATTGGAGGACCGGCCCATCTGCAAGAGGTAAGCAAGCTCACCGCCATAGGACCGGGTCAGGTGCGCCAGTATACCGGCTGCTTCATGAGCCGGTGCTGCGGATATGATCACGGCACCCGCGCCATCCGCGTAAAGCATGCTGTCGCGGTCATGGGGGTCACAGATACGCGATAAGGTTTCAGCGCCGATCACCAGGACCTGGCTGGCCTCCCCCGAACGGATATAACCGTCCGCCTGGATCACCGCCTGCAGCCAGCCCGCGCAGCCAAACGGCAGATCGTAACAAATGGTCTGCGGATTAACGATACCTAAGTGATGCTTTACCCTGGCGGCCAGCGAAGGCACCTGTTCGCTCCGGCGGTTCTCCGCCCGGATATCCCCGAAATTATGCGCGACGATGATATAATCCAGGGTTTCCGGATCTATGGCGGCTGACCCGAGGGCATCCCTGGCAGCAAAATGCGCCATATCTGAAGCGACCAGATCATCTGCCAGGTATCTTCTTTCCCGGATACCGGTGATCAGCTCGAATTGCCGGATGATCTCCTCGCCGGATTTCTGCAGCCGGGCCCCATCCGGGCCATAAAAGGTGTGGCTAAGGAAATCCTCGTTGGTCACTTTAAGTGTGGGGATATAGCTCCCGCTCCCGGTGATCAGGGCATGTCTTTGTTGTTCCATGTTCAAAAATTAGGGGCTGCCGGTTTAACTGAAATCCATCAGTAATTCGTTGATCGCCTCAATATAATAGCAGCCGCTGTGGTTATCCGCACGCATTTTCTCCGCCGTTCCGCCAATGACGCGCCGGATCTTTTGTTCGGCCGTCTGGCATACGGCCGGCATTTCCGGGTCATTTACAGCGCGTTGCTGCTGTGCCGCGATCTCCCCCAGCCGGATGCTGATAGCTTTCAAGATAGGTATATTTTTGCGCATCCGGCACCAGTCCAAAAATTCATCCAGGTGCCGCGCGATGATCGCGTTGGCCTTCGGAATATCTGCCTGCCGTTCATGCAGGGAATGGTCATTCGACTTTGAAATCTCATCGAGGCCGATCAATTGAATATGCGGCAGGTCTTTGACCGCTGTCTCCACATTAGCGGGCAGGGAAAGGTCGATGATCAGTTTGTGACTCGTATGTTCCAGGTGTGAGCGCAAAATAAGGGGCGCAGCTGCATTGGTCGTTACGATAATGATATCCGCTAAAGCGACCTGTTCAGCCAGCTTTGCCATGGGCGCGCAGGTCAGGTGCAAGGCTGCTGCGATGCCGGCAGCTTTTTCTGCTGAACGGTTAACCACAACGATCTGGGTGGCGCCCAGGTAGTCCACCAGGTTCTTGCAGGTACTGCAGCCGATCTTACCGGCCCCTACCAGGAGTATACGCCGGTCAGCGGGCCGGGTGACCGCAGCTTTGATATATTGTACCGCGGCGAAAGCCGCAGACACGGCGCCCTTGCTCAGCGCGGTATTGTTTTTGATGTCTTTCGAGGATTGCAGTACGGTGCTTACCAGGCGATCCAAAAAGGTATTGATAAACCCCCGGTCCCTGGCAAATTTGACAGCTTGTTTTAATTGCCCGACGATCTCGTAATCGCCCAGCAGCTGCGAATCCAGACCTGCGCCAACCTGGAATAAATGCGTGATTGCCTCCCGGCCTTTTTTCAGATAAGCCTGGTTGGTAAAAGCCGCGGCGCTGCCTTTGGTCGCGGTACATAGTACATTGATCAGGGCCCGGGGATCCGCTGCGAACCCGTAAATTTCGGTACGGTTACAGGTGGAAAGTATAAACAGCGCCCCGATCCCAAAGGCTGGTGCCTGCGCTAAGCAGGTTGTATATTGTTGCTGGTCGATGGCAAACCATCCCCTGGCCGGCGCATTTGTCTTTTGATAGCTGATGCCTGCCAAAAAAAAGCCTGCCATGTCCGGGAGCCTGTTCGTATTCATGGATAATAATTATACGGTTAATTTCTTAACCGCAAATATCAGCATCCGGGTGATGATCCGGGTGACGGATATCAGTAGCAAAGATGACTTTGGTCATTATTGACTTATCACAGACAAATACGGGCCTTTCTTTCCCCTATGGACTGATGAAGGTCATTTTTTTTAATGACCGTCTTCCTTTGAACGGATTTTTAAAGCCGGGATATTTGTCTGATAAAAATTAACGCAATGGTAAGAGTCAAGGAAGATCAGGAATTAGAGTTTGAATTACAAGAACTTTACCTGACCGGTAAACAATGGTTATCCGATATCGCTTTCCTGGAAGAAGAGCTCCGCTTCTTAATGGAGCTGATGGGTAAATTCGCGATCCCGCTGCCGGGCAGCGGGCAGCAGCGAAAGCAGCAGGATATGATGGAAGCACTTTCCCTGCGGGAAGCGGCGCATACGGAGCTCAAACAGGAAGTGCTCATTTATATGAACAAACTGGAGCCTTTGATTGTTGAACCCGATACCAGGATCAGCCTGCAGCTGGTCGAGGATTATATGCTCTTGAAGGGAAAGGTAGAAAACGCGCTTTTAGATTTAAAATCGATCAAATATGCCTGTATCAATGTTTACCGCATGCACCAATAAACTACTGAAACTTGACCAAAACCATTTTTATCGCTTCGGCTGAACCTTATAGCGGCAAATCAATCATCGCCCTCGGCCTGGTGGCCATGCTGCTGGGAAAAGCGCAGAAGATCGGCTATTTTAAGCCGGTGATCAGCCCGGACACCCCCGGGCAGCAGGATTTGCATATCCGTACCATCATCGAACATTTTCAGCTGGCCATCCCCTATGAAGACGCTTTCAGGTTTACGCGCCAGGAAGCCATGCAATACCTGAAGGAGCAGCGCCAGGGTGAAATGATCGACCAGATCATCAGCCAGTACAAAAAGCTGGAAAGCCAGTTCGATTTTACCGTGCTGGAAGGCAGCGACTTTACCGGGCAGGGCACCGCTTTTGAGCTGGAGACCAACATACTCATCGCTAAAAATCTCAGCGCCCCGGCCATGCTGGTGGTTTCCGGCGAAAATAAGACGACGGCGCAGGTCATCCAGGAATGCCTTAATTTCTTCCATACCTTCAGGTCGCGCGACATCGCCGTTTTGGCGGTTATCGCGAATAAAGTTAAACCCGCACAGGCGGATGATATCCGTGCATTATTAACCGCCCAGTTACCGGCCGGCATGATTTCCGCGGTTATACCGGCGGACCCCGCCCTGCAAAATCCCAGTGTAAAGGATATCCGGGAAAACCTGGGCGCAAAACTGCTCTTTGGAGCAGCTTACCTGGACAACCAGGTTGACAACTATGTGACCGGCGCGATGCAGGTGCCCAATTTCCTGAATTATTTAAAGGAGAATGTGCTGATCGTTACCCCGGGCGACCGCGGGGACATTATTATCAGTTCCCTGCAGGCAAACCTTTCTTCGAGTTATCCGCGCGTGGCCGGCATTGTGCTGACAGCGGGTATCGAACCTGAAGAGCCGGTCCTGCGGCTGATCGAAGGCTTGCAGCATGTCGTGCCGATCATGGCGGTCGCTACCGGGACCTTTGAAACGATCACGCAAATCGGCGCCGTCAAAACGCGGATAACACCTGAAAACAGTAAAAAGATACAGCTGGCTATGGACGCCTTTAACCAATACCTGGATATTTCTGCGCTGGAGAAAGGCCTGGTGACTTACCACTCGGAGGCCATCACGCCCCATATGTTCCAGTACCAACTCAGCCAATGGACGCGGCGGGCGCTCAAAAATATTGTTTTACCGGAAGGTGATGACGACCGGATACTACTGGCCGCGGCGCGGCTGACCGCCCAGCAGCTGGTTACACTGACCTTATTGGGAAAACCGGCGGACATTACAGCAGCCGCCAAACGCCTGGGGATCGTTTTAGACCCTGCGCGGGTCCGGATCATTGACCCGGCAAATTCGGAAAACTATGCCGATTACGTACAGACCTTATATGAACTGCGGAAAGAGAAAAACCTGACCCTGGAAATGGCCCGGGACCTGATGACCGATGTTTCTTATTTCGGCACCATGATGGTCTATAAGGGACATGCCGACGGCATGGTTTCCGGGGCCTGTCATACCACACAGCATACCATACGCCCGGCATTGCAGTTCATCAAAACCAAACCCGGGATCAGCACCGTTTCTTCGGTGTTTTTTATGTGCCTGGAGGACCGGGTTTCTGTATTCGGCGACTGCGCCGTGAATCCTAACCCAACTGCGGAAGAACTGGCAGACATTGCGATCTCCTCGGCCGACAACAGCAGCCTGTTTGGGATTGAACCGCGGATCGCGATGCTTTCCTATTCATCCGGCACCTCAGGCAGCGGCGAAGAGGTGGATAAGGTACGGCGCGCGACCGGTCTGGTTAAGGAAAGGCGGCCGGACCTGAAAGTAGAAGGCCCCATCCAGTATGATGCCGCGGTTGACCCCGTGGTCGGGCGGCAGAAAATGCCGGATTCTGAGGTGGCGGGCAGGGCCAGTGTCCTGATCTTCCCCGACCTGAATACCGGCAACAATACGTATAAAGCCGTGCAGCGGGAAACCGGCGCATTAGCCATTGGCCCGATGCTGCAGGGACTGAACAAACCCGTCAACGACCTGAGCCGTGGCTGTACCGTGGATGATATCTTTAATACGGTCATGATCACGGCCATCCAGGCCCAGCAAACCTGAACCAACGAATTTGAACCCATAAATATGCACAAGACCAATTTGCTGGTCATTAATTCCGGCAGCAGTTCCATCAAATACCAGTTGTTCCAAATGCCCTCGCCCGAACCGGTTTGCAGCGGCCTGATCGAGCGGATCGGCCTGGCCGGCGGCATCGTCACGCATAAGGTATGGCAGGACGGTAAAGAAAACACCACCACCCTTAAACAGGATGTGGCCGATCATGAAGCAGGTATGCGGCTGGCGGCCAGGTTGCTGACCCAGCCGGGTACGGGTAGCTTGCAGGACCCTGCCGAAGTGGAAATTGTTGGTCACCGTATTGTGCATGGCGGGGAAACGCTCACCAAAACGACCGTGATCACGCCCGAAGTCAAGGCGGAAATTAAAAAACTTTTCCCCCTGGCCCCGCTACATAACCCAGGCCATTATAAGGGCATCGAGGTCGCAGAAGCGGTATTTAAACAAGCGACCCAGGTCGCAGTTTTTGACACGGCCTTTCATCAGACCCTGCCGCCCAAAGCTTATCGTTACGCGATACCCGGTCATTTTTATCAGGATTTCGGTATCCGGGTCTATGGCTTTCACGGCACGAGCCATAAATATGTATCCGCCAGGGCCATGGAATTTCTCGGTAACGCGGAGGCAAAGATCATCAGCATGCACCTGGGTAACGGCTGCAGCATGGCGGCTATACAAGCGGGGCGTTCCCTGGATACGAGCATGGGCCTGACCCCGCTGGACGGACTGGTTATGGGCACACGCTGCGGAAATATCGACGCCTCGGTCATTTTGTACCTGATCGAGCAACAAGGCTATACTTCCGAACGGCTGTCCGATCTGCTCAATAAGCAAAGCGGGATGCTGGGCCTGACCGGGCACAGCGATATGCGGGATATCGCCCGGCTGATCAGCGAAGGTGACGAAGAAGCCAAACTGGCCTATGAACTTTACGCTTACCGCATCCAAAAATTCATAGGCGCCTATTGTGCCGTTCTTTCCGGTGCCGATGCGATCTTATTTACCGGGGGTGTCGGCGAGCATGATGCAAGGCTGCGGGAAATGGTTTGCAAGGATATGGACTGGTGCGGGATCGCGCTGGATCAGGAAAAGAACAAGTCCTCCGCGCCTGGCATCCGGGAAATCAACACCGCAGGTTCGCGGGTAAAAGTGCTCATCGTTCCCACCAATGAAGAACTGGAGATCGCCCATCAGTGTATGGAGCTGTTGCATAAAAAATAAACAAAAGCCGGATTATCCGATGGCCAGCGCTGCCAGCGCCCGGGTAAAAAGTGGTGAACCGTTCAGTCCTTCCACCAGCTGCAGTTCTTCGCCGCCGGCGTCGAGGAAGGCCTTACGGTATTCCAGGCCGATCTCCTGGAGGGTTTCCAGGCAGTCCGCTACGAACGCCGGGCAAAATACCAGCAATCTTTTTTTCCCTTCAGCAGCCAATTGTCTGATCACATCGCTGGTATAAGGCTGCAGCCAGGGTTCACGGCCCAGCCTGCTTTGAAAGCAAACCGTAAAATGGCCAGGCCTTAGCTGCAACTGCCCGGCGATCAGGCTGGCGGTATGATAGCATTGCGCGCTGTAACAATGCCGGTTCCTCGCGCCAAACGTGCTGCAGCAATTCGTTGTTTGGAAACAATGTGCCCGCATGTGATCGCTTTTGAGGAGTTGCCGCTGCGGCAGGCCATGGAAGCTGAACAATATATGATCATACGAACGCGGCTGATATTTCCGCCCGTTCGCAGCGAAAGCGCCGATCAGTAATTCCAGGTCATGAAAGGAGTTGACAAACGAAATTTCAGGGATGACCGGCCAGCGGCTGACCAGGTCCATGACCTGCTGGTGCACCGAGCCGGTCGTAGCCGAGGCATATTGGGGGAACAAGGCGATCACCCGTATCCTGGTAACCTTAGCTGTTTGCAGGTTTGCCATTGCGGCGGCGATGGATGGGTTCCCGTAGCGCATCGCCAGCGCGACTACCCATGCTTCGCCTAATTCCTGCTGTAAGAGCTGTTGTTGCAACCGGCTGTAATGGAGCAGCGGCGAACCAGTTTGGGTATCCCAGACCTGGCGGTACAGCGCCGCGGAGCGCGGCCCCCGGAAAGGTACGATCAGGCCCCTGACCAGAAGCTTGCGCCAGAAAGGGTGAATATCGATCACCCGGCCGTCCGTCAGGAATGCTGCCAGGTACCTGCGGACATCCTTTACCGAGGGGCTGTCCGGCGTGCCGAGGTTAACTAATAAAACGCCTTGTTTTGCGGTCATACGGTAAAAAAAGCCGCCGGCAATAACCGACGGCCTTCAACTATTTAATTAATTATTGGGAAAGGGCTTACCCTATAAAGACGGCCAGCATGAACAGGTGAATGAACACGCTTAAAGCGAATGCGCCGATAACGACCCGTATGCCGGAGCCACCCATGCCGCAGATCACATTGCCGAAGAACAGGGTCATCGTTACAGCCAGCACGGCGACCGGCGCCTGGTAATAATACATCAACACCGCGGGAATGGGCAGGAACAGAACGCCCTGTGCGATCAGCGATACCAGGAACCAGGCGGTTTTATAAGGGGCCTGGCTGTCGGCAAAGGCCAGCCATTTCGTCCGTAGAGTTAGCGTGTCTTTTTGATTGGTCTTTTCGTTTGCCCATGCGGCGGGCAGGTGTATTTTTAGCGTTGCCATAATAGGAATGTTTTATGGTACAAAATTGCGGGATAAATGCCGGCGGAGCCATGACCGGGCGCATCCGCAAAAATGATCTGCGTCATTTTCTGCTAATGGCAAATGGCCACGCCGGATGCCGGTTTTGCCGGGCTCAGATAGGGAATATCCAGGTTCAATCCGCGAAGAACGAACCAGATACCCAGGCAAACCATCAGGTATGGCATTGCCTTATTGATGCGCTTCCTGATAAGCGGGCCGACAAAGCCTGCGCTGACGGTAGCCAGCAGCATTAAGGGGAAAGTACCGGCGCCGAACCAGAACATATAGGCCGCGGCGCTGAGCGGGGCATCGGTATTGATCGCGCCGGCAAGGGCCAGGTAAACAAACCCGCAGGGTAAAAAACCATTGAGAAGCCCGATGACCAGGTGCCCGGCTTTATGCCGCAGCGCATAGTTTAACAGCCGGCGGACCGGGGCCAGCAAGGGTGACAGGATACGGTTACCGGTCATGCGGAGATTCAAAATACCCGAAAAACCGGCCAGGAGAATAAGCAGGCCGCTGAACAGGCTCACCCCTTGCTGCAGGCCGGCCAGCCATAATTGTTTACCGATGAAACCAATCAGCAGCCCTAAAAAAGAATAAGTCAGTACGCGGCCCAGGTTATACTGGATCTTATCGGCAATGACCAGCCACCAGCGGTCCCGGAACGAGGGCATCGCAAGCGCGAGCGGGCCGCACATGCCGACGCAATGCACGCTGCCGAACAAACCGATAAAAAAGGCGACCGCGTTATTGCTCATTTGATCGTGATCGCTTGCTGGTACAGATAAGCTTTTTGGTTGCTCGTCCATTCCAGTACCAATTGCCATTTACCTTTAGTCAGTGATTCCGTTGCCAGGCTGATCTCCCTCCCGCCGGTATTATCAAGCGCGAAACTCGTATCCCTGGCGTCACTCGCCGGCCGCATGAGTTTTACCCGGCCTTTAACGCTTTGCGGGAAATTGAATTGGATCGAATCGGCACTAACCGTGATCCGGGGCTGTGCATGATCCTTGCTGACCTGCGCCTCCCTGTTGTAATCATGGTCAAAGTTCAATCCGTCTTCGTAGTACTGACGGTCATATTCATCCGCGGGCGAGCGGAACATATAGTAGCTCAGGCCGCTTATAAAAAGCACAAAGGCCAGTAAGATGATGATCGTTGCTTTTCCCCAGTTCATAGTTTAATTGTTTAATGGCGCCACAAAAGTGGTGGTCACCGTTTGCAGGATTTGATTACCGGAACGCAGCTGCAGCCGGACATCGGTTTTGAGTGAAGTCAGTTTGCTGACCGGTATCAGGATAAAAAAGACCGCCTTTACTTCATTGCCTTTGGTGACGATGCCGGGAGCCTGGATATATTTGATCAGGATGGCCGGATCCTCTGCCTTGAGGGTGATCGTCCGGTCTTTATTGGTTTTGTTCGTAATGTCGGCGTTGTAGATATTGCTGATATAACCATTGGGCTGTTCCTGGTACAGCATCCCCGCCCCGCGCATCACGGTGATATCCATATCGCTCCGGCTAAAAATAAAATAACCCATGACCGCCACTAATACCATGATCACCGCACTGTAGCCGATCATTCTGGCGTTAAACGACGGCGTTTTTTTAGCGTGGATCATATCCTCCGAGAAGTACCCGATCAGGTTACGCGGTTTGTGGATCTTGTCCATCACCTCATCGCAGGCATCGATACAAACGGTGCAGTTGATGCATTCCATTTGCGTACCGTTCCGGATATCGATACCGGTGGGGCAAACGGCCACGCATAAACTGCAGTCCACGCAATCGCCCGTTGCCAACAGCCCGGTTTTATCCAGTTTTCCACGAGGTTCGCCGCGAGGTTCATTATAGGCGACGACCAGCGTATGCTTATCCATTAATACGCCCTGCAGTCTTCCGTAAGGGCAAATGACCGTACAAACCAGCTCGCGTACCCGGCTGTACACCAGGTAAAAAACACCGGTGAATACCCAGATGCTCAAAAACCCGATCCAATGCTGATCAATGGGTTCAACCATAATTTTTATTAAATTATCACTGCCGATGATATAAGCCAGAAAAGTATTGGCGATCAAAAAGGAGACGATAATGAACAGGAAGTGCTTAATTACTTTTTTTCGGATCTTGGCCTGGTCCCAGGGTCCTTCGTCCAGCTTTTTACTTTGGTTACCGCCGCCTTCGATCCAGATCTCGATCTTACGGAAAACCATTTCCATAAATATGGTCTGGGGGCAGATCCAGCCGCAGAAGATTCGGCCAAAAGCGATGGTAAACACGACGACGCAAACGACAAACACCAGCGAGGCCAGCATGAACAGGAAAATATCCTGCGGCCAGAACACCTGCCCCAGCAATACAAACTGCCGGTCCATGATATTGAGCAGCAATAAAGGCTGGCCGGCTATCCGCAGGAACGGGCCCGTAAAAAAAAGCAGCAGATAAATATAACTGATCGCGCTGCGCCAGCGGTAATACCTGCCTTTACGCACCAGTGGATAGAGCCATTTCCTTTCCCCGCTATCTTTTGCCTCCAGTAGTCCGTTCATGAGCTCAATCCTTTTCTTCCGTTCCCTGCGGGGCCTTCGGGTTAGCCGGGTTTGTCCCGTGCAGGGATTTTACATAATTGACCACCGCCGAGATCTGCCCGGGTGACAAAACCTTTTCCCAGGTGGGCATCCCTTTGGCTAAAACGCCATATTTGACGGTTTTGAACAGGTCATTGACCTTGTGCCCGTGCAGCCAGAAATCGTCCGTTAAATTGGGGCCTACCATGCCCTGCGCATGATCGCCGTGGCAGGCTACACAGTTCTGTTTGAAAACCGCCTGCCCGGCGGCAAGCACCGCGGGGTCCTTCACCAGTTTGACGGTATTTTCATCAACCTGGTTAGCCGCTTTGCTCAGGTACAGCTTTTTGGCCGCATCGGCCTGCACCATCTCGGTTTTATATTCTTCATATTGCAGTTGCCCGGTATGAAATACATGGTAATTGAGCAGGTAGCCGACCGCGAAAATGATCGTGATATAGAACAGGTACATGAACCAGGCCGGGATCGGGTTATCCAGCTCCTGGATACCATCATAATCATGCGCGATCAACAGTTCTTTTTCTTCTGCTAAGGGCCTTAGCGACAGCAGTTTGTTCCAGACTTCCGCTTTCGGCTTTTTAATTTTTACCGGGTGGAGTTCCGCTTCGATCTGTTCGTCGCTGTAGCCATCCGCTTTCAGCACCAGCCTGGTCACGATGTTAAAGGCCCGCAAAATGACCAGTAAAGCCACAATGATCAGCAGCAGCAGCAGCATGATCGCGCCGTAGCCGATATAATTTTCAACATCACCGGGTATCAGGCTATGGTCATCAGCTGCCAGCGCCGGTTGTACGGCCAGGCAAAGCCCGGCCAGGATAAGGGTGCGCAAGTATTTCATAAGGGTAAAGATTGAGGCGCGTCCGGTGTGCCGTCTTCCAAAGGAAGATCGCTCATATAGTCGATATACTGCTTTTTGGTTATAAAAAGCAGTATGCTCACCACCACGAAGAATACCAGGAATATCCAGAGGGAGAAGATCAGGTACATTTCCTTCCCCGAAACGTCTTTGACAAATTGATCGAACATGACAGTGTTATTTAGTAGTTGTTTTATTTGCTTTAATATCCATACCCAGCCGTTGCAGGTAGGCCGTAATGGCAATGATCTCTTTCCGGCTGGAAACCCGGATATGGTTTTCCGCCAGGTCCGCCGCAATGGCTTTGGCTTGCCGGTCCAGGTCCCGGTTGGCGATGCGCTCATAACCCGCAGGGTATGGCACACCCACTTTCCGCAGCGCGGCGATCTTGGCAGCGGTGGTGCTGGTATCCAGGTCCTGGGTAAGCAGCCAGTCATAGTTGGGCATGATACTTCCCGGTGACATCAGGCGCGGATCCATTAGGTGATTATAATGCCAGGCATTGGGATATTTGCCGCCAACGCGGGCCAGGTCGGGCCCTTTCCTTTCGGAACCCCACAGGAAGGGGTGGTCATAAACAAATTCCCCGGCCTTGCTATATTCGCCGTAACGTTCCGTTTCTGAACGGAAGGGCCTGACAGTCTGCGAATGGCAGCTCACACAGCCTTCGCGGATGTAGAGGTCCCTGCCCTGTAATTCCAAAGAGGTATAGGGTTTCACACTGGCGATCGTCGGGATATTGGAAGAAATGGTTAAGGTCGGCATGATCTCTATAAACGAGCCGATCAGGATCACGACCAGGGCTAGTACCATAAATTGTATGGGCCTGCGTTCCAGCCTGCGGTGCCAGGTACTTTCTTTAACCATGGCGCTTACCGGTTCCAATGGCATCGCTTGTGCGGGTTCATTGGCCAGTAGCTGCCCCTGCAAGGCGGTGCGGGTCAGGTTATAGGCCATCACGATCACACCGGTCAGGTACATACCGCCACCCAGTGAACGGGTAACCCACATCGGTACGATGCGTAATACCGTTTCCAGGAAATTGTATTTCAGGATGCCTTCCGGCGTAAATTCTTTGAGCATCAGCCCCTGGGTAAAACCGGCCCAGTATAAAGGGATCACGTAAAACAGGATACCAAGCGTGCCAATCCAGAAGTGAAAAGAAGCTAATTTTTTAGAATAAAGTTCGGTACGGTAGATCCTGGGGATCAGCCAGTATAAAATGGCGAAGGTTAAAAAGCCGTTCCAGCCTAAAGCGCCGACGTGTACGTGGGCGATGATCCAGTCTGAAAAGTGAGCGATCGCGTTGATTTGTTTCAGCGCCAGCATTGGCCCTTCGAAAGTGGCCATACCATAGGCGGTCAGGCCCACCACCATAAATTTGAGAATCACATCATCACGGACCTTATCCCAGGCCCCGCGCAGTGTCAGCAGCCCGTTGATCATACCGCCCCAGCTTGGTGCGATCAGCATGATCGAGAATGCCACGCCTAAAGATTGCGCCCAGCCGGGTAAGGTGGTGTACAATAAATGGTGAGGCCCTGCCCAGATATAAATAAAGATCAGCGCCCAGAAATGCAGGATACTCAGTTTATAGGAATAGATCGGGCGGTTAGCCATCTTGGGCAAAAAGTAATACATCATCCCCAGGTAAGGCGTGGTCAGGAAGAACGCTACCGCGTTGTGCCCGTACCACCACTGCACCAGCGCGTCCTGCACGCCGGCATAAACCATATAGCTTTTCCAGAAAGTAACGGGTATTTCAACGGAGTTGACAATATGCAGTACCGCAATAGTAACAAAGGTGGCGATGTAAAACCAGATGGCCACATACAGGTGCCTTTCCCGGCGCTTGAATATCGTGCCGAACATGTTCCAGCCAAACACGACCCAGATCACGGTGATCGCGATATCAATCGGCCATTCCAGTTCGGCATATTCATGCGAGGTGGTTAAGCCTAAGGGAAGGGTGATCAGCGCGCTGACGATGATCAGCTGCCAGCCCCAGAAATGGATGGCGCTAAGCGTGTCGCTGAACATCCTCGCTTTGAGCAGGCGCTGCAGGGAGTAATAGACCCCCATAAAGATCGCATTGCCGACAAAGGCAAAGATCACCGCATTGGTATGCAGCGGCCTTATCCGGCCGAAGGTGGTGTACTGGTTGTGCATATTCGCGCCCGGGTAATAGAGCTGAATAGCGATCAGGAGGCCGATGGTCATGCCGGCGATCCCCCAGATGACGGTCGCGATGCCAAAGTTCCGGACGATCTTGTTGTCGTAGTAAAATTTTTCGGGCTGCATATTTAATTCTTTGATGGTGTAAAATTAGCTGGGGTCATTTTTCCAGGGAATGACCGGTATTAATTAAAATAATGATCGGTATCATTTTTCAGGCGGCGGTTCTTCCTTATCCTCCAGCAGGATCCGCATGGCCGGGGTATACAGGTCATCATGCTGCCCGCTTTTCTGGGCCCAGAAAAAGGCGGCTAAAAAGATCAATGCGAGCAGGATACTGCAGCCGATCAGGAAATACAGGATCGTCATAGCAGCTTTCTGAATTTGGCCGCCACGCGTGTGGCGATACTGGTAAAGGAAATGATGGTTACGGTGCTGACCGGCATTAATATCGCCGCCGTGAGCGGTGATAACTTCCCGGTAATGGCAAAGCTGAGGCCGACCATGTTATAGACCAGCGATATGCCGAACGATAGCTGAATGACATTTACCGTATCTTTCGCAAATTTCAGGAAGGACGGCAGCTTTTCAAAGGAAGCGCCGTCCAGGATGGCATCGCTTCCCGGCGAAAAATTATTGATATTTTCCGTTACGGCGATGCCCAGGTCGCTTTGCTTTAAGGCCCCCGAATCGTTCAGCCCGTCGCCGATCATCATGACTTTATTGCCCTGGAGTTGCAGCAGGCGGATATAATCCAGCTTTTGCTGCGGCGACTGGTTGAAGTGCAATTGTTCTGCATAAAGGAAAAAAGGCAGGAGTTCGGGTAGTTCATGATCCCCGTCGCCGGAAAGTAAATGAAGCTGGTAATCTGTCTGGAGTTCCGCGATCTTTTCCAGTCCCTTTCGGTAATGGTGTATAAAGGAAAAATAACCCAGGTAGTTGTCGTCGACCATCAGGTGTACCTGCGTGGTATTCACCTGCGCCCCGCGACCGCCCAATACAAATTGTTCATTCCCGATGCGGACCTGGTGCTGCCGGATACCGGCCAGTATCCCTTTACCCAGGATCTCGGTATAATCCGCTACCTCCAGGCCGTCTTCATGACCGAGATAACGGCAGATCATCCGGCTAAGCGGGTGCCCGGAATTCATGCAGACGCTATAAACCAGTTGCTTTTGCTCCCCGGTCAGTTCCGCTTCCAGGGTCAGGCTGGTAGGATCGCCGGTCGTGATCGTTCCCGTTTTATCCAGGACAATGGTATCTATTCCGGCCAGCTGTTCTACAACAGATGTGTTCTTTAAATAGAACCGGTTACGGTCAAAAATACTCAGCGCAGCGGACAGGGTGAAGGGCGTGCTTAAAGCGAGCGCACAGGGACAGGCCACGATCAATACGGAAGTAAAAGCGGCAAGAGCCCTGCTGCTATCGGTTTGCAGCCAGAAGAAAAAGGCCGAAAACGCGATGGCCAGTAATACGATGGTAAAATATTTGCTTACTTTTTCATTGAACGAAGATATCCGGTTTCCTTTCGGCTGGGTAAAGGCTTCATTGTTCCAAAGCTGGGTAAGGTAACTTTGGGAAACCGGTTTGATCACTTCCATTTCTATGGCCTGGCCGGTCTGTCGCCCGCCAGCATAGATGATCTCCCCTAAAGTTTTGCCGACCGGCACGGATTCCCCGGTGACAAAGCTAAAATCGATCAGCGCCTCTCCTTTTAAGAGGATGGCGTCGGCCGGGATGATCTCCTGGCTACGGATGACGATCCGGTGCCCGGTTTCCAGTTCCGACAACGGAACCGGCCGCTCTTTTCCATCGGTGATCACTTGCACGGCTACCGGAAAAAAAGACCGGTAATCGCGCTCAAAGGAAATATGGTGATAGGTCTTTTGCTGGACGAGTTTGCCGATCAGCAGGAAAAAAACCAGGCCGCAGAGGGTGTCGGCAAATCCCGCGCCGCTATGGGTCAGGATCTCCGCGACGGTACGGATAAATAATACCGCGATACCCAGGGCCAGCGGAAAATCGATATGCAATACTTTATTGCGCAGGTTCTTCCAGGCGGAAACAAAATAGCCCCGCCCGCTATAAAATACGACCGGCAGCGAAAATAAAATATTGAGCCAGCCAAAGAAATGCCGGAAGGATTGCTCAGCGCCGGAAAGGCCGAAATATTCCGGGAAGCTCAGCAGCATGACGTTGCCAAAGCAAAAACCGGCCAAGGCTATTTTCAGCACCAGGTTATCACGGGGGACTGCGTTTTGTTTTTTGATAATATCCTGCAGGCTGATCAGCGGCTCATAGCCGATATCATCCAGCAATTCTACCAGTCCCTGCAGGCTGAGGCTGCGCTGATCAAACTTGATATTGATCTGCTTTTTCAGGAAATCGACCCGGCAATAATAGATAGCGGGATTGATCCTGTTCAATTGTTCGAGCAGCCAGAGACAAGAGCTGCAATGGATATGCGGAAGGTAAAAGGTAACGACCGTTTGCTGGTCATCGGTATAGTCGATCAGCTGACTGACAATCGATGGTTCGCTCAGGTAATCAAAGCGTTTATTTTGTTGTTCACGGCTTGCGCCGGGGTGGTCGTTATAACTATAATAACTGCAAAGCTGGTTGTCGCGCAGTACCTGGTAGACCCCTTTGCAGCCCTGGCAGCAAAAATCTTTTTCGTCGGCCCTGATCCCGGCATCGGGGACTTCGTCCCCACAGTGGTAACAGGTTATTTCTTTTAGCGTTAAGGTTTCCTTCATAGCCAGCTATTTATGGTTCCAAAACTGCGGGTTTAGCAACTGGTAAAGAATGATGAATGACTTATAAAAATGTGACCTGCGTCAGTTTTTTGCCGGGGGCCGCTGCCTAATTTTGACGGCATGAGCCATACATTCCATATCCCCGTGTTAGGGTTAGGGTATTCTATCGATACCCCGCTGAAAGTCGCGCGTTACGGTATTTCTTCCGTGATCTCCATTGTTGATGATGAACTGACGGAACGGATGCGGGCCTATCATTCGGCCGAAAATCAGCTCCGGTATACCCTGATCCCTAAGACCGCGCCGGATGCCCGGGCGAAAAGAATCACCGCCTATCTCAACTTAATTCATGAGTTAGTTGAAAAGCAGTTCCGGGAACTGAAACTACAGGCCTTTACGCCTGGCAACGATATTTGCCGGTATTTTGAGCTGCTGCCCGAAACTTCCCAGCTGCGCCAGGGCTATGACCTGATGCTGGAATACCCCCAGGGTCAACGGAAAGAGATCTTTCAAAATTTGTTAAGGGAACTGATGCGTCCGGGTGCGATCGATGTCAATATCATGGCCAAGGTGGATAAAATGAATTTTTCGGCGGATGGGAACTATTTGGGTGATGAAAACACGGATGCGCTGGCCGCTTTACGCGGTTTTGCAAACAGCAAGCTGCATTCTTCGGTTACCCTGTCCGCGGGGATGAATCCACGGCTATATAGTTACCTGGAAGCCTTCGGGGATTTCCTGCCGGATGAGGCGGGCGCACTGCAAAAAAAGATCATTCTCAAAGTCAGCGACTTCCGTTCCGCCTTTATCCAGGCCAAGTTCCTGGCAAAAAAAGGTTTATGGGTGTCCGAGTTCCGCGTGGAATCGGGCCTGAACTGCGGCGGCCACGCTTTCGCTACCGAGGGTTACCTGCTGGGGCCCATACTAGAAGAATTTAAACAGAAAAGGGAAGAAATGGCCACGGAGCTGTTCGGGCTCTATGCACCTGCCCTGTTACAAAAAGGCGTCACCGCCCATCATCATCCGCAACGTTTAAGCGTACAGGGCGGTATCGGTACGGCCGCTGAAAATGCGTTCCTGCTGGACCATTATGACCTGGACGCGACTGGCTGGGGCAGCCCCTTTCTGTTAGTCCCCGAGGCGACTAACGTAGACGAAGCCACGCTGCTACAGCTGGCCGGCGCGGCGGAAACCGATTTTTACCTGAGCGGCGCCTCGCCTTTGGGCATCCTGTTCAATAACTTTAAAAACAGTTCGATAGAAGAACAGCGCCTGGCGCGCCTGGAAAAAGGCAGGCCGGGCAGCCCTTGTACGAAAAAGTATCTATGTACCAATACGGAATTTACCGAGCAGCCCATTTGCACCGCCTCAAGGGAATACCAGCATTTGAAAATACAGCAATTACAGGCAATGGAATTGCCTGCGGCCGACTATCAGCAGCAATTTGACGTAATTACCGAAAAGATCTGCCTGTGTGAAGGCTTATGTTCTTCCACTTATCTGAAATACGGGATCGAAAGGCCCCGGGAAAATAACGCGGTAGCCATCTGCCCCGGACCCAACCTGGCCTATTTCAGCAGGATCTACAGCCTGGAGGAAATGGTCAAACATATCTACGGCCAGGTTAACTTACTGGATCAGATCAAACGCCCGCACGTATTTATCAAAGAACTGGAGCTCTATATCGATTACCTGCAAAAAGATCTGCAGGCGCATTTAAAGGACCTGACGGAGAAGAAGCAAAAGCAGCTGACTAAGTTTAAAGAACAACTGCTGTCAGGGATAAGCTATTATAAACAGCTCTGGAACGAATGGCCCCTGCCCCAGTTCGGTATTTATGACCTGGCGCTGGCGGAAACGAAGCTGAACAATACGTTGATATAAGGAACAGAACCATGTTAGGGACACTAAACGATGAAAAGCTCGAAGAGCTTTTACAAACAAAATTACTGGGCCGCATCGGCTGCCACGCAGACGGGATCACTTATGTCGTTCCTGTTCATTACGTGTATGAAAGCCCTTTTATTTACGCGCATTCTTCGGATGGCTTAAAGATCAGCCTGATGCGCAAAAACCCGGAGGTCTGTTTTGAAGTGGACGACATCCGTGATTTTTTTAACTGGCAATCGGTGATCTGCTGGGGTACTTTTGAAGAAATCAAAGGTATCGATGAACAGCAGCGGGTGATGCAAAAGCTCATCGACCGGATCGAACCGTTCCTGTCCGGGAAGGAAGATGCGCATCCTTCACATGGCATCGCTGACCTGGCCAGTGAGATAGGCACCACCAAAGACCTGGTGCTCTACCGGCTGAAACTTCATCAAAAAACAGGCAAGTTCGAGCACCGGGATTTAACACCTGCCTCCGGACAGGAACATTAAGTTAAAGCGAAAAAAGGCAGGGCATTTGGTTATCTTTGGAGGTAAAGAATATGTTAAGGCACCAGGGAACCAAACGAACCTACGCGCATAATGTGAAGCTGGCTTCACTGCTGGGCATTACGGCCGGATTTGTCAACGCGGCGGGCTTTTTAGGATTTACCGTGTTAACGACCAACGTTACCGGCCACGCGGCTCTGTTCGCTGAACGGATCGCTTTCCAGGACTGGGCCACTGCCCGGGTGGTAGCGTTATGGATGTTTTTATTTTTAGCCGGCGCTTTTGTTTCCAGCCTGATCGTTTCCCGTATCGGCCGCAACCAGCAGTATTCTTATGTCATTCCGATCCTGATCGAGACCGTTATTTTACTAACCGTCGCGCTGCTGGGCCACCGTTACAATGGCAGCCTGGTGGACAAAGAGCTGTTCGCCGGCAGCCTGCTCTTTGCGATGGGTTTACAAAACGCGCTGGTTTCACTGGTTTCCGGTTCGGTCGTACGGACCACGCATTTAACGGGCACCTTTACCGACCTGGGTATCGAACTGGCCCAGGCGCTGCAGCAAAAAACCGAAGAACGGCCCTTGCTGCTATCCCGTATCAAGCTGCGCCTGGCCATCATCTTTTTCTTTATGTGCGGCGCCGTTGGCGGCGCGTACCTGTTCCATGCCAAAGGGTTTTATGCTTTCCTGGTACCGGTGGCTATCCTGGTTTACACGCTGGTCTACGATGTGTTAAGGATCCGGCTGAAGCGTTTTTACCACCATTGGCAAAATAAAGTCAGCGCGAAAAAAGAACGCTTTAATTAAATGCCTGCCGAAACTCCAGCGGCGACAGCTTGGTTTTCTTTTTAAACAAGGTACTGAAGGATTGCGCATGCTCAAAGCCCAACGCATAGGCGATCTCGCTGACCGAAAGACTGGTCGCGGACAGGCGCTCTTTAGCTTTTCCGATCAACTTTTCATGAATATGCTGCTGGGTATTTTGCCCGGTATGTACCCGCAGCAGATCACTCAGGTAATTGGGGGAGAGATTCATTTTACCGGCGATATATTGTACCGTCAGCAAACCCGGTACTTCGCTATTGAAATACGCATCAACCAGCTGTTCAAACTTCACCAGCAACTCAGAATTATTAGGCTTGCGGGTAATAAACTGACGCTCGTAAAAACGATTGGAATAATTCAGCAACAATTCGATCTGCGTTAAAATGATCTCCTGCGTGTGCTTATCGATATGCCTGCACTCTTTATCAATTTTAGTTAATACCGTGATCAGGTCATCCTCTTCTTCAGCGGAGAGATGCAGCGCTTCATTCACGGCATAAGCAAAGAATCCGTAGCCGGCAATACCGGTTGCCAAATGATGCTGCAGCAAAAAGTCCGGATGAAAAACCAGGAGGTATCCCGAGCCGCATTCCATATACTGTACATCGAGATACTGCACCTGGTTAGGTGCAGTAAAACTTAAAACCCCCTTGTCATAGTCGTAATGCTGCTGTCCGTACCTGATCTTACCCTTTGCCTCCCGTTTCAGGGCCACGCAATAAAAGCGGTTGACAAAACCCTTCCAGACCTCGTCATCTAAAAAGACGCTCTCCGCCAAATTGATCACGCTCACCAGGGGGTGCCGCGGTTCCGGCAGCGACAGCAGCCGGTGAAATTCAGCGATGGAGTTAATGGCGTTCATCAAACAAATTTAATCATTTAAACCCATACCGAACTCATCATACGGTGCTCCCGTATCCGTGCCCGGCGGTACGATATTTTCCAGCTGTGCCAGGTCTGCCTCAGTCAAACTGATGCCTGTTGCGGCGATATTTTGTTCTAAATACTTGCGGCGTTTCGTTCCCGGTATCGGCAATATGCCTTTACTCATGATCCAGGCCAGAGCCAACTGTGACGAAGTAACCTGCTTCATTTCAGCCATGGCTTCAATAGCCTTCACTAAGTCGATGTTCTTGTCAAACTGCCCGCCCTGGAAACGCGGCATACCCCTTCTAAAATCATGCTCCGGCAGGTCAGCCAGGCTTTTGATTTGTCCGGACAGGAACCCGCGGCCCAATGGCGAATAAGCCACAAAACCAATACCGAGCTCTTTTAAGGTTGCCAAAACCCCGCGCTCTTCCACCGTCCGTTCAAACAGCGAGTACTCGCTCTGCACTGCCGTAACCGGATGTACCGAGTGTGCCCGCTTCACGGTTTCCGAAGATACCTCCGACAAACCGATATAGCCCACTTTACCTTCTTTGACCAATTCAGCCATGGCCCCTACGGTTTCCTCTATCGGCGTATTTTTATCCAAACGGTGCATATAATACAGATCGATATAATCCGTATTCAGGTTCTTCAGCGACCGCTCCAACGCTTTTTTCACATAAGCTTTCTTCCCGTTGATCGCCCAGGTAACCTTATTTTCATCGTCGATCTCCCAACCAAATTTGGTTGCTATGATATATTTATCACGCTTGCCTTCTATTGCTTTTGCGATCAGCTGTTCGTTTTTTAACGGACCATACAGATCAGCGGTATCCAAAAAATTGCCGCCCAGTTCCAGCGAACGATGAATGGTAGCAATGGCTTCCTGCTCATCTGCCGGGCCGTACATATGTCCTTCTTCAAAACCGGTCATGCCCATACAGCCCAGCCCGATCATCGGCACAACCAAACCCTGGCTGCCCAATGCAGTTTGTTTTATTTCCATAACCCAAAGGTCGCTCAAACCTATTTGGCAGACGTATGCAAACCCCTGAAGCTTGTCAGCAAATCAAGGTTTGACCTGCTTTGTTCCGCCCGGCTTCCAGGCATCCCCCTCCTCTATATACCGCAAAAACGCTTCCCGCATCTCATCCAAATACTTAGATTGACTAACCGACTTCCGCATCTTGATCTCCGAGAACCGCCGGTAGTAACGGCTCAAACTGATATTAAAACTATCTTCCAGCCATTCAATAATTTCGGCGATGGTTATTTTCCCATCATTGATCTGTTGTGTGCCGTAAATGCCATAAGCGACTTCGACCAGGTTGGACTTGTCACCGGTCCAGTTCATGGGCTTGCGTTTGGGTTTGCCTATGGTCGGTTCTTCGGCACCACGGTGGTACAAACAGCCGATCAGGAATTCCTGCAAACGTTCATAAGCGATGAACTTGGCGAACAGGTAATCCCCTGCCGTTGAAAATTCAGGGTCCAGGTCCGGGCCGTCCGGCAGCAAAGTTGCAGGAACATCTACGTTGCGCACAAAATACAAGGCATCCAGTTCCGAACCATCGAGTAAATAATATTGATAGAGAAAGCGGTGCTGGTCAAAGAAACGCCGGATGTATTTCAGTTCCTGCTCATAATAGGCTTTGAGCAGAATTTCTTCGCCGATGGGTTTGCTGCTTTCGATGGTAAACACCTCCAGCGCGTAGATCTGCTCGGCCACGATTTGCGGCTTGCCATATTTGAACAGGTCGATCTCTTCACCTTGGTTGGTGATGGGATTTGCCGCCAGTGCTGCTTTAAGGTCATTGACCGCCAGGCGCACGGCGCCGATAACGCCGGTCAGTCGTTTTACCGGCGTAGTGCCTAAATCATTAAAAATCGCTATTTCTTCTTGTAACGCTGTAAAGCGTTGTTCTGTAAATATTTTCATAGGTTTCTGTTTTCAGCAAAGCAAGCGCCCTCCGGTATTGCCCGCAAGTGGGGAAAGGGTACATCTACCCCCTCGCTAACTCACAGGTGGTGTCAATTAACTTCGCTATATTTGTGCTATATTATAGCGAACTGCTATTTGACTTGTCTCAGAAACTGCGAATTTCAAAACAAACAAGGACAAATAGGCTGGCTCGCCTGCGCTACAGCGCGGGGCGGCGGCTTATCTTGTTTGTGGGCTTTCGCAGGCCTCTGAGACGGATATGGCACGTACCCCGCGCTGTATCGTTTAAGGACCGCTTGTACCGGGGCAACAGGCATCATTGATCAAACATGGACACTTATTTAGCCGAACCACTATTGAACGAAGCTATCGCCCGACTGGGACTAAGCGAAGAATTTTGCCTGGTTACCGAAACCCTTGGATTTTATAGGCTGGCCGAGCTGCTGCAGCACCGGATGGCTGACCTGCTGGCTTTGCCGGGGTTTGACTACCGGATCTGGAACGAATATGCCGCCTTCCTGGAACAGCACCGGATCGGCCATTACCTGGACTAAAAGAAATTCCGCAGGTCGTCCAGCATACGGACGAGCAATTCTTCCACCGTTTTGATCGTCGCCGTATCCTTGGTATAAAACTTGGTCTTCACGCTGCCCGGCGAAACATCGGACTGCTGTTTAGTGGCGCAGTTCCGGGCGATCTTCTCGGCCAGGACATCCAGGCTTTCCTCATCGAACAAACCATGATCATATTGCAGTTTATACCATAAGGCGGTCGCTAAAACACTCATTTTATGCCGGAACTTAAACGGATTCTTAAACGTGTCGCCTGTATCGTCCGGCTCTACCTGCGCGATCAGTTTCATTTCCGCGTCGACCCAACTGCATAACTGGTCGCCGACCTTTTCCGTTCGGCTCTCATAACGCAGGTCCGACACCGCAACATCTTGCAGGATAAGCGTTTTGCAACGGGTCAGTTCTTCCAGTTTGGCTTTGCGCCCAACTTTAGCATCCGTCTTTTCCTTGATCAGCCGGTAACAATACCCCAGGAAACGCTGGTGGTTATAACCCAGCCGGATCAGCGCCGAGATCAGGGCTTCCTCCGGGGAGCCGCAATCCAGGTTCGTCCAGTCCATATTTTCGATAAAGTCAAATAAGCGGCGCAGCCAGGTATAATCGGCCCAGACCAGGCGGTTTTTATGAAGCGCGAAAGCGGCAACCGGCAATCCCGTGATCTCGGTCAGGAGCGACCCTATCCCCTGCCCGGCCAGTACGGTTTGCAGCGCAGCCCAGCGGCTGCCGAGTTTTTCGCTTTGGTGCTGAATAAAGCCTTTGGGCAAAGGCAGGGCCGGACTGATACTTTGCGGCACAATGTTTTTTACCGCGCTCAATAATTCAAGCAGTACCCTGGTTTCCGCGCTGATCCTGCCGTGGATATCGAAAAGCCGGTCGCAAATGCGGATCAGCCTTTGCAGCACCATGTTCAGCATCGTACTGACCTGCGTCGGGTTCTTCAGTTCCAGTAAACGGGCGCTCACCAGGCGTTCGATCCGTTTGGATTCCGAGCTCAGCGCATTTGACGACCCGGCTTTTTTTTCAAGGTCAGCAACAATAGCCTCCAGTAGCTCAAACTCTCCATTTATCGTTTGCATATCAGTTGTTTCTTTATTTTCAATTGCTTTTTCCCAGGCCCAGCCAATGATCTGCCCGATGGTGTCGAGCAGCAACGCCCGGTCACGTTCCAGGTTGGCATCGATACCACAAACCGTGCTTTTGTTATTTTCGGCATGCATCACCACATAATAGATCCCGCCCAAAAGCAAGGCTTCGACCGCTTTAAAGCTGATCCCTGAGTCCTTAAAAAAGGCATCCGCGGTATGGAGCAGTTTGGCCCCTTCGGTTTCCCGTTCCTCCGAGATCCGGCGCATCAATGGCGTATTTTCGCTGATCTGCCAGAGGATGATCTTTTGCATTTCGACATTGTTGCGGAAATAACGAAAGTTCTCCTGCATCAGTTCGGTGAACAGGTGCTGCACCTCGAAGGCCTTCGGAGCTGCGGATAAACGGAACCGTTCGAAAAACGGCAGCCAGTAATCTTTGCCACGGATATAGACGCGTTTCAGGTTGGCCAGGTTCCCGAAATGGTGATTGACGATCGTCCGGTCCTTGCCGATCCGGGAAGCGATCTCCGTAGCCGTCAAAGCGGAGAAACCTTGTTCGATGACGATCTCCGAGGCCGCATCCAATATTTGCTGTTTGGTCAGTTCCGCGTTTCGTCGTTGATTAAGGCTTCCCCGCATCTGGTTTTGTTTTAGTGTACGATCTGTTTTTTTAAGCCGGTCTTTCCGGCTACCCATTCCCAGGCATTCAATACCCGGTCCAGGTGTTCCCGCGTATGCGTGGCCATGACGGCCATCCGGATCTGCGAGCGGTTGCCGGCCACGGCCGGGTAACCAATCCGGTTGGCGTAAATACCGGCATCCATCAGCAGCTTGCTGACCTCGGCATTCAAATCAGGTTTGCCGGTGATCACCGGGATGATCGCCGATTCCGTATTGCCCGTATTCAGGCCCAATGCCTGTAAACCCGTTTTTAAATAAGTAATGTTGTCCCATAGCTTAGCCTTCCAGACCGGCTCCTCGTCGATCAGGTCGATGGCCTTTAATATGCCGCAGGATGAGGGTGCCGGGGATACCGAAAAGATATGCGCGCGGCTCTGGTATTTCAGGTAATTGACCATATTCGGTTTGGCCACCACATAGCCGCCGATATTGCCAAAGGTTTTACTGAAAGTCCCGGTGATAAAATCCACTTCCTGGTACAGGTCGTACAATTCCAGTACGCCGCGGCCGGTCTGCCCGATCACACCCACACCGTGGGCATCGTCGAGCGCGGTATAAGCACCATAATGTTTGCAAAGCCGGACGATCTCATCGAGTTTAGCGATATCGGCCTGCTGGGAATAGACCCCGTCGATCACCACGATCCGGGTGCGATACTGACCACCGGTCTCCGTTAATATCCTTTCAAGCCTTTCCATATGGTTATGCGGGAAGGTTTTGATGGTCGCGAGCTGGCAGCCCTCGTACATGCTGGCATGGACACCGGTATCAAGGATCGCCAGGTCCTGTGCTTTGTTTTTCAGCAAGGCCTGCATCGTGCCGGTATTGGCGGGATAACCGGCCGAATAAAGGATGGCCGCATCCCGTTTGAAAAATGCCGCGATCTTTTCTTCGATCTGCCGGTGATAGGTAAAATGGCCGCCGATGGCCGGCGAAGCGGAAGAGCTGCCGCCGTATCGCTCGATACCGGCAATGGCCGCCGCTTTGACGGCCGGGTGCTGGGAAAAGCCCAGGTAATCATTAAAGACAAGGGCCACAAAATTCTTGTTGGGATTGCGGGGCATGTCTAAGGTTATTTCAGGCCCGCAGGGACCGGTGCATTCCTGGCGGTAATTCCAGTGGCCGCGGGCTTCCCAGTCATCCTGGTAATTACGGAATTCTCCGGCCCATCCGAAAGGGTCTTTCCCTTCCATTTCTTCAAAATCCTTGAAGCTTGCTGTTGCATAATTAATAGTGCTCATAGGTGTTCTTATTTGTTGTATAAGTAAAACTATGCGCCTTTTATTCCCCTACCTGTGAGTTAAGGCAACAAAAACGCCGGGCTGCTCCTCCGCCCGGCGCTGATTAACTATTTTTAACTGATCTCATTTATCGTAATGAGCAAACGAAAGAACAAAGAGACTCTCTAAAAAAACTATTTACCCGGCTAATCTTATTTTACCCGGTTACCCCTGTCCGTCAGCTGACAGCCGGTCAGCTCGATATCCGGGCTGAGGTAACCGTTTCTGACCGGCTCTTTCCCGAAGAGTCCGGTACTTAAATATCTTTTATCATTGTCGGGGAACACGGTGACCACGACACTGTTAGGCCCCAATTCCTGCTGCAGTTTGATCGCGCCAAGCAGGTTCGCCCCTGAAGAGATCCCCACCGGCAGTTGCAATGCTGAAAAAAGGCGCTGCGCCATCAGGATCGCATCGCCGTCGCTCACCCTGACGACTTGATCCAGCTTGGGGAGGTCAACAATAGCCGGGATAAATTCGTCACTGATCCCTTGTATCCGGTGGCTGCCCACCTGGTAGCCGGTCGATAAGGTCGGGCTTTCCGCAGGCTCTAAAGGGTGGACGGAAATATTCGGGAACAGTATGCGCAGGTATTTTCCGACGCCCATTACCGTCCCGCCCGTGCCGACGCCGGCCACAAACGCGTCGGGCCTGATCTTTTGCAACAGCAAATAATAACCGATCTCCCTCCCGGTCGTCTGTTCGTGCGCATCTACATTATACTGGTTTTCAAACTGCCGGGTCAAAAACACCCGGTCATGAAAACTCATCGCTTCGGCCATTTGGATACTGCCTACAAAACCACCCTGTTCTTTGGAAACCAGCTGGATCTCCGCGCCAAAACCCCTGATCATTTCGCGCCTTTCCAGGCTCATCCAGTCCGGCATCAGGATCCTGACCCGGTGCCCGAGCGCGCGGCCGATAGCCGCCAGCGCGATGCCCGTATTTCCGGAGGTCGCTTCCACGATGATATCACCGGGCCGGAGCTTTCCCTGCGCATGCGCTTTTTCCAGGATATACAAGGCCATCCGGTCCTTGATGCTCCCGGTCATATTGAAATACTCGCATTTAGCCAGGATACTTTGCTCAGGTCCGCCGCGGTACCGGTAGCGTATGCTGGCGACGGGCGTATTGCCGATCAGCCGCCAAAGCTTTTTGGCGGTCGCGCTAAAATCCGGTCTGATCGTGTTCATAGCCATTGTTCCTGTCCTGCCGGCTGCGGTGCGCCAGCCAGCCCGGCGCGGGCCGCTGTTACCCGTTTTTTTAATTGTTCGTCACCCAGGTGCCAAAGCATTTCGGCCGCCATCTCCGCTAAGCCAAACTCGTATTTCCAGTGCCAGTCCTTACTGCTTTGGTGCCCATTGATACTGGCCGGCCAGGAATCGGCGATCCTCTGGCGGAAATCAGGTGTATAGCTGATGTTAAAACCGGGCAGGTACTGTTTGATCTGACCGGCCAGTTCCTTCGGGCTGAAGGTGAGGCCCCAGATATTATAGCTGGTCCGCACGCTCAGGTCAGCGGCCGGGGCATCCATCAGCTCCAGCGCCGCGCGAACAGCGTCCGGCATATACAGCATCGGCAACAAGGTATTATCGGCTAAAAAACATTGGTAATGGCCGGACGCAATGGCCTGGTGAAAAATATCGACCGCATAATCGGTCGTGCCGCCGCCCGCTTTCGCGCTGTGGCTGATCAATCCCGGATAGCGGATGCTCCGCACATCGAGCCCGTACTGGTCATAATAATACTGGCACCAGAGTTCGCCGGCCGCTTTACTGATGCCATAAACGGTGGCGGGCTGGTTGGGAACATGCTGCGCGCAGAATGCCGGGAGGCAATGCTTGCCAAAAACGGCAATACTGCTCGGCCAGAATACCCGGCAGTGCTTTCTTTTGCGCGCGGCCTCCAGCACATGCAGCAAGCTCTGCATATTCAGGTCCCAGGACTGCCGGGGATTTTGTTCGCCATTGGCGGAAAGGACAGCGGCCAAATGATAGATCTGCGTAATCGCGCTATGATTAACCACCCGTTCCAGCATCACCGGGTTCATGACATCTGCCTTCACGTAAAGGCCATCTTTGACCAGGTCCGCGGTCACCAGGTGCCGGTCGGAGGCAATGACATTTTCCGGGCCGTATTTAGCGCGCAGGGCCGGTACCAGTTCGGTACCGATCTGCCCGCAGGCACCCGTAACTAAGATCTTTTCGGTTCTCATAATTGATTCCTTAAAAATCCATTAATCCTCCGGCGTGGCGAACTTTTATTAACCTTTGGTTCATCGGCCTTTATTGACCGGTCAGCTTGGACATTTCGCCTAGGCTATTTTTTTGCCTGAACAGCACAAAAGAGCGGAAGACTATTAATTTTGCAGGCAAATACTTGCTATGGATACTTTAATCAAGATCGCCGTCCTGGATGATTATCAACAGATCGCTTTAAAGCTGGCTGATTGGCGGGCGCTGGAAAGCCGCGCCGAAATCACTGTTTTCACCGATCATTTAAGCGATGAGGCGGAACTGGTGAGCCGGCTGCTGCCTTTCGCCGTGGTTTGCGTCATGCGGGAGCGCACGCCCCTGAACCGGGAGATCTTATCTAAACTGCCCAATTTAAAACTGATTGTATCAACCGGTAAGCGCAATGCCTCCCTGGATATGGATGCCTGCAAAGAGCTGGGGATCGAAGTGGCGATGACGGATTACGTGGACAGCGGTGCGCCGGAACTGACCTGGGCGCTGCTGATGGCGCTGGCCAGGAATATCGTTCAGGAAAGCGGCAATGTACGCTCGGGCGGCTGGCAGACCACCGTCGGCGCGGATCTCCGGGGAAAGACCCTGGGCATTGTCGGGCTGGGCCGGATCGGCAGCCAGATCGCGGCTTATGCCAAGGTATTCGGGATGAAGGTGATCGCCTGGAGCGAGAACCTGACCGAAGAACGGGCGCACCGCGCGGGCGCGGAAATCGTAAGTAAAGAAAGGCTGTTCCGTGATTCGGATTTTATTTCCCTGCACCTGGTGCTGAGCGACCGTTCGCGTGGGATCGTCGGGCAAAAGGAGCTGGAACTGATGAAGCCTTCCGCCTTCCTGGTCAATACCTCCCGCGGGCCGCTCGTTGACGAGGCAGCGCTGCTTACCATCCTGAAGACCCGGAGGATCGCCGGCGCGGCACTGGATGTCTTTGATACGGAGCCTTTACCTGCCGGTCATGAACTGCGGAAGCTGGACAATGTGCTCTGCACACCGCATATCGGTTATGTAACGGAACACACCTACCGGGTATTTTACGGGGATACGGTTAAGGCGATCGAAAACTGGTTAGCCAAATAAAAAACGGACGCTTAGCCAGGACCTGCAAGTTGAGGTTACCGGAGCGGCAAGGTAAAAAAGAAAGTCGAGCCCACCCCTTTTTCACTTTCGGCCCATATCCTGCCGTCGTGCCGCTGAATGATCTCCGCGCTGAGGTAAAGGCCAACACCAAAACCCGATATATGAAGGGTATGCTCCGAACCGGCCCGGTAGTAGCGGTCAAAGATCCGCGGCAGGTCCTGCGGACGAACACCCATCCCCTCGTCCCGGATGCTGACCTGGACCTCATCCCCATTGATGGCGCAGGCAATTTCGACCAGTCTGCCTTTTGGAGAGTATTTAACCGCGTTGGATAAAAGGTTGGAAATAACGGCGCCGATCTTCTCGCGGTCGGCATGGAGTTCGATAGCGGGCTGTTTTTCAAAATGAAAAATATGGCTGCTGACGGTCAGGCTGATCTCCCCGATCTGTTCCGTGATCAGCGCGGTCAGGTCAAAGTACTGCCGGATGATCTCCAGTTTACCCGATTCCAGGCGGGAGACATTCAAAAAGCCGTTGATCAGGCTGCTCATCTTTTTGGTCTGCAGCCGGGCCCTGCCCAGGGCCTGCGGCACGAAAGGGTCACTATGTGTTTTGAGTTTGTGTTCGAGCACCTGCACCAGGGCCGTCAGCGAAGTTAAGGGGGTTTTCAGCTCATGGCTGGCCATGCCGATAAAGTCATTTTTGCGCTGCTCGTCCCGTTTCTGCTCGGTAATATCGCGGGCGATCTTGGAAACACCGATCACCTTGCCTGCTTTATCGCGGATCGGCGATATGGTCAGCGAAACCTGGATCAGCCGGCCGTCCGCGGTGCGGCGGGTCGTTTCGTGATGGTCGAGCTTTTCGCCGTTGCGCAGGCGCGCGAGTATCTGTGGTTCCTCATGCTGCAATTCGTCGGGGATCAGGGTCAGTATCGACCGGCCTACGATATCGGCCTCGGCGTAACCGAAAATCTGCTCCGCACCGCGGTTCCAGCTGGTGACCACCCCGTCCAGGTTCTTGCCAATAATGGCGTCGTCTGAGGATTCGACGATAGCGGCCAGGTTCGCGCTGCGCTCATCGGCTTGCCGGAGTTCCTCGATCAGGCCCATTAAACGCCTTTCACTTTCGGCGAGGTCCTCATTGGTCGCCAGCAATTCTTCGTTAGTGGCGGCCATTTCTTCATTCATGGCGGTGAGCTCTTCATTCAAGGCCTGTGTTTCCTGCTCGCTATCCTGCAGCGCTTTGGTTCGCTCGACTACCTTTTGTTCCAATGATTCATTATGAGCCGCCAGTTCTTCGCGGGCCTCGGTCAGTTCCTGATTGATCGCGGTCATTTCCTCATTAGCCGCCGTGATCTCTTCGTTGGCGGCCGTCAGTTCTTCATTCAGCGCCTGGGTTTCTTCTTCATTGGATTCCAGTTCCCGGCGCAGGCGTTCCTTCTCCCGGTAATCGGCTATTACTTTACGGTAGGAATACATGGTGATCCCTACGGCTAGCAAGGCGGCCAGGATAATAAAGCCCGGCACCAGGGCAATGTAATGGTTCAGTTTGGCGGAGCGCTCCCGCAGCAGCACCTGTTCATCGTTTTCCGCTTTGCCGACTGCCTGGCGGAGATCGTCCATGGCGGCTTTCCCGGCATCCAGCTCCGCCGGCGCAATGGGTTCGGCCCGGTGTTTTTTATCGACCAGTTGCTGCAGGATCGCCAGGCGCTGCGCCAATATCCGGCGGATGTCCTGCATATTGATTTGCTGCCGCTGGTCATCGGAGGTCAGTTTAGTTAGCTGACCGGTCAGCTGCAAAGCTTCCTGGTAAGCGCCGTTATAAGGCTGGAGATAGTCTTTCCGCCCGCTGAGCAGGTAGCCCCGCTGCCCGGTTTCGGCGTCTTTCATCACGGAAAGTACTTTTTCCAGCTTTTGCATGACTTCACTGCTATGTTCGACCGCCCGGTTGCTTTCCAGCAAATTTTGCAGGGTAAGATAACTGACCAGGCTGACCAGCAAAAGGATCACTATAGAAATACCATAACCCAGCCGGAGGCTGCGGTCAAACCGGGTTGCCATAAACAGATTGAATAGACCGTAAATATAAAAAAATCTCAGAAAAATTGGCTAAGCCGGGACTTGTCTAAAGCAACTGCAAAGTCGCCTGGTCTTTTGTCCCGTCAAAGTATTTTTTAAGCACCGCTTCAAAAACCGGGTCCGAACCTGGCACCGAGGCAAACAGGGTCATCGAAGAGCGCAGCTTGAGATCGTCGGGATCGCCCATTACTTGGGTCGCATTAGCGGACGGGAGTGCCAATAAAGCCCTGCTCATTTCAATTAAACGGGAACTTAAAACGGGGTGATCCAAATAGGCAGTCGCTTCAGACAGATCTTTGATGGCAAAACGTTTGGCCATTTCGCTATACCCGAGCCCGTCGATTTGCGGAAAAATATACCACATCCAGTGGCTGCGTTTGCGACCGGCCGTGATCTCCGACAAGGCGGTAGCGTAGTCCCGCTGCTGGGCATCGAGAAATCGTTTTAAATTGCTCATTTAGTTTACCTTTTATTCTTTTCATCAGCGGGTATTTCGTCCGGATGCGCTTCATAATGTAAGTGCGCCTGTTTTAAGCCGGTAGCAATGGCTTCGCCTTCATTGCCGGTAGATTTCAATACTTCGTTCGCGATCTCCACCGCTTTTTCCCGCAAATATGGGGGCTGGTTTTTATAAGATGGCGGGTAATCTCCGTTATACCAGGGCATAGTTTCTCCTTTTAGCAATAAACCCTTATGCTCCGAAGTTGTTTGGATGGAATGCCGCGGGATCGATCAGGATCTGCCGGAAATCGACATTCAGGGTTGCCGCCAGCGCATACACGGTACTGATATAATAATCAAAATTTCCGTCTTCCATTGCTGCAATTATTTCCGCATCCACGCCGGACAATACGGCCAGGGTTTCGACGGAATAGCCTTTTTGCAGTCTTATAGCGCTCAGGTTTTCGCCCGAGCGGCGCAAAGCTTCTTTAGCGTCGGTACTCATTTAGCCGGAGCGTCTTTCCGCTAAGCGGTCAACCGGCCGGAGTTGCCGGTTCTCAAAAACATACGTGGTGTTCCTGTCCGCCATCCAGTCGATCAGTTTGACAATACCCAGGTAATTTAACACGACACCCAAAGGGATACCAATGAGCCAGTCGCTTAGACGGGTGGCCGGGTCTGCGATCAGGGTGGAGTAATACCAAATGGCGACTGGTAAAAATAAGACGATGCCAGTGAGTATCCCCGGATTATAGAAGGTCTTGCCTTTGATATTAAAAAACAGGGTGTGCGCGAAAAAATTACCCAGGGAGATGAGCACCGTGCCAATGCCCAGCCATTTGAACTGGTCGCCGAAAAGCGCTGCCAGCAGGTAAGCAGCCCAGCCCATGACCACATTGACGATCAAAGAGGTTTGCGTATTCAGCGGGTAACGATCCGGCTGGTTGCTCCCGTAAACGGCGGCATTGACCATCCCCGGAAAATAGCCAGGGTAGCGATACTCTTCTAACTGGTGGATAAACAGGGAGATCAGGCTCAGCCATAAAATCTTTTGCTGCGTGGTCATCGTGTTAAAACGGGTTACCAGGTATACAGCAGCAACCAGTGCCAGGAGGCCGCCAAGGTCAAACCAGTGTTTTCGTAACAGGGTCATTAGGTGATCTTTTAAACCGCCAAATTAAAACAAATGGCGCAAATAAAAAAGATCAGGATAGCCGCATGTAACCCGCCATTAATCGTGTTATATTGCCAGGTTGTGGTCGGATTTTAAGCCGACATCTTTCAATTTGGTAATGATCGCCCGTCCACCGTATTTAACCCAGATATTCGACCAGTTTTTTTTATCAAACTTTAAAAACGTAACAAAGGGGTTTTCTTCCTGAAACCCTGCGAAAGCCTTACCGGTATAGAATAATTCGAGGCCTGCTAATAATTCTTTTTTCTTCATCATAGCCGAAAAATTTAATCTATTAGGAATAACGATGCCGCAGGCGAACTGTTTTAAGAAAGAAATACTAACGGTCATGCGCTTCGATAGGATCACCAATGCTTTCGAACAGTTTTTTACGGATGAGTTACCCGGATAATGGTATCCATTGCCCGGGTGCGCATCTTGGGAGACCCGGTGATGATGTTCCGCCGATGGTGGCGTACTATCGCTTTTGCCTGAAATATTTTATCTTTGCAAAAAAACAGGGCGTGGGAAAGAAAGTATTGATCATTGAGAACGACCAGGATATCAGGCATATCGTTGAGTTTATTTTAGGTGAACAAGGGTTTACAACCTTGAGCATGCCTGAACCGGAAAGCTTGGCGGCCATCGTACCTTTCGCCCCTGACGTGATCCTGCTGGATGAATTCATCAATGCCAGGCCGGGCCACCGGCTTTGCCGGAAAATCAAACAAGTGCCGGGATTAGCTGCTGTACCGGTTATCATTCTTTCCACCGCGAATGATATTGAACTCCTTGCTACGGAATGCGATGCCAATGACTATATCCGCAAACCCTTTGATGTGGAAGATATGGTAAGCGTTGTCGTTCGGACGGTGAATCATCAGCCGCTGCTAAGCTGAAATCAATTCCCGCTAAATTTCATCGTTAATCAAATACGCTTTTGCTTGCTTTGAGGATTTTCACCAGATCAATTCCCTCCCTTAAAAACGCCGTAGAACAGGTCGCCGGTTTCTTTGAGCCGGTCAGCTTATTGTGGATTTGAAAGCCGGGATGCATTTTGCCTTTACGATGCTGCTTCCGAGGCTGGATCATCCGGTATTGCTTGCTTTCACTATGACCAGAAGCCCTTCACCTTGAAATTTGAATGGCCCAGGTTTTTCAGTGAGCGGCGCATCACGGCGACCAAACCATTATGGCCCGTCAGGTAAAAGCGGGTATGCGTGGTACAATAACCCTGCGCCGCCAGCCAGCCGGTAAGTTCATCCGGGCTGGAAAGTATGGTAAGCGCAGAGCGGAAATAGTCTTGGAATAAATGGCCCGCGTGAGGGTTGTCCAGCACGACCGCGCCGTCAAAACGGTTTTTGGGCAAAGTCAATTGCTGCAAAGCCAGCAAGTGGGCCAAACTGCTGGCGTCGCCAAGGCCTACGACCAGATCGGTCGGGTGTGGTGACTGCCTGGTATTTTCAATGGCGAGATAGTGTATCGTTTCGCCGGCCTGTAAGTTCCTCGCCCAGCGGCTGCCCGGCCCTTCGTGCGCCGTATCGATCAGCAGGGAACAAGTATGCGTTTCAGCATCCCAGCCAAAGGGAGTATAATCCCGGTAAGTAAAGCTGGCGGCCTTAAATTTGATCGAAGGCACTTCGTGCCAATCGGCCATCGGCGCTTCGGGTAAATGCAGGTCAATTTCCACCATGGCGGCGTTTTCCCAGTGGCGGACATCCAGCACCCGCCCGCTCTTTAGCAAAGGTGCTTCCAATAGCTGAGCCGTCCGGTTTTTTAATTTTTGTATAATGGATGTTTCCATGTCTTTGAATGTTGTTAAGACAAAGGAACGCGCTTATTGAAGTTAAAACAATGCAGGCAGCGGGGCAATGACTGGATTATTCGCGGTATTGGGCGCGAAAGGCCATCGGCGTCAGCCCACTGTGCTGGCGGAACAGGCGAAAGAAATAATTGGGATCATCGTAGCCTAATTCCAGCGCGATCTCTTTTACGCTTAGGCGGGTATAATACAGCATCCGTTTGGCCTCCAGCATCACCTCCTGGCTGATCCAGTAACTGACGGACATCCCCGTCACCTGTTTCAGCGCTTCGTTCAGATAGGCAGAAGACACATGCAGTTTGTCCGCATAAGCCGAAGGGCTTTTCATCGTTTTATAAGTGGCGCTCAATTCCTGTTTAAAAGCCTGCGCCAGTTCCATTTTACGCGAACGGGAGCCTT
This sequence comes from Mucilaginibacter sp. dw_454, assembly GCF_018449775.1. GTDB lineage: Bacteria > Bacteroidota > Bacteroidia > Sphingobacteriales > Sphingobacteriaceae > Mucilaginibacter. The sequence goes on along the minus strand of NZ_JAAVVB010000001.1, from coordinate 221,549 downwards.
CAGATTTTTCGGCGCTTTTATATTCCGCCGCGACCATGCCGGTAAAGGCCTGTAAAAGCGAATATAAGACCTGCCGGTAAAAAGGACTGGCCGGATCGCTCCCATACTGCTGCAGCAAAGACTGCAGCACCTGCTGATAGCGCTGGCGGCCGGCCTCATCCAGGCGGACCAACTGCTGCAATACCAGGCGCTGCTCGAAAACCTGCCGTTGTTCGGCGGTCAGCAGCCCCGTATCCACCGCCAGGAACCAGCCGTAGGCCATTTCATTACTGATGCGGTGGTGCACCTGGCCCGGCAGTACGAAATATAAGCTACCCGGCACGAACTCCACCCGCTGAAAATCGATCATCAGGCCCGCCGAACCCGATTCCACCAAAAAGAAAATATAATGATCATCCCGGTGCGCCCCCAGGGTTTCGGCTTCGTCCTTCCGGTCGCCCGGCTGGAAATAGTCGATCTGCAGCCCGATCTCGGACCGGTCGACCAATTGGTGCATGGGGATAACGGGCATAGACAAAATTAACGAATCAGCTCATAAACCGATGACATATATTCCCCTTCTTCCATGGCCGCCTGGAAATTTGCCCATTCCTCCGTGCTAAAGGTCAGGCAGATATCACTGTTCGGGGTACGCAGGACAAAACGTTCTTCACCGCCGGGAAAGGGAAACAAGGCCTCCGCTGCGTCCAAGCCGGCCGTGAAATGCTTAAAACTCCGGAATTGCTGCGCTGAAAAATTCAATAATAAGTTATGCTGCCAGATACTGAGCGTTCTGCACTCCGGGCATTGGCTGATTACGGTCTGGCCCTTTTGGCTAAGGATGGTATGCTGGCACATAAGCGGCGAATTAGCGCCTGCCGCGCCCGCGCCGGTATAACACACGGTACGGGCGGCAGGACTTTAGGTTTTCTGAAAAAATGTCTTGCGGATAATAACAGCTAAAGGCAAGGTCAGGGCTGCCCAGGCCAGCCAATACCAGATGCCGGTGCCCAATAAAGCCGCCAGCAAACCAAACAAGGTGATGCATCCTAATAACAAGGGAATTGGCCATGTTTTTTTGTTCATGCTGTCGCCTCCGCTTCGATCCGTTTAAAATATTCCTCGTAGAACTTCCTGCGCACGATCCAAAGATAAACGCCGGAGATCAGCACCACGATCGCCACCAGGTCAAACAGCGCCCAAAGCAATTTGAGCGGGGTGCCGCCGTAATTGCCAAAGTGCAGCGGCCGCGATAGTTCCAACGCCCGCAGGTAGACCGGCATTTTGACCACGGCCGTCAGTTGGCCGCTTTTGGCATCTACCAGCACGGGACTGAAGAGTTGCGAGGTGAGCGGCGTATTGCCTTTGGCCCATAACAAATAATGAAAAGGGCTGCCAAAAGCATTACCGGGATAAACCAAACTGGTTACGGTCATCCCCGGCAATGCTTGCTGCGCGGTTTTTAAGGCGTTTTGCAGGGAACTCAATTGCTGCTGGTCTTTAACGGGCTGCCCGTGGTATTTATCCAGCATGGCTTTCACATCGGTGATCTGCCAAAGACCGAACAATGGGGTAGACAACTCGTTCATCACTCCGGTTGCACCGACGACCAATAACCAAATGGCGGTGGCGATACCCAGCAGGTTATGCAGGTCCAGCCATTTCAGGCGTTTGGCCCGGTCCGATCGCACCGTACCGAAATCCAGTTTTTTCATAAAAGGCCCATAGAGTACGATCCCCGAAAGAATGGAGATCACGAACAGCACGCCCATCAAACCCAGGAGCAACTCGCCGGGCAGGTCGAGAAAAAGGTCGGCATGCAGCGACAGCATGAACCCGATAAAGGTTTTCGGTTGCTGATCAAACGGCGGATTGTCTTTAAGTAATTTCCCGGTACGCTGATCGAATTGCAACGAATGCAGCAGTTTGTCGTCCGGCTTTAAGGTCGGTGCCATAAAGACCAATACCTGCGGCTCGTCATCGTCCACGAAAACAGAGCTCAGCAACTGCCCGGGATAACGCGCTTTAGCCTGTGCGATCATCAGGTCCAGGTTAGCCGCCGGCGTATCCTTGGGTAATTGCTCGTAATGTGTCGGGTTCAGCCAGCCGTCGATCTCGTCACCGAAGATGAGCGGCAAGCCCGTCAGGCAGAGCATGAGCAGGAAGAGCGTGCAGATCAGGCTCGTCCAACGGTGCCACCAGAACCATTTTTTGATACTTTTTAAGGTGCTCATTATCTAAATTTAAAAGCTACAGTTGCGCTGAACCTGCGCGGCATCATCTGGCTGACGTAGCTGCCAAAATATACTTCGTTGGTCAGGTTATCCATTTTCAGGCTCACCCGGTAAACCGGCTGGTCATAGGTAATTGCCGCGTTCAATACTTTGTATGATGGCAAATAGAATTCACCCTGTGAGCGGGATTGCTGAATATAGGCTTTACCGTTATAGTTACCGCCAATGCCCAGCCCAAAGCCTTTTAACGAGGAACTCAAAAAGTGGTAGCTTAACCAAAGGTTGGCCATATCCGCCGGGCCAGTCCATTGGTGCAGACCATCAGCATCGGGGTCGGTATTGATCGTATAAATATCATTATGGGCATAACCCGCAATCAGGTTAAAACCCGGAAAGGGATTGGCGATCACTTCAGCCTCGAAACCCTTGCTTAGTTGTCCGCCGTCCTGTACCTGGAAACCTGCCTGGCTTGGATCAAAACTGTTGTGGATCACATCACTTACTTTGATGTGGTAATAGCTGATGGTACTGTTCAGTTTGCCATCAAACAAATCCAGTTTGACACCACCTTCCCATTGATTGGCTTCGCTTGGTTTAAAGGAAGTAAAAGTGCCGTCCGGCTGGCGGGTCGGCCCGTTATTACTGAAACCGTTCATGTAGTTGCCAAACAACGAAACCTGTTTGGGAACGATCTGGTAAACCAGGCCCAGCTTAGGCGATAAAGCGGTCTGGTTAAATTTACCGGTGGTGGTATCGTTGTTAATATCATAGGTACCGCCGTTGGCAAAATGATCTATCCGCAGGCTGGCCATGATGTCAAGGTTATCGGTCAGGTTCAATACATCGGAGGCATAAACACTGTAAGTGCTCTGGCTGCTGCGGCTTTTGTCATAGGGCAGCAAGGCCAATGCCGCGTCCAATGCCGGCCTGGTCAGTTTATTGTATTCGGGGTCATTGCCTTTGATCGCTACTTTATCAAAACCGTACACCGTAGCAGATGAGCTATTCGTGACATTGGCAAAATAATCCAGCCCGATCACCACGCGGTTACGCATTTTGCCGATCTTGAAATCGCCGTTAAAATTTTGCTGTAATTCGGTATAGTTGTAATTGTAATGCTCATAACCCGGGTTACGCGAAACGCTGTCGCCTACCACGCTGTTATAGCTCCAGTAGCCTTCTACTTCGGAGTTGGTATGAGAAAATGCGGTGGTCGATTTCCAGTGATCCGATAATTTATAGTTTACCTGGCCATAAACGCTCACTGAAGGATCGGTTTCATACAGGTCATTGCTACTGTAGGATTTCAGCCAGTTGAGACCCAGGGATTGCGGCGTAGTTTGCGTGAATGAGGCCGACGGGAACATACGGTTAAAATCATTTGACTTCTGGTTATAGATCTCCGCGTCGAGTGAAATGGATAAACGGTCGTTCACTTTATACAATAAAGACGGCGCTATAAATAAACGTTTAGTGAAGCCGGCATCCTGGTAGCTGCCCTCGTCATCATAGGCCACATTGGTACGCAGGTACAAACCCTTTTCGGTGTTTAACGGTGTGTTAAAATCAGCGGTTATCCGGCTCAGGCCAAATCCGCCCACCGTGTAGGAAGCTTCACCGCCAAAGGTTTCATAGGGCTGTTTGGTCACCCGGTTCAGCAAACCGCCAAATGAAGTAAGGCTGCTGCCGAATAAAGTGGCTGACGGGCCTTTCAACACCTCGATACGTTCGATATTGGCGACCTCGATACTGTTCTCTTTGGAATCCTGTAAGCCGTTCCGCAGATAACTGCTGGTAAAAAAGCCACGCAGGTTAAAAGAATTGGAACCGTTTACCAAAGCCTGGCTGACGCCGGTAACGTTCTTCAGTACATCATTATAGCTGACAATGACCTGATCCTGCAAAAGCTCTTTCGGTACAACATTATAGACCTGAGGATTCTCCAGGTTCAGGAGCGGCATACGGGCCACGCTTTCGGTTTCCTTTTTGGCGAATTTATTGTAACCGGAAGTAACGCTGACTTCTTTCAGCGCGCGGCTATCTTCGGCCAGGGTCAGTTCCAGCATTGCTGTTTCGCCGGCTTTGACTTCCACCTGCTGATTTTGGGCGACATAGCCAACCAGTTTAGCCGTTAGGGTATAGGTTCCCGGCGTGATCTTATTGATCTGGTAAAAGCCGTTGTCATTTGTGCTGGTGCCTTTTGTCGTCCCGCTCAGGGTAACGCTGACCATCGCGGCGGGCAGGCCATCGGCAGTTTTTATCGTTCCTTTAATAGAACCGGTTTGTGCCAAAACAGCTAATGAAAAGAATAAGGATAAAAAAGTAAGGTAACTATATTTAAGGATCATGATTTTAAAATTTATAGGCGATGCTGGCGGTATAGTTCACTGGTAGCTGCGGGTTAACCGACCAGTAGCCGATATAATACTTTTTGTCCGTCAAATTGTTCCCATTCAGAGTGATCCGCACATGCCCTGAATTATAAAATACGCTGGCGTTGACTACGGCATAGCCCGGCAGGTCGAAATTCCCGGTCACGTAGTTATCAATGACGTGGTACACGCCGGCATAATTACCGCCCAGGCCAAAACCAAAATCTTTCAGGCTGCCATGCTGAAACTTATAGGTCAGCCAGAGATTGGCCAGGTCCTGCGGACCCTGGCCTCCCGGTGCGCGGCCTGGTGTGGTGTAGAAGTCACCTGCCGTGCCTACGATATTGTAAACATGGTTATGGCTGTAACCGGCGATCAGGTTCAGGCCGGTAACCGGGTTAGCGTCCAGGCTCAATTCGAAGCCTTTGCTTCTTACGGCGCCACGCTGATCATAATCGTTGATATTATCAGTCAGCGGCGTAACGCGGTTCGCCAGTTTGATATTGTAATAAGACGCCGTTAACGACAGCTTATCCGAGAACAGATCGGTCTTCACGCCGAACTCATACTGGTCGGCATGCTCCGGTTTAAAGGATTTGATCTTCGGATTGTTGCCGCTCGCATCGGTCACTTCCATGGGCGCTACGTTGGTAAAGGCGTTCATATAGTTCGCGAACAGGGAAAGCTGATCCGGGATCGGCTGGTAAACGATACCGAATTTGGGCGACAGGGCGAACTGGTGAAAATCATCCGAAGGGTCGCCATGCTCGCCTTTAGAATTGAAATAGTCGCCGCGCAGGCTCAGCATCGCCGAAAAGTTAGGAGTAAAGTTGATTACATCCGACACATAGACCGCCGCCGTACTGTAGCTGCTGTTGCTATGGCTGGCACCAGAATGGGCCAGTAAGCTGTCCACCGAGTTCTGCGTGGCATACACCGGGTGTAAAGGATCTACCTGTTCGATCCCGCCCTGCGGGGTCACATAGCGCATGGCCGCGTAGCCGGTACCGTTATCAATGATATTGCTGTTAAAATAATCCAGGCCGACCAATACGCGGTTGCGCACGCTGCCGATTTTAAAGTCACCGTTAAAGTTTTGCTGGATATCAAAAGTATTGGTGGTATAATCTTCCTTATGGATATCCTGCTCGAACAGGTTTTCATCATATGTCAACGGATTACCCGAAGCATCATAGGTCAGTGGCTTGTTCCCGAAGATATAGCCGTAATAGCCTTTAGCTTGCGAACTGCTGCGGGACAGCACGGTCTGCGAGTTCCAGCCGGGAGATATTTTATAGTTCATCTGCGCCTGCATATTAAAGCGCGGGTTTTTGATCGGCAGGTCATTGCTGGTGAAGGACTGGAAATTATCTAAACCTAATGATGCGATACTTTTATAAAACAAGGGCCGGCTGCGGTCCGAATTAAAGAATACCGGGGCTACCGCGCGTTCTTCCTGCATGGCTTCCACCAGCACATCAAAAGAAAGCTTATCATTCACCTGGTAGGTCAGCGCAGGCGCAAAAAAGAAAGTCTTTTTATAACCGGCATCCTGGAAACTGTTCTGGGTGCCATAAGCGGTATTGATGCGCAGGGCGATCTTTTCGGTGGTGCTCAGCGGGGTATTATAGTCGGCTGAAACCCGGTTCATACCAAAGCTGCCCATATTGTAGGTGATCTCGCCGCCGGTGGTAAAGTAGGGCTTCTTGGTCACCACATTGATGATACCGCCGTATTGGTACACCGCGCCGCCGAATAAGGTTCCCGACGGGCCTTTCAGCACATCGATCTGCTCGATATCGGCCGGGTCCAGATCGCCGTTGGTAAAGCTGGGCAGCCCGTTGACCAAAGAAGGCTGCGCTTCAAATCCCCGCAGGGCAAAATAGGCCGTACCATCACCGCTGCGGCCGGTCGATTCCCAGGTGCGGGCGATACCCGGCACATTCTTTAGCGCATCGTCAAAATTCACGATCCCCTGCTGTTTGATCAGGTCGGCGGACACCGAATTATAAACCTGCGGATTCTCCAGGTTCTTCAGTGGCATCTTGGCCACCTGCTGATTCACTTTGTTACTATTGCGGGAGGAAATGACCACTTCATTTAACTGTGCGGCATTTTCTTTCAGGACAAAGTCAATCGCTCTTTTGTCACCTGATCCAAATTCAACATTTTGTTGCTGCTTTTCCAGCCCGATCAGCGAAGCGACCAATACAAAGCTGCCGGGTTTGATATTTCGGAGTTGATAATGGCCGTTTTGGTCGGTGGTGGTGCCTTTTGAGGTACCCTGGATGGCCACGCTTACCGCTTCGGCCGGGCTGCCATCGGATGTTTTGACGGTACCGCTGATACTGCCGTTTTGGGCAGAGGCAACCATCGAGATGGTCATTAACGTAATAAAGGTGATAAAGAGCGTAAATCTTTTACTACATAGTAAAGAATTCATAGTTTTGAAGGAATAATTAATGGGTTGAACAATCTGTTGATTCGCCCGGTGTGAAGTTTGGAGACAGATCACCGGGTTTTTTTGTGGCGTATCGGCTGGTTACATAGGCATCGGCATTTTAATTATTGAGCAAAGTAAATAGTTATTTAGAATAAATCCAAATAAAAACAATGACGATCATGTTGTAAAGAATGAATTGCAAAGCCCCGCCGGGTCAGACAGGGCTTTGTAATTGGTATAATTTATTTTAGGTCAGGTAACTGTCGATCACCTTGCGGACAGCGGCTTTGGTCCGGGCGGCATCCCACTTTTCCTTGACTGCCTGATCGGACTGGGCAAATAAAGTTTCATAGAGTAATTTACCATCGACTTTACTTTTTAAGCTGATGTCGGGGTGTGCAGCATAAGCCTCGTCCCAAACCTGGCGCACGGTGGTCCAGTAGCCGCGCTGTTGCTGCCACCAGCCTTCGGCGAATTTGAATTTGCTTTCATCGGCGCGGGTAAATTCCTCGTAGCCTTTTTCGCGGGCCAAGAGCTGGTCGCCTTTATCAGAGCGGACGATCTTTTGGTTGTCCTGCTCAAACATCCAGCCGTTAGTGGTCAGGTAAATGCGGTTACCGCGACGCAGGATATTATAATCGCTGCGTTTGGTAAATTCGCGGCGCGGCAGCGGCGAATCCGTTTCACTGTGCCATTCATGCCGGCCGTCGACATGCACCCAGGTCCCTATGCTTTCATAGCGCGGACCATCATCCACCTGGAACACCTTTTGTACCCAGCGACCCTTGACTTCGGCTACCGTTAGATTGGTTTTTTTCCAAGTATTGTCCTTTTCGAATGTTAGCAACTGCGGTTCTTCATATACCCAGTCCTCGCGCCAGTGTTTGATGACCGAACTGTCACCGGTCACCAGCAGGTGCTGGATCACGATCTTTTTAGGTGATTCTTCTTCTACCACCGCCCATTCATAGCCCGAGGCATGATAAGCCGGGTGGAATTTATAAGCCGTGTCCGGCGCGAAGGTTTCGGTATAGTCAAAGTTGACTTTATAAAAGCCACCCAGGGCTTTGATCGCCTGGCGGTCTTGTTCCAGTTTGGATTGTGCCGTTGCGGGCAGGGCCAGCACAGCCAGGCCAAGCCATAGGTAAAATTGTTGTTTTCTTTTCATGATTTTTTGAATTAAGCGCCTTTTTTAACTAAAGCGTACTGAATTTTCGGATAGCCGCGGGTACCGCCATCCTGGGTAATAAAGCTGATAAATTTGAGTTTGTAGATATTGCCGGCGGCATCTTTGATGATATAAAAACGATCTGTTTTTACACCGATGGTGCCGGTAGTCGCCCGCCAGTTGGAGCTGATGGTGTTACGGCCGGGCAACAAAGTAATGGCGGTTAAGTTAGCTTCGGCGAAGGCATCATAAGTTACACTGCTGGTCAGCACTTCGGCGGTCTGCACATTGCCCAGGTAGTTGGAAAACACCAGGTCTGAGAATGCGTAAGGTGTCGTGCCGGTGTAGTAAATACTGTAGGTCCACTCGATATCCCAATGGTCCTTGGCGGGTTCCACATTAACCGCGGCGCCTGTATCAAAGGAAATAAAGTTGAAGTTATAGGCCGGGTTCTTGGTGATCGTTACCGTTTTAAACGTAGTTTCATTCAGCCTGGCATATTGCAAGGTGTAGGCGCCGGCAGTGGTGCGCAGAACGCGGATCTTGATCAGATCGGCCGCTGCCGCGGTGGTACCCGAACCACCGGCACGATTGATTACATAAACTTTATTGCTGGCATCCGTTGCTGAAATTTGCGGGATAGCGGTTTTGGTCAGGTCGCCGTTCACATCATCATAGATAGTAAAGGTGCCTTTACCAAAGCCCAGTTCCAGGTCGGCCAGATTGATGTCACTGGCAGAGACGGTATTGATATCGGTTTTATTGACCGCCACGACCGAGGCTGCGGCGGAATTGTTCAGGATCACACGAAAGTCGTCACCGTTATAGAATCCCAGGTCCCAGCTGGAACGCAGCACCGAGGTTTGGCTATTGGCACTCAGGTCGACAAAAACCGAGTTCACCGCGGCGGCACCGCCGTCGCCACCGTTCAGGGTCAGGGACGAGCCGGTAGAGGTGATCGCGGCAAAGCTTAATTTCAGCGCATTGGTCGTACCCAGTACAATAGAGCTGCCAGCCGATTTCAACGTAAGGTTCAGGTATTCATTACCGTTCAGAAATACGCCGGCAGCTTTATTGACCTTAAAAGATGCAGAAGTGCCCCCGGCAGGTATGGTTAAAGTGATCGTGCCGTTGGTTGCTGCCGGATCGGTTGTAAATTCGGTGCCGTAGGTAACGCCGCTGGTGGCCAGGCTAATGCTAACCGGGATGGCGACGTTTGTAGCGCGGCTCAGGTTAAGCGTGACGGTTGCCGAGGTGGATGCGGCATCAAAGCCCTGTGCCGAGGCCGAGAAATTCAGTGTATTATCCGGTAAAGGAGGGTCGCTTTTTTTACAAGCCCCTAAGCTTAGCACAGTTCCCAATACGAGGTAAAGTAGTTTTTTCATTTGATGGATTTTTTTATGATTTGGATTTGATTAATATTTGCGGAATTGAAAGCTCAGGCCCAGGAAATAAGACCGGCCATAACCAAGCGGTACCGGCCCTCCGGTGCTGTGCGCACCTCCGACATTGAGCGAGGTGTTGTTGACATTGGTGACGTTAAAAAGGTTCCTGACGCCGCAGGAAAAGGTCAGCTGGCGGAATTGTTTGTTCAGGCTCAGGTCGGCCAGGCTGTAAGCCGAGCGTTTGGCCAGGTGGATGACACCGGCATTATTCGGGTCCAGCTCATAGACCGGCAAGGTGCCGTTATATTTATAGAACAGGCTCACATCGCCTTTTAACTTTTTGAGATGGTACATTATCGTACTGCTGACCTCGGGATACCAGCTATAACGGACATCCGCTACCGGGGCATCATCCAAGGGACTGTAAAGGCCGGTATAGGCGAAGCCGATACGTGCTTCCAGCTCTTTATAGGTGAAGGTGTTATCCAGGTTCGCGCCGGCAGTTTTGGCTTTATCAATATTGATATAGGTCAGGTTCTGATTCCCGGTGGAGAGATAACCGTTGGTGATGAGGTTATCAAATGCATTAAAGAACCCGCTGAGCGATGACCGCCATTTTACCGGGCCAATGCCGGTTGGTTGAAAACTCAGGGAACTGGTAAAACTGTTGGAATACTCCGCTTTGAGGTTGGGATTGCCGTCAATATTGTGGCTGGCGTCGTGAAAATCAAAATAAAGTTCGCTCAGCGATGGCGCCCGGAAACCACGGGCGTAGCCCAGGCGCAGGTCAACTGTTTTAGTAAGGCTGATCTTTGCATTGAAAGATGGAATGGCCGGCGGCGCGTCATAAACCGAATTTTTATTGAAGCGGACACCAGGCCTCAGGCTCAGAAAAGTGGTTGGTTTCCATTCGCCGGAAATGAAGAAGGCGTAGTCATTGACCGTGGGTGACCCCAGCATCCGGGCACCGCTGCTGCCGGTCAGGTTGACCTCCACACCCGGCTGCAGCAACAGTTGGCCGGCGGCGCGGTATTGCGCCGTTGTCTTAAAAAACTTGGTATCAAAAATCGATTCGTCTTGTTCGCCTGTACCAGTCGTCAGCCGGCGGTCGCCGGTGAGCGTATTGAGCGTTGTTGTCTGTGTCCGGCGGCTGTAATCGGTGTAGGAAGCTGCACTATTGAAACTTAAACGGTCGGATGCCGTCCAGTCTCCCTGCAATTGATGCATCCAGCGATAGGTGATATAATGGGCATCGGTTTCGATAGCGGTATTGGGGTTAGGCGTACCATCGCTGCGCAGGATATCATTTTCCCCATCGAGTCGATACCAAATGTGCAGCTTGTTGGTCCGGTAGCCCAATACCGCATTGCCCAGGTACTGGTCTTTGGGCAGCCAGCCCTGTACTGCACCGTCAAAGAAGTTCCGGGTGAAATTGCCGCCCAGTTGCCAGCTCCCGTGCCCCCAGTTCAGGCCCAGGTTCTCCAGGTGGTTACCGCTGCCTTTAAAGCCCTTGTAATTCTTGCCGGCAGTTTCTTCCAGCACTTTTCCGCTGATGTCCAATCGGTCCCCTGAAGGTTTCTTGGTGATCAGGTTGATCACGCCGCCCAGGGCGTCGCTGCCGTAGCTGACCGACATCGGACCGTCCACGATCTCTATATGGTCAATATTGTTGATATCGATCTGGTTCAGGCTTTCACGCGTTTCCAGCCGGTCCAGCAAGGGAACGCCGTCGATCAGGATCTTCACCCGCTGGCCGGCTACGCCATTCATCACCACATTAGCCGTGCCCAAGGTCATGTCATTACTGAAACGAAAGCCTAATTGCTGCTGCAATACATCCTCCACCTTGGTCGGGTTCTGCAATCGGATTTGCTCATTGGTGATCGTCCGTACCATATAAACTGAATTTTTGAGCGACTGCGCGGCATATTGCCCGGTAACCACTACATCTTTGAGCTGGAAGGAACTGAGTTCAATGATTATATCAGGCAGTTGGATCGTTTTGCCGGCAGTTATGTTAATGCTTTGCTTTTGGGTTAGTATGTCCAGGGCAGTCAGCCGCATTTGGTAAGTCCCGGCTTTAGCTTTTAAAAGAAATGAACCACGCTCATCTGTCGCCGCCCCGTAAGTCGTATTGACTAAAAAGACGCTAACACCAACAGCGGGCTGGCCATCTTTGGTGAGCACTTTACCCTGCAGGGTGCCCATATTTTGTGCCGGGAGCGTCGATACCGTAATTAACAGCAGAAATATAGCCAGCGTAAATTGTTTTATCATTATTTAGACTAATTAAAAATAATGTCGCAAATTTGCGGTAGATTTAAACGTCAGCCTAACGCTGACCGGATTGATTTCAACGCTGAACGGATTTTATGCACATCACCTTTACCTCCCTGCCGGACCATCTATCTTACCTCGATCTCTCCTATCCCAAAGAGTTCGGCAGCGCCGCCGGACTGCAAAAACGGGAATCGACGGTCAATGCCGGGGGTGGCCAGATCCGGCTCAAGGAAGTGTGGTTTGAGGGGGCCTGTCTGCTGAGCACGGATTTTAAAATGAACGGCCCCTGCCAGATGAAACTGCAGTGCGACAGCTTTTGCTGGTTAATGAGCTTTGTACTTTCAGGAGAGATCAGCACTTCCTTCGGGCCGGAGCGGGAAAAGATCCAGATGAAGAAAAAGGAATATCAGATGCTGTACAGCGATGCGCTAGTAGCAGAACTCCTGGTTGCGAAACCTTCGACGGCGTTTACCATCTGCCTGACGCGGCGTTTTGTGCGGAAATTATTAGGCAAGGACCTCCTCCCCGACCGGTTTGAAGGCGGCGGGGAGGAAAACCTGACCCTGCTGACCATGAACGAGCCAACGGGTAGCCGACTGGGTATCCTGGTTAAAGAAATGATGCAGGCCGGGCAGCCGGAGTATATCCGCCGGATCTTCCTGGAAAGTAAAATATTGGAAATGCTGTCGCTGCAATTGGAAAGGATTGAAAACAAACAGGCGGCCGTAACCAGTTTCAGCCAGGCAGATATTGATAAACTCCACGAGGCGCGGGATATCGTTGAAGCCAATATACAGACCCCCTGCTCGCTGATCGAACTGGCCCGGAAAACCGGTCTCAATGATTTCAAACTCAAAAAAGGTTTCAAGTCATTGTTTAATCAGACCGTATTCGGTTACCTCGCTCAGGTGCGGATGGACCGGGCTTACCTATTATTACAACAGGGCAGGACAGTGAATGAGGTTTCGGAAGCCGTGGGTTATAAAAACCCGCATCATTTCTCAGCAGCGTTCAAAAAAAGATTTGACCTGCTCCCCCGCCAGATCGGCCGGGAATAATGGACCTGCTTTTTTCTTTTTTTGATTACATTTAAGCCAGCGACATCCCGCCATCCATGACCACCTCAGCGCCGGTAATAAAACTGGCTGCGTCACCGCAAAAATAAGCGACCATTTTGGCGACATCTTCCGCCGTCCCGATCTTTTTCAAAGGGATACGTTCGATCAACCAATCATCCAGGCCTTTGCGGGCCGCCTCATCGAGCCCAAGTTTATTCAGGATCTCCGTATGGGTGGGTCCCGGGCTTACCGCGTTCACCCGGATACGGCGCTGCGCGAGCTCCACCGCGGCGATGCGCATAACGGAATTGAGCGCGGCTTTCCCGGATGAATAAATGGAGGAATGCGCGCCGTTCATGCTGGCCGTATTGGAGGAAAGGAAGACCACCGAAGCCCCGTCGTTTAATAAAGGGATAAATTTGCTGAGGGTAAAATAAGCGCCCCTGAAATTGATATTAAAAATGTTGTCAAAAAGTACTTCGGTAGCTTCCGCAATGGGCGCGGTACCGACGATGCCGGCATTGATAAACAAAATATCGATCCGGCCGAATTGTGCGCTGACTTTATTCACTAATTCCGTGGTTTGTGAGATACTGGACTGATCGGCTACCAAGCCGGTTACGCCAAGTTCAGCGGCCGCTTTGTCCAGCGCATCCTGACGGCGGCCGGTGATGATGACTATAGCACCACGTGCTTTTAATTCTTTGGCGGTGGCATAGCCTATCCCGCTGTTGCCGCCGGTGATCACGGCGATTTTACCTGTTAAATTTTCCATGCTGCAAAAATACCGGGTAAATGGTATAACTTTGTTACCAGTATCACAGAGTATACCAACATGACCAAACAGGAAAAGGCGGCGGCGATCCTATCGAACCCCCGCAATCAACAGGAAGAAGTACAAGCCTTGCAGGACACGATCTACGTCCTGGGCGGTAAGTGGAAGCTGCCGATCATCAATTCCCTTTGTAACGGCAACAAACGTTTCCGGGATATCGAACGCAGCATTCCCGGCATTACCACGCGAATGCTTTCGCGCGAGCTCAAGGAAATGGAGGCCAATCAATTGCTGAAGCGTACGGTAACGCCCGATACGCCGGTGCTGGTGGAATACACCGTTACCGAATATTGCCGGAGCTTTGGCGATATTATCCTGGAAATGATCAAATGGGGCAAGCAGCACCGCGAAAAGATCAGGGGCATTTAGACAGCAATTGATGGGGTGACAGGCCGTATTTCTTCTTGAAGATAAAGGAGAAATGGGACAGGTCCTCGAAACCTACCTCCAGGTAAACCTCGGTCGGTTTTTTCTTCTTTTCGGTCAAATGATAATAAGCGAGTTCCAGTCTTTTATCCGTCAGCCATTTCTGCGGGGTTGTATGGAACAGTTTTCTGAAATCCCGGTTGAACGTGGACAAACTGCGGCCGGTGAGGTAGCCTAATTTTTCCAGCGGCCTGTTGAACATAAAATTGCGCTGCATAAAACTGACAAGGTCAATTTTACCCGGTGCGTCAAAGTTGGCCAGTACGCTGTCTACGCCCGGATCGATCAGCCGCAAAATACGGATCGCTTCGGTGATCTTTAAATCGGCCAGTTCTTCGGGGAAAGCTCCTTCCACATCGAAATACGGTATGAGCGAAGCCAGGCAACTCGCTAAAAGCGGATGGTTACGGAAGCTGTATATTTTCTGTTCAGGCAGCAGGTGCTTCCCGATGTCGATCTTTTCATAGAATTTCTTCAGCCTTTCGGCCGATAAATGCATGACCACGGTTTTATGCGGCAAACCATCTTTGGGATAATTGATGATCGTCGCCAGTTCATTCCTGGGAATCAGGAAAATATCACCCGTTTTAAAATTGAACGTCGACTCTGCCTGTATGATCCTGGTTTCGCCTGAAATGAACCAAACCAGCATATGATCATCAAACAGCAGGTCGGACTTGAACAGTTTGTCCTCGTAGCTGGAAAGTTTGATGTCCCTGGTTAAGTATTTGGATAGGTGTTCCATTGGGTTAAAGTTATTAAATAACCGGGAAAAGGATACCGGTCATTTCCTCTGTCAAGTCCCAAAGCCTTTTGGCGTTGTTTTCATCCAGGGCATAGGGTCGTACGCCGCTGGTAGCGGAGTCCTGGTCTAATTCAGCGATATCGCCGTCCTCGCAGTAAACGCCTCCGACGTTGTTGAGTAATGGGCTGGCCGCGCACCATACGGTCGTAGCGGCACCCTGCGGGACGGTTTTCAGGCCCGCCAGCACTTCCGGGCGGATGTTACCCTGCTCATCAAAGAAACCCATCTGTTTGAAGAGTTCGATATCTGCGTTCCGGGCCAGTTCGGTACCGGCGATAGAACCCGGGTGCAGGGAGTAAGCCCGGACATTAAAGGCTTTGGCACGGATATCCAGTTCCAGCGCGAACAGGTTGCTGGCTGTTTTTGACTGCCCGTAAGCCTGCAAGGTATTATAATCCCGATGGGTAAAGTTGGTATCCTCAAAATTGAAAGGTGCGAAATGATGCCCCTGCGAAGAAACATTGACCACGCGTGCACCGTTGGCTTCTTTAAGCGCGGGCCACAGCCTGGCCACCAACTGAAACTGTCCCAAATAGTTGGTGACTAATTGTGATTCGAACCCGCGGCTATCCCTTTGCAAGGGCACCCACATGATACCGGCATTGTTGATGAGCAAGTGCAGCGGCCTGCCTGAAGCCAGGAATTTTTCGGCAAAGGCATCGATCGTGTCCGGCTGAAAGAGATCCATGGCCTCCATTTCTACGTTTGGGATACCTTCCAGGTTTTTCCTTGCTTTTTCCAGATCCCTGGCCGGAACGATCACTGTTGCGCCTGCCGCGGCCAGCACTTTGGTGGTCTCCAGACCGATACCGGCGTTCCCACCGGTAACGATCGCGATCTTCCCGGCCAGGTCAATACCTTTAATAACTTCGCTTGCGGTCGAGGCCGCGTTAAAACCGGAGCCCAGGGGATGTTGCAACGCGCCTTGATAATTGTTCTTTTCCATTTTGATTTTTGTTAAATGTTATAGGACAAAAGTAGGCGGATGCGGGTGCGGGGATTTTGTTGAGCCTGTCAATTTACTTTGCTGAGCGTGTCAAGCATAACCTAAACGCAGGTTAGATTAAGCCGGCCCGGTCATTCAGGATCAATGCAAATTAAACCGGATATGTGCCAGGTAAGGCACCAGCTGGCTGGTCGTATCAAATGCTTTTAACCGGAGTATCTTATTGGTATGGGCATCATAAAATACCTCGCCATAGAAGGTTCCCAAACTATACAAGCGCACGACCAGGCCATTCTCTTCCCGGTCGGCCAGGAAAGTTCCGTTCCAGATGGCTTCCGCCTGGTCATGTTCATTAAGTGCATTAAATTTCTCCAGCGACAGCATAACCAAATTTAAAAAATATAGCCCACAATTACGGTGTGTATTTTATTCAGCGGGTACAATGTTCAGGCCCACCAGCACCCTGGCCTTATCCGAAAGGTCGCCGACCAGCACGCGCAGCGGCGCCGGTAGTTTTTTGATGAGGGTCGGCACCGCGATGATCTGTTCGCCTTCCGCCAGGTGCGGATGCTCCAGCAGATCGACGATCTCGACTGTGTACTCGTCAGCCAATTCTTCTTCACAGATCTTTTTCAGGTTGGTCATCGCCCTTTCGGCTTTTTGCGTTTTACCGGCGATATAAAGGCATAGTTTGTATTTCTCTTTCTTCATGCTCATGGATTAAAAGTCAAACAAAGTACAAGCCAATACCGGCACAAAAATTATTCCACAACAGCGTCCGCTGCTTTTACATTTCCTCCAGGTTTTTTAAGCGGAAAATCTCCCGCGCGATCAATTTACAATTAGCGCCCAGCTCTTCGAGCGTGCAGCAAAGGCTATTGATCTTCACCGGCAGTTCATTTACCGTTTCCACCAGGTCGATATGCAATGGGCAACCCTCATGTATTTGTTTATCCCCCTTTAATTGCCGGAATAATTCATAAGCGGCGTCCCGGTCATCACCAAAGAAATACTGCCCGTAATCGACGAAGCCTCCCGGCGTTTTCAGACTCAGCAAAATATAAAACTGTGTTTCCATAGCGATTAAATTAAAGAGCCCCTGCAAGCAGGGGCCCTTTGGAATTAAAATACGATTCAACACTTATTTGATCTCGATCTGCCTGCGCGCCGCTTTGGCTTCTTCGCGTTTGGCGATGTCAATGCGCAATACGCCATCGGTATAAGTCGCATCGATCTGGCTGTCATCGGCGCTTTCAGGCAAAGTGAATGAGCGCACAAAAGAACTATAGCTGTATTCGCGTTTGCTGTAGCTCTTTTGATTATCCTCGTGTTCGGAGGATCGCTCTACCGAAATGGTCAGGTTGTTGCGTTCCAGGCTGAGTTTGAAATCCTCCTTCTTCAAACCGGGCGCTGCCAGCTCCACCTGGTAATTATGCTCCGTCTCGCTGATGTTCACGGCGGGCACACGGGCCACCATGCGGTCGTTAAAAAAAGTGTCGTTAAAAACAGCGTCGAAAACGTCACTAAAGCCTGGCAATAAGGAGCTGTTTCTTTTTTCCGGATTAAATTTAACCAATGTCATCATTTTTTCTTTTAAAGGATAAAACCATTAATTCATTAAACTTAAAGAACGATTGTTCGCAGCAAATACTACAAGGGACATGCCAACGCGGATATGCTGGTTTTAACTGCAAAATTTTCAGCGGGCCACTGCAATTTTTACATCGTGGCTGTCAGATTTTCAGCACTCTGTTACGATTAAGGTGTTCGTGGAAAAAAATGTAGGAAGATGGAAACCATAAAACCTTTTTTACGCGCAAAGGTTGTATCATCATTCCAACCGATTGTTCGTCAAACTTTCGATAAATAGCCGGTCCGCCCATACGGCCGGCTATTTTTATGAACAATCCGCCCTGAAAATTGCTTAAATAACATGAAGTTACTTTGGCAATATCTAAAACCGTACCGCGGGCTGATCGGCTTAGCCTTGTTCCTGGCAGCGGCGGCGCAGCTGCTGGCGCTGATCGACCCGGTGATCTTCGGGCATATCATTGACCAGTATGCGACCAACAAGCAGCATTTGGGGCAACCCGCGCTGATCAGCGGTATTTTGTACTGGCTGCTGATCGCCCTTGGCCTGGCGCTGTTTTCTAAATTATTTAAATCGGCACAGGACTATGTGACGCGGAAGACCGTGGCGAAATTTGGTATGCAGGTCTTTAACGACGGCCTGAAACAAACCCTCCGGCTGTCGTTCCAGGAGTACGAGGAAAACCGCAGCGGTACGACGCTTTCGGTATTGCAAAAGGTAAAGACGGATGCGGAGCGGTTCATCAATGCTTTTGTCACCGTCCTGTTCTCCTCGCTGGTGGGCGTCGCTTTCCTGCTGTATTACAGCCTGAGCAAGAACTGGCTGCTGGTACCGGTATTCTTTGTAGGTATCATTATACTGGGTTCGCTGACCGGCCTGCTGTCCAAACGCATCAAAACGATCCAGCGTTCCATCAACCGGCAGACCGATGCCCAGGCAGGTATCATCACCGAAAGCCTGCGCAATATCGAACTGGTCAAAAGCCTGGGCCTGACCTTTGCCGAGATCCGGCGGCTGAACGCGCAGACCAAAACCATCTTCGACCTGGAGCTGTATAAAGCGCGTAAAGTGGCTTTCCTATCTTTCCTGCAGGGCAATATGCTTAACCTGCTGAAACAATCCATCCTGTTTATTTTGTTGTGGCTGATCTTCCGCAAGGTGCTGAGCACCGGCGAACTGATCGCCATGCAGTTCATTTCGACCGCTATTTTTACGCCTTTGCAGGACCTGGGCAATCTCATTTTGCTCTACCGCGAAGCGGATGCCTCGTTCAAGAGCTTTGATGTGCTGATGCACAAACCCATCGAGCGCCGGCCGGAGGAGCCGGTGGAGATCGGTGAGCTGGAAGAACTGCGTTTTGAAAACGTCATCTTCCGGCACCGGACCGCCAATTATAATGCCATCGATGATATTTCTTTTGATATCCGCCTGGGACGCACCATCGCCTTTGTCGGTCCTTCCGGTTCGGGTAAATCCACGCTGGTCAAGCTGCTGGTCGGCCTGTATATTCCTGTTACCGGGAATATCTGTTTTAACGGCGTTAGCTCAGCTGCTATCCGTTATAACCCGCTGCGCCGGCAGATCGGTTTTGTAACCCAGGACACGCAGCTGTATGCCGGCACTATCCGTGACAATTTATTACTGGTGCAGCCAACGGCTACGGATGAAGAACTGATGGAAGCGCTGCGCAAAGCCTCAGCAGTTAAGCTCATCGCCAAAGCAGGCAATGGATTAAACACCATGCTGGGCGAGAACGGTATGAAGCTTTCCGGCGGCGAGAAGCAGCGCATCTCGATCGCCCGGGCCTTACTGCGGCGGCCCCGGCTGCTGATCTTTGACGAGGCCACCTCGGCGCTCGACTCGCTGACCGAAGAAGAGATCACGCAGACCATACGCGATGTATCATTCAGCCGCGACCAGATGACGATCCTGATCGCGCACCGGCTGTCGACGATCATGCATGCCGATACGATTTATGTGCTGGAAAAAGGCCGGATAGCCGAATCAGGAAGCCATGAGGAACTCCTTTCCAATAAAGGTTTGTACTATGCCTTATGGCGCCAGCAGATTGGCGAGCGGCGTCCCGAACCGCAGGTAACGGCGAGTAAAGGAGAGTGATACATTTGCAGGCTATTTTATCGCAGCATTTAATGCAAATTAAAATATACATTTACGGAGCAGGATAAGGATAAATACTCCTTTATCCGATTAATCAGCGGATATGAAAAGCAAAGGGCCATTTAAAAAAGTATTGTCAGCGTTAAAAGTGCTGGGGCCAGGCCTGGTCACCGGCTCCAGCGATGACGATCCTTCAGGAATCGCCACCTACTCGCAGGTCGGCGCGCAGTTCGGTCTGACTACCCTTTGGACCGCACTCCTTACCTTTCCGCTGATGGCGGCCATCCAGGAAATGTGCGCGCGTATCGGCCTGGTCACCAGCAAGGGCCTGACCACCACCCTGAAAGACCACTATCCTAAATGGATCCTTTGGGTCATGATCCTTTTTTCTTTTCCGGCGGTGATCCTGAATATCGGCGCCGATATTGCCGGTATGGGGGCGGCGGCTAACCTGATCATTCCGGTTGTACCCGCTTTTGCTTTTAGTATCGTGTTCACCATCATGATCCTGCTGGCCATTATCTTTTATTCTTACCAGAAGCTGGCCGGGATCCTGAAATGGTTCTGCATTACGCTGCTGATCTACCTCATCGTTCCTTTTTTTACCACGGTAAACTGGCTGCAGGTACTCCGATCGACCTTTATCCCGCATATTCAGTTCAATAAAGATTATATCAGCGCCCTGGTGGCCATCCTGGGCACGACCATTTCCCCTTATCTTTTTTTCTGGCAGGCGACCATGGAAGCCGAAGACGTGAGTAAAGGCGGGGCTACGATCATGGTCGATAAGCGTATGCTGAGCACCATGCGCAAGGATGTCGATGTGGGCATGCTGTTCTCCAACCTGGTCATGTTTTTTATCATCCTGACCTGCGGCAGCGTGCTTTACCCGCACGGGATCCGCAAGATCGATACCGTTGAACAGGCGGCGACGGCCTTGAAGCCGATCGCGGGCAACCTGGCTTATGCCTTATTTGCGATCGGCATCATCGGCACCGGCTTTTTAGCCATTCCGGTATTAAGCGGCTCGCTGTCCTATATGGCGGCGGAAAGCTTTAACTGGAAAGCTGGGCTGGATCAGAAGTTCTACCAGGCCAAGCCCTTTTACGGGGTGATCATTGTTTCGCTGGTCGTGGGCGTGCTGCTCAATTTTATTGGTATCACCCCGATACAGGGACTGATCTATTCGGCGATCCTGTACGGGCTGACGGCACCGGTGATCATCCTGGTCGTGCTGCATATCAGCAACAATAAAGAGATCATGGGCAGGAACGTGAACGGCCGCTGGTCCAATATCTTCGGGTGGCTGACCTTTGTGCTGATGACCGCCGCGGCATTCGCCATGCTTTATTTTCAATTCAAGGGCTGATATGTATGGCTCAGGTGACGAAGATCATTTAACGCGGCTTAGGAAAGCGATATCTTTACAAAACAACATACCCCACATGAAAAACTTACTGATCGCTACCGATTTTTCCCCTAATGCCACCCATGCGGCGAAATATGGTTATCACCTGGCCCGGCAAATGCATACCGGCGTATTCCTCTGCCATGCCATGACCATTCCGGCGGAGATGCCCCAGGCGGGTTTTGTAAGCTTGACCGATACCGAACTCGACGGACTGATGCAGGACAGCCGGGCAGCCTTGCTGGAATTACAGCAGGAACTGGCGCACCAGGGCGGGGGCGCAGGCTTTCAGCCGAAAGTCACGCAGGTGATGAGCGCCGGCACGGTCACCGCAGTGATCCAGGCCCAGCTCCTGAAGCATCCGGCGGAGCTGGTCATTTTGGGTACCCATGCGGACAGTGCCCTGGGTACTTTTTTGCTGGGTGACCATGGTCTTCAACTGCGGGAGTGCCTGGACCAGCCCATCCTGCTGGTGCCGCCATCGGCAAAAACGGCCGCGGTAAAACGGATCGCTTTTGCGAGTGACTTCAGCGCGCCCGACCAGGATATCAAGGCGATCAGCAGCCTGATCGTCATCGCCGAAAAAACGGGCGCAGCGCTGCTGCTGACGCATATCTATAACGATCAAAACCATTCGGCTGATTTCCTGCAATGGACCAAACACTTATTGCTGGAGCTGATCGAACGCAGTGATTACGACCAGATCGATTATATGGTGGTCGAGGACCGCGAGGTCGAACGCGGGCTGGAAGTGCTGATCAGGCGCGAAAAGATCGACCTGCTGGCCATGGTGCATCATGAGCATGCTTTCATTTACGAACTGCTGCATAAAAGCCACAGCCAGGAAATGTCCGGACAGACTCCGGTTCCCTTGCTGATCTTCAAAGCCGGTTAATGGGTACAGCTGTCCGGTACCAAGGCGGATCGTGTTGAACGACCCGCCTTGCCTTTTATAAAGAAATGCTCTCGATCCCTTTTTGTAAAGCTGCTTCCGCCTGGCCCGGATAGGCCGAGCCCTCCACCCGGAAAACGGTCAGGTCCGTGATCCCCAGGAAATTTAACAGGGTTTTTAAATACGTGGAGACGAAGTCGTAGGACTGGTAGGGCCCGCTGGAAAAAACGGCACCGGAGGCCATGGCGATATAAGCCACCTTGTTTTTGATCAGTCCCTCGGCACCGGCCTCGCTGTATTTGAAGGTAACGCCAGCGCGCGCGATATGGTCTACCCAGGCTTTCAATACCGAGGGTATCCCGAAGTTCCAGGTCGGCGCACCGATAACGATCACGTCTGCCGCCTGGATGGCCGCAATTGCGGCGTCTGAATTTTTCAGCGCCTGCTTATTTTCGGGGCTTTGATCTTCCGCAGGTGTATAAAAGGCCGCCAGTGTAGCCTCTTCCAAATGCGGGAAAGGATGTTCGGTCAGGTCATTGACGACCACGGTACTGCCGGGGTTCGCTGCCTGGATCCTGGCTACGATGGCGTTGCCCAGCTTAATACTGAAAGAGTTTTCGCCCTTGGGGCTGGAGATGATATGCAATATCTTTTTCATGGTGTAACGTTTAATTGTACACCGGCAAACCTAAACACCCTGACTTTCAAAAAGATATTACTATCCCAAAGGATACCGGTATCCTTTGGGATACTCTTTACCTTTGCGCTTATGGAAACAGCTATCAAAGAAATTTCGGAAAATCACCCCTGCGCTGAAAACGCCTGTGCCGCGGGCGTAGCCGGGATACGGGACGCCTTGTATGTACTGAACGGTAAATGGAAGCTGCCGCTGATCTTCGCGCTGACCGAAGGGCCAAAACGTTTTAAGGATATCCAGCGCTCGCTGGGGGAGATCACGCCTAAGATCCTATCTAAGGAATTGAAGGAACTGGAGCTCAATGAATTCGTGGTACGCACCGTTTATTCCACCACACCGGTTACGGTCATTTATGAATTAACGCCCTACAGCAAGTCATTAAAGCCGGTCTTAAACGAACTTAAAGATTGGGGTATCCAGCACCGCCAGCGTATCGTCGCCAGCAGAAAAAGTATTTGATCCCGCTATCAGGCTTTTTTTACGAATTCTGATTTGAGCGCCATCGCGCCGAAGCCATCGATCTTGCAGTCGATATTGTGATCGCTGTCCACCAAACGGATATTTTTGACCTTGGTGCCGGCTTTGATCGTTTGAGAGCTGCCTTTTACGGGAAGATTTTTGATCGTGATGACCGTATCGCCATTCTGTAGGATATTGCCATTGCTATCTTTTACGACAAAGCCTTCCTCACTTGCGGATTCTTCTGCCAGCTTCCATTCATGCCCGCATTCCGGGCAAACCAATAAGCTTTCCAATGCATAGGTATAGGGGGATTGGCAGATGGGACAAGGTGCAAGTTCAGTCATGGTTATTCAATTGATGGAAAGCGCAAAGATAACAATTGTTTGTCTTCCGGGCTTAGGCTATATCATGCTCCGTTTTGAAGCTAAAGATCTCGTCCACAGCCTTTGGATAGCCCCCGGCCGATTTGAAGGAATCATTGATCTTCCGGATAGCGGCCCGGTAAGCGGGATCACGGAGCACCTGCTGCACAGCATTGTTCAGGCTTCCGGGCGTTAGTTGTTTCCAGTCCAGGCTGATCGTTGCACCCAATTCCGCGGCGCGGGCTGCCAATAAGGGCTGATCGGCTCCAAGCGGCAAACTCACAAAAGGGATTTCCTTACTGATGAGGTCGCTCATACTGTTCATGCCTGCATGCGTGACCGCCACATCCGTATAGTTCAGCAGGGCATTCTGCGGCACATAATCCCGCACGATAAAATTCTTCGGGAACTGCTTGCCGCTAAGATTGACCCCATGCGCGGCCATGACGACGATACCGTCCCAGTCCGCAAATGCCTCCGCAAACAGGTCATACAGTTTCGTATCAAAAACACCGAAAACCGTCCCCAGCGAGATATACAGCACCCGCTTATTTTCCAGCCGCTCAAAAGGAAAGTCTAAATCCTCTTGCCGTTCAAAGACCGGCGGCCCGACGAAGCGGCAGGTCTCGTCCAGGTAGGCCGAGGGCGGGGCAAAATAGCGCGAGGTATAGACCAGTTTTAACACACTGGGATAGAGCATCATTTCCATGGGGGTGGCCGGCATGGTAATCCCATAAGTCGTCTTTAACTGATTGGCCACCAGCTCATAATTTACTTTGACCTCATCCGGCAGTTTAAAACCGGCCATGTCCTTAAAGCGGTCCAGCCCGGCGAAAACGGCCAGTGAAGACACCGATGGGATGCCTAAGAGCTGGACCATCGCGCCGGTAAAAGGAAAGGCGGCGGAATGGATGAGGTAATCGAATTTCATCCCGGCGGTTTGCGCCAGGATATCCGCGATCACCGAGGGTGCTTTAGCCGTTACGCTCAGCAATCCGCCACCTTGTCCGGGTTTGCCGCCGGCTTTAAAAATATCCAGGTCTTCGCTGTAAGCGAAAAACACGGCACCAGCCGCTTCGATCTTTGCCCGGAAAGTTTCCCCGGCAAAATAACTCACTTGCTCACCGCGCCGTGTCAGTTCGTCCACCAACCCTAAAGTTGGATTTACATGCCCATGCGAGGGCATCCCTAAAAATAATACATTCGACATAGGAGTATAGACGAATGAGCGCGGAAAATACTTTAAACTAGTTAAAAAAAACCATCAGGCTTTCTTCAATTGCCTTTTGACCGCTTCAAAAGCATCGCCTGCTTCGACGACCGCAGCGAGCAGTTTGGTTTTGGTGGTTTTCAATTCCTGTACCCAATAGTCTACGGCATATTCATCGCTGATGTCTATCGTGCGGGTATCGGCCGCTACACTTTTTCTTTTAGTTTCCATTAAATCTTATGCGGATCGCCTGAAGGGTTTCGGCTTGTTTGAATAAGGCTGCTTCGCTTTCAGACAGGATGTTCGTTGCTATTTTGCCGGGCACCGGCGTATTCGTACCGTCATTCGGCGGCACCTTGACCAAGCGTTTTCTTTTAGGTTTCTTTTCCATATCAACAGGCGAATGTTTTTTTGCTGTTTTCAAAGGTAAGCGTTCGTTGGTAGAAGCAAATAAGCGAAGTATTGTTTCACCTATTGCTATCTAAAACTTCCGATTGGCCGAAGTGCTGCCGGTCATTCCCGGTACATTTTTATACCAGTAGCCCTATCGCCTGTTTAATAGCGATTATCCGACTACCTATATTGATGTACTTGACCAACTGGCCTAATTTCATGAACTTGATATCTAAGCATTTAAACATAAATCGCCCCTGCTCCTGTAGTGCCTTTGGGAATAAAGATTTCGCGTCTCCCAACCTTTGTGTCATTAACAACGAACGTTATTTGACATCGGGGGACGAGGCATTATCCAATTAGCACCTGGAAATTTTGCGAAGCAGGAATGAATTCTTGTGAAAGCGCATTGGCAGACGAGGGTCCGTATCGTAGGATACGACGCAGGTAGTCCCGAAACAAAAGATATTAAGGGGGAGTCCGTTTCGGGCTCCCTTTTTTTGTGTCCTGACTAATAGTAAACACTATTTGTTATGACCACGATCAATCCGACAATCATCAAAGAACAGGTGACCGTCGCCGGCCTGCTGGCACGGCTCGGTTACCAGCCCGCCAAAGGAGGCGGACAGGAAAAGGTTTACCACAGCATGTTAAGGGAGGGCGATAGAACGCCGTCATTCTCGGTCAATGACGCACTTGGCGTATGGTATGACCATGGTACCGGCAAGGGCGGCAATGTCATCGACTTTGGGCTGGCCTACTGGCCCGACCTGACTTTTAAGGACGTCATGCAGAAGATTTGGGAGGTGGCGCAGCAGGCTGTGCCGGACACCCCTTTTTCTTTTCAGCCAGCCGGGCGCCGGCGCAGGGCGCTGAAGCTGCCGCATTACCAGGTGGAAGAAATAAAGCCGAATTGCAACAATCCGCAAATCAAACATTACCTGGAGAACCGGGGTGTGCTGCATTTGGCCAAAGGCCGTTTGCAAGAAGTTTATTATTGCGTCGAGGATGAAAAGCACCAGCGTAAGCATTTCTTTGCGGCAGGCCACCAGAATGAACTCGGCGGTTGGGAAGTCCGCAATAAGTATTTCAAGGGCTGCCTTGGTAAAAAGGCGCTCACCATCATCGAGGGCGATACCAGGCATGTGATTTTGTTCGAGGGTTATTTTGATTACCTGAGCTGGCTGCATGAGCACCCGGACGATAAAACAAGTATCATCGTTTTGAACAGCCTGAGTTTACTGGAAGCAGCCATAAAAGTAGCGATGCGCTACCCACAGATCGATTGTTTTTTTGATCATGATAAACCGGGCCGGCAGGCCACGCGTTCTTTGCTGAAGGCTCTCCCCTATGCCAGTGACCGATCGATGATTTATACTGATTATCATGATTACAATGACAAACGCAAAAGCCAGTCGCGCGAGGAACGGCTTGCCGCCAATCCGCCGCGTAAAGACCTGTTTGCCCGTGTCAACGTGCCCTTCGAGCGGTAAAGCGTACTCTTATTAATAAATAAAGGGCGTTCCGTTTTTTTATAGGCAAGATGTCTTTTTGTCCGACAAAAATTGGCTTCGCATCAATTTCCGCCGTTCTAAAAAGCCACTTGCCCATCCGGGGGTTTTTCGGCTAACCGAAAATTCGCAACGTATTTCCTGATGAGAAAATTAAGTGGCAGACCGCCTTTGACCGAGGGAAAACGTATCAAAAAGATTGATGCGCGTTTTACGGAAGCAGAATATCTGGAGATCGAGAAGATGGAACTCGCATTAGGTCTGAAGAAAACCGATTTGGTTCGTTTGCGGCTGTTGGGTACTTCAGCCGCGATTTTGGTAAATTCAAAGGAGCTGATCAAGATTTTGGATGCAGCGGGTACTGAACTTGGGCGGGCAGGGAACAATATTAACCAACTGGCGCGTTATGCAAATATTTTGTTGCTCAAGGGTATTCTTGACCCATCGGTGGTTTTGCAATTTAACTTCCTCATGGAAAAATATAATAGTAACCAGAAAGCATTGGAAACTGCGATGCGGAAAATTATGAAAAAAGGCAGGTAAGTGATACACTGCTCTACCACTACAATGTTATACGGCTATACGGTTACATTGTTATATCGCTACTTGGTTATATAGTTACGTAGATAGATTGATATGCCGCTATCTTGATATTCAGATAGTAAGTTATGTTGATATAAAGCCATATCGTTAGGTCGGTATAGCGATATATAGATCGGCTGTTACCTTGTTATATTGATATGGTCATTAAAATCTTGGAATCAGTCAAAGGTTTTGGGGGTGTGGCCTACAGCCTGCGTAAGATTGACCGGGGCAAGGCCGAAATGATGACGGCCGCCAATTTTGGTATGCTGGGCGGATTCAGTGTGGCACGGGCGCAGGACTACGAAGATTATTTTGAGCAATTGGCGAGTCTTAACAAAAAAACCATATATCCACAGCTCCATGCGGTGGTTTCCTGTGCCGGCAGAACATCGACAAATAAAGAGTTGACCGTGGTGGCAGAGAAATGGCTGAAGGAAATGGGCTATGGCGATCAGCCTTATTTGATTTTT
The DNA here is from genome assembly GCF_018449775.1 of Mucilaginibacter sp. dw_454. Classification (GTDB taxonomy): domain Bacteria; phylum Bacteroidota; class Bacteroidia; order Sphingobacteriales; family Sphingobacteriaceae; genus Mucilaginibacter. The sequence goes on along the minus strand of NZ_JAAVVB010000001.1, from coordinate 193,919 downwards.
TTTCATACGGACACCGATCATAATCATGTGCACATCGTGAGTTGCCGTATCGACAGGAATGGGAAGAAAATCGACAGCAGCTACGAACATGACCGTTCTCAGAAAGTGCTAAACAAGATAACCGGCCGGGACGAAAACCTGGAAACAAAGAAAGATTTGGAAGATGCTTTGAATTATAAGTTCAGTACAAAGGCGCAGTTCGCGATGATTCTCGAATCAAAGGGGTATGTCGTCAGGGGTGGGAATTTGATCAAATACGGCAGGAAATTATTACCTATACCGGAAAAAAAGATAAAGTATCATGCGGCCGATAAACAGCGTACCAACCAGTTGAAAGCGATTTTTGAAAAGTACCGGCACCGGTATTCGGCAGCATTGTCGCCTGCAACGGTCACCTTGCCCAGTGGGTATGAGAAGCCGCTTCATAAATTCAGGTCCGACCTGGCCGATTTTTTAAAGGTCAAGTTTGGTCTTGAACTGGTTTTTCACGCGTCCGAAGACAAGCCAGCCTACGGTTATACAGTCATTGACCATGCGCAGAAGCGTGTTTTTAAGGGCAGCGAGATTATGGTTATGGCGGCGCTTTTGGAACCGGTCGAACTTAACTTAAAACGGGAAGAGCCAGCAGGCGAAGAAACGACTTTTGAGCCAGCTGCCGCTGAAACCTCGCCGGCCTATGAGGTACCAATCCGCATTTCCATCGCCGAGGATGTCGACGATCAGCAGATCCACGGGATGCGGCGCCGGCGGCAGAAGAAGGCGCGCACCAATACGCGCTGAGTTTTTTAATCTTTTAATTTTCTTTTATGATCATTCTTATCGGCAACCAGAAGGGCGGCTGCGGGAAAAGTACGCTCACGCTTTTGCTGGCGAATTACCTGACGCAGGCCAAAAAAATCAAGGTCCATGTCATCGATATGGACTACCAGCAAAGTATCGCGCAGAAATATGAGAAGGCCAAAGTACTGGAGAACGAGGCCGCTTACGAGGTCATCCCGGCTGGGCTGGAACATTTCCCGGTGATCAAGGAATTGCTGAGGGATACGCAAAATGAAGTGGTGCTGATCGATCTGCCGGGCAAGTTGGATGACGATGGCTTGATACCGGTGTTTAATGCGGCCGATTTGGTGATCTGTCCTTTTGCCTATGACGAGTTCAGCTTTACGTCGACCATTTTATTCTCGGTCGTGCTCAAGAAAATCAATGAGCGAGTCGGGATCGTGTATGTGCCCAACCGGATGAAAGCTAATGTCAGGTATGAAACCCAATTGGAGGTGAATGACCAGTTGTTGAAAATAGGGAGCTTAATGGTTCCTATTCCTGACCGGATCGATTTTCAAAGGGTCAATACGTTTATGACGCCGCTAACCGTGGTGCCGCTCATTATTCCTGTCTTTGAACCGGTCTATGAAAAAATACAAGAAATTATTAAAGCTTATGGCCAAGATCACGTCACTGGCGGATGAGATCCGCAATAAGATCGCTTCTGAGAAAACCGCGCCTAAGAAAACCGTGGCGGCGCGGAAAATTAATACTGACGTTGCCATCATAGCAGCTATTGAGGCTTATGACAATTCGGGGCATAAAAGCATGGTGCATGTGCGCTTTGACGAGCAGACCGTCAAGACCTTGAACCATTTTAAGATGGCGACGGGTATAGATACGACCAAGCTCGTCGCTTTTTCGGTGCAGCAACTCTTCGCGGAGCACCCGGAACTCAAATCTATTATCAAACAATTTATTCAAAACGTTTCCTTATGACCTGGATCAAATTTATCTGCTGGTTATCCGGCCTGTATGCCTTTTACTATATGGGCAATATCTTGTGGGACCTTTCCCGCAGCCGCAAAGCAAGCGGCGAAATAATACCTGAACTGGTGTTTGAAGAACAAGCGCCGCAGAAGGTCGCTATCGAAGCAAAGGCGGCACCGAAGATGCCCGAGAAGGCGAAGCCGCCGGTGACCGATTCGGGTGGTGTGCGGCTCAAGCAGCTTTTCCAGCTGGCCAAGGCCGAGTCCATTGTTTATACCGGGGCGGTCAGTTACTGATATGAAAGCTCCACTCCTATTATTGCTTTTTCAACCGGGTATCGATGAGATGCAGCAGGCGAAGCAGGATTTATCACAATCTTTTTTTTCGGCGCGGGATGCTTCACTGATTTTAGCTGCCATTTTGGGTATCATCGGCGCGGTGCGCATCTATCATAACTGGCAGATGGGTAAAGAGCGCATCACGGGTGATGTGGCGGCCTGGTTTTTTTCGGCCTTGTTTATGGTTTTACTGGGCGCGTTCTGCCATGCGTTGTTCGGGATATAATTGATAATTAAGCGTTTACTAACCATAGTTTGACTAAAACTTTTAGCATCGCTTGCTTATTATTAAAAAAATGCTATATTTGCGTATCCCAATGTTAAATTTCATCACCGATAAAGACAAGGCTATCCACGCCGCACTGTATGTTTTACAGCGGACTGGGCCGGCTGATTTTCATAAGGTTTTTAAGACGCTGTATTTCGCTGAGCAATATCATCTCAAGAATTTTGGACGTCCGCTAACCGGAGATTCTTATCATGCTATGAAGTATGGCCCGGTACCATCGTTTTTATATGATGTATTTAAGGCGGCAGAAAAGCAAGAATCCCCATTCCAGGAAGCATTATCAAGAAGTGTCGTTTTCAACGTCGTTCGCGATGGCAATAAACCAATCGTTACAGGTTTGCTTGCACCGGACATGGATGAGTTATCCGAATCGGACATTGAGGTGCTAAACCTTTCGATTGAAGAAAACAGTGCACTTGATTTCGTCGCTTTAGTAGACAAATCACATGATTCTGCCTGGAATAAAGCAGAAAACAAAGAAGATGGTGAAATGTCTTATTTTGATATCGCAGAAGCCGCGGGTACGTCTAAAGATATGCTTTCCTACATTTGCCTTCAGGCAGAAAACTCCTCTTCAAGAATGATATGAGTTCGTTGGCTGATGCGTTTCCGGAAGAAGAGCGGCAGCGTTTTGCCGCCGAAAACCTGGTCATTGGAACTGTCATTAAAACCTTTGTTGCCGATACTAATCCTCCTAAAGAAAAACGGCTGGTCATTATGGGCGAATCATTTGATCATATTTCGCTGGCAACCATTTATATCAATACCGATTTAAATCTTAAAGTATTTCCTACCCAGGAATTACAAGACTTGAACCCTGAGTTTTTAGCTGCCGGTCGCGATTATTTGGAGCACGACTCCCATGTAGATTGTACCGCTTTGCATATCATGCCTAAACAGCAATTAAATAACATTATCGGTACCGATCCTGGCAGGGTATTGGGTAATTTATCTGCAGATGATCTAAAACAACTGCGTGACCTGATCAAGTCCGCCAAAACCATCAAGCCAAGCTTGAAAAAAACCTACGGGTTGTTCCTTTAAGCGTGAATCGCTTGTTATTTCTTTCTATGTCAGCCGCAGGATCTCTTTAAGACGGCTTCAATAATTTCCTTGCTGTATGTTTTATGTTAAAAAATGCCAAAAAGAAATTGGCCTGGCTCTTCATTGCTTTGATCAGCCCCTCTTTATTATTTGCCCAAAGCGGCGTTAACGGTTTGAATGCCGCGACGACTAATTTAAAAACCTATATCGATCCGGTAACGGATATCACGCTGGTGATCGGCGGGATTGTGGGCATTGTCGGCGGTATCCGGGTGTATTCCAAGTGGAACTCGGGGGATCAAGATATCAATAAGGAATTGATGGGCTGGGGTGGCAGTTGTTTGTTCCTGGTTCTGTCTTCGCTGATTATCAAAGCCTTTTTCGGGTTATAAGATGGCGGCCAGGTATGCAGTTTATAAGGGGCTCCAAAGGCCCCTTACTTTTAAGGGCTTCAAGGGCAAGTATATCTACTGGGGCCTGGGTTCGGTGCTGGCCGGCCTGGTATTGGGTTCGGTCACGATGGCGATGGTCAATATGTGGTTGGGCGCTATCGTGCTGGTCGGCTTTATTGTGGGCGGGCTGGTCTTTATCGCTTCCAAACAGAAGGGCGGGCTGCATGCCAAGGCCCGGCATACGGGGATTTATGTTTACCCGTCGAATCTTAAAAACTTGAGGTATGGCCGCCAAAAAAGTATTTGAATTGCCTTATATCGGGGTTGACCGGCTGCGGGACTTTGATATCCTGTACGGCAACGGCGGGGAGTTTTCGGTCATTATTGAATTGCTAAACCCGGTGGTGCAGTTTTCGGCCTCGCCGGAGGCTTACGAGGAATTTCATGGTTTGCTGACGGGTGTCATCAAGATTTTGGGGGATGGGTATATTTTGCAGAAGCAGGATATCTTGTATCGTTCGCCTTATCCGGAGAAGGAGGCGGGTGAGTATTTGCAGCGGCAGTATAACGCCCATTTCGCCGGCAGGGATGCTTTAAAAATAAAAAGCTTTTTAACGCTTACGCGGCAGGTGAAGCGCGGGCGGTTTTATGTGTATGACCCCAAGCATTTGCGGGATTTCAGCACGGCGGTGCATAAGGTGATGGATGTGTTGCGAACCGGTAAATGTGAACCTAAACTGTTGATGGAGCATCAGATCAATAGGCTGCTGCGGCAGGTGCTGAACATGAATTTTTCTGGTGAGAAGCTGTCGCTGAATAATATGATGCCTTCCGATACAGGTATCGGCATGGGAGATATTTCGGTGCGTTGTATTCCACTGGTCGATACGGATAAGGTGGATTTGCCTTTGGAGATCGGGCCTTATACCGAATTGAATGATAACGGGAATTTGCGGGGTTTCCCGGTGGACCTGTTTTCGTTCTTGTATAAAGTGCCGGATTTTGAAACGATTTTGTTTAACCAGGTGATCGAGATTCCATCGCAGCAGGGAACGCTGACGAAACTGGAGGTCAAAAAGAAGCGGCATTCGGGTATTCCTGATCCGGCCAATACGCTATGTGTTGAGGATATCGAGGTATTGCTGAAGGATGTGGCACGGAATAACCAATTATTGGTCAATGCACATTTCAATATTGTATTGGCGGCCAAAAAGGAAAGTTTGCAGAAGGCTGTCAATTACATAGAAAGCTCATTGTTTGGATTGGGTATTATTCCGAATCAGAACGCCTACAATCAATTGGAACTGTTCCGAACGGCTTTGCCGGGCAATGGTGTGGAGCTGCAGGTGTACGATTGGTTCCTGACCACTTCGGATGCGGCACTCTGCTTTTTTTTTAAAGAGGCCCTGCCGGTGGATGAGCCTTCGGATTTCCTGATCCGCTTTACCGACCGGCAGGGCATTCCCATCGCTATCGATCCCTGCGACCTGCCGATGCGCACCAACCGGATTTCCAATCGGAATAAGTTTGTCTGCGGCAGTTCGGGTACCGGCAAGTCTTTTTTAGTGAACGCCATCGTGGAGCAGTATTTACTGTACAATATGGATGTGGTGATCGTGGATGTGGGTCACTCCTATTCGGGGCTTTGCGATTACTACGGCGGAAAGTATATTACTTATTCGGAGCAGAGGCCGATCACGATGAACCCTTTCGCTATTTCTGAGGAAGAGTACAATCTGGAGAAGAAAGAGAATTTGGTGACCTTGATCGCTTTGTTGTGGAAGGGTGCCAATGGTTGGATTTCGACGGTAGAACGGGACGTGATTACGCAGCTGATCAGTGGTTATTATGGGGCGTTTTTCCAGGGGGAGCTGGACGCCAACTTATCATTTAATTCTTTTTATGATTTCGCAGTGGCCAAGATTCCGATTATCAAAACGGAGGAACGGGTTCCCTTCGATTTAGATGAGTTCCGGTACGTGTTGAAGAAGTTTTACAAAGGCGGAGAATACGGAACGATTTTGAATGAACCGGCGGATGCTTCGTTGTTCAACGAGAAGTTTATTGTCTACGAAATTGACAATGTACAGGACAACAAGACTCTGTTTCCTATCGTGACTTTAATCATTATGGATGTTTTCCTGCAGAAGATGCGGCACAGGCAGGGCCAGCGCAAGGCACTCATTTTAGAGGAGGCCTGGAAGGCTTTGACCTCACCGATGATGGCAGGTTTTATGCTCTATTTGAACAAGACGGTTCGAAAGTTCTGGGGGGAGATCATGGAGGTGACGCAATCGCTGGAGGATGTCTTGGGTAACCCTATTTTAAAGGATGCGATCATCAGCGAGTCGGATACGATTATTTTGCTGGACCAGCGGAAATTCCGGGATAATTATGAGGGGATCGCCAAGTTGTTGTCGCTGAATGAGACGGAGCAGCGGAAGATCTTTACGATCAATCAACTGGATAATAAGGATGGGCGGTCGCGTTTTAAGGAGTTTTATATGCGGCGGGGCGCGGTTGGTGAGGTGTATGGACTAGAGACTTCGCTGGCGCAGTACCTGACGTATACGACGGAGAAGCCGGAGAAACGGGCGATACAAACGTATGTAAAAGCTTATGGCTCCTATCCTGCCGGCATTGATGCCTTCATCCAAACTTTACACACCACTAAGCTCTCTATGAGCGAACTCGTTTCACGAGTAAACGAAGTGGGAAACATTCTAAATTAAATTTTATGAGAAAGCTATTGCTATTTTTTTGGCTGCTTGCCTTGAGGGGCAGCTTGTTCGCCCAGGAGCTGGTGGTGGATCCGACAACTTCGGGTGCGATGCTGGCCAGTAGCGCCGTGATCAACGGTCAGCTCAATACCACCAATAATAATCTGAGCGCCATTAACCGCGGGCAATTGGCGGTGAGTAGCCAATTGGTAATCGTGAATGATTTGCAGAACAAGATCTATACGGGTTTGAGCCAGGTGGCATCCGTTATTAATAACTTGTATAGCATTAAGGAAATCGCGGAGACCGGGACGGATATTGTCAGGGATGTCGAGAAGTCGGTGACGATTGCGAAGAGCGATCCGGTGTTGTTATTGTTTGCGGAGCAGGGTGCGCGTGATTTTGAGCAGCGGGCCGCTACATTGGCGGCGGACGTCGGGACCTATGTTTTGAAGGGTGGGAACGACAATTTGATGGATGCGGGGGAACGGGGGAAGTTGCTGAATCATATCGCGGGTGAACTAAGGATTTTAAGGGGTATTGCTTACGGGATGCAGCGGGCGATGTATTGGGCGCAAATGCGTGGGATTTGGAAGTCTTTGAATCCCTGGCAGAATTGGGAGAACCAGGATGTGCGGATCGCTAATTCGGTGATTTCGGAGGCTAAATATTTAAAGAGATGAGAGCTTTATTTTTTATGGTGGTCTTTGGCCTGATGGCGTCGGCCTGTGTGGCACAGACGAAGGCTTTAGATATTCCTGGTTTGTTGCAGTTGGTGAGTTATTCCAAATCGGAAAACAGTTTGCAGAATACGGCGCGGAATGACCAGGCGGTGGTTACGGCGAATGAAACGGCGAACAGGACGTTGCTGGTGAAGATGAAAACAATGTACCGGACGTTGCAGAACCGGTACTCTTTATTGGGGACGGCGATCAGTGCGGCGCAGGTGGGCTTGCAGGCGGAGCCGATGGTGAGCAGTATCATCAGTAGCCAGTCGCAGCTTTATGGTTTGGCGCAGCGGAATCCGGCGATTGTGCCGTTGGCTTTGCAGACGGAGATCGAATTTGCGGAGCATTCGGAACTGCTCATTAACTATATGACGGGGTTGATTTTGTCGATTGGCGATGTCAATCAAATGAAATCGTCGGACCGAAAGCTTTTGTTTGATTATGTCCTATCGGAACTGAGCAATATCCAGGATATGTCCAACAATTTAGTACGGTCGGTGCAATACGCGAACCTGTCTGCCTTACTTAAATCGCTCAACCCATTCCAGAGCTTCGTTAGTCAGGACACGCACCTCGTCAATGATATTATTACTAACGCGAAATATTTACGAAAATGAGACTTTTTGTTTTTGTTTTTGCCTTTGGCCTGATGGCGTCGGCTGGGGGTGCGTATGCGCAAATGATCGCGTTTGATCCCTGGCATTTTACTTCGGTAGTAGAGAATGAAGCCGCCCGTAGCGCTGCGGAAAGTACGCATAACCAGTATTTAGGCAAGATTGATAACAATATCGAGCAGGTCAATACCAATGTGGGGTCCGTCATTTTGGCGCAGGCGATGATCTATAATGCGCTGTCCAATGTCAATTCGGCTTTGAAGGACGGGCTGGCCGTGAAAAACATCGGTTTGATCACAAGCGATATCATTTACTATTTGGGACAAGCCATGGAACTGGCCAAGGACGACCCCGCATTGTTGTTAACGACTTCCAAACTGCAGAACGAGATGGGCCCGAAAGCGGTGACGTTGGTCAGTGATGTGTCCGGTTATGTATTGAAAGAAGGCAACAATGTGTTGGCGGATTATAACGGGCGCGACCAGTTATTGCGCAAAGTGATCCAGCAATTGCAGATCCTCGACAGTATGGCTTACGGGACCTGGAAGACGATGTACTGGGCAAAAGAGCGCGGCCTTTTAAAGACGCTCAATCCATGGCAGAATTTTGTCAACCAGGACAAAATATTTGCGGCACAAATTATTCAGCAAGCTAAATATTTAAACAAATGAAGATTTTGATATTAATGGTTTTAGGACCGTTGTTGATTTGCCGGGCTTTTGCACAGCAAATTATTAATGATGAGGCGGTACGTTATCAGGAAGAACGCATGGTGTTCAAGCAATGGGATCAAGACAAGTTTTTACCCAAAAAAGGGTTTTTGAGTTTGAATCCCTATTACTGGCTGACCTGGGGTTTGTTTGAGCCGAACTACCATAAGACGGACCTGCGGCCGCTTTCGGCAACGGGTCCCCAAACGCAGCGGCTGGCTTTGGTAGGCACCATGAACTCGGTGGACAATGATTATAAGCTGCATTCGGATACGGTGCGGAATACGGCTTTGACTTCCATGGCGGAACAGAGTGGTTTGGTGGCGGGTGCCGATCCTTTGTGGTTATTGTATTACAGTAAGGTGCTGGCTCCGGTAACCAATTTTAATGACGCGACAACCCTTGCATCATTGCCGAACAATGTGCGCTCAGCGGTGGTCAGCGAAGGTATCTATGATTGGTACCGTCAGGAGATGGCGATGTTGAAAGAGCGGGTCAATGGGGCAAGGACGGCGGATATGGACCGGGGGTCAAGGATCATGGCTTATTACCGGTATTTGAAGGAGTACAGGACGCTTTTGGCGACTTGGGCGAACCGGGTGGCGACTGCGTCGAAGAATTTGGCGATGGTGAAGCGGCAGCAGCAGGGTAAGAATAATCCGGCGGGTGGTTTGGTTTGGACACCGCAGACGGATGTGCAGATCGCACAGAAAGTTTTAACAGACAGAAAGTATTGATATGAAGCGATTTTTTTGTTGGTTGATTCTTTTTTTGGGGTGCGCTGCTGAGGCGCTGGCGCAGACTGGTAGTGCGGCCAATCCACAATACGAGAAATCCCTGGAGTTTTTGCAGGGGGACGGCGTTTACGAGACGGGGGTCATGACTTTTCTGGCGGGGCTCAAAGACTCGATCTGGTCGAATTTTGATCTGTTTATTACCGATGCCAAAGCTTTGTCTGCCATTTTTATGATCATCTTTTTCGCGATCAAGAGTTATGAGATGATGGCCGGTGATAAGCGGATGGAGATCATGCCGCTGCTACGACCCTTCGGTTTGGCAATGGTGATTTTATGGTGGGGCACTTTTGTGAAAGTGGTGGCCTTCCCTACTGACCAGGTGGCGGTCAAGACCGAGGAGATGTTCGAGAGCGAGCAGAATAATGTCAATGACTTACGTTTCCAGCGGGCGGATTTGATGAAGCAAGTGGCCGATACCTTGTATAACTTCCAGGCGCAAATCGAGGTGGCGGCAAAAGAGTCAGATACCTGGTATGGTCAGGCCTGGGATGCGGTGACGAGTACGGTCAAGGAGGGTATTAGTACTGTTGTGGCGCCTTTATTGGAACTGAAGGCGCGACTGACGATCAGTATCCAGTTATTGATGACGCAGTTGCTGGAGCTGGCGGGAATCTGGATTTTGCGGATCGCGGTTTACATCATCTTTATGATCCAGATCATTTATTCGAGTATCCTGGTCATTTTGGGGCCGTTCGCGGTTGCGGCGAGTATCCTGCCGGCGTTCCGGGATAGTTTTTCGACGTGGGTCGCGCGCTTCGTGTCGGTTAACCTGTATTCGGGTATCGCTTATTTGGTGATGTATCTCTGCGCTTTGATGCAGAAGTATGCTTTGTCTTCAGAGATCAGTAAGTACCAGGAGTTGTTAAGGGTGGATGATGCTAACGCGACGATGGCCAAGATGGCGGTGTTCGCGGGTAACGGGGTGCTGTCTTTCGGGACGGTGATCATCGTGTTCTTTATCGGGGCGATCTGTATGTTTACGGTGCCCAGTATTTCGACCTGGATCATTTCGACTTCAGGGATCAGTTCGGCTTCGTCGAGCTTTGGCCGTGGTGCTTCCACTATGGCTGCGGTTGCCCGCCGCGCTTCGGGCAGCATTTTATAGCAATCCATTTTTTTCATGCTCATTAAAAATATTGAGGCCAAAGTCCGGCTGGCAACTTTCGTTGCGCTTGGGAGTTTGTTTATTGCCTTGCTGATGGATGTAGTTGGCTGGGCCTACGCGTACAAATTAGTGTCGGGCTCGCAGCGAAGTATCTATATTCTGGACAATAACGTACCCATCCTTGCCCGGCAGACAGATATGCAGCTAAACCGGCCTGCGGAGTACCGGGCGCACGTCGATTTGTTCCATTCGATCTTTTTTTCGCTGACGCCGGATGATAAGTATATCGAGTACCAGATGAAAAAGGCGATGTACCTGATTGATGAATCGGGGGTGCAACAATACAACGATTTGAAGGAGAAGGGCTTTTTTACCTCGATCCTGAGTTCCAGTTCGGTGCTGACCTTGCAGACGGATTCTATCCAGGTGGATATGCCGAAGCATTATTTCCGGTTCTATGGGAAGCTGAAGATCGACCGGCGTTCCTCGACGGTGATCCGTTCGCTGGTCACGGAGGGGAACTTGCAGGATATTCCGCGAAGTGATAATAATCCGCATGGGGTGCTGATCACGAACTGGAAGACTTTGGAGAATAAAGATTTGCAAAATGTTCAGAAAAATACATTCTAACCGCGACCCGAAAGCCACGCTTTATTCGGAATTAAAACGGGAGTTCTCTCCTTATTTTGAATCAGCAGGCGCCAAAACTCAATTGGCTTTGCAAAAAAATCCTAAGCCCTTTTTCTGGGGCATGCTCGCGCTTTTACTGCTTTCCGCCGTGTTGAGTTTCACGATTTTTAGAAAGCCTGCAACTCCGCAGCGTAAAGTTGGGGTGGTAAAGCCAGTTAGCAGAAAGAAGGTTCTTGATGATGGGTTTGAGCGCATTTTGGCTACTGGCGCGGCCCTGAAACGGACCTTGCAAATAAAATCCGAAGTAACCGGGCTTTTGGCAAAGGGCAAATTGAATCATGCGGATAGTTTAGCGCTGGAAGGGGCATTAGACTCTTTGGGGCAAATACAACATCAAATTAATCATTAATTATGGCTATAAATTTTAAGCAGCCGCGTTACATCCTGCCGCTGATACTCCTCCCCTTTCTTTGTTTGTTCTTTTATGTTTTTCATGCCAAAGCAGAAAAGCAGACGGGGAACGTAGCGAAAAAGGGCGGGATCCAGGATAATGTGGGCGAGGTCTCGTCCGATGTCCGCAAGAAGTCCTTGACGGATAAGCTGGACGCTTTCCGGAATACCTATAAAGAAACCGATGGCAATACAGCGGTTTCGCCGATCACCGATGATAATTCCAAAGGGCCGGTGTTTACGAGCCGGTATTCGGCACTGGAGAAGGCTCGTTTGGATTCGATCGATAACGCGATGAAAGCCAAATTTAATGTAAGGACCGCCGCGCCGAAAGATCAGGCATTTGCACAGGCATTAAACAATTGGAAAGCTAAAAATTCTTCGGCCCCAGTCAGGGAAAAGGCCGTGGAAAAAAGCGCTGATCCGATGCAATTATTTAAAACGCAGATGGCCTATATGGATAGTATGTCCAAAGTGGCTGATCCGGAATATAAGGCTGAACAAGCTAAAAAGAAAGAGGTTTCAAGGATTGCCGATCTCAAAGCTAAGGAAGTCAGTTTGCCCGTCAGCAAATCGGATGTGGCAACCGAAGATTTCAACACGGTCATGCCTCGAAACGAGAGCAGTTTTATTTCGGCAATGATCGACGAGAATGTCACCGGCTATGCAGGATCAAGGATTAGGCTGCGTTTACTGGAAGAGATCAAGGCGGGGAAGTTTGTGGTGCCAAAGGGTACTTACTTATATGCGGAGATCAACGGATTCAGCGGACAGCGGGTGACGCTGCTGGTGAGATCGATCTTACTGGCTAACCAGATCCTGCCGGTAAAGCTGGAGGTGTACGATATGGATGGGTTGCCCGGCTTGTTCGTTCCTAACTCGGCGTTCCGGGATTTTACCAAGGATTTGGGCGGGAATTCGATGCAGGGGGTCAATATTACGAATGGCTCCGAGACGGGGAGCCAACTCTTGATGAGTTCGGTGGATAAGGTTTTCCAATCGACTTCATCGGCGATTGCTTCGGCGATCCGGAAGAATAAGGCGAAGATCAAGTATAATTCTTATATCTATCTGATCGACCCACAGGCGCTGCAAAATTCACAGAAATCTTATTAGAACACATTTTTTATGAAGAAAGCATTTTTATTGTTCGGCCTCCTGATGTTGGCCTTGGGTTCGTATGCCCAATCAAATTTAGCTTCGGGTGTACATATGGCCGATCTTCCGATTGTCTATTTGCCGGCGAATAGTACGATACATTTTATTTCACCGGAAAATATCCAGTATGTAGACATCTCCGCTAAAAACCTTGTCGGCGATCTGCCTGTCAAGAATATCGTCCGGCTGAAATATAAAACGGATACACTGCAAAGTTCCAGTGATGCGGTGGTTACGATCGCGGGCGAAAAGTTCCTGGCGCAGTACCGGGTAGTTTATTCGCCGCCAAACGGCGGCGCAATTGAGAGTAATATTGAGATTGTACCCGCAGATATGCGGCTGTTGGATTTCCCCGGAATTAGCTTATCGCAAAAAGAATTGAGAGGCTACGCGGTCGATGTTTTTGCTCAAAAGCCAGAGCGCCATCTGGAACAAAGCAAAGCCTATGGGATCAAAGCGCAGCTTTATCACATCTACACCTTGGGTGACTATGTGTTTTTGGATTTGGGTTATGAGAATGGGTCGAAGCTGGCCTATGATATTGATGAGTTGCGGTTCAAGGTAGACGATAAGAAGATAACGAAGGCCTCGACGGTGCAGTCGCTGGAGATCAAGCCTGAATTGGCCTTATTTGATGTTGCGGGTTTTAAAAAGCGTTACCGGAATGTGTTTGTGTTTAAAAAGTTCACCTTTCCCGGCAATAAGTTATTGCATATCGAGCTCAGCGAAAAGCAGTTGTCGGGACGTATTATAACCCTGTCTATCCCTTATAAAGATGTACTGGATGCGGATGTGATTGAACCAACATCAACCATTAATCGGTTATGCCATTGGCGTAGGTTCATGGGCATGGTTCTTTTGGTGCTGGCATAAACGGCAAAATCGCCGCCGCCGCTTTTAGATGTAGAATTTTCACAGCGAAAATAGTGTTATAAACGCACTGCTAAATTTTCAAAGACTGGGAAATAAACTATATTTGCGGCAACAAGGAGTTCCCGTAGTTCAATGGATAGAATTGCTGATTCCGGTTCAGCTGATATGAGTTCGAATCTCGTCGGGAACACGAAAGCCTTTAGCAGATTGCTAAAGGCTTTTCTTTTTCCCGGCTTAGCGGCATCAAATTGATACTACTCATGAAACTAACCGCTGGATTTAGTCGCTCCTGTTTATCTTTTTTCTTGAGGTGACGAATGATTAAAGTCACCGCTTCCTGAACTTCATCAATTATCGACCAGTCTTTCTCGATATAAATATCCGTGGTCTTCCTGCCTTCGTCAACATGGTTCAGCATCATCGCGATATCGTCTTTGCTTTTGCGGCACTTATTCCTGGCCCAAGTAGCTACAATACTTCGCGCCCAATAAAAAGTCACCTTTGGTAACCCCTCATCCTCCCTTATTTTTCTCATCCCATTACTTAATGCGGTAGATAAGCCAACGCTTGTGGCAAATCGATGTTGCAATTTTCCAATATACTTCTCTACCAGAGGCTTGGCTTCGTCTATAATCTTAATACTTATAAATGCCCGGTCAATTCGCTTACCTTCAGTCTTTGAACGCATATATTCGAGCCTGCCGTTTCTGATATTAGTCTCGTCCATCTGGTAAAAATCGACCGAATTAGTGCCGCAGGTGTAAAAAGAAAGCATAAAAAGTTCACTCGCAAGCTCTTTCATCGAGCCTGGTGCACACTCATGATCCCGGATGGTTAAAACCTGATCGACATCCAAATTCTTTTTTGGCGTCTCAGGACGTTTGACGATTTTATACTTTTTAAATGGATAATGAACGATCCTGATGATTCCCAAATCTTCATCATTGAAAGTATCTCTGGCGACATTGAAAAGACTTCGCAAATCTCGCATATGATTATGTAAGCCGCTTGATGATAAGCCGGGGCTAATCTTTATGGACAGCTTCTCTCCCCTGCTTTGTCGCACCAGTTTACGCGGCTTCAGCAAATATTGCTCATACTGGCGGAGCATATTGGTGGTGATTTCTGAAATGTAAATCCTTTCCCTGCCAAAATAGTCAACCAGGCTATTAATCACCGCCCTGAAATTTGATGTCCCTTTGTTCTTTTCTAGTTTCAAGCGATTAACGTGTGCACGGCTGAACTCAATAAAATCAATCTCCTTTTTATTGTTCTTTACAAAATCGACAATTTGATCGCATGTCATCTGATCAATCCTCCCGTCAAGTTCGCCAATGCTCCTGCGATGTTTGTTGACAGTTTTGTCGACCTGTAAAATGATGATATTATCCTTGATCGCATTTTTCTTATTTAGCTGTTTTTGCGATACAAAATGATCCGTGTCCAAGTACCTTGATACCCGTTTATGAGTTATACGAATCTTGACGTTAAAAGTACCGTCAGATTTTTCATTATGTTTTAAAACCAACGCCTTTACTGTTGCCATTGCCTCTCCCCTTTTAGTAAAACATTTGTAAAACATTTTCGTAAAATTCGACAATTTTGCCTGTCGAATTTTACGTTTTTTAAACCGTCTTACAATACAAAAATATGCGTTTTTTGGCTAAAAACGCACTTTTTTAGAAAATTTTATATTTTTTTAGAGTCGGATAAAAATCCTGTGTTACGTGGTTTCCGGTACCATCGATATGAGTTCGAATCTCGTCGGGAGCACTTTTAATAATCCATCAACCTCCTCAAGGCTAAAATAAGGGTCTGACATTATCTTACTTTGTCATTTTAATGTCATAAACATCAATTTACCAAGTAGAAATCCGTGGTTTTTCATTTCCTCCATAGCGTATTTTATCGATCAATTTTTTATGACTTTTTCATTAAGAATAGCTATTCGTTGTTAAAATATCTTCCTTTTTTATTTTGTAGAATTTAATTTGGATACCAAAATATTCAGCACTTTAATTTTTCATACTCCTTTTGGTTGTGGTTTTATTCGCAACACGGAAATCACTTTTTCCGTAATTGCAGGAAATAATTAACCCCCTAACTCAAATTAAAAATGAAAAAAATCATTCTTTCAAGCGCATTGGCAGTCACGTGCCTCTCCCTCAAAGCGCAAAACGTGTTTACAGCAATCGATTCGCATGACGCGTTGGCTGTAAAATTCTTACTAAAAAACAGTAATGTTGATGTTAACCTCAAAGATGCAAATGGTAGCACTCCTTTAATCAATGCTGTAAAAACCGGACAGGACAGAATTGTTAAGCTACTATTGGAAAAAGATGCCAATATCGACATTAAAGACAAAAGCGGCCAGACTGCATTAATGTATGCATGCAGCAGCAAAAACACCGAAGAACTTTATTACATCGTTAGTCATTACCCAAATTTTGACGTTCAAAACAACGAAGGCCAAACAGCCCTGATCACAGCTGCCGCTATCGGCGATGCTACTGCGGTTAAAGTATTATTGGCTTACGGTGCTAAAGCAAATTTTAAAGATAATCAAGACAAATCAGCTTTAGATTACGCTAGACAAACCCAAAATGCCGATGCTATTAATTTGTTAGATGGTACTGTACCTGCAAATCAGAAAGAAACTGGTAAATAATACCGGGTTTTAAAATAAGTAAAGCGGATAGTACTAGCCTACCCGCTCACATGAACAAAAAAAACTCTAACCTCCTCTTTGTTCAATACTTATTATTCCAACTTTAACACCGTAAACTCTGTACGACGGTTTAGTTGTCTACCATCCGGATTATCTTTTCCGTTAGGTAATGAATTTGGCGCTATCGGTTTTGTTTTTCCGTAACCTTTGGCAAAAATCCTATCTGTTATTATCCCATTTTGAGTGATATAATCAACACACGCCTGTGCCCTATCTTGCGATAGTTTGTTATTATAGGCATCGCTACCAATAGAGTCTGTATGCGCTGCCAGCTCAATCTTGATCTTGGGGTTATCTTTCAATATTTTAATGATATCGTTCAATACTGTTTTTGATTCGTCGCGTAGATTAGCACTATTAAAATCATACAATATATTTTTGATGACCATAGGCTTATTAACCTTGAATGGCTGCAGGCAAACGTCGGCATTAACCAGTGTGTCGGCCACCATTCTTCCCGATGACGGGATGGACAGCACTTTGGTAAAATAGCCTTTATGCTCTAATTTTATATTATAAGGCCTGGTTGTTTTAACGCTGAATGAGTATTTGCCGTCGGCACTTACTATCTCCTCTTTCAACACTTTTTGCGTTAAAGAGTCGATAAAGCTAACTCTTGCGCTATCCAGAGGTTTATTGGTTTCACAGTCAATAACAATGCCTCCAAGTTCATGACGCTTATCGTGCATTTCGAACAAATCAAGGCAGCAGTCAGATTCGCGATCGGAGCTGACGTAAAATTTCTTCGCATCGTTTTTATCAGGATAATAATAGATATCATCTTTAGCCGAGTTCATGGGATAGCCCATATTTTTAGCTTCAGACCAACTGGTTATATTATCGGTACTTTCAAAAAAGTCAAATCCACCTAAACCGGTAAACCCTTTCGAACTATAAATTAACCGCTTTGTCGATTGTTCAAAGTATGGCGCTTCTTCGTCATAAGGCGTATTAATTGTACGCCCTAAATTGCTCGAATTGGTAGGCATACCATTGTCGTCTAAATTGCTCACCCAGATATCATCGCCACCCTGGCCGCCCGGTTTATTAGATACAAAGAACATGCGCTTACCATCGGCTGTAATAAATGGCTGGATAGATTTAAACCCATCAACATTGATATTACTATTTAACTTAACGGGCGTTCCCCACTCGCCGTTTTTAAGCTCACTCAAATATATTCCGTAAATAGTTTTTGCCCCGTCTTTGTACCAACGGCTCAAATACATCCGTTTTCCTGTAGGGTCCATAGCCGAGGTACCGTACTCCAGCTCATTCTTTTTCTCATCTTTTTTAAAGGTTACCATTTCTGGTATAACCTGGTTGTCGCCACTTATTTTATAGATTCTGTTAAGATGCCTTTTATCATCCTTAATCATTCTTGAAGAGGTAAAAACGTAACTACCATCTCTTTTAGTAAGCGCATAGTTAGATCCATCAGCATTCCAGACACCTTTCATTTTAACCGGCTCAATCAACGCAGGATACTCGTATTCTGCTTTTGCAAACTCGCAAGTATGGATCTCTTTTTTTGCCAGGCTAATGTATTGAGCATCGCCATTATAACCGTCTAAAAACTGCTTTAATTGTTTGATTGATTCATCAAAATGCTGATCGGCCCTTAAGCACACGCCATACCACAAACGAGCAAGTGGATATTTGGATTCGAGTTTTTCTGTTACAACCTTGTAGTACCACGGCTCTGCGTCCAGGTAATTATCGTACATGCGGTACGACTCGGCCAGCATAAAATACAGTTCGGTAGTATTAACATCTTTTGGTTTTACCTTGTCTCTTAGTTGCGACCGGTAAGGCAGCGCTTTTTCGGGCGCAGCATGTATATTGTCTGCGGCCTTTTTGTAAAAATAAGCAGCTGCATAGTAGTCCTTCTTTTTAAAGGAGTTATCGCCCAATATTTTATTTGAAACGTCCAGTTGCGCGTATGCAGTGATAACAAGGAAAGATATTAGAGTTGTTAGTAGGAGCTTTTTCATAGATGTGAATTAAAGTCTTGGACAGATAGGATCTGGTTGATTAACACGTTTGCGGAACACGTAGCTGATAGATAGCTCAGCGCCCCCAAGTGAGTTGGTTGCTCTGTTAAGCGACGAGGTATTAAAATCATAACTCGCGCCGATAATAAAATTCTTGACATCATAACCAACGTTAGCAATTGCGGCATCCTGGAAACGGTACATTGCGCCTATAATTAATCCGTTATTATTAGGCAACTTAATTTCAGAGTAAGCGCCTAATGCTTTCTCCTGCGCATTTTGCTGCCTGATATAAATGGCGTGCGGTGTGATGTCAAACATATCGCTTGCTTTGATGCGTAAACCGGCCTGGAAAGTATAGCGTATTGGTATCCGGCTGTCTGTTCCTTGCGCAGCAAACGGGTCCTTGGGTCTGGAAAGGTGGCCAACGCTTAGGCCACCAAACAAGTTTGCGGTAGTTGTAGGATCGCCATCATAATAAAAAACACCCGCGCCCGCGTCAAAAACAGTCGCCGCGTTGCTAGAAAATGTTTCGCCAGATGCCATACCAGGGTTAAAACCTGTTATAGGGTCGTATTGGTTGCCTAACTGCAATTTACTTTGATCAAAGCTGCGGTTAATTATACCGGCCTGTAAACCAAAACTTACCCGCTGGTTTTCATCATTTGATACTGCTACACTGTAGGCAAAGTTGGCGTAGGCCGTAAAATAATTAAAGCCTACGTCGCCCGCCGCCTGATTAAGTATGTTTAATCCTAAACCTACACCTCTGTCAGTACGCATATCGGCAGATACAGCGGTGGTTTTATAAGCGTTATTGATATCTGCATATTGATTCTTATAATTCGCAGTTACCCTTGCATCTCCATTTATTACCCCTGTAAGAGCAGGGTTTAGCCACATGGGATAGGCGTAGTACTGTGAAAAATGCGGATCTATCTGCGCTTTTAGCGAACCGGCTATAACTACCTGTAGTATGGCCGCTATTAATATTATTCTTCTCATCGTATTAGTGTAACTGTTCCTTTTTTAGTGATTAATTGACCATCATTCATGGTGGCTTCGACGTAGTAAACGTAGACGCCTACCGGCTGGGCTGTGCCTTTATAGGTACCATCCCATCCGCTGCCTTGTGTGGCCGACTTAAATTGTAACTCGCCCCATTGATCGTAGATCCAAAGGCTTACACTCTTAATGTTAGTACCATATACATATAGAATATCATTCTTACCATCGCCATTTGGTGTAAAGGCATTCGGCACAAAAATTCCATCGCCAAACGGATTGCTTGATTTGCCTGTAACCGCCTGCGAGTTAACACCAGGCTGGCATAGGCTTACCGCCCGCACTATAATGGTCACGCTTTGGTTTGGCTGAAGGCCCGATGCTGTGTAGCTTGATGCCGTGCCGACGCTTGTAAACGTGGCTCCTTTATCAAGGCTTACCTGGTATTCAACTGCATCTGTAATGGCGTTCCATTGGAAGGTTACGCTCGATGCCGTAGTTGTACCCACAGTTACTATCGGCGCCACAAGTGGCTGTGTTATGGTTACGGTTGCCGTAGTTACTGCTGATATACAACCGGTGCTATTTGTTGCCTGTGCATAATAAGTAGCATCGGCATTTAAGGCTGGAGTTGTAAAACTGTTGCCTGCAACTAACAAGTTTGTAGCAGCCGCATCACTATACCATTTAATGCTGATGTTAGGATCATTATTAGTTACCGATAAGGTAGCGGCAGTACCCGGACATACGCTGACATTATTTGCAGCCAACTGTGGTGCGCCCGGCGGAGGTACAACTGTAACACTTACTGATGCACGTGTTGAATTGCTACAGCCGGTTGCGTTAACAGCCTCGGCATAGTAAATAATACTTGAGTTGACGTTATTAACCGTGAAGCTGTTACCTGTACCCAAAGCAGTACCACCAGCCGATACACTGTACCAGTTATAGGTATAACCAGGTTGCGGGTTACCAATAGTCAATGTTACAGTTGAACCTGTACAAGTTGACACCGAAGCGCCATTGGCGATAATTGGCGTTTGCGGCAGATCCTCCGTAGTTACCTGTATTTGCACCAGGTTGCCACTTGTACAGCCTGCTGTATTTGCAGACGCTACATAGTAATTAGTAGTTGTTGTGATAGGATCTGTTACATAAGTTGTACCAACAAATAACAGGTTTGCACGTGCCGGCGAGTCGTACCAGTTATAAACAACGCCAGCTACAGGCGAAGTTATACTTAATGTTGCTGCCTTGCCATAGCAAACAACAGGGTTGTTACTGTTTACAGTTGGATCAGCCGGTATAGCGTTGATAGTAACGGTTACCTCGGCCAGTGTTGATGAACTACACATACCTGCGTCAGAAGCCTGAACATAATACTTAGTAGTTGTTGTTAAAGCTGGAGTAACAAACTGTGTACCCACGTATAATAATGTTCCGTTAACGGGCGCGTCAAACCATCTGTAAACCTGGTCTGCCTGAGGGTTGCTTATTGTTAGCGTAGCAGCGCTGCCTTCGCAAACACTTAAACCGCCCGAAGGGCTAGATACAGTTGGCGGCGGCGGAACAGGATTGACAGTGATGTCCGTTCTGGTACGGGTATCGCTTACGCAACCGGTACTGTTTACTGCTTCTACATAGTAAGAAACATTAGCGGTTATGTTAAGGATGTTATAAGTGGTGCCGATAAATACTGGCGCTCCGCCAGTGGCATCTGCGTACCATTTGTATTGCAAACCGGCTATCGGGTTTACAACACTTATAGCCACATTACCACCACTACAAACTGCTGTTTGCGTAGCATCTAATGTTGGCGCATTAACCTGGTTAGATATAGTAACATTTACCGCGGTACGGCCCCCGTTGTTAACACACAAAGTTGTTGTATTAACAGCTTCAACAAAGTAAGTTGTATTTTGGCTGATGTTGCCTGTGGTAACGGTAGCACCAGTGAAAGCCAGATTACCGCCTACTGCTGCATCATACCAATTATAGGTTACACCGTTTTCTGCATTAGCAACCTGTAAGGTAGCAGGGCTGCCTGCACAAGTTTGTACATTGGTAGATTGAGTCCCTGGTTTTGATGGTCGCTGATTTACCTGTACGGTTGCATGCGTACGCGCAGAACTTGTACAAGTACCGTTAGTAAACTCAACATAGTAATCTGCATTTGCAATTGGTGATACCTGGTAGTTATTACCTGTGAATAATAAGGTACCACCTGTTGGTGCATCATACCAGTTAATGGTCGCTCCTGCGCCATTTGTTACCGATAGGATAACGTTATCGCCAGAACATATTTGTAAATTATTTTGTGTTAACGTTGGATTTTGTGGGGCAGGGGTTACGTTAACTGTTGCTGCTACCCTATTTGGGTTAACGCAACCGGTTGCAGTGCGGCTACTTTCAACAAAAAAAGTAGTAGTAGCGGTTAACGGACCGGTGGTATAATCGGTACCGGTATGCACTACATTACCGCCAACAGCTGCATCGTACCAGGTGTAGGTTACATTTGCATGCGTATTAGTTAACGTAAAGGTTGCTACGTTGTTAGCGCAAATATTTACCGTACTATTTGGCAGTTGTGGTGGTGCCACTTGTTTGCTGGCATAGTAAATATTAACCGTGTTAAATAAAGATGCCAAAGTCGAACTGAATTTCAGCTCTACCCTATCAAACGTAGCCCCCGGAGCAAACTTAACCAGTGCGCTTTGACCGCCTGGCAATATTTGCAAACGTATCAGACTGCTACTTAAAGCAATTTGGTCTGCATTTGCTGTTGCACCGTTATAAGATTGAATTTGCAGCTGATCTAAAACACCAACTGATAAAAGACTTACCGGCAATTCAAGTTTTACTGTAACAGTATCGCCAACTATGCCCTGGTCTGCAAATATTAATTGCTGGGATACATTTGCGCCTAACACACTGATAGGTACGCTTAATTGACTAAAGTTAGATACATCGTTATCAATTGCATTATTAGGGTTATTTATAGTACAACCGATACATAATCCGCTAACGTTATTTAATTGAGACGAAGCAAAATCGCACGAAGTGGAGAATACAGGGTTTACTATTACAGTAATTTGAGTACGTGTAGGGCTGGTACAACCTGTTGCTGTAAGCGCGCTCTCTACATAGTAAGTTGTATTTGAAGTTAAAATTGGTGTAGTATAATTAGGCCCTACAAAGAAAGACGAACCGCCGGTTGCCGATGTGTACCAGTTAAACACCACTCCAGGCGTAGTTGAAGTTGCAGTAAGATGAGCCACCTGGCCTGAAGTTATTTGTCCGCCTGCATCGGTAACTGTAACTAGCGGGGCAACCGGTGCCGGGTTAACAACAACATCTATCTCAGCTCTTGTTGGGCTGGTACAGGTACCAGAAGCAGCCTCTACAAAGTAAGAAATATTAGCCGTTAATGTTGGTGTTGTAAACTGTGGACCTACAAATATTGGCGTGCCGCCTGTTGAGGCGGTATACCAGTTAAAGGTAACTCCTGGTTGTGGCGATGTAGCTGTTAAAACAGTTACCGAGTTTGCACACACCTGTACAGGGCCGGCTGGCACCACCGGAACGACCGGAGTAGTAGTAACGGTAGCCGTTACCTGTGTACGGGTTGAACTTCCGCATGAGCCGGTACCGCTTGCTTCGACATAATAAGAAGTTGTTGCATTTAGCGGAGCAGTTGTATAGGTAGGGCCGGTAAATATTGGTGTGCCGCCTACTGCCGCTGTATACCAGTTAAAAGTTACACCATTTACCGGTTGTGGTGTAAAGCTGGCAACCTGACTAGAACATACGGTTACGTTAGGCACGGCTACTATTGGCGCATCAGGTATTGGAGTAACGGTAACTGTTGCCGGGGTGCGTACACCCTGTACGCATCCATCAGCTGTTCTGCTGGCTTCGGCGTAATAGGTTATAGTGGTTGATAAAACTGGGGTAGTGAACGACGTTCCGGCGAATACAGGCGTTCCACCTGTGGCAGAAGTATACCATTTTACAGTTACGTAGCTTGGTACCGTAGCTGCAAGCGTTACCTGTGTTCCGGCACATGCAGTTACGGCTGGAACAGCTATAACCGGTGCAGCAACTTCCTGATAAGCGTCATATACGTTGACAGCGCTTAAAACATTTGCTACTACCGCGTTTAATCTAATTTCAACACGATCAAAATCGGCACCGGCTTTAAACACTACTCTGAAACGATTGGTTCCGTTTAATAAGTTAATTGTCAATAATGCTCCGTTTACATTGAAACGGTCGTTATTATAAGTGGCACCATTATAGGTAGCCAGGCTTATTTGTGAAAGTACTCCTGCACTTAATAGTGAGCCAGGTATACCTAGCTCAACTACAACACTGTCGCCTGCGCGGCCTGTGCCTGCAAAACGCAAAGTTTGTTCGGCATAATTACCTAACAAGCTTACCGGAACACTAATTTGTGAGAAAGTATTACGATCTGCGTCGACCGCCGCCGCGGCATTATTAACTGCGCAGCCTAAACAAAGCAGACCGGTAGTTGCCGAAGTTTGATCAATAGCAGCGTCGCAATGTACCGGATCTACCAGTGGATTGTTTACCGTAACAATCCCACTTGCGCGGGTTGCTGATATGGCGCCGGTAGCTATAACCTGAGCTTCGGCATAATAAGTTGTATTAGCAAAAAGGTTTGGCGAGTTAAAGGTTGCACCTGTAAATACGCTGGTACCTCCTGTTGGTTGGGTATACCAATTAAATTTAACGCTAGGTGTTGTTGACGATGCTGTTAAACTGGCCGAAATGCCCTGATTAATTGATTGGGTTGGCGGCGTAACTGTAACATCAGGAATTACTACTGGTGTTACCGTTACATCAACCTTAGTTCTGTCTGGCGACGGACATGTACCGGTAACCGCTTCTGCATAGTAGCTTGTGTTAGCGCTTAAAGCCGGCGTTGTAAACGTTGTGCCGGTGTGCACCAAATTGCCGCCGGTAGCTGCATCATACCAGTTTATAACTGCGTTGTTAACCGATGTGGCGGTAAACGTTGCCGTTTGGCCAGCGAATATGGCAGTAGTAGTTGGAGCCACCGCAGGCTTTACCGGCGGATCATTAACCAATACTTGTATTGGGTAACGTGTTGGGCTGACACAAGTGCCACGGCTATATTCAACATAGTAAGTTGTATTTGCATTTAAAGGGCCGGTTGTATAACTGGTGGTGCTTGATAATAATGTGCCGTTTACAGGTTGATCATACCATTTGAAAGATCCATTTGCAGGACCTGTAATGCTTAATGTTGCCGGGCTGCCTTTACAAATTTCTGGATTGGCATTAGCAAAAATCACTTTAGGATATTGCTGAACAGCATAATAGATCTGCAAAGCATTCAACAACGTAGCCACTCCCGAATTAAGCCTGATGGCCACCCTATCATAAGCCCCTGTAGCAGGAATGAATACGGCATATTTATTACCAGACCCTAATAATCGCAGGGTTAAAAGAGAATTATCAAGCGTATAAGTGGTTAGTGGTGTTGCACCGTTATATAGTGTAACAGAAATGCTGCCTAACAAACCAACATCGGCCAAATTAACCGGACTCTGAAATACCAATTTAACGGTATCGCCGGCGAAGCCTGCTTGTTGAAATTGAAGTTGCTGTTCAACATATCCACCCAATAAACCTATAGGCACATGTAAAGTTGATGCTGTTGTTGTATCGGCGTCTGTAGCCAAAGCAGGATTTTCAACACTACATCCGATACATAGGATACCGCTGGTTGTATTGGTTTGCGCGTTGGCAAATGTACAAGGCGAGTTATTATTGATATTTACGTTAATAGTTATTGCTGTACGGTTTGCCGATTGACAGCCGGTTGAATTGGTAGCACTTACATAATATGTTGTAGTAGCATACAGTGCCGGAGTTGCATAAGTTACTCCAGCAAACACAGGAGTTGCCGCTGTAGCAGATGTATACCAATTATAAACGATACCGGTTTGAGAGTTTGTTACTGATATAGTAGCACTCTGGCCCGCTGTTATGGTTAAGCTGTTGGCAGCAAGTACCGGATCGGCTGGTTTAGGCTGTACAGTCACCGTCGCTTGTGCACGTGTGGTACTATTACAACCGGTGGCATTAACTGCCTCAACAAAATAATTAGTGTTAGCATGTAAAACAGGAGTAGTAAAGTTTACACCTGTAAATATTGGCGTTCCGCCGGTTGCAGCAGTATACCAGTTATAAGTAACCCCACTTACACCGGTAACTGATAATACCGCTACGTCGCCATCGCAAATTGTAGTAGTTGGCGAGGTTAATGTAGGCACGTCTGGCAGTGCGCTTACAGTAGCCGTTACCGCCGTGCGGGTTGGGCTTACGCAAGTTCCGCCGGCAACAGCCTCGGCATAATAAGTTGCGTTAGCTGTTAATGCACCGGTTGTAAAATTATTACCTGTAAAAATTGGTGTTCCGCCAGTGGCAGCTGCATACCAATTAACAGTGACACCGGTAACAGGAGTAGCAGCAAAAGTGGCCGGTTGCCCCGGGCACACCGTTACCGCACTATTAATAACCGCAGGTGCTGCCGGTATTTGATTCACCGTTATAGTAACAGGCGTTCTGGCTGATTCTTCTGAACAACCCGCCCGGCTTGCAGATACATAATAAGTTGTGGTTGCATTTAAAGCCGGTGTTGTATAACTACCGCCTACAAAAAATGCGGTGCCGCCGGTAGCAGCGGTATACCAGTTAAATGTGGTATTTGGTACAGCAGTAGCTGTCAAGGTAGCTGCACTGCCGGCGCATAACTGTACATTACTGGTGGCTACGTTATTGTATTTAATAACAGGTTTGGGTATTATCCGCTCTATTTCATAAACATTTAATGAGGACAATACATTGGCAATCCCCCCGCCCAGCGCTACCTGTATCCGGTCGAATATTTTTGTCGGCGCATAGGTTATTGAAAACCGCTGCACATTGTTTGTGAGGTCAAGCAGTTGTAAATTAAGTAGGCCCGAACTAACCGTCTGAGCATCATTATTACTAACGTTTCCATTAAAACTTGTAACCGATACATTAGATAAAACACTCGCGGCAAGCAATGCCGATGGTACGCCCATAATTACCTTTACCGAATCGCCTATTACTGAAAGCGACTGATATATTAAGGTTTGTTGTGTAGAAGCACCTACTACACCCACTCCCGCGTTTAATGTCGCGAATGTAGTAACGTTTCCATCAAATGATTGTAGCGGATTAACTACGCCACCAATATTGACACCTAAACCTAATATCGCAGATGATGACCCATGGATCTCATCTATAGCTGTATTACATGGTACAGCGGTAGGACCAAAATAAAAGGCTTCATATAAATATATACTACTTAATGCACCTAACAGGCCGCCATTAAGTGTTACCCGCACCCTGTCGTATGCTCCTGATGGTGCAAACTTTATTTCAACCTCATTATTGTTACTGGCCACATTTACTAAGGTCGAAGCAGTTAGGGCAGCCCCAACAGCGTTACTTCCATTATATGCCTGAACCGTTATGCCGCCAAGGGCCGTCAGACTAAGTAAATGATCGCCGCTGCCAAGCTTTATTGACACCGGCGTGTTTGCTGCAACTGCACTACCTGGAAAAATAAGTTCCTGGTAAGTTGTTGCAGCTATACCTACACTTACATTTAATGTTGAAAAACTTTGGAGATTGCCGTCTGCAGCTGCCGCTGCATTACTAACTGTGCAGTTAAGACATAATAGCCCTGTTGCGCCTGTATGCTGTGTTGTAGCATAAATCTGTTGTGCACGACTAATGAACGGAGATGCACAGAAGATAAATAACAGTAAGCAGTAACGGTAAAAAGTAGAGGTTATTTTCATGTAGTAATGGTTTAAATGCGATTTAAAATTACTAACACCCTACCAAGTGCGTCTGCTACAGTTTGTTCATTTCAATTCAGTAAAATCTTTAAAATGCCATTTTAAAAAAAATGTTCACTTCCGTTCATCATCTAGTATATTCGATCAAATAAAACCCGTTCAGTAACCACTACTTTCCATTTGTAATAAAAATGATACAACTAAAGGTTGTGTAGACATGAGCAATACCGCTTATTTGCTGCTCTATAATAAAATTAGATTTTTTCATTCCTAATAGGAGTACATCTAGGTTATTAAATATCTCTATTTTATATGCGTAAAAGACTGTAAATGAGCTAATTTTAAATTAAAACGAAATTATTTTTTTATATAAATAATTTTTTTATTTTTATATAAAGTCAATTATAAACACCCTACTAAAATTTGGTATTATTGAAAACCATTCATTTAACCCCCGCATTCGAAATCAAAATGGCAGACCAATCCCCAATTAAGTGTCGTTCACTTTTGCTATAGATCGTTCATTACTGTTCAGTGGGGTTTTTTGCACCCATATAGGCTTATTTTAGATTGATGAGGAATTTCTATAATCATTGATTAATGGAAACAAATCACCAATCAATACCGCGCATTATTTATACCTAACATTGCACAACTACTTACTTAATTTTTATGCTGCCCCATCATTTTAATCTGTTGAAGAAACGTGTACTTGATACGGCGAAACTTACCAATTTTACATCGTCTGACTGCAAAACGTTAAGTGCATTAATATTTATTAAAACAAAGAAAAGGCTAAGTGAAACCACTTTGAAACGTGTTTATGGGTTTGCACACAGTAAATTCCAGTCTTCACAGTTCACTATTGACACATTAGCAGACTATTGCGGCTACAAAAACTGGATGGCATTTTTAAATGAACATACCTCTCAACCGCAATCGGGCAAAACTGCCGATTGGATTAATTTAAGCAATGATGCATCCAGAATTACCAGTCTTACTTTGCGCGCATTACAAAAACGTTCAGGAGTACCTTATAAGAAAACCATAAAGAGGAAATTTATTGATGAACATTTAGAGAGCTTTTTATCTTCAGAATATATCGCTACGGCGTTAATTGCCCCCTCTGGGCATGGCAAAAGCATAGCCCTGCTACACTGGATAGAAGAAAGACTGCTTTTAAACGCTTATAATAATATTAACGATATCATATTATTCTTTAGTACATCATCATTAATGTCGGTATTATCCAGTGGGCAGGATATACATACCTGGCTGTTGTCTTTACTGGGATATAATCGTACCGAAATATTAAACATGCTTTTGCATGGTAAGGAAAAAAGTACCGGCAAGTTTTTTCTGATCATAGACGGGTTTGATGAACACCTGTTCAACACTGATCAGTTTCAGTTGGTGCTTACTCAAGTAATGGATATATTTTCATTGTATGAAAAAAGCGACGCATTCAGAATTATATTTACGATGCGCTCAGACACATGGATAAATAATCAACATGCTTTAAATAATGATGAAAAACGTTGGTTTACTGGCTATAACACCAATTATGATACTTTTAGCAACGTACCCCTGTTTACCCATGACGAGTTGTATGATCTTTGTTATGGCCTGAACCCATTGGTACATATTAATATCGATGCAGAAACCATAAACGTATTAGCTAATCCGCTATATTTTCAGATCTACTATAAATTAAACAGAGATCATTTCTCGTTAAACAACATAGGGCAGTTATACCGGTACGAAATAGTATCATCTTTTATATTGGATAAAATTTACCTGGATAAACACTCCTCAGAAAAGATATTGTTCTTGTATGAATTGGTTGATATGATGTGTCTTAAAAAAGGTATATATCATGTCGACAAAATTAAAGCGGATGCGCTTTTCGAAAGACATAACTATGTTTATCACGAGCTGCTTGGCCTTGAATTTTTAACAGAGTTTAACAAAAGCGTCGATTTTCAGCACAACACTTACATTGAGTTTGGTAATAAAGACTTTTTAGAATATATCATTGCTCAAAAGTTACTGGCCGACAATGACAACCAATTTAATTTAAAACTGATACAAGACGCAAATCTGCTTTTAAATAACGATTTGAAACTCGATGTTATTAAATGGGTTATTGTGTACGCTATTAAAACCGATCCTAATTACAACTTAAATCACTTAGTAAGTGCAGAGCTACCACTAAATAAAAAGGCCGAACTTATTAACTTTATAGGAGAGATTTTTAACGCTCCGGCATCAGCTGCACCGGGCAGGCATCTGTTCAGATCAAACTTTGATAATGAGTTATTTAACTTCTTTTTTGGATTAGAATATATATCTGTCGAGTATGAAAAAACCTTACAGACCTTACTGAGATTTGATCTTTCAAACGAAAAACAAATATTGGTTAGGTGCTGCCTGGCTATGATATCTATAGTAAAAATGGATTTAAAGGCAATAGATGCCCAGATTATAAATCTTAAAAAGATACCTCAGATTGACTTTTTTAAATATCCTATAGATCCGTTAAGCTGTTTAGATGCTATATACCATTATCTAAAATATGGTATCATTAAAAAAGACGCACTGATAGATATTACGAAATTTTATTTTAACCCTTTAACACAGATAAATGGCTTAACTAATACTATTGCTAATGATATTATATACATTTTGGCGGCGCGTACGCTACAAATATCAGCAAGGCCACAGAAGGTGATACGCTTTATACAAGTGCTTAACAAGCACTATAAGGATTTCTCAAACTTTGCAACAGAGTATACCTTCTTTTTAAAAAATATATTAGCCGACGCTTATTTTGTGCTTAATGATAAAAAGAATTTGTTAGACACCTATAAATCTATCTTAAAGCTGGGCAATTACTACGACGATTCTTACACACCTTATATCAGTATATTTTACCATTCGTTAAATATTAAGGTAGCTCTTATTAAGCATGAATACGAATCTATAAGTGCAGAATACAAATGCTTTGCCCACATTGCCGATAAGCACGAGTTGAAATTGGAAAAATTTTACCTGATATCGTTAATGTTAAAGAAAGGGCCATTAACCGCCGAGTTGGAGTTATCACAGTTTTATAAACAATTATATTACGAACGTTCTAAATTAACTGTACAATTGGGTATAACAGAGCTCTTAGAACGACAGGAAATTTAAATTTGCGGGTTAATAACCCTTTCATTCAAAAGTTTCAGGATATTTTCATAGAGTTCATCCGGGCTAAACGGCTTGGCAATAAAGCCGTCCATGCCGTTTCTAAAGCATTTGTCACGTTCTTCTGTGCTGACATGGGCGGTCACCGCTATAATCGGGGTATTTCTTTTATCGTTTTTCCAATCTCTGATGGCTGTTGTGGTTTCGTAACCATCTAGTTCGGGCATGTCCAGGTCCATCAATATTATATCGTATTTAGCCAGTTTTAATCTTTCCAATACGCCATAGCCATCGGTTACCATATCAACATAAAAGCCACGTTGTTCCAAAATTCTACTCATCAGTAATCGGTTTAATTCATTATCATCGGCAACTAATACTCGTGTGCCGATTTTGTTATCATCAATAAGGGCAGATTTCAAGGTGTCAGGCCTGTTATTGACGCCTCCGCTTACGGTTGGTTTTTTATTAAATGGCAGCAATACCGTAAAGTCAGACCCACCTGGCGAACTGGATCTTAACCCTATCCTACCTCCTTGCAATTCGGTAAGCCGCTTAGCAATACTCAGCCCCAGGCCTATGCCGCCAAAACTTTTATTTTTATTAACCTGCTCAAAACTTTCAAATATTGTCCTTTGCTTTTCGGCCGGTACGCCTATTCCAGTGTCTTGTACGCTAAACTCTACCCATATATGCTCATCGGTTTCATCCATGTATAGCACTTCAACAAAAACAAAGCCTATAAAAGTATACTTAATGGCATTTGATACCAGGTTTATTAATATTTGATACAGACGCATTTCATCGCCATAAACCACTTTAGGTATCTTTTCGTCTACCACAAAGTTTATTATCAAAGATTTTTTGGCAGCATCAATTCTTGACATGGATATAGCGGTATGTACAGCTTCATATAAACTAATGCTTTTATGTTCCAAAAAAACTTTCCCGGCTTCTAGCCTTGAAAAATCAAGTATGTTATTTAATAAAATCTGCAAGAATTCGCTCGATTTTAAGATAGCGTCAATATATTCAGTTTGCTCATTATTCAGGTTAGAATGTTCCAGCAAGTAGGCAAAACCAATAATAGCACTCATTGGTGTGCGTATTTCATGGCTCATGTTGGTGATAAATAATTGCTTTATTTTTTCAGATTCTTCGGCCCGTTCTTTTTGCCTTATCGTACGTACCTCAGATTCTTTTAACTCGGCAATAGTTTGCTCCAGCCTATCTGTCATTTTATTAAAAGCCACGGCCAAAATACCTATCTCATCGCGCGAATAGACTTTAACACGAGTGTTAAATAATTCGTTGGATACCATTTCTGCACCTTTAATAATTTCTTTCAACCCTTTTTCTATCCCTCTGCTTATAGATATCGCAATCAATATCCCTGTTATTTCAACGGTTAGCGCCAAACCTATTAATATCCTCAAAATAAGTTGCTCGAACCAGCGAGAGCCTTCTCCCAGCGTGTAAGAAAAATTATCCTCAAGTGGCGTCAATTGCGCATTTATTTTTTCGATATAACTGAGAACCTGATTAGTTTCCGAACGTGATATATTGCCGGAAACTATATCCTTATGCAGTTGCTCACTTACCGGTATTAACCGCAGCATTGCGGCTTCGGCTTTCTCCCAATAAAAAATGGTATGTGCTATATACTTATTTTGGTTAAAACGCAGCATCAATTTAATCATGCCATCAATATCGTCCGGATGAATGCGCCCTTCTATAAAACCTTGCCTGGCCATTTCCAGGTCGGGATCTTTTTTTTCAAGCGCCTTCCTGGCTTTGCCGTCCCCTAAAGGCACTTTTAAAAACTGCTGAAAGGCTATATAATCTTTCTCATTGCGCGAATATGCATATAAACGTAAGCTTGCTACAGCATCTTTTTGAGCCTTTGACCAAAGTCCCTCGCCACCAACAAATGAACGCACGGATGATAGGGTCTGAATTGCGAAGCCAAGCGTGAACAACTCCATCACTATTAAAAATGCCATGATTCCTATGGTGAAATAGAGTTTTTTTGATATGGGAATGTTCTTAAACCATTTTTCGAGAAAGAAAGATCGCATATATTTTTTGTGCTTTTTTTGAATTTAGATTCCTAAAATAACTAAAAACCACACCGCTGTTTTGTTCATAATATGCAATGTTAATGGTTGCGGTTCACAACTAATCACTCATTAAATATTTGTTCATTATCGGTCGCTTGGAGGGTAATTAAACTGAACGTGAATGGCCTAAAATCCGGTTTAGCTATGTGATATTTTTGGGTAAAGTCAATGATTATACGTTGGCTTTTAACCTTACCCACAATTATTAACTGTTGCTAACCGTGTTCGTAGTCAGAAGAAAAAAAGCAGAATTATTGTGTCTGCTTATCATTTCGCTTTTGTTATTTATACAATCGCGGGCGCTGGGACAATGTGCAACACCCCAGATGAGGTACTACGCCTCAACGCAACAGATCAATACAGATATACTTACCTCTGTCGATAATCCTACTAACGCCGCAGACGGCGACCCAACCACTTTTTCAACCCTAAACAGGCTGGTGGGGGTAGGCAACCTGATTGACGTTACCCAATTTTTAAAGTTTACTAACCCGGTTACTCCGGGTAATTTACTGGCTGCCGGTACTAAAGTTACCGTGAAATTAAGCGTGCCGCCAGGGCTTCTTTCGTTGTTAGGCGGAGTTGAGATACAACCTTTTAAAAACCTGCATGACGGGGGTTTACTGGGTGGCGGCTGGCAGGCCGATGCTGTAGGGTCGCCAATATCGGGCGCTACTTTGCTGAGCCTGTTAAGCAGTGTCGGTGATCAGGAGATCACTATAGCGCCAACAGGTGACTTTGACGGGGTTTGGGTTCGTTTAGCGGGTGTTGCCGTGGGTCAAAGCGTAAATTTATATGATGCTTATATTATGCAGCCCGCCACCACAAATGTTGGTTGTAATACGCCTGTAGATGTATTATCGGGTGTTAAGCCGCTTACTGGCCTTGCCAATATAGGCTCGGTATTAGGCACAGTTCAAAACCCCGGAAATGCCATTGATACCGATCCTGGCTCTTACGCCGAGATTGATGCAGTGGCGAATGTACTTAATTCGGTATATCATACTACCGTTTTTAACTCTCCAACGCACCAGGGTGACATTGTTAAAATGATCATTCAAAATTCAGGAGCCGGTTTGCTGGACCTTAATCTTGGATCGGGTTTTTCTGTACAATTATATAACGGCGCAACAGCGGTAGGTTCTCCCATTATTTATAATACCACCAGTCTGGATTTGAAGCTTTTTCCGCTTGCATCCAACAAATACGAACTGGATATATCGCCACAGTCGACCGCCGTTTACGACCGCGTAGAGGTTAGCGTCGGCGGTGTAGCAACATTGGGCCTCACACAAGGATTGCGGATATATGATGTTACACGGGTTATAGCTACCCCCGTTATCAACAGCAGCCCAACCCCTACTACAGCAACTATTTGCCAGGGCGGCACCACAACCCTTACAGTTAGCAATGCCCAGGATTGTACTACCTATAAATGGTACGATGCAGCTACGGGGGGCAATTTGTTATTTACAGGTTCCAGCTATCCTCTTCCAAGCACATTAAGCACCGGTACCCACACTTATTATGTAGAAGCCTCGCGGGATGGTTGCACGGAAACTACGGCACGTGTAATGACTACGGTAAATGTTAACCCATTGCCAACGGTTACTCCCGGTACTGCCAACACTTGTGCGGGGAAAACAGCCACACCACTAAACTATACTAACGGCACTAACACGCCAACAAAATACAGCATAGTTTGGGACACATCAGCCACCAATTTCGTTAATGTGACGGATGCGGCATTGCCATCATCAACAGCAGGTACAATAACCCTTGCCTTACCTGCCGGTACCGCCGCGGGCACCTACACAGGCAACCTTACTGTAAAAAATGCTAATCAATGCAGTAGCAATAACATACCTATAAGCATACAGGTAAATGCATTGCCAACACCACCAGTAATAACCATAACCAATTAATAAACAGAAACACTTTAAACTATAGCATATGAAAACTAAGAAAGTATTACTCAGCGCATTATTAAGCTTTATTGGCTTGTTCATGATTAGCTCGGTGCAAGCGCAAACGCTGCCCGCCGGTGCAAACGCCATTTTTTGTAAGGGCGCCCCAGTCAGTATAACAGCTGCTGCCGACCCAAACGCAACAGCTTATATCTGGAAAAGATATGACGGAAAAGATCTGACAGGTACATCTACAACTCTAACAGGTACCGGTGCTACCTTATCAGATACGGCACCCACAACACCTGGTTTTTATACATATGTATCAACAGCTGTAAATGCCGGCGGTTGCGAGTCTGCACCATCTGATCCTAAAACCATTTATGTGCTTCCGGGCATTACCGCTGCTGTAACCTCTACTTATGCCAATAACAACGTTATCTGCGCCGGACAGGCAAATGCAGGTGCTTTAACGGCAGTTGCGGGTAACGTTGAAAGCGGTGCCGAAACTTTCGCTAGTACCGATTATAGCTATCAGTGGAATAAAGATGGCTCGCCTATAGCCGGTGCTACAGCGTCCACCTATACATTAAGTACAACCGATATGGCTACACCAGGCACGTTTAACTATACTGTCACCATCACCTACAAAGATAAGGGATGTACCCCTGCTACTTCGTCTAATTTAACAGTTAAAGTGGCAGCATTGGCAGGCAAACCGGTAATTACCATTAACTAACACTAACGCTTTTAACCGATTATAAGTTTAAAGTGGAATGGGTAGTATAAAAGTCATACTTATTGCTTCTGCAATTTTGTTTCTGTCTCATTTACGGGATATTGCACAAGGCAATACCCCGTCGGGTGCAGCAGGGCAAAGTGTGACCATTGTAGAGGGCCATACGGTAACTATGCATGCCGATGCTACTGATGCGGCTTCTTTTCAATGGCTAAAGGACGGTAATGCAATAAGCGGTGCAACTCAAAACAGCTATGTAGCCAGTACCAGCGGCAAATACCAGGTTTTGAGTGTCAATCTTGGCAATTGCGGTTCGATGGTATCAGACCCGGTGACGGTTAACGTGATACCAGCGTCTGCAAGTGATGACATGATGATCAGCTTAACAGCGCCCGCTACTACCATTAATTCGTCTGATCCGTTTACTTATACCATTACCATAAAAAACAATGGGGCTATTACGGCAACGGGCGTTAATGTGGCCGATATTCTTCCGGCAGGAGTTCAGTTCTTGCAATTATCAACCCCGTCAACAGGCAGCGCCAATTACAACAACACTACCAAAAATATATCATGGACAGTGGGCCAATTGGCACCCGGCGAAGAAGCTACAATAACTGTTACAGTTAAACCTACTTCACCCGGAACGATTACAAATACTGCCACGGTAAGCGCAGACCAAACCGACCCTAATCCGGCAAATAACACTGCAACAGCTATAAATACAGCAACAGGTTTAACTATACCCAATGTATTTACGCCAAATGGCGACAATGTTAATGATGCTTTTGTAATACTGGGATTAGAACTCTACCCTGAAAATGAGCTCACAATTATAAACAGATGGGGCGCCATAGTTTACCAAAAGAAAGGATATCAAAACAACTGGGATGGCAGCGGCCTGAATGAGGGCACTTACTTCTATTTTTTGAAGGTGCATACCACTGCTCAAAAATGGGAAACCTATCACGGTTACATCACATTATTGCGTACAAAAGTTAAATAGCCATGAAAAAAACAAGCCTATTTTATATCATGATATTGTTTGCAATGAAGGCTTTGGCGCAACAGGATACCCAGATG
Organism: Mucilaginibacter sp. dw_454; assembly: GCF_018449775.1. Taxonomy (GTDB): domain Bacteria; phylum Bacteroidota; class Bacteroidia; order Sphingobacteriales; family Sphingobacteriaceae; genus Mucilaginibacter. The sequence goes on along the minus strand of NZ_JAAVVB010000001.1, from coordinate 157,671 downwards.
AGCCAGCATATTTTCAATGGCATTTTTATTAATCCAGCCTACACGGGATATAAAGATGATATTTATGTACAATCGTACTTCCGATCGCAATGGGTAGGCGTAGCGGGTGCACCAGAAAGTTTTTCTATAGCAGCAGACGGTGCTATACCGGATACGCATGTTGGCTTAGGCGCTATGGTAACCAGCGATCGTATAGGTGCGCAAAGTTCTTTATCGGGTTATGTTAACTATTCTTACATGATACCTGTGGGTTATGACGAAACTTCTCACCTCTCGTTTGGCCTGGCTGCCGGCATTGAGCAATTGGGTATTGATGGCACAAAACTGAACGCCATACAAACCGGCGACTCGTCTATTCCAACAACGTCACAAAGCACTACGCTTCCAGATGCCAACGTGGGCATATTTTATTCAACATCAACCAACTTTGTGGGTCTTTCGGCAACTAATTTGGTGGCCCGGTTTATTAAAAACACCAATAGCAGTAACATGCTGGTGCCGGTACCACAGCCCCATATCTACCTTACAGCTGGCACGCTGCTTGATCTGAATGAAGACACTAAGATTAAACCTGTATTTTTGATCAAAGACGATTTTAAAGGGCCCACTACCCTTGACCTGGATGCATCTATCATTTTTAGCAGCGGTCTATCGTTCGGCGGATTTTACCGTAGCTCTATTAAGCTTTATCCGAAAAAGAATCTGCAGAGCGATTATCCCCTTCAAAACGCATTTGGAGCCATCGTTGAGTTTTTTGTTACACCGTCTATGCGCATAGGTTACTCTTACGACCATGATCTTAACGCCCTCGGCACCTACAACTATGGCAGTCATGAACTATCCATAGGATTTTATCTTAACAATAACTCGTCAAGATCAAACAGGCCAGAGTTGCGGTGTTATAAGTTTTAGTTGAGCTAGATCTATTATCACAGCAAAGCCCCATCAAAAACTTAACATTTTATTAACACACAAGTAACACCTAGTTTATCCACGAGAGGTAAATTTACCCCATGGAAAATTTAACGCAACAACCTGCTCAGACCCCAGACGAAGTGGCTTATTGGTCGAATGAATTCGGAATTAGCCAGGACGAACTTAACGAGGCGTTTAAAGCCGGCGAAAGCTATGCTGAAGCGGTAGAAAAATACGTTCGTAAACTCGAACTGACGGCTTAAATAAAGCCCTATCAATCCAACATCCGGCTCAATAAAATGATGGTCTTTCTGAGATTGCGATCAAGAGTCGGATAGCTAATACTGCGCTTGCCCCTTGCAAGCGTTGCCTTGTTGGTTATTTAGTTAGCCACACGTCCCCACATAGGCGCTCTTAATGAATAGGCAACTAAATAGTGATTCATTTAAGAGTACAATTTCTTCTCATATAATCCTGGCAGTAACGTTCACAATTTGATAATCTTAAATTGTCAAAAAGTAAATGCCATACGCTTTTCTTTGGTTACAGTAAGTTTTCACAATTTATTCTTATCCAAAGCATTATGCTATTCGTATTCAATTTTATTACGCTACCTTTTTTAGGCGAAGTAACCCTGAGTGGTTCCATTTTGATCGTTTTCTTTCTTTGTTTACTAGCCGTTGTTGGCTTTGAATTTGTAAACGGGTTTCATGACACGGCAAATGCGGTTGCTACCGTTATTTACACCAAAGCATTAAAACCGGTTTACGCTATTCCGTGGTCTGGATTTTTTAATTTCATGGGTGTATTTTTAGGTGGTGTGGCTGTAGCCATGAGCATTTTAAAACTGTTGCCTATTGATAATATGATGGCGTTGCCCGTTGGCGTGGGCGCATGCTTTGTGCTTGCCGTATTGCTGTCGTCCATTATATGGAACTTGGGTACCTGGTACCTGGGTATCCCTTGTTCAAGTTCGCATACGTTATATGGCGCTTTAATAGGGGCCAGTTTAGCGTTTACCTGGTTCTATGGTGGTGTAGGTGTAAATTGGGACAAGGCAAAAGAGATCGGCTTATCGTTAATCTTGTCGCCATTATTTGGCTTTGGCGCCGCGGCTTTGTTAATGTGGCTTTTAAAAGATGTTATTAAAGCAAAGGCTTTGCTGCATATCCCAACCGGCGAAAATGATAAACCGCCGTTTTTAGTGCGTTGTTTACTAATACTTACCTGCACGCTGGTAAGCTTTTTTCACGGTAGTAATGATGGTCAAAAAGGCGTTGGCTTGCTAATGCTGATATTGATTGCCTTTTTGCCGGCAAAGTTTGCTGTTAACCACGCAATCTCTAACGACAAAATATTGTTGTCATTAAACCAGACAGAACAGGTAATGAGCCGGGTTAAATCTGATCAAAAAATTGGTCAGGCCGAGATTTTCACACTCGACTCTGCAATAACTAAAACCAAGTTACAGGTAGCCGCCCCGGAAAAAACTTATAAATTCCGTAAGCAGATAAAAACTGATATCAAAGACATCACCACTGTATTGGGCGATAAACAAATAAAACTAGCTGACGCTGACAGAGCAACCCTTACAACCGCCTCTAAAGGCTTGAACGGGCTTACTGATTTTGCACCTATCTGGGTAATAGCAACTATATCTATCTCCCTGGGTTTGGGTACAATGATTGGTTGGAAAAGAATTGTAGTAACTATTGGCGAGAAAATTGGCAACCAGCATTTAAATTATGCACAGGGCGCATCGTCAGAGATCATCGCAGCATCAACCATAGGTATCAGTACCGCATTTGGCCTGCCGGTGAGTACCACGCACGTATTGTCGAGCGGTATCGCCGGTTCGATGGTTGCTTCGGGTGGTTCGGGCAATTTAAATAGTGGCACCCTAAAAAGCATTGCCATGGCCTGGATATTAACCTTACCTGTCGCTATGATATTCGGTGTTATATTTTTTACGCTTTTCCACCTGTTTATTTAATTGTAATTTTAATCTCCGAAAGAAATGAAACAAATACTTGTTGCCACCGATTTTTCAGCCAGTGCAGGTAATGCTCTGGCCTATGCTATGGAGTTGGCTAAAATGTTAAATATGGAAGTATGCGTGCTGCATGCTATAGGCACTACAGAAGGTGTTAACAATAGCACTTACAACGCCATATTTATTGATGACTATTACAATACCAAAAGAGAAGCTTTAAAAGCATGGGTAAGTAATTACACAAGCGATGAAAAATATCAGGATATTGAAGTAAATACTATCTGTAGTGTTGGTTCTTTAAAAAACGTAATAACCCGTTATATTGACGAAAACCATGTAGAAATCCTGGTTATGGGTATTACCGGTTCTACAGGCATTGCAGGTATTGTGGGCAGCAACGCCAGTATGATGGTTTCAGCTGTGAAAATCCCTACGTTGATTGTACCGTTAGAAAGCAAACTTTCTGCTACCCCGGTAATCACTTTGGCTACTGATTATGAAACCAGGCTTTCTGCCGGAGATGTTAACGCCCTCAACGAAATGGTAGAAGCCTTTGGGTCTGAAAAAATGAACGTATTGTATGTTGCAGAAAAAACCACGACCAAACAAGTTGAAACCGGTGAAAGCAAACTACGCGCCCTGATAAAAAACACCGAGCTTGATTTTAATTATATCAATGAGAGCCGCCCTTTAAACGGCATCATGGAATTTGTGGAGAACAATGAAACCGATATCCTTTGTTTAGTAAAGCATCACCATAACATTGTTTATCGCTTGTTTAACCGCAGCACTGTTAATCAGGTTATGAACAAATCGGTAAAAGCCATATTGGTTTTACACGAATAACCAGGAATAATCTTATTTAAAACAAAAAATCCCGGGCGTTAATGCCCGGGATTTTTTGTTTGCAAACAGTACTTAATTTTGTGAGTGCAGCCCAACCTTGTTGCCTTCAGAATCAATGATGAACGCCATATAGCCAATTTCAGGACTAATCTCTGTGCGAGGCATCAATATTTCGCCGCCTAACTCTTCTACGCGATCAAGGATAACTTGCATATCAGGATTTGCGTTCAGATAAATAATCGCTCCTTCTTCAGAAGGTATGTGGTTATCACTCTCTACCAGCGCGCCTGATACTTTGCCGCTAGCCATATCAATGGGGAAACCCACCATAATCATGCCCGGCATTTCTTGCAGCGGTGCCATATCCATGTCGAATATGCCTTCATAAAAATCTTGTGCGCGTTCAATTTCTTCAACCGGTATTTCAAACCAGTTTAGTGCATTTGCTGTTGGTTCCATAACGTTTTTTATTATTTTAAGTGTTACCTAAAATTAAGATCCGTCTAATCACTTAATATTATGGGCCGGTTAAATTATCAGTTAAAAACGCCACCATGGTGTTATTCAAAGTTTACAAATCAAACTATTACGCCGCCAACAAATGCTAGTTATGAGTGTATATGGTGCAAAACCCTTATCTTAGAGTAAGTAAATCTGAACATGCGACTAAACCTAACCAAGCTTATCCTTCTTGTCTTTATTACTTTAAGCACCAGGGTCACGCTGGCGCAAAGCCATGAGAATGACCGCCCTAATCAAATTTTCATTACGCCGTTAAGGGCCATAGACCCTATAAATCCAGGGTTCGAACTGGGTTACCAGCGCGCTTACGGTAAAAACCTTGCCACTTCATTTGCTGTAGCGCGAATGACAAGTGTAATAGACCCTGAAATAGATTTTTCTAATTACAAGGGTTGGCGCCTTGACATAGAACAGAAGTACTTTTTGCCAACCAGGCGAAGAAATTTCCGCATGTATGTAGCAGCTAACGCGATGTACCTAAAAGTAAATTATAAAGCTGATGAAGCGTTTGCGGCAGATAGCGGCAGTAATACACCATCGTATCTTGACAATGTCGATATCCATAAACTGATCATTGCCGGAAATCTTAAATACGGCGTGCAATTACTTTGGAAACACATAGTATTTGATTTTTATGGCGGCTTTGGCGGCGAATTGCGAAGGGTAACACAATCAGGTATGATTGATCCGCATGCCTACCGAGTTCCTCCGCGCGAACTGAATCTCAGCTATGGGGTAAATGAGCCTTACGATGGACTCGCCCTGAGCCTGACTTTGAATGCCAGGATAGCCTATGAGTTTTAATCGCGCTAAACCTTTCGTCGGAGATTTAAGGAAGTGATCCACGCGAGAATGTGGATCAGTTGGATCACCTGAAAATTACAACCATTTAAAAATCAATTAATTACATTAAAACTATTTTAATAGTTGGATCAGTTTGGATCACTTTTTATGACTTATAAGTCTTTTTTGGATCAGTGTGTGGATGATTTTGGCGTTACCTTCGGTCCGGGCTTTCCGCTCATACGTCACAGGGCCTTAGGCGCCTGGCCGGTATCCGCTGCAATCCCTAACGCGGCGACTCACCCGGTCATCGCTTGGCTCGACCACCCTCTCTTCCGCAAGCGATAAAGAGGGTGAGACAACGACGCTGTCCGAAGTTGCAAACTTCGGACAGCACTATTAGAGAAAATTTACCACAAACAGGACGCTTGCGGCAGCCTTATACCGCGTTAGCGATAGCAGCGGATACCGGCCTTGCGGCTAAGGCCTTGAGCAGTATGAGCGGATAGCGCGGGCCGCAGGCAACGCCATAATTGGTGAACAGAAACTGGGTGGTTAGAGATTAGTTGTATGCTTCAAAGGCTTCCATAGTTTCCCTTAATCCACTCAAGCAATTATTAACACCACCACTCAATCACAAACAATTATTAAATCAATCATTTTTAAACATTTATACCACCGAAATAAAAATCAGATACGCACCATACCAATCAAATTCCTCCATCAACACATTCAAGTAAAATGTACCCACACCTGTCCCCACCGGGATACAAAAAAAAACACTCATGCACTCAAGAACCTGACAAATTAGTAGGTATTGTCAACTAATAGTAATCTTGGACTACTTTTTGAATATAAATTATAGTGCCATTAAACCTGTGGCATTTTTTTAGTCTATATCAATAACAGCCCCAGAAAAGCTGCTATAATTAAACAAATTATGAAAAGGATATCAAAATATTTAACACTAACAGGCTTAACCGGATTATTATGCTTGTTTTTAGCCATCCCTGCCGACGCTCAACGTGGCGGCGGTCATTCTGGTGGCGGTGGCGGTTCTCATGGCGGCGGCGGTGGTGGTTTCCACGGCGGCGGCGGTGGCGGCAGTCATTTTAGCGGTGGCGGTTCTCGTAGCGGCGGTAGCTTTAGCCGTCCTTCAGGTTCTTTTAGCCGTCCATCTGGAGGTGGCTTCTCAAGAGGTGCCACAACCAACAGTTTCAACAGATCACAATCTACCAGGGCTTTTGCTCCCGGCGCATCAGGTGTGCGTGGTGGCGCTCATGTAGGTGGTGCAACTGCCTATAGAGGAGGAATTTCAGGTTACCGTGGCGGTTATAGCCGTGGCGGGCGTTATTACCCGGGTGGTTACGGCCGTAGTTTTGGCTACCGTTATAGCCCATGGTATGCTCACAGAGGCTTTTATTATAATCGTGGTTTCTATGCCAGCTTGTATTATCCTCGTTTAGGTTTTAGCCTTGGTGTATTGCCTTATGGTTATTACCCATTCTGGTGGGGCGACTCACAATTTTACTACAGCGGTGGTTATTTTTATCAATATGATAACGACCAATATACTGTAGTTGAGCCACCTATAGGTGCAGCAATCAATACGCTGCCAGGCAATGCGAAGTCTATTACTATAAACGGTCAGCAATATTACGAAGCTAATGGTGTTTACTATACCCCGGTTACTAAAGACGACGGTAGCGTTGTTTACCAGGTTGCCGGTAAAGACGGCCAATTAAATACTGATGACCAGGGACAAGATCAAGGTCAGGACCAGGGCGGATACGCTCCTCAGGGACAGGATCAAGGCGGTTACCAGGATCAACCTGCGCCGGCTCCCCGTCAGCAAGGTAATCAGCCTGCCGTAGCTATGCCAGAAATTGGCGACATTTTTTACAGCTTACCATCTGATAGCCGTAAAATTAGAATCAACGGTCAGTTATACTATGTGTCTCCTGATGATTTTTACTACCAGCAAATCCAGGACGCCGAAGGTAAAAAAGCCTATAAGGTTACCGGCACACCAGATAACAGCCCAGACTAAGCAATAATTAATAATTTCAAATACCCAAGAAGGCGGACACTGTTAAAGTGCCCGCCTTTTTTGTTGTCGCCAAGGCAAAACTTACGAAGTTTCTAAAACTTCGTAAGTTTAATCCACTCTTTGTAAGTTTCCATTAAAAACAAACGCATGACAAACATTTACACCCTATACTGTTATTTTGATTAACATTTAAATCTTTTGAAAAACATGAGTAAAGTTTGGTTAATAACAGGCTGTTCAACCGGTTTCGGCAGGGAACTGGCTAAAGAAGTACTAAAGGCGGGTTACCGCGCAGGTGTAGCCTCGCGAAAGGTTGAAGACGTGCAGGATATTGTGGATGAATACCCTGACACCGCTATTGCAGTTAAATTGGATGTAACGGATCAGACCGAGATCAAATCGGCCGTAGCGCAGGTTAATGAAAAGTTTGGGCAGATAGACGTACTGGTAAACAACGCGGGTATAGGCTATTTTGGGGCGATTGAAGAGAGCGAGGAAGATGAGGTGCGCCGCATGTTTGAAATTAACTTCTGGGGACTGACACACACCACTACCGAAGTGCTGCCGCTGATGCGCGCTAAACACAGCGGACATATTGTAAATATAGCCTCTATAGGCGGTTTGGTTGGCTTTCCGGGTGTTGGCTTCTACAACGCAACAAAGTTTGCTGTTGACGGCTATAGCGAGGCTCTGGCTAAAGAAACTGCGCCCCTGGGTATCAAGGTAACTGTGATTAACCCAAGTGGTTTCCGTACCGACTGGGCGGGCAGATCGGCAAATAACAGTAAGATCGTTATTGATGATTATAAAGAAACGGCCGAGGCTAACAAACAAGCCATCCGCGGTTATAGCGGCAGCCAACCCGGCGACCCGGTACGTGCGGCTAAAGCCATTGTTAAGGCTGTTGAAGCCGAGCACCCGCCTTTGCACCTGTTACTGGGTGTTGCTGCCCTAAAAGGCGCCCGCAATAAGCTGGATGTGTTGAAGAAAGATTACGATGCCTGGGAAGACACTACGACAGGTGCAGATTTCCCAGTAAACGAATAATAAAATGGACTTACAACTCAAAGATAAAATAGCCCTGGTTACCGGATCGACCGCTGGCATAGGCTATGCCATAGCCAAGCATTTGGCCCAGGAAGGCGCAAAAGTTATTGTTAACGGACGCACCCAACAACGTGTGGATGATGCTGTAAAAAGCATTATTGAAGCCACGGGCAATAAAGACGTAACCGGGGTGATCGCCGATTTTGCTGACAAGGGCCAGATAGCCGCATTGATTGCAAAGGTGCCCGAGGTAGATATACTGATCAATAACGTAGCGATATTTGAGCCTAAAGCATTTGCTGATATCAGCGATGAGGATTGGTTTAGGTTTTATGAGATCAATGTATTGAGCGGTATCAGGTTGTCGCGCGTTTATTTTGATAAAATGCTGAAAAAGAATTGGGGCCGGATTATCTTTATTTCCAGCGAATCTGCCGTGCAGATCCCGGAAGAGATGATTCATTACGGCATGACCAAGACCGCACAAATAGCCATTGCTCGTGGTTTAGCAGAGCTGACTAAAGGCACTAATGTAACGGTAAACTCGGTACTACCGGGTCCTACCCTTTCTGAAGGCGTCGGTAGTTTCATAGAAAACCTGGCGAAGGATCAGAACAAAACCGTTGAGCAGATTGAGGTTGATTTCTTTAAAACCATGCGCCCAACGTCTATCATTCAACGCTTTTTAACTACGGATGAGGTGGCTAATATGGTTACGTATTTATCTAGTCCGCTTGCGGCGGCTACCAATGGTGCTGCTATCCGTGCAGAGGGTGGTTTATTGAAGGGGGCATTTTAGCAACTTACTTTCCGCCACGTCATCGTGAACGAGGAACGAGTGTGACGATCTCCGGTTAAGCGATTTATCCGGAGATTGCCACGCTACGCTCGCAATGACGCGGCGTTTAGAATTTCTTAATATCCCGCAAACACCTCATCCTTAAAGCACCAGATCCATTGCTCGCCGGGTTCGGCAGATATGATCACCGGGTGATCTGTGGCATGGAAATGCTTGGTCATATGCGTATTGGGTGAGCTGTCGCAGCATAGCGTTACGCCGCAGGTTTGGCAGGTACGCAGATGCACCCACTGCCCGCCATGTTTTATGCATTCTTCGCAAACATATTCCTTTGCTTGTTTAAGCTCGGTTAGTTTATCTATGTGCTTACAGGTGTCTGCCATATTTATAAAATATTAAGTGGATTATTACGGACATGGGCGATCTTGGCTTCAAACATTTGGGCCATTTTTGCGGCGCGCCATTTGGCTTCTTCGGCTTTGAGGCCGGTAAAAAGTTCGTCGACGGTTTGGTTAAATAACGCCAGCCAGGTTTCAAAATGCTTGTGTTCTACCGGCAGTTTCGCATGTGGCGGAAAAGGACTGCCCAGGTAAGTATATTCGTCCAGCAAAACAGTTTGCCAAAACCGATACATCTTTTCCAGATGCTGCGGCCAGTTGTTTTCTATGCGTTGGTTAAATATTGGGGCCAACAGATCATTATTTTGAATGCGGCCGTAAAAGGTATCCACCAACAATTTAATATCGTCTAATGTCAGTATTTCTGCCGGCATATCAGAGTGATGTTTCGGTACTGTTATTGTGCCGGACGGCAGTCATATGTATAGTAAAGGTAGTGCCTTCTTTCTCGGTACTTACAACTTCAATACTACCTCCATGTTTCTCAACAATTTGTTTAACAATGCTCAGGCCCAATCCTACCGACTCTTCACCACGAACGCCCTGGCGGCTGGCCCTCGAGAATCGGTCAAATATATAAGGGAGTAATCTTTCAGGGATACCCATCCCAAAGTCCTTAATATCGATAAATATATGTCCCTCATCATTCACCCGCAGCCTTATTTCCACATGGTCGCTATCGCCAGAGAACTTTACCGCGTTGCTGATCAGGTTATCCATTACGCGCTGCATCTTCTCTAAGTTAATATGCGTGTAGATGGGCTTGCTGGTACCGTAATATAGAATATTGGTATGGCCGGTTTTGTTCTTGGCCCACTCGTCGACAATGCGTAGCAGGTACTGATTAAGCTCAACCTCTTCAATATCGAACGAGCTATTTTTATCATTATGAGCGGTCTCGATCAGGTCATTAATTATCGCAGTGGCCTTATCGCATGACGCTTTGATCATTTGCACATTTTCCTGATTATCAGCGTTGATAGAACGGTCGTCCTCCATCATACTGGCCAGCACCCGGATGGCAGTTAAAGGGTTGCGCAGGTCATGCGCCACTATACCCAGTATTTCATTTTTTAGCCGGCTGGCGGTTTCTATCTCCTGGTTTTTTTCTTCGATGGCTTTTAATTTGAGATAATTATCGGCCCGGTAAGAGAAAGAGAATCTGGAAATGCAATAAAATACAACCAGTACTATTAATGAGCCAAGGTTATTCATCAAAATTTCGCCGGTACCCACCTGGTAATAAGGCAATAGACAATTAAAACAAATAGCTGCCGCTATAGTCAGTAAAATAGTTTCATAAAACTCGAAGGTGAAGAAAAAACCGGCCGTAACTACTCCTATTAAATACATTAACAGGGTGTTACGCGGGTTGTGCATAGCAAAAAAAGTAGCCCGCATACCCGAGAAAATGACAAACAAGGCAAACAGCAAAACAAACATCTGACTTAACACCAATTTGCTTTTACCACGTTCATACTGCTGTATCAATAAACTGCTTAACACACAAAATATTGGGTTAACAATAGACGCCACGATGTTGGCATTATTAAACTCGTCGTAATGTTTAATATTTTGTATAGGAACGTCATAAGCCATGACAATAAGCCGTAAAGAAATATTCAACAAGAGACAAATCAGACTAATGATCCTAACTGTTTTTAGGTTCTGCAGGGTACTGTAATTGCTAAAAACAGTGCGATAATCGGAGTTGATCCTGGTGAAAAAATGAACTCTCATTTTAATTATTTGGCCTAGCTAATATAGTCATTAATGTATATACATGTTCAATCATGTATTAAAATGCTTCGCCCACATCAATAAACAAACCTCTTGATCCCTGGGTGCCAAAACCATAGTCTACCGTAATGTTGGTTTTTGACACTTTATTGAGCTTTATGCGTAAACCCGGGCCAAAACCCGGTTGTATGGCCTGCAGCTTAGTACCCTGCGCTGCCGAAAAAGATTCGGCATTGGCAAACATTACCCCGCCTATCAACCCGTTGCCGGTTATCCTGAACCGATATTCGGCCTCGCCGTAAAACATCTGCGCGCCGCGAAAGCGGCCTTGGATATATCCCCTGCCGGTGGCCGAGTTCGAATCCCAGGAAACACTGGGCAAATCCAGATAACCCGGCGACCCGTTTAAGATCACCCAGTCAAAGTTCCATAACGCTAAAACGTTATCAGAATTTGCCGGAAATTTAAAGTATTTACGTACATCAACCATTAAAGATCGCCAGTTACTGCTACTACCCAGCGCCCTGGCCGCATCGCGATATTGTAGCGACGCAAAAGCACCACGCGAGGCATTGATGGCATTATCTCTCGAATCAAATAAAGTACTGAAGTTAAATCCCGACGCTATGGATCGTGATGATTTGCCATACGTCGAATAGTCGGAAACCGTATTGTTTAAATTCCCCTTGTCGGTAATGTCAAAATGATCATCGAACATGTAGCCTATTCCCGCGTAAAAATCGCCGGTGATGCGTCGGTAAGCGGTTTCATAAAACCGTATAAACTTATAGTCCATCGGGTCCTCGTTAGCCATGTTGGAGCTACTGCCCAGTCCGAACGTGCTTTGGGGGTATTTGTAAAACCTAAAATCGCCGATAAAATTGTATCTATTATCGCGGCTCCAGATGCTGGTTTGCATCGGTATGCTAAACTGTTTATTTTGTGTGTACGATGTACTTGCTACGATGGTGGATACCCGTGAATCAGACCCGGTACGGAAAGCTATATTACCTGAAAGCACGAGCGCAAGTTTCGACACCAACGTATACCCTATTGCCGGAACGACAGATACAACAGGCTTTGAAGTAACCGTATCGTCTGCGGGTTTGGCATTTTTATCAAGCAGTTTGCTTATTACGCCATAAAGATCTGTTTGGGGTTTACCCTTTTTTGAAAGTATGGTTGTATCTAGCCTGGGCTTTTTTGCTGCAGTATCGGCATGTATTTTGGCGATGGGAATTTCGCGGCCACGCTGTGCAAACACCTGTCCACTAGTTAGTAGCAACCATAAAATACAGAAGGTGGTTAATAGCCTCATTTAATTAGCGCCATCTTTAGGGCAGATGGCGTGTGTGCGGCTAAATTAAATTATTTTAGCCATACTCTACCAAAATAATAGCATAACATTTTCAGATATATTATAATGCAAACCCATTAATTTATTTACTTTGCCGATCTTAAATTATTACGATCTGAAATGACTTATTGCCTCGGAATAAAGGTTAAAGAGGGCCTGCTGGCTATTGCCGATACACGTATCACCTCAGGAACTGATACTACTGTAAAAAAGAAAATCTCTATAGAACAAAAAGACGGGTTTTCGCTTTTTATCATGACCAGCGGTTTACGCTCAACGCGCGATAAGGCTATTGTATATTTTAACGAATTACTGGAGACAACCGAATACAACAAATTGTATAAAGCCGTGAATGCCTTTGGCGAGCAGGTTAAGAGAGTAGTTGCCGAGGATAAAGCTTCTTTAGAGAAGGCAGGTTTTAACTTTGATTTACACTCCATTATTGGCGGGCAGTTAAAAGATGATGACGAACATAAGCTGTTCTTACTCTATCCCGAAGGCAACTGGGTTGAATTGGGACAGGGTGCGCCGTTCATTATCATTGGTAACTCAGGCCATGGCAAGCCTATACTGAACCGTACGCTTACCGAAGATTCGAGCCTGAGGCTGGCATTAAAGGTTGGCTTTTTATCGTTCGACTCGACGCGGGTGAGCTCAAACAATGTGGATTTCCCTATTGATGTGGCGATCTACAAAAAAGACAGTTTTAATATTGTACAACAGCGATACGAAAAGAAAGATTTAGAGAGTATATCGACCCAGTGGGCCGAAGAATTGAAAGCAGCATTAGAACACGTATCTGAAGATTGGATGGACGTGGCATTTGATAAACTAAAATAAAATATCACCCCTATGAAATTCAATGTATTCACCGAAATGGAATATCAAGTGAGGTCGGCGAGTACGTTGATTTTGAATATTAATGCTTTGCGCACACAGCACCAAACCGTGTTGAGCGAAGAATTTATTATTGATCCCTATGTAAAAACCGAAGAACTGCCGTCAATCGCGGGCGATAACCGCCTGATCAGGTTTGAGGTGCCCGACTTCAGAAAAATAAAAGTGACGTACAAAGCCACGGTTGACAATTGCTATAAGCTGGTTAACTATGAAGGCGAGTACGAAACCCCGGTAGCGCAATTTGACCATACTATTATCCCCTACTTGTACCCAAGCCGGTATTGTCAGTCGGACAAATTGTACAGACTGGCGCACAACATGTTTGGGCATATTGTAAATCCGTTTACCAAAGTGATTGCTCTTACCGACTGGATCTACCGTAATGTTGAATATTTAAGCGGATCGACCAATTCTGAAACTTCTGCTTTTGACACCGTTACAGAACAACAAGGCGTATGCCGCGATTTTGCGCATTTGGGCATCGCGTTATGCCGGGCACTGACTATTCCTGCGCGATATTTTACCGGTTATGCCTATCAACTAACTCCGCCAGATTTTCATGCCTGTTTTGAGGCCTATTTAAACGGCGAATGGATTTTGTTTGATGCCACTAAACTGATGCCCCTAAACGGCATGGTTAAAATAGCTACCGGCCGCGACGCCGCCGATACCGCCATCGCCAACATTTTCGGCGAGGCTGATTTTACCTCGATGGTTGTAAGCTGCGAATTGGCCGATGAGGGTTTTGAACCACTGTTGTATGGGCATTTGGATTATACAGGGATATCGTACCTCTGATGTGCAGATATGCAGATGCGTGGATGTGCAGATGCTGATTTTTAATTGATTGTCATTTCGAACGAGGAACGAGGGAGAAATCTATACACGTGCTTATTACCTAACTTGTGTATAGATTTCTCCCTTTGGTCGAAATGACAAATTTATTTTAATCATTTGCATATTTGCACATCCGCACATTTGCACATCTACTATGCCGGTTTCACCGGGCTGCCAATCCAATCCGTCCCTGGCGATAGCCGTTCACCCTTCATCACTAGCGATAATGATTCAACTTTTGTATCATCGCCAAGCTCACTATCATACAAAATGATAGTACCGGCACCAATGGTGCTGCGTGCGCCAATTTTTACGGTGCCTACTTTCATTACTCTATCTTCAAATAAATGGGTCTGCGGGCCGCAATCCAGGTTCAGGGCAGCATCGTCGCAAATGGTCACCATATCAAATTCGGTAATATCGGTGGTGTTCATCCATACGCGTTTGCCAATTTTAACACCCATTAAGCGTAAAACACCAGGCAACCATGGGGTGCCTTGTAATTGATCTAACAAAAACGGAATGGCCAATGCTTCATAGGTTGATGTAATAGCCTCGCTTCTCCACACGGCCCAGCTCCACATGGGTTTTTGCTGCGCTTTGTATCGGCCCACAAGCACCCACTTTAATACCAGTGGCACTAAAAATGAAGGTATCCCCATAAAAAATAGATAATAGAACGGGAACAGCAGAATGATCTTCCACAGCGGGTCATCAACCAACAGGTCATGCGCGTAGGCGATGAAAAAGATCGAGAAACAAATAATGGCGCTTTCGGGCAAAATAATGCGGATAAACTCTACAAAGCCGCGTGCCGTTCTACGGTAGATATTTGGGGTGATGGTCAGCTCATCGCCAAAAGGTGTGCTCTCCTGTCTGCGTGGCAACGGTATAGCCGGCGAACCGAACCAGTCTCGCGCGGTTGTTTCCTGTTGTTGTTTTTCGTCGGGCGGGGTTGATAGTACGCCAATTAGCATATCGCTGTTAAGATGATAGCCCTGCGGTATCAAGGCACTATTACCCACAAAGCTTTTATTGCCGATAGTGGTCATGCTCAATATCAATTGCTGTGCGCGGATATCAGATTCGCCTAATGTCACCGCATCGGCCACGAAAGCACCATCGCCTATTTCTAACAGCGGATGCGTAACACTGCTTGCTGTCGAGATCTCCGTGTTCTTACCAATCTTAGCGCCCAGCATCCTGAAATAACCGGCTACATAAACGGTAGCATAAATAGGATGCATTACAATCAGGCTTAATGACATGAGCTGATCTGAGAACCACTTGCGCACATAAAACATACTGTATACCGAATATTTGCCCGGTTTAATATCATACTGCAACAATCGCGTTAGCAATACGGTTTCCAGCATAAACAATGCTAAATACAGAATAGCCAGCATTGGCACGTGGATCATGTAATTAAAGTTGTAGTCGGGCGCATTGTTGTCCATCCGGTTAATGGTGATGATGGTTGGCAACAGCGGCGCCAGGATGATGAACGGAAAAATCATCATACACAAAATAAATATCAGCTTGTATTTGCGGCGGGTAAAGGTTGATACCGGTTCTGGGTGCGGAAGATCTGCAATCTGTTTCGTCTCCTTTAAAACTGCCGGACTTCCTTGCCATACCTCGCCCTCCTGGATAATTTTACCGGCTGATAATGAACTAAGATCCTGCAATTCGCCCCAGGCCCGGACATGTGCGTCGCCGGATATATTAGCACTGCTTCCGATGTAAGCATGATCGCCAATATGAATGCGGCGCAGTTTAAGCATCCCATTTTCTACAATAGCGTTATTCAGGTTAGTTTGCGAACTTACACTTACGTCGCTGCCTATGGTTATCAAATCTTCGGCACCAAACCTAAAATCGCTCATCTGTGCATCGGGCGCTATTTTCATACCCAGCCAACGCAGGTACAGCGGATATAAAGGCGTACCATTTAAAAACTGGGCTGGCAACAAGCGCTGCATGGCCTTGACAAACCACCATCTGAAATAATAGCTCCCCCAAAGCGGGTAATCGCCTTCTTTCATTTTGCCTATAACCAACCATTTGGCGCCGATAGATAAAAGCGTAAATATCGGTGGAATGAAAGAGAATAAAACCAATGAAGTGATGATAGAATAAGCCACATTATCCCACCGCTGGTCTACATAGTAGTAACCCAAATAAGGAATAAAAATCTGGAAGGCAAACAACCCGTAAATGAACAATAAAGCCACTGTTTGTGCCGACCAGCATGCCATATATCTTAATAACGGCGGTTTATTATAAGCCTTTTTAGGTTTAGCTTTAACCTCTGGCTGCGCTTCCCACACAGAAATTAGTTTGCTTAACGGGCGATTTAAATAAATATCTTTCAAAGAAGCGCCCGGTAAATTAGCATCCCTGCGTAATTGGGACACAAAGCCCGCTGCGAGTAAAGAATGCCCACCCAGGTCATCGAAAAAGTCCATATCCGGTGTAATATCCTTATTAGGGAAAACACCGCGCAGAACGGCCAAAATACGCTCAGAGGCCGGCGCATTTAAATCTATAGCGCTAGCGGAGCTAATGGCAGAAAACGATTCCGGCACAGGCAACGCTTTACGGTTTATCTTTCCGCTGGGCATGCGCGGCATCTCGTCAACCTTTACAATGGTGCCGGGCACCATGTAAGAGGGCAGCGTTTTAGCCAGTTCTAGCCTGAACAGGTTCTCTTCTATCTCTTTACCATCGGTAACTACGTAGCCCACCAGTTGATCTTGCCCGCTCCCATCTTTTTTCACAGCTACCACAGCAGATACAACGCCGGTTATAGCATTCAGCCGAACTTCGATCTCGCCCAATTCAATGCGAAAACCGCGCAGTTTGATCTGGTCGTCAAAGCGGCCACGCAGATCTACCGTGCCATCGGCATTAATTACTGCGGCATCACCGGTTCTATAAACCATTTTACCCGGCAAAGCATTTAGCGAAGCCGGCTTGGGTACAAATTTTTGCTGAGTCAACAATGGCAGCTTTACATAGCCAGAAGCTACGCCGGGGCCTGTGATAACCAGTTCGCCTTCTTCGCCAACAGGTACTAAATTCAAATTGTCATCAACCACAGCCAGGTTATAATTAGGTAGCGGATCGCCAATGGCAATTTTATCGCCGCTTTTTAATGCAGCGATGGTTGCGGTAACCGTTGTTTCTGTAGGACCATAGCTATTATAAAAATCAATGCCCGGTCGCGACCATTTAGCCAGTACCTGCGGTGTGCAGGCCTCGCCACCGGCATTGACCAATCGTAATGATTCCTGGCTATCCTCCATCACAGCTAATAAGCTTGGCACGGCATGCAATATGGTTATCTTTTCATGGCGGATAACGTCGCCCAGCTCATCAATAGCTTTAGACGTGGTATTGTCTGACACCCAAATTGTCGCGCCTGCGAAGTAGCTGATCCAGGTTTCCTCGCACCACATGTCAAACGACACCGAGAAGCCCTGGTATACTTTATCGCTCTCGCGGATTTTAAAGATAGATTGTTCCGACCGTACCAAATGGCAGATCTGTTTCTGGCTGATGGGGATACCCTTTGGCTTCCCTGTACTGCCCGAAGTATATAATACGTAGGCAACATCATCAGGCAGCGGGCCTTTTGATAGTTTGATGTGCTGACCCTCTGGCGGCATTGGCGGCACCAATAATCGCGGGCAGGGCGAGTTTAATTTTTGAAGGCTGAAAATCCCGTTAGCGCCAACCTCATCCAAAATCAGTTCGACACGTTCGGCAGGGATCTCCCGGTCTACCGGTACATAGGTAGCGCCGCTTTTTACGATACCCAAAATAGCTACATGCAATTCTAATCCGCGCTGCCACCAAACCCCTACTTTGCTGCCGCGCGCTATGCCTTTTTTGTTCAGATATTCGGCAACGGCATTGCTCCAGCGGTCCAATTCGGCGTAGGTAAGCGATTGGTCGTGGAATATAACGGCGGTTTTATCCGTATAGTCAACCGCCGACTGTGAAAACAGATTGGCCAAAGTTTCTTCGCGAATAAGGTCCGGTCGGTCGGCTCCGAGTATAATACTCAGTGAATTCATATAAAATATATAGTTACTTTAGAGGGGTCTGTTTATAATTTTGGTTACGCGTAATAACAGTTGTTATTGCAGGCATTGTTTGGTGAATGTGATAAAATAATTGGGCTATGGTTTAGTCTATTGTAAATGAAACAATAATATTACAAATGATAGTTTGCTACCATACGCAAATAACCAAAAACTGGACTGATGATGATCTGCATCATAAACTGGCGCTATTGCCACAGACATTGCAAGATAAGATCATAAGTAAGCGACAGCCGTTGGATGTACAATTATCGGTAACAGGTATTTTGTTATTGTTAAGGCTGATTGATCATTTTAAACTTGATTTAAAATTGGATGGTTTGCAATATGATGAATACCAGCGCCCCTATTTTAATGGCGACTTTGATTTTAATATCTCGCACTCCGGCAACAGGGTGATTTGCTGTGGCGCCACTACGGGTAAGGTTGGTATCGATATAGAACAAATAAGCACGATCAACATCAATTACGATGACTATTTCACTATTGCCGAACAACAAAACATCCGCGCAGCGAAAAATACAAATAACGAGGTTTTTAAATATTGGACACGTAAGGAAGCTGTACTAAAAGCTGCCGGCACCGGTATTTTTACACCTTTATTAGATATTGATGTATCTGTCCATAAAGTAGTTTTTCAAGATCGGGTTTATCATCTCTTGCCTATTGATATCGATGCGGATTTTGCCGGATGTATAGCTTGTTCTGTATTGCAGGAAGTTGTTTTGAAAGAGCTGGACGTTTAAACATGAAAGTTCGGCATCACCGGGCTTTCATGTTATCTTTTACATGGTAAAATTAATTGGTACCGTGTAAGATATCCTTGCTGCTTTGCCGAAAGCGTAGCCTGGCACCCACTTTGGAGATGCATTAAGCACCCGCACAGCTTCTTTAGACATCAAAACATCCGGGCTATCGGCAATCGTAATTTCCGACAAAGTACCGTCAGGCAAGATCACAAACCTGGCTATTAATCTGCCCCGCGTTCCCGTAAAACTTGATACACCCGGATAACGGATATTTGTGCCCAGGTATTTACCAAATTCGCCCAGTCCGCCGGGATATTGTGGTTGGATATTGCGCTCAGTATAGGTGTAAGTCTTATCTTCATAAAGGTGCAGCGCCTTGCCTGATTCCAGTTTGCCATTTTCGTAAACCTCTGTGAAAGTGATATGGTGATCTTTATCACCGTTGTCGCCTTTCCACTCGCCTTCTTTTAGTCCATTTTTAATACTTCCCTCGTCGTATACGTGCGAGAACTTATCCGAATAAGCGATGTAATGGCCCTCGCCGTTGGTAGCCAACATTGCGCCGGTGCTATCGCGGCAGTCTAACATCAGTTCGCTAATGCCGTTTACTCTCTCATCATCGGCCAGGTACTTTTTGTGTACATACAATTTACCATTGGGATAGTACTCATAAGAGTCGCCCAACTTGCGCGCGTTTTTATAATTAGACATTTCCTGTTTTTTACCCGACGGATAAAAGCTCTGCACCTGCCCGTCAAATTGCATTTTATCGGCCGCCCAACTTTTACCAACCAACTTTCGGGTTTTGTCTTTATAATATTCGGTGATATTAAATAGTTTAGAGCCGGAGTCGGGTGGCAGCACCACACGAACAAAGTCGGCGCTGTCAAGGCGGTTAACCTGTCGGCCGTTGTTTTTAAAGAAAAAGGTCTGATTAGCGGTTTGGGCAAACGATTGGCTCGTAATTACCAAAAAAAAACAGAACTGTAATTCCAATAGGTTTCATTAGTGATAAGGTATATAAGGCTATGTTTTTAATTGTTTAATTGAATGACATCAACTATCACAAACGGAAATTAACCGCAACTTCATTTGTTACTTTCATTGGTTTGCCGAAAGCATAACCCGGTTTCCATTTAGGCGAAGATTTTAAAACTTTTGTCGCTGCTTCAGAAAACAAATAATGCGGGCTATGAATGATGTTAAAATCTGACAGGGAGCCATCAGGCAATACTGAAAACTGAACGATCAATTGAGCCTGGGTTCTGTTTGCCCTCATTACAGCCGGGTAAACCACATTATTATCAATATACCTGTTAAATGCTGTCTCACCCCCCGGGTATTCGGCCTCCTGATAACGTGAAGTATAGTCGTAGGTTTTGCCCTCGGCAGCATATACAGCTTTGCCAGATTTTAAAACGCCATTATTGTATTGTTCGGTAAAGGTTAGATTATTTGTTTTGTCTCCATTAGTGCCTTTCCATTCGCCCTCTTTAAGCCCGGCTTTAACAGGGCCTTCTTCAAACACAAATGCAAAGTTGTTAGCATAAACCCTGTAGATACCTTCGCCGCCCGTTGCAAGAACGGTCCCCGTACTGTCACGACAATCCCAAAGTAATACGTTGTCACCGGTTCCGTTTTTCTTGTCGGCAAGATATTTTTTGTGTGCGTATAATTTACCGTTGGGATAATATTCGTAGTCGTCGCCTACTTTTTCGCCATTGACATAGGTAAGCAACTCATGTTTTTTGCCAGACGGATAAAATGTTTGCACCTGGCCCTCGTAGGCTATATCTGTTCGGTCCTTGCTTTTAGCAATCAGTTTGCGGGTTTTGTCTTTATAATATTGCTGGACATTGAATAAGTTTGAGCCTTCATCTGGAGCCGATACTACTTGTATATAGTCGGCGCTATCCATATCAAAAACCTCGCGGCCGTTAGATCTGTACAGTGTAGTTGCAGAATACTTTTGTGCGAATGAGTTAGTTGCAGCCACGCAAAGTAGCATTGCAATAAAGGTAATAGGTTTCATAATAAAGGTGGTTTATTGTGCTAATATAATAACAAAATAATATAGAATGAAATAAGGATACTGACTTATATGTCATAAAAGCATAGTATGCCATAAAGGGTTGTGACAGTATCTTCTAGCTGTAGGGTAAACAATTTGGCCTGAACGTTAAATGGCGCAGTCTTTGTATTATTGAAGAATAATAACTATTAATATGCCCGAAGGCCCTTCCATAATCATACTTAAAGACAAACTGAAGCCTTTTATAGGCAAGCGGGTAATTAATGCAAACGGCTATGCCAAAGGGTTTGACGCCGACCAACTCATTGGCAAAACGCTAAAGGATATCAGAACATGGGGCAAGCATACGCTCCTGGTATTCCCAAAGTTTACGGTGCGGATACACATGATGTTGTTTGGATCGTACAAGATCAATGAGCCGGTGAAGAAGAATGCTTCACTACACCTGGAGTTTAGCAATGGTTATGTTAACTTCTCCATTAGTGCGGTTAAACTGATTGTGCAGCCGTTGGATGAAGTTTACGATTGGTCGGCGGATATTATGAGTAAGGAGTGGGATACCGCTAAAGCTATCAAACGGCTCAAAGCTAAGCCAAAGACTATGATCTGTGATGCACTGTTAGACCAAAAGATTTTCTCAGGCTCGGGCAATATCATCAAGAATGAGTCGCTTTTTAGGGCGCGATTGCACCCTGAAAGCGTTATTGGCGAGATATCGGACAAGAAGCTGGAAGAACTCATTGTCGAAGTTATCAACTTCACCAAAGACTTCCTCAAATGGCGTAAAGCCGGCATACTCACTAAGCATCTGAACGCTTACGAGAAAGACATTTGCCCGCGTAACCATATCCCCTTTCACCGGGCCGATACCGGCAAAACTAAGCGGCACTCCTACTATTGCGAGAAATGCCAGGAACTGTTTGATTAATGGTGTTTTGTTTCAAGTAGGTGTACAACAGATGAAACAAGTGAAACAGAATTTTCGATTAAATTGTTGATTTTTAGAGTTTTATTAATTTTTAGTGAAACAGAATGAAACAGTATTCATGACTTTTAAGTCATTTTTTGTTTCACGTCTGCAACAAACCGATTATTTCTTAAAAACTTTTAAAAGGCTGTTAAAACAGTTATTTCCGTTTTATTACTATTTCATTACGCTATCTGGACATAAAAGATGGATTGTCCTGGTTTATGGTTATATATGCCTCATGTCTTTCTGAAAAACCGAAGATGACAGGCGAATATTTAACAACTTTTATGGGCCTGCCGAAAGCATAAGCAGGTGTCCATTTTTGCGCTGTTTGTAAAAGCCTTACAGCCTCATTAGAAAACGAAATATCAGGGCTGTCAGTAACCTTACATTCTGAAAGTGTACCATCGGTTAATATTGAAAACTGAACCATCAAACTGCCCGAGATATCGTTAATTCTTGAACTCGCAGGGTATCTGCCATGCTCATTAACGTACTTATCCAAAGCGTGCATGCCGCCCGGGTATTGCGCATCAACATAGCGCGCGGTATACGTGTAAGTTTTATTATCATCAGCATAAACAGAATTTCCGGACTTCAATACACCATCGCTATATTGCTCGGTGAAGCTTATGTTATGCACCTTGTCGCCATTATCGCCCTTCCATTCGCCCTCTCTTAAAGCATTTTTAACGGTGCCTTCCTCAAAAACAAACGAAAAATTATTGCCATAAACCCGCCATTTACCTTCACCAGCCGCGGCTAATACCTCGCCGGTGCTATCGCGGCAATCTAAAAGCTGCTCGCTGTTGCCTTTTTCGTCGGCTATATTTTTTTTGTGGGTATAGATTTTGCCGTTGGGATAATACTCATAACTATCCCCAACTTTAGCACCATCCATGTAAGTAATTAATTCGTGCTTCTTACCTGAGCAATAGAAGGTTCGCACCAGTCCCTCATACATAATTTCTTTGCGGCTTTTACTCTTGCCTTCCAGCTTTGGCGTTTTGTCTTTATAAAACTCTTTGACGTTGAATAGTTTTGAATCCGGATCAGGTTCATAAATAACGCTGATGAAATCGGCACTGTCTAAAGTAAATACTTCCCGGCCGTTGGCTTTTCGTAGCGTAGTGGTATAATATTTTTGCGCTATAGCATTACTAAAAAACAAGCAAAACAGCGCTGCTGTAAGGAGGGAGGGTTTCATCGAATCAATCTAAATTGTGTAAGGGTTATTAATTGCTAATATAGTATAGCGTCGATTAATTGACAACAGATGTTACATAAAAGATGTATGCGGCTAAGTGAAGCATTGTCTGCCGATTGCTGAATTGATTCGTTAGCTTGTCAATCTTTTAGCTTATCGCTTGGTATCGCTCATTCGCCGCTAGGGCTATTACTTTGTCTTGATACAAAGTAATCAAAACTAAGCGTAGCGACCTCATTCACACCTATTAAAAACAAACAATTGTGAATAAACCATAGAAATCAAAAACCTTCCACCCACAGGCCATTGCGCGCCTTTTTTGATCATACCAAATTTGCAGATTCTTCACTAGAAGCAAAACGTCAGACGCAGAGCTTCAGGTGAAAGCGGGTAAAACAATGGTGGCCCTGTGCGGCTGCAGGGGCATAATAGTTTTGCCTGAAGCGACGGCTTGCGCGACAAAAGGGGGCAAAAGTATCCGGCCCCAGGTTTTACTCGCTTTGCAGGGCGAAGGCCTTGAGCGCAAAGAAGCCTTGCGTACGACTTGATTTTTTGGTACTTTTTCATCAAGGAAAAAGGACTAGGCCCTAGCGGCCATGAGCGCTAGACGAGCGATAAGCTAACTGCTCAACAGTGTAGAGATTGCTTCGTTCCTCGCAATGACGTGATGGTGATGAGATCGTCACGCTCGTACCTCGCTCACGATGACGTATTGGGGATATAACTACTCCACCATCCTAACCTTCAAAAAGCTCGAATGCTCTTTAGAGGTATAAATCCTTTCTGTCGCTACTTTAAAATCAGCCTCATTAGCCTTCATAATATTCACAAAAGTTTGCGGGTTACGGTCTATGAGCGGAAACCAGGTGCTTTGTACCTGCACCATAATTTTGTGACCCTTTTTGAAGGTGTGCAGAATATCCTGCAGCTCGAAGTTTACCGGCGTAACTTTGCCTGGCACAAAAGGCTCGGGGTGCTCAAAGCTGTTACGGTATTTGCCGCGGATAGGCTCGCTGCGCACCATTTGCTCATAACCGCCCATCTTTACTCCCGGGCCAGTGAATTTATTGTTCGATGCAGTGTCCGGGTAAACATCCAGTACCTTCACTACAAAGTCGGCATCGGTACCGGTGGTTGATACTTTAAGGTTTGCCCAGATATTGCCTGCTAGAGTTACGTCATCGGTCAGAACGTCGGTCTGGTAACTGATCACGTCCTTTCTATCGGCAAGGAAACGCTGATCGGCAGTCATGTATTCGCGCTGCATGTCCATGGTTTTGCTGCGGTCGGCTATAAAAGGTACCGGGTTGTTGGGGTCAGACACATATTCATCATAACTGTCTTTAGCCGTCGAAGGTGCATCAAAAGACAATTTCCCACCCGGCAAGAAATATAGCTGCTTATCTACCGTATTTTTTGGCGGCCAGGTGGCCGATGTTTTCCATTTGTTATCGCCGGTCTCGAAAGTGTTAACCGGTGCAATGTTTAGCGGCGTACCTTTTAAATAATGACTGAAGAAGTTAAATTCAATATCCTCGCGATAATGCGGACCCTGCGCACCACCAAAGTCCACATCGCCTAAATGGTCGCCCGGTCCGCGCGACCAGCCGCCATGAACCCAGGGGCCCATCGCAAAATAAACAGGAGTCTGTGGGTTTTTAGCTACCAACGTTTTGTAGGTATTGATGGCTCCATATAAATCCTCGGCATCATACCAACCGCCGGTAACCAGCGTAGCAGTTTTAATATCATGCAGATGAGTGAGTACATTACGATCTTTCCAATGCTGATCATAATCCGGGTGGTTGATCATCTCGCTCCAAAGGCGGATAGTATCTTTATAGTACTTGTCGTTCGTATTCTTCATCGGCCCCATCTTCATAAAAAAGTCGTAGCCGTCGTTAGTTTTTGGGTCGAATTGTTTGCCGGGGCGCTGCGTTGGTTTGTCGTCCTGCCTGTTGGTAAAGCCGGGATAAAAACCAAAGTTAGCTACCAAAAAAAACGCGCCATTGTGCCAGCCGTCATCGCGCCATAAATCGGCAATGGGTGCCTGCGGCGATGCAGCAACCAGCGCCGGATGGCGGCTCAGTAAAGCAGTAGTTGTATAAAAGCCGGGATAAGAGATGCCCCATACGCCTACTTTACCATTATTATTGGCAATGTTCTTTAACAGCCAGTCTATAGTATCATAAGTATCGGTACCCTCATCAACGTCCTTATTAGTTTTGTGTACTTCCAGCTCGGGTGTCATCTCCTCATAAATGCCTTCACTCATCCAGCGGCCGCGTACATCCTGGTAAACAAAAATATAACCATCGTGCGTAAAATGGCCTGATGGACCCAAAGCTGCCTTGTAGCCATCGCCATACGGCGCTACGCTATAACAGGTACGATCCATCATAAATGGATAGGCTTTGGATTGGTCATTCGGGATGTAAACCGAAGTAAAGAGCTTTTTACCGTCGCGCATAGGTATCTGGTACTCGTGCTTGGTGTAATTAGCTTTGATATAAGCCGCGTCATTGGCGGGTGCTTGCGCGCAGGCGGTTTGTATGGTGATGATAGAGATGGCTAAAAGAAGGAGTTTTTTCATGTAAAATATAAAGGCCTGAAAATAACTAATTAATAGAAGAAAGTTTATCGGTATAGCTAAAAACCTCGAAATAACTCTCACCACCACGTCATTGCGAGGAACGAAGCAATCTCTACACATGCTAATCAATGGGCAAAATCTGAGTTCAAAAACGAATGGTCAATTATTATTAGGATCTATTTTACTTCTTATTGCTGTTGGCTACCGCCAAAATAAGTCTGCGCTTTTGACTGTTTGTTGTAGAGATTGCTTCGTTCCTCGCAATGACGCGGTGGAGGAGATACAGCTAAAAAATCTTAATGTCAACAAATCATTATCCCAACAAAAAATATTTTTACAAATTGTAACAACTTTGTTATAATTTATTTTTAGCTTTAGATACCAATTAGTAAGGAGGTTAAATTATGAAGAAAGCACTCATGTTATGCTTGGTGGCTTTGGGAATAAGCGTGGCTGTAAAGGCCCAATGCCCCATCAACGAAATTTTAACTACCAAAGACCCGCAGATCATTACCAACCTTATTGAGGCCAATACCGACTGCATCAGACAAGCTATAGCACAAGGCTCTGAATATCAAAACTTCAGGGTGTATGTAGATTATCTTTACAACACTTCGGCACCGTGGATATACCACACCAATTTGCCAAAAGAAAAGCTATTTGAAGATTTTTACAAAACCTGGGGCCACGCTTATCCAACCATGAGTTCAGAGATCCCCAGCGACCCTAGATTTTACGAAGCCCTAAAAAATATGGTAGCTACAGATCCGGCTTATTTTACCCAAAGAAAAGTGACTAAAATACCTGTTAAATATCAGCAATGGTTGTATGTAAAGAACCTTGTTGCCAAATACGGCGATCATGATGTTGTGGCTTTAGCCAATGCAACTGCCAAAATAGCTAACCTGGCTATGCCCGACGATTACAACGTATTTGTATCTAATTAACCCCTACGCCTATTCCAGTCACGCGGAGTAGGTGTTTTTAAATGTGTGATGAGTTCGTTAATTAGCGATGGGGGTAGTGTCCCATCGCTTTTTTTGTGCACCAGTCAGCCCCCTCTAAATCTCCCCCGGAAGGGGAGACTTTTGAATTTCCGATTGAAATAAAACGCTATAAATATTTTTGAGGCTTTTTATTAAAGCCCTCCCCCTCGGGAGGGTTGGGTGGGGTCTACCCTAATATCTCCGCTATTTCATTAAACCCTTTTTCGCGGGCCAAATCTGCGGGCAGCTTGCCACCTTCCATACGGGCGTTCACTTCGGCGCCATTTTCAAGCAGTAATATCAGCAATTCCAGGTTTCCGGTTTGCGCTGCCGAATGCAGTGGAGTAGCACCAGCCTGTTGCTTGATATTTACCTGCGCACCGTTTTCAATTAGCATACGGGCTATGTTATTATAACTCCCTGCCGCAGCCGAGTGCAGGGGGAAAACATTAAATCCGTTATTTGATGGCTGGTTAACATCGGCACCTTTTAATACTAAATATCGCGCTACTTCAAACTGCCCGAAATAACAAGCCAGGCCCAATGGTGTAAAACCATCGTCGGCATATAAATTTACCGCATCGGGGTGGCTAAAAATCACATGGGCTACAACGTCAAACTTGCCTACCGCTGCAGCCTCGAACAGGCTGATCTCGTCAACATATTTGAGCAATAAAGCGGTAACCTCCGGCTTTTTGTAATAACAGGATAACATCAACGGCGACACATTATGACTGGTCATGGCGGTAGCCAAAGCAGGCTGCTGGGCAAGCAGGCTATTTAGTTGCGGCAAATTGCCTTCGGTGATGTATTGTTCAAGCAGGTCTACACTCATGTTATGTCAATATTACCAAAAAAATTAAAAAAATCGGCACCTCATTGTTTAATCTATTAACTTTATATTTGCACATAGTCTGTATAATTAGGAATGCCGGTAAAAGGAAATCAGTTTAAATCAAATAGTTTTAAAGAGGAAAATCTACCTCGACAATCATCAGAAAAAGGATCAAAAGAGCGCGTTGCTAAGCCAAAGGTTGAGCGTATGCCTACATTTGATCTGCAAGACGGGCGCCTGATCAAAATTGTCGGCTTGTTCTGCCTGTTGCTGTCGCTTTTCTTCGCGATAGCTTTTGTATCGTACCTGTTTACCTGGCAGCAAGACCAAAGCTATGTGTCGGCAGCCAATGGTGGCTGGCATAATTTGTTTACCAGCCAGGCCGAGTTAAAGCTAAAAGGTATAGACCCGGTAGAGAACTGGCTTGGCAAATTTGGCGCGTTATTATCTAACCAGTTTATTTTTGAGTGGTTTGGTGTGGCGTCGTTCCTGTTTGTGTTTGTGTGTTTTGTTATAGGCTACCGCATGTTATTCAAAGTGCGCCTGTTCTCGGCAATCCGCACCTTAGGCTATTCATTCTTTGGGCTGATATTTGTTTCGGTAACACTGGGCTTTATCCATGCTTTTATTGACGATACACCGCATTATTTAGAAGGCGGATTTGGTTACTGGACCAACCGTTTGCTCGACATACAGATAGGCCAATCGGGCACCGGCGCTTTATTAGCGTTTGCAGCGCTTACCACATTAATTATTGCTTATAACATTGATTTTAAGCTACCCAAACGTAAAAATAAAGAAGGTATGATTTCTGAGTTTGAGCCGACCATCGGGTTTAACCACGAGCCTGTCGAACTGGTAGACGAGGAAATTTCGCACCCGGTAGAATGGCCGAAAGGCAATAACGCTATCAAACCTGAAGCATTTACAAACCAGCCACTGCCGCCTGTCAGCGCACCCATACAGCCCGAGCCTATTTTTCATGAACCTGTAGTTTTAACGCCCGACAATGAAAGCGCAGACCCTGATCTGGGCGAAGATATCCCGCTGACTTTAGAGACTGAGCGTCCTAGCCCGGTGCTGAACGTCGAAAAAACCGACGATGCCAAAGCGCAGGAACTGGTTGACCAGTTTGGCACCTACGATCATAAGCTTGACCTGGCATCGTACAAATATCCAACACTTAATTTATTAGAGGAGTACGGTACCGGCAAAATCGCCGTAAATTCAGAAGAGCTGGAAGCTAACAAGAACAAAATTGTTGAGACGCTGAACCATTATAATATTGAGATCGACAAGATCAAAGCCACCATTGGGCCAACAGTTACTTTGTACGAGATCATCCCGGCGCCGGGTGTGCGGATCTCCAAGATTAAAAATCTGGAAGATGATATCGCGCTGAGCTTAGCGGCTTTGGGCATCCGGATCATTGCCCCTATGCCGGGTAAGGGTACCATAGGTATAGAGGTGCCAAACCAAAACCCCGAGATGGTATCTATGCGCTCTATCCTGGCTACCGAAAAGTTCCAGAACACAACAATGGATCTGCCTATTGCCTTAGGTAAAACCATATCCAACGAAGTATTTATTGCCGATTTGGCCAAGATGCCTCACTTGCTGGTTGCGGGTGCTACGGGTCAGGGTAAGTCGGTTGGTATTAATGCTATCCTGGTATCGCTATTGTATAAAAAGCACCCTTCGGAGTTGAAGTTTGTGTTGGTGGACCCTAAAAAGGTGGAGTTGACGCTGTTTCGCAAAATTGAGCGCCATTTCCTGGCTAAGCTACCTGACGAGGCCGATGCTATCATCACCGATACTAAGAAGGTGGTAAATACGCTCAACTCGCTTTGTATTGAGATGGACCAGCGTTATGACCTGCTGAAAGACGCGCAGGTACGTAACCTGAAAGAATATAACGCCAAGTTTGTTAACCGCAAGATCAGTAATCCGGAGAAACACCGTTACCTGCCATTTATTGTTTTGGTGATAGACGAGTTTGCCGATTTGATGATGACAGCCGGTAAAGAGGTAGAGCAACCTATAGCCCGTATAGCGCAGCTGGCCCGTGCGGTGGGTATCCATTTGGTTATTGCTACACAGCGCCCGTCGGTAAATATTATTACGGGTACTATCAAGGCCAACTTCCCGTCGCGATTGGCGTTTAGGGTGTTATCTAAGATCGACTCACGGACCATCCTCGATGCAGGTGGCGCAGACCAATTGATTGGTCGCGGTGATATGTTGTTTAGTACGGGTAGCGATTTGATTCGTTTACAGTGCGCGTTTGTAGATACGCCTGAGGTTGAAAGGATCTCTGACTTTATAGGTAACCAGCGAGGCTACCCTACTGCCATGCTGCTACCAGAATATGTTGGCGAGGGCGAACAAAGCAGCTCTAAAGAATTTGATCCAAGCGACCGCGACCCCATGTTTGAGGAAGCAGCCCGCCTGATTGTGATGCATCAGCAAGGTTCCACCTCATTAATACAACGCAAGCTTAAACTGGGTTATAACCGCGCAGGCCGCATTATTGACCAACTGGAAGCCTCTGGCATTGTCGGCCCGTTTGAAGGCAGCAAGGCCCGCGAGGTGCTGTATCCGGATGAGTATTCTTTGATGCAGTATTTGGAGACTTTGGATAAGGAATAAAACACAGCTTGTCATTGCGAGGAGGAACGACGAAGCAATCGCACGCGTTTAAGCTTTTCTCCTTGCGATTGCCACGCTACGCTCGCAATGACAGAAATCACAAACCAAACGCTGCGCTAAACGTTTCTCACAAAAACAAGTCATACCGTTAATGAAAAAGCTACTATTCTATACCCTACTTATATTAACTACCGCTCCGGCCGTTGCTCAAAAAGACGTACAGGCTAAAGCCATTTTAAACCAGGTGAGCCAAAAATACCGTTCCTACAATATTATTAAAAGCGACTTTACGTTTACCGTTGATAACCCGGCGGCAGGCGTTAAAGAAACGCGCAACGGTACGCTAACCACACAATCAAAAGCAAATAAGTTTAAGGTTGACGTATACGCTGCGGGCAGCAGCACTGATCTGGAACAAGAGATCATCAGCGATGGTAAAAGCCAGTGGACCTACCTGAAAAAAGATAAGGAAGTGCAGCTAACCAACGCCGACAACAGCGGCGACCAAAGCTTTAACCCGGCCAAGCTATTCAGTATGTATGAGCATGGTTACAAATACGTTTACAACGGCGATCAGAAAATTGGCGGTAAAGTTTACCAGTCGATAGACCTGTCGCCGGAGAATGACGAGAAAACTCAGTTTTTTAAAGTTAGATTGCTGATTGATAAAGTAAAAAAACAGATCTACAGTGCGCTCATCTTCGATAAAAGCGGCGCTAAATATAACTACATTCTGCGTAGTTTTGTTACTACGGCCGCTGCACCGGCCAGCACTTTTACATTCGATACTAAAGCGCATCCGGGTGTTGAGGTGGTTGATTTGAAGTAAGCGTTATTATTTTGACAAGCGGTTTTTTGTAGCGAGATTAGTAATACCAATTCTAAACCGATATTGCTATGAAGAAACTGCCGCTTTTATTTTGCTTACTATTAACAGCAGCCACTTCTTTCGCCAATAAAATAGATGAGCTAAAGACAGATAGTGATGTGGTGCGATTTCTTTTACCCTTAGACAAACATTTCACAACGGGCAAATACACGCCCAAGCTAATCATCGAGCCGGTTGATACCATTTTTAAAAACGATGCATGCTTTGCATGCGATACCCTTTGCAAAACCTGGGGTGTAAAAAGCTGGCAAAAAGTGGACCTGAATAATGATGGACGTACAGACCTGGTGGCAATATGCCACTGGTATCAGTACGAAAATTTCATTGTGATGGATAACGGCGACGGCACTTTCAAACTGATGTATTTAGTTTATGATTCCTGGTTTTGCGAACTGGTGAATATTATTAGGCGAAATGATCAAAACCTGATTGTATTTCACACAATTGATAGCGATATGCTTGATCGGTTCGAGCAGCCGCGAACTGATACGTTGATTTATAAATACGACCATTTTGTTGAATTGAATGAGCATCCGCCAAAATATGCTATTGATTCATTGATCTTTTACGATGGAAGCGTTTATGGTAACCATTGCGGCAGCTGCCCCAAATTTCGGATGAAAGTTAACCGTAAAGGCAAAACCCGGTATGAAAGGTATGTATACGGCGGAACCTCTGTAAAAACTGCCGGAGGCTATTCCGTAAAAGATTTTAAAATATCAACTGAATTAAAAGCCCAGGGCAAGGTTTTATCGAGTCAGCAAAAAGAGATCCTTAATATGATTAATTATATCAATTTTAAAAAGCTAAAAGATAAATACGAGGTGCCGTGGACCGATGCATCGACCACTACCATACAGGTAAAGTTTAAGGATGGCTCATCAAAAACTATAGTAGACTATGGCGAGTATGGCACCTTTGGTTTGCGGGCGCTGTTTTCAAAATTATACGCTGTAGCTAAACCTTATAAAGCTTTTTGATATGAGAAAACTACTGCTTGCATGTTGCTTAATGCTTTCAACATTCCATCTATTTGCTAATAGAATAGACGAGCTCAAAACAGATAGTGATGTGGTACGGTTTCTTATTCCGCTTTCCACCAGTTTCACCAGTAAATATGCGCCCCAACCTATTATTCAACCAATAGACACCATCCTTAAATATCTAAAAAAAAATGATTGCTTTTCGCTCGCCAACACATGGGGAGCAAAAAGCTGGCAGAAAGTTGATCTGAACAACGATGGACTAACAGATCTGATTGTTATTTGCACGCGGTACAGCTATAGTAATTTTGTTGTGCTTGATAATGGTAATAACACATTTAAGCTGATACAATTGCAATACAGTTCTTTTTCGGATGAATTGATAAATGCTATTCAGTATAAAGGAAAAAATCTGCTCGTTTTTCATAGTATAGAAGAAGAACGGATAGATAAAAGGCCTAATTTTTATCGTATGCAGTATCCGCGAACTGATACCTTAGTTTATA
The DNA here is from genome assembly GCF_018449775.1 of Mucilaginibacter sp. dw_454. Lineage (GTDB taxonomy): Bacteria > Bacteroidota > Bacteroidia > Sphingobacteriales > Sphingobacteriaceae > Mucilaginibacter. Next base: position 124,976 of record NZ_JAAVVB010000001.1, on the reverse strand, counting down.
AATTTGATCATTTTATTGAGTTAAATGAACATCCGGTAAAATATGATATCGACTCTGTAATTTTCCATGCCGGCGTTTGCTACGGTCCTTGCCCGATATTTTACACCAAACTAAACAGTAAAGGCAAAATACGATTTGAAAAAGACAAACCCGTTAACGTTAAATTGTATTTTGTTAAAGACCCCTGGGGCAAACCGCCTAAAACTGCTAAAGCAATAATACCGAAAACCTACGTGGTAGCTAAAGCGAAATTAACAACCGGCGAAACCAACGAAATATTTGACTTGATAAATTATATCGATTTCAAGCATCTGAAAAACAAATATGCCGTATCCTGGACCGATGACGTACATGGCTGGATCAGGGTAAAATACAAAGACGGTTCATTTAAAGAAATTGAAGATTATGGAGAAAGAGGCACATTTGGTTTGAGCACTTTATTCTCAAAGTTTTATGCTATAGCTGCGGCAAATAAGGTTAATTGATATGAAAAAAATACTAATTATAATCTGCCTGGTTTTACCAATTATAGCAAGTGCGCAAAATTTTCTAGCGCTAAAGCGCCAAGGCGACTCCCTTAGATATATGAATAACCCTAAAGATGCCTTAATTGCTTACGAGCACTGCATTGACCTGGTGCTTGCCAACAAAGAAAAAGTTTACGATAGTGATTGGTCGGCTTTGCTGCGTTCGGCAATGGATGTTAACAAATCCTATCCCTGGAAATACTCAAACCTGTTGTATGGAACACGTGCCGAAAAAATGTCGGATAAAATAGCGACTTTGAAGCAAATGGGCATCAACTATCTATTCTCATTTTATGCCAGGCAGGGTTGGACTACTACTACTCTCGGCGGATCGCCGTATGGTTGTTTAATTGGCGAGGGTAATACCTATATATTGGCATGGGCCATAAATGACGATGTTTTTATGCAGGCATTTAACGCCTGCGACACATACAAGCCTGTTAAGATGAATGACAAAAAGTTATATGACCTGATGAAAAACCATATGGAGAATATAACTAAAGAAAAGATAGGCGCCATGATCATGAAATACCGCGACATCATACCTGTTTATCACTTTGAGTTTTACTTAAAAAGTGAACCTGTACAGCAAGACCCGGTAGATATTTGGGATTTTAGAACCATGCAGCAAAACATTTCTACCGATGAATTTAAATTTGTCAAACAAATTACTGTCGACAAAGGAAATAAAATATATCAGGCAAACATCAAAACCCATTTTGCGCAGCTATTTCTGCGGGTTCGCGATGATGAAAAAAAATACTACGATACCATAAATTCAGGGACCGAACGGGCAAGGGTTGGTAAATTTGACTAGTATTATGAAGAAGCCGTTGGTATTTATTTGTTTGTTTTTGCTAACAATGGCAGCCATTGCCCAAAACGTCAAAACCCTAAAGTATCAGGCTGATTCTCTTCGAAAAAAAACCGAATACCAAAAAGCAGAACCTTTATATAACGAAGCAATAAACCAGGTACTCACCTACCAGGAAAAGCTAACCAACCAACAATGGGTTGAGCTTTCTTTGGCAGCCCAGCAAAACCACATTAAGGCCTATAATTATACTGATGATAAAACAGCAACTTATGCCAATTGGGAATATAGCCCAACCGGGCCTAAGTTGAAGGAAAAAATCAATGACCTCATCAGGCAAACAAGCAGCCTGGTTTTTACTTACGGAGCTTACGGCGGTGGCACCGTCAATACTTATATAGTCAATGATTCCATCTCGCATACTCAAACAGGATATACTCCTTCTTACCGGCAAATTTTGGTTTGGGTTACAGATGATGCTGTATTTATGCAGGCTTTTAGTGATGCCAATATTTACGAACCTATAAAAATAGGCAATAAGGCATTAATCAAGTTTTTGAGGTTACATCAAGATGAGTTACCTATACAAGCCATCGAGCGCGTCCACTCAAAAAGTTCTGAAAGTAGTTTCTACGTGTTTGAGTTTTATACCATTGACAACGTCTGGACAAAAAGAATCTATAATGCTTACGACACCACAGATTCTAAGATTAACAGCAATACGGCGCTCTATCAATTATTGCCGCTAATTCAGGAACAGGTAAAAATGTACGACGACAGATAAATTAAATAGGTGAGCTAATTTAACCTTTCCGCTTTTTCCTAACTGCTTTATGCTTATTTTTGAAAAATGCTCACGCTTACAACGCATACGCTCGAGAAGTTGGAACTGCTGTTAAAATCGGCAGGATACAAAGTGCGTTATGAAAAAGGGAACTTTAAAACCGGGGCATGTTTGTTGTTAAACAGCAAAATAATAGTGGTAAATCGTTTCTCAAACCTGGAAAGCAAGATCCTGGCCCTGGTCGAACTGTTGCGTGAACTGGAGGTTGACCATAATTTGCTTGACGATAAACAGATCGCCTTTTTACAACAACTAAAACAAACCAAACTGCAGCTGTGAAAGTAACTTTTTTAGGCACCGGCACCTCGCAGGGTGTACCTGTAATTGCTTGCGGCTGCGAAGTTTGCACATCGGCCGACACGCGGGATAAAAGACTGCGCTCATCCATATTAATTGAAGCTGAAGACAAAATCGTAGTAATTGATTCGGGACCTGATTTTAGGTATCAGATGCTGCGGGCCAATGTGCAGCGACTGGACGCCGTTGTTTATACCCATGAGCATAAAGATCATGTTGCGGGCATGGACGATATCCGCGCTTTTAATTTTAAGCAGCAGGAACCCATGAACATTTATGCCGATGCACGTGTGCAAGCGGCGTTAATGCGCGAGTTTCCGTATGTATTTGCCGAGTTTAAATATCCTGGCATCCCGCAGGTAAACATCCATCCTATTGGCTTAGATCCGTTTGATATCGGTAGCATCCATTTTATACCTATCGAGGTTTTGCATTATAAATTACCGGTGCTGGGTTTCCGCATCAATGATTTCACGTACATCACCGATGCCAAAACAGTATCGCCCGAAGAAAAAGAAAAAATCAAAGGCACCAAAATATTAGTGATTAACGCGTTGCAAATGCAGAGCCATATCTCGCATTTTACCTTGGACGAGGCTGTAGCTTTTGCACAGGAAATTGGCGCAGAAACTACTTATTTTACCCATATCAGTCATCGCCTTGGCAAACATGCCGATGTCGAACTTACCTTGCCCCCCGGAATCAAATTAGCTGTCGATGGATTGCAAATCAATATTTGACAGCGCCGGATAAATAATAAGGGGGGCCTTAAAGCTCTATAAAGCTTACGTGGTCAATACAGCCTTTATATTGCTTTTGATAGCCACGGTTGTGCAGATCAAGCCTACCCCTTATCCTGATTTTTTTATTATTGATGTGGGTATAGCCCCCATCATCATATTGAAAAAAACCAGTGTGGGTACCGGTTAGGTATAGCGGGCAGTCCTGACTAAAATTAACCCAAAGCGCTGTGTTTGGCTTTGCCATATAAAGGCTGTCGCTAAATAAAGCCGACTCTTCTTTACCTTCCTGGTACTTGCCCACAATTTCAACATATTTATTGTTGTAATAACTAAGACTATCCATGAGGTGGGTATAGGTAACCTGCTTAAAAACCATATTGGCATCGCAAGTGCTTATATATACCTTTTTGCCGCTACCACATGACATTAACAGGCCAGCCATCAGCAGTATAAAAAAACCGGAATGCTTTAAGCTCAATGCCGCCATTTACTCGATATTGGGGCTCGCCAGTGTTAGCGCGCTATTTACAGACAGTTAAACTATGTAAAAGTTTAACCTTCAAACTTTGTTAGCTAAATATAATCATTAGCTCCGTGGTTCAACGTTTATTATTTTAAATTTGTTACAATGATGCACCAGTCATCGTTAAAACCATAAAACATTTACACCATGGAATTTGGCCGAGTTACCCCCGAAGAATTAGTAAATATTGACTTTACGCTACCACCCGATACGCCACTAACTATTGCTACACTTACCGCTGCAAAGAGCAATCAGCCTATGCAAGTACATGTGGGCTGTGCCAAATGGGGCCGTAAAGAGTGGGTAGGCCAGATCTATCCGTCTAAAACCAAGGATGCCAATTTTTTGGATGAGTATGTTAAACATTTCGACAGTATAGAACTCAATGCCACGTTTTATAACGTATACCCCCCTGCCACTATAGCCAAATGGAAAGAAAAGGCTGAGAGCAACCCCGACTTTAAATTTTGCCCCAAGTTTTCGCAAAGCATTAGCCATATCAAACGCTTAAAAAACGCCGAAGAAATTACCACGACTTTTTATGAAGGCATCACCGCCTTTGGTGATAAGTTAGGCCCGCTGTTTTTGCAGTTAGGCGATAATTTCACCCCGAAAAGTTTCCCTGAGTTAAAGGCCTACCTTGAACATTTACCAACAGATGTGCCGGTTTATGTCGAAGTGCGCCATAAAGAATGGTTTGCCAATATCGAGGCGCGGAATGCACTTTTTAATTTGCTGCGCGATTTAAACCTAGGCGCGGTAATTACCGATGCATCCGGCCGTCGCGATTGTCTGCACATGGAACTACCTACGCCACATGCCTTTATACGCTATGTAGGCAACGGCCTTACACCCGGCGATTACGCCCGTGTAGACGAGTGGGTGGAGCGCATTAAGCAATGGCGCGATGCGGGCCTGCAAAGCGTTTGGTTTTTTATGCACCAGCATGATGAGCAATACTCGCCTGTACTAGCCGATTATGTGGTAAAACAATTGAACGAACATTTGGGTCTGAGCCTGCGCAGGCCTTTTTTTATCGAACAGGATAAGGGTTTATTTAGCTAATCTGTATTAACGCCGTTACAATTAAACTTCGGATACAGAAAAACGTCTTTTTGTGTATCCTACATAGCCTGATCGGTTCTACAAAAAAATTATAATTTTGCCTATCTATTTATCATGAACGACACTAACACATTATACCAGCAGGCTGTGCAGCTTTTGCAACAGCTTATCTCTATTCCATCTTTCAGTAAAGAGGAGGACCGTACCGCCGACCTGATCGCCAATTTCCTGCAGATGCACGGCATAACCCCCAATCGTAAACTGAATAATCTTTGGGCCTGGAACAAGCATTTTGACGCGGCGAAACCGACAATCCTGCTCAACTCGCACCATGATACGGTTAAACCAAACTCCGGCTACACCCGCGACCCGTTTGATGGTATGGTTGAAGACGGCAAATTATATGGCTTAGGCAGTAATGATGCTGGCGGTTGCCTGGTATCATTGATAGCTGTGTTTTTGTATTTTTATGATAAAACCGACCTTAAATATAACTTCTGCCTGGCAACCACCGCCGAGGAAGAAATATCAGGCGTTAACGGTTTGGAGCTAATTATACCAGACTTGGGTGAACTTAACTTCGGCATTGTTGGCGAACCTACTTTGATGCAGCTTGCTGTAGCCGAACGCGGACTGATGGTACTAGACTGCGTAGCACACGGTAAAGCCGGCCACGCTGCCCGCGAAGAAGGCGACAACGCCATTTATAAAGCCATGAAGGATATTGAGTGGTTCCGCAACTTTAAGTTCCCTAAAGAAAGTGACGTTTTTGGGCCTATCAAAATGTCGGTAACTATCATCAACGCCGGCTCGCAACATAACGTAGTGCCCGCTACCTGTAATTTTGTGGTTGATGTTAGGGTAACCGACGCTTACCGTAATGAGGAAGTATTAGAGATCATCCGACAGCATGTAAGCTGCGATGTGAATCCGCGTTCCATTCGCCTTAAGCCATCATCTATAGACCGCGACCATCCGATTGTACAAGCTGGTATTGCGCTGGGTAGAACAACCTATGGCTCGCCTACAACTTCAGACCAATCATTATTAGATATCCAATCTATCAAAGTAGGTCCCGGTGATTCTGCCCGTTCACACTCGGCTGATGAGTTTGTGTATGTGGACGAGATCCGTGAAGGTATTGAGTTGTATGTGAAGATGTTGGAGCAGATAGTTAATTAGTCAATAATTACCCCATACTAACCGCCACGTCATCGTGAGCGAGGTACGAGCGTGACGATCTCTGACCATGCGATTATAAATCAGCGCGCCGGAGATCGCCACGCTACGCTCGCGATGACGGGTTGGGGTTTGGGTTTCCCCTCATCCTACAGACAGTACAGGACAGCTACCTTTCATTTTATTTTTAGGTTAGCATTTGTAACCTATTATTCCAAATAGATCCAATTCCTGTAAATTTAATGAAGGCCGTGTGGTCTTTTATAATGATGTCTATGCTAATCAAACACCAAATAACATCACTTGCAAAAATAGCAGCCATATTTTTACTGGCGACGTGCTCTGTATCAATTGCAAACGCTCAATCCACAGGTAAAATAAACCGCAAGGCTTTAGTAACTCGTCACAACCTAATTATTACCGACCGTAATTTAGGCGGACCAACACAAGTAGGTAACGGCCATTTTGCTTTTGGTTTTGACATAACCGGCCTACAAACATTTGGGAAAGATAATGCCAATACCATGTCAGACTGGGGATGGCATAAATTTGCCGAACCCGACGGCCAAACACCTGCCGATTTTAAAGGCCAGCAATGGGATACGCAGGGCCATTTGGTGCGATACGATATCCAAAACCCGGAGCAGCCGGCTTTAACCGATTGGATGATCTCTAATCCGCAAAGGATAAACCTGGGTCGTTTGGGTTTGATCTTGAAGAAAAAAGATGGTTCTGTAGTTGCTTTAAATGATCTGCAAAACCCGGTGCAAAAGCTGGACATGTGGACAGGCATTGCCACCAGCACTTTTGAGGTTGATGGCAAACCCGTAAAGGTAACCACCATCGGTAACCCCAACCAGGATGGCATTGCTGTGCATATAGAAGCACCTGATTTAAACGATGGGCAAGTGGGTGTGTTTTTAGAGTTCCCTTACGCCTCGCACGGCCAGTTTGATAATGGTGCCGATTTTAATAGTCCGGATAAGCACCAAACGCAAGCGGTTATCAACGGTAACAATGCTGTTTTTCATCGCACTTTAGATGATACTAAATTTGACGTCGGCCTGAAATGGGCCAATGCTACCATAAAAAACACCAAACCGCATCGCTATGAATTAATGCCCGGCGGTAAAAACGTGGTAGATGTCGTATTAACATTTTCAAAAGATCCAATCAAAACACCGTTGCCAACTTACGCACAAGTAAAACTGGCTAGCCAAACACATTGGTCAAGTTTTTGGCAAAGCGGCGGTGCAATCGATCTCTCGGCCAGTAAAGATCCCCGTTGGATGGAGTTGGAAAGACGTATCGTGCTATCGCAGTACATTATGGCTGTTAACGAGGCTGGCTCTACCCCACCGCAAGAAAGCGGATTGGTAAATAATGGCTGGTTTGGTAAATACCATTTTGAGATGATCTGGTGGCATGACGCGCATTATGCGCTTTGGGGTCGCCTGCCGTTGATGGACAGAGCGATGCGGGTTTATGCATCCAACTTAAAAACATCAGAAGAAAGAGCTAAACGGCAAGGCTACGAAGGCGCACGCTGGCCAAAAACCGTTGGCGATAATGAGCATTGGGAATGGCCGAATGAAATTAACCCCTTACTAATCTGGCAGCAACCGCACCCGATATTTTTTGCGGAGCTGGCCTATCGTACCAATCCTACCAAAGCTACATTGGCAGAGTGGGGCAATGTGGTAGTTCAGACGGCAGATTTCATGGCATCGTACCCATATTATAATAAAGAGCAGGATCGTTATATATTAGGCTATCCGCTGCAGGTAGTATCTGAAAATGCCAACCCACGCACCTGCTATAATCCAACTTTTGAGTTGAGTTACTGGCGTACCGGCTTGAAACTTGCCCAAAAATGGAGGAAGCGTTTAAACATGCCTGCTAATCCGAAATACGCAGAGGTATTGAGTAAACTTTCAAAACTTCCGGTTAAAGATGGCATGTATGAATCATGGGAAAACATTACCGATATGTGGACCAAATTTAACTTTGAGCACCCTGCCCTAACCGGCGCTTACGGTTTATTACCGGGCGATGGTGTAGACGTACCAACCATGGAAAGAACCTTCAACAAAGTTGGCGAAACCTGGCGCTTCGACCGCACCTGGGGTTGGGACTTCCCGATGCTGGCTATGTGTGCCGCAAGGTTGGGCCATGGCGATAAAGCGATAGATTACTTATTGAACTATAAAAGTTTCGACCTGGAACAACATGGGTTAGTTGGTGGTGGCGGTCCGTTTCCCTATTTCCCGGGCAATGGCGGTTTGCTGTATGCAGTAGCCCTGATGACTGCCGGTTGGGATGGCGCACCTGCAGGCAATGCCCCGGGCTTCCCGAAAGATGGGCAATGGGTAGTAAAATGGGAAGGCTTGAAACGGGCTTTGTAACAAAGCTTCTATTCAATATCGCGGCAGCATCCTAAAAATATTTCTCATATTTGCAGCATGAGCAAACTATGGCAAAAAACCACTAATGTTAATGAGCTGGTAGAAAGTTTTACTGTTGGCCGCGATACCGAATTCGACGCGCAAATGGCTGCATTTGATGTACTGGGATCGCTGGCACATACACGCATGTTGGAGAGTATTGGTCTGATGAGCGCCGATGACTTACAACTGGTACAACACGAGCTCAAAAGCATTTATGCCGATGTTCAAGCTGGGAAATTTACCATAGAGCCTGGCGTTGAAGACGTACACTCACAAGTTGAAATGCTGCTCACTCAACGCATTGGCGATGCCGGTAAAAAAATCCATAGTGGCCGCTCACGTAACGACCAGGTTTTGGTCGATCTGAAACTTTTTTTCAGGAGCGAACTGCAACAGGTTGTTGAAGAAACGCAAGCCTTGTTTAATCAGCTTATTACCTTAAGCGAAAAATATAAAGACGTTTTACTGCCGGGATATACCCACTTGCAGGTAGCTATGCCATCGTCCTTCGGTTTATGGTTTGGCGCTTATGCCGAGAGTTTGGTGGACGACCTGGAACTGCTTTTGGCAGCTTACAAGATCACCAATAAAAACCCATTGGGTTCTGCTGCGGGTTATGGTTCATCGTTTCCATTAAACCGCACCATGACTACCCAATTATTGGGTTTTGAAAGCCTGAACTACAACGTAGTTTACGCGCAAATGGGCCGTGGTAAAACCGAGCGGATCATAGCGCAGGCTTTATCATCTATAGCAGCCACGTTAGCTAAAATGGCTATGGACCAAGCGTTATATTTAAGTCAGAATTTTGCTTTTGTAAGCTATCCGGATACGCTAACCACCGGCAGCAGTATCATGCCACATAAAAAGAACCCGGACGTTTGGGAGATCATGCGTGGTAAGTGTAATCGTTTACAAGCCCTGCCAACCGATGTTGCCATGGTAACTACCAACTTGCCATCAGGCTATCACCGCGAATTGCAGCTGTTAAAAGAGCTGTTGTTCCCGGCGTTTACAGAGTTAAAGAGCTGCCTGCATATGGCTACTTTCATGCTGCAAAACGTAAGCGTAAATACAGACATCCTGAAAGATCCTAAATATGCTTACCTGTTCAGCGTTGAGGTGGTTAACCAGATGGTGTTGGATGGAATACCATTTCGCGATGCTTACAAGCAAGTAGGACTGGCTATAGAAAAAGGCGAATTTAACCCGGCTAAAACCGTTAACCATACCCATGAGGGCAGCATTGGTAATTTGGGTAATGCGCAAATTACGGACGCTATGAATAAAGTGGTAGGGCAGTTTAAGTTTGATGCGGTAGAAAAGGCAGTGGCGGAGTTAATAAAATAACAAGCATTGTCATTGCGAGCGAAGCGTGGCAACCGCGAACTATGCTTAAACACATTGCATCCTTGCGATTGCTTCGTCGTTCCTCCTCGCAATGACAAAAAAATATTCTATGAACGGACAAAACAGAAAAGACATATACCCCGGCCTTGAGGTCGACATCATCTTAAAAAAAGATCAGCGCACGGGCACACTGACGCGCGGTATAGTGGATAAGTTGTTAACCAGCGCGGCCTACCATTCGCGTGGCATTAAAGTGCGTTTGGACGATGGCCAAATCGGTCGCGTAGCCTTTATTGTTGACGAGGAATAATTGTATATTGCCAATGCATTTAATACCCTATGGCAAAGAAAACACTCAAACAAATAACCAAATTACCCAATAACGCTTTTTTTAAGTTCGACGCGCATTTTAGACTGCTGATATCATTAGCCGTGGCAGTAATTGCTCTTTTAGTAACCCACGACCATTTTAAATGGCCGGCCGTTGTGTTAATTACCTGGGTTGCCAGCGCCATGGCCATCATTATCATGGATTGGGTTATTATCCTCAATGCCCATCCCCGCGAAATTCGTAAGATAGCCAAGCTGCAAGACGCTAGCAGAGCGTTCATATTTTTGTTTGTCATCGTCGCTTCCTTCGTTAGCTTAGGTTCTATCTTATTTCTTTTAAAATCAACCAAAGGTGGATCGGAAGCCGATGTAACCGGGCATATTTTACTGGGCATGGCTTCGGTTATGGTATCGTGGTGGCTGGTGCATACACTGTTTGCGATGCGATACGCGCATCTATATTACAGCCCCGATGAAAACAATGATAAGTTGGAGGGGCTTGAATTCCCCGGCGGTGAAAAGGATCCGGACTATCTGGACTTTGTGTATTTCGCTTTTGTGGTAGGTATGACTTTCCAGGTGTCAGACGTTGAGATCTCGTCACGCCAGATTCGCAGGCTTACTTTACTGCATGGACTAATCTCGTTTGCGTTTAATACTGCTATTGTGGCTTTGAGTATTAACGTGGTGTCGAGTTTGGTGTAGCAGGCTCCTCTTCTATCCGCGAGTGCCGCTTGGTATCTTTCATCGCCACATAAACAACCAGCGACAGGAAAATACAAAGCGTGACGTACCAATAAAACCATTCCTGGTGATTATTATTTTTAAAAACCAGCGCCAATGGCTCGGCAGTGCCACCGAATATAGATACCGCTAATCCGTAAGGGAACCCTACGCCCAAAGCCCGCACATGCGAGGGAAACAGCTCGGCCTTTACTACGGCGTTGATAGACGTGTATCCACTGGTAATAACCAACGCAGCCATGATAAGCGTAAATGCTACCCAAAAGTCTTTAGTATGCCCCAGGGCTATCAAAATAGGCACTGTAGCAATCGTCCCGCATATTCCAAAAGCAATCAACATCGGTTTGCGGCCAATTTTATCAGACAACATACCGAATAAAGGTTGCAAAAGCATAAACAAAACAAGCGTCAAGGCTGATATCAGCGTAGCGGCGCTTTTGCTAAAACCTGATGTAATGACCAGGAACTTTTGCATGTAGGTGGTGAAGGTATAAAAAGCAACCGTTCCGCCTAAAGTAAGGCCAACTACCGTAAAAACCGCTTTCGGGTGTTTGGCCAACTCCCTGATGGTACCCCGGGTTGAGATGGGCTGATGATGATCGGACAATACTACCGACTCCTGCAAACTCCTGCGCAGATACATTACAGATATAGCCAATACTGCCCCCACAGCAAATGGAATGCGCCAGCCCCAAGCGTGTAATTGTTTGTCGGTCAGGAAAACTTGTTGTAATAGCACCAGCACGCCTAACGCCGTTAACTGCCCTGCAATCAAAGTTACATACTGAAAACTCGAGTAAAATCCACGACGCTTACGGCCGGCCATTTCACTCAGGTACGTAGCACTGGTGCCGTATTCACCACCTACGCTTAAGCCCTGCACCATGCGGGCTAGTGTTAGCATTATAGGCGCCGCAATGCCTATTTGTTTGTATCCGGGGATAATGGCGATAATAAATGAACCAATGCTCATCATCATTACTGATAAAGTAAGCGCCGCCTTACGGCCATGTTTATCGGCATAAGTACCCATTACCCACCCGCCTATTGGTCTCATTAAAAAGCCTACCGCAAATATGCCGGTGGTATTCAATAATTGTACCCTGGGATTCTCGGCCGGGAAGAAAGCGCCGGCAAAGTAAAGTGTAAACGCGGAGTAAACATACCAATCATACCATTCTACCAAATTACCTAATGAGCCGCCTATAATGGAGCGGATACGGTGCGAGGTGGTTTGGGCTTTGATGGATGTGGTGGACGTAGGCTGCATAATTGTTATTGGGTGAATTTATAAAAATATTCGCAATTCGCCGATACGTCATTGCGAACGAGGTACGAGTGTGGCAATCTCTATATAAGCGACGGTCCTGAGATCGTTACGCTCGTACCTCGCTCACGAAGACGTGGTGAGAATGGTTGGTTTAGATTTATTGCTTGCTACTTTATTTGTTTATTTCTTACATTAGTTAATGCTTTTCACCGAAGACCTGTTGCATTATGTTTGGAAGTTTCGCCTGTTTGACCGGACGGATCTAAAAACCACTTCTGGTGAAGTTATTGATATCCAATCTGTCGGTATACACAACACCGATTCAGGTCCTGATTTTAGCAATGCGCGTATCAGGATTGGAGATACTACCTGGGCCGGGAATGTGGAACTGCACCTCTCATCGTCCGATTGGAAAAAGCATAATCATACCACCGACAACGCTTATGATAATGTAATTCTTCATGTGGTTTATCGTGACGATGAACCGGTGAGCGATACCAAAGGCCGCGTTATTCCTACTATTGAATTAAAGGATCGTATCCCCGAAGAACTTTACGGGCGATATCATAACCTGGTATTCGGCAATCAAACCATTATTCCGTGCGAAAGCAGCATAGGTAAGTTAGACGAATTCACTTTAAAAACCTGGTTTACCCGAATTTTGATAGAACGCCTGGAAAAGAAATCAGAAGCGGTAATTAAAGCGCTTGAGCTAAATCGTGGTGATTGGGAAGAGACTTTTTACCAGTTTATAGCGGCCAATTTCGGCTTTAAAACTAATGCCTTACCGTTTGAGCTGTTGGCTAAATCTCTGCCGCAAACCATCCTCGGCAAACATAAAAACAGTACACTGCAAATTGAGGCTTTGATCTTCGGTCAAGCGGGATTTCTGACTGATGATCTGCAGGATGAATATCCGCGCAAGCTAAAAACAGAATATGATTTTTTAAGGAAGAAATTTAGCCTCGCGCCTATCGATAATCATCTCTGGAAATTTATGCGCATGCGGCCCCTGAACTTTCCGACCGTAAGGCTGGCCCAATTTGCGGCGTTGGTGGTTAACTCTAATCACCTGTTCTCAAAAGTATTGGATATTAAGGATGTGAAGATCTTGCAGAAACTTTTTACAGAAATTAAGGTTAACGAGTACTGGGACGACCATTACCAGTTTGACAAGCCATCAAAACCGGTTTCGAAAAACATGGGGCAATCGTCGGCTAATTTATTGTTGTTAAATACTTTATCCTTATTTTTGTTTAGTTACGGCAGATATAACCAGCAGCAGTATTTTATTGACAGAAGTTTAAAGCTACTGGAAAGCCTGCCCGGCGAGCAGAATAATATCATTGCCGACTTTAATAGTTTGGGTGTAAAGGCGGGCTCGGCGTTTGAGTCGCAAGCTTTACTGGAATTAAAAAACTATTATTGTAATTATAAGAAATGCCTGCAATGCAGCGTTGGTAATAAGATACTAAAGCTACAGGCTTGATTTAAATTTAGATATGTTACAGCGAATATTGACCTTTTTTGAACGTTATTCTTTTGGTGTTTGCACCTACCTGGGCGAACGCTTTAATATTTCCATTTCTAAATTAAGATTGTTTTTTATCTACACCTCTTTCTTATCGGTAGGTTTCCCAATTATCGTTTATTTCTTCGCGGGAATAGTGCTTGATTTCAGGAATTATATCAAACGCAAGCATACCAGGACCACTGATTTTTTGTAGGCAGCTATTTTTAAATTAATTTGTCATTTCGACCAGCGGGAGAAATCTATACATAGATATTCACGATGATCCCTTGCGTGTATATAGATTTCTCGCCATGCTCGAAATGACAAGAGGGATTAAAAACCATTCCGATAATTAGCCGTTTATTTAAATATATTTCCATTTAACCTGCCATGGCATTTATTGATTATTACGAAGTTTTAGGCATCAGCAAAACAGCTACCGAAAAGGATATTAAGGCCGCTTACCGCAAACTAGCGCGCAAATACCACCCCGACCTAAACCCAAACGACGAACAGGCACACAAGAAATTTCAGCAGCTTAACGAAGCCAATGAGGTTTTGAGCGACCCGGACAAACGCAAGAAATACGACCAATACGGCGAAAACTGGCAGCATGGCGAAGCTTATGAACACGCTCAACGTCAGCAACAAAGTCAACAGCGCAATTATGGCGGTGGTGGCGGACAGGCTTTTGATTTTGACGGATTTAGTGGCGGTGGTGAAGATTTTTCTGATTTTTTCCAGTCGATGTTCGGTGGTGCTGCCGGCGGCGGTGGAGGGCGCAGACAAGCTAAATATCGCGGACAGGACTATAATGCTGAACTGCATTTAGACCTAAAAGAGGCCAGTGAAACGCATAAGCAAACGCTAACCGTTAACGGTAAAAATATTCGCATTACCATACCTGCCGGTGTGGAGAACGGACAAACCATCAAAATTGCCGGGCATGGCGGGCCGGGGGCTAATGGGGGTCCTGGCGGCGACTTGTATATCAAATTTTTAGTGGCCGATGATCCTAGATTTAAACGTAAAGGGGCTGATTTATATGTAAACACCAAACTGGATATCTATACGGCTATCCTGGGTGGAGAAATTACTGCCGAAACACTTACCGGTAAAGTAAAAGTGAAAGTAAAGCCAGAAACTCAAAACGGCACCAAGGTGAAGTTGAAAGGCAAAGGATTACCTGTGTATAAAAAGGAAGGCGAGTTTGGCGATCTGATTATTAGTTACGAGATCGAATTACCAACCAATCTTACCGACAAGCAAAAACAATTATTTGAAGAACTGGCTAAATCATCAGCATAAATTATAGAGTTATGAGCACGAAGCATTTAATAACTACGACAGATTTTTGTGTATATCACCATTTGGAACACTCTTTCATTGCCGACCTGCAGGATGCCGGCCTGGTTGAAATAAAGATAGTCAACAACACCACCTACATCCCCGAAAGCGAACTGCAAAAATTGGAACGTATGATCCGCCTGCATACTGATCTGGATATTAACGTAGCGGGCATTGAGGCTATATCGCACTTGCTGCAGCGTATCGAGGATATCCAGGAGGAGATGCGGTTATTGCAGAATAGTTTGAGGGCTTATGAGTGATTCTAATTTGTCACTGCGAGCGTAGCGTGGCAATCGCGAACCATTCTAATTTACTTTTCTCCTTGCGATTGCCACGCTGCGCTCGCAATGACAGTTTTGTTAAATCTTCATTAAGCTTGTGCCTTCTCCAAGCTAGTATTTAGCTTTTTTATATCTTTAACGCACCAGTTAAAAATTATGAAAAAACTCAGCTACACTACTATTGCCCTACTGTTCTTTACCGTAGCGGCCTACAGTCAGCAGTTAAACATTGCCACCTATAACTTGCGTTACGAAAACAAAGACGATTCATTAAATGGCAACGGCTGGGGCTACCGTTATCCGGTAATCTGCAAAATTATACAGTTTAATGATCTGGACATTTTTGGAACACAGGAAGGCAAACAGCATATGCTTGAAAACATGGTAGACAGCCTGCCCGGCTATAAATTTATTGGCGTTGGCCGCGATGATGGCAAAACAGCCGGTGAGCATTCTGCCATATTTTATAAGACAACACGCTTTAAAATTTTAAAACAGGGCAACTTCTGGCTGTCGACAATTACCGACAGACCTAACAAAGGTTGGGATGCCGTATTGCCACGTATATGTACCTGGGCGCAGTTTGAGGATATTAAAACCGGTTTTAAGTTTTACTTCTTCAACCTGCATATGGACCATATAGGCGTAGTGGCCCGTAAAGAAAGCGCGCACCTGGTACTGCAAAAAATTAAAGAAATGGCAGGCAACAGCGCCACCATTTTCACCGGCGATTTTAACGTGGACCAATATAATGAAAGCTACAAAGAGGTATTAAGTACAGGTGTATTGCAAGACTGCTATAACCTGGCGCCTATCAAGCTGGCTACTAATGGATCTTTCAATGATTTTAATTTGAACACCAAAACCGATAGCCGGATTGATCACATTTTTGTAACCAAACAATTTAATGTAAAACGCTACGCAATCTTGACCAACTCCTACAATGGCCGTGTACCGTCAGATCATTACCCGGTAGTAGCCATAATGAACTATTAAGCATACAGTCTTTAGATAAAGAAGGAGGGTTGATTTAGAAAATCAACCCTCCTTCTTTATCTATCATATTCGTTACAATGCATAATTAGCTGTGTATTTGATTATTATCGACAATAATCGATCAACATATATCGTACAGAAGGAAACGATTAAACCTCATGGCATAGCTATTGTCATAAGTACATGAACCACAACATTAAAAACGTTCATATTTTAATACTATGAAAACTTTAAAATTAGCTATAGCAGCATTATTATTAGCCTTTACATTCCAGGCAGCAAACGCACAAGTAAGAGTTGGTGTACATTTGGGCGGTCGCCCTGCTCCACGTAGAGTGGTAGTGGTAAATCATCACAGACATCATTACTATCACAGACATCATGTTGTAGTAAGAAGACATTACTAACATACAAAAAGCCTCGCAAATGCGGGGCTTTTTTGTGCTCATTTGTATAGTTAACTGTGCACAATCAGTTTTATCTGCCAAATTGTTTAGCGCCCGAAAAGGGCGTTTTTTATTGCTGTTTATCAACATTTTAGGTTCAGAATTGATTTATAAGCTAAACCCTGTGGCACGGCTGTTGTCTTAACTATAACAACAGCGATACTACGGTATCGCACAACAATTAAGATCATGAAAACTTTAAAATTAGCAATAGTTACCGCCATCTTAGCCTTAGGTTTTAATGTGGCCAATGCGCAGGTAAGGGTTGGATTTAGCATTGGTACATATGCACCACGCCCTGTTTATGTAGAAAGACCATATTACCACCCGGTTTATTACCGGCACCCCGTGGTGGTTGACGAGGGTTACCCTGTTTATTATCACCGTTATGGTTATGCTTACAGAAGGCCTTATTATCGTCATGCATATTATCGCCACGCATATTACCGTCACTGGTAGCGAAAAAGCCCCGCAAACGCGGGGCTTTTTTGTTGATTGTGTATAGTTAACTGGTCACTTCACCGCTGTAGGTGCACAGAACACATTGTTTGCTTACATATTAACAACTGTATATCAATAACTTAGGTTAATATCCAATAAAATAAATGTCACGGCATGCGTATTGCCTTAACAGCAACAGCAGAGATGCTTATTACACAACAATTAATTATGAAAACTTTAAAATTAGCAATAGTAACTGCCATATTAGCTTTAGGCTTTAACGTGGCAAATGCACAAGTAAGAGTAGGCCTTCATATAGGCACCCCGCCACCGCGCCGCGTTGTAGTGGTTGAACACCCCGCACACTATCACCGTGAAGTGATTGTAGAGCGTGGTTATCCAAGATATCATCATGGCTATGGTTACAGAAGACATTATTATCGCCACGGCTATCGTCGTTGGTAACAAAAAGAAAAGCCCTGCAATTGCGGGGCTTTTCTTTTTTACTTCTTATCCATAAAATCATGTAAGGCTTGCTGCGTAAATTCTGACAGCACCAACTCGCCGCTAATAGCCGCCCGCTCCGCGAGTAGATCGTCCCAGTTTTCCGTGCCTTCCCACAGTATTTGTTTCAAGCCCGACAGGGCATCCGGATGATACGACGCTAATTTTTCCGCAAGTACGTCCAACGCCACATCCAGTTCCATAATATCCGCATAAACCTCGTTATACAATCCTTTTTCCCTGGCCCATTGTGCCGATTGGAAATCTGTAGCTCTAATCGTCAGTTGTGAAAAAGCAGGCAAGCCAATTTTCCTTGTCACAGCAGGCGAAATCACGAAGGGGCCGATACCTATAGCTAACTCACTCAGTTTAATGGCAGCGGCTTCTGTAGCCAGGCAATAGTCGGCAGCGGCGGCCAGGCCTACTCCCCCACCCACAGCTTTACCCTGCACTCTGCCAATTACAATTTTAGGCGATTTACGGATAGCATTGATGACCCTGGCAAAGCCCGAGAAGAATGCAGCACCCGCCCCTTTATCTTTAATTTGCAGCAACTCATCAAAACTGGCTCCGGCACAAAAGGTGCGGTCGCCCCCACTTTTTAGGATGATGACACGGGTTTGCGCGTTTGTGCCGGCTTGATCGATCTTGTCAGCAAGCGCCTCCAGCAAAGCTGATGGTAATGAGTTTTGCGCCGGATGGTAAAAACTAATGGTGGTGATACCACTATCGCCATAAAGTAGTGTAATCTCGCCGTTTGGGTTATCGGTCATGTTTATTTTTATTTGGGTAGATATCGCTCATCGCAATAAATAAAGGTATAGCTTTTAAAATCCAACATCATCGATTTTTAGCATAAATTTAATAATTTAGCTAGTAATCAAATATAAATGGTAACCGTCGAACAAGCCCGTCAATTTACTTTATCGTTACCAGGCGTTGAAGAATACGACCATGTTGGCCGCCCCGCCTTTCGTGCTAATGGGCGTACATTTGCTACTATGTGGGTAACGGACCGGCGTATGAACGTGATATTGACGCAAATCGATCAATCGGTATTTTGCGCTTTTGACCCAAAGATAGTTTACCCTGTGCCCAATAAATGGGGATCGCACCATGGCGCTACCCTTTTTGAGCTGGACCATGTGCGCGAAGATATGCTGCAAGATGCCATTACCACCGGCTGGCAAACCGTAATGGATAAGAAACCAAACCGTAAATCTCCCAAGAAATCATGAAACAAAAAATCAGACCCGTATACATGGCTGCATCAGCCATTTTGATTTGGATAGCGTTGGTTATTCAGTTTGATATTTCTATCGTTAAATACTTATCAGAAGGGCGCACATTAGGCGGCGCCATAGTACAATTATGGAGCTATTTTACTATTCAAAACAACTTTCTGATTGCGCTGGCAATCACGTTGCTTTGGCTTGCACCGACATCCCAATGGGGGCGTTTCTTTTCAAAACCATCTGTGCTTGGTGCGCTGTCGTTATATATCATCATAACATTTTTAGTATATCAATTTGTACTGCGCGGGCAACACGTTATGCTTGGCTGGTTTAAATTTTGCGACGAGGTTTTCCATACCGTTGCCCCTGTTTTGTTTGTGGTATTCTGGCTGGTATTTACCGCTAAAGCTATGATTCCGTGGAGCAAAGCTTTTAATTGGCTCATCTATCCAATGATTTATTTTATATACATCATTGTCCGCGGAGCGCTAACACAACTGTATCCTTACAGCTTTCTTGACCATAACAAACTCACGTATGGGCAAATAGCTGTAAACTTTGTTTTCTTGCTCCTTGCCTTCTTAATTGTGGGTTTTGGGGTTATCGGGATATCACGCTTGCGTACAAAGCGTTAAACCTTTTCGAACTGGCACGGTCTTTATACTATACACCGTATAAAACTTACAACTATGAAAAAGTTAATTATAAAAGTGGTTACCCTGTTGTTGTTTACATCAGTAGTCGCTTCAAGCTGTTCCTTAGAATATCGCCAACACAGAGCACACAGAAATGATCCAAATTGGCATGATGGCGATCACCACGACGATCATCATGATGACCATCATTACGACAATCACTAATAAACAAAACCCTGTTTCGAAACAAACAGGGTTTTGTTTTAGACCTCGCCCCACCCTCTCCAAAGGAGAGGGCTTTATTAACTTATTCACCAAAACGTAAAAGTCCTCTTCTTTGGAGAGGATATTGGAGAGGTTTTTTAAATTGCAGGCTTATCTCAACACTCCATGCACAAAGGTGGCTTTCTTAAAATATTTCTGATACTGGCTGTAGTCAGTTTTTTGTTTGATTGGTATGTTTTTAAAGGGCTAAAGACTTTTACCAATAACTGGCAGTCGCAAGTGGCACGGGCAATAGTTACGTGGGGTTTCCTGGTAGTATCAGTGGGTGTTACCATTGTGTTTTTGATAGGCTTTGGCAGCTTTACTACTGCTAAAGGCATGTTGCCTTTTCATGAGTGGATGCTGAGCTTATTTCTTACGTTTTTTATAACCAAGCTGATATTTGTATTGGTGCTGTTTTTAGGCGACATAGGTCGCGGCGTTGCCGGCATTGTTAATGTAGCTAACAAGCACAAAGATTCCGTCAGCAATGGCTACATCCCTGCACGGCGCAAGTTTATCAGTGAGCTGGCGATACTGCTGGCGGCTTTTCCGTTCTTCGGCTTTTTCTATGCCATGTTTCGTGGCAAGTATGATTACCGGGTGCATCGCCAAACTTTATATTACGAGGATTTGCCCGAAGCTTTCGACGGCTTTACCATCACCCAAATTTCTGATATACACTCCGGCAGTTTTGATAACATAAATGCAGTGCAGAAAGGTATAGACCTGGCCAACGCCCAAAAAAGCGACCTGTTCGTTTTCACCGGCGATCTGGTTAACAACGCCGCCTTTGAGATAGAACCCTACATGGCTAATTTCAGCCAATTACGTGCTCCCTACGGTCAGTTCTCTATATTAGGCAATCATGACTATGGCGATTACATTCAATGGGACAGCGAGGCCGAGAAAGCCGCAAACCTGGACAAGCTGAAAGCGCATCATAAAGCCTTAGGTTACCGCTTGTTATTGGACGAAAACCTGGAGCTGGAGAAGAACGGCCAAAAGATTTCGCTCATTGGTGTACAGAACTGGGGACGCGGATTTATACAAATAGGCAACCTTGACAAAGCGTTGCAAGGCGTCGACCCTAAAGCATTTAAGATCCTGCTATCGCATGATCCTACCCATTGGGAAGAACAGGTACGCTACAATCCGGCTAACATCCACCTTACGCTGGCGGGCCACACCCATGGCGCACAGTTTGGGGTAGAAACGGCAGGCTTTAGATGGAGTCCGGTGCAATACCGCTACCTCGACTGGGCAGGCCTGGCGCATGAACAGGACCGTTACCTGTATGTAAACCGCGGCTTTGGCTTCCTGGCTTTCTCGGGACGATTGGGCATCTGGCCGGAGATTACGGTTATTACTTTGAAGAAGAAAGTGGCATAGGTGATCTGATTGAAAATGTGGACCAGTTTGGACTACCTAAATCAAGACGCAAAATATTGCGTCTCTACATCTAAACGATAAAGGTTAATCCTGCTGCGATTTGGCAAGTGCTCTTTTTGACCACCAGCTTGTACCCAAATACACCAAAATAGAATACATAGCATATATCCCCAGATATATCCAAAAACTGTGTTCTTTACCTATTATTAAAACGGTGATTGTAGTTAGCAGAGCTGTGATACCCGCGCTAATTGCGCTTTTCATCATCATATAAAGCTAACTTATTGTGTCCATAAGTGCAAATCGCAATAATGGCCCGATTATGGCTTAGGTTAACCTAAATAACAGATCATGGCAAACCAACCTGCAAAATATAATCGCGATAACCGGGGTACTTACCTCAACAAACATAACTGGGAAGTAATGAAGCCTTTTGTACATTTTGGCTTTAAAGCTCTGGTGTTAATTGGCAGTGCGGTTATTGGCATCATCAAGTTAGTGCCGGCGTTGTTACGTCCCAACGATCAACCGAAAAAAGATACCCGGATCATAAAAATCTAAATACCGCACACTCGCTGTATTATAATAAACGGATGCTTTTCTAATAAGGCATCCGTTTTTTGTTGGCTTAATAACTAACCCTCTTTCCGCCAAAGGCGAAGAGAGGGTGGTCGAGCGAAGCAAAGACCGGCTGAGTCCTCCGCGTTAAGGATTGAAGTGGATACCGGCCTGTGATTAAGGCCTGAAGGAGCGGATAGTCTGGTCCGCCTAAAGGCGGAAACGCCATTAGCCCTGTTCGCCGGGTACTCACCCCGACTACTCCGCCTTAAGGCGGATGGTCGGCCCTCTCTTCTGCAAGCGGGAAAGAGGGTTATTACTTAAAATTGATTTTCTCACAAACCTTCAACCCGGTTATAACTCTTAAAGTAATTTTATCATCTTTGCGCAAATGTGTTAAAAGATGTTAATCACCTGGCGTGATCTAATTTTTAACATCTAAAATATAGATATTTACCAAATTGAATAAAACTATACTATAATCCATGCAGTACAAAAAAATCAATAACCTGTTAGGGTGGCTTTGCTTTGTAATAGCAGCAACAACCTATATTTTAACATTAGAGCCTTCTGTAAGTTTCTGGGATTGCGGCGAGTTTATCTCCTGCGCGTTCCGTTTACAGGTTGCGCACCAACCGGGTTATCCGGTATTTGCCATGTTGGGCAAGTTTTTCTCGCTGTTGTCTTTCGGCAATAATGCCAAGGTGCCGTTTTTCACCAACATGGGTTCGGCATTGGCTAGTGGCGGTACTATTATGTTCTTATTTTGGACGATCACTGCTTTCGCTAAAAAATTAATTCCGGCTAAAGCCGATGCTACCGACGACGAAGATACCACCCGCACTATACTAATTATGGGTGCAGGCCTGGTAGGCGCTTTAGCCTTTGCTTATACCGATACTTTCTGGTTCTCGGCAGTTGAAACCATTGTATTTGCGTGGTCATCGCTTTGTACCGCTTTGGTATTTTGGGCGATGTTGAAATGGGATGCCCATGCCGACGAGCCCGGTGCCGACAAATGGATTGTTTTCATTGCGTACGTTATCGGTTTATCTATCGGTATCCACTTATTGAACTTATTAACTATACCTGCGCTAGCACTGGTTTATTACTTTAAACGCAGCAGCAAAATCACAGTTAAAAGTGCCTGGATTGCATTTTTTATCAGTATTGTAATATTAGGTTTGGTGCAATTTGGTATCCGTAACTGGACTATCCAACTATCAGCCTACTTCGATTTGTTCTTTGTAAACACGCTGGGCCTTGGTTTTGGTACGGGTTCATTCTTCTTCTTCCTGTTGTTAATAGCAGTATTAGTTGCCGGTATTATTTACAGTATCCGCAAAAATAAACCAACCATGAACCTGGCATTTTTATGCGTTGCCTTTGTTTATTTTGGTTACAGCTCATTTATATACATCCCTATTCGCGCTACCGCAAATACTAATTTGGATAACTCGCACCCGGACAATGCATTTACCTTAAATGGTTACTTAAACCGTATCCAATACGGCGAAACACCATTGCTGAGCGGCCCTTATTTTGATGCGCAGATTATTGATCAAACCGACGGTGCCAACATGTACCGCAAAGGCGACACCAAATACGAGATCTCTGGCAAGGCACAAAACTTTGTTTATGATCATACCACCTTCTTCCCGCGTATGTACAGTACCGAGGGGCAAGATCCGGCTTTCTATCGTGAGTGGCTGCAAATGGGTCAGCAGGATAAACCTACCTTTGTAGACAACCTGAAGTTTTTTGTAAGCTGGCAAAGCTACATGATGTATTTTAGATACTTCATGTGGAATTTTGCAGGCCGTGTTAATGATGGCGACGGACAGATGCAAATGGGTGGCTTTAAAGGCTATGTAGATGGCGACTGGACCACCGGTATCATAGACAGCTTTAAACATTTGCCAAAAGCGGTTACAGAAAGCCGCACCCATACCCCATTGTTTGCCTTACCATTGATATTGGGCTTATTCGGCCTTTGGTATCACTTTAAAAATAAAAAACGCGACGCGCTGATTGTTGCTTTATTATTTTTCTTTACCGGTATGGCTATTGTTATTTATGTTAACCAGCCATCGGTACAACCACGCGAGCGGGATTACTCTTACGTGGGCTCATTCTACGCCTTTGCCATATGGATTGGCCTTGGGGTTGTTGCAGTTGCCGATGTATTAAGAAGAGCTTTGGCTAACCGTAATGCTGCCTTTGCTGCCATACTGGTGTGCCTGCTTGCCGTACCAACTGTACTGGCAGCCGAAGAATGGAAAGCGCATGACCGCTCTACTAAAATGATTGCGCATGATATGGCTTATAACTACCTCATGTCGTGCCCTAAAAACGCCATTTTGTTTACTTATGGCGATAATGACACTTACTCTTTATGGTATGACCAGGAAGTAGAAAACATACGCCCGGACGTACGTTTGGTTAACTTAAGCTTATTTACCGGCGACTGGTACATACGCCAGATGCAGCGTAAAATGAATGAGGCTGATGCATTGCCTATTACCATGCCTTTTGATAAATACAAAGACGGCGTGCGCGATGTATTATACTTCCGCGATGCTAAACTGCCCGGCTATACCGAAGTAAAAGATGTGTTTGATTTTATTTCGTCAGACGATCCGCGCGTAATGGCAACTTATCAAAGCGGCGAAACGGCTAACTACCTGCCAACCAAAAACTTTAAAATTACCATTAACAAAGATGATGTACTTAAAAACAACGTGGTACCTGCCGAGCTGCAGAGCTTAATTGCCGATACCATGAAGTTTAAATATACTTCAAACTATGTGCGCAAAGATAACCTGGCTATGCTGGATATATTGGCGCACAACAACTGGAAAAGACCTATCTGCTTTGCTATTACCGTAGGTAGCGAAAACCTGATTGGTTTGCAGCCCTATTTGTATAAAGAAGGTTTTGTTTTCCACCTGATGCCGTTAAAAGCTGATACTGCAGCAAATGACCAGTCAAGGGTAAACACCATGACCATGTACAACAACTTAATGAACAAGTTTAAATTTGGCCGATTTAAAACAGCTAAATACCTGGATCATGAGTCGACCACCATGTTCTACCCGGTAATGAATACTACCTTTATGGACATGATTCAAAACCTGATTGCCAAGGGCCAAAATGATTTAGCGCTTAAAGCATTACACAAATACGATGAGAATATGCCTGATCTGAAAGTAGATATGCGCATTACCGGTGCAAGGTTCTATATAGCACAATCGGCTTATAAATTAGGTGATGTTAACCTGGCCAACCGCTATGTAAACAGCATTAATGATTATGTGGTTGACCAACTGGAGTATGCAAACCGCCAGATGCAGGACAACACGGGCATGTTTAGTGGCCGCGATGTGCAAATGGGTGTTCAGCTGCTTTATGAAATGGCCGACGCTGCCAAGCAAAATCACCAAACCCAACTGGCCGGCAAACTGGACGCCGAGGGTAAAAAATACGAAACCGTATTTGGCGCCCTGTTTAGCCAACAGCAACAACAAGGCGGACCAGCAGGACAATAAAAATATCAGCATATAGGAGAAAGGCGACCCGGGAATGGGTCGCCTTTTTTGTTTGTTACCGCCGGGGGACTCACCCGGTCTTCACTTCGTTCGACCACCCTCATCGCCTGCGGCGGAAAGAGGGTCGACCAGCGTAGCGTAGTCGGGGTGAGTCCTACGCTGATAGACTGGTTCTACTCCGCATCCACAACACATCTAAAACCAATAGTGCCTGCCCTGTCAATACTTGGTGCCATGAGCAGGTATTTGCCATATTTATTAACCTCTAATGCCGGCGGAAAATACCAGCCCGATGTTTGGGCATGAAAGTAGCTGCTGCCTTTAATAATAGCAGTACGGCTATGCAGATCGTGGTATTCGTCCGTCCATTGCCAAACGTTGCCTACCATGTCTATTACACCAAACGGGCTGGCGCCTGATGGATAAGCATCCACAGCGGTTGGTTTACGCATGCTGCGCGTGGTATCTGCGGGCGGATAATTGGTCTTGATATCATCATTACCCCAGGGATATTTACGGCCATCGGTACCTTGCGCGGCATATTGCCACTCCCACTCGTGCGGCAGCCGTTTACCCGCCCATTTAGCATAGGCACGGGCATCATCTAACGACACCCAGGTTACCGGTTGGTTTGCGGCACCTTCGGCATAGTCGCCTTTTACCCAGTCTTTCAAAAAGTTATGACCATCGGCAGGATGATATTGGGTAGCTTTTAAAAACTGCTTAAACTGTTTATTGGTAACGGGGTACTTGTCTATGTAAAACGACGGCACACTCATTTCATGTTTTTGCGATCTCGACGGATGCGATTGCCAGCTATGCTGCACGCCCACAGCATCGGGCAGTTCATTACCCTCAATAATCACCCCTGCCGATTCAAATTGGTAGTTGTTGGTGCCGGGTATCTTTACCATACCGTCAGGCTGTTTGGCGGGGATTTTGGTCTTAGCTATCGCGATCATTTGTTGCGGGATAGGTCTCCAGTCGGTAGCATAAGTTTTCAGCTTGCGCTTACTCATGATGGACATATTATTAAGAAAGGCGTGCTCTGCTGGCTTCAAGGCGCCATCAGCAATCAATATAGCTCCGTAGCCAAATCCTTCAATATCAAAGCTTAAAACAGCCTTATCCCCTGCTAGCTCAGGCTTTAGCATCTTTCCGTTCCAAAGATCATAATAGGTTTGTCCTTTGTGATAAGGCAGGCTGATTTGTTTACCTTTAATTTCTACGCTATCGCGATTAATAAACGTATAAACTGTGCGCCCCGCTGACGGGAATTTAGATGCATAAATATTTTTTTGAAGTACGGGAATATAGGGCTCCCAATCTTTACTGCTCCAGCTATCCGGGTAAGCGTGGTAAACAGCACTGATACGGCGGATTGCTTCTGCATACCGCTCAGGGATCTGGTTCCAAACGGCCCAAACGTTCTCCCACGCGTTATAGCCAACGCCGTTAAAAAAAGCCCATTGCAGGTCGAAGGTTTTATCAATGGCCCAGCGGTTGGTTATGTTTACCTGGTGCTGTGGCTCGAGCCATTTGTAAATGGATACGCCGGGCGTTTGCTCATAATTAAAGAAATACCCCCAACTCAAGCGGTTCCATTCTAACATCTTAAGATTGCTTACAGACAACTCAGGCTGAAAAGCCAGCGGATAATTTTCGCTTTTGGTGTATTGATAAAAATCCTCAGACACGCCCAACATGGTATCGCCGTTCATGCCATCGGCTCCTAGGGCTTTCATCTCTTTAACCAAAGCTTCAGACATAGGCAATTGTATCTTTCGGGTACCATGATCCCAGATCATGATCGGGAAAAACACATGCACGCCCTGCGCTTTAAAATCTTTGATCATTTGCTTTACAGCTGCGGGTCCGCCGGGTAAATCTGCGGTCAGGTCAAATTGGTTGCGGTTATCTACGCCTATGTTTGGATAGGTGGGCCATATCAGCACTGCATCAATACCGCCATAGCGCTTCTTTAAATCGGCCAGGTAACGTGCAACGGTATATTTACGGGCAACAGGATCATAAAAAAAACGATCGTGCGCCATCATTTGCACATAAATGAAAGTATGGTTAACCCACTTCAGTTTGGGGTTAGCATATAAAGAGTTATCGTAATGCAGATCGGCCTTTTGTTTATTGCGCCAGTCCTTTAAACCGGCCAGCCATTGGTCGCGCTGTTCGTCGCTTACCGGTCCTTTAAATAATTCTCTCAAAGCACCAGCAAAAGCAGGCTGCTGCGCGCGTGCAGCAGCGCAAACAAACAGCAATAATAGAAGGCAAAATTTGCGACGAAGCTGGAATTGTATTGACATTTGATTGTAGATAAAATGCCAAGTTAGCAGAACCGAACATTACCGCCGCATTGTGCAAGAAATTTTATAACCATTTAATTAGAAACTAATTGTACAACCGCAAAGAGTAGCGCAAATACCCTCAAAGTATTTATTAGATATCATGGGCTTTATTTAACCCATAAATTAAATAAGTATCCTATAAGTATAATTTACAAACAATCGATTGCTGTACCTAATTTGTCCACCTTTAAAGCTTATTAAAATGCCGTTTTTAATAAAACAAAAGCGTGCTCCGGGGTTTATTGTTTTATATAGATATACAGTTTTATCAAAAATAAACGCCTTTTCTGATTTGCATTTTACGCAAAATAAGAATATTTTCAGGACGTTGATTGAGGAGTTGCATACGTAGCTTTTTAATGTTTCAAACATCTTATACAAAATGACACATCTCCCTAAAAAGATCATGATAGCTGATGACGATCCAGGTATTGTAGATGCTATTGAAATGTTGCTTGAATTTGAAGGATACCAGGTAACAACTACCGGCGACGGTGCCGATGTGCTTGACCTCAAAGACGAACTACCAGACTTATTGTTATTAGACATATGGATGTCAGGAGAAGATGGCAGGGATATCTGTAAAAAGCTTAAACAACTGGAAACCACCAAAAATATTCCTGTTATTATGATTTCTGCCAGCCGGGACATTAAAGAATCGGCCATGGCTGCCGGCGCTGATGATTTTTTAGCTAAACCATTTGAAATGAATGAATTGCTGGATAAAATCAAAAATCTTACTTAAATAAGTATCTATCGTTAATAGAAATTTTTTTATTTTTGCAACTCCCCTATTGAATATACCGTATATAGATGTTTACATACAGCTACCTTATTTCAATAGGAAATTGACAGACTTCAAGCCGCTTCCGGATCCAAAATATCAATATTGTCCAAGATGTGGCACGCCACACCATTACCAGTTACACAGAGGCTGGCTATTGAGGACACTTTTATTCTTTATACCTGTACGTAAATACTTTTGTGCCAGGTGTAAAAAGTCGTTTTTTGCCAAAAGGCTTTCCAGAGCTTAGGTGATATGGGGTATAGTGAAGCCAGAGATATAAAATCACAAACACATTTGGCTTAAAATGGTTATACTATAAATACCATTTGTAGTACCATGGCAAATTTTCAGGAAATCATAGCTTCAGAGAAACCCGTATTGGTTGATTTTTCGGCCGAGTGGTGCGGCCCCTGTAAAATGATGGCGCCTATTTTACAACAGGTTAAAAGCGCCATGGGCGACAAAGTAACCATCATTAAAATTGATGTCGACAAAAACCCGGCGGCCGCCAGTGCCTACAACGTTCAGGGAGTACCTACCCTCATGATTTTTAAACAGGGTCAAACCAAATGGCGCCAAAGCGGCGTGATACAAGCTAACCAGTTACAGCAAATTATAACGCAATATTTATAACCATTATTTAACAGCAATTTAGTTAGCAGTTCATACTGACCAGCTAAGTTTGAAATATAACAAACGATTGACACAAAAAGTAAATTTAGCACATACTATTTGTTGCTTCCTGCTGTTATAACCATATACTATCTGCCAACGTATAAACAGTAAGAGAAAGGCTTTTTAAACCGGGAGGTGCATCATGTCACAGCAAACAGGATTTATGCCGCAGCGCCAGTTCCACGTATTGGTAAACGACGCTAATGAAGAACTAAACATTACCGTTATGCCCAGCAACGAAGGCAACTTCAGGGTAATTAAACACGGCGAGGTTTTGGGTGAGGTTACGTACACACCCCAAAACAAAATTGTTTGCTACAAGGGCCGTTTAAAGAAAGCGGTGATGGATCAACTGGAAAAGCACATTAGCCACTACCGATCTTACGCCTTTTAAAGCCTACTCAACAAAGATTTGTTTCTGGGTGATATCAATAACGCCTTTATCATTATTAAGGCTTATACGCACCACCATGTGGTACAGTATGCTTTCGTAGATATAAATATTGTAATCTTTATCAGATCCGCGGAAGTTCTGGATGAGCAGACTTGCTTTGGCCTGCCCTGCCAAATTTATCACGTCCTGCGGGTTAGGGCTAACGTAACTGATGGTGTGTAATATGCCGCCATTTGCAGTTTTGTACCCTTGCCCTAAAATAATGGTTTCCTTTTTGTTTTGCACCACGCCGGTAGTTTGATAGTGTTCAACCACCATACCGTTCTGATCTTCGCCATATTGCAGCGCCCAGGCTTTGTTAGCAGTTAGATTGTTGCCAGCTTGCTCATTATTCAGGCTGGTCATGTTAATGAGGTTAAGCAAACTTGTGCTTTGGCCAAACGCATGCGCGCAGCTTAAATAAATTGCAATAGTTAACAGGCACTTTTTCATTTAATTAATACAGGGTATATCTGCCTTAAAAGTAAAGATTTTTTGCAATAATTATTTAATGTTTTGAATACCAGGCCACCAGTAACAAAACCATTTGGTTGTAGGTATCCATGCCATGCGGTTGATTGTTAGCCTTCAGGTAATCATCATAAAATATACCGCTAATGAGGCTAATTTGCCCGCGGTAGTGCTGCCAGTAGGCCCGCTCTGCCCGAAAATCGGCGCGTACAGCTTTGGAGATGTGTGTTTTCAGTTCGTTATTAGCAACGGTATCGCGGCGGCGCAGGGCGCGCATGCATTCGTCCAGCGCACTTTGGTAAGCAGAATAGCGCATCAACCTGTCTTTAGATTTTATGCCGATTAAAAAGCCCGAAAAGCTGGCTTCGTCCTCAAAACCATAACCTAGCTGGTGCGACATTTCATGGCAGGCCACAAAGGACCGTTCAAAATAAGGTTGATTAAAGTTCATCTGCGCCTCGCTGGTGAACGGATTGTAATAGCCCGAGGTGCTCAGGTAATTCATGAGCGGGGTAAGCAGCGATGGTTTGATATGCGGATGATAAGCGCGAAAGTTGACCGAATCTGCCGACATTTGATTAACAGCTTTTACAGCGGTTGCGTAGATAGCCTGATTATCCTGTGTAGTGTCAGCGGCTGTAAGGCGTGCGCGGGCAATGTTAGTACTGTCAATAATCATGCAGGTAATGTCCTGCAGGCGTGCGGTGGTGTAACTGGTATCGCGCAGGCCCAATCGACGGCCCATCGACGGCCGGTAGTAGTTCAGTCCCCAAAACAAATAAAATATCAGCATGCCGGTTTGCACACCGATGATAACGCCCAGCAACAGGTTGCCAGCTTGTTTAAACTGCTTTTTAAAAAGCAGCATGATCAGCCTTATAAAAAGATAGATCAGGTAAATAACAACCGCTATGTAAATAACATCGCCAACACTAAAAGGGATGATGTTAAATAGGGGATGAAATATTTTGCAGATGAGTACGTAAACACCCTCTGAGTAATACTTTTCGACCGCGTGGGGGTGGTCTTCAAACAAGCCCAGCATAAACAACATTATCGCCAATATCGCGATAGCTAATAGTCGTTTTTGTAGTTGATTGAGGCGTTTTGGCATCTATACAAATATAGTCGCGTTAAGCAAAAAAAATAGCGATGGGGTTAAAAGCTTGATAAAAAACGTCATTGCGAGGTACGAAGCAATCGCTACACGATAGGTAAGTAATATTATCCGCCTGGCGCGCAGAAATTGCTTCGTACCTCGCAATGATAAGTTGGAAAATAGCGGCAAAAAAATAGCGATGGGCTTAAAACCCATCGCTATTTAAACGTTTTAAATCGCTTTAGCTTATTTAACTGTTACCGATACAGCAGTAGTTTCCCAAACTAAGTCAAAACCTGTTTTGGTAACCGTGTATTTCATACGCTCGGTCATAGGTACACTTTTAGGCGTAACAGTAGCAACTACAACATCTTTAGCCGGGTCGTCATTGGCATCGCCATTATTTTTTATACCCCACTCGCCCAATTGAGAATTGAAAATGATTTTCCATTCTTTTTGGCCAGGCGTAGCAAATACGCTGTATTTACCGGCAGGTAAAGTTTTGCCGCCAATGGTTACGTTTTTGTCTGTTGTAAAGGTGGTAGCCTCGTTTGCACCTGCTCTCCAGGTTTTATCGAAAGGAACCAGTCCGCCATAGATTTTACGGTTACGTACAGAAGGTGCGCCATAGTTGATGCTGATATGAGCACCATGAACCACACCCGATGTGCTGTCGCGCGGACTAAGCGGCGCTTTCTTTTGCGCGAATGAAACGGTAGAGATTAAAAGTGCAACTGCAAACCCTGCAATGGCTTTTAATAAAAATGCTTTTTTCATGTTTTTTGGTATTGATTTACGGTAAAGATAGGTCGATTTTTGATGGAAACAACCTTTTTAAAAAATTCGTCAAACCGCTCAAACTATGTTCAATATAAGATGTTATAACAACAGAATTCACTTTGCAGTTAGGAATTGACTGAGGGTTTCATAGCCCAAGGTTAAACAATTGTTGTGAGTTGGCCCTTGTCTCTTTGAGGCAAGGGTTTTTTTGTGACCTATTTTTAGCATCACGCTTAAAAGCCTTATTATTACACTTTATTTGCAGGGATGAAGAATAAAGACAAACCCGTTTACTTATTGCTGTTTGTTTTGGCGTTTGCGGTTAACGTGGCCGGCATTAACGTAAATTTCTTCACCGACGACCCCGGACTGTACGCGGCCATAGCCAAAACCATGCTACATAAGCATGATCTGCTGCAACTCTACACTTACGGACAGGATTGGCTGGACAAACCGCATTTCCCCTTCTGGATGATTGTGCTGAGCTTTAAGCTCTTTGGCGTAAGCGTTTGGGCCTATCGGCTGCCTGCTCTTTTATTCTTTTTGTTAGCTGCGCGATATACATACCTATTCGCCCGTAAATATTATGATTGGGAGGCTGCTGCGGTTGCCGTACTGATCTTGATGACCTCGCAATACATCATCATGTCAAACACGGATGTGCGTGCCGAGCCTTATTTGATGGCGCTGGTTATTGCATCCATATATCATATAAGTAACCTGAACGACGAGTTTACATTTAAGGACCTGCTGCTGGCCGCCCTGTTTACCGCCTGCGCCATCATGACCAAAGGCATCTTTGTGATTGTAGCGATATACGGCAGTTTGCTGGGCCAGGCGATATTTACGCGCAGGTTTAGCAGTATTTTTAAACCCCGGTTCTGGTTGCTTTATTTACTAACGCTGATCTTCACACTGCCCGAGTTTTATGCGCTGTATATCCAGTTTGATCTGCATCCTGAGAAATTGGTTTTCGGCAAGCATGGTGTATCCGGCATCTGGTGGTTTTTGTGGGATAGCCAGTTTGGCCGCTTTGTAAACAACGGACCGATAAGCCGCACTAAGGGCAGCGATATTTTCTTTTATGTGCATACCCTGTTGTGGGCCTTCGCGCCCTGGTGCTTGCTGTTTTATTACGCAGTTTATAAATCTATCCGTAAAATATATTTCAAAACAGGTTTGGCAGAATATTACACCTTGAGCGGCGGGTTGTTACTACTAGTACTATTCTCGCTTTCAAAATTCCAGCTGCCGTTTTATGCCAATACGGTTTTCCCGCTGTTTGCTATAGTTACGGCACCTTATTGCTACAGGCAGCTATCTGTAAGAGCCAATAAATTCAGACTGGCCAACCAGGGCATCTATATCATTTTGTTTACGATTGTGGTGTTTGTGATCAATATCTTTTTAAAACCGGCCAGCCAGTTGTTTTTTGTGGTGGATTGCGTTTTATTTTTCCTGCTGATATCGCTTATCGGCAAACAAGTGAAAGATCTGCATCGCAAAGCATTTTTTATCAATTGTTCGGCCGTGCTCTTTGCCAATTTTTACCTCGCGATGGTGCTATATCCTGTACTAACCAGTTACAACGGGCAGATCCCGGCGGCGCAATACGTCAACCAACATAATTATACCAATATTTATTCGGGGCGGATGGAGAGCAATGTATTCCAGTTTGAGTGCAATAACCCGGTTACCTTTTTACCGGTGGAGAAATTTAAAGACATGAATGCGCCGGGATCGGTGATGTATGTAACGCAGTACCTGCTCAATTACCTCAACAATAACCACATCCCCTACCACCTCCTAAAAAGTTTCACGCATTACCCTCAAGAAAGAATATTACCGGCTTTTGTTAATACCGATACGAGGGAGAAAGTGTTGGAGAAAGTTTATCTGATCAGCCGGTAAATTTGCGCCTCAACTCATTAACACCATAGGTGTTTAACGTCGGTAGCACAGAAAAACAACCCAAAAATTCGTGCCGTTAGGTACGAAACTTGCGAAGTTGCATACCTGACGGCATGCCATGATTTTATATTATTAATATCTACCGACCTTAAACACCTACAGTGTTTTTTGACTTGATTTATAGGTAATAACTATTCGGTTTCTTTATCTTCTTCCCAGTAAATAGTATCCAGGAATATGCTGTTTTTGGTGGCCACGTCAGCCTTTACCTTTTCTAAGGCGGCTTTTACATCCGCTTCGTTAAGGTCTTCAGTAAGAGTAAAATGATGTATAACGTACCCGGTTTTACTGTTAATAAACTTATAATGTTTTTTCTCGGCTTTCATGTACGCTGGTATTACTATAACCTGAACGTAGTTTAAGCGGTATTGTTTGCAATTTAACTATCAGTATCCTTAATGTTGTATACCAACACTACAATTAATGCACCTAACAAGGCAATTAGCCCGAAAGATAGCTGCAAACCCGCCGCTTGCGCTATGAAACCAATAAACGGCGGCACAATTAAAAAACCAAGGTAACCGATTGACGAAATGGAAGCCAGTGCAGCCCCGCTGCTCATGATTGTTGACTTTCCGGCCATTTGGAATACCATAGGTACAATGCACGATACCCCCAGCCCTACCAGTACAAAGCCGACCATAGCCGGGATGGTATAAGGCAAGAAAACGGCC
Source organism: Mucilaginibacter sp. dw_454 (assembly GCF_018449775.1). Lineage (GTDB taxonomy): Bacteria > Bacteroidota > Bacteroidia > Sphingobacteriales > Sphingobacteriaceae > Mucilaginibacter. The sequence continues at coordinate 90,427 of NZ_JAAVVB010000001.1, read as the reverse complement.
ATTAATAATCCGCAGAAAATAAAGATGCCGCTCAACCTGAGTACGCTTTTTATACCAAAACGATTTACTCCGGCATCGCCCAAAAAGCGGCCCGAAGTCATGGCAATCATATACACCACAAAGCTACCTGTAGCGGTAGAGCGCGGCACGTGGACCACTTTATTAAAATAGATACTGCTCCAATCGTACATGGTATTCTCGCAAGCCATACTGGCGAAGCAGATGAGCGAGAATATCAGCAGCGATTTATCGGGCAGCGTAAACAGCTTCTTCTGCGGCTGCGGTACCGGCGCCTGGTAAATAGTCCCTTTGATAAATAGTAGCGTTAAGACAATCAGGATCAGGCTGGCGCCCAGCAAATGATATTCGGTTGCTATGTTGTAATACACCATGAAATAGCCCGCTGCCGCTCCTGCAAACCCGGCCAGGCTCCAGATGCCGTGAAAGTTGGCCATAATAGATCTGTCGTACATAGCCTGCACCGCTACCGCCTGGGCGTTGGTAGATATATTGAATAAATTACGTGCTACCCCAAAGCAAAACAACACTGCCACCAATTGCCAAACGGTAGTGGCAAAACCTATCAGGGCCAGCATTACCGCAAAAAACAAACTGCCGAAGAACATAATGCGCCGACTGCTATGTTTGCTTAAAAGCTTACCGGTTACCGGCAGCGTAAGCAGCAAACCTACCGGCATGGCAAATAAAATGCCGCCCAACTGCGCCTCGTCTAAATGGAGTTGATGCTTAATAGCCGGTATGCGCGATGCCCACGATGCATACCCAAACCCCGACAGGAAAAAGAAAACCGCGTTGGCTAAACGCAGCTGCCGGGGCGTTCTTATTTTGGGTGATAGCTGATTAATCATGGCGCTGCAAATTTAAGAATTGCCATCGTCATAATCTTTAAGTATTATTACAGTATGGATAATATAACCGAACCCCAAGCTGTACCGGCACCTGGCATACCAAAGGCAAAAATCATTACCGGTATAATTTTGGCGTTTCTGTTTCCTTTAATATTATCGGCTTTGATTGCCGGATCGTCTTTAACTTATGAGCATAAAGTTTACTATTCGCGCTTTATTTTTTGGACCGAGGTTGGCTTGCTCTGGCTCTATGCCCGCTTTGTAGAAAAGCAAAATTTATTGATCTGGACCGAGAAAGAATCGGGCTTTAAATTTCTTTTAAAATCAATATTAATTTTGTACGCGGTGGGCTTTTTGGCACAGATTGTTTCGGCCATTCCCACCCTCCTGGGCTTTAAAGAAAGCAACGCGGTAATGAAGCAAATAGCTGCTACAGTAAAGGGGCACCCTATCCTAATTGTGTTTATCAGCTTTACGGCGGGTTTTTGCGAGGAGATGATCTTTAGGGCATATGTATTTACCAGGCTTTCTCTGCTGATTAAAAACAAGTATATCCCCATTATCATTTCGGCAGGGATGTTTGCCCTGCTACATTATAAGTACAACAGCCCGCGCGAGTATATTTTTTCTTTTTTGATAGGCGTTATCATGGCGGTTCATTACCAGCGTTATGGCAACATCAAACCGCTGATTATTGTACACTTTTTAATCGACGTAGTCGGCCTTGTCCTGGCAGCGCAATATTTAAAATAGTCGCCTTAAAAAATCAGCACCAGCGTACCGCTAATGATCAGCCCTGCAGCAATGCCTGTTTTAAGAGAGATAGACTCGCCCAGGAAAACCGCGGCTAAAACAATGGACAGCGCTACGCTCAATTTATCCACCGGTGCTACCTGCGAAACTTTGCCTAGTTGCAAAGCTTTAAAATAACAGATCCAGGACAGCCCCGTCGCGCAGCCCGATAAAATCAAAAAGATCCAATTTTGCCTGGTCAGGTTAGCAATACCACCGTTGGCACCTTTAACAAAAACAATGGCCCAGGCTATGATAATGATCACTACCGTGCGTATGGCAGTGGCCAGATCGGTATCAACTCCTTTTATGCCCACCTTAGCAAAAATGGCCGTAAGCGCCGCAAACAGCGCAGATAATAAAGCATAGATCCACCACATCGAATTTTTATTTTAATTGTGTTATACAGATAAAGATCGGCAACAAATCTGTATAAAACTTGTTGCCGACTAATTTATTGATAGCTTTACTATACTAACCAAAATCTAAGTATTTGCAAAAATCGGCAGCATCAGCCCAACCATCTATAATTACACTACTCATAGGCGTAATTATAGCTGCGGCCTGGCCAATTGTATTTTATAACCTTATAGTTGGTGCCCATTTGCCAGCTGTCACTTCCATTATTTGCAGCCAATTAGGTTATTGGGTAGAACTTGCATTTTTATGGTGGTATGCAGACCAATTTGAAAATCAGCCGCTGCTTATCTGGCAAGAAAGACAATCAGGGTTTAAGTTTATCTTAAAATGGGCCATTATTCTTTTTGTATTGACGGTAGCCATTAACTTACTGTCGTCTGTTATGTCTTTACTGGGGTTTCCTCAAAATAAAGAACTAGCCCGTCAAATTGCCCGGTTCATGAACGGACGCTGGTTATTAATTACTACAATAGCAACTACCGCCGGCGTAACCGAAGAGATTATTTTCAGGGGGTATATTTTAACACGGCTGTCGGTGGTGTTAAAACATAAATATCTTCCTATCGTAATTTCGGCCGTGCTATTTTCGTCAATGCACTATTCCTATCATAGTGCCCACGAATTTCTTTTCACCTTTTTGTTTGCTGTGATAATGGCTGTCCATTATCAAAAATATCGCAACATCAAACCACTTATTGCGGCTCATTTGCTATTCGACTGGCTGGGTTTTACGTTCTTACACTATTTTGTTAAGTAACAATTTGTAGCAGGCTACTATTACTCCAATTTTTATACAGATTATATCTTTATTTTAGCTGGATAAAGAGCATTGTCGTACGGCGATGACTCACCCCGACATCGCTCCGCTCGTCGACCCTCTCTTCGCCTTCGGCGGAAAGAGGGTTGTTCAATGCGACTTAGACTTATGAAGTTTTAAAAACTTCGTAAGTCTGCCTACCCTCTTTCCCGCTTGCGGAAGAGAGGGTGATCCAGCGAAGCGTAGATCGGGTGAGTCCAGTAAGCGACACAGAAATACAACAACCATACATGAAAAGGCTTCTAAGCGTCATTTTTTCAATCTTCCTCACCACTACAACGCTGGCGCAAAGCCTTTCATTAGATCATTACCTGGAGGTTGCCCGTGGTAATAGCCCGTTACTTAAAGATCTGAATAACCAGATAGCCTCTAACCAACTGGATAGTCTGCGCCTGCGTGCCGGCCTTCGCCCGCAAGTGGCGGTAAATAGCGGCGGTTTGTATGCACCGGTAATCAATGGCTATGGTTACGCCCCGGCTATTACTAACGAGCATGTTTTGGACGGGTTATTGGGCGTAAATAAAGCAATCGTAGGCAGTAAAAATATTAATGAGCAGGTGCAGACGATTACGTTATCAACACAGTCGGTGGCCAACTCGGTCAGAATTTCGGAACAGGATTTGAGAAAATCTGTCACCGCGCAATACATTACTGCTTATGGTAGTTTGCAACTGTTTGATTTTAATAAAGAGGTGGTATCGCTACTTGAAAAAGAAGACGAGGTGCTCAAAAAACTCACCCGCGCCAACGTCTACCGCCAAAGCGATTATCTGACCTTTTTGGTGACACTTAAGCAGGCACAGCTTCAGCTTTCCCTATCGCGGGCGCAATACAAGAATGATTACGCAACCTTAAACTATTTAGCCGGGGCTAACGATACTACACTGGTAATACTGAGTAAACCTGATATCAGCAGAGCTATAATTACCGACCCGGCCAATAGCATCTACTTTAAGCAATTTCAAACCGACAGTTTAAAGTTGATCAACAGCCGTCGCCTATTGGACTTTACTTATAAACCCAAATTGAACGCCTTAGCTGATGCCGGTTTTAATACCGACTTTACCGGGCAGGAGTATAAAAACTTTGGTTTTAGCGCAGGTTTTACCTTATCTATCCCCATCTACGATGGTGGCCAACGTAAATTAGCTATCAAAAAACTGGATTTGAATGAAGATACCCGCCAAAACTATAAGGCGTTTTTCGACAGGCAGTATCGCCAGCAATTGGCGCAGCTAAATCAACAATTGGCCGAGAACGAGGCCCTGCTGGCCCAGGTGACCGACCAAATGAAATATGTAGAAAGCCTGATTAAGGTAGATACCCAGCTTATGCAAACCGGCGACCTTAAAATTGCCGACTTAATTTTGGCTATTAACAACTACCTAACGGTAAAGAACCTGTTTACGCAAACCACCATTACCGGGCTGCAACTGGTAAACCAAATTAACTACTGGAACAAATAACCCATGAAGATATTCAATACCCATACCCCACTTTACTTAACACTAAGCCTGCTGGTTTTACTGGCCGCCTGCAAAGGTAAATCTGCCGGAGGCGATGAAGGCGACGACGCGAAAGTTGAAGCTATTACGCCGGTCACTGTCACGACTATTAACGATAGCACTTTGGTTGATTATACCAGCCTGAATGCCACTTCAACCTTTCAGCAAAAAAATATTGTGAAGGCCAACGCCAACGGCTATGTACAAGGCAACCTAAAACCGGGGCAGTATGTAAACCAGGGGCAGGTAATGTTCACCATTAAAACTAAAGAGGCTCAAACTATAGGTAACACCATCAATGTATTGGATACCACCTTTAAGTTTTCGGGGCTTAGCAAAATCAAAGCGCCCGCGCATGGTTACCTCACCCAACTCAATCACCAAAGCGGCGACTATGTGGCGGATGGCGAACAACTGGCCATAATAAGCGACCGCGCCAGTTTTGCCTTTGTGATGCAATTGCCCTATGAGATGCGATCAACAGTTAAACTCAACCAGGATGTACAGCTAACTTTGCCCGATAGTCGCAAAATAACCGGTAAGGTAAGTTCCTTCATGCCTTCTGTAGATACTACCGCGCAGACACAAGGCGTAGTAATTAAGATTAGTGCCGGCAATGACATTCCCGAAAACCTGATTGCTAAAGCACAGATCATCCGTTCATCAAAATCACACACACAATCATTGCCTAAAACAGCAGTGCTTACCAACGAAACCCAGACAGATTTTTGGGTGATGAAACTCATCAATAATAACACTGCTGTAAAAGTGCCGGTTACTAAAGGCATTGATGTGGGCGACCGTGTAGAGATACTGACGCCAAAGTTTGGGCCTACCGATAAGATTGTGGTTACCGGTAATTATGGTTTGGCCGACACCGCTAAAGTTAACATCGTGAAGTAATGACGGCGAAAAAAGACTTTTTCATATCGCACCGTAAGCCATTGGCATTGGTACTGGCACTCATTATTGCCGGCGGCGTTTTTGCGTACACCAAACTGCAAACCTCACTTTTCCCAGAAATCACCTTTCCTAAAATAAAGATCATTGCCGACGAAGGCTTGCAGCCTGTAGACAAAATGATGGTCACCGTTACTAAACCGCTGGAAAATGTGGTTAAACAGGTACCCGATCTGCAAATTGTGCGCAGCACCACCAGTCGCGGTAGTTGTGAGATCTCGGCCTTTATGAGCTGGAATGCTGATATGGACCTGAGCCAGCAGCGCATCCAGTCGGCTATTGATCAAATCAAAAATGATTTACCTGCCGACGTGAATATAACGGTAGAGAAAATGAACCCTTCTATTCTGCCTGTTAGCGGCTACACGCTGGAGAGTCATAGCCGCTCGCCAATAGAGCTGCGGCAGTTGGCTACTTATACGGTAAAGCCGTTCCTTTCGCAGGTAGATGGCGTGTCAGAGATCAGGGTTATTGGCGGTAAAGTTAAAGAGTATTGGCTGATCTTAAATCGCCAGAAAATGAGCAGCCTGGGCGTAACGCCTGATATTATTACCAATGCTTTAGCGCAAACCAACTTTGTAAAATCGGGCGGTTATCTGTCAGATTATAAAATGCTTTACCTGGCCGTTACCGATGCTACCATAGCTACCAGGCAAGAACTGGAAGACATGATTGTGAGTAATGACCACAAACGGATCATTCAACTTAAAGACATTGCCGAAGTACAGATCAATGAAGGCATTGAATACACCCGTATTAATGCCAACGGACATGATGGTGTGCTCATTGCGGTAATTAAACAACCAAATGCCAACCTGGTGTCACTGTCGGATGCTATGGCCGGCAAGGTGCAGGAGTTGCAAAAGCTTTTGCCAGCCGATGTGACCATTAAACCTTACTACATACAGGCCGATTTTGTTAATGCTTCTATAAAAAGCGTCAGCGATAGTCTTTGGATTGGTTTATTACTGGCAATTATCGTAGCGATAATTTTCCTGCGTTCAGTCAAAGCCAGCGCAACTATTTTAATTACCATCCCGGTTACGCTTGGCTTGACGCTGATTGTGCTGTACTGGGTTGGCTACACCTTCAACATCATGACGCTGGGCGCCATCGCCGCGGCTATAGGTTTAATTATTGATGATGCCATTGTCGTTGTCGAGCAGATCCATCGCACCCAGGAGGAGCACCCTAACGAATTGACCCGGATCTCGATCCAAAAAACATTGACTTATCTGTTCCCGGCTATGGTTGGATCGTCCATCAGCACCATCGTTATTTTTGTACCCTTTTTGTTGATGACAGGTGTGGCGGGCGCTTATTTCCAGGTATTGACAAATACCATGATCATTACATTGGTATGCTCGTTTTTGGTTACCTGGATAGGTTTACCGGTAATTTATCTGCTGCTTACCCCTAAACCCAAATTAAGCTCGGCACTTAAAGAGCATAAAGAAAAAGCGCATCGTGTTCATAAACAGCGCTGGGTACGCTGGTTCATTTTGCGGCCCTGGTTAAGCGCCGTAATTGTAATTGGATTGATCCTGGTAATTGTCATCATCCCTAATACTTTAAAAACAGGTTTCCTGCCGGACATTGATGAAGGCAGTATCGTGCTTGATTATTCATCGCCTCCGGGCACATCGCTGGAAGAAACTGACCGCATGCTGCGCGAGGCCGAAAAGATCATCATTAAACAACCCGAGGTTGAAGCTTATTCGCGCCGTACCGGTACGCAGATGGGTTTCTTTATCACAGAACCTAATCGCGGCGATTATCTGATCCAGCTGAAAAAAAATCGCACCAAAACTACAGATGAGGTAATTAGCGATTTGCGTAAAAAAATAGCTTCTACACAGCCGGCTCTGGTTATTGATTTTGGGCAGGTTATTGGCGATATGCTGGGCGACCTGACTACTACTGCTGAACCTATCGAAGTTAAAGTATATGGAAACGATCAGCATACTTTGCAGAGTTTATCGAAACAAATAGCGGCTGCCCTAAACTCGGTAAAAGGTACCGCCGATGTTTTTGATGGTATTGTGATTGCCGGTCCATCCTTAAGTATTGTGCCTAATTATGATATGCTGGCCCAATACAACGTTACCGCTGCCGAACTGCAAACCCAAACGCAAACGGCTCTGGAAGGTAGCCTTGTTGGTAATTTGTTTGATAAGCAGCAGTTGGCCCCTATCCGTATGGTTTACCCCGGTAACCGCTCGTTGAGTATCTCTAATGTTAAAGATTTAAATATTTTCCTGCCAAAAGGCAATATGATTCCGATTAGCCGCCTGGCTACAGTAGAGCTAAAATCCGGCGAAGCCGAAATAAACCGCGAAAACCTGCAGTCAATTGGTGTAGTCAGCGCACGATTGGAAGGCGCCGACCTGGGTACAGTAATGCCTGCAATTAAAAACGCGGTAGCTAAAATTAACCTGCCGCAAGGTTACCATGTTGAGTATGGAGGAGCCGATGCCGAGCAACAGCAATCATTTAAAGAGTTATTGACGATACTGATCGTAGCCTGCCTGTTGGTATTTGGGGTAATACTGTTTTTATTTAAGCAATTCAGAATAGCGGTTTTGATTTTATGCATATCTGTATTGGGCATAGCAGGCAGTTTGCTTGCCTTGTTTGTTACCAGCACGCCGTTAAACGTAGGCAGCTATACCGGCCTGATCATGATTGTGGGTATTATTGGCGAAAATGCCATTTTCACCTTCCTGCAATTTAAACAAAGCGTATTGGCAGGCAGCAAAGCTGATGAAGCGATTATCTATTCCATATCCACCCGCTTGCGCCCCAAATTAATGACGGCTTTAGGCGCTATCATTGCCTTAATGCCTTTGGCTTTGGGCATAGGTGCCGGAGCACAGTTGCATCAGCCTTTGGCTATCGCAGTTATTGGCGGTTTCCTTGCAGCGCTGCCTTTGCTGCTGATTGTGCTGCCAAGCATGCTGCAAATCCTTTATCGTAAGGGTGATGTAAATCCGCATAAACATTTAGACGAACACGTTGGGTAAATACAAGGTGTCTACAGAATTTAAGCAGATATTTATGTCGTACAGAAAAAATTAGACCATGAAAAAAATCATCCTTACATCTGCAGCGCTTTTGCTGGCGGGCCTAACCTATGCCCAGACTTATGTGTTAGATAAAACCATACCCTTAACCGGTGATGCGGGTTATGATTACCTGTCTATAGATAAAGTAAACAACCGCCTATATGTGTCGCACGGTACGATGGTAAACGTGGTCGATCTGGCAACAGAGCAGCAAATTGGTGTTATTGACGGCATGAAAGGCGTACACGGCATCGCAATAGATAATAAAGCCAATAAAGGTTTTATCAGTGATGGCAGAGCTAACGCAGTTGTAGCATTCGATTTGAAAACATTAAAAACTATAGCAACCATAGCATTAACCGAAGCTAACGGACCAGATGCTATTATTTATGATTCTTATTCAGACCGTGTATATAGTTTTAACGGCGAAAGCAATAATTCATCAGTTGTTGATCCTAATACCCTTAAGCAAGTTGGCACCATCGCATTGGGCGGCGGCCCCGAGTTTGCGGCCAGCGATGGCAAAGGCAAGATCTATAATAACCTTGAAGATAAAAACAGCCTGAACGTGATAGATGTAAAAGCCATGAAGGTAATTAAAAACTATCCCCTGGCACCCGGCGGCGGCCCTACCGGCATCGCTTTCGACCCGAAAACAGAGCGTACTTTTTCGGTTTGCCGCGCAAATAAAGGTCTGGAAGTTGTTAACGTTAACACAGGCAAAGTGGTAGCTACTGTTCCAATAGGTGCAGGTGTGGACGCCGTTGCATTTGACCCTGAAACCAAACTGGCATTCTCGTCGAACGGTGAAGGAACTGTAACCATCATTAAACAAGAAAGCGCTGATGACTACCGTGTTGTGCAAACTTTAGTTACGCAAACCAAGGCCAGAACAATGGCTTTAGACACTAAAACGCATAAAATTTACCTGAGCGTAGCAGAGTTTGAGCCGGGCACACGCAAAGCACTGCCAAATACTTTTAAGCTGTTGATCTATAAACAGAAATAGATTTTTATAACTAATATTTAAAATTTTATAATTATTATTGGGGAATTGAGTTATTAATATAATACCCCTAAACCAGCTTAAATTAATGGTTTTATAAAATTTTATGACTAAAAAAACAGATTTTGTTTACTCGCAGGTATCAGAACCTCACCGCGTCCGGACCAAACAAATTTTAAAACAATTTCCGGGCATGCGCAGCCTGATCGGCAAAAATCCAAATACCATCTGGGCCATTATTGGCCTGGTTGCCATTCAACTGGTATTAGCCTACTTCTTGCGCGATCAGTCATGGTGGTTGGTTTTCGGCGCTGCCTACTTGTTAGGTGCTTTTGCAGATCATGCGTTGTTTGTAATGATTCATGAATGCGCACATCAATTACTATTTAAAAACCGCTCGGCTAACCGTTGGGCAGGTATTTTGGCTAACATGCCACAAATTTTCCCAAGTTCAATTTCTTTCGAAAGATATCATATCAAACACCACTCTTTCCAGGGCGTGCATGAGCTGGATGCAGACCTTCCAAACCGTTGGGAAGCAAAGCTGATTAATAATTCTTTTTTAGGTAAAGCGCTTTGGTTGTTGTTTTACCCACTGTTCCAGATCTTTCGTCTTTCAAGATTGCGCGAGATCCAGACATTTGATATATGGATTGTAGCTAATTTGGCCGTACAAATTGTGTTTACCGGAGCTATTTATTATTTCCTGGGATGGCACGCTTTAGCTTACTTGTTGTTAAGCTTCTCTTTTTCGGTTGGCTTGCATCCGCTTGGTGCCCGTTGGATCCAGGAGCATTATTTAACCCATAGCGTTGAGCAAGAAACTTACAGCTACTATGGCGGCTTAAACACCGTTGCTTTTAATGTAGGCTTCCACAATGAGCATCATGATTTCCCTTCTATACCGTGGAACAAATTGCCGGAGATTAAAAAGACTGCGCCTGAGTACTATGACACGCTTTATAGTCACAAATCATGGACCAAGCTATTCTTCCGCTTTTTGTTTGACAAAGAGATCTCTTTGTTTAACCGTATCCTGCGTAAAGAAAGAGGTAAAGTTGCTTTGACAGACATTTCAAAACCCGATGCCGAAATGGCAACAAACTAATATAAAACAAGGCTCCTGCAAAGGAGCCTTTGTTGTTTATAGCATATTCGTAATAATCACTCTAATAAACCCGTTAAATTATTTTAAATACCTTTGCAAAAAAAACTCAGCCCCCCATGAGCAGAGCAAAAAAGTTAAATATCCTCATCCCCACCATATTCCTTTTGTTTTTAGGGGCCTTTGCGCGGCATAGGTATTTAGCGCACGAGATAGTGCAGACAGGCACCTTGCAGGATAAAGCAATGGACGAAACATCCGGCATTGCAGCATCATCAGTCAATAAAGACATTTACTACGTGCATAATGATAGCGGCGACACCAGTCGTTTTTTTGCGATAACACCCGAAGGTAAACTCATAACGACTTTATATTACAAAGGCGATCCGACCGAACGACTAGGCGTTAAAGATTGTGAGGACATTGCTGTTGGCCCCGGCCCCGATAAGAATAAAAGCTATGTCTATGTGGGCGACATTGGCGATAATTCGGCTGTGCGCAAATACCTGACGGTTTACCGCGTTCCGGAGCAAAGCAGCTGGACCAAGGGCGGTAATATCAACGTAGCTGCTACACCCATTCATCTAAAATATCCAGACGGGCCGAAAGACGCTGAAACGTTGATGATTGACCCTATTCAAAAATTGATCTATATCGTTTCCAAAAGGCATGATACAGTGAGTGTTTACACCAGTCCACTTAACTACAAAGCCGGTGATACAGTAATGCTAACACATCGTGCCAAGCTGTTTTTTAAGGGCTACAAACCTTTTAAATGGATCACTGCGGGCGATGTATCCAAAGACGGTAAACAAGTGCTGTTAAGAAGTTACGAGAAAGTTTATTATTGGAAACGTGAGGCTAATGAGCCTATGTGGCAAACTTTGCAGCGAACACCAGCAGAACCTGAATATAAGCAGGAAAAACAAGGCGAAGCTATTGGCTTTACACCCGATGGTCGTGGTTATTATACTACCAGCGAGGGGGTATATGCACCCATCTATTTCTACAAAACTCCCTAAGCTCTTTCTTTTACTGAAAGAATATCATAATTTTAACGTTATAACACTAAAATTATGAAAAGAAAACTCTTAACTATTGCATTGTTATTCAGCACTGTGCTGGCCTGCTTTGCAGCCATTACAGATCTAACCGGTAAATGGAAAGGCGATATTGTAACCAGTAGTGGCGATCAGGTAGCGCTTACTTATATTTTTAAGGTAGATGGCGACAAACTAACCGGCGTAGTACAAACCCCGCAAGACGATTTGAAAATTTACGATGGCAAAATAACCAACGATAAAGATTTCACCTTTAAAGTTGATTTTAATGGCGATGTAGTACAAAGTACAGGCAAATACTATGGCGATTCGGTTATTGTGATAGCCAATTTAGCCGGCGATAAATTGCGTTCTAAATTGACCAGGGCGTCTGCTGCTAAGTAAGATAGCATTTACACAACGTAAACTTAATACTAACAGATAAGTTAAACTTAACTTGTTGTTTACTTAATCGAAGGGTAATTTTTTATTTACAAGGGCAATCTACCTTTAAATAAAACTACTCAAGATTATGAAAACAAGAATCGTAACAACCACACTGTTAGTATTTTGTAGTTTCATTGCATGCTTTGCTGCAATCACCGGATTAAACGGAAAATGGACCGGCTCCGTAAAAATCACCCAGGAAGACGAACTGTCTTTAGTTTACAATTTTAAAGTTGATGGCAATAAGCTATCAGGTACTGTAGAGTCGCCTGATGGTAATGAATTGCCTATTGCCGACGGCGTTTTATCGGGCAGTGAATTTGCCTTTACCGTGAAAGCCGGCAAAATAGTGGTTAACCACACCGGCAAATATTACGGCGACTCGGTAGTAGTATCTGCCGATATAGATGGCAAGACTTTTAAGTCGACTTTGAAACGGGATAAATAAGAGCCCCACCCAACCCTCCCCGGTAGGGAGGGCTTTAATAATATTGACAATAAATTAAAAGTCTCCCCTACCGGGGGAGATTTAGAGGGGGCTGGTTCTTGTTTTTCTGCCTCCCCGCACATACCTTTGCGGCAGCATGCTCAGAAAGGTTACCGCTATAGTATTATTGGTTGCACTGGTTTCAGTAAACCTGTCGCGGTACTTCGTTTATGCGGGGTTTGAGCTTAACAAAAAATATATAGCCTCTACCCTTTGCGAAAACCGCGATAAGCCCTGGCTGCATTGTAATGGGCATTGCTACTTCATGAAAAAGATCAAAGCCGCGCAGGATGCCGAGAAAACCGATTCGCGCGAGTCACAGAAAAACCTTTTCCAGGAAGTATTTTTTTCGGCTACGCTGGATGTAATATTCCATACCAAATTATTGGACACAATCTCCACCCCTTACCATAGTCCGCAGGGCATTGCCGGCAGCTGTACTATCTTCCAACCTCCTCAACTGGGTTAATCTTTTCTTTTACAGTGTTATTGTTTGATGATGACGCTATGCCATTGGTGTATCGTGTCATTAGCTCATATCACTGTTTAATTCATCCATTCCACCATTTTTCTTCATCCGGGAGGCAACTCCCTACTATATATCTACATGAAAGTATATTTATTATATTTTTTACTGAGCCTGTTTACGATCACGGCATTTGGCCAAACTATAACCGGCACCGTAACCGATGCCATAACGCACGAGCCATTAGCCGGCGCCACTATTAGCGGTGAAAATGGCATCGCGTTAAAAACGAATGTTAAAGGACAATTTACCATCGCGACAAGCACCATTAAAATAAGCATGGTTGGCTATGCCACGAGGACCGTGACCATTAGTGCCGATCATAACATTATTGAGTTAACACCTTCAACCGTCGATTTGCAACCGGTAATTGTATCCGCCAGTCGCGAGGGAGAAGCCAGGCAGGAAGCGCCTATTGCCATCAGCAAAATCACTTCAACCCAAATTCAGGATACCAAAGCCGCTGCGCTATATCAGCTGTTAAACAAAACCGCGGGTGTTTATATGGTCGATCTGGGTAATGAGCAGCATACCATGGCCATTCGTCAGCCTATCACGTACAATGCCTTGTATTTGTATATGGAGGACGGTTTGCCTATTCGCCCTACCGGGATCTTTAATCATAACTCGTTGTATGAGATCAATATGAGCGGTGTGAAAGATATAGAGGTAATTAAAGGACCCGCTTCGTCGCTTTATGGCAGTAACGCTATTGGCGGTGCCATAAACTTTATTACGCAAAATCCGCCGGCGGTACCGTCGGGGAATATCAGCTTGCAAGGCGATAATCATAATTACATCAGACTGGATGCCAATGCCGGATTCACCTCGGGCAAATTTGGTTTGTACGTGGGCGGTTATACTTCGCATCAGCAAGACAGTTGGCAGGATTATTCTGATTTTGATAAGCATTCCATCAATTTTAAATCAACCTACGCAGTTAGTGATCGCACCAAAATAACCGCATCGGCGGCTTACAATTACTTGAATACCCAGACACCGGGTAGCCTGGATAGCGCGCATTTTTACAGCCGCAGTTATGGCGCTAACCAGCGTTTTACTTACCGCAAAGTAGAAGCTTTCAGAGCCAGCGCCAAACTGGAGCATGCCTGGAACGACAAGAATAACACCTCGGTGACTGCTTTTTATCGCGATAACTCAACCGCCCAGCTACCCAGCTATTACATTGCCGACGTACGCGACGGCTCCGGAAACTACCTGAGCAGTAACGGACAAGTGAACGATCAGCGTTTTCACAGCTTTGGTTTATTGGCGCAGCACCGAAGCAATTTTGATTTTTTGAACTCGCGCTTGATTGCGGGTTTGTATGTGGATGACAGTCCGAGTTCTTACTACGCGCAGTATTTGAACATCACTAAAGATATCGCAAATAACTACTATACCGGCTTTGTGAACACCGGGACCTACATTGATAACTACACCATAAAACTATTTAATACAGCAGCTTACACACAGTATGAGATCAATCCTATTGAACCCTTGCGTATTGTAGCTGGCTTGCGTTATGACCGCGTGCATTACAACTTTCAAAACGGATTAACCACCGGGACAAAATACAAACAACAGGAAACCAATGATTTCAACATCGTAGCGCCTAAACTGGGGCTGACTTATGATTTGGGCAACAACAAAGGCTTTTACGCCAACTACAGCGTCGGCTTCCAACCTCCTGAAACCGGCGACCTATACAGTGCGCGCCAGTTAACGCCATTGAAACAAGCTACTTTCAACAACTACGAAGTTGGTGGCTGGATGTCCGCCCTGAATAAGAAAATGTACATCGAGGTAAGTTTGTATGATTTGGAGGGGCATAATGAGATCATCAGCCAGTTACTGCCTGACAACACCACCCAAAATCAAAACGCCGGTGCTACACGGCACCAGGGTATTGAGTATTCGGTAACCTATGCTCCGGTGAGCGATCTGAGTTTCCGCTTTAGCGGCACCAACGCTAAGCATACTTATGTGCAGTATAGCGAGGTGGCAACAAATTATGCCACCAACACCAATTACACGATAAATTACGATGGCAAACGCATGAACAATGCGCCTGCCTGGATTGCTAATTCAGAATTAACCTATAAACCTTATTACCTGCCCGGTTTCAGAATTGCCGGCGAGTGGCAGCATATTGATAAATACTATACCGATCCGGCTAATACCAAGACCTACTCGGGCTATGATGTCTTTAACCTGCGCCTGGGTTACGATTTGAAAGGCGAACGTTTAAAAGGCGCTACCATTTGGGTTAATGCGCTTAACCTGGCCAATAAATTATATGCCACTACGGTAACCGGCAGCCAATACGGCGATACTTACAACGCCGCTCCTCCGCGCACTATCGCTGTAGGCATTAACTATTCATTTGCAAAACATTGATATGAAAGAAAAGTTAGCACCGGCCAATTCGGCCGCCAAACGCAGGTTTTATAAATGGCACCGCATTATTGGCTTAACCGCGCTGGTACCGGTAATTTTCTGGACGCTTAGCGGCTTGTCGCACCCGTTCATGTCTAATTGGTTCAGGCCATATATTCCGGTCGAGGTTTATGAACAGCCCGCTCAAAGCGAGCTGAAGCCTATGTTGAGCATCCAACAAGTGCTTGACCAAAACCACATCGCGCAGCTTAGAAATTTTTCTTTGGTTCGATTTAATACAACGGCTTACTACCAGGTTATTGGTGCCGATAGCTCGTATAATTATTATTCTGCTATCAGCGGTCGGATTTTGCCCGGCGGCGATCAACAATATGCTATTTACCTCGCCCGCTATTTTACACAGGACAGTACGTCGGCCATTAAAAGCATTAAAAAGCAAACATCGTTCGATGGGCAATATCAGCCCATCAATCACTTGCTGCCTGTTTGGAAAGTATCCTTAAATCGCCCGGATGGCATGGATATTTATGTGGAAACCAGCCAAAGCCGCATGGGTACGTTTAACAATAACACCCGCAAAGCTTTCCTGTGGATCTTTGAGCAGTTTCATACCTGGCAGTTTTTGGTTGATATTGGCGGCAATACCTTCCGCCTGGCGGTGATGCTGGTGCTGGTAAGCTTTATGTTTTTGGCTTTGCTAAGTGGACTGACGATTTATGCATTCTTTTGGAAAAACTTTAAATCGGTTACCGAGAAACATCGTCAGAAAGGCACAGATGATCGCAGGTTTATTCATCGCTACCACAGGCAGGTTGGGCTTTGCATCTCGCTGATCATGTTTATGTTTTTGATAAGCGGGGCATTTCACATCGTTACGCAGTTGGTAGACAACGGGCCTGCAAAAGCAGACTTTGCGCAACTGATCGATCATAAAGATTTAACCATATCCAATCTGCAATTGCCTTTGGCAGACAGCAATATCAGGCGCATCGGTTTGGCAAAATTTGATAGCCGTACCTACTATCAGATCACTAATAAAAAGAAACAAATTGTATACCTCGATGCTGCTAGCGGCGCCGAGTTAGCCAACGGCGATGAGCAATTTGCCCATTTTTTAAGTGCCTATTATGGCGATGGTAAAACTGTTGGTCGACCGTTAATTAAGCGTATCGGACAGTTTAACGAGGAATACGGATTTATCAATAAACGTTTGCCCGTGCAGTGCATTAGCTATCCAAATGCCGAGAACTGGTATATCGAAACTACGTCGGCCAAACTGGCTACCAAGGTGGCAGGCATTGACCGGGTAGATGGATTCAGTTTTATCTTCCTCCATAAATTTTTCTGGATGACCTGGGCCGGTAAAGATATTCGCGACATTGTAAGTATACTAGCGGCACTTACTGTACTGGTTACCTCGTTATTGGGGTTGACGGCATTTATCAAAAATAAATAAGCAGATGAGATCGGTATTAATAGCTTTAGCATTTTTGGGTATGGGTTTGACTAGCTGCAGTAATGCGACAAAAGATAAATCGACCACAAAAAAACATTACAAATATTACTGTATTATGCACCCTGATCTGGGCAGCGATAAACCCGGCGTATGCCCAAAATGCGGTATGCAGCTAGTGGAGCGGGATACCGATAAGTAATTATGCTTTATCATCCTGAATTGTCTCATTCTCTATAATTAAAAGGCATAATAACATCATTTACACCACGTCATCGTGAGCGCTAGCGTGACGATCTCTGACCGACTTGCTTAACCTGTTTATCCGGAGATCGTCACGCTCGTTCCTCGCTCACGATGACGTGACGGTTGGGTAGTTGAGAACAAATACCCAACCCCTTTATTTTACTTTACGGTTACCGTGCCTTAAAACCGGCATGGTAACTTTGTATTATGAAAATACAAATTTGGAGCGACGTAATGTGTCCTTTCTGCTACATCGGCAAACGCCGTTTTGAGCAGGCCCTAGGGCAGTTTGAACATAAAGACGAAATTGAGGTTGAATGGAAAAGCTTTCAGCTTAACCCAAACCTGGTAACAGATCCAACTATCAACATTAACCAATATTTGGCTGACATCAAAGGCATTACTATTGATCATGCCAAACAATTGAATGATCATGTTACCCAAATGGCTGCCGAAGTAGGTTTGACCTATGATTTTGACAAAGCCATAGTGGCTAATAGTTTCGACGCCCACCGTTTTGCGCACCTGGCCAAACAAAATAGCTTGGGCGACGAAGCCGAAGAAGCCTTGTTTAATGCCTATTTCACCGAAGGTAAAAACATAGCCGACCATGAAACTTTAGCCGAGTTAGGCGAGCAGATAGGTTTAGATAAAGATGAAGTAGCGCATACGTTGAAAGGCAACAAATACGCTATCAACGTAAATCAGGATATAGCACAGGCACAGCAATTAGGTGTGCGCGGGGTTCCGTTTTTTGTGCTGGATATGAAATACGGTATCTCCGGAGCGCAACCGGTAGAGGCCTTTACTGAAACTTTAGAGAAAGCATATACCGAGTGGACAGCTACCAAACCTGTCGCTCTAAATGTAATTGAAGGCGATAGCTGCGAGGTTGGCGGGGATTGCTAAAAGATAATAGTTCCTAAAATAGCGATGTCATTTCGAACGGAGTGAGAAATCTATACAATGCTTAGAATTGCGTGTGTATAGATTTCTCCCGCTGGTCGAAATGACATTTTCTTTGTAATTCAGAATTTCATTCCTCATTCAAATCCTTATCATTCGGATTTAAAATGTAGTCAAAGCTTTCATAACCGTTATGGAAATAAAACTTAAGCCTTGATTTCGGGACGTCAATGTCTAATGATAATGCCGCCAGTGTTTCTGGTAAAATATCCCGTATTAATTTCAGGTCGGTTACGTGCGGCATTTCAACATAAATCCCTTCACTAACCGCCTTTACATCCCATCCCGGCAGGTTTGCCCCTTGCAAAATATCCAGCCATTTTTGTTGATATGCGCTCATAACCTTGTTATTATCTAAGGATGCGAAAGCAATAAGCAGGCCAATAAATTTCGATTTTATCGGCAAAATACAATCGTTTGCAATCGCGGGCATTTATTAGCTTAACGCGATGAAAATCAAGCGTAAAGAACTATTTAAAAGCCTTGAAATAAAATAAGCACAACATTTTTTTGACTTTGCAGTAACATTAACTAGTGTACATTTGTCTTATTAATCAAATGATTAATTTTTTGAGTTGATTAAAACAAACTTATTAACTTTTTGTATTAAATAGTCAGGAAATATCTCCCATATTAATACCTTTGTCGCAATTGATGGATACCGCAAACAGTACAACTCTTCAGACAGAAAAAAAGGCCAAAAAACCGGGCTGGCTAAGTAAATTTTTAGTTAGCCTTTACAATATAAATAAGTTTATTATCCGGTTTTTTAAAGAAGCCTTTGTACCGCCGTTTGAATTTAAGGAAATTGTAAGGCAATGTTATGAAACCGGGGTGCGTTCTTTTACCCTGATATCATTAACGGGCTTTATTGTGGGTTTGATCTTTACCAAGCAGTCACGTCCTTCATTAGGTCAGTTTGGTGCTACCTCCTGGTTGCCGTCGTTGGTGTCAATTGCTATTATGCGTGCCCTGGCGCCGCTGGTAACGGCGTTGATTGCCGCCGGTAAAGTAGGCTCAAGTATAGGCGCCGAGCTGGGTTCTATGCGTGTAACCGAGCAAATTGATGCTATGGAAGTATCGGGCACCAAGCCTTTTAAATTTTTGGTGTGTACCCGTGTATTAGCTACTACATTGACCATCCCTATTTTAGCAACATACACCGGCTTGGTGGCTATGCTGGGTGGTTATATTAACGTAGCGGTTAATGAGGGTACCAGCTTCAACACTTTTGTGCAGGAGTTTTTTGACCCGCTTACTTTTACAGATTTTGTTTCATCGCTTATCAAATCCATCGTATTTGGTTTTACCATAGGCATTGTTGGCGCTTACCAGGGATATTTTTCGACCAAAGGTACTGAGGGTGTGGGTAAGGCAGCTAATGGCGCAGTAGTAACGGCCATGTTTTTAATATTTATTGAAGAAATAACTATAGTGCAGATAACCAGTTGGTTCCGCTAGCATAACATATGAATAAGCCAAAGGCACCCATAGATCACAATAACACGGTTATAACCATCAAAGGATTACGCAAATCTTTTGAGGATTATCACGTATTGCGCGGTATTGATCTTGACCTTTACCAGGGCGAGAACCTGGTAGTGCTTGGCCGTTCGGGTACCGGTAAATCGGTATTGATCAAAATTATCTCAGGCTTGTTAACTGCCGACCATGGATCAATAAATGTATTGGGTCAGGATATCAATCATATTACCGATAGGGAGTTGCAGGAACTGCGCATCCGCATTGGTTTCTCGTTCCAGAACAGTGCGTTGTATGATAGTATGACCGTGCGTAAAAATCTGGAATTTCCGTTGGTGCGTAACCGTAAAGGCATCAGTAAAAAAGAAATAGATGAAAAGGTTGATGAAGTACTGGACGCAGTTGGTTTAATAAAAACCATTAACCAGATGCCCTCAGAATTATCAGGCGGGCAACGCAAGCGTATAGGAATTGCGCGCACACTGATACTAAACCCGGAGATCATGCTGTATGACGAACCTACCGCCGGTTTGGACCCTATCACCTGTATTGAAATTAATGAACTGATCAATGAGGTTCAGGAAAAATATAAAACGTCGTCTATCATCATTACGCACGATTTAACCTGTGCCAAACAAACAGGCGACAGGATTGCTATGCTGCTGGATGGGCAGTTTCAGCGTCAGGGTACTTTTGATGAAGTATTTGACACTAACGATGAGCGGGTTAAGCCGTTTTTTGATTACAATTTTATAAAGTAGATTATTACAACATTACCATAATGGAAAAAGCAGAAAATAAACGCGCGATTACTGTAGGGCTATTCTTGGGGATAGGCTTATTGGTATTTATCGTCGGTGTTTTTACCCTGGGCAGCCAGTCTAAAACTTTCTCAAAAAGCATACATATCAGCGCCGTATTTGATGACGTAGCAGGTTTAAAAACCGGAAATGTAGTTTGGTTCTCGGGCGTTAAAGTGGGCAGTATCAGCAAGATTCGCTTTGTTGGGCCGGGTCAGGTTGATGTACGCATGAGTATTGACGAAGGCAGCCAGCAATACGTGCACCGTAATGCGGGTGTACATATTGGGTCTGACGGTTTAATTGGTAATAAGATCATTGTTATTGATGGTGGCAGCCCGCAGGCGCCGGTTGTTCAGGATGGCGATGTGTTGCAAACTGAAAAAATGACCTCAACTGATGATATGTTGAAGGTATTGCAACAAAACAATCAAAACTTATTATCCATAACCGGCGATTTTAAGATGCTGAGCCGTAAAATATTACAAGGTAAAGGTACCGTAGGTACCTTAATGGCCGATAGCACCGTAGGCAACCAGTTCAAAGATGCGATGAGCAATTTCGAAAAAACCAGCGCCAGTGCTGCCAGGTTAGCTAGTCAGCTAGAAAAGTTCACCAACAAAATGAATACCAAAGGCGGTTTAGCCGATAAGTTATTGACCGATACCGCGACTTTCGCCACTATTAAAGCGGCTACCAGTCAGCTAAAAGCTGCGGCGGATAACGCCAATGTTCTTACCGAAAATCTGAAAAAAGCATCAGATAAATTAGATCGTAGCGACAACGCCATCGGCGTGTTGTTGAATGACCCTAAATCGGCGGCTAAATTGCAAAACACGTTCGATAACCTGCAACAAGGATCAGTTAAATTGAACGAGGACCTGGAAGCTGCTCAACATAACTTTTTGCTGCGCGGATTCTTTAAGGATAAAGCAAAAGCTAAAGCCGATAGTATTAAGAAAGCTAATAAGAATTAGGTTTAGCTTAGATAAAAAGTTTGTCATTCTGAGCGGAGCGAAGAATCTTATTTAAGCGATGAGTAAATCGTATAAGATCCTTCGCTACGCTCAGGATGACAATGATGTTAACAGAAATCCTCAAAAACACTTTCCGTTTTCAAAAGTTTAATAAATAAGCAGGGATACTTACTACCTGCACATTAAATCATAACCATGAAGACGCCGAAAGTAACACCAACCGATCCTGCATCTGTAAAAAGGGGTTCCAAATCGCCAAAAATTGAGACTGATTTCCCGCTGAGCGAAAAGGACGAGGTTAAAAAGGCTGAGCAAAAATTACAGAAAGAGCAGAAAAAACACAGCTAATTTGCGTGGATCATCTGCATTCATGTGCGAGTTTGTAACTTAGCCCATAACATCCTCTAAAATCAAGGGATGATTTATTATGAAAACCCTATTTATCTTTTTGGCAATTACTTTATGTTTCGCCGCTTGTAAACCATCTGCATCGCCCGAAAAACTTTACGGCAAATGGACATACATCAGGGTGCGCAACCCGCTTGCAGACCCGCCGGATAGCGTCGGCAGAGAAACGTTGGCCTTGCAAAAACCTTATATCGAGTTCACTGACAAAGATAGCCTGATCATTAACTGGGACGGCAAAACGTTGTCGCATGGTACCTTTAAAATTGACGGCCAGAACATTAAATACAAAGAAATATTGACCGATGGAACAACGCGGGAGTTTCCGTTTTATATCGAGAATTTTAATGATAAGCAGATCATTTTCTCTACCAAAGGCAAGGATGGATCTGAAGTTACGGCGGTAAAAGAATAATTTTTTTTAATAAAAGGTGATACTTCCCTCCTTTTCGACACATCGATATAAAGAGACACCAATATGCAAAGCATCAGCAACAAACAGACGCAGCGGCAGGAGCTTTTTATCCACTTATACAAAAGCGCTTTCCCGGCGGTAGCAAAATACATTGCCCGCATGGGCGGTAGTTTTGATGAGGCTAAAGATGTTTTTCAGGATGCATTGGTTATTTATTATGAAAAGGCCGTTGCGCAGCCGTCAGTTTTAAATAATGATACGGCTTACCTGGTAGGCATTGCTAAAAATTTATGGCTGAAAAGATACCGTCAAACCCGTTCAAACTTGCCATTAACAGACCTGGATGTAGCTTTTGATGAACAAGAAGAAAACCCATCCAACAACAAACTGATGCGTTTTTTAAGTACTGCCGGACAAAAGTGTATGGAGCTGCTCAAAAGCTTTTATTACGACGAGTTACCGCTAGGCGAAATTGCCGAAGAGTTTGGCTACTCGGGTGTACGCAGCGCTACCGTGCAAAAATACAAGTGCCTTGAAAAAGTAAGAGAAACCATTAAAGAAAAAGCCTTGGCGTATGACGACTTCATGGAATGAAACCCAACAAATTGAAGCCATTATTTTGAAAACGGCTACACCGGGTGAAGCTTTATTATTTGAGGCCAAATTGATGCTGAACAATGAACTAGCCGATAAGGTAATCTGGCAGCAAAAAACCTATGGCATAATTAAACAATACGCGCGCAAACAATTAAAAGCCGAGATTGAGACCCTGCACCAACAACTTTTTACACAGCCTCAGTACCGAAGCTTCAGCCAAAAAATAAGGCAGCTTTTTAGTAAACAATAAATCAAAATTTTATGAAAATTGATAAAAACGAGTTCCGCAAATTTGCGGTGGGGCACTGCTATGTCCCGTCTGCCGGGGTTGACCAATATATTTCGGCGGTTGAAAAGAGCGCCCTACCCCAAGCAATGACCCCCTATATTACCGAGGAACGCGAGCTGCGGGTATCGCAAATGGATGTATTCTCCAGGTTGATGATGGACCGTATTATTTTTATGGGTGCAGCTGTTGAGGCTAATATTGCTAATATCATACAAGCACAGTTACTGTTCCTGCAATCGACAGATGCAAAGAAGGACATCAATATGTACATTAATTCGCCGGGCGGCGAGGTTTATGCCGGGTTTGGTATATATGATACTATGCAATTGGTTAGCCCCGATGTGGCGACGATTTGTACTGGCATGGCGCTTTCTTTTGGAGCTATATTACTTTGTGGCGGTGCCAAAGGTAAACGCAGCGCCCTCGCCCACTCTCGCGTGATGCTGCATCAACCGCTGGGTGGTGTGCAGGGTCAGGCGTCAGACATTGAGATTACCGCCAACCAGGTACTCAAAGTTAAAAAAGAACTGTACGATATCATTGCCAAACATAGCGGCCAGGACTACCAGCGCGTCCACGATGTTTGCGACCGCGACCATTGGATGGTAGCCAGTGAGGCTAAAGAATTTGGGGTAATAGATGAGGTGTTGGTATGATTTTTTTGTCATTGCGAGGAGGAACGACGAAGCAATCGTACGCGTTAAGCTTTTCTGCTTGCGATTGCCGCGCTACGCTCGCAATGACAAATTATACTAATGCGCCATTCCAACCGCTCCACCCTCACTCACATCAACCTTGTTAACAATCCGTTTACGGCCAAAGAACAAGATTAAGAAACCAATCACAGAAGTAGTTATCATAATGCCCGCCATAGGAACAGAAGAATTACTTTTAAAAATCCCGATGCCCAAAGTCATCATCGCGCCTAGACCTAGTTGCATCGCTCCAAGCAAGGAAGATGCGGTACCGGCGTTATGCTCAAACGGGGCAAGCGACAAGGCTGATGCATTAGGATTTAGTGTTCCTACACAGCATAACATCACGAAAGTAATAGCAATAGTGCCCGCAATACCATACCAACCGTAATAACTGCCAATCAGAAATACCAACGCGGTTATAACCTGAACCGTTAGCGCTACCCAGATGATTTGCTCGCTTTTATATTTTTTTAACAGCAGGTTATTCACCTGGCTGGCACCAATAAAGCCGACAGAGAGACCGGCAAAGATCCAGCCGTAGGTTTTGGCGCTTACTTTAAATATTTCCATAAATACAATCGGTGAAGCCGATACATACACAAAAAGGCTGGCAAAAGAGAAAGCGCCGGCAAAAGCGTAAGTATAAAACTGCGGATTTTTGATCACCCCTAAAAAGCTATTGATTATTGGACCAGGCTTTAATGAATGATTTGGGTTGGGCTTGTAACTCTCCGGCAAAAAGAAGATTACCGTAAGAAGAATACACAGTGCCATAGCCCCCAACACTACAAATATTAAATGCCACCCCCAATAAGCGGTTATATAACCGCCCACTGTAGGCGCTATCATGGGCGATGCACCCAGGATCAATATCAGCAAGGCAAAGATCTTAGCATTCTGATCAAGCGGAAAAATATCGCGCACCATGGTCATGGAGGCTACGCCCGCTGCACATGCGCCAATAGCCTGGATAAAACGAAGCACAATCATGCTGTTAATATCGCCGCAAAAATAACAGCCCACCGAAGTGATAAGGTAAACCACCAAGCCTATGTACAAAGGCTTTTTACGCCCAAACCTATCCAGCAAAGGGCCATACAGTAACTGCCCGGCGGCAAGCCCAATAAAGAAACTTGACAACGATAGCGAAACCTGCGCGGTAGTAGTATGAAGTGATTTGGCAATAGCGGGAAAGCCCGGCAAATACATATCTATAGAAAACGGACCTAACGCCGTGAGCGACCCTAATATCAGTACCGTAAAGAAATAACGCTTTTTTGTCATGGCAGCTGCTGCAGTCATTTATTCGAATTTTGGGCAAAGATGAGATTTTAGCTATTAATTTCTGCTATCATATCGAATTATGACTATTAAAATATACAAACCAAAATTGCCACTGCGTTCTGTTTATCTCATTTAATTTTTGGCGTGTTATTTGATTTAGATATTATAACTAAATATTATTTTATCATGAAAAAGTTAATATTATATACAGGCATCATTGCTTCATTTATTTTGACATCAGCCAATTTTGCACAAGCACAACATAAAATCAGCTCGCAAGGCAAAGGCGCTATTATTGGCGGTGCCGGCGGCGCTGTAGTAGGCGGTATTATTGGCCATGGTGTTGGCGGTGCCTTAATAGGTGGCGCTGTAGGCGCCGGCGGTGGTTACATCATTGGCAATGAGCACCGTAAAGCCGTTGAAAAAAGAAGAAGAGCAGCATATCGCTCGGCGTATTATCGTAGACATGGGCATTACCCTAACGCTTACGTTTACAGAGCGCCGTCAAGACGATAACTTGATTAAACCCTGAGCCCGCAATGTTTTTGCGGGCTCTTCTTTTTTTAGCTATATTAAAGCCTCTTAAACTACGTTTTATTTTGCATGGGTAAAGCTTTACTTACAGTTGCGTTATGTTTATTGCCCTTTTTGTTGATGGCGCAAAATGATAACAGCTCTGCAAAGTATCGCCCGATAGACACCGTTGAGAAAAAAGATCTGATTGACCTGGTTAGATCATTTGTCAATATTCAGCCGCGCAAAATATCCCCGCAGGAAAAAAAGAAATTATATTTCTCCATATTACCCGTATCAGAATCGGGGATCAATGATCACCGGATGCTCATCACTTCTACCACCGCAGGTTATTACCTGGGCGATCCGTCAGACACCTATCTTTCGACAGTTACCTTTGCGCCTTATCTTAATTTTAAAGGCAGGTATGGTTTACCCATTCACTCCAATATCTGGCTAAACGCTAATAGCTATAATATACAAGGAGACACGCGTTTATTAAAATATCCGCAGTATACCTGGGGATTGGGTGGTGGCCAGCCCTCAAGCGATAAATTTTTGGTGGATTATGTTTATTTGCGCTTTTACCAAAGCGTACTTAAACGCATCACCCCTTACTTCTTCGCCGGTATAGGTTACAACCTGGACTATTATATGGATATTGAAAGCGATAACGGAAATCCCAAATCGCTGGCCCAATTTACCAATTACAAATTTGGTACCTCGTCAGAAGAAAACTCGTTTTCCTCAGGTCCGAGTTTGAATTTGCTGTATGATACACGCAACAATCTGCTCAATCCAATACCAGGTTGGTACGGTAACTTAATCTATCGCTATAGTCCATCTTTTTTGGGTAGCGATAATAACTGGCAATCATTGTATGTCGATGTTCGCAAATACTTGTCGCTATCAAATTCCGGCCCCAAAAACATGCTCGCCTTTTGGAGTTTTTACTGGACATCTTTATCATCTGGCACCCCTTATCTAAGCTTACCCTCTATCGGTATGGACCCTTACCAACGTTCAGGTCGCGGTATTGCGCAGAACCGCTATCGTGGCGAAAGTTTGATTTATTTTGAAACCGAATATCGCCGTGATATAACCGATGATGGGCTATTGGGCTTTGTTGCATTTACCAATATCAACTCGGCCAGCCAGATTAACAGCCGGCAATTTAAGTATTGGAATCCGGCTGGCGGCGCGGGCTTGCGGGTTAAATTCAACAAAAAATCGGGCACCAATATTGGTATA
The DNA here is from genome assembly GCF_018449775.1 of Mucilaginibacter sp. dw_454. Classification (GTDB taxonomy): domain Bacteria; phylum Bacteroidota; class Bacteroidia; order Sphingobacteriales; family Sphingobacteriaceae; genus Mucilaginibacter. The sequence goes on along the minus strand of NZ_JAAVVB010000001.1, from coordinate 63,612 downwards.
GATTATGGTCGCAGCCGCGACTACTCGGCTATCATTCTTAATCTGGGCGAGGCTTTTTAAAATAAAACATCATTTAAACATCGTAAAGCCACATTTTGGCCTGTAACCAAAAAATAACGGATTTTATTACTAATTAACTTATTATATTATAAAATAATCCGCTATCTTTGAATTACAACAATTCGAATAAAATTTCAGCGCACAGTCGTTACCTTTCCGAAGCACTATTTATTTAAACGATTTATTTTTTTTCCGAAACCTTTAACTCCATCATGTCAAAACGGATTTTAATTTTAGATGATAACCAGGACATTCTGGACATCGTTCACGAAACGCTCTCTTATGAGAATTTCGACGTGAAAAGCATTTCTGTTGGCGATGAGGTAATGCCCATGATGTTGGAATTTGCACCTGCTTTAGTTATACTTGACTATCGTGTGGCCGGTGTTAACGGCGGCGAATTGTGTAAGCAGATCAAATGTCACCCCGACTATAAAGATATCCCCGTAATTATTTTCTCAGCTTATATTAACCATGACGATGAGTTATTTGGTTATGGTTGCGATGCGATAATTAACAAACCATTTGACCTTACTGAACTGGTTGAGAAGGTTAATGGCTTGATTTCTTAATTAAATATTTCTCACTTTTTGTTTTAAAAAAATGCAAACAAAGTATATAGGGCTTTGTTAACATTTAAAATACGTATTGATAAAGAAGGCTTTATGCCTTTTTATATGGATTCTTATATTAGCTTTACAAACTAAAACACACTTTTAACTTTTTTTTAAATGAAGATTTTTATCGCCAAGCTGCCTTATCAATATCAGTCAGCTGACGTTTCTGAATTATTTGCGCCATACGGCGATGTAAGTTCGGCTAACGTTATCATGGATCGTGAAACCGGCCGCAGCAAATGTTATGCTTTTGTTGAAATGCCCGACGACACCGAAGCGCAAAACGCAATTACCAACCTGGATGGCAAATCCATCCTTGACAAAGAAATTTCTGTAAGCCAGGCCAAAGAAAAAGAACGTACCGAGCGCCCGGGTGGCGGTGGTGGTTACCGTGGTGCTAGTGGTGGCGGTGGCGGTTATCGCGGCGGCAACAGCGGTGGCGGTGGCTACAATCGCGACAAAAGCAGCGGTGGTGGTTATGGCGGCGGCGGTGGCAGCTATGGTAAGGACCGCGAAAAAGGCGGTGGTGGCGGTTACAACAAAGATCGCGAACGCAGCAGTGGTTATGATAACTACGGCAAAGATCGTCGTAACGATAGTTAATTAAACAATTTATCGGCTGCTTAGCTGACCATAAATAGAAAAAGCCGCTCCGGATATCCCGAGCGGCTTTTTTAATGCTGATATAAATTTATTAGTTTAATCTGAAGCCTATGCCAATTTGCCAAACCTGATTACGGTAGTCGGGCACATAAGTATTGCCGTACGAGTCTGTTTTATCCAAATCTACGGTGTAGCGAGCGTGCAGATCAACCCAACGGTTTAGGTCAAAGCTTACGCCTAATACACCGTCTAAATAAGATTTATGTCCGCTTCTATTTTCGTAATTTTCTTCCTGTGTTACATCAAAACCATTATCATAGGTATTGGTGGTTGATAACAAGTAAGATAATTGAGGGCCTATAAGGAAATTAAACGCCGGACCTACTTTAAATTTAGCCAATAAGGGTATATCAATAAAATTGGTGCGTTGGGTAAAATTACCGTCTGCAGTACGGGCTTGATAACCTTTTTGCGAATACAAAACCTCTGGTGCGAAAGAGAACGGATAAACAATAGGCAAATCAAAAGTTAAACCTGCGTTGATACCGCCTACTGTACCAGAACTGTAGTTGTCGTAATTTGAGCTGATCTGGTTAGCTATGTTACCGCCAATTTCTAAACCAATTTTTGGTTGATAAAAATCATCGTCATTGGAGTTATTAGCATAACTGCCACCGCGCGGCGAATGATAATATCGGCGTTGTGCATTTACTGAGCCCGCAACCAGCAGGCATATAGCAAAAAAGAGAATTTTTTTCATTTCGGTATATTTTTATAATTATTTAATAATGCTTTTTAGAGCAGTATGTTTCGCAAAGGTTTATTTCTGAATTATTTTTTTCTTAATATTTTATTTACGTGACATTGTAACAACATTTGAAAAATGACGTCAAACGGCTTATTTGGCGTATGCCAAACAAATCTTTTTAAGTTCAGTCGCGCTTTTATTTAACTGATTTTTTGATATATATTTATTGTTCAAACACGTAACATGAAACAAAGATTATTTCTGGTTGCTTTTGCATTGGCAGCCATTACCTCAAACCTTAAAGCACAAACTATTATAGCGTGGAAACAAGCCACATCCGGCGGCTTTAGTTACAAGTACGTAACTGGCGACCCTACACATTCACGCTTCTACAAATTAAAAAACGGGCTTACTGTTATTTTAAGCCCAACCAATAAACAGCCGCGTATTCAAGCCTTTATTGTGACTAAGGCCGGCAGTAATACCGACCCGGCAGATCACACCGGTTTAGCGCACTATTTAGAGCATTTGATGTTTAAGGGTACTGACAAGTTTGGCACTACCGACTACGCTAAAGAAAAACCATTCCTTGACAAGATCGACGCATTATACGAGCAATATAATAGCACCAAGGACCCCGAAAAACGCAAAGAGATCTATAAAGAAATTGACAAAACATCCGGCGAAGCCGCAAAGATCTCTATCGCCAATGAATATGATAAGATGATGGCCTCAATGGGCGGACAGAACAGTAACGCCAGCACATCTTTTGAGCGTACTGCTTATACCGAGGATATCCCAAGCTCATCAATTGATAAATTTTTAACTTTGCAGGCAGAGCGCTTCCGCAACCCTATCCTGCGGATCTTCCATACTGAGCTAGAGGCGGTTTATGAAGAAAAAAACCGTGGACTTGATGATGATAACCGTAAGGTGTTTGAATCGATGTTTGCTGCATTGTTCCCTAATAACAATTATGGTAAACAAACTACTATTGGCACCATTGAGCACCTGAAGAATCCTTCGTTAAGAGCTATCCGTAACTACTACTATACTTACTATGTGCCTAACAACATGGCCATTGTATTGTCTGGTGATTTTAACCCGGATGTGATCATTAAAAAGGTAGATACCCACTTTAGCTACATGAAGGCTAAGCCTATCCCCCCTTATACTTTTGATCCTGAAAAACCGATTACCGCTCCGGTAAAACGTGAAGTTTACGGACCAAACCCTGAAGGTCTGACCATTGCGTTCCGTTTCCCCGGCGCAGCTACCCGCGACGCACGTTTGCTGGATTTGATGGGGTCTATATTAACTAATGGCAAGGCGGGTTTATTTGACCTTGATTTGGTTAAAAAACAAAAAATGCTGAGTGCCAGTGCAGCTGATTATGCGTTGAAAGATTACAGTGTTTTGTTGCTGCGTGGTACCCCGATCAAAGGGCAATCATTAGACGAAGTGCGTGATTTGATGCTAAGCGAAATCAGCAAGTTAAGAAAAGGTGACTTTTCGGAAGATCTGATCACCTCGATTGTAAACAATACCAAGAAAGATAAAATTGTTGACGACGAAAGTTATGTAAATCGCGCCAGCAACCTGATGAACGATTTTGTAACCAATGTAGATTGGCGCTACGATGTTGCTACGGTTAATGAGCTTTCAAAAATCACCAAAGCGCAAATTGTTGAGTTTGCCAATAAGTACCTGAACGAAAACAACTACGTGATTGTTTACAAACACCAGGGCGAGGATAAAAATATCCTGAAAGTTGAAAAACCGCCAATTACCCCGGTTGAGGTAAATGCAGGTAAACAATCAGATTTCTTGAAACAGGTAAATGCTATGCCACAAAGCGCAGTAAAACCTGTGTTTTTGGATTACCAAAAAGACATTCAGCGCGCTAAATCTGGCAATACCGAATTACTGGCGGTGCAAAATAAAGACAATAGTATATTCCGTTTATACTATCGTTATGATATGGGTAGCTGGAACAGCAAATTATTACCAATAGCTGCACAGTATATCCAGTTTTTAGGTACCAAAACAAAATCGGCAGAAGATTTTAGTAAAGCGTTTTATAAACTGGCATCGTCATATAGCATCTCGGCAGGTACCGAAATTTCGACGGTTACCTTTAGTGGTCTGCAGGAAAATCAAGCTGCTACCATCAAATTATATGAGGACCTGTTAGCCAATTGCCAGCCTGACGACCAAGCACTGGAAGGCTTAAAGGCCCGCATGAAAAAAGCCAGAGAAAATGCTAAACTGAACAAAAGTGCGCTTGCGCAGGCATTAGTAAGCTATGCCCAATACGGCCCATCTAATCCATTTAACAATGTATTAAGCGACGATGAACTGGACAACCTGAAAGCTCAGGACCTGGTTGATATCCTGCATAAATTAAACAGCTACAAACACATCGAATTATATTATGGCCCGCAGACGGCACAGCAGGAAGCATTAGTTTTAAGCAAATTGCATAAAACGCCCGCTAGCTTTATACCTTACCCTGAGAAACACAATTTTGTTAAAATTGATGCAGACCAGAACCGGGTACTGTTTGCTAACTATGATATGGTACAGGCCGAAATTTACTGGATCCGCAACGAGGGTGCTTACAGTGCGCAAGAAGCTCCCGAAGTTGATTTGTTTAACAACTATTTTGGTGGAGGCATGAGCACGGTGGTTTTCCAGCAAATCCGCGAGTCGAAAGCTTTGGCCTATAGTACTTATGCTTATTATTTGACACCTGCTAAAAAGGATGATCGTAATTATTTCCTGGGCTACATAGGTACACAGGCAGATAAGCTGAATGAATCTATAAAAAGCATGAACGAGTTATTGACAGACATGCCTGAGTCAGAAAAAGGTTTGATTGATGCTAAAGAGAACATGCGCAAATCAATCGAGACCGACCGTATTACCCAGGATGACATTTTGTTTAACTACCTGGACGCAAAACGTCTTGGCTTAAACTACGATGCACGCAAAACAACTTTCGATGCGCTGGACAAAATGAATTTTGCGACTATTAAAGATTTCCATGATCAACAGCTAAAAGGTAAATCATATAGCTATTGCATTGTTGCTTCTGATAAACGCGTTAACGACGACGATTTGAAAAAATATGGTGAGCTGATAAAACCAGCCATAAAACAACTATTTGGCTATTAAACCATAATAACGTATTGTAAAGCAAGCATTAATTTAACTGCCTGTGTAACAATATAATTTTATTTCGAAAAGCGTATAGCGAATTTCGTATTATTTAACTTATTAAATAATAAATGGTATAGGGTTTGTTAATATCTAACAAATTCCTATACCATTTTTGTTTAGGATATAATACATAATACGATGCAAAGGATACTAGCCGTTGATGACGATAAAGACATTTTAGAAATTTTACAGCTGATACTAGAAGACAGTGGTTACGAGGTTGAAACTTTAGCAGACGGGCACGGCCTGTTTGAAAAGATCAACCAATGCCGCCCTAACCTAATTCTGCTGGATGTTATGTTGGGTAATATGGATGGCCGCGAGCTTTGCCACGAGGTTAAGGCTAAAAAAACAACCCGCGATATCCCGGTGATTATGTTATCGGCAAGCCACTATGTCAACCGCAATAATTTGCATACCAACGGCTACCCGGATGATTTCATTTCTAAACCCTTCGATATAGAGGTGCTACTCAGTAGTATACAGCGGCAATTAGCTGCATAATGATCTTTAGTCCGGGGCTTTGCCCCGGACTTTTTATTTCCTTTCATTCTAAAAGTTATGAACATCGCCTTACGGCTCAGTTCAAACCTGTAATTTTTTCTCCACACTTATACGTCATCTTTTCTGACTGCGTTAAATGTGTGTTTTCCACACTTTGTTAATTACTAATGTGAATTGCTTTTTTGGGTTTGACTAATTTAGCGCCACTATTTTTACGCACTATGATAAAAATCAGCTACCGAATATTCCTCCTATCTATATTTTTTGCACTTAATGTACAAGCTCAGCAAGACCAATCTTTCCAGGTTCACCGCGCATATCACGCCGCTGGCGATCTGCTTGAAAAAGGCATGTATGTAGCAGCATCGCAACAATATCATTTAGTGATGGACTCGCGGTTAAAAACCAGCGTTCAGCCTCAGTTTGAAAGTGAGCTGTCTTTATTACAAGAGAATTCGCAGTACTATGTGGCCCTGTGCGCATTAGAGTTGCAAAATGACGATGCAGAAAGCCTGTTCCTGAAATTTATACATGACCATCCTGAAAATCCGCTGGCTAAACTGGCGGTTTATCAGATAGGCCGCTCTTACTCCAAAAAAGGCGACTATAAAACCGCCTTACTTTGGTTTGACAAGATCACCGCCGGCCAGTTAAGTGGCAGCGAATACACCGAATATAAATTCCGGAAGGGCTACGCCTATTTCTCAATAGGCGATTTCACCAATGCACAACTGCAATTTAGCGAGGTGAAAAACAGCCGCTCGCCATTTACTGATGATGCAACTTACTACTTTGCGTATATCGCCTATTTAAATAAAGACTATCACTTAGCACTGGTAAACTTCGAGAAATTGAAGAAATCAAAGAAATACGAGAGCAGCTACCCCTACTATATTACCGCAGTTTACTTCCTTGATAAACGCTATGATGATGTTTTAAACTATGCGGTGCCTATCGTCAACAATACCAAACAGCAAAACGAGACCGAGATGCTGCGCATTATTGCCGCGTCATACTTTGCCAAGGTTGATTATGATAATGCCGTAAAATATTATGACCGCTTTGAGGCGCGGGACCATGGCAAAACCCAAAACACGCAGGATAGTTACCAAATGGGTTACGCTTATTACAAAGTAGGCAACTACGCTAAATCGGCTTCTGAATTGGAGAAATTGATTGAACAGGACGATAACTATAGCCAAAGTGGTAACTATACTTTGGGCGAGGTTTTCCTGAAGATGAATAATAAGCAAAGCGCGCGTAATGCATTCTTTGCTGCCTCAAGGTTAAGTTTTGACAAGCAGTTGCAAGAGGATGCTTTGTATGAGTACGCTAAACTATCGTACGAGCTTGACTTCAATACCCAGGGCCTGGAAGCTACCCGTGCCTATTTAAAAAACTATCCATCATCGACCCGTATTACCGAGATGAAAGTTTTATTGGGCGAGGAGTTATTAAACTCGCACGCTTATAAAGAGGCGGTTGATATTTTGGAGCCGATACCTAATAAAACCCCGAGCGCTAAGATCGCTTACCAAAAAGTTACTTATTACCGTGGTTTAGAGTTTTACAATGAGCGTGCTTTTGAAAATGCTATTGGTATTTTCCTGCGCTCGCTTAAAGTTAAGATGGACCCTAAAGTTACGGCGCTTACCACCTACTGGATGGCTGAATCGATGTATGAGGTGCGTAAGTATACCGAGTCCGTATCAACCTTCCAGGACTTTTTAGACCTGCCGGAGGCTAAAGAAACCAATGTTTACAACTATGCTAACTACGCGCTGGCATATGCTGCTTTTTATGGTGAGAAATATCGCACTGCCGCCACTTATTTCCAGAAATTTATTGATGGCGAGGAAAAAGATCAAAATACGGTTAATGACGCTATTACCCGTATAGGCGATAGTTTCTTTGTATTAAAAAGCTATGAAAAAGCCTTAGAGTACTACAACCGTATAATTGACGGACATATCAAAGGCGAAGATTACGCGCTCTTTCAACGGGGTATGATCCAGGGTTTGCAAGGCGCGCCTGATACCAAGATCAACACATTGAAAGAACTATTGGCCACCTACCCTAACTCTGATTATGCAGATGATGCTGATTTTGAGATAGCCTACACCTACTTTGTTAAAAACGATGGCCCTACAGCTAAAACTTTGCTGCAAACCATGATCCAGAAGTATCCAAACAGCAGCTACATCCCGCGTGCCTTGGTTACTATTGGTTTGATTGACTACAATGCCGGTAATGATGATTTGGCGGTTGAGTCGTTTAAGCAAGTAATTAAAGACTATGCATCAACCGATGAAGCTAAACAAGCTTTAAAACAGATCGAAAAGATCTATACCGATAAAGGTGATGCGGCTACTTTCATTGCTTACGCCGGCACTACGCCTATTGGTAATTATACCGCTGCAGAGCAGGAAAGCATTATGTACACTGCTGCTAATAACCTTTATTTAAAAGGCGACTGGCAAGGTGTAGTATCTGCCGTAGGCGCTTACTTCGATAAGTTTCAAAACAAGCCTATCTATGAGAAACAATCCAGGTTTATCAGGGCACAGGCGTTGGTTAATTTGAAACGTGATGACGAAGCGGTGGTTGATTATAACGTAATCCTGAATGACTGGACCAGCACTTCCACCGAGCAATCATTAATCGCTATGGCTAAGCTGTATATCGGCAAAAAGAAATATAATGATGCAGTAGTGTTCCTGAAAAAGTTAGAAATAAACTCGGAGTACAAAGCCGATTATACCTTCGCTATTAATAACCTGCTATTGTGCTATGCACAAATGCATGATGCAGACGATGCTTTGAACTATGTGAAGCTGATCAGACAAAACGAAAAATCAGCACAGGAAGATAAATTCCGAACAGGTTTGTATGCGGGTTTAGCTTATTTGCAAAAAGGCGATACCACCGCGGCAGTGAACGAATTTGATTATACCATCAGTAACACCAAAACCGTCGCTGCTGCCGAGGCTAAATACAACGTAGCCTATGTTCAGTACCAGAAACGTCAATACAAAGCATCGCAAAAAACCTGTTTTGAATTGGCTAAAGACATGCCGAATTATGATTATTGGGTAGCCAAGACGTTTATTTTATTGGCTGATGATTATATAGCATTAAAAGATGCTTTCCAGGCTAAAGCTACATTGCAATCTGTATTGGATAATTATAAGGGTAACGACGAGATATTGCCAACCGCACAAGCCGCACTGGATAAAATCTCGCCACCTAAAAAACCGAGGGAGAACAACATAGCCCAGCCGGATTCGACGCAAAACAGCAAACCAGATACAACGCAAAATAAACCGGTTAATAAAGGATAAAGAGAACAAGCACATGAAATTAAAATACACCTACACGCTGTTTACTTTGATCATGGTATTATACTTTGTTCCGGTTAACGCGCAAAAAAGTACGAAGACAAAAAAGTCGACCACAAAAACTACCGCTAAAAAGGCTGAAAAACCTGCTGCCAAGCCTGCCGCAAAATCGCCGGTAAAAAAATCGGCCGACGCTAAATCAGTTGGCGACCAGGCAGCTAAATCAGCCGCAGTTGATACGGCAAAAGGTGGTGGCGCAAATGGAGCTAACGCAGCCAATGGCGGCAGTCTTTCAGAGGAGATCGTAATTACATCGGCCTACAAACCTTTGTTGGCCGACGCGGTTAAGATCCGCCGCAACCCCGACCTGGAAGATAAAATACCATACAAGGCTCCATTAAGCTACGCACCGTTGGACAAACGCCTGGAGCAAAACTCAGAGATCAAACAACTGGATGCTATGAAAATGCCTTCGGTAATTGATACCATTCCTTACAATAACATTGTACGCGGCGGCATAGGTAACTTAAAAACTACGTTCCTGGAAGGTTACTTTGGTAACGGACCGGATCAGGCTATGCAAGTTGGCGGTTATGTAAGGCTCTTTGCCCAAAGCAGCAGCTCGTACGAAAATCAAAAGAGCAATCATGAAGAGGTTGGCGTTTACGGAAAGAACATAGGCGAAACCAACACGCTATCCGGTCGGATTGATTTTGAGAACAAAGGCAATTACTTCTTTGGCTACGATAAAGACAATCCGCCGAAGACTTTAGATATCGCTCATCAATATTTCAATACGTTGAGTGCTGAAGGCGAACTAGCGAAAAACTACAAAGATGTAGAGAATGACTTTACTTACGCTTTAAAGTTAAAAGGCTATACTTTTGGTGATCGATTTACTGCACGTGAGAACAACGTGGTATTATCTGGTTTCCTGAACCAAACCATTAACCAGTTTTATACAGGTTTGGGCGCATCGTTAGATCTTAGCTCGCAGAAAGATTCTTTGTACTCTTACAACAACAGCATTGTACGTTTAAACCCTTATATCAAATTTCAGGGTGATGCCTATAAAATTGATGCCGGTATAAACATTGTGGATGAATTCGGCTTCGCCGGACGTTTTTCACTTTTCCCTGCTGCTAAGTTAGAGTATCAGGTGATTCCTAAATACGTACGCTTATTTGTTGAAGCTAAGGGCGACGTTAATAAATCATCACTGAGAGATTTTTATGGTAACAACCCTTATTTAGGGCGCGATCTGCAAATCAAAAACTCGGTGGATAAGCTTGATCTGAGCGCAGGTTTAAAAGGAACTATAGCACCCGGCCTGGGTTTTAAAGCAGACATTTTCCACAACAGCGTTAAAGACATGCCTTTGATGGTAGACAATTTCAATTTTACTGCCGGCCAGAACCGCTTTGCAGTGATTTATGATAATGGTACAGCTACCGTAAACGGCTTTAATGGCGAGTTAGATTATAAGGTATCTGGCGATGTAAATATTTTTGGCCGCGTTGAGTATAAAGACTATAAACTAGCGACGGAAGCGCAGCCATGGAACCTCCCAAAATTCAAAATGACAGCAGGCACAGCCGTAAACATTAATGACAAAGTTAAAATTACAGGCACTTTACTGGTAAGAGGTACTGCGTTTGACAAACCAAATGCGGCTGTTTATCAGCAAACTTTTGGCACAGCTTTGCCGGCAACAACCGTTGCTACCCAACTTGATCAGTTTATTGACCTGAGCGGCAGCGTTGAATATAGAGTAACTAAGCAGATATCGATTTTTGGCAGGGTAAACAACATTTTAAATTCGACAAATCAAACCTGGATATATTATCCCGACTACGGATTTAATATATTTGGCGGTGCTAGTGTAAGCTTCTAAAGCGTGGAGTTGTAAGTTGTAAGGTTTAAAATTAGCTTTTTAGGCAATTTAAGATTTTGCACTACGGACTTTAGACTTATATTTGAAGTTCACTAATTAACCGTTACTTTTAAGAAATGGATGTAGGCTTTTATTTAGGCGAATTGCTAATGCAGCAGGGCGAAGTGAGTGTACCCGGATTGGGTTACTTTGTCCAGGCGCGTGTAAGTGGTTATTACGACGAAAATGAACGCAAGTTTTATCCGCCCTATCACCAGGCTCAATTTGACCCACAGTCGATCGACGATGAGGCGCTGTCTGAATATATCGCCGCGAAAAAGAATATATCTGTAGCATCGGCACGATATTTTGCCGAAAAATACATTACCAACTTAAAACAGCAGGCTTTAATAACCGAGGTACCTCTTGGCAACTTGGGTTGGTTTTATACCGAACTGGCTCAATTAAGCTTTAGGCCCGCAGCTAAAATTATTGACGATAGCATTTTTTATGGCCTTGAGCCAGTAAAAGTCAATAAGGCAAATGATGTTAGGCGATTTGAAGAACAGGTACCTAAGGTTGAGCTTAACTTCCCGGGCAAAAACATACCACCAAAACCTTCTGTAATAGAAGAAGTTCAGGATTCATTTGTGCAGTTACCCCCGGTAACCGAAGCACCCGTTAACGTGCAGCCCGCGGCCATTTATGAGAACGAACCTCAAAACCAGGTCTCGCCAGAGTTCTTCGATCCCGGAGAGGAAGAAGAAACGTCATCAGGCGCGTTGCGTATTGTTCTGTTTGCTTTAATAGGTATAATGGTGATTGGGCTGGGTGTTTTTGCGTTATATCGTTATCAGCCGGATACTTTTGCCAAAATTACCTTCTGGAAACATAAACAGGTAATCACAGAAACTGCAAAAACAAAACCCGCCCTTGCCGCTAAAGTAGTAGACACGTTAGATAAAGATACATTAAGAGCGGATACGCCGGCAGCCTCAAAACCGGATACTATGGGGCAAGCGCCAACACTGGCTAAATCTAAAGTAATTTCGACAGCGCCGGCAGAGCAAACTGTTACTACAACCACCAAAACCAGCGGTAAGATCATATCGGCTACTCCGGTTGACGAGCCTGCTGTCTCTAAGAAAAAAACAGTCATTATTTCGCAAACGCCGGTAAGTGCAAATGTGGCTACCAATACTAAAAAGGCAGAAACTGTCGTTACAAAAGCACCAACTGCGGTTACCGGCCTGCCAACGGTTATTAAACCAAAGGCTAAACCGACTGTAGAAGCGCCGTTTAGAAATGATGCTTTGATAGCTAACCCATCAGATGCTGTAGGTACCCGCCGTTTTGAAGTTTACGCGGTTGATGCCAACAGTATCCGGGAGGCAAATACGGCTATCAGAAAAATGAGAAAATACGGCCTAGATCCGCGTATCGTTACTGATGGTACAGGCCCGCAGATACATATCTCGATCGGGCATTTCGCTACCAAAGAGGAAGCGAGAGATCTGGCCTTTAAAGAAATTGAAGCAGGTCATGTTCCGGGTGGCGCAGCCTATGGAATAGAGATCATCCCACAAAAATAAACTATAATTAATGCAAGCAGCAGTAACAGACACCATTAGCAAACTAGCAGACACCGCTAACCACACCGCACAACAGCTAGCGGCCATTCCACAACAAGAGTTACGTTTTGGGGATCTCATACTTAAAGGCGGCTGGGTAATGCTCCCCATCGGTGTTTTAGCCATACTGGGTTTAGTTATATTTTTTGAGCGATATTTCACTATCCGCAAAGCATCGAAAGACGAAAATAACCTGATGCAGCAAATCCGCAGTAGTATACTGACAGGTAACCTGGAGTCGGCCATCGCTATCTGTCGTAACAGCAACTCACCTTTGGGCCGTATGTTACAAAAAGGTTTATTGCGCATTGGGCGCCCTATAAAAGATATTGAAGGCGCTATTGAAAACATTGGTAAGCTGGAAGTAGCTAAGCTGGAAAAAAACATAGGTATTTTAGGTATTGTTGCAGGTATAGCGCCCATGTTTGGTTTCCTGGGTACTATTGCGGGTGTAATTAAGATTTTTTACGATATATCTAAAACTGATAACATTAGCATGGGGGTAATCTCAGGCGGTTTATACGTAAAGATGGTAACCTCGGCAGCGGGTCTGTTTGTGGGTATCGTAGCTTATGTATGCTACCACATTTTAAATATGATGGTTGATAAGGTCATCCTGAAACTGGAGACCGACGCCATTGAATTTATTGACCTGTTAGAAGAGCCAAGCAAATAATGAATTTAAGAAAGAGAAAAAGGGGAGCTTCTGCCGAGGTACATACTTCGGCCATGAATGATATCATGTTCTTCCTGCTTTTGTTTTTCCTGATCGCGTCGACGGTAACCAACCCCAACGTCATCAAGCTGATGCTGCCAAAATCATCAAGCGGGCAATCGGTATCTAAGAAAACAATTACGGTATCTATCACCAAGGACCTGAAGTATTACGTCGACAAGAAAGAAATCCCTGTAGCAGACTTAAATACTACTTTACTGGGCTATAAATCATTAGCCACCGAGCTAACCATTGTACTGTACGTAGACAAAACCGTAGCCATCCAGGACGTAGTACAGGTAATGGACATAGCGCAAAAGCTAAACATAAAACTAGTATTGGCAACGGAACCGAAGGGGTAGATTAGTCATTGGTCAATGGTCATTAGTTATTTGATTTAATGACCAATGACGCGCAAAGCGCAAATGACCAATGACAGCGAAGTGAATGACGCGCGTAGCGCAAATGAATAAGAATGAATTACCAACAAGAAGAAAATAATTATCCAAAAGCTTTTGCATGTACAGGCATTATACTGGCCTGTGTGATGGCTTTGTGTTATTTTATTGTCTTCACTAACCCGCCTAAAGAACAGGACGGCACGGGCGGCATTCTGGTAAACTACGGTACTACAGACGAAGGCATGGGCAGCGATTACATGAGTACCGAACAGCCGTCGCAAGCTGAAAAAGCAAATCATAGCAAACCCGACAAAGTTACCCCCGCCCCACCAACCGAAGAAAAGCAAAAGGTTGAGGCCAGCGATAAAAACGTGGTAACTCAAAATACCGAAGACGCGCCCGAAGTTGCAGCCAACACCAAAAAGCCAAGCACTACGGTAGCTACCACACCTACCAAAGCCCCTGCCAAGCCAACCGTTAATCAGAATGCTTTGTACAAAGGCAAAACCAACACCGGCACCGGCGAAGGTGACGGCACCACCAACACACCAGGTAACCAGGGCAAACCAACCGGGAGCACGCTAACCAATAACTACAACGGTACCGGCTCTGGTAACGGCGGTAGCCTGATGATGGCGCAACGCAACTTTACCAGCAAACCAGCCATAAGCGATGACGGCCGCCATACCGGTAAGATTATGGTTGATATCCGCGTAGATAAAAACGGCAATGTGGTTTATGCCCGTGCGGGCGCCCGCGGCACCACCATAACCGACTCGAACCTACTCCAAAAATGCGAGGATGCGGTTAAAAATTCCAAACTAAATCCGCTTGACTCAGCACCCGACCCGCAGATTGGTACGGTAGTGTTTGTGTTTAAGGTGAATTAGATTTACCCGCGATGATTTTCCCGTTTTCTGTAAGATTCAATAATCAGTTAAAAGCCATTATCACTTCTAAGAACCAACAGCAAATATTAGAATATATAAGTCTAAATATTATCGAAAAGAAAGCGGATAATGTAATTATTGGTGATTATCGTGTAACCTATAAGGGATCAACATCGAAAGGACGAGGTTCTTTATTTGGGGGTGTTGACGATGGCAGCTTCGATTTGTCTTACAAAAATGCTAAATGGTATTTGATTTATCAGATCAATATGCGCAAACTATTTATAAATACTTTAATGTTATCAGTAATAGCTGAGACTTTTGTATTGTTTAATAGGGGGCCTTGGTGGATCGGTTTGGTGGCGTTTCTATGGTTGTGTGGCGGCAATTGGATCATCTATTTAATTAGGCATGGCCTTGTAGTTGGAAACCTGACCATCCAAATTGACGAATTGATATGTGGTAAAATGGAACAACCCGAGAAACCAGAACTGGAAAAAATTCCGGGTAAACTTAAAAGCTGGTTTTAACTCCCACAAATAATCCTATCAATACCACTCATCCTGCATTGTGGTCTAAATTTTGAATACGTTACTTCGCATTATAATAACTACAAACTACCATGCGAATAATAACACTTGAAGAACATATTTCCTTTCCTGAAATGACGGCGAAAATAACCGATAGTGCTAAAGGCAGCTTCGGGCAATCGGAAGTCATGAAAAAACTGACGCCCAAACTGGCAGATGTAACCGGCGAGCGTTTAAAATCAATGGATGATAATGGTATCTCGGTACAGGTGCTTTCTGTGGATAGCTCAGGCGCCAATCTGGTAGCTGCCGAAGATGCGCCGGCTTTCGCCACACAGTATAATAATTTGATTGCCGAAAAGATTAAAGGGTATGAAGACCGCTTCGCGGCGTTTGCTTTACTACCGATGACCGCACCTGCTACCGCAGCCGATGAATTAGAACGTACCGTGAAGGATTATAATTTCCGTGGTGCCATGATCCGCGGGCTAACGGAGGACCAGTTTTTAGATCACCCAATATTTGCCCCAATATTTGAACGTGCCGAAAAACTGGATGTGCCCATTTACTTACATCCCGGTTTACCACCAAAAAGCGTAGCTGACATTTATTACAGCGGGCTTCCCAATTATTCGGGTATGTCTGAAGCCTTAGCCTGTTATGGCTGGGGCTGGCACCAGGAAACCGCGCTCCATGTTTTACGCCTACTATTCGCAGGGGTTTTTGATCAGTATCCAAAACTAAACCTGGTTATAGGCCATATGGGCGAAATGCTGCCCATGATGATGGCACGCTCAGAACGGGCATTTAAACCCGGCAACGGCGGCGCTAATCAGCGCACATTAACCGATACATTCCATCAGCAACTTCACATTACCACCAGTGGTTTCTTTACGCAACCGCCACTAAAGATTGCTCTCGATACCTTTGGCATCGATAACATCATGTTCTCTGTCGATTATCCATTTAGCACCAACGAAATGGGTATTGAATTTTTGAATGCAATTGATTTGCCCGAGGACCAAATAGCAAAATTAGCGCATGGCAATGCAGATAAGTTGTTGAAATTGAAGGTGTAATAAAGTTCAATCTATTCCAGACAATGCAGCTTAATTTTGTCCATGAAGTAATTCAGATCAAAAGGTTTTGCGATATGGTCATTGGCGCCGCAGTCTTTGCTGATGATCTCCAGATCGCTGTTGGCTGACACCAGGATCACCGGCAGATGTTTCAAATGCTCGTCGTTTTTAATATAGGTACACATGGTTTGGCCGTTCTCGCCTTTTAAAGCCAAATCAAGCAATACCAGGCCAACTTCTTTTTCAAGCAAGCGCCTTTTGGCAGACTGGGTGTCTGCCAGACTAATCACTTTGTAGCCTCCCATCTCCAATAAAATACTCATCATTTCACCTATAACAGGCTCGTCCTCAACTATCAGTACCTTTCTTTTCATAGTAATTGCTAATACGTATCGCGTAATGCAATAGTTATACCAGTATTTAGAATCAAGAGTCGAGAATCAAGATGTAAGACTTTTTTATCTTCATATCTTGATTCTTGTTGCTAAATATTTGTTTTTGACGAGCGACTCTTGGCTCTTGATTCTTGGCTCTTGATTCTGTTTATTAACTTTGCCCCCGTAATGACCTACCAGGAAACCCTTGATTACCTTTACGCGCAGCTGCCCATGTTTACCCGGGTGGGCATCTCGGCATTTAAAGCCAATCTGGATAACACTATTGAGCTTTGCGCGCGACTGGATAATCCGCAGTATAAATTTAAAAGCATCCATATAGCCGGCACTAACGGTAAAGGTTCTAGCTCGCACATGCTAGCCGCGGTGTTGCATACTGCGGGTTATAAAACCGGTCTATATACCTCGCCACATTTAAAGGATTTTAGGGAGCGCGTGCGTATTAACGGGCAAATGATCAGCAAGCAAGAGGTTATTGATTTTGTGGCCGACCATCAGCAGGATTTTGAGCAGATCCAACCTTCTTTCTTTGAGATGACGGTAGGCCTGGCATTTGATTACTTTGCCAGGGAACAGGTGGATATTGCGGTGATTGAAACTGGCTTGGGTGGCCGACTGGATTCGACTAATATCGTCAATCCATTGGTATCTGTAATCACCAACATAGGTTGGGATCATATGAATATCCTGGGCGACACCTTGAAACTGATAGCCGGCGAGAAAGCAGGGATTATTAAACCAAATATCCCCGTAATAATTGGCGAGAGACAGCATGAGGTGGCCGATGTTTTCATCAACAAAGCCAAAGAACAAAACGCGCCGCTAATTTTTGCATCTGACTTATATACTGCCGAAGCAAAAAACAAAAGCAATGAATTGCTGGAGGTTGCAATAACCGCGGCAAATCAGCCTGCGTTGAGCATACAGTTGGATTTGACCGGCAGTTATCAGCTAAAAAATATTAAAACGGTACTGGCAACTGTAAATGAATTAAGATCGCAAGGGTTTAATATTACTGATGATCATATCAAAACTGCGCTGCACCAGGTTAAAAACTTAACCGGTTTGCATGGTCGCTGGGAAACGTTAAGTGCCAACCCACTCACCATTTGCGACACGGGCCATAACCCCGACGGGATACAGGAAGTACTGAAAAACATAGCCAACGTTGACTATAAGCAACTGCATTTTGTGATAGGAATGGTGAATGATAAGGATGTGTCCAAAGTGCTTGCTATGCTGCCCAAAGACGCCATTTACTATTTCTGCAAGCCTGATATGCCACGCGGATTGGAAGCCGAAGTAGTGCAGCAAAAGGCCCTGGAATTTGATTTGCATGGTGATGCTCATTCATCAGTAAAAAAAGCATTAGCAGCAGCCCAAAGCGCTGCAAAGCTTAATGATCTGGTTTTTGTTGGCGGCAGCACGTTTGTGGTAGCAGAAATTGTCTGAATTCATATCTTCACATTTTAAATACACGTATGAGCCAAATTAGCTGGGGCATTATTGGTTGCGGCAACGTCACCGAAAAAAAAAGCGGCCCTGCATTTAATAAAGTTCCGGATAGCAAACTGGTTGCCGTAATGCGCCGCAATGCAGAAAAAGCCGCCGATTACGCCGGCCGGCATAACGTACCCAAATGGTATGCTAACGGACAAGAACTTATTGATGACGCCGAGATCAATTCTGTTTATGTAGCTACTCCACCCGCTTCACATATTGACTATGCTCTGGCTGCGTTAAAGGCTGGCAAAAATGTTTATATCGAAAAGCCAATAACCCTCAATGCTGCCGAAGCTATTACCATTGCAGACGCCGTTAAACAAAGTAAGGGTAAAGTATCCGTAGCGCACTATCGCCGCGGCCAACCCATGTTTTTATATGTCAAGGATTTACTGAATAGCGGTGCCATTGGCGAAGTGCGCACCGTACAGATAAAAATGTGGCAAAGCTTAAGGCCGCAGCTGATTACTCAAACCGAAGATAACTGGCGCATTAACCCTGCCTTATCCGGCGGCGGTTATTTTCATGACCTGGCACCACACCAGTTAGATTTGATGCTTTTCTTTTTTGGAGAGCCTGAATATTATAATGGCCGTGCGCTAAATCAATCGGGATATTATGAGTGCGACGACAATGTAAGCGGGCAGATCATCTTTAAAAACAAGGTAGTCGTTAATGGTTCCTGGAACTTTAATGTGTCTGTAGACGAAAAAATAGACCAATGCCTCATTGTTGGCAGCACGGGCAGCATCAGCTTCCCCGTATTTGGCCATGATGTTACCGTTAGGGTTGGTGCCGATGAAAAAACAGTACATTTTGCACCATTGGAGCATGTACAACAACCAATGATTGAAAAGGTAGTTAACTATTTTAAGGGCGAGGGTGAGAATCCCTGTTCGATTGAGGAGGCTGTTTTGTTGATGAAGATTATTGACGCGTTTAGTCGCCCCCTCTAAGTCCCCCCCTTGGGGGAGATTTTTAAATAACAAGAACTCCTCCCCTTTGGGGAGGCCGAGAGGAGTGCCTACTTCTTCTTAGGCACCTTAGCTCCTTCCTTCCGAGCCTCTGACAGCCCTATCGCTATTGCTTGTTTTTTACTGGTTACTTTTTTGCCGCTGCCGCTTTTTAATGTGCCTTCATGCATCTCATGCATGGTTTTCTCTACTTTCTCGCCAGCTTTTTCTGAATACTTAGCCATGATGTTAATTTTTAAGTAAATGTTAATAACCGATGCAAAATATTTGCCAATTTTACCCTGATGAACCACATTTCTGAAACTGATCTGATTTTGAACGCCGATGGCAGCATTTACCATCTAAATCTGCATTCCGGCGATATTGCCGATACCGTTATTACCGTTGGCGACCCCGATCGCGTTGGCGAAGTGAGCAAATACTTTGACAACATTGAATTCAAAAAAGGAAAACGCGAATTCATTACCCATACCGGCGCTATCGGTAAAAAACGGATAACGGTGCTTTCAACCGGCATCGGCACAGATAATATTGATATAGTTTTCAACGAGCTGGACGCTTTGGTGAACATTGATTTTAACACACGTGCCGTTAATTCGACATTGCGTAGTTTAGATATTATCCGCATCGGTACATCGGGTGCGGTGCAGGCGGATATTGAAGTGGATAGCCTGCTATTGTCTTCGGCAGCAATTGGTATGGACCCGTTGATGCACTATTACCAGCAAACTTTAACTAATGATGAACAAGAATTGCTGAATGCTTTTAAATCGGCTTTGTCAAAATCTAATCTATTGCCTTATATCGCATCCGCCGGGAAGCAATTATTAGCCCTTTTAGGCAAGGACCAGCAGCAAGGCATAACAATTACCGCACCCGGGTTTTACTCGCCACAGGGGCGCCAGGTAAGGGCCATAGCGGCTGTACCGGCACTCATGGAAGTGATTCAACAATTCAGTTTTAACGGGCAGCGTATTACCAATCTCGAAATGGAAACCGCCGGCATTTACGGATTGGCTGCTGCCCTGGGCCATCAGGCGGTATCATGTAATGTCATACTGGCTAACCGGGCCACAAAAGCACTCAGCAAACAGCCGGGCAAGATTATGGATCATTACATTCAGCATTTGCTTGAGAAAATAAGCGCCGTTTAAGTTGTATGTATTACGTTAGATGTTTTACGTAAAAACTATCGCTGTTATCAGCCCATAAAATAAACTAAAAACGTACAACGTAACACGTCTAACGTAAAACCTATTCGTACAACCTAAAAACAATGCTTATCTTCAAAACATATAAAGGGTGCTAATGTTACCCTGTTAAATTTATACCCACGGCATGATTACAAAAAAACAACTCGCTCCTTTTTACGAAAGATTATCACTGGTGCTCATTGGCATCCTGGCGCTGGGTTTCCTGGTGATTCAAGGTAAAGACGTGCTTGATCCGTTGATGTTTGGCTTTTTGTTTGCCATTTTGCTGTTGCCGGTATCCAGTTTTTTCGAGCGCAAATTAAAACTACCGCGTAGCATTTCATCATTCCTATCCATCATTCTGCTGGTAAGTTTCATTGGCGGGGTGCTTTACCTGGTAGGTTCGCAAATATCAAAACTCATGGACGATTGGCCTATGCTGCAAAAGCAGATAGCCGAATCTATCAATAACTTATACGATTGGGTGGAAAGCACTTTTCACTATGACGTAAGCAAGCAAAAGATATTCCTGGCCAATACCGAGCATAAGTTGCTGGCGCGTGGTGGCGAGGTAGTAGGTACTACGTTTGGCGCGGTGTCTTCGCTCCTGCTGTTTTACGTGTTTATCATGATCTTTACGTTTTTTATCCTGTTTTACCGCAAGCTACTGTTTAGCTTTGTATTACAGGCCTTTGGTAAAGACAACGAGCCCGTTGTACACGATATTGTTGAAAATATCCAAGGCATTTTAAGGCAATATATCCTGGGCTTGTTGCTCGAAATGGTGATTGTGGCTACCGTAGCCTGCACCATATTTTTGCTAATCGGCATCAAATATGCAGCTCTGCTGGGCATCATTGTCGGCTTGTTTAATATCATTCCCTACCTGGGTATTTTTACTGCGTTATTATTAAGTGTGCTGATAACTTTTGCTACCGGCCCGGTAAGTAATGCTTTGTGGGTAGCCGGTAGTGTATTGGGTATTCACGCAGTCGATTCGAACGTATTACTGCCAACAGTGGTAGGCTCAAAAGTACGATTAAATGCCTTGATCACTTTCCTGGGCATTGTCCTCGGCGAAATGATGTGGGGATTATCCGGCATGTTTTTATCAATACCTGTGATGGCGATCATGAAAATTATTTTCGACCGGATAGAGAGCTTGAAACCATGGGGTTACCTGCTGGGCGGCGACTACGAGTTTAAGAAATCGGCCGAGAAAAAAATGAAAACCCAGTAAATTTTGTATGCCTCTAAAATATTTTGTCCTATCCCTGTTCTTGTCGGCAACGGCATGTGCTCAGTCTTTAAAGTCGTTTAAAGTAGTACCGTTAGGCGTTTTGGGCGGTATTGATGAAAGCAATATGTCGGCCTATATGATTGCGCCTGTGGGTAGCAATAATTTTATTTGTATGGATGCAGGCACATTGCACTACGGTATTGAACAAGCCATCAAAAACAAGGTATTTAATATTCCTGCCGACCAGGTACTGAAGAAATACATTAAAGATTACTTCATTTCGCACTCGCATCTGGATCATGTGTCGGGGCTTATTATTAATGCGCCCGACGACAGCGCTAAAAACATTTACGCATTCGCGGATTGCATTAATACGCTCAAAACCCATTACTTTACCTGGACCAGCTGGGCCAACTTCGCCAACGAAGGTGAAGCGCCTGCCCTGAAAAAATACACCTACCAGGTGATGACACCGGGGGTCGAAGTAAACGCCGCCAATACCGAAATGCAGGTTACGGCTTATCCATTAAGCCACTCTAACCTAACCAGTACCGCTTTTTTGGTTAAAAGCCAGGAGAGCTACATACTTTATTTGGGCGATGTAGGCCCTGACGCGGTTGAAAAAAGCCATAACATGCAAAAGCTTTGGGAAGTTATTGCGCCTTTGATCAAGACGCATCGGTTAAAGGCCATTATGATTGAAACGTCTTTCCCCAATGAGCAGCCCGACAAAACCTTGTTCGGTCACTTCACCCCAAAATGGTTAATGAACGAATTTGACGAGCTGAGCCAACTTACCGGTACTATTCCTTTAAAACATTTAAATGTGGTTATTGTGCATTTAAAACCGCCTTACAGCAAAATTGCGCAGATTAAACAGCAGTTAAAAGCAGCTAACAATTTAGGGCTGAATATTATTTACCCGGAGCAAGGGAAGTTGTTGGAGTTTTAAAAAAATCCTTTTGTCATTGCGAGAAGGAACGACGAAGCAATCGCACGCGTTCAAACCGCCCTACTTGCGATTGCCACGCTACGCTCGCAACGACATCAGTGGAGTATTATATTTCCTATCTTTACGGCCTGTATGAAAATGCTGCGCCTGCTTTTATTTCCTTTCTCATTGATCTACGGATTAATTGTGCTAATACGCAATTGGTGCTATGACGCAGGGCTGTTCGACAGTCGCAAATTTAACCTGCCGGTGATTGCGGTGGGTAATTTAACCATAGGCGGTGCGGGCAAAAGCCCGATGACCGAATATTTGATTCGCCTGCTAAAAAAAGATAATAACATAGCTACGCTAAGCCGCGGTTATGGCCGTAGTACCAAAGGTTTTTTATTAGCCGGTGCAAATCCAACCGCCGGTCAAATCGGCGATGAACCGGCGCAATTCAAGTATAAATATCCGGATGTAACTGTTGCCGTTTGCGAAAGACGTGTGGATGGTATTGAGCAATTACAGCAAAATCATGACTTGATCATTCTGGACGATGCCTACCAGCATCGCGCGGTAAAGCCGGGCCTCAGTATTTTGTTGTTTGATTATAACGGATTGAATAATCCACATATGGTTTTGCCTGCCGGCGATTATCGAGAGCCATTTAGCGGCCGCTGGCGTGCCGATGTGATCGTTATCAGTAAATGCCTGGTTGATCTGCCGGTTGTTGAGCAGGGACGAATTATTACTGCTATGGCGCCACTACCCTATCAGCAGGTATTTTTTAGCTCGATAAATTACATGGGGCTACAGGATTTGAAGGGTAATAATGTGGCTGAGACGATCGATCAGAACACCACCGTTTTCCTGCTGACGGGTATTGCCAACTTTAATCCGCTGGTTAACTATATCAAAAAGCAAACTTTACGCGTTATACAGCATAATTATCCGGATCACCATCGCTTTAGCTTAAAAAATATCAGTAAACTTGCCGATGATTTTGCCGCCTGCACTGCACAAAAAAAACTGATCATAACAACAGAAAAAGATGCGCAGCGTTTAGGTGAACAACAACTATCATCGCTTGTTAACCGACTGCCCATTTTGGTGCTGCCGATAAGCGTTAATTTTTTAAATGATCAGCAGGGAGCTTTTGATCAACTTGTAACAGAATATGTCAGGAAATATAGATAGCACAACCCAATATATTAAAAGCCGAATTGGCGATTTTGTGCCCGAGGTGGGCATTATCCTGGGCACCGGTTTGGGTGGACTGGTTAGCGAAATTGAGGTTGAAAAGCAGTTAATGTACAGTAACATCCCCGATTTCCCGATCTCTACTTTAGAGTTCCATTCGGGTAAATTGATATTTGGTACGCTGGGTGGCGTAAAGGTGGTTGCCATGCAGGGGCGTTTGCATTATTACGAAGGTTATAGCATGCAACAGATCACGTTCCCGGTGAGGGTAATGAAAATGCTGGGTATTAAAACCTTATTTGTGTCAAACGCCAGCGGCGCTTTAAATCCCGACTTCAGGAAAGGGGATTTGATGGTGATTGAAGATCACATCAGCCTGCAGCCTAACAACCCATTGATAGGCCGTAATGACGACGAAATGGGTCCGCGTTTTCCGGACATGAGCGAGCCGTACAAGCAAACACTGATTACCAAGGCGCTTGACATCGCCAAAAAAAATAATATTACCTGTCATAAAGGTGTGTATGTAGCCGTTACCGGCCCTAACCTTGAAACCCGCGCCGAGTACCGTTACCTGCGTATTATTGGTGGCGATGCGGTGGGCATGAGCACTGTGCCTGAAGTTATTGTGGCTAACCACATGAGCTTGCCCGTATTTGCCATTTCGGTGTTAACTGATGAAGGTTTCCCGGAAACATTGAAACCGGTATCTATCGACGAGATCATAGCTGTAGCAGCATCTGCCGAGCCTAAACTGACCTTAATACTTAAAGAATTGATTGCCGGTTTAAATGGGTAATAAGTTAAAATACATCCTTCTTTTATTGATCTGTATAACGGCTCAACTGGCTGTTGCGCAGCAATATCCGCAGCGTAACCCTAATAATCCGTATAATCCTAACAATCCGTATAACCCCAATAATCCTAACGGTTATCCAAATCGGAACGATACGGCCCGTACACGAAAAGAGTTAACTGCCGACCAGGAGATTGACACCCTGCGTAAGCGCCAGGAAAATGCCCGCGACTCGGTGATATTTACCAGCAAATTTATTAAGGTTACCAACGAGTTTGCCCTGCGCGACAGTACGCAGCTTTTCCCGATAGATACTACGCTTACTAACTTTGAAAACTACAGCAAACTTTACCAGCCGCGTTCGCCTAAAATAAGTTTAGGCGGTACAGAAGGTTTGGCCACCAGGAGTTTATTATTTGAGCCTACCAAAACCATAGGCTTTGACGTGGGCCTGCACGCGCTTGATCAGTATATGATTAAGCCCGAGGATATACAATACTACCAGGCCCGCGTGCCGTTTACCGTATTGAAAATGGTTACTGCCGGTTCGCCTGAGCAAGATTTCAAACTGGTGCATACCCAAAACATTAAGCCCAACTGGAACATGGGTTTTAACTTTAATTTTCTCGGTTCGCGCGGGTTTTACAGCAATAACCGGGTGCTTGGCCAAAACGTTAGTGGTTTAAGTGGCGATTTGTTTAGTTGGTACGAATCTAAAAACAAGCGTTACAATATGCTGGCCAACATTATCATCAACAATCTAAAATCGCCGGAAACGGGGTCTATTTTGTTTGATTCGATTTACACAGCTAAGCAAGGATCATTTGATAAAACTACCGAGGCGGTGCGCCTGCCTAATAACTACGAAAGCTGGAAAACAGCCGGCCTATATATCAAGCAAACTTATTATATAGGCCGTATTGATACTACCATACAAACAAACTCGGCCAATATATTACCTACCCAAAAGGTAAATTATACCTTTCATTACGAGGTAAGTAAGTACGAGTTCCTGCAGAATGACGAGGATACTTACCGCGTGTTCCCCGATTATTACTTCAGCTCCAACCGATCGCGCGACTCGCTCACGGTGCATCATATGCAGAACGATTTTGGTTATAGTTTTTACCTGAGGGGTAAGAAATCGACGGTTGTTAAAAACGAGCTAAAGCTTGATTTGGGCCTTACCCACGACTTGTACAGCTACACGCAGTTTGTGAGTGACACTACTATTGATCAGTTTGGCATTAAATCGCGCAAGCCCGATAAAAAGCAGGATCAGGTATTTCAAAATATCACTTTGCATGGTAAACTAAGCTACCGCTTTAGCGACAGGATCAATCTGGAAGGAAACGTGCAGCAAATTGCCGTGGGCCACAATTTTGGCGACTTTTTGTACGATGCTAAATTGTTGCTGGCCGGTGGCAAAAGGGCCGGCCGGATAATTTTTGACGGCTATGTGCAAAGCAGTTCGCCGCCATTAGAAGCTACCGATTGGATTTCTAACCATTATATTTTTCATAACAGCTTTGCCAATACAAAAACATCAAGCGTATCATTTAATTACATTAACGACGCGCTGCAACTTGACCTGAAAGCCGAGTACTTTTTAATAGCCGATTACCTGTATTACCAGGCACAACCCGGTGGCACAGACGCGCACCCGGTACAGTTAGGCAGCCCCATTAACTTATTAAAAGTAAGCCTGGGCAAAAACCTGAACTGGGGCGATTGGCACTTTGACAATTTCCTGGTGTACGAAAAGACAGATTACCAGGCAACACTGCGTGTACCCGAAGTTTATACTTATAGTAATTTGTATTATAATACCTATTTATTTGATGCCCTGCACATTACCGGTGGTTTAGACGTAAGGTTTAATTCGCCTTATGTTGCGCCGTCGTACGCGGTTGGTTTGGGGCAGTTTTATAACGGGCCAAACGTTACTTTCTCATCATACCCGGTGGGCAAAGTTTACATTAAAGGTACCATCAAACAAACTAACCTGTTTGTAGCTTATGATTATGCCAACCAGGGCTTGTTTAGCAAAGGCTATTACACCGTGAACAGGTATCCGCAACAGGATGCAGCGCTAAAATTTGGTGTGAGTTGGTTCTTCTTTAATTAGGCTCATTTCCGACACGTCATTGCGAGGAACGAAGCAATCTCTGCGCGATAGGCGGATAATACTGCTTACCTGGCGTGTAGAGATTGCTTCGTACCTCGCAATGACGCGTGTTTAATTGAAATCCTAGGTCTTCAACTTCTTTCGCTTTGCAGCGGGAAACAACACGTTATTCAATATCAAACGATAGCCCGGCGAATTAGGATGCAGGCTCAAATCTGTAGGTGGCTCGCTGGTGCCGTAGCGATAGTTCTCCGGGTCGTGGCCGCCGTAAAAGGTCCATTGCCCCTTGCCGTACTCGCCATGAATGTAGCGGGCCTCATTGGCGCCTTTTAACTCGCCCATAATAGTAACTGTCGATTTGATTTTTGATTTATCAAATGCTGTTGCCAAACCCATAAATCCTTTAATCACCCGTTCATGATCCTGGGTGAGCATACTGGGCACCACGTCCCATTTGGCAGAGAAATCAAATAATGTAAAAAAATCATCCGCCTGCCTGATGTGGCGCGTGTTGCTGACATCTATATTACTGAACTTGCCAATTTCCCTGCCGGAAGCGTAAGGATCTGTTACCACCGTAAAGTTTTGGAAAGCCAGTGTCTGGCTAAAATCCAGTTTCGACTGCGCCATCGGGTCGGGCGGGTCGCCATCATAAACGGCATCAACAATATCTGTTTTATACGCGGCAAGCGCGATATCAAAACTATCGGCGCCAGAGCACATCGCCAGTAAAAAGCCGCCGCCGGCACAAAAATCGCGAATACTTTGGGCAACCGCCAGTTTCATTTTAGATACCTTATTATACCCAAACTTTTTGGCTGTGGCCTCCTGTATAGCTTTGGTTTGTAAGAATTTTTGGATATTACGGCCGCGATTAATTTCTTTGCTATACTGCCCGGTAAAATCCTCGTGATGCAGATGCAGCCAGTCATATTTATTCAAATCGCCGCGAAGCACTTCTTCGTCATACACAATATCAAAAGGAATTTCGGCATATTTTAACACTAATATAACCGCATCGTCTGCCGGCTTGACCCCTACCTTTGGCGAGTAGACCGCCATGCGCGGAGCTTTTTCCAGCTTAACAATATCCATGTTTACTGATGGATCATTGATCTGTGCAGTGATCTCGGCAACTTGATCGTCGGCAATTACTTCGTAGCTAACACCGCGGATCTTACACTCATTCTCGGTCTTGCTATCATATTTGGTGAGGAAGCTGCCGCCGCGGTAATTAAGCAGCCAGTCAACCTCTTGCTCATTCTTGAGTACCCAAAATGCAATACCGTATGATTTAAGATGATCTTTCTGCGCTTCGTCCATCGGGATTAATATGGATGCAGCCCTGAGTCCGGCGGACCAAAGCAGTATGGCGGAGGTTAGAAGATATCTTAGGTACTTCATTATGCAATATTTAAACTCCTATAATATACACCACGTCATTGCGAGGAACGAAGCAATCTCTAGAACAGACAGTCAATAAGATAAATCTCATTTGGCGACAGCCAGCACGATCACTCCACACATTGATAAGCGAGTGCAGAGATTGCTTCGTTCCTCGCAATGACGCGCATTTTATAACGTGTTGAGCTTAGGTTTTCTGTTTCTTCTTCTTAGCAGCCGGAAACAACACGTTATTTAAAATCAGCCTGTAACCCGGCGAGTTTGGGTGCAGGTCCAGGTCCGTCGGTGGGTCGTTTACTGCATGCTGATAATCTTCGGGGTCGTGGCCACCGTAAAACGTCCATTGGCCTTTACCGTATTCGCCGTGAATATAACGTACCTCGTTAGCAGTCTTAGTCTCGCCCATAATGGTAACGCCGGGCTTGATGGTGTTTTTGTTAAACGCTGTGGTTAAGCCCATAAACCCCTTGATCACTTTATCGTGATTTTGGGTGAGCATGCTGGGCACGACATCCCATTTGGCCGAAAAATCAAACAACGTAAAAAAGTCTTCGGTACGATTAACAAGCCGGGTATTGGTAACATCAATATCACTAAACCGGTGTGTAAACGGGTTCATATCCAGGTTAAAATTCTGGAAGGCAAATGTTTGGGTATAGTCCAGCTTACTTTGCGCATTTGGGTCTGCGCCATCGCCGTCAAACATAGCTTCACAGATATCGGTATTGGCCGCGGCTAATGCGATATCAAAGGTTTCGGTACCAGAGCACATGGCGAACAGAAAACCACCACCAGCCGTAAAATCGCGAATGTGCTGCACTACAGCCAGCTTCATTTTGGATACTTTTTTAAAGCCCAGTTTAGCGGCCAGGTCCTCTTGTGATTTCTTATCATCAATATACCATTGTGCATTGGCAAAGCCTGCATAAAACTTGCTGTACTGCCCGGTGAAGTCTTCATGGTGCATGTGCAACCAATCGTACTTGGGCAAATCGCCGCGAATTACCTCTTCATCATACACCAAATCAAAAGGGATCTCGGCATATTTAAGCACCAGGGTGACTGCGTCGTCCCAGGGTAACTTATCCTTGGGCGAATAAACCGCAATCCGCGGGGCTTTTTGCAGCTTTACCAGGTCCATATTTACGGATGGATCATTCACCTGGGTCAATATTTCGGTTACCTGGGCATCGGCAACAACCTCGTAGCTTACACCACGAATCTTGCACTCATCTTCCAGTTTTTTATCGTAAACGGTCATGAAACTGCCACCGCGATAGTTAAGCAGCCAATCAACCTCGCCCCCGTTTTTTAAAACCCAAAAGGCAATACCATAAGCTTTAAGATGATTCTTTTGCACCTCGTCCATCGGCATTAAAATAGACGCCGCGCGGGTTATCAAATTTAAAAGGCAAAAGGCAAAAATCAAAAGGTATTTAGTACGGTGGATCATATTCAAATTTAACGAATAAATATGGAAGGTGTTGTTTGGGGGATAAATATTGAGATTGTTCAAGATTGTCAACAGGAGGCACCTACGGAGCCTTTCTTAACGTCCTTTTATACTACAAACACGCGACTCCTACGGAGTCACAAAAGTGGATATAGTCCCATAGGGACTTCCTGTTTATAGCTATAGAAAATAGATCAGTGGCTCCGTAGGCACCTCCTTTTTCAAAGGCGATTCTAATACTATCACTAATCTCCATTCTCTAATCTCTAATCACCAAAAATTGTTACCTTTGCCAACTATCAAAAAATTGAAAATGAGTAAAGCAATTATAAAAACTGAAAAAGGCGATATGACCGTAGAGTTTTACGATCAGGATGCCCCTAATGCAGTTGCTAATTTCAAAAAATTGGCAAAAGAAGGATTTTACAACGGAATTTCTTTTCACCGCGTTATCCCAAACTTTATGGTACAGGGTGGCTGCCCTTTCTCTAAGGACCCGGCTACCGCATATAAAGCAGGCAGCGGCGGCCCAGGCTATAACATTGATTGCGAATTAACCGGCGAGTTACAATACCACGATCGTGGCGTATTGTCTATGGCTCATGCCGGCCGTAACACAGGCGGTTCACAATTTTTTATCTGCCATAGCCGTGCTAACACCGCTCATCTTGACCGCAACCATACTTGCTTCGGTAAAGTTATCGAGAACGTTGACGTGGTTGACGATATCCGCCAGGGCGATAAAATTTTATCAATAGAAGTAACAGAAGATTAATTTACGTTTTAGGTTGTACGTCATACGTATAACTTAAATTCACAACATTAACTATATGAATTTAACCGCAATTGTATCGGTATCAGGTAAACCAGGTTTGTGGAAAGCATTGGTTCAAAACAAAACAGGTTTTGTTTTAGAGAGCCTTGATGCACAAAAAACCAAATTGGTAGTAAACTTGTCGACCGCAAAATTAGCTGCGTTAGACGAGATCACCATTTTTGGCGACGACGAGGACATCAAACTAACCGAAGTTTTAGCGCGCATAAAAACTGCTGCCAACGTTCCTGATGCTAAGGCAGACGGCACTACGCTGCGTAAGTTTTTCAGAGAAATAGCGCCAGGTCATGATGAAGAAAAAGTTTATGCTTCTGATATGAAGAAGGTAATTAACTGGTTCAACATTTTGAAAGAACTGCCTTTGTTTAACGAAGAAGCGCCAAGCGCACCAACCGAAGAAGGTGCTGAAGCGCCGGTAAAAATTACCGAAAAACCAAAGGAGAAACCTGTAGCTAAAAAACCAGCAGCACCAAAAGCACAAGCCGCTAAAGCAGCAGCTACCAGAAATCCGTCTAAAAAAGGATAATGGTTTGATGTGCAAATATGCGGATGTGCAAATGTGCAGATGCTTTATAATGTGCAGATACGCGGATGTGCAGATGAAATAAAGTTGATGTACAGATGAAATGATACTAAAAAGGCTCACATTTAAATGTGAGCCTTTTTTATTAATTAAGAATTATGTTCCCTATTTGCTAATCATTTAAAATCATCTGCACATCCGCACATTTGCATATCTGCACATCAATCTATCTGCACATCCACTAGCAATCCGGTTCGTCGCATTTCTCTGTCGAGAACTCGGGTTCGAAAGTGCTGTGGCTAATATCCAGGTGTAGCAGGCGGTGGCGCAGATCAGCTTTAATACCGTCGAACAGGTGTAAATCATCCGGTGCAACAACCAGGTGGGCCGTCAGTGCGTTTTCTGTGGTGCTGAGCGCCCAAACGTGCATGTGGTGAATATCCACTACCCCCTTTGCTTTCATGAGTTCCTCTTTGATCTTAGTGAGGTTCATTTCTTTAGGTACGCCGTCCATTTCTAAACGCAGACTATCTTTCAATAAACTCCAGGTGCCGCGCAGAATAACCACACCGATAATTAAACTCACCACGCTGTCAATCCAATATAGTTTGGTAAAATATATGATCACACCGGCTATAACTACACCTAAAGACACCACGGCATCCATAGCCATATGTATATAAGCACCTTTAACGTTAAGGTCTTTGTCTTTGTCCTTCACAAACAGATAAGCAGTAAATGCATTGATACCGATACCGATCAATGATACCCAGGCAACAGTATCGCCCTGAATAGCGTGCGGATGCATGAAACGAATAACTGCTTCGTAAACAATCACACCAATAGATGCCACTAAGATCACCGCGTTGAAGAAAGAAACCAATATGGTAGAACGCTTGTAACCGTAAGTATAATTAGCGTTTGAGCCTACTTTAGTGAGCTTAAAAGCCAGCAAAGCCAACGCAAGGCTCACTACATCGCTCAGGTTATGACCAGCGTCTGTAAGCAGCGATAACGAGCCGGTAAATAAACCTGCTATTACTTCTATAATCACAAAAGCCGAGTTCAGGATAATGCCCCAGATAAAAGCGGCATTTAAATGATCGAGCTTGGGTTGTTCATGATGGTGGTGACCAAAACCATGCGAATGATCGTGATCGTGATGAGCGTGAGAATGGCTATGACCTGACATGGCGCAAAGGTAGGCTTTAGAATGATGAAACCGAAATAAGGGGCAATGTATCAGCCTGAAATAAATGATTTTAATACCTGATTTCCTGTTATTATTTTTGAACCCATTAAAAACCAACCACCACCATTACAATGAAAGTTTCCGCAAGCATTAACAGCCAGTTCAACCAGCATCAAATTGTGGTGCAAACTAATGATAATTCTAAAGAACTCCATATTGATCCGAAAGCCTCTGGTTATGGCTCGTCTGTTAACGGCGCAGAATTTCTGCTGCTTGCGCTGGCCACCTGTTTCTGCAATGATATTTATCGCGAAGCGGAAAAGAAAAACATTAAAGTATCGTTAGTAGAAGTCGACTTTACCGGCGAGTTTGGAAAAGATGGCGAACCGGGTACAAACTTCAAATATAAAGCACACGTGGCGGCCGATGCTTCTGCGGAAGTGATCAATGAATTAATTGAGCATACCGACAGGATAGCCGAAATTCATAATACTTTACGCAAAGGGTTGGAGGTTACTTTGAGTAAGTAAACCTTGCGGCGGGGACTCACCCGATCTGCTCCGCCTAAAGGCGGATGGATCATCCTCTCTTCCGCAAGCGGGAAAGAGGGTTGTTAAAAGATATGTCATTGCGAGCGTAGCGTGGCAATCACAAGGAGAAAGGCATACACGCGTGCGATTGCTTCGTCATTCCTCCTCGCAATGACAAAACTAAAGTTAATCCGCCCTACTCATGATGATAAGGCTCACCTTTCAAAATAGTAAAGGCCCTATACAACTGCTCGGTAAAAAACAGCCTGATCATCTGGTGCGAAAACGTCATCCGCGACAACGAAATTTTATCGTTAGCCCGCTCATAAACCGATTCATCAAATCCGTATGGGCCACCTACCACAAATACCAAACTTGAGGTTGAGCCTATTGCCTTTTTATCCAGGTAAGCAGCAAACTGTTTGGAGGTTAGCTCCATACCTTTTTCATCCAGCAAAATCACATGATCCAACGGTGTAATCTTTTTGAGGATCAGTTCGGCTTCTTTAGTTTTTTGTTGCTGCTCGGTTAGCGCTTTGGTGTTTTTGAGTTCGGGCAGGTCAACCATTTCCAGTTTAGTGTAATGCTTTAAACGCTTTACATATTTGTCAATGCCGTCTTTTAAATAGGCATCCTCTGTTTTGCCGACTGTCAGGAAAGTTATTTTCATACCTTACCCCAAATAAACGGTTATTTAAAATATAAGTACTTATTTTGACTAACTTTTTTGAGAACATGCAATCTACCGTTATAGACACCTACCAACAAAACTCGCAGCAAGCCGCACAACAAGCCGATAATTTTAAAAGCCTTGCAAACACTTACGCCCTGATGCGCCTTGGCGTGTTTGCGGCCGCGGGGATAGCCATTTACATTGGCGCTGTTAACGATAGCTTTAACGTTATCGCTATTACCATCCCAATTCTGCTTTTTGCATTTGCCTGGCTGGTACAACGCCAAAGCGGCTATGAGCGCCAAACCAAATATTATACAAACCTAAAACAGATCAACGATAACGAAATAGCCAGCCTGCAAACCCGCAGCAACCTGTATGATAATGGTGCAAGCTACGGTAACGAGAAACATTTTTATACATCTGATCTGGACGTCTTTGGCAATATGTCGTTATTTCAGTTGATGAACCGGGCGGCCACCAACCCGGGTGTTGCTAAACTGGCACATTGGTTAAGCGGACCGTCAAAAAAGCCTATCATCCTGGAACGTCAAACGGCAGCACAGGAAATAGCCAATAAAAACCAATGGCGACTGGAATTTCAAACCCAGTTACTATTCGCCAACAAGATAGAGGGCAACCCGCTTAAAGGCCTGTTTAGTTTTTTGCATGCACCCTTAAATATTCCGGGCGAGGCTGCTTTAACCAAATACATCAGGCTGGCCCCTTACCTGTTGCTTATCGCTATTGTAGGTTCGTTTTTTTCGCCGATAGCCAAGCTGGTAGCCATATTGCTGGGTGCAGCTAACCTGATCATTGTATCGTCTAAAGGCTCGTACATCAGCAAGTCGTCGGCTATTGCCGATAAGATCAGCAAGATATTGAGCGGCTATGCGGTAGTTTTCGACAAGATAGAAAGCGAGGATTGGCAATCGAACTATAACAGTAATCTCGCCCAAAAAATAAAACAAAATAAAACCTCCAAAAACATTGCAGCGCTGGCTAAATTGATTGATAAGATGAGTTATAACCTCATCATGATTGTAAACTTTGTGCTGAACGTTTTCTTTCTGTGGGCGCTTAAACAAACCATAGCCATAGAACAATGGAAACGCAATAATCACGAAAGTTTGGAAGATGCATTCGAAGTTATTGCCGAGTTTGAAGCTATAGCCAGCATTGGTGCATTGTATTTTAATTATCCGCAATGGAGCGTTCCGGAAATCGAAGATGGCCAGACTTATACCCTTGTTGGTAAAAATCTCGCTCACCCGCTCATCAATAGCACTAACCGGGTTACCAATGATTATGAGCTGACGGATACTTTCAAGATCGATATCATTACCGGCTCTAACATGGCGGGCAAGAGTACTTTCCTGCGCACCATTGGCATTAACACCGTGCTTGCGCTGTGCGGCGCGCCGGTTTGCGCGGATAACATGCGGGTGTCTGTCATGACCATGGTGAGCTATATGCGTATCAAAGATTCTTTGAATGAAAGCACATCAACCTTTAAAGCCGAGCTTGACCGCCTGCAAATGCTACTGGCTGCGGTTGACCAGGAATACAAGGTTTTCTTTTTGATTGACGAGATGCTGCGTGGCACTAATTCGGTCGACAAATACCTGGGATCAAAAGCGGTGATAGAACAACTGATTGCCAAACGCGGCGTGGGCATGGTAGCCACGCACGATTTGCAGATAGCGCAACTGGAACAACAATACCCTGATTATGTACGTAATTTCTATTTCGATATACAAGTTAAAGACGGCGAAATGCTGTTCGATTATAAAATGAAGCATGGCGAATGCAAAACATTTAACGCTACGTTGTTATTGAGGCAGATAGGGATTAATATCCCGTCACTTTAATCCCAAATAGAAAGCCTCTGAAAAACACAGAGGCTTTTTTATTTTTCAAAATATTTGCGCAAGCAAATACTTGCGTATATATTTGCAAGCATATACTTGCATAATGATTCAGAGAAGAGACGTATTCCAAGCCATTGCCGACCCTACCCGCCGGCAAATTATCAATATGGTGGCTGATAGACCCTTAAATGTAAATACCATTGCCGACAGTTTTGATATAAGCCGCCAGGCCATATCACTACATATCAAAATATTAATTGAGTGCGAGTTGCTAAAGATTAGGAAAGAAGGGCGAGAACGTTATTGCGAGGCGCAACTGGATCAACTTAGTGAGGTATCAGTTTGGGTAGATGGCTTTAAGCAACATTTTGAAAGCAAATTAGACAACTTAGAAACTTATTTGGATAAACTTAAAAAGGAAAGAAAACATGGAAAGTAACACTAAAGACCGCGAACTGTTATTAACCCGAACCCTTAATGCGCCGGTAGACCTGGTCTGGGAAGTATGGACCAACCCAGAGCATATAGCTAACTGGTGGGGGCCAAACGGCTTCACCAATACCATAAATAAAATGGACCTAGAACCGGGTGGCGAGTGGAACCTGGTTATGCACAGCCCCGATGGTGTCGACTTTAAAAACAGGAGTATTTTTAAGGAAGTGATTATCAATAAAAAAATAGTTTATGAACACGACTCGTCGCCTAAGTTTATTGCAACTATTACCTTCGAGGAACAGGGTGACAAAACTTTGCTTACCTGGCACATGCTGTTTGAAAGTCGCGAACAATTCATACAAGTTGTTAAAACTTTTGGCGCAGACGAAGGATTGAAACAAAACGTAGCCAAATTGGAAGTTTACTTACAAAACCAACAATCATAAATATGAGCGCGCTAAAAAAATCGGGGTATGCGCCGGTAAACGGCATCAGTATGTATTTTGAGCTTCATGGCGAGGGAGATATACCCCTGGTGCTCATTCATGGTGGTGGGTCGACGCTTGATTCAACCTTTGGCAGGCTGTTGCCTATACTGGCAAAAAATCATCAGGTAATTGCTGTAGAACTACAGGCCCACGGCCGCACCAGCGACCGCGATGCACCTGAGAGTTTTGAGCAGGATGCAGATGATGTAGCGGCACTGCTGGGCTATTTAAACATCAATAAAGCCAATATCCTGGGTTTTAGCAATGGCGGGTCGACCACCTTACAAATTGCCATCAGGCATCCGCAGCTGGTTAATAAAATCGTTGTAATAACCGGGGCTTACAAACGCGATGGCTTTATGGAGGGCTTTTTTGACTTTATGCCGCATGCAACGCCAGGCAACATGCCAGCATTACTCCATGAGGCTTTCCTAAAGGTAAACCCGGACAGCAACAAACTGCAAACCATGTTTGAGAAAGACAAAGCCCGTATGGTTTCCTTTACCGATTTTAATGAAGACGATATGAAAGCCATTAAAGCTGCCGCCCTTTTTATGGTTTCATCGCAAGATGTTGTTACCCTAGCACATACAGCGCATATGGCTCATCTAGTAGATAATGCCGAACTGATAGTGTTACCGGGCGTTCACGGTGGGTTTATTGGCGCAGCCGAGGCCGAGCTTAAACCGGGCAGCAAAATGCCGGAGATCACTGCGGCGTTGATCAACGAATTTTTAGGATAGATAAATATCTACGCGGCTGGGGTGTCACCCTTCGAGTGCCCCCCCTTCTCTCGCCGCGTCATTGCGCGGCTTGTGGGCTATTTGCACAATTCTTTGTCACGTCATTTCCCATAAAACAAAAAAGCGATGAGGTAAACTCATCGCTTTTTGTTTTTCATAGATATATTAATGCTTATCGGCCACCGCCACCGGCAGCACCGCCGCCCATGCCGTTGTCGTCTTGTTTTAAGTCGTCGTTGTTAACGCCTTTCTTTTTAGCCGTTGGGTCTGGTGCTTTAAAGCTTAGCTTACCAAAGTTGTAGCTAAACGTTAAGCCAAATGAACGGAACGGATACTGGAACTTGCTTGTTTGCACTAAGCCCGGGCTATTAATGTTTGTATTGAAATCTTTGTAGTTGCTAAACGGCTGGATAGCGTTTACACCCAAAGAGTATTTCTTGTTATCAAACTGTTTTTTAAAGCCTACACCGAAAATGCTGAACGCCGGATTAGTACCCTGGATGGTACGGCGCGCCGAGTTACCAAAGGCAAACGATTCTGCAACAAAGTCTTTAGGTAACGTTAAGGTAGCTCTCATGAAACCGCCATATTGTATGTAGGTGCCATTTTGCGATTGTGCCAGGTTAAATATGCCTGCCGGATCTGGCTTATAAGTATAAGCGTTAATACTACCCATAATGGTTAAGATCTTGAACGGTGTAACCGATCCGAAGAAACTGCCGCCGAATGAGTTATTGTTACCTATGTTTTGGTAAGTAGTTAAAGTACCACCTTGTATTTCACCATCAACAGTTACCGGGATAGGTGTAGCAATACCTTCAATTAAACCGCTGGTATGTTTGTAATAAGCAGAAAGGTTAACTATAGAACTACCGATGTAAGTATTGTAACCTAACTCGATAGTTTGCGAGATCTCCGGATTCAATTTAGGATTACCTGTTCTTTGCGCCTGTACGTTGGTACTATCCACAAACGGATTCAGGAACTGTAAGCTTGGGCGTGTAATACGTTTGCTATAACCTATTTTGATAGTTTGGGTAGCGGTTATTTTCTTCTGCAAGGTTAAACTTGGTACCAGCGTATTATAGTTTTGTGTAAAAGGCAGGTTGGTTTGCAACAAACTATGCGGGTTACCATCAATGGTGGTGTACTCGTCGCGTAAGCCGGCCAAAATGCTGTAGTTTTTAGGCAGGTTAATCGTCAATACGGTGTAAGCCGCACTTACATTTTGATTGTAACCATAAGTACTTGATGCCAGATCATTAAAGCTAAAATCATTGCCAACAGGGCTATAAATATCATTAACCGTATTTATTCTGCGGATGATATATTTAGCGCCAGATTCCAGTTTAAACGTCGTATTGATCGGCAATACATAATCGCCTTGCAAAGTGTATTCGTTGTTGGTACCATCAATCGTATTTTTTTGATTGCTGAAAACATCCGTGTAAATATTGGTAAACTCGCTTTTACCTATGGTATGGCTCCACTGGGTTGAAAAATCCAGTTCTTCACCTTCGGTTTTAAATTTGTGCACGTAGTCTATGTTCCAGTCAAAACCACTGGCTGGTATAGCATGCGCTACAGAATGCAGGTCGTATGGGTTTGTGCCGGTAATTACGCTATTTGCATCGGTATTAAAAGCTATTTGGTTACCACGGATACTGGTGTTCAAGCTATTGTAAGCATTAAACTCGTAACCGGCAGAAACTGATCCAACTATAGCGTGACGGGTTACTTTGCTGGTACCCAGGCTTTGCGATACAGTATGAATAGTGTCCCTGTCAATCTTTGTATAAAGCGAAGTTTTTGAGGTTTGCGGCCAGCCGGCGTTACCACCAATGTTAACCGTTAAGTTAAACCTGTTTTTATTATAGTTAAGATTAAAGTTACCGTTGTTTTGGCGCGAACCAATACCACCGCTAATACCGCCGCTAATACCCGATATATTTTTTTGTTTGGTGATGATGTTGATGATACCGGCCGAACCTTCTGCATCATATTTAGCAGACGGTGAGGTAATAACCTCGACAGTCTTGATCTGATCTGCCGGGATACCTTTCAATACATCGGCTAAACTGGCCGAGGTAGCACCAGACGGGCGACCGTTGATCAATACACGCACGTTTGCATCGCCGCGTAAAGACACGTTACCGTTAATATCCACGTTTACCAATGGCACTTTTTGCAGAATGTCTGTTGCGCTGCCGCCACCGGCGGTAACGTCTTTTTCGGCATTGTAAACAATTTTGTCTATGCGGTTTTCAATTAAAGGCGCGCTGCTGACAATATTCACCTCGTTCAGCGCTTTTGTACTGGCCGCAATGCCGAAGGTGCCTAAGTTTTTATCGGGTTTTGAAAGCGTAGTTTCAACACCTTTAACTACTTTGGTTGGATAACCCACAAAGGTAATTTCAAGGCGGTAAACACCGGGATGGATGCCATCTAATTTAAAATTTCCTTTATCATCGGTTAATACACCGGTTATAGGCGATTTACCGGTAGCTCTGAATAAGCTGATGGTACCATAATCTAATGGCTTTTTGGTAACGGAGTCAACAACCGTCCCCGATATCTTGCCCACTATACTCGAGCCGCCACCGCCGACACCAAATTGTGCCTTGGCCGTAACAACTGAGAAAATTATTGAAATAAGTAGAAGTATGCGTTTCATTTTAACATTTTTTGTAATTAGGCGCGAAAATACCCTAAATGTTACAACGAAACGCCGTTTTTGTTAAATGTATAGTAGTTTGTTACGCATTGTTACGCGATATTGACAATAAGTAGCTGTTACACAACCATATTAACAATTCGCCCTTTTACAACGATTACTTTCTTGGGTTGCTTGCCATCCAGGTATCGCTGCACATCGGCGTTAGCCAAAACATAAGCTTCAATGTCCTTTGGCTCCAGGCTTAATGATATGTTCAGGTTCATTTTTGTTTTACCATTGATAGAGATTGGGTAAGCAAATTCATCCTCGACCAAAAAGGCAGGGTTAAATTTAGGATAAGGTGCGTAAGAAAGCGTACCTGCCTCGTTACCTAATAAGGTCCAAAGTTCCTCGCAGATATGCGGCGCGTACGATGATAATACAATTACCAGATCTTGTAAGATCTGACGGTTATTGCACTTCAAATCAGTTAACTCATTAATGGCGATCATGAAGCTGGATACCGAGGTATTAAACGAAAAACGCTCCACATCTTCTTCAACCTTACGGATGATCTTGTGTAATGATTTTAACTCGGCTTTGGTTGGTTCAGCATCCGACACTTTAAACTCCCAGGCATCATTATGGAACAAGCGCCAAAATTTACGCAGGAATTTAAACACGCCCTCGATGCCATTGGTATTCCAGGGCTTGCTCTGCTCTAGCGGACCCAGAAACATTTCATACATCCGCAAAGTATCGGCACCATAACGCGCAATCAGGTCATCCGGGTTAACCACGTTGAACTTAGATTTCGACATCTTTTCAACTTCGACACCGCAGATGTAAGCCCCCTCCCGGCCTCCCCCGGTTGGGGAGGAGATAGAGCCATCTTCTAAGATAAGAATGGCGTTCTGATAGTCCTTTCTTGAACTTCTAAGTTTTTTTATGTCTAAGATGTCATTCTCAACAATATTTACATCAACATGCGTCGGAAGAACCTTTAAAATATTCTCATCAATAAAAGCGCCATCGTACATTGAGGAATTCGAAGATTTTAGTTGAATATTCTTTGATAATTCTTCTTTTAAAAAATTATATAAAAATTCTTTATAGCCTTCGTTATTTAAATACTCGTTGTACCACTTTTTAGATATTAAAATTTGCGGACCGATCTTATCCAACTCATTATATCTCTTTTCGCTTATGATCTCATCTTCGACATCATTGCCATATACCGGAGGATAAGAAATTGCATACCCTATTTTGTAAACAAAATTTGATCTTCCCTGGATCATCCCCTGGTTAATCAGTTTTTTAAACGGCTCTTCCTCAACTACCAAATTCAAATCTTTCATGAATTTGTTCCAGAAACGACTGTACAATAAGTGCCCGGTAGCGTGCTCGCTGCCACCTATATACAAATCAACATCTTTCCAGTATTCAATAGCTTCTTTAGACGCAAATTCTTTGTCGTTATTAGCATCCATATAGCGGTACCAGTACCAGCTACTTCCCGCCCAGCCGGGCATGGTGCTTAGTTCGTAAGCATAACCAGCCCCCTCTAAATCTCCCCCGGTAGGGGAGACTTTTTGATCTCCGGTGAAATGAGTTTTATCTCTTTCCGGCAAAGCGTCAAGCTTTTCTTTTATCGTTTCAAATACGCCTTGCGGACTTTGTAGTACTTCATCATTAGTAAATCTTATAACCTCAAAACCAAAATGATTTAATGTTTCTGTTCTGGCATCATCCGCTTCTTTATTTAATTTATGATGATGTCCGTCTAATTCAATTATCAGACCTTTTTCTAATGACACAAAGTCTGCTATATATTGATCGATAGCATGTTGTCTTCTGATTTTATAACCCGTCTGCTCTTTTCTTAGCAATTGCCACAAAATATCTTCAGTTTGAGTTGGTTGATTACGATTATCTCGACTAAAATCTTTCAATTGCTCGTAATAAACCGGATCAGCAGTTTCTCGATAACTACCGGCCTCGTGCGATAGCGAAGTCTCCCCTACCGGGGGAGATTTAGAGGGGGCTCCTTGGTATACCCAGCCTTCCGCTCTACCCAATGGTGGTTCACCGCTTTCGGTCGGCAGATATTTATCAATTTCGGGCAATAACAAAGGCAAATGATCTTCGCTGATCAAATGTGGCAAGCCGTCTTTAAAATAAACAGGAACCGGCTCTCCCCAATAACGCTGGCGACCAAAAATAGCATCACGCATCC
The DNA here is from genome assembly GCF_018449775.1 of Mucilaginibacter sp. dw_454. Lineage (GTDB taxonomy): Bacteria > Bacteroidota > Bacteroidia > Sphingobacteriales > Sphingobacteriaceae > Mucilaginibacter. Next base: position 21,999 of record NZ_JAAVVB010000001.1, on the reverse strand, counting down.
GGAAGTTGATTTTGGCTTTGCCCAATTTCAATTCCTCTAACTTAGCTACAATAGCAGCGGTAGCTTCCTTATAATCTAAGCCGTTTACAAAAGCCGAATTGATGTATTTACCTTCCTTGGTCGAGTCGGCTTCATCAACAATATTTTGAGTGTCCAGTATCGGGACTATCGGTAGATTAAAATGTTTGGCAAACAAAAAGTCGCGCTGGTCGCCGCTTGGAACAGCCATTACCGCACCGGTGCCGTAGCCTGCCAACACATAATCGGCTATGTAAATAGGTACGCGCTCGTTGTTTAGCGGGTTAATAACATAGCTACCCGTAAAAGCGCCCGATACTGTTTTAGCATCGGCCATACGGTCAAGTTCTGATTTCTTTTTGGTTTGGACGATATAAGCATCGATCTCAGTTTTCTGCGCAGGCGTAGTCAGTTCTGCAACCAATTCATGTTCTGGCGCTATCACTAAAAATGTCACACCAAAAATGGTATCAACACGGGTAGTAAATACCTCGATATAATCTTGACTCTTGACTTTTGATTCTTGACTCTCAATCGGGAATTTCACAGACGCACCGGTACTTTTACCAATCCAGTTACGCTGCATTTCTTTTAGCGGTTCCGGCCAGTCAATCTTGTCCAGACCTTGCAACAGCCGCTCGGCATAGGCGGTAATGCGCATGCTCCACTGCATCATTTTCTTTTGCTCAACCGGGTAGCCGCCGCGCTCGCTAAAACCATCTTTTACCTCGTCGTTAGCTAATACGGTACCTAAGGCAGGGCACCAGTTTACGGTACTTTCGCGCAGGTAGGTTAAGCGATATTTTAATAATTCGTTTTGTTGCACGATGTTGCTTTTAGCTTTCCATTCATCGGCAGAAAAAGTTAATACTTCCTCATCGCTCACAGCATTGATCCCTGCCGAGCCATGTTGCTCGAAATGTTTAACCAGGGTGTCAATAGACTCAGCCTTATCCGCAGCTTTATTATACCAGCTGTTAAACAACTGCATAAAGATCCATTGGGTCCATTTATAATAATCGGGCGAACTGGTGCGCACCTCGCGGCTCCAGTCGAACGAAAAACCAATCTGATCCAACTGGCGGCGGTAGGTAGCAATGTTAGCCTCGGTAGTTAAAGCCGGGTGCTGACCTGTTTGTATAGCGTATTGCTCGGCCGGTAAACCAAACGAGTCATACCCCATAGGGTGCAATACATTAAACCCTTTAAGGCGTTTGTAGCGGGCAAAAATATCAGACGCAATATAACCCAGCGGATGCCCAACGTGTAAGCCCGCACCCGATGGGTAAGGAAACATGTCGAGTACGTAATACTTAGGCTTGCTGCTTTTATCCTGAGCTTTGAAGGTTTGGTTTTGTGCCCAAAACTGCTGCCACTTTTGCTCTATGTCTTTAAATTGATAATCCATTTGTTAAACGCTACTATATTGATGTGCGAAAATAAAAAAATCCCTATGAAATGACTAGATAATTGTCAGTATGATGCGCCGGCTTTATAATTTATCAAAATTCAGATCAATAATAATAGGGCAAACAATATCGCATCACACATAAAACAAGACGAATAAGTCATTATTAAAATATTTTTAAGGTCGATAATTAAAACTTCATTTATCTTCGTTTAACCTTATTAACAATTATGATTTGAAACAGGCACATCTTTACTGCCTGTAGCTGATCACAACACCAAACCAATTAAACAAGAACAATGAAAAAACTTTTTACTACACTATTTATCGTAGCGGGTATTTATACAGCTTCGACCGCTCAAACTAAAGGACAAACTGCATTTGGCGTGGGCTTTGGTGTAAACGACTCTTATGCAAGTGTAAGCGCAGATTATTCAAGCGGTACCAGCTCACGTCTGGACTATAACGCATCGTTACAGGCAGAATATTATGTGTCTGACAACTTTAGTTTAAAACTAAAAGCTATATACGACAAAAAAGGATTTGAAGGCATTTATAACGACGTAGCAAACGCCAAAACTGTAGCTAACGCTGATTTTACTTTCAATTATGTAACTATTCCACTTTTGGTAACTTACCATCCGGGTACCGAAAAGCTTTGGTACTTTAACGCAGGCCCGTACGTAGGCTTTTTATTGAGTGAAAGTAACTCATACAATCATCAGAGCCAAAAGGGTTCAGGCTACACCAGTACCGATTACGGTGCCGATCTGGGCCTGGGCATACAGTTTCCGTTATCGTACAAAAACCAGCGGACAAAGTTTTTTGTTGAATACGGCTGGCAAGTTGGCTTCGCAAATTTATTAGCCAATTCAGATAATAGCGCAAACATGGTAAGACAAGCTTTAGGTTTGGGTATCAGGTTCTAATAGCATTAGAACATACATGAAAGGGCCGTGGTTTTCCATGGCCCTTTTTGTTTTAATCCGTTAAAATATCCAGGCATTTTTTGGCCATAGCGGCTAACCTGTTATTGAGCGATTGCAGGCCCACATCGTCGTGAATATTAGTATAAAGCTTTTTAATTAACGCTAAAGTTTCGTCGCTTGGGTCGCAGGCCTGTGCCTTTTCCAGGTGTGGCAGCGCCTTTAAAGCAGCCGCTTTATAAAGCGAGGCTGTCTCCGTATCGCCTGGATTTAATTGCAGTTTGACATACAAATCATCCGCAGGTTTTAGATATAAGTAACCCAGGGCGCGGTGCGCCACATAATAATTGGGTTGCGCCGCAACCACTTTTTCATAAAGCGGTATAGCTTCTACCGATTGCTCGTCATCCTCATACAACTTAGCCATACCATTATAAAAGCTGATCCTGCTTTTTTCGGGTAGTTTATCCGCGTTTGGTAATATGTCCTCGCCTATTTTGATTGCCTCGCCGGCTTTATCATCCAGTCGTTTAAAATTAAAAATAAGGTATTTATCATATACAGCGTCGGTCTTGGTTTGGGCCATTGCCACACCGGCAAATGCCAGCAGTATGATGAACAAGAATGTTTTTCCAGGCATATATCAAAGATAACGCGGATATGCCACTTAGTTGTATTTAATGCTATTTCATCAACAGAAAACTTTATTTTTGTACAAACTTAATATCACAATTATGAAAAAAATCTTTTTGGCTGTTATAGCCATGCTATCATTTTGCGGCTATGCAAATGCACAGCAAGACTCTGGTACAGAAGTTTCAATTGGCGTTGGCTACAGCGGCTCGTACGTTGTTGATTTTAATAATGGCGACGCCCAACAGATTGGCGGTTTTAATGCAGGCATATCGGCCGACCATTACTTTAATGATCAATGGAGCCTTAAAGTAAATGCCAGTTATCAACAAAAAGGCTGGGCCGACGGCTATTATACCGACAATGCAGGTAATGAAGTGGATGGTGTTAACTTTAAACTTAATTATATTACCGTACCCGTTATGGCTAACTGGCATTTCGGCCGTGACAGAAACTGGTACCTAGATTGCGGACCCTACATTGGCTTTTTGCTAAGCGCATCAGAAAGCTCACATTTATTAACTAATACAAAAAGCCTGTTCAACAGCACAGATGCTGGCATTGCGCTGGGCATTGGCTTAAAAATACCGATTAACGACCAAATGCATTTTTTTATTGAGTATAGCGGACAGGCCGCTGTAACCAATCTAAATGCAAGCTCTAGCGACAGACTCCAAAACGCCACCGGAAGCTTGAATATTGGTTTAGGATTTTAACCTTAATATTTAGAAAATATGATGAGCCTTGCTGTGAAAATGGTGAGGCTTTTTTAATTTATTGGAGTGTAATTGTTGGTTGAGCCCCTATTTACGTCCCACAATACTTTACCCACTCGATCTATATGGTCCAACAATCCGGTATTTGATATGTGATTATAAATAGAAAGATCAAATTTATAGGGTAGCAAAAGGTCATCAAGTTTGACTATAATGCCGCTCAATATTTTAAGATCAATTTGCTTCCCTTTTAAAGTAATGTCGATATCAGAGTAAGTTTTAAAATTGCCTTTTGCCCTTGACCCATATACCACAGCTTTCTCCACTTCGGCATATTGCTCAAGCACGTTGTTTATTTTCAAGACTGTATTTTCAGATAATCCGAATTGCATTTAGATCAATTTAGTTTGGTTTCCTGATCGCAAGCTTTCAAATTTAAATTCAAATGTTTTAAACAATTTAAAATAAGTGTTTAAAACCGCGTTAGCAATCTCATCGGCTGTTTCTTGATTATAAGAATGCGAGGTTAGATTTCTGCTTACCAGCATATTCATCCATTCATCACCATCGCCAATCAAATTTAAACTTAAAGCTTCGCGGATGGCATCTCTTGAACCGGTTATATTTAAAATCCCCTGGTACGTCAAATAGTCTTTCAACGTGTTCCAAGCCAATTCATAAGTATATTCAAAAGCTTTTATCAGACCTTGTTCTTCTAGTTCTGACAAATCGCCCTTAGCTATAAATTTCTCTAATTGACTTAAAGCTTTGCGATAATTGGCAAACCGTTGCTCCCAGCGAATATCTTCTTTTGATACCATACTTAAACAAAGATAACATATTTAGCCATTCTCATTTCTCACATCTCAAATCAAAAAACTATCTTTGCCCATGCAAGAAAAAATCCTCATTCTTGACTTCGGCTCACAGTTTACCCAATTGATAGCACGCCGGGTTAGAGAACTCAACATTTACTGCGAGATCCATCCGTTTAATAAAATCCCTGAAATTGACGAAACTGTAAAAGGCGTGATCCTTTCCGGCAGCCCGTATTCGGTGCGCCAGGAAGATGCCCTGCATGTTGATTTTATGCGTTTCCATGGCAAACTGCCATTGTTAGGCGTGTGCTACGGCGCACAATACCTGGCCCATTTTAACGGCGGCGAAGTACTGCCATCAAGCACCCGCGAATATGGCCGCGCTAACCTGAATTTTATTAAAGAAGGAAACCCGCTGTTTAGAGGTGTCTCTTTAAACTCACAGGTTTGGATGTCACATGGCGATACTATTGCAACGTTGGCCAGCGATTTTGAAGTGATAGCCAGTACAGACAGCGTGCGCGTTGCTGCTTACCAGGTTACCGGCACTCAAACTTATGGCATACAATTTCACCCGGAAGTAACCCATAGTTTAGACGGCAAGCAATTGCTGGAAAACTTTTTGGTTGATATATGCGGCTGCTCACAAAACTGGACCGCCGACTCGTTCGTTGAAACGACCATCGCAGCGCTAAAAGAAAAAATTGGCGATGATAAGGTGGTATTAGGCCTTTCAGGCGGTGTAGATTCATCGGTTGCGGCGGTGTTATTGCACCATGCCATCGGCAAAAACCTGTATTGCATTTTTGTTGATAACGGCTTACTGCGTAAAGACGAATATAAATCTGTTTTAGATTCTTACGAACATATGGGCCTTAACGTTCGCGGCATTGATGCCAAGCAACGTTTTTATGACGCGCTGAAAGGCTTATCAGAACCAGAGGCAAAACGTAAAGCTATTGGCCGCGTGTTTATCGAAGTATTTGACGATGCCGCGCACGAAGTGCAGGACGTTAAATGGCTGGGACAGGGCACCATTTACCCCGATGTGATTGAATCAGTATCGGTTAAAGGGCCGTCGGCTACCATTAAATCTCACCATAACGTTGGCGGTTTGCCAGACTTTATGAAACTGAAGGTAGTAGAGCCATTAAACACTTTATTTAAAGACGAAGTACGCCGCGTAGGTAAAGCGCTGCATATCTCTGATAATATTCTGGGCCGTCACCCTTTCCCCGGTCCTGGCCTGGCTATCAGGATCTTAGGCGAGGTTACGCCGGAGAAAGTTGCCATATTACAAGAGGCCGATGCTATTTACATCAACAATTTGCGTAGTGCAGGTGTTTATGATAAAGTATGGCAGGCAGGTACCATATTTTTACCGGTTCAGTCGGTAGGTGTTATGGGTGACGAGCGTACTTACGAACACGTAGTTGCGCTGCGCGCAGTTGAGTCGGTTGACGGCATGACTGCAGATTGGTGCCATTTACCTTATGACCTGCTAGCCAAAATCTCTAACGAGATCATCAATAATGTAAAAGGGATAAACCGGGTAGTATATGACATCAGTTCGAAACCGCCTGCCACCATTGAGTGGGAATAAGCGGTTAATATTTTTAGGGATAGCCTTGCTGGCAGCCGCTTGTTCACCCAAATTGCGGCCGGTAGTGGTAACCCCTAAAACTCAAACTGAGCCTGTAGCAAAACCAGAGCCGCCAAAACCCAAGCCGGTAGTGGCAAGGCAGAACAGTATAGCGCTGTTATTGCCTTTTGGACTGGACCATCTAAACCCGGGCGCTACTTACACCGATGTAAGCTTTAAACAGGCCACTATTGCGCTGGATTTTTACCAGGGCTTTAAACTGGCGCTCGACTCGCTTACTTCGCTAGGTTACAACTATAAGCTGCGCGTTTTTGATACCCAGGGATTAAATAGTCAATCGCGCGCGCTGGCCTTTAATCCTAATATCTGGGGCAGCGATTTAATTGTAGGGCCGATTTTTCCGGACGATATGAAGGCTTTCGGGCAGGCTTTAACCGGTCCGCGTAAACCTATCGTTTCTCCACTGGCGCCGGCCGCGCCGTCCGCCATCGGCAATCAAAATTTGGTTACGGTTGCACCACCGTTATCAGAGCATGCCGCCACAGCCGCCCGCTACATTCAGAACCGGTTAAATCCAGCGAAAGTATTTGTGCTAAGATCGGGCTACTCCGAAGAAAACGATTACATAGTGCCCTTTAAAAGCACATTGGATAGTATAAGCAAGGGCCGGACTAAATTGATTCAGACTACGGTAATAAGAGGTCGGTTAGATCTGATTATTCCACAATTATCTGCTACTACGCCAAATGTAATTGTCATCCCATCAACCAACCAGGCTTTTATAACGGTTACCATGCACTCGCTCGACTCATTAGCCAGGCACTACCCCATTGTGCTGTTTGGCCACCCAAGCTGGGAGAAATTCGCCTTTTTGCATAGCGATATTTTGCAAAGGTTACGAACACACATTACCTCAGCCGAACAGGTAGATTATAAAGCCCCGGCCACTATTGCCTTCATGATGCAGTATCGTAAAACATTTCATGCCGATGCCAGCGAATATGCCATAAAAGGCTTTGACGAAGGCTTGTATTTTGGTAAATTACTTGGGGCAAATAACGGCGATGTTAAAAACATGACGAAGGAAGATTTTACCGGCATGCACAACCAGTTTCATTTTGTGAAAAAACCCGGTGTTGGCTATGTGAATACGCATGTTAACGTTATGGATTACCGTTATTACGAACTAAGAAAGGTAGAATGAAAGCCATCAATCAGCTTAAAACATTTCAGCGCATTTTGGGTGAATACCCGGCCGAAACACCTTTAGGCAAATTTTTACCCGGCTTTTATCGCCAAAACAAACAAATGGGCTCGAGCGACCGCAGGGTGGCCAACCGTTTGATGTATAATTATTTCAGACTGGGCAAAGCATTGTTTAATACTCCTACTGACGAACGCTTACTAGTCGCTGAGTTTCTGTGCAATACGCAGGTTAACTCCTTTCTACAGCATTTCAAACCCGATTGGGCGGCATGTGTAGCATTTACCATTGAAGAAAAGATAGACCTCATCCAAAAAACCTATCCCGACTTTAAGCTGGAAGATGTTTTCCCGTGGACCGACCGGATCTCGCCCGATATTGATAAGCAGGCTTTCCTGAAATCATTCTTCGTTCAGCCAGATCTGTTTATCCATGTACATAACGGCTATGACCATTTGGTTAAAGCCGAGTTAACTAAAGCACAAATAACATTCAAAGACGAAGGCAACGGCTGTTTTTCGCTGCCCAATGGTACACGACTGGAAACCATCTTCCCTACCCAACATTGGTTCGAGGTGCAGGACTATTCATCGCAAAAAACAGCTAATTACTTCAAGCCCCAGAAATGGGATGCCTGGTGGGATGCCTGCGCCGCAAGCGGTGGTAAATCATTGCTACTGCATGAAGAGGAACCGGATATTAAACTCGTAGTGTCCGACATCCGCGAATCTATACTGGCTAACCTGGACGAACGTTTCCGCTCCGCGGGATTAAAGAAATACCAGCGCAAACAACTTGATCTTACCCAAAATGTGGACCAGGAGCTACATGATTACGCCTTCGACGGCATCATCCTCGACGCGCCCTGCAGTGGCTCGGGCACCTGGGGCCGTACCCCCGAAATGATCTCGCAGTTTGAGGCCCCAACCATCGACTTTTTTCAGCGCCTGCAAAAAACTATTGCTGCCAACGTCATCAAATTCCTGAAACCCGGCAAACCGCTCATTTACATTACCTGCTCTGTTTTTAAAGCAGAGAATGAAGAAGTAGTAAATTATTTGGTTAAAGAATGTGGTTTGACATTGGAAAGTGTGGAAGTGTTAAAGGGTTATGGGCGTAAAGCGGATAGTATGTTTGTGGCGCGGTTAAGCCCGAAGGGTCAAGTTTAAAAGTCAAGAATCAAGAGCCAGGAATCAAGAGTATTACTGTCATTGCGAGCGGAGCGTGGCAATCGCACGCGTTCCGGCTTTTCTACTTGCGATTGCTTCGTCGTTCCTCCTCGCAATGACAAGACAGTACAGTTCTTGACTCTACAAATGCGTATTACTCCTAAACAACTTAATAGCAATAGCTAATAGGATAATCCCAAACGCTTTACGCAGTATCTCAATCCCAACTTTACCAAACAACTTCTCCAGCCATTGTACATTCTTAAGCACCAGGTAAACAAACAGGGTATTGATAACAATGCCTACCAGGATGTCCTGCGTTTGATATTGGGATTTTAGCGACAACAGCGTCGTCATAGTACCGGCACCAGCTATGAGCGGGAATGCCAGCGGCACTATGGATACGGTGTTAGATAACTCGGCTTCGTTGCCTTTAAACAGGTGGATACCCAGGATCATTTCCATAGCGATAAAGAAGATCACCAGCGAACCGGCAATGGCGAACGAGGCAACATCTAACCCGATAACATCCAGGATCTTATCGCCCACAAACAGAAACACTACCATCAGGATCAGCACCACCACACTCGCCTTTTCCGATTCGATATGGCCGGCGCGCTGACGCAATTGAATAATCACCGGTATGGCGCCCAGGATATCAATGATCGCAAAAAGGATCATGGTAACCGATACTATTTCTTTGAGGATGAAAGGATGCATAGGCTTATTCTTTAGCTCGTAATCTAAAACTAAACAAAAGTGCGATTAAAATATAGAAAGATGCTAACCAAAATACAGAATGAACCGAAATTGCGGTAACTAAGCCTGCCGAGATAGGCCCCAACGTCTGCCCTATGGAGATATAAGCCTGGTTGACACCCATGACCTCGCCCTGGCGCGATGCATCGTTATGGTCGGCTATAATAGCGTTGAGCATGGGGTTACGCAATCCATTGAATAGGCCGTAAATAAACACGCAGGTGGCAAACAGTACAAACGTAGCTGTAAAGCCGGATAAGATCATGGTCGCCAAACAGAACACGGTCGAGATCATCAATATAACAGACTTTGCACTTATGAGCTTAGAGATGTAGGGCACCAGCAATTGCATGATGATTCCCGATATACCGAAGCCCGCATAAAACAAGCCGATGTTAGTCGGCGACAGCTTCAAGGTATCGACACTAAAAGTCTGAAAGCCTATCAGCATGGTAAACTGAGCGGTTGTCAGTAAAAAACCAATGAAGATGGATGTACCAATGGCCGGCATTTTCAATATCGTTATGAGCGATTTAAAGCTGAATTTATGGTTTGTCTTATTGGCTTTCCTTTTGTCAGGCGGATTGGTTTCTTTGAGCAGGAAGATGGTCAGGAGCGCACCAACTAGCGCAATGCCGGCGGCAAAGAAGAAAGGCACCTGTGCGCCAAACTTGTTCAACAAGCCACCAATGGCAGGGCCAATCACAAACCCAAACCCAAATGCCGAACCTAAGATCCCAAACCGCTTTGCGCGGTTGGCGGGTGTCGAGGTATCTGACACCATAGCTTGTGCTACGGAGATGTTACCGCCGGTTAAACCGTCCAGTATCCGCGCAGCGAAAAGTATTAGGAGGCTGCGCGCCCCGGCGAACATTAAAAAGGATATACAGGTGCCGATAAGGCTGATGGCCAGTAAAGGTTTACGGCCAAATCTGTCAGACAACGAACCAAATATCGGCGTAGCAACAAATTGCGCTATAGAAAAAGTAGCGGTAAGTAAGCCGATGGTTTGTGGTGTAGCCCCATATTGCTTACTGAATGAATAAAGCAGCGGAATAATGATCCCGAACCCAACGGAATTAATGATGCATACCAGAACTAATATCCAGAGGTTCTTATCCTTTTTCACACGGTTAATTTACCCAACTAAAAGCATTTAAAACAAAAAGGTTCTGAGAAAACCCAGAACCTTTCAATGCCGTCAATAAATAATATTACTCAACAAATTTAGGGTTTGGCGGATCGAAGGTATCAGTAGGTTTGCCATGTCGCACATGCGAATGCTTGATACTATAACCAAAGTAAACACAGATACCGATACCCATCCAGATGAATAAACGTGCGAAGTTTTCAAGACCTTCGCTAGCCATCATAGCCAGGCAGATGGCAGCACCCAGCGGGCAAACAATGTAGTAAAGCGGTGTCTTGAACGGACGGGTAATTCCCGGATCTGTTCTTCTTAAAATGAAGATCCCCAAACACACCAAAACGAATGCGAACAACGTACCGATACTCACCATATCACCTACAATGCTATCCGGGATAAAACCGGCAAATATAGATACCATCACAAAGAAGAACCATTGAGATTTGTAGGGTGTACGGAATTTAGGGTGCAGTTTTGAAAAAATAGGCCAGATCAAACCATCAGTACTCATGGTATAGAACACGCGGGTTTGGCCCAGCAACATTACCAGGATAACAGAAGAGAAACCGGCTAATATAGCGATGGTAACCAGTTTACCCAACCAGCCATAACCGTGCATTGCTGTATGGATAGCATAGGTTACAGAAGCTTCTTTACCTTGAACCAGGAAATCTTTGTAAGATACAAGGCCTGTTAATACGTGCGAGAACAGGATGTATAAAATGGTACAGAACACCAAAGAGATCAGGATACCTTTTGGCATGTCTTTCTGCGGATTCTTAGCCTCTTGTGCAGCTGTTGATACTGCGTCAAAACCGATGAATGCGAAGAACACCACGCTGGCGCCGCGCAATACACCCCACCAACCATGGTTAAAGGTATCGGCGTAATTTACGGTACCGGTATTGGTTTTAACAATACCTGCGTCGGCAGGGATTAAATATGGGTGGTGAAAAACGGGATTAATAAAGCCCCAGCCTAAGCCAATGATCATTAACACAATAGCTACCTTAATGATAACAATAACGTTGTTAACAGCTGCCGATTCGGCTGTACCTTTGATCAATAACAAAGTCAGCATTAGCAAAATAAAGATTGCCGGCAGGTTGATTAAACCGCGGGTTCCTAATTCTGAAGCATACATGCCTGTTGTGGTGGTTGACACCTCAAACGGCGAATGCGACAGGGCAAAAGGAATATGTACATTAAAAAAAGTCTCGAGGAAAGTATTAAAATATTGCGACCAGCCGATGGCTACGGTAGCGGCACCTAGTGCGTATTCCAACACCAAATCCCAGCCGATGATCCAGGCGATGAACTCGCCCATGGTGGCATAAGAGTAAGTGTAAGCAGATCCGGCAATCGGGATCATACTGGCAAACTCGGCATAGCATAAACCAGCCAGTGCGCAGCCAGCTGCTGCAATTAAAAATGAAATGGTAACGGCCGGACCGGCATGCTCGCCTGCGGCTGCAGCTGTACGCACAAAAATACCCGCGCCAATAATGGCACCGATACCCAGGGCTATAAGCGAGCCAACACCGAGTGTGCGCTTTAATGTCTTTTCCCCTTCTTTCGAAGCGGCCATTAATTGCGCCAAAGGTTTTCTAATAAATAGCTTCATGTTTGTTTAAAAAGTCAGTTAATCTTTAATCCCAAACATAATTAATTTTTCTGAAAAAATGAGGGTGTTGAAAGATTGGATAGCGCGCTGTAAGCAATTAGTAATTAATACATTACAAGGATCATATAAAAGCGTTGATGTCACGGCGCTGTCTAACAACATCAATACGAATGGGCAATGTTTCTGGAAATAAAAAACACGCCATGCTGCGACAAATTGAAAAAGCAATAAGAAGGTTTAATAATTTCGTCATCGCTAACGAAGTACGAGTGTGGCGATTTCCGGCAAAGCGACCACCTGTCGTGTAGAGATTGCCACGCTACGCTCGCAATGACGTGGTGGTTGATGGACTTCCGTCACCCACAGTGACGACTCCAACAAAAAAAAGGGAGGCCAAATGGCGTCCCTTTTTCTTCGACATCAGATAGAACTATGCTTTTTTATCAACCTTGATCACATGTGTGTTCATAGATTGTAATTTGATCTGCTTTTGCAGGCGCTGACTGTTATCAACCGCGTGGTTTAAGTGCGGTGCGATAACTAAGGATACAATCGACATCAGCTTGATCAAAATATTCATTGACGGGCCGGAGGTATCTTTAAACGGATCGCCCACGGTATCGCCAGTTACTGATGCTTTATGTGGTTCTGATTTTTTGTAATGCATTTCGCCATTGATCTCTACGCCTTTCTCGAACGATTTCTTAGCATTATCCCAGGCGCCACCGGCGTTGCTCTGGAAAATACCCATCAACACGCCCGATACGGTAACACCGGCCAACAAACCACCCAATACTTCAGGGCCGAAGATAAAGCCAACAACTATCGGGGTGATCAGCGCGATCAAACCCGGCGCAACCATCTCGCGGATAGATGCTTTGGTTGAGATGGCCACGCATTTTTCGTACTCGGGTTTTGCTTTGTACTCCATAATGCCCGGAATTTCGCGGAACTGGCGACGAACCTCCTCAACCATCGCCATAGCAGCACGGCCCACAGCCGAGATACACAAAGCCGAGAAGATAAAAGGAATCATACCACCCACAAACAGGCCAGCCAAAACGTTGGCTTTATAAATGTCGATATGCTCAATGCCTGCCACGCCCACAAACGCTGCGAACAACGCCAATGAAGTTAATGCAGCCGATGCAATAGCAAAACCTTTACCGGTTGCAGCAGTGGTGTTACCCACAGCATCCAGGTTATCTGTACGATGACGAACTTCGGGAGGTAATTGGCTCATTTCGGCAATACCACCTGCGTTGTCAGCAATAGGGCCAAAAGCGTCGATAGCTAATTGCATAGCCGTAGTAGCCATCATACCGGCAGCAGCAATTGCCACACCGTATAAACCTGCAAAAAAGAATGAACCATAAATACCGGCAGCTAATACCAGAATTGGCAATACTGTCGACTCCATACCGATAGCCAAACCACCAATGATGTTGGTAGCGTGGCCTGTTGACGATTGCTTAATAATACTCATCACCGGCCGTTTACCCATGGCAGTGTAGTATTCAGTGATGATTGACATTAAAGTACCTACTACCAAACCAACCAATATTGAACCGAACACACCGTCTTTAGTAAACACTAACGAACCTTCTTTAAGTACGCCGTTAGCGTCCAGGTCGCGTTTTAAATTCATGGTGCCGGCAGGCAACATCCATTGTACTAAAAAGTAAGTGGCTATGGCAGTCAATATAATTGATGACCAGTTACCTATGTTCAAAGCGGTTTGTACGCTTGAGTTTTCGTCTTTAATTCTAACCAGGGCAGCGCCTACTATTGAGAAGATCAGCCCTAAACCTGCAATTACCATCGGCAATAATACCGGGGCAATGCCGCCCATATTATCGTGCGATACGATCTCGCGGCCCAGCACCATGGTAGCCAGCATGGTAGCCACGTACGATCCGAATAAATCGGCACCCATACCTGCTACGTCACCCACGTTGTCACCTACGTTATCGGCAATGGTAGCCGGGTTACGCACGTCATCCTCAGGGATACCTGCTTCAACTTTACCTACCAGGTCTGCGCCTACGTCGGCAGCTTTAGTGTAGATACCACCGCCAACACGGGCAAATAAGGCTATCGACTCGGCACCTAAAGAGAAACCGGCCAATACATCTAACGCTTTAGCCATTGCGGGTCCGTTAATATCGGCGCCAACAACATTTTTTACATAAATGGTATAGAATACTATAAACAAAGAACCCAAACCAATAATTGCCAAACCGGCAACACCCAGGCCCATAACGGTACCACCCGTGAACGAAACTTTTAGCGCTTGTGCCAAACTGGTTTTAGCAGCTTGCGTAGTACGTACGTTTGATTTGGTTGCAATGCGCATCCCCAAATATCCGGCGAAAGCCGAAAGGAAAGCACCAATGATAAATGAACCGGCAATAACGGGGCTTGAAGTTTCGACCGTTGTGCCTGACCAGGCAAGCAAAATAGCGGCAACCGCCACGAAGTAGCCTAGCACCTTCCACTCGGCACGTAAAAAGGCCATAGCGCCGTCGGCTATATAGCCGGCAAGCTCGGTCATAGACTCATCGCCGGCTGGCTGTTTGGTTACCCAGGCCGATTTGATAATCATAAATAAGATCCCGATCAACCCAAATACCGGGATCAGGTAAATTAAGTAAGTATTCAAAAAATCCATATAAGTTTAGTATAGTTTATATTTAGTTGCTTAGTAATTATGCGTGAGCAATATAATTGGTTTTGCAAGGTAAACAAATTAATTTCTTTACAATAGCCTGTCAATTATAAAGTTTTTTAAATAGCTTAGAAGCTTAAAACCCATGTCTCTGATGAGTGAACAGACCGAACCCACCAAATTAAAAGCGTCCCTTGGCCTGCTGGACGGCACTATGATAGTTGCCGGATCCATGATAGGCTCAGGTATCTTTATTGTTAGTGCCGATATCATCCGCAACGTGGGCTCATCGGGCTGGTTAATAGCTGTTTGGGTCATTACCGGTTTTATGACGCTTACCGCCGCCGTTAGTTATGGCGAGCTGAGCGCCATGTTCCCGAAAGCGGGTGGTCAGTATGTTTACTTAAAAGAGGCTTATAATAAATTGATTGCCTTTTTATACGGCTGGAGCTTCTTCGCGGTTATACAAACGGGTACTATTGCTGCTGTGGGCGTGGCATTTTCTAAATTTACCGCTTATCTGATACCCGCGGTTAGCGAGGACCATATTTTGTTTTCGACGATGGTAGGTTCTTATAACTTTAAGATCAGCGCTGCGCAGTGTGTTTCTATTGCTTTAATTATCCTGTTAACTTATATTAATACCCGTGGTGTTAAAAGCGGAAAGATCATCCAAAACTTATTCACCATCACCAAACTGGCCAGTTTATTCGGGCTGATCATTTTTGGTTTGATTATGATCAAAGGCGACGTATGGCATGCCAACTGGACCAACGCCTGGGATATACATAAACTGGGCAGTACCACTTCTTACACCATGGCGGCAACTTTGGGCGCTATCGCGGCTTCAATGGTAGGATCTATTTTTAGCAGCGACGCCTGGAACAACGTAACCTTTATAGCCGGCGAGATGAAAAATCCGCAGCGTAACATTGGCTTGAGCTTGTTTTTGGGGACGCTGATCGTTACCATCATTTACGTCAGCATCAACTTTGTGTATACCGGCGTATTGCCGTTGCATGATATCGCGACAGCAGAAAAAGATCGCGTAGCGGTAGCAGCCTCGCAGGCAATATTTGGCTCATTGGGAACTGTAATTATCGCCTTGATGATTATGATCTCTACCTTCGGCTGTAATAACGGACTAATCATGGCGGGTGCCCGTGTATATTACACTATGGCTAAAGACGGCCTGTTTTTTAAACGTACAGGCACGCTAAACAAAAATGCAGTACCAAGCTTCGGTTTATGGATACAGTGTATCGTAGCTAGTATATTATGCCTTAGTGGCAAGTATGGCGACTTGCTGGACATGATCTCCTTCGTAGTGGTTATATTTTATGTGTTGACGATATTTGGCATCTACATTCTGCGTGTACAACGCCCGGATATGCCGCGCCCCTATAAAGCTTTCGGTTACCCGGTGTTGCCGGCCATTTATATGCTGATGGGTGTAGCGTTTTGTATCCTGTTGATTATTTACAAACCGCAGTTTACCTGGCCGGGCCTGATTATTGTGCTGATAGGCATACCTATTTATTATATATCAAAGAATAACACCAAGGATGAAGAGCAGATTGAGAGTCCTGTTTAGTTTATTATTACTCACCGCAACCCAAACATGGGCGCAAAATACTTTACAACAAAAATTAACTACCGCATTTAACCGCTTACAAACCGACGAGCAATGCCGCTACGGCACGGTATCATTAACCGTGCTCGACGCTAAAACCGGCGAGCAGGTATTTGCCGGCAACCCTAACGTGGGCCTAGCTCCAGGCTCTACACTAAAAACGGTGACCACCATCACCGCTTTTAATGTTTTGAGTAAAGATTTTAAATACCAAACCCCATTCGGCTATAACGGCACCATTAGCGATGGCGTTTTAAACGGCGATATCATCATCCGCGGCAATGGCGACCCTACCCTAGGCAGCTGGCGCTGGGAAAACACTACGCAGAGCTATGTATTGAATGCTTTTGTAGCAGCACTCAAAAAAGCCGGCATCAAAAAAATAAATGGCCGCATTATTGGCGACGACAGCCAGTACGGCACCCAATCCATCCCCGACGGCTGGATCTGGCAGGACCTGGGCACTTATTACGGCGCCGGGGCCACGGCGTTATGCTGGCACGAGAACCAATTCGATATCAACTTAAAAACCGGTCCGGTAGGTTCTGCTATTAAGGTGGCGGGTACTACGCCCACTGTACCTTACCTAACTTTTAAAAGCGAGTTGGTCAACGCCACAGCCGGTACCGGCGATAATGCTTACCCCTACTTGCCAACCGGATTAACCAATATCATGTACCTGCGAGGCACCTACGCGGTAGATCAAACCAAGAAATTGGTGTCTGCCGCTTATCCCGATCCGGCTTATGATATCGCTTTTAGATTATTAGATACGCTGAGACGCTTGGGCATCATGGTAACCGGCACGTCTGAGTCAAGCTTAAGCCTAGCCAATAAAGGACTGCAAACCCCGCCAATCACCACCACACTAACCACGCTCCTATCGCCCAGCCTGAGCCAGATGATCTACTGGACCAATCGAAAAAGCTTAAACCTTTACGCCGAAGAACTGCTAAAAGCCATAGCTGCCAAAAGCGGCGCAGCCGTAACCACACCGAACGGCATCACCGCCATACAAAACTTCTGGAAGGCCCGCGGCATTGACATAAACTCCATAGACATGATAGATGGCTGCGGCCTCTCGCCCGAAGACCGGATCACCACCCTAACGGTAGCCACCATCATGCAATCGGCCAAAAAAGAAGCCTGGTTCCCCGATTTTTTTGAGAGCCTGCCCATTTACAACGATATACACATGAAAAGCGGCAGTATCCACAACGTGCAATGCTATACCGGCTATCAAACCCACCAGGGCCGCGAGCTGGTGTTCAGCATTATGGTAAACAATTATAATGGCCCGGGTAAGGCTATCAGAGAAAAGATATTTAGGGTTTTGGATGAGTTGAAGTAGGTTGCTGTCGCTGTCATTGAGTCATTTGCTGCGCGGCATTGGGTCGTTGCTGCGCATCATTCGTTCATTGTCCCGCCACACACTCCCCAACCCGTCATTGCGAGGAACGAAGCAATCTCTACAACAGACGGTCAAAAGCACAAACATCTTTGGCGCTTAACGCCAAAAGAGGTAATCCATCGAAAAAAAACTCTTCGGAAGCTTCCGTGATAATTAGGTTGTTCATACATCAAATATATTGAATTCTACTTTGATGATTAACTAAATATCTTCTCAACGTTTAAGCCTTTAGCTCTGATATTGAATGAATCAAACAGAATTACCCCTCCCGCTCCAACCTTTTCACCATTCTACAAACACTCCCAAAAGACAAACCCGTTTCGCTACAAATAGCGCGGATGCTATGCCCCTGGCTGTTTAGCTCGGCTACGCGGTCCTCGGTTACCCGGCGATGCTGCTCGGTGTAGTGCAGCAGATGGCGGGCCTCGGGTTCGCGGCCGATGAAGTCGAAATGGAGGAAGTTAAAGGGCTTGACGATGCGACACAGGCGCACATTGTCCGCGCCGTGAACCTGGGTGCCACTGCGCTGCTTCATTTGCTTAAGGTAGCGCAGGCCTTTATCGGTTTGGCTTTCGCCAATGGCAAAGGCGCTGTCGGCAAAGTTGATGAGCATTTTGCTGCCTTGCAGGTCGTTTTTGCTGATGGGTTTTGCAGGGTTACGCTTGGGTGTATGCGCCAGCACGAGTATAGACAGACCGTATTGATGTTTGATGGCTTGCAGTTTGCTCATGAGGGCTACCGCACCGGCGGCTGCTTCGGTACCGCTGCGCAGGCAGGTAATATTATCGATAATAAGTATGCGCGCACCACTGGAGATAATAACGTTTTCAAGCGCGTTGTTGAGATACTCGGCATAGGTTTTAAACTTATGGATGGTTCTTGCATCGGGATTAAAAACAAGTCGCGCAAAATTGGGGCTGAATTGATAATCGCCATATGCCCCCTCGTGATAACGCTTTTTAAATTGGGCAGCGCTTAGTTCGAAATCAAAATAGAGTACCTTTTCTGCTTTATGTGCATGCTCCAGGCCTTCAATGGCCCTGCCGCTACTCAGGCTATCGCCTATCTGCACGGCCAGGATAGATTTGCCCACGTTGGTATCGGCAAACATAATGCATAACTCGCCGCGATACCAGAAATCGCCGAATAGCATATCGCCGGCTTCGGGGGCATCATCAACAGTGTGCAGCCACTCGGCGGCAGGCTTAAGGATGAAAGCGTCGCAGATGTCGGCGGCATTTTGGTAATAATTGTCGAGTACTTTATTTTCTTTTTGGGTTAATGGCCGGCGCGACATAGTGCGGATCAGTTCGATCTCGATGGGCCGTTCGAAAATTGGATGTTCTTTGTAATGACTCATTGTTTAGAAAGGTTTATGCAAGATAAGCAGGATAAACCAATGAGATGGTGACACTAGTTTGTCAGTAACTTGTTCAAACAGGGTGATCCAAAAAAATACTTAAAAGTCATAAAAAGTGATCCAAAGTGATCCAACTATTAAACTAGTTTAATAGCAACTTGCTTATTATAAAGCAATTGCATTTTTCAGGTGATCCAAGTGATCCACATTCGCGCGTGGATCAGTACGCGGGTTGCGTTAGGGATGGCAATGGATACCGGCCTGTGACTAAGGCCTTGCAGGCGTATGAATGTACAGCCCGACCGCCTTTAGGCGGAAACGCCCTAAAACAAAAAAAGCCCCGGTTGCCCGGAGCCTTTTTTAATGCAACATCGCGAATATGGCAACACGCGCGCTTTGAAGATTATTTAGGTATCACGGTAGTAGGAAAAGTTACGCCCGAAGTATATGGCCAGTTAATGGTAATATTCAATGCTGATATGACGATAGTACCGGTATAGTTAACACTGCCTACTGTTATGACAAGCGGATAGGTACCAAAGCCAAGCAGTTTGTTTTTGAACACATTATTCTGTGATGTAGTGCCTTCTGTTACTATGGGGCAGCTTGTTGACTCCCTGATATTAACCAGGTCTAGATTAAAGTGGTTGTCGGTGGTGATAGCCGATTTGAATTGTATAATGCCGCTAGAACAATATTTGTTGGCGATGTAGGTGTAAGGGTTAAAATTTACCATAACGCTATCGCCGGCCGGGTTACGATAGTAGCTTATCGGCATAATGATATCACTGGTAATAGGCACCAATTTAAGGGTGTCTGAAGTACTGGTAGTTATGTTATTAACGGTAGTGCCGGTATCTGATTTAGCAACAGAAGTACTGCTTGCTACGGTGATGGTGACGCTGGCTGGCAATCCGCCCGCCTTTTGGGCAGTAATAACATACGTGCCGGCGGCACCAAAACTAATTAAAGCGGTATTGCCTCTTGCAAGCAGGTTTGCGTTGGCGCTGGGGTTAATGGTCCAGGTGAGCGAGTCGGTGGCGCCGGCGCCGGTAAAAAACAGGGTATCTGTTTGCCAAACAACAAGTTGGGTTTTAGCTGCCTTTAACTTTGTGCCGGTAGTGATGTCCTGCATTTGTGTTTTATCGCAGCCCTGGATTACCAAAATTCCAAGTAAGGCGACAAGTACAATAAGTGATAGATTTTTCATGGTTAAATTGATTTGATGATCTTTATTACATCATCGTATCAATTTTAGAAACGTTGGGTAGCCCCTTGCTTTTTACAACAAAAAGGGCTCCGGTTTCCCGGAGCCCATATCAGATCAGTTAATAGTAGGCGTATTTAGTGTGCTCTGTACCGCATGGACCATTCCGAAATCTGGAACAGCGACTGGCTTGAGCTGCCGGTACCCACCTGCAGTATGACCAGGCGGTAACCTGTGTAAGCGGTGTTATTGACAAAGTCAAACTCCTGCTGTTGGTAGTTGGTTGTCCATTCTATATCCTGGCGAACGTCCAGTTGTACCCAAACGGCGTTAGGGTTTGGTACTTTTATGTTACCGTTAGGCCCGGCCGCTGTAGTCCAGGGGTTAGGGTCAAGCGTAGCCTCAACTTTAAACTCGCGCGGGTCGCGGTCGCGGTTGGTTTTTGAGTCGTTTGCGGTGGTCATGGTATAGCTATTCGAGATCTGCGGTGTAGCGGGAACCCAGTATAAGGTAGGGTACCAGTTTTGACTGGCGTTAACATAGCTGATAAACTTGGTCAGCACAGAATTATCAAACAGCTTTTTATATACCTCGCCTGCTGATACCTGGCCATCGTAGTATTGAGAAGCAGGTGGCCAGTATGGAAACAGCACGTCTGTTGCCGGATTAATTAAATTTGGTGGCGGCGGTATAAAGTTCATTCTAGACACATACTCGTCAAAGCCAAATACATGGTCGGGGTTTAACAAATGCACTATACCATTTTTTGTATGGAAGTTAACCGATGTGGTTTGCGTTTTTGACCAGAAAGAAACAAACAGGCTTCGTTTTGTACTGGCAAACTCTATTGCTTCAACCCCGCCGTTTTGATAGCCCTCGGCATTAGCAAAAATACGCTGGCCGTGCATAGGGTAGCCGCCCCGCACGCTGTATACGGTTTGCCCGTCGCCGACAGCAAAATCATTAGCCACAAATAGCTTACGGATAATGTATTTAGAAACCATAGTGTCCAGGTTAGCGCTGTCGCGTTTAGCCTTAGCAATTGCCTCTGCACCTGTTACACCTGCCGAACCGTTAACTATCTGGCTTAAATAAATCGGACCCTGTCCGGCGGCATTGCGCAGCGCGTTAAGGTTTTGAACAGCCAACTGGAAGCTTGCATTCGACGGAGCAAACAAAGTAACGGTGCTATCAGTCAAAATTGTCTTCATGCCCGGAAACTTATCAACCAGCATCAATAGTGAATCGTAAACTCCGGTCTTACTTTTTAAATAATCGTAAGTGGTGAGATTACTGGTACTTATCACCTTCACAGAATCGTGATTTCCCGACTCTGGCTTACACCCCGTTTGAAATGCGACGGCAGCAAAAGCAATGCCCACCAGATACTTCTTGAGTAAAATTGATCTTTTCATGTCTCTATAATTTTAATTTAGGTTATAATGCAAACAGGGTTTAGCGCTGTTTATTGGTTTAATTGGTACTAATGATCAAAATCTTAGAGGGGAGTATTTTGAAAGGATATTTTGAGAGGGGTATGTTCTCTATAACATCGTCATGACAACTTTGTTATTTAAAGTTAAAATTAATTATCTAAAAACGTCGATAATTAATTTTTATTTGAAGCATTTTGGGTTACGCTGCTTAGTATCTCATAGCCCAAAAAAGGCCCCGATTTCTCGGGACCTTAACAAA